>NZ_JAGP01000001.1 GCF_000526715.1 Hydrogenovibrio kuenenii DSM 12350 | reverse complement strand
GACTGTCCTTTGTCCGCTGTGGTATCAACTGTGTAGCTGTGAGTCGCTGTGCTCGTCACTGGGTTGCCTGCGGCATCCGTTGACGCAACACTCGCTGTGAAGCCTTTGTCGGCATCCGCGGCTAGGTCTGATCCGGCTACATCCACGCTCCAAGTGCCATTGCTTTGCACTGTCGCTGTGTACTCTTGGCCGTTGATCGTCATGGTCACTGTGTCATTTGCACTGATGTCGCCACCAGTTGCTGTTCCTGTCCACGGCGATGGTTTGTCCACTCTCCGCGGCATTGATCACGTTGTCTGAAGTCACGTCGTTGATGGTGACTGTCCTTTGTCCGCTGTGGTATCAACTGTGTAGCTGTGAGTCGCTGTGCTCGTCACTGGGTTGCCTGCGGCATCCGTTGACGCAACACTCGCTGTGAAGCCTTTGTCGGCATCCGCGGCTAGGTCTGATCCGGCTACATCCCACGCTCCAAGTGCCATTGCTTTGCACTGTCGCTGTGTACTCTTGGCCGTTGATCGTCATGGTCACTGTGTCATTTGCACTGATGTCGCCACCAGTTGCTGTTCCTGTCACGGCGATGGTTTTGTCCACTCTCCGCGGCATTGATCACGTTGTCTGAAGTCACGTCGTTGATGGTGACTGTCCCTTTGTCCGCTGTGGTATCAACTGTGTAGCTGTGAGTCGCTGTGCTCGTCACTGGGTTGCCTGCGGCATCCGTTGACGCAACACTCGCTGTGAAGCCTTTGTCGGCATCCGCGGCTAGGTCTGATCCGGCTACATCCACGCTCCAAGTGCCATTGCTTTGCACTGTCGCTGTGTACTCTTGGCCGTTGATCGTCATGGTCACTGTGTCATTTGCACTGATGTCGCCACCAGTTGCTGTTCCTGTCACGGCGATGGTTTGTCCACTCTCCGCGGCATTGATCACGTTGTCTGAAGTCACGTCGTTGATGGTGACTGTCCCTTTGTCCGCTGTGGTATCAACTGTGTAGCTGTGAGTCGCTGTGCTCGTCACTGGGTTGCCTGCGGCATCCGTTGACGCAACACTCGCTGTGAAGCCTTTGTCGGCATCCGCGGCTAGGTCTGATCCGGCTACATCCACGCTCCAAGTGCCATTGCTTTGCACTGTCGCTGTGTACTCTTGGCCGTTGATCGTCATGGTCACTGTGTCATTTGCACTGATGTCGCCACCAGTTGCTGTTCCTGTCACGGCGATGGTTTGTCCACTCTCCGCGGCATTGATCACGTTGTCTGAAGTCACGTCGTTGATGGTGACTGTCCCTTTGTCCGCTGTGGTATCAACTGTGTAGCTGTGAGTCGCTGTGCTCGTCACTGGGTTGCCTGCGGCATCCGTTGACGCAACACTCGCTGTGAAGCCTTTGTCGGCATCCGCGGCTAGGTCTGATCCGGCTACATCCACGCTCCAAGTGCCATTGCTTTGCACTGTCGCTGTGTACTCTTGGCCGTTGATCGTCATGGTCACTGTGTCATTTGCACTGATGTCGCCACCAGTTGCTGTTCCTGTCACGGCGATGGTTTGTCCACTCTCCGCGGCATTGATCACGTTGTCTGAAGTCACGTCGTTGATGGTGACTGTCCCTTTGTCCGCTGTGGTATCAACTGTGTAGCTGTGAGTCGCTGTGCTCGTCACTGGGTTGCCTGCGGCATCCGTTGACGCAACACTCGCTGTGAAGCCTTTGTCGGCATCCGCGGCTAGGTCTGATCCGGCTACATCCACGCTCCAAGTGCCATTGCTTTGCACTGTCGCTGTGTACTCTTGGCCGTTGATCGTCATGGTCACTGTGTCATTTGCACTGATGTCGCCACCAGTTGCTGTTCCTGTCACGGCGATGGTTTGTCCACTCTCCGCGGCATTGATCACGTTGTCTGAAGTCACGTCGTTGATGGTGACTGTCCCTTTGTCCGCTGTGGTATCAACTGTGTAGCTGTGAGTCGCTGTGCTCGTCACTGGGTTGCCTGCGGCATCCGTTGACGCAACACTCGCTGTGAAGCCTTTGTCGGCATCCGCGGCTAGGTCTGATCCGGCTACATCCACGCTCCAAGTGCCATTGCTTTGCACTGTCGCTGTGTACTCTTGGCCGTTGATCGTCATGGTCACTGTGTCATTTGCACTGATGTCGCCACCAGTTGCTGTTCCTGTCACGGCGATGGTTTGTCCACTCTCCGCGGCATTGATCACGTTGTCTGAAGTCACGTCGTTGATGGTGACTGTCCCTTTGTCCGCTGTGGTATCAACTGTGTAGCTGTGAGTCGCTGTGCTCGTCACTGGGTTGCCTGCGGCATCCGTTGACGCAACACTCGCTGTGAAGCCTTTGTCGGCATCCGCGGCTAGGTCTGATCCGGCTACATCCACGCTCCAAGTGCCATTGCTTTGCACTGTCGCTGTGTACTCTTGGCCGTTGATCGTCATGGTCACTGTGTCATTTGCACTGATGTCGCCACCAGTTGCTGTTCCTGTCACGGCGATGGTTTGTCCACTCTCCGCGGCATTGATCACGTTGTCTGAAGTCACGTCGTTGATGGTGACTGTCCCTTTGTCCGCTGTGGTATCAACTGTGTAGCTGTGAGTCGCTGTGCTCGTCACTGGGTTGCCTGCGGCATCCGTTGACGCAACACTCGCTGTGAAGCCTTTGTCGGCATCCGCGGCTAGGTCTGATCCGGCTACATCCACGCTCCAAGTGCCATTGCTTTGCACTGTCGCTGTGTACTCTTGGCCGTTGATCGTCATGGTCACTGTGTCATTTGCACTGATGTCGCCACCAGTTGCTGTTCCTGTCACGGCGATGGTTTGTCCACTCTCCGCGGCATTGATCACGTTGTCTGAAGTCACGTCGTTGATGGTGACTGTCCCTTTGTCCGCTGTGGTATCAACTGTGTAGCTGTGAGTCGCTGTGCTCGTCACTGGGTTGCCTGCGGCATCCGTTGACGCAACACTCGCTGTGAAGCCTTTGTCGGCATCCGCGGCTAGGTCTGATCCGGCTACATCCACGCTCCAAGTGCCATTGCTTTGCACTGTCGCTGTGTACTCTTGGCCGTTGATCGTCATGGTCACTGTGTCATTTGCACTGATGTCGCCACCAGTTGCTGTTCCTGTCACGGCGATGGTTTGTCCACTCTCCGCGGCATTGATCACGTTGTCTGAAGTCACGTCGTTGATGGTGACTGTCCCTTTGTCCGCTGTGGTATCAACTGTGTAGCTGTGAGTCGCTGTGCTCGTCACTGGGTTGCCTGCGGCATCCGTTGACGCAACACTCGCTGTGAAGCCTTTGTCGGCATCCGCGGCTAGGTCTGATCCGGCTACATCCACGCTCCAAGTGCCATTGCTTTGCACTGTCGCTGTGTACTCTTGGCCGTTGATCGTCATGGTCACTGTGTCATTTGCACTGATGTCGCCACCAGTTGCTGTTCCTGTCACGGCGATGGTTTGTCCACTCTCCGCGGCATTGATCACGTTGTCTGAAGTCACGTCGTTGATGGTGACTGTCCCTTTGTCCGCTGTGGTATCAACTGTGTAGCTGTGAGTCGCTGTGCTCGTCACTGGGTTGCCTGCGGCATCCGTTGACGCAACACTCGCTGTGAAGCCTTTGTCGGCATCCGCGGCTAGGTCTGATCCGGCTACATCCACGCTCCAAGTGCCATTGCTTTGCACTGTCGCTGTGTACTCTTGGCCGTTGATCGTCATGGTCACTGTGTCATTTGCACTGATGTCGCCACCAGTTGCTGTTCCTGTCACGGCGATGGTTTGTCCACTCTCCGCGGCATTGATCACGTTGTCTGAAGTCACGTCGTTGATGGTGACTGTCCCTTTGTCCGCTGTGGTATCAACTGTGTAGCTGTGAGTCGCTGTGCTCGTCACTGGGTTGCCTGCGGCATCCGTTGACGCAACACTCGCTGTGAAGCCTTTGTCGGCATCCGCGGCTAGGTCTGATCCGGCTACATCCACGCTCCAAGTGCCATTGCTTTGCACTGTCGCTGTGTACTCTTGGCCGTTGATCGTCATGGTCACTGTGTCATTTGCACTGATGTCGCCACCAGTTGCTGTTCCTGTCACGGCGATGGTTTGTCCACTCTCCGCGGCATTGATCACGTTGTCTGAAGTCACGTCGTTGATGGTGACTGTCCCTTTGTCCGCTGTGGTATCAACTGTGTAGCTGTGAGTCGCTGTGCTCGTCACTGGGTTGCCTGCGGCATCCGTTGACGCAACACTCGCTGTGAAGCCTTTGTCGGCATCCGCGGCTAGGTCTGATCCGGCTACATCCACGCTCCAAGTGCCATTGCTTTGCACTGTCGCTGTGTACTCTTGGCCGTTGATCGTCATGGTCACTGTGTCATTTGCACTGATGTCGCCACCAGTTGCTGTTCCTGTCACGGCGATGGTTTGTCCACTCTCCGCGGCATTGATCACGTTGTCTGAAGTCACGTCGTTGATGGTGACTGTCCCTTTGTCCGCTGTGGTATCAACTGTGTAGCTGTGAGTCGCTGTGCTCGTCACTGGGTTGCCTGCGGCATCCGTTGACGCAACACTCGCTGTGAAGCCTTTGTCGGCATCCGCGGCTAGGTCTGATCCGGCTACATCCACGCTCCAAGTGCCATTGCTTTGCACTGTCGCTGTGTACTCTTGGCCGTTGATCGTCATGGTCACTGTGTCATTTGCACTGATGTCGCCACCAGTTGCTGTTCCTGTCACGGCGATGGTTTGTCCACTCTCCGCGGCATTGATCACGTTGTCTGAAGTCACGTCGTTGATGGTGACTGTCCCTTTGTCCGCTGTGGTATCAACTGTGTAGCTGTGAGTCGCTGTGCTCGTCACTGGGTTGCCTGCGGCATCCGTTGACGCAACACTCGCTGTGAAGCCTTTGTCGGCATCCGCGGCTAGGTCTGATCCGGCTACATCCACGCTCCAAGTGCCATTGCTTTGCACTGTCGCTGTGTACTCTTGGCCGTTGATCGTCATGGTCACTGTGTCATTTGCACTGATGTCGCCACCAGTTGCTGTTCCTGTCACGGCGATGGTTTGTCCACTCTCCGCGGCATTGATCACGTTGTCTGAAGTCACGTCGTTGATGGTGACTGTCCCTTTGTCCGCTGTGGTATCAACTGTGTAGCTGTGAGTCGCTGTGCTCGTCACTGGGTTGCCTGCGGCATCCGTTGACGCAACACTCGCTGTGAAGCCTTTGTCGGCATCCGCGGCTAGGTCTGATCCGGCTACATCCACGCTCCAAGTGCCATTGCTTTGCACTGTCGCTGTGTACTCTTGGCCGTTGATCGTCATGGTCACTGTGTCATTTGCACTGATGTCGCCACCAGTTGCTGTTCCTGTCACGGCGATGGTTTGTCCACTCTCCGCGGCATTGATCACGTTGTCTGAAGTCACGTCGTTGATGGTGACTGTCCCTTTGTCCGCTGTGGTATCAACTGTGTAGCTGTGAGTCGCTGTGCTCGTCACTGGGTTGCCTGCGGCATCCGTTGACGCAACACTCGCTGTGAAGCCTTTGTCGGCATCCGCGGCTAGGTCTGATCCGGCTACATCCACGCTCCAAGTGCCATTGCTTTGCACTGTCGCTGTGTACTCTTGGCCGTTGATCGTCATGGTCACTGTGTCATTTGCACTGATGTCGCCACCAGTTGCTGTTCCTGTCACGGCGATGGTTTGTCCACTCTCCGCGGCATTGATCACGTTGTCTGAAGTCACGTCGTTGATGGTGACTGTCCCTTTGTCCGCTGTGGTATCAACTGTGTAGCTGTGAGTCGCTGTGCTCGTCACTGGGTTGCCTGCGGCATCCGTTGACGCAACACTCGCTGTGAAGCCTTTGTCGGCATCCGCGGCTAGGTCTGATCCGGCTACATCCACGCTCCAAGTGCCATTGCTTTGCACTGTCGCTGTGTACTCTTGGCCGTTGATCGTCATGGTCACTGTGTCATTTGCACTGATGTCGCCACCAGTTGCTGTTCCTGTCACGGCGATGGTTTGTCCACTCTCCGCGGCATTGATCACGTTGTCTGAAGTCACGTCGTTGATGGTGACTGTCCCTTTGTCCGCTGTGGTATCAACTGTGTAGCTGTGAGTCGCTGTGCTCGTCACTGGGTTGCCTGCGGCATCCGTTGACGCAACACTCGCTGTGAAGCCTTTGTCGGCATCCGCGGCTAGGTCTGATCCGGCTACATCCACGCTCCAAGTGCCATTGCTTTGCACTGTCGCTGTGTACTCTTGGCCGTTGATCGTCATGGTCACTGTGTCATTTGCACTGATGTCGCCACCAGTTGCTGTTCCTGTCACGGCGATGGTTTGTCCACTCTCCGCGGCATTGATCACGTTGTCTGAAGTCACGTCGTTGATGGTGACTGTCCCTTTGTCCGCTGTGGTATCAACTGTGTAGCTGTGAGTCGCTGTGCTCGTCACTGGGTTGCCTGCGGCATCCGTTGACGCAACACTCGCTGTGAAGCCTTTGTCGGCATCCGCGGCTAGGTCTGATCCGGCTACATCCACGCTCCAAGTGCCATTGCTTTGCACTGTCGCTGTGTACTCTTGGCCGTTGATCGTCATGGTCACTGTGTCATTTGCACTGATGTCGCCACCAGTTGCTGTTCCTGTCACGGCGATGGTTTGTCCACTCTCCGCGGCATTGATCACGTTGTCTGAAGTCACGTCGTTGATGGTGACTGTCCCTTTGTCCGCTGTGGTATCAACTGTGTAGCTGTGAGTCGCTGTGCTCGTCACTGGGTTGCCTGCGGCATCCGTTGACGCAACACTCGCTGTGAAGCCTTTGTCGGCATCCGCGGCTAGGTCTGATCCGGCTACATCCACGCTCCAAGTGCCATTGCTTTGCACTGTCGCTGTGTACTCTTGGCCGTTGATCGTCATGGTCACTGTGTCATTTGCACTGATGTCGCCACCAGTTGCTGTTCCTGTCACGGCGATGGTTTGTCCACTCTCCGCGGCATTGATCACGTTGTCTGAAGTCACGTCGTTGATGGTGACTGTCCCTTTGTCCGCTGTGGTATCAACTGTGTAGCTGTGAGTCGCTGTGCTCGTCACTGGGTTGCCTGCGGCATCCGTTGACGCAACACTCGCTGTGAAGCCTTTGTCGGCATCCGCGGCTAGGTCTGATCCGGCTACATCCACGCTCCAAGTGCCATTGCTTTGCACTGTCGCTGTGTACTCTTGGCCGTTGATCGTCATGGTCACTGTGTCATTTGCACTGATGTCGCCACCAGTTGCTGCCCCAGTTACTGCAATCGTAGCGTTACTTTCGGCAGAATTTACAACATTGTCCTGAGTAACAGGATCAATCGTGACCGTACCAACATGAGCACTACCCGCTGGCTCAACTTTTATGTCAAGCTTACTGCTATCATCGGAGTTCGTGGTGTAAGTAATTTGAGGAACGGTGCCATCCCAATCATGCACAGGCGTAAAGGCATAACTACCATCTGCATTTAGGGTCATCTGCCCTACACCTGAAATGGCGACGGAATCACCCGCATTATGCGTTGTGGAATCTCCAGAGATGGTGAAACTAGCAACTTTCAACGTATTGTTCGGGTTACTGTCATTCGCCAACACATTTCCATTGGCAACGGTGTTTTCTTGAATAATAATAGAGTCATCTTGCGTCACGCGCGTTGTGAAGTTTTCTTCACCTTTAATGGCTGGGTTGCCAGAAGAATCAACAGAATTGGCAATCACTTTATAGTTTGCATCATCCGGCCAGCTACTCATATCAACGCCAGCAATCGACCATTTACCATCAACCCCTACAGTTGGCTGTTGACTAGACGGCAAGGTTGTTGAGTCAAAAAGAACGTTGCCACTTGAATCTTGCACTTCAATCGTAACGGTTTGCCCGGCAGCAATGGAGCCTGTACTACCACTAATGGTGACACTTTTATCTTCGTTACCGGCAAGAATATTGTCTCCAGTAATCGGATCTATATAAATACGGCCCGCGCTGGTATCAATCAAATAGAATTCTGTCGAAGTACTGGTAGCTTGCTCGCCGTTGCTGTTATAGGCAACCGCCGTCGCGTCCACAACTTGGTCTGAGTCATTAGCAAAATCTGCACCTAGAACAGAAATCGCATATTTCCCATCAGAACCGAAATTACCAGAATATTGGTTACCATTAATTGTTAGCGTAACCGTACCGTGATCTAAATTTTGCCCAAGAACCTGCCCTGTAACCGCAATATTACCATTGGCTTCACGTGCATTAACAAGACTATCCGATGTAATTCTGTCTATATCGAGAGATATTGAAAAAGCAGTTTGTTGATTTGCTGCATACAGATACTCGTTATTATTACCCGTTGGATCAGGCGTTTGCGTAGGGTTAGGGTTGGCACCATCAGTGCCCTCATCAAACCCACTCGTTACATTACCTTGCGCTCTATCCGCTTGGATTGCATCAGGCGTTTGTGAAGAGGAAGAAGTTGGCTGCCCGCTGTCTTGACCAGCAGCTGTCGCGTCTAATGATTCTGCCTGGCCAGAAAGCACTTTCTGAACCATGTCCTGAACATCATCTTGCTTGGCTTGCAGCTCTTCGACATCGGCTTTTGGCATAACATCGTCATCAAGACGAGCTACAGAGTTTTGCCCAAGAGTAAAAACGGTACCATTAGCCAAATAAACTAGGATTGAACCGCCATCGGCCGTTACGATAACATCATTGGCATGAACAACCATCCCTTCTTTCAGTGGCACTAATTCACCTGAAGGTAATTTGATGTATACCTTGCCAGAAAGCTCTCCAACTCGACCAATAATAACGGAATTTCCTGTAGCCATTTCGACTCTCCCAATCAACAATTCTTTTTTCAGTAGAATCACTATAGTTATAGTGTCAATAAAAATCTATTGTACCTAAGGACAATAAAACGTAATTTTGCTTACTTTTTATTCAGGAAGTTACTAACTAATTGATGAAACTAGATTTTTTAGATTTTTTTTTTTATAATTGCAGCTACCGATAGACAGAAATGTATAGCAAACACACTTTCTGGATACAAGAGGAATGCGGTTATGAATAATGTCAATCCAGTTTTAGCAAGCGCTACACACGCAACTTACCTTCAATCGAATGGGTTAGCTGACGCTACAGCAAAAGAACCGAAAGTGACCGAAAAATCTACAGCTGTTACTTCATCTGCTGGCAATTCCTCTGTTACTTTGTCTGACAAAAATCAAACACAACAAACAGATTATTTAAATTTAGCTAAAGATCGCCGGGTAAATGAAAAAGATTCAGCAGGCTCAGAACCTACCGAAAAAGGTGATACTACAAATGGTTTGACTTATGCTTCAAACCTTCAAGCTCAAGCAAACTATAACGCTTTCAACGCAACAAATACAAAACGTTAAATCAGAAACAATCCTCCCTTCCACCGCCTATTCGCTAATTTTTAGCATTGGGCGGAGGCTTTTACGTCACTGTTCTTCAATACAATTTCACACTCCCTCAAAACTCTTTTTTCAAGTTTAGGCGTACACTTATTTCTAAGTTAACGAAACAGGATGTTTCTTAACTCGGTTTCTTTGAAACCTAATTTCATTAACTCCATTAATATTCAAACTAGGTCTCCTACTTATTTGAATATGCTCCTCAGTTGAAAATCGCGCCGATACAATTTCGGCGCTTTTTTTTACAAAATTCCCTAAAATATCAACTCCAATCCAATTTTCTGGAGCTATTACATGAAAACTGTTCATGGCAAACCCTATCGTCACGGTCATGGTACTGATGAACAACATAAGCAAGACCAAGCTTTATTTTCAAAACTGTTGGAATGTCATACTGAACTTGAGCGTGAAACCCAAAAAATTGAAAATGGCATTATTGCTACCACCACCTCAAATAATCCAGAACTCGCACAAGTGCTTCAAGATCATGTCATTGGTATGGAAAAACGTTTTGGTATGGGCAGAGCGATTCGCTCTTGGGATCCTTTATTTGCAGCTCTTTTTGAATATAAAGATCAGATTGATATGCATTACGAAGCAATAGAAAATGGCGTGCAGGCGACTTTAACAGCTGAAGATCCGAAGCTCATTGAATTAATCCATTGCCATGACCAGACACTACATGGCTTTGTAAACGAAGGGCTTGAAGCTGGTGGGCGAGAGAGCCCAAAACCTGAATGGCTTGAATAACACTTGAATTAAAGGAGTTAAATCCCTATAAAACCAAAGTCAAGTAACCAAATGAAGGAACAGCCATGATTATTATGTGCCCACACTGCGGTGGATTAAATCGAATTCCTGACGAAAAACTAAATCAATCTCCATCCTGTGGTAAATGCAAACAATCGCTATTGACTGATACACCCATAGAAATGACAGGCGACCAATTACTAAGAGCAATCGAAAAAACCGATCAACCGATCGTCGTCGATTTTTGGGCACCTTGGTGTGGCCCTTGCAAAATGTTTGCTCCCACTTTTGCTCAAGCAGCGCAACAGTTAAAATCTCAAGCAAAACTGGTCAAAATTAATACTGAAGTCGAGCAACAAATTGCCGCAAAATTTAATATCCGTTCAATACCTACTTTAGCTATTTTTAAAAATGGAAAAGAAATCGCCAGACAATCTGGCGCCATGCCGTTACCTAGCTTTGTACAATGGGTTCAGCAATCGCTTTAACAAAAAATGAGATAAAAATTTATGGAAATTGGTTCACCAGAACACAAAAGGCTTTTAACAAAAAGTATTGTTAAAATCGCTGTTAAAACGATGACTATTGGGTTGGTAATTGGTTTATTTTTGATGATTCCAAGCCTTATTCGTGAAAACACCTTCTCAATCGGTTTGGCATTAGCGGGTCAAGCAATTATTGCCATCGCACTTATTTACGCGCTTTCCGTAGCTTTCGTCAAATATAAGAAAACGCTAGGCAAACTGTAGATAGAGAACAGATTAACTAAAAAGCTTTAGCTTAACTATTGTGAAGCGATGATACACACGTTGCCATTTAAAAACTGGCACCTGCTTTGCCCAAACCAGCGCTAAAGTTTGGGTATCTGCAGAAAGTGGGCTGAAACGGTCTCTATCCAAAGCTTTTGTCAGCTCGTGCAAACTTTCGTAACTTCCATAGTGCGCGCTCATTTTACTTTCCCATTGGCCAAAACTGAGATTTTGTGCACCTTGTCCAAATTGTGATGCTGTCCATGACAAAAGCGCCTGCCACACCTCATCTGTGCTTTCTGCTCGCTTAATAGCAACCACCAAACGAAGCTTGTACCAAGCATCAATAAAGATCCATACCAATACAAGCAAAGCGAACCCTATTAACGCGTAGAACAAAATATTGATTAACCAATAAACTACTTTCGGCACAGAAAATATCCATTGTCCTTGCACATACTGATCAACCAACTTACCAGTGAGTGGATCAAAATACGTTACTCTCATATTAGGTAAACGCACTAATCCTAACGCCAAGAAACGCAATGGTTGTTTAATAACACGTTCTGATACCAACCCTGTGTCTGTCCAGCGTTGTTCTTTTTGCATATCAGGCATCAACCATTCAATTGCACGGTTGTAGGCAAACTGAGCAGTCGGGTCAGGCAATGTATTTGGGTTGACATTCTCACCTTTCAGAATCATTTTCCAATCTATCATTTGGTTCTGTATTTGCCAAAAACTTAACTTTTGAACCTGTACAGAAACCTTACCAATAGGCATGGCAACAGGTAAGAAACTTGGTGTAGGCTTTAATTGCAACCAAAGTGTATTATCGAAAAATAACCAAGGGCGACCATTACCAGTATTGCGAACTTCAACAATCGGTGTACGAACTTTTAATTTTCCTGGCTCACCACCACCAACCAGCATTTGAAAAACACGTTGATTACCAAACCACTTCTGATTCGCATCTAACGCCGTTTCTTTGAAAATATGCGTCACCTTATCATTGGCATGTGAATGCAATAACAAACGTGCTCCTAGACCTGGATCAGATGTTTTAACCAATGCCTTCCAGCTCTGTAGTTGGTTAATATAGGCATGATCTTTTGGTCTCTGCCAATTAATAGTTACATCAGGATTAGGGTTGACCTTAACCACCGCTCCATCAAACTGTAACCCACCAATATGGATAGCAGGGAATTTGGCATCACCTGCAATGCGAGGATAAAGGACCAATCGCATATAGTCTGAATCGCCGTCCACATCATAAATTTCAAAATGCTGGCGAATTTTAGATTTATCGAATTTTGTGAAGTCGTTTTCTATATTTTTGCCTTTCAAGATCAACGTTACCGGCTCACCCAATGTAATTTCTAAAGGCGATAAATTAACGCTATCCGCTTTTGCTGGCATTGCCAGTAGCGCCATATTGATGATTGTCAGAACAATAAACATCAAACGTTTACAAACTTTGCAAGAAACTACCATGGCTTCACTCCAGGCAAGTCGTGCGCTTGCTCCTGCTCTGCTTGGAATCCTTCTTCACGCTCAAATAAGCGCTTTAATAAGGCGGATTGCTTGTCCTGAACTTGCTTCATTTTCTGTTCAAATTTCTCAATAGTTTGTCTGCGTTTCTGCTGATCAATAATCGCATTAGCAACATCATTAGCTTTGCCATTTGCTTGTAATCGGCCTTCAGATTTCAAACGAAAGTCGGTACGATCTTCTTCGTCAGGCAATACAAAATCTTTTGCCTGCTTTTCACCATCTTCCGAGTCGCCCGATACGCCTTTGCCAGGTTCGCTATTAGGCTTTTGTCCGCCATAAAAACTGCCTTCAGCATCACGGGACTGGCTTCCTGCACCCTTACCATCACCTTTTTCTTGGTTTTTCTGCTTTCCTTTCTTTTTCTGACGCTGCATTTTTTTCGCCAACTCTAAATTATGCTTGGCTTTATCGTAATCAGGCACATACACCAATGCCTGCGTATAGGCTTCTATCGCTTGAGGCATCAAATTGGATTCGAAAAAAGTATTTCCTAGGTTAAACAACGCATGGGCGCGTTCTTTGTCGTTGTGGCCGGCTACTGCAGCTTGTGTAAAGTAGAGCACTGCCGACTCATAATCTCCGGCACGGTAAGCTGCATCACCTGCGCCAAACCAACCCGTATATTGGTTTAAACCATCATAAAGCTGCTCGGATAATTCAAACTTTTTAGTCTGAAAAGCTTGAAAAGCCTGCTGTTGTCTTGAGATACGCTGACTTGCGCTTAACTCTGCCGAAGACTGCTGAGCGCTATCAACTTCATCTGCTGCTTGAGAAGGCGTTGGTAACCCAGTTAAACCTGCTGAAACTAACGCAATAGCAAGTAATCCAAGTGAACCGGACATCTCGGAAGGGCGTAATCGAATGGGATAAAATGCCAAAATCAATAAAATAAATGCCGCTACCATAAATGGCCAAGCATGGTCTTGCCAAATAGGTGTTGAAGAGACAATAGTGCGTTTCTGTGCTTCTTCCGTCACAGAGTCCAAAAGTTTCTGCAAAAAGGAACCCTGATTACTTGCCTGAAGATATTGACCGTTGATTTGACCCGCCAATTTTTTCAAAAAACCTGCTTCAAGTCGTGACGTCACCAGGCGACCATAGGCATGCAAATAGCCAGTTGGATCGGTAAACTCTGGAACACGACTTGCGGCGTTTTTTCCAACTCCAACAAGAATCACCTTAGCAGACGAATCATCCTTTTTATCCTGTTTAACACCAGGCGTTTGGGTCAGTCCTCTTTTAGCCAGACTCTGCGGTAAAGTTTGCGATTCATATTCAGCGGGTTCACCATTTGTCAGCATCAGTAAAATTTGTGCTTTACCAGCGGTTTGTTGCAAATGCTTCAAGCCGAAATTCAGTGCAGGATAAATTTGAGATCCTCTGGTTGGTAGCATGCCTGGGCGCACCAAACTCAGATAATGTTTAAACAAATCTCTATCGAAAGTTAAAGGAGAAACTAAATGCGGTTTACCGGCATAAACCATCAGACCGACACGATCGTTTGGTTCAAGCCTGTTTAATAAAGACTCGATTAGCGCACGACTAAAAATAAAACGGTTACCGCCCATATCTTGAACCAGCATGGAACGCGACACATCCAAACCTATCAAAATGTCTACACCTGCTCGTGACGACTCATTGGGCGATGGAATCGCACTTCTTGGCCCTGCCAATGCAATAATCAGCGCCACCCAAGCAAAAGAAAGCAATGCCGTTGGTGACACAAATGCGCCTAAGATTCGTTTTACCAGACGCCATAAAAATCTGCCAGGCTGGGGTCTTGTATTAGTGCCTTCAATATCAACGGATGATGCTGATCCACGATGAGTTGCTGCATCAGCTTTTACCCAAGGCAATAAATCTGCATCGGCATAGTGTGCTACTTGGCGTTTTTTAATCAGGTAGACAACCAACCACCAAATAACAGGAATCAATACAAACCACAAAGTTTGTGCATCTCGCCACTGCCAACCTTCCGGCAAAATAAATGCCCAGATATTATTTAAATGCTGCATCAATAGTTGTTCCATCAAGCCGCTTCCTCTGTTTGGAGGCGTCTCGCCAGCAGTTGAACCAAACTGAAATACAGCACGAATATCATTAATGCCAAAGCAACAAAGTAAGGATATAGTTCAATTTTTGCAGTTTTCTTTTGCGGCGTTTCCAATTGTGCGCCTTCGGTTTGGTCGATCGCTTGCAACACTTTTTGCAAACTCGCCTCGCCGTTCACCTGATAATAACGCCCACCCGTTTCGGCGGCTAAATGTCGCAGCATACCGCTTTTTAATGGTTGATAAAGCAACCCGGTAAATACACGTTTATCGGCTTGCTTACTTCCTGCTCCAATCCCAATGGTATAAATAGGAACATTTAAGCCTTGCGCATAAGTAACCGCATCTTCCAAAGGAACACGGCTGGCGCGAGACTGTCCGTCCGAGATAAAAATTACCACCCGCTTTTGTGTGGTTTTGGTACTTTTTTCCGTTTGTTGCAAACCTAGGCCTAACGCTTCACCGGCTGCTTCATCGGTACGACCCGCTAAGTAAGGTCTAAGTCTTTTTAACATCAGTCTTGCAGTAACAGCATCGGTGGTTAATGGCATAAGCGTAAAAGCATTTTCAGCATAGACAATGAAACTGAAGCGATTCCCCTGTAAACCAGAGACAAATTGATCCAGTACCGATTTCACCACATCCATACGCGTGGTTGGCTGACCGTTCATTTGATAATCCGGCAAGAGAAAGCTAGCAGAGGTTTCGACAACAAATACCAAATCTCGCACTGTTTTGGTTTGAGGTTCAGGCGGTAAAGGCACTTCTTTAACTGGACTTGCCAAAGCAATCGCCAATAAAGCCAGTATTGACCAACGCAGTCCCTGCAATATCCAACGCCAAAAACTCGATTTTGCTTGTGGTTGCGCAATCCAATGCATCCGATCAATCAATGGATGTCGAAAAGACATAGACTTCATTTCTGCTGCCGAATCCCAATCGCTTCGTCCAGTAAAACGTTTCACAGTTTTCGACACCCCCCAAAACAACAGCGTTAAAAGCGGCGCCAAACCAATCAATGCCATCGCAGCGGGATGTTCAAACACCCAACTCGGCCAATTTGGTAGCTCTTGCCAAAATACTTGCCAACTCAATCCACCATTAACCATGGTTCTGCCCTCTGTGGGTTTTGGATTGTTGCAAGCGTGTCATTCCGTAATGAACAGCTTTGCGCAACCTTTGAGCTAAGTTTCCAGGCAGGGATTTGAGTTTGTGTTTTTCATAATCAGCAAGCGCTTGCTTTAATGTCGACAAGGCTGAAACCAATGTTTCACGTGAAGCATTATTTTGACTAAAGCACATAGGCTCTAAGGTTTCTTTGAGGACAATGGCATCCTTTTCCAATAACAATTGATGACGCTGGGCATTATCAAAAATCTGATATAGCTTAAGCGCTTCTTCACGGCTATTATTCGTTGAAAGTGAAGCCCACTGTTTACTCATGCTCTTTAACTGCCAACGTAAATGAAAACTACGCCAGTAGCGGTTTCGCAACCAATAGAGCAATGCTAACAACACAATAACGGCAACTATCGCCAAACCAATTTCCAAGCCAAGCCACCAATTTGTGCCAGGCTGGGGTGGCAATTCAATATCAATCAACTGTGTAGCGGGTTCCTGACTTGTAGCAACATTTTCAGCACTAGGTGAAGCAACTTGTGCCGCTAAGCTTAGAGAAGAATAAAGCATCGAGGCGCCTGCTACCAATAACGTAACTCTAGATATGTGTCGGCTTGAAAACAACATTTAAGCCGCCCCCGCCGTCTGAGCAGAACCGGGTTGATTATGCAATTTCAGCAAATCGTCCTGTGTCGAGATTTCGATAAGAGTGACGCCAACATTGGATAATTTTTGACGCAAAGTCTCAAAGTATTGTTGCGCCCAGGTTTCATAGGCTTGGTAATCTTGGTGGGTCAAGCTGTGTGCTTGCGTTCGCCCGCTTAAACCCTTTAACTTGAGACCAGAAATAGCTGGCAGATGTTTTTCCACTGCGTCATAGACCAACACAGCTTTTAGCATGACTTTTTGTTGTAACGCTGCCATCACATTCAAAGTCGCATCATCCAAATCCTGAAAGTCGCTGATAATAATTAACCTTGACCCTACTTGTAGACGTTTTTGGCACTCCAATAACTCATCATGCAAGCGCGGTTCTTTTTGCACTGTCATTGGCGGTTGTGGAATCGACAAAAACTCCATCAATTGCTCAAAACTACTACGGCCTTCAAAAATAGGAGTGGATTTAACGTTTTCCGACAAACGAATCGCATCTATCGGCAAACCTGCTGTTTGTGCTTGCCAAGCATAATAGCCGGCAACACGAACGGCTTGAGTCACTTTCAATCGTTGCTGAGTACCGAAGCGCATGGATTGGCGCTGATCCACCAACAAGGTCCAGCTTTCTTGACGCTCTTCCTGAAACAGTTTGGTGTAGGCTTGCCCGGTTCGTGCCATCAAGCGCCAGTTAATACGACGCACTTCATCGCCCGGCTGATACAAGCGGCTTTCTTCGTACTCCATACCAGACCCAAGAAAACGACTGCCTTGCTCACCTTGCTTTAAGGACTCACTGGCTTTTGGGTTTAACGTGGCTTTCGGCACCATCTGTGACAAGCTCTCACCTAATTGGTTAATCGCTTGTTGCGACAAAATCGGCTGTTTGACCACCAAAGCGTCCGGCTGTACAGGCTTGAAAAGCTTGTACAACCACCCACTAAGCTGTGATAACACCGACTTTGATGACATATAAAACCTTAAATCGAAGTTTATTGAACAGCAGTTTGCGCTACTGACTCAGAAGCTTGAGACATAGGCACCGGAACACGTTTAATGATTTCGGTAATCACCGAATCTTCCGTCCACTGTTGCGCACGGCCAGAAAAGCTGACACGAATACGATGTCTTAAAATATCCGGCAGCATGACAATGGCATCATCCGGTGTCACAAAGTCACGCCCTTGCAACCAAGCATAAGCACTCGCACTGTGCAAAAGCGACAAGGTTGCACGAGGTGATGCACCGATCTCAACGATACCAGCCAATGAAGCATCATACTTATCAAGATGACGGGTTGCGGCAGTTAAGTCCACCATATATTTTTCAACTTCTGGCGACACATATTGCTCTGAAATTTTATGACGAGCACTTAATACCATCTCCGGCGTTAAGAAAGCATCCAGTTGTTCTTTGTCTTCACCAAAGTGATGCGCGCGATCAAGGCGCAAGATTGCCAACTCTTCTTCATCCGTTGGGTAATCCAACACCACATGCAACATAAAACGGTCAAGTTGCGCTTCTGGTAGCGGATAGGTTCCGCTTTGTTCTAAAGGGTTTTGCGTTGCCATAACAATAAACAAATCCGGCAAAATTCGCGTCTTACCACCAGCCGTGACTTGTTTCTCTGCCATCGCTTCCAGCAAAGCCGACTGTACTTTCGGTGGTGCACGGTTGATTTCATCTGCCAGCACGATTTCGTTAAAAATCGGTCCTTTTACAAAGTTCAATTGCCCAGATTGCGGATCGAGAATATCTGACCCCATTACATCCCCAGGCATTAAATCCGGTGTGAACTGAATACGTTGAAAGCTTGCTTTTACGGCTTCAGCCAACGTTTTTACTGCAGTGGTTTTGGCCAGACCTGGAGGCCCTTCCAACAACAAATGTCCACCTGTCAGCATCGCAATCATTAAACGTTCCAGTAATGACTCTTGCCCTACGATTACCTTCTGTAAATGCGTTTTTAAATTTTTAAAATCGTTTAGAGTGGACATATGCTTTCCTTTTAAAGCTTCATTTGCTTTTTATCTTCTCAGTTTCTATTTATAAGAAGATGCTAATTTAATCAGTTTTATCCCTGAAAGAGAAATTCATTTTTCGACCAAAGCTATCAACAAATCTAATCGCAGGTGTTCCGGCATCACCAAGTTATCTAACTAGGTCAGCCAAGGCAAGCCTTCTGCCTTCCATTCAGGAAACCCTTCTTCCAGTTGGTAAGATTGCATGCCATTTTGCCGAAGCGCCTGCAGAAGTTGATGCGAATAAACACAATAAGGCCCGCGACAATAAGCGACTAATGTTTTATCTTTCGGCAAGCTTTCAGCCGCTTTATCAATTTGGTTCGGCGGCACATTGATCGCCCCTTTGATATGGCCTTGAGCAAACTCTTTCTCTGGCCTAACGTCAATGACCAACAGGTTTTCTTTATCCAAATTCGATAACAACTCCTGCCGAGTGATTTTTTCAGGCAAAGCATCGGTTGGTTCTAAACTCGACAAGAGGCGATCCATTTCTGCAATATGGCTTTCTGCGGTTTGCCTCAAGCTGCGAACCAATAGCACCACATCTTCGCCAGCAATTTCATACACACGGCTTTTGCCTTGCTTTTGAACCGACACCAAACCGTGATTTTTTAGCACTTGCAGATGACGTGACGTATTGGCAAAGTTCAAACCACTCAGCTTACTTAACTCTTCTACGCTTCGCTCCGCTTGTGCAAGGTAATCTAGCAGCTCAATGCGCTGAGGAGAAGAAAGACAATGCGCGACCAACGCGAGTTTCTCAAACAATTGTTTTTTAACTTCTGCCATTAAATGAATCCGAACACTCTTTATTAGATGGTAAACCGCCGCTTGAGGCAATTCAATGCAAACTTCATGAGGACATTATACAAGCGTGATCGCTAGGCAATTTAGCTATAACATTCAATCAATCGATTGAATGTTATAGCAATGGTCATTACAATGCAATTTGTTTTATGCGGATACCACACACTATGACAATCAACCATCAGCCATCTATTGTCCATGGCATCTCACTCAACAAACATCAATTTGCCATGCATCTCATCCAGATTTTTCTTGTCGGCTTAACTATCGGTATGACTCGTGTGGTTGTACCTGGGCTGGCTAAAACGGATTTTGGACTGGCAGATCAAGCTTTTTTCTTGCTAACCTCATTTGTTGTCGTGTTCGGTATCGTCAAAGCAGTAATGAATCTGTTTGCCGGTAAACTCAGCGAGCACCATGGCCGTAAACGCGTATTGATTTGGGGTTGGCTGATTGCCTTGCCCATTCCGTTTATGCTGCTTTATTCTCCAAATTGGAATTGGATTATCGCTGCTACCGTTTTATTGGGATTCAACCAAGGGTTATGTTGGTCAATGGCACTTAACAGTAAATTGGATTTAGCTAAAAGTACTCAAAAAGGCCTAGTAAATGGTGTTAATGAATTTTCCGGCTACGCTGCTGTCGGGATAGCGGGGTTTGTAACCGCCTATTTTGTTGAGCTTTGGGGCGCGAAAGAGGGTCTATTCATTTTCAGTTTAATTGTGATTTTATCTGGCTTATTGCTGGCAAAATTTACCATTATTGAAACCTTACCTTGGGCGCAATTGCACACCCAAAATGCACAAGCGGCAGGTCAGGAAACAACGCATAAAACACTTGGGCAGCTTTTCAAAACCGCAAGTATTGAAAACAAACACCTTATCGCACTCAATCAAGCCGGGCTGGTAGAAAAATTCACCGATGCCATTATTTGGATATTCCTTCCCGTCTACTTTCTCACGCAAAAGCTTACTTTAGTACAGGCAGGGGCGATCATTGCCGTGTACGGTATTGTTTGGGGCGCAAGCCAATTGATTACGGGGCCGCTTTCCGACAAAATCGGTCGCAAAATTTTGATTGTATGGGGGATGATATTTTGTGGCGTGGGTATTCTCGCCATTCCTTATACTGCAAGCATTTCATTGTGGACATTGGAAGCCGCTTTTATCGGATTCGGTATGGCAATGCTCTACCCAAACTTAGGAGCGGCTGTTGGTGACTTTGCACCGGCACAACACCGTGCAAGCCTAATTGGTATCTATCGTTTCTGGCGAGATTCCGGCTATGCCTTTGGCGCTTTAGCAATGGGGATTATGGCGCAATGGTCACAAAACCTGATTTTGCCTTTCTGGTTCGTCAGCATCGCCATGTTACTATCGGCTATAGTCGTTCAGATTAGTCTGCCGAAAAAAACGTAAAAATCTGCCAGGCTGGGGTAACTAATTTTTCTAAAAAAGTGACTGAGTTGTTTGCTCTGCATTAGATTTTTTAGGTGTACTGTTATCCTTCGCCTTTTCTTCTTCAGAAAGGAATTGTGAAATCGGCTGATCGGGAAAATCTTGCTCATATTCCGCAATCATTTGCTTTGCCAGTACCGAGATGGATTTATGACTGGAGTGCAATGCATTATGGATAAAGTGGGCAAGCGCAGCCTGCTTTTGTTTTGGATAAGGGTGAAGATAAGGCAAACAAGCCAACAAATTTTCTTGCGTCTGCCAATGCCGTATCAAACCTAGACTTCGAAAAATATCATTTACCTCGCCATCTGTTAGCGTTTGTTGATTCAACAGATAAAACTTTAATAGTTCGCTGGCGCCACGTTGTTGTTTTTGTTTTAGCAGAGGAATGACTTGGGAGATGAAGTCTGATTGTATTTTATACTGTCGATAAATGGCTTGCAGGTCATCGGGATGACCATTCCAGGTATTCAAAGCACTTTCTAAACTCATTTTTCAAAGCTCGACTTTAGGCTCATGTAAACTCCTGGCAACAAAGTGAAAAGGATGTAGATGATCTTGCCTTTGCTCTATTGAACCGATTTCATTTACAGATTGCAAATTTGTTTTCTGTAAAATAGACATTCCATAAACAAAACGCCGTAAAGATGAAAAAACAGACCCCTAGCGATCGCAACTTTGACAGCCTGATTCATAAATTTGAAAAACGGGTTTACAACACCGTTAAAGGCGAATGGCGTCTAAAACTGGTAAAAGAAGATCTTGATCACCTCTACCAACAATCCAAGTTAAATGTTTGGGATGCGGGTTGTGGTTTTGCTCAGGTATCGCAATGGTTGGCTGAAGCTGGGCATCAGGTGACTTTATGCGATTTGTCTCAAAAAATGCTCCATCAAGCTGAAAAAAGTTTTTCTGAAGCCGATCTACAAGCAGAATTTTTACACGGTGCCGCACAGGATTTGGCACCGGAATTACCCGATTTCGATTTGGTGCTGTTTCATGCCGTGCTCGAATGGCTAGCAACCCCTTTGGAAACCCTTAAAACCGTTGCTGACAAAGTGAAACCTGGCGGTACGCTTTCCTTATTGTTCTACAACCGCAATGCGTTTGTTTACAACAACGTGCTAAAGGGTGAATGGCGCTGGCAATATATTTTGGACGACGCCTATATTGGCAAAGGCAAGAATCTCACGCCCCCGAATCCACAATTTCCCCATGACGTCATCAGCGCTTTACAAGGCTGGGGCTTTGATATTCAAATGCAAACCGGCATACGGGTGTTTCATGATTACCTCACGCCCCAAGTGCTGGAAAAATCAGATCAAGACGAACTCTTTGCCCTAGAATATCAATATTGCCGAATGCCTACCTACAGAGACATGGGGCGCTACATTCATTTAGTCGCACAAAAATTATGAACAACACTCAACATCTGCAAAAACAACTACTGTCACAAGCTTTTAAACAATTAAAGCGCCAGCCCAAGCTGCTACAAATCAGTTTGTTCTGGCTACCCACACTATTTGGGTTGTTCATTATTCTCGGCACCTTGGCCTATGTTTATGAAAGCGAGGTCGCCCGCCCTCAAATGGCCTATATGGGCGTACCCAAAACACAAAATGACTGGGAAATGCTAACTCACACGCTAAGAAACGATGGTTATATGGTGGGTTATTCAGAAAAATTGGGGAATCCGCTGTGGGTCACTTATCGCGTGACACAAAATAGAAAAAAGTTTGGCAAGCGCGGAGAATTTCATGCCGACTGGCGCAGCCTACGCCATGTCACAACCGACGATTACCGCCGAACGGGCTATGATCGCGGGCACATGGCACCCAACTATCTCATTGCCAGCCGTTACGGTCGAACCGCGCAGTTGCAAACTTTTCTCATGACTAATATCACACCACAAAAACATAAATTCAATGCCAAAATCTGGCAAAGATTGGAAGAAGTCAGCGCCGATGTGTTCTCCAAAGAATTTAAAAGCTTTTGGGTGGTAACAGGCCCCATTTTTGATGCCAAACCTAAAACCTTAAAAGGTTCAAAAATTGCGATTCCAACAGCTTTTTATAAGATTTTCGTGCGCCCAGCCATAGATGATAAACCGCCAATTGCTCTAGCTTTCATTATGCCGCAAACCGCTAAGCCAAACGATTCACTCTTAAAATACGTGGTGCCAATTGACGAGGTGGAAAAACGCACAGGTATCGACTTTTTCTGGAAACTCAAGGATACTGTTGAAAATAAACTGGAAGCACATTCCAACATTAAAGCGTGGGGATTACCCGCCGTTGCAAATCGACCTAGCCGTTATTAATCAGTATGGAAGAACCTAAAAAACAACTTGATATCGCCAGCCGCCGCCAATTTTTAAAAAATGGTAGCGCCTTCCTTTCGTTGGGCGCGATTGGACTGCTTGCCGGATGCACACCAACACAAGTCCGCAGAAGCTTTAGCTCGGCCGAACAACTCTATAAAGGCGATGTGCCAAGTGCGTTGACCTCACAAATACCTGTAACCGGCATCCCACAAATCGACCACCTAGTTCGTAAACAAATCAATCATCTCGTTAAAGAGCTGGCGAAAACTTGGGGCGATAAAAAAGTCGCTTCTCAAAAAGAGTATGTTAAATACACCGACAAATACCAAAGTCGTGCCATCATCAACTTCAAGACAGGCCATATCCGTGTCGAAACTGTGGTTGCCAAAAATGAAAAAGCAGCATTAAAAGCCGCCATCATCAGCACTCTTCTCACGCCTGATGACCCGAGTACGGTCGATTTATTGTCTGACAAATCTGTCAAAACCGGTCAAAAACCATTTTTATACGGACTGGTATTGGATCGAGATAAAAAATCCGTCACCACCCAATGGCGTGCTGGCCGCTATGCAGATTATCTACTGGCACACGCTTATAAAAGCGACAGCTACAATGGTAAAGCTCGCCATTACGTCACCTTTGAAATGGTGAAAGATCACGATCAGAGCCAACAAAGAAAATATGCCTCACAGGTTAAGCGTGAAAGTAAACGTTTTGATATTGAGCCAGCATTGGTTTATGCCATTATCGAAACTGAAAGTGCGTTCAACCCTTATGCCATGAGCCATATTCCCGCTTACGGCTTGATGCAGATCGTACCGCAAACTGCAGGGCGCGATGCATACCGTTTGATTCACAATAAAGATGTCGCCCCCAGCAAAAACTATCTATTTAAAGCTGACAACAATATCGAGATGGGTACAGCCTACTTGCATATTCTCGATACCAAATACCTCGGCAATATCAAACATGAAAAATCACGAGAATACTGCGTGATTGCTGCCTACAACACCGGCAGTGGCAATGTACTCAAAGCTTTCGATAACGACCGTGGTCGCGCTGTTGATAAGATCAATAAACTGTCCAGCCAGCAGGTCTATCAACACCTAGTCAACCACTTGAAATACGAAGAAGCACGTCATTACGTACAAAAGGTCACGCGCAATAAAACCAAATACCTCAAAGCTTGAGGTAAATAGCGCTACCCCAGCCTGGCAGATTTTCAAATCAAACCAACTTGTTTGCGAATCCATTTTGCCAACCCATTGAATCCATTATAATAAGCGACATAATTGCCCAGCTGTTGTAAGGACACTCGTGAAAGATAACATTTACGCCCAACCTCATGAAGCACTCGCCGCATTTCAATTTGATGAATCGGTGGTTGCCGTTTTCCCCGATATGATTCAACGCTCGGTGCCAGGCTATCAGACCATTCTGACTGGCATCGGTGAGCTTACGGAAAACTTCAGCCAGCCAAATAGTAAACTCTATGACTTAGGGTGTTCACTCGGTGCGGCGACCATCACCATGCGCCGTAAGGCGAAAGCGGGTTGTGAAATCATTGCGGTCGATAATTCCAGTGCCATGATTGAACGAGCCAAAGAACATATTCTAGCTTTTCATGCCGATGTTCCCGTCGAGCTACTTTGCGAAGATATACAGAACGTCACCATCGAAAATGCTTCGGTGGTGGTGATTAACTTCACACTACAGTTCATTGAGCCTGAAGACCGCCAAGCTTTAATTGACACCATTTACCAAGGCTTAAAACCGGGTGGAATCCTTATTTTGTCGGAAAAAATTCATTTCGAGCAGCCAGCGATTCAGTCGGCTATTGAACATTTACACTTACAGTTCAAACGAGCGAATGGTTATTCGGAGTTGGAAATTGGCCAAAAAAGAGCTTCCCTCGAAAACGTGCTAATTAGCGATACTGAAACCACACATTTAGACCGTTTGAAAACAGCGGGATTTGACTCAGCATCCATCTGGTTTCAAGCGTATAATTTCGTCTCATTTTTAGCCATTAAATCCTGATTAAAGCTTAGTGCCACGTGAAACATTATTTTGAACATTACAAATCCTTTTGGTCAACGCTCGCCGACACGCGCCTTGAAGAGTGGAAAGAAGTCTTACCTCCAATTCTTGAGCAGGCCTTAACACCTGAAAACAATGGCAACTTACCTCGTTGGCAACCTGCTTTGGAAGCGATATTTCAATACCCGAAGTCAGAAAATTATCAACTTAACACTTCGGCTATTACCGTTCACTCAAGTAATACCACAGACGATAATCGCGAAACATTAAGTGCCCATTTAAAAGATTTAATGCCCTGGCGCAAAGGCCCTTTCGATATTGAAGGCGTTTTTATCGACACCGAGTGGCACTCAGACTGGAAATGGGATCGTGTCCAACCTCATTTACGTAGTTTAAAGGGCAAAAAAGTACTGGATATTGGCTGTGGTAGCGGTTATCACATTTGGCGCATGATGGGCGAAGGTGCAGAGTTAGCCGTTGGCGTTGACCCAAGTTTATTGTTTATGAGCCAGTTTTTGGTGTTGAAGCATTTTATCGGTGAAGAAGTGCCCGCTTACTTCTTGCCGCTAACCTTAGAGCAACTCCCTGTCATCAACAAAGCCGAAGAATTCGACACTGTTTTCTCCATGGGCGTGCTTTATCACCGCCGCTCTCCCATCGACCACCTTTTGGATTTGAAAAAACACCTCAAACCCGGTGGCGAGCTGGTGCTAGAAACACTGGTCGTCCCCGAAAGTTATGGACAATTGCTGGTGCCGGCAGAGCGTTATGCACAAATGAATAATGTCTGGTTTTTGCCTTCCGTTCCCGAACTGATGCGTTGGATGGAAAAATGTGGCTACAAAAACGTGCGTTGCGTTGATCTCGATCAGACTTCAATTGAAGAACAGCGTTCTACAGAATGGATGGAGTGGAATTCATTGGAGAGCTTTTTAGACCCGAATGATGCCTCCAAAACCATTGAAGGTTATCCCGCGCCTTTAAGAGCGGTTATATTAGCCAATAAGTAAAACATGGTGTAAAAATCTGGCTTTGAAGGGCCTAAGAGCTTCTTCCAATTTCTTTTAAACATGTTGAAAGACTTCTGCCTAACGAAGTCTATATAATGAAGCCACTTGTCTATCACTAACGACAAAACACAATTTCTGAGAACAAGAAAAGGCACATTATGTCCGCAACCAATTTATCTGAAAAATTTTCTGCATTATTGGCGAGATTGGATCAACATATTCTCGGTCAACATCACCTTACTGAACGCATGTTGGTCGCTTTACTGGCTGATGGCCACGTATTGGTAGAAGGCCCTCCGGGTCTGGCTAAAACCAAAGCCATTAAAACCCTATCTGAATTGATCGAAGGCGATTATCACCGTATTCAATTCACACCGGATTTATTGCCTTCCGATATCACCGGAACCGAAGTTCTGCAGCCTAATGGTGAATTTGGTCTGCAAAAAGGCCCTATCTTTCATAACTTAATTCTTGCCGATGAAATCAACCGAGCACCTGCCAAAGTGCAATCTGCATTGTTAGAAGCCATGGCAGAAGAACAGGTTACCGTGGGAAAACACACGCTACCGCTTGAACGTTTGTTTATGGTTATGGCAACCCAAAACCCGATCGAACAGGAAGGAACCTATCCTCTGCCGGAAGCGCAGCTCGACCGCTTTATGCTGCATGTACAAATCGACTACCCAAATGCAGAAACTGAACGCAACATTTTGAATCTGGTTGAAGACGAAGCACGAGACAACAGCGCAGGATTCCCGTATTTCGAGCCATTATCACAAGAAGATTTATTTGAAGCCAGAAACGAAATTCTGAATCTCTATCTATCCGAAGAAACCAAGACCTATATTGTCGAATTGGTAATGGCTACCCGTCAATTGGAAAAATATGACCCAGCACTCGCGAAATACATCGAGTTTGGCGTTAGCCCTCGTGCAACCCTCGCCTTATCACGTGGTGCGCGTGCATTGGCTTGGTTAAAAGGTCAGGATTTTGTCAGCCCGGAAGAAGTTCAAGCGATTGTACATGATGTTTTCCGTCATAGATTATTACTGAGTTTCGAAGGCGAAGCAGCAGGTATGACTGCCGACAAATTGGTCGACCAACTGATTCAATTGGTACCTGTTATCTAAGCTTGGACAAATGATGACAGAAGCAAACCCAACGCAAAATACCTATTTGGATAATCCGGCGATCTATTCTCAGCTGGATGAATTGCTGCGCGTTAGGTTTCATGTGAAACGCCTTAGACTCAATAGCCAACAAAAGCTGATTTCCGAAAAAGCCGGCTACCGCCAAGCCATTCGCAAAGGGCGAGGCATGGAATTCAACGAAGTGCGGGAATATGCGGCCGGAGATGACATTCGCCACATCGATTGGAAAGTGAGCGCTCGCACTCAAAAATACCACACCAAATTGTTTACCGAAGAACTGGAACGCCCTGTTCTCTGTTTATTGGAGCAAAGCCCAAAACTGTTTTTTGGCAGCCAAACCCGCTTCAAATCAGTGCAAGCGCTCAATATCGCTGCGCTGATTGGCTGGATTACCTTGCAGGAAGGTGACCGCTTTGGCGGTTATGTTTTTAATCACAAAGCGCATCAGTGGGTTGAAGCAAAACACCAAGCTAAGACCGTTTTACAGTTTTTAAGCGCTGCAAGCACCTTACAACAACAGGTGACAAAACCTGGCAGCCAGACCGACTGGCAGCAACATCTAGCGCAAGTGTTACCCTATTTAAAATCTGGTAGTCGCGTCTATTTGATTGGGGATTTTTTGGATGTAGAGGCGGATTTTTTTAAAACGCTATCGAATTTCAAATCTCATTGCGAAATTGTCTTGATTCATCTTTTTGATCCTATTGAATCTAATCTGCCAACGCAAGGGTTGCTCAAACTGACCGATGGTGAAAGCCAAACTGATTTTGATACTTTTTCATCCGCTCAATTGGCAGATTATCATGCGCAATATGAATCACGCTTTGAACAATTACAACAGCTAAGCCATGGTATGCAAATTCCGTTACTCTCGGTCTCAACGCAAGAAAATGCATTAGAAAGCCTGCGTGCTCAAAAGGTGGTGACCTAAGATGCCGACAACCATGCCGAACACCATGCTCAACACTCTACCGAATACTAATGCCGCAACTAATGTCTCACCTCAACTGCAAGCTGCTTTATCACAGCTGCATGACATAGTGGTGCCCCCTCCGGTTGGCTGGTGGCCTATTTCCGATTCACTTATTGCGTTATTTATTGGTGTTGCCGGCATTATCATTGGGTTGAGTTGGTATTTTTTGAATCAACGCAAACAAAACCAATATCGTCGAGAAGCACAGTCTTTATTTGACGATGCCATTGCAAAATCCGACAACCCAAAGCGTCAGTTACAAATTGCAAACCAACTACTCAAACAAGTAGCAATTACCAGCTATGGACGGAAACAAGTCGCCGGCCTCACGGGTATAGATTGGGTATTGTTTCTAAAACAAAGCGCATCCTATGTACAACAACCAGATGGCCTAGAGGATTGCTTTGCCTCACTCTACAACCCAAACCAACCTTTAGAACCGCAAGACATTCAAGAAACGCTCAATTATGTGAAGCAATGGATTAAGGGGCATCACAAATGAGTTTAGATTTCTTAGATAGCTTCAGCTTTTTGTGGGCTTGGATGCTAGCCTTCTTACCCTTGCCTTGGATTATGCGCCTAATACTACCGCCAGCCGCACAAAAGCAACTCCCGCTGTTTGCGCCACACTTGATGGCAAGATTATCAAAATCTACCAGTCTGCCCTCTCTAGAAGCGAACGGTCAACAAAGACGAATTCCGTGGTTATTTATTCTGCTTTGGTTACTGATAATTTTGGCTGCCATGCGCCCCGTTTGGTTTCTAACACCAACCACTTTTACCGCCAGCGGTAAAGACATGATGTTGGCAGTGGATTTGTCCGGCAGTATGGAAAAAAACGATATGATACTTGACGGTAAACCCGTCGATAGACTTACTTCCGTTAAAGCGGTGGTCTCTCAGTTTATTAAAAAACGTCAAGGCGATCGCATGGGTTTGGTGGTATTCGGTACGCAAGCGTTTCTGCAAAGCCCTTTAACCTACGATTTAAAAACCGTCGAATCCCTACTCAATCAAACTGAAATTGGTATGGCGGGAAACAACACAGCTATTGGTGATGCGATAGGAATTACGCTGAAACATCTGCGCCAAGCTCACCAAAAAAATGCAGTGATGATTTTGCTGACCGATGGTTCCAATACCGCCGGCACGGTGCAACCGATAGACGCCGCTAAACAAGCGAAAAAAATGGGCTTAAAGATCTATACCATCGGTATTGGTCGCTCTCAGGCTAGCGCAATGAGCGTCTTCTTCGGTGGCAGCGATATGGATTTAGCTACTTTGAAAAACATCGCCAAAATCACTGGCGGTCAATTCTTCTATGCGGCTGACACAGACAAACTGAACAAGGTTTATGACAGCATCGATAAACTCGAATCCACACCTCATGAGCTTCATCAGTATCGCATGCGAGAAGAATTGTTTGTCTGGCCGCTTGGCTTAGCATTGTTACTCAGTCTCTTGGTTGTTATCAATAGACTCTATCAACCGAGCAGGCTATTTAAAAACCGCTTAAATACCACAGAGACTGAAAACAGCTCATCTACGTCTACTGATTCAACAGGTCCGTCTTCAGGAGGATCCTTATGAGTTCTGCTGAAATGGCTTTCCACTTTTTACGCCCTGAATGGCTCTGGCTACTACTACCTTCCGCATGGCTAGGCTGGAAACTCTGGCAAAGACGCAGTCAACAAAGCAGTTGGCAAGAGGTTATTAACCCAAGTTTCAAACCGATTCTACTGGGTGAAACAGCTGAGAAAGCCGATAAACCATGGGAAGTGATTGGTTTAATGCTAATTTGGTTCAGTGCAATCATTGCACTGTCTGGTCCGACTTGGGATCAAGTAAAAGTACCCGCAGAAAAATCAACTGAAGGCACGGTGATATTACAAGATTTGTCTTTATCTATGTTGGCAGACGACCTTAAACCCAATCGCATTAGACGAACACAATACAAACTCATCGACCTGTTAAAACAGCATCCGGAAATGGCAACAGGCATGGTTGTCTATGCCGGCAGTGCCCATACTTTAGCACCCATTTCAGACGATAATGAAACCCTGCTATCGCTCATTCCACACTTAAGCCCAACCATGATGCCTAAATATGGTTCTGATGCCGTACAGGGTGTCAAAAAAGCACTCAGCCTATTCAAAGGCGCACATATCAAACACGGTCACTTGATTTGGGTGATGGACGATATTGAACCAAATGCCATTTCCAAGGTGGTATCACTGATTAAAGATGCAAAAGTCAGCGTAAGTATTTTAATCAGCGGTACTGCAGATGGCGGGCCGATTCCCGTACCAAACTACGGCTTACTGAAGGATGACAGTGGCAAAATCATCATGGCAAAAATTCCCGTCGCACGGATTCAAAAACTGGCTCAAGCTTTGGATGCACGCGTAACGCTCCTGCAAAACTCAGATGATGATTTGCCTGTATTGCTGCCCCCATTCCTTAATCAAATGGCAGCTCAACAAGCCAAAAACAAAAAAAATCCACCCAAGACATTTACCGCTTGGTTAGATAAAGGCATGTACCTGCTTTATTTACTGGTGCCTTTAATTGCATTGGCTTATCGTCGCGGTTGGTTATTTAGTGTTTCTATCGGTAGCGGCTTACTCGCATTTTGGTTAATGGGCGCTAGCTCTCTTTACTCTTCACCTACTTTTGCGGCAGAAACGCAAAACACGGAAAGCACTGCTAAGGCAACACAAAAAACCAAACATGAAGATGCCAGCGTGCATTTTACGGATGTGTTCAAATCACCCAATCAGCAAGGTTATGAAAAATGGCAGCAGAAGGATTACGAAACGGCTGCTGACCGCTTTGAAAGCCCTGGCTGGAAAGGTGCTAGCTACTATCGTGCTGGAGACTATAAAGAAGCACAAAAACAGTTTAGTTTGGAACACACTCCCGAAGGTCATTACAATCAAGGTAACGCCTATGCACACCTGGGAGAACTTAAAAAGGCAAAAGAACAATATCAGGCGGCTTTAAAAGCGCGTCCCAACTGGTCTAAAGCGAAGCAAAACCTGAATCTGGTGGAGAAACTATTAAAGCATAAACAAGCCAAACAACACCAAAAGGCATCGCAGCAGAACCAAACGAACAATCAGCAAAACCAACAAAACTCTTCTGGCGGGCAGCAACCTTCCAAGAAAAAAGGGAAAGAAAACAGCAATGCCGATCATTCTGGTAAGTCTGATGCTAAAAACGACTTGAACCAACCCGTTCAAGCCAAACCAAAAGATGAATCTGGAAAACCCGCTAAAGATAAACAGTCAGAATCTAAAAACGTACAGAATAAGCCACAACCAGAAAAAAGCAAACAATCACCAGACTCACAAAAACAAGCTGAAAAATCTGGGCAAAAAACAGGTAAAAAAGGTCAGCAGGCGACAGAAATGTCTCAGGTAAAACCAAACAAACAACCGCATCCGAACGGAAAACAAACAGCACCTAGTAGGCTCTCTGAACAAATGAAAGACGGAAAAGGACAATCAGGTAAAAAACTAACCGAGTCAGAGCAAGCAGAAAAAGCTTGGCTAAACCAAATTCCAGATGAACCTGGGCTTTTTTTGAAACGGAAATTTGAGTATCAATATCAACTACAGCATCAAAACTCTGATAACACGCAAAATTCAGGGAAAATATGGTGATCATGAATACAATACGAGAAATGCAGTGAGACTATGGCAATGACCCCCGTTCAATTTTTACAAAGTGCAGCAACAGAACGCCTGAAACGTAAATGGCTGGTGTCGGCTATGGCTTTTTTAATGGCTATGTTTACCCTAAATGCCTTTGCTGCTACCAAAACACTGACCGTTTCCACTGACCGCCAAAAAGTCGAAATGGGCGATGTCATTGATTTGGTGATACAAACCAACTTCCAAACATTTGATGACCTGGATTTGTCGCCACTTAAAGATCAATTCAAGATTTTGGGCACACAGCGCTCTACTAATGTCAGCATAGTGAATGGTAATTACAAGGCGCTAACGCGCTGGGATGTGAACATCACACCCAAGCAAATCGGTGAATTAATGGTGCCGCCTTTGACAGTTGATAGCATTAGCAGTCAGCCCTATAAACTCTATGTTTCGGCGATGAAGAAAACCGGACGACAAGGTGTCAGTTTCTTAGAGTCTTCAGTCAGCACCAACAAAGCCTACGTACAGCAACAGGTAATCTACACGCTGAAATACTACCATTTGGGGCGTTTTATTGATGGCAATATCAGACCGCCTATTTTTAAAAATTCCATAAATAAGCAGCTTAAAAATCAGGTAAATTATCAAAAAACCATTAATGGACAACTCTACCAAGTCTATGAGTGGAGCTGGGCTTTTTACCCGCAAAAAAGCGGTACACTGACAATTCCACCTGAAGAATTTGATGGCCGCCTGCAATACCGTGGCGTGATTAAAATGATCCGTAACACTAGCCAACCTTTAACGCTTAAGGTAATGCCTCAAGACGCAAGTTATCCTAAAGATCAAACCTGGCTACCGACACCTCAACTAAATCTGACACAAGATTGGCAAACGCCAGATAAGCTTCGGGTCGGGGATTCAATTACACGCACTATCCATTTACAAGCGCAAGATTTGATGTCTTCGCAATTGCCGGATATATCATTGGAAGAACAAGGGAGTTTCCATGTTTATCCGGACGACCCTAAACTGTCTGATCAAGAAACCGATGAAGGGGTAATTTCCGCCAAAACCGTCAAAATGGCAATTGTGCCTTTAGAAGCAGGAAAAATCACCTTACCACCTATAAAAATCAGTTGGTGGAACACACAAACCCATAAACAGGAAACCAGTGTTTTGCCGGCAAAAACATTGGAAGTCTTACCGTCGCTTAAACCACAAACAAACCTAACCCCTTTAGCGCCTCAAGCGAACCAAACCAAGGTTTCACATGAAACGACAGTTAGCCTTGGAAAATCATCTTGGCTCTGGCAGGCTTTAACGGGAGTATTTGCATTACTCTGGCTTGTCACTTTGATTCTTTATTGGCGCGAGCGCAAACAATCAAGCCATGTAAAAACAAAGCAAGCAAACCAAAGCGTGTCTGGTTCGGAGAAAATATCGGTACATCCAACAATCCGTCAGATTTGCGATTTGAGTAGTGCAAAGGATGCTAAAGGCGTTTATCTAGCCTTTAATCATTGGTCTCAGACGTTTCCCGATAATGCACAGCAATTCTTATCTTCACCAGACAATGCCGCAATCTTTGAGGATTTAAAGGCGCACCTGTTCCACCAGACGACTTTAGGCGAACAAACGCTTAATGGGCTTTGTGGAGCATTGAAAGCAGCGGAGAATCAAAATTCGAAGGTATCTGACAAGCAAGAAGGTCGACAGCTGGATCCGATCTATCCAACCTAAAAATATACCAGGCTGGGTTATCTATCCCTGACCCCAGCCTGGCAGATTTTAGCAATACAAAACTATAAATAGATAGTAAGCAACAAAGCCCCAAGATGCAGCCAAGCAACCAATGCTAAGCCTTTTATGGTTTGATCTTTTTGTTTAAATTTGGCATATATCGAACCCAAAACCAAGCCGAAAAAGAATACCATCAAGGAAGATTCAAACTCCGTATAAATATTGGTGTGAATGCCCATAAACAATAGCGCACTAATCAACACGATCATAGCTGGTTTAAAACGCGGCCAAAGCACTTCAAATAACGCATAACGCACGATTAACTCTTCAGCCACCGCGGTAGAAATCATCATGATGAAAATGCCGATACCCAACCCAGGTTGATACCATTCCAACACAATCGAAAGGAGGATTAAGGCAATAAAATTCAACGCTATAAACCAGCAGTCATTGGAGCCACGGCGCACGAAAATGGCACTGGCAGCAATCACAAATACCGTCACCACCAACGGCCAGTTAATGACGATGAAATGCTCAGCAAATTTACTATCGAGCGTAATCGCCGTAAAAGCATGTAACTTGGTCACAATCAAAATAATAAAAAGCAAAGCAAAAATATTCTTTGCCGTTATATATTGTCGCATCATCTTCCTAGTCTCCTTCCATAGAGTTTATTTAATTGGCACTATGCCCATCTGCTATTTTTTGCACTTCAGGATAGTTGGTTTTACCCGTACCCAACACAGGCATTTCCTCCACCAAGATCACCGTTTTCGGAATCATAATTTCAGACACTTCTGCTGCTCTAGCCGCCTCTTTGACCGTGTGGCGACTTAAAGATTCGTCATTGGTCACAAGAACGAGTTGTTCCCCTTTTCTTGGGTCAGCCACTGCTGCCACAACATGATGGCCTTCTGGACTGGCTTTGTTGATATAGTTTTCCACCGCCGCCAAAGAAATCATCTCTCCGCCAATTTTCGCAAAACGTTTGGCTCGCCCTTTAATCGACATATAACCTTCTTCATCAATATCGACAATATCGCCGGTGTCATGCCAACCATCTTTGGGTGGAATCAACACACCTGGCTGATCTGATAGTAAATAGCCTTTCATAATGTTCGGCCCTTTAACCAACAGGCGTCCACCTGCCTCAATCCCCTCGACAGGTTCCAAATGATACTCAATGCCTGGTACCAACTGACCCACAGTGCCATGTTTGAATTTTTGCGGGATATTCACCGCAAGCACCGGCGCCGTTTCAGTTACGCCATAACCTTCAAAAATGGGGGTATGGAATTTTTCAGCGTACAGTTGACGCGTTTCAGGGCGCAATCTCTCGGCGCCAGCAACCAAAGCACGAATACTGTAGAAGTCATAAGGATCGGCCTTTTTCGCATAGCCTGTAAAGAAGGTATCCGTTGCAAATAAGAACTTGGCATTCAGCTGATAGATCATTTCCGGAATCACCGCATAGTGTAACGGCGATGGATACATGTAAACACTTGCCCCTTTAAGCACTGGCCAAAGCGTACCCGCAGTTAAGCCAAAACTATGGAAAGTCGGCAAAGCATTAAAGATTTTCTCTCCTGGTAGTAATGTAAGTACCGCAGAGATTTGATCAATATTACTATTGATATTCTTATGCGATAAAACCACACCTTTTGGCGCACCTTCGGAGCCGGAAGTAAAGAGTACAACCGCTTCCTCTTCTTCATCTAAACCGTAGCCAGGCAGTTTTTTACTACAAGTCCAAAGCAAGCTTAATTTATCAAGCAAACCGATTTGTGCACGGATATCCTCTAAATAGATAAAGTCGGTTTGTGCAGACAGATTTTCGATTACCGCATCCAGCTGAAAAACTTCAACAAACTTGCGAGAAGTAATTACCGTCTGTAATTCTGCTGTTTCACAGGCAGATTTTATCGGCCCAAGTCCTGACGTAAAATTCAGCATTGCGGGTACATAACCATAGGCTTGTAGTGCAAAGAAAGTGGTTGGTAACCCTACAACATTCGGTAACAACACCCCCACTCGTTTCTGTTCACCAAGCTCTTGGTGCAACTTCTTACCGAGCACCTTACTGGCCGCCAACAATTTCTTCAGTGTCAGCGTATTGTGATTAAAATCTTCTAAACAAACTTCAGAAGCATCATAAGACTTTCTTGCCTTAACTAAGGCTTTAAAGAGCGATTGCGGTTCAAACTGTCCGTGGAAACCGGCATCCTTCAAAATATTAAAAATACGGTCTTTAAAGTATTCATGCTTGCGTGTACCTTTGTACCCTTTAGGCAGATTTAATTTTACGGCGGGTTGGATCGATAACTGAATCTTTGGAAACCATCGGCGCTTGGTATAGGCATAATGTGATCCATCTAGATAAGACAATTTACTTTTTTCTGCACCTGAAATATGGATCGGCAGAATCATTGCATTGGCTTTGGTAGCGACCATCGCCGTACCTTCATAGACCTTCATCAAGCTACCCGTGGTCGTAATACGCCCTTCGGGGAAAATCATACAATGGGTGCCGTTTTTCAGCTCTTGAATAACACGTTTGGTGGCGTAAGGATTATGGAACTCTACTTTGAAGTGATCAACAAAACTCAATAAGAAGCGTTCATACCACTGCTTGGTGTGCTCTTCGGCAATCATAAACGCTGTCTTACCCGGTAAAAAACTGGCAATCAACAAGCCATCAAGCAAAGAGGTGTGATTGGCGATAATCAGCATGGGCTCACCACTCTTATCGAGCGTATGATAATTTTCCAATCCTTTTACCTTGACGCGAAAAAATACCAAAAGCAGTAATTTCACCAATCGTTTCATGTTTTTATTTTTCCTATTTTCTGTTTACACCGAGCGGCTTATGCTGCCCATGTTTTTATTATTCTTCGATACTTAATCTTTTAGCACGCAACATAAACCAAATCGCTGCAACTAAATTCAATACCGCAATGCTTGTCAAAATGGTCAATAAAGACCAATCCAGCGCATAAAGCATCATAATCCATAGCGATGACGCCACCATAAATACGGCATTAAGGATGTTGTTGGCTGCCACCATGCGTGAACGCTTACCATCCGGTGTTTGCACTTGCAGAAGCGTATAAAGCGGGACAATATAGATGCCGCCTAATACGGCAATCAACCCCATTAAAACAAGCACAATATCGTGAAATGGACTACTTAGAAAATGCGACAGCGTTATCAGTCCGTGCTCACTGGTGTCCGTACCGGAATGTTGCATTAAGGCATTGGACAGCAACATTACCAAAGAGATACCCAATAAAGGCAGCACTAGCCAACGAAGTTGACGAATATTGGCTATATCCAGCTTAAATTGATTCACCACCCATGCGCCTAAACCAATACCAATGGAAAAGAGTGATAAGAACATCAATACCACTGAGTCGTTTGCACCTAACGTTTCCTTAACCAACACTGGCATTTGGCTTAAATAAGTTGCACCTAAAAACCAGAACCAAGAGATTGCCAATACCGCAAAAAATGCTTGTGGAAATTGGCGGGCATGAGCAACTTCATGACGAATTGCACCCAAAAGATTCCACTCTAAAGTAACAGGCTCAATTTTCAGGTCAGAAGAAGGAACTTTCAAACTCATAAGATAACCCGCTAGCGCAATCACTATAACGGTGAGAGACACCCATTTGATACCGTCTTGGCTCAGTACCATCCAGCCACCTAAAAGCGTGCCTAGCAAAATCGCAATAAAAGTAGACCCACTAAACCAACCATTGCCTTTCAAAAGTTCAGTTTCAGATAAATACTCAGGCAAAACCCCATATTTAATCGGACCGAAAAATGCGGATTGTGCGCCCATAAAAAACAAAACGACAAGTAATAGTTGAATATCCTGCATCCAAAAAGCGACTGCTGCCGTCAGCATAATTAATACTTCCGCTAACTTAATCTTTCGGATTAACATCGTTTTATCATGACTGTCAGCCAGTTGTCCGGCAAACGCGGATAATAGAAAAAACGGCAAAATGAAAATTCCCGCTGCTAAGGTAATGAGAAGCCCCGCTTCATTCGGTGTTTTCGCTAATTGAAAGGTGATGAGCATCACCAAAGCATTTTTAAAGACATTGTCATTAAATGCACCCAAGAACTGAACGCAAAACAAAGGAAAAAAACGTTTTTGAAAAAAGAAAGTCTTGGTCACAAACTTCAAAGCCTAATATTGATGAATTTGCATGTTATAAAAACACATTTACTTTAAGCACCTAGTTTAATCGACTTTTACCAAAAGTTACAAAAAGCCCCGGTAATAAACCAGGGCATGCTCGCTCATTGGACTTGATTAATAATTCCAGCGGAATTGCGCGCTGACAATATCAACGGAAGAGTCGTAATAGCCTTTCAAAATATAGTTGCTACCATTGTTATAGTTCACATCACTACGGTCTGCAAACAAGTGGCTATAAGCGACGTCTACGCCCATTTTTGGACTAAACTCATACCCAAACCCTGCCGATACCCATTTACGCGTTGAATCGGGAGTTCTAGGCGTTCTGGATGCAGCATTCGGTACAGGCGTTTCATCAACTGCCACCCCAGTTCTCAGTTTTAATCTGTCGCTCATTTGATATTTCAAACCAAGTGAATAGCGCATCACATCCTTAAAGTGTTGATTGGTTGAAGATTGTGTCTTACCACCGACAGCTTGATCATAATGAATCACCAAAGAATCATAGGCCTTCCAACCTGTCCAAGTCGCATCCGCCAAGACGGTCATATTAGGTGAGATGCCTTGCGTTAAACTCAGCATTGCAGAAGCAGGAAGATTTACTGTGGAACTCACCCCCGTATTTGGAAAGGAACTGGCTGCTGCCGCGTTAATGTCCGTGAACTTCACATTCCCTTTTGCATGATGGGACATTTGTGAACGGTAAGAGAATCCAATATGGGTTTGCTCAGCCGGCTTGAACAAAACCCCCAAGTTATAGCCATATGCCCAGCTATCGGCTGTCAATTTAGCGTGGCCATCTAATTTTTGAGAATAAGTATACGGGCTACCAAGAGCTGTCCCAACATCAACTTGATTTTCCATAATCAAATGCACGTATTGCGCATTTAATCCCAGTCCGACCGACCATTTGTCATTAATTTTTCTGGCTATCGATGGGTTGATGTTCAAAGATTTCAGATCCGTTGTAGTCGCATGGTAACGCAATACCGATTTGTCGGAATATTTGATCTCCTGACCAAAAGGCACGCTGATACCTAAACCAACATCATAGGCACCGTACTGACCTTTCCAATAAATATTCGGGACAAGACCAATAGTCGCCCCATCTTCACCACTACCCGTAATCGCTGTTGAAAGAGGGGTTGTTGAGCCTTTATTGGTGAACTTTGCCTTCGGTACAATCAAATGCGCACCTAAAATAGCTTGATTACCTTTAATCTGAGTCATTCCTGCCGGATTAAACCAAATTGTCGAAGCATCTGCAGCTGATGCCGCCGCTCCGGCATACGAATAGCCTTGAAAGCTGGCCGACTGCTCAATCAATGCAAAACCTGAAGCTTGCGCCTGAGCACTAAATAATAAAAGTAAAGGTAATTTATAGGCAACACGCATCCTGCATTCTCCATCAAAATCAAATCGTTATAGACATTGGTGCAGGATTATAACAACTTCACCTAAAAACACGATTCATTCTTATTATGGGTTAAATCAATCTGATAATGATTTATCAATAAAGAATACTTGGTGATTTTCATCATGCAAAAGTGTAATATTCACTACACTATATAAAAATAATATGGACATAAAATGATTTCTGTCATAAGGCACCGTTTTGCCTTATTTCTTTTGATAAAGACACCGCTTGTGTTTGCAGCTGTAGTCTTTACAACAAAAGCTTATGCCGGCACATTGATTAACAATGGCACAACTCAAATTGTGTTTAATTTGGATAACGATATTCTTTTTGGGACAGATCGGGAATATACGGCCGGCAGTCATTTTTATTGGACTGAAAACTCAATCAAGCTAAACGAACAGATATTTTCTCCTCTTTTCAAGCCTCTACGCCCCCATTTCTCACCTAAAAGCGACCAAATAGACCAGCTCATTTTAGCCACAGAAATTTACACCCTCAGAAAAAAGGATGGTAACCAAATAGAACCACTGGCAAATACCGGTTGGACTTATTTTGCCTTTCGCCATATAGAGTCCTATCAAAAACAACAACTGGGAATGGAATTGAACCTGGGATGGATTGGCCCAGGTAGCGGTGGAGAAGAGATCCAAAACGGCGTTCACAAACTGATCGGAAACAGCAATGAAAGAGGCTGGAACCATCAATACCCTAATCAACCAACGATCAACTTCAACCTAAGTATACAAAGCGATATATCACAATTATCAAATGACAGCTTCCATAGTTTTTACACACTAAGTGGGCAGCTAGGAACATTGAGAACCAATTTAGGAGGTGGTTTAGGCATAGATTATGCCTCTAACTGTTCACCCAATTTTTTCGATAACCAGCTCAACACCATCAAATTTGGATGGGGATGGGGGTGGTTTGTCTATTCAACAATCAATGTCAATTATGAAATTTACAATCGAATCACCGATGGCCGCTTATTCACCGATGATAGGCCATTGGTAAATAGACGAAAGTTTTTTCCATTATTTGATGTCGGTATCGGCCTTACCCACAATCAATTTAGTGTTAATTACAGCACCAAATCGACGCCACAATATTATGATAATCAACCGGAAAAGCGTTTCCGCTATTCCAGTTTAAATTTTCACTGGGGATTTTAAGCAGCATCTTCCACCTTAATGCCAGAATGCCTTAATAAAGCTTCAACCCGTGGTTCGCGCCCTCGGAAACTTTTAAACAATGTCATCGGATGAACAGAACCGCCAGCAGCTAAAATCGTGTTTTTAAACTTAGCGCCAATATCTGGGTTAAGGATGCCTTCTTCTTCAAATAACCCAAACGCATCTGAAGACAGTACTTCTGCCCACTTATAACTGAAATAGCCTGCAGCATAGCCACCTGAGAATATATGACTAAAACTTTGTGCAAAACGACTGTATTCAGGTGGTTGAATCACAGCTACTTCATCACGTACTTCTTGTGCAAGCTGCAGAATTTCTTTGGGTTCATTCGGATCATATTCAGCGTGTGCAACAAAATCAAACAGACTGAATTCCAATTGACGTAACATCATCATTGCCGACTGAAAACCTCTACTTTTTTGCAATGCTTGCAATAACTCTTCCGGCAGACAATCGCCTGTTTCAATATGAGAAGTCATTAAATCTAAGCTTTCTCTATGCCAGCAAAAGTTTTCCATAAATTGTGATGGCAACTCTACTGCATCCCAGGGCACACCATTAATGCCAGAAACATCAAAGTGGCTCATTTCCGTCAACATGTGATGTAAACCATGACCAAACTCATGGAATAAGGTTGTTACCTCGTCATGCGTTAAACACGCTGGTTTATCGCCGACTGGCGGCGTGAAGTTACACACTAAATAAGCTACAGGCGTTTGAATTTCTCCAGATGGCAATTTCCAACGACTGATTGCCGAATCCATCCATGCGCCACCACGCTTATTTTCTCGGGCATATAAGTCGAGATAAAAAGACGCCACAACTTCATTCTGATTACCCATGACATCATAAAAACGCACATCTTTATGCCAGGTTTTTACATCTTCACGCTGCTGGACTTTTACCCCAAACAAAGTCTCGGTAATTTTAAATAGACCGCCCAATACTTTTTCCACCGGAAAAAAAGGACGAAGTACTTCCTGTGATAAAGACAGGGTTTCATTCTTATATTTCTCAGAACAATAGCTAACATCCCAAGGTTGAAAATCTACCAGGCTGGGGTCAAGGGTTTTGGCAAAGTCTTTTAGTTTATTGAGCTCAAGCTCGGCTTGTTGTTTGGATTGTGTTGCCAAATCGCGAATAAAGCTTGTTACTTGCTCGATTGACTCTGCCATTTTGGTTGCAAGCGATAAATCTGCATAATGATCAAAACCAAGTAATTGGGCTTTTTGATGGCGTAAATCTAAGATTTGTCTAATCAAGTCGGAATTATCATAGGCTGGATTATCTGCCAATTCAGATGCTCTAGTAGAAAATGCTTTATACACCTCTTCTCTTAGAGAGCGATTATCTGCATGTGTCATCACTGCCAGATAAGATGGAAAATCTAACGTCACCATCCAACCCGGATAAGACTTTCCATCCTTTTCGCTACGCTGTTCAGCGAGTTGCTTCAATAAACCCATTGCAGTTTCTGGCAGTCCAGACAACTCAGCTTCATCTGTAATATGCTTTGACCAAGCTTGGCTACTTTTTAAAACATTGTTACTAAACTGACTGCTCAATTGCGATAATTTCTGCGAGATAGATTTGTATTCATCCTGCTTTTCACTTGGCAGATCGATACCGGATAAACGAAAATCCCGTAATGCATTTTCCACAACCTTTTTCTGAGCAAGTGTATAGCTGTGATATTCCGCTGAATTAACTATGGCTTCAAACTTTTTAAACAAACCTTTGTTTTGACCCATCTGTGCATAGTAATCCGTAATCGGTGCAAGACACTCATTATAAGCTTCGTGCCAAGCATCATTATTTTTCACTGCATCTAAATGACTGACCGGCCCCCAAACTCTTTCCAAACGGTTACTCAGTACTTCTAGCGGCTGAACAAAATTTTCCCAAGTCGGCGCGATTGATTCCTCAATCAAATACTCGATCTTTTCTAGGTTTTCTTTGATCAGAGTTTCGACAGCGGGTTTAATGTGTTCCACATGAAACGCATCAAATCTCGGTAAACCATTTATATCCAAAAGAGGATTCGTCGAAACTTCGGAGTTCTGCATCTTTATGCCCTTTGTTTAATCATTTTTATTTAAGTGTACAAATTATAGTGCATCAACAGCGTTGTGAAAATTTTTGACTTATTTAACTAAATAGTTAAACTGTATAGTTAAATAATTTCAAACAATGAAAAACCTATGATGAACGAAGTAATGCCATTGAATAAAAAAACATCTAAAACCGCGATCAAAATCCAACAGGCCGCTACCAAACTGTTTGCAGAAAAAGGCTATGACGGCACGATTATGGATGAATTGGCTGAACTTATAGCGGTAAATAAAGCGAGCATTTACTATCACTTTCAAAGCAAAGAAAATCTTTATGATTTTTGTTTGCATGACCTGTTTGCGACTGTAGCAGATGCGGTCATCGCTCAAGTTGAATCGCAAACGGGAGTAGAAGACAAGCTCTGGGCATTTGTACAGACGTTTGCAAAGCAAACTCAAACCCACAGCCAAATGCCATCCATTCTAATGCGAGAAATCGCCTCTGGCGGCATCCACATGCCCATAGCAGCCAGACAGCAAATGCAGCGCTTACTTGAAGCTCTGAGAACCATTCTGCTTGAGGGGGAAAAACAGGGCATCTTCGCTAAAGTGGACCCTTTAACCACGCACTTTATGATTATCGGCAGCCTATGTTTCTTTATCACCAGTAAGCCAATGCGTGATGCTATTGGCTCCGAGCAACCACTTGATCCGACATTAGATGAAGCAACCAACGAAATTTATCGTTTGATTAATAATGCAGTAAAAATTCACTAAACATTAAGTAACAAGCGCAAAGGAGCGTAGTGATGAAAAGAAATCTTTTATTGATGTTAATGGGGCTGATATTTTCAGCCAATAGCTATGCAGATAACCGAACCATTGTGTGGCTATCTGCAGAACAAAAAGCCATGTTCTTACAAGAAATGCGTGATTTCATGTCTGCCAGCCAACAAATACTAGAGGCCAGCCTGGCAGATAATATGGACCAAGTGGAAAAATCAGCGCGAGAAGTAGGTATCAAAATGATTAAGAACACTCCTCTATCGCTTAAAAAACAACTACCACCTGGTATGATGAAATTAGGTCCAGAAACACATCGTGGCTTTGAAAGCATTGCTGATGAAGCTTCAAGTCTGGGTGATAAAGAGGTCATCCTAAACCGTTTGGCGGCATTACAAAAAAACTGTGTTGCTTGCCATAAAGCTTACCAAATCAAAGTAAAGGCGCTCAAGCTTTAAAACCCTCTAAAAAGAGGTTTAAGCCACCTCTTTTTCATATTCCAAGCTTTCGATTGAGGCTGATAGCTTGAACTGAGTAACCGATTGTTCAAGCTTTTCAGCCATTTCTTTCAAAGCATCTGCCGCGCTGGCAGTTTGCTCTGAAAGAGCAGCATTTTGCTGGTTATCTGCATCAATTGACGTCATGGAAGTATTCACCTGATGGATACCGAGACTTTGTTCCGCAGTCGCATGGCTGATATCGGCAACCACATTGTTGACTTCTGTTATGCCTAAATGAATCTTGTTTAAGAACGCCATAGAAGACTCAGTCAATTTTGTTCCTGTCTCAACCTTAGAAACGGAATCTTCAATCAGTACTTTAATGTCATGCGCCGCAGAGGTGGACTTCCCGGCAAGCGTACGGACTTCAGAGGCTACAACCGCAAATCCTCGTCCTTGCTCCCCTGCTCTTGCAGCTTCAACTGCTGCATTTAACGCTAATAGATTGGTTTGGAAAGCAATACTCTCAATCAACTCGATAATGGCTGGAATACGTTGACTGGACTCTGAAATATCGACCATCGCATTTTGTAGCTGCTGCATCACCACACGGCCTTCTTCAGCTATTTTTGCTGTGGATTCAGCTTTCTCTGCTGCGCTCTGCGCATTCTCTGCATTTTGTGCAACGGCAGAATTCATCTGTTCCATGGTTGCTACCGTTTCTTCAAGCGCCGACGCCTGATTTTGTGTTCTTAAAGAAACGTCTTCACTTCCTTTAGCAATCTCTTGAGCACTGTCAAAGACCAAACGGGCATTGGTATTTACTTGATGCAATGCCACTTGGCTTGATTCAGTCGCTCGGTTAAGGTCTTTGGCCAGCACACCTAAGTCACCTGGATAATCACCTTGAACCTTTTGCGTTAAATCACCCAGAGCTTGAGCTTCAACGACCTGCTTAATTTCAGAGAATGCATTTTGCAACGCATCTAATGAAATATTGATATTCGATTGCAGGTACTTAAGATCTCCCTTGGCTTCAGAAGTTGAACGTTGATCAAACACGCCATGTTTCACTTCACGCATCACTTGGTTAATTTCATTGATAATCGCATCCAGACCCTGCATTGCGGAACCTAAATTTGATAATATTTGCTGGAACTCACCTTGTATTTCGCCATCTACCAATACATTGGTTTTAAATTCACCCTGTTCCAAGTTTTCTAGCGCAGAACGAATCACACTCATGGTTTTTTCGATCATCTCAACAGAAGTATTCACACCTGTTTTCAATGTTGCCAAGTCCCCTGAAAATTCTCCGGTAATTTTATGTTGGAACTGTCCTTTTGAAATCTGATCCACTACAAAATTGATCTCACCGAAAATGGCAGATAAATCCGATGTCATTTCATTAAAGGCTTGTCCCATTTCACCAATTTCATCTTTTGACTTAACATCAGACTTCAAAGAGAAGTCCCCTGTTTTACCAACGGTACGAATGGTTTTAGCAATTTTCAAAATCGGTTTGGTAATACTGTGACTTAAGAATATGCCCATTACTAACAACACAATCAAAATCACCCCTGTGATTACCAATATAAGTTGAAGATACTGGGTTAAAGAGGCATAGGCTTCTTTTTTATTGATTTCAACTATCATGCCCCAGTTTTTGTCGAGGATTTTGATTGGTCCATAGGCTGATAACACTGATTGACCAAGATAGTTGGTTGTTAACATCGATCCTTTTTTGCCTGCAATCGCTTGTTTAACCTGTGAAGAGATAATTTTATATTGCTTAGGATCACGGAAAGCATTCACAACATTAAAATGCGACGCATCTAGAAAGGTATCGGAACGCAATAAACCATCGGGACCAACCAAATAAGATTCACCCGTTTTACCCATTCCTGAACGAGCACTCATCACTTGGGTAATACGATCTAAAGGCAATTGGAAAACCAATGTGCCTTGGCGCCCATCATCATCAAAAATCGGCGTAGCAATAAAGCTACTTGGTGCATCATAGTAAGGCGTGTAAAGTGCAAAGTCTTCTAAGTAGACTTGCCCTTTTTTGAGTTTTTTAGCCGCTTGAAAAGCACGTGCCAGACCTGATTTTTTCCATGGCCCCTTGTTCAAGTCTGTACCAAACTCAAGATTCTTATAAACGCTATAACCTACTCTGCCATCATTACTGATAACAAAAATATCAAACAAACCAAAATTCTTCAGATACTGATTAAAAAACGCATGGTTTAGCGAGTGAAAGTCAGAATAAGGTGACTCATCTTTTTTTGCTGTCAGCAGTTTATTTTTCTGCCCCAAAGGAAATGGATTAGAGGCTAAATACAGATATTGCGCGCTAATTGCAGAAGGATCCATCTGATCAAAATACTTATCGATATTAAGATGACTACCAGGATTACGTTTTAGATACTCTTTAGCAAACTGTGTCTTCCAATAATTTTTTACGGCTTCTTTTTGTTCGGTTTTGTTTACCGCTAAAAAATCGACCATATAGGCAAAGTTAGGTGCAATGTAACCTGCCATTCTTTGAACTCGGCTGGTGGCAGAAAGGTTGACCAGCTGCGCTTTTACCTGTTGGAAATAGTCTGTTAACGCCTGTTCTTTAAGATCTCTAACGGCTTCTAAGTGGCTATAGGTTTCTTTAGATATTTCATTCTTAGTTAGAAACCAAGAAATAGAAACTACTACAATTAGTGGTAAAATTCCGACAACCATTAAGTTCAAAATAATCTTATTTTTGAGTTTTAACATTCTATTTTCCTTTGCAATGACAGCGCGTACTTTAGCAATCCATCGTTAAGGAATTTTTAACCTTTTATGAAACATCATAAAAATCTCTTTTACTTTCAATAAATTAGTTTTTTTACGTAGTAAAATGTTTCATGTGAAACGGTAAAATACAAATCTGTAGGTCTTTTTAAGAAAATATGAAAACATTCCAAACCACGTTAAACGTTAATACCCCAAATCGAGGAACTTATTCAATCACGGATAAAATTGAGCAATGTGTCAGAGAATCAGGCATTAAGACTGGTTTGTGTCATGTGTTTTGTCAACATACATCGGCTTCTTTAATCATTACTGAAAATGCCGATCCAACCGTAAGGGAAGATATTGAATATTGGATGCAAAAAACCGTTAAAGATGGCGACCCATCCTATCGTCATGATTACGAGGGTGACGATGATATGAGTGGTCACATTCGTAGTATGATTACCCAATCGAGCCAAACCTTACCGGTCACCAATGGGTTTTTGAATTTGGGTACCTGGCAGGGTATTTTTCTATATGAACATCGTACTGGTCGATTTGAGCGCCGTATTGTGATCACGGTACAAGGAGAATAATAATGAAAGACGAAGAGTTTGTGCTTAAGGTGTATGGAAAACACAACCTGACTTTTAAAGCCAAACATTATGATTCCGTTTATTTAAAAAAAGTCGCGGAACAACTTATCAGCATAAAGGATACGGATTTTACGCATTATGAAATTCACTTCAATTCCGAAGCGAATGAAGAAATGACGGAACCCAATACATTGATACATCCAACGCTTGATTGAATCCCATCATTTCAAATAGGGATTAAATATCTTTTAAATGGATTGGTTTCGCAACGAAGCGTAACCACATAAAACCAAATAGTCCCGCAAACAAAGATGCGAGTAAAATACCTACCTTAGCCTGTAATAAGAAAGCTTCATTAGCTGGCCAAGCTAGTCCGGCAATAAAAATAGACATGGTAAACCCTATCCCACCAAGGAAAGACACTCCGAGCAATTGAGAATAACTTGATCCTGTCGGCAAACGCGCAATACCTAATTTAATAGCCAGCATTGACACCCCAGCAATACCGATGACTTTCCCTGCTACCAATCCAATAATAACCCCTAGAGTAACGGGTTCCATAATCATACTTTCCATTGCTGAAAAGTCTATCGTAATCCCGGCATTTGCCAATGCAAACAAAGGAATGACAATTAAACTGACCGGCAAATGAAAATCATGCTCCAAACGATTCAATGGTGCTTGTACTGCATGAACTGTATGATTGATTTCATGCAAAATAGGCTCTTGTTTTTCATGAAGCTGAAAATCATTCTGAACATTGTAAGAACGGAATTTTTCGGTCAACGTTTTGATTTGTGAGTCAAATGCTTCAGGATTAAACGAAGGCTTAGCTGGAATAGCCATAGCCGTTAAAATCCCTGCAATGGTTGCATGCACACCGGACTCCAGCATAGCGACCCACATCAAGCCACCAATGATGAAATATGGTAAAGGTTTATGGATACCAAAACGATTAAACAAGATCAACACTAGGAAAAAACCAAGTGCCACAAATAATGGAATAAAGTGAATTTGCTCAGTGTAAAACAAGGCGATTACAACAACCGCCATCAAATCGTCGACAATTGCCAAGGCAACTAAAAATGTCACTAATGCCGTTGGAACTCTTCTGCCAAGCAACACCAACGCACTGATGGCAAACGCGATATCCGTTGCCATTGGGATTCCCCAGCCATTTTCACTTGGCAAGCCTTGGTTAATACCGAAATAAAGCATAGCCGGCATAATAACACCGCCTAATGCAGCGATAATCGGCAAAATAGCATTGCGAATATCGGAAAGTTCACCAACAAGCACTTCTCGTTTAATTTCAAGACCAATCACAAAGAAAAACAGTGCCATCAATCCATCATTAATCCAGTGATGTAAAGAGTGATCAATTTTAAAATCACCAATACCCACAACAATGTGTGTATGAAACAAATGACTATAGGCTTCTGCTAAAGGTGTATTGGCTAGAATCAGTGCAACCACCGTCATAAACATCAACACCAAACCCGTGGTGGTTTGTTGATGAAGGAAACGTTCAAAAGGTGTAGCAAGACGGTTAAATGCCTTTTCCCAAGGCGCATACAACTTATATTCTTTAAAACTCTGCATCAGCTTTGATTAATCCCATTTATGACATCAATTCCTTATAATACACATAATTAATGCTTTTTAAAGGAATAGTGATGAAGACATTTCTGTCCACTCTTTTCGTTCTGGCTATCTCATTCATCCCGGGATTTGCTTTCGCTGCGGAAACACCCAGCAGTTTAGATTTAACAACACATTGGATTGGTTATACTGCTTTGGGTATTTTCGTTGTCGCCTATTTACTGGTAATGACAGAAGAATTTACCCAACTTCGTAAATCAAAACCTGTGATTCTAGCTGCGGGATTGATATGGATACTGATTGCCTATGTCATGCATACTCACGGTTTCCCTCATGCAGCTGAAGAGGCTGTACGCCATAATATTTTAGAATATGCCGAACTATTTTTATTCTTACTGGCAGCCATGACTTATATCAATGCAATGGAAGAGCGCCATGTATTTGACGCGCTTCGCGGTTGGTTGGTCTCTAAAGGTTTTTCTTACCGACAACTCTTTTGGATTACCGGGTTCTTAGCTTTCTTTATTTCTCCGGTTGCAGACAACTCAACAACCGCTTTGCTAATGGGCGCTGTTATCCTTGCTGTAGGTGTAAACTCACCGAAGTTCGTTACACTGAGCTTTATTAATGTTGTTATCGCTGCCAATGCGGGTGGTGCTTTCAGCCCATTTGGTGATATCACCACGCTAATGGTTTGGCAAAAAGGTTTGTTGAAATTCCATGAATTCTTCGACTTATTTATTCCAGCTTTGGTGAACTTTGTTGTACCGGCGATTTTCATGTCTTTAGCCCTGCCAAAATCAAAACCTGATGCTTTAGAAGAAATTACCAAAATGAAACGTGGTGCAAAGCGCATTATTTTCTTGTTCTTCGCAACCATTGCAACTGCAGTTTCTATCCATAACTTCCTCGAACTGCCTCCCGTATTGGGCATGATGACCGGTTTAGCTTATTTACAGTTCTTTGCTTTCTATCTAAAGAAAACGGGGGAATTGTCTTATGAAATGAACACAGGAAGCGATGGTTCAATCAAACACATTTCTCAACCCGTCAGTTTTGATATTTTCAACAAAATTGCCCGTGCAGAGTGGGATACGCTTTTATTCTTCTTCGGTGTAATTCTCGCTGTAGGTGGTTTAGGAACGATTGGTTATCTTGCTGTGGCTTCCAATGTTATGTATAACCAGTGGGGCGCGACAGAAGCTAACATTGCAGTAGGTTTCTTATCAGCGATTGTTGATAACATCCCTGTTATGTACGCTGTACTAACAATGAATCCAAGCATGCCAGACGGTCAATGGTTACTAGTCACTTTAACCGCGGGGGTTGGTGGTTCCTTACTTTCTATTGGTTCTGCAGCGGGTGTTGCACTGATGGGACAATCAAAAGGAAAATATACCTTTGTCGGGCATTTAAAATGGATGCCAGCGATTCTATTGGGTTATTTTGCCAGTATTTGGGTTCACAGCTTGATTAACGCTAACTTGTTTTAAGATTTAGCAATACTCAATACGGTTTTTACCGTTTCGTTTTGCTCTAAGCAACATACGATCACAGGTATCAATAAAGTGTCTAGCACTAGGCACTTTTTCCATCATACTCGGATGATAAGCAGCAATACCGATACTGGCGGTAATGTGCATTTTTACCGTTTCGTTAATTGAAAAATCATGTTCTTCAATCAGCTTACGCAAACGCTCAGAGATTGTTGCTGCTACTTCAATATTAGCACCGTCCAATAAAATCAAAAATTCTTCTCCGCCATAACGAAAAATCTTGTCTGATTCTCTAACAATTTGGGCAAACAATTCACTAATTTCTTTTAAAACATTATCTCCCGCCAAGTGTCCGTAAAGATCATTAATCTGTTTAAAGTCATCTAAATCAAGCATAACAATGGCAACATTCCGCTTTGTAGTCACAGAAATTTGAAGCACTTCTTCAATAAGACTTTCCATATCATGTCGCAGATAAAAATGCGTTAAAGGATCTTTTTGCAGCTCCTGAATAAACGACATTTGAAAAGCCAGGCCAATACGATTAGATAAATCTAAAGTCAGGCCGTAAAAACGTGATAACAAAAATACCGCTAACGTATATTCTTTATGATTAACAAAAAACAGAAAATTATTACCCATAATATGCTGTACCGTATGGGTATGGAGCAACTCTGCTCTTTCGGACTCCTTCAAACAAGTATGATTAACTAATTGATCTGTTAACGAACACAAATTGTGATCCATTTCCGGTAAAGGATTTTTTTTGTCGGATAAGTGAACTAAAATTTCTTGGAACCAAACCAAAGGATAGTTTGCCAACTCTGAAAAATTGGCTCGGAGTAAAAGTCTGCGTTTATCTATAGTCGTGTCAATTTCTTGCTTAAGTTGCTCGATATAACTAATCAAATAACCTTTTGCAACAGCATCTTTTTGTAAACTCAATCTTCGGAAAAGTTGGTGATTTGCCAACCAATATTCATCAAAATATAACGGAATTAATTGCTGAAGTTTGTGATAACCCGCATATAAATCTTCAAAAGGTAGGCCGATATTGACATGAATTTTGCCAAGTAAAAGACCATTTTCATGGATTTCTTCGTCAGAAAGACTGAGTAGATCAAAAAGAGATTGAGCTTGTTTTTGCTTGATTGAATTAATATTTTGTTTCTCAAAAAACACTGCATAATGCGGTTCAGACAGCAGCTCTTGATAAAACTTTTCATAGAGATCATCGATGATCTCTCGCGTTGATCTATGAGTCATATATAGATCCTTCTAATAGACTTTCTCAAGCAACAGTAATTTCATAATACATAAAAAATCGTATAAAAGACCCAAAATTCGTTTATTTAAAAATAAAAATTTTTATCAAAAAAATACCCATAAACATCTAAACGGGTTCAGAATAACCTTTATATCCATTGTTTAAAGCTGTACCTATGCAAATCAAAATAAAACCTGTCAAAACTCTCCTACTGCTACTTTTTTGGTCAGGTACTGCACTGGCTGTTCTACCAAGAGAAATGATTTCTACCCTGAATTGGTATGAAATGCTGTTGCAATTATTAGGCGGTCTAGCACTCTTTCTCTTTGGTTTGGATTTGATGGTTAAAGGCTTGTTGGCAATTGCCGGTGGCCGCATGAAACAACTGCTAGCTACCTTAACCACCAACCGAGTGATGGGCGCCCTATCTGGTACTTTCGTAACTGCTATTATCCAATCTTCTTCCGTCACTAGTGTTTTAGTCATCGGTTTTGTTGCTTCAGGCATGATGACGCTTATGCAGGCGGGTAGCATCATAATGGGAGCAAACTTAGGGACAACAATCACTGCCCAAATCGTTGCTTTCAAAATCTACAACCTAGCACTCATAATGGTCTTTGTCGGTTTTCTAATTCAATTTATGAGCGAAACACGTGTTAGAAAAAATTTCGGCCAATTGCTTTTAGGTCTTGGGTTACTTTTCATCGGCATGAATTTAATGGGTGAAGGTATGTCTCCACTCAAAACCTATGAGCCTTTTTTACAAACAATCAGAGAACTTAACCATCCACTTTACGGCATTTTGATTGGCCTGGGGTTTACTGCCTTAGTACAGTCTTCTTCAGCAACTATTGGTATTGTGATTGTCATGGCAAGCCAAGGATTTTTGACCTTACCCAACGGTATTGCTCTATCGATGGGCGCTGACATAGGTACTTGTATTACAGCGGTTCTCGCTACCATCGGACAATCTCGAGAAGCGATTAGAGCAGCTTTGATTCATGTGCTGTTCAATGTATTTGGCGTGCTACTTTGGTTACCGTTTATTAGTGTGTTAGCAGCTTTAGCTGTTTATATTTCTCCAATGACAGGAACTGACTTAAATTCTATGGCCAGCCTGGCAGAAAATACACCTCGTGAGATTGCCAATGCCAATACAATTTTCAAACTTTCTGCTCTGATTCTATTTTTACCTTTACTGGGTTTATTTGTTTGGCTAGCTTACCGTTTCGTACCCGTTTTGGATGAAGAAAAACAACAATCATTCGATCCTAAATTTTTGGATGACAACTTTCTAAAAACCCCTGAATTAGCTTTTGGTGCAGTTGTAATGGAACTGAATGTTTTTCGTGAAAAACTGAATAATCTATTCCAACATTTCATAAACAATAACTATCCTGTTCAATTAAATGCTCTTAAATTTGAAGAAAAATCACTTCGACAGCTTCGACAATATCAACATTTAATATTGCTGTATTTAAGCAAAATCTCTCAATCTAATCTTGATGAAACCCAACAACAAAAATATGTTGAATTGATTACCATATCGAACATATTAGAATCGGTAATGGAAACCATTGAAAATGGACTGTTAGATGCCCGCCATCAAACGTTTGAATTCCAACTCAAGGTTAGCCCTACCATGCAGGATTTAATGGGTAATATCACCAAAGAAGTGGTTAAATCTCTAAATAATGCTTTAATTGCTCTTGATGAGCAGCAAAAAGAAAAAGCTTTGGAAGTGTTTTCAGCAAAAGCAGCCATTGATGAAATGATACAAATGACATTAAAACATCAAGTGAAACATATGAGATCAGATGAATCCAGACTGATTATTTTTAGAATAGAAATGCAAATTGTCGATGCACTGAAACGTTTACACACTCTATCTAAAAGGATTGCAAGATTACAAACCAAGGGTTTGGAATCACCACAAAATTAATGAAAAAATTAGGATTTATTATGAAAAAACTAGGTATTTTTGCAGGCATATTGCTTTTGAGCAGTTGTGCTCATAATCAAGCATTTCTAAAAAAATCAGGGCAAACCAATAATCAATACCGTAATGACATGCTTTACTGTAAAGGCGAAGCTACTGGTGCATGGAACAACCGGAATGGCGTGTCTAAAATGAATATTTATAAAGGTGAAATGGGTGCAATCTCTTATGAGGATTGTATGCGTCAATTAGGCTATAAACAGGCAGATTAAGTATTATCTAAATCCAAAACATTAAGAACTCTATCAGGAACCTGGTCTAAAAACTCTAGCTCAGCTTTACCTATAAAATAGCCTTGAGCCATAGTAATACCGCAATCTTGAACAGCTTTTAACACTTCTTCAGATTCAATAAATTCAGCAACGGTTTCAATACCAACTGATTTTGCTAGTGTGACCGCACTTTCTACAAATGCATAATCAATACGATCATTCAGCATATTGCTAATAAACTCCCCTTCTATTTTTAAATAGTCGATTGGGAAGCGTTTTATGTATTGAAAAGACGAAAAACCGGAACCAAAATCATCAATGGCAAACATAAAGCCTTCAAATTTAAGTTCTTTAACAAACTTTTCTAAAAGGCTGATGTTTCTTACAGTCTCACGCTCAGTTATTTCAAAAACAATGCGACTAGGCACTATTTCATACTCTCTTGCGAGCTCTTTTACCTTATTGATAAATTCATTCAATATTAAGGCACGAGGCGAAATATTAATAAACATCAAACCTTGATAATTTTGTTGCCGCATTTTGATAAATGCTTTTTTGATTAATAGATAATCAAGTTGATGCACAACACCCATGTTTTCAGCAATATCAATAAACTCACCAGCTGACACTAATTCATCATTTTTACGAATACGCATCAACAATTCGTGTACTTGAATATCTTTATGATTTTTAAAAGATAAAATCGGTTGAAAATGCGGTTCAATACAATCTTCATCCGCTAAAGCTTGCATAATGAATGCACTTTTTTCAGTATTTCTACGATAAAGTTCAGCAAGCTCATCTTCATCAGGGAAACAAAATTGGTTCTTACCATTTCGTTTACCCTTATACATCATATTGTCAGAAACAATAAATAAGTCTTTTGCACTATCAGCATGATCAGGATAGTTAGCCAAACCAATAGAACAGGTTAAATGAACCCTTTCACCACTAGGATGAATTTCTTCGATTTGATGAATTTCATCCATAATATGCTGTGCAATCACATGCGCTTTCTCTATATCCGTCTCTGGTAACAGCACACAAAATTCATCACCACCATAACGACCAAATACATCTTCACCTCTCAAAGCTTCCTCTACTTTGTTAGTCAAAGCTTGTAACATCTGATCACCAAATGCATGGCCATATCGATCATTAATCATTTTAAAATTATCACAATCAATCATCATCAATGAGAAGTGATACTCATGTCTATCAGCACGTTGTATTTCATATTCCAGTAATTCATGAAATACACGACGGTTATAAAGGTTGGTTAAAGGATCTCGAGTCGCATAATATTCCAAATCATGAGTATATTTATTAATGGCTTTGATAGAACCAACTACATTAATCAAAGTCGTTAAAATACTTTCAATAACGATAGTACGAGTTAAATCTTGATTTATTGCCTGAACACCAATACCAACCACACCACCAATACGAGGCTGCTCTAGCATTAAACTTTTGGCTTGAGTTTCAATATTTTCTTGATTATCTTCTAGCCGAAGATTTTCATCAGCAATACTATGATGAACATCAATTTGTGGGTTCAATTTTAAAATAGGGTGCTCTAAAATTTGGGCTTCAGCTAACTTTTCAAAATGCTTTTTCATTTCCTCTGAAGGCGTACCTGCCCAAAATATTTCCATCCCAAAACGTTCTTCATCATCCGTTCTGAAAACTACAAAAAGCCCATAAATCGGTAAAATTTTAGTGATTTCAACAATCAGTTGATTAACATGCTCTTTCCAATCTCGAACCACTTCAGATGTAATAATAAATTTATCTAAAAGCTTAATTTCAAATTCAAGAATATCTCTATCCACTGCAACCATCTGCAACTTATCGGATAGTTTTTCAAACTCTACACCCAGCATTTCGAGTTCTTTAAATTTTGAAAAAATATCTGATGGTTGGATTTATTTTAAATCTCTAATCTTATGAATATGTTCTATTTTTTCATGAAGAGAGCTAATTACTCTTTCTAAAAAACCGCTGAGTTTTAAAGTAATTAAATAAGCAACAATAATAGGTAAAGGCAATAAGAGAAGGAAAAAAAGCAAAAATCGTTGATTAGCATCAGATAAGGTTTGACGCATATCTTGACGAAAGTGCATCACTCCTAATACATCCCCTACTTTCGCTTGTGTATGACATACCAAACATCTTTGCTCTGCTTTAAGTGGAAACAGGCTATCTAAAACCGCATCTTGCGTTAATGACAAAGGTTCTTTATCTAAAAAAACCTGATCCAATCGTTTTTTTAATTTTGGAGAATTTTCTAAATGTTGAGGGATTGCGCCAAACTGTTTACTAACAATCTGACTGCGAAAAATATCAATATTAATATTTGATAATTGATAGGTTTTTTGGGTTTTTTCAAGAAAATTATTGAGCTATTTACGTGTCCAACCTTCGCTCATAATTTGATACATATTATCGAAAGTCAGACGAGAAAAAGTAACTGCAACACGGTGATTATTTTCAATAATTGAGTTTTCGAATAATTTAGACGAGAAAAAATAAGAACCAACAAAAATCAACAAGGAAGCAGCTAGCGCTCCCAAAAGGATAGTTTTTCGAATACTCGGTTTTTTAAAATCCATTTTTTAATGATTAAATTTTCATCAGATAAAGTGCGAGTAGTTTAAATTACCTCACCCTTTAGCTTCCAATAAATTATTGTTAATTTCTTGATTAACATCATTAATAATAAGGATTTTTTAATTGGTCCAGCCTGGCAGATTTTTATAACTGCTAATTAAAATCAAAATCATCTAATTTAGGTTGTGGAGGATGACCGTCGTAAATCAAATTAGTTCGATATTGTAGATAGGATTCACGCATAAAAATGTAAGGATCTGGTTGCGCTTTAATTTCAGGAATCAAAGTCATTGCCTTAGTGTAATCAACAAATTTTCCACCTATAAAGAAACCAACTCTTCCAGATAAATCTGTTTTGATCAAATAAGGGTAGGTTGGATCATAAGTTGAATCAACAGATCCACCAACCAACTCACGTGTTGTGTAAGGCCCTAAAATTGGCATCATAATAAATGAAGATTTATCCCAAACACCCCATTTATAAAGCGTTTGACCCAAATCTTCTTTTTGATATTTTAATTTGGCAGGCGTCGCTATATCAATTAACCCGAATAAGCCTAATGTTGTATTCAAACTTAATCTCATCAAGCTCGTTAAAGCTTCTTTCGGCTTAGCTTGAAAAAGCGCATTAACAATATTTAACGGTTCTTTTAAATTTTGGAAAAAATTACTGATGCCTTTTCGTGCTGGTGATGGAACATAATTTTTATAAACATTAGCAACTGGTGCACCGACTGAATCATTAAACCCCATATTAAAATTAAACATAAAACGGTTATAGGATTCATAGGGATCCTTATCATTCATTGGCGAACTGTCTTTGTCTGCAGCTGCAAAACAAGAAACGGAAAAAAAAGTTAAAAACAAACCAATTAAAACTGTTTTCATAAAAATTAATTTTTTTCTGTGCAGGTTAAGTCAATAGATAACAAAAGTTCCTGAAAAAGTTTCAATAATTTTGTTCTCGGAAAACTTTTTCGCCAAGCCATAATAACCTTTCTTTTAGGTACAGGCATGGTTAAAGGTTTATAGACTAACAATTCATTATTATTTTCTTGAACTGCGGTACATGGCAATATTGTCAAACCCGCACCAGAAGCAACCATATAGCGAATGGTTTCAAGAGAACTACCTTCTAATGTTTTTTGTAATGGATGACTTTGATAACCGGAATGATTCAAATTAGGGTAAGCCTCTAGCACTTGATCTCTAAAACAATGCCCTGCACCTAGTAAAAAAACAACATCATCTTCAATTGACTTTAAATCAATTGTTTTCTGACCGACCATTTTGTGATGAGATGGCAAAGCCGCTACAAAAGGTTCTTCATAAAGAGCCATTTTCTCGATATTTTTTTCATCAAAAGGCTCTGCGATCAAAATAATATCTAATTCTCCAGACTGTAATTTTTTAGCAAGCTCATGAGTATAGTTTTCTTCAATAGTAAGCCGTATATAAGGCGCTTGTTGATTGAGCTTTTTAATCATGCTTGGTAATAGATAGGGGCCTATTGTATAAATTGCGCCAATATTTACTTCTGTAACTTCAGAAAACTCATCTTTTGTTATTTGTTGAATCATCTGAGATTGCTTCAAAATATTTTCTGCTATCTCAATAACTTTTTTTCCTATAGGCGTGAGAATAACATCGTTTTTTCTTCTTTCGAATAGAGTGACATTTAACTCTTCTTCTAACTTTTTAATAGCAACACTAAGTGTAGGTTGACTGACATAACAATTTTCCGATGCTTTTCGAAAATGTTTGGTTTTTGCGAGTTCAACGCAATATTTAAGTTCGGTTAATGTCATATTAAATTAAATATATATATATTCTTTTTTTATTCTTTTCTTTATTATTAGTGAGCTAGTTTTCAGTGAATAACTCTATAAAGATCTTTATTTTCAAAGAGTTGATTTGTGAATAATCGTTGTTTAACTTTAGATAAAACTGCTTTAGTTAATGTGATTAGTTTGTGGATAGTTTTTGGTTATTAAAAGTATCCAAAAGTTATTCACAATTTATAACACCTTTTACAAGGGTTATTCATGAGTTTTCTTTTATCAGATTATATTATTAAGCGATTTATAATAGTGAAAATTTAATATTAAAAGCCCAATAACTATGTCTTTAACTGAGTTAATAAAAAACCGTCGTACTATTTACCAATTTATAGAAAAAGAAGTTTCATTGGATTTAATCCAATCTTTTATTGAAGCAGCTATTTATGCGCCAAATCATAAGTTGACTGAGCCTTGGCAATTTTTAATTATTGGTAATAATACTCAGGAAAATATAGCTAAAATTTACGCTGAGAATAGGGCACTTAAGTATCAGGTTGAGGATTCAGAAGGATATAAGAAAGCCTTTGATAAATCATTGGATAAGTTTTGTTCAATCCCACAAATTGTTTTTGTCGTACAAAATTTAGATGAAGATTCGATTACAAGCAAAGAAGATTATGCTGCCTGTAGTTGTGCAATTCAGAATTTTCAACTTGCTGCTTGGGAGAAGGGGGTAGGTGTTCAATGGAGTTCTGGGCCTATTTTAAAAGATAGCAGAACGTTTGATATTTTGTCTTTAGACTCTAATAAACATGAGTTAATTGCGGCACTTTATATTGGGTATCCTCATGCTGTAGGGACAACACAACGTAAAGAAGTATCAGAAGTTATAAAGCATTTTGATTAATTAAACTGAATTGATTCACCATCTTCTGTCAGATTTACACCATTTTTACTTAATGCTTGTCTTAAGAAACGTTTAAAGAGAAGTTTGCTTTGAACAGCTTCAGGGAAGTCAGTGAAGAGTAAAATTTCTTTTTTTATTAAAATTTCAATTACATCTTCCGTAATTCTGACCATATCAAGATCCAAGTTTGTCATGATCTCTTTAACTTGGTTTTGATTATTGGAATTTTGAATAAATGTTTTTATTTCTTCATTAAAAATAGAGGATTTTTCGTAATTTTCTTTTTCATCAAAACAAATATCAATAATTTGATTGGATTCATTCCTTTTTACATAGATCATAAAAATACCCTTATTTATTAATTCTCTATTTCAGATATTACACTACCCAAGAGTTCCGTTAAACGATCGTTTTCTGAATAATCAACCGGGCAATCTATAACAGTAACCGTATTAGCTGTTAATGCTGTTTTTAAAGCAGGTAATAATTCATCTGCTGCGTTAATTCTGATGCCTGTAGCACCAAAAGATTCAGCATACTTAACAAAGTCTGGGTTTTTAAAGTCTATGTAAGCAGGGCGGCCGTATCGACGTTTTTGCTTCCAATTAATTAAACCGTATTGGTTGTCATTCCAAATTAAAATAACAAAAGGTGTTTCGCAGCGTAGAGCAGTTTCAATTTCTTGAGAGTTCATCATAAAGCCGGCATCACCAGTTACTGCAACGATAGCTCTGTCTGGAAATGCAAGCTTGGCACCTACTGCACCAGGTACAGCGATACCCATACTGGCAAATCCGTTGGAAATAATACAGGTATTTGGTAATTCGCAGCGGAACATGCGTGCCATCCACATCTTATGAGCGCCTACATCACTGATAGCAATGTCTTTCTTCTTCATTGCAGTTCTGAGATCCCAAATTATTTTTTGTGGCTTCATTGGCCAATCTTGGCTCTGTGAAACACGCTCCATTTCATCAAATAGAGATTGTCTTAGTGGAAATTGAATAGATGTCTTAGGTTTTTCCGGTAATGCCTGTTTTAAAGCGTCTAAATTAAAACCGATATTACCGATGAGTTCGACATGTGGAATATAGCTGTAATCAACTTCTGCAGCTTTAGTATCAATATGAATAATTTTGTGCTCTCGGTTCGGATTCCATAAATGAGGATGATACTCAACCATATCAAAACCGATACAAATCACTAAATCCGCTTCGGCAAAACCGCCATTGTTGTAGTCACCTTTTTGTAAACCTGCAGTTCCCATTGATAGTGGGTTTTTATAGTGAGGCACGACGCCTTTTGCCATAAAAGTGTTGATAACCGGAATATTGTAGTGATTAGAAAATGCGAATAAGCTTCCTGAAGCTTTGGCTCTGACTGCGCCGTTACCAACCAAAATTAAAGGTTTTTTTGCTTGTTTAATAATTTCAGCAGCATCCAAAATCAGTTGTGAGTCTGCCAAAGTTAATTTGGAGTTGATAACTGGAAGAGGTGATTCAACAATTTCCATTTCACTGATATTTTCTGGAAAATCAATAAAAGACGCGCCAGGTTTTTCTGCCTGCGCTAATTTGAATGCTTTACGCATAACCTCTGGAATCGTTTCAGGTTCTAAAATCTGAATAGCATATTTGGAAATAGGTCTAAACATACTGACCAAATCTAATACTTGATGTGATTCCTTATGCATGCGGGTGGTGGCAGCTTGGCCTGCAATAGCAACGACAGGAGAATTATCCATATTAGCATCTGCAACCCCGGTAACAAGGTTGGTTGCGCCAGGTCCAAGAGTAGAAAGGCAAACACCGGCTTTACCCGTTAACCGACCATAGACATCTGCCATAAAGGCAGCACCTTGTTCATGACGACAGGTAATAAATTGGATTTTGGAATCGACCAAAGCATCCATAACATCCATGTTTTCTTCGCCTGGGATACCGAAAATATATTCGACGCCTTCATTTTCCAGACATTGAACAAAGAGTTGTGATGCTTTCATTATGAGTCCCTTTAATCCTCAGTTATGCTTGATCTACCCAGCCTGGCAGATTTTATTGATTTGATTATAAACCATCGGATTTAAAAGGCGATAAAAAACGGCGCAATAGCGCCGTCATTAGAAATGTAATAGTGATGTGATTATTTATTAACGAGTTCGTTAACCAAGTGCCAAAGTTGAGGTTTACCTTCTGCCATAGGTACATCAGTACGGTAACGACCATTAACGATAACAGCAGGTACACCATCTACGCCATATTCTTTGGTTAAGATTTTAGCTTTTTGAACCATTTGACTCACTTGGAAGCTTTTGAACATTTGTACATAATCTTTATGTTTGATACCGAATTGCTCACAATAGTTTGCTAGCGTATCAATGTCAAAAATACGTTTTCCATCACGTTGAATCGCATTAAAGTAAGTTTCATGGAATTTGTCTAAAATGCCAAGTGCTTTAGCGGTATAAAAAACACGTGCCATAAAAACCCAATTTGGATTATCTAAAACTGCAGGCATACGTTCAAAATCGATGTCTTTTGGTTTGTTTTTAAGCCACTGGTTAAGACTGGATTCCAAATGATAACAATGAGGGCAGCCGTAAAAAAATACTTCTACGACTTTTTTCTTATAAGGTTCTATTGAAACGGGTTTCTCTAGTTTTTGGTAGTTAATGCCTTCCAAAAATTTCGATTGCTGGGCACTTAAAGCCTGGGAGCTTAATCCCAGTGCTGAAAGACCCAAAACAGTTGTTAAAAAATATCTTCTTAGCATAGTCTGTTTTTCGATGATTGGATTAAAGCTCACCGTATGAATGTAATCCTGATAGGAACATATTCACACCAAGGAAAGCAAAAGTTGTAACCAATAGGCCAATTAATGCCCAATAAGCCATTGGACGACCACGCAAACCTTTAGACATACGCATATGTAACCAAGCCGCATAGTTTAGCCAAACAATTAATGCCCAAGTTTCTTTTGGATCCCAAGACCAATAACCACCCCAAGCTTCTGCAGCCCAGAGAGCGCCAAGAATAGTCGCAATAGTAAAGAAACCAAATCCAAGAGAAATGGCTTTATACATCAAGTCATCCATTTTTTCTAAACTTGGCATTCTGGCAACGAATTCGCTGTTTGGATTCTTTTCTTTGGCTCTGTCAGTCAAGATATATGACAAGCCAACCATTGCCGCAATAGAGAAACTACCATAACCAATAAAGTTAGCTGGAACGTGTATTTTCATCCAATAACTTTTTAGAGCTGGTACTAGTGGTTGAATCACATAAGCATGACGGTCAAAGGTATACCAAAGGATAAAACCAACTGCAGCACTAACAACCAACATAACGAAGCCGCCCATTGCACGGGTTTTCAGTTTTTGCTCGTAGTAAAGGTATAGCAGGGTAGTGATAACAGTAAATAAAATAAACACTTCATACAAACTACTGACTGGAATATGACCATAATCAGGGTTGATTAGGTAAGATTCGCGCCAACGAACTAACATACCAACCAAACCAAAAGTGATCCCAGACCAAGCTAAGGTTGAAGCTACTTTACCAGTAAACTCTGATTTAGCCCAAAGCGCGCCGAAGTAAGTAACGGTCGCCATTACATACAAAGCGCTCATCCACATAAATGCCGATTGGCTTGAAACCAAAAAGCGTAAAAAGAATGCATGTTCATTCGCGCTGATTTGGTTATTGTGGAGACTATAGGACCACAGGGCCAAAAGAGTTAGGGCAGTAATAAAGAAAGACAGTGTTTTAATGCTTGGCCAAAAGCGCCCTAGCATGATTAAACCGACTGTTACACCGATTAGAATACCGTCTTCATAAATTCCCATTAACGCATTAAATTCTTGCCAGGCTAAAAAGCTACCAATAGCAACTAATGTCGCCCAAATAGCGTCTTTCACAAGATGACTTTTTGGAACAGGACTTTCCATTGTCGAATTGAGAGTGTTCATAATCATGATACCTTCATGTTAGTTTTGACAATCTCTACGAGTTGGTCAAATTCGTTTTGTGTTTCAGGTAAATCCTTAGTGTCTTTACCCGCGATGGTCAGTGCGTTTTCTTGTTTAGAATAAGCCAGCCAAACGCGTTTCTGGCGAATATAGAACAGGATGAATACCCCGATTATAAGCATTGCGCTTCCAAAGAAAACGACATCTTTTCCAGGGGATTTAGTGATTTGTAATCCGGTTGCATTGATTTGTTTAAAAGATTTCACTTCAAAATACATTGGTGGCCCGTAGTTAGGTAAGGCGTTAATAACATTCAAAGTATCTTCAAACCATTGTTTGTTGAAATCGGAAAGCGTATTAGGATCAAAGTTTTTTGTAGGGTACTGTTTTTGTAAAAACTCTAGATAAAGCATTTGCAAAGCATAACTGGTTTGGCTTAGGTAATAGTCCTTAACCTTTTTCTGCTGTGCTTTAGGTACTTTTTTCTCAACGAATAAGTCAATACCTCTGAATCCCTTGTCTCTGAACAAAACCATCAACTGTTGAAGCAAGCGCATTTGCAAGTTATAGGTTTTATCATCAATATTTTTCGAATGAGGTATCGAATCTTTCAAATATTGATGAATTTGTACAGGATTATTCAGTAGTGCTAAGAACTTAAAGAAACGTTCTTTGGTACGTTTTTCATCAGCTGGAATAAACAAGTAGCGGTAAGGTGCAGCAGGTGTTGTGCGAACGCCGCTCATAAAGAACCAACGACCATCCTGTAGATTTGGCTGCATGTAGTTTACATACTCCCAAGCTTTCCCTTGATCGTTACGAACTTTAAAGATAATCGTTGGGCCATTGTTATGCATTTTATGCCCGGTTTTCTTCTTCTCTTCCGGTGTTGCTGGCACAATGTTAAACATCTTAAAGTCGTTGAACTCTGCTTTAAAAGTACCGACAGGTGTTTTTAAAGGCTCAACTTGCTTGACGGCAGTATTGATTTTTAACGCATTTGGATAAGGCGATAATAGTGGATGAATTTCTAAATTTAATTTGGTACCGCCATCACCAAAAGAAGATTGGTAAACAGCATAGTTTTTATAAAGTAATGGATGGTTTACTTTGATTGTTTTGACAATCGGTTTTTTCAAATCTGGAGCGGTAAGAACGACATCTGATTCAAAAGATTTTGGCATGCCAGTATCGTAGTAGCGAATACGGAATTGTTTAACGGCGATATTAAATGGTAATTTTTGTACTAAAAAACCTCGACCATAAGGCAAGAACAGGACATCTGTACTCTGGCCTTCTGCAACATTAACCGTACCACGGAAAGAAAAGTTGTTTGGTCCTAGCCAGGATTTTTGAGGGATTTGATCAAGTGGAACAGATCTTGTCTCTGGAGCCAAATGACCAGTAATCTGACGATATTTTAAAAGCAGATCACTGTCTAGTAACGCGCCAACACAAATGACAATGATTGAGACGTGGGTAAAGATATAACCTAAACGTCCCCAACGACCTTTCATTCCGGCAACTGTAACATCGCCATTTTCACCGTGATGAATTTTTGTTTTATAGCCGTTTTTTTCTAAAGTCTGCTGAGCTAAATCTTGGTCAAAGCCTTCAACTGCATAAGTTTCAGTGTAAGGTTGGTGTTTATAGGCGGTAATGGATAGCTTTTCGCTATATTGCTTCATGTCTTTAAGGAAACGAGGCGAGTTGCGAGTTAAGCATGTTGCTGTTGATGTTAGTAAGAACAATAATACCAACATGAACCAGGCAGCGCCATAAACATGGAACAAGCCTAAAGTATCAAATACATGGGTCCAGAAAGGGCCAAATTTAATGATATAGTTTTGAAAGGCTTCATTTTGTTTTAATACCGTTCCGATAACGGAGGCGATAGCGAGCATCACCAACAGCGTTACAGCAAGGTTCATAGAACCTAGAAACTGGATGAATAAATTGGATTTTTTTGGTGTAACGATGTTTTTTTCTGACATTTTGATGGTTTTTCAAGTTTCATTAGAGAAAAGATTGTAAAGTATAAACCGATTGCCATTATTGATAAAGTATTAAGGACTTTATCAGTTAAAACCTTAATAAATAAGCGGTATTTAAGCTTATTTCATCGTTCTTAGAAGAATATTATGCAACACCCATTATATCAAAAAGCACATTATCTAAAATCAGCGCCAGATTTGTCACATTGTCCCGAAGACAGTGGCTATGAAGTCGCTTTCGCCGGTCGCTCTAATGCTGGTAAATCAAGCGCATTAAATGTGATTACCTCACAAAAGGCGTTAGCCAGAACCAGTAAAACGCCTGGACGTACTCAAATGATCAATCTTTTTGAGTGTGATGATGAAAGACGTTTGATTGATTTACCTGGTTACGGTTATGCCAAAGTCAATATCAATGTGAAGCATGCTTGGGAAGCTGGCCTTTCAGCTTATATTGAACAACGCCAATCTCTGAAAGGTCTAGTTCTGTTAATGGATTCAAGAATGCCACCAACAGAAATTGATATGGTGATGTTGGATTGGACATTGAGTTTGGATTTACCTGTTCATATTTTATTAACCAAATCAGATAAATTGAAAAAAGGGCCAGCCCAAGCCAGCTTACTAAAGCTACAAAAGATGTTGAAAGAATCCTATCCACATGCCAGCGCTCAGCTTTTTTCCTCATTGAAACGACAAGGATTGGATCAAGTCTGGCAAAAGTTAGATGAATGGATGGAGTATGAAAGGCCGCCTAAAAATAACGATTAAAAACTTCTGTGAGTAAGATCATGAATCGAGCAGAAGAAATCTTAAGTTTTTGGTTTTCCGACAGGATAAAACCTTTATGGTTTAATTCTACTGCTGAATTGGATCAAGAAATTCGAGATAAATATCAAACCTTATGGCAACAAGCTCAAAAAGGGTTATTGGATGACTGGCTAAATGAACCAAAATCAGCGCTAGCCTTGATTATCCTGCTCGACCAAATGCCGTTAAATATGTTTCGCGGTCTTCCAGAAAGTTTTCAGACAGAGCAGCAAGCCGTTAAGGCAACTTATGTTGCTATTGAAAAAGGGTTTTTAGAACAGCTACCCAAATCTCAACAGGCGTTTTTATTGATGCCTTTAATGCATAGTGAAAACTTAAAAGATCAACAAAAGTCAGTTGGACTATTTGAGCATTATGGATTAACAGCTAATCTGAATTTCGCCCGTCATCATCAAAAACTTGTTGAGCGTTTTGGACGCTTTCCGCATCGTAATTCAATCTTGAACAGAGTTAGTACGTCAGAAGAAGAGGCGTACCTTAATTCAGACAGTGCTTTCAAAGGTTAGTTTAGGCTTAAAAACGATAACCAGCTTTAATACTATAGGTTGGCACATCCCCAATTTGGTTATAAGCCACCAATACATCCATAAATAGCAGATTAATATTCACACCAGCGGCGATTTTTGTCATGGTTGAGGTGACTTTCTGTAAGCTAACACCACTCACTTGATTGGTGATTAGAGGCTTAACCTCACTATTTACAATACCAACAGAAGCAAAAGGGGTCATATTCAAGATTCCCTTCGAAACCCCTAAATCCATGCCGTAGCTTTTGTAGTCTAAAGCACTGATCCCGCTGGTTTGAGTATAGTGCCCGTTAATCCCAATTGATGGGCTAAGGATTCCACCATCAAAAAATGCCCAACTCATATTTCCACTCCAAGTCGACAGGTTGCTGTTAGGTGTTGTCATATAGTCAACACCAACATCAATCCCCAAAGGCAGACCTTTTACAGCGTGTAAAGTAACTGTGTCAATAGAGTTAGCACTATTAGATGAAACAGATCCCATATCTTTATATTTCAAGCTAGAACTGTTGCCAGAAATGCCAATATCAAAACCAATTAACCCAAGAGGTTCTGTTGGGCGAAGGCTTTTGTAAGCCAATACACCAGTTAGGTCAGTTGAAAAATGTTTGAATTGATCTTGTGAACTGAAGTTCAAATAATTGATATTATTTTTTGCAGCGAAAACACTAGATGACAAACAAACGAATGTTGCTGTAATTGAAAGCTTAGCAGAGAGGCGCATGGATTCTTCCTTTAATTGATGATACTTATGATGTTAAATAAAAAACCCCTCAAAAGAGGGGTTCAAATAAGCATTAAATGGAAAGACAGTCTTTAGAAATCGAATTCAATACCTGCAGAAGCAATCAAACCAGAATCTTTTTGCTTATCTATAACACCAGAGAAGTCGGTTGTTGTTGTTGCAACATCCAAGTTCAAGAAGCCGAAGGTTAAACCAACATCTGTATAGGTGTTTTTGTTACCAGCCATATTACCGCGTAAGCCTAGACGTAAGTCAGGAACATACCAAGCTGAGTTAGTAGCATAGCTTGCACTCGCACTCCACCATTGAGTGTCTTGGTTGTTTAGGTCATTTGCTTTAGCTAGGTCATATGAACCAGCTAGAGTCCAATGACGGCTTTCAGTATTCAATTGACCAGTAATGCGATATTGTGGTTTTAATTGAAAGTCAGAACTACTGTAGTAACCAGCGAAACTTGTACTTGTAGCGGTAGTGGATAAATCATGGGTTTTAAAGGTCGGTGAAGTCAGGTTCATCCCAACGAAACCAAGTGAGTAATTATCATGAATCCAGTTAATACCGATATCGGCAGTGATTGCAGAGCTAGAAGAACCCGTATTCAAGTCAGATAAGTAATCTCCTGTATCTTTACTGCTACTACCGTTGTTATCACTTACAACGGTACTAAAATCGAGCATTTTGGTGTTTGATAACATGGTTAAGTAGCGGGCCGTCAACCCTACAGATAAAGTTCCTCCGTTTTTTGAAAAAACGTTTTTACCATAGCCTAATGCCATTTCCGTTAATTCGCGGTAACTTAAATTCCAGCCTGCAGAACCAGGTGTGACAACAAAATTAGTTCCAGAAGTTGTAACAGTGACATTCGATTTTCTGACGACATTTACTTGAGTGGCGTACTGTTTGGAAATATCTAGAGAAATTCCGCCATCTAGTTTACCGGATTTAATTAACAGAGGAATAGTCACACCACCTTGTACAGCAACATGTCCACCATTATATTTAGTAAAATAATTATTCAAGTTGGTTTGAAGTGTCCCTGCTAGAGCGGGATTATTAGTATCGATAACCGCTTGAATTTTATCTTTAAAGTAATCTGAGTAACCTTCCAAACCTTTTGATTCATAGTTAATCTGACCATTCACCCCTAAACCAAGACGATAACCTTCGGTATCGCTTTTATTAATGGCGTTGTATGAAGGGTTAGCAAGTGGACTATAGATGGTGTTTGAGTTAGAAGCATCACCGTAAGTGATGTTAGGACCAATTGGCATATAAGAACTTGGTGCTGCATTAGCACCTGTTGCGCATGCTGCTAGAATGCAGCTTAATAGTAGTTGTCTTTTCATGAGTGAACCTCTCCTAGGTTAAAAAGTCTGTCTCAAATCTTATTATATAAGTATCTTACAGTAAGATGAAAGGTAGTCAAAAGCTTCTATTCTTGATTTTTATCTATTTTCAATGCAAATGTCGCGAATAAATAAATCTTAATGTGCTTCATCCCAATTATTTCCTTCACCAATCTCAACAATCAAAGGCACATCAAGTTTTAGAGCGTTTTCCATAATACGTTTTATCTCTGGTCTAACGGCATTCATGTCATTTTCAGCGACTTCAAAGACCAATTCATCGTGAACTTGCATTAGCATTTTGATGTCTAGAGCCGTGGTATTTAGCCATTTTTGCATATCGATCATGGCACGTTTGATAATGTCTGCTGCCGTGCCTTGCATTGGGGCATTGATTGCAGTACGTTCGGCATACTGGCGTAGTTGCCCGTTTTTTGCATTAATATCAGGTAGGTATAAACGACGCCCCATAAGGGTTTCAACATAACCTTTTTCACGTGCATTGGCCTGTGTGGTTTCCATGTAGCTTTGCACACCAGGATAACGGCTGAAATAGAGGTTGATATATTCTTGTGCCAGATTTCGAGGGATATTGAGTTGTTTCGCTAACCCGAAAGCTGACATGCCGTAAATCAGTCCAAAGTTTACAGCTTTGGCGCTACGACGTTGTTCGTTGGTGACTTCATCGAGCGACATATTGAAAATTTCTGCCGCGGTGGCTTGGTGTATGTCTTTGCCTTCGGCAAAAGCCTTCAGCAAGTTTTCATCTCCAGACAAGTGCGCCATGATGCGTAATTCGATTTGTGAGTAATCGGCCGCCATGATTTTATAGCCGGCAGGCGCAATAAACGCTTGGCGAATACGACGCCCCTCTGCATTGCGAATGGGGATGTTCTGCAGGTTTGGATCGGTCGAAGACAAGCGGCCCGTTGAGGCCACCGCTTGCTGATAAGAAGTGTGAACACGTCCAGTTTGTTCGTTAATTTGTTTCGGCAAACTATCGGTATAGGTGGATTTCAGTTTTGCCAAACTGCGGTATTCTAAAATCAAGGTCGGCAACTCATGTCCTTCTTCTGCCAGTTGAGCCAAAATAGGTTCAGCAGTAGAAGGTTGGCCTTTCGGTGTTTTTTTCAAGATTGGTAGATTCAGCTTTTCAAACAATACGACTTGCAGTTGCTTTGAAGAATTGAGGTTGAAAGTTTCACCTGCAATCAAATGCGCTTTCTGTTCAAGTTGTACCAGTTTTTCACCAATTTCATAAGATTGATCTGCCAGCATTTGCTTGTCGATCAATACACCATTACGTTCGGTTTTTGCCAATACACTTAATAAAGGCACTTCAATCTCTTGGAAGATTTTGCACGGCCCTTCATCTTGTTGCAGCTGAGGCCAAAGTGCAAAGTGCAAACGTAATGTGACATCCGCATCTTCGGCAGCGTAGGGTGCAGCTTGTTCAAGTGGGATTTGATTAAAGGTTAATTGGTTTTTACCTTTACCGGCAATATCTTCAAAGTGGATTGTACTGTGGTTTAGGTATTTAAGTGCCAAGTCATCCATATTGTGTCGGGTGGCGACACTGTTAAAACAGTAAGATTCCAGCATGGTGTCATAGGCAATGCCTTTAAGTTCAATGCCATGATTCATAAATACATGCCAATCGTATTTTAGGTTTTGTCCCACCTTTTGGTGTTGGTCATTTTCTAAAATCGGTTTGAGCTTGGATAGAACCTGGTCAAAATTTAATTGCTCAGGCGCCCCTTCATAGTCATGCGTTAAAGGCAAATAGGCCGCATGAATTGTGTCGGACGCCTCATAGGCGAAGCTGATACCGACAATTTTTGCTGTCATGGTATCAAGAGAAGTCGTCTCGGTATCTATCGCAAACAATTCGCTTTGACTCAATTTTTTCAGCCATTCATCAAAGCTGTTCCAGTCTAAAATCGTTTCATAAGGCGCAATCTCATAAGTGCTCGTTGTTGCTGCTTGAGGTATTGTTTGGTTGGCGTGATGTTTACCATTCTGTTCACTTACCACGGTTTTGCTATGCGCCTTACGTCCTGTGGACTTGCTAAATGGCAGTTCGCCTTTTGCAATCTGGTTCTGCCAGTTGCGTAAGTCATATTCAGCAAAGAGTTCTGCCAGAGCTTGCATATCTGGGGATTCGCGTTTGATGTCACTTAGGTGTATTGGTAACTCACAGTTAATACGAATAGTGGTGAGTTCTTGCGAGAGCTTTAGCTGATCCAAATTGTCACGAAGACTTTCCCCGATTTTTCCCTTGATTTGATCGGCATTCGCAACCAAGTTTTCAATCGTGCCATATTCTTCCAACCATTTAGCCGCTGTTTTGGGACCACATTTCGGAATACCGGGAATATTGTCAGCGCTGTCGCCCATTAAAGCGAGATAGTCGATAATCTGTTCTGGTTTCACATGAAACTTTTCGACCACTTTTTCAGGCGTCATCAAAGTGTCGTTCATGGTATTGATGAGCGAAATATGTTCATTCACCAGTTGCGCCATATCCTTATCGCCAGTCGACAGCAGGGCATCCATTTTTGCTTCTGTGGCTTGGTGCGCCAGTGTTCCCATTACATCATCGGCTTCTACGCCATCAATCACCAAAAGCGGAATCCCTAACGCCTTGATAATTTGGTGAATCGGTTCTATTTGAATACGCAATTCGTCCGGCATTGGTGGGCGGTGTGCTTTGTATTCCTCATACAATTCATGACGAAAGTTTTTGCCCTTGGCATCAAATGCCACGGCAATGCGTTCAGGTTGATATTGTTCTAACAACTTACCAATCATGTTCACCACACCGAAAATCGCACCTGTCGCATGACCTTTAGAGTTGGTTAAAGGTGGCATGGCATGAAAAGCTCGAAATAGATAAGACGAACCGTCCACTAATATAAAAGGTGCTTTAGAATTAAATTCGAGTTGCGGAGCCTGTTGCATTGATGTCATGAAACTGCCTAGATTTTGATGAGTTATGGTAAAATTCGTTCATTATTTTAACCTATATTCGGATTTAGATTGTGTCAGTCTATACAGTCATAGAACAAGCAGAACTAGAAGCTTTTTTACAAGATTATGATGTCGGTACTTTGTCTTCCTATGAAGGGATTAGTGCTGGAATTGAAAATACCAACTATTTCGTTAATACGGAAAAAGAGGGTGAGCATCATCAATTTGTTCTTACGGTATTTGAGCATCATAGTTTTGACGAACTGCCTTATTTTTTAAATATCATGGCTTTTATGGCAGAGCATGCCATTCCGACCGCGCATCCTGAACAAACTCTATCCAACGGCTACTTAAAATCCATCCAAGGCAAACCTGCCGCTTTAGTTGAACGCTTAAAAGGAGATGGTGTTGAACTTCCGACTCTGAAGCAGTGCAAAGTGATGGGTGAGCAAATGGCTCGATTCCACATGGCAGGGCAGGATTTTGAAGATTTCCGTGAAAATGATCGCAATTTGGATTGGATGCAAACGACTTTCGATCTGATTCAGACTCGCTTGCCACAAGATGAAACGAACCTTATTTCTTCAGAAATCAATTTGCTTTCAAACTATGAATGGGAGCTGTTACCTCATGGTGTGATCCATGCAGATCTTTTCTGTGACAATGCATTGTTTGATGGCGATCAGTTGTCGGGTATTATCGACTTATATTATGCGTGCAATGGCCCATTACTTTATGATTTAGCGGTCATGGTCAATGATTGGTGTCGTTCGCCGGATTTGACTTTCGATGCTGAAAAAGTCGATGCCATGGTATCCAGTTATCAAAAAATTCGTGAACTGAGCTGGCAAGAAAAAGAAACCTGGCCTTATGCCTTACGCTTGGCGGCGTTGCGTTTTTTCTTATCTCGTTTGAAAGACAAGCATATTCCGAGAGAAGGTGAAATGACGCAAATCAAAGACCCGAATGTCTTTAAAGCGATTCTAAAACATCACCGAGACAATGCACAGCCTTTGTAAAGGCTGGTTTCAGCAGTCATGCCTTCGATAGATTTTGAAGCGTCACTTCCCCTTTTTACCCATTTTGAACAAACCCTAAATTGCGATGCCTATACCGAGTTGCCTTCAGACTGGTATGTTATTGTCACTGATGTCGTTAATTCCACCAAAGCTATAGAAGAAGGCCGTTACAGAGATGTTAATGCGGTAGGCGGCAGTACGATTGCTGCGGTCGTTAATGCGGCAAAACCTTATCGGCTGCCTTATGTGTTTGGCGGAGATGGTGCGAGCTTTTGTGTGCCGCCCGAGCTAATCGATAAGGTCAAACGTGCAATGCGTGGTTGTCAGGAGTTGGCTTCCGAAGGATTGGATCTGACGCTAAGAGTTGGGGTTGTGCCTGTCAGTGAATTAAAGCAGAAAATCCGTTTATGTCGTTATCGTAGCGCACCCAATTTGACTCAATATTTTTTTATGGGCGGCGGTATGGATGAAGCCGATGCGTTGATAAAAGAAGTTGCATCCTATCAACTGCCAGCCGATACGCCCTCCGAGGCGGACTTTTCCGGTTTTGAATGCCGATGGAATCAAATACCTAGCCCAAAACAAGTGACGTTTAGTTTACTGGTGAAATCACGTTTACCCGAGCAGAAAGTGACGTTGACACTCTATCAACGCTTGACCGACAAAATCGAAGAATTGCTGGGTGATCGTGTCGAGCACCATCCGCTTAGTACAGGAAATTTATCTCTCAGTTTCGATAGTGACAAGCTGAAAGCCGAAACTCGGGCAAAAAGCTTTCATCACTCTCTCTGGTTCCGACTTAAAACAGCCATCCGTATCCGTTTGGAGAACCTGGTAGGGGTTTATTGGATGCAAACGCATAAAGAAGTGGATGGGTTTGATTGGGGAAACTATAAATCGGATCTGATTGAAAACTCCGATTATCAAAAACTGGATGATAATTTCAAAACCGTTTTGTCTTGCGATTTGTCTTCCTTGCAAGCGCTATTGGCATGGCTGGAAGAACAATACCAAGCCGGTATTTTGTTTTATGGTTGTCACCAGGCGGATGCCGCGGTCATCACTTGTCTGGTCGAAAAGACAGGAACAGATCACGTGCATTTTGTCGATGCCGCAGACGGCGGTTATGCCATGGCAGCCAAGCAGCTTAAATTGCAGATAAAAGCCGATCAGTCTTAGCCTTTTTAATGATTTGAAATAATACTTTAACGAAAAAACTATTCCCAAATATCATTTTTTAATGATAATGAAAAACTATGACTTCGGTGTAAACTTAGTCTGATCATGTCCATTATGAATAGTTAACCCTAGGAGGGTTTTATGGTGCGTTACATTAAAGCGATGTTACTTGTTTTAGCAACGGGAGTTTTCGCTTCTCAAGCTTATGCTATTGAAAGAGTGCCTGGTTCAGGGCCTGGTGCGGGCATGGGGCCGGGTCAAGGAATGGGTGCTGGTATGGGTGCTGGTATGGGGCCCGGTGCAGGAATGGGTCCAGGAAAGGCGTTTAAACGTCATTTGGGACACGCCAACTTTATGCCGAATTTGATGCCTAGACTAATGGGCAGCTATAAACGTGGAAACCCTTTGGCCCTAACTAAAGAACAGTATGATAAGTTGATGGGTTTTCATACCAAAAACATAGGTAAAATGCGTGGCATGGTTGAAAAAGTCGTCCAGCTAGAAAGAAAAGCCCGAAAAATGGCATTGGCTGGTGAAGATGATAATGCCATTATCAAAGTGGGTGAGGAGTCAATCAAACTGCGATCAAAAATCATGCACGGTAAATTGAAGTGTCGCGCTTTTGTGCGTTCTGTATTAACACCTGCACAGTTTGAAATGATAGCGAAAAACTATTACCGCCCTAAAAACATGATGGCGAAACCAGCACCTGCTGCGAAAGCTTCTTAACCTTTTTAAGGTTGGTCAAAGCCGGTTTTATAGCCGGCTTTTTTATTAGTGTTTGAAAAACATTTCCCAAAGCCCCATAAAGACTTCTACCAAAATTAACACAATAATAATCCACTCTAAAAACGAGCTATGTTTATGTTGGTGGAGATCGATCATCATCGTCATATCTTCTTTAAGCACATTGAGTTTGTAACTTACGACCTCAAAACGTTCTTGCAAATCGAGCAATTCTGCCAAGCGGTTATAGAGGCTTTCATAGGTTTCGTTGTCCCAAAGAATATTGGGTTTGTCTAACAGCATCAGATCTAGCACCATATCATGTCGTAACAGACTTAATTCAATGGCGTAATCCGTAAAATGATGACGTTTAACCCAACCAAGGCGACTGGAGTTTTCCACCATATTTCGACCTTTGGTATAGAAGCGATCGACTTCTTTTTCGAACTTTTCCAGACCAACACTTTGTGCAATCACCAAGGCTACGATCATCAGCGGCCATAAGCTTAACTCTCGGATTTCTATTCTATTGTTATCAACATGAAAAGGTGCCGATGCGTTGGCATTAAGTAGGATTTGATAGTCCTGATAAAGCGTTGCTTGTGTGTAAGGTTCTGCCAACCCAAGTTTAGTCAATGCTTCGTTAACTGATTCTTTTGGCCAGTTAATAAAGGTAATGACATCAAACTGGGTGAAAAACAAAAAGCGATGAGAATCTTCTTCAATAATTTCCGCGTAAAAGGAGGCTTCAATCCCTTTTTTGAGTGGCATGTTGAGTTTTTCAGCGACTTCATGATGGTTCAAATCTGCTGGAAGATAAACAGATAATAGATTGAGTTCACTACTGGTTTCGTTTGGCGTAGAAAGGTTAGGCATATGGGAATCCTCAAGGATAAAACCAGCATGTAAAATCTGCCAGGCTGGGTCTATTTTAAAGAAAATCCTATCACTGTCAGAACTGTTTTAGAACAAAATCGGGCAGTATTTATTAAAGCCTTATTTTGAATAAGGTCGGTAGAAGAAATGCCCTCTTACCCAACGGCCATAGAGCAATTCAAAACTGATTGAGAGTATGAGGAAAGCAAAGAAAATCATCACTGCTGTTTTGTGAAGCTGATAGGTGTGAACTAAAAGCGTTATAAGAGCTGCCAAGCTCGACATAGCCGCTATAAAAAACAGCCAAGGTTTTCCTTTAATCTGTTGGTGAAGCTTGAGCGCACTTAAATTGACCATGAAAAATATCAGTAGAAAGCTGGCACTACCGATAATAGCAATTTGACTTAATGGAATGCTGTTAGCAATCAGTAAGCTTAAAGCAGATGTGATGATAATCGCCATCAGTGGTTGGTTGCGTTTTTCCCGCTCTAGAAATTTTGGCAAGCTACCTTCTTTTGCGATGATAAAGCCTAATCGTGCATTACCGTAAATAGTGGCATTAATGGCAGAAAAGGTCGCCAATAGAGCAGCGATAGCGACCAGGATAAAGCCAAGTTGACCCAATGCAGGTTTGGCAGCCAAGGCAAGTGCATAATCTTTTGCCTGCATCAGTTGTGCTTCCGGTACTGCGCCAACAGTGATAATTGCAATCAATACATAAAGCAGAATAACAAACAAAATGGAGCCGTAAAAAGCACGGGGCAGGTTACGTTCTGGGTCTTTGATTTCTTCTGCGGCATTGGCAATCAGCTCGAAGCCCTCATAGGCAACAAAGATCACCATTCCTGCCACGAAAATCGATAGAGGGGCTTTCCACTGATGGGGGTCTAAAGACTTCGGATCGACATAACTGAATCCGGTAACAATAATCAAAACCAACAATATGATTTTGAGTAATACGATAAAGGTTTCAGATTTACTGACAAATGCAGCACTGATCCAGTTAATCAATGTGGGTAGTAAAATCGCTAGGGTAATAAAAAAATGGTTTAACACGATAGAGTGGACATGCGGGAAAAAGGTTTGTGCGTAAGATGAAAACGCTACCGCATATAGAGAAATCGTCACCAGATAACTCAACCAAAGCATAAAGTTCATGCTGCTCGATAGTATATTGTGGTGAAATGCTTTGTCGATAAACACCACAGTGCCACCTTGGCTTTGAAAGGCAACCGATAGCTTGGCATAAGCGTAAGAGGTTAGCAGAGCTACGGCACCTGCCATGAGAAAAGCCACCGCAGTTGCGCCATGAGCTAAAGAAACGGCTTCGCCTAAAACGGCGAAAATACCACCACCCACCATGCCGCCAATGCCTATGGCAATGGCGCCGATTAGTCCGATGCTACGTATGGGTTTAGTCATTTAATTCCTTGGTGAAGCTGGCTGTTAAAACCATTTTTTCCACCATAATATGGCTACTTGCATCACGACGACGACAGCGAGTATGCCGACAAAAACCCAAAAAGCAATTGGGTTTTGTGAGCCGGGAATACCGCCAACATTAATGCCTAGCAAGCCTGTTAAAAAACCTAGTGGCAGGAAAATAGCAGATAAAATCGATAGCACATAAATGCGTTGGTTAAGTTGTTCTGACATACGGTTTAACAGTTGTTCGTTCATAACGGAGGTTCTTTCACGAACCACATCTATGTCTTCGATATGTTGAATTAAGCGCTCACCAACTTCTCGCATTTTCATACGATGCATATCGTGAATCCAACTCACTTGTTCTACCATGATTTTTGTTACAGCATCCCGTTCGGGGGAAAGATAGCGGCGTAATGCAATGGTTTGACGTCTTAATTCGGACAATTCGTGACGTAATCCACCTGGGTTTTCAGTCAGCGCTTTATCTTCAATATCGTCTATTTGCTCTTCCAGTTGATCAATCGTATCAATCATGCGCCATACTAGGCGATCGGTAAGATAGACAATAAACTCCGCCATATCCTTCGGGCCTTTTCCACGCTCGAGTTGTCTCAATAAATCTTTGACAGAAAGCAGCTTGCGCTTGCGGGTAGAGATAATGCGATCTGCGTCTGACCAGAGTCGAATGGAGACCATATCTTCCGGGTCGGCTCCTGGGTTATTGTTGACACCGCGCAGGGTGATAAGCAAGCCATCTTCGATATTGGTGGTACGGGGGCGAGTGTCTTCTGTCAGTAGGGCATTAATAATCACAGGATCAAGACCGCTATCGGTTTCTAACCAATGCCGGGTAGAAGCTTCTGTGTAGTCGAAGTGTAGCCAGATTTTGCCTTGATCAGGCGTCCAGTTTTGAACTTCGTCCCAGCTCAAATGACGACCACCACCGTTACCATCCATCAAAAAGGCGTGTATCAACCCCTTCTCTTCATGTTGGTGGGAAATGTGGTCACTCATGTAGCCTCCAGAGACAATTTAGTGATGTTCAGATATTATTCAGCAGCGGGCTCTTTAAGTAGAGCTGTTTGTGCGATTTCTATGGCTTCTTGTATGTTTCTAGAAAATTCCACTTCACCAGGTTGATGGCGAATCCCCGCTTTGCCTAATTTCAAAGTCAACCTAGTATTGCACTGATTAATAATGATAGCGACTTTTTGCGCATTCAATCGTGAATAAATCGTTTCTAGCACCATCATGGCGCTCATATCCAGCATTGAAACATCGCTCATATCGAGTACGACCACGCGGGTTTCTGGGTTTACGGTTGCAATACTGTGCAAGGCTTTTTGTGCCGACCCGAAAAACAAAGGGCCGTTGATGTCATAAACCACAATTTCTTTCGGTAGATCTTTCAAGTGAGGATGTTCCGATTGATTTTCCCACTTCTTGATTTCTGTCAGTTGGATACTGCGACTAATAAACAGTAATGCCGCTAAGCCCATGCCGATGCTGACCGCCATCACCATATCGAAGAGTACGGTAATGGAAAAACAGGTGAGTAAAACCGCAATATCTGTTCGCGGTGCGATTTTTAAAATACGGATAAAGTGCTTCGCTTCACTCATATTCCATGCCACCATAACGAGTAGCGCAGCCAAAGCCGCCATAGGAATATGGGATAGTAAAGGCGCAAAAAATACGATTGCCCCTAACACAAAAGCCGCATGAACGATTGATGCCAAAGGTGAGTTAGCACCAGAACGAATACTGGCAGCAGTACGGGCAATGGCTGCGGTAGCCGGAATACCACCGAAAAATGGCACCACCAAATTACCGATACCTTGCCCAATTAATTCTTTATTTGGCTGATGTTTAGTACCGGTCATACCATCGGCAACTACGGCGCAAAGCAAAGATTCAATTGACCCTAAGAGTGCGATGGTAATTGCAGGGCCGAGCAGGTTGTGTATCAGTTCAAACGACAATTGTAATGGCTTGCCATCTGCTCCTGCTTGATTCCAAGGTAAGGTGAATTCCGGTAAGAATGGTGGGATGCCTTGCCCAGAAATACTGTCCACCACATAGTGAAAACGTGACCCTATAGTTTCAATGTGAAAGCCAGGGGAAATGAATTGTAGAAGTAAGGCTGAGAGGGTACCGACTAAAAGTGCAATCAGGTGTGGCGGGATGTGAGATTTTAATTTGCCCCAAAAAATAAAGGTGAAGAGGGTCAGCAGACCCACTAGTGTTTCTTGCCAGTGAAATTGTGGCAGTGCTTGAACAATCGTGCTGGCATTTTCCAAAAAATGTCCAGTCAAAGTAGGTAAGGGCAGCCCCAGTAAATCTTTAATCTGTAGGGTAGCAATAACCACCGCAATCCCTGATGTAAAACCGACGGTGACAGGATAAGGAACCACTTCAATTAAGCGCCCCATTTTTGTTAAACCCATAATGATTAGAATAACGCCCGCCATGAGTCCGCTAAGCAATAAGCCGCCCAATCCGTATTGATACACAATTGGTAACAGCACCACGACAAACGCGGCCGTTGGCCCAGAAATATTGATTTTGGAGCCGCCCAAAAGCGCAATGAGCACACCACCAATCATCGCGGTGTAAAGTCCATGTTGTGGAGGCACATCGATAGCGATTGCCAATGCCATAGACAAAGGTAAAGCAATGATGCCTACCGTTAACCCAGCCAACACATTCGATTTTAAATCCGCAGGCTGGGTAAGACTGTGCCAAAAACTTTGCAAATTGGGAAACCAATTAGTCAGCATAGAGCGATTGCTCCTTTTATATAGCGGGTAAAGGAAGGATTTAAAAAGTGTAGCAAAAACATGAAAGCAAAAGCAAAAATCTGCCAGGCTGGGGGGTGGAAGAAAAATATTGGTTTGTGAAAGTTTTGTGAGGATTTCAAGGTGCTACGACCTTGATAATGAAGGTCCTTTAATGACCACATGGAGAAAAGGAATGAAACGACGCAACATGTTAAACTTGAAAGCAATGGTATTTTTTGCATTGAGCTTGCCTATGCAAGTCACTTTTGCTCAATCTGCCAATAAATTGCCTGCAGCAACGGTGGATGGCATTGAATTTCCTGCCGGTTACCAGAATTGGAAGCTGATTTCTGTAACTAATCGAGACGATAATAAAACGCTTCGTGCGGTGTTGGGAAATGAAGCAGCGATCAAAGCTATTGAGGAAGGCAAAACCAACCCTTGGCCTGATGGAGCAGTGTTAGGCAAAATAGTTTGGAAAAAAGAAAAAGACCCTCATTGGCCAACGGCAGAGGTTCCTGGCAAGTTTGTTCATGCGGAATTTATGTTCAAGGATAGTAAGAAATGGGCTTCTACCCATGGTTGGGGGTGGGCCAGATGGGTTGGTATGGCGCAAAAACCTTTTGCAGATGCGGGAGGATCCGCCCATGCCAGTTGTGTTGCTTGTCACACGCCAGTGAAGAATCAGGATTGGGTGTTCCACAAGCCTGCACTTTTGCCAAGTCGTTTACCATAATTGGTAGCGCCTTTGCCCAGAACACAACGGTGATGGGCAGAGTTTAAGGAATTCATATGAGCGATCTATTCAAAGCTTTAATTGTGGAGGACGATCTAGACATCGCTAATTTAGTTCGCCTCCAGATAGGCAGCTTAAAAGGGCAAGCCACGATATTGGATCGATTAGAACAAGCGAAATCCTATGTTGAATCAAATGTTATTGACCTTCTTATTCTCGATTTGTCTCTTCCTGATGGAGATGGCCTTGAGTTTTGTCGTTATTTTCGCAGACAAAACCATATTACCCCTATTTTGATGTTGACCGCGCGTTCTGACGAGCAAGATAAGGTTGCAGGATTGGAATTAGGAGCAGACGATTATTTGAGCAAACCTTTTGGGCTGGAAGAACTCAAGGCGCGCATTAAGGCTTTGATACGGCGCTCACGAACGCACAACACTCTAGACACGATTGTTCAGGTCGGTTACCTCAAGTTGGATTTGCAATCCCGCCAAGCATGGTTGAAAGAGTCTTTGCTAGAGTTGACCACCAAGGAATTTGACCTGTTGAAGTTGTTTACGGTGTCCCCAAATCAGGTTTTTACTCGACATGATTTGTTGGCGCAAATTTGGGGATCTGACTATTTCGGGTTTGAGCATACCATCAGCTCTCACATTAATCGTTTAAGGAAGAAAATCGAGTCTAATCCTGCTAAGCCAAAAATTTTAGAGACGGTTTGGGGCGTGGGTTATCGCTTGAATCCTGCTTGTTTATCCGAGACAACTGAACATGTTTAAATCGAAAATCTCCAGACGGTATAGCTTGTGGCTAGTCGCGATTTTTTCCGTGATGGGTATCAGCTATTTGGCGTTGAGCCTCGCCTTGTCCAGCCACTATTTGAAGCAGGTGCAAATCAAGATCAACGCAGATGTTGCCCAAACCTTGATACAAGATAACGAACTGGTCAAGCAAGGTAAGCTCAATGAACCAGCGCTTGAAGATACTTTCCATCGTTATATGTTGCTGAACCCGAATCTTGAGATTTATCTTGTGGATTTATCTGGTAACTTGCTTAAGTACTCGGCAAATGCCGATAAGATCAAACGCAGTCACATTGATACCAAGCCCCTGCAACATTTTTTGAATCACCCATCTCAAGGGGTTATTCTCGGGGATGATCCGAGAAGCTTTGATGGCAAAAGTCCTTTTTCTGTCGCTTATTTGCCAAATGCGGATCATCCTGAAGCTTATCTTTATGTAGTAATTCAATCGCATATTGCAGAAGAGGTGGATAGACGTTTGCAAGAAAGCATACTGCTAAAGTTGAGTGGCTGGTCTTTTATCACGAGTTTATTACTTGGTTTGGGACTTGGCGGTACATTATTTTACTTTTTGAATCGTCGTATCACCTTATTATCGAAACAAGTAAAACAGTTTAAGCAGCATCCTCAACAGGTGATTTTAGCACCGAAAAAGCTGAACGATGAATTAGATGAGTTGGCGCTTGCCACTTCTGATATGTCTATGCAACTCAATGAACAGTTGGCGCATATTCAGCAAACGGATCAACAAAGGCGTTTCATGATTTCCAGTTTATCCCATGATTTAAGAACGCCATTAACCAATTTACTTGGCTATATCGAGCAAGCGAAATTAGATGACTCTACCGTTTACTTAGAGGTAGCATTTCAGAATGGTATAAAGTTGAAGAATTACTTGAACAGACTGTTTGAATACGCAAAGTTAGATTCCAATTTGATTCCGCTTAATGAGCGCCATCAATCGCTGAGTGCGTTTTGTGAAACGCTGTTAATTCAGTATCAGTCATTATCGCCAAACGTAGATTGGTGGGTGGACATTCATCCAGAGATAGAGATGAAATTTGACAAGGAATTGATGGAAAGTGCGATTAGAAACCTATTGGATAATGCCGTTAAATATGGCGATGATTGGGTAAGTTTTCATCTTTATCAAGCTGATACCGAGATTCATATACGCGTCTGTAGTGCCGGCGCCCAATTGGATGAGGTTCATAGGTTATTGGAGCATAAGTTAGTCGTTGGTAGAACGAATAGCACAGCAGAGCGGAATCATACTGGGTTCGGGCTTGCCATTGTCCGCTTCATTGTTGAAAAGCATGCAGGGGTTCTGACTTACCAGTATGAGAATAATAAAAATTGCTTTCAAATCGTATTAAATGTCAAACCGAGTTCTGAATTATGCCAATAAAATCTGCCAGGCTGGGTGTTTGTTTAAATCTGTTCTAGTTAGTATAAAGTTGCACAATAAGCCAATAAAAAACTTCAAAAACGTTGAGTGTTCATTAAGCGCATAATATGCGTTTTAACTTATCACTGGTGTTAAAAGTTGTCTATGTTTGCGCTTAATCCTTCTCTCAGGTTGGTCGAAAATTCTCTTGAGTTTTCTGAAGAAGGTCAGTCTACTACTTCACCAAGAATCGCAGTGGTGATTCCTTGTCTCAACGAATCTCAAACAATCACTAAGGTTATTGAATCTGTTCGCGAAGTTTTGCCCAACTGTGGTATTTATGTGTATGACAATGGCTCTACGGATGATACCTGCGCTGTGGCGACAGCGGCTGGTGCGATTGTGCGTTGTGAAAAGCGACCTGGAAAAGGGCGAGCTTTGAAAAAAGCATTTGGTGAAATTGATGCTGATATTTTCATCATCATTGATGGTGATGACACTTATGAAACCTCATATCTGCCAGAGATGATTAAACGATTACAGCATGACCATTTGGAAATGGTGGTCGGAGACCGTTTGAAAGACAAAAGCAGTCATACCAGAGCGGGACATTATTTAGGGAATCGATTATTTTCTAAGGCAATTTCTACTTTGTTTGATATGGAAGTTGAAGATCCGTTTTCGGGTATGCGAGTAATGACCGCGCGCTTTGTGAAAAGCTTTCCATCGGTAGCGTCTGGCTTTGAAGTGGAAACAGAATTAACCGTGCATGCCTTTGATTTGGGTGTTGGTTTTGCCGAAATGCCAGTGGCATATCGCGAAAGACCGGAAGATTCTCACTCCAAACTCCGTACCATTCAAGACGGCAGCCGCATCTTGTTTAAGTTGGTTTGGTTGTATCAGTTGAAGAAACCGCTTCAATTCTATGGTTATGCCAGTTTGCTGCTGTTGATTATGTCATTGGTCGCATTTTCGATTCCGTTGACCGAATTTATCATGACAGACAAGGTAAGACACTTCCCAACGTTGATTGTTAGCATGGGTGGCTTTGTATTGACGCTGTTAACCTTTGCCATTGGATTGATTTCCGAAAACATCAACAGTCACAGTCGAGAAATCAAACGCTTCATTTTCCGTAGCAGTCAGCGTATTTAACGTCGAATTTCAGGAATCGCTTAATGTTAGAAACCTTTAAGAATCGGCTACAGAACGACTGGCAATTGTTCTTGGCAAACTATTGGTATGGCCGTAAACCCATTTATACGCCTGAAGATCCGCAATGGCAGGACCGTAGTTTATCTTTTGTGCTTGTCTGGTTGTTTCTGTTCGGCATCACGCTGTTTTTCTCGCCTATGCCGCAAGATGACTTGCTCCGACATATCCATGCCTGGCAGTATGATTTTGATTACCGCAGAATGTTCGATGGTTATCCTTATCATTTTGATGCTTGGTTTGGCTTTGACTGGCTGGTTGGTCATTTGTATCAATCCATGGGGGCGTTTGCCATTAAGTTGATACAAGCCGCGTCTATTGGTTTGTTCGCGTTAGCCATTTATCTTAATTTAAAAGAGGCTCATCGTGACACCAGAGTATTGGTGGTCTTGATTCTGGTTTGGGCAGTAGGTTCTCGTTTTTTAATTGCCAGACCGACCACTTTTGAAACACTATTTATGTTTATTGCTATCGGCATCACTTTTTATCCACTCAAACCAAAATGGGATATGGTCATACACCTATTACTAGGTTGTTTGATGGCGAGTTTCTACCATCTGTTTTTTATCTATCTATTGCCGTTAATCATCTGGCGACGTATTTACATTTTGCCTTTGATTTTCGGTTTGGCTGGTTGGCAGTGGTTTACTGGTGGCCAGTATTTCAAAGAAGTATTGGATATTTTGAACTTTGGTGCGATGCGTATTCCCGGCATTAAGGTTTCAGAAAATGCTTTTTCTTTACCCTTGTCGCTGATATTTATCGGCCTAGTCGTATTGTTTGTTTATAAGTGGCGAACTTCGGAGAAGAAATGGGCATTGACCGCTGCCTGGTTTTCTTTGCCGATGCAAATCAGATATATGCTTGATAACTTGATTCCAATAGTGGCGATTTTATTGGCAAGAGAGTGGAAAGTTCGCCCACACCCATTTTTAATTCTCTTTATGTTGGTTATGGTGAAAGTCACGTTAGGTAATTATGGCTTTTACTTCAGCCACGAACCCAAAACACCAACAAAGCCCTACTTTGAAATGCACGATCATGTGATGACACAAAACCTTGGGGTTAATTTTTGGGTAGTGAACCAGGGTGCTCAACAATTGGTGAAAGTAGCGCCAGCGATGGAAATTGGTTTTTCCGATAAGAAAATCCAGCAAGCCACTTTGGACAATAAAGTCACCTGTCAGTTTTTGCATGAATTTGGTTTTAACAAATATGTGGAAAATTCTGCGGTCGGATTGCCTTTACCCTGCTTAAAGTTACAAGCCTCGACTCCTGAGGGTTACAAAATTTGGCAGGTTGTGCCTGTAAAATAAAATCTGCCAGGCTGGGGTAAGAGCATTAGTTGACAGGAAAGGCGGCATGAATACCGCCAATCAACATCTGTACACCAATCACTGCAAGAATGAGCCCCATCATCCGTGTAATCACGCTTAAGGCACCGGCACCGATAAAAGTGACGAATCGCTCACCGAAAATAAAAATAAAATAAGTCAGTACGCACAGAGCGGCAAACGCGCCAATCGTTACCAACATTTCAAGCGGGCTACCACTGGCAGAAAAATTCATTGCCGTGGCAATGGTTCCTGGGCCAGCAAGTAGAGGCATTGCCAAGGGCGACACTGCGACACTTAGTTTGGATTCAATTGCACTTTGTTGATCGCTTTCATTAAGGCTGTGCACGCTAGAAGCATTCCCCTGCAGCATGTGATAACCAATCAGTAAGACAATCAAGCCACCAGTGATTTGGAATGCAGGCAGACTGATGCCAAAAACTTGGAAAATCAGTTTACCAAGTATTGCAAACAGGACAACGATGAAGAATGCCAGCATAAGACTACGAAAGGCGATTTTACGTGTAGTGGATTCAGAGTCATCAGCGGTCAAGCTTAAGAAAATGGGGGTGTTGGCAATGGGATTCATAATGGCGAAAAACCCCATAAAAACGGTCAATAAGTGTAAAAAAACAGAATCTAGCACTAGGAATCCCCACATGTTAAGTAGGCTTTATTATACGAAAAGACGTTAGAGATTAAAGGTGAGGAGTGATTGAGGTTTTAAACCTAGACAGCTTCTTTTGGAAACTGCCTAGGGATTAGCGTGAAGTGTTTTGAATTAACGATTTGGGCCTCCGCCTGGGCCCATTCCACCACCAGGTCTCATCATGCCTGGCCCCATTCCACCGCCAGGACCCATGCCTGAACCAGGTCTCATTCTATTACCAGGACCACGATTTTCAGGTGGGTTATCTGGCAAAGTGATGCCTTGTGCTTTAGCGCGTTCTTGCATCTGTTTATGATGCTCATTGCGGATTTGATTTCTCTCTTCCTGTGTTTGCGCAGATTGCATTTTGGTTCTGTATGCGTTCCTTTCTTGTTGAGTCATAAGCTGACCGCCATAAACTGGTGGCGGTGGAGGCGGTGCTGCAAAAGCGTTAGCTGAAAACACTGAGAAGGTACAGGCCAAGGCCGAAACAAGTAGCGTCTGTTTTATCATGATAAACTCCTTAACTAAATGAGCTTTACTTAAATTCTTTCGGATGCGGATTGATTACAACATCCTGTAGCTTTATTAGACGCCGAATGTTTGGTTAATACGAATTAAATATATTTATTAGGATTCGTTAGTGATTAGTTCGGTTAATTGTTGGTCTGCCATTTGATAGCCCAACGCAATCATTTCTTTTGCCCTTTCAAATTCCAGCGTACCGCAAGCATTACCAGCAATCTCAATTAAGTAATCTGGTGGATAAGCAGCTAATTTTTGACGAGAAATCGCGGTTTGCATGGCATCAAAAGCTTGGTTTGCAATGTCATACATGCCCCAATCTGGTTGTTCTAATGCTTTTTCTGATCCACTAAACTGATCGATGAAATGGCGAATTTTTTCATAAAAGGGATTGGGTTCAACGAGGTTTTCTTGCGGTTTTTCTTGCGAGACTTGTATGGTGCCATTCAAATTAACCGCGATAGTGATATCTGTTGCATCACCAAAAGTTGGAGCGATGGGCACAGGGTTTAACACACCGCCATCAATCAAATTGATTCCATTGCGGTGTACAGGCGTGAAAAATAGAGGAAGCGAAATGGAAGCGCGAATGGCATCAAAGAGTTTACCTGACGTTAACCAGACTTCCTTTTGGTTTTGAATATCGGTCGCGACAGCAGTGAAGTTGATGGGAAGTTCTTCAATCAACTGATTCCCAACCAAATCAATTAGTGAGTTGATGATTTTATCGCCTTTGACCAAACCGTTCTTTTGCCAGGAAATATCAAGTAGTTTGACAATGTCCATTCTCCGAATGGCGCATACCCATTGCTCGAAATCATCCAGTTTATTCATGGCATAAATGCCGCCAATGAGAGCGCCGATAGAACACCCGGAAATGGAAGTGATTTGATAGCCGTGCTCATCCAGCCATCGAATAATACCGATATGAGCAAGCCCCCTGGCTCCACCGCTGCCTAAGACTAGTGATATGGTTTTTTTGTGAGAATTGTTTGGCATATTGTTTTTAATTTAATTGACTGAAATCCACACTGGGCAAAGGCTCATAGCCGGGTTTGGCAAAGAAATACCCTTGCATTAGCCCAACGCCTATGTGATGAAAGTACAAGGTCTCTTACAGTCATCGCAGTTTTCGTTTCAACGGGAATATTAAAAGGCATACGTTTTACCTAAATTATTTTGAGGGTTCTGTTGTAGTGGTTAAACTCACTTCTGGTAAACGCCAAGTCCAAACAGCGCTAGCGATAGCAATAAGACTGAGTAACAAAATCACACTTTGAATAGACCATATGTCAGCCAATAAACCAATAGTACCAGCCAAAAGCATGAAAATCCCGATTAAAGTATTACTCAAAGCGACATACATAGCACGGTTTTCACCATTAGATAAATCGACCAAATAGACTTTTCGCCCTAAACGAATACCACTGTGAAACAACGTAATCGCCATAAAGAACACGGCATGAGTTAGAGGATGCGTTAGCAAACTGGACTTTTCTTCTACAAGAGCAAATAACAAAACACCGAGTAAGCCAGCTAAGGAAGCAGCGAGGATCATGACTTTTCGGCTGGATTTATCCGACATTTTTCCCCAGAGCGGTGCGCTCAGACTACTGGCAATGCCACCCGCGATAATCAACATCCCCAAGCCACTTAAAGCGTCTTCACTGTAAGATTGTGCCAACAACACATAGAAAGGGGGCACCAGCGCAATACTTAAGAATAACGTGCGGGCAATGACATATTGCCGAAAAGGCGTATCTGTTTTGAGTAGAGAAAAACTATGTAACGCAGCAGTTAAAGCATTTTTGCCGCCTTCCGTTGCGCCAGGTTGCTCGTTAATACGGTTAAAGCTGATAAAAGCAACCACCCAAAGCATCGCACCCAAGCCAAGTAAAATGGAGAGTAATAGTTGCGAAGAGTTGGTGGATTTTTCACTCAGCATTTCGATTATGGCACCGATAGCTAAGATAAAAAGCCCGGCGAAACTGGCGCTATACCCCATTAATACGCCGCGTTTTCCTTTAGAAATCGTTTTGCCAAGTACATCTTTAGCAGATACCGAGCAAAGGCCTCTCGCTAAACTGAAAACAATGAGTGCGATAATGATGGCCCAGCCAGCAGTTGCACCGCTGGCGGTATAAGCAGTGATTGCCATGCCCAGTAATGCCAATGCCGATAAGGCAGCGCCTAATAACCAAACGCCTTTACGAACGGGAAGGTGACGTACGGCTGCTGCCACCATCAATTGTGGTAGTAAGATACCTGATTCGCGTATCGGAACCAAAAAACCGGCAAAAATAGCGGGCGCACCGAGTACACCCAGTAACCAGGGTAAGATCAGTTTTGCACTGGCAAGTTCATCGGCTATTTTACCGAGACTATTGGCAACCAAATAAGCAAAAAAGTTTTTGGGTTGATCATGGCACGCCGACTCAGGTATATCTTTACAGGCGCGAGCATCTTCATCACCGTGAATCATGTTATATAGCTGGTTAACACGAGAGTTTTCAGATGTACTCACTATTTTTCCTTAATTTGAAGAATCCCTTTGCCATTTTTGGGCAAAAGCTTTGAGGGCCATTAGTTGTTGTTCAATCAACTGTTGAATCCGTGTGTCTACCAGTTCGCTTTTTTCATTGAAGGTATCGGCAAATGCATTGCAAAAGACTTCCGGGCGATTGAGAACGTGAAGATTGACGAACACGCAAACTTGGCGCAAATGATATTGCGCACGGGAGGTGCCCATTCCACCACCCGATCCCATAATTGCAGCAGGTTTGTCTGATAGTAAAAGGTTGTTTGGTTCTCTAGAAGCCCAGTCTATGGCATTTTTTAAAGCTGGTGCAATGGAGTAGTTGTACTCAGGGCAGGCAAATAAAAACCCATCAGCTTCTGACATTTGTTGAAAAAGCATTTCTACTGCTGGAGGTTTGTCTTTAATGTCTTCGTTATAAAAGGGGACATGGGATAAGTCGGCAATTTCGAGAGTCATACCTTCTGGGAGGTGTTCTTTTGCATAACGCAACAATCCCATATTAGTCGACTTTTTACGCAGACTACCGCACAAACCAAGAATCTTTAAGTCTTCCATCAGAATACCCTCCTTCAAGCAAAATGCTGATTAGTGGTATGAAAGATTGTACGCCGAATGGCGTGCAATGCAAATGATGGATGGCAATGTAAAATCTGCCAGGCTGGGTTAGTCTGATTAGTGACCTAATTCACAAGTAACGCTAACTCCAGCCACTAAATTGCACCCCAATGCCGATGCTATTATTGCGATAATTGTAATCGATCAAGCTTTCGCCATAACCTGAGAACCATTGAATATAAGCTTTCATATTACGGTGTACCGGGTAACTGTAGCCCAGCTCAAACGCGCCCTTATTGTCAGTTTCACTGAAGTTGTCTCGTACCATGATTTTAAAATGATGTTTTTCAAGCTTGCTGGTGAAGGTAAATTCGATATTGCCCATATAATGCGAGATATTTGGATTATCGTCGTTTGAAGCAGCTTCAGGCACGCGAATCCAAGGTTTAATGGAAAAGGTCGAGTTGTCTTTAGTAAACATCAATCTGGTGTAGATGCGGTTCCAAGATCGAGACAAAGGATCAGATCGCCCATTCGATTGATGGCTCAAGCCAACATCGATCAAACGATTACGCCAACCAAAAATCTCCATTTTATTGTCAAAACTCATCCACACTTCGGGTTCGTGATTGGTTTCACGAAAGGGGGCAGAAATGTTGTGGCTATAGGCCTGCCAAAAAGAGCGATTGGTATAACCGATATACAAGTGGTCGCCAATGCCAAACAGATCGTCCGCGATGGGAATTTTTAGGCTGATTTGAAATTTGGCTTCATAGGGTTCGAAGTGAGTTGCTTGTGGCAAAGTCGCTTGTTGAAAAGGGTGTTCATTGGTGCCGGCGAAGTTATAGGAACCAATGATTAAGTAATTGGGTCGATAGGGTTGGATTGTGAAGGGATCGTATTTTGTACTTTTTTCAGATAGCAATCGAGCATTAAGTGCAGTTTTCCCTTGCTCTAACGCAGCTTGATCGAGAACACATTGGTCACGCAGTTGCTGTAAGGTCGTGTTGGGAGCTTGATCTTCAAGTGCTTTCTGTATGCATTCGGCATCATATTTCGGCAAAGGCGTTTCTGCCAAGACACTTAAACTCATAAGAGGTGTCAAGGTTGCAATTAACCAAGTGGTTTTAAGCATTTTTTTATCCTAAACAGAAACCTGATGACAGCATAAATTGAATTGCTTTATAACGCAATCAAAGCATGGGCCTTACGTTAAGGCAGGGTTTAACTTGTGGTAAGTGTCGCAATGCTAAAGTGAGTAAAATCTGTCAGGCAGGGGGTGTGTTTGAATGAATGATTTATTCCAGTAATAGACGATAAGGTCGCATTGGCGAAGCCTGAAAGCCATGTTTTTCGTAAAACACCTGCGCTGCTGTATTGTGGTTGTCAGTTAGTAGCGTGATTCTCTTGCAATCATGGCGTTTGGCCTCATCAATGGCGGACTGAATTAATGCAGAACCAATGCCCTGTTTACGATAATTCTCACTTACAATCATGTCTTCCAATAGCGCTACTTTTCCGCCTAAAGCGGTGGAAATGGTAAACAATAGACTGACCATGCCTATGATGTTTTGCTCCGGCGTACTTGTTTCACATGAAACCAAAATCTGTCCCATTTCTGGGTGGTGCAAAATCTCGGTGAGGCCTTGGGTCTGTGATTCTAAACTTGGCGTAAACTCATCTTCCTGTTGAAAAAGCGAAGCCAATAGTCGATTCAATGCATTTATGTCAGATAATTCAGCGGATCGAATTTGGATGGCTTCAGTCATCAGTATTTGATGTCTCTTTTTCGGAGAGCGTTTTTTCGCCGGTAATCATTGATTTAATCAAGTTTTCACCGTGAATCACGCTTGAGAAGAGTACGCCGGCGATGTGAACAAAAACGAGAAACAGAGTGAAGTTGGCAAAAAATTCATGAACACTTTCCCAAAGACTGTGACCGTTATGATCACTATCAGCCCATGCGATGCCGATAGGATTTAAATCAAGTGAAAGAGCTGCAAGTGGTCCCTTGCCCTCAGCAGCATAAGCTTCAAGCCCGGTCCAAGAGGTTAACAGCAAAAAGATCAGTAGGAAAATAACCATCCAGCCGCCTAAAGGGTTATGGCCAATATAATGAATAGGGCGGAAATCTAGAATGGAGCGAACATAGGTTTTAACGGTTTGTTTGCTGTAAACGAAGTTCGAAAAACGGGCATAACGGGTGCCGATTATCCCCCAAATCAGGCGAAATGCGACCAGAGCCAATACTACATAGCCGGCGTAGGCATGGATAACACTGTCATCCCCTGTTAGGTAGGCGATAAAGAAGAATGCAACTAGCAGCCAATGAAAGCTACGAACCGCAATATCCCATACTTTGATTTGATGCGGCATGATTGTTTCTCCTATTTATTATGTGATCTCCGAACTGCAGAGCTCGAACCCCGTCTAACCTGCGCCAAACATTAAACCAACATAGGTGGTAAGCGCCATTGCTAATGCACCCCAGACCAACATACGAACACCGCCTTTCATCATATTGGCACCACCAGTTTTAGCGGCAATTGCTCCTAATAGTGCAAGTAGTACTAAAGAGCTGGCGGCAACAATATAACCTAGGTTTTGCATCGGTAAAATAGAAACCAGAATGACCGGAATCCCTGCCCCAGAGACAAAAGAAGCGGCAGAAGCAAAGGCTGCTTGTAGTGGCCTTGCCGTATGAATTTCCGACAGCCCGAGTTCATCTTTAGCATGAGCGCCCAATGCATCGTGCTCCATCAGCTCTTTCGCTACTTGGTCTGCGGTTTCCGGGCTCACGCCTCTTTGCTGGTAAATCATTGCCAGTTCGGCATGTTCGGTTTCCCAGTCGTCCTCTAACGCTTGGCGTTCTATTTCCAAGTCAGCTTTTTCAGTATCGGACTGAGAGCTGACGGAAACATATTCTCCTGCGGCCATGGAAAGTGCACCTGCCACCAAGGCAGCGGTTCCGACCAGAATGATATGGTCTTTGTCGGTACCCGCAGCAATAACCCCCACCAGAATACTGACTACGGAAATAATGCCATCATTTGCCCCTAATACAGCGGCACGAAGCCAACCCATTCGGTGGCTGTAGTGTTTATCGGCTAAATGCTCATCCAGCATTTCTTCGGTAAAATGGGACATGGCTGTTGCTCCTGACTAAAAATTATTCTGAATGGTTGGCTTCGTCTTTTTCTTTGTGTTTTGAGAAGCCTGAAAACAGTACGCCAAGTATAAAACCTAACCCAATTAGAATCACCACTAAAAGCGCAATTTGTGCGGAGAATCCCCAAAATAGCAGTTTAACTTCAACTATTGATGTGTTTTGCAGTGCAAAAATCGCGACCAATATGATGACGATAATTGAGCTGATAGAATGTATTTTTTTCATCAAGCTTCTCTTTGTTTCAACTACTGCTTAAATCCAGACACCTTCTGCATGTTCAACGATGTGCACCGTTTTGTGCAGTTTGTCTTCAATAGCGGTTTTGAAAACTTCCTGTTTATCCCGTTCGCCATGGATGAGAAATACCTTATCTAGTTGCTCGAATTGCCCCATCCACGCTAGTAATTCTTGTTGATCGGCATGAGCAGAAAATCCGTTAATCATATAGATTTTTGCGTTGACTTTGATTTCTTCACGGTAGATTCGAATCGATTCGGCACCATCTACCATCAATCTGCCCAGTGTGCCTACCGCTTGATAACCGACGAATATCACACTATTACGGGGATTCCATAGTCTGTGTTTGAAGTGGTGTAAAATTCGGCCACCAGTACACATGCCACTACCCGCGATAATAATACAGCCGCTTTCTTCATCATTTATTTTCATTGAATCTTCGCCTTTCAGCGTGTATTCAAGATAAGGAAAGTCAAATACAGATCCGTCTCTTTCTAGGAAGTCATTGGCGACTTCATTGAGTTCTTGAACATACTGGCTGTAAATTCGCGTGGCTCGAATCGCCATCGGGGAGTCTAAAAAGATTTTGCAAGTAGGCAGTTCTTTGTCGTAATACATTTGTTTGAGCAGTAAAAGAAGTTCCTGAGTTCGTTCAACGGCGAAAGACGGAATAATGACGTTGCCTTGATTAATGAGCGTATCTTTAACTGCTTTTTTGAACTCTTCAATACTGGCGTCTAACGAACGGTGATTTCGGTCACCATAGGTAGATTCGATATAAAGCGCATCGGCCTTTTTGACGTATTCAGGAGATTGCAGAATCAAATCTTTTTGATTACCCAAGTCGCCAGAGAAAACTACGGTTTTCATGACACCTTCTTCTTCAAAATCAATTTGAATGGTAGCCGATCCTAAAATATGTCCTGCATTACGGAAGGTTGCATGCAGGTTTTTTCCCATGGAAATCGGTTTGTCGTATTCAGCGTACTGAATGTTTAAATCGAACACATCTCTTGCATCATCTAAGTCATATAAAGGCAGGTGAACTTTTTCCTCTTCGCCTCTACGTTGTGCTTTTTTGTAGTGTGTTTTGTAATCTTCTTGCATGATTTTGGCACTGTCGAGCAGAATGACTTCCGCCAATTCCATTGTGGCGCGTAAGCTGATAATGCGGCCATCAAAACCTTCTTTGACCAGTTTTGGAATACGTCCGACATGGTCAAGATGAGCGTGAGTGATGAGCAAAATATCGACTTCTTTCGGGTCAAAGCCAAAAGGGTCAGAGTTGTCATGATCGGTGTGGCCTTGGAACATGCCGCAATCAATCAAGATTTTGGGTCCATTTTTGAGCTGTAGTAGATGGCACGATCCTGTGACGGTTTCTGCAGCACCAAAAGATTGAATAGGGGTCATAATTCCTCCTTGCTTAAAGCATTAAGGTTGGCTAGAGAGCAGCTTTATTGCTAAGCCTACAAAAATAATCGCAGTGATACGGTGAAGTATGCGTTGCGCTTTGGCAGATGTATTTAATATTTTTAGTTTACCCGACAAAAGCGCGATGCTGCTGAAAACAATGAAAGTAACGAAAATGATCATCAGCCCCATCAACCAGATTTGCTGGGTAATATGGCCTGTTTGTACGGAAATGAACTGCGGTAAAAACGCTAGAAAAAAGAGTGATACTTTCGGGTTGGAGATATTCATCAGCACCCCGCGGCGATAAAGCTGCCAAGGCTTAAGTACTGGCGTATTCTGTTTGTGTAAATGGAGACTGCCGGCTTTGAAGGCTTGCCATGCTAGATATAGCAGGTAAAGTGCGCCCACTATTTTCAATAGTGTAAAAGCCATCACTGAACTTTGTAGTATTGCGGCGAGCCCAAGTGAAACAGCCGTTGTGTGTACAATCAAGCCAGTGCATAAACCCAGCGTTACCCAAATACCAGCAGTATGACCATGAAGTACTGACTGCATCAACACATAGAGATTATCCGGCCCGGGTGACAGTGCAATTAAAACTGTAATGCCGATAAATGAGAGTAAGACTTCCGTTTCCATATCGCTTATTCAACTGATGATAAAAGGCATTAACGTTCATCCTTAATAATCCACGAATGACTGAACCAGCGCCACCTACCATTAGATGTTTGCTGAGTACAAGCGTACCTATCTCTTGGCGGCGACAGTTTCATTTTGTCTTCGATGACTAAGGTTAGAGGGGTTTCCCAGTGGAGCTCGAGACGTTCCCCTTTATGATTAAAACATTGTATTCCTTTTTGTGGTGTAGCGAAATGCAGGGTTAATTTTGGTGGGTTTTGTTTCACTTCAGGGTCAAAAGGTTCGTAATGCGTTACGGGTAACACTTGGGTGTTAATCTTGAGGATAAAGGACTCCAAGTCACCATAGGTTTCGCTCATTGGAAAGCGCATTAAAGCTCTCATGTCTGAATCATAGCCAACGGCACCAGAATTTTGTACCACAGCCGTATAGCCCATTTTGTTAACTAATTGAGCAAGGGGTTTGGAAAACTCTCCATAGGGATAAGAGAAGAGCTTCATTTTATTGGTATCGGAACCAAGCTCTTCCTGTAAACGCTGTTGTGCGCCAGTGATGTCATTTTCTACTCGCTGACGCCATGCATCTAAGCTTTCTTGGTCAGTTTGAATCAAGAAATCATGCGTTTGTGAGTGGTTGGCAAATTCCACGCCGTGCTGTTGCATTTCGCGCATTTGTGCCCAGGTCATATTTGACTTGTAGCCTTTATCGACCGGATTTGTATTAACAAAAACCGTTAACGGCCAACCACGCGCTTTTAGCCTTGGATAGGCGTTTATATAAACACTTTCCCAGGCATCATCAACGGTAAGCACCACGGTTTTGTCTGGAATGGGGGAATGATTTTTAAGTGCAGTGATTAATTGCGACAAAGACCAAACGTGAAAATGGTTTTGTGCAAGGTAGTCAAGTTGCGCATCAAACTGATCAAGCCGAATACTGGTACTAGGAAGTTTGTCTTCGCCAAAACGATGATAAAGCAAAATGACGGCACTGCCGTCAGAATTAGATGAGACTTCCGTTTCGGCGGCTATATTGGGCGGTGCAAAACTGAATAACAAGATAAAAATAGTCGGTATAAACCATATTGAGAGCCAGTTTTGTCTCCATTGACTGAATTTGTGCGCGAAACGATTGCCGTATGTCATGAATTAATTACTTCCCGTTAAATTTTGATGCCTATTTGCTTTAAAAGCAGAATCATCAACAGATAACCTACGCTGGTCATCAATATGGATATTAGCGCACTGAGATAAAAATGAAAGCCATTTTTTAATAGGATTGGTAGGGCGATGAAAAAAATGAAAGAAGGAATCACCAACCAAATAATTTGAGTTGATAGTGCTGAAATTCTTTGTAGGTCATGGGTATCGTAATATAACCAGAACATTGCCAGAATTGAAAGCACAGGCAGAGAGGCAATCAACGCACCAAATAGCGTGCTACGTTTTGCGGTTTCTGCAATGGCCACGATTAAGATTGCAGTAAGAACGACTTTTATGACGTAGTAAATCATAGGAGTCCTTTCCTTGATATGTAAAGCTAGACAAAAAGGTAACCAGCTTAGCGAATTGATATGAATGAATTGATTTTACTCCATTCCTGAAATAGGACATGAAAATCTGTCAGGCTGGGTAAGAAGTGAGTTATTTGATTAAACTTTAACTGGGTAATAAAACTTTAATTTTATTTAAAAAACAATAATTTATTTTCATTTTAGACAGGCGTATGATGTTATTTGAAGGGTTTATTTATTTCTCATTATCTTAGGAGGATAAAATGGAGAAGTTACAAGAAGCAGGCGCGACAATACAACGTTTGATAAAAGATATGCCGCAGGCTACCGGCAGTTTTATGGCTTTTATTGAAGCGGCAGAAAAACCAGGTGCGTTAGAGGCAAAGACTAAACATCTGATGTTATTGTCATTGGCTGTCGCTTTTCAGTGCAGCTGGTGTATTGCTGTTCATATCAAAGATTGTGTTGATGCCAAAGCGACAAAGGAAGAAATTTTAGAGTCAGCAATGATGGCGGTTATTATGGGCGGAGGTCCCAAGCTAATGTATCTTGAAGTGGTCTATGAAGAACTGGACAAATATTTCTCGTAACCACTCTCAGTGAGAATATAAGACAGTTGGTTATCAACTGTCTTATAGCAAGCGTCTTTGTTGAGATGCGCGAACGCGATTTCGACCCTGATGCTTAGCACTATAAAGTGCCATATCTGCACGGTGGATAAACTCTGCAATCGGTTCATTAGGTTCAATGGCGGCAACACCAATACTGACGGTTAGTGGCTTGCTTATAGAAAATTCATGGTCTTCTATCAGTTTACGAAAAGCTTCGCTTGTTTGCTCAGCCGTACTCACATCACTATCTTCAAGCAGAACAATAAATTCTTCGCCACCCCAGCGACCAAGGTGCGCTTTTTCAGTAAAAAAGAGTTTGAGGCAAGCGGATAATTCTATAAGAACCTGGTCACCTTGATTGTGACCAAAGGTATCATTGATTGATTTAAAGAAATCCAAATCGATTAACAGCAGGCTAAAAGCAGTACCGTTTTGTTCAAAATCTTGCTGATAGGCTTCAAGCAAACTTTCCATTTTCAGGCGGTTATAGAGTTGTGTCAGAGGATCGGTAATCGACAACTCTTCTAGAATCCGGTTTTTTTCTAATAACGCTTCTTTCGTCTCGTAAAGGCTTTGTGTTCTAGCATTTACCTTTTTCTCTAATGTTTCATTGGCCAGTACCAAGCTTCGGTTCATGCGTAAAAACTTGCGCCCAATCACAAATGCAATCGTGCTACTGATGGCTATAATCAGTAAAGCAATCATAATAATGGTACGCATCATTTGATCAACTTGTTGTTTGGCTTCTGAAATAAGGCGTTTGGTATCTAGAGACTGGTATAAAGAAAACTCATTCACTTTCTGACTAAAGGCATTGAATTGCGGAATAACTTCTTGTGTCAGGAGGGCGATGCCTTGTTCCTTTTGATCATTCATTGCTAAAGCGGCAATGTGATTTTGAAGTGGCCCAGTTATTTTCGCCATATCACTGATTTGCTGTAACCACTCGGATTCTCGCGCGTTGTTTTTTATGAGCCTGGTTAGATTATCTCGGTAGGTTGTATAGTCTTTACCATTTTTATAAAAATTCATTAACGCCTTATCTTGCTCAAAAGCATCATCTTGTAAGAGAATCAGGCTTAAATTGACTGTACGTTTTTCTCCGAAAAGGTGAAGGTTTAGCAAGTTGTGCAGCTTTTCATACTGAAGATCGACGATTTTCGCAGCATCATTAATGGTGCTTTCCGTTAATCGTTGTACTGATAATGCCAGTACCCCGACCAAAGCAACTGAAAACAAAAACGCCACCAAAATTAGCCATTGGTTATATACCCATTTAGGCAGCAGAGTGCTTACTTTGGGTAGATTGTCATCGTTAGTGGTTAAAGTCGATTCAGTCATCTTTTGTGTTTGAGATAATAATGATTTAACTTCCCATATTAAATAAACTTTATGAATATAACAACCAAGCCTTTTAGTAGGAAATGAGAATAAAATCATTAGATTAGATGGAACACGGATTTTTGCTGACAATTCCGATAAAATGGCGACAAATATTTGAGACAACATCATTGAACGACGTTAAAAACATTCATTTAGAACAAGCGGTTGACTACATCAAAGCAGGTGAGGTAATCGCTTATCCAACCGAAGGGGTGTATGGTTTAGGCTGCGATCCATTTAATCAGCGGGCCTTTGAAAAACTGCTTGATTTGAAACAGCGTCCACTTGAAAAAGGCGTGATACTGATTGCTGCTAATGTGCAACAAGTTAAATCTCTCGCCGAAATTTTCTACCAGCCTTGGACTCAAAGTGTACTCAATGCTTGGGAATCTGCGTTAAGACCGACCACCTGGATTTTGCCAGCTACCAGTGTCGTACCTGAATGGGTTACCGGTGGGCGAGATACCGTCGCCATTCGTGTTACGCATCATCCGCAAGTGAAAGCCTTGTGTGAAGCTTTGGACATGCCTTTGGTTTCCACCAGTGCGAATCTTAGCGGTCAACCCCCGATAAAAAGCCGTGAAATTTGTCATGAAACCTTTCCCGATATTCCCATTCTTGAAGGCAGCTTAAGTGGTCTCTCCGAGCCCTCTCAAATCTGGGATGCACAAACCATGGTCAGGTTGCGTTAAGAGTGCTGCTTTGCTTTTAAGTAAAGCGGTTCCACTAGCTTAGCGTAGTGTTCAAGATCTTTAATGCGTGAAGCATTTGAGGGGTGTGTACTGAGGATTTCCGGCGGCGCATTTTTGGAGATCTCACTCATTTTCTTCCACACCTTTACTGCGGCATAAGGGTTGTAGCCAGCACGAGCGGCAAGTTCAACGCCCATGCGGTCTGCTTCTTGTTCATGGGTACGACTATTAGGCAGGATAAAGGTAGCTTGCATGACCATGTTGCTGGCATCCAGTGCTGGGCCCTGAATTCCCGTAATTAAACTAAGCGCGGTCAATCCTGCTTGCCCAACCATAGCTTCCGAGGCTCTTTCACGTCCATGCTCGCGTAATGCATGAGAGATTTCATGCCCCATAATGGCGGCAATTTCATCATCGGTTAAATGCAGCTTGTCGATAATCGCACTGTAAAAAGCAATCTTGCCCCCTGGCATACACCAGGCATTGAGCTCTTTTGATTGAATTAAATTGACTTCCCAATGCCAGCTGGGCGCATCATCACGAAATACTTTGGTTTGAGGAATGAGCCGGTTGGCGATAGCTCTTAGGCGTTTTAACTCAGCAGGGTTATTGTTGAGTTTATTTTCTTTCTTGGCTTTTGCCAGGATGTCAGCATAGGCTTTATCAGCACCCTGTTCCATTTCCGATTCGGAAACCAGCATCATTTGGCTGCGTTCTACGCCAACGGTGCCTTTTTTTGTCACATTGCTGGTGCAGCTTGCAAGCAAGGCAAACATCACGAGTGAAAAAATAATTTTAGCTGGCTGAGTCGTATTGGTTGAAATCATGTGTCTGGTTTTAAGGTAAAAGTTGGAGTAAGTAAGTCTAAAGGATATTTTAAAAAACAATCATGATGTTTTCTATAAAATAGGTGTCATTAAATGACGCAATGGAGTAAGCATGTCCGAAATCAATATTGATGCTGTAAAAGAGTATTTATTAAACCTTCAGGCTGATATTTGCCAACAATTAAGTGAAGAAGACGGCCAAGAGTTCATTATTGATGAATGGGAAAGAGAAGGTGCTGAGGGCGCGATGGGATTAACTGGCGGCGGACGCACACGTGTATTGGAAAACGGAAATGTGATTGAAAAAGGTGGTGTGAATTTCTCTCATGTTCGCGGCAAGACGTTGCCTGCTTCGGCAACGGCACATCGTCCAGAATTGGCAGGACGTTCTTTTCAAGCACTGGGGGTGTCTTTGGTGATTCACCCTCGTAACCCTTATGTACCGACTTCACATGCAAACGTACGTTTTTTTGTTGCTGAAAAAGAAGGAGAAGCACCAGTTTGGTGGTTTGGCGGTGGCTTTGATTTAACGCCTTATTATTTGGATGAAGTGGACGCGGTGCATTGGCATCAAGAGTCTAAAAATGCTTGTGATCCGTTTGGTGAAGAGATTTATCCTGCTTATAAAAAATGGTGTGACGAGTATTTTTACCTGAAGCATCGTGATGAAACACGTGGCGTTGGCGGTTTATTCTTTGATGATTTGAATTCAGATACTTACGGTTGGGGTTTTGATAAGTGTTTTGCGTTCATGCAATCTGTCGGTAACCATTACATCAAGGCTTATCGTCCGATTATGGCGGGCAAAAAAGGTAAAGAATATGGCGAAAGACAGCGTGATTTTCAGTTGTTCCGTCGTGGACGTTATGCTGAGTTCAACCTGGCATTTGACCGTGGCACGATTTTCGGGCTACAAACTGGCGGGCGTACGGAATCAATTCTGATGTCAATGCCACCCTTAGTGACTTGGAAGTATAACTATCACCCAGAGCCAGGCACAGAAGAAGCGCAACTGTACGAATACTTAACACCAAGAAACTGGGTATAGCTTTGACAGAACCACTTGATAAACTTCGCGTTGATAAATGGCTCTGGGCTGCGCGTTTTTTTAAGACGCGTGGTTCGGCATTGGAAGCGATTAAAGGTGGAAAGGTCGTGTTAAACGGCCAAAAACCGAAGCCAAGTAAAACCTTGGTTGTCGGTGATTGCCTGAGTATAACGCAAGCACATCGTCAGGTTGAAGTGACCGTATTGGAATTGTCTGACAAGCGTGGCAATGCAGAAACCGCTGAAAAACTTTATCAGTTAGATAAAGAAGAGTTGAACCAGCGTAAACCAACGGCAGATATGGCTTTGGTGGGTTATCGGGATAAAGGCGCAGGGCGGCCTACTAAGCGAGATCGTCGAAAAATTGAAGATTTCAGTAAAGGGTTTTGATTTAGCGTAATCTATACCTATGTCGAATGACAGTCAATGAGGAGGCGAAGTGGCTGAACAAGCATGCAACTATACAGTCGTTTTTGATGCCGATAAACAAGCGGAATTTGAAGAAACGATTTTGCCTTCTTTAGCGGATTGGGATGTCGAATTACAACCTTTACAAGCAGAAGCGTCTCCCGATTTTTCTTTTGCTGAAGACTCACGCATTTTAACCTGGCTAGGTGACGTACAGCTCGGTAAGCTTTTATCTTTAGCGGCGGAGCAGAGCTGGCAGGTCGGTTTTTTGCCTCATCCTGAGATGCTTCGTTTCTATCGTACTTTTCCCATCCATAAAAAGTTACCGGATGCTTTGGCTGATATTCAAGCTGCAACTAACGAGGCCTGCCTGGCAGATTTAATGACTTGTAACGGCCAATTGGTTTTTGGTTCTGTGATGTTAGGTAATCGTGAAACCATGGCACCGGCAGCTCAAGTTGATTTGGGTTTTTTCAGTAAAATAAAAAACCTATTTATTTTGACGTTTAATCTCAGTCACGCTCACCTCAATCCTTATTGTTTAGAAACTGCTAAGCAGAACACAATTAACACAGCAGCCTTGGGCGTAGCCGTGGTTTATCGTCCTTCGGATAGTGATTTCACTAAGTCTATTGTTGACGAAATGCCACAAGATGAACCTATGTTAAATGCCATCGTTCTTGCGCCTAGAAGCATCTCGGAGGTTGTACGTTTTCTGATTGGTCGTATTTTTCCAAAGCCAAAAAAGAGCAATAGTCTGCCAAGCTATCTTGGTGCAGTGAAGACTGACAAGCTAACGGTGAGTGGAAGCCAGCAGTTAGATTTTTATCTAAACGGTGAAATGCAAGCAGCAGAAAAACTAGAGATAGAAGTTCGGCCTAATGCTTTAAAGCTTTTGACTAAGGCATTGCCGGAAAAGAACAACCAAGGTGATTTAAAAGAGTCATTACGGGTATCTGGCTTGCCAAAAGGTCAAGCCGTGGAAGAATTGGTGAAATATCCTTTACCGTGGATTCACCATACGGATCTCGAAGAAGTTAAAGAAACCTTCGTGACGTTAAAAGAAAATGCGAAGTTGTCAGAGACGTTCTTAGTATTGATGGTGTTGTCCACGCTTTTGGCTACGGTTGGGTTATTTGCAAATTCTGCGCCAGTGATTATCGGTGCGATGATCCTTGCGCCTTTGATGGCACCGATTATTTCTTTCTCAATGGGTTTGTTGCGGCAAGATAGTGATATCTTGATTACGAGTAGTAAGACGCTCGTAACTGGGATTTTATTGGCGCTAGGTTTTGGTACGGTTTTGACCTTGTTGACCCCTTTGCATGCGATGAACCATGAAATTAGTACGCGTTTAAGTCCGACAATTTTAGATTTAGCGGTCGCTATTTTTTCGGGCATTGCCGGTGCTTATGCGAATGCACGTTCAGAAGTTGCCAAAAGTATGGCCGGTGTGGCGATAGCGGTGGCTTTGGTGCCGCCTTTAGCTGTGTCTGGTATTGGGATAGGTTGGCATGATTTTGCGGTATTTTATGGTGCATTTTTGTTGTTTGTCACCAACTTGGTCGGCATTATCCTTGCAGCGGCATTGACCTTTTTATTGATGGGATACAGCCCTTTCCGTTTGGCGAAGAAAGGCATGATACTCATCTTTCTCTTCGGTATTTTGGTGAGCATTCCTTTAGGGGTTTCTTTCCACAAGATGGTATTGGAACAGCGCATGGTCTACGCATTGGAAGGATGGACGGTGGATGGCGTTGAGGTAAGAAATGTTAAGGTACGGGATGTTTCTGGCGACAACCCAGATTTTGTCGGTGTGACGTTGGTGTCTCATAAAACCTTATCGAGTGGAGATATAGATCGCATTAAAAAGCAGATGGAACAGAAGCTAGGCCATGCGATTTCATTGGAAGCTACTTTAGCTGTGAAGCGTTAAGTTTGTTGGGTAGCCTATTCCAAAGCCTCGACGGTTTCTTTCGAGGTAAAGAAATTCCAGGTGACGGCAAAACCAAAAGTTTCTGCTTTAGTTGTTTCGATTAATGGACTGTCATGAAATACAGACTGTGATAAATCGGTGAATCGATAAAAGGCACCGAGCCAAAAGTCGTTTAAATGCCAGTTAACTCGAGCAACATAACCAAAACCCGTAAAACCTCCAGTTGCTCGATAAGCACTTCTGGTTGAGGTGGCTTCCGATGCTTTCACCCCATAAAAATAGTTGTTGGTTTTTGCAGTAGCGAAATTTGCCGTAGTGCCAAGCGTGATTTTAATGCGTTGCCGCGGTGTATAGCTTTTACGAAAGTAGTAATAGAAACCAGGCTTTGAAATAAAACCCTCTTCATGCAAAGAGCGAAAATCAGTCGCAATAACCCATCTTACCGGCCACTCAAATTTAAATTGGTTGAGATCATGGTGATAAAGTTGATAGCGTACCACTGGTCCCAAACCAAGCGATGCATCGAGATTGTCCATGCCTTTACGTGCTTGGTTGTCCTTACTGGATACGGGAACAGTGCCGGATAAGCTTAAATCCAGTTCTGTTCTGCCCATTTCATACATGGGTTTTTTAACTTCTCTTTGGTCTATTTCAAAGTCTTTCCCCCTATAAGTGATATAAGGAAAAGGCAAGATCAGATTATTTTGCTCTTTTGACCCTGGATAATCCGCATAGGAAAGCAAACCCGGACCAACCCCGATTTCCCATTTGGGTAAAGTCTGTTTCGCGAAAGCGGTATCGAAGTTTAAAAAAGACAAGCTAACTCCCCAGAGAAGAAAGTTGATTCTCTTTTTTATCAATAAGTTGGGCATTGATTGAAAAACCGTCATATGTTTATTATGACGGAATATAGAAATAAAAAAACCCGCAAAAGCGGGTTTTTTAAACGTTTAAACAGTTAATGAATTAACCGTTTTGTCTAGCTATTGCAGCACGTTTTTTCTCGATCAAGTTGTGGATGATCGGAGACATCATAAGATCCATAGCGGTTACCATGTGTGAACCGTTACAAACCAAAGTCTCAGCGTTTTGTAGGAAAGCGCCAGGAATTTTATCTTTGACCGCTTCCAAGTCGATGTCTTGGTGACGTACGTGACAGATAATCAATGAATCTTCTGGTGCTGGACCCATAGGTGCATCTGGAGACATAGTTGAGAAAGGGTCAGACGTATCAATTAAAGGTACACGGTGGAAGTTGATGTGTGTACGGTGGAATTGAGGAACGATAGTTTCAATATAGTCAGGCATACGCTCAAGGATTACATCACGTACTTGCTCAACTGAATAAGGACGTTCTGACGTATCGCGGTAGATTTTTTGCATCCACTCAATGTTGATTGATGGCGCAACACCGATACCAAGGTCAACGTATTGTGCAACATTGTGCATACCTTCTTTTGGACCATGATCCATACGTTTAACCATACCGTGAAGACCTTCGTAGAACAAAATGTCTGTTCCTTCAGGAATCGCTTCCCAAGGAGTGAATTCACCAGGTGCTAAGTCAGTTCCTAGACGTGCATTGTGTTCAACCGCTTCTTCATCACTGTGGATGTAGTAACGACGCTTACCTGTAGCGCTTTCTTTATATTCTTTAAATAGAGCTTCTAATTCAGCGAACTCGTTTGCATGTTCAGAAAAGTGAGTCAGAACAGGGCCACCATTCGCTTTTGACTCCGCCACTTTTTCTCGCATTTCAACACGGCTGTATTTGTGGTAACTATCACCTTCAACGATAGCAACGTTTAAGCTTTCACGTTCAAAGATTTTTTCTACAGCGCGCTTTACAAAAGATGTACCTGCACCGGAAGAACCAGTAACCGTTACAATTGGATGTTCTACTGACATTTTCAGTCTCCTTAACTAAATGTTCTCACTACAATACTGTAGATCAAACATATCCAAACCCTTGAATTTTAAAGTTTTATTTGTAAATAAAACCCAAAAATCTGCCAGGCTGGGGTTTAAAGTTTAAAAAAATAATTTGCGTATTTAATCCGATTTATCGTTTTTTTGTCAAATGACACTTTTACTAAGTCGTTGAAACTTTCTCAAACAACGCCTTAGCAAATGACTAATACTTGTGATCGGATAATTTTCGTAGGTCTTATTTATACGTCGATGTTTTCTGCTTTCAATGCATTCGATTCGATAAAATCTCTACGCGGCTCAACTTCATCTCCCATCAAAGTGGTAAAGACTTGGTCAGCCTGAACGGCATCGGCAACGGTCACTTGAAGTAGGCGACGAGCTTCTGCATTCATTGTGGTTTCCCATAGCTGTTCTGGGTTCATTTCCCCCAGACCTTTATAGCGCTGAATGGATTGACCACGTTTTGCTTCATTGAGTAACCAGTCAAGCGCTTCACGGAAGTGCGCAACTGGCTCTTGTTTTTCACCACGCTGAATATAAGCAGAATCAGTAACCAGACCATGTAATTCAGAACTGGTTTTTGCGATTTGCTCATAATCAGAAGAGGCAAAGAAATCTTCATCAAAAACTTGGGAACTCAGTGTGCCATGCTCACGTTGTTGTAGACGAATTTGAAACTTGGTTTCCCCTTCATGTGCAGGTTCAACCGAAAGATCGTATTCAACTTTTTGAAGTTCACCAGCGGCTTTCAATCTTGGCAATGCTTGGTTAATCCACGTTTGCGTTTGATCCATGTCATTAAGTGTTTCTAACGTCATTTTAGGTAAGTCAGTCATCAGCTCCATGAAAGGTTGGCTGTAACGACGTGTCAAACGACCGATAATGCGATTAGTGTATAAAAAGCTTTTTGCCAAGGTTTCCAATGCAACACCTTGAATAGGCGGTGTATTGCTTGATGGATATAGTCCGGCTTGATCCAAAGCACTTTGTAGCAAGTAGCTTTCTAGCTCTGCTTCATCTTTCAAGTAGGCTTCTTGTTTACCTTTCTTCACTTTATAAAGCGGTGGTTGAGCGATATAGATATATCCGCGCTCAATCAATTCCGGCATTTGACGATAGAAGAAGGTCAATAATAGGGTACGAATGTGCGAACCATCGACATCGGCATCCGTCATGATAATAATGCGGTGGTAACGCAATTTGTCAGGATTGTATTCTTCGTGACCGATACCACAGCCCAATGCCGTAATGAGTGTACCGACTTCGGCAGATGCCAGCATCTTATCGAAGCGAGCTTTTTCAACGTTAAGGATTTTACCTTTCAATGGTAAAATCGCTTGGGTACGACGGTCACGACCTTGTTTGGCCGAGCCACCGGCTGAGTCCCCTTCCACTAAGTAAAGTTCAGATTTTGCAGGATCTTTTTCTTGGCAATCTGCTAGTTTTCCTGGCAGACCTGCAATGTCCAAAGCACCTTTACGGCGTGTCATTTCACGCGCTTTACGGGCAGCTTCACGTGCACGTGCTGCATCGACGATTTTAGCGAATACGGACTGGGCTTCTTTCGGGTTTTCCAATAGGTATTCAGCAAGCTTTTCGTTCATTGCCGTTTCGACAGCAGATTTTACTTCTGATGAAACCAATTTATCTTTGGTTTGTGATGAGAATTTTGGATCAGGCACTTTTACTGAGATGACCGCAGCTAGACCTTCACGAGCATCATCACCCGACACAGTCATTTTGTACTTTTTGGTCAGACCTTCTTTTTCCGCATATTGGTTCAATGAACGTGTTAATGCTGCGCGGAAACCAGATAAATGCGTTCCACCATCACGTTGCGGAATATTGTTGGTAAAGCAGTAAATGGCTTCTTGATAAGCTTCTGACCACTGCATCGCCACTTCAACGACGATGTCGTCTTTTACGGTCGAGAAATAGAAAGCTTTTTCGTTAATCGGTGTTTTGTTGGTGTTGATGTAGTCAACGAAAGCCTTGATTCCACCTTCGAACTCGAAGACTTCATGGCGGTCATCACGCTTGTCGAGTAGCTCGATATGCACGCCAGAGTTAAGGAAAGAAAGTTCTCTTAAGCGCTTTAACAAATAGTCAAAACTGAATTCGGTTTGGTTAGTAAAGGTTTCTTTACTTGGCAGGAAGCGGATTTCCGTTCCTGTTTCATCTGTGTCTCCAACTGATTCTAAAGGCGCATCAGGAACACCATGCGTGTAGCTCTGTTTCCAGATATGGCCTTCGCGTTTAATCGTCAGGTGCAGTTCTGATGATAGGGCGTTAACAACTGAAACCCCCACCCCGTGCAAACCACCGGAAACCTTATAGGAGTTGTCATCGAACTTACCACCGGCATGCAATACCGTCATGATAACTTCGGCTGCAGAAACCCCTTCCTCTTCATGAATGCCGACCGGAATACCGCGTCCGTTATCGGTGACGGAAACGGAGCCATCGGTGTGAATGGTAACGACCACCTTATCACAATGGCCCGCTAAGGCTTCATCGATACCATTATCGACCACCTCGAAGACCATGTGGTGAAGACCTGTACCATCATCCGTATCACCGATATACATACCGGGTCTTTTTCGGACGGCATCTAAGCCTTTAAGGACTTTAATCGACGAGGAATCGTATTCGTTTTCTTGAGTTTCTGGAAGAGTATTTTCTGCAGTCATAGATCAGAATTCTTTGTGAGTATCTTTGTTGTTGTTTTATAGGGGTTTTACATCGATTTTACTGATGTAAAAACTTAAAGAATTTTACCACAAAAGCATGGGGTTTGCACAAGCTTGGTTAAGGGGGTTTTTGGGTGTATAACTCTATGAAATTTAATAGGTTTTTTGGGGTGATAAAAAACTTTGATTCAGGTTGTCGAGAAAACGGATTGGGAAACCCGAAGTCTGATGAAAAACTGTCAGGCTAGGGCATGTAGAAAGAAAATCTGTATTTTGTCGGTTTTTGGCACTAATTGGCAAGCTGTGCTTAACTTTGTTGACATAAAAAATCTATTATTTTCAATATGTTATTGAATAGATTGCCATTTATTTTTTTGGTACGGACTATGTGTGTTCTTTGTTAAATACACGAAAGTGGATTTCAAGTCATTTCTACTATGGCTCCCTATGCAATGCAAAAAATCCAGGAGAACATTATGTCGGATAAAGTACTTATCAACGCGTCCAAACTCAACGAAATGCTGACAGCAGGAACATCTACGGTCATTATTGATACTAGATCTGCAGAAGCCTATGAGCAAGGGCATATTCCAGGTGCCGTAAATATTCACTCTATTTTTACTTTTTTAGCCACCTCCACGCCAGAAGGTTTGCAGGAGTTAAAAGAGAATTTTGCCTCAGCATTTGGGGAGGCCGGACTTTCAGGAGAAGAAACGGCGGTCTTTTATGAAGACTCTATGGCAACGGGTTTTGGGCAGTCATGCCGTGGTTATTTTCTGCTAAGTTATTTGGGATATGAAAAAGTCGCAATTCTCCACGGTGGTTATCAATCATGGCTGGCTGAAGGATATGCTGTTAGTACAGAGATTCCTGCGCCACAAAGTACCGTTTTTCCTGTTAAGGAAACGGGCAATAGCTTAATGGTCAGCAAGGAAGACGTACTTAATGCGCTTGGAAGCGAAATCGCCATGCTGGATGTTCGTGATGTGGACGAATGGATTGCGGACAGCTCCTCGCCATACGGTAAAGATTTTTGCCCAAGGAAAGGACGACTGCCAGGTGCGGTTTGGATTGAATGGTATCGTATGATGAAACCTGGAACCGTTCCCTTGTTCAAAACACCAGATGAGATTTTGGCAGAATGTAAAACCGTGGGCATTACAAAGGACACGCCAGTGTATCTTTATTGCTTCAAAGGCGCCCGTGCATCAAATACCCTAGTGGCTTTAAAGTCTGCGGGCATTGAAAACGTAAAACTTTATTTCGGTTCTTGGAATGAATGGTCAAGGATTCCAGAATTGCCGATAGAGGAAGGCAAACCTTTTTAACTTGAAAGAAAGCGGCATTAGCCGCTTTTTTTATGTCGCTTAAAACCTGCCAGGCTGGGGTGTGATAAATGATGATTAGCGGCAAGCCTTGGCATTGGCTTCTTTGAACATTTTGGCAAAGGCTTTTTTACGTTTACTAGCCTGAACGTAATCGACGGGTAGCGATTGGATCAGATAGACATAATCGCCTTTTTTCAAGTCTGTTTTTTGGAGCTGCGGCTTATCAGGTGAAGTTGTCACAATGGGACTGATAACCACAATGTTAAGTTTTGGCGCACGCTTATGCAAAAGTGCAACTGTGCCTAAATGAGATGCGCTATGAAAGGTGCCGTTGGTGTGAATGATTTGCGCGCCTGGATTGTCTTTGATCGCTTGTAGGATAGACTCCGCCATGGTGTTGTCGCGTAAAAGCTGTGCTTCAAACCCTTTTTGGTTTTGAGTGTGTGGTTTTGCCATGGATTGAAATTGTGCAAATTTCTGTTGATAAGCGCTATCGCTCATAAAAGGCTGATTAGCGATTTGCTCTTTTTCCTCTGAGGAAAGCTTTTGCAAATAGGGTTTTCCTTGTCTACCAACACAACGCACGGTTTGAAAAGGGGCATTGGCTGCGATAACCGGTAAAAAGTGTCGCTTTGCGAATTCAATCAATGGGCGATAGCTGCCACTGTAGTTTGACCAAGCTTCACTTTGTTGCATAAAGGTTTTTTCGCCAACCTCACCATCTAAATATTGATCAATATCCTGTTGGTGGTCACGATTGAATTGTTCCATAGATAGCACTTGACTAGGTCGTAAATCGTAGAGTGCAGATTGAAGCTCAGCTTCAAGTAAATGTGACGCTTGATGACCATGAAGTTCACCGATAAAGATGACATTGGCATTTGTGATTTTCTTTGCGAGTTCGCTGACGGAAAGTTGTTTCCCGGTTTTACTGTTGATGAGATCAAAGCTATAAAAGGTTTTGAGAGGGGAATAAGTGGTTTGGGCGCTATAAGCAGAGACGGGCAATAGGCTTGTGATTAAGCCTATTGCAAGTATTAAAGATGTTAAGCGACCAAGCATGAGCCATTACTTTTTTGGTTTAAAAGTAAATTTCTGACCACCTAGCGTTGCTTGGTACATTAAGCCGCCTTTGGCAATAGTGAAAGTCGCCATGCCTCGATAGTACTCAGCTTTTCCTGTTGCGTTATTGCTGCCACCACTCGCACCGGTTCCTGCCCCTGTTGTGCCTGCCGATGCAGAGGCGCCAGCTGTAATGGCAACCACAGAAGCTTCTCCACCAAATTCGAAGCCTTCACGGGTAAAGTCATCATAAGCATCTTTGTTTTTAAAGAAGATGATTTCACTGAAGACTTGTCCACCAAGCTGAAAGCCCAAAGTGCCCTGCATCATGGTGGTGTCGCCAACCCAAGTACCGTGTTTATAAACTCGGCCTTCACCATAAGCGCCGCCGATAACAAATCCTGCTTTACCGATACTTGGAAAAATCGCATAACCATAGGCATTTTTAAAAAATGGCGAAGTGGCATCAACTGACTGAAAAGATTTTAGAGCTTCTTTGTAGTCATCTGCATAGGCTGCTTTAGTAGCAAATAGTCCTAGCAAAGAAATTAAAACAACAGATAGGGTGTGACGAGCTGACATGGATTTTCTCTTGGTTTATTAAAACAGTGGAAATTATTCAATAAAACCGGAGAAATAGCAAAGTTCATCCGTGACATTAGTCTTGAAGTATTTCGGTGAACTGTCCCTTTTCCAGTTGCCAGATTTTTGAGTTTTCAGCATCTAATAGGGGAATAAGGCTTTGATCGGTACTGGTCAAAATATGTTGAATATCCAGTGCCTGTAATAATTTAAGTAGCGTTTTGCGATGGTGCGCATCTAGCTCGGCAGGCAGGTCATCAATCAGCATAATGACCGCTTCATTTGCCGTTTTTTCATATAGACTCGCTTGCGCTAATAGCAACGCACAAACAAATAGCTTTTGCTGACCGCGAGACAGTTTGATCAAGGCATCCTGACCGTCAAAACGAAATTTGATGTCAGCACGATGGCAACCATATTGAGTATGGCCTTGTTGAAAGTCTTTTTGGAAATTCGATTCCAGTGCTTGCGCAAAAGTGCCCGCAGATTTTGGCCAACCTGTTCGGAAATGACATTCAGGTATCATCTTCAACTCAGGCATGAGAGCCTGACAAAATTCTGCCAAATAGGGCGTAAGGGCTTCAACATAATCTTGGCGGATGCGATCAACCTCCGCCGCCGTTTCAATCAGCTGAGGACTCCAAAGTTGAATTTGTTCTTTTGGCAGTTTGGTTTTTAGCCCATGGTTACGTTGTTTTAATGCACGTTGATAATGTCGCCAAGCATTAATAAAGGATTGTGATTGATGAAAACAGCCCCAATCCAGATAGTGTCTGCGGGCTTTAGGGCCTTCTTCCAAGAGACGGTGACTTTCTGGCGTAAGCAGTTGCACGGGCAATTTGCTGGCAAGTTCTGCTTGAGTTTGAATTGATTCACCATCGACCTTAATGAGTACTTTTTCATCTGAACGTGATAGCCCAATGGCATGAGTTTGGTGTTGTTGTTCTACGCGAGCAAACAGGGTTAACTCGGAAGTGTCTTGTTGAATCAGGTGCTGTGGTTTAGCGGTGCGAAAAGAGCGCCCTGAAGAAAGTGTCCAAACGGCTTCAATCACAGACGTTTTACCCGCAGCATTATCGCCAACAATAAGGTTAAGACGAGGGCCGAATGTCAGCTTATAGGGTTTCAGATTTCTGAAATTTTGTAATTGTAATTCGAGCAGTTTAGCCAAGAGTGTCTCGCTAAAAGTTAGGTTTGTTTGACGCTATCAAGGATAAGAATACAACGAATAAGTAGAAAGGAGAAAATCATTTGTTGTTTCGGAAAGCCTCAGCGGGCTTTCCGTGAAACAGGCTTTGAAAGTACTGGCGCCTAGAGCCTCATTGGCATAATAACATGCTGACAATGACAGGCTTCATTCTGTGTTTCAACCATACAGCTACTGTTAGCATCTTTCATATACAAGGTAACTGTTTGTTCATGCATCGAGTTCAGTACATCAATTAGGTAGTTGACGTTAAAACCAATTTCCATTTGTGTGCCTTGGTAGTCAATTGCCATATCTTCATGCGACTCATCTTGATCAGAGTTTTGTGCATGAACAGCTAATAGGTTTGGTGCCAGCGATAAACGAATTCCTTTGAATTTGTCATTAGACAAGATAGCGGAGCGTTGCAGAATGCTACGAAGGAATTCACGATCTGTTTGTACCAATTGATCATTATGCTGAGGGATAACACGTTTGAAATCAGGGAAGCGACCATCAACCAGTTTACAGGTAAACACGGTTTCTTCGAATTGAACTGTTAAATAGTTTTTTGCCAGAGCAAAAGAAATCAGACTGTCGTCATCGCCAATTAGCTTTTGTAATTCCAATACACCTTTACGTGGCAAGATGGCTTGGGTTGCTGTTAAGCCTTCTGTTTCTAATAGCGTTGAACAAGTCGATAAACGGTGACCATCAGTTGCAACCACGCGTAGTGTTTGATGACTGATATCGAATAACATGCCATTTAGATAAAAGCGAACATCCTGACTAGCCATTGCAAATGCAGTATTGTGAATCAGTTGCTTCAACTGATGCTGTTGCATTGAGAAAGACAATTCGGTTTGCGTCAAATCTATAGTTGGGAAGTCGTCAGCAGGTAAAGTTGAAAGCTTGAAGTTTGAACGTCCAGCAGACAGTTTGCAGCGCATTTCTTCGAACTCTAGAACAACCGTTAAACCATCTGGCAAAGAGCGCACAATACTAATCAACTTGATTGCAGGTAAAGTAACCTCAAAATCACCATCACTAGTTTCAAGTTCGGTTGATGCTCGTGTTTCGATTTCTAAATCGGATGCGGTAACGGTAAGGGTATTTTGGTTAATTTGGAATAAGATATTTCCCAAAATCGGCATGGTTTGGCGTTTTTCAACAACCCCTCCTACCGTTTGAAGGACTTTTAAAAGGTTTTCGCGCGAGAGACTGATTTTCATCCTGTTTCCTATTAAGTTCTCCAACTATTGACAGCTATTATGCCAAAATATTTTTGAATTCCTATGCTTTCTTGCAAAGAATTCATCACAAATTCATACAAGCCTAATGACAAGGGTCTAATTGGTGATGATTCTGACTAAGCTATTGAAATCTTCGTCGATTCGATGATCTGCTTCGCGCAATTCTTTAATCTTACGAACCGCATGCAAAACAGTGGTGTGATCTCTGCCACCAAAGGCATCCCCAATTTCCGGCAGACTATGCGTTGTCAGCTCTTTTGAAATAGCCATTGCCATTTGTCTCGGGCGTGCAATGTTGCGAGAACGCTTTTTAGATAAAAGATCTGCTACACGCACTTTATAGTAGTCAGCAATGGTCTTTTGAATATTGGTTAGGGTAACCATTTTTTGTTGAAGTGCCAACAAGTCTTTTAAAGCTTCTTTAGCTGTTTCAACACTAATCATTTGTTGAGTAAACTGAGCAAACGCACCAACACGTTTCAACGCCCCTTCTAAATCACGTACATTGCCTCTAAGACGTTTGGCAATAAAGAATGCGACCTCATCAGGTAGTATAAAGCCGAACTCGGATGCTTTTTTCATCAAAATGGCAACACGCATTTCAAACTCTGGTGGCTCAACGGCAATGGTTAGTCCCCAGCCGAAACGCGACTTTAAGCGGTCTTCCAAGCCATCTACTTCTTTTGGAAAGCGATCACTGGTTAAGATAACCTGTTTATTCCCTTCTAACAGCGTATTAAAGGTATGGAAAAACTCTTCTTGTGATTGCTCTTTGTTGGCGAAGAATTGAATATCATCAATGAGCAATGCATCCAATGAACGATAAAAGCGTTTGAATTCATCTATTTTATTGTGTCGTAAAGCGTTGACCATATCGGCCACAAAACGTTCTGAGTGCAGGTAAACAACACGCGCATTTGGGTTTTTGCGCATTAATTCATTCCCGATGGAGTGCATTAAATGCGTTTTACCAAGACCTACTCCGCCATAAATAAAGAAAGGGTTGTAACTTCCACCTGGATTTTCCGCAACTTGTTGAGCAGCAGCAGCTGCCAACTGGTTAGCCTTACCTTCAACGAAAGAGTCAAACGTGAAATGAGGGTTTAAATTGTGTTGAATGGTTTTTGCGGATTTTTCTTTAGATTTTGTTTCTACTTTAGGTTTTACTGCAGCTCTTAAAGGCTGAGGTATAGAGGTATCTTCTGGGATATTAAGGCTTTCAATCGCATATTCACCTGCTTCTAAGGCGACGCGAGGTGTGTTCACTGGCGACACCAAAGACATTGCTTGTTCAATATGAGAGAGAAGATGCTTGTTAACCCAGTCCAAAATAAATCCAGACGGCGCGATCAAACGCAAAACTTCTCGATCTTCAACAGCTTGTAATGGATTGATCCATGTATAAAGTTGCTGGTCCGTTAAAACATTCTGCAATTGCTTAAGCACTTGCGGCCATAGGGGTGTTGTCAAAATATCCTACCTTTTTAATACTTTGTAGAAGTGATGCAATCTCTTCTAACGTATTTTTTTGTATCTGTTAGTGCATAGAAAACCTAACCACATTTAAGTGGCATACGTCTCTGTGCATGGGTTAATACTGTGTCGTTAAGTAGATTAGTCGTCCTTTGTATAGCTCAAAGTGACGAAAAAATTACACAAAGTGTAATTAAGTGGATCAAAAGTTTGGCAGTGCATAGAAATCTGCTCTGCAATTTAACACCGGATGAAGGTGTTTGTGATCCAAGGAGCTTATTAGGCGCTCTCTATTGTTATTCTGTTTCTTCTTGCATTCAGGGTTCGCGTAGCCTTTATTTTTATTAAATAAATGACTTACAACCAAGACTGTTTGAACACGAAAAACATTATAACTGTGAATAACTTTAAAAAACAGCCCATGCCTGTGGATAACTTGTGAACATATCCTGTGGATAACCTGGTTTTTTATCTATGTATCTAGTTGATAAAAGAAGATTTATCATTAAATTGAAATAAATATAAAATTTAATGCCAAAACATTTTTATAGCTAGGATAATTAAAAGTAATCCGAAGATTTTTTTCAGGCGTTTTACCGGTAATTTATGGGTCATTTTAGCGCCTAAAGGGGCGGTAAAAACGCTTGCTAAAACAATGCCTAAAAATGCTGGCCAATAGACAAAACCTGTTGAATAATTTGGTAAATTGGATACACCCCATCCGGCTATGATAAATCCAAGTGTTCCTGAAATAGCCACAGGCACACTACATGCCGATGAAGTTGCAATTGCTTGTCTCATAGGGACATTATGCCAAGCCATATAAGGCGTATTGAGTGCACCGCCGCCAATACCGATTAAACTGGATAATCCACCAATCATGGTGCCAGCAATGCTTCTACCAACTGTGCCAGGCATTTCTCGATGAGGACTTGGTTGAAGATCCAGTAACATTTTGATGGCGATAAGCACTTCTAAAATGGCAAAAATTCTTGATAAAACAGATGCATCCATAAATTGTGAAATCCAACCACCCAGCAGCCCACCAATGAAAATACTGGGTGATAAAGATTTAACCAAGTCCCAGCGTACAGCATCATGTTTATGGTGAGCTCTCACAGAAGATAAAGAGGTCACCATTATGGTTGCCAATGAGGTTCCTATGGCAATATGCACCATATGTTCATTGCTGGTCATGTAGGTTGCAAAAACGGATGTCAGTACGGGTACTAATATGAGTCCACCACCGATACCTAATAGTCCGGCAAAAAAACCAACAAAAGCGCCTGTTGCAATATAAATCAAAAATTCCATAGTTTTTAGAAGTCCAAAATTTTTATGCTGTCTATTCTAAATGACTTCAGAAAGAAAAGAAGTGCGGAAAACTGGAGTTTTAGGATATTAACAAGCAAGGTTTGGGAAATGCCGTTTGATTGGAACCCATGTTAAACTTATTATTAATCAACTCGATTAGGTTTTATCATGATGAAAAGTTTTGATGAACGCTGTTATGAACTGCTTAAACAAGTACCCAAAGGCAAGGTAACGACCTATAAAGCCATAGCGGAAGCTTTAGGTACCAAAGCCTATCGTGCTGTTGGTAATGCAATGAATCGTAATCCGAATGCACCAGTTGTACCTTGTCATAGAGTCGTAAATTCGAATGGGGTACTTGGCGGTTTTGCTTTCGGCCAAGCGGAAAAAATATCTCGACTAGCCGCCGAAGGGGTAAAAGTTGAGCAAGGTAAAATCAAAAATTTTGCTGAATGTTTGTATGAATTCCATCCATAAACGGAAGTAAGTCTAATAAAGTGAATGAGCTGACGGACTTTTATGGGTGAGTAACCTATTGATTTTACTTAGAGTTCATTTGCTGATCCGAAGAATGCAAATAAAGTAAAAGTTTAAAATATGGCTATTGTGTTTTGTATGTGGTTCCACTATAATGCGCGATTCTTTTGAAAGAATTAATTTGTATAGGATTTTGAATCATGAAACGTACATTCCAACCAAGTGTTATCAAACGCGCTCGTACTCATGGTTTCCGTGCTCGCATGGCGACTAAGAACGGCCGTAAAGTTTTGGCGGCTCGTCGTGCAAAAGGACGTAAGCGTTTGACTGTGTAATCATTTTTTAAATGATTGAAAAGCGACATAATTCTGATGAGTTAAATGCAGATTCCTATGAACCTCAAAATTTAACTCATCAAAATTTACCCTCACCTGATGAAACGGAAGTCCCTTCCGAGCAAGACTTGAATAACCCTGCCTTATTCGACCTATCGTTAAATACTTTTCCAAAAGCCTTTCGTTTATTATCGCCGAATGATTTTCAGTATGTTTTTGCGGATGCCGAAAAATTCGCTAATCGTCATTGGACCTTAATTGTTCGCCCTAATAAAAAGCTTTATCCTCGTATGGGGTTGGCGATAGCCAAAAAACAACTCAGTAGAGCTGTTTGGCGAAATCGAATAAAAAGATTGGCACGAGAGTTATTTCGTCAACATAAACAGGCATTAAGCGGGTATGATATTGTGGTTTTGAGTCGTCGCGGCATGCAAGAAATTGATAATGCGACACTGAACAAAAGTTTTGCCCATTTAATCCGGAAAATCAGTAGCAGCGGATTAAAAGATGGAAAAAAACGCCCGATTGAAAAACGTCGTTCTTCTACCAACGGTGGTAGACAAGATAAACGAAGTTGATCGAACTTGCTGCACAGAATATTGAAATTTAAATAAGTCATAGACACAAAGATAAACAGGAACAAACTAAAATGAACATGCGATCTTTTTGGTGGTTAGCTTTAGCTTTTACCCTATTGTGGATCTGGTTGCAGTGGACGCAATTCCAACATGCAAAATCACAACCTGAGGCGATTCAGCAAAGCACCCCGGCATCTGACAATAGCGTCCCTACGGCAAATCAGCCGACAGCGCCAGGTGACGTTCCTGCGGTGAAAGGGGCTGATGTACCTGCTATGAAGCCAACCTTGGCTTCTGGTCAGAGTGTTCATGTAAAAACAGATGTTTTTGATATTACCCTCGATACTGAAGGTGGTGATATTCGTGATGTCAGTTTATTAAAATATGCTGCGCAACATGATCATACTAAGCCTTTCAAATTAATGAGCGACAAAGGCGATTTGTTTTATATTGCGCAAAACGGTATTGCTTTAGCACCTAAAGCAACACTGCCTGCACCAACGCACAAATCTCTTTACCAGGTTGCAAAAAATAATTATGTAATGACTGGCAATACGCTTTCAGTACCGATGTATTGGGAAAAAGATGGTATCCGAGTCACTAAGACCTATACTTTCACCAAAGGTAAGTATTTGATTAAGGTTGATTACAAGGTCGAAAACGCATCCAAGCAAGATTGGTCTGGAAGTCTTTACTCGCAACTTAAGCGTTCATCAAATGACCCATATCATAACCGTATGATGTATACCTATACGGGCCCAGTATTGTATGACGGTAATGCTGAAAACAAATACAACAAGCACAAGTTTGATGACTTGAAAAAGCAGCCAATAAACGATCAAACAGCTACTGGTGGCTGGGGTGCGATGATTCAGCATTACTTTATTGCTGCTGTTATTCCTAACCAAAAAGCAAAAAACAGTTTCTATGCGAAATCTTTAGGGCATGATCAATATTCTGTTGGTGTTGTTGAACCGATGGTCGAAGTTAAGCCTGGACAATCAGGCACTTTGAATACCCAATTATATGCTGGGCCAATCATTCAAGATAAATTGAAGTCTATTGCGCCAGGTCTAGAATTGACGGTAGATTATGGCGTGTTGACGATTATCGCTAAACCTATTTTCTGGTTGCTGGAGAAAATCCATAGTGTTGTCGGTAACTGGGGTTGGTCAATTATTTTCTTAACCATTTTGATTAAAGCTTTGTTCTATAAACTGTCAGAAACGTCTTATCGTTCAATGGCTCGTTTAAAGAAATTCCAACCAAAAATGAAGCAATTGAAAGAAAACTATGGTGATGATAAAGCTGTTTTCCAACAAAAATTAATGAAGCTTTATAAAGAAGAGAAGATTAATCCTCTGGGTGGTTGTTTACCAATTCTAGTACAGATGCCGGTATTCATCGCACTTTACTGGGTACTGCTTTACTCTGCCGAAATGCGTCAAGCACCTTGGATGCTGTGGATTCAAGATTTATCAGCAAAAGATCCTTATTTCATCTTGCCAGTCTTGATGGGGATTTCTATGTGGGTACAACAAAAATTGAATCCATCGGCGATGATGGACGAAATGCAGCAAAAAGTGATGAAGCTGTTGCCATTTATCTTCACCGTCTTCTTTATGTTCTTCCCTGCTGGTTTGGTTCTATATTGGGTAGTGAATAACGTATTGTCAGTAACGCAACAATGGTACATCACCAAGAAGATTGCTGCTGGCGAAGAGAAATAAGAGGTTAGACAGATGCATTTATCCTACGAAAAACTTGGACAAGACGATCCTATGTACGGCAAAGCCGAATACAAGGTGATGGACGGTATGCAACCAGTCTGTTATAAAACGGCAGAGGGTTATTTGCCAATAGTCACTGCTGGGCAAGCTGCCAATACAGCAGACAAATCGGAAGCTTCAAAGCCTGCTGGTAAACCTGATACACAAACTCTGTATGTGTTGACCTTCAAGGTGAATGGTGAAGCTGAAGAAATGACCTTCAAGTCCAAAAAGAAACTGGAAAAGACATTGGCTTTTTATAAGGAAAAGCCATTTATCTCTGACTTTGAAACGACGGAATATCAAATCGTCGCTTAATACTTAATGTATTTCCAGAACTGAAATCGCCCTCATTGAGGGCGATTTTTGTTTCAGTGGAATATAATGAACGCAAACAACACACAAAGATACTGATGAACCTATCCAATCAAGACACCATTGCCGCTATTGCTACCGCACCAGGACGAGGTGGAGTTGGTATCGTGCGTGTATCCGGCTCAAAAGCTTTAGCTATAGCAGAAGCTGTATTGGGCAAAACACCCAAGCCACGTTATGCGCACTATGGTGATTTTTTGGATGAAAAAGGTCATGCCTTAGATCAGGGGATTGCATTGTTCTTCCCCAATCCTAACTCCTTTACTGGTGAAGATGTTTTGGAACTGCAAGGGCATGGTGGCCCCGTGGTTTTGCAGTGGTTGTTGGATAGAGTTGTTTCACTTGGCGCGCGCTTGGCTGAGCCGGGGGAGTTTTCAAAACAAGCCTTTTTGAATGATAAATTGGATTTGGCACAAGCCGAAGCCATTGCAGATTTAATCGATGCCTCTTCTCAACAAGCCGCAAAATCCGCCCTACGTTCTTTGCAAGGTGAGTTTTCGGCACAAGTCACCGACTTGGTTGAACAGCTGATTCAATTGCGTATTTTTGTGGAAGCGGCGATTGATTTTCCTGAAGAAGAAATCGACTTTTTATCAGATGGTAAAGTGGCTGGTCAGCTACAACATATCCTTGATCAACTGCATCGAGTTTTCCAATCCGCTCAGCAAGGTGTATTGTTGAGAGAAGGGATGTCCGTGGTGATTCTTGGGCGTCCGAACGCGGGTAAATCCAGCTTATTGAATGCGTTATCCGGTAAAGAGTCCGCAATCGTAACGGACATTGCCGGTACCACACGTGATATTGTGCGAGAAGAAATCCAAATTGATGGTATGCCGTTGCACATTCTGGATACGGCAGGGTTGCGTGAAGCGACGGATCAGGTTGAACAAATCGGTATTCAACGTGCCTGGGCAGCGATTGAAGAAGCTGATCGTATTTTGGTGGTTGTACAAGCTTCCGAAGAGATTGACCCTGAAGACCAAGCTATTTTGGATAAACTGCCAAAGCGCATTCCGCTCACGTTGATTCGTAATAAAATCGATTTGATGGATTTAGAACCAAAGCTTCAATCAACCGATGAACATGGCGAGAGCATGCAACTCATGGGGCATGAAGAAACCGTGGTTTGGTTGTCTGCCAAACAACAGCTTGGTATTGATTTGCTCAAGCAGCACCTCAAAACAGCAATGGGTTATGCACAAACTGAAGAAGGTGTATTCATGGCACGTAAGCGTCATCTTGAAGCCTTGCAAACTGCATTGCATTTTGTCGAGACGGGTCAGCAACAGTTGGAAAGTTATGCGGCAGGTGAGCTGTTGGCAGAAGACCTACGCCAAGCGCAAAACGCCTTGTCTGAAATCACAGGACAATTCACTTCTGATGACCTATTGGGACGTATCTTCACTTCCTTCTGCATCGGCAAATAAAAAATCCATTTCACTTTTTCATTCAGTCATTCGTTTATTAAAATCTGCCAGGCTGGGTAACGCTTAATCCAAGCTAAGTCACTTTTTCGTCATCTGTTTGTTGTATGCTAATGATAAATAATCTAGCCGGAGTTAGTCATGCCGTTGATCAACATTACCCTACCAGAAGATGCTTTAACAGAGCCTCAGCAAGCAGAGCTAGCCAAACAAGCAGCCGATATTTTACTTACTTTAGAAGGCATGGCAACTAACCCCAAAGCCCGTCGTTTGACTTGGAGTTATATCCAAACCCATCCGAAAAACGCTTTTTATATCGGTGGAGAGCCGATGCAGGCACACCCGCATTATTTGTTTGATGTAACTGTTTTTGCCAACACGCTCACAGCGGAAAAGAAAGAAATTCTGACTCGGAAACTTACTGGTGCTGTACTGGACTTAGAAGATTCGGACCACAATATGTTTAATGCTGCGCGGGTGTGGGTGATGATTCACGAAGTGGAAGAAGGCAATTGGGGTGGTGCAGGTCAGATTTATTCTATGGCGAACCTAAGAAAACTGCTTAGCTAAAGCGTCAATGCCAAAGATAAGAGTCCATCGACAAGGCACCAAATTCGATACCCCCTTCTAAAACCTCGAAAGTATCTGTTTCCTCAACACAACCCAATGCAAATACGAGTGGTAGGTAATGATCATCTGTCGGGTGTGCTTGGTTAAAATCTCCAATATGCTCGGCATGGTTGATGAGCATATCAAAGTCATTAGACTGCAAGTACTGTTTGATGCTTTGTTGGAACCTCAAAACATAGGGCAAAGCCTCGGTTTCTCCCCAGCGAACATCGCGTAGATTATGTGTCAGGCTGCCCGAGCCGATGATCGCTACCCCCTCACCTCTTAAATGCTTCAGCGTTTGACCCAGTTGAAAAAGCTGCTGGTGAGTAAGATGTCTATCTATCGAGATTTGGACAATCGGCATAGTTGCGTTTGGGAACAGATGCAGCATCGGCACCCATGCGCCGTGGTCAAACCCTCGGCTGTCATTGAGTGTGGAGGCGATGCCTGCGTCTTTGAGCACAGTTTGGATTTGTCCAGCTAGCTCGGTATCGCCCGGTGCCGGGTATTCAATTTGATACAGCTCGTCAGGAAAGCCACCAAAGTCATGGATAGTGGTCGGATGGCTTGCGCTCATCACTTCCTGTTTATTGGAAATCCAGTGAGCGGACAGTAGAATCACTGCCTTGACGTCTTGAAAAGAAGGCAATGCCTGTTTGAGTGATGCGCCAGCTTTTCCAGGATCAAGTGCATAGGTCGGTGCACCATGGCTGACAAACATCACAGGGGCTTTCTGAGTCATTTCAAATCTCTTTTAAGATAGCTGAGATTTCTATCTTATGAATAAGCCTCATTGAAGGCAATGTTTAGCTGTTGTAAAAGGGTGACTAAAGCCTGAAACCTAGAATCATTAAATGGGATTATTCAAATTGAATGTGATCGATATCTGCTTGAAAATAGGGATAGGTTTGATCAGGCAAGTGCCATTCAACTTCACCATGTTTCGGAACTTTGTAATCACCGACCTGTATGTAGTCCGCATATTTTCCTTGCCATGGTGTGGGTACAAAATCGCCAGCGACTTCCCTGTATCTGTTTGGCGTATAGGAGGAAATGATTTCCCCTTTTGGGTTGAACTCAAAAGTTAGGGAGACTTTCGTTTGCCCTAAAGACAGAGTTGCTAATGCATGAAATTCATCTACTGCTTGCCACTGAACACCTTGGCTTGGTAAGAGTGCTGTCGGAAACCATACCGCTTCAGCAAGATAACGCTGAAAAGCCCCTTGATTGAGTTCCGGGCGGTCATGAGCATCGATGATCGGTATGACCTTTGCCAGCACTCCTTTTGTATAGCCTTTTCCATTCAAAAACGCATCGCAAACATGGATGTTGAGGCCCGGTAGCATCTGGATTTTTGCTTGCCAAAAAAAGCCAGGCTGGGTTGTTGAAAAGTACTGCTCTGCTTTCATCGGTGACCAATCTTTTAATTCCGGTTTGGCTCTAAACCCCCCTATTTGAGAGACATGTGCTTTTTGGATAATCGGGGCATTGTTTTTCAGTACCAGATGAAAGTACTTTTGTACGATAGGTGGCAGTGAGCTGACTTCTTCTAAATTGACAGAAGTCTGCTCATCCAAAGGGTCGTTTGTGATTTGTTTGACTTGCGAGTCTGTAAAGTGAACCCACTTTGACTGTGCTCGCCAAAAGAAGAAAAGTAATACTGAAACAATCAATAGAAAAATGAAAATGGGTTTCATCACGTTTCTCCCAAGTGCAAGCGTCGTTGTTCTTGTTAGCTTAGCATAGTCCCCAAGCGTCGACGGAAGGCTTGTGCCGTTTCAGGGTCATTAGGTTCCAGCATATTGACTAAGTTTACAATCATTTCATGAGCGGCGCCTTGCTTGTATTCCGGTTCTTCTATCAAAATCTCAAATAGGTTTTCCATGGCTTGGGGATAGTTGTGCTCGGCCACTAAGCAGATCGCCAAATCAAAGCGAGCATCATGGTCGTGCAAGTCGCGAGACAGGCGTTCCAACAATGCAGTTTTTCCGTCTGTTTTGGCAGCCAGTTGCTTAAAGGTGATTTGCCCGACCAACGCTCGACCCAGTTCAGTTTCTTTGTCGATATTCGGTAATTTATTGAACAGAGCTAAGGCTTGATCCAACAGGTCGATATCTAGCATGACTTGAATCATGTCCATCGCAACCAGCGTATTGCCAGGATCCTTTTGAATCGCTTCTGTTAGCAGTTGAATCGCTGCTGGCGTGTCACCTGACAGATGTTTTTCACGAGCCTGTGCGCGTAAATCATCAGACGCCTTAAAAATACCATGGGATCTTAATAAGGTAATCAATTCGTCTTGTTCCATCAAACCGACTTCGGTCTGAACTAATGTATTGTCTTTAAAGATGAGTAAAGACGGCACATTGATCATTTTGAATCTTGCTGCCATTTCTGGATAAAGACCGATATCTAAAGTCGCAAAAATAAATTGTCCCGCATAGGTTTTTGCCAAGTTAGATAGTGTATGTTCCATCGCGATGCATGAGCCAATACTTGGGTCCATAAACTCGACGAATACTGGTAATTTGTTTGAGTTTTCTAATACGATTTGGTCGAAGTTGTTCTCCGACACTTCAAAAATATAAGTGTTTTGCTGACTCATGATGTCACTCCGAAAATTAAGATAGAGTCATTATATCGCTGAGTGAAATGTAGTTGGATAAGGGTTTGTTATGATCATCATAGACACTTGGCAAGTATCCGCAGACAAAATAGTGGTTAGCCTAGCTTCGCTAAGACTGCTTCTGTTGTACCCGTCTCACCAATACGTGGAAAGATGCGAGTTATGGTGTGGTGGTGTGCTTCTGTCGTAAAATCCGACATAGCATCTGAGACAAAACTAAGGTTATAGCCAAGTACACTGGCATCGCGAGCAGTGCCTTCCACACCGATACTGGTGGCAACACCGCCAAGCACGATATTGGTCACTTGTCTTTTTTGCAGCTTTTCATGCAAACCTGTGTTGAAAAACGCGCTCCAAGAATGTTTGGTGATGAAAATATCATTTTCATCCGTGGGAAGGTCATCGACAATTTTCAGGTAGTTTTCGCTGGGTGGTTGCGTGCCGCTGAGAGGATTGTCTTTGCGGGTTTTCGTCCACGCCTCGCCATAGCTGTTGACGTTCACGATGACAATCGGCAGTCCCTTTTTTCGGAAAGCGGTTATCAACTTAGCCGCGTTGTCCAGCACTTGAGGAATGCTGCTCATCCCCGCCAATTTGTCGGGTTGAGCTGCATGCGCATGAGCCGCCACTTCTAAAATGCCCTGTTGCAGGTCAATGAGAACCAAAGCGGTGTTCGTGTCTAGGTCAGTAATCATAGTCAGTCCCTTTTTATGATTAAAGACAACGCACTATTTTTGATAGGCGCGTGTCAGTTGGATGATAACCGGAGATAAAACCAACAAAGCAATCAGGTTAGGAATTGCCATTAAAGCATTTAACACATCCGCCAAAATTAAGACTGTATTGAAGTAATCTGAAAGTGCTGCGCCAGCAAATACCGCCAGTACCCAAAGTACTCGATAAGGTTTCAATAATTTAACACCCAGAATATACTCGGCGCAACGTTCACCGTAGTAACTCCAGCCAACCAGCGTGGTAAAGGCGAAAAGCGATAAACTGACCGCGACGACAATCGCCCCAAAGTCTGAGCCTAGCCCTTTGGTGAAGGCTAATGAGGTTAAGGCTGAACCGGTTTCACCACTCTGCCAAGTATGCGTAACCATAATCACCAAGGCGGTCATGGTACAGATGATAATGGTGTCGATAAACGTACCCAACATCGCAATATGACCTTGGCGCACAGGACTTTTGGTTTGTGAAGCTGCATGAGCGATAGGCGCTGTTCCCAAGCCGGCTTCATTGGAAAACACACCACGTGCCACACCAAATTGAATCGCTAGGATAATACTCGCGCCAGCAAAGCCACCCGCGGCAGCGGTGCCAGTAAATGCGCTGTCAATAATGGTGCTAAAGGCATAAGGCAATTGGTCAGCGTGGGTGAAAAGAATAAACAGGGCAAATCCGATATACAGTACCGCCATCAAAGGCACCAATGCCGTTGCCGTGTGAGCAATGCGTTGAATGCCCCCAAACAATACCAAGCCGACTAGCCCCATCAAAATCAAACCAGTGATTTGGTTATTGAGGTGAAAAGCGCTTTCCATCGCACCCGCAACCGCATTGGCTTGTACCATATTACCGATACCGAAAGCCGCAATGGTGCCGAAAGTAGCAAAAGCAAACGCAAGCGGTTTCCACTTTTCGCCCATACCGTTTTTGATGTAATACATCGGGCCACCAACATGGCGACCTTCTTCATCCACCTCACGGTAATTTACCGCTAATACGGCTTCACTGTATTTGGTTGCCATACCGACCAGAGCAGTCATCCACATCCAGAAAATCGCTCCCGGTCCACCGATAAAGAGTGCTGCGGCTACACCCGCTATATTTCCGGTTCCCACAGTGGAAGATAGCGCCATCATTAAGGCGCTTGAAGGTGGCACATCACCCTCTTCTGTAGAGTGTCGGCCTTTCCAAACAAGGTTGAATGCATAGCCAAGATTGCGCAGAGGCAAGAATTTTAAACGAATGGTTAGGTAAATGCCTGTGCCAAGTAATAAAACCAGCATAACAGGTCCCCAAACCCAACTGCTCAGAGTGGAGAGTAGGTGATTGATGGCGTCCATAGTCGCTCCCGAAGAGATATATTTTGATTAGAAACATGCGCAACGGTGCGCTAGGAAAAGTAAATTACTGTACAAAATACCGTGTCTAAAGGTATTTGTCTAGTTTTGGCAGGCTGGATAAGTGGTTTAGGTAGCGTTAGGCTACTAAGGTAGCCAACGCCATGGCGCAATCGTCTTAACGATAGGAAACCAACTCTTCAAGAGGTAAACGGTATTTAGGGCGTTTAGTATCGTTAGGTGTACCAAGCGCCATGATGACGTGTAGGTTGTATTCTTGTGGGTTTAAGTCGAGTACCTCCATGACTTCACTTTTCATGAACCCTTCAATCGGACAAGACCCTACACCGAGCATTTGTGCTGCTGTCATCATATTCCCCAGGGCGATATAAGCTTGTTTCCCTGCCCAATAAGGCGCAGTTTGCTCGTTGAATTGACTCATATAAAAAGAGTAGAAATCCATCAGCCCAGCAAAACTCGTTTCGTCCAGTCCCCAGCGGCCAAATTGTTGATGAACATATTCAGATTCCGGTTCAACATCGGTACGGCTAACAAAAATTACCAAATCGCTACAAGTATCGATTTGCGGTTGGTTACCGCAATGAGGTTTTAAAGCGTCTTTGACGGCTTGATCACGAATCACGATAAAGCGCGTAAACTCAAGACCAAAAGAGGTTGGAGAATATTGTCCTACTTCGAGAATTTTCGTCAGTGTGTCACTATCAATTTTTTGTGTTGGGTCAAAAGATTTCACAGCATATCGTTCGTGAATGGCGTGCATAAAGGCATCTTGCGCTGAAGTGAGTGTGGTCATAATTAAATCCTTTGTTTGGTTCAGTAACGTTAAAAATTAGTAAGTAGCGACATGCTAACATCATTGAGACAAAATAATAAGAATGCACTTTTTTGTACTATACTTACCAAAAAGTAACTATAAAGCGAGAAAAACCTATGTCTCAATCGAAACCCTGCGAAATTCATATCAACAACCAAGTTTACAATTGCGCGTTTCAGGTAGCAATTGATGTGTTAGATGGAAAGTGGAAAGGGCTTATTTTGTGGTTCTTACAATCCGGCACTAAGCGTAATAGTGAATTATGCCGATTAATACCAAGCATCACACAAAAAATGCTGACGCAGAAATTACGAGAACTGGAAGAGGAAGGCATCGTTTATCGAACTGTCTATCCTGTAGTGCCGCCAAAAGTGGAGTATACCCTTACGGAGCAAGGCGAAAAGTTAATTCCGATATTGGAATCGCTTTATCAATGGGGAGAAAACTATATTGTCGAAAGGCAAGCAGAAGACAAAGTGCAAACCGCTTAAAACCAGCGAAAATCTGCCAGGCAGGGGTGTCAGAACTTATCTGGGTTGATGTCCGGTAGGTGTTCTGAGACTTCTAAGTAAGTTGAATAGGTCGTCAGGGTTTCAATCACTTGGGGTAGCGGGTCAGCATAAATATCGGGTAAATCCATTTCACCTTCTATCTGTATCGGAAACGCCAATTGTTCATCCGGCGGACAAAACTGTGCATTCACTCCTGGTTTATTGCCTCGCGCGTCAATGCGATACCAACCGTAATCTTCTAAAAAAACCGCATTCAGCCCATGCAGGCAAAAAGGCGGTGTTTCGTCATTAATCGTCAGGCGTTGATAACACAACCCAGCGGGAATCCCATTTGCTCTGAGTAAGGCTGCCAATAAATGACTTTTGGCATAACAATAACCCGTACCGTATTCCAAAACATCCGAAGCCTTGCAGGTTATCGGGTTGCATTTGAAATCCCAACTGTGCGCTATTTCATCGCGCACAAACTCAAAGCAGGCTTTGGCAACTTCGGTATCGGTTTTCAGATGCTTGGAAAGCTGCTTGGCTTTCGCTAAAACCTCTGGATGATCCCAATCAATGATGTTTGAAGAAATTAAGTAAGCTTTCATGTTTTTTGCCTATCACAAAGATTTCATCAGTTCTGCAATACCGTTATCTAAAGAGTTGTCGGAGGCGGCAAGTGTGGTGATGACGTTCGCTCTATCCGCTGCCGATCGGTTTTGGTTCAGTTTGAATTTCGCGGAGATGTCTGTCACTTCGATTTCAAATCCCACAATCATTTTCAGCAGCATGTCCTGTTTGTCCGCAGGCACGTTTTCTTGCCAGGGCTGTGGCAACGTCGGTTCATGTGTGGTAATCAGGTCGTCTAACATGGCATTCAAACGATCTGCATCCTCAATCAGGTTGGCTTGTCCACGCAGATGCACAACGGCATAATTCCAAGTTGGCACGCCCGGGCTTTGGTACCAAGTGGGCGAGATATAAGCGTGTGGGCCTTCAAACACAACCAGTGCACGTTGCCCTTCCGCCAAATGTTGCCATTGTGGGTTGCTACGTGCCATATGACCGATAACCTTTCCTTTCCCGTTTTCATCATTAGTTGGCTCGTAGGTTAAAGGCAAGTGAGTGACATAAGGTTCACCTTGGTCAGTGGTGACCAACATCGCAAACGGGTACTGGCGCGTCAAAGCCATAATCTTGTCTTGATCGTATTCCGCAAAGTCATCGGGAACGTACATAGTCACTCCAGCAGATTCGGTTGATTTTATGGCTGTGTAAATTCAGGTGTCAGAACCCTATTCTAGAAGATAGGCTATAATTTCTCTAATTTTTTAAGATACAGAACTATGATAATTGAACAGATAGAAATCACCGACCTTTCTCATGATGGTCGTGGCATAGGGCGCGTTGATGGCAAAACGATCTTTATAGAAGGTGCAATTCCCGGCGATATCGTTTCGGCAAGGATAATGCAATCGCAAAAAACCTATGACGAAGCCGCGTTGGTGGAGGTGAAAACCTCATCGGAGCACCGGGTTGAACCTTTTTGTCCTGTCTATAATGAGTGTGGTGGTTGTCAGTTGCAGCATGTTGATATTGCAGCGCAACGCGAATGGAAGGCCAAGCGTTTTCTCAATGCCTTGATTAAGGCGGTGGATGCCAAGAAATGCAAAATTGCCGACCCTTTAATCGGAGAAAACAAAGGTTACCGTCGCCGCGCGCGTTTTGTTTACGGCAAACACAAAACCGATAAAGTCGCTAAGTTTGGTTTTCGCGCTAAAGCATCAAGTGAGATGGTGGATATTGAGTCCTGTCCACTACTCACCGATGAAATGAATGCAGCGTTACACGTGAAACGTGAGCAGTGTTTACCTGTGGCGAGTCGTTCTCTAAAAGAAGTTACCTTGGTTGAGTCAACACTGCCTAAAACCCAACCTGTAATGCTTTGGTCAGATGATGAAACCAGTACCAAAGCACACTACACTTTGGATGATTTGGTATTTGATTTTCCAAAAGATGGGTTTATTCAGGTCAATGCGGAGATCAACCAAAAAATGGTCGCGCAAGCCTTGGAATGGTTACAGCTTGAATCAAACCATTCCGTATTGGATTTATTTTGTGGCGTGGGGAATTTCACCCTACCGATTGCACAAACAGTGTCGAAAGTGGTTGGTGTGGAAGGTGACCCCAGCCTGGTAGATTTTGCACAAAGAAATGCCAAGAAAAACAGCCTGCCAAATGCAGACTTTTACAAAGCTGATTTGTTTGACTCCGCTAATGATTTTCACTGGTTCCATCATCAAACCTATGATCGCGTGTTGCTCGACCCAGGCCGACAAGGTGCCATGTCGATCTGTCAGCAAATGGGTAAACTTAATGCCCAAATTATCGTCTATGTTTCCTGTAATGAATCGACACTGATTCGTGATGTTCAGCTTTTAGAAAAGCAAGGCTACCAAATTCGTAAAGCTGGATTTATGGATATGTTCCCGCATACGTCTCATGCCGAAGTCATGGTGCAATTGGTCAAAACCAAAAAAACTGCGAAGAAAAAATCACCGGGTGTGTTTCGTTTTTAGAGATTGAAAATCTGCCAGGCTGGGGTAATCTTGAGCATCAAAAAACCCCGCGAAAGCGGGGCGAGGAGCTTATGACAACTGGTAACTTTAAAGTCTTACCAAGACTTATAAGGTAGGAATTTACCATTCATTGTTACGACCACACGATCACCCGCTGGGTTTTCTTCTTTGTCGATGTGCATTGAGAAATCAATCGCACTCATGATGCCGTCACCGAATTTTTCGTGAATCAATTCTTTCATTGTCGGGCCATAGACACCAACGATTTCATATAAACGATAAATCAAAGGGTCGGTCGGCACCGCTTTTTCCCAACTTTTGTGCGGAAATGCCTGTAATGCACCAACAACTTCCTTAGGCAGTTTTAGAAATGCACCGATTTTTTCTGCTGGCTCAGGTTTCAAACTGTTCATTCCCAAACAAGCTGAAGTGGTAAATACTTCACTCAGCTCCGCTGCTTCAGCGATCTGTCCCCAGCTTACGCCTAATTCGTTCTTAGCCAGAATGATGGCTTCCGTCATTGTAATTTTGTCCATAGATAGATTTCCTTTTCGTTATTGCAAATCTTGCAAGTATCAAAAGAGCAACCGCTATACCAAAAGTGTAGATATTTTTTAACAAGTTGATTTTATTGATAAAAACGAAAAGTTGATGAAATGAAGACGTGTTACTTTAGGCGTTTTTATATGAGTTTGTTTGCAATTGTTAAACAATGTAAGTCATTTGAATAAGATTGTAAGAAATTGTAATACAAAATTAGAGAAAAATATCAGGAAAATAGCTTATGTCATTGAAATAAAACAACAAAATATGTCTGGCACAAACATGGTTATAAGGGAGATGAGTTTTAACAAACACGAAGAGAAAACTTAACAAATTCAAATTAACCATTGTTTAGGAGATAAAAATGGCTGAAGTATATATTCCATCTTGTTTAAGACCGATTGATAACGACGGTTTGAAGCAATTGGGTGAGCAAGGAAAAGCAGCACCAGACACAATCAAGACCCTTAAATCTAAAACGGTTTTAGAAGGTCAGTTTAAAAACTTGAACTATATCCGTGACCTTCCTGCGATTGTCGTGGATGAGCCACCTGGATTGTTGGGTGAAGATACTGCACCAAACCCATCTGAAATGGCGTTGTTGTCTTTGGGTTCATGTTTGTCAGTTGGTGTTCAGGCAAACGCAACGGCACGTGGTATCAACCTGACTAAATTGGAAATCTCATTGGAAGGTGACATCAATATCACTGCGGTATGGGGAACGGGTGATGTCGACCCTGACAAATTGTTGGGTGTTCGTGAAGTGCGCGCATTCTTTGATATCGAAGCTGACTGTTCGGCAGAAGAGCTAGAAGATTTGGTTCAACACGCAACCAAATGGTCGCCAGTTGCGAATACTTATATGAATAAGGTTCCAGTAACTCCAAGTCTGGTGAAGTAATGGCAAAACCGGCTCGGGATTTGCCGAGCCGGGATTTGAGGTAAAGAAGATGATTCAACAAATAGTTAAAGATGTTTTAAAGCCAAAGGTCATTGATATCGACCACGGTCTTTATACGACAGAAGTATTGGAAAAACTGGGTAAGGCGGGTGCTTTTAGACATCATATCGCTTCGCAGAACAACGGTACGGTCGATGTGTTCGGCTCTATTCAGGATATGGCGACAGTATCACGCGAGTGTATGACGACTGGCTTCATGATGTGGGCGCAGGATGTCTGTACTTGGTACATTGAAAACTCTGAAAATGACTGGCTGAAACAAGAGATTTTGCCAAAGATGGTCGATGGTGATTATTTCGGCGCAACGGCTTTGTCTAATCCGATGAAGTATTTTGCGGGTATTGAAGAGTTGAAGCTATCTGCGGAAGAAGTAGAAGATGGGTATATCATCAATGGGACTTTGCCTTGGGTATCCAACCTTTTAGAGAAAAGCGACAAACACTTTTTCGGTTCTATTTTCCATGTGCACGATTCAGAAGGCAACACGAAAGATGTGATGGGGCTGATTCCTTGTAACTTGGATGGTTTGACCATGAAACAGATGGTGGAGTTCGCGGGTATGGAAGGGTCTGGTACTTATTCCCTGCTGTTCGACAACGCGTTCCTACCGAAAAAATATCTATTGGCTGACCCAATCAAACCTTATCTGGAAAAGATCAAAGCCGGATTCATCTTGTTACAAACAGGGATGGCTGTCGGTGTGATTCAAGGTTCCATTGATGAGATGCGCAAAGCAGATATGACCCTTCATGAAATCAATGAATATTTGGATGACCGTCCAGAAGAGTTGGAAGAGGAGCTGGAAGAAGCGATTGAGTTGATACAGGCCTTGGCGGAAGAACCATTTACACCAGGCACAGACTATATGAAACAAGTGCTAGAAGCACGTTTGCTGGGTGCGGAATTCTGTAAGCGTAGCGCCGATGCGGTGATGCAGCATTGCGGTGCCAAAGGTTATATTGTCGATGCGCCGGCACAGCGTAAACAAAGAGAAGCCTACTTTGTGATTATCGTGACCCCTTCCATCAAACATTTGCGTAAAGAAATTGCTCGTTTGGAAGCATAAAGAAAGGGTATAAGGAGAAAAATTATGTCAGAGCCATTTCGTAAATATATTTGTAAAACCTGCGGTTTGATATACGACGAAGCCGAAGGCGATCCAGATAGCGGATTGGCTCCGGGCACGCGGTTTGAAGACATTCCCGATGATTGGTACTGCCCGCTATGTTTGGTGTCAAAGTCAGATTTCGTATTGATTGATGATGCACCGAAACCGAAATCGGATGTCGCAAGACCTAAGTCGAAAGTCGGCGGTAAAGAAAGTATCGTCATCATTGGTGCAGGATATGCTGGTTGGACGGTTGCCGAAAAAATCAAACAAGAATTGCCCGATGCGGATGTCAGTATCGTCACTGGATGCGATGGATCGGTTTATCCAAAACCGGCGATTTCCATGGCCATGTCTCAGGGGCGTGACGCGAAGGATTTAGTAGAGTTTTCCGGTGAGGAAAAAGCTGGTGAACTGGGCATTGGGATTAAAACCCGCGCCAAAGTAATGAGCGTCAATACCAAACGTAATCGTCTAATGACCACCAGCGGCAGTATCAACTACAGTAAATTGATTCTGGCAACAGGTGCCAGTGCCATTAAGCCGATGCTGTCTGGGGATGCTGTCTCAGATGTGATGACCATTAACGACCTGGCGGCCTATAAGCGTTTCCGCAGTGCGATTGCCGATAAAAAGCATATCACCTTATTAGGCGGTGGTTTGATTGCGGTGGAAATGGCGGAAGATTTGATCAGCCAAGACTACCAAGTCACTTTGTTGGTAAGAGGCGATACTTTGATGAGAAACTTACTGCCTTCCCAGCTATCAACGAAACTGGCGGAGGCCTTGATCAATAAACAAATCGAGATTGTTTACGAAGCACAACTGGAAGCGATCGATCATGACGGCGATGCCTATGCATTGAGCCTGGATGATGGTTCGAAACTGGCTACCGACTTGTTGGTGGCTGCGATTGGCTTGAAGCCGAATATCGATTTGGCCAAGAAAGCCGGTTTGGATGTTTCACGTGGCATCTTGGTGAACCATCAATTGCAAACCTCAAATGAAGACATTTATGCGATTGGTGATTGTATCGAAATCGATGGAGAGCTACAGGCATTCCTAGAGCCGATTCGTCGTGAAGCGGAGACCATCGCCAAGCATATTGCAGGTGATGCCTCAGCAGAGTTCAAGGTGGTGCCGCCATTGGTGAAAACCAAAACACCGTCACTTTCTATCATTACCTGTCCGCCACTTAAGAAAGATGCGCATGGTGACTGGTCTATCGTGTCCAATGACGAGACCAGTTCAGAAGTCAGTTATCTGGTAGAAGAGCAAGTGAAAGGGTTTGCGTTATCAGGAGATAAGGTGAATCAGGCTGCGAAGCTTTATAAAGCGCTAAGTGCATAAAGTGTATCAGCAACAAAAAGAAAGAGAGCATTTAGCTCTCTTTTTTGTTTACGATCTCTAACAACGCAAGGCGTTTACATATCAATGCCGAGCTTACTCATACGGTAGCTGAACTGCCTTGGGGTCATATTCAGTAACATTGCTGCGCGGGTTTTGTTGCCGCGAGCTTGCTTCAACGCCATCATCAGGTTTTCCTTTTCATCATCCGAAACCTTCCAGTAAGCGCGTTTACCATCATTGCCTTGCCAGTTTTCCATTCGCTCGTCATCGCTAGGATAAGCGGTGAATCCACCGTTGGTCCCGTTTCTGGCAGGCGCTTCCCAGTTTGAGGCAATGCTCTGAGGTACAGCGTTAACCGCGGTCTCTGTCACCAGCGTTGGTGATGACAGCGAGGTATTGTGTGTAATCGCGCTTTCTTCGTGAATGATTTTCTGTACCAGCCCCAAAGTGACGAATTTATCGTCTTCAGCCAACAAAACGCTACGTTTGATGACGTTTTCAAGTTGGCGAATGTTTCCTGGCCAAGAGTAGGTCTCTAGGAAGGTTATGGCTTCCGGTTCGAGAATCGCATTGGTCAGATAGTCTTGGTTTGTCTGGTTTAAGAAATGTCTGATCAGAGTGCGAATGTCGCCGTGACGGTCGCGTAGCGCAGGCAGTTCAATTGGGAATACGTTGAATCGATAGAATAAATCGAGACGGAATGAACCTTCGTTGACCGACTTATAAAGGTCTTTGTGTGATGCGACGATAACACGAACGTCTATTGGAATATCCTGTGTGCCGCCAATACGAGTGACGGCTTTATCTTCGAGTAGTCGTAACAATTTGGCTTGCAAAGCAAAGTCCAAGTCCCCGATCTCATCGAGAAATAGCGTACCGTGGTTGGCCAACTCAAACTTTCCTTTTTTCTGTTGGGTCGCGCCCGTGAAACTGCCTTTTTCATAACCGAATAACTCAGCTTCAAGTAGCTCGGCCGGAATCGCGGCACAGTTGATGGCGATAAACGGATTGTCTTTACGGTTGCTGGCACGGTGAATCATACGAGAGAATTTCTCTTTCCCCGTTCCAGATTCCCCTTTTAACATGACGGTTACCGGTGTGTTGGCAGCACGAGAAGCTTTATCCAATGCCTGAAGCAATAACGGGCTTTCACCGATAATGCCGTATTGGCTACCTTGCCCAAGGGCGACGCTTCGCAATTGCTCGTTTTCTTGTTTGAGAATGAGAGTTTGGCGCTCCAGCATTTGATGAACTGCAAGAATCTCACCGATGAATAAGGAAAGAATTTTCAAAAAGCTCAAGTCGCGGTCAAAAGAACGTTTACGGTTTTTCAGGCGGTTGAACGCCAATACGCCAATACGTTCGTTCTTTCGGATAATCGGCACCGCCAAGAAGGAAACAGGCTCTTGAGGGAGTGTTTCACGATCAACCGTACGGAAAAGGTAGTCGGTCTCTTCGTCAATATCGGGTACGACCACGGCACGCCCCAGGTGCATGACCTTCCCGGTAATCCCTTCTTTCGAGCCAAAGCGGCTGCGCTCGATTTCATCTTGCGTCAGTCCATAACCGTAAGCGGCATAAAGGTTTTCAGCCTCTTGATCATGTAAGAACACTCGACCACGATTAAGACCCATTAGGCGAGAACAAATACTCAAAATATTGTATATTGCGAAATCGGGGTCATTGGCATGCTCAATCTGTTGAGCCGCTTCTTGAATAACGACAAACTCGGAGTCGTTGGCTATATCGAATTCTTGTAGTTTTGTCGTCATAGGCTTTCTTTCGTTTTAGTATTGTTGCTTTTATAGGGGGTTACGCTATGTCCATCTCTTGTCATTTATACGATCAATTTGAAATCGCAATCATGAAACATCAGAAGGTCAAACTGTCATTTCATGCAAACAAACCTGACTTTGTCGGGTATCTGAAGGATCTTCAGACGCGAGAAGGCAAAGAGTTTGTCATCACCGAATCCAGTGATGAGATTTGTTTGGATGACGTGACAGACATCACAGTCGTATAAACGCAAAAGGCTCAAGCCTCTAGGGTTGCGATATGATGTCGCAAACCCGTTGGATTGAACCGATTGTGTTGAGTTTATTGTTTTGACTAACGTTGCCAAAAAATTATTCCATGCGCCAGCTGTAGAGTTTGATGAGCCTTGCCGCGATGCTGTCCAACATGTATCCGATGATACCGATGACAACAACGACAGCGGCTAGCTTGGCATAATCAAGTGTATCACGTGCATCGTTGATGGCATAGCCCAGCCCGCTGGTAACCCCAAGGTACTCGGCAGGCACTAATACAACCCATGCAACCCCTACTGCTAATCTGATACCAGCGAAAACGTCTTGGGCAATTGCCGGCATAATCACACGCATCAACATCTGATAACCGTCTGCGCCAAGGTTTTTCGCAACCTTGAACCAAAGTGGATCAATACGTTGCACCCCGTGGGCTGTACCAAAAATAATCGGCCATACTGCAGCGATGGTGATCAGGAAGATAATGGCATTGTCCCAAGTTGCATAGACCAATACTGCGATTGGCATCCAAGCCAACGGACTGATCATTCGCAATAGCTGAAATGGCATATTGGCGATTTGTCTAATAGTAGAAAAATAACCAATAATGATGCCTGCAGGTACACCTAGTAAAATCGCCCAAAAGAGTCCGACAAGAATACGGTACAAACTTGACCAGATTGTTTGCCAGATTTCACCACTTGCTACCAGCTCATAAAGTGCTTCGAATGCTGGCGCAGGTGCAAAACTGGCAAAAGATTCCGTATCTGGGTTGGAGGCAATCCAGATGCCTCCAAGCCACCATAAAAACAGTAGTATCGCCATACCGAAGGTCGAAAAACTGACATTCTGCGCCCAAACCGGTAGCTGCCGGAAAGCCGACGTGGCTTGATTGACTACTGAAACCATCATTGGTGTTGTAGTTGTTTCACTCACAGCTTGAATACCTCTTCACGTGTTGTTGGATGAGCAGGGTTAACGCCTTCGACTTTATCCCATGCACCGAATTTATCCATCGCATTTTTTACATATTCGTAGTTGACCAAGTCTTTCGCTACAAATTTACTATCAAGCTTCTGTAGGAAAGTGGTGTCCCCAGCAACCAAAGTTGTTTTCAGGTGATCTACAATGAATTCTGTCGCAGAAGGATATGGCCATGGGTTGAAGTCGATACGACCAACACCCCAGTCTGGATGATGAATGGCATCTGGATGCGCATATTCTGTTGTTGAGTAGTCAGTCATCGCTTTCAATACCACTTTTGCTTTCATCGGCAAGTAACGTTTACCTTCACGTGAGAGCATTTTGGCGACTTCTTCTTTGTTTTCCTGAGCGTACATAGCGCCTCTAACTACGGCATTCATCACTTTTTGTGACCATACTTTTTTCTTTTCTGTATGTTCTTCGTGCATACAGACAACGCAACAAGGATGGTTTTCCCAGATATCGCCAGTAAAACGAATCATTTTCGCACCGGCCAGCATTTCACCAGCGGCATTGAATGGTTCTGCCACGATATAGGCGTCGATTTTTCTTGCAGCCAAAGCGGTTGGCATATCTGGTGGCGGCATGATTTGTAGGTTAACCTGGTTCGGTTTTAGCTTATCCGTTTGATCCTGAATCACAGGTTCCAATCCTGCATTTTTCAATGCCATCTGTAACACGATATTGTGCATGGAATACCAGTAAGGAACTGCTACTTGTTTGCCTGCTAAGCCTTTGAAGTCTTCGATGCCGGTATGTTTACCGACCACAACACCAGAACCATTAGTGTGCGCCCAACCGGTGATTTTGACCGGGAAGTTGTTGTTATAGCGCATCCAGATTGGAATCGGCTTCAGGAAGTGAACCAAGTTGAATTTTTTGGCAGCGAAACCTTCGATCAATGGCGACCAACCGCGAATCAAAGTTGGTTTAGCGACTTTTAGGCCTTCGTCTTCGAAAAAGCCCATCGCGTGTGCGACCAAAAGCGCACTGGCATCGGTAATCGGGATGTAACCGATTCGTACAACTTCGTCTTCAGGCATTTCCATATTGGCAAATGCCGTATTCGGAAGAGACATCGCAGCGGCTAACCCCCCAGCAGTTGCCATGGAATCTAGAATAAATTCACGGCGACCTTTTACAGGGTTAAATACATAATCATTCGAGTCTTTATCGTTCCATTCACATAAATGACACATGGGGAATACTCCTTTAAAAATTATTGGTTCGCGACTTCAGCCATTTCTTTTTGTTTGGCTAAGTCGATTTGCTCGAATTGGTTGAATAGGGTTTCTTTCAACTCAATAAAATCCGCTGCGCTGCGGTCTCTCGGATAAGTAAGGGGAACATCTAGATCTCCGACGATTTCCCCTGGGTTATGACTCATGATGACAACTTTGTCGGCCATGGCGATGGCTTCCTCAATGTCATGGGTAACCATAATCATCGTAATGCCTTGCTCATGACAAATTTGAGCTACTTCGGTTTGTAGTGCGGTACGGGTAAAAGCGTCTAATGCCGAAAATGGTTCGTCCAACAATAGGATTTCCGGTTCAGTCGCTAAAGAGCGAGCTAAGGCAACACGTTGTTGCTGACCACCGGAAAGCTCCTGTACGTTCTTGTCTTTGTGTTCGGATAAGCCCACCATGTCTAACAACTCTTCTACTCGATCTTGTTTTTGTTTGTAAGTGCCAGCGAACACCAATCCTAACGCTGCGTTTTCACGGACGCTCATCCAAGGATAAAGCGATGGTTTTTGAAACATCATGTTCCATTTCGCACTGGGTTTAACAACGGTTTTACCGTTGATGCGTACTACACCATCTGATGGAAGAAGAAGCCCGGCAATCATTTGCAGCAAAGTTGATTTACCGCAACCGCTTCGGCCGATCATTGCAGTTAGCTGGCCTTTTGGGATATTCAGGTTAATATTGGTTAACACTGGTGGTAATTGTTTTTTGTAACTATGGGATAACTCGGCTATCCAAACGTTTGATGCATGTGCAGTCATAATAATTTTGTTCCATAAATGAATTTTATTTAATATCTATTTAGCTTAGGGGATGCCAGCTATTATTTATTCTTTTAAATCAAAGACATAAGTGAAATTTATTGTTTTTTGTCATGTTTTATGGGTATTGTTTGTAAACAAAGTCTTACATTTTGTAATGAATTGTAAGTTTTTGGTGCAGAACGGAAAGTTTGGCAAAAACTTTGTCATTAGGTTTGTAAGCGCTTTGTTTTATCAATAAAAAAGCCCGCTAAAGAGCGGGCATAGTCGACAAAACGATTTGCTATTAGAATTTGGCCTCACCCCAAATCCAGATTTTGTTGGTATTTTTGTAAGTGGAGGCACTGTCTGCGCTGAAAGAAGCGTATTTGACCCCAGCCGTATACACCTTGCCAAACTTCTTGGCAGCCAACAGGTCGTATTCCGTACCATATTTTGAGCCGCCTTTATCAGCGCTAAAGTCGTGATATGCCGCGGCTAACTTCATTCCCAAGGCTTTTCCTGAGACGTTTAGATAGTTGTCTATCAAGCCATTTGCTGGTGTACCGCCAACAGGCCCGATAAACATATCTGCCCAACCGTTATAGAGGTGAACCGTACCAAGAGGCGTTTGGAAAGCATGTGTGCCGTTACCGCCGAGTTTTTCCTGACCAATTTTCACAGCAGCTTTCTTGAAGCCTAGGCCCAGTTCTGCTCGAGTATAATCCCCACCGATATTGGTGCTGTCAGCATACTTGCCTTGCGTGGCATATTCGATGTGATAGATAGCCTTCATGCTATCGCTGATGCCTGTTTTCCCGGCAAATCTCAGGCCTGTAGTCTGGCTGTCTTTTTCCGCTGCGCCTAGAGTGTTTAGGTCATAGTCGATCAAGTAAGCGTAAGCCGTCAGCTTGCCGAAAGGAATCCCGCCGTAAGCTGCCTGCAAGGCATGGGTCTTCATGATACGGTCAACACCAATTGGATTACGCGTGTCGGTAATATAGGCATAGTCCAGCATTGTTTTTGGAATGATGGCGGTTTTTAAAGTCACCCCTGTGTAAACCTGTTCGGTTTGACGCCAGCCCACATTTCCTAAAAAGCGCGTGTCGAAAATGATGCGTTGCTTACCGGCTTTGATAGCGGTGCTACCCACTTTATAACCAATCCATGCTTGGTTAAGAACCGTGATGGTCGGATCTAAAACGACGGCCTTAGTCGCATCACCACCTGCGCCAGGCCCAGCAGCAACATAATAGTTTTTTCTGCCGCCTAAGGCTTCAGTGCCTGACATTTCAACAAAGCCAGTGAAGCCTTTGTAATCTCCCGTCAGGTAGCCAACGCGAGTTCTTTCGGTAAAAGCGGCCGCGTCGTCTTTGCCTTTTTGGTTAACGCCTTCGTAGCGCAGGCGAATATCGACTGTCGGTTTACCACCCGTTAGCGCATCGGTGAACTCACCGGCCATGACTGTAGGGCTGGAAAAAGAAGCCAATCCGATTGCAGAACCTGCAAGGACGGCATGAATGTGTTTGATTAAAGGTTTTTGCTTCATAACGGTCTCCTAACGTTTCGGTTCTCATTCGCACTGGTTGCGCCAAAATTAGGAAAAGTTAATAGAATCAATAAACTAGCTTTATGGCAACCCTAAAATCTAAGCTAAATCAATGAGTTATATGTTGCTCTTTGTTAACAATTTGTTTGTCTTTGTCAACAAAGATATGGAATTGGTCATGATCTGTTTGGTGCTGAAATCTGGTGAAGACCGTCAAAATCTACCAGGCTGGGTAAGGTGTTTTTATGCAGATATGAGATATTTTATGAGCATGGCCAAACACATTAGGGCAACCAAATAACGTAAATGGGTTGGGTTGATACGGAATAGAAAATGCGAGCCGAGCCAAGCACCAAAGAGTTGCCCCAGCATCATAATGCTACCGAGAACCCAGACCACATGTCCTGCAAAAATAAACACGATTAAGGAGGCTGCATTGGTAGCGAAATTGAGTGTTTTAGCAGTGACAGTCGCTTGCAGCAACCCTTGACCTTTTAATGACACGCCCGCCAGACTGAAAAAAGAACCCGTTCCGGGGCCAAACATGCCGTCATAAGCGCCGATAGTCGGTAGCACAAAACGTTGGTAGGTTTTATCTGATACTTTATGAGGGCGGTTAAGTTCATGTGGCGCTTTGGCAAATAAAAAATAGAATGCAATGATCGATAACACCAGTGGAATCAACCAAGACAAAAAAGCCGTGTCCAGAAATTGAATGAAAATAGTACCTAGCGTTGAGCCGATAAAGGCTGAGAGCATCGTCCATTTCACTTGCCGCCAAGTAACTTTTTTGTGCTTTAGCATCATAAAAGTCGCCATGCCAGTGCCAACGGTGCTTTGCAGTTTATTGGTACCAAGTGCCGCCAATGGTGGTAATCCACTGACGATTAAAGCAGGCAAAGTTAATAAACCACCACCGCCTGCCAGTGTATCAATCATGCCTGCCAGTAGTGCAATAGCGAACAGAAAAGCAATGAGCTCAATCGAAAGTTCGGGCATAGAACTAAGCTGTTGGTAAGAATTTCTGTCGAACCGCCTTGATACCAAACGCAAATAGAATTATCACGCTAACAGCACTGACCCAGCCTGGCAGAAATTCATGGTGATGCATAAGTTGTTGATGCAAGTCGATTTGCCAATCATGTGCTATCCAATCAACCGCAACTCCGAGAGCAATGCTGGTGACAGCAAGAGAGGCAACATAAAGTTTCATGGCTTGTGCGCCCAGTTCTTGTTTTAGAATGCCGAGGGTGGCTACATTGGTAGAAGGCCCTGCCAGCATAAAAATTAAGGTGGCGCCCGGCGATAGGCCTGCCAACATTAACCCTGCTGCTACCGGGGTAGAAGCGGATGCACAGATGTAAACCGGGAAACTGGCGACGAATACCAGTAGATAAATCCACCATTGATTTTGGTACTGCAACAAGAAGTCGTTGGGAATAAAAGTCATCACCAGTGCCGATAAAACCAGACCGATGAATAACCATTTTTTCATGTCGTCTAGCATTTGGGTAAAGGCGTAATGAACACCTTGTAGTAACGTCATTTTAGGTGCGTCGTCTTGTTTTTCCGCACCACAGCAACTTTCTTCTTTGTCTGTTTCTTCTGCTTTCTCGGTTGAGCAACAACTGCTTTTAGGGGCTTCTTCGTGGCAACAGCTGGCAGCAACAGTTTCATTGGAAGCGGCCTCTGTATCATTGTGTTTTGCAAACCAGCTAATGCTTAACCCGGTGACAATAGCGGATAAAACCGCAGAAATGGGTCTAATGACCGCCATAAATGGCCCCAGTAGCGCATAGCTTAGAGAAATGGAATCAACCCCAGTTTCGGGGGTGGAAACCAAAAAGGCTGCAGTTGCGCCTTTGGAAGCTCCCGAACGATGTAATTGGGTGGCGACAGGAATGACCGAGCAAGAGCACAAAGGCAAAGGCGCACCAATTAAAGCACCTTTAATGACGGGGGTGCTACCGTTGCCCGATAAATGTTTGGCGACCCATTTATTCGACACTTTGGCTTTGATAATACCCGCAATAATCAAGCCGAATATCAGCCAGGGCGCTGAAATAGCAAGGGTTTGCCATAGGTTTTGTATAAAAGTCGCGAACATAAATCACCTGAGAAAATGGAGTCGATTAATTGTCATTTTACGCCAAACAACATTACAAAGGAAATGAGAATTATTTCTAATTATTAAAAAATTCAATGACTGTACAACAGGATTTTAATTGCAAAATATAAGCATTCACTTAAAATTGATTTTATGACAAAACGACTCAGACATTATTTGATGGCCTTTATGGTACTGTTCTCTGCCCTGTATTCACACTGGGCGATGGCTATCCCTTTGCCTTCAACATCAGCTTCAACTGCTCAGTCTACTGAAGTGAGTCATGCAGCAATGGGGCATCAGATGTCGAAAGACACCGCTATGAATATGCCTGCTTGTCATATGATGCAAATGGATATGCAGCAACAAGATGCCCCTAAAATGTCTTATGCACATTATTGTCCTTATTGTCATGGTCCTTGCCATTACGATATGGATCAATGCCATGTGATTTACCCAGTGGCAGATATGATGACACCTCAATTCGATTTTGAAGTGCCATCAGAAATGCCGGTTTTCGCTATTAAAACTTCTTTACCTGTCGCGCCTACCAGTAAACACATTCGTCCTCCTAAATTCGCCTAGTCTTTTTTTGCTCGTTTGCGTGCTATGAACGCAGTCTTTGCGCATTTTGCGTAAACAAAACAGTCAATTTTTAAGACATTCGAGTTAACCCTCGAAATAAGGTGAATTCTATGAAAACCCGTAGGCAATTTCTTTATGGTGTGCTATCTGCTGTCATCAGTGGGCTTCCAGTTGCGAGCTTGGCAGATACCACCGCCAATAACAAGCTTCCATCACTTGTGCCAGAAAAAGGTGACAACAAAGTTCTGTATAAATATGTCTGTCCGATGCATCCGCAGATTGTGCGTGACCATCCGGGTACTTGCCCTATCTGCGGTATGAAGCTGGTGAAACAATTATTTAAAGCGTCTGAACAGGCACCGAAGATTTCCGTTAGCCAAGGCGGTGTGTCAGGCACCAAGCAAGGTTTTGCCATTCGTACCGCTAAGGTACAGAAAACCACGCTTTGGAAATATATCCCTACCTTTGGAAAAGTCGTTGCCGATGAAAGTAAGGCTGTTCATATCCACCCGCGTGCATCGGGGTGGATTAGCGACCTAGCAGTGCGCAGCAATGGCGAGAGTATTAAAAAAGGTCAGTTGTTGTATCGCATCTATTCACCAGAAATCGTTTCGGCTCAACAGGATTTATTGCTGGCCATTCAAAATCGCAAGCGTATTGGTAAAGCCGCAAATTCTTTGGTGAAGTCGGCAGAAATTCGCCTGTCATTGTTGGGGCTGGACAAAAGCGTGATTCGCCAAATCGAGCGAAGAGGTGACACGATAAACCAAGTACCGATTTATGCGCCGCAAAACGGTGTCGTGTCGAACCTGATTGTGCAGGATGGTATGTATGTGCAACCTCAGACTGAACTGATGAATGTAGCGGATTTATCGACCGTTTGGGTGGAAGCAGAAGTGTTGCCTTTGCAACAAAGTTGGATTAAAGATGGGCTGACAGCCGACATTTCCACCAATGCTTTTCCTAAGCGAACTTGGGAAAGTGTTATCGACTATATTTACCCGGTAACCGATACGGCATCGCAAGCATTGAAAGTACGTTTGCCAGTGGAAAACAAAGATCTGTCTCTTAAGCCGAATATGTTTGTCGATGTTGCCATTTATGGTGGACCTAAACGCAATACCTTAGCCATTCCTTTGAGCGCAGTGATTGACGACGGTCATGAAAAACGCGTGGTGAAAGAGTTGGATAATGGTGAGTTTCAGGTGGTGAAAGTGGTCACCGGTATGGAAACGCAAGGCATTGTCGAAATCTATTCAGGTTTGGAGGAAGGTGATCGTATTGTGGTTTCTGGACAATTCTTATTGGATTCTGAAAGTCAGATTCAATCTAACTTAAGAAAGCTGATGTTTAGCGGACATCAACACAAATAGGAGGCGCTATGATTAATCGAATCATTACAGCGGCTATCTATAACCGTGTGTTGGTGTTGTTGCTCAGTGTGGCGATTGGTATTTGGGGATGGGTCGCATTTCAAAAAACGCCTTTGGATGCGATTCCGGATTTATCGGATGTGCAAGTCATTATCAAAACACCTTATGCCGGCCAAACGCCTCAGGTGGTAGAAGATCAAGTCACTTATCCCATTTCTAAACTGATGATGTCGGTACCTAAAACCAAAGTGGTACGCGGCTATTCATTTTTTGGCGATTCTTATGTTTATGTGTTGTTTAAAGATGGCACGGATCCCTATTGGGCGCGTTCACGAGTGTTGGAATATCTCAGCCAAGTCAAAGGCGCGTTGCCAGCAGATGTACAACCGACCTTAGGGCCGGATGCTTCGGGGGTTGGCTGGGTGTATGAATATGCCTTGGTTGATAAAACCCATCACCATGACTTATCACAACTCAGAACCCTGCAAGATTGGTTCTTGAAGTACGAGTTGCAGTCGGTTCCTGGGGTATCGGAAGTGGCATCGGTTGGCGGCATGATCAAGCAATATCAAGTGACGATAGACCCAAACAAACTTCGCGCTTATCACTTGAGTTTGCAGCAAGTGGAAAAAGCGGTTCGCAGCTCTAGTGTGGAAATGGGGGCATCGGTTATCGAGCAGGGTGAAGCCGAGTATATGGTGGCGTTGAAAGGTTACGTGACTAAGGTGAAGCAATTGGGAGAAGTCCCGGTCGGTGTTTTTTCACAAGATCAGACGCCTGTGTTGTTGAAAGACATTGCGCAAATCAAACTTGGTCCGCAACCGAGACGTGGCATTGCCGAGCTAAACGGTAAAGGCGAAGTGGTTGGCGGTATTATCGTAATGCGCTCTGGCGAAAATGCGCTGAAAGTTATCCAAGCCGTTAAGCAAAAATTGGCCGAGTTGAAACCTGGATTGCCGCAAGGCGTAGAAATCAAGGAAGTCTATGACCGTTCCAGTTTGATTAACCGTTCAGTGGACACCTTAAAACATAAGTTGATTGAAGAGATTATTGTTGTCGCGTTGATTTCTCTGGTGTTTTTGATGCACTTACGTTCAGCGCTGGTGGCAGTGGTTTCTTTACCGCTAGGGATTCTCGGCGCATTTATTATTCTCGAAAAGCTGGGTGTGTCAGCCAATATTATGAGCTTGGGTGGTATTGCTATCGCCATCGGAACCATGGTGGATGCATCGATTGTGATGATCGAGAATGCACATAAACATCTCGAAGCCTATCATCGAGAAACAGGTGAAGTGGCAACAGGCGAAACCCATTGGCGTTTGATTCTGGATGCGTCAAAAGAAGTGGGTCTACCTCTATTCTTATCGTTGTTGATTATTGCGTTGAGCTTTATCCCAATCTTTTCATTGCAAGAGCAGGCGGGGCGTATGTTTACGCCGCTGGCACTGACGAAAACTTTGGCTATGGCTGTAGCGGCTGGGCTGGCGGTTTCATTGGTGCCGGTGTTGATTGGTTATTTTGTGCGAGGCAAGGTTCCACATGAAACAGATAACCCGATTAACCGATTTCTAATTGCAGGTTATAGACCAGTATTGGCTAAGCTCCTGCATTGGCCGAAAACCATTGTCGCTGTAGCTTTGTTGCTGTTTGTCTCGGCGTTTTATCCTTGGCAACATCTCGGCTCGGAGTTTATGCCAGAGTTGGAAGAGGGTGATTTACTCTATATGCCGACGACGTTACCCGGTTTGTCGATTGGTGAGGCGCAAAGTCTGTTGCAAGAAACTGATGCATTAATCAAAAGCTTCCCAGAGGTGAAAAGCGTTTTCGGCAAAATCGGCCGTGCGGATACCGCGACGGATCCGGCACCCTTGACGATGATTGAAACCACCATTCAGCTAAAACCAAAATCGGAATGGCCTCAAGGCATGACTTTACCCAAGTTGATTAACGCACTGAACGATAAGGTGAAATTTCCAGGAGTGACCAATGCTTGGGTTCAGCCAATCAAAACGCGGATTGATATGCAGTCTACCGGCATTAAAACCCCAATCGGTATCAAAATCGCGGGCGATGACTTGCATCAAATAGATAAGATTGGCCGTCAACTGGAAGCGGTATTGAAAACCATTCCCGGCACTTTATCTGCCTATGCTGAGCGTTCCGAAGGCGGGCGTTATATGGATATTCTGCCAAAACGAAAAGCCATGGCACGTTATGGTCTGAGCATGACAGAGTTGGCGGATATTTTGTCCACTTCAGTCGGTGGCAAGGTATTGCAAACCACCTTGGAAGGCAGAGAACGCTATACCATGAATTTGCGTTATCCGCAGGTTTGGCGAGACTCTTTGCAGAAACTACAAACGCTACCGATAGTGACCGCGAAAGGTAACCAACTACAGTTAGGTGAGGTCGCAGATATTGTGGTGAAGCTCGGGCCACCGATGATTAAATCGGAGAATGCTCGCTTGAACGGTTGGGCGTTTGTTGATCTAAACAAGGGCGTGGATTTGGCAAGCTACGTGCAAAATGCGCAGAAAATTGTCGAGCAAAAAGTCAAATTACCACCGGGTTACAGCATCAGTTGGACAGGGCAATATGAGTATCTGTTGAAAGCGCAAGAGTCGCTGGAACATATCGTGCCCCTGACTGTGTTGATAATCTTCTTGCTGCTTTATTTCATTTTTAAAGATGTGGTCGAAGCCATGATGATTTTGTTGGTGATTCCTTTTGCGTTACTGGGATCGCTTTGGTTCTTATGGTGGTTGGATTATGCCTATTCCGTTGCCGTCGCGGTGGGGATGATCGCGCTTGCCGGGGTAGCCGCAGAGTTTGGGGTAGTGATGTTGTTGTACTTGAAGCAGGCAATTACGCATGCAAAAGAGTCACATCAATTGAATTCTCCACAAGATTTGCGAGCAGCAATTATGCAAGGTGCGGTACAGCGCGTGCGCCCCAAAGCCATGACGGTAGCGGTGATTGTCATCGGGTTATTGCCGATTCTATTCGGCACAGGCACGGGGGCAGATGTGATGAAACGTATTGCGGCACCGATGATTGGCGGCATGATTTCCGCCCCGATTGTCTCGATGGTGCTGATTCCTGTATTGACCTATTTACTCTATCGTAAGCGACTGTTCGGTAAACCGCATAGCGAAGCGAATCTTGCTCCAAAAGCAGAGGAGACACACTCATGAAAATGAAATTGAATAAGACAATAAGCACGGTGCTTCTGGTAAGTGGTTTGTTATTTGTCAGCCTGAACGCTTGGTCGGCAGATAAGGTGAATAGCGACCAGCCAGCACCACGCGTACCCACTCAGGTGTTTCAACAGGACGCGCAGTTAATGCGTTTGTATCAAACCGCATTGCAGAACAACCCCAGCCTGGCAGTTTTTTCGGCCAAAGAGCAGGCGGCATTTAGCCAACAAAAACAAGCGGCTTCCTATGAAAAAGCGCAGCTACAGCTTCAATCGGAGCTGAGCTATGCCTGGATGAAGAAGAAGGATTTTGGCCGCACGGCAAACCAGCTAAAAGCCAGTTATCCCTTGTATCAGCCGGATAAGACCGATTTGACACAAGCGGCAAACTTTCAGTTCAATGCCGCGCAATGGTCGTTGGAAGCACAAAAGCAAAACCTGATGTTGCAGGTGGCCGACCTCTATTATCGTTACTGGTCCCAACAAGCTCAGGTTGAATTTTTGTTGAAAGAAAAACGTTCGATTTCTTCTATTTTGGTACAAGTTCGAAAACGCTTTCAGGTGGGGTATCAGAACTTGAATGATATTGCTGAAATCCAAGCGAGATTGGATAACAATCAGGCTGATTTGCTTGAAGCCAAGCAGGTTTTGGCCATTACCGAATCTAATTTGGTGGCGCTGGTGGGCGAATCCGTCAACTTAGATAAAATGCTGATGCCACAAGGGTTGCCAAGTGATGGTTTGTTGAAAAATCGTTTGCGACTACCACATGAAAAAATCAGTGTGCAACAAAGCTGGTTCATGCAAAACCCAGGGTTAAAGGCTTTGCGTCAGCAAGAGCAAGCAGCTAATCGGCAAGTGGATTATGAGAAAAACAAAAACGGCGTGCAGTTAGATGCTTTTGGCGCTTATGTTTACAACGATAGTGACGGTAATTTCTACGATGATATGCAGGGCGTTAAAGGTGGATTGGAGTTGAAATACCCGTTATATCTGGGTGGTAGAACCGATGCGGCAGTTGCCAAGTCGCGAGCAAATGTGTCACAGGTTCAGGCGCAACAGCGGCAATTAATGCTGAAGCTGCAAGCCATCGCACGCAATAGTTTGCTAAGTTATCAAGCGGGTATTGAGCGTTTGGTTGCGCTACAAGCAGCGCTGTCTTCCAACCAAGAAGCCGTAAAGGCCACTGAAAAAGGATTGCAGACCGGTACACGCAATATTTTGGATTTGCTCAATGCGCAACGAAGTTTGCATAAAGCACAGCGAGACGTGCCGATGACTCGCGCCAAAATTTGGCAAAGTTGGTTTGAGTTCTATGGTGCTTTGGGTTTGTTACAACCCTCTGAAGTAGCATCTTAAATTAGGTTGGTTTGCTTAAATGTTCATAAGCTGTCGTTAAAAGCACAGTTAACGACAGTGTTTTACGGTAAAATGAGCGATCTTTATAAACACTTAATCTTATTATTTATCCCATGCAAAAAACCTTGGAAGTTGAAAAGAAAGCGATAAAACTCGTCATGATCGGTGACGTCTTAATGGCGGTGCTGGGCTTAAGCTTTTTCTATTTGACGCATTCGCAAGCGATTTTGATGGATGGTCTTTACCCTTTTATTGATATGGTCGCGGGTTTGATGACGCTTCGCGTGGCAACGCTGATTTCAAAGCAAGCCAATCAAAACGAACCTTTCGGTTATGCAATATACGAGCCGTTACTGAACTTCATTAAAGGCATTATGGTCGTGGTGGTGATTATTTTCGCCATCTATGCCTCCATACATGCGTTACTCAATGGTGGGCGCCATGTTGTGGCAGACATTGCGGTTTTCTATGCAGTTGTTGCTTCCTTGCTTGGTTTTGTCCTGTCTTACTTCCTTCACCGTATGAACCGAAGTGTGAATTCCGCGTTGATAGACGTTGATTTACAGGGGTGGCTGATTGGGGGCGTACTCAGTTTGGCAGTTGGGATTTCTTTCGGCTTTTCAATGTGGCTATCCCATACCGACTACAAGCAATGGGTGCCTTATACGGATCCAGTCGTCATTTTGGTGTTGGTCATGCTCATGCTGCCGATGCCACTAAAAGTAGTCAAACAAAATGGCCTACAGTTGATTGGCCGTTTTGAGAATGCAGAAATTTCTGAGGAAATTGAAGAGTTGGTTCGCAATGAATTAAAAGAAGATCGTTTTATTGGATTTGAAAAACGCTACTTTCAATTTGGTCGTTCCATTTATGTACAGCTTTATATTCAAATGAAGCCGGATGCAGACTTTAACCTGCAAGAAGCGGATTTGTTCCGTACTCATCTCTATCACAAGCTGAAACAACGCTATGAGTATTTGGCGGTGGACGTTATCTTTACGGCAGACCCTGTTTGGGCAAAACGACCTGTTGAGGATGCGGACTAATGGCTTATGCGGTGCCCGCTGAGCTGACGCGAGCGGAAATCGAAATCAAGAAAAGTCGTTTTATTGCCTATGCGCAACAAGTTGAAACCCGCGAGCAAGGCATGAAGTGGCTTGCAGAAATCAAACAACAATATCCTGATGCCCGTCACCATTGCTGGGCTTATCTGATTGGTAATCCATCTTGCGCTTCCAATGCTGGAATGGGCGATGATGGTGAACCATCCGGCACGGCAGGTAAACCGATTTTAAACGTACTACAACATAAAGGTGTTGGCGACATTATGGTGATTGTCGTGCGTTATTTTGGTGGTATCAAGCTTGGTGCAGGTGGTCTGACACGAGCTTATGGACAAGCAGCTCAAGCGGTCATGGAAGTTTTGCCTATTACCGAACAGGTTGAAATGACCGCAATAGACGTAACTTGTGATTTCGCTTTGGAAAAGCAAGTTCGCCACTTTATTGATGAGGGTGAAGGTAAGCTTGATTCGGTAGACTATTCCAATCAAGTTACTTTACATATCCAGCTTCCGACATTAAATATTGATATTTTTTGTCAGCATCTCGAACAGAATCGCTGCTCATACCACATACCACTCTAATCACTCAAAATACAAAATCTGCCAGGCTGGGTAAAAAATTAAGTAAAAAAAACCGCTGAAATGACAGGAACAGCGGTTAATGATTGGCACTCTGAAAAGCCAACATATATGCAATTTACGATCACCAAACATTTCTAACCTACAATCGAGCAAACTTTAGTTAAAGGTCAAAATTCTTGTAATCGGTCATTGAAAAAGAACGTTTGTTTATACGGCGGTTATGACCTAAGCATTAAGGTTGAGGATCATATTTTATTATTTTATGGCTTAGGTAAAAACTTCACCAGAACAAACGTTCGTTTCTATTCTTGCGTTTTAAGAATCAAATTGCAATAGAAACAAATATTTAAATTTTTTTTGAGATATAAGGTCAGTCTATAAAAGTCTTTAGGTGTGTGGTTTCATAGGGTTATTAGAATAATATTTTCGCGTGTTGATCGGTTTATAAATCGCGGCCTGTTAGCTGCTTCTAGTGAAATATATTGCGCGTGAATATAAAGCGTTAATGGGAGGCGACCCAAGTGAAAGTTTCGAGTAGAATTACAAAATAGAATAAAAATATTTAGGTAAAAATCTATGAGCTCCCATGATCGCATACTGGCATGCGCGACCGAATTGTTTTCCAAGGACGGGTTTGAAGCAGTTTCCATGAGGGAAATAGCCAAAGCTGCAGACTTGCATACGGTTTCATCTTTGTATAATCACTTCAAAGATAAGCAAAGTCTTTATGAGGCGGTTCTGAAGTCTGTTTGTGATAATCACAATTCAGAGGTTTGTTCTGTGCTTTCTGGAGATGAAGAGTCCGAAGAAAAGCTTAAAAAGATGATTTTTTTAAACATAAAGAAAATGTCTGAAGACATGACTTTTAGGCGTTTGATTCTCAGAGAGTTGGTACAAAACAACCCTGAAAAACTACAATTTCTTGCGGAAAAAGCGCTTTCAGAGAGCTGTACGCGGCTGGAAAAAGTGCTCTGTGAAATTAACCCGAATGCAGATCATCATTATGTAATTACTTCTTTACTTGGGTTGATTATTTTCCACTTACAAATTGATGGTATGAGAGATTACTTGCCTGCAGTGCAGGAAAAACATCATCAGTTAGATTATTTGGCTGAAAAAATTTATGCCACTACAATCTCCAATCTGCAAACTTAGTATTTGCTATGACTGTAACTTTTATAGTTGATAAGGTTACTACGCTACACAACAAATGATGAGAAGCTGAAGACACGCTTGGTTCAGTGAATTATATGAATCAAGTCAGGCTTCATATCCAATTTCCGATATAAATATCGATACCTTTTATCCGTATCTTAAACAGAATCTCCATTCATTCCTTATCCTTCTTAATCGCTAATAAAACCTGCCAGGCTGGGGTGTGACAATTTGTCACATTGTTTAATTCTAGGCACTTCCGTAAGATTCCCTCAAATTTTTTAAGGAGTTTTTCACTCTGTTTTTCTTGTGTAAGTTCACAGAAAAATCAGTGGTGAGATATGAAAATACTGGGAGTAATAATAATGCCAAAATTAAAAAAACTACCTCTTGGGATTTGCTTAGCGGTGCTATCTATGTCATCTAAAGCAGAAACGTCTTTGGATGCAGTTACTGTTACCGCGACAAAACAAGAAAGAAAAGCGTTGAACGTGTCACAAAGTGTTGATGTGGTTGAAAGCAAAACGATTCAAAAGAAGAATGCACGTAACATCAATGATGTCATCAAAACCATGCCTGGTGTGATAGCAGTCAGCAAAAACGGGGGGTATGACTCCCGATTGATTATCCGTGGGGCGGGTTTAAAAGCACCTTACGGTGTTCGTGAAATCATGGTATTGCGTGATGGTGTACCGATGACCGACCCAGACAGTTTCACCCGTTTTGATTTTGTCGATATTGATGATATTAGCTCGGTTGAAGTGTTTAAAGGACCAGGTTCTATTGCGGCTTCTAATGCAAGTGGGGGCGTATTGTCGATTAACTCCCAGTCTGTTTTCGATGGAACTAAGGACTATATAAAATTAGGTGCAGGTAGCGAAACGAGCCGTAATGCCGCATTGCACAAAACTTGGGAAGCCGGGCAAAACGATAACTTTTCTATTCAATTCTCTCGTCGCCAGGCGGACAATAATTGGCGTGAGTGGAATCAGTTTGATACGACACAATTTTCTATTAAACAAGGTCATTTCTTTAAAGGTGAATCAACGCTAGAGTCAGAAATCAGTTATCAGGAATCGAACCTTAAATTGCCTGGCTCATTAAGCGCTACCGGTTATGCGAATTATCTGAAAACCGGTAAAACGATTAATGATAAAACTAATACTGGTTCGGCTTTTTCTAAAAGTGCGCGTGACAGTAAAACTTTGTTCTTCAATACGCGTTACAAAACCAAGTTGAGTAAAACACTTGAGTTTAAACCTCAGTTTTATGTCAATCAATGGCAGCATTTTCACCCTGTAACAGGGATTATCAATGATGCGAAAGACAACTATGTGATTGGTACAGATTTGATGTTTGACCGCAAACACCAGCTTTTCGGTCACGATGCGAGTCAGGTGTTCGGTTTGACCTTGAGAGGCGATATTCGTAACCAAGGTAAGAAATACCAGTACCGAGATACCGTGGTTAAGTATGGCAGAATCGTAGATGTGACGTCTGATGCGAAAGGTACTTTGGCCAGCGTAGAAGATTCATCAAACCTATTGAGCGGTGCTTATTTCCAACAAACGCTTTCACCTGCGGACCGTTGGAAAATGGATTTGGGCTTGCGCTATGACCATCTCGCGATGGATATTGCCGGTGATGAATACTGGAAATACGATTATGCTCAGGCTAAGTACCTTGCAGGGCAGGGGCATTATACGACGCGAGCTAACTATGATTTGTTTGCGCCAAAAGTATCGGTGAACTATGAATTGGCGAAGGCATCCCGTTTATACACGACGGTCAGTGCGGCTCAACAAGCGCCGACTGAAAGCGAAATCAGCAATAACCGATCTTATGGTCAGGCAACGGATCTAAAAGCCTCAACTGCGTTGCAGTATGAAGTGGGATATAAGCGTAATACACAAAAGCTACAAACTACATTTGCGCTGTACCAGATAGATTTAACTGATGAAATTGTCGCGGTAAAAAATGGCACAACAACTTACTATGTGAACGCGGGTAAAACCCAGAAAAAGGGTGCTGAGTTGAATTTAGGTTATCAGCTTTTATCAACAGTGGATGTTGGTGGATCGGCTGCATGGCAGGATTACCGTTACCTAGATTATAAAGACAGTGGTGCGAATTATTCCGGTAAGCATGTTCGTTTTATTCCTGAGCAACAGTATTCGATTTTTGCTAATTATCAGAAGAAAGGCTATCAAGCACGTGTTGAAGGCTTGGCATTCGGTAGTTACTACATTGACGATGCTAATACCGAAAAATACAGCGGCTATAACATGGTGACCAATGCGATGGTGGCTTATCGCCACAAAGCGCATTTGTTCCAACTAAATGTGAATAACGTATTTGACATGCGTTATGCGGAAGAAGTTTCTAAAGATAGCCGTGGTAGTTACAGTTATAGCCCGGGAGCACTACGAAATATCCAGCTTAACTATCGTTACAAACTATAAGTAGGTGGCGTCATGAATAATCTGTTGAACTGGCCTTTATTAGGCACAATTTATCGCTCACCAGCATTATTGAATCTCTTGAGAGTTTTGGTTTTGGCGCTGTTTTCCAGCGCGGTTTACTTCGGTCTGAGCTATCCTGAGGAGTCGGAAAACCCTTATACCTTGGCTGTCTTCTGGTCATTGTTTTGGCCATTTTTCTTGATTCTATCAATGGTGACTTTGGGGCCAATGTTTTGTTCGGTGTGTCCGCATAGTTTTATCGGTAAATACCTGAATAGAATAGGTCCGAAAAAGCTCATGCCAAATTGGATGCGCAACCGTTGGTGGGGTTTTGGACTGTTGCTGGTGAGTTATTGGGTGCCGGTTTATGTTTTCCCTGACTTCCTTAAGGTGCCTTTTGTCAGTGCCATGTATTTCTTGGTGTTAACAGTGATCGCTTTTGCAGGATTTTATCTCTACCGAAATATGGACTATTGTCGCTATGTTTGCCCAATTGGTTCGGTCATCAAATCCTATGGAAAAGTCGGTGCGGCAACGCTAAAAACAGATCAAAATGAATGTAAAACTTGCCGAAGTTTTGATTGTGTAAAGTCTTGTGAGTGGAGCCTGAGACCCTATTTGTTTGAAAAGAAAAACAATATGCAGGATTGCACGCTCTGCATGGACTGTCATCATGCTTGTGATTCTGTTCAGTGGAATCTGGGGGCTTTTGCCAAGCAGGTCAGTGAGCCGGTAAAACAGCTGGATAAAATGGCGATTTGGGTTTTTATTTCGTTGTTGGCTGTTATTACCATCACCATGCGTTTTCACCATGCATTAGGCCACAGTCCAATTAAAAGTGAATTGCCTTGGGTTCAGACTGGGCAATGGTTGGACTCGATAATGCCGACCATTCCAATGATTGATTGGGTTGGGTTTTCTGCATTAGTCATGGCCATTGTGCTCACTTTTGGTGTTGTGTTGGGTAGTTTTGCTTTGACGAGTAAATTGACCAAGATTGAATATAACCGAGTGTTTGAGCATGCTGGTTTGGCGCTTGCGCCTCTAATGCTGATTGGTGCATTAAGCCATATAGGCAGCTTTTTCTTTTTGCACTATGCGTCGGATTTGGGTAATGCCTTTTATTGGCTGGTCGGTTCGGATGCAACGATGAATCCCCTTGCAACCCGCAGAGATGCTTGGGTGCATTTGTTTGGCCTATTTAATTATTTAGCGGTCATTGTTGCTGCCTATGTATTGGTCAAAAAACTCAAACAGCTCCAGCTTTCCGGCAGAAAATTGGTTGTGGCAACTTTGACTTCTGGGTCGATGATTTGGATCTATTTGGGCTTGGTTGTGTTCACTCAATGGGCAATGATGCACCATTAGATTTTGTTAGTTAGGCTTGCGCTTTTAGGCGCAAGCCCGTTGCGTTAAAAATTTCATTTGCTTGTAAAGTTCAGTAAGCATAATATTCAATTCTATTAATTGAGAAAACCGGGTTTATGGAAGACATTTCAAAAAAATTCATTCGCCGGATTTTTAAGAACTTTGGTCTAAAAGCAAAAAGCTCTGAAGAAGTTGCGCCTGCTTTTATGGCTTCGGTGTGCCAAGAAGTTTCAGATGTGCTGTCATTGGCCAATGATATTGAGCAACGCGAAGCTTCTAAATCTATTCATGCAATTCGCGTTACGTTTAAACGTTTAAGGGCTTATTGGCGGCTTATTTCCCCTGCTATAACTAAAGAAGAATTTAGAGAAGCGAATAATAGAATCCGCTCTACGGCAAAGCTTTTAGCTCAACATCGAGACCTTCAAGTTATGTTTGAGTCTCTGGAACAAATTGAAAGTTTGATGGTAGAAAAGTCTTTATCAAAAGAAACGCAAGCTTATTTGGATGAGTTGAAATCTGGCTTTGAAGCACAAATTGTACAGCAGGAAGAATCCTTGCCAGATATTGACTGGAATGTTATTCAGAAAGCCTTGAAGAAAGAGTTAGCAGCATGGCAAGCACTTTCGGTTGAACAAGACTTTATGCAGACACTACAGCAAGGTTTTCAAAAAACGCTATCTTCATGTCATCGCTATGCATTGGCAGGTATTGCTGTTGGGGCGACATCCGAAGACCGTCATGAATGGCGTAAATGGGTGAAGCATGGTTATTATCAGCTGAAACTACTGAAATCACTGGGTACGGACAAGGGAAAGAAAGCCATTCAGAAGCTTGACCAGCTAGGTAACTTACTGGGCAAAGAACACGATTTTGAGATTTTATATTTGCATTTAAAAGCCATGTCGAAAAAAATGAAGGTAGGCAAAAGCAAAAAAGAGGCGCACAAGACGTTAGAAAAATTCACGCGCCAGCGCCTGTCTCATCTTAAGAAGCAAGTGAATCACTTACATAGTGAGTTGCTTAAGTCTTGGTAACGGCCGTTCTGTAAACGGTATAATGACTCTCAGTCAACAAACACTTTAGAAAGCTATGTCAAACACCACCAAAAAAACTTCAATAGCAGAACAAAGTCTATTGGGTCAAAATACGCCCTACTGTCAAACGTACAATCCAGAGTTGTTATTTCCGATTCCTCGCCAGGAAAATCGTGATGAACTAGGGTTTGATCTAAATAGTTTGCCGTTTGTGGGCTTGGATATTTGGACAGCGTATGAGATCTCTTGGTTGAATGCAAAAGGTAAACCTCAGGTTGCCATCGCTGAGTTTGCATTTTCGGCTGATGCCCCTAATTTAATTGAATCCAAATCTTTTAAGCTCTATTTAAATTCCTTTAATGGATCGCGTTTTGGATCTGAGCAAGAAGTCATCAGCTTATGGGAAAAAGACTTATCCGCAGCCAGTGGTGGTGAAGTGTCGGTGGATATACGTCCAGTTGATGCGGAAGAATATCTTGGTAAGCTACCGGGCGACACTTTGGATGACTTGGATATCGAAGTAGACGCATACCAGGTATCACCCGAGTTATTGCATTGTGAATCGGATGAACAGGTTTCTGAAACCCTACATAGTCATTTATTGAAATCCAATTGTTTGGTGACAGGCCAGCCCGATTGGGGATCCGTTGTGATTCGGTATGAGGGAAGTAAAATAGAACGTGAAAGCCTACTGAAGTATTTAATTTCTTTCCGCAATCACAATGAGTTTCATGAGCAATGCGTTGAGCGTATTTTTACCGATATTCAAAAACATTGCATGCCGGAAAAGTTGACGGTTTACGCGCGTTATTTGCGTCGTGGAGGGTTGGATATTAATCCTTATCGTTCTAACTTTGAGGATGAGTTTGATTTGACTCGATTGAGCCGACAGTAAGAAAAATCTACCAGGCTGGGGTCAAGGGTTAACGTCTATTTCGGCTTTCATTGATATCTTTGATTAGCTCAGACAGTTCTTCGTACAGTTTTGTAAACTGCTTGAGCATTTGTTGCATACCGCCAATATCAAAGCTTTGAATCTTTTCTTTTAATTGTGCTGAGAAAGCTGTCAGCTCGGGCACGTCAAATGTTTTGCCTACCTCTTCTATATTGTCGGCAAAATCTTCAAGGTCTTCTAGGTTGTTGGTTTTGATCGCTCTTTTATGCTGTTGATCCAGTTTGTCTTCTAATGCTGCCGTAAAGTCCGTCAATTGGCTTTTAACCGTACTGGACAGTATCAATGGCTCTTGGGTATCAGTGCTTTCAACTTCTATTTCTTCATAAGCTAAGTGTTGGCAGAGCATCTGGAAAAGATCATGTTTGAGCACGGGTTTACGAAGGTAGCCATCGAAATGCGCGCGTTTGGTTTTCTCAAACTCATCTTGCATCACAGATGCCGTTAATGCGATAACCGGTATGGCAGGATGAGCGGATTTAATGATTTTGGCCGCCTCATAACCATCCATAACCGGCATGCGTATATCCATTAACACTAGGTCAAATGTTTCTAAAGAGGCTTTTTCGACGGCTTCTTGACCGTTCTGGGCTTGGGAAATTTGGATTTCCGTATCAATAAAGTTTTGCGCAATCAGTTCCCTGTTATCAGTGACATCGTCAACGACAAGGATTTTGGCCGGTTTGAAGTAAATATGATTCGGGTTGACGCGGTTCGCCATATATTGCGGGCTGTGTGTGGAGGCAATGTCCATTTGATGAAGTAGGATTTTAAAGGTCGAGCCTTTACCCACTTTACTTTCAACTTCAATATCGCCTTCCATCATTTCAATCAAACGTTTGGTGATGGATAAGCCAAGACCCGTTCCACCAAACTTACGGTTGTCTTGCCCGGACTGTTGCTCGAACACATTAAAGATACGGGCTTGTTCTTCTGGGGGAATACCAATACCGGTATCTTCCACTTCAATTAATAAATCCAGTTTGCTACGAGGCTGATCCAGGTTGATGGCGCGCACGGAAAGCTTGATATAACCGTTTTCGGTGAATTTAACCGCATTACCGAGTAGGTTGAACAACACTTGGCGAAGCCTGACCGAATCGAGAAGGATGGCTTCGGGAAGGTCGGGCGAAACATCCATAAACAAGTCGAGGCCCTTTTGCTGAACGTTCATGGAGAAAATATCGGAGATTTCCTGAAACAGTTCGGTAGGGTTGGTGGGTTGTTTGTGGAGCGTCATTTTGCCGGCTTCGATTTTGGATAAATCGAGAATGTCGTTAATCAGCATTAATAAGGTATTACCCGCTGATTGGATGGTGCGGATAAAGGTCTTGAGTCGAGGCTCTTTTATTTGGTCGTTGAGCAGCTCGGTAAAGCCGATAATGGCGTTCATTGGCGTACGGATTTCATGGCTCATATTGGCAAGGAATTCAGTTTTTGCCTGGTTGGCTGTTTCCGCCAACTCTTTAGCTTCGTTAAGCTGTTGTTCCATCTGAATACGGTCACTTAGGTCAACGTAAATGGACAGCAATGCCAGTTGGTTGTCATAGTGAATCGGTAGGATTGAAAGCATCATTTGTTTGCCGTTTCCATGAATGTCCTTCATGGGAACAATGCGCTGTTCTATTTTTCCATAGGTGTTGAGCTGCGTTTCGATTTCCTTTTGCTCTTCAGACCTTGTGTAATAGTCGCTCATTCTTTTTGTGTTTGGGTTTTCAGCATCGATGAGATAATTTTTTTGGGCCTTTTGGTTTGCCGAAAGAAGATTGCCTTGGTAGTCGGTTACCATGATGATGAGCGGCACACGATCGATGATAGCTTGAACTTGCTCTTGGTTTCGTTTGATGGATGTTTCTAACGCTTTTTGTTCGGTTTGGTCACGCCAGGAAACATAAATAGCAGGGTGTCCCTGATATTGAATCGCGGTGAGTACCACATCGACCCAAAACTCTTGGCCGCTGGATTTTTTCAGTATCCAATCTAGGCGAACGGTTCCACGGTTAAAACATTCTCTAACGGTATAGTCCACTTTGTCTTCAGAACTGACGCCTTCGGGTTGAAGCTCTGGTGACCATTTAATGGGTGAGGTGTTAATCAGTTGTTCTTTGGACTCAAGGCCGAGTAGGTCAAGAGCTGCATGGTTGCATGCAACAAAAACCTTATTTTGGATAATGAGGTGGGCATCGGCTGCGTTTTCAAATAGGTTTTGGAAGTTTTCTTTTTCGATTTGTAGGTGGTCTTCTGCGCGTTTTCGTTGACTGACTTCCCGTGAAAGCTTCAGGTTCCAGTAAATAATAAATCCGAGAATGATTAGGAAAACGCCAATAATCTTCAGCACCAACCAGTAGTCAACTTTTGATGCGAACTCAATTTTCGTCCAATTGTTGAGTATCTTGGTTCCAGATTCTTCGGTAACTTGTTTCATCACCTTATCAAGAATACTGTGTAATTCGGGTTCATCATTTCTGACGAATAAAGTGAGTTTCATCTCTATGGGCGTTTTGCCGACAATTTTCAGGGTATTGAGCCCCTTTTGCTTGATGAGATAGCTGGCTTTGGGCAATGACATGAGCGCAGCATCGTATTTGCCAATCGCAACCCCTTCTAGGGCTTCATCAGCGGTATTGGTTTGCGTAAATACTAGATAGGGAAATTTTTTATAAAGGCTATGGGTATAACCATAGCCTTTAATGAGTGCTATTTTTTTACCCTCAAGCTGCGTCAAACTGTTTACAAACTGGTTTTTGTCATTCATGACAATGATGATAGGGCTGTTTATATAGGGAGAGATAGGCAGATAATTTTGCTTCAGAATGGAATCATCAATATCACCGGAAATAATGTCCACAGCCTTATTTTTTGACAGGTTCAGAGTTTCTTGCCAAGAAGAGACTCGTTTGGGTTTGATTTTGATTGGAATCTTTTTTTCTATGGCTTTGAGGTTGTCGGCAACTATACCGATATAGCGGCCGTTTGAGGTAAAGGCTTCATAGGGCAGCCAGTTGGGGTCGCCTGCAAAAGTGATAGAAGCGTGTTTTGATAGCCAAGCCGTCTCTGAATTTGTTAATTTCAGTGACGTTAAATTAAAGGCCACTTTATCTTCTGGTTTTGTGAGCCAGTGACTGTAGATGTGTTTTTTCTCTAATGGCGTGATGTTATTGAGCGCTTTATTGAGAATAGACACTAATTCAGGTGCATCATCACGAACCATAAAATGAAGCGTTTGGGGTGTATTTCTTGTTGAGGCAAATGGATGGATGTTTGAGATGCCCTCTTTTTCGAGCTTAAAAGAGAGTACTGAGTAGGTATCGTAAAGAATTTGTGCTTTGTTTTGAATGACCGCATCGATTGCTTGGTTGAGATTGTCTGTTTTGAGTAGCTTGATTTGAGGAAAGTATTTTTTTAGGTATTCGATAGAGGCGTAGTCTTTTGGAACAGCGAGTACTTTTCCATTAAAGTCTTTAAGAGTTTGGGCTTTTAAATCATTGCGTACAAAAAAGTAGTTGAGCATTTTGAAGTAAGGCACGGAAAAAAGTGCGTAGTTTTTGCGCGCTTCTGTGATATTAGCCGCAGGAAGTAGGTCTATTTTTTTGTTTTTCAGTAAGGATAAATTATGTTGCCAAGCCCCTGCTTGGATATCAAATTTCAGTCCTGTTTTCTGGCTGATGAGTGTTAAGTAGTCTTTGGCAATGCCTTGATAGTGCCCTTGTGCATCGACAAAATCAAAAGGTGCCCAGTCGGTTTCACCAGCGACCTTGATAATGGGGTGTTTGGCTATCCACACTTGTTCTTTTGGTGTGAAGGCCTGACTGGTAGAGCTTGATGCCAAGAACCACTTGTTCAAAATGGTGTTTTTTTCGATTGGCGAAATGTCATCGAGGGCTTTTTGCATAATGGACGCCAATATCGGCCATTTTTTATTAATGGCAATAGAGGTGCTGGTTTGATAGCTATCAATCTTGGAAACAATTTTCAGGTTAGTCAGGTAATTTTTTTTGATTAGATAAGTTGCTACAGCAATATTACCGATATAGGCATTAACTTGGCCTGTTGCAACCTGCTCTAATGCTTCTGCATTTGAGTTGACGGAAACAATATGAATCTTGGGATAGGTTTTTTTTACCCATTCTTCTATATAAGAGCCACCATTTAGTGCCAGTGCTTTCCCGTTGAGCTCTTTGAGTGATTGGAGTTTGCTTGTGGAATTGACAACCATTGCCAGCGGCATGGTGGTATAGGGTGTGGTAAAGAATAAGTAGGGTGTGCGTTGAGGTGTTTTAACAGCACATGACAATCCATATAACTTACCGGATTTCGCATCTTTTAGAATCTCTGCCCATACACCACTTTTGACTTTAATGGTTAACCCAGTTTTTTTGGAGATTAATTTGAGGAAGTCGGCAGCGATACCCGCATGCTGTTTTGGGCTGGTCGAAAATTCAAATGGAGGCCAGTTGTAGTCGGCTCCTAGCGTAATGGTTGGATGCTGTTTTATCCACTCTTTTTCTTCTGTCGTTAGCTGCAAAGCTGCTTGGGCAGTAAACGAGACTACCCAGAGCGATGCTAGAAGAAGCGTTTTAAGATTCAGCAATTTTCTTAAATTCATCTACATTGTTCGAGAAGATTTCGATAAGTTGAGGGTCGAAGTGTTTCCCATTTTGTTCTAAGACAAAGTTGGTAGCATCATCAAGACCCCATGCTTCTTTATAAACGCGTTTATGGGTTAAGGCATCAAATACGTCGGCAACGGCAACTATCCGCGCGTAGATATGGATATTTTCTCCACTTAATCCCTGAGGGTAGCCTGAACCATCCCATTTCTCATGATGTTGTAGGGCAATGATTTCTGCAGCTTTCATGAATTTTCGTTTTGAAATTCGCATGACTTCTGCAGCACGGGTGGTATGGGTTTTCATTATCTCAAACTCTTCTTCCGTTAACTTACCGGGTTTGCAGAGTATGTGGTGTGGAATGGTAATTTTGCCAATATCATGCATGGGTGCGGCATGAAAGATGATTTCTACATCATCCGCAGAAAGTCCTGGATGGTATTCTGCCAATAACCGCGAATATTCAGCTACACGACGGATATGTTTGCCAGTTTCATCGGAGGTGGCTTCCATCAGCTCAGTTAAGACGTAAATCATTTCTTTCTGGTTTTCTTCCAGTTCGGTCATGAAACGTTTTTCTTTGCTGATGAGGCTATTTTGCAAGGCAATGTTGTGTTGTTTCAATAGCTTTTTGGCTGTAAATAGATCGAGATGATTCCTGACTCGTGCAATGAGTTCTTCAGCGTGGAAAGGTTTGGTGATGTAGTCAACCGCACCGAGTTTGAATCCTTGGCTGATAGAATCAATATCAACTTTCGCGGTGAGGAAAATAACGGGAATATCAGCCGTCATAGGGTTGCGCTTAAGGCGTGAGCAAACTTCAAAGCCGTTAAGGCCAGGCATCATGATATCGAGTAGAATCAAGTCAAAATCGTTTTCTTCTAGCAGGGCAAGTGCTTTTTCGCCATTGAGTGCAAAAGAAAATTGATAATGGCCTTCTTTTAAAATATTCATTGCGACTTGAATATTTTCAGAAACATCATCAACAATAAGAATGTGATATCGATCTTTCATAAGACTCATCTTTGCTCATCCTAAGCTTAATGTTCGTTGAAATCTGAACACAACAAGCTGTGTGCGAAATATTTCGTATACTCACGAATAGCAATCATCGATTAAATTGTCAAAAAATTCAAGTAATTCATAAAGGTTTCATATTTTCTCCTTGTTATATTTGGGAAATCTATTTATGTATAATAGATGAATGTTTATATTTTAGCGGACATGACATAGAAGTCATATTGGGTGCATTGATGTTTTTTTTCGATAGAGCTTTTCGCTCATTCTTTTTAGGCGGCAGTCTTTTTTCAGTGGTTGCGATGACGGTTTGGTTTGTGCAATATCCAATCATATCTGCTCATTTTTCAAGCCTTGCACCGATGATGTGGCATGCTCATGAAATGGTCTTTGGTTATGCGTTGGCAACGGTTACAGGCTTTTTATTGACAGCCGTTATGAATTGGACGGGAGCGAATTCTGCTTCTGGATGGCGATTACTGTTAATTTTCGGTTTCTGGGTCGTGGCTCGCTTAGGGTATTTATTTGATCTTCCGATTTTTTGGGTGGCGTTATTTGATTTGGCTTTCAATGTTGGGTTGTTCTTGCACTTTGCATTACCTGTTTTTCAGAAAAAGCTTTGGGCGCAGACGGGGTTGGCATCGAAGTTTTTGTTGTTAATTTTGGTTAATGCGGTGTTTTATGCCGGAGCGCTGGGTTGGATTGGTTTTAGTCAGTTCAATGCCATTCTATTGGGGTTGTTTTTGGTGCTTGCGATTAACCTGACGATGATGCGTCGATTGCTTCCCTTTTTTACGGAGAAAGCCCTGGGGTTGCCAGAGCAAAAACAATATAAGTGGCTTGATGGAGTTGCATTGGTTGGCTTCTTTGCGTTAATGATTGTTGTTGTGTTTTGGTCAATGCATTGGATGGTTGTTGTGATTGCCTTGCCTTTATTTATTGCACACTTTATCCGTTTATGGCGTTGGTATCATCCAAGGATTTGGAAAGTCACTTTATTATGGCCTTTGTTTATTTCCTATGGATTCATGACCTTGGGTATGTTGCTCTTTGTGGGTGTACCTTTGGGGTGGGTGAGTTTTTCAATCGCCATTCATGCTTTAGCGGCAGGAGGAATAGGTTTACTGTGTTCTGCAATTATTGCGAGAATTTCTTTGGGGCACACTAATCGCAATGTATTTGATCCTCCTAAAGGGCTGAAGTGGGTGTTTATTAGTTTAACGTTGAGTGCTATTTTTAGAGTGCTGCTACCCATTATTGCTCCCAATCAAACAGTACTATGGGTTCATATCAGTCAGTTAGGTTGGATAGTTGGTTTTTTATGGTTAACAGTTCTCTACTGGCCAACTTTAACTCGACCAAGCCCGCCGAAAGAGACGGGCATTTTGCTTTGAGTTGGTTGGCAGGGTGTCTAGTTTAAGTGCCCGATTGAGCCGAGTATGGTGTTGATTTCTGCTTTTTCAGGGCGATAGCTTCGAGGCGCATCTTGTAAATCACCATTGCTTAGTGAGCCAGCACAGGTGAGTCTGAAAATATTCGGGTTGTTGTGAGTCGGTTTTAAATACAGCATTACCGTGTCCATGGTTTCGGGTCTATTATTGTCAGTAGTGTCAGCTACCAAATTTTGCCATGGGATTTGTGTGTCACTCATGATGCCAGTATCTGCCTGTGCCAGCATAACTGGTTGGTTTTTGGTCAAGCGGTTAGCCACCATTTCATTACCGATTCGTACTTTGGTAATAGTGAAGTGATCAGGTAATATTTTCTGTTCATGGTCTTTAATTTGGTTAACCTCAAGCTCGCAATGTTGATCTTGTCGATTAAAACCATGTCTTGTCGTGACTTTGCCATATTGAATAAAAATACGTGTCGCATTCGCGGGTACGGTCAATGTCTGATTGAGCTGGAAAGTATTATCGGCCTGAACATCCATCATCGATTTTGGCGGGGTGAGGGAGCATGCGGTGAGGCTTAAACCGACAATTGTTGTTAAGGAAATAAGTTTAAATGTGTTTGGCTTAAGTGCTTTCATTCTGAAACTCCTCGACAGGGAAGGTATTAGTGTTTATTATCGTCCACCTTTTCGGCAATGATAAGTTTTTTTCTGAAAAATGCTTAATGTCGAATATGTTATAATTAACTGTTTTTATTACTAATTTGTTGATTTTAACCCCTGGTTCTACCCTGGGATGGTTGAGATAGTCTGGAAATAGGTGATGGGCGAGCAAAAAGGAAGCACATTGAATCGTTCGATAGATCAGGATATGACACACTATGACGTTATCGTTGTAGGCGGTGGTCACGCAGGTACTGAAGCAGCATTGGCCTCGGCAAGAATGGGGGTGAAGACCCTATTGCTGACCCATAATATTGATACGCTTGGGCAAATGTCCTGCAATCCGGCGATTGGCGGTATTGGAAAAGGGCATCTGGTGAAAGAAGTGGATGCTTTGGGCGGTGCTATGGCGTTAGCAATTGATAAGTCGGGCATCCAGTTTAGAACCTTAAATGCTTCTAAAGGCCCTGCTGTACGTGCGACAAGAGCACAAGCTGATCGCGTGCTTTATCGCCAAGCGATTCGTACTGTGCTGGAGAATCAGCCGAACCTCTATCTGTTTCAACAGCCTGTTGAGGATATGCTGACCGAAGGCGATAGAGTGGTGGGCGTTGAAACCAAAATGGGATTGCGCTTCTATGCGCCTCAAGTGGTATTGACGGTAGGCACTTTCTTGGCTGGTAAAATTCATATTGGTCTACAAAACTACGAAGGTGGCCGTGCTGGAGATGAGCCTGCTAACCGTTTGGCAGCTAAGCTTCGAGAGTTAGATTTGCCAGTTGGGCGCTTAAAAACAGGAACGCCGCCAAGAATTGATGCGCGTAGTGTTGATTTTGATGCGATGCAAATACAGCCTGGCGATGAACCTACGCCTGTTTTTTCTTTTATGGGATCGCGTGATATGCACCCTAAACAAATGCCTTGCTACATTACCTATACCAATGAACAGACTCATGACGTAATTCGCAACTCCTTGGATCAATCTCCTATGTATTCTGATGCAGGTGAAATTGATAGTATAGGGCCGCGTTACTGCCCATCCATTGAAGATAAGGTGATGCGCTTTGCCGATAAAGATCGTCATCAGGTCTTTATAGAGCCAGAAGGCTTAACTTCTATTGAACTTTATCCTAATGGTATTTCGACTAGTTTGCCTTTTGAGACACAATTGCAGATAGTGCGTTCGATGAAGGGGATGGAGCAAGCGAGAATTTTACGCCCAGGTTATGCGATTGAATACGATTACTTTGATCCGAGAGGATTAAAGCCTACTTTGGAATCTCGTGCAATTGAAGGTTTGTTCTTTGCTGGTCAAATCAACGGCACCACGGGCTATGAAGAAGCGGCAGCACAAGGGTTGTTGGCGGGAATGAATGCTGCTCGTGCCGCGCAAGAACAAGATCAATGGTCACCTCGACGAGATGAAGCTTATATGGGCGTGTTGGTGGATGACTTAATTACGCTTGGTACTAATGAGCCTTACCGTATGTTTACTTCCCGTGCAGAGTATCGTTTGATGTTGCGTGAGGATAATGCAGATCAGCGTTTGACAGAAATCGGTCGAGCTTTTGGGTTGATAGACGATACCCGTTGGGCTGCATTTGAGCAAAAAATGGAAACCATGGATAAGGAGATCGAGCGTTTGAAACAAAGCTGGATTTACCCTAATCATGCTGAAGCGAAGAAAGCAGAAGAATTGATGGATTTGCCGTTAAGTAAAGAGCAAACGTTATTCGAATTGTTGAAGCGCCCAAATGTACGTTATGACTCGCTAGCGACGTTAGAAATGTTTGGTGAATCAATTGATGATCCACAAGTGGTTGAGCAAATTGAGATTGAAGCGAAGTATTCTGGTTATATTGAGCGCCAAAAAATCGATATTGAAAAATTACGTCGTTCTGAAGAAGTGAAAATTCCTGAGGACTTGGATTTGGATAAAGTTTCTGGATTGTCGAATGAGGTGAAGCAAAAAATCCGCGACCATAAACCAGAAACCATTGGCATGGCATCGCGTATTTCAGGTATTACGCCAGCAGCCATTTCGATTTTACTTATTTATATTAAAAAGCACCGTCAGGCATCTAAAACGGTCGCCTAAAAAGTAAAGGAATTCAGTTTTAATGTATTTTGACCAGTTAGAAGAAGCTTTTGAGCAATGGGGTTTGGAACCTAACCCCCCAGCCTGGCAGAAATTGGTCGACTATTTGGCACTGTTGCGTAAGTGGAATAAAGTGTATAACTTGACTGCGATTCGTGATGAAGAAGAAATGTTTGTGAAACATTTGCTGGATAGTCTTGCAGTGGCACCATTTATTGATAGTGAACGTTTGATTGATGTAGGAACTGGCGGAGGTTTGCCAGGTATTCCTTTGGCAATTTTATTTCCAGAAAGACAAATCGATTTATTGGACAGTAACAGTAAAAAAACCCGTTTTCTTATTCAGGCAAAAGCAGAGTTGGATTTACAAAATACTCAGATATTTCATATGAGGGTTGAGGATTATCAACCGGAACATTTGTATGATGGGGTGGTTTCTCGTGCCTTTGCTTCATTAGATGATATGTTGTTTTGGACAAAGCATTTAGTAAAAGATAATGGTTGTTGGTGGGCAATGAAATCTCAGAAAACGCAAGATGAGCTAGCGCAATTGCCTAATTTTGCTAGAATAATGCAAGTTTTTGAATTGCAAGTACCCCATTTGCAAGCAGAAAGAACCCTAATTCAAGTGCAGAAAATTCAGAGTGTCTAATCAATTATGAGCCGAATCATTGCTATTGCTAACCAAAAAGGCGGCGTTGGAAAAACGACTACAAGTGTCAATCTTGCAGCGGCATTAGCAAGAATGAAGAAAAAGGTTTTGCTGGTTGATATGGACCCGCAAGGTAATGCGACGGTTGCCATAGGGATTGATAAAGACGAACTCGAAGTGTCAGCTTATGACCTTTTGATCGGCGATGTTAAAGCCAAAGATGTCATTATCTCTACTGAAATAGAAGGGCTGGATTTAATTGGTTCCAATAGTGAATTAACGGCAGCTGAAGTTGCATTGATTGAAGAAAATAAAGGGCCTAAGCGTTTACGAAAAGCGTTAAAGAAGGCCGTTGATCAGTATGACGCTATTATCATCGATTGTCCGCCTACGTTGAATATGTTGACCTTGAACGCACTGACAACAGCGGACGGTATTGTGGTGCCAGTGCAATGCGAGTTTTTTGCATTAGAAGGTTTATCTGCCTTAATGGATACTATTGAGGCAGTGCAGCAAGATTTGAATCCAGATCTGCATATCGATGGTTTGCTGAGAACCATGCATGATAGACGTAATAACCTTGCGAACGATGTATCTAATGAATTAGTGTCGCATTTTGGTATGAAAGTGCTGCAAACCATTATTCCAAGAAATGTGCGGTTGGCTGAGGCACCTAGCCATGGTGAATCAATATTGGATTATGATATTTCCTCGAATGGCGCAATAGCTTATTTGGCGCTAGCAAATGAGTTGATTCGAAAAACCAAAATTTAATTGAAGTTTACTAACTGAAGCGGACAGAGAAATGGCAAAGAAAAGAGGTATGGGTCTAGGGGGTGTTCGTGCACTTTACGGCGCGAAGCAGAAAGCAGAGTCTAATGTGTCGGATTTGCGCATTGAAAAAGTATCCATAGATCACCTTAAACCTGGTGTTTATCAGCCGAGATATAATTTTGATCAGGAAGCTTTGTCAGAGCTTGCTGACTCAATTCGCTTGCAAGGCATTGTTCAGCCGATAGTGGTTAAAGCTTCAGATGAAGATGATACTTATGAAATTATTGCTGGAGAAAGACGTTGGCGTGCAGCGAGAATAGCAGGATTAACTTCTGTTCCTGTTGTTATTCGTCAAGCTGACAACCAAGCTACGCTCGCAATGGCGCTGATTGAGAATATACAGCGTGAAGATTTGAACCCGATTGAAACTGCATTGGGTTTGAAGCGTTTAATGAAAGAGTTTGATTTGACTCAGCAAGCCGTGGCTGATGCGGTGGGTCGTTCTAGAACTGCGGTGACCAATCTTTTAAGATTGTTGAAGCTTCCAGAAAAAGTTCAGGAATGGTTGCACAAAGGTGATTTGACTATGGGCCATGCTCGAGCCATTATTACTTTGCCAGAAAATCTTCAGTTAGAGCTTGCGCAAAAATCTATTTCTAAAAACTGGACAGTTCGTGATATGGAGCAGGCTGTTCAAGCTATTCTAGTTCCAAAGAATTTGAAAAAGGCTAAAAAACCTGAGTTAGCGGCTCATTATCTTGAAAAACAAGAGCAGATTGCCGAAAAAATGGCGACCAAAGTTAAGATTAATCACAGTGTTAACGGAAAAGGGAAAATCGAGCTGATCTTTAGCTCAGAAGAAGAATTACAACGTTTGTTAGAGCATTTAAGCTAAGTTTGGTGCGAAAAGATAAACATTATTAATGACGTTGAGGGTTGTTTGAGCACATTTAGTGCTGTAAATAGATGATATTACTATATATAGTGGTGTCATAAAAATAGTTTGATTACCACTAGATTTTAGTTATAGAAAAAGCTATTATTTCAAGCCGTTTTGATTTGGTTTTTTTAAAGCCTAAACACATAATTTTGAGTTAAAAATTTAACGTGAAAATACCTGAAAAAAGAGTAGAAGAATCGTCTTCCTCAAAAAAGAAACCTGCGTTAAATTTTTTGCTAATGAGTGCCGGTTCAGTGTTTACCAGCATGATTGTTGCTGGCTTTTTAGTGGGCTATTTTTTTGACCAGTTGTTCAATACAACGCCGTTGTTCTTGTTGAGTTGCGGTGTATTGGGCTTTATTGGTGGAATTTTAAAAATACACAAATTGCTTAGCAAAATGGATTTATTGGAGTTGCCTGCAAAAGATAAAGAAGCAGGTGCTACAGATACGGAAGATCAGGATAAAAATGCAAAATAGAAGTCTTTCTCAATCCTTGAAGGTACAAGGCATAATTGGATTGATTTTGTTAGCTGTATTTGCGTTTTTTGGCTTGTGGGCTTCCGCACTTTATGGGTTGTTTATCGGATTGGTAAACGTAATTTTACTTGGATTGACGTTTCAACGTGCAAACGAGAAAGCGGCCGAGGATCCGAAAAGTGGCATATTGATTTTATATCTAAGTGCAGTCATTAGATTTGTTCTACTGGCTGTGTTATTTGTATTGGGGCTGTCGCTCTTGAAACTTGATCCAATGGCGGTCGTGTTAACTTTTGTGTTAATGCAGGCTGGTCAGATGTTCAATTTGAAAGGCAAGCGGCGTTTGACTGACTAAGGAGAAAGACCTTGAGTACTGAAAAAATGGGTACTGTCGAGTATATCCAGCACCATTTGACCAATAATCATATTGGTGAAGGGTTTTGGACATTTAATATCGATACCATCGTTGTGAGCTTATTGTTGGGTGCGTTGATTGTTTTTGTAGCAGCACGCCTTGGAAGAAGATTAGAAACCGGCAGACCCGGCGGATTCCAAAACTTTGTTGAAAGTCTTTTGGATTTCGTAGCAACTAATGTTAGAGATGCTTTCCCTGGCCACAATCCTTTGATTGCGCCACTTGCATTAACCATTTTCCTTTGGGTTTGGTTAATGAACTTCATGGATTTGATTCCTGTTGATTTACTACCTTATTTATACCAGTTGGTGACAGGTGATGCTCATGCCCACCTAAAAGTTGTACCTACAACTGACTTGAACACCACATTGGCTATGTCATTCACCGTTTTTGCTTTGATTATTTTCTATAACATCAAAGTAAAGGGAATTTTAGGATTCATTAAAATGTTCCTATTCCACCCATTCGGTAAGTTTTTTGTTCCTGTAAACATCGTCATGACGTTGATTGAAGAAGTGTCTAAGCCACTTTCTCTTGCACTGCGTTTGTTCGGTAACATGTTTGCAGGGGAACTCGTATTCCTATTGATCGCTTTGATCGGTGGAACTTTGGCAGTTGGTGCTGCTGCTTTATTCTGGGCACCGTTACAAGCTATATTGGATTTAGGTTGGTTGATATTCCACTTATTGGTTATCACGTTACAAGCCTTTATCTTTATGGTGCTAACAATTGTTTACTTAGGCATGGCGCACGAAGACGACCATTAATAAATAAACAATGAAAGGAATATAGAGGCTGCACTTAAGTCTCTTAAAAGGTTTAAGCAACCTGCCTGTCAAATCAATAGGTAAAAAGCTTTTTAACTTTAACTATTAACTTTAACTTTAAGGAGTAAACTAAATGGAAGCTCAATTTATTGCGGACATTTATGCTGCTACGGCAATTGGTGTTGGTGTTATCTTGGCTGCTGCTGGTCTAGGTTCAGCAATCGGCTGGGGTCTTATTTGTTCTAAGACACTAGAGGGTATCGCACGTCAACCAGAAATGCGTCCTGCGCTAATGACTAACATGTTTATTTTTGCTGGTTTGATGGAGTCTTTCCCATTCATCATCCTTGCATTTGCTATGTGGTTCTTGTTTGCTAACCCATTCGTTGGTGCAATGAAAGCTGCTTTGGGTGCTTAATCCATAGTTTTTCATTACCCATATTTTTAAATAACGAATGGCGAGGTAACCACCGTGAGTATTAACGCAACGCTTCTCATCCAAATTATTGCATTTGTGCTATTGATTTGGTTTGTGAACAAAGTGCTGTGGGGGCCGCTTTCAAAGTTAATGGAAGATCGTCAGAAGAAAATTGCTGATGGTCTTTCTGCTGCTGAGAAAGGTAAGCATGAACTTGAGTTAGCAGAACAGAAGGCAAAAGAAATTCTGAAAGATGCTAAATCTCAAGCTCAAAACGTACTAAGTCAAGCTGAAAAACGTGGTTCTGAAATCGTAGAAGATGCGAAAGTAAAAGCTGCTGAAGAAGCTGACCGTATTAAAGCTGCCGCCCAAGCAGAATTAGAGCAAGAAGTAAGTCGTGCTAGAGAAGACCTTCGTAAAGAAGTGTCTGGCCTAGTGGTTGAAGGTGCAGAGAAAATTCTTAAGAAAGAAGTTAATGCTGCAACCCACAACGACATGCTTGAAGCCTTAGTTAAATCAATCTAAGGACGACTCTATGGCAGAATTAATGACAATTGCTAGACCGTATGCAGAAGCTATTTTTGCGGTTGCAAAAGAAGAAAGTAAGTTAGATGCTTGGTCAGAAACTTTGACTAATCTATCAGCTATTGTTTCTGATGAAGCAATGCAAGCTTTTATGGCAAACCCTGAAGCAAGTGATGAGCAAATTTCTGATGTGTTCAAAGCTGTTTTAAAAGGAAGCCAGGATAAAGAGCTAGATAACTTATTGTCTGTGATGTTTGAAAACAAACGTTTGCAAGCACTTACTTTTGTTTCAGAGCTTTTTGAAAACATGAAAGCTGAAGAAGAAAAGAAAGTGAGAGCAACCGTTATTTCAGCACGTGCAGCAACGGTAGAGCAGAAAAAGAAATTAAGTGCTGCTTTAAATGCTAAGTTTGATGCTGAGGTCGAAATCAATTATGAAGAAGATTCTTCATTGATCGCCGGCATTAAAATCATCGTCGGTGACTGGGCTATTGATGGCTCAGCACTATCGCAGTTAAACAAACTTGGCGCAGCAATCGCCCAATAATGGAGAGGAACACACATGCAATTGAATGCCTCTGAAATTAGCAGCCTGATCAAAGATCGTATTAAAGGTTTTGACGGCGCAGCTGAGTCTGGCAGTGAAGGTACGGTCGTTAGCATTGCTGACGGTATCGCGCTTATTCACGGCGTATCAGATGTAATGTATGGTGAGATGGTTCAATTTGACGAAAACACTTTCGGTATGGCACTTAACCTTGAGCGTGACTCAGTTGGTGTTGTTGTACTAGGTGAATTTGAACACATCTCAGAAGGTCAAAAGGTTACTTGTACTGGTCGTATTCTTGAAGTACCAGTTGGACCAGAAATGCTAGGTCGCGTTGTCGATGCATTGGGTCGTCCAATTGATGGTAAAGGTGCTATCGATACTAAAGTAACTTCACCTATCGAGCGTATTGCTCCAGGTGTAATCGATCGTCAATCAGTTGATCAACCTATGATGACTGGTATCAAGTCTATTGACTCAATGATTCCTGTTGGTCGTGGTCAACGTGAGTTGATTATCGGTGACCGTCAAACTGGTAAAACTGCAATCGCAGTTGACGCAATTATTTCTCAGAAAAACACTGGTGTTAAATGTGTTTACGTTGCAATGGGGCAAAAAGCTTCAACCGTAAACAACGTTAGACGTAAGCTAGAAGAAATGGGTGCGATGGATAACACTGTTATCGTTGCGGCTAATGCTTCTGATCCAGCTGCTCTTCAATACATGGCTGCATATGCAGGTTGTGCGATGGGTGAATACTATCGTGACCGTGGTGAAGATGCGTTGATCATCTATGATGATCTAACTAAGCAGGCGCAAGCTTATCGTCAAGTATCACTGTTATTACGTCGTCCTCCTGGACGTGAAGCTTTCCCTGGTGATGTATTCTACCTACATTCACGCCTACTTGAGCGTGCAGCTCGTGTTAGCGCGGATTATGTTGAAAAATTCACTAACGGTGAAGTAAAAGGTAAGACTGGTTCATTGACTGCTCTACCTATTATTGAAACCCAAGCAGGTGACGTATCTGCTTTCGTTCCAACTAACGTAATTTCGATCACAGATGGTCAGATCTTCCTTGAAACAGGTTTGTTTACTCAAGGTATCCGTCCTGCTGTTAACGCTGGTTTGTCAGTATCACGTGTTGGTGGTGCAGCTCAAACTAAAGCGATTAAGAAATTAGGTGGTGGTATTCGTCTAGACCTAGCTCAGTACCGTGAATTGGCAGCATTTGCTCAGTTTGCATCTGATCTAGATTCTGCGACGAAAGCTCAGTTAGAGCGTGGTAAGCGTGTTACAGAATTGATGAAGCAAAAGCAATATGCTCCATTGACTATCGCTGAAATGGCTACTTCTCTTTACGCAGCAAACGAAGGCTACTTAGATGATGTTGAAGTTGAAAAAGTATTAGATTTTGAAGCAGCGTTACACGCTTCTTTGAACTCTGAACATGCTGACCTAGCCGCTAAGATTAATGAAAAAGGCGACTGGAACGACGACATCATTGCAGGTGTAAAAGCTTGTATTGAAGCTTTTAAAGCAAACGGCGTTTATTAAGGGGTAGTCCATGGCAGGCGGTAGTAAAGAAATACGGGCAAAAATTGCTTCCGTAACAAATACCAAGAAAATCACCAAAGCCATGGAAATGGTGGCGGCTTCTAAAATGCGTAAAGCGCAAGCTCGCATGGAAGCTACAAAGCCATACGTTGAAAAAGTGAAGAGAGTGATTGATCATGTCTCTGGCGCTCACCCTGAGTATAAGCATCCTTATACTCAGCCACGTGAAAACGTAAAACGCGTCGCGCTGATTATGATCTCTTCTGATCGTGGTTTATGTGGTGGTTTAAATTCAAACTTATTCCGCAAAGCCTTACCAGTATTAAAAAACTGGCAAGAAACAGGGGTTGAAGTAGAACTAGCCTTGGTTGGTGGTAAAGCACAGTCATTCTTCCGTTCATACGGTGGAAATGTTGTTGCAACCGTTGCCGATCTTGGAGATGCCCCTCATATTGAAGATTTGGTCGGAACCATTAAAGTGGTACTGGATCGTTATGATGATGGCGAAATCGATGAAGTTTATTTGGCTTCAAACGAATTCGTTAACACTATGGCTCAAAATCCAACCATTGAAAAACTGGTTCCAATTCAATCTGATGATTCAGCAAAAGAAACGCATTGGGATTATTTATATGAGCCTGATGCAAAAACGGCACTTGATTTATTAATGCGTCGTTATGTTGAAAGTACTGTGTATGGTGCGGTTGTTGAGAATGCAGCATGTGAGCAAGGTGCTCGTATGATTGCAATGAAGAATGCAACCGATAATGCGGGTGAGATGATCAGTGAATTGAAGCTGGCTTACAACAAAGCTCGTCAGGCTGCAATCACGCAAGAATTGTCAGAAATTGTTGCTGGTTCATCCGCTGTTTAAGTTTGAAGGATTTCAATAAAAGGTTAAAGATTATGAGTGGAAAAATAGTACAAATAATCGGCGCGGTTATTGACGTCGAGTTTAAAGGTGCTGATTTACCAAAAATCTATGACGCTTTGAAAGTTGAAGAGCTAGGGTTAACTCTAGAAGTTCAGCAACAAATCGGTGATAACCAAGTGCGTGCAATCGCAATGGGTTCATCTGACGGTTTAAAGCGTGGTATGGCTGTAACAAATACTGGCGAAGCGATTTCTGTTCCAGTAGGTAAAGCAACACTAGGTCGTATCTTCGATGTTCTTGGTAACCCAATTGATAATGCGGGTCCTGTGGACGCAGAAGAGAAAAACACAATTCACCGTCGTGCACCTAAGTTTGATGAACTAGCTGCTTCACAAGAGCTTCTAGAAACGGGTGTTAAAGTTATCGATTTGATCTGTCCATTCGCTAAGGGTGGTAAAGTTGGTCTATTCGGTGGTGCCGGTGTTGGTAAAACCGTTAACATGATGGAATTGATTCGTAACATCGCGATCGAGCACTCAGGTTACTCAGTATTTGCTGGTGTAGGTGAGCGTACTCGTGAAGGTAACGATTTCTATTACGAAATGGAAGAGTCTGGAGTACTTGATAAAGTTGCTCTTGTTTATGGTCAGATGAATGAGCCACCAGGTAACCGTTTACGTGTTGCTTTGACTGGTTTAACAATGGCTGAGTACTTCCGTGATGAAGGTCGTGATATTCTGTTCTTCGTAGATAACATCTACCGTTACACGCTTGCTGGTACAGAAGTATCTGCATTGCTTGGTCGTATGCCATCTGCGGTAGGTTATCAGCCAACTCTTGGTGAAGAGATGGGGATGATTCAGGAGCGTATCACTTCAACGAAAACTGGTTCGATCACTTCGATCCAAGCAGTTTACGTTCCAGCGGATGACTTGACTGACCCTGCACCTGCTACAACATTTGCTCACTTAGACGCGACAGTTGTATTGAACCGTGCGATTGCTGAAACAGGTATTTATCCTGCTATCGATCCACTAGATTCAACTTCACGTCAGCTAGACCCACAAGTTGTTGGTCAAGAGCATTATGATGTTGCACGTGGTGTTCAACAAACGCTTCAACGTTACAAAGAACTTAAAGACATCATCGCGATTCTTGGTATGGATGAGCTTTCTGAAGAAGACCGTGCTACTGTTGCACGTGCTCGTAAGATGCAACGCTTCTTCTCTCAGCCTTACTTCGTAGCGAAAGTGTTCACTGGTGAAGATGGACGTTATGTATCTCTAAAAGAAACAATCCGTGGATTCAAAATGATTATCAGCGGTGAGTTGGATCATGTTGCAGAGCAGGCATTTATGTATGCTGGTGACATCGATGAAGTTTTAGAGAAAGCGAAAAAATACGAAGGTTAATATATTATGGCAGTCTCAATGCAAGTAGATATTGTTAGTGCAGAAGGATCCCTTTTTTCCGGTAAGGCTGAAATGGTATTCGCACAGGCTGCCGATGGTGAGGTCGGTATTATGCCTCACCATACCCAGTTTTTAAGTGCGTTAAAGCCTGGACAAGTTCGTGTTATCAGTGGTGATGAAGAAGATATTTTCTACATCAACAGTGGTATCGTCGAAATTCAACCTTCAGTAGTAACTGTTTTAGCTGATACAGCTATTCGTGCTGAAGATCTTGACCAAGCATCTGCTGAAGAAGCAAAACGTCGTGCTCTGGAAGCTATGGATCAAGCAAAATCGGATACCGATGTTGCTCGAGCTCAAGTTGAATTAGCAGAAGCAGTTGCACAAATTCAGACGCTTAGCAAATTGCGTGATCGTCTGCATAAAACTGGGTTGGCTTAATCGTTAATCTTTGTTAAGAAAGCGCCGCAAGGCGCTTTTTTTATACCTGATATAAACCCTCAACATACATTCTGTATAATAGACTTACTTAATTTTAACCTCCTCTTATTATAGGAAAGTCTATGTCGCTGAAAGTCGTTATCCTTGCTGCAGGCAAGGGCACCCGAATGCGTTCAAGTTTACCAAAAGTTTTACAACCATTAGCAAAGCGTCCTTTGCTTTCACACGTGATAGCAACAGCAGAAAAGTTAGGTGCCTCAGATATACTTGCTGTAATAGGACATGGCGCAGAAGACGTTCAAAAACAAATCCAGTCTGAACATTTACATTTTGTTATGCAAGAATCACAGCTTGGAACAGGACATGCGGTTCAGCAAGCGGTTGACTTGATACAGGATGAAGATGATGTATTGATTTTGTATGGTGATGTGCCTTTGACACGAGTAGAAACTTTACAAGGCCTGTTGAGCCAACTGAGCCAGGAACACCCTTTGGCATTACTAACCACTAAGCTGGAAGATGCAACCGGTTATGGTCGTATTGTGCGAAATACAAAACAGCAAGTAACTGCGATAGTTGAAGAAAAAGATGCAAATAATGAGCAAAAACATATTAAGGAGATCAACACCGGTATTATGGCGTCCAAAGGGCAGTCACTAAAAAAATGGTTAGGTCAGTTATCTAATGAGAATGCTCAAGGGGAATATTACCTAACAGATATTATTGCTATGTGTGTTGAGGATGGTTTTTTCGTAGAAACCGCACAACCCGCAAGCTTAATGGAAGTTTTGGGTGTTAATAATAAGCAACAATTACAGGATTTAGAAAGACAGTATCAAGCTGCATTAGCTAATGAACTAATGGAAAAAGGCGTTACTTTAATAGATGTTAATCGTGTTGATATACGTGGTGAGCTTGAAGTCGGTCAAGATGTCGAAATCGATGTGAACGTTGTTTTTGAAGGTAAAGTTACTTTAGGTGATGGCGTTAAAATTGGTGCTAACTGCATTATCAAAGATTGCAGTTTGGCAGACAATACAGTCGTTGAAGCATTTTCCCATTTGGATGAAGCAGAAATTGGTGCCAATTGTGTGATTGGACCTTATGCTCGCATCCGTCCAGGAACCGTTCTGTCTGAAAAAGTCAAAATAGGCAATTTTGTTGAAACCAAAAAAGCAGTCATCGGCACTGGTTCAAAGGTCAATCATTTGAGCTATGTAGGCGATACTGTGATGGGTGAAAACTGTAATATCGGCGCAGGCACTATTACTTGTAACTATGATGGTGTTAATAAATATCAAACCAAAATTGGTGATAATGTATTTGTTGGCTCAGCTTCTCAACTGGTTGCTCCTGTGGAAGTTGAACGTGGTGCAACCATTGGTGCTGGATCAACCATTACCAAAACGGCACCCGCAGATGAATTGACACTTTCTCGTTCAAAGCAGTTAACCATCAAAGGTTGGCAAAAGCCGACAAAAAAAGAAAAACACTAAAATCTGCCAGGCTGGGGTAAGCCAATAAAGGGGCGTTGATGATATATCGAGAAATTTTGCCATCACAAGCGGATGATTTTCAAAAGCTTATGAGAGACAATCTGTGGGAAATGATTTCTCAAGATGGTGGTCAAAGTGAATTTATTGGGTGGGCTTATATTATGCATTGGCGATTACCAACCTCAGAGGGAGAAAGTAAAGAGGCAGAAGTATGGCTACACTTCTCCGAGAATCAGGGGGTTCAAGCCTCACACTTAGAAATGAATACTGCAGCAAAACCATTGATGGATAACTTATTAAGTGGCTGGTGAAAATGAATTTATTGTCAAAGCAAACATGGATAATTTTTATTCAGCTAACACGCTTAGACCGGCCAATTGGCACCTATTTAGTGTTATGGCCTGCGTTATGGGCATTGGTTTTGGCAGCAGAACATCTTCCTTCATTAAGTTTGATTCTAATTTTTACTTTGGGCGCATTCGTCATGCGTTCCGCTGGTTGTATTATTAATGATTATGCAGATAGACACTTTGATGGTCACGTAGAGCGAACCTGTAATCGACCTTTAGCTGCCGGATTAATTACGGAAAAACAAGCTTTAATCTTTTTTGCCATACTTTGTATCATTGCGCTTGGGCTTGTTTTATTACTTAATCAACTAACGATTGTTTTATCCATTGGCGCACTCATTCTGGCAACACTTTATCCCTTTATGAAGCGTCATACTTATTGGCCACAAGCATTTCTAGGTGCTGCATTTGCTTGGGCGATTCCTATGGCATTTGCGGCAGTACAAAATGATGTACCTTGGCAAAGCTGGATAGTATTTTTGACTGTTATGGTTTGGGCGTTGATTTACGATACCGCCTATGCGATAACCGATAAAGAAGATGACCTTAAAATAGGGATTAAATCAACGGCAATATTGTTTGGTGAGCATGTTCGCTTTTGGATAGGTTTCTTTCAACTTGTAATGTTTGTTTTACTTGTGTGGATAGGTAATTTATTTCATTTAGCAGTTGGTTATCATGCAGCACTATTAGCTGTTTTGGGCTTGTTTTTGTACCACCAACGACTTTTAGCTCGTAATGAACCTAAGTATGCGTTTCAAGCCTTTTTAAATAATCATTGGATTGGTTTAGTACTGTTACTGGGGAGTTTATTTGATAAGTGGCAGTTGTAACAGGTGGTTATTGCAAAACGCCACTTTCTGGAGATTGATGAATAAAACTATCAAATTGCCAATCGGCAGTTTCAATGGTTTGTTGGATGATCGTGAGTAGGGCTTTAATAAACTTGGGCTGGTAGCTTAAAGAGATTCCTGAACCTTCTTCAGGCTCTAAAATAAGCTCTGCAAAATCAGTATCAAACCCTTTAAAAGTCATTCTGCTGAGTAAAATTGGTGCTTCCCCCAAAGGAAAATCAGCAGATTCTGGTGGTTGATAAGCCTGATCAAATTGAGGCTCCTCAGATGGGTTGCCTTCAACTGAATTCTGGCTTGTGTCAAAAATGGCTTCGCCTGTCTGAGGGTGTTGCCCTTGCAAGACGGGGAGCAGTAATTTCAGATAGCGGCGAGTTAACCAAGCATGGAAAACCTGCTTTTCGTCAGTATGAATTTTTAGCAAAATCCTATCTTCTATAGGAAGGTAGTGTGCTTGTATTTGTTTAATTTGACTGGACATATTTCAATTGCTGATAAGTTCTAAATTCATTATACCTTGTTTCGCCTGCATGCTGATATGGCCTGTTGTAAGTTTTGCGCAGACGCTTGCTGAGTCCAAAGCGACAAACACATCCTCAAGTGCTTCTCAAACGACCGATACGAAACCGACTTTGCCGACAACGCAAGAAAAAACACCGTTGCCGATAGTAAATGATAAGACACCATTACCCACAAAGGATAAGCAGTATTTTTTTGAAGGTGTTTCTAGTCCGTTGATGAATTCGACACTGAATTATTTAGATAAGGTTCAGGGTTGGGTCGGGTCTTATGTAGAAGATGTCGGTGAGTCGGCAGATGCTTTTTTTGGATCTGAGGAAGACTTTGATCGAACACAAGGCAGTCGTCTTGATGTCATGACCCCCATTACTTTTCATGAAAATGGAAAAATCGATACCACAGTTAAAGTTAGAGGAAAGTTCGAGCTTCCCAGAACGAATAAGCGATGGAACTTGATTGTGCAGTCTGCTGAAAACTCATTGAGCGATTATGCAAATACAGGTTCAGCTTCAAATACCACTTCTAATAACCAGTTTTCAGGAACAGCAACGAATAATGATACCGCAGCAACGGTAGGGTTACGTTATGCGCTCGAAGTAAAAAACTATACCAACTCTTTTGTTGGTTTCGGGTTGAACTTTCGTGGCATCAGTCCCGATCCATATGCACGAATTAAAGGTACCTACAAATGGCAATTGAATGATCGAGTTTATAGCCGGATGGTGCAGGACTTGTTCTGGGAAAGCTATGCAGGTGTCGGATTAACTTCTAAACAAACGTTTGATTACCAGTTCAACCAAGAAAATTTATTGCGTTCGGAAACTCAAGGAACATGGTGGGATAAGGAACAATATTATGAGCTTCATCAGGTATTTTATTTCTATCAGACGATGAATGTGCATCGAGCGATTGCCTACCATGTCGGATGGGATTGGGATACCAAGGATGTTGGCCCGCATTTGGTTTCTTACCATACCGGCTTTCAATGGCGTGAACGTATTTATAAGAAGTGGTTGTTTTTTGAAATCCAACCGAGAGTGGATTTTAACCAGGATACGGATTTTAGAAAGGCTGATCCGAACATAACATTTATGTTAGAAGCTCAGTTTTATGACAGAAAGTTTGAGAAGTAAAAAAGCCTGCTACCAATGGAGACAGAAGTAGCAGGAAAGGGTTAAGAGAGAGGGTTAAAACCTAGAAGACAACTCTTAGCTGAAGCGCCAAGCGGTTATCCAAAGAATCTAAGATACTTTTTACAGTAGCGTTTCCAGCTGGAGCTTCGATTTTACGAATTTCATAATCCGCCATCAAAGTTGTTTTCTTGTTAAAGAAATACTGTGCACCCAGTGTGGTGTTTGTGAATTTGCGTTCATTCGCAGCCACTTTTGTTCCGCTATCAAGGAAGTCATATCGCGCATTTAGCTCAATATTTGGCTTTACGCGGTAACCTAGATCAACATAGTAACCATTTGCCTCTTCATCAGTCTGAACGCTAAATGATGCACCATCGGCAGGCAATCCAGCACCTTTTGTTCCACCATAAATCATGCCTTTTGCAGTGATGTATTCCGCCGTCATACGGTATTTACCGTCAAAATAGGTGGTTCCTAGGCCTGAACGGCTACGATCTTTATCTGTTGCAACGCCACTAATATTAATGGTACGCTTGCCATTCTGAGACCAGGCATAGAACTTCAGACCGTGGCGACGAGGCCCTTTTGAAGCCCCAAATACCTTTTCAGTAGAAAGATATAAATAGGTATCTTTCGACTTATTGTTGTCTGTCATGGCTAAACCATTACCATTACCCATCATGACAGCATAACTAGTGTCCCAACCTTTAAGATTAAAGCTATCAAACACTTCTACACCTGTATCACGGAAGGCGCTAACAGGTTGACTACGAGTGGTATCTCCGGTTGAATTGGTAAAAGAGCGTTCAAGTAGAAGTCTATCAACCACACTCGTGAAGTTGACATAATTATAAACACCTATACCTTGCATAGCTTTTTCTGAACCAGGTGTTTTAAAGAGCCCTACACGGATGCGAGCTCCAGGGATATGATTTAACGTAACGCTGGCATCTGTTAGTTGGCCCTGCGAGGCCTTTCCGCCTGTAGTAATTCCATTATTTCCAAACTCTGTAAGTAAGAAGTAATTCACCTTTGGATCTAGAGGAAAGTTGTTACCTCTGACACCAATACGAGCACGCTTGACATTAAAGCTGCTAGGAGATGAAAGCTGTGGTGCAACTTGGTTAAAGGCTGCTGATTTGCCTTTATAAGGTCCAGCTTTCAATTTTGTATCATCAGTTGATTGGTAATCCAATTGCAAGAACCCCCACACTTTTGCTCTTGGTGCTTGATTGGCGGGTTCTGTACCTTGTAACATGAGCCAGTTTGCTGCTTGAACGCTTGTTGAAGCTGTTGCAGCTAAAATAGCGATCGGAAGTACTTTTTTCAATAAATGCTTTTTCATAAGTATCGTCTCTTCTGAATTTGAGGTAAATGCATCTTGGATTGCTGAAACATTCAGCAATCTTTTTGCGTTATCTGTTTTATTAGTTTTATGGTCTTAGATAGGCATACCCACGCTGCTGTAAGTAGACCAATTCGGCAACGCCACTAGGAACAACATCTTTAGGATCAACGTCGTAAAGATCCTTTTTATAATCAACTGCCTTACCTTTTAGCGTGTTTGCACAAACATCGAAAACCACCCCTTCCATTTTTAGGGAGTCGATTTTTTGCTGCATTTCAGGGGTTGCATTGGCAGCATTGAACTTTGGATGGCTCTTTAACGCCTTAGGTAATAGCAATAAAGAAAGACCATTTCCATGAAGAACAACCTTGATTTTCATGTGGTCAGCACCAACAGCGTTGATGTTGTTCTGAATGTTGTGTAGCACTTTGGCTTGGCGCTTTATGTCGTCATAGTTGATGTGATAAACGACTTTTTGCTCCCCATAACGACTGCTGTTCGCCTGCGCTGAATTTGCCATGAACAAAGCAGCAATCAGAAGAGGAAAGAATAAAGATGGTTTCAATAGTTTTTTCATGCCATGCTCTCGCTTATGGTTTTAGTATTTGATAGCCTGCAGCATTAAGCTGAAGTATTCTACCCGCACCCGCTGGAACCATTTGGACACCAGGGATAATCTTTGGTGTATAGCCAAGCTTTTTGCTGTAGTTGTTCAAAGTGTTTTGGCAAGCACTGAAACGAATGCCGGAGCTCATCATGGATTTGATGCGTGGTGTGTTAACGTTCCCAGCCATCATTAAGCGCAAGCCAGGGCCAAATGCGACGATTTCGATATCGACATCTCCAGCGCCGTAATACTTCATGAGATTTCCTGCAACATTAAGTACCAAAGTTTGTTTAAAAGGATTTGGATCGCTAATTTGTAGAACGACTTTATGGGTGGCAAAAGTATCTGGTAAAGGAGCTTCTTTTTGCGCAGCCATAGTTAAAGGCGATAGCAGTAAGCCGACAAGCCAGCTTAAAACTAACGTATGGGTTAAAAATTTCATTACCTGATTTCCTTCTAGTTGAATGTCTAAACTTTGAGTACTCATGGGAATAACGGGAGGGGTGCGGGAAATATTCCGTTTTCATCCACTGCAAATTTCTATGAGTAAATCAGCGCTATTTATTTAAGGAAATCATTATTTTCTTATATGAAATTAACGCTTGTTATCTCAATTTTTTTTGCCTAATATGAAAAAAGGAAATTTTTTAAAGATATCAAAATGATAAAAAGCTGGATAAAACAAAAGAGTAATCAAGCAAAGTTGCATGCGGTACTGGAGTCGCATTATGCGAACCTCTATCGGATCGCATACGCGTGGTGCCAAGATGCTTCTTTAGCTCAGGATTTGGTTCAAGATACCATGGTCAAGTCATTGCAAAAGGCGGAAACAATATCTTGTTTCGAGAACATCGACCGCTGGTTATGCAAGGTGATGCACAACTTGTTTTATGACAATTGTCGTCATAACACTCGTTGGCAGCAGGTTGATGTGGAGGACTTTTCTGAAGAATTGCATTCGGAGTCAGTTGAAACTTTATATATCAAGAAACAGGCGATTCAAAATATTCATGATGCCATTGGATGTTTGCCTGTCGATCAAAGGGAAATTATTATTCTGGTTGACCTGCAAGGCTACAGTTATCAGGAAGTGTCTGAAGTCATGGTAATACCAGTAGGAACCGTCATGAGTCGATTATCACGAGCACGTGATAAACTGAAAAAACTTGTGACGAGTGAAAAATATATCCCACGTTATCACCATAACGTGGTGAATCTTAAGAAGAGTAAATAATCATGAACGCATTTGATAAATTTACTGTTCAAAATCTGCATGCCTATATTGATGGTGACTTATCTTCGCAGGAAAAGAATGCTTTTGAAAAAGCAATGCGATTAGATGATGAGTTGAAGGATGAGGTTTGTGAGCTAAGAAAAGTGAAACAACAGATTTTAGAACATTATCAAAAAGTAGACATTCCACCAATGCCTAAACTGGATGTCGACACCTCTAAAGGTTGGGGGTCTCGTATGGCGATAGCCGCCTCATTAACTCTTGCCTTTGGTTTGGGCTTTGTGGTTTCTAACCAAGAAGGACAGGGGCAAGCATTTAATACCCCATCAAATTTAGTGGCAGAAAATATCGCTCCGCAGAAGGTTATTTTGCATATTGACTCTGACAAGCCAGCGCGAGTACAAGCATTGCTGCATACAGCGAATGAGTTATTGGAAAAAACATCTGTCACGACAGCGGATAGCAAGCAGTTACCGCAAGTTGAAATTGTGGCAAATGATCATGGTATTGATTTGTTCGATAAAACCAGTAAAAATCGAGCTGAAATTATTGCGATGCTGAAGAAATACGACAACCTTAAACTACTCGCGTGTAAGCGAGCGCTGGAAAGACGTGCTGAAGCTGGACACCCTGTTAAGCTGATTTCAAATGTTGAGTCCGATCGTACAGCCGTTGGTGAGATTGTCAATAAAATGCAGCAGGGTTGGCGTTACTACAAGTTCTAGTCAAATAGTACCAAACTATCAGGCAAAAAGACCTCAGTCAATAATAGCGAGTTCCCTTTTTTTGAGAACTCGCACCGTCTCGATGCTAGCCTTTTCCCTTCTTTTTGGTCAAAATATGCCTCTTTTTTCAGGTGAGGCCAATTATTTCGCTGATTTTGGCATTCAAAATTCGAGCGGGAATAGTGATTCCGAAAATCCCTTGCAAACAATACGTGACCTAAAGGTGTATGTCCTAATGTTTTTAAGGAAAACCATGGATTGCCTGTATTGAAATTTGGAATGATTGTTCTGGCATAAACCAGTGGAATTTCACCGCAATTTAAGGTCACAGTCCTTACCCATACTTTCTTTTTTGGATTAAGGTTTAATCGAATTCTTTCGTCTGGAAGAGGGTATTCTAATTTTTCTGACAGGACTTTTACGGTCAATTCAGGGCATTTCTGCTTGAGTTTGGCGGTTAAGGATGAAGGGTCAAATAGCCAATTTTGTAGGCTTTTAGCGATAGACATACGACTCTGTAAAGATTGAGGGTACCACCTTGGTAATAGGGTAATTGGAGTATGCATTTTGTCTTCAAGCCCTTTGGTATTCCAAACGATATCCATGCCACCGCATCTGCAACGTTTCAATTTGATCTTTCGTTGCGGATTGTAAAAAGTTTTCTGCTAGGTGTTTTGCTGTCGCAATCCAATCCTGATCACGTTTAAGATCAGCAATGCGAAACTGTATGCCGCCAGTTTGGCGAGTACCAAGGATTTCCCCAGGGCCGCGTAATTTTAAGTCCTCTTCGGCAATTCTGAAACCGTCATTGGTTTCTCTCATTATATTGAGTCGCGCCTTTCCTGTTTCGCTTAGAGGGGGTTGATAGAGAAGTACACAATGACTTTGTTTTGAACCACGGCCCACGCGTCCACGCAGTTGATGTAGCTGTGCTAGACCGAGGCGCTCAGCATTTTCGATAATCATTAAACTGGAGTTGGGAACATTGACGCCTACTTCTATCACGGTGGTTGCAACGAGCAAGTCCAGTTCATGTTGCTGAAAAGCATTCATCACGGCGGCTTTTTCTTCGCCTTTGAGTCGGCCGTGAATTAAGCCTACGCGTAAATCCGGCCAATTGTCTTTAAATTGTTGGGCAGTTACTTCAGCTGCTTGAGCATGTAGGAGCTCTGATTCTTCAATGAGTGGGCAAACCCAGTAAGCTTGCACGCCTTGTGTGCATTGAGCAACCAGGTGCTCCATTACTTCCAATCGCTTAGCATTGCTTAAAACAGCGGTTTCGATAGGCTTTCTGCCCGGGGGTAATTCATCTATAACTGACAAGTCTAAGTCACCATAGGCGGTCATTGCCAATGTTCTTGGGATTGGAGTGGCTGTCATAATTAGTTGATGCGGATGGCTTTCTGTAGCCAAAGAATCATCGGTTTCTGATTTTCCTTTTGCATGCAATGCCAGACGTTGATGAACGCCAAAACGGTGTTGTTCATCGATAATCACTAGGCCAAGTTGGTTGAATTCGACGGATTCTTGGAATAAGGCATGCGTACCGATAATCACCTGTGCTTCGCCTGAAGTCATTTTGGATAACATAAGCCGTTTTTCAGCAGCTTTCATGCGACCATTTAGCCAGGCGACATTAATGCCAAGGGGTATCAGCCATTCTATAAAATGATTACGGTGCTGTTCAGCAAGGATTTCTGTAGGTGCCATGATGGCAACTTGATAGCCCGCTTCAGCCGCTTGCAATGCCGCCAGTGCCGCTATGACGGTTTTACCAGAACCGACATCACCTTGTACTAAACGTTGCATAGGATGAGGTTGTGCAAGGTCTTGTTGTATCTCTTTTAAAACACGTTGCTGTGCTTGTGTTAATTCAAAAGGTAAGTTATCAAGTAGAGAACGACTTTTGGTGCCGAGAGTGAAAACAGGGGCTGCGTATTTTTTTTCAGTTTGACGCATCAGCAACAAACTCATTTGAGATGTCATGAGTTCTTCAAGTATCAGTCGTTTTTGCGCCGGGTGCTCAAATTGTTTTATCTGAAACAGGTCATCATCCGGCTGTGGTTGATGCAGCGTGAGCAATGCCTGATTAATGCCTGGAAGCTGCATGGACTTAAGTAAGTCCGGAGGTATGCCTTCTTCTAGTGGGTATTGCTTAAGCAGTACCACTGCCTGTTTCATGAGTTTGAGTAGAGAGGGCTGTCCTAAGCCTTCGGTTGTTGGGTAAATAGGCGTAAGCGTATTTTCCAGTTCTGGTGTAGTGTCAGCTGCAAACAGTTGGTAGGTTGGATGCACCATTTCCAGTCCGGTTGGACCTGATCTTACTTCGCCATAGGCTCTGAGCATTTGTCCACGTTTAAATTGCTGTGCTTGGCGGTAATGAAAGTGAAAGAAGCGACAAGTGAGTATTTTCCCTTCGGTATCAATTATTTTAACCAATAGGCTGGTATTGCGGCTTTGGGTGAGATGGTGGCTGATAATTTCACCTTCTACAAGCGCTTCTTGTCCTACAAAGAGGTTCGAGAACGGCGTCAGTTTGGTTTTATCTTGATAGCGAAGAGGTAGATGAAACAGCAAATCCTGAACAGTATGAAGCCCAAGACGATGGAATTTCTCGAGTTGTTTTTCGCCAACGCCTTTTAATGTGGTTAGGGTTTGTTCAGCCAGCATAAAATTATCTTTAATAGGAACATTGGCATTCTACCAAACTTGCTTGCATAGAACCTAGTAGGCTGAGAATTGAGGTAACCCCAGCCTGGCAGATTTTATCAATCGGAAGTGTTCTTTTTGAACGAGAGTTGCTGTATTTGGTAGCCTTTGTGTTTTAGCTGCGCTAACAGACCATCTTTTCCAACAAGGTGTAAGCTGCCGACTAAAATGAATTTAGTTGGGGGCGTATGAATCATGTTTTCGATTTTTGGGAGCCAGTTTTGATTTCGTTTAACAATAATGGATTGATAAATTGATGGAAACTTTGTCTCAAAAGGTCTGAGTACAACTTGATCAAAACCGCTAACATTTCCCGTTCGCCAAAAATTTTTCATAGTATTCATGACTTGTGCAAGATGAGTGTTTTCTTCAAGCGTATGTAGAATCATGGCATTTTCATGCCCTTCACCCATAGAGCTCATAAATAGTAAATGTTGCTTAGGGGTTTCTAGCGCGAGAATGGGTTTGTGTTGTTTAACGGCTTTTTCAAGATAATATTTATCAACACCTGTGCCTGCTAGCCCAAGTTTTTTAAGCTCTAGCAAGGTTAAGTTCATCGACATTAAGCTGGCGCGATAATTATTTATTTTATGAAAGTCGACACCATATTTTTTTAGTTGAATGACCAGTTTTTGGTAAACCTCTGGCGAAAGGTGCTGTTGAAGTGTTTCGCCATAGGGGTAGCGCATTTGCATTAAAAAATGTTGTTGAAAGCTAGGGGTTTGGATTTGACGTAAATCGACTTCAAATACCAGTGCTTTTGAGTGTTGATAGGCATATTCATAAGCTTTCGGAAGAGGATAATCCGACTTCGCTAGTAAGTGTACGGCGCCACCTAAATAAATGGCATGATTGTCTTTAGACACTTTCCAGATAAAAGCACTAGCCCAAACTGAGCTGCTCACTCCGGTTAAGAGTAATAACAGCAGTATTGTCTGGAAGCGTTTTTTAAAGCTTGGTATTAGCGAAGTGAGGTAATAGGTCATGAGGTTCGCGCTCAGCCCTATATTAGTAAGCGCTAAGGTACATGACGCCATCCATTTCTACATCTGTACCTTTTGGCAGCTCTTTAACACCAACGGCAGCACGTGCAGGATAGGGTTGTTCAAAGTATTGCGCCATAATTTCGTTAACGGTTGCAAAGTGACTTAAGTCTGTTAAAAATATATTGAGTTTAACGATGTCCTGCAGGGAGCCGCCAGCAGCTTCGCAAACAGCAGTTAAGTTTTTGAACACTTGATGAATTCGTTCAGAAATATCGCCTTCTTTAAGTTCCATTGTTTCTGGAATCAATGCGATTTGACCAGAAAGGTAAACAGTAGAGCCGGTACGAACGGCTTGAGAGTAAGTGCCAATGGCTTGAGGGGCTTTATCAGTTGCAATAACTTCTTTCATGAAATGTCCTTTAAATGAATACGGATTATCGCTGGCCTTAAGTTGCTAAGGGCGAGCTTAATCATTAGATATTCATTCTATCGAAAATCTGCCAGGCTGGGTAGGGTGCGTTATTTAGAAAAACAAAAGATAGGAGGATTATGTTCCTTGATTTAGCCACTGTAACGCTTCATCTTTGTCTTCAAAAAATTTGGCTTCTCCGCCAATAAACCAAGAACCTGTTTTGGCAGCCCATTCTTGCCATTGTTTATGACCGTAAATAGCAATTTTTTCAAAAGATTTACCGTGTTTTATGCCTAATTTGAAATCATCCCAGGCAGCGTGGAGTTCCCAGCCTTTTAATTCGGTAGCATCAACAAATAGATTTATTTCAGGTTGTTGCACACCTTCAATCGCGTTTTCAAGCATGGGCGTAATCAATTGATAGTCTTCATGCGTGAGCTTGCCTTTGGCCGTTAGTGTCATGAAAAATTGGTTGTCGATTCGTTCAATGCCGATGGAAAGACCGTGAATATCTGTTGTCATAACGCACTCCTTGAAATGGATTTATTGCTGGATTAGTCAAACAGTTTTAATTGAAGATAGATTTCATTATAGAGGGGTAAAGTTTTATGCATCAAGTGCATAAACGTGAATTAAACATGAAAGTGGTTGGTGGAAGGTGGTTAGATTCGATGAATTTTTTCAACAATTGGCAGGCGTTTAAGCTTACGTATGATATCAGCCAAATGTTTGCGTGTGCGAACGCGAATAACAATATTCATCAAGCTATAGGTTTCATCTTTGTCTTCTGAGCGAACGCGGTCAATATCGGTTTTCATTTCAGCGATTTTGCTGGCGACAGTGGCAAGCGCTCCACGACCATTTAAGACTTCGATTTGCAATTCAACGTTAAAGGTTTGGGTAATGTTTTCTTCCCAATGAACGTCGAGCCATTTTTCGGGATGGTTTTTGAAGTTCTTAACGTTGGGACACTCTTGACGGTGGATGACCAAACCTTTTTCCGCACTGATAAAACCTAAAATATCGTCACCAGGAATTGGGTGACAGCAATTGGCATAGTTAACGACCATACCTTCTGTTCCGGAAATAACAAGCGGCATCGCTGGATCAGTAGCGCCTTGGTAGTGGAAAATGGAGTCTTCTGTACCCAGTAATAAATCATGAATTTGTTTAGCGACTAGATTTGCTAGACGCTGGCCAAGCCCGATTTCTTCCAGTAAGTGATCCCAGTTATTGAGTTTAAGTTCCTCCACAACTCTTAGCTGTATTTCTTCGGTAAGGCCCTGGTAAGACATATTAAAACTGCGAATTGCTTTTGTTAATAAGCGTTTGCCTAAGCTTGCTGCGGACTCGATTTGTTGTGTTTTCAAGAAGTGACGAATTTGTGAACGTGCTTTTGCTGTCGTAACAAAATGTAGCCAGGCAGGGTTAGGCTGTTGCTCTTGGCTTCGTAGGATTTCAACGGTTTGACCGCTTTCTAAACGTGTTCTAAGGGGAACAAGTTTTTTATCGACTCGGCAACCAACGGTAGAGTGTCCAACACTGGTATGAACTGCATAAGCAAAATCAACAGCCGTCGCACCTGCAGGAAGAGTAATAATTTCCCCTTTTGGCGTAAAAACATAGATAACGTTGGGGAAAAGATCGATCTTAACGTTTTCCAAGAAGTCGAGTGAATTACCTGCGCTTTGCTGAATTTCCAGCAGGTTTTTTACCCATTCTTGTGCACGTATTTCTACCGCGTTCATTTTGCCTTGATTTGCACGTTCTTCTTCTGTTTGATCACCTTTATAGATCCAGTGAGCGGCAATACCATGTTCCGATACTTCATGCATTTCCTTGGTACGAATCTGCACTTCAATATAGGCACCAAAAGGTCCAAACAGTACGGTATGTAAAGACTGATAACCATTGGATTTCGGAATGGCAATATAGTCTTTAAATCGTCCAGGAAAAGGCTTGTACAAAGAGTGAACGCTGCCTAGTACGCGATAACATTCATCAACGCTATTAACGACAACGCGGAAGGCAAAAATATCCAGAATCTCGTCAAAACTGAGATTTTTATATTTCATTTTCTTATACAGACTGTATAAATGTTTTTCCCGCCCAACAACCTGAGCCGGAATCTTGTCGTCAATCAGGCGATTGTTAATGGCCTCACTGATTTGGTTAACCGCTTCGTTTCGATTTCCACGTGCTTTCTTAACCGCTCGTTCCAGAACCGAATAGCGATTTGGATGCATGGCTTTGAAGCCTAGGTCTTCCAATTCAATACGAAAGGCGTTAATCCCTAAGCGTGCAGCGATTGGTGCAAAAATTTCTAAGGTTTCTCTTGCTATGCGTCGTTGCTTTTCTGGGCGCATAACGCCGAGCGTTCTCATATTGTGGAGACGGTCTGCCAATTTAATGAGGATGACGCGTATATCTCGCGACATGGCAAGAATCATTTTACGGAAGTTTTCAGCTTGTGCTTCTTGAGGGTTGTCGAACTCAAGCTTACCAAGTTTGGTGACACCATCAACTATTTCGGCGACATTATGTCCGAAACGTTCTTCTATATCATCTTTGGTGAAAGGGGTGTCTTCTACAACATCATGCAGAATCGCAGCGATAAGACTTTCGCAATCGAGTTGGATGTCGGCGAGGATTTCTGCAACCGCAATAGGATGCCAAATATATTCCCCGCCTGATTTTCGGGTTTGCCCTTCGTGTGCTTGAGCGCCAAATTCAAAGGCAGCTTGAATTTGCTTTACTTGCTTTTTGCTAAGGTAAAGCGAAGCCTTTTCTAATAAACCATCGATACTGGTCGGAGTTGGCATTGGACAGAGCTAAATAAGGTACCGATTAACCGAAATAAGGAGGTGTGTCAGGGTCAGACATAACCACATCTTTGTCGATAGTGTTCTCTGCCAATTCACGTAGTGCCATGACAGTTGGTTTGTCTTTATCCCATTCCAAAGTCGGTTCTGCACCGTTAGATAGTTGACGGGCGCGCTTCGCACCCAAAATAACCAATTCAAAACGATTTTCAACTTGGTCTAAGCAGTCTTCTACTGTTACACGAGCCATTCTTTTGCCTTTTTGTGTGTCTTGTTAGGAGTCTTTAAGAATTAATTTTAAAGTAAACTACTATTTTACCGAATTTGAAAGGAATTGTATATGTGATAAATGAAGTTGATTGTTGTGTTTTATGTTTAGTGACTATTTTATTGCTTATGTTCAGGTAATAGAATCGTTAAGTAGTCTTCTAATATGTGCATTTTATTTTGTAATGCCTGTTTAGCATTTTCACCCATTTTGTTTAGTAAACCGGGTGCGTCAATCAAAGAATTAAGTTCCTGAAACAAGCTGTCATAATCTGAACACTGTATTAGCCCTTGATGACTTTTAAGCAATTGCGTTTCTTCTTCAAAATCCGACATATCTGGCCCAGTTAGAATGGTAGCGCCGCAGGCAGCTGGTTCCAAAACATTGTGCCCGCCTTTAGGAACAAAAGCGCCCCCCATAATCACAACTTTTGCATGGCAAAAAAGAGGATCCAACGCGCCAATTTGATCATCGATATAAACCAATGTGTCTGAATCAATCATTTCATTTTTGCTATAAACTCGAATCTGATCACGCGAGAGAGGTAAGTTTTTTACGATTTCATCTGCCCGTTTCGGGTGCCTTGGTACGATGACCAGAAGTTCTGCTCTATGAAAGGATAGCCAGCGCTGAGTGACCTCGGTTTCTTCATTGTCATGACTGGATGCTAATAGGATATAAGGGCGTTCAATCGGGCGGTCCGTTGCCACAGGTGTTGCAATAGCCGCATATTTTAAGTTGCCTAAAACTTGAATGGTATTGTTGTTGGCATTGAGTTGTCGAAAATGTGAAGCTTCTTGTTCGTTTCTAACCAGTAAGTGTGAAACCAGCGCCAGTGTTTGCTGGTAAGCTTGTTTCAACCAAGCTGGACTATTGAGTGTTTTTCTCGATAGTCGGGCATTTAAAATACTAATTTCAATCCCTTTTTTATGAGCTTCTCGGTATAGGTTTGGCCAGATTTCCGTTTCCATGACCCAAAGCTTTGATGGGTAATAGTGATTGAGAAAGCGGTGAATGGCATAAGGATAATCTACCGGGCAATAGGCGAGAAGTACCTTTTCATTAAATAGTCTTTCGATTAATGCATGGCCTGTTGGTGTATTGGTGGTGATTAAAAGAGAATGGTTCAATAGTAGCTTATGGATGAGGGGTTCTGCTGCTTTGACCTCGCCGACAGAAGCGCAATGAATCCAGATTGGAGATAGGTTTGGTAAAGAGCCTTCAGGGTACTTTAGTCCTAGCCTTTCTAGGATAAAAGCTAACCCCCCCTGTTTTTTAATAGCTTCCAGCACAGTAATAAAGAAAACCAACGGGCTGAGGAGGTGAATGAGCAATTGGTAAGTCAGCATAGTCTAGCCGTTAATTGTCTTTAAGATTCTAGCGTTAGTGTCCAGCGTTAAGCAGGGCTTCCATTATTTCAATGTCACCAGGAACATCAACTTCTGGTGAGTCCCAAAGGCTTTCAACGACTTTGATTTTTTGACCAAATTCCAGTGCGCGAAGTTGCTCAAGTTTTTCGATATTTTCTAAGTGTCCCATTGGGAGTTCGTTAAAAGCATCAACAAAACGCTTGGTGTAAGCATAGACCCCTAGGTGCTTATAAGAATCGTGATCCCAATAGTCTCGACCATGAGGAATGGTTGCTCTCGAGAAGTAAAGCGCAAACCCATTGACATCGGTAACCAATTTCACGTCCTTCGGGCTGGTGATTTCTGCTTCATTAACGATTTTGAAAGACAGAGTAGACATTTCAAAACTACCATCATAACGGTCATCCGTAAAAGGAGAAATAACGGCTTCGATGGACTCGGAATGTACTAAAGGCTGGTCGCCTTGCACATTAACAATTAAATCATTCGGTTCAAGTTGAAGTTGTGCGGCTGCCTGTGCGATGCGGTCCGTACCTGATTCTGCTTCAGGTGGTGTCATGATGACCTTGCCACCAAAGGCTTCAACGGCATCTTTAATGCGATCATCATCTGTTGCAACATAGACGGCTTCAATGCCTTTAGCTTTTGAAGTGCGCTCAAAAACGTGTTGAATCATTGGTTTACCATTAATCAGTTTTAAAGGCTTGCCTGGTAATCGAGAGGAACCGTAACGCGCAGGAATAAAAACATAGGTTTTCATGTTGAATCAATCCGATGACTTAAAAATTAAGTGAAAAGAGAAGTTTCCTACCGAATTTTTATCGGTAGGAATTAAGAAGTTACATTTTTTCGTATAGACCGCGAAGCAGTTCAGGCGTAACTTTTTCTTTCCAACTAGGTCCATAAACGTTGTCCCAAAGCGGTGCCATGCCTGAACAAACTTGTATCATTTTATCCATTTGAGCATCGGTTAGGTTCGCGCAAACGCCCGTTGGTAGGTCAATGTTGTGTTTTTCCATCATTTTACGGAAAGTTGCCACTCCTTCAGGATAGAAGTCATCTAGTACGTTAAAGGCAATGCAGTTTCCAATACCGTGATGAAAGCCAAGCACGTAAGACAAACCGTACGAAAGCGCATGGCAAGCCCCAACTTGGCTATAAGCGATGGATTGTCCGCCCATGTAGGAAGCCATCATCAATTTTTCCTCTGATTCTGGGTGATCCTCAAGGAAAACTTGGTGACAGAGTTCCGTTGACTGTTCGCCAAATGCACGAGCAAATTCATTGATATAAGTACCGTTTAGTGCTTCCACATTGTGGATATAGCAGTCCATTCCGGTATAGAACCATTGGTTTTTCGGTACGCCAGCGACCAAATCAGGGTCTAGGATAATTTGGTCAAAGACCGTGTAATCGGAGTTCATCCCAAGTTTCTTTTCAGGGCCAGTCAATACCGTGGTGCGTGAAGCTTCGGCTCCTGTTCCTGAAATAGTTGGAATACCAACATGATGAACAGCAGGGTTTTTAATCAAATCCCAACCTTGATAAATTGCAGCCCCACCAGGGTTGGTCAACAATAATGCAACGGCTTTAGCGATATCCATAGAGGAACCACCACCGATACCGATAACACTAACAGGTTCTTTACCATTGTTGTGTTCACTGCAGTAAGTTTGAACCTGTTCTGTCAGGGCATCAACATAAGTAGTTTTTGGCTCGTCGGTAACATCCAGCCAGATAATCATATCCTGATCATGTTTCGGGATACGCTGAGCTAAAGGCTTATCCTTATGGACTTCATCAACTAAGAAAACCACACAATCTTTTTCGGATTGACGCTCTTCTGCCAAGACTTCATCTAATTGGTCAAAGGCGCCGCGACCGAAAATAATTCTGGGAACAGTTTTAAAATTGCGATGTTTCATGATGTTATCTCTTTTGATTTTTTAGTTGTGAGTCACACATTTTAGTGAATTAAATATGGGTAAAGTTTAGCGGAAAACTTTGGCAAATGCCGCAATGCGTTCATTAATTTGTTCTTCTGACCAAGATAAATTAATTAACATGGATAGCGTGCGGCTCATAATATCATCCGACTTGGGGGTGCTAATTTGCGTATAGTCCGGGCGATCAGCAATTAAGTCAATAGGCAGTTTAGCGGCTCCTTTCATCTGGTGGATGTGGTGCCAGTTTTTCAAATAGTGCCAATTGTTGGCATACCAATAGAAGACACCTGCAACACCTTGTTCGCCAAGTGCTTTTACCACTTCTTGTGTGCGTTCCTCAGTCGGTAGTATGATGCTTAAGAATCCTGCATTATCACCCGCTTCATCTGGAATGACTCGGAAAGAAACTTCTGAGTAATTGGCTAAGGCATCTTTGAGCGCTTTTTTATTGCGGCGCTGCGTGTCTAAGATTCGATCAAGTTTTTTCCACTGCGCGACACCTACCGCGGCGTTCATTTCTGAGATACGGTAGTTAGCTCCCATAATTGGATGGCTTTCTGCACCGCGATCCATACCAATGTGATCGTGACCATGATCTGAGTATTGATGTGCAAAATCATAGATGGTCGTGTCGTTGGTGAGTACCGCCCCGCCTTCTCCACAGGAGATGGTTTTGACCGAGTCAAAAGATAGGGTGCCGACATGACCAATCGTGCCAAGCGCTTGTCCCTTATAGGTTGCACCAGTTGCCTGACAAGCATCTTCCAGAAGAACAATGTTATGTTGGTCGCAGATTGCCTTTATCTCATCCATTTTCCCCATGGAACCACACATATGAACAAAATTGATGGCTTTAATGTCTTGGTGTTTTTTTAGGGTTTCTAAAATACCTTCAGGAGAAAGGGTTAGGGTTTTATCAATCTCTGAAAAAATAGGAACTGCACCAGCAAGTACGATAGCTTCGACAGAAGCGACAAAAGTAAAAGGCGGTACGATAACTTTATCACCAGCACCAATGCCACTTGCTGTAAGCGCTGTTGACAGTGCAGCGGTTCCACTGGAAACCAAATGAGTGTGTTTGACTTTTAAGGTGTCGCAAATCATGCCTTCGAGTTCGCGAGCCTTCCAAACATCATTTCGCATACCATCAAAGTTATAGCGGAAGGTGAAGCCCTTCTCCATTACTTCTTGTACTTGTTGTTTTTCGGTATCGTCAAAAATTTCAAAACCAGGCATATTAGAAATCCTTCTAAGTTATTTGGGGGTGCTCGATTCAAGCAATTCGTTAATCATGTTTTGGTGTTTTTGGCGTTGGATATGGCGTCGAAGACGGTTAGCCAAAAAGATACTGTGTAATTCCATTAATGCTGTTTCAAAGTGGTTGTTAATGACCACATAGTCAAATTCATCAAAATGCGACATTTCACTCACGGCTTTCGACATGCGAGAAGTGATAACCTCTTCGCTATCTGTTCCTCTTCCTTTTAAACGTTTATTCAGCTCCGATAAACTTGGCGGTAAGATGAAAATGCTAATTGCATTCGGGAAAAGAGATTTTACTTGGCGAGCACCTTGCCAGTCGATTTCTAAGATAACGTCTTTACCTTCAGATAGTTTCGATTCGACAATTGATTTGGAGGTGCCGTAAAAATTGTCGAAAACTTCTGCATATTCCAGAAAGTCGTTTTGCTCGATTTTTTGTTTGAATGCATCAACCGTGACGAAAAAGTAATTCACCCCATCTTCTTCACCTGGGCGAGCTTGTCGGGTTGTGGTCGAAACTGAAACCTGAATGTGCTGGTCGCGTTCTAGTAATTTACTGACAAGAGAGGACTTGCCTGCACCTGATGGTGCTGAGATGATGTAAAGCGAACCAGTCATGATTTTCGTTTTAACTCTTTGTTGTTAAGTATCCCGTTAAAGTTAGAGGGATTCTTTTGATGTAATTTGATAGTATTTTTACTTTGTAGCAGATTTGGCATTTTAACAGAGTTTGAATAAAAATTAACTAGGTAGCCTGTAACATACAACTATAAAATTGTTAGTAGCAGAAATTTCAATGATAAAAGCATAAGGTCTGCTGTGAAACAAAGGTATAAAAATCAGGTTATAAATTTCGGGAGCAAATATTTTAAGTTGTTCCTATAGTAGTGGGCTAAAATAGCGGCATGCATAAAGAAAGTATTTTTTTAATCGGTCCAATGGGGGTTGGGAAATCCACAGTAGGACGTTTTTTATCGGAAAAGTTGCATTATGATTTTGTGGACAGTGACCATGAAATCGAAGCCAAAACTGGCGCAACCATTCCGATGATTTTTGACATCGAAGGTGAAGAAGGATTTCGTTCCCGGGAAGCCAGTGTTATTGATGAGTTAACCCAACGTACTGAGACTATATTGGCAACTGGCGGTGGCGCTGTTTTAGATCCTGAAAATCGTAAGCACTTACGTTCACGTGGCTTTGTTGTTTATCTTAAATCATCGGTTGATGCTTTGGTGCAGCGTACAAAACATGATCGCAATCGACCATTGTTACAAACCGACAACCCTGAACAGGTGTTGGAAGACTTAATGAAAAAACGTGATCCACTCTATATGGAAGTGGCGGATTTGGTGATAGAAACTGAGCAGACGCCAGTTCATCGTGTGGTTAAACAAATCGTCGACAAGCTAGAAGAAGAACACCTTGTTTAACTTGCCTATCTTAAGTACCAGCATATAGCGTTAAAGAATTGAGGACAAAATATTGAAAACATTACATGTCGATTTAGGAGAAAGAAGCTACCCGATTTTTATCGGTCAAAGTCTGATTAGCAATCCTGAGTTGATTAGTCCCTATGTACAGGGTAATCAAGTATTGATTGTGACTAACACGACTGTTGCGCCATTGTATTTAGAGCAAGTCGAACAAACTTTTGCAGATTATGAAGTGCGCGTTGCGGTGTTACCGGATGGTGAAGAGTACAAAAATCTTGAAATCCTTAACAAAATTTTTGATGTTGCTATTGCTAATCGATTTGATCGAAAGTGTACCTTTGTTGCCTTAGGTGGTGGTGTTATCGGTGACATGACGGGGTTTGCGGCTGCATCTTATCAACGAGGCGTGAACTTTATTCAGATTCCAACCACGCTGTTGTCTCAGGTGGATTCTTCTGTTGGTGGTAAAACCGGGGTTAATCATCCTTTTGGTAAAAATATGATTGGTGCCTTTCATCAACCAGAATGTGTTGTGATTGATACGGATGTCCTGAGCACTCTTGAAGATAGAGAATTATCGGCAGGTTTGGCGGAAGTCATTAAGTACGGTTTAATTACGGATTATCCTTTCTTTGAGTGGCTTGAACAGCATATGGATGATTTGATTGGTCGTGACTCAGCAGCATTAACAGAAGCGATTGAGCGCTCATGTCAAAACAAAGCAAAAATCGTTGCGCTAGATGAAAAAGAGTCTGGTATGCGTGCTTTGTTTAATCTAGGTCATACCTTTGGGCATGCTATTGAAGCAGGGATGGGGTATGGCAAATGGTTGCATGGTGAAGGCGTTAGCGCTGGGTCGATGCAAGCGGTTTATCTCTCGAAGTTAATGGGCAACCTGACACAAAGTGATCTAGATAGAATTGAAGCGATTTTTAAACACGCCAACTTACCGACCTTGCCGCCAAGTGTTGAAGAAATGTCTAATCAACGTTTTCTAGACCTAATGGCGGGTGATAAGAAGGTTCATGCAGGTAAGATTCGGTTGGTTTTGCTAAAAGAAATTGGTCAGGCTTATGTGACTGGCGATTATTCGCAAACCTTGCTTGAACAAACACTCACGGAATGGCGCTGAGAACACTGTTAAACGAATCAATAAAGGCATGACATGACAGACGCACTGAGTAAGCAATTTGATGCTGAAGGGGTAAGTTTTTCGATGAAAGATCGTCTTATGATGATCGAAGTCGATAACCCTTTCGCAACAGCGGTTATTACGCCTCATGGTGCTAGCGTGTTAAGTTTTATACCTAAACAAGGGGCTTCTGCGGGGCAAGATTTGCTTTGGGTGTCGGATGTGGCGATATACGATGGGCAAAAGCCTGTACGAGGTGGTATTCCTATTTGTTGGCCTTGGTTTGGTAAGTCTGATGAAGAGGGGCTACCTGCTCATGGTTTTGTTCGTAACCGTGTATGGCACTTAGATAGTGCACATTCTCATGATAATGGCACGACAGAATTGGTGCTAACTTGTGATTCCGATGATGTTACGCGAAAGGTTTGGCCGCATGATTTTCATTTATCTTTGCGTATAGAAATTGGTGAAAAGCTGTCTTTGACATTAACAACACATAACCTCAATGGCTATGACTTGAGCTTCACTGAAGCTTTTCATACTTATTTCGCCGTTTCTAATTCGACTGGTGTTGAAGTTCAAGGGATGGCAAGCGCGCTTCTGCTGGATAAGTTAACCAATGCAGTGCCAGTTCGTCAACAAGGGTCAGTGCATATTGATCCACCTTTGGACAATGTTTATTTAGATCAAACAAGCCCCGTATCTTTTGATGATGTGAGAGCGAACCGCCGTATTGTGATTGAAAAGAATCACAGTCAATCCAGTGTCGTATGGAATCCTGGAGCAGAAGGCGTGAAAGCCTTTTCCGATATGGGTGATGACGCTTGGCAAACCATGTTGTGTGTTGAGTCAGGTAATGTATTGGATAATGCGGTTGTGGTTCCAAGTGAATCAAAGCACGCTATCAGCATGACTATTTTTGCTGAGAAGCTTTCGTAAGAAGCTAGGTATTAGGTTTGGAGGGATGAAATGTCCAATAAAAATATAAAGCCATTATGGGTAATCAACCTTTTGTCTATGTTGTCCATGGTATTTGGCATTATTGCGCTTTGGTTGTTTTTGCCAGCATTGCTGGTTGTCTTCGATATTAATCCGTTAAAGCCAGGCGCGTATGAGTTTAATATTGCTTTTATGTGGGGGTTGCCATTGATGGTTTTAGCAAACTTGATGGCTATTTTGGTTTTAAAATGGCGAGGCCATGTTTATCGTGGATTGCTACTGAGTTTAGGTTTTATTTTTACATTGGTTGCTGATGTGGGTTTGACATTGTTGTTGGTTTTAAAATGAGCAGTAAAGTGAAAACGTAGTTATAAAAAAAGCCCCGGTTTCGGGGCTTTTTGTTTTTATGTTGAACATTAAGTATTATGCAGTTTGCATATTTGCACGCATTTTTAATAAAGCTTGCTGTTCAATTTGACGGATACGTTCCATTGAAACGCCGTAAATTTCCGACAATTCTTTCAAGCCCATTTTGTCTTCATTTAGCCAGCGTTTACGGATAATATCTTGACTACGTTCATCTAAGTTACCTAGTGCTGATGTCATCATGTTTAGCTCATAAGTGCTTTGAGACTCATTAACCAACTGTGTTTCAGGGTCAGGTTCTTGGCTAACTAGAATAGGATAAGACTTTCCAGATTCTTCCGAGTCATCTGGGCTCATATCTACAGGTAAGTCCTGACCATAGAGACGGGTTTCCATTTCTAACACGTCGCGTCTGGTTACACCTAATGCTGTTGCTACGTCATCGGCATCTTTATCGCCAAACCATTCCAAAGATTTTTTGGTGCTTCTTAGCTTAAAGAAAAGTTTGCGTTGTGCTTTAGTTGTTGCTGTTTTTACGATACGCCAGTTTTTAATGACATATTCGTTGATTTCAGCTCGAATCCAATGAACTGCAAATGTCATTAGACGCACGTTTTCTTCTGGATTAAAGCGTTTAACGGCTTTCATTAAACCGATATTGCCTTCTTGTACTAAGTCAGCAAGTGGTAAGCCATAACCTTTATAAGAGCGTGCAACCGGCACAACATAACGAAGACTAGACAATATAAGTTGTCTAGCAGCGTCTAGGTCTTTTTGATAATAAAGTTTTTCAGCAAGCGCATGCTCTTCCTCTGCATTCAATTGCGGCAGAGATCGAACCGTTACCAAGTAGTTTTCGATGTTTTGTCCTGGAGTAAGGCTAGCGCTTAACGGAATCATTTGATTTGTCATACAATCCTGCTCCTGTTGATTCATCTTTTTCATTAGGTACTAATATACAGAAATTAGCACTCAAGTCAATAGAGTGCTAATTATTTCTTATGATCTTCATGATATCGACAGAGTTTATAAATACTTTAGAAAAACAAAAGCTTATTAAACTTATCTAAATGCATTTCTAGGTTTTTATTTGGCGTTATTCTGGCTGAGAAGGTGTTCGTCCCAGCATGCGGTTTAGAACATTATCTTTGTAAACCAAATGGTGTTTTAAGGCACCAGCGATATGTACCATCAGTATAAAAGTAATAAAGAATCCTGAGTAAACATGTAAAGGTTTGACAATAGCTTTGATGTCAGGGTTTTCGCCAACCAAATTTGGCAGCGTAAATAGATTGAAGAACCCAATATCATGCCCGCCTGCGCTGACCATCATATAACCGGAAATAGGCATCACAATTAAGGATAGGTATAAAAAGCCTTTTACAATATGGCTGAGAACGATTTCAAGGCGGTTTTCACCAATATCAGCAGGGTTTGGTGAAATTTTCAGCCAAATCATTCCAAGAATCATCAGTAAAAATAAGCTGATTCCCAGAGAGAAATGTAATTGAAATACATTGCTTCTAGCTTCACCTTTAGCCATAAATTCTTCAGCGATAAAGGCGGTAAGTATTGCAAGAATAAAGGCAAAAGCGGATATCCAATGATTAGCACGTGAAACTAAACCGAAAGAGTGTTCTGTATTTTTTAAGCTCATGATTTTTCCATTTGTAAGGAATTTGAAATTTAATTCTAACGGATTAAGCTTAAATGAGAATGAAAAAAAAGACCAGTTAAAGTAACTGGCCTTGGGAGTAAGTAAAGCTTTCGAATTTGAAAGGAAAGAAAGCCAAACTTGGTTGCATCAGATAAGCTAAGGAGAATTAAGCGTGATCACCTAGCTCACCTGTTTGATGCATCATTTCTAACCAAGCATCTCGTAGCTCAGTAAGAATTTCGATCGCGCTGTCTAAGTAGAAAGTATCTTTCTCAAAAACAGCTTCTTGAATAGCTTTGTCAGCATAATGATATAGTTCTTCTAAATCATATGCAATTGGTGTATGTTCAGTCATGCTTAGACGGTCACGAAGCGCGTCAAGAATCGTAGTCATTCGACCTAGATGAAATCCTTTTTCAACTAAAGCACTGGACTGGTGGCAAACTTTTGCCAAGTTTCCTTTATCAACAACGCCTTGAAGAAGTAGTAAAACGGTTTTTCTTGGGTTTTCTGCCAAGTGTTTTTCAGCTTGTTCATCACGTTGGTAGTCGGTAATCAAAGGAGCTTTAGTTTCAGCTGTCATATTTAAATTAGTTGTCATGGCTATTTCCCTTTGTGGTAAATATTTTTTAAAGTTTTTCTTTACCTGTCGAATAGCACTGAGTGTGCCAAAATGATCGAAAATGCCTGAAACACAGGTAACACAATGTTTTTACAGGGTTTTAAGTATGGGAAAAAATTGCCGTAAAGCGGAAAATTGACGATAAAAAACTGGCAAGTCTTGCTGTTCGTCAGAAATTTGACGGAGTGTTTTTTGGTGATTAACCCCAGCTTGGTCATTTTTAGTCAAAAATCTGCCAGGCTGGGTATTAGGGGATTAGAAGGTGATGGTTACCGCTTGGGCAGCTTGTTTTGCTTTTTCTAAAGCATCTTCGATGGTTTCACCTCTAGCCAGAGCAACGCCCATGCGTCGTCTACCCGCAATTTCAGGTTTCCCAAATAGTTTAATTTGAGTATTTGGCTGCAAGAGGGCTTGCTGCAAGTTTCCAAATGCGGTTTGGGTTGAATTGCCTGTAGGTAAAATCACGCTTGAAGCCGAAGGTCCATGTTGAACAATGTTTGGAATCGGTAGACCAAGTATGGCGCGGACATGGAGTGCAAACTCAGATAAGTCTTGAGAGATTAAGGTGACCAGACCAGTGTCATGCGGGCGGGGAGATACTTCACTAAAGATGACATCATCACCTTTAATAAAGAGTTCTACGCCAAATAGTCCACGGCCGCCTAAGGCGTCGGTAATGTTTTTTGCAATATGTTGCGCATTATCTAGGGCTTTAGGTGTCATAGGATGCGGTTGCCAGGATTGACGATAATCCCCATCTTCTTGTATATGCCCAATTGGTTCGCAGAAGCTTGTGCCGTCAATGTGGCGTACAGTAAGTAATGTAATCTCATAATCAAAGTCGACAAAGCCTTCGACAATAACCTTACCTTTGCCAGCACGACCGCCTTCTTGAGCATAATCCCAAGCATGATTAATATCGTCAGCGCTTTTGATGACACTTTGTCCTTTACCGGAAGAGCTCATAATTGGTTTTACCACGCAAGGAATCCCAATCGTTTTTACCGCTTGTACAAAGTCTTCTTTATTGTCTGCAAAAGCGTAGGGAGAGGTTTTGAGTTCCAGTGTTTCTGCGGCAAGTCGACGAATACCTTCACGATTCATCGTCAATTGTGTTGCCTTAGCAGTTGGTACAATATGAAAACCTTGCTGTTCAAGTTCTGCCAAGGTATCCGTGGCAATGGCTTCAATTTCCGGGACGATAAAGTCAGGTTTTTCTTTAAGAATGATTTCTTTTAAAGCATCACCATCTAGCATACTGAGGGTGTAGCTTTTATCAGCAACCTGCATGGCGGGTGCATTTTCATAGCGATCAAGCGCAATAACTTCGATACCAAAACGCTGTGCTTCTATTGCAACTTCTTTACCTAATTCTCCTGCACCACACAGCATTATTTTGGTAGCAGTAGGCGAAAATTTAGTGCCGATAGTGACTTCGTGATTATCGGAATCCTGAAACATGGCATTTCCTTTGCTTTTGATTAAATTAAATTCTGTTAAAGAATTGACTACAGATGTTTTAGATATTGCTTTTCTTATCAATAGATAAGGCTGCGGGATAAAGGTATGATAAAACTCTGAGTCAGGCGAATGAAGCCATTATAGTCAAAGCGGGATGACAAAGGTATTGGTCAACAGCTTTAGACGAAAGAATTATAAATATGAAGTTTGGGAAATTAACATGGTACAAGATGACATGACTCCTTTTTCTGATGTGTCCTTAATCGATGCAAGCGAGTTGAACGACGCATCTCTTGAAAGGTTGACAAAAGAAAGTCGCTTGGCTCATGATCAGTTGAGTCGTTTGGGTCGAGATGATCAAGATTCACTGCAAGCAAAATTGGAGATGGGGAATGTTAAACACCTATTGTCTGACTTGCGTTATAAATTTTCTGGGCGTCAGCAAGATGTTGAAAATCTGATTGAGGCAGAAGTGAAAGCACGAACAGAAGACCTTTATCGCAAAGCGCATTTTGATGCATTAACGCATTTACCAAATCGTGGTTATTTTCATGACATTATGGAGCAGATGGTGCAACGTGCGACAGAAACGGAAACCAGCTTCACTCTGTTATTCTTGGACCTCGATGGTTTTAAAAAGGTGAATGATACTCTGGGTCATCATGTTGGTGATGAACTCCTTCGACTTGCAGCGGCTCGTTTGGTCTCCTCTTTACGTGAAAATGACGTCGTGGCTCGTTTGGGGGGCGATGAATTTGTAGCTTTATTAACGGACTCTGAAGATAGCAGAGAAATCATCGAAAGCATCTGTAAGCGTATGATTAATGAGATTTCCCGCCTGTATTATTTTGATGGTCATGAAGTCCAAATTTCTACTAGCATCGGTGTCAGTCGTTTTCCTCATGACGGCCGAATCACTTCCGAGTTGTCAGAGAATGCTGATAAAGCTCTATATGTCGCTAAAAAATTAGGTAAAAAACGGTTTCGTTTTTATGAAGATGCTGAAACATCACCAGACTTTTTAGCAGAGCAAAGGGAATCAGATATTCGAGAAGCTTTGGAAATGGCTGTGCACAACAATGAATTGATTAGCTGCGTTCAGCCTCAAATTGATCTGAAAGAAAATCGCATTGTCGGTGGCTGTTTGTCCATTGCATGGCAGAATTCATTTTTTGAAAGTTTTTCAGCGATTGAGTGGGCTGATCAACTTGAACAAATGCCTTGGGCAGAGTCGGCGGCAGATTGGTTGTTGGACACGGCTTGTCATTATCTAAAAGATTGGCAAGTGCTTGATCCAGAATTTGTTGTGACATTACCTATTATGAAACCTTTATGGAATGCCTCTCTTCTTAATAAGCTTGAACAGACGGTTGCGCGTTATGACATACCTAAAAATCAATTGCAGCTGTCTTTTTCATTAAAAGGATTGCAGCAAGAAGGTTTAACGATGCAACCTTTGTTGCAAGAGTTGACAGCTGCAGGCTATCAATTAACGCTAGCAGATGTGGGTCCTCAGCCTCTTGATTTGAATTTCTTAACAGGGTTGTCTATTCAAGAGTTTCGTTTTGACCCAGTTTGGTTGGATCAACAGATGCAGTCTGAACAAGGAAAGCAATGGGTGAAAGCCATTATTCAAATGGTACAAAGTTTGGATGCTTGTATGATTGCCAGTGGCGTTCATTCTGAGCAGCAAGCCCAAAGTTTAAAACAATGGGGTTGCGCTTATGGGCAAGGCGTTTATTGGTCAGAAATGATTGAAACAGAAAGTTTCAAAACGCTTATCAGTTGAGCGCAATGTCTTATTTAATGACTATTCGCATTACGCATAGGTTTATACCGCGCTAAGTAAATCCTCCTCAGCATTGTTTAACGCTTGTTGTCTTGCCGTTTCCTCTTTTGCCATATTTGGCGCAATCACCACTTTTATATCTTCAAGACCAATAAAGCCTAAAGCCGTTTTCAAGTAAGGCGTTACATGATCAAATTGCTTGTATGGTGACTCCGTATAATTTCCACCAGATGTCAAAATAATCACAGCGTTTTTGTTTTTCAGTAGCCCTTTAGGGCCGTCTTCCGTATAAGTAAAAGATTCTCCTACACGAATAATGTGATCCAAGTACGCCTTTAATGAAGAGGGTATGCCGAAGTTGTACATAGGCATACTGATCAGTAAAGTGTCTGCCAGTTTAACTTCATTCAGGAATAGGTCAGAATCAGATAAAGCCGCTTGTTGTTCAACAGAACGGCTTTCAGCAGGTGTGTACATTGCACCAATCATAGCTTCAGATAAGTGTTCAGGCGGCTGCATCGCCAAATCTCTGTGGATGATATTTCCTTGCGGATGGGTAGCTAGCCATTGTTTTTGATACTGTTCAGCTAAGTGTTTTGAGTTAGAGCCTTGGGTTAAGGCGCTGCTATCAATTCTAAGTAATGTTGACATAAGATTCCTTGAAATGTATTAACGTTGGAGCCTTATTCTAAAGAGAAAATTGGTAACAAAAAATAAGTGAATCTAGAAAATACTGTTGCAAAATTTGCAACAATAGACAGCTAATGGGTTGTTCTAAAAACAAAAAAGGCCTCATGTTGAGGCCTTTTTGACTGACGTTTTAAAACGTTAGTTCAATTCAGTCAGAATCTCTTTTTCAACCGTATCAATAGATTGTGTTCCATCAACTTTAATGTATTTGATAGCACTGTTAGCAGCTGCTTCAGCTTGGTAGTAGTTGACCAAAGGCGCTGTTTGGTCGTGATACACTTTTAAACGATCCAACACTACATTTTCCTGATCATCATCACGTTGAATCAAGTCTTCACCCGTTTCATCATCTTTTCCTTCCGCTTTTGGTGGATTGTAGACGATATGATAAGTTCTACCTGAACCCGGGTGAACACGACGACCTGCCATGCGATTAACAATTTCTGAATCTGGTACATCAATTTCAATCACAGCGTCAATTGCCACACCAGCAGCTTTTAAGGCATCAGCTTGTGGAACTGTACGAGGAAAGCCATCTAGCAAAAAGCCATTTGCACAGTCCGCTTCTTGAATACGTTCTTTAACTAAGCCGATAATGATTTCGTCAGTAACCAATTTACCTGCATCCATAAATGACTTAGCTAGGTTACCAAGTTCCGTACCTGCTTTAATTGCTCCGCGAAGCATGTCGCCAGTTGAAATTTGTGGGATATTAAATTGTTTGGTTAAGAACTGAGCTTGAGTACCTTTACCTGCGCCAGGCGCGCCTAGAAGAATGAATTTCATGTATGTTCCTAATATTTTTTAGCGTGTTTTAGCAAAATAATTTGGGTGTATGACCAATCAATTTCGGCTTTTGAGGAAGGCGTTTAGTTTGGATTGGTCAAAAAGTTGGGCTATTTTACCATAGTGTGTTTTGCCACCCAATTGTTGCTGTCTAATCTAGGTGATTAAAAACTGCCAGGCTGGGTTTTGAGTAAAGATTCTATGGTATGTAACGATTGTTGTTGGTAATGACCGCCAAACAGATTGAAGTGATTAAGTTGATGATACAGCTGATACAGAGGCCTGCGCATTGCATAGCCTTTGTTGATAGGGAAAATTTCATTGTATCCATCGTAAAACGCTTTAGAAAAACCGCCAAAGAGTTCAGTCATCGCCAAGTCAGTTTCTCTATCGCCATAATAGCTAGCAGGATCAAAAAATACGGCTTCTCCGGTTGCAAGGAAGCTGCTGTTTCCACCCCAGAGGTCGCCATGTAATAATGATGCTTCAGGTTGATAGTCTTGAAAGAATTTAGGCAGCTCTTCTGCCAATTGCGAGCCGGAATTTATTAAGTCAGAACTTGCTCCTTGAGTTGCAGCAAGTTCAAGTTGCGGTAACAGGCGGGCATCTCGATAAAATTCAATCCAGTCGGTATGCCAAGTATTTTGTTGTAGGGTATGACCGATATAGTTATCTTCAAACCAACCGAATTGTTTGTTTTGCTGAATTTGATGGTGAATGAGCGCAAGATCTTTGCCGCGTTGTTCATCGTCTCCTTGAAATCCCATTTGCAAATAAGTCATTAATAGGAAAGATTTGTCTTCGACTCTGCCGTAAGCCAAAGGTTTTGGAGCTTCAACAACACCTGTTGCGAGTAATGTTTCAAGGCTGTGTGCTTCGGTTTGAAATAGAGGTAACGCTTCAGTACGATTCACTTTTAAGAAGTAAGAATCATCGAGTGTTTTAAGATGAAAGGCTTGGTGAATATCACCGCCGCCAACAGGTGACGCACTTTCAATTTTAAGGTCTAGTCCATGTTCGGTACTTAAAGTTTTAGAAAGCGCAGACCAATCCATGATTTCACCTTTGGCTATTGAAAGAGCTTTTGTGTCATCTCTTCTATATTTTTTTCGGAAACATTCGGTACTTTTGGTGCGTGCCCTTCACGGAATACTTCAAAGAAAGCGCCGGGCGTATCCGCTGGTACGGCATTCCCAGTTGTTTTATCGATAGGCACATTGACCAACCCATCTGGGATAGCGAAAGGTACATTTGGGTAAGGCTTGAGTGCCTGTCGCATGAAATCAATCCAAATAGGCAAGGCTGCACGTCCAGCAAATTCGTTACGCCCCAGCGTACTTGGTTGATCAAAACCAACCCAAACACTTGTTGCGATATGGGGGTTAAAACCAGAGAACCAGGCATCTTTTTGGTCATTGGTGGTACCTGTTTTACCTGCGATGTCTTTTCGGTTCAATACGCGAGCAGCTCGGGCAGTACCGTGGTTGATAACATCTTGCATCATGGTTGTCATGATGTAAGCGTTTTGTGGGGTGATGATTTCAGGTGCAGTTGTTGGGTCATCAGGTGTGCACTGTACGCTACAGGCTTTTTTCGGGTTAGCTTGGTAAATGACATTGCCATCGAAATTTTGTACCTTGTCGATCAAGAAAGGTTTGATGAGATAACCACCATTGGCAAACGTTGCGTAGCCTCGAACGACTTCTTCTGGCGTAAATTGTACTGAACCAAGTGCCAAAGATAGGTCTCGATGCAAATTAAGTTGCTCTTTCGGAAAGCCAAAACGTTCGATGTACTTAATGGCGTATGAAATACCGACATGCTGTAGTAAGCGGATAGAAACCAAGTTTCTTGAGTGCATCAAAGCAACTCTTAATCGAGTTGGACCATAAAAACGGCCAGAGTAGTTTTCCGGGCGCCACACATCTTCTAGCGAAGCATCATGGAAAACGACTGGGGCATCATTAATAATCGATGCAGCAGTCATGTTATCTTCTAACGCGCTAGAGTATAGGAAAGGTTTGATATTTGAACCGACCTGTCGGCGAGCTTGGATTGCTCGGTTAAACTTGCTGCGGAAGAAATCATAACCGCCAACCAATGCTTTGATACTGCCATTATCTGGATCAATCGAAATTAAGGCTGCTTCGGTTTTTGGGTTTTGTGCTAGTTCCCAACCGTTATCAGTTAATTGCAAATAAATGGCATCCCCTACGGTGAGTACATCCGTTATTTTTTCTGGTGTATCGCCTGTTTTATTCACATTGATATAAGGCTTAGCCCATTTAATGCTATCAAGTGATAAGTGAGTTTCAGAACCATCTTCTAGAAGTACGGTTGCATCATCGTCAGTAGTTGCGGTGACAGCGCCTACATCCAAAGAAGCAAAAGTTTTCAAGTCATTGAGTTTGGATAATAACTGCGCTTTATCTATCATGATTGTTGGTGCAAAATGCGTGATAGCGCCTCGATAACCATGTCGTCTTTCGTAATCTTGTAAGCCATCTCTCACCGATTTGTTAGCCACATCTTGTAGGTGGCTGGAAAGCGTGGTGGTAATGGTCAGGCCATTTTTTAAAGCATCGTCACCGAAATGTTCAATAGCAAAGTCACGAGCCATTTCGGCTACATAACCCGCTTCAACATCAATACGAGAACCAGTCAGTTTGGCATGAACTGGCACTTCAATAGCTTGTTCCATTTCTTGCTCAGTGATGTAGTGGTTTTTGTACATGCGTTTGAGTACATAGTTACGACGCAGCTTAGCTCTTTCCGGATTGTAAATTGGGTTATAACGAGAAGGGGCTTTTGGTAGCCCGGCAATCATGGCATATTCATCTAAAGATAGATTTTTAATGTCTTTCCCATAGTAGGTTTGTGCAGCAGCAGCAACTCCATAAGAGCGATAACCCAGGAAGATTTTGTTTAGGTAGAGAGCAAGTATTTCTTCTTTACTGATTTGGTGCTCAATTTTGTAAGACAGAATGATTTCATTCAGTTTTCGCAAGTAAGTCTTTTTCTTTGTTAGGAAAAAGTTTCTTGCCACCTGCATTGTGATGGTGGAACCACCAGATTTTTTATGTCCTGTTGTTACCAACTCATAAACGGCACGAGCAAGCCCTTTAAAATCTACGCCGCCATGCTTAAAGAAATCTTCATCTTCAGCAGAAACGATGGCTTGTGTCATGCGCTCTGGGATTTGAGTGTAATCCAGTGGGATACGTTTCTTGGTGCCAATCTCACTAATCAGTTTGCCATCTGAGGTCAGAATTTTTAACGGCACCTGGTAAGAGACATCTTTCAAGGAAGACGCATCTGGAAGGGTTGGATAAATGGTTATAGTGTAATAAATTGCACCTGCTAAGAAAGCGGCAGAACCAGAAAAGAAGCTAAACCAGAAAAATCTTTTGAAGAAACCACGCTTTTTTTTCTCAGGCGGTGGCGTTTCTTGTTCGGGTGCTTGGCGATCGTAGTAATCGTCGTTGCGCAGTTCATCAGACATAGGGAGCAATAATAAAACTTTATTAGGCTAAAAGAAGTTCATTATACGTGATAAAAATCTAGCTAAAAAGCGAGAAAAGATGACAAAACTGTAAAAAAGCCATAAAAAAACCCGACTTAGGTCGGGTTTTTCTAGAATGCTCTCTCAAGACGTTGTTTATTTTTTAGAATAACGTCCAGATTTGATGTCATCGTACATCAAGTATAGGTTACCACCTACGATAATGACGATTGCAGCAATTACGCCGAACATACCAATATCAACCTGTAGTGACTGAGGAAGGATACCACCCCAAATCCCTAACAGTACTAGCAATGGAATAATAACTGTAATAGCTAAAACGCCAAGCATTTTAATAAAATTGTTCATTTGCTTTTCCTCAGATAGTTGTAAGTCCATGACAACACCTCGAACTATACTGTCCTAAGCTCAAAAATTCAAATAAAAATATTGATTCGTATCAAGAAAAAATCTTTATTAGCAAGGATATAAAAAATCTTTGTTTTCAGAGTGCTTATGGCCGTCTGCTGTCATTCTATATTTTGGATTTGTTCTCGCATTTGCTCGATTAAAACTTTGCATTCCACACTGGCTTGAGTCAATTGTGGATCAATAGCTTTTGAGCCTAAAGTATTTGCTTCTCGATTGAGTTCTTGCATTAAGAAATCTAAGCGCCTACCGACCACGCCATTTTTTGCGCTTAACAGGCGAGAGACTTCGGTTAAGTGGGTTTCTAGACGTTCAATTTCCTCTGCAATATCTGCTTTCTGCGCAATGATGGCGACTTCTTGATGAAAGCGATGATCATCCACTTGTCCTGCGAGTTCTGCAATGCGTTGCTTTAAAGCTTCTGTGTGGTGTTGCAACGCTTGTGGATAAATGGTTTTGACCTTCTCAATTTCTTGGTGCATTTGTTCAGTTTTTTCTGACAAGATGGTGGCAAGAGCTTTGCCTTCTCTAGTGCGGGCTTCATTTAACTGATCAAGTGCTTGTTGTAAGCAGTCAAGAATGGCGGTGTTTAAGGCTTCTGGTGAAAGTGAATTTTGTTGTGTTTGTAATATGCCCGGCCACTTCAATATATCTAATGGGTTGACTTGTGTGGCTTCTGGTAAGGATTGTTGCACGGATTCGATGGATTTGACGAGTTGATTGACTAGGTTAATATCCACGTGAAAACTTTCAGCCGCTTCATTGAGAGTAACTTGTAGCGAACCTTCTAATTTGCCTCGGCCAACCGATTTTTTAATGAGTTCTCGTGCCGGCATTTCTACGGTTTTAAGGTTCTCTGCCATTTTTAGGTAGATTTCTAAATAGCGTTGGTTGACGCTACGCAGCTCCCAACTGATTTTCCCCCAATCATATTGTTGCTCTATTCTGGCAAAGGCTGTCATGCTTTTCATGTAAAGTTCCCCTCCTTGGTGTTAGGTCGGCTGGCCTAATTGAGCCAGTAATAAATTGATTACGGAGAAGAGATGGTTTGAGTGCGGAGTCTTCGTCTCGTATAATCCCTTCATTCTAATCAAAAGTACTCAATAAGGACAAACCAAATGAGACCAAGTGGCCGCCAAACAAATGAAATGAGACAAGTTCGATTAACGAAGAACTTCACGAAACATGCTGAAGGCTCTGTGTTAATTGAGTTTGGCGATACCAAAGTGATTTGTACCGCCACGGTTGAAGAAAAAGTACCACCGTTTTTAAAAGGTAAAAACCAAGGTTGGGTAACGGCTGAATATGGCATGTTGCCTCGTTCAACTGGTTCTCGCATGCGTCGTGAAGCCAGTGCAGGCAAGCAAGGTGGACGAACGGTTGAGATTCAGCGTTTGATAGGTCGCTCATTAAGAGCAGGTGTGGATCTTGTGAAATTGGGCGAGCGTAGCATTACGATTGACTGTGATGTTATTCAGGCAGACGGTGGTACACGTACAGCATCGATTACAGGTGGCTTTGCGGCGATGGCTTTAGCGATTGATACTTTAGTCAAAAATGGCACCTTGAGCGAAAACCCATTGATTCAAAACGTTGCCTCTGTTTCGGTTGGTGTTTATCAAGGTACGCCTGTGTTGGACTTAGATTATGCAGAAGACTCTAATGCAGAAACGGATATGAACTTAGTGATGACTGAAGATGGCCGTTTTATCGAAGTTCAAGGTACGGCAGAATCTGAACCTTATTCGATGGAAGAAATGAATGCAATGATTGCCTTAGGCGCTAAGGGCATTCAAGAGCTGATTGAAAAACAAAAAGCAATGTTAGCCGAGTAATTTTGATGAAAGAACTTGTTTTGGCAACCGGCAATGCCGGTAAGTTAAAAGAAATGCAGCATATCCTTGAACCTTTAGGGTTTGAAGTACGTCCACAGTCCGACTTCTTTCAAGATGAAGCAGTTGAAGATGGCCTAAGCTTTATTGAAAACGCGTTGATTAAAGCGCGCTTTGCTAGTGAAAAAACCGGATTGCCTGCCATAGCAGATGACTCTGGTTTAGAGGTTCCTGTTTTGCAGGGCCAGCCTGGTATTTTTTCTGCACGTTATGCCGAAGGATACAAAGGTCAGTCAGCATCGGATGCTTTAAATAATGAAAAGTTGTTAGAGACGATGCAAGGTAAAACAGAGCGCGAAGCTTGTTATTATTGTGCAATGGTTTTTGTTGAGCATGCTAAAGACCCAACACCTAAAATTGGCTTAGGGCAATGGTGTGGTCGCTTGCTGGATGCACCACAAGGCACGGGTGGGTTCGGCTATGATCCATTGGTGTGGTTTGATGCATTTGACTGTACGGCAGCAGAATTATCTAAAGAACAAAAAAACCAAGTCAGTCATCGCGCGCAAGCATTGCAAGCCTTGATGGCGCAGTTTAATCCATCTTGAATTTATTGAGAGTAGTTTGCCAGTTTGGTATTTTTAGCAAAATCTGCCAGGCTGGGTATCGTTGTTTTTCTCAATCGTGTTAAAAATAATAGTTCACACCCAATGACAAACTAGATAATCCGAATTGAGGTTGACCCAACAGTCGATTGTACTCCATGTGTCCCGTCATATTAGATAAACCTAGCCTCGAACGAACCCCTAATCCATAAGCAATATCAGCTGATTCTCTGGTGGCTTGTTGCAAAGTATTGTTTTGAATAACGGCTGTCGATAGGTTGCTATAGGCAACACCAAATAATCCATAAGCTTCAACGCCTTTGATGTTAATAAACCCTTTACGTAGCTGTAAAGTAAATAAGACACTCACTTTTTGATTGGCAGATTGCCCATTCCAAGTCACGGTTTGATCCGAACTTGGCACCGCCATACTTGCTTCAACAGCCAAAGAATCATCCAAATGATGTCCGACATTGATCATAAATACTTTTGGACTGGTAGCTTCAATGCCTGGGTTTTCTACACTTAGAAAGTTGTAACTCAGTCCCCAATATTCGTTGAGTACTTTAGGGGCGCGTTTGTGTAAGGTCGTAACTGGAGCCGTTTGCTTTTTTTGTGGATGTGCCGTTATTTTGATAGCGGTAACTTTTGGTGGTTCCGGTAGTGGTGGAATAAAGGAGGTGGTTGCGTAAGCATTGTTAAATGAGCTTGTTAAAATCCAACCGAATGCTATGCCCGTTAAATGCTTTGAAAATCTAGAGATCAGAATTGTTTTTGCCATGTAGGTTCCACTAAATATTACGCAATCTTTTTTATTAAGCAAAGACTGTGCAAATATGAATTAAAGTACGACTGTTGATGAACAGGCATTGGAAAAAAGAAAAAACTTTCAGTAGAACAATTTTAAGTTTACTTACCTATTTAGAAGATGCCTTTTAAAGATTGATGCTCTAGAATGATATTAATTCAATCTGTGTTTTAGCTTGCGAGCAGCTTTATTACATTCAACTTTTATGAAAAAAATTTCCTATCATAAGATAGTTCAACTAGAGCGTTTTAATACTCAAACCATTACTTACAATGAGTTGACGCAGGCGCCTAATGCAGCCTATCAACAAATTCGTGTTAAACCGATTGATGCCTATCGCCTGATTAAGCCTTATTTACAACGTAAAAGTTATGAACAACTTAGAGCGGTATTGCCGTTAGCGCTGTATCTCGCGCTTTTCCAAGTATTGATTTTGCGCCAACCTGTTGTTGATGCAGGCATGATCGCCTCTGGCTTGGTTGCGGTAGTGTTGGGGTTGATGCTTTTTATGGAGGGGCTGCGTCTCGGGCTGATGCCATTTGGTGAAGTGATGGGCTATAAATTACCACAAAAAGCGACCTTGTCAGTTGTGCTGAGCATCGCTTTTCTGTTGGGTATAGGAGTCACTTTTGCCGAGCCAGCAATCGGTGCGCTAAAAGCGGCCGGTGTTAATGTTGACCCTCACCAGGCACCTTATCTTTACGCTTTGCTGAATCAATGGACAGAGCCACTCGTTTTGGTTGTTGGTGGCGGTGTGGGGTTGGCGGCAGTCTTGGGAACGCTTCGTTTTTTGAATGAATGGAGTTTGAAACCACTTATTTATCTCACACTCTTTCCGACACTAGCAGTCACCTACTATATTGCACAAGATCCGCATTTGAGTCGTTTAATCGGTTTGGCGTGGGATTGTGGTGCTGTTACCACGGGGCCGGTAACCGTGCCTTTGGTGTTGGCACTCGGTATCGGTATTACTTCTGCGGCCGGGAGTGGTAATAACTCTTTATCAGGGTTTGGGATAGTCACCCTTGCTTCGTTATTTCCGATTTTAGGCGTTAGCCTATTGTCTATTTATGTGCAGTCAACGGTTTCTGTGGCAGATATTTTAAGCGCAGTACAACAAACCTCACAGGTAACGACAGCTTGGTATGACATGACACCTTTTACAGAAATCATTGCTGGGGTGCGCTCTATTGTGCCTTTAATGTTGTTTTTGGCATTAGTGTTGTTTGTGGTTTTACGAGAAAAATTACCCAATGCCCGAGTTGTCTTACTTGGTCTGTTATTTGCCGTTGTGGGAATGATTGTCTTTTATCTAGGGCTAACTTACGGTTTGGCTAAATTAGGCGGGCAAGAAGGGGCGTTGATTCCGGCAGCCTTCACACAAGTCTCGCAGATTGATGACTCACCGCTGTATTGGTTTTCATTGGGCATTCTTATTGTCATGTTGTTTGCATTTTTCTTAGGCTTTGGCGCAACCATGGCCGAACCTGCTTTGAATGCATTAGGAGCAACGGTAGAAAGATTAACCAACGGTACCCTTAAAAAGAGAACCCTAATGATGGCAGTTGCCTTTGGTGTTGGGCTGGGTATTACTGCGGGGGTGCTAAAAATTGTTTTCGATTTGCCATTGGTCTGGTTGTTGTTACCGAGCTATGGCCTCGCACTTGTATTGACGTTTTTTTCCAGCGAAGAGTTTGTCAATGTGGCCTGGGATAGTGCCGGTGTAACCACTGGCCCAGTTACCGTGCCGTTGGTGTTGGCAATGGGCTTAGGGCTTGGCGGTGCAGTAGGTGCAGTTGAAGGTTTTGGGGTGTTGTCGATGGCATCCATAGGGCCGATTTTAAGCGTGATGTCGATAGGGCTTTGGCTGAAAATAAGTATGAAATGGCAAAGTCGTAAAGCAATGGGACAAACACAGAAGGATGATGAATGATGAAGCTAGCACAAGAAATGACCGTGTTGACGGACGTGTCCTTGATTACCTGTATGGTTCAGAAAGGTAAAGCTGATGATGTGGTTGCTGCTGCCAGGTCAGTAGGCGCACAAGGTGCAACCGTTCACTATGGAAGAGGAGCGGGTATTCGTGAACGGTTAGGTTTGTTAAGTATTACCGTGGAAGCGGAAAAAGAAGTCATTCAAATTATGGTCTCTAGAGAGCAGGAAGAAGAAGTCTTTGCCGAAATGTTCGCTGCTGGAGAGCTTGATACTCCAGGGATGGGGATTATGTTCGTCACGCCTCTAGAAAGAGCAGCGACATTTATTCCAGAAAAAATTCTACAAAAAATTCACCAAGATAAAAGCTGATGTTGCACTTAAATCATGACAACCTATACCAAGCAAAAATGATTGTTTGCGTGATGTCGCGTGGCTTGTCAAACCAAGTAGTTGAAGCGCTTTATGAAAAGAAGCATATCGTTATTTCTGAGTCGTTACCCGTGAGAAATCAGGGGTCAACTATGTTGCAGAATCGTTGGATTGAAATGGATATGCTTAAAGTGATCGTGATGCCGCAATATGCCGATGATATTTTTGAGTTTATTTTTCAACAAGGCAAGGTGGCAGAAACCGAAGGTAGCTATATGTTTCAGATGAATGTGCCTTGGGCAACCCACTTTGAGCTGCCTGCTGAAGAGGCGCTCAATACGGCGGATAAAGATTAATTAAACCGAAGTTGTAATAAACTGAGAATTAATTAAATTGTGAATCCGGTAATCCCGCAGCGGCAAACTCTTCTTTAGCTGCTTGTACCATTGGCCAAGGGCCACACAGATAGACACGAAAATCTGCCAGGCTGGGGTGTTGTTCTAGCACGACTTTATGAACCAAGCCCTTCAGGCTTGTGTCTGTTTCTGAAGGTTCAGATAAGACTTCGATATAATCCAAATTAGCATGGTGTTTCGCAAGTGCAATCATTTGCTTGCGCATATAGAGATCATCCTTCTGGCGCGAACCCCAGTAGAACTGAATAGGGTTGCTACAACCTGAAGCCAGTAATTCATCCAATAGCGCTTTCAAAGGGGCAAACCCTGTGCCGCCAGCAACGAATAAGATAGGCTTTTGCTTTTCGCAAAGATCATCATCCAACTTGTATTGTGGCTTCGGCCCTTCCACCAACACTTCATCACCAGCTTCCAGTGTGAACAAACGTTGATTCCACGCATTGTCTTCATGTTTGCGAATATGAAGTTCAATATGACCGTCATTGCGCGGAGACGAAGCAATAGAGAAGGGTTTCAAATCTTCCTGTTCGAAACCAAGCAATAGATAGTCTCCCGCCTGATAGCGAAAAGGCTGAGTTGGCTTAAGAATCAGCTGCAAGGTATCGGTTGAAAAGTGTTCAACCTGAATGACTTTAAAAATTTGGCTCATTTTCATCTCAATGATGGCTCATGTAATGGTTTGCTTGGAAGTGGTTGGTTAAAGGCGAAATTCGCTCCAAACCGGTGCGTGATCCGAAGGTTTTTCCATGCCTCGTACCGCATAGTCGACGCCGCTGTCTACCGTGCAAGCATTTAGTGGTTCGGTTGCCAGTAAAGTATCGATGCGAAGACCACGCTTCGGATCATCATCAAAACCTTTTGAACGGTAATCAAACCAGCTGAACGTATTGTTATCTTCTGGGTGGATGGTGCGGTAAGTGTCTTTCAGACCCCAATTTTTTAAGGTCGCCCACCACTCGCGCTCCTCAGGTAAGAAACTGGTTTTACCGGTTTTTAGCCAGCGCTTACGGTTTGGTTCACCGATGCCGATATCAATGTCTTCTGGCGAGATATTGAAGTCGCCCATGACCACTAGCTTTTGCTCAGGCGAGCATTCCGTGTGTAGGTAATGCATCAGGTCTTGATAAAACTTTTCTTTTGCCGGAAATTTTACCGGATGGTCACGGTTTTCACCCTGAGGGAAATAACCGTTGATAACGCGAACTTCATTACCGTCGCTATCTTTGAAGTCGCCGATAATCATGCGCTTCTGTGCAGTTTCATCGTCGGTTTTCCAGCCGTATTGCGCATTGACTAACTCAACTGTATCGCGATACAAAATCGCTACGCCATAATGCGTTTTTTGCCCCATAAAAATGGCTTTATAGCCCATTGCTTCAATGTCATCTATCGGGAACTCATGATCTTGTACTTTGGTTTCTTGTAACCCGATAATATCAGGGCACTGACTATCGGTTAGCGCCTGAATCTGATGCAATCTCATGCGAACACTGTTGACGTTGAAAGAAACGATTTTCATGGCTTTTGGGGTTTCCGGCTAATTCAAAATAAAGGCGAAATTATATCAAAATTGACTCGTAAAAGTCGGACAGATTTCAGACCTAAACAGAAGGTTTTTATACCAGAAAAGACTAAAAGAACATGCGCCCTTGTTCTTCTATTGCACGTCGTACAAGTGATTGTTTGAGTACCACCGCCTCTTGTGGAAGGCGTCCCGTCACGACAGCATCGATTAAGTAGCGAGGTTGAGTGTCCATTTGTTTGGCCATTTCGATTAAATCAACATATTCCAAGTCTGCAGTCAGCTCTTCATCAATCATATGGCCTAGCGCACTGAGTGTTTTATCGGTTTGCTCGATAAATGATTCTGGGTGAAAGCTCAGCACCTCTTGCGAACCTTTTTGCTCAAACTTCGCGATATCAAACTTAATGAATTGATCCAATAGTTTTTGGATACGACCCTTAGTAACCCCTAAAACAGTTTGTCCGGTTTCAATAATTAAACGAACGGGGACTTGTGCTTTTTCTTCTGTGTTCACTTTGGGCGTTTCTTCTATCGGATCTGGCTGTCTAGCCCATGCCGGTGTGGAAGCAGCAAGCTCAGATGCTGTTTCAGGCATGGTTGTAGCATCATTTTTCTGTGTTTTTAATAACAGCATAATGAGATGCGCTAATGATGACAGGGCATGCCCTAATGTCGAGTTCTCGGTAGCAAAATTATTGAGGGTTGCAACGCGTTTAATCAAGGAGTTGACGATAGCGCGAAACAAAGGAGAAAGGTCTTCAATCATTTTATCGACATGGCTACTGTCTATTTCATAGACCTCTGCATCAGTTTTAGCAATCGCGGAAGCCACTCGTGGTGCGGAAGAAATAACAGCCATTTCGCCAAAACAAGCACCTTTTTTCAAGATGCCAAGCGTAACGGCCTTGTCATCTTTTTGAGTGCTGATGCGTATTTCGCCTTCTTTAACAATATAGACTTTATGGCCGGGTTCGCCTTCTTTGAAGAGAATATCTCCGGCTTTAAATTTTCTTAATTTGTTTTGTGATGAGTTGGACGTTTCAGACATGGCTTCCAGCTTCTCTACGAAGTAGTTGTGAACTCATTTTTACATAAATTTACTGTTTGGAGGTAGTAACTTGTACCGGAAGTGGCTAAAAACGTTTTTGCAAGATAAATGCTTTTGATATGATTGTAAGCCAATGTTTTGTCATTACCCAAATGAGATTTACCCTGATTTTAATAGGGTATTTGAGGTTTCCTGAGTTTCGGGGCATGGGAAAAATGGGTGAGTCAATATTACATATCAATTTATTTAAAAAGGTTAGCGTTTCATGAACAGAGTGTTTCGATTAGTGATTTCATGCCCGGATCAAGTGGGGATAGTGGCAAAGGTAGCAACGTTTATCGCAGAGCAAGGCGGGTCGATTGTTGAAGCCAACCACCATACAGAAACGATGGATCAATGGTTTTTTATGCGCCATGAAATCCTAGCCAGTTCATTGAATAACGACTTGGAAGGTTTTAAAGAAAAATTCACCCCTATTGCCGAAGAGTTCAATATGGAATGGCAAGTGTTTGATTCTGCCAAGCCAAAACGCATCGCCTTATTTGCCAGTAAAGAATCTCACTGCTTGGCTGATTTACTTTATCGCTGGCACGAAAAAGACCTACCGGGTGAAATCGCCTGTGTCATTGCTAACCATGATGACTTGCGTTCCATGGTCGAGTGGTTTCAAGTGCCGTTCCATCATGTGCCAGTAACACCAGATACCAAACCGCAAGCGTTTGCTGAATCTGAAGCCTTAGCAGCGAAATACGAAGCTGATGTCATAGTGCTGGCTAGATATATGCAGATTTTGCCACCGAATATGTGTCGTGATTATGCTGGTAAAGTCATCAATATCCATCACAGTTTCCTACCATCATTTGTTGGCGCAAAACCTTATCACCAAGCTTATGAACGTGGTGTGAAACTGATAGGTGCCACCTGTCATTATGTGACCGAAGAGTTAGATGCAGGACCGATTATCGAACAAGAAGTCATTCGCGTCAGTCATTCGCAAGATATAGAAGATCTAAAACGCCTAGGACGAGATGTTGAAAAAATTACACTGTCGCGCGGATTGCGTTATCACCTTGAAGATCGTGTATTGATTCACGGTAATAAAACGGTGGTATTTGCGCCTTAGGTCAAAAAACATTTAAAAAAAGCGCTTCTTGAAGCGCTTTTTTATTTTATAAGTTTTGTTCAAACTGCAAGTAAGTACGGTTCACATTGGTTTTGTGCCAGGTCTTATAGTGTTTCAAATGTTTAAACTCCGGCCAATCGGCATTTGCCGAAACCGCTTCCCCAACGCCCATCATTTCTTCGGCCGCGGTAGACATAATTCTTACTAATTTATCGAGATAGTTCCCCGTATCCTGTCTGGCTTTTTGCCAATTACAAACTTGACCATGTCCTGGTACGATGAATTTGGCATGGAAATGTTGTGCTTTATGGAAGGCTTTTTGCCAGCTGGCGACGTTAGAAAATGGATGGATACCCAGCATTCTATCGACAAAAATCAAATCACCTGAAAACAAGACTTTCTGTGTTGGCAGCCACACTACTGCGTCTCCCGGAAAATGCGCATCGCCTAAATATTTGATCTCAAACTTCACGCCGCCAATGGTTAAGTTGGCTTGGTCTTTAGCAAAAGGTTTGGCTGCGGTGACAGGTTTGGTGCTGGCAAAAGCACTGGAAATTTTAGTCATATTCGCAATTTCACCTTGCCCCATCGCTTTCTGGGTTTTGACCGTTCTAGCTAGTGCGTAGATAGTTGCGCCTTTGGATGCAAAGTAACCATTTCCAAGCCAGCGATGATCCTGACTGCCAGTGTTAATGACCGCAATGATTTTTTTAGACGTGACTGCTTTTGCAGCTTTTTCCAATGCTTTAGCAGCGGGAATGCCAGTTCCGGAATCAATCAATACTGCGCCAGCATCCGTGACGACTAAGCCAATATTGTCATTTAGTCCGAGATTCTCAGGGGTTCGATTGGTTAAAGGGCCGATAAAGGCATAGACATTTTTGGTCACAGGCTGAAATTTAAAGTCCATTGCAAAAGCTTGTGAGCTTTGCATAGCCCAGAAAAACACTAAACTCGATAGAACTAACTTGACTGATTTCATTTGAACCTCTTTACATCTGTGTAAACGGATTTATTAATAGTATGCCTTTTTTAGGTAAATAACAAGCAATTAGAATGTGTTGTATTCACGATTTTATTTATGTCTAAACAAAGTGTTGATAGTTTCTTGTTATTCGTTTGTATGTGGTTGTTAGGTGGGCTTATCGGTTTTTATCTTTTAGGGTTGCTTTAATCATCTTACCGAAGTCTTTGTCTTTCTTTCTTTTCTCAAAATAATTCAATTCGTTGAACTCTGATTCTTTTTTCATTTTGATGTAGTTTTTATAGCGCTGTTCAGACAACTCGCCACTTTCGATAGCAGCTAAAATCGCACAGCCTTTTTCATTGGTATGCGTGCAATTACCGAATTTGCATTGTTCCGCCAGCGCAGATATGTCTGAAAAGGTTTCATCCATCCCCGTATCTACGGATAAATTACCAAGCTCTCTCATGCCAGGAGTATCAATTAGCATCGCTCCATTATCCAACTGGATTAACTCACGGCTCGTAGTGGTATGTTTTCCTTTATTTTGTTTTTTGCTCACGGATTGCGTTCTTAGTTGTTCGCTACCTAAGAGGCTATTTAATAAGGTTGTTTTACCAACACCGGATGATCCTAGTAAACAGTAAGTCTGACATGGCGCTAAGGCATCTTTAACGCGATCAAGGTTTTCGCCGTTTAAACTACTAAATGCCAACACAGTGACATTGGGAGCGATATTTGTAATGCTGTTCTTGAGTTCATCCAATTCATTTTGGGAAGAGAGGTCACATTTGCTTAACAGAATGACAGGGGTGATATCACCTTCGTTGACCATTACCAAGTAACGTTCTAATCTTCTGAGATTGAAGTTGTAATCTGCGGATTGAATAATAAAGGCAATATCTATATTTGCTGCAATTAACTGGATATCGACCAACTTACCTGACGTTTTTCTTTTTAATAGTGTTTTTCTCGGCATCACAGCATGAATGATTGCGTGTGTGTCTTCATCATAAAAATCTGCATACACCCAATCTCCTACTGTAGGCAAGTCGGTAGAAGAATCTGCGGTATAGAAAAGATGTCCCGATAATTCGGCGAACACTTCCATCTTACCGTTGTTTATAACGTATCTGTTCTTGTGTACGGAAATCACTCGAGCAATTTCATGAGCCGATGCCATGTCTGCATCAAGTTGGTTTTGAAACCAATCGTTAAACCCAATCGCTTCTAGCGCATTCATAGTTTTGTTAACCTGTCGAAGAGCGTTTTAAATTGCTGTTCTAGCTGTTTTCTGCTTGTGGTTTCGCCCGCTTTGATCAAGGCTTCCCAAGCATGATTTTGCAGTACGCGTTGAATCCAGTTGGTGCGTAGTGGTTCATCTATTTTTTTGATGGTTTCGGGTTGGTTGAGGGTCCACTGGCGTAGTTGCCAAGACACGGCTTCAAAGGGCTGATTTTCCAAATAGCCCATCGGGAAATCGGTTTTGAGTGTTATCTGATTGCCCGACAGTATTGCCAGAATCAGCTCGGCAGATAGATGTTGGAAAGCATCAGTCAGCAACCAACTGAATTGGTGATGGAAGTTGCGGTGTTGTTGTGCGACCAGTTCGCGTAAATTGAGATCGAACGGCTGCGCCATCATCAAAGAATGGGTGCCGCTGGCCTTGTCGCGCTTGATACCTAAATGCAGGGCGGTGAAACCGTTTTGATGCCAAAAATCTGCCAGGCTGGGGGTGGCGCCAAAGCTGGTGGTGACGGCAGAAAAGCCTGCTTTTTCCGCATCGAAAATAACGGATTGCAACAGCTCGGAACCAATGCCTTGTGATTGCATTTCTGGTTGTACGGCAAGGCGGACGATACGCAGCGTTCTGGGCAATAACCATTCACTATTGCCAGTTTGCAGGTGCATTTGTTGCGGGAATAAGTGCCCCTGTTTTCGACCCTCGGTTTCAATCGGTAAATTACCTTCTTCCAATGCAAATAACACGCCGAAAATCTGTTGGTCGTGTTCGGCCACCCATAGCTGTTGGTTGGGTGTTTCGAGTAGTTGCATCAGATCGTTAGGAGCAGTTTGGTAATGTGCATAGGTCAGTAGTTGAAACAGTTGAACCAATTGGTTTCTGTCGGACAGGAGGTCATCGACCGAAATAGGGCGATATGTTAGCTTGCTGATGTCAGTCGTTGAGACCGGTGGTGATGCTTCACCGGTATCGGTAGAAAACAGCAGGCATTGGTTGAGCGTGTTTTCCAGCGGATCGCCATCTGCCCAGCGAATCGGTGTTTGCAGTGTGGCGGTTTTGGTTTGAGGGAATTGTTGCTTTAAGGTTGCTTGAAATTTAAGCGTAAAGCCGCGACCGGACCCTTCATAGCCTTGTTGGGTGGTGGCGAAAATCATACGGTTGTAGGTTTCGCTCAAGGAGAGTAACAACGGCAAAGGCAAATGTGCTGCTTCATCCACCATCAGTAAATCACATGCTTTATGCGCGTTTAAAACAAGCTCATCCGGTGCGATAAAAAGCAGTTCCTTTCGCTCGGTAATTTCTTTATTACCTTGTTGAACTTGTATGTTGAAGCGCACCCTGCCTGGCAGATTTTCAATGATTTGAATGCTGTCGGAATACTCTTCAATGAGCTGATTTAACGTTTGTGTCGCACCTTGGAAAAGCGCCTGGGTTTGATCCAGTCTGGCTGCGGTAACGGCGATGGTTTGCTTGCCTTGTTGTAGTAGGCGAATTGCCGCTACTCCTAATAAAGTAGATTTGCCTCGACCGCGATCTGCTGTCAGCACCAAAGGACGATGACGGTGACCAAAAGCCACGGATTGGATTTTTTCCCAAGCGGCTTGTTGGTCTGCATTTAAGTGTAGGGCAGGTTTATTGGTATCGAATGCTGGTGTCTCAGAAATAGCCGAGGTTGGTAATGCCGGCAAAGGTGAATTTTGGGTTATCCAAAGTACCTGTTGTTGCTTGGCTTGGGTTTGCAACCCCTGCCATAAAAAGCGGTTAAAGCCTTTTAAGCTGTTTTCCAAAGTAAGTGGGTAACTTAAAAAACGACTATTTGATGGATTAGGAAATTCCATCCAGTTTACTGGTAAGCTCAGCCATAAAATACCGCCAGCGCGAATCATGCCGCCAGCTTGACCGAGGGCGTTTGCATCCAACCCTTGTTCACCACTAAAGATGGCAAAGTCGGTTTCTTGCCCTAAATAATGAGGCAATTTTTTAGCGGAAACAGCTTGAGTTGCGTTGAAACTGGAAGCTATTTCTTGTGTGATTTCCAGTCCTGTGAGAGTTGGTTTTGTTGTCGCTAACTCGATAAGGGCCTGTTGGATGTGATTTTGCCGCCAAGTGTTTTCGCCCACTAAAACCACACAAGCACGGTGTTTTTGCTCGGCTAAATAATTGTGTAGCAGCCGACACCAGCTTTGCCAGTCTTGAGGTTTCGGAGTTGAGTGGGCTTGAGTATCTGGCATGGTAAATTACAAATGCTTTTAGTTAACTTTAAAGGTGATTCGAGTATGGGTTGGAATATAGTCGAGTTCAATTTTATCGCCTTTGCGCGCGCTAAGCACTTGAATCTGTAAGGTTTGACCGTCAATAAAGCGAGTTTGTAGTTTTACGTCTCTTGGCGTGCGTGTTTTGAGCTGACTTTCTCGTGGCGCACGACAAGAATGCGGCATGAAGTAAATATGATGTTTTTCGCCGACTTTTATCGGCAGCGGCGTGCGATTGCCTTGGGATGTTCGGAAGCGTGTTAAATGCGTTAATTTTGGGGTAAAGAAACGCCAATGATGGGTGGTGATTTGCCCGGCTTCTTTGGTTTGCACTTGGGCGAGGTATTCGGCATTCCAATCTAATCTCAAGCGAGGAAAGAGCGCATACCATTCTGGCTTGGTGCCTTTGGACTCATGATTGGGGTCATTGAGATTGGTCATAGTGCGTTCAATCTCAACGGGCATTTTGCGCTGATGATCTATGCGATAGAGTTTGAAGCTGCCTTTGACAAAAGTGATGCGCCCCCAGTAAATAGGGTTGATTTGCATATGAACCGGGTAGCCGGAGGCATCACAATTCGGTAATGGATCTGGCATTTCTTCATAAAATACCGGTGGCACAGTGCTGTTGTCTTTGGGCCAAACAATCCATTTTGGGTTTTGGCGGGCAATGTCGTATCGTGCTCGGTCAAATGATTGTTTGGGAATGAGTTCATTTTTGCGACAAAGCCCCTTGTAAGCAAGTTCACCCGGGCGAGGGTCGGGTGGGTTGATACAGAGTTGCGCCAGTTTAAAATTACTGGTTTCAGCGGTAAAAGTTGAGGAGACTGAGTAGGGGCCGGGATTTTTCCCATTGATGCGATAAACCCCTGTTCCGATTTGATCGATGGTCATATTCAACAAACCGAGTCGATGATATATGGCTGACATTAGGTCATCAACGAACGGAATAGCGCTGTCTCGATTAAAACTGATGACTTCGTTAACGCCTGCGGGATAACCGACAGCATAGGCACGATCAGAAGGGGTTTTACCCGTAAAATCTACCAGGCTGGGTTGCTGAATATGGCCTTGAATATTGTTAACAACACAGTATTTGGAGTGGTTGAGTGCTGCTTGGTTGAGCTTGGCGTTAGGTTGTAAAGGCGTTAAGCCAACGTCATGGCGTAGCTGGTTGATATAGTTCCACGCATTTTTGGCAATTTGGTCGCTAGGCAAAACTTTATGCTCGGGGACGATGGTTTCTTTTGGTGCGTGTTCAACTTTGCCTCTGTGTGTTAACGATTCTGGTGGAGTCAGTAACAATAGGAACAGTTGGTAAGAAAGATACAGGAGCCCCAGTATCAGAATGAAGAGTTTAAGCAATCGCATCAGGCTAAAGATAACCTCATGTTACAGCCTACAACCACTCTGATAAGGGTTTGGGTTTTCCAAGGTAATAACCTTGACCATAGGTGATGCCGATTTCGGTGAGAGCTTGTAGGTCTTGTTCGGTTTCGACGTATTCGGCGACGGTTTCTTGGTTACGCAGTGCACTGATTTCTTGAATATAGCGAATAACGGCTTTATCAGATGGATCCGTGTGCATGTCCTTAATAAAGCTACCATCGATTTTCACCACATCAAATGGCAAGCTTTTTAAATACTCAAACGAGGACATACCGGTTCCAAAATCGTCCAACGCTAAACCGATACCTAAATTCTTACAATATTGGATAAATTCCGCAGCCTGACTGAAACTGCCGATGGCAGAGGTTTCGGTAATTTCCAGTTCCAGTTTTTGCCAAGGAAAGTGGAAGGTGGTTACAGCCTGCTTGAGTTTAGCTTGAAAGTCAGGGTGGTTTAAGCTGGAACCCGCAAGATTAACATGTGCAAGGTGAAGCTTGTCCAGATGCTCAGGGTGCGCACTGACGGTTTCAATAAAGTGCCACAACACATAGCTATCGATTTCACTCATTAACTGGTAGCGTTCCGCTGTAGGTAAGAATTGATCCGGCGGGACTATTTGCCCTTCACTGTTGCGTAACCTGATCAAGATTTCATAGCCAATTTTGTTACGAGAAACTTCCGGCGTTTGCAAAGGAACAATCGCCTGAGCATAAAGTTCGAATCTTGTTGAGTCGCTATCTGGACCATTGGCAAGCGCTTCTTTGACCATATTGGCAATTTGTAATTCTTGATTATAAAGCGCAGTTGTCTTGTCGTTTGGTTGGAAGATATGAAGTTTATTGCGCCCTAAGGATTTAGCCGTATGTGTTGCGGATTCCAGTGCTTTTATTAGCTCTTCCAATGTATATTCATTGGGTTTGAAAACAACCATACCTACTGATGCAGATACGGAATGTGCTTCTCCTTGCCAGGTAAAACGGAAGTCCGCCATGATGTCGAGCATTCCGTTTGCAAGAAGCATTGCTTGTTTCTCGGAATATTGAGGTAAAAGCAGATAGAAAATATCACTTTCCACACGCCCCATCATTGCATCTTTTGTTAGATGTTGTAGGCAGTGTTGCGAAACCATTTTTAAGAGTTCATCACCAGCTTGATGGCCTGCGGAGTCGTTAATCAAACGAAACTGGTCTATATCCAGCGCAATGATGGTGTGGTTGTTCACGGAGTCATCTTGTAAACAGGTTTGAATTTGGTGTTCGATATAGTAGCGGTTAAATAGCCCGGTTAACGAATCATGTTCAGACTGATAACGCATTTGCTCGGTAGTGGATTCGACTTTTTGAATCATTTGGTTGTAGCCGTCGAACAGCTTGCCGATTTCATTCTGTGAAGTGGTTTCGACGGTGTAGAAACGGTTGCGGATAACATCATTCTTTTGCATCGAGTCGGCAAGCAAACTAAAGGGTTTGTTATAGCTACGGCTAATCCACCATGCCAAAATCAGGGCGAAAATCAGCTCTAGAGGCAAGGCGAGGATGAGGAAAATCAGGTGCTTTTCGATTTGGGTAGAAAAGTCTTCCATATCGATAACATAAACAACGGAACCAAAACGATGTCCCCCTTCTTCTAGGGGATGTGTTACATATAGATCTACGCCAGAAAACTGGGGAGTTTCCGTACTTTTAGCAATCAAGTCATGGTAATGGTGTGAACCGTGGCGGTAGGTGTAAATCGAGCGATTGTCATTATCAAGCAGAACGACACGGTCAATTTGTTGGAACCCGGAAAGCGTAAAGTTCAAATCTGAATAAGCATCGACACTGTTGGAAAGCATGCCTTCCAATAAATCATGCTTCAATGCCGTGTTGATTTGGTTGGAAAGTTCGATGGCGAGGTTTTGACGTTGTTTCTTATCTAACCAGAAGGCAACCGTTAAGGAGCTGATGACCACGGTAAAAGTCACCACTGAAATAAGAATCATCAACTGGAGTTTTATGCTGAGTTTTCGCCACATTTTATTTTCAGTTGCTCCGTGAGTTCTTGTTCGGGTTATTTGGCGTTATCGTCAAAAGCAGAGGGGTTGACGATCGGCAGCGCAAAATCATTCCCCCATTCTTTCCAAGAAGCATCGTAGTTGGCAACATCATAGCCCAACTCGCGCAACGCTAAATAATTGGTTGCTGAGATTCGCCCGATGGCGCAGTAAATAATTATTTTTTTGTTTTTAGGAATGTTTGCATAGACCTTTTTCAACTCGTTAACAGGCTGGAAGCTTGCCATATGATCTTCAAGTTTTAAGTTGTGAGAAGCAGGAATATTGATGGCTTTTGGAATATGCCCAAAGCGTTTGGCGGAAGACTTTTCTCCTAGATAGGCCGGTTTCGGACGGGCATCAATAATCAATTCATTCGGATTTTTGGTGGCAAGCAATGTCGAGAACTTGGTCGCTAGGCGTTGATGTTTTACTTCGGTGATATAGTGACTAGGGGTATCCACAGAAGTTTGTTCGGTGGTTGGATAGCCTTTGCTGACCCAAAAGTCGTAACCAGTGCTAAGCACTTTGACATGTTGCAAACCATAAACTTCCAGTGTCCAAAATAATCTGGCGGCATCGACCAATGCACCATCATCATAAATAATGACGGGGGTTTGAATGTCTAATCCCAGTTTACGAAATAGCGTTTGAGCTTGCTGTGGTTCAACAATTTGCCCATTGGTTTTTTTATGAGCGTAAGTCCAATTGACGGGAAAGTTTAAAGCGCCTGGAATATGGTCTTGTTGATAAAGTTCTTTCGAGCGTGCGTCCAGTAAAATTGCATTTTGCTTATGTTGTGCGATAGCAATATTTAAGTCTTTGGCATCAATGCGAAGCGAGTCAGAAGAGGTTTCAGCATGAACGGAAAAGGGTAGAAAGCAAATAAGGGCAATAAACCAAGTGTTAAACAATTTTGCGTTCATAGTTATCACCAAAGACATGTTTTTTCAGTATTGAAGAGTATAAATAATACCCTACAAAACATAATAAATTTCAAGTATATCGGCATATCGTTTAAGATTCAATCTGTGCTGGTTTGGTTTGCATAGCCGTTAGAGCGACATCTCCAAAATCATGCATATAGATAATAATAGCAATATAAAAAAGTATCAAATACGTCTGAAATACCGAAGTCGGTAGGAGGGGGAGTCATGACGTTTAATAAGGGACAAAAAAGAGCTTCATTTAGCTGCTTAAATAAAAATAGACTGTTATCAGTAGCGAGAATGCTTGGGTTGATGGCGGTTCTGGTGAGCAGTTTGTTTCGACCTGCATTTGCGGCAAGTGATGAAGACTCATTGAGTATGAATCGCTTTACGGCAAAAGCACCGGTCGCACAGGTGCTCTGGATTCCTTCAGAGTATGGTTTATTGCCGCAAGAGAAAAAGCTGGCAAAGCAACTGCAGCAAAAAAACATTTCGGTTTTGATGCCGGATTTATTTGATAGCTACTTCCTTCCTGCTGCACCTAGCAGTATGAAAAAAATCCCCCCGGAAGTCGTTGCCAACTTGATTGTTAAACTGCAATACGATCACCCTAATTTACCGCTATTCATTATCGCGCCCAATCAAGCAGCTGCGTTGGCGGTAAAGGCTTTGGTTAAAGTTGAGCAGTCGCCAGTGAAAAATGTAGGGCTGATTTTACTGAACCCAAATCTTTATGTAAAAACGCCAGAAGCTGGCAAAAATGCAGAATATTGGCCGAGTGTATTGCTGTTGAATTTGCCGATAATGGTGTTGCAATCCGAATTGTCACCTTGGCATTGGCACTTGGCAGCTCTAAGCCAGCGTTTATCTCACGCGGGTTCGGATGTGTTTATTAAAGTTATTCCTAAAGTGCGGGACCGTTATTACTTCCGTCCAGACGCGATGGATATTGAACAGCAAACAGCCAAGCATCTTGCGAATGAATTAGCAGGTGCAATGGGCTTGTTGTCCAGTTATTTAGCAGAACCTCGTCAAGCGGGTAAATCGGATGATTCAACAACTCAGCTGACAACAGAAAAACAAACTCAAGAGCGAGACGAGTCAACGCCACCGAATGATGATGTTCTACCAGCTTACACCGGTGTGCAAAACCGTAGCTTGGTATTGCAGGATAGAGCAGGTAAAACCGTTAACCTTAAAGATTATCGTGGCAAAGTGGTGTTGCTGAATTTTTGGGCAAGTTGGTGTCCGCCTTGTGTGCATGAGATGCCTTCTATGGCAACGTTGAAAAATCGCCTGAAAGGGCAGGACTTTGAAATACTCGCGGCCAACCTTGCCGAAGATAAAGCGGCGATAGATGCCTTTGTTAAAACCCATCCAGTTAATTTTCCGATTCTGCTTGATCCAAAAGGTTCGGCAGTTAAGGAGTGGAAAGTCTTTGCCTATCCAAGCTCATATCTTATCGATAAAAAAGGGCAGATTCGTTTTGCCTTGTTTGGTGGCTATGAATGGACAAGTCCCGCCGCAATGAAAGCCATTGAAAACTTGCTAAAAGAGTAGCGGATATGACCAAAGCAGCCGATGATGGTTTTGATTTTCTCAATGCTGAGGGTGCTATTCCACCGGTTTCGGATGCTCTGAGTCTAACCGACGCGTTTGATACCACAGGGTTGTCGGAAAGCTTATCCGACGGCTTGTCTGGGTTTTACAGTTTGTCTTCGCCTGTTGATGCCTTGGCGGCTAGACTACTGATGATTGATCGTGCGCAACATCGGCTTTGCTTGCAATATTATTTGTTTAAAGAAGATATGATCGGCTCTTTGCTGATTGACCGCCTGCTAAAAGCGGCTGATCGCGGGGTTGAGATTCAATTGTTACTGGATGATCTACAAGGCGCACGCCGTGGCGCGTCTTTTGCCTTGCTGGCAAATCACCCTAAGGTTGAAATTCGTTTGTTTAATCCTAATCTGTTTCGCGGTTTATTTCGCGGGCTGGTACTGTTGTTTAATATGGAAAAGCTCGGTCATCGTATGCATAACAAAGCGATGATAGCCGATAGTGAAGTAGCCTTATTTGGTGGTCGAAACATTGGTACGGAATATTTTCTTTCCGACGAAAATCGTATGTTTCTTGATTATGACGTGCTGACGTTTGGCCCGATCAGCTTACAAGTTCAGTTAGCATTTGACAATTATTGGCAAAGCAGCGAATCGAAAGAATTGAATCAGCTTGATGTCGCACTTTATGCGATTAAAAACCGCCAGAGAAATCATTGGCGGCATCAGCAAATCATTTCTCATTTTGAGACGATGCCAATTGCAGAGTTATTAAAACAAAGTCCGTTACAAAAAGCTTCTCATCAAGAGCCTCTTTCTCTTGAATTAGCGCACGCCAATTTATTGGTCGATCCGCCTGAAAAGGTTAGTGCTTACTATGCAGAAAAGCATAGCTTAGCCTACCAACTCACATATGAAATTGAAGTGGAAAAATCTCTGGTATTGGTCTCTCCTTACTTTATTCCGACGCATGCAGGATTGGAAAGGTTTCGTGATTACATCAAGCAAGGTGTTAAGGTTAGAATACTTACTAATTCACTCGCATCTACCGATGTTACGTTGGTGTACTCTGCCTATCAGCATTATCAAAAAGCGCTTTTAGAAATGGGCGTGGAGTTGTATGAGTTGCGTCCAAAAGGATGGTTGGTAAACTGGGTGCAAACCCTGCTGGCAAAATTGAAGTGGGTGGATACCAATTGGCTGAAATCCCATCACTTGCTTCAATATTGGCATAGGCATCAGTTGTCTTTGCATACTAAATTAGTGATTATTGATGATCGTTATTTATTGATTGGCTCTGCCAATGCTGACCCGCGGTCAAGAAAACTGAATACTGAAATGCTTGCCGTTATCGACAGTGAAGCCATGGCAAAACAGGAAAATGATCAGTTGAATGAAATACTGGAAGCCGGTGTTTTTTATCAGTTGACTCTGATAAATGGAAAAGTTGCATGGCATTATCGAAAAGGTTGTCGAGAAAAAATGGTATTCGTGCCGCCAGAAGCGAGCCATTGGCGTAAAATAACTTCCAAGTTAATGGGATTGCTACCCATAGAAGGTTATTTATAGAGGAGAAAAGACGATGTTGAACGCCCCCAAATTGTTCTTGTTGTCCCTATTGTTTGTCTCGTTTTCAGGGCTGTTGAATAGCGCCTATGCAGATGATTGGCAGTTAAAAGAAGCAACGGATTTTTCCGCTCTGTCAAAGCAAGCGAAAAAAGACCACTTACCGATTGCCATCTACTTCAATATGACGAAGATAAACGGCAGTAAAAAACTGAAAGATCGAGCGATCTTGCCGATGATTGAAAACGGTATTTTAGATGGTTATGTCCACATGGTTCAGGTCACGGTGGATGCTGATGAGAAAATCAAAGACTTTTATGGTGAAGCCGTTAAACCAAAGTTTTTCCAAGACTTCTACAATATCACTTCGATTCCCAGTATTGTTTTTGTTGACGCTGATGGCAATGAAATCAGCAAACGCATGACAAACTCAGGCGCTTATGATTATGTGCCTTATTACCTGAAGCAACGTATCAATCAAGCGTTAAAAGAACTGGGTAATAAAAAACGTTTTAAAGACGTAAACTAAAAATCTACCAGGCTGGGGTGTGCGAATGGGTATGCATTGGGACTTTTCTTTAATATTGGCAATCGTGTTTTTCTTTGTGATTGCCTTGATTATGTACTTCACTAGAAACCGATAACAGCCTGGAAAAGAATTTAGTAGGTTAAAAGTTGGCTAGGTGGATCAACTTGGCTGCCTTGCATGTTGTTTAGGCGGAACCAGCCGCTAATGCTAAAGCGTGATTGTTGTGTCGGTAATACTTCATGCAAAATCTCTTCGCTCATAAACACCGCCAGCGTACCGAAATAGGGTGAAACCAGTATAGGTTTGGTATCTTCTTCATTTGCATAAATAACCAGTTCGCCGCCTTTTCCCGGTGACCATTCTGGGTTTAGATAAAGTACAGTTGTGACGATACGGTTGGCTTGGTCACGAAAGCTATCATAGTGTTTTTTGTAGAAATCGCCGGGCTGATAAAGCGCATAGTGGCACTCGTACTCAAAGAGCCCTAGAAACAATTCTCGATTCAGTCTAAATTGTAGGTCAGCCATTTTTGCCAAATAGGCTTGTTGTGTTGGCGTTTTGCCATCTAACCATTTAATTTTATCGCGGCGAATATCATTATTGAGTTGATGTTCGTCACCCCGACCGATACCGGCACGTTGTAGCTTTCCTTCTTGCTGATGTTCTTGTGCTTCTTCTAATAGTGCTTGGCAAACTTCGGTTTCAATCGCATTGGGCCAGACATACCATCCTTTTTCAACCAGGCTATCTAGTAATTGGTTAAAGGAGACGTCACTTTCGGTGTAGGTAGGGTCAAATAGCACCGTGGCATCAGAATCGTTGGCAGGGGATTGCATTGGGAAAACCTTCTAAAAAAACGCGTTGCACGAATAAGGTGTTTGGAAAAATCCGCCAGAAAAACGCGGACTGACTTGAAGCGAATTATCTGCCTCTTACCTTGGGAAAGCAATCAAAAAGTGCAAAATCTGCCAGGCTGGGGTTTAAAGTGTGTCAAACGCAGTACGACTGCAGCATCTGTTAGCAAAACCAAAACAGTTCTCCAAACCTTGAATATTAGGTGGGCTAGGCTTTCTTTTTAGTTAAAGCGACTTGAAGTTGTTTTAGCCAATCCACCATGATAGTTGCATCGTTTTCTTCTGCCATTCCAATAAGGGTAGTGATGTTTGCATTTTCTTCACCAAATGCTAAGGCAGCAATTTGATGTAAACGAACTAAGTGTGCGTGTTGTAAGTATGGATGAATACTGAAAGTACTTAATTTTGTCAAAATGACATAATCTAAAGTTAATTGCCAAATATCTTGTGGAATCTTAAATTTTTGTTCAAGACCTTTGTCGATTCCTTTTTCACGCATTGCAACCAGTTCATCGAGTAGGAAGTCTCGAAAAATTACTATGGCAGCCTTTCTCGCTGAAAGAGGAAGTTCATTCATATAGCCGAGTTCTATTGTTCTTAGAGTAAATATTCTTGCAAACATAAGCAGTTACCTGACCGAGGTTTCAAGACAACGGTTAATTTGGAGAAGCTCGACTTGACGCTGAATGATGTTGAGGTCTCTGCTGGTCGGAAAATAATAATCCAGTGCATTGCACTCTGTATCGTCGCTTGGCAAAGTTACACTGCGAACGACTGTCGCTGACAGTTTGAGTGTTTCGTCTGTTTCAGGAAAATAAAAAAGTAGGTCTACTTTGCTACTCATTGGATAACGCTTATTGGCTTTTATAGCAAGGCCACATGCGCTAATACTCATGAGTCTGGGAGCTATTTTCTTTGCTGTTCTCGGTATTTGTAAGTCTTTTAGGTATTCTGTGTAGGCTTCCAAGTGAAAATTTAGATATTGCGATAAATGAAACAGTGCTTGTGCTAGGGGTACCTGTTTGAATTTTGGTTTTTCAAAGTTAGCAATTGTTTTATCAATATCAAACTCAGTCTGAAAATTCATGGTCGATACAAATTTTGTAGCGGAAGATTTTTGAAGACTGAAAACAAGGTTTTTTGAATAGACGAGAAACTTTTGGTTCATCTGATCAAAGTGTTGAAAAGTTCTTGGAGCAGCCTCTTCAAGGGAAGAAGATTTTTGAAACCCGTTTAAGAGTTTTTGAAAAGTTATAGTATCTTTGGGTTTACTGCGAGCTGGATTTTTTCCACGGCATGCATTTTTAATGACTTCCCCGAAAGTGTCAATTAAATCTACGGCTTCCATGAATACTGGCTCTAGGATGTCTTTTTGTTCTTGAATGTGTTTGACTGAGTGCCAAATATCGAGCTTGGTTTTTTGAATCTTTTTTTCTACTGACGGCGGGAAGTAGTTTATGCCTAGAGCATAGATTTCGTCATTCCGTATAGGATCGCTTGGCATGATGTGAACCTGTACAGGCATTTCAACTCTCGGGAAGCGCCTTGACTCACCTTTTTCAAACCAAAAACCCATGTTGTCTCACTATTATTATCGTTTCGTAAAATTGTACAAACTGTTAGCAAAATAGTCTATGTTCTTGTTGTTTTGGGGAGGATTATTTTTTATGTGATTTGTCATTTAGAAGCAAGTGGCTGTTTAGTTTTGATGTTATCAAGTTATATCAGTGATTTGCGGTCGACGCGAAAAAGATAAGAGCTATAAATCTAGGTTTATTGCAGGGGGGTGTTTGGTTTGTGCGACAGGATTTTTAATCAACTAGGTTTTTTTAGAGAGTGCTGTTTGAATCTGTTGTAGCCACTTAGAGAGTATTTGAGCTTCCCCTTCAGTTTCTTTGATTAAATCTTTTAAGCTGGCTTGAGGCTTTTCAAGTGCTAAAGCTGCAATTTTATATAAGCGGGTCAAATGCTCGGGTGTCAGCTGAGACTGAAGAGTGAAAGATGTCAGCTTTGTGAGAATGAGGTATCGGAGCGTTAATTTCCATACATCTGGCGCAAGCTTGAAACGTTCTTCCAAATCTCTGTCGACACACGAAATTAACATATTTACCAATTCATCTAAGCGGTATTCTCTGAAAAATAACGTGCCAACCTTGCGAGCATGAAAGGGCAAGCTATTCATGTAGAAAGGTTCGATTGTTTTTTGTGTAAAGCTTCTTGAAACCATGAACAACCTTTTCCTATAAGTCGAAATCCATACAGCGAATAATCTGGTAGAGCTCTATTTGCCGTTGGATCATAGCTTGATCCATGCCTGTAGGGAAATCAAAATCCAGAGCGTTGCTTTCTGTTTGTTCTTTGGGTTGTGTAAAAGTGTGAACAACAGAAGCTTTAAGCTTAAGCATTTCACCTGTTTCGGTAAAGTAAAAGATGACTTCTACTTTGCTATTTAACGCATAACGCTTTGGCGCATAGATTGCCGCACCACAAGCACTGATGTTGACTCGGTAAGTATCCCACGATTTAGGTGTTTTCGAAGGCTTTAAGTCCTTTAGTAGCTGATAGTAAGCGTTTAGGTGAAGATCTATATAGGTTGCTAAATAATAGAGAGCTCGAGCTAAAGGAATGTGTTCAAACTTAGGGTCTTCAAAGGTGGCAATAATTTTATCTATTTCAAATTCGGTTTGAAAGTCACTGTTTATTTCAAATTTTATCGGTGTAGACTTTGCCATGCTTTGAATTAGATTTTCGGTATAGACCGAAAATTTTTGATCCATTAACCCAAAGTATTGAAAGGTTTTCGGTGCAGGGTCTTTTAGCGTTCTAATGCCAAGAAAGCCCTTTTGAAGATGGAGTAATTTTTCTCGGTGTTGTGGGTTCTTTAGTTCGTTTTTACCGACACTAATCTGCTTAACGATTTCACCAAAACTATCGACTAAATCGATTACTTCTAGAAAAACAGGCTCCAGAATTTCACGTTGTTCTTGGATGTGTGTAACCCAATGCCAAAGATCAACTTTGGTTTTTTGTATTTTTTTTACGACAGATGGGGGGAAGTAATTAATGCCAAGAGCAAAAATATCCCTATCACGAATAGGCTGGGTAGGGAAAATGTATGTTTTTATAGGCATTTCAACGCGTTGGAAACGCCTAGAATCGCCATTTTCGAACCAAAAACCCATGTTGACTTCAACTTATATTATTATTAAGTACGATTGTACAAACAGTTAGTAAAATTGTCTAATAATCAATGGTTCAATTGGTTAGGTTTTATTGTACTTTCATTATTGAGCAATCCTATCGGATAGGTGATGATAGATAGCGTTCGCGTTTTTTGGGTTTGATTTTATCCAGTTCCACCAAAATCAGACTGTCGATACAGTTATTGAAGTCTGGGTCAACGCTAAAATCGATAAAGCGACAGCCACCTGGCTCGCAAAGTTCAGCGTATTGCTTAAACAAGGTAGGAACCTTAATGCCATACTCGTCAAGAATGGCATTAAGCTTTTTGTAGGATTCTTTATAGTCGCCGGTAAACTCAGTTTCTGCGACGGTTTTGACTGTATCGGAAATTTCAAACGGACGTTTTCCAGTCGCAAAATCTTGTTTAGAGCCAAATTGTGCTTGGTAGAAGGCGACGATGATTTCTTTTGCTTCTTGTGAATATGCATCGGAGAGACTCACTGGCCCGAACATATATTTAATATGCGGGTTGTGGTTTACATAGGCCCCTATGCCGTACCAAAGATAATCCAAACTGCGCTTACCCCAATAACGTGGTTGGACAAAACTACGACCCATCTCCAAGGCTTGTGGCAGAATGTCGTCAAACTCACTATTTAGGTCAAAAAGCGTTGTGGTGTAAAGGCCTTGTTTGCCTTTATTGGCTAAAATATTCCCCGCCTCACCCATGCGATAGGCACCAACTATTTCCCAGTCTTCGTCATCCCACAGCACAAGATGTTTGTAGTCGGCATCGTATTGATCCAGATCCAGCGCATGACCTGTGCCTTCTTCCACGGTACGGAAAGTCAGTTCACGTAAGCGTCCAATTTCTCTAATAACAGGGGAGTCAGCATCATAATCAAACAGGTAAATGATTTTGCCATCTGAAGTTTTACCAAGTAGTTCGCCATCCTTCAGCGCTTTTTTTAGGTTTTTGCGATCTACCGGATGCGCAATGGTTTCTTCAATTTCAAATGGAAGCTTCTTTGCCGCTTTTTTCGGATTGTCTAGACGGTAAAGGTGTTTACGAAGCAGTTGCGCAGCTTGTTTGAAATTAAAACGACTGTTTTTGATCGATTTCCAAGGAATCATACCACCAACATGAAAATGTATAGTTTGATCACTTTTGTTAAACATTTCCTTGACCAACATCAGCGTGCCAAGCGGTTTGTAAATGGTCGATAGACCATAAAAAAGGGCAGAGTTTCGAGCATCGGTATAGATAGGTAAAATTGGCGCATTGGTTTTTTCTGCTAATTTCAGGAAGCCTGATTTCCACTTGCCATCACGTACACCATTTGGGCGAATACGAGAGACTTCACCAGCCGGAAAAATAATCAAAGCTTCATCATTTTCTAAAGCTTGTAGCATGGCTTTGAACTGGGTTTTATGGCTGGCTTTTTCCGACATATTATCCACACTTAGGAATAAAGAGCGGAAAGGCGTTACCTTGTTCAGTAACTCGTTAGCGACAATACGCACATCTGGTCTGACGGAGCGAATAAATTTCAACAGTGCCAAGCCATCCAAAGAACCAATAGGATGATTGGAGATAATAATCACGCGCCCTTCAGCGGGGATGTGGTTGAAAGAACGGTTGTCAGTTTGGTAACTGAAATTAAAGTGTGCCAGCGATTTGTCTAAAAAGGCGAACCCTTTTAAGTGCTGGTTTTCTAGAATGAACTGATTGATTTCATCTTGGTGTGTGATTTTTTCCAGGAAGCGTATTAACTGTTTGCCACCCAGTTTTTTCTCAAAATTTGGGGATTTTTCCAGAATCGTTTTGCGAATATCAATCATGTCGTCGTGTCAGTTCTCTTTTTACTCATCTGACGAATTCTGACGGTAAAAGGTGACACAGAGATGACGAAAATGTGTGTGTTTTATGAAAGTTGTTGGTGCTAGGGTTGTAAGGCGCAGCGTTTGGCGGGTTTTCCAGTTTCCATATAAACCGCGTTACTGCCATTCATCCAAAAAGTAATGCTTCCAGCTTGGTATTTTGTACCGTTGGTGGAGGGAACCTGTTCCAAAATCCATTTTCTATTTTGAAAGCTGAGTTGAATTTTTGTGCCTATCAGCAATACGGTCAGTTTGTCTTTACCGCAGGTGAAGGTTTGGAACTGAGAAGCCTTACGCACTTGTGAGTTGTAAGAACGTACTTTGATATTGATGTTTTGCGTGATGCCCGGTACATAAGGATAGCTTTGCGTTGAGAGCCAGTTGATGGCACCCGTTTCGGTATCCAATATTTGCGCACGAAGATTATATCTATGACCAACCTTTAATTTTCGTTTGTCGTAATGAACCGCGAAAGTGATTGGGATTTGACCTTTGATTTGATGTTTATCTTCAGCAATTAGTTTTGCAGGTGCATCTTGTCGACTAACGTCTTCCAGCTTGACGACGATTGTTTGATTGCCGAGTAAAAACAAGTTTTCCGAATAGGTCACTACGCCTTGAATAACAACGTTATTTGGGTCTAACCCCGAAATTTGCGAAGTCTTGGTTTTTGTGTCATCAGAAGGTTTGGCAGGATCAGACTGGCAACCAACTAATGTGAGGCTGATAAAAGCCAATCCCGCCAGTGAGATCAGGCGGGTTTTGTTTGATGCTAGCGATATCAATTTCGCTACAGTGAACATGTGAATGTTCCTTTATTGGTGTTTTTGAGGCAATGCCTGAGCGGTAAATTGCATTAAAGGCATTGCTCTATCGAACAACGTTAAGATGTGATCTTTTAGTTGAAAGTGATTGACCTGCCCGATACGCTTGAAAAAGGCATCTTCTTCAGTCATGTCCATACACATCATCTTAGTTGAACCGAGTTGAGAAAAGGTTAAATTGTTTTGCTGTAGAGTATAGCTGCCGAAATAACGATTGCAACCCGCAGAACCAGAAACACTTTTGTTTTGAGGTGAAAAACGTAAATTCGTATTGCCTGTGGTTTGAATATTTTGCCCAAAAAATGCGGTTAATTGCCACAAGTGAGAAGAGAGTGTTTTTTCCAAACCCTTGGCAGAATTTTCAGATTGATTAGACACAGGTGAAGCTTCTGAATGGGCTTCAGAGTCGCTTAAAGGGGAAAGTTGGCAAGCCGATAGCAACACTATGGCTAATAGCGATAGCAGTCCGGCAAATAGTTTGAATATTCCTAGGCGCAACTTTACAAAACCCTTAGTCATTTTAGGTGATTTGCAAAGTTTACCTGATATGGTGTCAAGGTCTAGGCTTAAACCTTGACTGTATGCTTAAGACAGGTTTGCGAGCCAGTATTTAGCGTTACTTGACCTTGTCTAATACGGCCTGTGCATGGCCTTCTGGGTTAACGCCATATTCAACGGAAACCAGTTTACCTTCGCCATCAATAATGAAAGTAGAACGGACGATTCCCATTTTTGAAACACCGTTTTTTTCTTTTAGTTGCCACACGCCATAAGCTTCGCAAAGCTCACCTGAAGTATCGGCAAGTAAATCAACCGTTAAACCAAACTTGTCGATAAAAGCCTGGTGGCTGGCACAATCATCTTTACTCACTCCTAAAACAACGGTATTGGCTGCAGCGAAATCTTCTGCCAGAGCAGTAAAGTCATTTGCTTCAATGGTGCAGCCGGGTGTGTCGTCTTTTGGGTAAAAATACAAAACCAACGTTTTACCGGAAAAGTCCGCTAAAGATAGCGTATCGCCTTTTTGGTTTTGGCTGGAAAAAGAAGGTGCTTGGTCGCCTGTTTTTAACATTGTGTTGTCCTTTATTTGAAAAGAAAGGTAAAAATTATTTTCCCGAATTGGGTGAAGTTTACCTAAAAACCTAGTAAATTAGTAGGAAATAAAAACTAAAATGATGGTCATGACTCTTTTGAAACCAGATAACACAGTTGAACAGCAATCTAAGCCTCGGTTAGAACAGGATTACGTGCAGTTACCGAAAAGTTATTTCTCGCATATTGATCCAGAAGCGATGGATAACGCTCGTTTGGTTTCGGTCAATCGGGCTCTAATGAAACAACTTAATTGCGACTTGAATGACGATGATTTACTCGATTTGCTATCGGGTCATTTACAACGGGTGGATGCTAACCCTCTCGCGCAAAAATATGTGGGGCATCAGTTTGGGGTTTATAACCCAGATTTAGGCGATGGACGAGGTATGTTGTTAGGTCAGTGGCGAGATAGTCACGCGCAAGCATGGGATTTTCATTTAAAAGGCGCAGGGCGCACGCCTTATTCGAGAAGAGGGGATGGGCGTGCCGTTTTGCGTTCTACTATTCGGGAATATCTTGCTTCGGAAGCCTTGTTTGGGTTGGGAGTACCGACTACGCGTGGCTTGGCAATAGCCACCTCTGATGAAGCAGTTCGCCGTGAGGTGATGGAGCCGCGTGCGACCTTAATCCGTGTATCTCACACTCATATTCGTTTTGGGCATTTTCAGTTTGCAGCTTCTAAAGGGGCGGCACATATGGAAACTCTGCTGAACTTTGTTGTGCAAAAACATTATCCCGAACACGAACAAGATTCCTTGGAACAAAAGGCTTGGGCTGTTTTGTACCAAGCCTGTATTAAGACAGCCAAGCTTTTGGCAAAATGGCAAACTGTCGGCTTCAACCATGGTGTGATGAATACCGACAATATGTCCATTATTGGGGAAACCTTTGATTTCGGGCCTTTTGCCTTTTTTGATGATTTTAAAATCGACTTCATTTGTAACCATTCCGACTATGAAGGACGTTACGCCTACAACCAACAAGCGCAAATCGCGCTGTGGAATTGCAAGGTGTTGGCGAGTTGTTTTGAAGGACTGCTAACCGAAGAACAAGCTCAGCAAGCGATGGATGATTTTGTGCAGACATACAATCGGGCATATTTAGAAGACATGAATCAAAAACTCGGTTTGGCGAGTGTGCAAACGGGCGACAAGGAATTGATCGGTGATTTATTGGTATTGATGGATCAGTTCCAGGTGGATTACAGTTTATTTTTCCGTCGTTTGGCAAAATGGCAAACGGATAATGAGAGCGAATTGTTTGAATTGATCCATCCAGATAAATTGCCGACTGGATTCCAGCAATGGTTTGAAAAGTTTCAAGCAAGAGTCGAGCAAGAAAGCGTTGAAATGTCCTCTTGGCGTGAACGGATTCTAAAAGCCAATCCTTCGATTGTGTTGCGTAACTACATAGCCCAGCAGATTATCGAAAAAGCCGAAAAAGGCGATTATAAAATGTTGAACGAGTGGTTGGTTGCGCTACAAAATCCGTTTGACGACCACCCCAGCCTGGCAGATTTTCAACAACCGCCACGCCCTTATCAAAAGGGCATGCAGTTGAGTTGTTCATCTTGATGGTTTGATTTAACGGTCGCTCCAAACGGCAAATTCATTACCACTCGGTTCGATAAAGTGAAAACGTCTGCCGCCTGGGAAAGAAAAGATCGGTTTGTTGATTTGCGCACCGTTGCTTTCTATTTTGGCGAGCGATTTTTCGAGATTTTCGCTGTAAAAAATCAATAAAGCGCTACCAGCAGCTTGTGTGCTGGTCAGTTTGGAGCGGTAAAATCCACCATTAATTTCTTCACTGGTGAAGGCGCAATAGTCGATACCGAAGTCGGTAAATTTCCAGTCGAATACTGTATGGAAGAAGGTTTTGGTTGCTTCAAGATCATGGGCTGGGTATTCAACGTAATTAAGTTTTCCGTGTTGTTTCGTTGGCATTGACTGCTCCTTTTATTTTAAAGCTTCGGCAACAATGGCTTTCGCTTCTTCGATAATGGCTTCTAGATGAGTTTGATCTTTAAAGCTTTCTGCGTAGATTTTGTAGATATCTTCGGTGCCGGATGGGCGTGCGGCAAACCAGCCGTTTTCGGTGGTGATTTTCAGCCCGCCAATGGCAGCACCATTGCCTGAGGCATGGGTGAGTTTGTCGGTAATTTTTTCACCGGCAAGTTCACTGGCTTTGACCATTTCTGGTGAAAGATTACTGAGAATCGCTTTTTCCTGACGATTTGCTGGTGCGTCAATACGGGTGTAGATTGGGTTGCCGAATTGCTCGGTAAGTTCTTGATAAAGAACACCAGGATCTTTACCCGTGACGGCAGTGATTTCCGCCGCCAATAAATTCATAATAATGCCGTCTTTGTCAGTGCTCCACGTGGAACCATCTAAACGCAAGAAGGAAGCGCCTGCGGATTCTTCACCACCGAACGCATATTCGCCCGTCACCAACCCATCCACAAACCATTTGAAGCCGACAGGCACTTCAGACAGGTTTTTGCCAAGAGAATGAACCACTCGGTCAATCATTGAACTGGAAACCAGTGTTTTACCGATTTTAACGTCATCCGACCATTGTGGGCGATGCGTGCATAGGTATTGGATAGCAACAGCCAAATAATGGTTTGGGTTCATTAAACCGGCAGAAGGCGTGACGATACCGTGGCGATCGACATCCGGGTCGTTACCGAAAGCGATGTCGTAGTTGTCTTTCAGTTTGATGAGGCTTGCCATTGCATAAGGAGATGAACAGTCCATACGGATTTTGCCATCTTTATCCACACTCATAAACGAGAAGGTCGGGTCGATTTTGTGGTTTACGATTTCAAGGTTCAAACCGTAGTAATCAGCAATAGGTTGCCAATAATGAATTGCTGCACCGCCCAATGGGTCAATGCCTAGTTTCAGACCAGCATCTTTAATGGCCTGCATATTGACGACTTTATCTAGGTCTTTGACGTAAGGCATAATCAAATCTGCTTTGGTGACAAATTTAGATTCCAGAGCGTCGCTTAATGTCATGCGTTTCACGTCTGACATGCCGTTGCGAATGATGTCGTTAGCACGGTTCTGAATGACATTGGTGGCATCCGAGTCGGCTGGGCCACCGTGTGGCGGGTTGTATTTAAAGCCACCGTCTTGCGGTGGGTTGTGGGATGGGGTGATGATGACGCCATCCGCTAGACCGTCTGTTTTGCCATGATTATGCGTCAAAATGGCATGGGAAACGACAGGGGTTGGCGTATAGCGGCCATTGTCTTGAATGATGACGTTCACACCGTTTCCTGCAAACACTTCAATGGCGGTTGCGTGTGCGGCTTCGGAAAGCGCGTGGGTATCCATGCCGATATAAAGTGGTCCGTTGATGCCTTGCGAAGCACGATATTCGACAATCGCCTGGGAAATGGCGGCGATGTGGTTTTCGTTAAAGGTGCATTTGCTCGAACAGCCACGGTGACCGGAAGTACCAAAACTGACAGCATGATCCGGATTGTCGGCATTTGGTGTTAGGGTGTAATAATCTGAAACCAATAGGGGAATATTTTCAAGAATATCATCTGGAGCGGGTTTTCCGGCAAGTGGTGAAATCGGCATGAGCGTTCCTTATATTTGAATAGCTTTGATTTGATTATAGTGATTTGAAATGACGTTTGCATGACTTCATGTTTTACGTATGAAAATCTGCCAGGCTGGGGTGAGAAAGTTTTTTAAAGTTGCAAATAGGGGTTGACGAGTTTGCTAAAATTGAAAATATGAATCAGTCACTCTTTAATCTTTCAACGTTACGCCGAGCCGCTCAGTCTGCTTGGCACTCCAGTCGCATGGCTTCGCGCATAGCGTTACTGCTGGCGTTGTTTCTGTTCGCCAAAACGGCAGGATTGATTCATGATGAGGTTCATCCTTTTCACCATCACACGGAACAGTGTGATATTTACCAAGCGATGGCGCATCACACCGGTAATACGGTTGCCGAGCTTGAGGTCGCGATTTCTGCGCCCGAATATACACTTCATGATACGGTTGTCGTTTCTCAACGTACCCCCTCTACTTACCCTGCTTTTTGGGGGCGTGCACCACCTAGTTTTGTCTGATTGAGCTTTTAGCCTGCGTTTTTGCGCGCCGGTGAATTGAAAATTTGACAAAATTTAGGAGAAAGACATGCTTCGTAAGAAACTTGTGTCTGCCATTCTTGTTGCGACAGGAGCAACCTTTGATGTTGCCTGGGCGGAAGAAAAGCAGAGAAATGTCACGGAACTGGAAACCATTTCCGTTGAAGAAAGACGGGAAGAAACCTTAAAACCGGTACATATCAGTACCTCTACCACCTTACACCCTGAAGCTTCGGAAATGGAACGCGGTAGCACTGCGTCACTTGGCGAAGCTTTGGACGGTTTGCCGGGGGTGAACAATCTGTCATCCGGCAGTCAGTCCGGCAAGCCCATTGTGCGCGGTGATACTTCATTGCGTCTGCCGGTGTTGTCCAATGGATTGACGATGGAATATCAAGCGGAAGGAACACGCCATAACCCGAATGTTGATCCTGCATTGATGGAGAACGTTGAAGTGACTCGGGGTCCTCAGGGGTTGAAATATTCGAGTCAGGCAGTGAAGTCGGCGGTGAATGTGTCCGGCCCGCAAATTGATTATGCTGGAAAGGGTCAGACCAAAACTTCCGGCGAATTGATGGGCGAAGTGAACTCCAACAATAATGAAACCATGATAGGTGCCAAGGCGAAATTCTCATCCAATGGCGTTGGTTTGGTTGGGGGGATTACCCAACGAAAAGGCAATGATTTCGTGTCACCGAATACGACCGAAGCGGGCGACGTGAAACCGGGTGATCCGGCAGGAACGAAACCTTTGGTGACAGGAACCACGCCTTATACCAACTTCGAGTCGGATGCCGCGGTTATTGGGTTGGGGTATCAGGGAGATTGGGGCGAAGTGGAATTGCGCCATAACGTTTGGCAATCCAAACAAAACTATCTGGGCGTTGAAGCCGCAGCAAGTGGTTATGAGTTGTTGCCATCAGCAGGCCAAAAACTGAAGAATGAAGAAACGCAGTTGAAGGCGGAGTTTTTCGCGAGAGACTGGGTGTTCAAACCGAGTTATGGTCACACCCGCAATCAACGTGAAGCCATGCATGAAGTCGTTTATGAAAAAATGGCTGCCTACAAAAATGACGAAGAATATTTGGACATTGTTGTACATCGTGATGACTACCAATTGGCCGTGGAACATCCGGCATTTTTCGGATGGACAGGTGAGTTTGGTGTGAGCAATTACAACAAAGACCAAAAGCTTCGTTCGGGGCATTTAACGCCAAGTGCCAAGGAGGATGGTACAGGAGTGTTTGTTGTTGAGAAACAGCATTTCAAGGACTGGGAAGTCGAAATTGGTGCGCGTTACGACACGCAAAAAACCACCGCGCCTTTGAGTGCGGAGAACGCTCACTTTTGGGATGAAACCAAAGTCTATGATGCTTCCAATAATTCGCGTGATTTCTCAGATTGGTCAGGTGCCTTGGGGTTGGCGTATCATGCCACTTCAAACTGGACATTTACCGGAAATTTAGGACGTAGCTTCAGAGCGCCTTCCATTTTTGAACTCTATGCATCTGGTGCGCATGGTGGCGTACAGGCCTATCAACTGGGGAATCCTAACCTGAAAGCGGAAACTTCCATCAATAGTGAGTTGGCGGCGACTTGGCAATCATCAACCTTGCATTCCACCTTGGCGGTTTACAGCAATTGGGTGGATAACTACATCGTTCTGGAGAACACCGAGCAAACGCTCTACTGTGATCATGATGGCAATTGTCAGGTAACGCAGAACCTGAATTATCCGTATCGCAAGATGATTAACGCTCAGACCAATGCCTTGATTCAAGGGGTTGAATGGTCGGCGAAATATCAGATGACATCGCAGTTGCAATGGCGTGCCACGGCGGAAGTGATGCAGGGGCGCGATACCAAAAACAGCCGTGACTTGCCGTTGATGCCTGCCAACAATGCCACCTTGAATGCGGACTATACTTTCCGAAATCAGGGGTGGTGGCATAAGCCATATCTTGGTTTGGGTACTAAGTATGTCGCGGCGAAGGATTCTGCGGGGGCGTATGAGCCATTCAGCCAGTTTGACAGCACGCCTTTTGGTGTGGCGTCGACGGATGCCTATTGGTTGTGGAACCTGCAAACTGGTGGCGAGGTCAAACTTGGACAATATCCATTGAAGCTTGATTTGACGGTGCAAAACTTGTTCGATACCGCTTATCGTGATTTCCTCGACACTTATAAAGGCTATGCGCAAGGCATGGGGCGTAATTTCCGTCTTCATGCCAGCATGGCGTTTTAAGCGTCTAGGCGTCTAAATACACCGTCAGAATATTCTGACGGTTCCCTTCTTAAAGTTGTTCAAAACCAAATCTCAAAAACGCCAACAAAATAGCTAAAATCTGCCAGGTTGGGGGCTGTTACTAGAGATAAAAATCGTTGAAAATATAGAGAAATTCTTTAGTAGATCTGGCTCGTTTTGTTAGAATTGAATTTATGAATCCATCTCCTTTAATGATTGCCAAATTGAGACATGCACTACACGGTGCATGGGATGACGCTCGTATGATGCCGCGCATTGTCGTGCTGATGGCGGTATTCCTATTTGCCAAAACGGCAGGGATGATTCATGACACGGTGCATCCGTTTCATCAGCATACGGAAGTCTGTGAAATCTACCAAGCGTTGGCGCATCCTGTTTCGGATGACGTTTATGAGCTAGATTTACCGCTTTTAAAACCTGTTTATGCGCTTCAAGCCTCTGAAGCGGTTTCGCAGGTTTATACCTTAACCTATCCTGCTTTCTGGGGTCGTGCCCCGCCATCTCCGTCGGTTTAACTTTCAATATTTTATTTTTACGCTACGTCCAAAGGTTCGCTGTTTGATGACGTGTTTGGCTTTATGTCTGCCTTACGCGTGATGTGATTGGTCGTGGTCGTAAAACGAATTGTGCTCATCAATCTGATGAGTAAGTAATTGATTGGATAAATATTCAACCGACTAGGAGTCATGATGAAATTTTTTAAGAAGAAGCTTTTGACTGCTGCAATCAGCAGTCTTGTTATCGCACCCGTTTCCAACCTCTATGCCGCAGATCAACTGAACGAAATCAACGTGAGTGAAAAAGGAGAGACGAAGCACGAATCGCGTACTGTGCAGGTCAAAGATTCGATTGTGCATACGGATGTCATTTCCGCAAAAACCATAGAAAGTAAGCAAGCAGGGTCTTTAGAGCAAGCCATTAAAAATGAACCAGGTGTGGAGGTGCGCACCGAGTGTTCGGTGTGTGGTGCCAAGCGTGTATCGTTAAATGGGTTGAAGGGTGAGCACACCACATTGATGATTAATGGTGTGCCGAACAGTTCTATTTTGGAGAGTTATTATGGCTATGATGCCATCCCAATGGTGGGGGTCACTTCAGTGGAGATTTCGCGTGGTGCAGGTGCCTCCTTGATTGCACCGGAGGCGATTGGTGGCGTGATTAATGTCGTTAGCTCTAAGCCGAGAGAAGATAAGTTGATGTTGGATTTGTCTTTGGGTACGGATGGTTATAAAAAGTACCAAGTGATGGGCACCAAGATCAGTAAAGACAAACGTACACAAATGATGGTTGGCGCACAGACGGATAATATCGACCAATATGACGGTGACCATAATGGTGTGAACGAGTCGCCTAAGCTTGATAACCATAGTGTGGTTGCACAGATCTGGCATCAGCCGACGGAGCGCGACCGTTTGGAAGTGCGCTTGGCTGATCAGCGTGCGGAAATGTTCGGAGGGCCGATGATTGGAAGTTTGGCGGTTTCACAGTCGGATGCGAAAACACAGTCTCCTTCTACAACCCCCGGTTTTATTGGTAACAATATTAATAATAAGCCGAATGCGACCACAACGGCACGCGACTTCTTAGAAAACGTTACGACGACCAAACAAGAAGTAACCGGTAAATGGTCTCGTGATGTGAATGCTAAGCTGACAACGCATTTAACAGGGTCTTATGTTAAAACGCGTACTGATGATATTTATGAAGCCACAACCTATAAGGCAGATCAAAATATCTATTATGCAGATTTGCGCGCCGACTATTACCCCTCACTAAAACACGCGGTCACTTTGGGTACGGATTTGAAGCACGATAAGATGTTGTCGATTTCGACCGGAGGAACCCATTCCGCAAATGACTCTTACAATAAAAAGACCAACGGTTTTTATGTAAGAGATATTTGGACACCTAGTCAGCGTTTGGAAGTGGCAGGTGCAATCCGTGTGGATGCGATAGATGTGAATTTCCTTGATCAGAATCGTAAGTTTACCGATACGGTTGTGGTGCCGAGAATGCATATTCGTTATGACCATAATTTCAACTGGACCTCCCGTTTTTCTGCCGGAATGGGCTACCGAGTGCCGTTACAGTTCTTTGAGGCGGAACATGGTATTTTGGATGATGGTTTTAAAGTCGCGGTGGATAAGTTGGAGAAGTCGCAATCGGTTCGTTACGAATTGGCCTACTCCGGTGCTAAAACGAATATGAGTACCAGTTATGCGTGGACAGCAGTGAAAAATCTGGCTGCGATCGATACTTCCGGTACGACACCAACATTAGTGTCTACACCAGGTACGGGTCATGTGCAGCATGCTGATGTGAGTGTGAGTTATCAACTGACAAATCATTGGAGCTTGGGTTCAACTTTGGAAGGTTTTGCCTATGATAAAACCTATAAAAACACTTTTAGTGTGATTCCGATTGAATCACGTTTACGCTTAACAGCGGATTATGACGGTCATGGTTGGCAGGGTAATTTGACGGTTACAGGTATTGGTTCGCGTAAGTATTCGGATTATCCAAGTGCTGCTTACGATAAGCACTATGACGATAAGGCTAATACGATTTCTAAAGGCACTAAATCACCTGCTTATATGACCGCGGATGTGAAGCTGTCGAAAGAGTTGGATAAAACCTGGAAAGTCTATGGTGGTGTAAATAACTTGTTTGACTATACGCAAATTGGTTCCGCACATGACTCGCCGCTTTATTACGATACAAGCGGTAATTGGGACACCGGACATATTTGGGGCCCGCTACGCGGGCGTGTCATCTATGGCGGAATAAAAGCTGAGTTTTAGCATCCGTTTATAATAAAAAAGAGGCTATATAGCCTCTTTTTTTATCCTATTAATTCTTTCTTCATGATAGCAAGGGCGAGTCATCTTTAGCATGTTCCAAAGCTGACATATCTGATTTGACCTCATTTTCGATGATATCTAGTAAAGCAATAATTTGATGGGAAATTTTCTGTACTTTGTTTTTATGTTGTGCAGCAGTTTCTCTATCATCCACATCCAAAGCATCAAGAGCTTTACCTACTTCATTATGCATTTCTGTATGAGAGTCGATTAATTGCTGCATTTCAGGAATGTTTCCGTATTTTTTGCCATCGCCTAATAACCATTTGCCTAAAGCACATTGGTCATTCCTGCGAGCGGCATTATGGTCAATATCCGATTCTAGGCCAGAAAAGAGATTTTCCAGTTTTACGTTCCATGAACGGTGTTTTTGTTTAGCATCTTCAAAGTCGAAATTGGCCATGCCTATGCCATGCTGGGAGTGAACTGTTGCATTATCACTAATTTGAAAGCGGCTTACGAATTGTTCTTGGTTATGCGCTTGGTCACTCATATTGCTTGCTGTTGCTGACAATTGCTCAACTAATGCAGCATTTTGTTGTGTCATTTGATCCAAATGCGTTACTGCGGTATTGATCTGGCCTACACCACGAGCTTGTTCCTGAGTGGTTGCGGAAATTTCTTGCACCAAGTTTTCTACATCACGAATTTGGTTGACCATTGCAGAGAAAACTTCGTTTGTTTGTTCAACCAAGTCGGTTCCTGTTTTGATTTGCTCTGTTGCGGTCTGAATAAGCTGTGAGATTTCCTTTGAAGATTCTGCAGATTTTTGCGCCAAACTTCTAACCTCACCGGCCACAACGGCAAAACCGCGTCCGTGTTCACCTGCTCTGGCAGCTTCAACAGCAGCATTCAATGCCAGAAGGTTAGTTTGGAAGGCAATGCTATCAATGACACTTGTGATATCTCCAATCTTTTGGCTGACCTCATTAATGTTTTGCATGGCTTCTATGGTTTTTTCCATGACGCCAATGCCTTCAGACGCTTCAGTTCCTGCGGTATGACTCAGTTCATTAGCTTTTTGGGTATGCTCTGCTGACTGTTGAATCGTGGCAGTCAATTGCTCCATGCTGGAAGCTGTTTGTTCCAGCGAAGCTGCTTGCTGTTGTGTTCTTTCGGAGAGGTCTTCACTGGCTTGTGAGACTTCGGCAGCCATATTGCCGATTTCAGCAGAGCCCTGTTTGACTTTTCCAAGTGTTAGTTCGATATTGCGTAACGCATTGTTGATGGCGGTTTTCATGGCTAGGACTTCGCCTTCGGCTTGGAGGTTCATACGTCCCGTCAGGTCACCGTCACTCATCCCTGTTAAGATTTTACTGAGGTTTTGAGTGATGCCTGAAAAGGTATCCAATAAATGATTAATGGAATGAGATAGTTTTAATTCAAACCCATGAAGTTTATCTGTATTTAGGCGGTCTTTTAGAATACCGTTTGATGCGCTTTCGACAAGGTGTTCAATATTGTCCTCAATAGCCAATTGTTCGGTCATATTTTTCCATTCGGCAACGGAACCAATTCGTTTTCCTTCATCGTCAAAAATTGGATTGATGACCAGATCGATTTTGATGTCTCCAATGGTAATTCTGGTATTCAGGGTTTCTTTAAGTTGATCAAGAATATTTTGTTGGTGTTTCGGGTTCTGGTGGAAAATATCAATGCTCTGACGCAATAAATGTTCTACATCGAATTGAGGGAGTATCTTTTTGACTTCAGGTTCAATGGCATTGAGCATTTCGATAATCGAGTCGTTCATAAAAATAATGCTTCGAAAGCGATCAGCTACCATGACGTTGGCAGATGAAGACTTGAGTGCCAATTCAATACGCTGAGCATTGGTTAATGCTTCTTTTACATTATCCATGTCAGCACCTAGTCGAATTTGCATAGACTTTAAACGGTTGAATGTTTGGCTAACCAAGGAGTTTCCTTGAGCTTGTATTTGGCATGAAAAGTCACCTTCCGAAATAGCAGTAATCGTAGAGCTTAACGACTTTAAGCGTTTGCTATAAACAAGGTTGAGACCAATCAATGACAGAATTAATGCAATATCGAGAGCTTCGAAACCATTCTTATCTATACCAAATGTTAATGCTGTAAAAATTGAAGTAAATAGTAAAAAGCTGATGATTATAGTTAAGGTGGTCAAGTTGAAATTAGACAGTAAATCGAACTTTTGTTTAAAGCTTTTTGGTATACCGCCTTCTAAAGAAATTTTTCCCTCGGCAATAGCTTTGTAGGTGGATTCCGCTTGTTTGATTTGCTTGTCGGTTGCAGGGGTTCTGACTGACATATAGCCAGTGACCTCACCATTTTCGAAAATTGGCGTGGCATTCGCGACTACCCAATAATGGTCGCCATTTTTACGACGGTTTTTTACGATTTGGGTCCAGGGTTTTCCAGCTTGTAGGGTTTGCCAAAAGTCTTTGAATACGGCAGCAGGCACATCTGGATGCCTTAGAATATTATGAGGTTGGCCGACTAAGTCTTTCCAATCATAGCCGCTGGCTTCGATAAAAGCTTCATTCGCGCTAACAATGTTGCCAAACTTATCAGTACGTGAAACGATTGTTTGTTTAGCAGGAAGAGAGTATTGTCTTTGAGTGACAGGCCCATTATCTTTCATCGTAACCGCCTCCGTTGAGTGTATACGCATTTTTGATAATATACGAAAACGAATAATTAAAAAAACGCGTAAATATTAGGGTTAAATTTTAGCACTTTTAGACGCGATATGGTAAGTGGTAAGTGTTCGTTATAAGCAAAATATATTTATGTAGGCCATTGAAAATAAAATATTTGGCCTTATGTTAGATGTATTGAGATTAATGAGATCGAAGGGATTATGGAGTATAAAGATTATTACAAGATATTAGGCGTGGAGCGCAGCGCGGAAGAAGCGGATATCAAGAAAGCGTATCGTAAGCTGGCTGCTAAACATCACCCTGATAAACCGACTGGTGATGAAACCAAGTTTAAAGAGATTAATGAAGCTTATGAAGTACTGGGCGATAAAGAAAAACGCCAAATGTATGATCAACTAGGGCCAAATTATCATAATGGACAAAATTTTCAACCGCCTCCAGGCTATGAAGAAATGTTTGGTGGGTTCGGTGGATTTGGTGGTGCGCAAGGTGGTGCTGGTGCTAGCGGCTTCTCTGATTTTTTTGATTCTTTATTTGGCGGCGGTTTTCAGCAGCAAGGTGGTTTTGGTGGCGGGCACCAAACATATCAGCAAAAAGGTGAAGATCAATCGGTAAAAGTTCTTGTTTCTCTAGAAGAAGCCGTGCATGGCGTGGAGAAGTCTTTAACGATTCAAATGCCAATGCCAACCCGACAAGGTGGTTTTTCACATCAACCTAAAAGTCTAAAAGTGAGAATTCCCGCGGGTGTAAAACAAGGTTCCAGAATCAGGTTGACCGGACAAGGTATGCCAGGTTATGGAGGCGGTCCAAACGGGGATTTGTTTTTGGAAGTTGATTTGCAAAATCATCCTTTGTTTAAGGTCGATGGCGATGATGTGTTGCTTAATTTACCTCTTACTCCTTGGGAAGCAGCTTTAGGAACAAAAGTTGAAGTGCCGACTTTGAAAGGCAAAGTGTCGATGAACATTCCTGCGGGTACGCAATCGGGTGCAAAGCTTCGTATCAAAGGTCGCGGTTTAGGCAAAGCCGATAAGGCTGGTAATCAGTATGTATTGATTCAAATTCATACGCCACCGGCAGAGTCGGATGAAGCAAAAGCGTTTTATGAAAAAATGGCGGAAACCTTGCCGTTTAATCCAAGACACCATTTCTAAAAAGACGAAGCCCTAATTTAATTTAGGGCTTTTTACTTAGATTGGTTGAAAGTTGATACGAAATTTTTTATATTCAGGTACATCTATCTTATTTAGGTGCCATTGTGGATATATGTTCTGAAAATTATGAAAACCGAACGTCTTATAAAGTCCCTTGTTTATTTAGTTTTCATCATAAAGATGAAGTTTTAGAAGGAAGAAACTTGGGGCTTGACGGTTTCGGCGTTGCTTATCCTGCCTCTAATGATGGTACATTCCACTTTCATCGCGAGCAATTGTTGAAAAACTGTTATATCCAGATTGAAGGGGAGACGATTTACTTTTCCAAGGTCAATGTTTGTTGGCTTGAAACTGGACAAGAAGGTCTAACCTATAGTTTTAAAATTGCTAGTATTATTGAGCCAGAAAAAGAGAAGTACAAAGAGGTTTATGAGAAGGTGCTAGCACACTATCGAGATAATGGTGTGCTGACTGTAACGGAAAAAGAAGCTCTCGATAGGTTTTTCGTTTAAAAGCGAGAGCAACGTTTAAAGATTTATTTTTCACTCAATTCCATTAAAGGAAATTGGTCGAATTTAATACCTGACCAGCCACTTTTCATGAAGTTACGGATATTGCCGTGACTGTCTCCTTCAGGATCTTGCAAAACTTCTTCTGTATAAAATTTACCGAACGCATTCAGTGTAGTTTGTTCTGATAGTTTGTTGAGTTGCCCGAAAGAAAATACTTTGCAAGAACCATTATTGGTATTTTCTTCGTTGATTTGTTCACCGTTAACAAAGCGTGTTGGCGTAAATTTGTAGTGAGTATCAATAACTGCCATTACGTCGTTAAACTCAACTGGGCCTTGGTCTAATTTTTCGATGAGCTGTGCTGGGGTCATAGTTTTCCTTTCCTATTTTGAAATTTCAAACCCAATATTTTACTTGGAAAACTGATGAAAAATCTGCTTGTCTGGTTAATTTTCAACCCAGCCTGGCAGATTTTATTTGCCTGATTCAAGGGAATCGTTAGAATGTTTTTTATATTAAACCAATAGCTTAGTTTTTTGTTGGGCGTTAGGTTAACTAGAGTTTTGATTTTACGGAAAGGAAAAGCATGAAAAGACGTGACTTTATTGGTGCCCTAGCAGGCGCAACAGCAACAACGGCCTTAACCGCTTGTGGTCAACAAGATGCGCCAAGCCAAGCGGCGGCAGCCAAGCCAATGGAAACAGTGCATTGGAAGATGGTAACCACTTGGCCAAAGAACTTTCCTGGGCTAGGAACGGGGGCGAACCGTGTTGCTGAGCTAATTAACCAAATGTCTGGTGGGCGTATTGACGTAAAAGTCTATGGTGCTGGTGAGTTGGTTGGTGCTTTTGAAGTGTTTGATGCGGTATCCAGTGGTCATGCACAACTTGGTCACGCAGGTGCTTATTATTGGAAAGGTAAAATTCCATCAGCGGTATTTTTCTCAACCGTGCCTTTTGGTTTAACCGCGGATGAAATGAATGCTTGGCTTTATAACGGTGGTGGCTTAGAGCTTTGGGAAGAAGCCTATAAGCCGTTCGGTTTGGTGCCGAATCCAGCGGGTAATACCGGAACGCAAATGGGCGGTTGGTTCAATAAAGAAATCAACTCACTTGATGACCTGAAAGGTTTGAAAATGCGTATGCCTGGTCTTGGTGGCGAAGTGCTGAAAAAAGCTGGCGCGATTCCTGTTTCTTTGCCTGGTGGTGAAATTTTCCCTTCTTTGCAATCTGGTGCTATTGACGCAACGGAATGGGTTGGACCTTATAACGATCTTGCCTTTGGTTTCTATAAAGTTACTAAATACTATTACACGCCAGGCTGGCATGAGCCGGGAACAACCATGGAATGTATGATTAACGAAAAGGCCTTTAATGCATTACCGGATGATTTGAAGAGTATTGTTCGTAATGCAATGAAAGTGGCAAACTTGGAAATGTTGTCTGAATACACTGCTCGAAACGAACAAGCGCTACAGACCTTAATTGAAAAACACAATGTAGAGTTACGTCACTTCCCTGATGAAGTATTGAAAGAGTTGAAAAAGCTTTCATCAGAAGTGATTGAAGCCGAAGCTGCTTCAGACAAGCTTTCAGCCAAAGTATGGGCGTCTCAAAAAGCTTTCTTGAAGCAGGTGTCGCAATGGACGAATGTGGGTGAAGGCTCTTATATTCGAGCACGCAACTTATAAATATATTCTAAACCTTAATAATGTAAGGTTTTTTTGTAAAACTACCCTTTTGGGTAGTTATCAAACCCATTCACTTTGGGTAATCTATACACGTTGACTTATAGAACACTCATGCAAGTATATGGATGTATTTGTGTTAGTGCTCTAGTTTACGACCTCCTTGCTGTTGTATGTCTAAAACTTAGTGCGTGTTTTAGACTGTTTGGCAGCAAGGACTTTTTCATTTCTTTGTTTTTTAATTCCCATCGCTTATTTATTTGATATTTTGTATTTGCTTTAAGTAGCCAAGCATTTCTTTCGTATCCCAAATATTGCCGGCATTGATGCTGTAACGAATCATCCCGTTTTTATCAACTAAGAAACTCGATGGAAAGGCGAAGACCTTCCATTTAGCAGCCACTTTTCCTTGTTTGTCGAGCAGGATTGGGAAATCAACAGCTACCTTTTCAGTGAAAGGTCTAACGATAGATTCAGGTTCTCGGTAAGAGATGGAAACCATCGCAAAGTGTTTCGCATCCAATTGTGCCAAAGCGCGATTCATGGATGGAATTTCTTCGACACAATGTGGGCACCATGTTGCCCAGAAATTAATCAATAATGCTTTCCCTGCATAATCTTTTTTAACGTCAATTTTATTACCATCCAAGTCTGTTAGTACGATATTGCTAGGCATTGGAATAGGCGGGTCAAATCGTTTCATTCCTCGTATCACTGTACTGACTGGGGGGTGTTTTAAAGCGTCTGAGGGTTCCAGTTGAGCAATGTGGTAGCCGATCTTTTGCGCATGTTCTTGCTGTTGGCTGATGCCTTTCATGATCGCATCGGCAGTTACTTTTGCCATTTTTCTCATGTTATGAAAGTGGAACTCTCCATCGGTACTGTCTTTTAAAATGACACGGTGAACGAGACTACCACCTGAACGAAGCGCAAGAATGGTTTTATCGATTTCATTGGCAAGCGCGCCACGTTCTGCCTGTATGATGGTAATTGGTAAAGCAGTCGCTGTGGCAATCGGAAATAGACTGCGTTCAGTGCCTGCGATGGGTGTAGAAACATAAAGGTTAGGGAACATGAGTACAGCATTTTTCAATCTGTTTCTTTGAGCAGCGCTTTTAGTGCTGACCTGCCATTCACGTATGCCTCGTAATGCAGAAATTGAAGCCACTTCAAGTGATATAACCACGACTTGTTTGTATTTTTTCGTCGCTAAATTTAGTAGTGGTACTAAATAGTCACCCTTGAGATTGCGCAAGGCTATTCTTGTACGAGGTAAAAACATGGCATCTGGTGTGTCTAAGTACCAAACGGTGCCTGTCTTACTTAGATGTTGAGCTAGCAGTGCGGTACCATCATTTGGCGGGTAAGAGTTGCCAATCCAAATATAAAGTCTATCTTTGGAGGATTTGACCTCAGTTACAGTGAGACTATCTCCATTGGGTAAGTCAATATCTCGAGTCGGCAGGCTGTTCCATAGCGCATAATCATGATGATTCAAAGGTTTAAGCGCTTTTGATTGTGTGCTTGTTGTTGAGGTGTCAGCGTAAGCATTTAGTGCAAACCCCAACAATAGTAATGAGACGACTTTTGGGATCAAACGTCCTAAAATAGGTGTTTTAACTGATAAAGCGAGCGTTAGAAGCATATGCACAAATCCAAGGCTGATTGATGAAGTTATAGGTTATTATAAATGGAATTCAACGCAGAAAAGTTGAGATAGTCTCTTGATGCAAAAGTTAGAGGGAGTGTGGGATGAAGAAGTTTAAGCTACTAACATTAAGTTTGACGGGGTTGATTTTTGCCAGTTTAACAGGGTGCGCAACCATTAAGTTGGGACCCAGTTATGATGAACCGTTGAAGCAACAGGTAATAGAATCAGAACCAAATGCAACCGCCAAGGTTTTATTGATTAATGTAAACGGTGTTATTTCTGATCAACCCCAAACAGGGTTGTTGAGCTCTGGACCTAGCCTGCTTGATAGAGTGATGATGCAGTTAAAAAAAGCAGAAAAAGATAAGAAAATTAAAACGGTTCTGCTGAAAATCAATACGCCAGGTGGTGGCGTGACGACCAGTGATATTCTTTACCACGAACTTATGTCGTTCAAAAAGCGTACGGGTAAGAAAATTTATGTCCAGATGATGGATGTGACGGCATCTGGTGGCTATTATATTTCAATGGCAGCAGATCATATACAGGCGCATCCCACCACGGTAACAGGTTCTGTGGGTGTGATTACGATTTTGCCGGAAATTTATGATTTGACTCAAAAAATTGGGGTTGAAGTGAAGACTTATAAAACTGGCCCTATGAAAGATACCGGTTCTCCTTTCAGAAAGTTTACACCGGCAGATGATGCCGAAATGCAGTCTATGGTCAATCAAATGGCGCAGCGTTTTTATCACGTGGTGCAATCAAATAGACATTTATCCCCTGAGGTGTTGAAGGCGGTAAAAACTGCCAGAATTTATGTTGGAAAAGATGCATTGAAAGCCGGATTGGTTGATTCTATTGGTTACTTGTCAGACGCTGTCAAACAAGCTTGTCAGTTAGGAGGAGATAAAGCCTGTGATCTTGTGAGTTACCGCTTTGATACCAATGTCAACGCAACTTCTTATAGTCCAACAATGCAGACACAGACAAAACCGTTGGAGATGAGTTTAATTAAATCCAACCTGCTAGACTCTGCTTTATCTTTAAAACCAGGTTCTTATTATCTTTATTTGCCTTAAGGACTGCCATTCTGGAAATGCCATTAAATCGTAGCTGGTATATTACGTGCTTATGCTTAACGGAAAAATAATAATGGTATTTTTAGTGAGGTTTTAATGGTTTCGTTATTCAGTAATTCAAAAATAAAAAAAGAACTGGCAGAAGCCCAAAAAAAACTGGAAGCGGCAGCTATAGAAAAAGCAGCTTGTGAACAACAAATAGAGTCTTTACAGACCGAATTGCTTCAAGCCAATTCGGCAGCAATGGATAATCATAGCGATGATGGGATTTATGCCAAAGATGTGACGAAATCATTGTTTGAATCTATTGAGTTCTATGCGGAGGGGGTCCGTAAATTTCAGACGAGTATGAATGTGTTGGGATCCAACCTTTCTCATGGACGTGAAGAGGTTATTAGTTCTTTATCGGTTTCTAAAGAAGCGCAAATAGGATTACAGCAAATTACCGGTGGCGTAAGTGGTTTAAGCTCTGCGGCAATTGCTACCTCAGATTCTGTATCAACGCTTGAAGAGCGTGCAGAAGAAATTGGCGGTATTGTTTCCTTGATTGAAGATATTTCTGAGCAAACAAACTTGTTGGCATTAAACGCTGCAATTGAGGCAGCCAGAGCTGGAGATGCAGGACGAGGTTTTGCTGTGGTAGCAGATGAAGTGCGTGTACTTTCTTCTAAAACTGCACAAGCGACATCTGATATTTCCAAGCTGGTGTCAGTTATTCAGTCGGAAGTAAAAGACGCACAAAGTCAGATGATCAGCCTGTCTGATAAAGCAAGTAACTTACAAACTCAAAGTGAAAGTGCGGGTAATAGTATTTCTGAATTGATTGGTGCAAATAAAACGATGGAAGGTGTTATTTCTGCTGGCGCATTGCGTAGTTTTATTAGTGCGGCAAAAGTTGACCATATGGTTTATAAGATGGATATCTATAAGGTTTATATGGGGCTATCCAGTATGGGGCAGTCAGACCTTAGTGATTATAAATCTTGTCGTTTGGGTCAATGGTATTACGAAGGTCAAGGCGTACAGTGTTATTCTAAGCTAGATGGCTATGTCCAACTAGAAGCGGCACATATAGAAGTACATCAAGCAGGTAGTCGTGCTTTAGAGTTGTATGAGTTGGGTGATTTCACGCATGGTGTGGAAGCGCTTAAACGAATGGAAGTTGCAAGTGAGGAAGTACAACAGGCACTGGAAACCATTGCGTTATCTGCTGAAAAAGACAGTAGTGCGTTGTGTTTATCTGAATAAAAAGTTTTTAAGATGGGTTAAGTTGTACTCTAACTGGTTGGTCACAACCAGTTAGAGGCTTGGATATTCGCTAAAGCTTAGCTTTTAGGACGAGGTTTCTTAGTAGCAGGTTTTGCTTTTGGTTTTAAGCGACGTTTAGGTGAACCAGCACCATTCACTTTTGTTAACCCAAGTTGTCTTCCGCAAATCCATGCACCTTTTAGATCATTAAAGACTTCTTTAGGCATCTGATCTGGCAGATCAACTAAGCTATAGTTGTCCTCAATAGTTAGTTTTTGAATAAACTCACCGTCTAATCCAGCTTCATTCGCAATACAGCCGATAATGTTGCCTGGTTTTACACCGTGGTTACGACCCACTTCAATGCGGTAGCGGTTCATACCTTCATTAGGCTCTCCACCTCTATCACCACGTTTTGGACGACGAGTATCCCCACCACGATCACGGGAAGGTCTAGAATCTCTATCCGAGCGCTCATCAAAACGACCTTGCTTAATTGGTTTATCGTCCAAGAAGAAAGGAACATCGCCTTGCATGATTTTAGCCAGCGCAGCGGCAAGTTCTATCGCAGGAATATTATTTTCTGACTCGATACTCTCTATCATCTCTTGATAAAGTTTTAAGTCACCGTCCTGTACAGCATTAACGATTTTATCTTTAAACTTAACGACACGGTTTTGGTTAATGTCTTGCGTAGATGGTAATTCCATCTGGTCAATTTTTTTATTAGTTGTTGCTTCAATTGAGCGTAGTAAACGACGTTCGCGTGGCGCAACAAACAAAATAGCAGTACCACTTCGACCAGCACGACCTGTACGACCGATACGGTGCACGTAAGATTCATTGTCATAAGGAATGTCGTAGTTAATAACATGACTGATACGTTCGACATCCAAACCACGGGCAACCACATCTGTGGCAACAAGAATGTCCAATTTACCTTTTTTCAATTGGTCAACAATACGTTCACGTTGGTTTTGTGCAATATCACCGTTTAGTGCTGCTGCAGCGTAACCACGGGCTTCAAGTTTTTCTGCTAACTCTACTGTCGCATTTTTAGTACGCACGAAGATAATAATACCGTCAAAATCTTCTGCTTCCAGAATACGGGTTAGTGCATCAAGCTTATGCAAGCCGCTGACTAACCAGTATTTTTGTTGGATCGTGGTTGCGGTAGATGTTTTTTGCTTGATGATAACTTCAGTCGGATTATTCAAATAAGTGGACGCAATGCGATGCACTTCTTTTGGCATGGTTGCTGAGAATAATGCAATCTGACGGTTGTCAGGTGTGTGCTTTAAAATCCACTCTACATCGTCGATGAAGCCCATACGCAACATTTCATCGGCTTCGTCCAGTACCATTTGTGTAAGCTTATCAAGCTTTAGCGTACCTTTTTTGATATGGTCCATAACACGACCAGGTGTTCCTACTACAACATGGACTCCACGTTTTAGTGCACGGATTTGCCCGCCATATTCAGACCCACCATAGATAGGTAAGACATGTAGTCCTTTGATGTTGCGAGAAAAAGTTTGGAAAGCTTCTGCTACCTGGATAGCGAGTTCGCGTGTTGGCGCTAAAACCAACACTTGTGGGTCTTTTTGCTTGAGATCAATTTTTGCCAAAATTGGTAAAGCAAACGCTGCCGTTTTACCTGTACCTGTCTGAGCCATACCCAAAATATCGCCGCCCTTCAAAAGGGTTGGAATGGCTTGCGCCTGGATAGGAGAAGGGGTTTCGTAACCGATTTCGGTTAGTGTTTTTAAAATATTAGCTGGTAAGCCGAGGTCTGCAAATTTAATATCAGTATTCATGATGTTCCTTAATGGATGTTTTCAGATATCAGCAGCGTAATTCACTGCATGTCGGATGTCCTGAATATATACATTCCATAAAGGTTCGAAGGCTTAACTGTTTGCGATTACGTACATGACAGGAAGTCTGTCTGAGCAAGTTAATCTTGACGGGGATCACCAATTATATTCTGGACTTGGAGTTGATTATTTAAGGGCAAAGTTTTTAAATCGCCACAAATTATTTTTATTTGCAAATAAACAACTTGGCGTATTGTACTCGAAATGATCAGAAATATTTGAAATTTATTAAGAATGTTTATGAGAGGTACCCCAGACTGGCAGATTTTTATGCAGAATGGATATGATTATCTGTTTGCTGGATGTAGCGTTTTTCAAACTCAATAGCCGGAATCGGCTTGCTGAAGTGATACCCTTGTAGTTTGATTTCTGGTTGTTTAGCGGTCAGTGTTTCAACTTGTTGTTGAGTTTCAATACCTTCTGCCACCAGCTTTAGATTCTTGCTTTGGGCGAGCTGAATAATAGAGTTTACTATGGCTTCGTCATCTGGATTTTCGCGCAAATGATGAATGAAGGATTGGTCAATTTTTAACTCGTGAATCGGTAATTTTTGTAAATAACTGAGCGAAGAATAGCCTGTGCCGAAGTCATCAATCGAGATTTCAAACCCAAGTGAGACCAAGTGCTGTATTTTTTGCATAGCCAGCTTGGCATTTTTGATCAGTACCCCCTCAGTCAGCTCCAAAGTGATGTTTTGTGGATTGACGTGGGTAAATTTCACTAAGCCGATAATGATTTCGATAAAGCTTTGTTCGTGGAACTGAACTGGACTGATGTTAATTGCAACGCGAAAGTCGGGGCGAATTCTATTCCAAGCTTTAATTTGTAAAAAGGCTTTATGTAACACCCAAAGACCGATTTTGATGATTTGTCTGCCTTCTTCGGCGATAGGGATGAATTTGGAAGGGGATACAAGTCCTAGCTCGGGATGGAACCATCGAATCAACGTTTCAGCAGATACGGCTTTTCCGTCAGAATCAACTTGTGGTTGAAAGTAAATTTGGAACTCTTCATCCAGTTCGGAGTGATTAAGCGCTTCAATCAACTCAAGGCGTTTTTGTGCTTTTTCAACCAATGATGTTTCAAACAGGAAGGATTGATTTCCGCCATGTTTTTTAGCTTCAAACATGGCCATGTCTGCAAAGCTGAGAATTTGATCTGCGGCATAGTCTAACTCTGGCGTAAGTGGAAAAACGCAGCTTCCGATGCTGGCCGAAGTGTGTACCGATCCTTGTGGCAATTGATAACGCCCATGAATGGTTTCAATCAATTCCTCGGAAAGTTTGGCAACCTCTTCTTTAACGGCATCTTTATCTTGCGTGCTTGCATTATAGAGGATGGCAAAGTTACTTCCGTCCAGTCTAGCAAGTGTTGCGTTTTCGGTAGCCACTCGTGAAAGTTGTTGGCTAACCTTTTCAGCGACTTGAATTAACAAATCATCGCCCGCTCTATGACCAAAGGTATCGTTAATGATTTTGACACCGTCTAGGCCGATATAAAGCAATGCATGATGGCTTTGGTTGACTTCAGATTGCGTAAGAGATGATTGAATTAAATCGTGTAATAACGATTTGTTGGCCAGTCCCGTTAAGCGATCATAGTAAGAGAGTTTTTCAATGGTCGCTTGCGCTTCTTCTTGTTCGGTTAGGTCTTGCAATAAACCGATAAAATGCTCGATATTGTTCTTAGGATCGACCAGCATGGAAATGCTGAACTGCGCTTTAAATTGTTCGTTCGTCTCGGTGAAAATTTCAACTTCACCCGACCAGTGATGTTTATTCAGTAGAGTTGCAATGACCTTGTCAAATGGTACTTGTAGTGAAACCTGCTTTTTCAGCCAGTCAATATACGTTAGATTAGATAGTGTGTTTTGGTCTAGCCCTGTTAACTGTAAAAAGGCTTCATTAGGATGCATGATAAAACCGTTACTGCTGGTAATGAATTGGCCAGTATGTGTAGCATTCATTAGCCTTTGCTGTGCTTCAGCTTTTCGCTCCCAGGATTTATCGTTCAATGAGAGTAGCCAATAAAGTCGGTTGTTGAACTCAATTCGACTGAGTTGTAATACAACCGGCAGAGCATGGTCGGCGAGAGACTTTAACCAGAGTTGAGGGGAAACATGGGTTTCACCTTCGACAGAGGCGCAAGAGGTTAACCAATCAAATAGTGGAAAACGAACACCAGTGCGTTTTTCTTCATAAAGTCGAATCGAATCGAGGGAAAGTGCTTCTGAATCTGTTGGTTGGTAAAAGCAACCATAGCGCTCTAGTGTTTGATTGAACATGACAACTTCAAAGGTGTCAGAAAACAGAATCACGCCCTTTTCTGAGTGGTTAAGAATTTTTAACGCATCTTCAAATGAGAGGGTTTGTTGCAGACGGTTTTCAATCGATTGAGTTGTCATTCAGTTTGGTAAAAATTATGGCAATTAAATAAGCTTAATCTTAGCGTATTTGTGGGTAGGATGAAATGAATATTCGGTATTGTTTAAGAAGGAATGTTTGTCGCGGCCCAGTGCTGACGTTAAGCTTTGAAAAAACGTTCTTCAAAAGCGTCTGATTCTAGAGGTTTGCTGAAGTGGAAGCCCTGAATTAATAGTTTGCTGTGATGTGATTCATGAGTGTTTTTGAAAAACTCAACTTGTTCCGGAGTTTCAACACCTTCGGCGACAATCTGTAGCTGTTTACTTTTGGCCAAGTTAAGAATGGTGTCGATAATGGCGATGTCTTCTTCACTGTCAGGAATGCGGAAAACGAAGCTTTGATCGATTTTGATCTCTTGAATCGGTAATTTCTGGAAGTAGCTAAGCGACGAATAGCCTGTACCAAAGTCGTCAATTGAGAACTTATAGCCCATTTCTACTAAAGCGGCCATTTTACGTAATGCTAACTCCATTTCGGAAATCAGAATGCCTTCGGTAATTTCCAAAGTGATTAACTCAGGAGAAACCCCGGTTTCTTCCTGCATTTTTCTGAGGCTTGCCACGAAGCTGGTTTCGTGAAATTGAATTGGACTGATATTGATAGATAGATTCATCAAGCCAAAACGTTCATTCCAGTCTTTTGCTTTCAAAAAGGATTCACGAATGACAAATTGACCAATTTTAAGAATTTGTCTGCCATCTTCCGCAATCGGGATGAATTCTGAAGGAGGGACAAGTCCAAGTGTCGGGTGTTTCCAGCGCACTAGCGCTTCAGCAGAAACCAATTCTTCATTCAAATTAAATTGAGGCTGGAAGAACATCTCAAATTCTTCTTCAATAACGGCACTGTTCAAAGAACGCTCAAGTGCATGACGGTTTTGAATGCTTTCTGATAGCGTTTGGTCATAAAAATGCACGCGGTTACGACCAAGTTTTTTAGATTCATACATGGCCATGTCTGCAAAACCGATTAACTCTTCTGGTGTTTCATGTTGATAAAGCGGGAAGCAGCAGACACCAATGCTTACCGAGTTTTTCAGGGTTTGGTCCATGATGTGATAGTCTTCGCAAAGAGCATCCATAATCTTATTGCTAAGCGTCAAGGCATGTTGCGTAGCAACTTCTAGCGATGGCGCGTCCATATGTGTCAAGATAACGAATTCATCACCGCCAAGGCGAGAAATCGTGTCTTCGGCGCGAAGGTGTTCTTTTAAACGGTGAGCTGTGGTTTTTAGTAGCTCATCACCAGCGGTATGCCCAAAAGTGTCGTTGGTGTTTTTGAAACGGTCTAAGTCCAAGAACATTAAGGCACTAAAGGTGCGTTGACGCATGTGGTGTAATAGGTTGTGTTCAAGGTGCTCAAGAAGTAGGCGTCTATTTGCCAGTCCCGTAAGTTCATCGTAGAAGGCGAGGTATTCAACTTCTGCTTGCGCTTGTTTTATGTCGGTAATGTCTTGGAGTGTACCAACATAACACTCGATATTACGATGAGAGTCTGTAATCATCGATAAGCTCAATACGGCATAAAAAGTGGTGTCTTCATTAGGGTGTACTTCAACTTCACCACTCCAACGACCATCTTCCAATAGTGCACGCAAAATTTGTTCTTCTGAGGTTTTTGAAATGAGTTGTTTTTGCATCCATGCAAGAATGCTCATGGTTGACAGTTCTTCTTGCATTAACCCTGTATAGGCCGAGAAAGCCATATTTGGCTGTGTGATATACCCTTTGTCATTGGTGATGAATTGACCATCAAAACTATTGAGTGCCGCGCTGAGAATACGTTTTTTCTCATCGGCTTCCGCTTGCAGTCTGCGGTCATAAATCATCAGCAGAATAGAGGTGATGTGTTGGTTGTCATCTACAATCGGTTTGGCAGAAAGTAACAGAGGTTTCAGTGGGTGTTCAAAATCCACTCTTTGCCAGACGAAAAATTCTTTGGGATGTTTTGCAATGCGTCGACTGATCTGTTGTAGCCAATCTTTAAGTTTGAAGTTCAGGGTCGCTTTTTTGTTTTTAAAGAGATTCAGGTCTTCAAAGAAATGATCGGAGTCATTAAAGAAATCAAGTAGAGTTCTTGCTTGAGAGTTAATGACTTGAATTGAGAAATCAGGATTAAACACCACCAATCCGTCATGAATCGATTCGATGATGTCATCTTTTAAATGACGCTCTTCAATCAAGTGAGACAGATCGTTTCTGTTATTGGAGTTGTTTTGTTCGGTATCTTGCATGCCTATCTTTTATTTGCCGTAAATTACCGTTGGTAACCACGTAGCTAATTCTGGCCATAGTGCTAGCAAAATCAGTACCGAAAGTTGAATGATGATGAAAGGAATAACACCCTTATAAATGTCCAATGTCTTGACTGATGTAGGGGCGACGCCCTTTAAGTAAAAGAGTGCAAAGCCGAAGGGGGGGGTTAAAAATGCAGTTTGCAGGTTGATGGCGATCATAATGCCTAACCAAATTGGGTCAACCCCCATCATAAATAGTACAGGTGCAACAACAGGGACGATAACGTAGGTAATTTCGATAAAGTCTAAGAAGAAGCCTAGTACAAACATCAATAGCATGACAATAAAGATGGCAGTGAATTTTCCGCCTGGTAAGTCTCTAAGGAAACCATCGATTAACTCATCACCACCCAGACCACGGAAGGTAAGTGAAAAGAAAGCGGCGCCGACGAAAATTAAGAAAATCATGCTGGTCACTTGTAAGCTGCCGCGCATGACTTCTTGCAAAATAGAGATAGAGAGTCGTTTTTTTGCTGCAGCCAATAAGACGGCACCCAGTGCACCCAATGAAGCCGCTTCAGTTGGGGTGGCAAAGCCGGCGAGAATAGACCCTAGTACCAAAATAATGAGTGCTAAAGGAGGTAGTAGGCTGTTAAGCACGCGTTTACCAAGCCCAGGTTGCTTAGTTTGTTGATCAAGTGCTGGTACCTTTTCTGGCTTAAGAAGGGCAGTAAAAAATACATAGAACATATAAAGTACAACCAGCAACATGCCAGGGAATAGTGCTCCGACAAATAAGTCACCAACCGATAGAGGTTCTGGTGAAAAGATGCCTTGATTGAGTTGCGCTTGCTGATAGGCTGAAGAAAGTACATCGCCTAATAGAATCAGAACAATAGATGGCGGAATAATCTGCCCAAGTGTGCCGGATGCACAAATGGTGCCTGCTGCAAGTTTGGGGCAGTAACCTTGTTTAATCATGGTCGGTAGCGCCAATAATCCCATGGTTACAACTGTTGCGCCGACAATCCCGGTGCTGGCGGCCAAAAGAGCCCCTACCAAAATAACCGAGATGCCCAGCCCGCCTTTAAAGCCACGCATCACTTCATCCATGGTTTGTAACAGTTGCTCGGCGATTTTTGATTGCTCTAGCATAATCCCCATGAACACAAATAGCGGCACGGCCAAGAGTGTTTGGTTATTCATAATGCTGAAAATTCGGTTGGGAACACTCTCTAAAAAGGCAATGTCAAACGCGCCAAATGCATTGGCAACCAGTGCAAACAGTAATGAAACGCCAGAAAGAGTTAGGGCAACTGGAAAACCGACCAGCAGAAAAATAAAAACGAATGCAAATAGAAGTAAAGCTAAGTATTCCATGTTTAGACTTTGCCCTCTACATGGTCTTGAACCGATTCGTCGTTAGTATCGCCGTTGACTAGGGTTAAATAAGATCTAGCGATCATAGACAGTACTTGGAAAATCAATAAAATCGCCATTACCCAAATCACAGTCTTAAGCAGGTAAACATAGTCCAATCCACCGGCTTCGGCAGAAGCTTCTTTAATTTTCCAGCTTAATAGGACGTAGTTCCAGCTCGACCAGAGAATAAATGCTAGCGTTGGGAGTGCTAAAAATAATCCGCCTAGAAGGTCAATCCAAGCTTTGCGCTTTGGTGAAAAATTGGTGTAAAACACATCTACTCGCACATGCTTATTCTGTTGTAGGGTGTAAGCCATACCGAGCATGAAAACGATGGCGTGATTGTAGATAACCACTTCTTGTAGAGCGATTGAACCGGAATTAAAGCCGTACCGAAGGATGACGACAGATGCGGCGATAACCACTAAGGACAGAAGTCCCCAGGCGATAATGTGCCCCAGAGTCTGTTGTGCTCTGTCTTGATAGTGTACGAACTTTGAAAGCCAAAGATTTAAAGATGAGATAAATGCATTCATTGCGCGGTATTTTACTTGGTTGCGCTGATCTTTGCATTAGACATTTTTCATAAAAATGTATGAGAAAAATGAGTTTCAGGAAATGTTGCAAAATCTGCCAGGCTGGGTACCCGGCAGAACAAGGTGTGAACGGTATTTATTGGATTTTAAGGTAAGAGTAACCTTCTGATTCCAAAATAGCGATTTTGGCGACACCGGATGGCGTCATTTTTATGCCTGGGTAAACCTTACTTTTTGGTAAATTCACATCGCTACGAGTTTTATCACATAACCAAACTTTTACGCCACGCACTTTGATTAAAGACAATAAGCGTCCTTTTAATTCTGCTCGTCGGGCATTCAAAGCCTTGTCTGCAACATACGGGGTGCCTTTTAAATCGTCATCAGTGGCAAAGCGTAGTCCGTAACCTACAAATACCAGTTGTACATCAGCATCCATCAATTGGCTGTCGTAGTAGTTCAAGATGTTGTTGATGGAGGTTAGGGTTGCGGAATAGCGGGTCGGGTTTTTGAAATCCACATGGTAAACCACTTTTGCACCGTCATCGGCCGCTTGCGCTAAGGGCGAAATGCCAAGCGTCAGCATGGCGAATAGTGCTGTGAAAATGGGAAGTCGGATCGATAGAATTAAGTCAGATGCGCGTAGAACTCTCATAAGCCCTCCTGGATGGTAGTGAGTTGTCTGTTTGCGATATGTATATGTTTTATTTATTTCTCCGTTATTGAATGCCACTTCCAATGAAAAAGCAAGTTCGCGACTTCCCTCTATTTTGTCGGGTTTTTAAATCAAGTTAGCTCGGTTGTGCGGTTGATTTAGGTTTTGGATTGGCCCTTTAGGAATGATGAGTGTTGGGTTAAGTTTGTCATGGCTGCCATAGTAATGCGCCTTGGTATGCTCTAGGTCTACGGTTTCCGAGATATTGTTATGCTGATAGATATCTAGCATATAGGCAAACAGATTCGGGTAGTCTGCAATGCGTTTGAGGTTGCATTTGAAATGACCGAAATAAACCGCATCAAAGCGAATCAAAGTGGTGAACAAACGGATATCAGCTTCGGTCAATTGTTCGCCGACTAGGTAGCGCTGAACCGATAGTTTCTCCTCTAGCCAGTCCAGTGTGTTGAACACTTCTGTCACGGCGCGGTCATAAGCCTTTTGTTTGGTGGCGAAGCCTGCACGATAAACACCATTATTCAAGGTGTCGTAAACGCGTTGATTCACGGCATCGATTTCCTCGCGAAGCAATGCTGGATAATAATCGCCTTCACGTGCGCCAACGTCATCAAATGCCGAATTGAACATACGGATGATTTCGGAAGATTCATTATTGACCGCAGTATTGCGTTTTTTATCCCACAGCAAAGGCACGCTTGCCACTCCGGTAAAATCCGGTTTTGCCAGGGTGTAAAGTTCGTGCAACAGTCGTTTATGGTTAACCGTGTCGGGTACGACGCCAGGGCCTTCGTCAAACGTCCAGCCATCTTCATCGTTCATAAAAGAATTGACGACGGATACGGAAATCATCTCTTCTAATCCCTTTAGCTTACGCATAATCAGTGCGCGATGCGCCCAAGGGCAGGCTAGGGAGACATAAAGGTGGTAGCGCCCAGCTTCCGCCTCAAAACCTCCTTCACCTGAAATGCCTGGTGATCCATCAGGCGTTATCCAATGACGGAAAACCGATTCCAAGCGTTTGAATTCGCCCTTGGATGCATCGGTGTCGTACCAAGTGGTTGACCATTTTCCGTTGATTAAAAACCCCATTGAGTTCTCCAGTTGAAATGCCAGACCCCAGCCTGGCAGATTTTAATTAAAAATTCCCTTGTCTAAAATCGCTAAATGCTTGGCGGATTTCTTCTTGAGTGTTCATTACAAACGGTCCACCACGCGCGATAGGTTCGTTCAAGGGTTGTCCTGAAATCAGTAAGAAGCGCGCAACGTCATCAACTGATTTGACGACCAGTTTATCGCCCGCGGTTAACACCGCCAGACTGCTGGGTTTGGCAATACGCCCTTGTTCGCCAACGGCCACTTTGCCGGAAATGACAAATAGAAAACTATTGTCATCGGCAGACAAGGTTTGTTCGAACATTTCTTCAGCAGGCAAAGAGACATCGAAATAAGTGGGTTTTACCCAATCATTGACGATGGGACCTTGCGTGCCCATATCCGTTTTGCCGCTGATGACACGAACCTCTGTTCCGTTGTCACGTATTTCTACTGGTAACTGCTCAGGATCATAATCCTGATAGTGCGGGTCTTGCATTTTGGCATGGCTTGGCAAGTTGATCCAAAGCTGGAAACCACGCATGGCGCCATCAATCTGTTCCGGCATTTCGGAGTGGATGATACCACGCCCAGCCGTCATCCATTGGATGCCGCCGGGTTTTAGTAAGCCGTTATTACCCAAGTTGTCTTCATGGCGCATGGTGCCTTCAAGCATGTAGGTGACCGTTTCAAACCCTCGATGCGGATGTGGTGGAAACCCTGCGATATAATCTTCCGGGTTTTCCGTTTCAAACCGGTCGAGCATCAAAAACGGATCTAGAAAATTCAGCTCTGGGCTACCGATAATGCGCGTCAACTTTACGCCTGCGCCATCCGAGGTCGGCATGCCAAGCGTCAGCATTCTGATTTCTTTTGTTGCCATAGTCTATCCTTGAGGTAGAACCTCTGTCATTTGCTAGGCGGATTCCGCGGTCGCATTGGTATCATTGGCTTTTTGTGCATTTTCTCTACGATAATCAAGCGAACAAACGCCTGCACCGTGGTGAATTAATGTCAAGAAACCACCAATAATCGCCATGTTTTTCAAAAACATGATTTGCTGCATTTGATCGGCAAAATGAGTGTGGAAAATCAATGCCGCCAATAATGTAAAGCCTGCTAGTAGGAAAGCAGCAATACGTGTATGCCAACCTAATGCAATGGCTAAACCGCCAAAGATTTCGGTAATGATAACCAAAGGTAGCAGTCCGCCAGGAACGCCCATGGATTCCATATAACCTTGTGTACCAGTATAGTTACCGATTTTGCCTAAACCGGCAATGATAAAAATGGCTGCGAGCATGACGCGACCAAGCGGAGCAGATAATTTAATAAGTGAGTTCATGTTAATTTCTCCTAGCTGATGAACAATTGTTAACTTTCATGCTTATAGTAAAACTTGTTATCTATAAGAAAAATAAGCAAAATAAAAAATGACTGTTGCTATTTCAAGAACAATAAGAGGCGATTAGGACGATGGGCGAGCTAGAAAAAATTCAAATATTCATCCGTGTTGTGGAAGCAGGGGGCATCGGTAAGGCTGCAGAGCAAATGAATCTGGCAAAGTCGGCAGTGAGTCGTCGTCTAAGCGAGCTGGAAGATAAACTTGGGGCAAAGTTGATTCATCGAACCACGCGCACCTCTAACTTAACGGAAGCTGGTCAGCAGTTTTATGAAAAGTCATTGGGGGTGGTTGCAGCGTTTTCAGAGTTGACGCAAAGTGTAAATGAAGGCGAGCAGTCTTTGTCTGGTGTTTTAAGAATCGCGGTGCCGTTGACGTTTGGATTAAACCATTTGCCCAAAGTATTCGATGCGTTTATGAAGACCTACCCAGGTATTCGCTTGAATATTGATTTTTCAGATGCAGAGGTCGATTTGGTGAGTTCTGGGTTTGATATGGCGATACGCATATCGGATTTGAAAGACTCTAGTATGCAAGCGAGAAAAATTGCTCCGATTCGTTTTGAACTGGTCGCCAGTCCTGAGTATTTGAAAAAGAATGGAACACCGGCCACTCTGCAAGATTTAAAAAATCATCAATTGCTCAAGTATGGCAATGAAGGTATGAACTCCTGGCGATTGACAGATGAGCATGGCGAGACACATGACATCAGCTTTTCAACACGCTTACAAGCCAATAATGGCGAATTCTTAAAGGAAATGGCCAAGTCAGGTCATGGCATTGTGATGGAACCGACCTTTATTATCTGGCAAGATTTAAAAGAAGGCACGCTAGTACCGGTTTTGACGAATTATCATCGCCCTGAGATTTATGTTTATGCCGTTTATCCACGCAACCGTTTTGTATCGAAAAAGACGCGCGTGATGATCGATTTTCTACTCGAATTTTTTCAGCAAAAAGCCTATTGGGACGAGCGATAACCTTAGGAAAATACTGGGAATTGATGTTTTTAAGTTGGCAAGCAATTTGCTGTATGCTAGCAAAGCAAAAAATCTATAAGGAAGAAATAGATGGTATCGTTCGATTTTAGACAACCAAGTATTTTGCGCAGAATGTTCTTGGCATTCCTCGCCTTTGGTCTCGGGATGGGGTTGATCTTTCCCGTGTTCGCCAACCTGTTTGTAAACTGGAAACCTGGTATGTTGCTATGGTTTGTATTGGCCTGTATCGCGGCTGGCGTCAGTATTGGTGTGTTCAATTACTGGCTACTTAATGTCATGCTTCTAAACAGACTGAAGCGTATTGGTGAAGTGGCTAATGCAATTAGTAATAATGACATTTCGCAGAAATGTAGTCTAGTCAGTAAAGACTTTATTGGTGATATGGCGCTTAGCTTCAACAGTATGGCAGGCAACCTGAGAGATATGGTCATGCGTATAGCGCAGGTGTCTGGTGAGTTAAATCGTGCATCCGATGAAATGACGTCTGTTACTCAAGAAACACAAGCGGGTGTCGTTCGTCAGCAAGACAGCACACAGCATGCATCGCGTGCTATTGAAGAGATGTCGAACACCATGGTTGAAATGTCGAACAATACTCAAGCGGCATCTGAGGCGGCAAATGAGGCGAATATTGCCACCGAAAAAGGGTCAACAGTAGTAAACAGCACAGTGTTATCCATCAAAAAATTGGCAGATGAGGTTGAACAAACCGCAGTTGTTATTCAGCGCTTGAAGGAAGATAGCGAAAATATCGGTTCGGTATTGGATGTTATTAAAGATATCGCCGAGCAAACCAACTTATTGGCATTGAATGCGGCAATTGAAGCGGCAAGAGCCGGTGAGCATGGTCGTGGTTTTGCTGTCGTTGCTGACGAAGTACGAGTTTTGGCAAGCAAAACGCAAGAATCTACTAAGCAAATCGAAGGCATGATTGAGAAACTTCAAGATGTTGCTTTGGAGGCTGTGGGTGTAATGAATCAAGGACGTGAACAGGCGCACACCAGTGTAAACCAAGCGAATGAAGCTGGTGAAGCTTTGAAGTCTATTGCCGAAGCCGTGAAGACCATTAACCAAATGAACAGTCAAATTGCGACCTTTGCTGCAAATCAGCGCACACAATCCGAAGTGGTTGGTGGAAATGTTCATGAAATTAATGAGATTGCTAACACGGTATCTGATGGAGCGGCTAAAACCTATGAATCCAGTGCTTTAGTTGGCAGCTATGCAACTCAGCTTAGCAGTTTGATTGGTCAATTTAAAACTGACAATTAATTTATAGTTTCCCGGGGTCTTCCGGGAAAATTCAATTCTTTTATTTGGGGTTGTTTGAGTATAATCCCTTTCAACGTCCTTAATAAAACTGTGGTAATCTAATCTGCGCAGTCGCGGATAGAAAACACAAAATCAGTTAGCATCCGTGTTTTGTTGGTATTCTGTGTTAAAGATGTTTACTTAATTTTCTCTATAAGGAAGTAGTATGGTAACAGATGCTTTTCCATTGTCTCAAAATGGAATTTTTCACGAAGGCGCCCGTCATACCTATTTTCTTGAATATCAACTCACCCACTCTCAAATTGATCAACTTCGCAAAGCATTAGCAATAAGCCTGGAACCACGCCCGATAGATGAAGTGATCTTGAATCGTTACCCTAAAGATGCTCTGAAAGTACACACTGTAGTCAGTTTTGGTAAACGCGCTTGGAGAATGCTTGCACCAAAAACAATGATGCCCGATGATTTGGAAGACTTTCATTCCTTAAATGGACAGCATGGGCATGTAGCGCCCTCCACGCAAAGGGATGTGTTTTTCTGGTTGCAGGCGGATGATTTTTCCGCACTTTATGACCAAGCCGTTTGGATTCAACATCAAATGAAACATGTTGCTGAGTTGGCTTTTGAGCAGGTTGCTTTCAATTATTATCACAGCTTGGATATGATCGGATTTGAAGATGGAACTGCTAATCCGAAAACCGATGAATTAAAAGTTGCTGCTGCGGTTATTCCAGAAGGGAGTCCTGGTGCGGGTGGTAGTCTCGTACTAAGTCAAAAGTGGGTGCATGATATGACTAAATGGCAGCAAGTACCTTTGCATTGCCAAGAAGCCATTGTTGGTCGAACCAAAATCGAAAATGAAGAATTGGAAGGTGATGCTATGCCAGACGATTCTCATATCAGTCGAACGGATTTAAAAATTGACGGTGTGGCAATGAAAATTTATCGTCGTTCCACTGCATTTGGGAATTTAACGGAGAATGGTTTGATGTTTCTCGCATTTGGTTGTGAGTTACGACGATTCTCTACCCAATTGGATAGCATGTATGGACTGACGGAAGATAAAAAAATAGACCAATTAATTGAGTATTCAAAAGCAGTGACAGGAAGTTATTGGTTTGCACCTTCTAAAATAGATTTGGCTCAAGTGTTAGATTATTGATCGTATTAATTCAAAAGTAGAGCGCCCTTTGAATATTTTAAATAAGATTTTAAAACAAGGTTTGGAACTCGGATTTGATGTGTTAGACGAGATGCCGATTGCTATTGCTGCGGCTGAACCTGAAACAGGGCATATTTGTTATGTTAATCAGCAAGCGCTGAAGCTTTTTGGCTATAAAGGTCGTGAATTAATTGGGCAACACCAAGGGGTTCTTCACCCTAAGAATACCGACGATGTAAATACTTTCAAACAGCATTTAAATGCTTTAGAAAACAAAGAAGTCATTACGTTAGACAATCATATTGTCCGCGGCGATGGCAAGATTATTCCCGTGCAAATTACTGCCAATATGGTTAATTGGCAGAATAAGACTTGTGTGATTGGTTTCTTCCATTCTATTGAAAAGCGGATGGCTGCTTTAGAACAACTTGAGCGGCAGCGCCAGGAAGTGACAGCGATTTTTGAGAACTCTCAAGTAGGCATTTTCCAAGTCGATGAAAATCGGATTATCGAACGTTGTAATCAAACAATGGTGGCAATGCTGGGCGCATCTTCTTTAGAAGACGTTATTGGCTTGTCGGTTAAATCTTTCCATGTTTCGGAAGAAAGCTATAAAGAGTTTGGTGAACATTATTTTTATTCGCTAACACAACAAAAATCAATACATGTTGAATACCAGTTTAGAAGATTCACGGGTGAACTTTTCTGGGCGCGTCTTAGTGGAAAAGCCATCGATAATAATGTGCCCGCTGACCTATCAAAAGGCGTGATTTGGGTTATTGATGATATTTCAGACTCGAAAGCGGTTGAACAGGCGTTGCGTGCAGAGCGTAACCTTTTTGCTGGCGGGCCAACCGTTATTTTGCAGTGGAAGCCGGTGGATGGTTGGCCGATTGTTTATGCATCGAAAAATGTTGAAAACGTATTAGGTTATACACAGGAAGAGGTTTTATCCCCGGATTTCTCTTTCGAGAAATTAATCCACCCTCAAGACTATGATCGGGTTAAAACGGAAGTGGAAGAAAGTATTTTTGACCAATATCATAGTTTTGAACAGTCTTATCGTCTCAAGACCAAGTCTGGTCATTACCGAGATTTTTATGATTACAGTCAGGTTGAATATCACAAAAATGGAGAGGTAAAATCCCTTTACGGTTATTTTGTGGACATGACCGATTACTTCAAGGCACAAGAGTTTTCTAACCTGCTGTTAAACAGTGCTAATGAAGGGATTTTTGGCATCGATCTTAAAGGGGTGACGACGTTTGTTAATCCTGCGGCTTTAAAAATGCTGGGATATCAAGAAGAAGAGTTGGTGGGCAAGGTTAATCAAGAGCTCATACATCATACCTACCCATCTGGACGAGAGATTCCCGTCAGTGAATGTAAAATGATGATGCCGATTCGTACCGGTGCAGATTATCATGTAACGGATGAAGTACTCTGGCGTAAAGATGGCTCATCATTTCCAGTCGAATACTGGAGCACCCCAATTCAAAAGGATTGTGAAATTATTGGTTCGGTCATTACCTTTCGTGATATTTCGCAAGTTGTCGAGCAAAAGGAAAGAATCAGTCGTTTGTCTTACCACGATCCTCTGACTGGCCTACCGAATCGTCGCATGTTTTTGGATAGCCTGACCGAAGAGCTGACAAAGGAACGAGATAGCACTCACCGTGCCGTTATTTTGTACTTAGATTTGGATCATTTTAAAGAAATTAATGATTCGTTAGGACACCCAATAGGGGATCAATTGCTGTTAAGAGTGGTGAATCGAGTGCGTCGTATTTTGCGGGATAATGATGTGTTTGCTCGCATGGGAGGGGATGAGTTTGCCATTTTGTTGAATCAGGAAACAGGGGGTATTGAGGCCTCCAATGTTGCTGAAAAGATTATTAAAAGTTTTCACTCAGCTTTTGAAATTGGTGAGCATCATGTAAAAACATCAACCAGCATCGGTATTGTATTTTGTGATCCTACATTGTCTTGTAATACCATTATTTCTCAAGCTGATACCGCCTTGTATGAAGCGAAAAATTCGGGTCGAAATGCTTATGTATTCTATGAGCCTTCCATGTTGGATAAAGTGCATAAGGATATGGTGCTCTTTAATTCCTTAACCCATGCGATACAAAATAATGAGTTCGAACTGCACTATCAATTGCAATTTGATGCAATGACATTGGAACCTGTTGGTGCTGAAGCACTGGTTCGCTGGCCACATGCACCTGAAAATGTTAGGCCCAATAATGTGCCATCTGTTTTTATTCCCGTGGCGGAAAGCCGAAACCTGATTCAAGATTTATGTTTATGGGAAATAGGCGAAGTAGAACGAGATTTACCTATTTTGCGCCAGGCTGGTTTTACAAGTCGTATTTCGATCAACTTGTCGGGTAAGCAGCTCAATCACGTAGAGGATTTGATTGAGTTACGGCAAGCCATTCAGGACTCAAGCCTAGAGTTTGATGACCTGGAGTTTGAGATTACTGAAACAGCTTATGCAGAACTTTCCGATGAGGTGAAAGTCTTGTTGAAAGAGTTTAAGGATAGTGGAGGCACTATTGCAGTTGATGACTTTGGAACAGGTTATTCTTCATTAGCATCTTTACGTCAGTTTAAAAGTACGCACCTCAAAATTGATAAGCAGTTTGTTGAGCATGTGCATACCAATGAAGATGATTATGCAATTGTAGCGGCAACCATATCCATGGCGAAAGCATTAGGCAAAAAAGTTGTTGCCGAAGGGGTGGAGCAAGAAGTTCAGTTGCAAACCCTTAGAGAATTAGGCTGCGATATTATTCAAGGCTACTTTTTGGCAAGGCCGGTTGCGCTACAAGAAGTTTGCGAGCGTCTTAAAAGTACATCACAAACTTAGCAGTGACACTGACGGGAACGGCACCAAACTCAGACTGGAGTTGTTGGCTACTGTTCAATCCTTTGCCTTGAGTGAAAAGAGCCGAAAGTAACAGGCTTGATTCGTTGCTTAGTGAATAGGTGGCATTGATTTGATGAAGCCAGGATGAACGGTTCTGGTTGTTATTGTCTTTTAGCCAACTCGATAATGCCAGATATTGCACTTGCCAAAGTGGTGTTACATCTTTTTGAATACTCACACCTGCGACATGACGACTGAGTTGCGGTTGTAACCCATAGCGAAACCAAGGTTGTGCAGCCACGGTATTTAGCTCACTGGTTTTCTCAGCCCCTCGTTCATTGTCGTAAACTTCTGCCATAATCAAAGTACCGTTATCGAACTGATAATCTAGTCCAGCTACCCAAAAGTTATAGTCTTTTTCCATTGTATTATCATGCGTTCTCGTGCCTTCCCAGCGCAAGCCGATGCCTTGCCAACTGGTTTCAAGTGCACCGCCTAAAATACGATTGTCCAAAACATCTGCTGCAAGCAAACTTAACTCTGATTGATCACCAACCTGCGCGCGGTAATGCAGTGCCAGGTTGTTTTTGCCTTTTGACAGTGCCTGTTTGTCGGAGGAAAGCACATAGGCCGCAGTGAGTGAAGAGAAAGCACTTGGGTAGATATCGAGTGTTGCCGCATCAATACCGGGTTTAAATTCGGTATCTAGGTCGGTCGGGGCAAAACCACCAAACACGTTCATCGGTTGCCAAAAACGCCCAGCTCCCCAGTCAATCGGTTGACGACCAATGGAAACACTGGCGGAGCCATCATTCATTAGCTGTGAAAATTTGGGTAATTGGGTTCTGTAGACGGCACGGTCTAATACATAACCGATTTTGGTTTGTGTGTGTGTGGAGGTGTCTGTCCAACCATTTGATAAAGGTTTCACGCGAAACAAATCGGAACTGTGTAATGACGTTGTGGGGTAGTTTTCTAAATACTGGCGAACTGTGCGTAAATGAACAGACCATTGGTCTTGGTCAGAAGTGTCATCTAACATCAGACGTAAACCTTGTTGGTTTGCATGTAGATAAGTGTCTTTTCCGGTACTTACTTGATCCGCATCTGCGTGAGATAAAGCGCCTAATACGGAAACTCTACCCGTAAATTGTGGGGTTGCATAGCTTACGGAAGCATAGCCAAAAGCGAGTATCGGTAGAATAAAGCGTAGGGTCAAATGATTGAGAATATTCATCACATCGTTGGGTTTTTATGGCCGGAATTGTGATTACCATCATGCTCAATCTTACCGTCACGTAAACGAATAATACGTTCGGCACGTTCCATAACTCGAGGGTCATGTGTGGAAAACAAAAAGGTAGTTTTCTCTTCATGCGAAAGCTTATGCATAATGTCGAGCAGCGCAAACGCGTTTTCTGAATCCAGGTTCGCAGTTGGTTCATCTGCAAGTACCAATGTTGGGTTTGCTGCCAAAGCACGTGCAACGGCCACACGTTGTTGTTGTCCACCACTCAGGGCGGCAGGGCGACGATTTAGTACATCTTGCAAACCAACAAGACCAAGATAATGTTCAGCTCGTTCTCTGCGTTCTTTTTCATCAATGCCTTGCAGTACCATAATCAACTCGACATTTTCCAGAGCACTTAAGACAGGTACGAGGTTGTAAGCCTGAAAAATAAAGCCAAGTTGGTAAAGGCGAAAATCGGATAAAGCGGATTCTGAAAGTTGTGTCATATCCACGCCATTAAGGTGTACCGAACCTTGTGATGGGCGGTCCAAACCACCGATAATATTAAGTAAAGTCGTTTTTCCTGAGCCTGATGGGCCAACTAAAGCAGCAAATTCGCCTTTATTAATAGTCAATTCTATATCGGTCAGCGCATCAACTTGAAGTTCGCCTTGTCGGTAAATTTTGTTGATATGGCTAAGTGCCAGTAGAGGCGATTCAGCATCGACACTGCTTTTGTCGGCTGTCATAACCTCACCTGTTTTGTCTGACATGCTGTTCTCCCATATTCTTTGTAAGTCATTCGTTTTGCTAGGTGCGTAATGCTTCAATTGGCGTTACTTTAGCGGCTTTAACCGCAGGGTAAATGCCTGTGATCAATGTGGTTACAAATACAATAATCGTCAGTTGTTTAACGCGATCCCAAGATAATTCGGTATAAATGATTGGATCCATCATCGTGCCCATCAAGCTGGTACCACCTTCCATAAAGGCAGAGAAGTCTATGCCGTGATGGCTAAACCAAAGCTGTGTGAGTCCACCCAAAAACCAACCGACAATAATGGCAAGAAAACTCAGTAACAAAGATTCAAACAGCACCAGAAAAAGCAGGTGACGGCGGTTCATGCCAAGCGCGCGCAATAACCCAAATTCACGTGTGCGTTCCAGTACACTCATCAAGACAGTGTTCAGAATACCAAACACCACCATGATTAAAATAAACACCAAAAAGACATAGTTGCCAGCATTGTCCAGCGCAATGAATTGAATCAGTTGTGGCATCATTTCCTGCCAATCCAAAACGACAGGTGTTGCAGTATCTTCGCCAGTTTTAGTGTCGGTTTTGCTGCCTACTGGAAAAGCTTTATTAACAGCGATTTTTAGTTGCTGTTTCCAGTCGTCTTGTGTGTCGGAGTTATTAAGGAAAATAGCGAAACGGGTAACCGGTTCAAGAGAGGCTTTTCCGCCTTCACCCAATAAAAATTGGCGCGCAAAAGATAAGTGACTCACAATAAAGAAGTCGTTCATTTCATCCAGGGGGGCATTGAAAATACCACGCACTTTTGCCAGATAAGCCTGTGAATCCCCGCCTTTTTTACCCGCCATGAGCACGATTTTATTGCCAACTTTCGCTTTGAGTTTGCGAGCCATGCCCGAACCAATAACCACGCCTCGATTGTCGTTAGGTTTGAGCCAGCCTCCAGAAACAAGGGTTGGCTTGAGCTTTTCTTCCATTGGATCAAGCGCTGTTTTGCTATCTGTTTCAATCCCCAATAATCCTGCGCCAACCGCATTATTGGCTGTACTTGCAAGAGTTTGTATGGTGATTCTCGGCATGACTTTTCCGGGAATATGTAGCGTTTTGATGGTTTGTTCTAGTCGTTTGCCATCGGCCAGAAATAAGTGGTTGCTGGGGGCAGCCTGGTAGTTTTTGGGTTGTATGGTGATATGCCCTTCACCCAGTTGAATCGCATTGCGAATCATCGAGTTATGACTACCATCTCCCATGCCGATAAACAGTACCGCTAAGGCAAAACCAATGGCAATTGAGCTGAGTGTAATTAAGGTACGTTTACGATTACGCCAAAGATTACGCCATGCCATTCTGATTAGCGTTGCCGTTAAAATCTGCCAGGCTGGGGTAGGGTGATAAGATGTTTGTTTCATCGTATCGCCTCCGCGGTATTTAGCTTTAAGGTACGAAGTGCTGGGATTAAAGAGGCGATGATCGTTAAAATTAACATCAACACGACCGCTTGGATGATTTGTTCAGTTGAAATGGCACCTTTCATTACAGGTTCAAATACAACTCCTGCCCAATCGTACCCGTCAGGTAATTGGCTGCTGAAATCAATACCGTGATGTTCAAAGTGCAAGGCCAAAAAGCCGCCAATGATCGCGCCGATTACTGCGGATAAAATTGCCAAATAAAAAGATTCGAGTAGCACCATCGCCAATAGTGCCCAGCGTTTTAAGCCGATAGAGAGCAAAATACCAAATTCATGAGTACGTTCGTGAATGGCCATCATGAGCGTATTAATCATGCCCAGCGCCGCTAAGCTGATAACGATTGCGCCAATAATCAATAGCATTGAATGGCTGAGTGATAGCATGCTGGCGACAGATGGATTGATTTGTTTCCAGGTTTCAACAATAGGTTTACCGCCAAGGTCTTTGAGTGTTTTGCCGGATTGCAGCTGCTGTGTTGAAATTTGTTGTAGCTGATGTTGTAGGCGTTGTTGCACATCCGTTAAATTTGCATCACTCGGTGTTTTGATTGCGATTTCATGTATGCCGTTTTGCAATGCCATTAAATCTTGATAAGCGGGAACGGACATAAGTACGCCCATGCGATCAAAGTTGGGATCAAATGGACTCAAAATTCCCGAGACACGATAAAGGGCGTTCCCAATACTGCCATCCACCGCTTGCGTCATTAAAATCAATTCACTACCGATGGTGAGCTTAAGGTTTTTTGCCAGCTGTGTTCCAACAAGGACCGAGTAAACTTCCGGCGCAATTTCGTCTTTATTAGTGTCTGACGTTAGCGGTGCTATTCCTAAATTCGCAGTGCCTGTCCGCAAATGCTCAAGTAGGTGCGTGACTTGATTCTCTTGTGTTGGGCTAACGGCTTCTATCAAGACGCCTGTCGAGTTTTGTTTGGAGCTCGCCAGCCCTGCGGAATAAAGTCTAGGAGTGAATTTAAGATCTGGATTTTGTTTTTCTAGTTTTGAAAGCGTTTGCCAAGAAAGGGTGGCATAGATGTCTTGGTCGTCAAGGTAGGCTTTACGGTGAATTTGTAGTTTTCCGGTGGAAATGTCGGTAGCATAACTCACCATTTGATCTGACATCCCTTGCAGAAAGGCTGAGTAAAGAATCAGCATGACCAAGCTACCGGAGAGCGCGGAAATCGTTAATAGGCTTCTCAGCGGGTTACGCCAGATATTGCGCCAAGCGATGAAAAAAAGAATTTTCATGAATTTTCTACCTTGGCAATTAAGTGAAAACGATTACACTTTTCCATAGTGACCTTTGAAAAACTCTTTTTTAGTGGCGTCTTTTAAGGGACTGCAAAGAGAAGAAGCTTTTCGGAATAGGGACATCAAATTCGATGTCTTTGTATTCAAGCGTTGTCGACTCATTAGGTTTGTCTTCCGGTTGCAAACGCATAATCATCGGCACGGTTTTGCCGTCTATTTGTTTGAAGTCTGCAAATGTCATGCGACGAATCAAGCTTCCGTCTTCATCATAATAATCGGCACGGGTCGGTGTGAGTGATGACTGAATCACATCCATAATCACTTTGCCCCAAACCACGGCTGCGTTAGGCTTTGGAATGGCGGTGATTTCATAAATTTGTTGTCCGTTGCGTTCACCGGAGAAAGTCAAACTGACGTTATAGTCCGCTTCAAAAGTGTTTTCTTTTACCAAGTCATCATTGGTAAAATGGCTTCCCATCCAAGAGCCTGACATCATGCTCGGTGGAATTTTGGTGACACGGTTGATTTTGGGTAGGTAGTTCCAGATGTTTTCACCCACCTTCAAAGTGGCAATGCCTCGGTCTTTTATAGGTGCTTGAATGACGACCAGTGAATTGTCTTTTCCGTGAGACCAAGCTTCCAGAGTGAGCGTACGTTGATAATGGCGGGTTTTTACTATCATCGACATATGTGCGTGAGAGGTGGTGCCGCGCCAAAGGTTATCTACATGGCGAACCAACGCTTGTATATCAATTTCTTTTGACGAGTCATTTGCAAAAGCTGCTTGAGTCGTTACAGAAAATAAAAAGAAGAGCATTAAGCCGAGTGATTTCACAGATTTGTGGCTTCGGCAAAAAGGTGAAAGGGTTAATGTCATTTGATGTTGTCTCCCCATAAAAAGTGGGTGTTATGTAATGATTCTAAACATCGGGTGTTGCCGAGTCAAATCACTTGTTGTTAGAGAGGCCCGATTCATGAAAATGTCAGGTTTCTGGCACGATACTCCTTTGCAAAGAAAAGGGTTCGGACTACAATTGTTTTCTTCTATTTAATTTCTTTCATTTAGTTTTACTCGACTTTGGAACTTCTTTTTTATGTCGCTACTAGCACGTATTTTTTCACGGTTATTTTTGGTCTCTGTCTTTGCTACGAGCACTCAAGTTGTCGCAGCAGGCAAGGCAATTGATGTCATTGCATACAAAGTAAGCTCTAAGCCTGTACAGCAAAGTTTACGCGCTTTGGGGAGCTTAAAGGCAAAGGATTCCGTAAATATTGCTGCTTCCGTTTCTGAAGTGTTGAAGGCACTGCACTTTAAAGATGGTCAAATGGTGCGTAAGAGCCAGCTGTTGGTTGAATTGAATGCCCAAGAGCAACTGGCTTTGTTGGAAGAAGCAAAAGAAGTGGCTGAAGAAGCCAACCGACAATATAAGCGTGTCAAAGAAGTGGAAGGGCGTGGTAACGTCACCAAAGCGATGGTTGACCAATATTATAGTGATTGGAAAGCTGCGATTGCCAAGCGTAAGGTTATCGAAGCGCAAGTTGCCGATCGTCGTCTTTATGCGCCTTTTGCAGGACAAGTGGGGTTCCATCAATTCAGTGTTGGCGCGTATGTGTCGGCAGGCGCCACGATTGTATCTTTGGAAGATACCAGTCAAATGAAGGTGGAGTTGTTATTGCCGAGTCGTTACCTAAAAGATTTGAAAGTCGGTCAACCTGTGCAACTTACCACCGCTTCTTATCCGAATCGAATTTTTAAAGGAGCGATTTTTGCGATTGCTCCTCGTTTGCAGTCCAATTTACGTATGGTTCAAGTGCAAGCAAGAGTGCCTAATACAGATAGCCGTTTGAAAACCAATATGCTTGTGGAAGCACACTTATTATTGCCGCCACAAAAGCAATTACGTATTCCTTCTAGCGCTATTTTAGCGATAGGCGATCACCAATATGTTTACCGTTTAAAGCCTGGCAAAGTGGAAGGCTCTTACAAAACGCAAAGAGTTGAAATTCAAACAGGTGAGCGTGGTTTCAAACAAACGCAGGTGCTAAAAGGTATTACCCCTGGCGATGTGATTGTTAGCCAAGGCATTATGAGTTTACGTCCTGGCAAGGCGGTCAAAATAAAGGTGATGCAAACCGATCAGCCACAATCCGAATTGCTGGAATCTCAAAAGAAGTCGGGCAAAAAACCGTCTGATACCGCAGTGGTGAAATAATATGTGGCTTTCCGATACGTCCGTTAAAAGGCCGGTTTTTGCTGCCGTTGTTTCTCTATTGTTGTTTGCTTTTGGTTTGATGTCGTTTGACCGCATGAGCTTGCGCGAATATCCGAATGTCGATCCACCGATTGTCACCATCACCACCGATTATCTCGGGGCGTCTTCCGAAGTGGTCGATAACCGCATAACCAAGCTCATTGAAGACCAGATTTCCGGGGTCGCGGGGATTGATTCCATTGACTCCACCTCATCCGATGGGCGCTCTTCGATTAAAGTCGAGTTTAGCATCGACCGGGATACTGACGATGCCGCCAACGATATTCGCGACAGGGTTTCCCGTGTCATCAATAAACTGCCAGAACAGGCCGATCCACCGAGAGTGCAGAAAGCCGATAGTGATGCCAGCCCGATTCTATGGTTTAACCTTGCCAGCGATCGCATGACCGTACCGCAGCTCACCGACTATGCCGAGCGTTATATCGTAGACCGCTTTTCCGTGCTGGATGGTGTGGCAAACGTGCGTGTTGGTGGCGGACAAACCCTGGCATTGCGCATTTGGCTAAACCCGCAAAAAATGGCGGTTTACGGTCTGACCACGCAAGACGTGGAGAATCAGTTACGCTCCGCCAACGTCGAGTTGCCAATTGGTTCTTTACAAGGCAGTCAGGTTCAGCTCAGTTTGCATGTGGATAAACCTATGCAAACGGTACAGGATTTCAAGAATCTCATCGTCAAACAAGACAAACAAATCGGGCAGGTCACTTTAGGCGATATCGCCCAGGTCTATATGGGGGCGGTTGAGCGTCGTCGTATTTTTAACGGTAACGGGATTCCGATGGTGGGTATCGGCATTGTGAAGCAATCCACCGCCAATACCCTGACGGTGGCTAAGCTGGCGCGGGATCGCAAAGATTTGGTCAATAAAACCTTGCCCAAAGGGTTAAAGCTGCACGCGAGCTATGATGCTTCGGTGTTTGTACAAGAAGCGATTGATGAGGTGTACAAGACTTTTGCCATTGCCTTGGCGTTGGTGGTCGGTGTCATGCTGGTTTTTTTGCGCAGTTTCCGTGCTGCGATGGTACCGATGGTGACCTTGCCTGTGTCGATTATGGCGACCTTTTGGGTGCTGTGGATGCTTGGTTTCTCCGTCAACCTTTTAACTTTGTTGGCATTGGTTCTGGCGATCGGCCTGGTGGTGGATGATGCCATCGTGGTTTTGGAAAACACCCAGCGTCATATTGAAATGGGGCATAAACCGATTGCTGCAGCCTTCTTGGGCACAAGGCAAGTTGGCTTTGCGGTACTGGCAACAACAATGGTATTGGTCGCTGTTTTTATGCCGATAGGCTTTTTGGAAGGGAATATCGGGCGGCTGTTTTCCGAGTTTGCCGTCACGCTCGCGGTGGCGGTGATGTTTTCGATGTGGGTGGCTTTAACCTTGTCACCCGCTTTGGCCTCGGTGTTGTTGAAAGGCAGCAAACCTAAAACAAGTGCAAACCAAACAGATAAACCAAAAAAACTGGATAAACGATTATTTTGGTTCCGAAAATTGTTGATTAAAAATTTGCGTTATCCTTGGCTGATGTTGACGATATTGGCAGTGTTGACGGCAAGCATGGCGTATTTTGGTCAACAGGTGCCAAAAGAATATGCACCAAAAGAAGATAGAGGTGTTTTCTTTGTAATGGTGAAGGGGCCTGAAGGTGCGACCTTCGACTATATGCAAAGTTATATGGCCGAAATCGAAAAACGTCTGATGCCGTTGGTGAACAATGGCGAAGCCAAGCGATTATTGGTGCGTGCGCCGCGTTCGTTCAGCAACTCCGAAATCTTCAACTCCGGTTTCGTGATTGTGGTGTTAAACGACTGGTCGGAGCGTCGGTCCGCCTTTACGATTATGAAAGAAGTGCGTCAAAAGCTTTCTGATCTAACGGGGGTAAAAGCGATTCCTGTGATGCGTTCTGCCATTGGTGGGCGTATTCAAAAGCCGGTGCAATTTGTTATTGGTGGGCCAAGTTATGCAGCGTTGGCGAAATGGAAAGACCAAATGGATGAGGCCATCGCTAAAACCAATCCTGGGCTTAATAGTTTGGATTGGGATTTTGAGCCCAATAAACCACAACTTCGTCTGAAGGTAGATTACGACAAGGCCAAAGCGCTCGGCATCACCTATCAAGACATTAGTGAAACGCTACAAACCCTGCTTGGTAGTAAAAACGTCACGACCATCAAATACAATGGTGAAGAGTACGATATTATTCTCAAAGCGGATTCCAAGTGGTTTGAATCGCCGCAGGATTTGGAACAAATCTACCTACGCTCATCAACCACTAATGGCATGGTGCCCTTATCCATGTTTGTCAGTGCCAAGGTAGAAGGGGTTGCTTCCAGTTTGTACCGCTACAACCGAATCAAATCCATCACGCTGTCGGCAAAACTGGATGATGGTTATTCACTTGGGCAAGCATTGGATTATCTCAATAAGCTCACGCGCAAAACACTACCGGAAGACGCCACAATCGACTACAAAGGGCAATCAAAAGATTTCCAGTCATCCACCAGCTCGATGGTGTTTGTCTTCCTGTTTGGTTTGGTGGTGATTTTCCTTGTTCTGTCTGCACAATTTGAAAGCTTTATCCAACCCTTGGTCATTATGCTCACCGTACCGCTTGCCTTGGCCGGTGGCGTGTTTGCCATGAAAATGTATGGGCTGACGTTCAATATCTATAGTGAAATCGCGATGGTGATGTTACTTGGATTGGCGACCAAAAACGGGATTTTGATTGTCGAGTTCACCAACCAATTGCGTGATAAAGGATTGTCTCTCTATACCGCATTGGTAACGGCAACCCAGTTGCGTTTTCGCCCAATTATCATGACCTCCATCACCACTGTAGCGGGGACGGTGCCGTTGATTCTATCAAGTGGTGCAGGTGCTGAATCCCGCCAGATTCTCGGTGAAGTGCTCTTTTGGGGTGTGACCTTCTCCACGCTGTTGAGTCTGTTTGTTATCCCTATTGCTTATGCCTTATTGGCTAAACGTAGCGGTTCACCACTTCGCTCAACGCGTAAGCTAGAAGCGGCACTGCAGAATTTCGACGTTAAAAAATAATTAAAATCTGCCAGGCTGGGGTAAAGCAAAGATTGCCCCTTTTAAGTAGGTGTTGAGGTTTGCTCGGCGCCCACTTAATGTTCGGTTTTGTTTGGCAATGATGCCGATAAATAGTCTTGTAACGGGTATAATACTGCCGATAAACAAAGCAATAATCCTGTTGCCTTCTCGAATAAAAATCTAGGTTTTCCCCCGCACTATGTCACTTGAGTCCCATTCTGTTTTTTGTCAGCAACAGGCATTAGATTGTCTGCAATCGACCTTTGGTTATACCGAATTTCGTTCGCATCAAATCGAAGTAATTGAGGATGTGATGCAGGGTGCTGATTGCTTTGTGTTGATGCCGACCGGGGGCGGAAAATCCTTGTGTTATCAGATTCCAGCCTTGTTGCGCGAAGGCACGGCAATCGTGGTGTCGCCATTGATTTCACTGATGCAAGATCAAGTCAGCGCTTTGAAGGCGAATGGTGTGCAAGCGGCTTATTACAACTCAACTCTCGGTCTGGAAGAAGCCAACCAAGTGTTGATGCAGTTGCATACCGGGCAATTGGATTTATTGTATGTCGCGCCCGAAAGATTGTTGAATCAGGATTTTGTTCAACAGTTGCAGAGCTTGCCGATCAGTCTGTTTGCCATTGATGAAGCGCATTGTATTTCACAATGGGGGCATGATTTTAGGCCGGAATACAGTCGTATCGGTCAGTTGCGTCACCTGTTTGCCCAGGTGCCTTTTATTGCCTTGACCGCGACGGCAGATGCCGCCACCCGTGAGGATATTGTGCAGCGTTTGTCGTTGCAGTCGCCAAGGGTGCATGTCAGCGGATTTGACCGCCCGAATATTCGCTATACCGTATTGGAAAAACGACAGCCATTTAAACAACTGGCCGATTTTTTAGACCAGCGAAACGCAGCGGAAGAAAGTGGCGTGGTCTATTGTTTAAGCCGCAAGCGGGTGGAAGAAGTGGCGTTGCAATTACAACAAAAAGGCTATCGCGCACAGGCTTACCATGCGGGGCTACCAGCTGAAATACGCCACAAAGTGCATCAACAGTTTATGCGAGATGAAGTAAGCATTGTGGTGGCGACGGTGGCATTCGGCATGGGGATCGATAAGCCCAATGTCCGCTTTGTGGTGCATTACGATTTGCCAAAAAACATCGAAGGCTATTATCAGGAAACCGGACGCGCCGGGCGTGATGGACTGGCGTCTGAAGCCTTGTTGCTTTACGGTTCGCAGGATGTGGTGACGGCTCGGCATTTTATCGAACAGGTCGGCAATGAGGATCAAAAACGGATAGAAAGTTTCAAGCTCGCCAGCATGGTTGAGTTTGCTGAAGCCCAGACCTGCCGTCGTAGTGTTCTGCTGAATTATTTTGGCGACCCCATGCATCATGCCTGTGGTAATTGTGATGTGTGTTTGAACCCGCCTGTGTTGTTTGACGGTAAGGTCGTCGCGCAAAAAGCCTTGTCTTGTGTGTACCGATTACAACAGGGCTTTGGCATGAGCTATGTGATTGAAGTGTTGAGAGGGGCGGACAATGAACGCATTCGCCAATCTGGGCATCAACAGCTCAGCACCTATGGCATCGGCAAGGAATTTTCGGTTGCCGAGTGGCAAAGTATTTTCCGTCAACTGATTCACCGTGGCTATTTGATGCAGGATATTCGCAACTATTCTGTATTGAAGTTGACCGCATCGTCTGGTGATGTGCTGAAAGGTAAGGTCGAACTGCAGCTGGCAAAACCACGAATTAAATCGACAAAATCTGCCAGTCAGGGTCGGGCGACTGCAAGAGAAGGTCTGACCGAATCTCAGCAATCTGTGTTTGAGAATTTGAGGGCCTTACGCAAAGAGATTGCCGACAGTGAGGACAAACCCGCCTATCAGGTGTTTGGTGATGCCACCTTGCTGGAAATGGCGGTCGCCCTGCCGAAAAGTGACCATGAACTCCTGAAAATTAGCGGGGTGGGTGAAACTAAACTCAGCCGCTACGGTTTCGAGTTTTTAAATCTACTGCGTCAAGCTTAGTCAAAAAGTCTCGTCAAAATCTACCAGGCTGGGGTCACCCGATTTTGGGCAAAAAAAAGCCAGGTGAAACCCTGGCTTAAAAGCTTTAGTTAAATGACAGATAAATATAAAAACTAAAGAGAGTAATTCATCATCAAAGATGAAACGTTATGTTCAGAAAGGTATAACGGTAACCATAAAAAAATTGGCTGAGCCAATTCGAATACCCTAATGATTATTTCTGATACGTTATGTACGACTGAACATAACGATAATTATTACAACATCTCAGTGGTTGGATTGCAAATCCTTTTTTTATATTTTGTCTAAAATCGGTGCTTAGAAGCCTTCTAGTACCACTTTTCCAATGGCCGAATGCGTTTCTATAAACTCATGAGCAGCTTTCAGGTTTTCTAAATTGAGCTTGCCGAAGTGGTGGTTTAACGTAGATTTGATTAGGCCTTTATCAATCATTTGTGCTGTTTCATTCAAAATAATGTGTTGTTGGTTCATGTCATCAGTTTTGAATAAAGAACGGGTGTACATAAATTCCCAATGAACGGATACGCTTTTTTGTTTAAGTACTCTTATATCAAAAGTTAGCGGGTCATCAATTAAACCGAATTTACCTTGTGGGGCAATGAGTTCTGCAATTTCATCCAGGTGTTGATCAGTATGGTTCAAAGAAATAATGTGATTGATTGCTGGTAAATGCAATGCTTTGATTTGCGGTACGAGTAATTCTTGATGGTTGATTGTATGGTGACAGCCTAAATCTTTAAGCCATTGTTCTGAGTCTGGTCGGGAAGCGGTACCGATAATGATTTTTTGCGTTAGTAGCTTGGCAAGTTGAATCATAATGGAGCCCACACCGCCAGCAGCACCGATAATCAGTAGGCATTTATTGTCATCTTGCTTAAGTTGTAAACGATCAAATAACATTTCCCATGCAGTCAGTATTGTAAGGGGCATGGCGGCTGCTTCCGCAAAATTTAAGCTTTTCGGTTTTAGGCTGACCAAGCGTTCATCTACCAGCTGATACTCCGCATTGGATCCTTGACGTGTGAGTTCTCCAGCGTACCAAACTTCATCGCCGATTTTAAAGTCTATGGCCTCATCACCTACGGCAACTACGGTACCTGCAGCATCCCAACCCAGCACTTTAGGATTAGTGTCATCTGATTGAGTTGCATGACGTTGACGAACTTTGGTATCGACGGGGTTAACGGAGACGGCTTCAATTTTAACCAACAGCTCTCGATGTGCTGGACTAGGTGTTGGTAATGATATTTCGACGAGATTTTTGGTTGTATTGGTTTCTTTAGCAGCAAGCGCTGCAATCGCCTTCATTTTTTCTGGAATCTTTATTGAAGTGGTTGTTTCAGTCATCACAAACTCCTTTGTCGGTGAGCTAAGCGTTAGAGTATTTACGCAAAAAACCGATAACAATTTAAGGGCTAACTAACTGTTATTTAATCATTTTATACAAGGTAATGTGAAGATGTCAGTAAAAGAAAGTGAAGAATGATGTTTGATGAAGGTGGAATGGAAAACTCCCTAGACGTTTCTAAGGAGCTTTTTGCATTAAATTAACGAGTTGATCGTTAATTAAGCAATACGCTTCACAGCTTTTTTAGCCGCTTTACGTGCACTTTTTTTGCTTGAAGGCTTTTTCTTCATTACTGCCTTAGCAACTTTGCTAGTGATTTTTTTTGCTTTCTTTTTAGAAACCAATTTCTTACTCATTTTTGATGCAACTTTTTTTACAGCTTTTTTCTTAAGAGCTTTTGACATGAGGTACTCCTTGACGAGTGTTAAAAGTTAAAGTGGTTTCTTATTACTATTGTTCAAAAACTGTAATAGAATAGGTCTAATAGTAATAAGTTATTACGATTCTAATGATTTTATAGTGTTTGTCAAACGCGTTTATATAACCAGTGGTTGCAAGAGAGGTTATAATTCGGCGCCGGAATTGCCAGAGAATACTCGGGCAATCAAAAAAAGTGGTTGTTATTTATTTAAGGAGGGCGAGTTATGACATTTATTGAGTTTAAGAAAACTTTGTTGGATGCGGATATTTCTTTGCCTAAGTTTAGCCGCTTAATTAAAGTGAGTGAAAAGAACCTACAGGCTTATAAGAAAAAGGGCGAAGTCCCAAATACTATCGCCGTTATAGTCAAAAGCTTTGCAGAATTTCACCGCCTTGGCGTGGATTATCGAGAGTTGATTGGCTCATTAGATTTACAAGCGAAAACCAAAAAAGGGGTCGGCTTTGCCAAGAAGTCCTCAGGTAAGTCTCATGATGATAAAGACAAACACAAAGAGAAAAAGAAAGTAACGGAAGAAAATCTTTCTGCCTAAACAATCCCCTTGAATTGCAGGCATAAAAAAACGGCATCCGTGCCGTTTAATCTGTAATCATCCTGAAACAAGGGGGGAGGAATTCGTTAAGAAGCGTGTTGCTCTTTGTTGTTTTGAGCAGCTTCTTTAGCAAGACGTTCTTGGTTTTTACGCGCAATCTCGTCCCAATCAATATTGTTACAGGCTTCACAAGCATCTTTCAGTACACCTACTTTCACCAGTAAAGCATGTACTTTACAGCCTACACAGAAACCAAGCACCGCTTCCATCCACATAAAGCCCAAACATACCCAAACTAAGCTCAATGGAATGTAATAAGACATGTATTGACGATCTGTCGGCAATAATTCATGGCCTGTTAAAGTATTGACCCAGTTCGCAAATACATCAGGGTTAAAGAATATTAAACAAGTAGCAATAATAGTGGCACCAATGGACCAAGCAAAACGTTTTGGTAGCAAAGGTTTCCAAATAGGTTTTGCTGTTCTTTTTGCTAGAAATGCAGCGATATAAATCGTAGGGGAGAAACGGGAAGTAAATACCGTCATGCCCGCAAGCATTTCAAATAAACCATACCAAAGTAAGTTGGTTTGGAAAGTCCAATCATATACACGCTTGATCGCTTGTACACTGTAGATAATATTGTTATCCCAATCCATATCACCACTATCCACCGCAGTATTGCCATCGACCACCCAGTGGGAGACAAAAAAAGCGTTCCAAAGTGTGAAACTCATATAAATAGAAATAAATAACAACATCCCCGCACGAATACGAACCGCAGCGTCATTCAAGAAGATCACGTCTTCTTTCGTATCTCGGAACCAAAGGTTTTTAAAAACGTCCGAAATATCGTTTAACAAATTTGACATAGGAAAACTCCATTGTTTTTTTGATCTGCATCAACCTTTCAATTTTATGGGTAGAAGACAGTAGGTTCAATAGTAGGGTGGAGGGGGAAGGGAGCAGTATTCTAGCATTTTGTGTGAAGAATGCATTAAATTTTTAAAAATAATTTATTTCAACCAATTGATTTAACAAGGTTTTATAGAAAATTTTAGCCAAATATTTTTTATATAAGTTGCTTGTAATATTAGCTATAAATTATTTGTATCAAGGTGGATAGAATTACTAATAAGTGCAAGAAATATAAAGATTTTTCCCTAATTGAAATTCAGGGTTGTCGCGTTTTGTTTAGGTTTTAGGTGGTTTTAGAGGCGACTTAGCGTGTAAAGGTCATAACGAGTGTTTGGGCTTTGGATGTTGGCAGAAGGCAATCGACCATCCGCAAGTTGAATCGGTTCGGCTTTGGTTGGGCGTTTCACTACTACTCGTTTTTTCGCCACTTGCAATGCCGCTTCCAGTAGATTGCTAGAGTCCATGTCTGGGCCAACTAATCCCTGTAATGCGGTCATTTCTTTATTGGTCGCCGCCTTTTTCTTTTTTTCTGGGTACATCGGGTCGAGATAAATAACATCAGCATCAGGTTTTTCATTATTGAGAAAATCAGCCGCATCAGCATTCACCAAACTCATATGCTCAATGGTTTCTTCTAAAAATGTACGCTCTTCCGCATCGAATCTCGTTGTTTGACCTTCGTGTTCCAATTTAAGTTCGGTTTTTGCTCTATTTAAGGCATCTTGTAATAGTGCGGCGATAACTGGTGAGCGTTCAATCATCAATACGTCACAACCAAGTGTCGCAAACACAAAGGCATCTCCCCCCATGCCCGCTGTCGCATCAATCAGTTTTGGCGGATGTTCTGCCGAAGCACCAACGGCTCTGGCAAGTGGTTGACCTTTGCCTCCACCGAATTGACGGCGATGATTCTTTTTGCCCCCTAAAAAGTCGATAAAAACAGGGCCGGTTTTTTTGGAAAAAAGTGCCAGCCTGGGGGGGAGAACATTTTCATTTGTGTTTAACCAACCCAACAGAAAGTCGTAATTGCTGATATTGGTGTGTTTTTTCAGTGCCGATTCCCGGTCTAGTAAGGGCAAATCGAGCGCTTGCGTCAGCGCTTGCAAGGCCGTGTTCAATGCAGGGTCGGTTTCCGAAATCAGGGCAAGGGTCGCGTTCATGTTCAAAGTATGTAAAAGTTAAGGGTTCATATTATCCGCTATCAAGTGGATAAAGTCTTCTATGTAAGGCCGTTTCTGTTCGCTTTGGCGAGTAGCGACGTAAAGCGTTGACCACAAGCCTTCTTTACCGAGCGGTTTGGTCGGCAGGTGACTGAACTCTGGTAAGGTTTTGATAAGCCATTTCGGCAAAATGCACACGCCGCGATTCAAAGCGACATTCTGCAACATCATCACCGTGAGTTGTGAGTGGCGGATTTCCTTCGGCTTGATATTCGCAGGGTTTAAGAAACGACGGAAAAAATCGAGTTTCTGTTTATCTACCGGATAGACAATCAGGGTTTGATCTTTGAAGTCCTTCGGCAGTAAAACGTCTTTTTGTGCAAAAGCATGTTGCGGAGAAAACACGCAAACCTGCTCATAGCTGAACAACGGGGTAAAAACTCTGTCTTCTGAAGACTCAGGGTCGGAAGTGATGACCAAATCCAACTCCTGATTATCCAGCTTGGCAAGGGTCAACTCACCACTTAGCTCCGGATTGTTGCCGAACACGTTCAAAATATCCAGGTCCACGCCCTGCCATTTCTCCTGGTAGCTTTGCACCAAAGGCAGTAGCCAGTCGAAACAGGTATGGCAATCGACCCCAATTAATAAGCGTCCAAGGTTGCCTTGTTCCATTGCCGTCAGCACCTGCTCGGTGTGCTGGATTTTCGGTAGCACTTCTTTGGCGCAAGCCAGCAGGGTTTCACCAGCAGGGGTAAAACGAATCGGGTTGGATTTTCGCTCGAACAGGTTTTGCCCCAGTTGCGACTCCAGCAGTTTTATTTGATGCGACAGTGCTGACTGCGTCATGTGTAACTGCTGCGCACTGATATTCACCGAATGCGTTTCCGCCAGTGACAGGATGGTTTTGAGGTGTTTGATTTCTAACATGAGCAGTATTATGAATTATTTTCATGTTTATGTGAATTTTATTCGTTTGTTTTCATGTTTGTCCAAGCTTACTATGCGAGTCGTGCATCAAGCAAACCATTTAAGGAGACAAACATCATGGCATTACACAATCTTGGCTACCCACGTATCGGCGATTTTCGTGAATTGAAATTTACGCTAGAAGCCTATTGGAAGGGCGAAAAAAGTTTAGCGGATCTCGAAGCGCAAGCTAGAGAAATTCGTTATCAGAATTTTCAAACGCAAATCAAAGCCGGGGTGGAGCTGATACCAGTCAATGATTTCGCCTACTACGATCAAGTGTTGAACATGAGTACGTTGCTGGGTGTGATTCCAAAGCGTTTCCGTCAAGAAGATTTCGATGTGGAAGTTGCGTTTCGTATGGCGCGTGGCCGTGCGCCTTCTGATGATAGGCATGGTTGTTGTGCAGGACATGGTTGTGAAACACAGTCTAAAGCCGATTACGCCGGAGCGATGAAAAAATGGTTCGACACCAACTACCACTACATTGTGCCGGAGTTGGAAGACGACACAGAGTTCGCCATTACAGACACACGTCTTTTCGATGAAGTGGCGGAGGCATTGACCCTAAAGCAGGATGGAAACAATATTGATTTCAAACCGGTGTTGGTTGGTCCCGTGACCTATTTGTATCTGGCAGAAAACAAAGGCACGGCTATTCCTAAGCTCAGTCGTTTGCCTGCGTTGTTGGAAGTCTATAGGCAAATCTTGCAACGCTTGGCGGAGCAGGGTGTTGAGTGGGTACAAATCGACGAACCGATTTTGGTGCTGGAGCTGGAAGCCGAGTGGCAAAACGCCTTTAAAGACGCTTATCAAACACTGGCGCAATCTCCGGTCAAACTGCTTTTGGCAACCTATTTTGAAACCCTGGGGGACAATCTTGATTTGGCATGTCAGTTACCTGTTTCGGGGCTGCATTATGACGGTTTGCGTGGCGCCAAGCAGTTGGATGACTTGGTTGAGCGGTACCCGGCAGACAAGGTTTTGTCTATTGGTCTGGTGGACGGGCGTAATATTTGGAAAACCGACATCACCGATGCTATCGAACAGCTTCAAGACGTCAAAGCCAAGTTTGGCGATAACCTATGGATAGCGCCGAGTTGTTCGCTGTTGCACGTGCCGGTCAATCTCGAAGTGGAAACCAAGCTCAATCCCGAGTTGAAAAACTACCTGTCATTCGCCAAACAGAAACTCGGTGAAGTCAAACTGCTGAATGATGCGTTGCATGGCAAGGCAGATAAAAAAGCATTAGAAGATAATCGACAAGCATTGGCAGCCAAAGCCAATTCCAAGCTGATTCATAATGCCGAGGTGCAAACTCGCCTTGCCAAGTTGGATGAAATCTCGCTGACCCGAGACGAACCTTATGCTGTCCGGGCTAAGTTGCAGAAAACCAAATTCAATCTGCCTTTGTTCCCGACCACTACCATTGGTTCCTTCCCGCAAACGCAGGAAATCCGTCAGGCCAGACGCAAGTTCAAAAACGGTGAGCTGGATGAGTTGGATTATATTGAAGCCATGCAGGCGGAAATTCGCGATGTCTGCGAGCGTCAGGAACGCATCGGTATTGATGTATTTGTGCATGGCGAACCCGAGCGCAACGACATGGTCGAATACTTCGGCGAGCAGTTGGACGGCTATGCCTTTACCCAGTACGGTTGGGTGCAGTCCTATGGTTCGCGTTGTGTTAAACCACCGATTATTTTCGGGGATGTCTCGCGTCCATTGCCGATGACGGTCAACTGGTCAACCTATGCACAAAGCCAGACCGACAAGATTATGAAAGGTATGCTGACCGGTGCGGTGACTATGTTGCAATGGTCGTTCGTGCGTAACGATCAAACCCGTGAAACCACCTGCAATCAGATTGCCTTGGCTCTCAGAGATGAAGTGCTGGACTTGGAAGCCGCCGGCATTCACATGATTCAAATTGACGAAGCCGCATTGCGTGAAGGCTTGCCGTTGAAGCGTTCCGATTGGGAGGATTATCTCTATTGGGCGGTCAACAGCTTCCGCCTCACCACTTCCGGGGTGCAGAACGACACGCAAATCCATACCCATATGTGTTATTCCGAGTTCAATGACATTATCGAAGCCGTGGCGAAAATGGATGCCGATGTCATCACCATTGAAACGTCCAAGTCGCAAATGAAACTGTTGGATGCCTTCGTCGATTTCCAATATCCGAATGAAATCGGGCCGGGGGTTTACGACATCCACTCACCGAATATCCCAACGGTTGAGCAGATGGTGGATTTGATTCAAAAGGCGGCTAAGAATATTCCCGCGGAAAGACTCTGGGTGAACCCGGACTGCGGCCTCAAAACCCGCAGCTGGAAAGAAACCGAACCCGCGCTTGCCAATATGGTTGAAGCCGCGAGGGTTTTAAGAAAGCAGTTTGAAGAAAAAGTTCAAAGCGCCTAATTCATTCTAAATGCTGAAAAAACTGCCAGGTTGGGTCTGGCGGTTTTTTATATCCAGTTATTTAAACCTAATCTTCCTTAAACTCTAATAAATCGCCAGGTTGACAATTTAAATGCTTGCAAATGGAATTCAAGGTAGTCAATTTTATTGCCTTAGCTTTTCCAGTTTTTAGGATGGACAAATTTTGTTCAGTAATTCCAATCAGCTTTGCTAAATCGTTTGATCTCATTTTGTTTTTTGCCAAAACAACATCCAAATTTACAATAATTGCCATGTATTAATCCTTAAATCGTATATTTTTGTTCTTCTGACAAATGCTGTCCTTCTTCGACAGTCCAAGCAACTAAAATAGCCAATGCCGCAACAACTAAAATCATGACTTCTGCCGAGCCAAATCCAATAGTTATCATTCTTTCCCCAGGAGGATTATGTAAAGTAAATAAAACGCTTTTAGCGGATTGATAAATAGTGGAAGCCACTACCCAAAAAATTAAAGCTTTTGAAATGTTTTTAAAAAGTCTAACTTGGTCATATGAAAAAACTACGCCCTTTTGGTAAAAAATGAATAGTTTGTCGACATTTACCAAGCCGTATAGCAACGACAGTAAGACTGGTAAGGCAAACAGGAAACCGATTATTTGAAATTTTACTTCTAAAGGATATTCCAAAATCATCTTAGGTTCTGTATTAACGCTAATAAGAGTCGTTGGAAGCTGATTGATAAAAACCCAATAGATTAAATAATAAGAAGGAATGGCAACAATCAAAAACCTTACAAGTAAACGAAGTGTGGAACTGAGTTTTTTAATTTTATTAATATTTTGATTCATTTAAGAAATCCTCATATAGCATTAGAGTACCAAATGTTTAAAATTGAATTGCAGTAAAAAATTATTGTAATACGATAATTATTTACTGTAAATGAGTAGTTAAATATTTTCTAACAAAGGGTGGATTGGAAGATACAAGGTTTACACCTCGCTAAGATGTTGTAGGGAGTTTCGTGCCGTCATGTTTATATAGTTCGTTCAGGAAAGGTGTTTTATGTGTCGTAAACATTCATCTCACGACTTCTTCCATACAAAACAATCACCAAAATTATTATGATAAAACTCTATCTTCCTTTGTTTGAGGTGCGTGATGTCAAAGCTAGTTTTATTGCGGCACGGTGAGTCCGTGTGGAATCTGAAGAATATCTTTACCGGTTGGGTGGATGTGCCTTTGTCGCAAAACGGCATCAAGGAGGCGGAAGCCGCTGGGCAGAAAATCGCGGGTATTGAGTTTGATGTGGTGTTCAGCTCTATGCAGATTCGCGCGATGGAAACCGCGATGATTGCGTTGGTGCAATCGCATAGCGAGAAAACCCCGGTGGTGTTGCATGACGACCCGGAGATGAAGGACAAAACCGGTATTTACAGCGAGGAAACGCTGGCGAATGTGTTGCCTGTGTATCACAACTGGCATTTGAACGAACGCTATTACGGTGGGTTACAAGGGCGAAACAAAGCGCAAGTGGCGGAAGAGTTCGGGGATGAGCAGGTGCATATCTGGCGAAGAAGTTATGATGTGCCGCCACCGAATGGTGAATGTTTAAAAGAGACTGCGGAGCGCACTATTCCTTTTTTTGTAGAAAGCGTGATGCCGCTATTGGCTGAGAACAAAAATGTACTGGTGTCTGCGCACGGTAACAGCTTGCGTTCGATTGTGATGCACATCGAAAACCTGTCTAAAGATGATGTTCTGCAGTTGGAAATCCCGACAGGCACACCTATGCTTTATGAATTCACTCAAAACAAACTGAAAACGCAGTCGTTGCCCTAAACATCAGATCATCGTCTGCGAAGCCAAGGTGGCTAGTCACATTACTGAACCTCTTGGGAATAGGGTGGCAGAAATCAGCGAGAGTATAAATAAAGAGTAGTAGACCTAGAATTATCATTGTCCGAATAATAAATATTTGAACGGAGACGCTCTTCAAAAGCTGTTTGGGAGCTGGAAGTCCTTTGTGGTAATGATCATTTGTACCCAGGATACAAAAAACCTGCCTGACTGGGTCAGCAATCTGTTGATGCTTTCTTTTGAGCGTCGGCGAGTTCGTTTACCCCTTCGAAAAGGCAGCAAATATCAATCTCCAAAACACAGGCGATTTTTGTTAAATGTTCAATATTGAAATGTTTGCCGTTTAAGCAAAGTTCAGCTGTTGATATTACGCCGACAGAATCATGTCCTAATGCATGTGCTAGCGTAACTTGAGAAAATCCTTTTTCTGTACGATACCTTTTGACGTTTTGCCCAATCTGAAGATACACATTGCGAATCCATTCTTTCTTTTGTTTTTTATTTTTTTGATTCATAAAGTCTCACAATAAAACATACCTATTAGTAGGTATGTTTATGCTAGAATGAATTTTAATCGCCTACCTATGGGTAGGTTTAAGTAAAAATACATACGTTTTGTTTAAAATAATTTAGTTTTATTTATATAGATAGATAAATTTTATTTATGTAGATTGTAATATGTTCTTCTAAAGGAAGGAATTCTGCAGAAGATTAATGTGAAACACCTGAAAATGACCTGAGCGAGTGGTTAAGGGTGTTTAAAGTTATAAATTCATATATTTTGACGCTAGCTAGATCTAATAGGATGCCCATAATAAGGATTAGTTATGGTGAGCCAACAAAAAAGAACGAATTTTACTGCAAGTAACGTTTTGGAAAGGAAGCCGTTTAAAAGCTTGAGGTTCTATCACGCCCTGTTTGAGTCTTGTCTGACACCTGCCATTCTTCTATGTCCCAATGGAAAAATTGTTTTTATCAATACGCCGGCTTGTGATTTTTTAAGCTTGTCAGAAAGTATTGTCGGCAGGCACTTCCATGATTTGTTGTCCTCTGATAGCACGGAAATTTTTATAAGATTCCTTAATACAAGGGATGAATCCATCGGCCATCAAGTGGTTCATCAAAACCATGTATTCGAGCTGCATGACGGCAGTTTTTTCACTTTGCATAGCCAGTTGCTCAAGCTGGACCCTTCTGAAGAATCTTATTGTTTGGTGTATCTCAACCCATTAACCGAAGAATCTTCCAATATTCATTCTTTACACCTTGCAAATGCCTTAATTGACCAGATTGGAGATGGTGTACTTTTAATGGATGAGCAAGGCAAAATCATTAAGGCGAATAGGGCATTTTCAGTAACTACTGGCTATGCACAAATGGAAGTGATCAATCAGCGACCTACTTTATTCCGCTCCGGTGTTCATAATGATGACTATTACCAGAATTTATGGAAAAGTCTGGATGATGAAGGGAGCTGGAGAGGTGAAATATGGAGTCGGCGAAAAAACGGAACCATTTATCCTGGTTGGTTGCAGGCTTCCAAAATTGTTGATGAGTTTTCCGGTAAGCCATTTTATGTTGGTGTTATGGCCGACATGAGTACGAAAAAAGCCGATGAAAAACGCCTTGATAGACTGGCCTATTATGATTCACTTACCGGACTGGCAAACCGCACCTTGCTCACACGCTATTTGGAAACAAGTATCATCGAATCACAAAAAAACAATGGTGGAAAAGTTGCCGTGTTGTTCGTAGATTTGGATAAGTTCAAATATGTGAATGATCATTTTGGTCATAGTGAAGGTGACTGGATACTGCAAGAAGCCTCAAAAAGGATTTCTTCCTATATACGAGAGCCGGACTTGGCATGCCGATTTGGTGGGGATGAATTTGTGATCGTTTTGACGCAAATTGTTCGTGATAGAAGCGTCGAAGAAATGGCGGAAAGTTTGGTTAGAAGGCTATCCAAACCCTATGTTCGTGGTAAGCATATACATCGTTTGACAGCCTCGATTGGCGTAACCTTCTACCCGGAACATGGCGATAATGTCGAAGAATTATTGCGTCGAGCAGATTCGGCTATGTGCCGCGCCAAGGAGCAGGGTAGGAATAGTTGCCAGCTCTTTGAAGAAAGAGATGAGCAAGACCTCATAGAAATGAATTTAATGGCTCGTTTGATTTGGCAGGCGATAGAGAAGCCTAAAAGTTATATTGAAATGCATTATCAACCAATTTTTCGCAAAGACAGTTTTGTAACCCCTGTGGAGTATGAAGCGTTGATACGCCTAAAAAACGATGATGGTAAGTTAATTTATCCTATTAATTTCATTGAATATGCGGAACAAAATGGTTTGATTTCTCAGTTAGGGTTTGCGCTGTTTGAAAAAGTGTGTGATGACATTAACGCAAAGAGATTGGATGACAATATAAAGATTGGCATCAACCTGTCAGCTGTGCAATTGGATAACCCTAAACTGGTTGAAAAACTCTGTGCCATTTCACATAACAAGTCGGTTCCCATCAATAGATTCAACTTTGAAGTCACTGAAACCGCTATTATGCACAATGTAAGCGCGACGATTGATGCCTTACAGAAGTTAAGGAAAGAAGGTTGCCATATTCTGTTGGACGATTTTGGGACTGGGTATGCATCATTGGCGATATTGAAGAAACTTCCAATTGATATTGTGAAAATTGACCGTGAGTTTGTTAACGACATAGAAACCTCGAACGAAACGCAGGAGATGGTTAAAGCCATGATTGCTATGTCGAAAGCTATGAACCTGAAAGTGTTGATTGAAGGTGTCGAGACCGAAGCTCAAAAACGTTGGTTGGAAAATAAAGAGGTGGATCTATTCCAAGGCTATCTGCTTGGACGGCCTGCTCAATTAGCTTAGCGGAACTCTACTTGAAATCTACCCAGTTTGGGCGTTGTAAATAAAAAGATGCGCTTCAACGAGGTTGATTGAAGCGCATAAATTTTAAGCTAGGAGAGCTTATTGATTATTTAGGGGAAATGTCTGCGCCTTTCATACGGTTCAGGGTGTTGTCCTTATCGATGAAGTGGTGTTTCAATGCACCGGCAATATGTAATGCCACCGCACCAATCAAAATATCACCCGCCAAACTGTGTACTACTTTACCCGCTTGAGCCAAAGGCGCATTCAGCGGAATCATTTTAGTCGGGTCGTCAGGGTTCGGATTTGGTGCGACTAATTCTAAACCGAAGAACGGGATACCGTAACCGCCCAGACCAGACATCATCATCCCGGAAATAGGCATCAGGATGGTACCGATAATCAGCAACCAATGTACAATTTTCGATAGGCTGATTTCAATCGGCGTGTATTGTCTAACTGGTTCCAACCAGCCGTTTTTCATGCGGTTGACAATACGCCAAACGACAAACACAACAATCAACACACCGAAAGACTTGTGCCAAGAGTATAAAAAGAAGCTTTTGGTCTCGTGCATATACACACCGACTGCCAGAAGTGCGATCATAAAGGTGGCGACCACCCAGTGAAGAAAAATAGTTTGTTTGCTGAGCTTGTTGTAGGTATCCACGTATGACTCCTTAGGATTGAAACTAGACTGATTGTGCTTATTTTGGTTAGGATTTTAGCAAGACATTTTTGCATTTTTGTTTATATTTAGAGAATTCATTGTTGTTGAATCAGCAAGAATATTTTTCTTAGGTGAACCGAGTGTAGATTTTTAAATGCAAAATCTACCAGGCTGGGGTAAACAGAGTGGCGTTAGAAGCGCTGTGCTTGCGCATCTATTCCCCATAGGTATTGGATTTGTTGTTGGAAAAGCGCCAAGTCTCCATTGCTGAAAAACTCTGTTGTTCCGAAATCCGGTTGTGTCGTTAACAGGTTTTCCACTTTTAGGCGTCTTACTACTTCTTTGGCAACTGCCAGTTCGGTGCTGATAACCGAAACCTTGTCTCCCGCTACCTTTTCAATCACAGGCGCTAGGTGGGCAAAGTGTGTGCAACCTAGGATAATGGTGTCTGCATCTTTTTCTATCAATGGATGAACATATTCTTCCACGGCTTTGACGGCTGCGTCATCATCCAGTTGTAAATTTTCCACCAAGCGAACCAGTTTGGGAGAGGGTTGTATTTCCATGTGAGCATTGCCCGCTACGCGTTTTGCCAGTGCATCAAACGCATGGCTGGTCAAAGTCTTTTCTGTTGCCAATACACCAATAACGCCCGTTTTGGTATGGATGGCGGCAGGTTTTACGCCTGGTTCTACACCAATAAATGGCAAGTCATATTTTTCGCCATATTCCGCTCTAAGGGTTTTAATACTGACCATGGTGGCGGTATTGCAAGCAACGACAATGGCCTTCACATCTTGTGAGCGTAAAAAGTCTGTCACAGCTAATGAGCGTTGCAGAATAGTGTCTTCCGACTTTTCGCCATAGGGAGCATAGTGTGTGTCTGCAACATAGATCAGGTTTTCGTTTGGCAACAATTCACGAATTTTTTTGGCTATGGGCAAGCCGCCAATGCCTGAGTCAAATACGCCAATGGGTCTGGAATCGGTCATACAATTATCTGGTTAGTCTTTATGAGTATGAAGAGATGGGGTTATTTTAATCGTCATGTCGCACTCGTTGCCGGAGATTTTTGATTTGGCCGCGCTGTTTTTTCTCATTCACGCGTTTGAGGCGTGCATTTTTACTGGGGCGAGTCGGTATGCGCGCCTTGGGTCGCACCGCGGATTCTTCCAATATCGCTTGTAATCGCTGTAGTGCTTCTTCTTTGTTTGCTGCTTGTGTGCGGTGAGATTGCGCTTTGATAATAATCACGCCATCTTTGGTAATGCGTCGGTCAGATTTTCTCAACAACCGTAGCTTGAAGTCTTCTGGCAAAGATGACTGCTTGATGTCAAAGCGCAGATGAATCGCTGTTTCAACCTTATTTACGTTTTGCCCGCCGGCACCTTGCGCGCGCATGGCGTGCCAAGTGATTTCGGATTCGGGAATGATTTGTCCGGTTGAAAGCCTTAACATTTTCTAGCCTTGTTTTCCTAATCCAAATTTACCCGCAGCCACCACAAGCCCCGCAAAAATAAGCGCCAGCCCTACAAAGCCGGAGGTCGTAATTTGCTCACCAATAAACAGCACAGATAGCACTAAACCAAAAGCAGGAATCAAATGAATAAACGGGCTGGAACGGTTTGCGCCAATCAACTCCACAGCTTTATTCCAAAACAAATAAGCTAGGATGGAAGCGAAAATAGCAACATAAGCGACTGTAAGCACCAAGTTCATATCAATATGAACTGGTCTGTTTTGTACAAAGGTTTCCATCAGGTAAAAAGGTAAGAGTCCGATCACGCCGATAATAACCGTCATCGCGAAGAAGCCCTGCCCACCAATGCCGCTAGGTTTTTTATGAAGCAATACCGAGTATAGCGCCCAACTAATTACTCCGCCCAAAACCCAAAGCACCCCCGCATTGTTTTCAAAACCGGCAAGGTTTGATAAATCGCCATGTGTCAGCACCATTAATACCCCGGCAGCAGAGATGGTCAGCCCAACAACCTGAACAGCCTTAAGCCCATGCCCAAGAATGATTGCCGACAACAGCATGATAAATACAGGCCCTGCTGACAATAGCAATAGAGCATTCACCGCCGTAGTGGTTTGCAAGCCGATATACACCAGAGTGTTAAACGCCCCCACACTAAAGACACCAAATGTCAGCATCAACCAAGGGTGCGCACGCATGACAGGCCATTGCTGTTTTAAGTCTTTCCAAGCCCAAGGCACAATAAATACTGCCACCGCAAACCAACGCCAAAACGCCAACCCAATTGGCGGCACACTCGCATGCACCGCACGCGCGAGCACAAAATTACCTGCCCAAAAGAAAGTGGTGAGGATTAATAAAAGATAGGCAAGTCGGGTGTTGGACATAGAGTGCTCTCTGAAAATATAGGATGGTGCATTATAAGAATGAATGGTGCCAAATGGAAAGGCGGGCAGACAAAATAATAGTTTGTGAAGTAAAAATCTGCCAGGCTGGGGAAGCAAGGTAAAAGCATTCGTGTGAACGCTCAAAATAAATCTACTTTGCCCCCACCTAATGATTGCTGTGTGAGGTTGCCTTTACCTGCGAAACGCTTTTGGTGTAGGCAACCTTATTTTAAAGACGCTTAAGCTTTAGCGCCGATAGGCAGAACCGTGCGACCATGCTGCTCGTTAATCACTTCAGCTGCTGACAAATAAATCGCTAGGATGGCCGTTACCAAACCTACATAACCACCGGCGTGATGCCAAGTGATAGAAGCCGTCCATTCGCCAATTGCAAGCAGTACGAAGGTGATCCATAACGCTAGGAAAACCAACTGTAGTGCTTTTGGAGCAGGGAAAGTGGCAATCCACATATAGAAAGTGAAAACACCCCACATAAACAGATACCAGCCAACAAAAGCTGCTGGCACGCCTGCGCCGAAGAAATGCACAAACAAAGCAAAAGACCACCAGAATGCACCATAACTGATGAAAGCAGTCGTACCAAAAGTGTTGCCTCGTGGTAGCTCCATAATACCAGCGATGATTTGAGCTGTACCACCGAAAGCGAAGGCTAGTGATAGAACCATTCCCATGCTGTGACCAGTAAACCAGCCAGCATTCACCATGCTTAGCATCCAAGTGGTCAGACCGAAGGAGATTAAGCCTAGCGGAGCAGGGTTAGAAAATTTTGTTTCAGACATGATAATTCCTCTTTATCTTTAGAGTTTTTATAAGTTTTTTGCCTTGAAGCTATGATTTAAAACTGCATTGATTTCGCTATTGCTGCACTTGGTTAAAGCTCGCTAAGCGCCATAAAATGGCCTGTTTTGTTAGAGTGTCGCGACAAGGTAAGCGAATACTATCATTATTAGAATGTATGATACAAGTTTATTGGTTTTTTACTTTCATCTTCCGGCGAAATAGCTGCGTAGTTGATGCGTTTAGTCATAGTGTGCCTCCTGTGTTAGACAGCTTCAATGGTAGGCACTCGTTAAGTGGATTTATTGAAGAAAAACGACATATGAAATATGGCTATGAAAATCTGCCAGGCTGGGGGAATGAACTTTTTGATTGAATTTAGAGAATCAGGCAAGAATTGAAGATAATCTGTATAGGATTGTTGGCAACCCTTCTTTAGTATGACTTTTAGCTGATTCCAGCAGGTTTTATCAAAAAATCGAAGTCATTTTAAAAGGAGTTTACCAATGAAAGTTGCACTTGTAACAGGTGGTAGTAGAGGTCTAGGCAAGAGTATGGCGGTTCACCTTGCTCAAAAAAATTATAATTTGATTGTGACCTATAAGCAGTCAGAAGCGCAAGCGCTAGAAACCGTAAAAGAAATTGAGGGGTTTGGTCAGCAAGCGGTTGCTCTACAATTCGATGCTTCCGCTCCGGCGACGTTAGATCAATTTGTGTCAGATGTCAGAGCGGCAATGCAGTTAAATTGGCAAACAGACCAACTGGATTTATTGGTCAATAATGCAGGGATAGGTGCGTATTCACCCATTGCAGACACGACTGAAACGACGTTTGATGAGATGGTGAATATTCACATTAAGACACCGTTTTTTTTGACGCAAAAGTTATTGTCTAGTGTTAAAGATGGCGGCAATATTGTGAATATTTCTTCCGGTTTAACTCGCTTCACGCTCCCGAATTTTGGTGCTTATGCCATAATGAAAGGCGCAGTAGAAGTGATGACACGTTATCTGGCGGTGGAATTAGGTCACCGACAAATTACGGTAAACACGATCGCACCTGGCGCTATTGAAACCGACTTTGGTGGTGGTTTGGTGAGAGACAACCAAGAAGTGAATGATTTGACTGCCTCTAGAACCGCATTAGGGCGAGCAGGGTTGCCGGATGATATTGGTGCGGCACTTGCCGTTCTGGTTTCTGATGACTGTAAGTGGTTAAATGGGCAGAGAGTAGAATTGTCAGGCGGTACGCTACTATAGTTTGATTATGACAGCAGATTTATTAACACAATTGAAAGCGCTGCTTGTTGCAGAAGACTTAAACGAAGGATTGAATCAAACTGCGGTTCCGTCCGTCCGAGTGTTTAAGTCTTCTACGATAACCAAGCCGTTGCAGAGCGTTTATGAACCGGCGTTGTTTGTGATTGTTCAAGGCGCCAAGAATGTCTACCTTGACCAGTATTTGTTTGAGTATTGTCCGCAAAAATATTTGCTATCAACCGCCTTCTTGCCGGTGACAGGCCAAATTACCGAGGCATCGCCGGAAACCCCTTTTTTATCTTTGCAGATTGTTTTCTCGGTACCCAAAATTCTCGAAGCCGTTAAGGAATATTCTTTTCAGATAGAACATAAAAACCATACTGATCTTGCAATGGGATCAAATGACATCACAGAAGAATTATTAGAAGTTGTGGTGAGGTTGGCAAAGCTTCAGCAAAAAACTGAAGATATCTCTGCTTTGGAAGACCTTTACCTGAAAGAAATACTCTATCGATTGCTGCACTCCAACGACAATTATGTTTTGTTGCAATACGCCTATAGTGGCGGAGCCGCTTATCAAATCTCTAAAACGATTTCCTATATTAACGAACATCTTTTTGAAGACTTGAGTGTCGATGAACTTGCCGAATACGCCAATATGGGGGTATCGACTTTTCATAAGCACTTCAAAAACATGACACAAGTCAGCCCCTTACGCTATATCAAAATACAGCGTCTGCAACATGCTAGAAAGTTCATGTTACTTAATAAAATGAATGTCACCACGGCCTCTTTTCAAGCCGGCTACCAGAGCGCTTCACAATTCAGTCGGGATTATTCCGCTTACTTTGGAATCAACCCAAGAGAAGATGTAAAGCACTATGCGGATAACCAGGTAGCTGAAATTTTATAGTATATAAAAATTGCTAAAACTACCTTATCAGGGATAGCTTGCGAAGGTAAACCTTCTGTTGTTACACATAAGAATCTGCCAGGCTGGGGTATGAATGGACTTCACAAATCAATCGAGTTTGACCTTGTTGATTATTATGGAATGTCTTTTGCTTTTCTTTTGGGTGCTGGATAGTCATTAAACAAGGGGAATTATCATGACATCTGTGACAGCCACATCAAGTACGGTATATCCAACAGCTTTGCCGCAGCAAAAAGCAGCAAACGGACAAGTAGCATTTAATTCGACTAAACTTGAATTGCCACCACTGGAGCTGCCGACTCGAGCGGAATTAGAAAAAGAAACAAAAAGCTTTTCAGAGGATGTTCGCCAGCTACTAGAGAAAGCAGGAATTCATGTTCCACCTGAAGTTGCGTTAACGAATGATCGTCAGGGGTATGTACGGGTTGCGAATGATCATCCTGATAAACAGCGCATTGAGCAAATGTTCAAAGATCACCCTGAATTGCAACAGCGTTACGCGAAAATATCTGCAGTATCAAGCCTGCATCGAGCAGCCGAGCACTACACTGAATACAGTAATCAATATGAGATGTTAAAGGGAAATCCCGCAGCCCAAAGCGCTCTTGTGGAATCAGAAATCGCTCGAAACAAGTCGCCGTTTCATTTGATTGTTACGGGTAATGGCTATGAGACGTATTTTCCTATGACGGTCAAGGCGTAGGCGCTCGTTTTAAACGCTTGTAAGTTTAAACTGAATTTTTTGTCTTGGCTGACTTTGCATTAGCTTCGCCAACTCTTTGGCAATCACTGTTCCGATTTTTGGTAGCCGCCAATGGTTGAGTTAATTCAAGCCTAAACTTTATGTTACTTTTTGTAGTGAAGAAAGATCGCCGCCAGTAATGGCAGAGAGATTTTTAGTGATTTTTTCGACAGGCCATTCCCACCAAGCGATATCAATCAGTTTGTCTATCTCGTCTTGGTTGAAGCGCATACGAACCACTTGAGCAGGATTTCCTCCAACTATGGCATAGGGAGGGATGTCTTTAACCACAACCGACTCTGCTGCGATAATCGCACCATGCCCGATTTTGACGCCGGGCATAATCGTAGCGTTATACCCAATCCAAACATCGTTGCCGATTTCGGTATTTCCCTTAAAAGGCAAGTCTTCAGGTTTAGGGATTGCCGCTTCCCAGCCTTGACCGAAAATGCCGAAAGGATAGGTCGAAAGGCCGGACATTTTGTGATTGGCACCATTCATGATGAATTTCACATTGGTTGCGATGGCGCAGAACTTTCCAATAATGAGTTTGTCGCCGATGAACGGATAGTGATAGAGGACATTTTTCTCAAAGTTTTCCGGCCCGTCCAAGTCATCGTAATAGGTGTAATCACCCACTTCGATGTTATCTCGCGTAATAAAGTTTTTCAAAAAGCCGACTTGAGGAAAACCTTTCATGGGTTCTTTATCATTTGGATTAGGTCCGAACATATATTTTCCTCTGCTTACATTGATAGTCACAAATAGGCGGTGATTTTTAATTAAACTAAATGATCAACTAAAGAGCGAATATTTTGGTAAAAGTTCTTTATTAATTGGAAAAATCTGCCAGGTTGGGGTTAAGAGTGTTGAGTTGATTGTTCGAGTTTGTTTTTTTCGGACTCAAAAAAGCCTATGGAGATAAATAGTGGAATCGCTACCCATAAGGCAATTAAAGTTGCAATGCCTATTTTTTGAGCAATCATTATAGATTCATTGCCAATAACTCCCAATATCAAAGCAAAAATAAAGGTAAAAATAATGACTTTACGTGTGTTTTGAATGTTATGTCTACCAAGAATGAAGTAGTGGGCAATAGTTATTGTAAAGGTAGAAAGGATTACGCTGAAACTAAGGATATAGGTTTTTAAGAAAAATGTACCTTGGCAGCCAAATTTAGGATCGCATGATTCGGAAGTAAAGAGGTATCCAGCATTCCACAGAGTCATTGGAATGAAAGAAATACACAATACAAGTAGAGCTATTTTAAGTGACTTTAACACCAGTTATCTTCCTTGATAGTTTGTTTGCCTTGAAACTAATTACGTAAAGATACTAGCTTAAAGTGGAGTTTCTGTCGAGGCTGGCTTTGTGCCAGTTTAGCCAAATCTTTTGCAATCACCGTACCAATTTTGGGATAGCCGCCAATGGTTGGGTGATCTTTTAGCATGATAATGGGGTGACCTGATGGTGGTATTTGCACGGTGCCGGGTGTCATGCCTTGTGACACCATTTGGGTGTAGGGCGGTTTTATTTCTTGCTCGGCAATTAAGCGGCAAGCGGTACGGTCGAATTCATTTGAGGCTTCAAAGGTTTGTTTGAAAAACGCTTGGCGTTGCGCTTCGTCAAAGTCATAGAATTGGTGTGCGGGTAGCAATCTCAAGGTGACCACATCTCCGAATTCCAAATATTCCGTTAACTCGGATTGTGGAAAATAGGGCGCTTCTTTTTCTTCTGTAGTTGGGCTAAACGGCAAACAATCTTCTACCTGAATTGCACGACCAATGCCTTCACGAAAATTCACCGAACGACTGCCCCAAAATTCCTCGGTTTGAAAGCCTCCGTCCACGCCTAAATAAGCCCGAACGCCGTCTAAAGTCTGCGCCTGATGAAATTCAATTTTATCCCCCGCGTTTATCTGTAAAGGTTGGTAGCGAAGCACTGGCTTGCCATTGCAGGTGGCACCGAGATTGGCACCGGTAATGACAATGCGCGTTGCGGCATTGGCAACCAAAGTGACATGCCCGTAGGGGATTTCCAACACGGCGGCATTGTCGGCGTTGCCGAGCAGTTTGTTTGCCCACTCATAACTGACATCGTCCAACGCGCCGGAAGTCGCCAAACCGAATTGTTGATAGCCGAAACGTCCGGCATCTTGAATGCTTGCTTGAAAGCCGGCTTTTATTACCTTGAAGCCTGTACAAGTTTGGGTGTTCATAATGTTTCTCCGTTTTGAATGGCGAGAAACGCTTCAAGGCTAATCGGCTCAAACTTCACTTGGTCGCCCACACGAAAGCGGGTGAGGTTATCGGGGTTGGTGAGCGATAAATCCCACGGCGTTTGCCCAAGTATTTGCCAACCAGCGGGAGAAGCTTTGGGGTAGATGGCGGTTTGTCGGTCTGCAATGCCGACACTGCCCGCGGGAATCTTTAAGCGTGGCGAGGCGTGTCTGGGTGAGGCAAGGCGTTCGTCTACTTCGCCTAAATAAGCAAAAGCGGGGGCGAAACCAATGGCGCAAACTTGATAGGTTTGTTGGCTGTGCAGTTGGATGATTTCATCAATCGACAGTGATTTTTGCTCGGCAAGCGTGAGTAAATCGAGCCCGAAGCTTTGATCGTAACACACTGGAATAGTATGCGTTTGACCTTGAAAATCTGCCAGGCTGGGGTCGGTAGGGTTTTGCTGCAACTCGATCAATAAATCATTTAATTGCTGGGTTGCTGAGGCAAGATTCGGGTTTTTGAACACCAATAATAAGCTGTGATAAGACGGCACCAACTCGCGTAAGTTTTCGGCAAAAGTACTTTCAACCTGAGGAATGAACTTTTGTAATACGGGCAAAAAATCCATTAACCCTGCATCAGCTTTGCTGGTGGAGGTAAACGTCAGTAATAAAGCGTTTTCCGCAGCGGGTTGGATTTGGTAATGAAACGTCATGAGGATTCTTTGAGTTCTTTTGCAAAGGCAATCAAGGCATCAACCGAAACAGGATTGTCTGAGTGAAAGCACAGGGTGTTCGGGGTAGATGCTTGCTGATGAGTTTTGTGAAATTGCCAGCTTTGTTCAATGATATTGTCGGTGTGTTGGTATAGGCTATTTGGTTGACTGCGTGGGGCAAGCTGACCGTTTGGCAAATAAGCTCGGTCGGCAAAGGCTTCAAACAAAAGCTCGATGCTATAGGTATCTGCAAGGGTTTGGTAATCTTTATCTTTTAGGCCGCCTTGTATCATAAGCTTGATTGGTTGCGCTTTGCCTTGATTGAAAGCTTGGCAAAAAGACAGCAGTTGTAGAAAGATTTGTTCGGAACGCATCATATCGAGATAAAGCGCGCCATGCGGTTTGATGTGGTGGAGTTGCAAACCTAAACTACTGGCAAGATTTTCCAACGCAGAGACTTGTTCGGTGAGTGTTTGATGTAATGCTGCTTCTGAAAGTGATTGCGATTGGCGACCAAAGTTGTCTTTGTCTGGATAGCTTGGATGCGCGCCGATTTTTACGCTATGTTGTTTTGCCAGCGCGAGCGTTTCCATTATGCTGGTTGCATCTCCGGCATGACCGCCACAGGCGATGTTTGCCAGATGAATGTGCGGCATTACTAAAGCGTCTGGGTTGGGTGTGAGGTTTTCACCCATGTCGCAATTAATCAGAATCATTTTTTGTATGGATAAGTTAACGTAAAATAAACGCCATTTTAATGTAAATTGACCCTTTATGTTTATTCAAGTCGCCGTGCCGGGGCCGTTTTTAACGCCGCTGGATTACCAATATGTTTATGATGATAAGCAGATTCTGCCTGTAGTGGGCGGACGTGTCTGGGTGCCGTTTCGTAATCGAAAACTGATTGGTATTGTCATGTCGATAAAAGAAACGACGGAGCTGGACGCGAAAAAGATTCGTGCGGTGACGGAGATAGTGGATGGCGAACCGATTTTTTCAGAGCGGGATTTGCAGTTTTTGCAATGGGCGGCGCACTACTATCACGAGCCAATCGGTAATGTAATGCAAACGGCCTTGCCGAAGCGTTTGAAAGAAGGTGAATCGGTTGTATTAGATGGTGTCACTGCTTGGCAATTGAATGACTCGGGTCGTGCCGAAGCGACAGATAAAATTCGTTCGAATGCGATTCAGCAACTGAACTTATTGGAATTTCTTAAATCTCACCCTTACCCTGTAACCGAATCAACCATAGCGACTTGTTTGAGTGGTTGGCGTGTGCCGATGAAGCGCTTTCACGAAATGGGCTGGGTGGATAAAACCGAAAAAAATTGTCTTCATGCCTGGCAGCGAAATGAAGAAGTGAATCATGCGTTAAATGAGCAGCAGCAAGCGGCTGTGGATATGGTGTTGCAAAACGAGGGGTTCAATGCCTTTTTATTGGAGGGGGTGACGGGCAGCGGTAAGACCGAAACCTATCTCGGTATGATTGAAGAGGTGATTGCACAAGGCAAACAGGTGTTGGTGTTGGTGCCGGAGATTGGTTTGACGCCACAAACGGTTGATCGGTTTGAGCGATTTTTGAATCAACCTGTGGCGGTAATGCACTCAGATTTAACTGATAAAGAACGCCATTGCGCTTGGTATATGGTGCAATCAAATCAGGTGAAAGTTTTGTTGGGGACACGCTCGGCATTGTTTACGCCCTTTGCCAACTTGGGCTTGTGTATTCTCGATGAAGAACATGATTTGTCTTTTAAGCAGCAAGATAACTTTCGCTACTCGGCGCGAGATGCGTTGGTGCGCCGTGCACAGTTAGAAAAAGTGCCGGTGGTTCTTGGCTCGGCAACGCCATCTTTGGAAACCCTGCATAATGCGTTGTCACAACGCTATGGTTATTTGAAACTGACAGAACGTGCCGGTGGTGCATCTATGCCGGATATGCGTTTGCTGGATGTGCGGGGTGATCGTTCTGTTCAGCAGCATGAAGGCGTGTCTTTGGTTTTGCGTGAGATGATTACGAACCATCTTGAGCAGCAAGGACAGGTATTGTTGTTCTTGAACCGCCGCGGTTTTGCGCCGGTGTTGATGTGTCATAGTTGTGGTTGGCAGGCAGCTTGCCCGAGCTGTGATGCGAATATGACTTATCACCATCAATTCCGTGAGTTGCGTTGTCATCATTGCGGTTATCAGCAAAAAGCGCCACCGGCGTGTCCGAACTGTGGTGAACAGGATTTTGTGGATGTGGGTCAAGGTACGGAGAAGCTGGAAACTATTATTCAAAGCTGGTTTCCCAAACATAAGACTTTACGCATCGACCGAGACACTACCCGCAATAAAGGGCAGATGGAGAAGGTCACGCAGATTGCCCGAGAGGGTCACGCGGATATTTTGATTGGCACGCAAATGTTGGCGAAAGGGCATCATTTTCCGAAGGTGACATTAGTGGCTTTGCTGGATATAGATCAAGGGTTGTTTAGTTGTGATTTCCGTGCCGCAGAGCGGATGGCGCAATTGGTGGTGCAGGTTGCCGGGCGTGCCGGTCGCGCGGAAAAACAAGGTGAAGTGGTGATACAAACGCATCATCCAGATCATCCATTGTTAAGAACATTGGTTGAGCAAGGCTATGATGCGTTTGCATCGGAAGCATTGGCGGAGCGAAAAGTAGCCGATTTACCGCCTTATACTTATCAAATTATGCTGCGTGCCGAGTCAATAGACCCTCAGTCCGCTTGGCAGTTTTTATTAGACATAGAATCCGCATTGCAATTAAAAGCGGTAGATCAAGCAAAATCTGCCAGGCAGGGGGATGCGCCATTAGATGCGTTTGGCCCTGTTGCAGCGCCGATGTTAAGACGACAAGGGCGATTTCGTTATCAGTTGTTATTACAGTGTTCGCATCGCGGGTTATTGCATCATTGGCTTGGCAGTTTGGAGTCGAATATTTATGCGCATCCGTTGGTGAATAAAGTGCGTTGGTCAATAGATGTTGACCCGCAAGAAATGGCTTAATCCCTTATAAAACGCATGGTAATAAAGCCCAAAATGTTTGGTGTCGGTTTGAAAAAGCTTTATGATAAATTCTATAAAAATGAGTGATGTTTTTGTCTCGCGGTTGAACAAATTTAAGGAAAGTTTCAAATGACTCTATTGGTGAAACTCTTTAAGGCATTGAATGCAAACCAGTACCCTGGTCAGATAGCATTGTCTTTTGTATTGGGGATGATTATGGGCTTAACGCCGCTCTTTTTCGCTCATAATCTGCTGACACTGGCGCTGGTGTTTTTCTTAAGGGTTAATGTTTCGGCAGTGCTGGTTTCGCTGGCATTTTTCTCCGGAGTTGCGTATTTGTTGGACCCCGTATTCAACCAAGTGGGGTTGATGGTGTTGCAGATGCCTTCATTAGAACCAATGTTTACCGATATGTATAACAATGCCTTCTGGCGCGCGATTCACTTTAATAATACGGTTGTGTTAGGCAGCGTGTTGGTGAGTTATGTGTTGGCAATTCCTGCTTTCTTTATTTTCCTTGTATTGATAAGAACCTATCGCCATGCATTTTTGAAATGGGTGTCTAAGTTTAAAATCGTTCAGTTATTGAAAGGCAGCAGTAAGGTTAAAACAGTTGTGGGGTTGATGGAATGACACAACAAAACAATCAAACAGAAAATACACCTAAGCCAGAAGACGTTAAAAAGCCTAAGGGTTGGATTCGTTGGTCGGGGTTGGTTAGCTTTTTGGTTTTGGTGGGTATTGGCTTTGCCATCACCTACTTGGCGCTGACAATGATTTTAAAATCGCAGATTGAAAAGTATGCTTCTCAAGCATGGGGTGCGCAAATCAGCATCCATCGTTTGGATTTTAACTTTATACCATTGGGCGTTAGCTTCAGTGGTATAGAGGTAACGGATCCGAAAAAACCGATGCAGAACTTGGTTAGCATTGGCCATTTGGGTGCCAGTTTGAATCTGTATCAATTGGTTGTGGGTCGTACTGTAATTGAAGATATGAGTTTGCAGCATCTTGCATTCAATCAACCAAGAACAACCTCTGGTGCGCTCGTTGTGAAAAAAACGAGCAAGGTAAAAGAAACCAGCGAGGCTGAAAAGTCGAAAAAGGATAGTGGGTTTGCAGTGCCAAGTATGATTGTGCCTAAGCCAGAAGAGATTTTGAGCCGCCAAACCTTTAAGACCAGCGAGCAAGCTGACAAAATCAATCAATCGTTGAATCAACTTAATAGCAAGTGGACGGATTTGCAGAAACAAATGCCTAACAGCAAAGTGATTGCAGATTATCAAAAACGTTTTGAGGCCTTAACAAAAGGGTCAATCAAAAGTTTGGCTGACTTAAAAGCAAAACAAGCGGAATTCGAGAAATTACAAAAAGAGGTTTCGCAAAAAGCGGATGTGATTAAGCAGGGTAAGAACTTGTTTGATAAAGATTTGCCGCAGTTGCAAAAAGACGTCAATGCGCTACAAAAAATGCCAGCGCAGGACTTTGCCAACCTGCAATCAACCTATAGTTTGGATCAAAACGGGCTGAAAAACTTTACCTATCTGGTTTATGGCGACAAGGTGCGCAACTATACACAGAAAGGCTTGGCCATCTACGAGAAGGTAAAACCATTTATTGAAAAATTTGCGGCTGAGCGTGCTGTAGCCGAGAAACAAGCTAAAGAAAAAGCCAAACGTCAGGTGGGACAAAATATTGCTTTCTTGGAACATGACCCTGAACCTGACTTTATTATTAAACGTTTGAAACTCTCTTCCGAATTGGATTGGGGGCAAATTCAAGCGACGGCTAAAGACATCAACTTTGATCAGTCTAAAAGTAGGATGGCAACGTTGTTTACCGTTTCGGCACAGCCAAAAACTCAGACAACAGCTTTATCTATTAAGGGGCAAAGTAACTGGATTCAACCAGGTAAGGGTTTTACCGAAGCGAAAATTTCTTGGCCAAACTATGAGTTGAAAGACTGGGCTATGCTGAAAGATGACAGTTTGCCTTTGACAATGAAGTCGTCAAAGGTTGCGGTCAACGGAAAGCTAAAAATAACCGAAGCGCAAATGTTGCAGGGTGTCGTGGATTTAGATTATCAAAAAGTTAATTTTGATATGGGGGCGACCAAGTCAAAAGAAGTGAAGCAATATCTTGCGCCTGTGTTTGACGACATTCACCAGTTTACGGTGACTTCGGAATTGTCTGGCAAGCTGTTTGCGCCTAGTATTGGGGCGCGTTCAGATTTGGACAGAAAAGTTTCGAGTTCCATGAACAAGGTATTAAACAAACAGATTACTGATGCGAAAGCGCAACTGAAAAAACAGTTTGATGCGCAGATGGCGGCACAGTTGAAACCGATCAATCAAAAGTTGGCGTCTTTGTTAGGCGATCAAGTGCAATTGAATGGCAATGCGAAAAGTGTGGATCAAATGTTGTCGGTGTCGCCGCAACAGTATGTTGATCAACAAAAGGCGAAATACGAGCAGCAAGTTAAAGCGCAAGTTGAAGCTGAAAAGAAACGTATGGAAGCCGAAGCGAAGAAAAAAGCCGAAGAAGCGGTGAAAAAAGAACAGAACAAGTTGAAGAACCAATTGTTAAAACAATTTAAGTTTTAATGGTTGCGGACAAGCTTGAAATAAATAATTTTCGGGTAGCGATAACTTAAACAGAACATTTGAAAAAGGTGTTCGCTATTCGATTTGAGCTAAACCTAAGCTCATCTCGTGTACAAAGGATGGTGTTGTAGTGCGTGATAATTCTCCTGTAACGCAAAAAGAGTTTGTGATTCCTGATGATTATATTTTGGTATCCGAAACGGATTTAAAAGGAACCATTACCTACGCAAACGAGCATTTTTTGGAAATTAGTGGTTATAGCTGGGAAGAGTTGGAAGGCCAACCGCACAATCTTATTCGTCATCCTGACGTGCCACCAATTGTTTTTAAAGACTTGTGGGACACACTAAAAAAAGGCCAGTCCTGGCATCAATATGTGAAAAACCGTCGAAATAATGGCGATCATTATTGGGTAGAAGCCAATGTTGCGCCTATAGTGAAAAATGGCGAAGTTGTTGGTTATAAATCTATTCGAAATCCGATTAAACGTGACCTTATTCCTCAGGTAGAGAAAGCTTATAAGAAGCTAGCAGATGGCAGCTTGGTCATTCAACGTGGCGCGGTTATGACGCGTTGGGCAGAAAGAATTCAACGTTTGAGCCTATTACCGAAAAAAAGCATTCTTGGAAAAACCATGGTACCGTTGGTAATAATGGCGATTATGTGGAGTATTGTGCTGCAGGTTTATCTGCAACAAGTTGCTGATAATATGTATACCAGCAGTGTGCATGAACGTCAGTCTTTATTGATTGATAATCTAAATGCCAAGATTCAAAGTCAGTCTCAGATAGCGTTGACGAATGCAGTTGGGCTTGCCGGTAACTCAGCACTGATTTATGGGTTGCATGATCATCAACAAACGGTTGTTTGGCAAATTCTACAAGTGAACTATCAGCAATACGTTAAACGCTCTCAAATGAATAATATTGGTTTAGCCGTGTTTGATGCCAATATGAAAAAAGTGTCTAACAGCGGCGTACCTATTTCGGTAACTAGCATGCCGGATCATTTAACTACGGATGTTGTTTCCCAGCCAGAAGGTGCCTTTATTCAAGCAAAAGTCCCCGTCTTGTTTGGCGATAAGAAAATTGGTTTGGTGGTGTTTAATTTGCCATTAACGCAAATGGTTAAACTGGAGCAAAACCGAGATCATCAATATGCCGTTTTCCATTTGGATAATAATCAATGGACCCCTACAAAAGGTTTTGAGAAGTCTCCTGTCAATAGTCAAATTCAACAAGCAAATCTTACTTCTTTACAAGATAAGGGGTACCAAGTTGTTGGTGATCGTGTGTTGGTTGTAGATCCTTTAAAGCATGACGGCAAAATGATTGGCATGCAGGTTATTTCCGAATCAACGGGCGCTTTGAATAAAGTACTGCATGACAGCTACTTTATGATTTATGTTGCTCAGGCAGCTATGTCTGGCGGGTTTATTTTGTTATTGCTTCAAATTTTCTGGCGGATGAGAAGCCTGGTATTGAAGCCACTGAAAAACCTAACAGAAAAACTCAAAATTGCTTCTGAAGATGGTTCTCTTTCTGTTCGAGCAGATGTTTATTCGCCTGATGAAATAGGGCGTATGGGTGACAGTTTTAACCATTATGTTACGGAAATTCAGCACTTGATGATGAGTGTTTCCGATATGATCGACACCCTTTCTAAAGGTCAGTTAGATAACCGTATAGAAACCGATGTTGAAGGGGATTTGAATATCCTTAAGAACAACGTGAATACGTCAGCAGATAATATTCAAACCGTGATTCAGGAATTGAAGCGCGCGATTCATGCCATCAAGGTCGCAGAATATCATTTTGAAACTGACTCGAAATTCCATGGTGAATTTGGCGTTATGGTCAGTGAGCTGAAATCGGCGATGGACGATACGTTTAGTGCGGTAAGTGGTATTAACGCAACCATGAAAGCCATCTCTGAGGGTAACTTCTCTCAAAGGCTCAATGTTGATCTTGTTGGTGAACTGGCCAGCTTAAAAGAGAATATCAATTCGTCATTGAATCAATTGGAAAAAGGGATATCTGAGACGGTAGAAGTCTTGGTGGCGCAATCTGAAGGGGATCTGACCCAAAGAGTTCAAGGTACTTACAGTGGTAAACTCGGTGTTATGTCTGAGGCTGTGAATACGTCATTGGATAATATCTCTAGTGCAATTTCTGAATTGATGGCAGCATCCAATACTGTTAATACCGCTTCTGAGCAAATTGCAGAAGGGTCTGCAAACCTATCGGGTCGAATTCAAAATCAAGCGCAAACGCTACAAGAAACCGTTGCTTCGATGGAAAATATTACCACCATGGTTCGTCAGAATGCGGAAAATGCCCAGGAAGCTGCTAAGTTGGCAAGCTCTGCTAAAGAGCAGGCAGATAACGGTTCCGCCGTTATGAACCGCACTAAAAACGCCATGTCTGAAGTGTCGGCTTCCAGCCAGAAAATTTCTGAAATCATCGGCTTGATTGATGCCATCGCTTTTCAAACCAATCTTTTGGCATTGAATGCCGCTGTAGAAGCGGCTAGAGCCGGTGAGCATGGACGAGGTTTTGCCGTTGTTGCGGGTGAAGTCCGTTCTTTAGCTGGAAAGTCGGCTGATGCGGCAAAAGAAATTCGCCAGTTGATCGAAGATACCTCAGGACAAATTTCACAGAGCGTTGAACTGGTGGATGAATCCAATAAAGAGTTTTTGACCATCGTTGATGTCTTGATGAAGATGTATGAGTTTATCGGACAAATTGCGCAGGCGAACCAAGAGCAGACATTAAGTGTCGATCAGGTGAATGTCGCGATGGAAGGCATGGATAAAGTGACCCAACAAAATGCAACCTTGGTCAAAGAAACAGCAGAAGCTGCCAATATGTTGAGTGGTGAAGCGGTTGAGATGAAGAAGCAAGTAAGTTTCTTCGATACCAAATCGGGTGAGTTGGGTGTGGGTATGAGTCGTAGCCATGCCGTTATGGATAGCTTCAGAATTGAGGCACCACAATCAGAAGTGAGTGTGTGGGATATTGCCCTAGCTGAAAGGTCGGTTAGAACTTGGGTGAACAAGCTACAAGCTTATATTAATGAGCTTGGTAATATCAGTCGAGAAGACTTGTCTGAAAACCAAATGCTGGTTGATTGGTTACATGGTCAAGGTAGGGATAGTGTTGGTCATTATCCTGAGTTTAAACTGCTGGAACAGCTCTATCCGACATTACGTGCAGAAGTGTTAAAAACGTTTGATCTACAAGATGCTGGCCAGCGTGAGGAAGCGCATATTCACTTTATTGTTGTGAAAGAGATGTCTAACAGTATTTTAGATTTGATTCGCGCTTTGGAGACTTCACGACAAAATGCTTAGCCAAAGCGTTTTTAACGACGAAGCTGTTTAGCCTGGTTTTTAAAATCATCCAAGCTAATTTCGACTAAGCCGTTACGGTCTCGATCCGGTCCTTTGAAAACTTCTTGTGCCGCCCAGGCATGACCGTGAACCACTTCATAGGTTGCGGGCACTTTGCCTTCTTGACGAAATTCTTCGTAGGCTTCTAACATATGCGTAAAGTGCTGTTTTCCCATTAACCCAGCCTGGCGGTTTTTATGGGCGCTGGTAGCACCAATCGCTTTTAAGTCTTTGAGTACGCCAATTGGTTTGTCATAGGTCAGCGTAAAGTGTTCAACATCCATGACGGGCTGTCCAAAACCATTTCGAATCAATGCATCGCCGATATCATGCATATCGATAAAGGTATTCACGTGCTGTTGATCATCTACTTTTGACCAAGCTTGGCGCAATTCTTTTAAAGTGTCAGGGCCGAAAGTTGTCATCATCAAAAGTCCATCAGGTCTTAATAAACGACGGAATTCTTTAAATACGGCATCTAAATCATCGCACCATTGCAACATGAGATTGGTGACGATCAAGTCTACACTGCCATCGTCTAAAGGGACTTGATTGGCATCTGCTTGAATAAATTCTATTGGATTGTCTTGTATGCCGAATGCAGACTTGGTTTTTTGCCACAGAGAAGGTGGGAATTGCTGATGTAGTTTTTGTTCGGCTTTTGCCAGCATATTGGCAGACAAGTCAATGGCAATCAACTTGCAGTCGGGGTAACGTTGACGCATTTTAGCGGTCAAAATACCTGTGCCGGCACCAATATCCAGTATGGTTTTGGGTTGCATTTGTACCAGCTCGAGACGTTCATCCAAGTGCTCTGCGACCTGCTTTTGCAAAATAGCAGCGTCATCGTAAGTGGTGGCGGCATGGTCGAAATGATGTTGGATGTGGTCTCGGCTAAAGTGTTGCATAATGTGTTACAAAGTATGTTCCTGAATAAAGCCGACAATTGATTTTGCAGTGGCTTCTGGATGGGAAAAAAATGGCATGTGGCTTGCCCCTTGGATAAACTCAATTTGTCCAGCGGGATGTAATCTCTTTAAATCAGCAATCAAGTCTTTGGGGATCAGGGGGTCGTGTTCGCCAAGTAACCATAAGGTCGGTTGTTGCAATTCAGAAAGTTTGTCGCGGTTATCGATGTCTTTCAGTAGCGTCAAGCCTTGCAGTAGCCCTTGTAGTTTGGGCTGGCTACGTCCGGTCATTTGTTTGGTGTAGCGCTTCATCAAGTTGCGGCTGTCTTCGGAACCTTGTAGTTGAAGATGCCAGAATTGTTTGAGAACTCTACCTGCTTCAATACTGAGCGCTTTCATGAAATCGAACAACAGTGGCGGGCTGACAGCCCATTTCCAATGGTCGTTTTGTGTAAAGCGCGGGGTACTGGCAAGACAAATGAGTGTTTCGATTTTGTTCGGGTGAGCCAGTGCAAGCTGTTGCGCTAAAAGTCCGCCAAGAGACCAGCCCAATAGGTGTGTTTTTTCCGGCAATTGTTTCGCCAAGGCATTTAGCCAAGCAGGATTGATTTCGTCGTCTTTTAAATCTGAAAAAGCAGGGCTTTTCCCAAACCCAGGTAATTCAATCAAGTAAAGATTAAAGTAGGGTGATAAATATTGCTTTGCCCAATCTTCCCAAACTGCATTTTCCGCAGCCCAACCATGAATTAACGTTAAGTTAGGTACATTTGTCTCAGTTTGGCCTTTAGTTGGCTGGTGTGGGATAAATGTTCGGTTGAGAGTGATGTTCACGGATGGTGCCTGTTGAATCAAAATAAGTGAGTTATTTTACCTTTTTTGTCCTTTGCTTGCTTGATGGGGCAGGACAAGAATTAAAGATTTAACTGTGTGTCTTTTGTTGAATGGCTTTTAGGGCATCCAGTAGTTGTTGGATTTGCGCATGGGTATGTGAAGCCGAAAGCGTAATGCGCAAGCGAGCGGTGTCTTTGGGCACCGTTGGCGGTCGAATTGCGGACACCCAACAGCCGGCTTGTTTCAAAGTTTCTGACCAGGCAATGGCAACTTCACTATCGCCGAGCAGAATAGGTTGGATGGCACTTTCTGATGGCATTAAATTCAGTCCGATGGCTGTTGCACCCTGACGGAAAAATGCGATGTTGTCTTTGAGTTGCTGTCGGCGAACATTGGCGTCTCTCACCAGCTTCAGCGCGGAGCGTGTGACCTTGGCATTCACTGGCGACATGGCGGTGGTATAGATATAAGGGCGGGCAAATTGAATCAGCGCTTCAATCGCCACTTCGCTACCTGCGACAAAAGCACCGGAAGTACCGAATGCTTTACCAAGCGTGCCCATAATAAGGGTGTTTTCATCAGGGGTTAAGCCGAAGTGTTCGAAACAACCTTTACCCTTCTGTCCCAGAACGCCTAAACCATGTGCATCGTCAATCAGTAACCAAGCACCATATTTTTGAGTTAATGCCTGTATCTCAGGCAGTTTTGCCAGGTCGCCGTCCATGCTAAAAACGCCATCGGTGACAATCAAGCATTGGATGTTGGCTTCTTGTGCTTGTTTGAGACGTTTTTCTAAAGCCTTCATGTCATTGTGTGCATAGCGTTTTAAGTCTGCCGCAGATAACAAGGCGCCATCAAGCAACGAAGCGTGATTAAGCTTATCAGATAGAATCCAATCGCCTTTTTGCATTAACGCGGGTTGTACGGCTAAGTTTGCCATATAGCCGGTAGAAAATAGCAATGCACGGTCACAGCCTAGCCAATCAGCCAATTCATCTTCTAGTAAGTGGTGTTCGAGATGGTGCCCCGTTACCAGGTGCGCAGCACCGGAACCAACGCTGAGATCGTTGGTTTCTTGCAAGATTTTTTTTAATGCAGGGTGGTTGGCTAGCCCAAGATAATCGTTTGATGAAAAATTAATGGTCTGGAGGCCATTAATCTGCATTGCGGTGTCTTGCGCGGTAGTTGCTAGCGGACGACGGCGATAGAGATGATCTTTAGCGCGTTGCTCTAGTAAGGGCTGAAAACGTGATTTAATCGACATGAGGGTTGAGAACTTGCGCTCGACACTTCGTCAGAGCGCAATGCCAGTTATGCTGTCAGTTCAGTGATTTGCGCCGCCATTTTTTTAGCGGTCATTTCAGCTTTGGCATTTTGTTGCATGTGGATGCCAAGTTTTTTGAACAATTCTAAATCATGATCGGCTTCTGGGTTTTCGGTGGTTAACAGTTTGTCACCATAGAAAATAGAGTTAGCGCCCGCCATAAAGCATAATGCTTGCGCTTCATCCGTTAAAGACATACGCCCAGCAGATAAACGCACATAGCTTTTCGGCATGACAATACGAGCTGTAGCGATGATACGGATAAATTCAAATGAATCTGTTTGATCTTTCATATGCGCTAAAGGCGTACCTTCAATGGCTACCAATAGGTTAATCGGTACTGAATCCGGATGATGACGCATGGTGGCGAAAGTGCGAAGTAGTTCGGCACGATCTTTATGTTCTTCACCCATACCGATAATACCGCCAGAACAGACATTGATGCCTGCTTCCTGAATTTTATCAATCGTGTCTAAACGATCTTGATAGTTTCGGGTAGTGATGATTTTTGGGTAGAAAGCTTCGGATGTATCTAGGTTGTGGTTGTAATAATCCAAGCCAGCATCCTTCAGTTGCTTAACTTGATCATCAGTTAACATACCCAAAGTCACACAAGTTTCTAATCCTAGATCTTTTACAACACGAACCATTTCCAATACGCGAGGAAAATCCTTTTTAGTCGGGTTACGCCAAGCGGCTCCCATGCAAAGTCTCGTTGCACCACGTTCTTTTGCAGCAAGCGCTTGTTCGATGACTTCTTGCACTTGCATCATGTGTTCTTTTTCAACATCAGATTCATGGCGAGCACTTTGCGGGCAATAAGCACAGTCTTCTGCGCAACCGCCTGATTTGATGTTAATCAGTGTGCTGGTTTGAACTTCATTAGGATCAAAATGCATTCTGTGAACGCTCTGTGCCTGAAACATGAGGTCATTAAAAGGTTGGTTCATAATGTCTCGGATTTCTTCGAGCGTCCAATCGTTACGGATGTCACCAAGGCTCATGTGCTTTTCCTTCGCTTTGCTATCAGCACTAGATTTAGTGTTGATTGTGATAGGGTTATTTCGTTATATTCTTTCTATTATAACGGAAAGGCGATAAGAAAGCTGCCAGGAAAAACAGTAAGCAATGAGAGCAGTTTCTTACGTTTAATGAAGGGAAGTCGGTAAATGACCCAATATACAAAGGAAAATAGCTGGTTTCGCATTATTGAAAATTGGTTATTTCCTGTGTCGAACCATGGTAATCACTCTTTATTGACAACCATTCCTGCGGATCTTGATGATGCCTTACTCAAGGAATTAATTTTTTGGGAGCAAGGTTGCCCTGTTTGTGCAATGCCTAGTGCGGTTAATCAACTGTGTGGCGATTGTTTGGATCAGACATCCTATTTAGATCGAACGCAAGCTTTGTTGATTTTTAATGAAGCTGCCAAGCAGATGGTTCATGGTTTGAAATACCATGGTGAATTGTTTTGGAGTCGAGTGTTTGCAGAGCTGATGATACAAAGAATTGATATGACCGAGATTGATGCGCTAATCGCGGTGCCTTTACATTCCAATCGATTGGTTGAGCGAGGGTTTAATCAATCCTACGAAGTGGCAAAGCTTTTGTCTAAACAGTTGAAAATGCCATTGTTACAACAAGGCATAACCCGTAAAGTTGATACGCCACATCAAACTTTGTTAGATAAAAAACAGCGCCAACGTAATTTAAAGAATTGTTTTGCAATTGATAATGAAGCGTTATCGTCAATGAAACAAGTCGTATTGATTGATGATGTTATGACGACGGGCACTACGCTCGAACAATTGGCAAAGACTTTAAAGCAAACTTACCCTCATTTAAAAGTGCAAGCTTGGGTGGTTGCTAGAGCAGTTTGAATTTTACGAAAATCTGCCAGGCTGGGGTAAAGCAACAAGACCCAGCCTGGCAGATTTTGATTGTTTCAATATTAGTGTCGTTTGATAGCGCTCAGCCATTTCCAAAGATTGAATAGGCTTGATAAGGACGCGGCGACATAAGTCATGGCACAAGCGGTGAGAATTTTTCGGCTGATTTTTAAATCTTTTTTGTTTAAATAATCGCCTTCTTTCAATAGTGGAAGTGCTCTTTGGTAGCTGGCATCAAACTCTACTGGAAGCGTGCTGAGATGAATAATTACCGGTATGCCCATGCCGATAAACCCCGCAGCGAAAGTCACTAATCCAATCATCGGTGTATGCAATAGCGGAATTAAAACAGGTGTTGCCATTAAGGCAATACCGCTCATTTTCTGCATCCACTGCGCACGACCAATTAATTGCGTGCGCTGTTTAAGTGGTTCGTAGTCTGCTTGGTCTTGCAGTGCATGACCGATTTCATGAGCAACGGTGGTGATGGCGGTAAGTGAATTGGAATGATAGTTTCCCGAAGACAGTCGGACTATTTTATTAATGGGGTCGTAATGGTCACCATCGGGTGTTTCTTCAACGCGAATCGCGAGCTGGAATTTATTAATCAAATGTTCAGCAAATTGGTGGCCGTTGCCGGGAATGTCAGGATGAGGGGCGCTGTATTTATTAAGGATGTGTTTGGTCCACAGACTGGGCAAGCTGGTGACAATAAACAGCACAACAAATGCAATAATCAAAAAAATCATAAATATCAGTCAGGAACCGTTTCGACAATCAAAGTGATTTAAATAAGATGCATAGTCTAGCGGCGATGTAGTCACTTGTGAAGTGACTTTGGATAAAGCTGCTTTTTTCCTACAGTCGAGTATGGCGGTTGGGCTGGGAAGTGCATCATCTTTAATGGCCCAGTTGCCAGTTTGTCCGGGCAGAAGTGGGCTAGAAGTATAGTGCCAGCCTTTAGAAGTCAAAAAATGTTGGTGAGCATGTTGGCGCAAAGCTTGGATAGTTGGTGTTAACTGTGAGTCGTTTGTGACGGCCTGCCAATCTTTTAATCCTTGTACGACAAATGCATAATCTTGCTGGTTAGCTTTGCCCATTGGCTGATTGTTTTTTGAAAAGGCGCGAGGCGGGTTTGGTTGTTTAAAAATGCTTATTAAACGCTCAGCGAGTTGAGTGCCTTGCTGACGGTAGTGGCGATTGTTTGGTAGAGCTTTAGTTGCTTTTGCATAGGCAGAAAGCATTAGACCATTCCACGCCAGAATACTTTTAGTGTCTTTGGGAATCACTTCCATAGGACGCATTAGTTTGCGTTGAATACGTGACCAGTTTTTCGAAGTTGAGGTGGGCAGCCAGGCCGGTGTTTGCTGGTTTTTGACAAAAGGTGCTGGTTGATCCATGTGCCAGTCTTGAGAAACTTGTTTGTATTCTTTTTCGGTAAGTGCACTTTTCAACTCGGCTTCTGTCCAGAGGTAATCACCACCTTCAATGCCACGTTTGTCTATTGCAGATTCACTACTGATAAAGAGCTTAGATTTGGGATTGTAAAGATGGCGTTCTACATAAGCGAGGGTACTTTGTGCAGTTTGTGAAAAGTCATGACGTTGGAAGCGAGAAGCTGCCAGAAAGTAAGTTTTAGCAAGCAAAGCTTGGGTATAAAGCATTTTTTCAAAATGCGGTGTTTGCCATTCAGGGTCTATCGTATAGCGAAAAAAACCACCATTAATATGATCTCGAAGATGCAGGTTTTGCATTTGTGAAAGCGTCAGCATGAGCCAGTATTTATTTTCTTCCGTCAAATTAGGTTGTGACAATAAGGCTAAAAGTAATGGTGCTCTAGGGAATTTGTTTTCAGTTTTAAGGCCACCACTAAGCATGTCTTGACGGTCAGTTAAAGATTGAAAAAAGTCATTGGCAAACTGAATTTTCGTTAAAGCATTTGTGATTTTGTGTTCTTGTTTAGAAGAAATAGATTGCTTGGCAGTATTGATGATTTTGCTTGGATTAGTCCGCCAAAGTCTTTGGATGCGCTGTAATGTTTTAAGAAACTGTTGGTGAGGTTGATAGGTTAATGCAAAAAAAGGATAACCTTGAGGAGTAAGGAAAACATGCTCCGGCCAGCCAGCATGACCAGATGCTTTTTTTGCAAATGCAATCAAATAGCGATCAAGATCAGGCATGAGTTCGCGATCAATTTTAACGGAAATAAAATGTTGGTTCAGGTAGGTCGCAACTTTACGGTTTTGGTAGTTTTCGCGTTGCATGACATGACACCAGTGGCATGAGAAATAACCGCTAGAGATCATGATGATTCGGTTGGTTTTCTGTGCTTGTTTTAGAACGCTTGCTTGCCAAGATTGCCAGTGAACAGGGTCTTTAGCATGCATTGCCAAGTAGAGCGAGGGATTGTTAGCCAAGTCATTAGAGCTTAATGTGGATGCTTGTACCGAGTTAGAACTTAGGAATATAAGAAAGAGAGTAAGCAGTTGAGGTTTGATAAGGCGAGATAAAACATGATTAGCCATCAGAACGCTTAGGAACTGATGGCTTAAGAGAATTTTAAGATTTAGGCTTCTCTTCTGAAGCGTCATCTTTAGCTTCATTTTCAGAGTTGCCTTGCTCAGTTTCATCTTTTGACTCACTTTGTTGATCGTCATTTGTTTTTGAGTCTTCTTCTGCTTTCTGACGTTTTTTATAGTCATTTTCCAGAGCTTCAAATTCTGAGTCAATTTCATCAAAAGTTTTATCCCAATCTTCATCATTCTCTAAGCTATCGAGCGGCTCATTTTGATCTGCATAACGATCATCAAATTCGATGTTATCAGGGACTGGGTTTGGTGCTACAGATGAAGATTCAGTTGTACCTGAAGCAGCAGCATTAGACTTCGGCTTGTCTTGTTCTGTATCTGACTTTCCAGCTTTAGCTTCGCGTCGTGCTTTGGCTTTGTCGCGACTCTTTTTAACCTTGCCACCAACAATCACACCAGTTTCGTAAAGTAACCACATTGGCACAGCCAGCATTGTTTGAGAGACGATATCTGGAGGCGTCAATAGCATACCAATGACAAAGGCAGCAACAATAATATAAGGGCGAGCGTGTGTTAATTTTTCGGCGGAAACCATGCCTGTCAGAATAAGAATTACCACGACAATAGGAACTTCAAACGCAACGCCAAATGCGAAGAACATCTTAATTACAAAATCAAGATAGAGCGAAATGTCAGTTGCGATGGTGACGCCATGAGGTGCAGTGGTCGATAAGAAGCCAAAAACCAATGGGAAAACGACATAGAAAGCAAAAGCGCCACCTGCATAAAACAAGAAGGAGCTAAAAAACAGAATTGGAGCGACCAGTTGTTGTTCATGCTTATAGAGAGCAGGAGCGATAAAGCGCCAAGCCTGATACAGCAATACTGGCATAGCGACGTAAACACCAAGCACCAAGCTTAATTTAAAAGGGGTTAAAAAAGGTGATGCAACCCCTGTTGCTATCATGCTCGTTCCGGCAGGTAAAAAACGAGTTAGAGGTTCTGAAATATAGGTGTAGAGGTCGTTAGCAAACGGGAAGAGTGCAAAAAAAGCAACTAATATAGCGAGAATGCCTTTGGTCATGGCATTTCTCAATTCAAGCAGGTGCTGAACGAGGGTCATTTCCTGATCATGAGGTGGTAGTGCTGATGAACTCATGGTCTAGGCTTTCTCTTGTTGCGTAATCGAAGTGGTTTCTTTGCTAGGAGTTGAGTCTGTTTGTACTGACGATTTTTCCGAACTGCTTGTTGTATCGCTAGTTTTAGTCTCTTTTTTGCTTTGATCAGAATCAGGCAAAGCAGGTTGTTGTGGCGCCTTGTTAAACTGACTGTCTGTATAGCTTGCAGGTTCTTCGCCACCAAAGGTTGGACGAGAAATTTCTTCTTCAATTCCCCATTCTTGGTGCATTTGAGAGAAGTCATCTTGCAATTCTTCAGTAACAGATTCTAGCTGCTTTTTCTCTTCATCAAGGTTGACGGCCTCGTGAATTTCTCGCATAGCCGAGCTGATTTCACTGTCTTCTTTCATGCTATTGATAAAACGCTTGGTTTTACCCATGAATTGTCCGATTTTACGGGCAACTTCTGGCATGCGTTCAGGACCGATGACGATTAACGCCACGATCAGAACGACCAGAATTTCCATGAAGCCAATATCAAACATGATTGAGAAGCAGCAAAATTAAAGAAAGATGGCGCTTAACGAATTAAGCGTCAGGCTTTTCTTTTTTCTCTTCGGCTTTAACATCAAAGACGTTTTCACCATCTTTTTGTTCAAGCTTTTGCTCGGAAGCTGCTTTTTCGTCTTCTTTAGCTTCTTCTTCTTTAACAGCGTTTTTGAAGCCTTTGATAGCACCACCGAGGTCTGAACCTACGTTGCGAAGACGCTTGGCGCCAAATAAAACCAAAACGATAGCCAAGATAATTAATAATTGCCAAATACTAATGCCCATTCTATTTCTCCAGTGGTTGAACGCATTTTTAATAGGGGTTCAAAAAATTGATTGCTAATATTAGCAGAGTCAATAATTTAACGTACAAAAAAGTCGCTTTTAAAGGGACGATTTTGTTAAAAAAAGTTTATGACTTGTTTAAAGCTTTTAATGCTTTAGTTTCCCATTAAGTGAATATGGATGTGAAAAACTTCTTGCCCACCGCTTTCTCCAGTATGGATGCGCGTTTGGAAACCGTCCAATCCTTGAGATTCTGCTAGCTGAGGTAAAAGCAGCATCATATGTCCCATCAAATCTTTATCTTCAGGAGATAAATCAAATAGTGTGGCGATAGGTTTTTTTGGAATGACGAGCAAGTGGATGCGCGCTTTCGGATTGATATCACGAATAACGATGCACTTATCATCTTCGTAAAGAATTTCTGCTGGTAATTCCTTATCGATGATTTTGCTAAAAATACTTTTTTCAGAGGTCATGATGCTTCCTTGTGAGAGTGTTTAACCTTTTTGTTCAAGCCACTTTTGATGGCGAAGGCAAAGAAAGATTAAGGGGGTTAAATTTTATTCGCTGCGGTTGGCTTTTTCAACATGGCCTGATAGTCCAAAGCGTCTTTCAAGTTCAAGAAGAATGTCTTGGCTTGAAAGTCCTTGTTGATGTAACAGTACTAATGAGTGAAACCAAAGATCTGTTACTTCGTAGATTAAATGTGATTTATCTGAAGCGCCGTCACAGTCTTTTGCGGCCATAACGGTTTCAGTCGCTTCTTCGCCGATTTTCTTTAAGATTTTGTCCAGACCTTTATGGTAAAGGCTGGCAACGTAAGAGTCATCAGCAGATTCTAGTTTTCTGTTTTCTAAAACGTCATCAAGTTTTTGCAGTAGTTCGCTCATAGTCGTACCTCAATGCCAGCTTTCTGCATGGCTTGTTTGGCTTCTTGGACAGTGTGTTGTCCAAAGTGGAAGATGCTTGCTGCCAGTACGGCTTCTGCATGACCTGAAACCACCCCTTCGGTGAGGTGAGAAAGTTCGCCAACGCCACCTGAAGCAATTACGGGAATGTTGACAGAATCGGAAATGCTACGGGTAAGCGCTAGGTCAAAACCGATCTTAGTGCCGTCTCTATCCATGCTAGTGACTAACAGTTCGCCTGCGCCAAGTTCTTGCATTTTTTGGGCCCATTCAATGGCGTCAATACCTGTTTCTCTGCGACCACCATGAGTGAAGATTTCCCATCTGTCTGGATCTCCTGGTAGACTTACTTTTTTGGCGTCAATGGCAACTACGATACACTGAGAACCAAAGGTGTCACAGGCTTCTTGCACAAAAGCTGGATTGAAAATTGCTGCGGAATTAATGGCAACTTTATCAGCACCGGCATTGAGCATTCTTCGGATGTCTTCAAGTGTACGAATACCGCCACCGACAGTAAGTGGAATAAAGACTTGGCTAGCGACTTCTTCGACTACGTGTACCATGGTTGCACGGTCGTCAGACGTGGCAGTGATATCCAAAAAGGTGATTTCATCTGCCCCTTGTTCATCATAGCGTTTAGCGACTTCCACAGGATCGCCAGCATCTCTTATGTCGACAAATTGTACGCCTTTAACGACGCGACCGTTATCAACGTCTAAGCATGGAATGATGCGTTTTGCTAAACTCATATATCTTCCTAGTTTGCGCTTTGTGATAATTGGTCAGACAAGGATTGACCTTCTTTAAAGTCAAGCGTGCCTTCATAGATAGCGCGACCAGTAATGGCACCGATAACGCCATCTTGTTCTATGGTTGCCAGTGCTTTGATGTCGTCTAGGTTGGTGATGCCGCCAGAAGCAATGATAGGAATGTTTAAAGCCTGAGCAAGTTGTTGTGTTGCTTCAATGTTAACACCTTGCATCATGCCATCTCGACCGATGTCCGTGTAGATGATCGCATCCACGCCATCGTCTTCAAATTGTTTTCCAAGTGTTGCTACGTGATGCTCGGTGACTTCAGCCCAGCCATTGATAGCAACCATGCCTTCTTTAGCATCAAGGCCAACCATTATATGCCCTGGAAAAGCTTGGCAAGCTTCGGCAACAAATTCTGGGTTGTGAACGGCTTTGGTTCCTATAATGCAATAGCTGACACCCGCGTTCAGGTAAGCTTCAATGGTTTTTAAGTCGCGAATACCACCACCTATCTGGATAGGAAGCTCTGGAAAATGCTCTCTAACTTGGTAAACGGCTTCGCCATTAACGGGCTTGCCTTCGAAAGCACCATTAAGATCAACCATGTGCAAGCGTCTTGCACCTTCATTAACCCAGCGCTGTGCCATGGCAACGATGTCACCTGAAAAAACTGTAGCGTCTTCCATAATGCCTTGGCGCAGTCTTACGCATTGACCGTCTTTTAAATCGATAGCAGGAATTAATAACATAGTGAGTAAGTTTGAACCTTTGAAATTTAATAAACTGTTTTACGGTTGCCAGCTTAAAAAGTTTTTGAATAACTGTAGCCCTGATTCTGCACTTTTTTCAGGGTGAGCTTGTATGGCAAATAGATTGTCTTTTGCGATTGCGGACGTAAATTTCGTGCCGTGTGTTGTTTCGCCAGCCACAATATCTGTTTCTTCTGGTGCGACATAATAACTGTGTACAAAGTAGAAACGACTGTCTTGCGGAATTTTATGCCAAATAGGGTGGTCTTGGGTTTGATGGATTTGGTTCCAACCCATATGAGGCATTTTTAACTCAGGATGCTTTGTTAAGTCAAACTGAACAACATCACCCTTTAAAACATTCATGCAGTTAATACCGTTGTTTTCCTGGCTGTGAGTCATTAAAACTTGTAGCCCCATGCAGATACCGAGAAAAGGTTTTTCTTGAGCTGCTTTTTGTAGGCTATGAATCATACCTGTTTCATTTAAAGCTTGCATGCAGGCTTTTGCAGCACCTTGACCTGGAAAAATAACGGCGTCAGCAGAATCTATGTCTTGTGGGTGATTAGAGATAAGGATTTTTGTCTGGTCGTTAGCAACATGCTCAGCAGCTTTGGCAACTGAGCGCAGGTTGCCCATGCCATAATCCACAACAACAACTTGTTTCAATGCTGCCATTTAAAGCGCACCTTTCGTAGAAGGTAGAACGCCAGCCATGCGTTCGTCATGTGTAAGGGCCATTCTTAGTGCGCGGCCAAAAGCTTTAAAGATTGTCTCAGCCTGATGGTGAGCGTTATGACCTCTCAAGCAATCTATATGCAATGTAACTTGTGCATGATTAACAAACCCTTGAAAAAACTCATAGACGAGTTCGGTATCAAAATTTCCTATGGAACCTTTTGTGAAGTCGGCATTGAAAACAAATCCAGGTCTGCCGGATAGATCAATAACAACTCTTGATAGGGCCTCGTCTAGCGGGACATAAGCATGTCCATAACGCTGAATACCTTTCTTGTCGCCAACAGCTTCTTTGAGAGCCATGCCAAGTGAAATACCAATATCTTCTACAGTATGGTGGTCGTCAATATGCGTGTCACCATTGGCTTCGATGTCTAGATCAATTAATCCGTGGCGGGCAATTTGGTCAAGCATGTGTTCTAAAAAAGGAACACCTGTTTTTAGCTCTGCCTTACCTGTACCGTCTAAATTGACCGAAACTTTTATTTGTGTTTCAAGTGTGTCTCTTTCAATGAGTGCATGACGCATAGCGGAGTCCTAATGTTTTAACTTAAGATTTTATTGGCGACTATTATAGTGTTTTTCTGGGAAAGTTGTTGGGTTTGAATTGTTCTCTAGTTCTATGAAAAGAAAAGAGTAATAACGTTTGAGTCGATGAATCTTAAAAAGAATTAAGAAAAGCTAATATGAGGCATAAAAAAATTTTGTAGTGAATAGAGCTGAAATTAAAGGGGTTCTTTGAGATAATTGCCGCGTTAATGGATGTGAAGCTTCTTTTGAAAATGAAGAAAGTATTGAAGTTTCTGCGGTTTTTCTTGATGTACATTAATTTTTTAGTTGCTTTGGAATGAGCATTATTTTGATAAATGTATATAATGCCGCTTGAGGAGATTTCAACACTCAATTTCATTTATCGATTGGAGTTGAATTAATTTTGACTAAAAGGGGGATCCAGCTAATGGATACTATGGCAAAGCCACAATATGACAACGGTGTGGTTAAGTACCTGACGGTTGGTGCAGTTGTGTTTTTGGTAGTCGGTACCTTGTTTGGTACTTACGCCGCAGCAGAGCTTGCTTGGCCGGTTTTAAACTTTGATATTCCTGAGATTACATTTGCTAGATTGCGTGTAATGCATACCAATACGGTTATTTTTGCCTTTGGTGGTATGACTTTGATGGCAACAGCCTTCTATACGGTGCAGCGTACCAATGGTATCAAGCTATGGAGCAATGGCTTGGCATGGGTAACAGCAGTGCTATATACAATTGGACTGTTGGCTGTTGTAGTCACTATTTCACTAGGTATGACAACGGGTAAAGAATATCATGAACAAGAGTGGCCATTGGCGATTGCAGTAGCACTTGTTTGGACGCTTTATACTTTGAACTTCGTGATGACAATCGCAGGTAGAAATAAAGAAACGCATCCGAACGTTTATGTATCTAACTGGTTCTTCCTTGGAATGATGATCGCGATTACTTACCTATATGTGGTAAATGGATTGGCGATTCCTGTTTCATTGTTCCGCTCATATTCATTGTTCTCTGGTGTTCAAGATGCCATGATTCAATGGTGGTGGGGACATAATGCGGTAGGTTTCTTCCTAACTGCTGGTTTCCTTGCAATCATGTACTATTTCGTACCTAAGCAAGCGCAACGTCCAATTTACTCTTACAGACTATCAGTTATCCACTTCTGGGCACTGATGTTTGGTTATGTTTGGTTGGGTGCTCACCATTTGCAATATACTGCGTTGCCTGATTGGACTGGATCTTTGGGTGCGGTTATCTCTTTGGCGATGATCATTCCTTCATGGGGTGGTGCATTGAACGGTATGTTGACACTTTCAGGTGCTTGGGACAGATTGCGTACTGACTATATCTTGCGTTTCTTAATCATTTCGCTGGCTTTCTATGCAATGTCAACGTTTGAAGGGCCTGTTATGGCATCTAAAACAGTAAATGCTCTATCTCACTATACTGACTGGACAATCGGTCACGTACACTCTGGTGCGTTAGGTTGGGTTGCTATGGTGTCAATCGGTGCGATTTACCACATGGTGATGAAGCTTTGGAAAACAGAAATGTATTCTATGAAGTTGATTAACTTCCACTTCTGGTTGGCAACTATCGGTACTGTTTTCTATATCGTTGCGATGTGGGTTTCAGGGATTATGCAAGGTTTGATGTGGCGTGCTTATGATGAGTATGGTACGTTGGCATATACTTTTGCCGAATCAGTCGCTGCGATGCATCCTTATTATGTGATGCGTACAGTAGGGGGCTTCTTGTTCTTCTCTGGTGCCGTTGTAATGTTGTATAACATTGTTATGACAATTCGCACAGCCGAATCAAGACAAACTTCAGCAGTTGCAGCTGCTCAGGCTTAATTGCTGATGGATTGCGGAAGACTTGATTGCCTTCCGCAAGTTAGATAAATTATGAGTTGAGGAGCATAGACTCATGTCAGATAGTAAACCTAGAAATTTACAAGAACGACTAGAGAGAAATATCTTTGGGTTGTTTATAGCCACCGCACTTATGGTGTCTATCGCAGGTATCGTGGAAATTGTGCCGTTGTTTTATCTCAAAAGTGCAGTTGATTACACTGTAAAAACAGATAAGTACGGTAACGTAAAAAACGATAAGTTTCCTGAGTTAGTTTGGCATAGAACTTTTACTGTGAACGCCAATGGAAAGTTGGTTTCTGATAAGGTTTTATACAAAGAAGATAAAAATGGTAAATGGGTTATTGGTGACTGGAAACCAGGTGATGGTGTCCGTCCTTATACACCTCTTGAGTTAGCTGGCCGTGATATTTACCTTCGTGAAGGTTGTTATATTTGTCACTCTCAGATGATTCGTCCTTTCCGTGATGAGCGTGAACGTTATGGTCACTTCTCATTGGCTACAGAATCAATGTACGATCATCCTATGCAATGGGGTTCAAAACGTACAGGTCCTGATTTAGCTCGCGTTGGTGGGAAGTATTCTAATGAGTGGCAGATTATGCATTTGATGCGTCCACAGGATATGGTTCCAGAATCTGTTATGCCAGCTTACCCTTGGTTAGCTGAAAACCCGATTTCGAAGAGTTTCTTCGGTACTAAGCGCGATATGGTTGAGCGCTTGAAAGTGATGCGTGAATTGGGTGTACCTTATACAGATGCTGAAATCGCAAATGCTGATAAGGCTATTAAAGGTTACACTGAAATGGATGCTTTGGTCGCTTACCTACAGGTTCTAGGAACTATGGTTAAGCTTGACGATAGTAAGTCATACCGTGAGTAAAATTTCAGCTTATTTCGAAACAAACTGGGGCGCGATGACCGCCTCAGATTGGATTGGATTAACCATTACGCTTGTTGTATTTTTTGGAATGCTCATTGCCTTTGCAAGAACGTTACGTCCGAGTAAAAGGAAAGAGCTTGAGCAAGAAAAATACAAAATACTAGACGAAGATTAAAATTATCTGATTATTCTGAGGAGAATAACTATGGCACATCATAATCCATGGCCAGATGAGGGGAATACTGGGCATATTTGGGATGAAGATCTCCGTGAACTGGATAACCCACCACCACTTTGGTGGATGCTTTCTTTTTATGCCAGTTTTGTAATGATTGTGTTTTATGCACTTTACTACCCAACTATTCCGCTAGAGCATTCTTATACTAAAGGTTTAGCTGGTTGGTCTCAGGTGGGTGAATACCACGAAGATTACAAAGTACTAAAAGATTGGCGTAAGAAAAAATTTGCTGATCAGGAAGAAAAGCTTGCAGCATTATCTGTTGATCAAATTATCAAAGATAAAGACTTGAAAACCTACGCCATTAAGACATCAAAAATGTTATTTGGTGATTATTGTGCGGCTTGCCATGGTGCAGGTGGACAAGGGAATCCTAACTTTCCGGTTCTTGCAGACGATGATTGGTTATGGGGTGGTAAGCCTTCTCAAATCCAAGCGACTATTACTAATGGTCGTATCGGTAATATGCCTGCAAAAGGGATGATGGGTAACCTAACTGATCAAGATATTGAGCACGTTGCAGATTATGTAATTGCCTTGTCAAACGGTAAAGGTAATGATCCAAGTGTTGCTGCTGGTAAAGCTGTATATACTAAGGGTATGTGCTTCGCTTGTCACGGTCCAGCTGGGAAGCCTTTGGCTCCAGCAGGTGCAGCTAACCTAACGGATCATATTTGGCGTTTCGCTGGTGATAAAGATGACATTATCAGAACGATTACATATGGTGTGAACGTTAAGAAAAATGGACGGTTAATTGCTCATACAAGAAATGCAGTTATGCCATCTTTTAAAGAAAGATTGCCAGACCCTGATGTGAATATTAAACGCTTAGCAGTTTATGTTTACTCATTAGGTGGTGGACAATAGATTTGAGAGGAGAACTTAGGTTCTCCTTTTTTTTCGCTTAGCAAAATTGATTTAAATCAATGGAGGTTGGATATGAATGAATTGAATAGTGATTTTGTTTTATGGATCTCAATTGGGGCGCTTGTCTTGTCTATTGTAGCTTTGATTGGTTTTGGTTACAAAGCCACCAGAGGGATTGAAGGACTTGAGAAGAAGGATGATGATTCCTCAGAAAGCTAGTGATTCAGTTAAAGGCCTATTTTATTAGGCCTTTTTTTATTAAGAATTCTATTAAATTGTATAAGAAACATTGCTTAGTAATTTGGTGAAGTTTCTTATACAATTTTTTACTTTGTAACGAACAATTAGGAAATTTTTATGTCAGACCATGAGAACCCTGTAAAAAATGATGCAGAACCAAAAATGGCATCGATGCTCGATGAAATGGATGTGTCGAACAAGAATTTGCAGAATATTGGGGTAGAACTCCTAACGGTCCATACTGAAGGAACTGTCCATGCGAAACGTATGTCTGGGATGTTTCGAAATGTGAAGTGGATTGTCATGGCGTTATGGTCTATTTTCTTCTTATCCCCATATCTTAGATGGGATGGCAATCAAGCAATTTTGTTTGACTTGGCTAATCGTCAGTTTCATATTTTTTGGATTACCATTCTTCCGCAAGATATTTGGTTGCTTGCAATGATTCTTCTGTTTTTCGCACTACTTCTTGCTGCTTCAACTGCTGTGGCTGGGCGTTTGTGGTGTGGCTACGCTTGCTTTCAAACTGTGTGGGAAGATGCATTTACATGGATTGAGGAAAAAATTGAAGGTCAGCCTAATAAAAGAAAGGCATTAGATGAAGAGCCATTGAGTTTTAAGAAAATAAGAATCAAACTGCCTAAATGGATTATTTGGGGAGTAATTGGTTTTTTAACAAGTTTTTCTTTTGTAGCCTATTTTGACTCTGCATTTGATCTTTGGTATCGCTTGTTTAAGTTTGAATGGACCTATACAGAAACGACCGTTATTTTAGGGTTAGGCGCAGCAACTGTATTTTTTGCAGGTTTTCTTCGTGAGCAAGTCTGTATTGGTTTTTGCCCGTATGCGCGTATTCACGGTGCGATGATTGATACTGAAACAGTCGTTCCGACTTATGATGTGGATAGAGGTGAGCCTCGTGGACGAATGAAACGAGCTAAACCAGGAGAAGAAGCGCCACAATTGGGAGATTGTATTGACTGTAACTTGTGTGTTGCCGTTTGCCCGACTGGCGTTGATATTCGTAAAGGTCAACAATTTGGTTGTATTACATGTGGTCTTTGTATTGATGCATGTGACTCAGTTATGGAAAAAATTAAAAAGCCAAAAGGGTTGATTCGTTATGCATCTCTAGCGGAATTTGCAGGTAAGCCATTTGTTCCTTTATTTAAGCGACCACGCGTTATAGTTTACTCATCAATAATGGGGCTTGCAGGTGCAATGCTGGTTTGGGGTCTGCTGACTATGTCACCAATAGATATAAAGGTACTGCATGAGCGTGCGCCATTATTTGTTCAAATGAGTGATGGAACCATTCAGAATAAGTATTACGCGAAAGTGGTTAATAAGACAGATAAACCGCTTGAAGCTAAAATAACGGTAACGGGTCCAAAATCATTAATGTATATTGCCGATAAGACAATACGAGTGCTTCCTGGTGAAGTGGGGACAGCAGAAATATTGGTGCGTATTCCGAGACAGGATTTGAAAGAGGTGAATACCCCTATAGAAATTCATGTTCAAGATGCTAATAAGCCTGCTATAAAAGCAGATTATGACAGCATGTTTATTAGTCCAAAAATCAGATAGTATTCAAGACTATCGTCAGACTAATCAATAATCATCAATAAAAAAATGAGTTTATAATAATAGCCCTAGAAATCTAGGGCTTTTTTATTTTTAGGAGAAATACCCTTGACCGAAACTAATCAAGAAAATATGTTAACTCCAGAGAAAAAACGTGACTGGAGTATTGCTTGGAAAAACCCATTTGTAATAGGTTGGATCTCTATTCTTATTGTTGTAGTGACGGTGAATTTTTTCATGGTCAGTATGGCTATTGTAACGGCGCCTGGCTTAACCATCTCAGACTACTATGAGAAGGGTAAAGATATGGGGAAAATCATTGCCATGCGTGAACACATGAAACAGTTGGGCTGGAAGTTAAACATTGATTTGCCTATTTTGACGCAGGGAAAGGATCAAAGTTTCGATGTCACAGTTTTAGATAAATCTGGGAAGGCTATGAATGTCGATACAGCAATTCTCTACTATTACCGACCTTCTGACAAAAATTACGACGGTCAGCTCACATTAAAGCCAGGAGCTGGAACAGGGGTTTATCAGGGTAAGATTAAGTTACCGTTAAAAGGTAAATACGATTTGGTTATGGAAGTTACCAAAGGGAAAGAAGTTTTTAACCTTGGACGTTCTATTATGGTACAGGAAAAGGTCAGTAAGTGATTTTAAACAACTGCTACCATTGTGGTCAACATATAGAAAAAGGCGAATTGGTTCTTCAATCGATTAAAGGGGTGGAACACTCTTTTTGTTGTCATGGGTGTGCGGGCGTTTGTGATGCGATCCACGAAGCAGGAATGGAAAGCTTTTATAAGCGAACTATCGAAGGCGATTTGCTTTCGCCACCGCCACCACCAAGCAAAGACGCAACCTTTTTTGATTATGATGAAGTTCAGGCTCAATATGTTTCCAAACTGACCTCTAAAAGAGAAATTACTCTCATCTCAGAAGCCATCCATTGTGCAGCTTGTATTTGGTTAATAGAGCATACGCTAGCAAAAATGGATGGTGTTTTACTCGCAAAAGTAAATTTTACCAATAAGCAAATCAAGCTGCGTTGGGATAATGACAAAATCAAGCTTTCTGAAATTATTCAAAAGCTCAATAAGGTTGGTTATGATGCCACGCCTTATGATGCATCCGCGAGTCAAAAAGCTTTCCGAAAAGCGAATCGTGATCTATTGTATCGTTTAGGTTTTGCCGGTTTTGCCATGATGAATGTCATGTGGTTTTCGGTTGCACTATACACCGGTGCTGATCAAGAGAGCCTGTTCCGCAATTATTTCCACTGGATTGAGTTCATTATCGCGACCACTGTAATTCTTTATTCAGCTAAACCTTTTTTCCAAGGTGCGATGACATCGCTAAAGTCGAGAACCATCGGAATGGATGTGTCGATTTCGCTTGGGGTGATTACGACTTATTTATACTCGTTTTGGGTAACAATTGATTCCAGTCATCCAGGTGAAGTCTATTTCGACACCATGGTGGATTTTATCTTTTTACTACTTATCGGGCGCTATATTGAAGCTATTTCAAAGAATAAGGCCGTTGATGCAACACGCCGCTTGGTTGAATTACAGCCCAAGGTCGCTCGGTTAAAAACGGAAGATGGTTTTGAAGTTGTATCCGTCACTCGGCTTAAGAAGAAAGACTTGGTTATTGTAAAGCCTGGAGATCAAATCCCAGTGGATGGCTTGGTTATTTCCGGTACGGGTAATGTCGATGAAGCGATGTTGAGTGGTGAATCAACGGAAGTCTTTAAGCAAGAAGGGACAAAAGTTTCTGCTGGAACCATAAATATTGATGGCTCACTGACCATAGAAGTTGATGCTATTATGCAAGAAACCATGCTTGGTAAGATTGTTGAAATGGTGGAAGAGGCACAAGGTGCGAAAGCCAGTATTCAATGTACTGCTGAACGGATTATGCCTTGGTTTGTTACGGTTATTATTTCCTTATCTGTGTTGAGTTTCCTTTATTGGATTGTTGAAGCAAACTTAGAAACGGCAATGATTGCTGCAACTTCAGTGTTGATTATCACTTGCCCATGTGCATTTGGTTTGGCAACTCCAATGGCCACTGCGGTCGCATCCGGAGTCTCGGCTTCTCATGGAATCTTGATTAAAAATGGCGCATTGCTCGAAGTACTAAACGAAGTGAATCATTTTGTATTCGATAAAACGGGTACTTTGACAAAAGGTCAGATGAAGTTGGTTGATAGTCATGTTGTTGAAGGCATTGAAGATAAAGATGCGCTATTGAAAGACATTTACAGAGTTGAGTTTCACTCAGAGCATAGTTTAGCTAAAGCCGTTTGTCAGAGTTTGCATAGTATGTATTCGGATTTAGCAAATAAAAACTTGGAACTTGATTTCTTCCAGGCTCACCCAGGACGTGGTGTTGAAGCACGCTATCATGGTCAGCACTATTTATTGGGAACTGCAACATGGCTGAAGCAATATGATATTGAGATGCCAGACATCTTTGTAAGCTTAGAGGCAGAGCGTGCAGAAAAAGGACAAACCTCTGTCTGGGTTGCACTTGATAACAAGATTGTTGCCATACTTTTCTTGGAAGATGAGTTAAGACCAGATGCATTGGAATTGATTTCACGTCTAAAAGAGAAAGGTAAATCTGTTACTTTGTTGAGTGGAGACCGTTATGCAGTCGCAAAAACGGTTGCAGAAAAACTTGGCGGTATGGAAGTGATTGCTGAAGTTCTACCTGAAGATAAACACGAAAAAATTAAGCAAATACAAGCGTCAGGTTCTCGTGTTGCAATGGTAGGTGATGGTATTAACGATGCGCCTGCATTGGTTCGTTCTGATGTCGGATTTGCTTTGGGTTCGGGAACAGATATTTCGATGGATAGTGCGGATATAGTTTTGCTGAACAATGAACTTATTTCAATAGACACAGCAGTAGAATTGTCAGCACGTACTTTAAGAACGATCAAACAAAATATTGCGAGCAGTATCATTTATAATTTTACTTTGGTTCCTTTAGCTATGGCAGCGACTCTGACACCACTTATTGCTGCTGTTACTATGCCGTTAAGTAGTTTGATAGTTATTGGGAATGCAGCAAGAATAAGAACATTCTTTAGCAAGCGTGCGATTGCTAAACGTAAGCGTAGACGACAAGAGGCGATGTAATGGATGTTGTATTTGGTTTAATTCCAGCAATGTTATTGGTTGGTTTTTTGGCTGTTGTTGTCTTTATTATCATGGGCAAGACAGGCCAGTTTGATGATCTTGATGGCGCAGCAAATAGTATTTTCATGGATGATGAATACGAAGAAGATGAAAGAACAGCGCAAAAAGAAGCTCAGCAGCAAGTTGAGCAACAAGACAAAAATTCTTAATTATTTTTGTTGTTATAGAACTCTCAATTGGTGAGTTCTATAACGTATCCTTACCTCATATTTAGAAAAGTCCAGTTATTACACCGTTATCATCAATATCTATTTTTTCAGCAGTTGGAGTCTTAGGTAGGCCTGGCATGGTCATCATATTACCTGCAATGGCAACAATAAACCCAGCACCATGTTCGAGTTTTACCTGACTGATCTCAATGGTATGGTTTTTGGGCGCACCTTTCAGGTCAGGGTTGGTTGAAAAGGACATTTGCGTTTTTGCCATACAGATAGGCAAGTGGCCGTATTTTTCCTGCAAAGCAGCAATGTCGTTTTTAACCTTGTCACTCGCTGTAATGCCAGAAGCACCGTAAAGTTTGGTGGTGATGGTTTGAATCTTGTTCCAAATAGGCATGTCATCAGGATATAGCAAATTAAGATTGTCAGGTGTGATGGTAGAGTTTTCTACTAAGTTGATGACTTCTTGTGCCAAGATTTCTGCGCCAGCACCACCTTCAGCCCAATGTTTTGAAACAACGCACTTAATGCCTAATTCAGCACATTTTTCAATCACCATATCGGTTTCGGCATCTGTGTCATAAGTAAAGTGATTGATGCACACGACACAAGGTAGTTTGAAGTTTTGTGTGACATTGATGATATGACGTTCTAAGTTTTCAAAACCATCGTTAACCGCTTCTAGATTTTCTTGGTTGAGGTGGATTCTATCAACACCACCGTGGAATTTAAGTGCACGAACGGTAGCGACGATGACAACTGCTGATGGAGCAAGTTTTGCCGAACGACATTTAATGTTTAAGAATTTTTCTGCACCTAAATCCGCTCCGAACCCAGCTTCTGTAACGGCGTAATCAGCCAGCTTTAATGCGGTTTTTGTTGCTGTGACTGAGTTGCAGCCGTGTGCTATATTGGCAAATGGGCCACCATGCACTAACGCAATGTTGTTTTCTAAAGTTTGGACGATATTAGGCTTGATTGCATCTTTTAATAACGCAGCCATAGCTCCGTGTGCTTTCAGGTCGCTCGCATATACCGGCGTCACTTTGTCAGTTTTGTAACCAATGACGATACGCCCCAAGCGTTCTTTGAGGTCAGCACGGTTGGTTGCCAAGCAAAGAATCGCCATCACTTCAGAGGCCACAACGATGTCGAATCCATCCTCACGAAGATAACCGTTTGCAGGGCCACCTTGGCCAACGGTGATCTGGCGCAAAGCCCGATCATTCATATCAACGACACGCTTCCATTTTATGCGTCTTGGGTCTATGTCTAAAGCATTGCCGTGGTTGATGTGATTATCAATCATGGCAGCAAGTAGGTTGTGTGCTACACCAATCGCATGGAAGTCTCCAGTAAAGTGAAGGTTGATATCTTCCATTGGAACAACTTGCGAATAACCACCGCCTGCTGCGCCACCCTTCATACCAAAGCAAGGGCCAAGAGAAGGTTCTCTTAAGCACATAATTGTTTTTTTACCAATTCGATTTAAAGCATCGCCAAGACCAACCGTTGTAGTGGTTTTCCCTTCACCAGCTGGTGTAGGACTGATAGCCGTCACCAAAATAAGCTTACCTTCTTGAGTTTGGTGAGATAGGTTGTCCACATACTCTAATGAGAGTTTGGCTTTGTAATGACCATAAGGATCAAGGTGTTCTGCTGGAATCCCGAATTTCTCAGCAGCTAATCCGATAATGGGTTTCATGTCTGCGCGTTGCGCAATTTCAATATCAGACATAGTCAGTTTCCTAAAAGTAGTATGATTTCTATATTTTATAGAAGTTCAATCCAATGTTTAACTGGTGTGCTTGTCCCCTTTTGGAGGTGCATCAAACACCCAATGTTAGCAGTAACAATGATTTCGGGAGCTTCTTTTAAAAGCGACTCAATCTTGTTGTCTCTAAGTTGATAAGATAATTTTTTTTGTAATATGGAATAGGTGCCAGCGGAGCCACAACAGAGGTGAGAATCCTTTACAGGGCTAAGCGTAAAACCAAGGTTTGATAATAAGGTTTCAACCCTGCCTGGTAGTTTTTGACCATGTTGTAATGTGCAAGGTGACTGGAATACGATATGTTGATTAGTGTCCCTTTTAAACTGAGACAAATCCTTGTCGACTAAAAACTCTGAGATATCATAAGTGTGGTCAACTATGCGTTTTGCTTTATCCGCATAGTCTAAATCATTTTTTAATAGGTGTGCATAATCCTTAATCATGACACCACAGCCACTCGCATTTGAAATAATGGCTTCAAAACCTTGGTCAAGGTGCTCTATCCAAGCATCAATGTTGCTCTTTATTTGGCGCAAGGCATCCTCTTCGCCGGAAAGGTGATGATTAACAGAGCCACAGCATTGAGATTGTGGTGTTTCTGTGACGTGATAACCAAGTCGGTACAAGACATTTTTTGTTGCCAAATTAATGTTGGGAGCCAAAGCGGGTTGTACACATCCCGAAATTAATAAGATGTTTTTGGAGGAATGAAGCACATTGGCTTGGGATTCTGTTTGTCTTAGTAAGTTCTGATTGATGCGATGGTGTCTAGTCCAAGGAGCTAAAGCGGTTAAAAAATTAAAAGTTTTTGGCGAGTTAAGGAGTGTGCGCAAAGTGTAACGAATGATGCGCTGATGCCATGGTCGCGGACTTTTTTCTTCCATCACCTTTCGACCAATATCGAGTAGGTGGCCATATTCAACGCCAGATGGGCAAGTAGTTTCACATGAACGGCAGGTTAAGCAGCGATCAAGGTGTTTTAAAGAATTATTCGAAACTTTGTTGTCTTCTAATGCTTGCTTGATAAGATAAATTCGCCCTCGAGGAGAGTCGAGCTCATCGCCGAGAAGTCCATAAGTTGGGCAAGCAGATAAACAAAACCCACAATGAACACATGCACGCAAAATTTTGTCGGCGGTTTGTCCGTCTGGGGTTGCTAGTAGGTCTTTCGAAAGTTCAGTTTTCATTGTTCTAATGGAAAATTCCGTAAGGGTCAAAAACTGACTTTAATCCCTTTTTAATGTCAGTAATTTTTGGATGAGAATCAAAAGATGGACGGCGTTTTTTGTCTTGCAAATCCCACAAATCCACATGAGATACATCCGGCTTGTGTTCACTAACAATCCAGCGTCTTGCGCCAACCTGATCAATTAATAGAGTGTTGTGTATTGGCGGATGCATTGAGTCAATGCTGACTCGCCAGAGTTTTTGTTTTCCACTGATTTCGGGTCTAAAAGGGTTTACCTTTTGCCAAATTGTATTATCTTCTGGCATTGCAGATTGTGGCGGGTGAATACCTATTAAGCGGTAGTAGAGTTTGCCCTGATAATATGCGCAGCCGGAAATAGGCAAAGCAGTTCCTGCCATTTCATTCATTTTGATGATGGCATCTGCTTGTCCCATTTCCATCGAGTAAGTTTTTTCTTCCATGAGAGGTAAAACTTTCAAGCTAATTTCAGTCACGACACCAAACAGTCCTTTCGAGCCAACCAACATACGCGCGACATCATACCCAGCGACGTTTTTGATCATTTCGCCACCAAATGTCAGGGCTTGCCCCTTTCCATCGATCATTTTGATGCCTAAAACAAAATCTCTAAGAGCTCCAAAAAAAGGCTGCGAAGGACCTGATAGTCCGCAGGCGTAGCTACCACCAATCGTTGAATCACCATAGTCAGGTGTGTCAAAAGCAAGCATTTGATTGTGTTGCGCTAACTCCTGTTGTAAGTCGGCTATTTTGGTACCGGTTTTGACGGTGACAACTAGCTCGGCAGGGTCGTAGCTCGTAACTCCTGTATAGCCCCCAATCTCTAATGGTGTGTGGTTGTCAATAAGGCTAACTTTGCTTTGATTGCCGATGATTTGTAATCGCTGTTTTTCGTGTGCAGCTTGTTTGATCTGCTCTTGGAGGTGCGTTATAGACATTAAAAGCGCTCCAAGTGTGCAAAAGGCAGTTCGCCGTGGTGAACGTGCATTTGCCCAAGCTCAGCACAACGGTGTAGAGTGGGGACGGCTTTGCCAGGATTTAATAGGTTTTCTGGATCAAATACTTGTTTGATTTGATGGAAAATTTCAATTTCTGGTGCCGAAAATTGTTGGCACATAGAATCAAGTTTCTCTACGCCAACGCCATGTTCACCTGTTATGGTGCCACCGACATCAATACAGAGTTTTAAAATCTCAGCGCCAAACTGCTCTGTTTTTTCGAGTTCACCTGGAATTTGTGCATCATACAGAATGAGAGGGTGTAGATTTCCATCACCAGCGTGAAACACGTTGGCGACTTTTAGCTCGTAGCGTTTGGACATGTCATCGATTTGATCTAAAACATACGCCAGTTTATTTCTGGGTATAGTTCCGTCCATGCAGTAATAATCTGGAGACAGTCGCCCTACAGCTGGGAAAGCATTTTTGCGACCTTGCCAAAGAGCGATTCGTTCTTCATCATTTTGGGAAAGTTTTAATAAATAGGCGCCGTTTTCATTGAGAAGTGAGGAAACTTTTTTGGTATCAGCTTCCACTTGATATTGGTTGCCATCTACTTCACAGAGTAGCAATGCCGCGGCTTCTAGCGGATAACCAACGTGCGCAAAAGCTTCAGCGGCTTCAATGGAGAATTGATCCATCATTTCTAAGCCAGCGGGGATAATGCCGGATTTTAAAATATTTGTCACAGCATTCGCGCAGTCACTAACCTTGTGGAAAGCGGCCATAATAAGTTGAGAAGCTTCAGCTTTTGGCAAAAGTTTTACTTTGATTTCAACGATAATGCCCAGTAGCCCTTCAGAACCATTAAGTAAAGCTAACAAGTCAATGCCGTCGTCTTTGTAGTCAAGAGTTAGCTCTTCACCATCTAGAGTAATGACTTTGATTGCTAAAACATTATGAACCGTTAAGCCGTATTTAAGGCAGTGTACGCCGCCAGAATTTTCGGCAACATTTCCACCAATGGAGCAGGCTACTTGAGAAGAGGGGTCTGGTGCATAATAGAGGTTGTGGGGTGCAGCTTCTTGCGAGATGGTAATGTTTCTTACGCCAGGCTCAACAACTGCAGTTCTGGCTAGTGGGTCAATGTTTAAAATGCGGTTCATTTTGCTTAAACCAAGCACTACGCCATCTTGTGTTGGCAGAGCGCCTCCAGAAAGTCCTGTACCAGAACCTCTTGTAATAACAGGCGTTTTATACTTTCGGCAAATGTTAAGTGCGAGCTGTACTTCTTCAATTGATGCAGGAAGCACTACTGCTAGTGGCTTTTCTCTATAGGCAGAAAGACCGTCGCATTCAAATGGCGCTTTTTGTTCATCATCTACGATGATTTGTTCCCGCGAGAAGCTTTGTAATAATTCTTGAACAACATTCATTTTTCCAATTATAATTGACCTAGATCAATTTTTTAAACCATTTTATTGGGAATTTATTTTATGCAGTCATTTAATCCACCTGTACGTACTTTAATGGGACCAGGCCCATCCGATGTTCACCCTCGTATTTTGTCAGCTATGGCAAGACCAACAATTGGTCATTTAGACCCTGCGTTTGTTGGCATGATGGATGAAGTGAAAGCCATGCTGAAGTATGCATTCCAAACAGAAAATGAAATGACGATGCCTGTTTCTGCACCTGGATCAGCGGGAATGGAAACCTGTTTTGCTAACTTGGTTGAGCCAGGTGATAAAGTTGTTGTATGCATCAATGGTGTGTTCGGCATGCGTATGAAGGAGAATGTCGAAAGAGCAGGCGGAATTTGCGTAGAAGTTAATGATGACTGGGGTAAAGCTGTTTCGGCTGAGAAAGTTGATGAGACCCTTGCTGCTAATCCAGATGCTAAGATTTTGGCATTTGTTCACGCAGAAACTTCAACTGGTGCTTGCTCTGATGCAAAGACCCTATGTGAAATCGCTCGTAAACATGATTGTTTAAGCATTGTTGATGCAGTGACTTCTTTGGGCGGTGTTGAATTACGCGTTGATGAATGGGGAATTGATGCGATTTACTCAGGAACGCAAAAATGCTTGTCTTGTACGCCTGGTTTATCACCAGTTAGCTTTAGTGAAAAAGCTTTGGATAAAGTGCGCAACCGTAAGACCAAAGTACAAAGTTGGTTCCTAGATTTAAATCTTGTTATGGGTTATTGGGGACAAGGTACAAAACGTGCCTATCACCATACAGCACCAATTAACGCGCTTTATGCATTGCATGAATCTTTGTTGATGTTGCAAGAAGAAGGCCTTGAGAATGCTTGGGCAAGACATAAGGCTATGCACGATAAGTTAAAAGTTGGCTTGGAAGAAATGGGGATTGGTTTTGTTGTAGATGAGTCTGTACGTTTACCTCAACTTAATTCGGTTTGGATTCCAGAAGGTGTTGATGATGCAGCTGTTCGTTCGGAATTATTGAATACCTATAATTTAGAAATTGGTGCCGGATTAGGTGATTTTGCAGGAAAAGTTTGGCGTATTGGTCTGATGGGCTTTTCTGCAAAAGAAGAGAATGTACTTTTCTGTGTATCTGCTTTAAAGAAAGTTCTTAATAAGTAATCTTTTGATTTTGGTGGCTGTAAAAAAACAGTCACCACTTCCTTTATACTTGCCACTATTCTGGCTTATCGTCGAACAATTATTATTAATAATAGTCACTGATATAAAGTGATAGTATAAGAATTTTTCAAAGCAAAATCAGTTTCTTATGGCAAATAGTGAGTTTTTTATCGGTCGTCAGCCGATAATGGATAGGGACAGTCAACTCTTCGGTTATGAGCTTCTTTTTCGTGGTGGCTTTAAGCCTAATGAAGCCGTGTTTGACTCTGCTGATCATGCAACAGCAGTTGTTATTAATAATTCCATGATGGGGTTTGGCTTGCAAAATATTGTTGGTCAAAATCAGGCCTTTATTAACTTTCCAGAAAATTTCTTTTTAAATACTGAGCCCCCTTGCTTTGCCAGTGAAGGCATTGTCGTTGAAGTGCTTGAAGATGTGCCTCCTACTGAAGAAGTTATAGAAGGTATCAAAAGGTTAAAAAAGTTAGGTTATAAAATTGCGTTGGATGACTTTATCTTTAAAAAACGACTGCTTCCGTTAATAGAAATGGCCGACATAATTAAGTTTGATGTGCAGTATGTGAAGCCTGACAATATTCATGCTCTGTTCTCCAAGGTGAAGCAGGTTACAAACGTTCAAATCGTGGCCGAACGTGTTGAAACCAAAGAAATGTTTGATGTTTGCAAAAACGCGGGTGCAGATTATTTTCAGGGATATTTTTTTGCTAAACCAGAGATTGTTTCTGGTAAGCAGTTAAATGTCGGAAGGCATAATTTGGTTTTACTGTTAGAGAAAGTAGCAGATGATAATTTGCATATTGAACAATTAATTGAAATTGTTGAAAGAGATGTTGGTTTAACCCATAAACTTATGAAAATGGCTGAACAATATAAATCATCTGGGATGCCTGACTTCGCATCGTTAAGAGAGGTTATGATGTTGTTTGGTTTGAAGCGCGTTCAATCCTGGGCGACACTTGTTTCGATGTCAATTTTGGAAGACTTGGTGCCTGAAGTCTTCAATATTGCTCGAATACGCGCAATATTTATGAGAAGTTTAGCTAAGTATAACGGTTTAGGAAGTATTGACAGTTATTACCTAACAGGTTTATTCTCAATGCTAGGTGCTATACTTCAGCAAAACTTAGAAGAAGCATTAAGTCACTTACCCATTAATGAAGACATAAAACAGGGTATTTGCGAAGGGCAAAATAACTATGGACAGCTATTGGCTGTTGCAAGGCGATTTGAAACTTCTATGCATGATGAAGGCGTTAATCCAGAATACGCTAAACTATATATCTCTGCATTGACGGAAGTTGGCCAAATGGAGTTATAACAATGAAAGGTTTAATGCATTCAGAGTTCAGAGTTCGTCTGCTGTTTGCCATTCATTTGTCTTTTCTGGCATTTTTCTCCATCTTATCTTTTATTCATCATAAGTACGTTATTGTTACTGTTTTATTGTTATTTTTTGCAGTGCTTGTTGGCTTGTTATGGTCTATTAAACATTTTGGTATGACCTTATGGGTTAAGTGGCTTTATATCGTAATTGTCTGGCCCTTTGTGTTATTTTTAGTCATTGATGGCGGCTACCAAGATACGGGCTACCTTTGGAGTATTCCGATATTTATTTCGACCCTCCATGTTGCCGGCTTTTTCATAGGCTTCTTTGCTTCGATTCTGTACTTATTCTCTATTATGTTTTTGGCATTTGCAGGCTATGTTGATTATGGCATTCCTGATCGTTTCTACGCCGTATCATTTGCGGTAATATTACTTTCCTCTATTCATGAATATCTTGTCGACAGACAAAGTAAGGAGCTTACCGATAACATCGAAGCGAAACAGAAGCAAAGTGAAACAGACCCTTTAACAGGACTGTTAAACCGCCGTTTCATAGATGAAAAAATGAGTATGTGGAATCAGGCGTTGAATGATGAGTCCAAAGCATTAATGATTGTCGATATAGACCACTTTAAGGATGTTAATGATACTCTAGGGCACGCGGAAGGGGATCGTATTTTAAGAGAAGTTGCAAAAGCGATAGCATCTGTCGTTCGGCCAAATGATGTAATCGGTCGTTGGGGGGGAGATGAATTTGTGGTGTTTTTGGAACAAGTTCATGAGAGTGACCTGGAAGCTGTTTGTAATAGGCTTTTAAGTAAGGTGCAAACAATCAAGCTGAGCCCCGAAGAAACAATTACCGTATCCATCGGAGCGGTAACCGCATCAAATAATTTTCACAAAATGTTTAAAGAAGCAGATAAATTGCTCTATGCTGCCAAGCAAAACGGACGAAATCAGTTTCTAGTAAGACTTTTATAAGTTAGTTCATTTTAACTAGAATGTCTTCAAGTGAATTCGCACATACTTGAAAGCGTTTGCCAATCTCTTTGAGTTGTTGCAACAGCTCACGGTGTATAAACATTTCTTGTAAGTTGTTGTTCTTGGCAAGTAAAGCCATTTTCTCGACATAAATTTCTACCAAGACTTCATAGCTATCTCTCACGCCCTGCGCTTCATTAGCAACGGCAGAATTATCTTTGGTAATAAGCTTATCAAACCCGTTTGCTAGGTGGTCGGCACTTTGGCAAATCTGAGAAAAAATCATATTGTATCCATTGTGTAGTTGTTGTACTTCATAGGCTTTTGCTTCAATAATGAAATGTCGGATACTGACTGCAAGCCAATCCAATTGGCTAATGATTCTGAAGATAGATTCTCTGTCTATCGGAGTTATAAAGCTGTTAAGTAGTTCATTCATATTGCTTTCTTTGATGACTTTAGCCTGATGCTGGTCATCCATAATCGCTTGGCAGCTCTGCTCATCACCTTCAATAAAGCAGGCATGTAAGTCATGTGTTATGCGTTGTATCGCTTGAGCGTGTAAATTAAGTGCACTTAAAAAATCGACTTCCTTGGGTAGTACATATTTCTGCAAGAGAGATTTAAGCATGCAGGCCTCCTATTAAAGAATGAATAGCTACAGCGTATAAAGCACCAAGAGCCATGGAAATGGGGACGTTTAAAAACCAGCCAAAGACGATACCTTTGGCTTTTAACCAATTGACGTGTCGTGGTTTTTCTGCGGCGCCATTACCAATTAAGGTTGCTGTGACAACTTGTGTAGTTGATGTTGGCGCACCGATCAAAGTGGCAAGTGTATTTACCAAGGAGGCGCTTAATTGATTAGCAACAGAATGAATTACTCTAATTCGATAGATCTCGAAGCCTAAGGTTTTAATAATGCGCCAGCCACCAAAAAAAGTTCCTAAGGTGATTGCAGAGGTACAAAGTAAAACCGTCCAGAAGGGAATGGTAAAGTCTTGAGTTTGACCAGAAGCCAGTAGCATCATTCCAATAATGGCCATGCCTTTTTGCGCATCGTTCGCACCATGGGAAAAACCTAGCCAAGCGACACTAAAATATTGAGAGGCAACAAATAAGTTTCTAATTTTATAAGTGAAGTTTTTAAACAAAACAAAGAATAACTTCATTAATAGAAAACCTATTAGCAAACCTAGGAAAGGGGAAGCAAACAAACCTGCAATGACCTTCATTACACCTTCCAACTGCCCAGATAGCAATGCATCAACGCCCCAGTGTATGTTTTGGTTGGATAGTAAAGCTAGCCCAGCACCTACTAAACCACCCGCTAAAGAGTTTGAAGAGGATGAGGGGTAGCCAAGTTTCCAAGTAATTAGGTTGTAGGTGATTGCGGCTAATAAAGCGCCAATTACCAAGCTTTGCGCTCTATGAATATGAACCCCCTCAATATCAACGAAGGTACCAACGGTATCGGCAACCGCTAACCCCATGATTAGTGGGCCTAAAAAGGTAAAAAAGCCAGCAATAACTATCGCAACTGTGGCCTTCATTGCACCAGATGCGATTGCCGTAGCAACCATATCTGCAGCGTCATGAAATCCATTGGTAAAGTCGTACAGTGCAACAATGACAACAACGAGAATGAGCAGAAAAAAACTTAGTTCCATAAAGTCTTATATGAGTTATTTTTAAGCATGTTAGCTTATTTTGAAGGGAAGCGTCTTATCTAATTTGAGTGCGGATACGTTTGGGTGATGATGAAAATCTGCCAGGCTGGGGTAGAGTTTTTTTGGCTGAAAATAAAAAAGCAGCGCCAAAAGGTTTGGTTCGCTGCTTTTTATTTAGTGGCTGAGGTCAGCTTTAAACGTGCAAATAGTCCAAAATACCTTCTGCTGCAGCGCGACCTTCAGCAATAGCATGAACCACTAAGCTAGAACCTCTTACCATGTCTCCACCTGAGAAAACTTTCTCATTACTGGTTTGGAAAGGGTATTGCGTGCTATCTGCTGCCACAACCGTGTTCCAGTCAGTTAAGTTGATGTTAAAGTCGTTAAACCATGCAGGCGGGTTTGGTTGGAAACCAAAAGCGACAATCACTGCGTCACAGTCGATAACCTGTTCCGAACCTTCGACGATCTCAGCACGACGACGACCATTTTCATCAGGCTCACCCATGCGAGTTTCAACGACCTTCAAGCCAGCAACTTGACCATCTTTTTCAACAACTTCTACAGGTGATAAATTGAACTTGAACTGAACGCCTTCTTCTTTCGCATTTTTGACTTCTGCGCGAGACCCCGGCATGTTTTCTTCATCACGACGGTAAACACAGTAAACTTCGCTAGCGCCTTGGCGAATAGACGTTCTTGTGCAATCCATAGTTGTGTCACCACCACCAAGAACAACAACCTTTTTGCCTTTCATGGAAACAAAAGGCTCAGGCTTTTGTTCATAGCCAAGTTCATGTTTCACATTACCAATCAAGAAGTCTAGTGCTTTATAAACTTGTGGCAAGTCTTCGCCAGGGAAGCGGCCAGCCATTGGCGTGTAGGTACCCATGCCCAAGAAAACAGCATCGTAGTTATCCAATAGTTCTTGGAAAGTGATGTCTTTGCCGATTTCGGTATTGCAACGGAATTCAACGCCCATGCCTTCAAGGATTTTACGGCGTTTAAGAACAATGTCTTTGTCCAGTTTGAACTGAGGAATCCCGAAAGTTAATAGGCCACCGATTTCTTGTTCTTTTTCGAATACAATCGGCTTTACACCGTTACGAATCAAAATATCGGCACAACCTAGTCCTGCTGGTCCGGAACCAACAATCGCCACTTTTTTGTCTGTCATGACGATGTTGTCTAGGCTAGGTGTCCATCCCATGTCGGTTGCTGTGTCGGTGATGTATTTTTCAACAGCACCAATCGTTACAGCACCAAAGTTTGTGTCTTCTAGGGTACAAGCTTGTTCACACAGACGATCCTGAGGACAGATGCGACCACACATCTCTGGTAGAGAGTTGGTTTTATGAGATAGCTCTGCAGCTTCAATAACATTGCCTTCAGAAACCAGCTTCAACCAGTTTGGAATGTAGTTATGAACCGGACATGCCCATTCGCAATATGGGTTACCGCAATGTAGGCAACGGTCAGCTTGTGCCATTGCATCATTCAGATTGAACTCAGTATAAATCTCTTTGAAATTCTGCTTGCGCTCCATTGCTTCCTTTTTAGGTGGCAACTGGCGATCAAGCTCTAAAAATTGTCTAACATTTCCCATTTTTTGGTCAATCCTTATGAATTACGCAGCGGTTTGTACGAATAGGTTGAATAGATCATCAATGCTAATAGCACGTGATTTGACCAACCAGAAATTCGGAATCATTTGGCTGAAGTTGGCCAACACGTCTTGCGCGTAAGCACTTCCAGTTTTTTCTGCATATTCCGTAATCAATTCTTTCAAGTAAACTCTGTAAGCTTCTGTTGCTTCGGTATCAATGCGAATCGCTTCAACCATTTCAGTGTTTAAACGATCTGGAAGCATGTGGTCATTATCTAAAATAAATGCCATACCACCTGACATACCCGCACCGAAGTTTACACCAACGTCACCGAGGCTAACCACGGTTCCACCAGTCATGTATTCACAGCCGTGATCTCCAAGTCCTTCTACAACAGCGATAGCACCTGAGTTACGAACACCAAAGCGCTCGCCACCTGTACCGTTTGCAAAAAGCTTACCGCCTGTTGCACCATACAGGCAGGTATTACCAATAATTGGTGTTTCGTGTGGGTTAAAAGCCGAATTTTGTGGTGGTCTAATTACGATTTCACCACCAGCCATTCCTTTACCAACGTAGTCGTTCGCATCACCTTCTAGACGTAGGTTTAAGCCGTCAACGTTGAATACACCAAAAGACTGACCTGCGATACCTGTTAATTTCAAGGTAATCGGAGCGTCTTTCATACCATGGTTGCCATAGCGTTCAGCGATTTCGCCGGCAACACGAGCACCAATAGAGCGTCCTGTATTCACCAGTTTAAAGTTGAAGATACCACCATTTTGGCCTTCAATGGCTGGCAATGTTGCTTTAACCATTTCTTCAGCAATATGACCATCGTCCCATGGGTTGTTTCTTTTGACTTGAACCGTTTGTGGTTTGTCAGCAGGAACACCACCGTCAGAAATAAAGGCACTTAAGTCGATATTTTTCTGTTTATCAGTAAGCGGCTCATCAATAACTTTTAGTAGGTCAACACGTCCAACTAAATCTTCTAAACGAGCAACACCTAATTTTGCCATCCACTGACGTGTTTCTTCAGCGACGAAAGTGAAGTAATTCATTACCATTTCAGGTAAACCAACGAAGTGTTCTTTACGTAGACGCTCGTCCTGCGTTGCAACACCTACTGCACAAGTGTTCAAGTGGCAAATACGTAGGTATTTACAACCCAGTGCAATCATTGGTGCGGTTCCGAAGCCAAATGACTCAGCACCAAGAATGGCAGCCTTAATTACATCAAGACCCGTTTTTAAGCCACCGTCCGCTTGTAGAATAACTTGCCCGCGAAGGTCGTTTGCACGCAATACTTGGTGAGCTTCGACCAAGCCCATTTCAAATGGGTTACCGGCATATTTAACTGAAGTAAGCGGGCTTGCTCCTGTTCCACCATCATAACCAGAAATGGTGATAAGGTCTGCGTAAGCTTTTGCTACACCAGCGGCAATGGTTCCTACACCTGGTTCAGCAACCAGTTTGACGGAAATCAATGCATTTGGATTGATCTGTTTTAAGTCAAAAATCAATTGCGCCAAATCTTCGATAGAGTAAATATCGTGATGAGGTGGTGGTGAAATCAATGTCACACCTTGTACAGAGTGACGTAATTTCGCAATCATAGAGTCAACTTTGTGACCTGGTAATTGTCCACCTTCACCTGGTTTTGCGCCTTGTGCTACTTTGATTTGTAGTACTTCAGCATTACGTAAGTAGTGTGCAGTTACCCCAAAACGGCCCGATGCAATTTGCTTGATTTTAGACATTTTCTCTGTGCCATAACGTGCTGGGTCTTCTGCACCTTCACCAGAGTTTGAGCGAGCTCCCAAGCGGTTCATTGCAATTGCAAGCGCTTCATGTGCTTCTGGTGATAGAGCACCTAGAGAAATACCCGCTGAGTCGAATCGTTTAAAGATGGATTCAATAGGCTCTACTTCTGATAGGTCTATCGACTTAGTACCATCTTTGAAGGTAATTAAGTCACGAACTGTCATTGCAGGACGGTTATTCACCAATTCTGCAAATTTATCGTAATCAGCTTGTGTGCCTTTTTGTACCGCTTCACGTAGGTAATTCACAACGTCTGGATTGTAAGCGTGATATTCCCCGCCATGTACGTATTTCAACAAGCCACCTGGTTGAATGAATTTACGAGGGCTGAAAGCTTCCCAAGCCAATTGTTTATTATCCGCTTCAATGTGCTCAAAGTTCGTACCTTCAATGCGAGACGGCGTACCAGTGAAGCAAAGTTCAACAACTTCTTTAGTTAAGCCAACTGCTTCAAACAACTGTGAACCACGGTAAGACGTGATGGTCGAAATCCCCATTTTTGATAGGATTTTCATCAAGCCTTTGTTGATTCCTTTGCGATAGTTTTTGATGTAGTCACTCATCGCAACGCTGCTATCTAGCTCTTTGGTGCGGATCATATCGGCAATACTTTCATAGGCCAGATATGGGTAAACTGCAGTAGCGCCATAGCCGAATAGTACAGCGAAGTGATGAGGGTCTCTTGCTGAACCCGTTTCGACAATAATGTTCGCTTCTGGACGAAGTCCTTCTTTGATTAAACGGTGGTGTACCGCACCTGTTGCCATAGCAGCAGGGATAGACAATTTGCCTTGAACCAAATTCATGTCAGAAAGCACTAGCAAGGTAATGCCTGATTTAACTGCGTTTACCGCTTCGTCACATACGTCTAAGATAGCTTGCTTTAATGAAGTCGCTTCGTTGTCGTAGTGCAGAGAAATAACTTGGCTTTGATAGTCGTTATCGCCAAGATTCATCAGCTGCTCCATGATAGATGGAGACAAAATTGGTGACTTAACTTCTAAACGACGAGCATGGTCAGGACCTTCATCGAACATGTTTAGCTCGCGCCCAAAACAGGTGTTTAGAGACATAACGATGTTTTCACGCAAAGGATCGATTGGCGGGTTGGTTACCTGTGCGAACATTTGGCGGAAATAATCGAATACCGAACGCGCTTTATGTGAGAACACTGGTAATGGGGCATCATCTCCCATTGAACCTGTTGCTTCTTGTCCGGCTTCAGCCAATACACGAATGACTTGGTCTCTTTCTTCAAAAGAAACTTGGAAGTATTTTTGATAAATTCCTGTTTGATCAGCATCCCATCCAAGCGCTTGATCATTACAGTCTAGGCGTTCAGTGATGTGTTTGTAGCCTTTGTCCATCCAATCACGATATGGCTTGTTTGCTTTTAATGCATTATCAATGTCTTGTGGCTTAAGTAATGTACCAGACGTTAAATCTACGGCAATAACTTGACCTGGTTTTAGACGACCTTTTTCAACGACATCTTCTGGAGCGTAGTTATAAACGCCGATTTCAGAAGCAAAAGTAATGTGTCTGTCTTTGGTGATGACATAACGTGTTGGACGTAGACCGTTACGATCGACACCACAGATGGCGTATTTACCTGTATTGATAACCATACCAGCTGGCCCATCCCAAGGTTCCATATGCATAGAGTTGTACTCTAAGAATGCTTTTAGGTCAGGATCCATATGTGGCATATTCTGCCAAGCAGGTGGGATCAATAGACGCAAGGCCTGGAAAACTTCCATGTCACCCATCATTAACACTTCTAACATGTTATCCAATGAGTTTGAGTCAGAACCTTCTTGCGCAACTAAAGGTTTTAGTTGAGATAACTCAGGAATGAGAGGTGTTTCAAATTTGCTTTGACGAGCCAGTGCCCAGTTTCGGTTTCCGCGAATGGTATTCAATTCACCATTATGCGCTAAGAAACGGAATGGCTGAGCCAAACGCCATTGAGGCAACGTATTTGTTGAAAAGCGTTGGTGGTATGAAATACAAGATGAAGCAAAGCGTTCGTCATGTAGGTCTGCATAGAACAAAGGCAGTTCTTTTGGCATAACCAAACCTTTGTATGACAACAGCTGAGTGTTTAACGACGTAATATAAAAAGTAGCATCATTTGGTTCAATAGCCATTTCCGCTTTACGGCGAGCAACAAATAGCGCGCGGTTGAAGTCAGCTTCGCTCATGTCTTGTGGTGCGTTGACGAATACTTGTTCAATGACAGGTTCCATGCCCGCAGCTTGCTCACCCAGTACTGACGAGTCTACAGGAACTTTACGCCATCCAAGGACGTCCAAGCCTTTTTCTTTTAATAGAGATTCAAGCGTTGCACGAGCAAAATCAGCTTTTGTGGCGTCTTGGTTTAAGAAGACCATTCCACAAGCGTAAATACTATTTAATGTGAAACCTAGTTTCGCTGCTTCTTCTTGTAGAAACTGATCTGGTTTTTTAATTAAAAGTCCACATCCGTCACCCGTACAACAGTCTGCTGCCACGCCACCACGGTGAGTCATATTACCTAATGACTCAATCGCAGTTTGGACCGCCCAATGACTAGGTTGATCGTCCATTTGAGCGATCATACCAAAGCCACAGTTCTCTCTTTCAAATTCTGGAGAGTATAGACCTTGTAGTTGGTTTAACGAATTCATAATCAGTTTCCTGTAAGTCTAATGTTTATAACTTATTGTTATATCTATATTTTTCCAAAGTTTTTTATTTTGTTTTACGCTTGAAAAAATAAAAAATGGTGCGAAATTATAAATGGTATCGCACATAATTTCAATGTGAATGCGGATAAGTTAGAGGTTGTCGCATATATGCAAAAGCACGCCTAGACAAAAGATATAGTTAGGGCGTGCTTTTTAGGTTCAATTCGTCGTTGAATTTAAGAAAAGTTATTTAAATTCGCAAAGCGGTTGCCCTGTCATCTCATCAGGTTGCCCGATGTCCATCATTTCAAACATGGTCGGAATGACATCACACAGTGCGCCATCAGGTTTTAAGTTGCAATCACGGTCACCGAAGTAGACTAGGTCAACTGGTAGCGTGGTGTGTGATGTTAAAGGCTTGCCTTTTGCTTCATCAAATAGCAATTCCAGATTACCGTGGTCAGCTGTAATAATTGCTTCTCCGCCAACTTCTTTAAGTGCTTTTAGAATTTCTCCTAATGCTTCATCAACAGCTTCCGCCGCTTTAATACAGGCACTCATGATGCCTGTGTGACCAACCATGTCAGGGTTTGCAATGTTGCAAATAAAAGTGTCGTACTCTCCAGAATGAATGGCTTGAATCAGTTTTGATTTTAATTCTGGTAAGCTCATTTCAGGTTGTAGGTCATAAGTCGCTACTTGAGGTGAATTGATCAGAATTCGGTATTCGTTCCTATTAGGTTCTTCTACACCACCGTTGAAGAAGAAAGTAACGTGAGCGTACTTTTCTGTTTCCGCAATGCGTAATTGTTTGAGACCCTTTTTAGAAACATATTCACCATAAGTGTTGCGCAACTTAGTCGGGCGGTAGGCAATTAAAGCGCCGAATTTTTCAAAGTTCTTTTTGTATTCGGTTAGCGTAACGAAAGCTGATAGTACAGGTGTTTTGCATCGATGAAAATCTTCAAAGTCATCAAAGATAAATGCTTTGGTTAGCTGTCTTGCACGGTCTGAACGGAAGTTCATGAAGATGATAGAGTCACCATCTTGAACTTGGGTTTTTGAACCGTCTTCCCGAGCAATGTGTGTTGCTTGGATAAATTCATCGTTTTCACCACGAGCGTAAGCAGCTTCTACCGCTTCGGTCGCTGAAGAGTATTCAAACTCACTGATGCCGCAAGTGATTACGTCATAAGTTTTATGAACACGATCCCAGCGGTTATCTCTATCAAGTGCAAAGTAACGTCCGGTAATAGAGGCGATGCGTCCACCGCCGGTTTCGGCCATAAAGTCTTCAATCTCTTTGATATATTGTAGAGCGCTTTGTGGGGAGGTATCACGTCCATCAGTAAAAGCATGGAGTACAACTTCTGCACCACGTTCATGAGCCATTTTAATGGCTGCTTTGATGTGGTTGATATGCGAGTGGACGCCGCCATCTGATAGTAGACCCATGATATGTACGGTGCGTTCACGGTCAATGGCAGAATCAATTGCTTTCAATAAGGCGTTGTTTTGAAAGAATCGACCATCGTCGATGTCTTTTTGGATACGTGTTAGTTCTTGATAAACGACTCGTCCAGCACCAAGGTTCATATGCCCTACTTCGGAGTTCCCCATTTGACCCTCTGGTAAACCTACAGCGATCCCTGATGTATTGATTTGAGTGTGAGGGTGTTCAACAAGCAATTTATCCCAGTTTGGGGTGTTGGCTTGTGCAATTGCGTTGTATTTAGTTTCATCGCGATGCCCCCATCCGTCTAAAATAATCAATCCGGTTGGTCTATGTTTTAGGTTTACAGTTTCAGTCATGGTGTTTTCCGTCGAAAAAAAGAGGGTTGTCCTTGAATTTAGTGAATTTGTTTAAAAACAATAAATAGACGTTTATTGTAACGAGTTTCATTGTTAAAATCATTAGCTTTGAATATGAATCATTTGTTAAAGGAATTTGGATGTTTATTGAGTTTGTGCATGAGCAACTGCTATTGTTTGTCGCGTTAGCGGTTATTGTTGGGATGCTAGGCTACAGTTATTTCGGCGATAAGGTATCAGGATTTAAGACTGTAAATGCAGATGAAGCGGTTAGACTTTATAATAGCGGCGCATGGGTGTTGGATGTACGAACAGATGCAGAGTTCCGTGGTGGCTTCATTGGTGAAGCTGAAAATATCTCTTCTACAGATGTGTCAAAAAGATTGGCTAGTCTAGATTCACATAAGGATGATGATGTTTTGGTTTACTGTCAGTCTGGCGCAAGGTCAGCTAGCGTTGCGAGAATGTTGGTGAAGCAAGGTTTTAGTAAAGTACACAATTTAAGTGGTGGCATTATGTCCTGGAAAAGTGCAGGGTTACCCGTAAATAAGCCCGTGTCAAAAAAACAGTTAAAAAAAAACAGAAAGGAAGAAGTGTAATGTCAGAGCAATCACAGCCAGAAATCACGGTTTATCTAACATCAACTTGCCCTTATTGTAGTATGGCGAAAAATTTGTTGAACGGTAAAGGGCTGACCTATAACGAAATCAATGTGGGCGGTGATAGAGCTTTGTGGGATGCAATGCAAGAAAAGTGCGGCCGTAACACTGTGCCACAAGTTTTTATCGGTGATCATCATGTTGGTGGGTTTGATGACCTGTCTGCAGCAGATCGTTCAGGTGAGTTGGATAAGATTCTTGCCGGAAATGTTTAAAAGAACAGCTAAATTATAATTAAGACTAGGAAGTAGAATGTCAGAAACAGGTCAAACTGAAGTGCAACAGCAATTTCAAATTCAAAAAATCTACGCGAAAAATATTTCATTTGAGTCGCCAAAGGCACCAGAAATTTTCTTGCAGGAATTTCAACCTCAATTAGAAGTTGACTTGAATGTTGAAACGGATAAGTTGGATGAAGGGACTTATCATGTCCTAATTCGTGTTACGGCTACCACTAAGATTGAGGGCGCAACAGCGTTTTTGTGTGAAGTGGAACAGGCTGGTATTTTTACTATTGAAGGTTTTGATGAGCAAGAAACACAATACTTCTTGGCCTCTCAATGTCCTGCGGCTCTTTTCCCTTATGCTCGCGAAACCATTTCGGGTTTGGTAGCGAAAGGCGGATTCCCTCAATTGATTTTAGAACCTGTTAACTTTGATGCAATGTTTGCCAGTCATTTAGAGCAGCAAGCTCAAGAAACTCAGCAATAAGCGTTGAGCAAGCGCTAAGAATTTATGTCACGAAAAGATGTGCAAAAAGTGGTCGTTCTTGGCGCAGGTGCCTGGGGGACGGCTTTGGCAATTCATTTGGCTAGGTCTGGTCATGATGTTGCGTTATGGGCACACAGTGATGAGCATGTTCAAAGTTTATTGCAAGAGCGCAGAAACTTAAGGTATTTACCTCATGTGCATTTTCCTGAAAGTCTTCGCATAGTTGAAGATCTTGCTCCAAGCCTAGAAGCTGCCGATGCGATTTTGGTCGTAGTGCCCAGTCATGTTTTTCGTCGAGTATTAAAAAAAGTTTCTGATCTGGTTGGTGTGTCGAAAAAGCATATTGCTTGGGCGACCAAAGGTTTTGAGCCGGAAGGTAGAAAACTTTTGCATGAGGTAGCAAGAGAAGAAGTGTGTCAGGATTGTCATTACACAGTTCTTTCGGGGCCAACTTTTGCAGCTGAAGTAGCGAAAGGTTTACCAACAGCAATGGTGAGTGCATCGACAAATGAGCAAGAAGCGGCTTATTGGGCGAATTTATTCCATCATGATGCTTTCCGTATGTATACGCAAGGTGATATGGCGGGTGTAGAGGTTGGTGGTGCTTATAAAAATATTATGGCAATCGCTACAGGCGTGAGTGATGGGTTGCACTTAGGTGCTAATGCGCGCGCTGCGATTATTTCCAGAGGCATGGCGGAAATGATGCGCTTTGCAGGGTTGTATGGCGCAACACCGGAAACTTTGATGGGATTAGCTGGCTTGGGTGATTTAGTGTTAACTTGTACGGATAACTTATCTCGTAACCGTCAGTTTGGTTTAAAGCTTGCATCAAAGCAATCGTCTGAAAGTGCGCAGCAAGAAATCGGGCAAGTGGTTGAGGGTGTTAAAGCGGTTAGGGTTGTAAAAGCCATCGCAGATGAAAAAGGTTTAGATTTGCCGATTGCAGAGCAAGTTTATCATTTGGTTGAAGGGAATATTTCAGCTAAAGAAGCAGCAGAGCGCTTGCTGGCTAGAGAGCTTAAAGCTGAATCCTAAAATCTACCAGGCTGGGTGTTTAATTTATTACCCCAGCCTGGCAGATTTTTATATTTAAGACGGCATGTTAAAGCCAAGTTGACGCCAAGCTTCATAAGCAACCACCGAAACAGCATTTGCTAGGTTTAAGCTGCGACCACCTGGAACCATTGGTATGGTTAATCGTTGCGCTTCAGGTAGGTTGTTGATTACATCCATAGGCAACCCACGACTTTCGGGGCCAAATAAAAAAGCATCATCGTCCACAAACTCAGCTTCGGTATAATAACGTGTTGTTTTGGTGGTTAAGGCAAAGACACGGTTCGGCTTAACGGTGTTAAGGCAGTCTTCAAGTGACTCGTGCTCGTGAAGGTTGGCAAGCTCATGATAATCCAAGCCAGCGCGACGAACCTTTTTCTCGCTCAAGTCAAAAGCGTAAGGTTTGATTAAATGTAGGTTTGCGCCCATGTTGGCACTTAAGCGAATCAGCGCACCAGTGTTTTGTGGGATTTCAGGTTCATAAAGAATAATGTGAATCATAAGAGTTAATGTTCGAAAATAGTACTCAAGATTATAAGGTCGAGTTGATGGATTTATCGGTAGATTTGTGCGGCATTCACTTTAATAGCCCTGTAGCAATGGCTTCAGGGAATGCTGGCTACGGCATAGAATACCAGTCTGTTTCCGGTTTTTCCAATAGAGATGTCGGTGCGGTATTTCTTAAAGGGACGACTTTGGAAGCGAAACTCGGTAATAAACCAGAGCGTGTAATGGAAGCGCCATGCGGGTTATTGAACTCGATTGGTTTGCAAAACCCGGGGGCGAAAGCCGTTATCGAACAATATTTGCCGAAGCTGAAATTGGATGAATCACGTTTTATTATTAATGTATCGGGTTCTTCTATCGAGGAGTATGCGGAAGTGGTGCGTTTGTTTGATCAAACAGATTTACCAGCGATTGAAGTCAATATTTCTTGCCCAAATGTTAAAAAGGGTGGCGCTGCTTTTGGTAACGATCCTGATATGGCAGCAAAAGTGGTGGAAGCTTGTCGTGCAAATACGACCAAGCCTTTGATTGTAAAGTTGTCGCCAAACCAAACGGATATTGCTGAAGGTGCGCGCCGTGTGATTGATGCGGGAGCCGATATGTTGTCTGCGATCAATACCTTAATGGGGATGCAGGTTGATATTCACACGGCTAAGCCGACCCTGGGAAATAACCAAGGTGGTTTGTCTGGCCCTGCTGTCAAGCCTGTGGCATTGCTAAAAGTTCATCAAGTTTATCAGGTTGCGAAACAGTATAATGTGCCGATTATTGGTCTGGGTGGTATTGCTTCAGCGGAAGATGCGATTGAGTTTTTCTTGGCAGGCGCGTCTATGGTGGCGATAGGCACAGCGATGGCAAAAGATCCTTTATTGGTGAAAAAAGTGAATAAAGGTATTGCCAAGTATATGCAGCAGCAAGGCTATCAATCTGTATCCGAAATGACCGGTAAGTTGCAGCTCAATACCGATACCGTCCTTTGTGGTTAAGAATTTAGGTTTTAAAAAGTAAATATAAAATGAAGTCAGTACAAGAACAGTTGGCCATTATTAAGCGTGGCGCAGAAGAAATTTTAGTAGAAAAAGAGCTTATCGAAAGATTAGAGTCTGGCAAGCCTTTACGTGTCAAAGCCGGGTTTGATCCAACGGCCCCTGATTTGCACTTGGGGCATACGGTTTTAATTAATAAGCTAAAGCAATTCCAAGACTTAGGCCATGAAGTGTTGTTTTTGATTGGTGATTTTACCGCAATGATCGGTGATCCAACCGGTAAGAGTGCGACACGCCCACCGTTGTCTCCAGAAGATATTGCCAAGAATGCTGAAACTTATAAAGAACAAGTTTTTAAAATTCTTGATCCAGAGAAAACAACAGTGATGTTTAACTCTGAATGGATGGGGCAAAAGTCTGCAGCTGATATGATTAAGTTGGCAGCGACACAAACCGTTGCCCGTATGCTTGAGCGTAATGATTTTGAAGATCGTTATAAATCAGGTACGCCAATCGCTATTCATGAGTTTTTATATCCGTTAGTGCAAGGTTATGATTCAGTTGCAATGGATGCGGACATTGAATTGGGTGGAACGGACCAAAAGTTCAACCTATTGATGGGGCGTACGCTACAAGGCCATTTTGGTAAGAAGCCACAATGTACACTAACCATGCCGATTCTTGAAGGGCTGGACGGTGTACAGAAAATGTCCAAATCTCTGGGGAATTACATTGGCATTAAAGACGAACCAAATGATATGTTTGGTAAGGTGATGTCGGTTTCTGATGATTTGATGTGGCGTTACTATGAATTGTTGTCTTTCTTATCTTTGGAAGAAATTGAAGGCTTGAAGCAAGTAGTTGCAAATGGTGAAAATCCAAGAAATATTAAGATCAAGTTGGCGCTTGAGTTGATAGAGCGTTTCCACTCGGCAGAAGCAGCACAGTCGGCATTAAAAGATTTTGAAACTAAGTTTTCGAAAAATGCTATTCCAGATGAAATGCCAGAATTCACCTTTAATGAAGCGATGCCTTTAGCAAACTTATTAAAAGAAGCTGGTCTAGTTGGTTCAACGTCTGATGCGCATCGTATGATTAAGCAAGGTGCGGTGAAGTTGAATGGGGAAAAAATAGAAGATGGACGTATTACTGTTGAGGCTTGTGAAAAGCAAGTTTATCAAGTTGGTAAGCGCAAGTTCGCTCGTATTACGATTGTTTGTTAATTACTTAGTTTATTTTCTCTTTCCAAAGCCGCTTATTTAAGCGGCTTTTTTTATTTGATGTTAAGTTGTTGCACTTTATGGGGGAATTCGGTTGTTGCAAGGGGTGCGTTTAGGTGGCCTTGAGATTGAGGTTGAGTTACCTTTTTGAGTTGGTTTTCTCCTAAGTTATTGAAAGTTCATGGGTAGATAAAAAAACTGTAAAAAAGTTAGTTAAAAGGCTTGCAAAGATTTCACGAATGATTAGAATACGCATCTCTTTCGAACACAAGCAATTTAACAACTGCTTCGAAATACGAAAGAGCTTCAAAATTTGTTCAATATTTAGTTAAGTTTAATTGAATGTTGGAGTGCAAAAATTTGGAGTAGAATTTTTGAAAAGGATTTAAATTTTTTTCAAAAATACTAAAAATTTAAGTTGACAGATTGCTAGAAAATAACTTACAATTTACGGCTTAACGAAAAAGAAAATGTCCGATAAAATCAGATATTTTTGCAAGACTTAGTTCTTTAAAAATCAGGTAATACAGAGATAATTTATGTGGGAGCTGCTTGAGTAAGTGGTGACTAAAATCATAAATATCTCGATAACTATGTATATGGTTAATTATTGAATACTTAGGTATTTAATAATACATGTACCTTGTTAATTTCGAGTGTTTAATTTGTATTTGCAGAAAAGCAAACCAAAAAACAAGTCAAGAGATTAAACTGAAGAGTTTGATCCTGGCTCAGAATGAACGCTGGCGGCAGGCTTAACACATGCAAGTCGAACGGTAACAGAAGAAAGCTTGCTTTCTTGCTGACGAGTGGCGGACGGGTGAGTAATGCTTGGGAATCTGCCCTTTAGTTGGGGACAACATATGGAAACGTATGCTAATACCGAATGTGATCTACGGATTAAAGGTGCCCTCTCCTTGGAAGGTATCGCTAAAGGATGAGCCCAAGTTAGATTAGCTAGTTGGTAGGGTAAAGGCCTACCAAGGCGACGATCTATAGCTGGTTTGAGAGGATGATCAGCCACACTGGGACTGAGACACGGCCCAGACTCCTACGGGAGGCAGCAGTGGGGAATATTGCACAATGAGGGAAACCTTGATGCAGCCATGCCGCGTGTGTGAAGAAGGCCCGAGGGTTGTAAAGCACTTTCAATTGTGAGGAAAGCTAAGTAGCTAATAACTGCTTAGTGTGACGTTAGCATTAGAAGAAGCACCGGCTAACTCTGTGCCAGCAGCCGCGGTAATACAGAGGGTGCAAGCGTTATTCGGAATTACTGGGCGTAAAGCGCGCGTAGGCGGACTGTTAAGTCGGTTGTGAAAGCCCTGGGCTCAACCTAGGAATTGCATCCGATACTGGCAATCTAGAGTTTAAGAGAGGGAAGGGGAATTCCAGGTGTAGCAGTGAAATGCGTAGATATCTGGAGGAACATCAGTGGCGAAGGCGCCTTCCTGGCTTAAAACTGACGCTGAGGTGCGAAAGCGTGGGTAGCGAACGGGATTAGATACCCCGGTAGTCCACGCCGTAAACGATGTCAACTAGCTGTTGGTCTTATTAAAAAGATTAGTAGCGTAGCTAACGCGATAAGTTGACCGCCTGGGGAGTACGGTCGCAAGATTAAAACTCAAAGGAATTGACGGGGGCCCGCACAAGCGGTGGAGCATGTGGTTTAATTCGATGCAACGCGAAGAACCTTACCATCCCTTGACATGTAGAGAACTTTCTAGAGATAGATTGGTGCCTTCGGGAACTCTAACACAGGTGCTGCATGGCTGTCGTCAGCTCGTGTCGTGAGATGTTGGGTTAAGTCCCGCAACGAGCGCAACCCTTATCATTAGTTGCTACCATTTAGTTGAGAACTCTAATGAGACTGCCGGTGATAAACCGGAGGAAGGCGGGGACGACGTCAAGTCATCATGGCCCTTATGGGATGGGCTACACACGTGCTACAATGGGGGGTACAAAGAGCAGCCAACTGGCGACAGTGCGCAAATCTCAGAAAACCCTTCGTAGTCCGGATCGGAGTCTGCAACTCGACTCCGTGAAGTCGGAATCGCTAGTAATCGTGAATCAGAATGTCACGGTGAATACGTTCCCGGGCCTTGTACACACCGCCCGTCACACCATGGGAGTGGGTTGCAAAAGAAGTAGGTAGTCTAACCTTCGGGAGGGCGCTTACCACTTTGTGATTCATGACTGGGGTGAAGTCGTAACAAGGTAGCCGTAGGGGAACCTGCGGCTGGATCACCTCCTTTAAGAAAAAAGTGACCGCGAGCTTAAGTTAGCTTCCACATAAATTGTCTCTGTATTACTAGAAGAAAAAGACCTGGGTCTGTAGCTCAGTTGGTTAGAGCGCACCCCTGATAAGGGTGAGGTCGGTGGTTCAAATCCACCCAGACCCACCATGACTTTGGGGCTATAGCTCAGCTGGGAGAGCGCCTGCCTTGCACGCAGGAGGTCTGCGGTTCGATCCCGCATAGCTCCACCAATATTCCGGTGAATGGTTTTTGTTTTTAATTTAAAAAAACAGAAGTTATTAGCAGTGATATTGGTAACGATATAACTGAAGAAGTTCTTTAACAATTTGGATCAATCTCAAATTAATTGAGAGAAAAAGAAAGCTTTAAAGGCATTGCCAATAAAGTAATCGGATTCTCAATATTAAGCAAAGAGAAGTTTATGACACCGACATGTCATAAACAGTATAAATGAGTCTCCAACTCATTTATACATAGTAATAGACGTCAATGGCGTAAGCCATTGGCATCTAGGTAACAATGTATCTTACATTGAGTCAATTTTGAAAGTTTACTCAAGCGAGAACATGTCAGCGAAAAACTTTTAGTTACAAGCAATTCATTAGGCTTTGATTGAAGAAGTTCTGGATTTTTAATAACTTTAGCAAGTTATTAGAGAGTTGAAGGGATGGGCGCAACACAAAAGGTCAAGGTTATTTTTGAGTTGTATAGTTAAGTGACTAAGCGTACACGGTGGATGCCTAGGCGGTAGAAGGCGATGAAGGACGTAGTAACTTGCGATAAGCCACGGGGAGTTAGTAAACAAGCTTTGATCCGTGGATTTCCGAATGGGAAAACCCACTCATTTATGAGTATCCCTTTATGGGAGGCAAACCTGGAGAACTGAAACATCTAAGTACCCAGAGGAAAAGAAATCAACCGAGATTCCCTAAGTAGCGGCGAGCGAACGGGGACCAGCCCTAAAGCATTTATTAAGATAGCAGAACACTCTGGAAAGTGTGACGATACAAGGTGATAGTCCTGTATGCAAAATCTTATTAAGTGTTATTCGAGTAGGACGGAACACGTGAAATTCTGTCTGAACATGGGGGGACCACCCTCCAAGGCTAAATACTCTCTACCGACCGATAGTGAACCAGTACCGTGAGGGAAAGGCGAAAAGAACCCCGGAAGGGGAGTGAAATAGAACCTGAAACCGTGTACGTACAAGCAGTGGGAGCACCTTCGTGGTGTGACCGCGTACCTTTTGTATAATGGGTCAGCGACTTACGTTATGTTGCAAGGTTAACCGAATAGGGGAGCCGAAGGGAAACCGAGTCTTAAATGGGCGATTAGTAGCATGGCGTAGACCCGAAACCGGGCGATCTATCCATGGCCAGGTTGAAGGTTGGGTAACACCAACTGGAGGACCGAACCCACGTATGTTGAAAAATGCAGGGATGAGCTGTGGATCGGAGTGAAAGGCTAATCAAGCCCGGAGATAGCTGGTTCTCCTCGAAATCTATTTAGGTAGAGCCTCATGTATCACTGTTGGGGGTAGAGCACTGTTATGGTCTAGCGGGCCGTCAAGGCTTAGCAGCCCATTGCAAACTCCGAATACCAACAAGTGCAATCATGGGAGACAGACTGCGGGTGCTAACGTCCGTTGTCAAGAGGGAAACAACCCAGACCGCCAGCTAAGGTCCCTAAACACTATTAAGTGGGAAAGGATGTGGGAAGGCTTAGACAGTCAGGAGGTTGGCTTAGAAGCAGCCACCCTTTAAAGAAAGCGTAATAGCTCACTGATCGAGTCGGCCTGCGCCGAAGATTTAACGGGGCTAAATAGTGTACCGAAGCTGCGGATGCCGTAAGGCATGGTAGAGGAGCGTCGTGTAAGCCTGCGAAGGGGCATTGTAAAGTGTCCTGGAGGTATCACGAGTGCGAATGCTGACATGAGTAGCGATAAAGGGAGTGAAAAGCTCCCTCGCCGAAAGACCAAGGGTTCCTACGCAACGTTAATCGACGTAGGGTTAGTCGACCCCTAAGGCGAGGCCGAGAGGCGTAGTCGATGGGAAATAGGTTAATATTCCTATACTTTTTATTACTGCGATGGAGGGACGGAGAAGGCTAGGCAAGCTTGCTGATGGTTGCAAGTTCAAGCGTTTAGGCAGAGATCTTAGGCAAATCCGGGATCTTAATGCTGAGGCGTGATGAGGAGTCCTCTTTTGGACGAAGTTGTTGATGCCATGCTTCCAAGAAAAGCTTCTAAGCTTCAGGTAATAAAGAATCGTACCCCAAACCAACACAGGTGGTCAGGATGAGAATTCCAAGGCGCTTGAGAGAACTCGGGTGAAGGAACTAGGCAAAATGATACCGTAACTTCGGGAGAAGGTATGCCCACGCGAGTGGGCCGCAGAGACTAGGTGGCTGCAACTGTTTACTAAAAACATAGCACTGTGCAAAATCGAAAGATGACGTATACGGTGTGACGCCTGCCCGGTGCCGGAAGGTTAATTGATGGGGTTAGCTTATGCGAAGCTCTTGATCGAAGCCCCGGTAAACGGCGGCCGTAACTATAACGGTCCTAAGGTAGCGAAATTCCTTGTCGGGTAAGTTCCGACCTGCACGAATGGCGTAATGATGGCCACACTGTCTCCACCCGAGACTCAGCGAAATTGAACTCGCAGTTAAGATGCTGCGTACCCGCGGCTAGACGGAAAGACCCCGTGAACCTTTACTATAGCTTTGCACTGGACTTTGATACTATCTGTGTAGGATAGGTGGGAGGCTTTGAAGCAGTAACGCCAGTTATTGTGGAGCCAATCTTGAAATACCACCCTGATATTATTGAGGTTCTAACCTAGGCCAGTGAATCCTGGTCAGGGACAGTGTATGGTGGGTAGTTTGACTGGGGCGGTCTCCTCCTAAAGAGTAACGGAGGAGCGCGAAGGTACCCTCAGCACGGTCGGACATCGTGCAATGAGCGCAAGAGTAAAAGGGTGCTTGACTGCGAGACTGACACGTCGAGCAGGTGCGAAAGCAGGTTCTAGTGATCCGGTGGTTCTGTGTGGAAGGGCCATCGCTCAACGGATAAAAGGTACTCCGGGGATAACAGGCTGATACCGCCCAAGAGTTCATATCGACGGCGGTGTTTGGCACCTCGATGTCGGCTCATCACATCCTGGGGCTGAAGTCGGTCCCAAGGGTATGGCTGTTCGCCATTTAAAGTGGTACGCGAGCTGGGTTTAGAACGTCGTGAGACAGTTCGGTCCCTATCTGCCGTGGGCGTTGGAGAATTGAGAGGGGCTGCTCCTAGTACGAGAGGACCGGAGTGGACGATCCGCTGGTGTTCCTGTTGTCTCGCCAGAGGCATTGCAGGGTAGCTATGATCGGAAGGGATAACCGCTGAAAGCATCTAAGCGGGAAACCCGCCTCAAGATAAGTTCTCCCTAGACTTTAAGTCTTCTAAAGGGCCGTTAAAGACTATGACGTTGATAGGCTGGATGTGGAAGTGCAGTAATGTATGAAGCTAACCAGTACTAATTACCCGTGAGGCTTAACTATACAACTCAAAAGTGACTTTTGAAGGCATGTTTGAGCTTGAGTAGCTAGAGAAATGACGCAATGAAAGATACATGTGTTGTAGAACAATATGCTCTTAATAAAGATTGATCCAAATTCAGTGAGTTGATGGTAAAACATCAGCTTACATAACCAAATTGCTTGGGGACCATAGCGAGATGGAACCACCTGATCCCATTCCGAACTCAGTAGTGAAACGTCTCAGCGCCGATGGTAGTGTGGCAGGTGCCATGTGAGAGTAGGTCATCTCCAAGCTTATATTCTGAAAACCACTCCTATGAGTGGTTTTTTTTTAACAAGAAATTAATAGAAATCAATTCTCCAAAAGATTATTCTGTCTCAGTTTTTACTAATTTGTATTCGTTTTCCCGCCTCTGTATAATACCGAGACAATTTTATAAAATGGAACCTACATGGAACAGCAGTCTAGCTATACAAAAGAAGAATTATTAAAGTGTGGTCGAGGGGAGTTATTCGGTCCTGGCAATGCTCAGCTACCTTTGCCTCCAATGCTGATGTTTGATCGCATTACACATATTTCAGAAGAAGGTGGTTCATTTGGTAAAGGTGAGATTCGTGCTGAACTTGATGTAACGAAAGACTTATGGTTTTTTGAATGCCATTTTAATAACGACCCGGTTATGCCTGGCTGCCTAGGATTAGATGCTATGTGGCAACTAATAGGATTCTTTTTAGGTTGGACTGGAGGCCCAGGAAGAGGTCGAGCGTTGGGCTCAGGTGAAGTAAAGTTTTATGGTCAAGTGCTACCTACTGCTAAGAAAGTAGAATATGTTATTAATATGAAAAGAGTTATCAAGCGTAAGCTCTACATGGGAATCGGAGATGCGCATTTATTTGTCGATGGAAAAGAAATCTATTCGGCATCTGATTTAAAAGTTGGCTTGTTTACAAATACGGATAATTTCTAATATGAAGCGTGTAGTCATCACAGGTGTTGGTGTTGTTTGCAGTCTTGGAAACAACAAGGATGAAGTGACCGAATCTCTGAAAAATGGAAAATCAGGTATTGTTTTTGCTCCCGAGTATGAAGAGAATGGTATGCGGTCTCAAGTTCATGGTGCAGTAAAAAATCTTGATTTTAAAGATCATATTGATCGCAAGCAATTACGTTTTATGGGTGATGCTGCAGCGTACGCTTATATCGCGATGCAACAAGCTGTAGAAGATTCTGGTTTAACTGAAGAGCAAGTATCCAATCCAAGAACTGGATTAGTAGCTGGTTCAGGTGGTGGATCCAACTCAAACGCCACTGATGCCGTTGATATTGCGAGAAGCCGTGGTGTAAAACGAGTTGGGCCTTATATGGTAACGCGTACTATGGGCTCAACAGTTTCTGCTTGTTTGGCAACTCCTTTTAAAATTAAGGGTGTTAACTATTCAATCAGCTCGGCTTGTTCAACATCTGCTCACTGTATAGGTACAGCTGTAGAGCAAATTCAATTGGGTAAGCAAGATGTTGTATTTGCCGGTGGTGGTGAAGAACTTCATTGGACGATGTCTGTGCTGTTTGATGCGATGGGAGCGCTGTCTACAAAATACAATGACACGCCTGATAAAGCATCACGTGCCTATGATACGGATAGAGATGGTTTTGTCATTGCCGGTGGTGGCGGTATGGTTGTCGTTGAAGAGTTGGAACACGCTTTAGCTCGTGGCGCGAAAATTTATGCCGAAATTACTGGTTATGGCGCGAATTCTGATGGCTATGATATGGTTGCCCCATCCGGTGAAGGAGCTGTGCGTTGTATGGAAATGGCGCTTGCAACGGTTGATGGCGATGTTGATTACATTAACCCTCATGGTACTTCAACTCCTGTTGGAGACACTAAAGAAGCTGCAGCAATTCGTGAAGTTTTTGGTGATAAAATTCCAAAAATTAGTTCAACTAAATCTATGTCGGGCCACTCACTGGGAGCTGCTGGTGTGCACGAACTTATTTATAGCCTATGCATGCTGGAAAATGACTTTATTGCACCATCTATTAATATCGAAACACTAGACCCTGAATGTGAGGGGATGCCAATAGTGAGAGAGCTGGTTGAAAATGCTGGTCTTAATCGTGTTATGAGTAATAGTTTTGGGTTTGGCGGTACTAACGCAAGTATTGTTGTTGAAAAGTATAAAGCTTAATTGAAAGTATATTCTTTACATAAAAAAGCCGGCTAATGCCGGTTTTTTTATGTCTACTGTTTATTAGCAATAAGGCCAAGGCGCGGTACAACGACCTTTATTTTTCTCTTTAGGCTTGTTACTTTTTTCTGGTTTTAATTTATGACAGGCAATGAGTTGTTTTTTGTATAAATAAGCTCTATTTTTTACTTTATTGGCTACATGTAATAACCATTTTTTATTGGCATAAGTCCTTCTGGAATAGCCACCATGGCCTTCGTGATAGGCAAGATATAAACGATAGGCATCATTTCTTCTAATGCCGTTTCTGATGTGTGATTGATAATTGTACCAGCCGATAAAGTCTAATGAGTCTTCTACATTAGTACGTTTTGCAAAACGATTTCCTGTTGATTTTTGGTAATCAAACCAAGCTGGATCCTGTGCTTGGGAGTAACCGTAGGCAGAAGAGTCACGCGGTAGCGGTATAAATCCTAGTGCAAAGTCTCTTTCTGGTTGCGCATCATCCTTAAACCTAGATTCTTGATAAATGAATGCCATGAGAATATATTCAGGAATTCCCCATCTCTTAGAAGATGCTTTAGCCGCTTTTTCCCAGTCAGAATCATAATGATAAATACGACAAATATTGTCATGAGTATGGTTGGGAGGGTTGGTAGCGCAACCTGAAAGTAGTATCAGAGTAGTTAGTAATGTGGCAGTTTGTAGTGCTGTTCTCATGACGATTTATTGAGCGTATTTAAAATTTAAACGGAAGATAGGTTGTTTTTGACTATTAAGAATTTCTACCGCCCAATCACCGCTCCACGCACTGCTGAGTCGTTTACTCGACCAAGTACGAAAGTTATTGCTTCTGACTGTCAGGGGAATTGTAGCCATAATTTGTCCATTATAAAGCCAGCGATGGTAAAGTGTTTGCCCTTTGGCATTTTGTATTTGACTAAAAAAGTAAATTTTTCTGACATATTTTGGGACAGTTTCAGCAAAAAGTGACCCTGGTTCTTTATCTATTATTGTGTTGGTAAGCTTTGCTCTTGAGATGTGTATTGAGGTATTAACAAGGGGTGTAAGTATACTTTTAGACAAAGGTTTGTCAAAAGCCTGTTTAGCTAGGGATAAGTCTTGGCGTTCATTGCTTGAAAGTAGTGATAAAGTATCCGATTGAGAAGTAGGTTTGTTTAATTTATTGGATTTCGTCTTAGAGTTTTCTTGTGTCGTAGATGTAGATGTAGATTTAGTGTTTGAATGTGTTGCCTGGTTAGGCGTCTGGTTTGTAGTGATTAAACTAAAATCATCTGGTTGTGTTTGGGTTGCTTTTGTGGAGATGTTTGAGGGTTTTGTATCAATATTTTGAACGGTTTCAGAGGCTTGCCTATGCGAAGTCTGCTTCTCTTTTTGAATGTTATGAATCATTAAGCTTGCGGTAGCCAAACCAGCAAATATGCCCATTAGTGACCAAACTACTTTATTACGCCATGGAGAGTCGGTATCACTTTCAGATGCTTCTGCTAGGTCATCTTGATATTGGTGCCAGCCTTCTTGAAAATATTCTCGCATAGTACCATCAAGTTTGATTTGACTAGGTATTTGAGACAAGGGTTTACCTTCCATTGCATGGCGATAGCCTTTTTTAAAGGCATAAAGATGGTTGGCATTGTGTGTTTCGGGCAAGTTCATAATAATATGTTAATCAAATAATGCCTCGGAGAAATCCTTAGCGTTAAAAGTTCTTAAATCATCAATGCTTTCACCAACACCAATAAATCTGACTGGGATGCCGGTTCTCTCTGATAGTGCAAAGATGATGCCACCTTTGGCCGTACCATCCAGTTTAGTTAAGGTTAGTCCAGTGACTTCCATTGCTTCATTGAATTGCTGAGCTTGATTCATTGCGTTTTGCCCTGTACCCGCATCCAAAACAAGCATCACTTCATGAGGGGCTGTCGCATCGACTTTCTGAATAACGCGTTTTACTTTTTTGAGCTCTTCCATTAAGTTTGATTGAGTGTGGAGTCTTCCTGCGGTATCTGCAATGAGCACGTCAATTTTTTTGGCAGTTGCTGATTGAATTGCATCAAAAATAACTGCAGCGGAGTCTGCACCAGTATTCTGTGAGATAACAGGGACTTGGTTTCGCTCTCCCCAGGTTTCTAGCTGTTCAACTGCTGCGGCACGAAAAGTATCACCGGCAGCTAACATGACCGATTTCCCTTCGTTTTGGAATTTTTTAGCCAGTTTACCAATGGTGGTGGTTTTCCCAACACCATTAACGCCAACCATTAAAATAACGAAAGGTTTGTGTTCTGTCTGCTCTATATCCAATGGTTGAGCAATGGGTTCAAGTAACCCTCTAAGTTGCATTTTTAATGAATTAATCAGTGCTTCAGGGTCTTTAAGTTCTTTGCGAGACACTTGATCTGTTAAGTTTTGAATGATTTTGTCGGTTGCTTCAACACCTACATCAGCGCCCAAAAGAATCATTTCGATGTCTTCAAGCAATTCATCATCAATCTCTTTTTTACCTATTACTAGGTTAGCGAGGTTGTCGCTAAAACTTTGGCGGGTTTTTTTCAGACCAGATTTTAATCGTGTAAAAAAGGATGTCGGTGCTGTTGGTGAGCTTTTAGAGGAAGTAGTTGATTGAGGCTCACTATCAGGAAGTGTTTCATATGAAACATTTTCTTTAGAAGTTTGTTCAGCGTTTTCTTCTAACGCTTTGTTTGCATTATCTTTTCGTTTTAAAAAACTGAACATTAGGTTCCCTTAGTTTTTTGTGTTAGCCAAGAATGTGATGTCTTTGAATAGTCAGAATGTGTTTTCAAAGCTTCGGTCATACTTGGTTGATAAATATGGGCTATTATAAATCAAATCAAGGTTTTTTTAAGGGGATTCGTGGCTATGAAGCTTGCGATAAAGTGGATGTTCTTAGCTGTTTTCGTTTTTTTCAGTTCTGTTGTCATGGCAAAAGGCGATGCCAGTATTTTTCAGTATCAGCTCAAAAATGGTTTAAAGGTCGTTGTGAAGCCAGATCATCGAGCACCAGTAGTGGTGCAACAAGTTTGGTATAGAGTTGGATCCAATTATGAAGAAAACGGTATGACCGGTATTTCTCATATGTTAGAGCATATGATGTTTAAAGGGACAAAAACGCTTAAGCCGGGTGAGTTTTCTAGACGCGTAGCAAAGCTTGGAGGTCAGGAAAACGCTTTTACTTCTTCAGATTACACTGTCTATTATCAAGTAGTTGGTAAACGTCATCTGGCAGAAGTAATGCGATTGGAAGCCGATCGTATGCGCAATCTTGTGATTAAAAATAAAGAGTTTCAAAAAGAACGAGAGGTTGTTACTGAAGAAAGGCGTTGGCGCATAGAGGATAAGCCATCGAGCAAGCTGTATGAACAATTTAATGCCACAGCTTTTGTGAATAGTCCCCCGCACCACCCTACGATTGGTTGGATGACAGATATTCGTCATTATACTGCAAATAATGTGCGCCGTTGGTATCGTAAATGGTACGCACCAAATAATGCGACTTTGGTTGTGGTCGGTGATGTGAAGCCAAAAGCTGTATTGAAGCTGGCGCAAAAATATTATGGGCATTACAAACCAGAAAAAGTGACGCCCCCTAAGCCACAAGTAGAAATCCCCCAGCAAGGTGAAAGGAGGGTTTCACTTAAAGGTGCAACTAAAGTACCGAGCGTTTTAATGGGCTTTCATGTGCCAACCTTGGCAACAGCGAAGACGGACGCTGAAAAGCAAGACATCTATGCTTTGTCCGTATTGAGCAATGTTTTAGACGGAGATGACTCTTCAAGGCTGTCAAAAGATTTGGTTCGAGGAAGCAAGCAGTTGGCAAGTGCCGGTGCTGGCTATGATGAGTTGTCACGCCTACAAACACTATTTTTATTAGAAGGAACGCCTTCTAAAGGTATATCGCCTAAGCAAGTCGAAGATGACTTATGGCAAGAGATAGATAAATTACAGAAAAAAACTATTACTAAACCGGAGTTGAATAGAGTGTTAGCACAGACAGAAGCGCAATATGTATATCATCAAGATTCGATTCAGGGACAAGCTATGGTATTAGGTGCATTGGTGTCTGTTGGATTGCCTGTAGATACAGATGAACATTGGATAGAACACTTGCGAAGTGTTACGCCTAAACAAGTGCAGATGGTTGCCAAAAAGTACTTTGCCAAAGATAAGATGACGGTTGGTGTTTTGTTGCCAAATGGTCAGGCACCGATGCAAGGCGGAGCTTCCGCAATCAATGCTGGAGGGATTCGCTAATGAAACGGCTTAATCAGATTGTCTTGTTGTGCTTTGCGTTTATTTTTGTATTGCCAGCCGAAGCAGCAGTAAATATCCAACATTGGACAACCTCAAAAGGAGTTCGAGTATATTTTGTGCAGGCCAATCAACTGCCTATGGTTGATGTTGAGTTGAAGTTTGATGCAGGTTCAGCAAGAGATGGTAGTCAATATGGTGCCGCATTTATGACGTCTGACTTGTTAGGAACTGCAACGAATCAGTTGGATGAAAACGCGATTAGCGCTGGCTTTAATAATATTGGTGCTCAGTTCGGTTCTGATGCGGGGCGAGATTCGGCATCTTTGCGCTTAAGAACACTGACAAGACCAAAAATACTTGATAAAGCATTATCTCTATTTACTCAAGTTGTGTCTGATCCTGTATTCAAGCCTGAAATTTTGGATAGAGAACGAAATCAACTCCTGCTTTCACTTAAACAAAAAGCGGTTACACCTTCGGCACTACTATCAGACAAACTTTGGTCAGAGCTTTACGGAAATGACCCGTATGGTCACCCCGTGGAAGGGAGTGCTAAGACAATACAGGCCTTAACCGTAACATCGTTACAAGCATTTTACCGTCAGTATTATGTTGCGCATAATGCACAAATCACCATTGTGGGTAAGGTTTCAAGAAAACAAGCGGAACAAATTGCAACTCAGTTAACGAAAGCGCTGCCTGAAGGACAGAAGCCTGCACCGCTTCCTAAGCCGTCATCTTTAAAGCAAGCTAAGATAATTCAAATTCCATTTAAAGCAACGCAAACGCATTACGCTCTGGCTCAGGTTGGGATAGAACGAGGGAATCCAGATTATGCAGCTTTATTTGTTGGTAATCAGATTCTAGGTGGAAGTGGTTTCAGTTCATTATTGATGGAAAATGTTCGGGAAAAACGCGGATTGGTTTATGGTGTTTATAGTTATTTCGTACCTATGAGAGTGGCAGGCCCTTTTATGATCAGCCTTTCGACAAAAAATGCCAATGAGAAGGTTGCCGATAAAGTGGTTCGTCAAACACTGGATCAATTTATGAAAGGTTTCTCTGAGAAAAAGCTTCAAGCAATTAAAAATAACTTGATAGACGGTTTTCCTTTGAGAGTTGATAGTAATAGTAAAATTTTGGCTTACACATCCATGATTGGATTTTATGGTTTGCCTTTAGATTATTTGCAAAGTTTTCCTAAAGCACTTGGCAAAGTGAGTAAGCAAGATATTTTAGATGCTTGGCATAAGCACATTCACCCAAGCAAAATGCTAAAGATAATAGTCGGTCAGCCTTCAGCTTGAAATAGATCTCTCTGGCAGCAGATACGGTTTCGGCCATCATGTTTGGCTTGGTAGAGCATTTCATCTGCTTGTTTGAGTAGTGTTTCGATGTCGATACGACCTGTACCGGAAGAAATGCCTAAGCTTACGGTAATCTCAATTGCACACTCAGCAAGTTCAATTGGCGTTGAGGCAATTTTTGTCCGAATTCGCTCTGCAACCAAGTTGGTAGCATCCAAGTTTAATCCTGGCAAAATGATGACAAACTCTTCTCCGCCGATACGAGCGACTAAATCTGTAAGTCGGCATTCTTCTTTTAATGTTTGGGCGATCGAAACCAAAACACCATCACCGACTTTGTGACCATAGGAATCATTAATTTGCTTAAAGTAATCAATATCAATTGAAATGATGCTCAGATTCGATGTATTGCGCTCTGCTGTAGCCAGTAACATCGGCAAAGCACTGCTTAAACCTCTACGATTGAGTAACCCTGTTAATGGGTCATTTAATGCCATGCTTAGCAACTGCTTATGGTCATGAATCAAAATCGAGGTCAAAAACCCAATGGCAATGAGCATAAAATTGGTGGTGGTCACGACAAATGCAATCGTATAAGCGGTTCTTAGGTTGTTGTATTCATAGGCCAGATAAAGTTCTATCGGCGCGGTAATGACGACAATTAATGCACCGAGGCTAATTAATCCACTGCCGATATTCTTAAGCTTAATGGCTCTTCTTAAAGAAAAGAATAGAATGAGGGGATAAACCACCATTGCATAAGCCGTTACGACGACGATATGCTCATAAGCTCCTTGAGCTTTGAAGATGGCATAAATCGGGATTAGATGTAATGTTCCGACAATAAGGTTTTTTTTCAGGTTGTCAGAGCATTGCATGACAGCAATGAGCAAAATATAACTACTGACAATATACATGGTGCCAGGAGGAAGAAGTTTCCCTGTTGGGCCAAATAAGTCTCTGATAGCCAATAAAATCCAACCGATTATTCCCAATACAAAAAAGACTTTGAATAGCCTGACCGACTCGACTGGTAATTCCCTGTGTTGTAAAGAAAAAATAACCAGAATGATGCTTGCCGTTGAGAAAATTAGTACAGAGTGCAACGCATAAATATAGGTATGAAAATCAGTTTCAAGCATTTGAGGTCACAAGCAATTGGTGAGGTAATTTGATTTCAATAAAATGGATTCAATTCAGTATGGAGTCATTGTAATGAAAAAAGCGATAAATTGTTAAAAAACATAGATTAAACCGCGCTGATAGCAAAAATATTTTGGAGTAAATAGCCTGTTGCAAATGCGATGCCTGCCGCAGCACTGCCAATGACTAAAGTTTTGATGCCTGAAGTTAGGTTCAACTTGCCCAGTACGATGCTTTTTAGGATACCAATCAGGAAGAACATTAGAGCCGCAATTAAGGTGCTTATCATAAATTGATGAGCTAACGTTAGTGATGGAATTAAATAGGGGATCAAAGGCATAGCGCCAACGAATACAAATGCAAAGAAAGTAGATAGTGCAGAACGTACTGAATGCGGTTCATTTTTTTGTAACCCATGCTCTTCTATTATCATGGTTTCTATCCAAAGATTCTTATCCTGAGTTATCGTTTCGACAATCTTTTCTAGTGTTTGGTCTTTAAAACCCTTTTGCAAGAATATTTGGCGAATTTCTTCTCGTTCTCCTTCGGGAATGCGTTCAATATGATCTGCTTCCGTTTTTTTTATTGTATCTAAATATTCTTTTTGCGCTTTAGTTGCTTCGTAGTTGCTGACAGCCATGCTGAAGCCATCCGCAAACAGGTTGGCAAACCCTAATGTCAATGCAACTGTAGCAGAAAATCCAGCGCCAAAAGCACCTGAAACCACGGCAAAAGTTGTAACGCAACCATCTATTGCACCAAGAATGGCGTCAGGGAGTATTTGCGGTTTAGTAGGCGTGCTTAAACGCTTAGAAATGGCTGTAGGGTGGTGATCTTGTTCTAGTTGGCTAAGGCTGTCATACTTCATTTTTTTGCCCCTTCATTACTGTATTTGATTGTATAGCAAAAGTGCTTTGATGGGGTAAATTGATAAAATCTGCCAGGCTGGGTAACTTAATGGTGAGGCATATTAGATTATTCATTTTTGCTTATATACCGCCTGCTTTTATAAGCCAGAAAATTTCTATGATAGAATGCAAATAGGACATTGATTTAGTATGAAAACCACCTGTTAGAGACGATTTCAGTATGATGCTTTCAAGACGTCAGTTTATGTTTCGTAGCCTTTTTGCAGCAACTGCATTAGGAGCACTTTCTGGGTGCTCATGCAGACAACCTCTAAGAGTTGGCGTTCTTCCATGGATTGGTTATGAACCACTTTATTTGGCTGAAGACTTTGGTTTACTGACTAAGCAGATAACATTGGTTAAAAGCCGCTCATCCTCCGAAACGATTCGCCGTTTAAAAGCGGGTGAAGTAGAGGCTGCAGCTTTAACATTAGATGAGGTCTTTAGAGTTCGTGATCAGGGAGTTCCTTTAACCGTAGTGTTGGTTTTTGATAGCTCTTCAGGCGCTGATATGTTGTTGGTTCATTCTGATATTACAGAGTTGAAGCAATTAAAAGGCAAGCGTATTGGTTATGAAGGTAGTGCTGTTGGTGAGTTAATGATGTCAAAAATATTGCTGAAAGCTGGCTTAAAACCTAATGATGTTATTCGTGTTAATACGTTACCACCGGATAAGCAATTGAATGCTTGGCAAAATAAAGAAATTGACGCAATCATCACTTATGAGCCGACAGCAACCAAGCTAAAAGCCATTGGTGGGCAGGTATTATTTGATAGTCGTGAAATTCCAGAAACGATTTTTGATGTTTTGGCAGTTAAAACTGATGTGTTAGATAATTGTTCATCTTCCGTAAAGCAGTTATTGAAGGCGGATTTTCTGGCGCTAAACCGAATGAATACTAATTTTGGCGATGCGGTTTATAGAATTGCTAACCATGAGCAAATCGAGCCGGATGCAGTAAAGTCTGCATTGCGAGGTGTTGTCTTACCGAGTTTGGCGGTTAATAGACACTATTTAACTCAACAGTCGTCTTTTTATCAAGCAGCGCAAAATCTTAATAAATTGATGTATGAAAAAGGAATGCTAACCAAGTTAGATAATTTTTCTAACCTATTTTCATGTCATTATTTGCCGGAAGGGGATGTATGAGCTGGTTGTTTAAGAAAATCTGTTTCGTATTTTTCTTGCTTATCAGTTTTTTGAGTTGGTCTGCTCAGGCTTATTCTGATTCAGGCGAATCCCTAACTCTGGGGGTATATGCTTATCGTGACTCTGCAAAAGTAAAACAACAATATCAACCTTTAGTGAATTACTTAAATCAGAATGTTTCTGGTTTTCATATTCATCTAAAGGTTTTGGGCAATACACAGCTCAAGCGTGCGCTTCGGCAGCAGGAAGTGGATTTATTGTTAGTTAACCCGAGCCTATATGAAGTTGTCCGTAGTGAAAATAGCTTGAGTGGTGCAATTGCAACGATACAACACTCAAGAGATGGTGAAGCGACAAGCAGTTTAGGTGGTGTCATATTCACACTGGCAAACCGAACAGATATAAATAGTTATAAAGACCTGCAGAATAAGGTTATAGCTATTCCCACTACGATCAATATGGGGGCTTATAGTGTCCCTTTGTATGAGTTAAAACAGGCCGGCTTAAAGGTTGATGATCTTAAGTTCGTTTCGGTTGGTAACAATGATGCCGTTGTTTCAGACGTGTTGTCTGGTAAGGCGCAAGTTGGCTTTGTTCGCACAGGCATATTAGAAAGCTGGCAGTCGGAAGGTAAACTTAAACTTAGTCAAATAAAGATTATCCACAAACGAAAACTCAAAGGTTTTCCTTATTTAGTATCAACTTCGTTGTACCCAGAATGGCCTTTTGTCGTTTTATCAAATGTGGATTCAAACAAAACACGTCAATTGATTGTTGCATTATTTAACCTTAGACCGGATAGTGAGGTTGCGAAAGCTTCAGGTATAGCAGGCTTTGTTCCTCCTTTAGATTATTTACCCGTACAAAACCTGTTAAGAGCACTCCGTCTTCCTCCTTATGATGCTTTACCAGAGTTTAGTTGGCAAAGCTTTTGGAATGCCTACCATGTGCCAATTCTTCTATTGGTGATTTTATTTATCGTGATCGTTATTGCCCTATTAGGCACCAGTGCATTAAGTGCGAACTTAAAAGAGCAGTCCAAGCGCTTAGCTGGCATTATCCGTGCCACGCGTTCAGGTAGTTGGGAGTGGGATGTCCCTACTGGTGGGTTAATCCTCAATGAACGTTGGGCAGAAATAATGGGCTATAAATTACATGAGTTAGCACCCATTAGTATCCACATCTGGGAACGCTTTGCCCATCCGGAAGATCTTAAAAAATCAAATGAATTGATAAGGCAGCATTTTGCAGGAAAGCTCGATTATTATGAGGTGGAGCTGAGAATGCGCCATAAAGATGGTCATTGGGTATGGGTGCTTGATAGAGGTATGGTGACGCGATGGTCAAGTAAAGGTGAACCGTTGAAGATGGCGGGAACCTATGTTGATATTTCGAGTTTGAAAGAGCATGAGGCGCTGCTAAGGCTTAATGCCAATCGTGATGAGGTGTTACTGCGCTTACCGGAGATGATTGAGACTTCAAATGAAGAGCTATTTTTATCAAATGCATTGGATAAAATTAAAGAAATAGTGCAGAGCGAACTTGCGTTTGCTCATGTCATTATTCCTGGCAAAACGCCTAAAGAAGCGCATTGGCAAGAATGTTCTTATCCCGTCTGTAAAACGAATGTTGATCAAGCTTTTTCTGTTGCATTAACGGATATTTGTCATCAAGTTGTCGAGAGCGGTGAACTCTTTTTAAAAGAAGGGGGAGCAAACATTTTGTTGAAACCAGATGACTCTTCATTAGACGTTGTTAACGTTCAACGCTGTATTGTGCTACCCGTTTTTGCGCAAGATAACGTTATTATGGTTTTTGGTTTTGGAAATAAGTTAGAGCCTTATCAAGAAGCTGATAATGAAACCGTTCGGATTTTAGGTAATGAAGTTTGGCGCTTGATTGATAAAAGTCGTATTCAGAAACAAGCCAATCAGCAGCATCAACAGTATCAACGGCTTGTGAATGAAATTGGTGATAATTTTGTTGTTTTCAGTATCAGCGCAGATGACAACCTTATTCAATATGTCAGTGACAGTGTTGAAAAAGTTTTTGGTGTGTCAAAAACAAGAGCATTAGGTATCTCCTGGCCGCAACTTGCTGCATGGGATGAGGGTTCATTAAATGATGCGCTGACAACGAAGCAAAAAATGCGCTTGGGAGATGTTGATTTTAAAGAATTCTTTATGCACTTTTCATATCCTGTTACGGGCGAAGAGCGCATTGTCAAGGTTATGTTGCATGCAGTTAGAGGTGTTCATGGCAACTTAATCGGCACGGATGGTTTGGTTGAAAATGTAACCGAAAAAATGAAGGCAGAAAATGACCTTAAGCAGGCTGCCAATGTATTTGAATATGCGCAAGAGGGTATTATTATTACCGATTCGAGCGCAAAAATTCTTGACGTGAATGAAGCCTTTATTCGAATTACGGGTTATGAACGAGAAGAGGTTATTGGGCAGAAACCCAGTATTTTAAACTCTGGGCGTCAAACGAAAGGTTTTTATGCCGAGCTTTGGAAAGACTTGTTTTTAAATGGTCAGTGGTCAGGTGAACTTTGGAATAGAAGAAAAGATGGCGAAGAATATCCTGAAAAGGTCACGATTAGTTCTATTCATGACAAAGAGGGAAGACCATATCAATATATAGCTTTATTTTCAGATATCAGTTTACAAAAGCAGCAGCAGAAACAATTGGAGTATATTGCGCATTATGACAGTTTAACTGGGTTACCTAATAGAGCCTTGTTAGCAGATCGTATCAGTCAGGCTATTGCTTACACCAATAGACATCGTTTGAGAATGGCGGTGGTGTTTATTGATCTGGATGGCTTTAAAGCCGTGAACGATGTTTATGGTCATCAAGCAGGAGATAGATTGCTGGTTGAACTTGCCAAGCGTTTTGAGCGCGCATTGAGAGAGTCAGACACAATTTCTCGGCTTGGCGGAGATGAGTTTGTAGCAGTTATTTCGGATTTTAATGAACAAGAAGAACTTCAAGTGGTGCTTGAACGCTTGTTAAAGGATGCTAATGAGCCAGTAACGATAGGCGCATCTAAGATTGGTGTTTCTGCAAGTATTGGGGTGAGCTTTTATCAGCATGGCGCTGATATTGACGCCGACCAAATTATGCGTCAAGCCGATCAGGCGATGTATCAGGCAAAATTAAAAGGTAAAAACCAAATATTTATCTTTGAAGGCTCAGAGAAAATTGCACAAAGTGCAGACTTGATTGCCTTGGAAGATGGCTTAAAGAATAATGAGTTGTTCCTTTATTACCAACCGAAAGTAAATATGCGCACTGGAGATGTGCTCGGTTTCGAAGCCTTAATTAGGTGGCAGCATCCGCAAAAAGGTTTGCTACTTCCGGGAGCGTTTTTACCCTTGTTGGGAGACCACCCTTTTGGTGGTAAATTGGGTTATTGGGTTATTGAGCAAGCACTCAAACAAATGTGTTTTTGGCAAAAGAGTGGTAAACAAATTTCGGTCAGTGTGAATATAGAAGGCGCCTTGCTGCAAGACATCAGTTTTGTTGCACACCTTTCCGTGCTCTTAGAGAAGTATCCTAGTGTAGAACCGAGTTGGTTAACTTTAGAGATTTTAGAAAGCTCTGCGATAGAAGATATATTTACGGTTTCTCAAATTATTAGTGAATGCCGTAAGCTCGGCGTTTATTTCTCAATTGACGATTTTGGAACGGGTTATGCGTCACTGACCTATTTAAAAAATCTGCCGGTACATGAGCTGAAAATAGATCGATCATTTGTTAAAGATCTTTCCAGTGATTTGCAGAGTTTGGCTATTATGCAAAGCTTGGCGAGTATGGGTCAGGCATTTAATTTGAAAGTTATTGCTGAAGGCGTTGAAACAGATTTGCAAGCCTCCATGTTGCTTAAGTTGGGTTATGAGCTAGCACAAGGCTATCGTATTGCGCGCCCTATGCAAGCGGAAAATGTGTTGGATTGGCTAGATGCTTGGGAGGTGTTTCCTAATTGGCAAGCCGTTGAAAAAATGGAGGATGCCAAAGGACTCGTGTTAGTTGCTGTTATCGCTGAGCATAAAGCTTGGGTTAAGATGATTAAGCGTTATGTGGATGACCAATCAAAAGAGTTACCGCCATTGCATGCAACTGAGTGTCGTTTTGGTCGTTGGCTGCATGGAGAGGGTGAAGGCGTGCTGGGTGAGCATCTTGAAGAAGTGGATCAACTTCATCTAAAGGTGCATGCTGTAGGCGAACAAGCAGTTACTTTAAAGCAAGAAGAAAAAGTTACCGAGGCTAAACAGAAGCTTATTGAGTTAGATAATATCAAAGACAAGATCGTTTCTCTGATCGAAAAATTGATCGAAGAACAAGATACTCACTAGTTCTAATTTTCTGTCTATCTTATGCAGCAAAGCCACGGATACAAAAAACTACCAGGCTGGGGTGCTCTTTTATTTCGTCTAAATGATAAAATGCTCCTACTAAAAAAGTGACGAATCATCTTCCACATATGGCAAAAACAAAAAAAACACTTCCTCGAAAATCTACCAGGCTGGGTAAGCACGACGCAACTCGTTCTAAAGGAGAAGTTGGTGAAGTACGCATTATAGGTGGTGATTTTCGAGGACGAAAATTGCCTGTTCGCCAAGCAGAAGGGTTACGCCCCACTTCCGACCGTATTCGTGAGACGCTATTTAATTGGTTGCAGTTTGAAGTGCCGGGAGCAAATTGTCTGGATGTATTTTCTGGCTCTGGCGCTTTGGGATTTGAAGCCTTATCTCGCGGTGCGGCCAATGTGACCTGTTTGGAATTGTCACCACAAAATGCAGAGCAATTAAAAGCCAATCGAAACCTGCTTAAAGTAGAAAAGTTACAGGTGGTGCAAACGGATAGCTTGGTTTGGTTGTCAAAACCAGCGGAGAAGTCTTTTGATATTGTTTTTCTCGACCCACCTTTTCATCAAGGGCTCATGCAGCAGTCAATAGATAAACTTTTTGAAAATGGTTATGTGTCGGAATCGACCTGGTTGTACTTGGAGCAGGAAAAAACACTAGATTGGCCACAGCTTCCTGATGGCTGGCAATGTCATCGCGAAAAAAACACTTCACAAGTTCGTCTGGGGGTGTGGCGTTTCGAGCAGTAAGCGCTTAATCTCGTAGTAACGCATCGAGCTGATCGACAGCTTCTATCCACTCCGCATCTTCTGCAAAAGACTCCATAATAAAAGCAGCTTGACTTGCATTCCAAAATTCTGCTTCCGCAAGCGGAATTGATAAGGGCAAAGGTTTGTGTGTTTGAACAAATGCTTCTATATCAGATTGTTCATATGGTAAACCGAGCTGTTGGAATAAGGTTTCCAACGTATGTTCTGAAACTTCCATATTACCTCCATTGCTTAATCATTAAGATTTCCGGTAATTATTATCATACGCTTTCTATTCACTATCGTCATCCGCATCGCAATCTGTGTAGAATCTCGGTATGATAGTCACCATTCAATAAAGACGGTTTTATTATGAGTATTACAGCTGTGTACCCGGGCACTTTTGACCCAATTACCAATGGCCATTTTGATTTGATTGAGCGTGCTGCACGTTTTTACGATCGCTTGATTATTGCCGTTGCCGACAACCGCAACAAACACTCGTTGTTTCCGTTAGAACAGAGGGTTGAACTAGCGCGTTCAGTGACTAAAGATTTGCCAAATGTTGAGGTAATTGGCTTTAGTGGACTTTTGGTGGACTTTGTTCAATCAGTGAAGGGCAATGTTTTATTGCGTGGTTTACGTGCGGTATCTGACTTTGAGTATGAGTTTCAGTTGGCATCCATGAATCGTAAGCTCGCGCCGGATATTGAAACCATGTTTATGACGCCTGCCGAACAATATGCTTTTATCTCATCCAGCCTTGTTCGTGAGATTTCGGCACTGGGGGGTGACGTTTCTGAGTTTGTTCATGCAGAGGTTGCCCAAGCGTTACAGACAGTACAGAATCTATAACCAATCTCATTCCGAAGTGACTCGTTGCCAACGCCCTTCCACTTGGTGCATTTCATATTTGGCCCAGCGGGCAAATTCTTCACGAGTCACACAGTCGGTCTTTTTCTTTTCTTGTCCGGCAATTTGTTTAAAAATCACATAGTCTGTGTTGGCATAATCGTCATGACCTTCGTCCAATATTTTTCGCATACTCCAATCACTACCGATTTTGCCGTTGCTATAAACCCTACCAAGGTGAATATCTTTGGGGGTTAGCGAATGTGTTTTTTGGCTGTGATAAACCAAGTCTAAAATACGATTTAAATCATATTCGTTAATGTCTACAAACGAGTCGATTTCTTTTAAAGCCTCGATAAAATCTTGATGAGAAAGTGGATCGAAATCTGAGTGGGCAACGGGCACTTGCTTCTGTGTTTGTTGCAAGTAAGCTGGATAGCGGCGCCAGTAAAATAAGCTATTAAAGAGCATTGCTACACCGAAAATAATGACTATATTCAATAGCACGGGGGTCACCATAAAGCCATAACCGAGCTGATGAACGGCATCACCTGCGACGACAGCAGTCAAAGCTGTTGCGCCTCCAGGTGGATGAATACATTTTAGATAGTACATTAAGCCGATGCTGACTCCGACAGCTAAGCTTCCCGCCAAAATAGGTTCATGAATAAAAAGAGCGCAGGTCACGCCGACAAAAGCTGAAATTAAGTGGCTGCCCATTAACGGCCAAGGTTGAGAGAGTGGGCCGTGAGGTACGGCAAATAAAAGTACTGCAGAAGCTCCCATGGAAGCAACAATGCCCAAACTCGCTATGCCAGGAATAAAGTGATGACTCACCGTCATAATGCAGAAAATGGCAATAAATCCACCCAGCGCGGAAATGATTTTTTCACTGTGGCTGGTCGGTGCTTGACTAATCCCCAAAAAGCGTACTGTCGCTTCTTTGGAAAAGAATCTCTTGGATCGATGTTGTGACGAGCCTTCCATTTTAGACATCCTTGGCTAAATACAAATTGCAGTGATTCTAGCGTTTTTTATTTGCAATGCCAAAAAAACTCCATTAGAATCTTTTCGTTATGTAAATAAGGTAATAACGGTATTGTTTTGATGCAATCTTCACTTCCAGAGCAATTGGTTCAGTCGTTTTTAATGGGCAGCAAACAGTCTCGTTCAGGACAAAGACGTTTGGAACTGCTTAGCAAAATCGATAGTTTAGGCTCCTTGTCTGCTGCGGCAAAAGCTTGTGGCATGAGTTATAAGGGAGCTTGGCAGGCAGTTGAAGCGATGAATGAATTGGCGGGTAAAGATTTGGTTTCTGCTCAAAAGGGCGGAAGTGGAGGCGGTGGTACCTTGTTGACAGATGCTGGTAAGGCATTATTGGCAGCTTATCGTTTATTTAACGAGCAGATGCAGCATTGGATGCGAGAGTTAGAAGCCGTTTCGCCCAATATGCTGGATCAGCTAGAACTCATGAGGAGGATCTCAATGAGAACAAGTGCAAGAAACCTATTTCATGGCTCGGTAAGTCATATCGAAAAAGGGTCGGTAAATTGTAATGTCACACTTTCAATCGGCGAAGGTGAAGAAGTAGTTGCGCAGATCACGCTAGACAGTTTAGAGCGTTTGGGTGTTGAAATTGGTTCAGATGCCTATGTGTTGATTAAAGCCAGTTGGGTGATTTTGACTGAAGACCTGAACGGTGCTTTGAAAACCAGTGCGAGTAATCAATTTTGTGGGGAAATCACTCATATAGAAAAAGGCTCTGTTAACTCTGATGTGACGATTGAGATGGCTGGTGGGCAACGTATGTCGGCAATCATTACCAATCAAAGTTTGGAAAACCTAGGGTTTGAAATTGGTGAAAGAGCGTGTGCTTTGGTTAAAGCTAGCCATGTTTTATTGGCCGTTTCTGACTAAGTCGCGTAAGCTGAAAATTTTTTGGCTATCGATATGTAGTAAAGGTTATATGTGTTAAAGGTAGTATCAAGGTATTTAGGCGAGGGAGTAGGCTCGCTTGTTTTGAACTGAAAACAAAAGGAATGAAAATGAAAAAGAATATTTCACGCTTATTGGTTGTAGGGTTGTTACTGACAAGTTCTATTGCTTATGCGCAGCAAAATATTAAGGTTGCGGTGGCATCAAACTTCTTGGCAACATTAACGGCATTGTCAAAAGACTTTACTAAGAAAACCGGGATTCCGGTCGAGATTTCCAGTGGTGCAACCGGAATGTTGTATGCGCAAATTCAAAAAGGAGCGCCTTACGATATGTTTTTTGCAGCGGATGCCAAACGTCCAAAATTATTGGAAAAAGAAGGTCTGATTGAGGCAAGCTCTCGCTTTACTTACGTGACAGGTAAATTGGTCTCTTGGTCACCAAAAACATCTAACATTTCGGCAGACTTGGCAACATTAAGCCCAAGCGATTCCAAGCTCCACTTTATTGCTATTGCCAACCCTAAAACCGCTCCTTATGGCTCTGCTGCCGTAGCTGTTCTAAAGCATTATGGCGTGTATAAAAAACTAAAGAGTGAAGGTAAAATCGCTATTGGCGGTAACATTGGTAAAACTTTCCAATATGCAGCATCCGGTAATGCACAAATTGGTTTAGTCGCAAAGTCTTATGTTTCTAATCCAGGAAAACCCGTTGGCGGTACCTATGTTGAGATTCCTGCAAACTTGTACCCTAAGTTGACGCAACAGGCTGTGGTCTTGAAGGGTAAAAATTCGGATGCGGTGAGAAAATTTTTGGCTTATTTCAAATCTGATGCAGCTAAAAAGCAAATTGAGGCTTATGGCTATGGGTTAGGTAATTAGCTTCGAGCGGATAGGCTTACAAAGTCGAAAGAGCCTGTTATCTTAGAGCCAACTCAGCTATGCTATGCTCTTTGGCATAGCTTTACTATATTTAGCTTAATATCTTGAATTGGGAGACAAGTCAGTATGTTAGAAGGCGTGGATTTCCAGCCACTTTGGATTACCTTTAAAATTGCTTTTATTACTACGGCAATTTTGATTGTTCTGAGTACGCCTTTGGCATTGTGGTTAGCAAAGATACAGGGTAAGAAAAAAGCGGTTTTAGAGGCGGTTGTCGCTTTGCCTCTGGTGTTGCCCCCGACGGTTCTTGGTTTTTACTTTTTAGTGCTTTTGTCTCCAACAGGCTATTTGGGCAGCATTTGGGCGTCTTTCGGCTTCGCGCCTTTGACCTTTTCTGTCAGTGGTATTGTCATCGGATCGATTATCTACTCATTGCCTTTTATGGTGCAGCCGTTGATGCAAGGCTTTGAGCAGCTTGGCAAACGGCCGACCGAAGTGGCTGCGACACTCGGTGCAGGCCCCATTGACCGTTTCTTTTCCGTGACCTTGCCGTTAACCAAACGTCAGTATTTACTCGGTGCCACGCTAGCCTTTGCACATACCATTGGTGAGTTTGGTGTGGTCTTGATGATAGGGGGGAATATCCCTGGCGTGACTCAAGTAGCGTCTATTGCCATTTATGACCATGTTGAGCAGTTGGAATATACTCAGGCACATGTATTGTCTTTGATTATGTTGATTTTGAGCTTGACCGTTTTAACCATTGTTTACGGCATGAATCGCCGTATGGAGGTTAAAGTCGGATGAGTCAATTATTGAACGTATCCATGAATTCCCCTTCGTTATCGGGGCATCTATCAGTTCAATTAGGTGGGTTCGAACTGCAGACAGGTGATTTTGAGATTCCCTTGTCTGGTGTGACGGCAATCTTTGGTCACTCAGGCAGTGGTAAGACTACATTTATTCGTTGTTTGGCAGGGTTTGAATCGGCAGCAAAAGGTGAGGTAACCTTTGGTGATCAAGCTTGGTTAACTGCCCGTAAAACATTACCGATCCACAAGCGAGGGTTGGGCTATGTTTTTCAAGAAGCCAGTCTTTTTCCGCATTTAAATGTGAACGATAACCTTCTGTATGGTTTAAAGCGTGCCTCGAAAACCGGTAAGCAGCAAACCATCAGTTTTGAGCAGGTGGTTGAATGGCTTGGTCTTACGCTGTTGTTGAATCGCGATGTGCAAACCTTATCAGGCGGTGAGCGCCAGCGTGTGGCGATTGGTCGTACCCTGTTGTCGCAACCTTCTATTTTGATGATGGACGAGCCGATGGCCGCGTTGGATCTGTTTTCCAAAAGAGCCATCATGCCTTACCTTGAACGTTTGCGTGATGAGTTGGATATTCCGATTCTGTATATTTCACATTCACCGCAAGAAGTAGAGCGTTTGGCAGATCATGTGTTGTTTATGGAAAAAGGCAAAATTATCAGTATTGAGCCGATTGAGCAAGCATTGAACCGAGAAGGCACGCCTTTGTATCAAGGGGAAGAACCAAAAAGTGTGATGAAGGCAACTTTGGTCGAGCAACTTGAAACCGAAGGACTTTCTAGAGTCGAAGTCGGGAGCGATTCTTTGTATGTCCCCCATTTACAACAAGTTGTCGGAAGCGAAGTTCGTCTAGTCATTGCCGCTCAGCAAGTCAGTTTGATGAGCGCAAAACCCGAACAAACATCTATGTTGAACCATCTGCCAGTGTTGATCGAATCCATTGAACCGCATAATGATTACAGTGTGATGTTGCGACTGCGCTTGGCGGCATCCAGCTTGCCATTGTTGGCGCAAGTGACCAAGCGATCGGTTCATTCATTGGGTTTGTCGCCTGGACAAAACTGGGTGGCTGCCATCAAGTCAGTCGCCATTCTGGATTGAACCTAGTCGCCATCACTTTCTAAAAGGATCAAAATCTGCCAGGCTGGGTAGCCCATAGACCCCAGCCTGGCAGATTTTTACTGTCTTTTAAATCCATTTCAGTTTGAAAATTTCTTTGATGGCGGACAATAAGAGTGTCGGTATTGAAGAGATGGCAAAGGCCAAGGCTAAGTCTGGCAAGCCTAAAGGCGTGGTGCCAAGCAATAGATGCCCGATTGGCAGATAAACCATTAAGAGAGACAAGCTGCCTGAGCTGACTACCGCAAGCAACAGAATCGGGTTGCTAAAAGGGTTGCGTCGGTAAAGTGAACTGAAAGTCCGGGCATCGAAAACGTGGAAAAGTTGTCCGAATATTAAGGTGATGAAAGCCAAGGTTTGCGCATATTCCAAACTTTGACCTTGAGATAGCGCCAGCTCAAACATCCAATAGGTGACGCCTCCCATTGCCAGCCCGCGTAAGATGATGCGTACGCCCAACTGCTCGGAAAAGAAGCTTTCTGTTCGTGTTCGGGGGCGTCGCTGCATTAAATCCCTTTCAGCATTGTCAACACCTAGTGCCAAGGAGGGCAAGCCATCACTCACCAGGTTTACCCAAAGAATCATCAGTGGCGCAAGCGTCAATAAAGGTTCGCCTGTCATCAGAACGAAAGCAAACAGGATGGCGGATACTTCACCGACATTGGTGGTGAGGTCCTGGCGAATAAACTTGCGGATGTTGTCATAGATGCGACGCCCTTCTTTCACCGCTTTGACAAGGGTGGCAAAGTTATCGTCTAGCAAGATAAGGTCTGCCGATTCTTTGGCGACTTCTGTGCCCGCTTGTCCCATGGCTATGCCAATATCCGCTTTTCTTAATGCGGGCGCATCATTAACGCCATCGCCTGTCATGGCGACGACATGGTTTTGTGATTGTAGAGCCGTCACGATGCGAAGTTTGTGTTCTGGCGTGACGCGAGCAAAAACCCTGACAGTGGAGACGTGCTGCATCAATTCTTCGTCGGTCATGTTATTCAGTTGACTGCCTGTAATGATGTCGAGAGATTCTCCCGATGGGATAAGGCGCATTTGGTTGGCGATAGCCTTGGCGGTGATGGCGTGGTCGCCGGTAATCATTATGATGCGAATCCCCGCGGAATGGCATTCTTGAATGGCTTCAATGGCTTCTGGTCTGGGAGGGTCGACAATGCCGTGAATCCCTGTAAAAATCAGTTGGTTTTCAAGCTCCGTGTGAGGCAAATCAAGTTCATGCTCTTCGAGATAGCGATAGCCAACGGCCAATGTGCGGAGCGATTTTGCACCGAAGTCTTCCATCACCTTCTCAATCATATCTGGGTGCATCAGTGGGTCTAGCCGTGAGTCTTGGTAGTCAATGGCTTCTGAGTGCTGGAGTAAAATATCCGGGGCACCCTTTGCGATTAGCAGTAATCGGTTCTCCTTGTCTTTGACGATGACACTCATCATTTTGCGCTTGGGGTCAAAGGGAAAGCTGGCGATGAGTTGATAGTCTTGGTGTAATGTCTTTTTATGTAAGTCGGCTTTGGCAGCGGCAACGAGGATAGCGCCTTCAGTGGGCATGCCTTGAAAACTGTGTTGGCCGTTGTGATGTATCAGTTCGGTTTCGCTGCAAAGGGCAGAAAATGTCAGCATTTGTTTGAGGTAAAAATGGCGTGGATGATGGGGTGAAATCATTTCCATTTTGGTGTCTTTGAACTGACCGACAGGTTCGTAACCAACCCCTTCAAGATGATATTCCATTCCTGCAGCCCAGATTTCCACAACCTGCATTTTATTTTGCGTCAAGGTGCCGGTTTTGTCGGAACAAATAACGGTGGTGGAGCCGAGTGTTTCGACCGATGCCAGTTGTTTGGTCAGCGCTTTTTCAGACACCAGTTTTTTGGCTCCCAATGTGAGAACGATGGTGACTACCGTGAGCAGGCCTTCGGGAATGGCCGCCACGGCAAGCGAAATGCCGCTATTGATCAGGTCGGTGAAAACCAGCCCTTTCAACAGCCCGACACTGATAATCAACGCGACGATGAGCAGTGCAATCCAGATAAGGATTTTCGACAAAGAGCTGATGCGCTTTTGTAGAGGCGTCAATTGGTTTTCCGTTGCCTGCATGAGTTGGGCGATTTTACCGATTTCGGTTTGCATGCCTGTTTCTGTGACAATGGCAATGCCGTTACCCTGAGTGATGGATGTACTCATAAACAGTTGATTCAACTGGTCGCCCAAAGGAATGTTCTGTTCGCTGATGGGTTGAATGTGTTTGGCGACGGTATCGGATTCGCCTGTAAGCGCAGATTCATCGACTTCAAGACGATGCGTTTCAATCAAGCGACAATCTGCTGGAGTGATGTCACCAGCCTTGAGCTTGATGATGTCGCCTGGAACCAGTTCGCTGGCAGGTCGTGTTTGCCAGCGGTTTTGACGCTTGACCAAGCACATGGGGGCGGACATCTGTCGCAGAGCATCAATGGATTTCTGCGCTTTATATTCTTGGGTGAAGGTGATGGCTGCGTTGATGAAGATGATGACGCCAATCACTATTGCGTCAAGGTGGTGGCCAGTATAAGTCGATAATAATGCACCGACCGCTAAAATGATTAGTAAAGGATTCTTGAGTTGCGCCAGCAGGATGTGTAGAGCGGAAACCTCTTGGGCTTTACTGATTTTATTAAGGCCAAAGGTTTGTTGGCGTTCTGCAATGAGCTCATCGGGTAAACCTTCTTCCAATTTGCTTTTGAGTTCACTGATAACGGATTCTGCGGTTTTATGGCTCCACTTCATAACGCACTCCCGAGGTTCTGTGCAAAAGATACGCCTAAAAAATCAGTTTGCCATAAATGCAGTATAAAACCAATGGTGTTTCAAACCCAGTCAAGATTTAGCGTGATCGAGTGGAAAGTTGGAAAGGAACTTTGACGATGTGATTGTCTTTTTTAGTGATAAGCACAGAAATTTCCCAATCCATTTTTTCACTGGTGCAGAATGCCAGCATGATTTTATTGTGATAGAGGTTAGGTTGGTTGGCTAAAGGTATTAAAGTTGTGCGGTTGTAGCCCATATACATGTTGATACCAGCAATATCGATTTGTACATTCTGCGGGTGAAATCCTTTGAGTTTAACGGTTGCATCAAGCAGGTGGGCGACCGGTATCGGGTTGTTTGGAGAAATGTCCAAAGTAACGCTCTGTGAACCATTGCGAATGGTGCATGCGCCTTGGTGCAATTGGCAGTTAGGATCTGTTTTCCATACATTGACTTCATCATCTTGCTGATTAGAAAAAGGTGAGTCGCAGCTGGATAAGCAACCAATACTACCAACTAAAAAAGTCAGCATTAAGAAGAGGCGAAGTGTTAAACGCGGTAATGGTCGCAAAGTATATTTCATGCGACACATCTTAGAACGAAATGACCATGGCTGCAATCTGTGCAGTGAAAATTTCAAGTTTTTGTCAGTTTGTGAGCATTCAAATCGCTATTTTTTAGGTTGGCATTTGGGGCAGAAATAGCTGGCGCGCTGTTGCTGTACTATGCGTTGAATGGGGGTGCTGCAAATCGAGCAAGGCAGGTTTTCTCTGCCATATACCTTTAGTTCTTGTTCAAAATAGCCGGGTTTGCCATCTGGCGTTAAAAAATCTTTTAAGGTGGTGCCGCCTTGTTCAATGGCTTTAGCCAATACCTGTTTGATATTTACAACTAGGACTTCGGTTTGTTTTTTGGTGAGTTTTTTGGCGGCAGTGGTTGGATGAATGCCACTTAAAAACAACGATTCGTTAGCGTAGATATTGCCTACGCCAACGGCATAACGGTTATTCATAATAAAAGATTTAATTGAGCAAGATTTAGCTTGCGCAAGCTGGAATAGGTAGCTGGCATTAAATGCATCCGATAAAGGTTCTGGAGCAAGGTGTGCTAGAAGAGGGTGTTGGTCTAGCGGCTGATCCGTCCATAAGAAGGCGCCGAAGCGTCTTGGGTCATGATAGCGCAACATATAGCCGTTATCGAAAAGTAGATCTATATGGTCATGCTTTTGAACCGAGGTGTTATGGGGTAGAACTCGCAGGTTGCCAGACATACCGAGGTGCAGAATTAAATGGCTAATTGCGCCTGTTTTTGCAGAAGTTAACGTCAGTAATAGGTATTTTGCGCGGCGGTTAATGGCGGTAAGTTTTTGCCCTGGTAGGCTATCAGTTAAATGAGAGTCAACTGGCCAACGCAGTTTGCCGTTTCTGACAATAAGGGATTGGATTGAGTGGCCTTCTGTCTTAGGCTTTATACCGCGTAATGTGGTTTCAACTTCTGGTAATTCTGGCATAAATCTTTCTTTAGAAATAAGTAACCAAAACATTGGCAACTAAGGTTGTTTTATAGAGTGGCTAAGCACGTATTTTAGGTGGTTAAGCCAATATTGTCATTAAGAGGTTTGAGGTTGTTGCATTTATAAGTAGATAAGTTTGATGTTCTGCCGATACATAAACTAAAGACCGTTAATAAATAAAATGCCATGAAACCACTAGGGTTGAGGAGGCAGGAATGAGTTCTCATCATTACCATATTGAATTTGAAGATTCGAGCTATTGCGTTATTTGCGAAGAAGGTACTATTGTTCAATTTGAATCTATGGAAGACGCCGTAGAAGCTATGCGTGAATTTGAACATAAGAGCTTTCCGGATGAATGGGATAGAGTACCGCCTGCGACTCGTTACGCCAAGCAAATGTATTATTCTTCGTAAGTCTGTTATGTTGCTTTTTTGCAAATGGCTTGTGGTGAAACCTTCAATTTTTATAAATAAATTTTTTGTACGTAATTTTTTATATCGCGATTATAATGTGAGGTATGAAGAGTTTCACTGTCCCTCCAAAACAAGGTAGCTTGAAAAGGCATTTAATGCTGGGTTTGGTGCTTTGTTTATCTTTGTTGGCGCCTATCGCTGAAAGTGCCTCCGGGTTATCTAAAAAGGCACTGATGCCTGTTACCTTACAACTTAACTGGCACCCGCAATTTGAATTTGCAGGCATTTTGGCTGCCATCAAACAAGGTTATTACCAAAAAGCAGGTATTCAGCTCAATCTTCGTTACTGGGAACCCAATTCAGATGTCATAAAGCAGGTAGTTGGGAAACAACGTGATTTTGGCGTGGTTTATGGTTCAGTTATCGCTGACTATGCCAAAGGCGCGCCGCTAAAGTTTGTAATGCCTAATATGCAAATTTCACCAATGGTCTATATTTCGCATACACCGATTAATCATTGGAAAGACCTGGATGGCAAGACCATTGCTGATATCAATAATCTTTATTTAAAAGATATGTTGATTAGGTTAAAAGATGACTCAACGCACAAAGATGAAATTCGTTATATCCCTTCTCACGGCTCTTTGCAAAGCTTTGTTGATGGCAAATTTGACCTCTATGCAGCTTTTCAAACCAATGAACCTTATCGTTTAACCAAAAGAGGCATTCCTTTTTATGTAGTTGATCCTAAATCTTTTGGGGTGCAAGGATATGCTGGCTTAATTGTGACTTCGGATTCTTTTGCGAGAGCACATCCTGATGTAGTGCATAAATTTAAAGAAGCTACGATCAAAGGCTGGCAATATGCATTGGACCACCAAGCTCAGACGGTAGATTATATATTGGCAAACTACCCAATTGAGAAATCACGGGAAGCTTTATTGGATGAAGCTAGTAAGATGGAACGCTTTGTGCGATCTGGTTATGCGCATATTGGCAATATCGATCCCACTAAGTTACAAGTTATGGCCTCGGAGGCCAGAGAAGCAGGCTTAATCTCAGAGAAAGAGTTTGAGGCCTTTAAGCCTAGCCAATTTATATTTAACGGTGGCAAGATTCAATTTACGCCTGAAGAAATGGATTATCTCGCTACAAAACCGGTTATTAGGCTGGCAAGTGATAATAACTGGGGCCCTTTCCAGTTCATTGATAAAGAAGGGCGATACCGAGGGATTACCGCAGATTATTTCCACTTATTAAGTAAAAAGCTTGGTTTGAAGTTTGTACCAACGAAAAGTAAAGATTGGAATCAGGTTGTGGCACTTACCAAAGCCGGAAAGTTAGATGTATACCCTTGTGCGGTTCCGACACCGGATAGAAAAACGTATATGAAATTCACCAAGCCTTACCTCTCTTTTCCGATGGTATTGGTGGGTAAGCAATCCATGTCTTATGTTAGTAACTATAGCCAGTTGAATGGTTTAACGATTGCCTCTGTGAAGGGGGGATGGTCATCAGAATATTTAAAGAAGCATTTCCCTAAAATTACGGTACTACCGGTTTCAACGGTCAAAGAAGGTATAGCATCGGTCGTTGATGGGCGTGCGAAGGCATTTTCCGGCAATTTGGGTGTCATTAATTACACGACAGATAAATACGGTTTTACAGGCGTGCACATTATTGGGCAAACCGATCAGCGCTTTGACATTGCAATCGGGGTACAAAAAGATAACCCCATCCTTTTTAGTATTTTACAAAAAGGCTTGAGTAACATTACAGAGCAGGAACGCCAAGCGATTTACAACAAATGGATTAAATTAGAAATAGTGAAGCGATTGGACAAAACACAGCTGATAAGTATTTTGACCACGGTAGCGGTCATTTTGCTTAGTATGCTGTCTTTGGTGTTGGTTTATCGTTACCAGAAAAATAAGCACCAAAGTTATATCAATCAGGTTCATGAATTGTCCTTCGCAACCATGATTGATATGTCTGATTTTTCTTTGGTAAAGGTTACGGATTCCTATGCCAAGTTGACGGGTTATTCTAAAGATGAATTATTAGGGATGAATTATCTGTCGCTTGCATCGGATGAGGTGAGCATTGAACAGAGACAGAAAATCATTCAACAAATCCTTCGGGGTGAGATATGGCAAGGTGAAATCAAGGGGCAAACCAAGGACAAGGAATACTATTGGGTTGCCGTGACTTTGACGCCGATCAAAAACCTGTTTGGTAAGGTGACTCATGTTTGGGCTACAAGGACTGATATTACCGATAAGAAACGAGTCGAAAACTTATCGATTATTGATGATATGACTGGGCTCTATAATCGTCGCCACTTCAATCACATGATTGAGCAAGAAATCAATCGCGCAAAACGCCAGAAACAGCCTTTGGCAGTGGCGATGGTTGATATCGACTTTTTCAAGAATATCAATGACAACTATGGTCACCAGGTGGGTGATGAAGTTCTAATTCAAGTTGCCGATTGTTTCAAAGGAGCTTTCCATCGTGCGAGTGATTTTGTCTTTAGAATGGGGGGTGAAGAATTCCTAGTTTTGTCATCTTTCAAAGATAAAGAAGAGTTTAAGCGCTATTTGGAAAAATTCTGTGAGGACGTCAAAGCCTTAAATATCAAAAATGAGGGGTCGCCCTTTCATTTGTTGACCGTGTCAATCGGAGCCGAGTTTTATGAGGTAGATGCGCTTAAAACTTCCACCAAGTTGTATCATGACGTTGATCAAAAGCTTTATCAGGCGAAAGAGACCGGTCGCAACCGCGTTGTGATGTAATGAAGTTGTTAAAGTCGGACTAGGAATGTTCGGCTATTTCTATTGCTGAATCTTAAATTTCAGGTATAAAAAAACCCGACTTTTTGGGTCGGGTCGCATCAATAAAGTTTGGGTAAAACTTATTTGATTTTTGCTTCTTTGAAAAGTACGTGTTTACGAAGAACAGGATCGTACTTTTTAATCTCAAATTTACCAGCCATGTTGCGCTTGTTTTTATCAGTTGTATAAAAATAAGCACTTTCTGTTGATTGAAGTTTAATCTTTTCGCGCATATCGAGTCTCCTTAAACTTTCTCACCACGTGCACGGATTTCCGTAAGCACTGACTCAATACCGTTTTTATCAATAATGCGCATTCCTGAAGTAGAAACGCGAAGTTTTACAAAACGGCTTTCGTTTTCAACCCAAAAACGGTGAGTTTGTAGGTTAGGCAAAAAACGACGACGAGTTTTACGATGAGAGTGGGAAACATTATTACCGACCGCAGGCTTTTTACCTGTTACTTGGCATACTCTAGACATTTCTCTTTCCTCTCAAAAATGGCCAGCAAATATCAGCTGAACCACACATTAAAAATATTCGAATATTTCTATGTTAGTTATATAACGACAGCTGAAGAGTTACCTTTAGTCATTCGCCATAAAAAACAAGAAGCGGAATTATCCATAAAATCAACGATGATAGCAAGGGTTTTATGAATTTCTTTTGGATGGATAACTGATTTTTTACTAGGAACTTAACGAAATGGTTAATTCGTAGGCATTTTGCCAAGCTGTGCTAAGGATGACCAACGGCCATAATCACCAATAATAATATGATCCAAGCAGCGCACATCTATTAAGTTAAGTGCTTGATGCAACTGGTCGGTGAGTTCAATATCTGCCAGGCTGGGGGTTGCGTCTCCAGAAGGATGATTATGCGCCAAAATGACAGCGGCAGCTTGATGCTCGAGTACGGTTTTGATGACTTCTCGAGGATAGACGTTGGCTTCATTAATGGTGCCAAAAAATAAGGGTTTAAAACTAATCACTTGGTGTTGTTGGTCTAATAACACTAAACCAAATACTTCTCTATCGGTGTGACCAATTTGTAAGTTGAGCCATTGTGCGACAGCTTCGGGTTGTGTAAAAGCGTCCCCCTTGGTGAGGCCGGATTCAAAATGACGGTGTGCCATTTCCAATACCGCTTTTAGCTGAACGTACTTTGCTTCTCCCAAGCCTTTTGCTTGGCAGAAGTGCGATTGGTCGGCATTCAGCAATGCGTGTAAAGACCCGAATTCATCCAATAAATCCTGAGCCAGCTCTACGGCACTTTTTCCTTTGACGCCTACACGTAGAAATATAGCCAATAATTCGGCATCGCTTAAGGATGGCGCGCCAAACTTTAACAGCTTCTCTCTAGGTCGGTCGTTTTCATGCCAATCACGAATCGCCATCAGTCAAATGTCGCCTGTAAAATATTAGTTTTTTGGTAAGATAGCCGAATCATAAGTTAAAAAGAGTATATCTGGCAATGTTTAAGCTCGAAATGCGCGTTCGCGACTATGAGTGCGACTTACAGGGCGTGGTGAATAACTCCGTTTATCAAAATTATTTGGAACATGCTCGTCATGAGTTTCTATTGTCTAAGCAGGTGAATTTTCCTGACTTAGCGCAAAAAGGAATAGACTTAATGGTTTTAAGAGCAGAAGTTGACTATAAATCGCCTCTAAGACCACATGATGATTTCTATGTGACCGTTGATGTTGAGCGAGAAGGGCGCATCAAAATTGTATTCCTACAGAATATTTATCATAGCGAAGATGATCGATTGATTATTGCAGCCAAAACCTATGGCGCAGCGATTCAAAACGGTCGTCCGATGAAAGGGCTGAAAGAATTGGATGTATTGTTCCAAGATGAATTCACCCATTCGATTTCTATGTAGGCGATAGCATGAATATTCTGTTAGGTGTTACCGGAGGCATAGCCGCTTATAAAAGCTTGGAGTTGGTGCGCTTGTTTGTAAAAGCGGGTCATGACGTTCAAGTGGTGATGACTTCCGGCGCCAAAGAATTTATCCAGCCCTTATCTTTTCAGGCATTGTCCGGCCACCCGGTAAGAGATAGTTTGTTTGATGCCAATCAAGAAGCCGGTATGGGACATATTGAGTTGGCACGCTGGCCAGATGTCATCGTTATCGCTCCCGCTTCTGCCGAGACGCTTGCAAAGTTGAGAATGGGGCGTGCCGACGACCTGCTCACGACACTATGTTTGGCGACTGATCGACCTATTTTGTTGGCCCCAGCGATGAATCGTTTGATGTGGCAGAATGCGGCAACGCAAGAAAATCTTGAGATGCTGGCAAACCGAGGTTTTGAAATCATGAAGCCGGGATCGGGCGAACAGGCTTGTGGTGAAGTCGGTGAAGGGCGTTTGCCTGAGCCCGCGGATATTTTCTCTGCGACTGAATCCTTAGTCGCCTCGCTACAGCCAGACCCAGCCTGGCAGATTTTGCCCGAATTTTGGAAAGGGAAGCACCTGCTGATTACCGCAGGTCCGACTTTTGAAGATATTGATCCTGTTCGTTTTATCGGCAATAAAAGCTCGGGAAAAATGGGTTATGCAATCGCTGAGGCGGCAGCTCAAGCGGGTGCAGAAGTTACGTTGATTACGGGGCCTGTTGCGCTAAAAGTGTCAGAGACGATTCGTAAAGTTTCCGTGCGCAGTGCACAGCAAATGTTTGAGTCTGTTCAGGAAAATTATGCGTCTTGTGATGTTTTTATCAGTGCTGCGGCAGTAGCGGATTATCGTATTTCGAAACCAAAGTTGCAGAAAATCAAGAAAACTGATGGTCAGGATGACCTGACATTGAACCTGGTGAAAAATCCTGATATTGTCAAATGGGTAGCAGAGCAAACGCCCAAGCCTTATGTCGTTGGGTTTGCCGCGGAAACGGAAAAGCTCGAAACCTATGCGCAAGATAAGCTTAAACGAAAAAATCTGGATATGATTTGTGCTAATTCTGTTAGTGGTGGCAAAGGCTTTGAGCAGGATGATAATGCACTGTTACTTTTGACAGAAAGCCGGCAAAAAAACTTGTTGAGAGCTCCTAAAACGCGTCTGGCAAAAAGTTTGTTGGTATTTATTGCGGAAAGTATTTCGGAGACCGAATGAAAAGAGCTTGGCAAAACACGTTAAGACTGCTCGTCTTTTCATTGTTGGTAGGCTTTCATGTCGCCCATGCTGCGAATGCCGTAGTTTCAAAGTCAAATCCGACGCCCAAGCCACTTGAAAAAGTTGTGTTGCAGTTAAAATGGTTGCATCAATTTCAGTTTGCCGGTTATTACGCTGCGCAAAAGGAAGGCTATTTTCGAGATGAAGGTCTTCAAGTTGAAATACGTCAACGTGATGTGCGAAAAAACAATATCCAGCAAGTGATTGATGGTGACGCACAATACGGTGTAGCAGACTCTGTATTGTTTCTGTATTTAGCTAAAAAAGCCCCTGTTGTTATTGTGGCGCCCATCTTTCAGCATTCTCCCCAAGCTATCTTTACACTAAAGTCCAGCGGTTTGGACAGCCCCTACAAACTGCAAGGTAAAAAACTAGCGTTTTATAAAAATGATTCGGATGGTTTTCCAATCTTAGCGATGATGGAGCAGCTGGGTGTTAAGCCTGTTTATGATCGTAGGATAAATAAAACGGATCCAAATATCCTTGTTCGAAAGGAGGTCGATGCCTATTCTGGTTATTTGACCAATGAAGCTTTCTATCTAAGAAATACTGGTCAAGCCATCAATGTCATTAATCCAGTGAACTACGGCATCGACCTTTATGGTGATATGCTGTTTACAAGCCAAAAAGAAGCGCTTGATCACCCAAGCAGAGTGGCTCGTTTCAAGCGTGCGGTCATTAAAGGATGGCATTATGCGATGAAGCATAAGAGGAAGATGGCGCAATATATCCTAGATACTTACCATCCCGTTCATAAAAGCCTTGCGGGCTTACTTTACGAAGCTCATGCTTTAGAACATATCATCTCCGAAAGCACCGTTCCTATTGGTACTTTGGATGAAGGGCGGGTGCGTTTTATCAATGCCCTTCTGAAACAGCATGGTCTAATTGCTAAAGACATTGACTTAGAGCACGGCATTTACCATGAAGATAATTTGGATTTACAGTTTACTCAGCATGAAACAGACTGGATGAAGAAACATCCTGTTATACGTTTAGCGATAGACAATAATTGGTCACCAATCGAGTATGTCGATTCGAAGGGGAATATGCAGGGAATTTCCGCTTCATTTTTTAATTATTTAACGGCAAAAACAGGCTTGGTATTCAAGCCGGATACCCACTCGGACTGGGTTCAGGCGGTCGAAAAAATGAAGAAGCATCAGTTAGATGTTTACTCGGCAGCCATTTCAACAGAAGAACGTCGAAAGTATGCTCGTTTTACATCGCCTTATGTCAAGTTTGCAACGGTTATAGCAACGAGAAACGACGAGCCTTACCTGTCTCAAATGAAGTTGTTGCAAGGCAAAGTGGTGGCCGTTACCAAAGACTACGCTTTTGAAGAAATGATGCATCAATTATTTCCTAAAGTGAAACTTTATCTAGTAAAAGATGCTGCGGAAGGGTTGCACGCGGTTAGTTTGGGTCAAGCCTACGGTTATGTTGATAATGTTGCGGTCATAGGGCATTACATCAAAACACAGGGATTAACCAATCTGAAAATTTCAGGCGAACTGCCTTATAGTTCCAGTATTGCCATAGGTGTCCGTAAAGACTGGCCGGAGTTGCAAAGCATTTTGCAAAAAGTCTTGAATACAATGCCAACCGAGACTTATGAGTCACTCATTAAACCTTGGTTAAGGGTTAGTTACCAAACTCAATATCAATGGAAGCAACTGTTGGTTTATGTGGTTCCGATATTAATCGTTTTTGCGATTATTATGTTTTTCAATCATCGATTACGCAAAACACAAGCTGAACTTGAAGAAAGTAATGAAAAACTCTCCCGCTCTTCAATGACAGACCATCTAACCAATATCTATAATCGACAATATCTCGATCAGTCGTTGGAAGTGGAAAAGGTTCGAGCTGACCGTTATGAGTCCAAGTTAAGCTTAATCATGATGGATTTAGACTTTTTCAAAAAAGTGAATGATACCCATGGACATCTTGTGGGAGATAAAGTGTTGGTTAGTATGTCTAACTTGGTGTCTGAGCACTTAAGAAAAACTGACGTTTTTGGACGTTGGGGTGGGGAAGAGTTTATGGTTATTTGCCCTGAAACCAGCATTGAGCAAGGCGTACTTTTAGCAGAAAAAATTCGTAAAACAGTTGAAAGCGCTACCCTGCCCGAAGGCTTAAAACAAACCCTGAGCTTAGGTGTGGCAGAATATCAACCAGCCGAAAAAATGAATGATGCCATTGATCGGGCAGATGGTTGCCTTTATGAAGCTAAGCGTAATGGACGCAATCAAGTGCGTTATGGCGAGTGCGCAAAACGCTTTTCGGAAAAAGACTTTCCTTCAGAAGAACACTCGCCCAATAATAAGCCGCTATAACGAGTCGCTACCAACTAACTCGGGTTACTGTCTTGATTGTCCGAGCATTTTTCTTCCTATCAAATGCCTTTCTTTTTTGTGATTGCTGTTATCGGCGATAAGTTGCAATTAACGTTGCTTTTGAAAGCATATTTTGTCTTGCATAAAAGCCGACAGATGCAGCAGAGGCATTTTTATCCAGAGGAAGGCTTTTCACTTTTAGTGCAAAAAGTGTAAATTGGTAACGGTGTGCTTTATCACCTTTTGGAGGACAAGCACCGCCATAACCTGGTTTACCAAAATCCGTACGACTTTGAATAGCACCTTTTGGCATCAAGTGAGAAGTTAGGTCACCTGCATTTAATTTTAAATGGTGTATGTCCGCAGGAATATTGAAGACTACCCAATGCCACCAACCACTGCCAGTGGGGGCGTCTGGATCATAAGCCATCAAAACAAAGCTTTGCGTTCCTTTGGGTGCATTTTTCCAGCTTAAGCTTGGCGAAATATTATCACCAGTGCACCCAAAACCATTGAATACTTGCTGCTTATCTAGGTTGGAAAAGGGTTTTATTTCAGGGCTACTCAAGGTCATTTCAGATGCGAAAGCGCCTATTGAGAAGCTTAGTAAAAACAATAGAAGGGGGGTGGTAGAGACTTTTAGTATTTGTTTTATATGCATCATGCTATCCTCCAAGTGTGAATCTGTCTTAAGGTTGTTGTCGAGAAAATCCTTAATTATCATGCGCTTCTAAAATATTAATAGAAGATAGAGTGGAAAAAAAGCATAAAAAAAGCCTTATTGGGGGAATAAGGCTTAAATCTGAGGAGAGTAATCTTTCTGAAACGTCGAGGAGCATTCTAGAGTTTCACTTGAAAGATAACTGCTTTACGGAATGAATGTAAAAGCAGTAATAAGATTTAGTTATATATATATAACTAAATCTTATGTAAATAATAAGGGTTGTTTAAAAAAAATCAATACCAAAAGTTTTATTTATTCGAAATAAAATTTATTTATGGATTGTTCGGATTGTTATGGTTACTTATAAGAATAAATAATAATTGGGTAGTTAAAAAGGCTTTAACCAGTGAGTAATCATGGAAATTGTCCATAGTGCAGGAAATAAGAAACCACTAGTATTTATTGTAAGGTAAACTTTTTCTTAGCACACTGTTCGGTTGGAGACTAGAAATCTAATTGTTGGCTTAAACATTAGAGCTACTGGTCTGAACAGGCTAATTTTATATCAGATGAATTTGGACAGAAGAGTCGTACTATGAAAAAGCGAATTTTGCTTCTTGTTATATTAATAATCGTTTCGGCAAGTGCTTACTGGTTTGTGACGAAAACAAGCTCCTCAGAAACCAATGGCAGCATCAAGCTATACGGAAATGTGGATATACGTCAGGTAAATCTTGCCTTCCAAGTGACTGGGCAGATTGAAAAAATTGATGTTCAAGAAGGTAGCCGCGTTAAGGCTGGCCAAAAGCTCGCTTGTGTTGATAAAACCCGCTATAAAGCACAACTCGATTTGGCTCAAGAACAGGTGAATAGTCTGCAAGCCCAGTTAGATAAAATGCTGGCAGGAAACCGACCAGAAGAAATTGCGCAAGCAAAAAACCGTTACTTAGGCGCCAAGGCAGAAGCAGAACAAGCGCAAAAAAGTTATCAGCGGTTGAACTCACTCTTACCTAAAAAAATGGCCTCACAAGATGATGTTGATATCGCATCTACCAAAGCAGATGCCGCCCGTCACAATGAGATTGCCGCTAAGAATGCTTGGATAGTTGCCAAGCTGGGTGCGCGTAAAGAGGATATTGCACAAGTCAGAGCGCAAATTGCACAGGCACAAGCGCAAGTAGCGTTAGCGCAAAAAAACTTCACCGATGCTAACTTAATCTCGCCTGTTGATGGCGTAATTCGTGATCGTGTATTGGAGCCTGGAGATATTGCGCAACCGATGCAAACGGTCATGACGCTTGCATTACAAAACCCTAAATGGGTACGTGCTTATGTATCAGAAAAACAGTTGGGTCATGTTAAGTTAGGATTACCTGCAACCATCACGACGGATAGTTACCCGGGAAAAGTGTATCAAGGTTGGGTCGGTTACCTGTCTCCCGTGGCTGAATTTACGCCCAAAACCGTTCAAACCGATGACTTAAGGACGCAGTTGGTTTATCAGGTCAGAATTTATACTTGTGATACCTCTGGTGAGCTACGTCTTGGTATGCCAGCAACGGTTCATATTAACCCGCACAGCACACCTTTAAAAGAGCCGACTTGTTCTGTGAAAACGCAGGACACTTCGACTGAAGCTGACTTTAATTAGCGGATTTTGTTGTGACGGATTCCACCGCTCCCATCATTATTGAAAAGCTCAGTAAGCGCTTTACACTGCCAAACCAAACCATTGATGCCTTATCAGAGGTGAGTTTTCAACTCAAGCCAGGGCAAGTAACTGGCTTGATTGGCGCAGATGGCGCAGGCAAAACCACCTTGATGCGTTTGGTTGCTGGACTGTTGCAGTTTGAGGAGGGCCGTATTCAAGTGTTGGGAACTGATGTTGCCGAGCAGCCGTTGGCCGTTCAGTCGACGATTGGTTATATGCCGCAGCAATTCGGGCTTTATCAGGATTTAACCGTACGTGAAAACCTCTCGCTTTATGCTGATTTACAAGGCGTACCTAGAGGAGATCGTGTCGAACGATTTGAGCTTTTGCTGAGTATGATGGGCATGAATGCGTTTTATGACCGTTTGGCAGGCAATCTATCCGGTGGTATGAAGCAGAAGCTAGGATTAGCATGTACATTGGTTAAGGCACCAAGGCTACTCTTGTTGGATGAACCGACCGTTGGGGTTGATCCTGTTTCTCGCAGAGAGTTGTGGCAAATTGTTTACCAACTTGTTGAAGAAGAAGGGATGAGCGTTCTTCTAAGTACGGCTTATCTTGATGAAGCTGAACGATGCCATGATATTAAATTGTTGCATCAGGGTAAGCTTTTGGCAGAAGGGCCGCCAAATCAATTTTCCGACCCTATGAGGCAGCGTACTTTTTTGGTGTCTCATCCAGAAGTGTCAAAGCGAGAGTTGAAAAAGCAGCTGGATGCATTACCCATGGTAAAAGATGCACTGATTTTTGGCGATGCATTACGCGTGCTGACGACACAGACACTTGAATCGCCTCATCTACTCTCCGAAGCACTACAGAAAAATAATGCAGTTACTGATTACCAAGTTGAACCTGTTGCTCCGCGTTTTGAAGATGCCTTTGTCGACCGTCTTGCAGAAGAGGATATTGCGCCTCATGAGCAGACTTTGCAAAACAGTGATTCGTCTAGCGAAAAGCAGATAACGGAGTCACCATCAGACGATATGCCGGCCATTGAAGTTAAAGATTTGGTGTGTAAATTTGGTGATTTTGTTGCAGTCGATCACTTGACCTTTAAAGTCAAACGCGGCGAAATATTTGGATTGCTGGGGGCGAATGGTGCAGGTAAAACCACCACTTTTCGTATGTTATGCGGTTTGTTGCCGGCCACCAGTGGGCATTTAGAAGTGGTTGGTCTTAACCTACGCCATGCCCGCGCACAAGCTCGTGCTAAGTTGGGCTATATGTCGCAAAAGTTTTCGCTCTATGGCGTGATGACCGTGGCACAAAACCTTGCGTTTTACAGCCAAATTTATGGGTTAAAAGGCAAGCAAAAACAGCAACGTATCGCTTGGGCGGTGGAAACCTTTGACCTGAAAGAAAACCTGACACAGTCAAGTCATGACTTACCTTTAGGGTTTAAGCAACGCATGGCAATGGCTTGTGCGCTCATGCATGAACCGGATATTTTGTTTTTGGATGAACCGACGTCTGGCGTCGACCCTTTGGGACGACGAGATTTTTGGGACAAAATCAATGCGCTTGCTGACCAGGGGGTGACGGTAATGGTGACTACTCACTTTATGGAAGAAGCGGAGTATTGTGATCGTATGGCGATTATGGCTGAGGGTAAGATTTTATCGTTGGGAACGCCGAGTGAGATTAAAGATGAAATGGGTGTTTCGGATATGGAAGAGGCTTTTGTTCGCATGGTGCAAGGCGCAAAACATCAATTGCCCAATGAAGTAGAAGAGGCACAGGCATGAGTCGTAAAGCCATGCAAAATCGAATGGAAGGTTGGCCTCGTGTTTTGATGCGAGTGCGAGGGTTGGTGATAAAGGAGTTTCGCCAAATTCTGCGAGATCCAAGTAGTATCAGCATTGCCTTTGTAATGCCAGTGGTATTACTTTTATTGTTTGGCTATGGCGTGTCTTTGGATGCGAAACATATTCTAGTGGGGGTTGTTCAGCAACAACCCTCTGAGGCATCTGCCGATTTTGTTAGTCACTTTCACCGTTCGGAGTATTTTGATACCAGTGTTTACCCAAATGTTCCCGAAGCCGAAAATGCGATGCAGCAGGGTAAGATTCAAGCGGTATTAATTTTGAAATCAGACTTCGCACAAGGGTTTTATACTCAAGAATCTGCGCCAGTACAATTGTTGGTAAATGGTGTGAATTCGAATACCGCGAACTTAATTAACGGTTATGTGCAGGCTACTTGGCAGGTTTGGTTATCCAATTATTCGTTAAGTCATGGTTTAAAACTCAGTCAACCGATACAGCAGATAACGCGTATCTGGTTTAACAGCGAGGTCAATAGCCGTTACTTTCTTGTGCCGGGCTTAATTGCCATTGTGATGACATTGATTGGAGCGCTTTTAACGGCGTTGGTGGTCGCACGCGAATGGGAGCGCGGCACGATGGAAGCCTTGCTGGTGACGCCCGTCAGTATTTATGAGATTCTTTTCAGTAAGGTTTTTCCTTACTTTGTGTTGGGCATGGGCGGCATGTTGCTGAGTTTGTTGATGGCGCTTTATCTGTTCCATGTACCGCTTAGAGGGTCTTTGTGGATTTTGTTGCTGAGTTCCGCTTTGTTTTTATGGGTCGCCTTATCAATGGGAATTTTGATTTCAACTGTTGGTCGTACACAGTTCGTGGCAGGACAAATTGCTATTCTGGCCTCTTTTTTACCTGCATTTTTGTTGTCTGGCTTTATTTTTGATTTGCATAGCACGCCTTTGGTTATTCAGTTGATTTCGCATATCGTGCCTGCGCGTTATTTTGTTTCTTTGCTGCAAAGTCAGTTTTTAGCAGGTGATATTTTGTGGGTGATTTTGCCGAATATGGCGGCTTTATTGGTGATGGGGCTAGTTTTAACCTTTATTGTGTTAAAAAAATCCTATAAGCGTTTGGATTAACGGGAGACGAGATGTCGAGTTGGATTTCTTGGTCACGAATTTTTGCATTAATGGTTAAAGAACTGCGGGTATTGTTTCGAGATAAGCGTACGCGTTTTGTTGTCATCGGGCCTCCTTTAATTCAGTTGATGGTATTCGGTTATGCCGCTACCTTTGAGTTGAAGCAAGCGCCCATAGCGATTTTGAATCAAGATCAAGGTATTGAATCGCAAGAGATTATCGGCAGGCTGGAAGGGTCTGATAGCTTTAAAGTGGTTGCGCGATTGCATGCCCAACAAGAAGTGAATAAATGGATTGATGAGAAAAAAGCGTTGGTGGTGGTGAGTTTTCCAAGCGATTTTTCCAGTCGGTTACTTAAAAATGGTACCACCGACTTACAGGTGATTGTTGACGGACGTAACTCGAATACCGCCTTGTTGGCACAAAACGATGTCGCGGGGGTGGTGCAAACTTTTAACCAGGAGTGGGCAAAGCAGCATAACCTTAAGCAGCCACCATTAAATTTGGTGCCGAGAAATTGGTTTAACGAAAACTTGGAGAACAATTGGTTTTTCGTCCCCGGAATTGTTGCTTTGATTGTGTTGATTGTTTCCTTATTGATTACCGCTTTATCGGTCGCGAGAGAAAGGGAAGAAGGAACTTTTGATCAATTATTGGTGACGCCCTGTTTACCGATAGAAATTTTGATAGGGAAGTCTTTGCCAGGCGTGCTGGTTGCCGTACTGGAAAGTAACTTGATTATCCTGATCGCTATTTTATGGTTTGACGTCCCTTTTCGCGGAAACTATTGGTTGATACAACTCGCAATGGTGTTTTTTGTAACCTCGTCCATTGGTGTGGGGCTGATGATTTCGTCTTTATCCACTACGCAACAACAAGCGTTGCTGGGTGCTTTTATGTTCATGGTGCCGGCTGTCATTTTATCTGGCTTTGCCACACCGATTGAAAATATGCCGGAAGTAATTCAATGGCTCACTTATATGGATCCTATGCGTTATTTCTTGGTTATTGTTCGTGGTATTTTCTTGCAAGATATTGGTGTCGATGTCGTTTGGTCGCAAACATGGCCGATGGCGATTATCGCTTTGGTGACCATGTCTTTAGCAGGTTGGTTATTCCGTCATCGAACGGCTTAATTCATCTGTTGTCTCTTTACCCAGCCTGGCAGATTTTCAATAAAATCTACCAGGCTGGGGTCATATTAAATCAGCCAAGTTTCACCGATTTTGAGGTACTTCACTTTTTCGGTAGTGGTGTTTTCTTTCAATACTTTAGGCGGCAAGCTCAAAGGTTCATCAGTTAAATCAAAGGTGCCATAGTGCATGGGCACAAGAGTGTCTGCTTGTAAGTCGTGATAGGCCTGTAAAGCTTCTTGCGGATTGATGTGACTAGACTTCATAAACCAGCGCGGTTCGTAAGCACCAATGGGTAGAAAAGCGATGTCGATTTTGCCGAATAGTTCATGGGTTTCTTTAAAGTGTTCGGCATAGCCGGTGTCACCAGCGAAGTAAAGGGTTTTGCTTGGGGTTTTAATCAAGAAGCTGCCCCAAAGGATTTCGTTTTTATCGAATGGGGTGCGACGATACCAATGGTTGGCGGGCAAAAAGATGATTTCAAAACCATCGTCCAATGAATACTGTTGATACCAACCCGCTTCTTGGCAGTCAATCGTATCGTTAAGCTCTTGCATCAGCGGAGACATTTTGAGTGGTATAAGTGCTTTAGTGTGGTTGAAATGCTTGAGAGTGTCGCTGTCCAAGTGGTCGTAATGTCCGTGGCTAATGAGTAAGTAATCCGGTTTGATGTTGTCGATAGGGATTGGTAATTCAGTATGTCGCGTAAACATTGGTGGAGCAGTGAGGCAAGGATCCGTCACCAACACTTTGCCGTTTATTTGAATTAAGAAGCTGGCATGGCCTAACCAGAGAATATAGTCTTGGTCGGTATTTGGTTTGTCTTTTGCGTGAATTACCTCAAGCCCGGGTAAAGATTTTTCCCGCTCTTTTTCGGCTTTGTAAGGATTGTCTGAAAACCGCCACTTAATGAGATCAGAAAAACGGTGTTTGGCCGCCGGCGTGTTCTCAGTGTAAGGGTTGATGAAAATTCCCTTTTCTATTGGGTTGCCTAGGTAGTTGTTCTTTAGGGTTGGAAGCTTAGGGTTGTTTAACCTGCTTTGTGGTGAGTATTCGGTGGTGTTCAGCACGGCAGCTCTCAGTGGGCGCAACTTGAATAGAGCGGTTAATGAGACAACCAAAATAAAGAATTGTTTTAAAAAAGATCTGCGAGGCATAGTGAACTCAATTGGTTGGTGGTTTTATTAAGATTATAGCTAAACCATTACTTTATCGGGAGAACTGAATCGCTAAGAAGTAAAAAAATGAAATGCACCCCCAAAAAATCTTTATTTTTTAATAGTTTGCAGTTTGAATCGCTTCTGCTAGAATCGAAACTCACTAAGCTACTCTTGTTAGGGATGAAAGGGGACTTTATGACCCTAGGTGGTTTTAACTTTTGTTTATACAAAAATTTAGGGTGTAAAAAGCTATGGGGGCTTGCACCTAGTAATTTCTATTTCCTGACTTTGTCAGCACTTCTGCTCGTTTTTTCTTCTTTGTCCCAAGCACATGAGACCTCTCTGGGGTTTGAAAAAGTCTTTAATCAACAAAATGTTGTCATGCTAATGATTGATCCAGATTCTGGAAAGATTGTTGAAGCCAATCCAGCTGCAGCTAAGTTCTATGGTTATCCTATGCAGAGTCTGGAGCAAATGACCATTCAGCAGATTAACTTATTACCAAAGAAACAAGTCGCGTCAGATAGAAAATCTGCGTCTGCGGAAGATAAAAATACTTTTATTTTTCAGCATAAACTGGCGAACGGCGAGGTGAGAACCGTAGAAGTTCATTCCGAACCTTATCAGGTCAAAGGAAAGACCTTGTTGTTATCAATGGTTAACGATATTACGGAGGAAAGAAGTCATTCTAAAGGTTTGTGGGCATATCAAACTGCATTGGAAAATATAGTTCATTTTCAGAAAAATCAGCTCGCCCAGGAGAAAGAAAAGCAAATCTATCTATTGTCAGGTGGCATCTTGTTACAAATGGCGTTGATTGGTTATTTGCTGTATGACATTCGCCGTCGTAAAAAATTGCAGCATAAGCTGAATAGTGTTGCCGGAACCTTAAGCCAGATTATGAATGCTGCAACAGAAGTATCCATTGTAGCGACTGATACCAAAGGCATTATTACCAAGTTTAACTCAGGTGCACAAAAGCTTTTGGGCTACACAGAAGATGAAATGGTGGGTAAAGCTACTCCCGGAGCATTTCACTTAACCAAAGAAGTTGAGCAAAAAAAAGCAATACTGGAAAAAGAGTTTGGTCCTATTGAATCTGATATGCAGGTGTTTACTTTAAAGGCACATGAAGAGGGCGGAAACCAAGGCGAGTGGACTTTTATCGATAAAAATGGCAACCATATTCTTGTTAGCTTAGTGGTAACGCCTATTTATGCAAAAAATGGCAAAGAAGTTATAGGTTACCTTGGTGTTGCCAGAGATATCGGTGAGCTTAAAAAGTCCGAACAGGCACTGATTGAATCTCAAAATCAGCTTAAAGCGACTTTGGATGCTATTCCCGACCTTTTATTTGAGGTAAGCAATGATGGTGTCATTCTTAATTATCATACGGCTGCAGAGGTAGAAGAACTTTATATAAAACCAGCAGAATTTTTAGGAAAGACGTATCAAGAGATACTGCCTCAAGATGTTGTAGAGGTTTGCGATGCTTCTTTCGAAGAAGCTCGTTTAACAGGACGTTCTATCGGTAAACAGTATCACATGCAGACACGCGATGGCATTAGATATTTTGAACTGTCTGTTTCATGCAAAGAAAAACGGGAAGAGGGCTATAGTTTTGTGGTTTTATCCCGTGACATCACTGCGAGAGTTAAGGCACAAAATCATCTAAAATTAATAAGTAATGTATTTGATTACGCTCGTGAAGGTATCACTATTACAGATTCGCAAGGGAATATTATTGATGTTAATAAAGGCTTTTCAGAGATAACAGGCTATAGCCGAGAAGAAGTTTTGGGTAAAAACCCGAGAATGTTGAAATCAAATTTACAACCTCCTGACTTTTATAAAGATATGTGGACTGACATATCCAGCAAAGGATATTGGACAGGGGAGATGTGGAATCGTCATAAGAACGGAGAGGTATATGCTGAGGTTATCACCATTAGCGCTATCAATGATGATAATGGACAACCTCAGAATTATATGGGCATTTTTACCGATGTTACCGCGATAAAGCAAAACCAACAACGGTTAGAGCATATTGCCCACTATGATGTTCTGACACAATTACCGAATCGTGTTTTACTGGCGGATCGATTGCAGCAAGCTATTATCCATGCGGATAGGAACGAGAGTTCGTTAGCGGTTTTATTTGTAGACCTTGACGGTTTTAAAGAGGTCAATGACCTTTATGGTCATGATGTGGGTGACCAGTTATTAATGAAAATTTCTGAAAAAATGCAGAAATCACTACGAGCTGAAGATACCCTTGCTCGTTTAGGTGGGGATGAATTTGTCGCACTTTTGGTGGATTTAGATTCAGCGCAAGCTAGCGAACCTGTTTTGGAAAGGGTTTTATATTCAGTCTCTGAACCTATCTTAATTGATGGTGCTTTAATCAAAGTATCGGCAAGTATCGGTGTTGCACTTTATCCTAATGATCTTTCTGATGCAGATCTTTTAATTCGTCATGCCGATCAGGCAATGTATCAAGCCAAACAAGAAGGTAAAAATCGATTCCGCTTCTTTGATGTTGATCAGGATGCGGTGGTTAAGTCGCAATCGGCTATGTTACTTGATATTCGGGTTGCGCTTAGAGAGGATCAGTTTGTTTTACATTACCAGCCTAAAGCAGATTTGGAAAAAGAAGAAATCTGTGGCGTAGAGGCGTTAATCCGCTGGCAACACCCTGAGAAAGGATTGCTTTATCCGGATGAATTTCTTCCAATCGTTAACGATCATTCGTTGAGTATAGAAATCGATGAATGGGTGATGAAGGAAGCTATGCGACAGTGGGAAGAGTGGCATGATCTTGGGCTTGATATGCCGATCAGCGTTAATATTGGTGCAAGATCGTTACAGCAAAAGGACTTTAAAAATCGTATTGAGACGTGTTTTAGTCGTTATCCAGGTATTGCAGAGCGTGCATTGCAGTTTGAGGTTCTTGAAACCACAGCTCTGGAAGAAGTGGGTAATGTTAGCGAGTTAATGCGTTATTGCCAGACGCTAGGTGTGGAGTTTGCGCTTGATGATTTTGGTACAGGCTATTCGTCATTGACTTACTTGAGGCATTTGCCGGCAAAACTGATTAAGATAGATCAAAGTTTTGTAAGGGATATGTTAGTCGATAAGGATGATTTGGCAATTGTTGATGGTGTTTTAAAGCTAACACAGGCATTTGGTCGTGATGTGATTGCTGAAGGGGTTGAAACCATAGAGCACTGTAATAAGCTTTATCAAATGGGCTGCTGTAAAGTTCAAGGCTATGCGATTGCTCGACCAATCCCCGCAGAAAGTTTACCTAATTGGATTGAAGTGGTTTCAGAAAAAGCGATTAAGCATATTTCAAAACTTGCAAAAGAATCTAAAGCTAGTACTCTTGTTTGAGAGTATCACAACCAACTTACCATCAATAGCGTTGTCACGATACTGGCGATGGTTGTCATAAAAACCAATCTCGATGCTAAAACCCCATCACACCCATATTTTGTAGCCAATACTACGCTTAGCATTGCCGAAGGCATGGCGGCTTCTAGGATAATGACCTGAACTTGCCAGGTTTTTAAATCCAATGCTAAGGTAGGTAGCCAAATCAGCAAAGGGCTCAAAATCAACTTAAGAAAAATAACAATTAGGGTTAAGCCTAGAATGCTGGCTAAAGAACTGAATTGCAGTAATACGCCTACGGTTAAAGCAACAAAGAAGGTGTTGGCTTCTGCGATTAAATGGATGACATCGAATAGTGGTTCAGTGATTGCGCCATGAGTTGGCAAGCCTAGAAGCCAGTAGCCAAGACCTAGCACAATGGAAATAAAAATAGGTGACTTAGAAAAATCTACTAAGCTTTGCAGTGGCGTAAAAGCATGGGAGGTTTTTTTGCCGAAATAAATGGCCACCATTGTCCCAAGTGTAAACAGGCCAATTCCCACACCTAATTCTGAAATCACAACCGCTTCTGACAGTGCATCGGCATTACCAGGAAAAGCTTCTTGGATAATGGCATATCCAAGCAATGCCGAACTTCCAAATGCAGATACCAGCATGAGGCTGCCGAGTTGTGCGTCAGCAAGTTTTAGTGTTTTGCCGATAAACCAGGCAATCATTAACATTAAAGATTCAGCAAGTAAGATAAAAATCACGACCAAAATATAATCCCACTCAAGTTGTTGGGCGTGGGACAACGCATCAAAAATAACTGCCGGTAGCGTGATGTGAGTGACGATGTGGGCAAATAGATTGCCATCTTCTTTACGCAAAACGCCAAAATGTCTCAGGGCGCTAATCAGACCAATGAGTATGACCAAAATACTAATAGAAGAAATAAGAGAGCTCAAAACGTTTACCCTACGGCATCATTTAAGTGAATCAGGTGACCAACCTTTACCAATATTAATGTATCTTCTTCAACATAAGGATGATGACGACTTTGATCTGGGTTTCTGATCCAGCTGCCAGCAGGGTAGTGCCCGCTTTCATCAATAAAGGTTCCAGATAGGACGACGATTTCTTCTCCGCCCCAGTGAGTATGGGGTTGGAAAACTTCGCCGGCCGGCCAAAAAACCAGTGCAGTCGATTCGGTTTTGAACTGATGTAATGGCAAGACTTCTAAGTTACCAATGCCAGGACGCCATTGCTGATCTTCTGGGCGGATGACCACTTGCTCTGTATCTCCGGCTTGAAACTGATCCAGTTTAACGAAAAGTGTACAGCCTTCTTTTGTAAACGGTTTATGGTTAGAGCCGGGTGGATTTCTTAAGTAGGTGCCTGCGGGATAGTCACCGTTTTCATCCGAAAAGACCCCTTCCATTACATAGATTTCTTCTCCCAAAGGGTGAGTATGGGGAGAAAAAGAGGAGCCTGGCGCAAACTTCACAAAGCTTGTGGTATGACCGGACTCCTTGGCTTCACGTTCAAGATGCACACGGGAGACGCCATCAGAGGGGCTGTTTACCCATTCCAATTGATCGCCAAGCGTATAAGCTTGTTCGGCAAGATCCATATTGAGGCGATAAGAGTCATTCATTTCGGTTAATCCACAGAGTGAGTTTTTGCCTTTCATTCTACGTCAGCAAGGTCAAAAAACAATCAAAAAACGGCGCAGGAATCTTAAAACAACGGTTTCATTGAAAGAATTTCCCGAATCGTTCAGGTTATTGAGATAATCTCTTTTATTGCTTTAAACGAATTGGGAGAAGGTTATGGTGATTTGCGGTGTAGAGTTGAGTGGGAATGATGCGATTATCAGTTTACTGAAAGTAGAAGCGGATATTTTTCATTTGCCTGATTGTCGGGTACGACGAGTGACTTGCCAGAACCCAGACAAGACGGAAGATTTAAAGTATTTTCAAAAAACGTTTGCTAAATTAATCCAGGATTATCAGATTGATAATGTGGTGATTCGCGCACGCTTGAAAAAAGGCAAGTTTGCTGGCGGAGCGAATGGTTTTAAGCTAGAAGCTGCGCTACAGTTGATGCCGAATGTGGCGGTGTCTTTGATGTCGGCAACGGAACAAAAAGAAAACCTGAAAAAATATCCTTTGCCGATTACCTTTGCCGAAACCGGCTTGAAAAAATTTCAAGAACCAGCCTTTATGGCGGCATTTTCTTATTATGCCGGCCAGCATGAGTGGTGATTTGCCAGACTAAAAATCTGCCAGGCTGGGTGATTTCCTTTAAGCTCTGTTAAGGGAAGGGTAAACCTAGGTAAGAGAGTTTTTCTCTTGCTAATGTGAATGTTTTATTCTTTTTTCGGCTTGGGTTCTCTTACTGATTTTTCTGTCGATAAGCTGAGTTTTTGGAACATGCCCAGGCCAACGATTAAGACCACCGAGACGACCAGCAATACGGCAGGGTAAGGTAGCAGTGTAATGTCTTTACTTCCTGCTTTGAAGATATAAACTAACCCTTCAATCCCAACCGCAATAGAAATGATAACGATGACTTTGGTCATGGTTTCTCGTGCTTCTCTGGGTGAACGCAATTCTTTATCTCGAAGAATCTCTTCTTCGATCATATATTTGGATACGTCAATGATTGCAATTGCGATAACGATTGCACCAACTGCTTGTAGCATGATCGCGACGAACTCGGATTTCTGTAGATTAGCATTAAAGAGTTGATCGAACACTTCGGACACAGACCACCCCATAATCATTACCGCTATAGCAAACAAAGACAGGGCTGAAAACATATAGCTGGCTGAAATTACATAATTGAGCGTTTTGTTCATGACAATATTCCTTTGTCGAGGACATTTGTTTTCTATCGTTGGATTAAATTCTACGGCAATGATTTTTAAAAAACCAATAGATACCCTCTATCAATAGCAGAGTTTGCGGGATGATTATTCTCTCAGGTAAATAAAGGTATGTACTTTTTATGCATGAGTTGATTTGGAATGAATTCCATTCTCGGGCAGAAGCTTGGGTTTCAGTAGTGAAATGCTTAATAGAAGCAGCAACCCTATTAAGGAAAATTGTAATGCTTGGTGGTTGCCGAGGTGTTCCCATATTTGCCCAACGACAAGATTGCCGGTAGCCATGGCAACAGCTGTTCCAAGGTAGAAAATGCCGTAAGCTTTACCTTTTGCGTGACGCGTTTGACCAATGCGCGTACGCAAGGCATTGAGCCCAGTTACCATAAATACGCCTTGCAGTATAAATGCAACAACCGTCAAATAAGGGATGTTTGAAAGAAGTAGTAAAGTGGAAAGACAAGCAGAGCCAATGCTGATTAACATTAATAAGCGCGTGCCTTTTGCATCCAAACGTTTACCGACACTATAACTGATTAGAGTTTGTGTTAAGCCAGAGCTAACCATGAGTAGCGGTAGCCAGAAGGTTGCAATGCCCACTTCGTGACCTCTTACCAGCATGAACGACTCATTGATCATAAAGAACATGGTTAAAAAATAAATCCAGAACCAACCCCACAAACCTTTGTCGAAAGTCGTTTTTGCTTCTGAAGTTGCGGTGAAATCGGTTGTGGGTTTTTGAGTAGTATTTGAATGATTTTTTAAACGATCTTCGACAAAGAAAATCAAAATCAATAAGCCGACCAAGCCAGGAAAGAGCGTGAGAGCAAAAATCATTTGAATGTGCCCAGCAGATTGGCCTAACCAACTCAACAATACAAAAGCGACAACACCGCCTAATGTCTCTCCTGCAATATCCAATGTTTTATGTACACCGAAGGCTCGTCCTTGTCGATTAGTAGAAGCTGATGCAGAAATTAGCACATCTTTAGGAGCGCTTCTAATCGCTTTGCCAAGTCGTTCAGATGCGCTGAAAAAAGCAACGCTTTGCCAGGTGGTTGCAAAAGCCATCAGGGGCTTCATTATCATAGAAAGGCCATACCCAGCAATGAGCAAAGGTTTCGTGACTTGAAATTTATCGCTTAACCAGCCACCGAACCAGCGTAACAGATAGGAAACGAAAGTTGTGATGGCAAGAATATAGCCAAGTTTGTCCATACCTTGATTGAGCACGAGTACCACATAAATAGGTATAAGCGGTTTGATAATGGCCGTCGCGAGGTCGGTAAAAAAACTGACCCAACCAAGAGCCCAGATGTTTTGAGGTATGCGCTGCATGAGGTCGATGAAAAAGCACTAACCCTTTTCGGAAAGTGCTTTGCGTAACTCTAAAATTTCATTTTGCACTTGGTGCAACAGTTGGTTGGTTTGTATTTGAGACTGAATCAGTTCGTCCAGCTTGCTTTTGGTACCAAAAACCGCAAAAGGCATTAAAAACCATAAAATACCTGCGACTAACAAGAAGATGAAAAATATCAATCCAAATAGACCTGAAAACATCCCTGGCATCTCGCTGTTCCTCTCTAAGTGTTTCTAGATAAATCCATTCTAGTGTTTTACACCGTAAGGTCTAATTAAAACACTTTATAGGTACAGACGATTCACTCTTTGAGCCGTTTTATGCCAAAATAACGGGCAAATTAGAAATCTATACGAAAGGGAAGTGAGATGACCATTCAAGTCGAGTATAAAATCTTAGATAAACGTTTGGGTAATGAAATAGAAATGCCGCACTATGGTACCAAAGGTTCTGCCGGACTCGATTTGCGTGCTTGTATTGACGCCCCTATGACGATTGAGCCAGGACAAACGGTTCTGATTCCGACGGGCATGGCAATCCATTTGGATGATGCCGGTCTGGCAGCGATGTTACTGCCGCGCTCTGGTTTAGGGCATAAGCATGGTATTGTGCTGGGTAACTTGGTAGGATTAATCGACTCCGATTACCAGGGGGAGCTTAAAGTATCTTGCTGGAACCGTAGCGATAAGCCCTATACAGTTGAAGTGGGTGAACGTATTGCGCAAATGGTGATTGTGCCTGTATTACAACCGGTTTTTACAGAGGTAGAAGAGTTTGGTGATGCCACTGAACGTGGTGCTGGTGGCTTTGGTCATACTGGAACGCATTAAGAAAAAGGAAAAATATTATGTATATGACTCATGAAAATGAACATGAATATCGTTTTGAAACCCATGGCCCAAAATATCTAACGAATGGGCCTAATGTTGATTTAGGCGTGGTGGTGATTACGCCGGGCGAGCATCACCCTTGCCATAAACATGTGATTCAAGAAGAATCATTTTTAGGGCTAGAAGGCGAGTGTGCGGTGTATGTGGATGGTGAGCGTGTGGTTATCAAGCCGGGCACCTATTTGCGTTGCGACCCGAACGAAGCGCACTACTTCCGTAATGAAACTGACACGCCATTTAAAGCGGTGTTTATCAAAGCGCCACATTTGGAAGAAAAAGACTCGGTTTATATTGATTGGGAACCTGGTCAGCCATTTATTAAAGAAGATGTTTGATTGATTGTTGAACAAGTGAAAAATTTTTAGGAAGCATAATGCAAAATTATTGGAATGAAGCTGAGGCTGCAACGATTAGCAGTGATTTAGATATGCGCGTTTATACCTCGCGTTTATTGGGTAAAGACATGAACCTTGTCATGCATGGCGGAGGTAATACCTCGGTTAAATCTCAAGTAAATGGTGAAGATATTCTTTATGTCAAAGGTTCTGGCTGGGATTTGGAAACGATTGAGCCAGCAGGCTTCGCCCCGGTAAAACTAGACGCACTATTGAAAATGGCGGAACTCGACAGTATGTCGGATATGGACATGGTGGCGCAACAACGCCAAGCAATGATTGATGCATCGGCGCCAAACCCTTCGGTAGAAGCCATTTTACATGCAGTGATTCCGTTTAAGTTTGTCGACCACACCCATGCCGATGCATTGGTAACAATTAGTAACACACCTAATGGCGAAGCTTTATTGAAAGAGCTTTATGGTGATTCTGTGATATTTGTTCCTTATGTCATGCCTGGTTTTATTTTGGCAAAAGCCGTTTATGAACAAACCAAAACATTGGATTGGTCAAAGGTCAAAGGTATGGTGCTGATGAACCATGGCTTGTTCACGTTTTCAGACTCTGGTAAAGAAGCCTATGACATGATGATTGAATTGGCAGGCATGGCCGAAGATTTTCTATCCGCAAAAACGCATTTACCTGAAGCGAAAGCTGAGCAAGAAATTTCCGAAGATTATTTAACGGCACTAACCGATTGTGTTGCAAAAATTAAGTCGCCTGAGACACCAGAAAATATTATCGGATTGGTCAATGAATCGACGGTTTCACAAGTGTTTGCACAACAGTCGGATGCGGTTTTGGAGCAGGTGAGTGTGTTGACGCCAGATCATATTATTCGCACCAAGCAAAAGCCAGTCGTATTGTCGGGAGACATTGAGTTGATTGAAACAGAAGTTCAGGCTTATGTGGCTGCGTATCAAGACTACTTTAATCGTTTTCAAACGCATGAAATTAGCCTCAACCCAGCACCTCATTATGCGGTCATTAAAGGGGTGGGTTCAGTAGCATTTGGACAGTCTGAAAAAGAAGTCGAAATCATCCAAGACATTAATAATCATACTTTTGAAGCAATTTTGAGAGCACAAGATCTTGGCGGTTATCAGCCTCTTTCGGATGCGGAATTGTTTGAAATGGAATATTGGGAATTAGAGCAGGCTAAGCTTAAAAAAGGGTAAGGAATCGTTTTTTAGCATGGGCATGAAAGTCAGGGGCAATAAGGAGAATTGAATGGATGCAGTATTACTGGCGATAGATGCGGGTACCGGTTCTGGGCGCGCGGTTATTTTTGATGTTGCTGGTCGTCAACTTGGCGTTGGACAAGAAGAATGGACTCATATCGCTGAAAAAAATGTACCCAATTCAATGTCCTTTGATTGTGCCAATAACTGGGCGTTGATTTGCCGTTGTATTCAAAAAGCCATTCAACAAGCGGGGGTGTCGCCAAGTCAAATTCAAGCGGTTTCTTCTACCTCAATGCGCGAAGGGATTGTGCTTTATAACGGTTCTCACCAGCCAATATGGGCTGTGGCAAATGTCGATGCGAGAGCTTCTGAAGAAGTCAAAATGCTGACTGAGGAATATCCAGAGCTAGAAACAGAATTCTATCAGGCTTCTGGACAAACGTTTGCACTGGGCGCCTTGCCTAGGTTGTTATGGTTAAAAAAACACCACCCAGAAATTTTTGCCGAAGTTCGTCATATTAATATGATTAGTGATTGGGTTTTGACCGAGTTGTCGGGCAATATCGTGAGTGAACCCTCTAATGCAGGCACCGCAGGTATTTTTTCATTGAATGAACGTCATTGGCTTCCCGGTCTAGTGAGTGGATTGGGTATTCCTGAATCTATTTTTCCAAATACCTATGAAACTGGCACACAAGTGGGGGTGGTGTCTGCAGAAGCAGCAGCGCAAACTGGATTGTTGCCTGGCACACCGGTTATTACTGGTGGTGGAGATGTTCAGCTTGGGTCAGCAGGTTTAGGGGTTGTAGAACTGGGACAATCAGCGGTTTTGGGCGGCACCTTTTGGCAACAGGTGGTTAATATTGAGGCCGATACGTCTACTCCGAAAGATATGTCGATCCGTGTGAATCCTCATGTTATTCCTGGGTTATCTCAGGCCGAAGGCATTACATTTTTTAGTGGTCTAGTGATGCGCTGGTTTCGAGATGTTTTTTGTGAGTTGGAAGTGCTTCAAGCGCAACAAAAAGGCATAGATGCTTATGCTTTACTAGAGCAAAAGGCGCAGCAAGTACCAGTTGGGTCTTATGGTATTTTGCCTATTTTTTCTGATGTGATGAATTATGGCCATTGGATACATGCGAGCCCATCTTTTATTAATTTAAATTTGGATGCGGAAAAGTGCAATAAAGCATCTATGTTTCGTTCATTGCAAGAAAATGCGTGCATTGTTTCGGCAATCAATTTAAAAAATATTGAAGCTTTTTCGGGTGTGTGTAGTGACCAACTGGTGTTTGCTGGTGGCGCGAGCAAAGGGAAGCTTTGGCCACAAATTCTTGCAGATGTGACGGGTAAAACCATTCAAATTCCAGAGGTTAAGGAAGCGACTGCACTCGGCGCTGCGATGGCTGCTGGTGTAGGGGTTGAATTGTATGGTTCGATGAAGCAAGCGGCAAATAGTGTTGTGAAGTGGGAAAAGACTTTTACCCCTAACCCTAAGCATACTCAGCGTTATACCGATATTTCGGAGCAGTGGCAATCCGTCTATCAAGCGCAGCTGGCCTTGGTCGAACAAGGGTTGACCGACTCGATGTGGAAAGCGCCTGGCCTGTAAGGGCGAGATTGTTATGCGGGAAGCATTTTCTAGGATTTTTAAAGCCTATGACATTCGCGGAAAGGTTGATATTTCGCTTGATGAATCTGCTGCGGAATCTATTGGTATTGCCTTTGCGGAACAGTTAATTGCTTACGGTGAAACGTGTTTGGTCGTCGGACGTGATGGGCGTTTATCCAGTTTGCGATTACAACAGGCTTTTATGCGAGGTGTGGCCAGCCAGAAGGTTTCAATTATTGATGTGGGGGAAGTGACTTCTCCCATGGTTTATTTCGCAGCGGAAACTTTAGAGGGCGTCAACTCTTGTGCAGTCATCACTGGCTCGCATAATCCACCAGAAGACAATGGCATTAAGCTTGTTACACAAGGACAAGCTTTGTATGGTCAGCAAATCCAGGCATTGCGCAAACGCATTGGGTCAGAGGGCTTTGATCAAACGCTCAAGCAAGTTAAAAATCTACCAGGCTGGGGTAACTCCTCAGCACAAAACCTTTCTATTTTTTCCGATTACCGACAGCGTATTGCCAGTGAAATTCAGTTGTACAGACCATTAAAAGTGGTGGTGGATGCTGGAAACGGTGTGGCAGGACGCTATGCGCCAGAAGTTTTAAGATCTATTGGTTGTGAGGTCATCGAGTTGTTTTGTGAGGTGGATGGCCATTTTCCTAATCATCATCCTGACCCTGCCAAATTGGAAAATTTAACGGATTTAAAAACCGCTGTTTTTGAACATCAAGCAGATTTAGGGCTGGCATTTGATGGTGATGGGGATCGTTGTGGTGTAATCGATAATCAAGGGCTGGTTTTAGAGCCGGATCGGCAGTTGATTTTATTTGCTAGAGATATTTTGAAAAATCGTGCTGGTGGAGAGATCATCTTTGATGTGAAGTGTTCCGCTCTGGTTGCGCAAGAAGTTGAAAAGTCTAATGGAAAGGCAGTTATGTGGAAAACCGGCCATTCGTTGATGAAAGCTAAGATGAAAGTGACCAGTGCGCTACTTGGCGGAGAAATGTCAGGGCATTTATTTTTTCAAGACCGTTGGTATGGGTTTGATGATGCAATTTACACTGCAGCTAGACTGGTTGAGTTGCTTGCCCGTCAATCACAAACGGCAGCCGAGTTATTTGCCAAAATACCACAATGGCAGAGCACGCCGGAGCTTCACATTGATGTGCCTGAAGGTGAAGCTAACTTGTTGGTAGAGAACCTGTGTCAGAGTTTTATGAAGGAGTCTGATAGTGAAATCAAAGAAATCATTACGCTTGATGGTGTGAGAGTTGAGTATAAGGATGGCTGGGGTTTGGTGCGAGCATCGAATACGACATCGACGTTAACGATTCGTTTCGAGGCGACCACACAACAGGGATTGGAAAAGATACAAAAACGCTTTAAGCAGAGATTATTGGTCTTAGCGCCAGAGTTGAAACTGCCTTTCTAGGATGGTTTTTAACGAGTGTCAGAGCGAGCTAACAGTTTATTGATGTCTACCGAGTTTAAGAATTCTAAAAAGGCTTGAGCTGGCGGTGGCGGTGTTTTTTGTTCCAATTTCACAACATACCAGTCACGATTCAGTGGAAAGCCTTCTACATCCAAAACTTCTAAATGCCCATGTTTCGATTCAATGCGGATTGCATGCTGTGGGATAACGGAAATACCCAATCCTGCCATCACAGCTTGTTTGATCGACTCAGTGCTTCCCAATTCCATATAAGGTTCTATTTGAACGCCATGCTGTGCAAACAGTTCTTCTGTTGCGATGCGAATGCCCGACCCTTTTTCTCGCAAGATAAAGTTTTCATTAGCGATCTGATCTTGGGTAATGTTTTTAACCTTTGCAAGCGGATGCTTTGGCGGTGCTATCACAACCAAATCACTCTTAAAGAAAGGAAAGGCTTCCATTTTGTACTCTTCCGGTACGCGCCCCATAATCGCTAAATCGTATTGGTTTTGTTTCAGTTCATCCAAGATGCGGCGGCGATTGATAACGGTAATGCGAGGAATAACACCTGGAAAACGGTTCAAAAACGCTTTCAAAATATAGGGCATAAAATATTTGGCAGGTGTGACCACTGCCATGGTGAGTTCACCTTCAATTTTTTGCTGAGCGGATTTGATGCTGATATTGAGGTCTTTCAGTTCATCGAGAATTTTTTGGCAGCTTTTATACATCTGCTCACCCGCTCGAGTCAGATATAAGCGTTTTCCAACAACTTCAATCAATTTAACATCGTTGTTTTCTTCAATACGTTTGACTTGAATTGAAACTGCTGGTTGAGACAAATAAAGTTCTTCTGCCGCTTTTGTGTAGCTTTTATTACGAGCAACTGACTCAAAAATGCGAATTTGTTGTGCTGTCAAATGTAAATTTTGCATTTTTATATCTCTATTTTTTAAGTAATTCCGTTATCAACTTTCCCTTAAAACTGGGGTTTTTTCATTTTATCATAAACAAATGTAAATATATGGCATAAGAACGCCTGTATGGGCTTTCTGTGGATTTTCGCTAAACTTTGCTTCAACTGAAATCGCTGGGAAATTTTCGGGAAACCTTTCGAAAATGATACCAAGGTTTTTTTCAGCTAACGTAACCAATTTCATTGAAAACAAAGAGGTGAAAAATGGCAAAGACTTATAACGCCGGTGTAAAAGAATACCGCGAGACTTATTGGATGCCAGAGTATGAGCCAAAAGACTCAGACTTTTTAGCGTGTTTTAAAGTTGTTCCACAACCAGGTGTACCACGTGAAGAAATCGCAGCAGCTGTTGCGGCAGAATCTTCAACAGGTACTTGGACTACTGTATGGACTGACCTTTTAACAGATTTGGATTATTACAAAGGACGTGCTTACAGAATCGAAGACGTTCCAGGTGACGACTCTGCATTCTATGCATTCATCGCTTACCCAATCGACTTGTTCGAAGAAGGTTCAATCGTAAGTGTTATGACCTCTTTGGTTGGTAACGTTTTCGGATTTAAAGCACTTCGTTCTATCCGTCTTGAAGATATTCGTTTCCCACTAGCATATGTTATGACTTGTGGTGGACCACCACATGGTATCGAAGTAGAACGTGACAAAATGGACAAGTATGGTCGTCCAATGTTGGGTTGTACTATCAAGCCTAAGTTGGGTCTATCTGCTAAAAACTACGGTCGTGCAGTATATGAGTGTCTTCGTGGTGGTCTTGACTTCACAAAAGATGATGAAAACGTAACTTCACAACCATTTATGCGTTGGAGAGATCGTTTCCTATTCTGTCAAGACGCTATCGAGAAAGCAGAAGCAGAAACTGGTGAGCGTAAAGGCCACTACTTGAACGTTACTGCTGGTACGCCAGAAGAAATGTACGAGCGTGCTGAGTTTGCTAAAGAAATCGGTTCTCCGATCGTTATGCATGACTTCTTGACTGGTGGTTTGACTGCAAACACAGGTCTAGCTAACTACTGCCGTAAAAACGGTCTGTTGTTACACATTCACCGCGCAATGCACGGTGTAATCGACCGTAACCCAATGCACGGTATTCACTTCCGCGTATTGTCAAAAGTACTTCGTTTGTCTGGTGGTGATCACCTTCACTCAGGTACGGTTGTTGGTAAGTTAGAAGGTGACCGTGAAGCAACTCTAGGTTGGATCGACATCATGCGTGATAGCTTCATCGCTGAAGATCGTTCACGTGGAATCATGTTTGACCAAGACTTTGGTGCAATGCCTGGTGTTATTCCAGTTGCATCTGGTGGTATCCATGTATGGCACATGCCAGCATTGGTTTCTATCTTCGGTGATAACTCAGTTCTTCAGTTCGGTGGTGGTACGCTAGGTCACCCATGGGGTAACGCAGCGGGTGCAGCAGCTAACCGTGTAGCACTTGAAGCTTGTGTACAGGCACGTAACGAAGGTCAAGAGATCGAGAAAAACGGTAAAGAAATTCTGACAAATGCTGCGAAGCATAGCCCAGAGTTGAAGATCGCTATGGAAACTTGGAAAGAAATCAAGTTCGAATTCGATACTGTTGACAAACTTGATGTTAGCCACAAGTAATTTGAGATATTAGGAGAACTATTATGAGTCAAGTACAAGACTATCCATCAAGACTTTCTGATCCAAAGTCACGTAAAGCTGAGACTTTCTCTTACCTTCCAAAAATGGATGCTGAACAAATTAAAGCTCAAGTTCAGTACATCATTGACAAAGGTTGGAACCCAGCGATTGAACACTCAGAGCCAGAGAATGCTTTCTCTTACTACTGGTATATGTGGAAGTTACCGATGTTCGGTGAAACTGATGCAGATGCAGTATTGGCTGAAGTAGATGCATGTATCAAAGCTAACCCAAACAACCACGTTCGTTTGATTGGTTATGATAACTTTGCACAGTCACAAGGCGCTAACATGCTTGTTAAGCGTGGTGACATGTAATCCATAGTTTGGATGACTAAGTGGTGCGAGAGCACCATTTTTAAAAAATCGTGATTTCACTATCCCTTTTAATTCTGTGAGATCACGTCAGCTTCCATGAACCAAAAGCGATTGGAAGCTGCTATTGAATTCTGGTGTTTGCCTTACTTAATTTTAAGGCAAGCACTAACCAGGTTTACCCGAGTGGAACTTACCTCCTGCAAGGGTTAAACGACCAGCCAGCCCCGAAACTGGCTGGTTTTTTTAAACCAATTTGTTTTGCTGATTGGTAAACACAAATCATTAAAACAAATTCGTTTTCACTCTAACATGGAGAAGCAACATGTCTGAAATCAATGCACTTGACCCACAACAATACGTTATTAAAAACGAACCTTTTTATCGTCCGGTTTCGGATGAGGTTGAACTGTTTGAGTCGGCTTATGCGTCACGCATGCCGATGATGCTTAAAGGACCGACTGGGTGCGGTAAGTCTCGTTTTGTCGAATACATGGCACACAAACTGAACAAGCCATTGATTACCGTTGCCTGTAACGAAGATATGACAGCTTCGGATTTGGTTGGACGCTTCTTGATCGATATTAACGGTACTAAGTGGCAAGATGGTCCTTTGACTGTTGCTGCACGTATCGGTGCGATCTGCTACTTGGATGAGGTTGTTGAAGCTCGCCAAGATACGACAGTTGTTATTCACCCTTTGACGGATCACCGTCGTGTTTTACCGTTGGATAAAAAAGGTGAGTTGGTTGAAGCCCATCCTGATTTCCAGTTGGTTATTTCTTATAACCCTGGTTATCAATCAATGATGAAAGATTTGAAGCAGTCAACTAAGCAACGTTTTGGTGGGTTTAGTTTTGACTACCCTGCAGAGCAGATTGAAGCGGAAATCATCGCTAAAGAATCTGGCGTGGACATGTCTATTGCCGAGAAGTTGGTACAGATTGCGCAGCGTTCACGTAACTTGAAAGGCCACGGTTTGGACGAAGGGATTTCTACGCGTCTATTGGTGTATGCAGGACAGTTGATTGGTAAAGGTGTTTCACCAAACAAAGCTTGCCGCATGGCGTTGATTACACCACTGACAGACGATTTGGATATTTTAGATACCTTGATGACGACAGTCGAAACCTTCTTTGAAGAGTAAATTCAGATGTAGCGGGTCACAGATGGCGAAGGAGCTTAGTGACCCAGAAGTCGTCTGATGCGACTGAAAAATCAACACATCTAAAGAGAGTTTGGCTATGAGTTCAGAGATTGAAGAAATTAAACAAGCCTTGATCGAGGCGGTTCCTGAGTTGTCGGACACGCTTGATTCGATGATACAGGAAGGGTCTCGTCATATGAATGAGGCGACCCGTAAAATTTGGTTGCAGAACGCTCAGGGTATTGCTTATCTGGGCAAGGGCAAGCAGATTGTTATCAGCTATATGGAATCTATTCCATTAGTCATCGCGCAGGTTGAAGATGAAATTCTGACCGATATTCTTGAAACGGTTATGAAGTTGTCATCGGTAACTTCGGGTGAAGTTGTTTCGTTATTGTTGAACTCTTTGCCATTAGCTGCGGAAAGAACCGGTGATATCGATCTACTGCGTCAATACTTGAAGTTGATTTATCAAATCGGCTCCAAGTCGCCACGTGGTTTGCGCCCGATGTTGATGAATATTGACGAAATATTGTCAAAGTTGACGGTATCTGGTTTGCGTCGCTGGGCAATGTGGGGTGCGCAGGCGCATGCTCGTAACTTCGAAGCTCAGATGGAATATTTTGCACTGGAATCAGCAGATTCCAAAGCAGTCTTCCAGCAGCAGCGTAAAGGAACGTTGTTCATTGATTTCCACCGCTCAATCAATTTTTATTTGAGAGCATTCTGGGGGCGCGACTTCTTTATCCGTCCTTCGGCAGCAGATTTTGAAGGGTTTAAGCCTTTCTATGAAAATCATGCGATGCACTTGCCAGATGCCTTGAACGACATGGGTGACATCAAGGGTATTGAATTGTATCGTGCCATGTCTGCACATATTGCTGCCCATTTGATGTACACCAATGAGCCCATCAGCATGGAGCAGTTGAATCCTCAACAAATGTTCTTTATTGAGTTGATGGAAGATGCGCGTGTTGAGTACAAGGCAATCAAGGCTTTTCCTGGGTTGAAAAAGCTTTGGAAAAAAGTCAGCTCACAAGCGATGGAAGACGGTAAGTTGAGTCCAGAGTCTACAGCAGGTCGTTTGGAGCAATTGGCCTTGTCTTTAATGGATCCTAAACATGCGTTTGAAGACGAAGTTTTAGCGCAAATTCATGAACGCTTTTATGCTGAAATCGAAGAAAACCAAGACAATGAAAAATGGTCTTGGGATATGGGGATTACCCTTTATAACCTGTTGAACAAGTCTTTGACGCGTTGGGAATCTTTGACCGAAATCAGCAAAATTCGTTTGGCTTATCGTGATGACAACCGTTTGGTTTGGGCATCCGATGAGTGGGGTGAAGCCGAAGGTTCTGGTGCACCAACTGAAACCGTGCGTAAGCATGTTTCCTTGATGGAAATGATTAATGAAATCGATTCTGAATTGGTTGATGTTGATCATGATGAAGTTTGGGTGTTGGGTACGGAACTGTATCCTTATGAAGATAATGGTGTTTCTTGGAATGAAATGGAAGGGATTGAGCCGATTTCCGATCCATTCCATTACCCTGAATGGGACTACCGCGTGCAGTTGCATCGTCCTAACTGGGTAACTTTATATGAGCACCGTGCGCGTAAGGGCGACCCTGCTTTGTATGACCGTATTTTGGATGAAAACAAACAGATTGCTCATCGTATCAAACAGATAGTTGATAAGTTGCAATCGGTAGGTTTACAACGTATTCGTCGTATTGAAGACGGAGATGAGTTGGATTTGAATGCCTGTGTAGAAGCGATTACCGCTTTACGTATGGGGCAGGAACCTGATCCGCGTATTACCATGAAAAATGTGATTAATACGCGTGAAGTATCCGTTCTGATTCTATTGGATTTATCAGAATCCACCAATGAATTGGTGCCTGGATCTGACAAAACCATTTTGGAAGTGACGCAAGAGGCGGCGATATTGGTATCCCACGCCATCAACGGTATCGGTGACCAGTTTGCGGTACATGGCTTCTCGTCCGATGGGCGTCATGATGTGCAGTACACGCGTTTCAAACAGTTCGATGAACCATTCGATGCAGATGTACATGCTAAGATGGCTGGTATGACAGGTGGATTGTCGACACGTATGGGCGCAGCGATGCGACATGCAGGGGCTTATTTGGATAGACAGGCGTCAAAACAAAAGTTGATGCTGGTGATTACCGATGGGGAACCGGCGGATATTGATGAGCAAGACAGTCAATATTTGAAACAAGATGCGAAAAAGGCGGTTGAAGAGTTAGGCTCTCGCGGTATTTATAGCTACTGCTTGACCATCGACCAGTTTGCGGATAAGTATGTACAGCAGATTTTTGGTCAGAACCGTTTTGCGATTGTGGATAATGTAATGCGTCTTCCAGAGAAGTTGCCTACCTTATTCGCCAACCTAACTTCTTAGTGAAGTTGGACAGTCACTCTTAACATTTTCGGGAAATACAGAGTATGAATGCACAAGAATTTAAAGAAGCAGTTAACGCTTTAACAGAAGAAGAATTAACCGCGATTTTGCAGAATGAAGGGTTGGTTATCCATCAGGATCAGAGTTTGACAATCGGTCCAGCAGATGGTGCCTTTGTCATCTATGAACTGGGTGATGATGGCTTTACGCAAACAGATGAAGTAAAAGATTATTTGCTGAAAAATGCGGAGTCTTTAATTGAAACCTATTATCAGTTTAACCCGATCAGTAAAGAATGTTTTAACCGTGAACTACAAGGCTTATTCAATGAACATGGCCAGGATGTGTTTGTTTGCCTTCGAGGAAAGACACCACAGAAAGTGATTTTTGTGGATGATGGACAATTGATTGTAGAAGATGAAACCAGCCCTCGTTTTAAATATGGTATTTATCTTCAAATTGAAGATGATAGCTCTGCTATGGTAAAAATCAATAAGGCAAAGAACTGGCTGTTATCAGGCACCGCTTATGGTGATTACATCAGTACTAATGTCTGTCGCTTCAGTGCTATGGAATGATTTTTAAATCTTCAAAAAAACAAAAAAACCAAGCATTTGCTTGGTTTTTTTATATCTTAGGTTTAAGCAAGCGGTAGATACACATCTGTAATTAATTCGTGCTCTGCCACTTCTGGGAAGAAATTTATGTACTCGAAAAAGCACGGGAAATCTCTCGGTGTTTCATCGTTTTCTGCCAACCAATCTCTATAGAGATAGTAAACGGTTTCGTCCAGATCATCATGGCTGCCATGATGCCTAATTTTGACGCAACGACCACCAGGTATGGTTTTATTAATGACACCATGCGCGTTTTCTGGAATTGACTCTTTTACCTCTCCGCATAGGTCAAAACGGAATGCTTCCGGTTCGGTAACACTAGGGTCATCATAAGCCAGCCCAAAAGTTCGGCTGTTGGTAATCGGAGAATGTCCAGTTTCTTTTCGCCAGTTAATGAACTGACTAATGGATTCATTTAAGTTTTGATGCGGACCTCTGTGTTCGAAAACAGCGATACTCATCTCAGGAAAGTTGACAACTTTAGCTTCCATCGTAATAAGCCCTCGTTTAGGTTTGAATTGATAGTGTTGATGCCAATCAGACCAGACAGGTTCTTTTCGAAAAGCGTTTGGTGATAATCCAAAACGTTTCTTAAATGCACGACTAAAACTTTCGTGAGAATCGTATCCGGCTGAGAAGGCAATGTCCGTAATACGCATGTTGTGGTTGAATACAAGTTGATAAGAAGCTCTTTTTAACCTAAGCAACTGTATAAACTGAAACACATTAATCCCAACACTATTTGAGAAGAGTCGGTGGAAATGATATTTTGAAAAATGTGCGACTTCGCTGAGCTGTTCAACGGAAAGTGTATCATCAAGGTGTTGGTATATGTAGTTACATACATTCTTGATGCTTTGTTGGTATCGCGTATTTTTCATGGTGAAATATTAACCTTGTTTACGTTTTATGAACACTGTCAATTATGCAGATTGGTTTATGTTATTACTTGACCAAAGTTGCTTGCTTTCAGAATACCATTGCAATAGTGTGGATTTGTTATGCAACAGGTTATTTAACCGAGTGTTTATGCTATTGTTCGATTAGCTTACATGTAAGCTAATGTCGTACTGACCTGTACTGTAGAAGTAGAAAGTTTTATTTTGTTAAGAAAAATATTTTTTAGTAAAAATACGAAAAAAATAGTTGGAGACTTGGTTAAAATAACTGCACTACAGGATTTTTTATTTTTGAGTTTTTTATTTTTGAGTTTTGAGGTTTATGGAACAACGGTTAAGAAAGGCGATTCAAGCAATCAAAGGAATTAAAATTCCAGATTTGCCAAAGGCGATTATTGAATTAGATGATGAATTATCTAAACGGTTTCCAAGTAATCAGGTGATTACCAAAATTATCGAAAGCAATACCAAGCTGTCAGGAGAAGTGTTACGTATAGCTAATTCGCCAGCCATGAAACTTCGATCACCAGTAAACTCAATTAGGGAAAGTGTAGATGCACTGGGCTATCAAAACCTTAAAAACCTTGTTGTTGCAGCTGCATTAAAAAACCTTTTTGATAATCCTAAAATTCAAGAAATTATTGAGCATTCTGCAGAAGTTGCCTTTTGTTGTGCTGAGATATCAGAAGATGTTGCAAATGTAACAAGAGATGAAGCCTACCTTATGGGGTTGTTTCACAACGGCGGCAGTCTATTATTGGCAATGAAAGATCCAGATGGGTATACAAAGATATTTTCTGATATTAATACGCGCCCAGTCAGCGGTGTTGAAGAGGAGACGCAACATTATTCAACAACGCATATGGATGTTGGATTGTTGTTGGCTCAAAAATGGAAGTTGCCAGTAGATATATTGAATGCAATCTTGCTTCATCATACAAAAAATTTAAGTCATCCAAATGATCGTCTTCGCGCCATGGTGTCGATGCTAAAAATTGCGAATGTGATTGTGAGTGAAGTATCCTTTGGTTCTTATATGTCAGATGAGGCACACCAGTATTTAGAAGAAGCTCGGGAAGACTTGATGCTCTCTACAGATACAATTAATGAAATTCGTAAATCATTAATAGCATACGCTTAAATATTAGGGCTGAAGTATACTGGCGTTTTTACGCATACTTTAGCCGTGATTTTTCAAGACACTATCTACAAAAAATCTTATTTTAGTAACAGCCTCTTTTAAGTACGCATTGTCTACTGTATAAGCGATGCGAATATGATGATTGGAACGAAAATCTCCAAAGTCTCTTCCTGGTGTGAGTACAACGCCTGTATGTTCCATTAAAGCCTTGCAAAAAGCTTCGGCATCATCAGTAAGGTCTGAAACGTCCCAATAAAGATAAAATGCACCTTGAGGTTTACAAGGGATATTGAAACCAGCAGCGATCATGGCTTCGTATAATTGGGTGCGTCTCGTTTCGAACGTTTGTCGTCGGTTTTCTAGTTCCGCTAAAGCATCATTCTCTAAAACACGTAAGGCACCATATTGTGCGGGTGTGGATGCCGCTAAATATAGGTTTTGTGCCAGCTTGTCTAAAGTGGGAATTAAGAAATTGGGTGCGACAATCCAACCTAGACGCCAACCTGTCATACCAAAGAATTTAGAAAAAGAATTAATTACAATGACATTAGCCTGCAAGTCACGAATGGAAAGAATGCTCTCAGCAGGTCTTTCGTACACCAGTCCTTGATAGATTTCATCAACAATTAAATAGACTTCTTTTTCTTCCAGGAAATCGGCAATGGATTTTAGTTCGGTTTGTTCAATTAAGGTTCCGGTTGGGTTAGAAGGCGTTGCAACCATCACCGCTTTGATATCCGGGTGCCAATGTTTCTGAATTAACTCAAGGGTTAGTTGAAATTGGCTGGACTCATCTACAGGTACAGATACAACTTTTCCATGCAGTAGGTTTACGAACTCTCGATTACATGGATAGGTTGGATCACATAGCATCACTTTATCGCTGGGATTAATAATGGCGGTAAGCAAAAGATGAAGTGCGCCTGAAGCACCAGGTGTTAATAAAATCCGTTCAGAGGGTACGTCGGCATGATAAAAATCATGGTAAAACTGGCTGAGTTTTTCTCGTAAGATGGGCAAGCCCAGAGTAGGGGTATAGTGGGTTTTTCCATGGTTGATTGCTTCGGTAACTGCATCATGTACACACGTTAATGATGGGAAATCAGGTTCTCCGATTTCAAGGTGAATCATTTGTTTGCCTTGTGCTTCTAATGCTTTAGCTTCGCCAAGTAGTTTCATAACATGAAAAGGCTCAACCTCCTGGGCGACTTGGCTGATGGATAAATTTAACGGGTTAAAGCTCTGTTGTTTCGACATGAAGAAGGCTTGATCTAGTTTAGAAAAAAGTCTAAGTATTCTGAATCAGAAAAACCTTTTAAGCAATGATAGAATAGGCGCAAGTGAAATTTGCATTGCAGAAATAGTAACAAATAGGTCTAGGAGAGAAACATGCCTTCGTTTGATATAGTGTCCGAACTGGATAAACATGAATTGACTAACGCCATTGACCAGGCAAATAAGGAAGTGACAACTCGTTACGACTTTAAAGGAACCGATTCAGAATTTGATTTAAATGGTTCTACGGTGACAATGAAAACCGAATCAGAGTTTCAGTTGAGCCAGATGTATAACATCTTGGTCGAGAAGGCGAATCGCCGAGGTATCGATGTTAAATGTATGGAAGTTAAAGATCCTGATATTCAATTAAAATCTGCTAAGCAGGTGATTGAAATGCAAGAAGGGATCGATGCTGCTTTGGCGAAAAAGATTATTAAGAAAATTAAAGATTCTAAAATCAAGGTACAGGCTGCTAACCAAGGAGACAGTATTCGCGTTACGGGTAAAAAACGCGATGATCTTCAAGCAGTGATGCAGTTGTTAAAAACTGAAGAAGACCTTGAACTGCCATTGCAGTTTAATAATTTCAGAGACTAGGCTGTTCTGATAGTCAACTTGCGCTTGGTAAGCCCAGCGCAAGCTGCTGCGTTTTAAGACTGAGGCGCGTTCTCAATATTAGGTGTTTCTATCATGTGTAGCACTTCTGGTGCGATCATTTCTCTCACTTTGGCAAGGCTGTCATCTAACCAAAGCATGAATTGCTTAATTTCTTCGGTATTAACGGTTTCGTTGATGAAAGTAATTGATGTTTGAACTTGCCCAGCTTTGTTTTGGTCAATCAAAGAAAATTTAGCGAAATTCAGTTTTTTATTTAAGACAGTCGTCATGGCGACCAATTCGTGAGAATGACGGAATTTAGGTTTTATGCCCACAACACGGCTGACGACAATGCGACTCAAGCCTCCCTGGATCATCTTAGGTTCCATAATAAAAGTATGATTGTCGTAAAACACGATAAACTGAGTCGGATTAACCTGTTTAACTTCATAACCTTCGTCTCGTAGTTCTGTAACGAGTATATTTGTAGCTTGTAGGTTGGTTTTGTTATGAAGAACAATAGTCTTGCCACCTGAAGATTCGGTTGGCGTGCTACTACAACCAAATAATACGGTTGTTGCTAAGGCGATTAGTGTCCAATGAAAAAAGCGCTTGGTTAAGTTAAGGGGCATCATAAGGTTTCCAATAAGAGAGACATTTTATTTTGCGTGATTGTATCGGTTTCTAGCCAAGGAATCTATGAAGCATTGTGAATTGTCGATTGTTAATTATCTTGGGGTTACTTAAAATAGCCGAAATTATTACTTTTTATTACAGAGTTCCCGATGAGAGTTCAAAATACAATGAATTTAAATAAAGCACAAGCTCAAAATATCGCTTCCGTATTGGCAGAAGCCTTGCCCTACATTCAACGTTTTTCCGGTAAGACCATCGTTGTTAAATATGGTGGTAACGCCATGACAGAGGATGCTTTAAAAAACGGCTTTGCGAGAGATATTGTGTTGATGAAACTGGTTGGCATCAATCCTGTCGTGGTGCATGGTGGTGGACCGCAAATCGGGAATTTATTGAGCAGAATTGGTAAAGAATCCGAGTTCATCCAAGGCATGCGTGTGACTGACTCAGAAACCATGGATATTGTTGAAATGGTATTGGGGGGGTCTGTAAATAAAGAGATCGTTAACCTAATTCATCAACATGGCGGGAATGCTGTTGGCTTAACGGGTAAGGATGGCGACTTAATTCGTGCTAAAAAACTTGAGATGACTTCTTTTAACGAAGCATTGAATGCCCCAGAGATTATTGACTTAGGGCACGTTGGTGAAGTGTCTCGTATCAATACCAAAGTACTGGATATGTTGATTCAAGACGACTTTATTCCCGTGATTGCGCCAGTTGGTGTCGGTGCAGATGGACATTCATACAATATCAATGCCGACTTAGTTGCAGGTAAAGTTGCAGAAGCGCTTCAAGCTGAAAAACTTATGTTGTTAACCAATACGCCAGGCTTGTTAAATAAAGAAGGTGAATTGTTAACGGGCTTGAACTCAGAGAAAGTAGATGACTTAATTGCCGATGGTACGATTTACGGCGGCATGTTGCCAAAAATCCAATGTGCGTTAGAAGCAGTGCAAGGTGGAGTGAAGTCCGCGCATATTATTGATGGGCGTGTTGAGCATGCGGTGATGTTAGAGGTCTTTACCGACGAAGGTGTCGGTACTTTGATTACATCCCGATAGACGCTGTCTAATTTGCGCTAATTCGTCGTTAAGCAAGGACTCGTTTATTTCAATAAACTTCGTGCTTCCTTGCCTAGACTTAGCGCAAATTATTTCAGCTTGTTCGCGAATTATTATTTTTTCTTTTTCCATTTCTTTATTGGAATTTCTTTGGAAAGTTTAGTCAGCCAATTTGCCCTCTTTGTTATCTCGTTCATTGCGAATCTGTTCTCGGCGTTAGCTGGGGGTGGTGCAGGATTACTGCAGTTGCCCGCGTTGTTGTTTCTGGGGCTTCCTTTCTCTATCGCGCTTGCAACGCATAAGGTTGCCAGTGTGTTTTTAGGTGTTGGTGCGACTGCACGACACATGAAATCGGCACATTTAAACTGGGTGTTCGTGCTGGTTGTGTTGGGGTTCGGTTTGCCCGGGGTATGGTTAGGCGCGAATGTTATTCTGCATATTGAAGATCATTATGCACAGCTAGCTTTGGGTATTTTAACCTTGGGATTGGGCGTTTATTCTTGGCGCCAACCTGAGTTGGGTCAAACTCTAAGTTTGCGCAATCAAAATCTGCCAGGCTGGGGTATTGGTGGTTTGGTGCTGTTTTTGATAGGTGCGTTAAACGGCTCGTTAACTTCAGGAACGGGATTGTTTGTGACGCTTTGGCTGATACGATGGTTTGGCTTGGATTATAAGCTAGCTGTCGCGTATACCTTGATTTTGGTCGGTTTGTTTTGGAATGGCGCTGGTGCGTTAACGCTTGGCTTGCAAGGACAAATTGAGTGGGGTTGGTTGCCTGCGCTTATAGTTGGGTCGTTGTTCGGTGGTTATCTAGGCGCTCATTTGGCGATAGTAAAAGGCAATAAGCTTGTTAAACGCAGTTTTGAAGTTATGACTGTTCTTGTTGGCCTAGCATTGATTATTAAAGCGGTTGTCCACGCGTCACACTAGGTTTTCTTTTTCTTCTTGTGGTTTGTGATGATGTTTGTGGTGAGAGGGTTTAACGTCTTTTGGTCGGATAAACTGCACCAGTTTTCCTGCGCCAGCATTTAGGTTTTTCCAACTGTTTGGCAAGATGAAATGGGCTAGGGAGCCTGTTGGGAAAAGTCTGGTTTCACAGTCTTCACAATGACTTTCGTATTCTAGAAATTGTGCTAATTCTTCTAAACCTGGGTTGTGACCAATAATCATCACGCGTTCGTAATGCTTTGGAATCTCTGCAAGCACCTCAATAAGTTCATCAAGCGTCGCTAAATACAGTTGGTCAAGAGTGATTTGGGGGCAGATATCTTTATCGACTTTAAGACGTTTGAATGTTTGTTGTGCGCGTTGAGCAGGGGATACGAGAGCATAGCTGGGCATTAAGTTGTTTTCTTGCAGCCAATGCCCCAGTCGGCTGGCAGCTTTTTTGCCTTTTTCCGATATGGGTCGTTCTTTATCATCTAAGTCTTCTTTCCAGTCTGACTTAGCATGGCGAACTAAAAGTAGTTCGCGCAATCGGTGCTCGCTCATTGCGTGATTCCATATTGTGAACGGTAGTCTTTCATGGCATCCAGATAATGGCTCATATCCGGTTGAGTTGCCAAGTAGTCGATAATGTCGTTCATATTGATAATACTGTAAACAGGAATACCATAATCCCTTTCCACTTCTTGAATAGCGGAAAGTTCTCCTTGCCCTTTTTCCATTCGATCCAAAGCAACAATCACGCCCGCAGGTTTGGCGCCTTGCTCTTGAATTAAGTCCATTGACTCACGAATTGCTGTACCAGCAGTAATTACATCGTCAATAATCAAAATATTGCCTTCTAACGCATGACCAACAATATTGCCACCTTCACCATGGTCTTTAGCTTCTTTTCTATTGAATGCGTAAGGTTTGTCGATACTGTGTTTTTCCGCCAATGCAACACTTGTGGTAGCCGCTAGCGGAATCCCTTTGTATGCAGGGCCAAAGAGTACATCGAAATTGGCGCCTTTTTCAGCAATAGTTGCAGCATAAGCCTGAGAGAGTTGTGCAAGTTGGTTGCCAGTATTAAATAGGCCAGCATTAAAAAAGTAAGGGCTTTTACGGCCTGATTTTAGGGTGAATTCGCCAAGCTTCAATACCCCGGTAGCCATAATAAAATCAATAAAGTCGGTTTTTTTCATGAATTTTTAGAAAGGTTTTATATTGTTCGTTAAGGCAAATTTCTGCCATTGAAAAGATAAGAAACAATGTTACTCCGGCTGCCAAATTTATCAAGCAATTTCTTTTAACGAACCTTATAGAAAATAATTTTGGAAACAAAAACACTTAGAAAACAGAATTGGCATAGATGATGCATATCATTCTGCAAATAGATTGTATAAAAACAAACTGTCAGAAAAGTGACATTTCCAATTGAGCCGATTTGGTTTGTGTAAATGCGCAGAAGGCAGTCATTTGACAAGGGAAAAAACGATGGCCATTGACTTGAGAAGAGTTGAACCGCTAGGTTCCAAAAGTGTTTTACTTGAGCAGGCGTTACGCCGTAATAAAGGTACGACAAACGGAAATGGTATGTCTAGCGATATTGATATGTCAGATATGGTAACGCCTGATTATGAATGGTTGAATGAAGATAAAGCGGCGTTGAAAAACTTAGTGGCTCAGATGGATGCATCAATCGGTCAGCTGGCAAAGCAAATGCGCACCATGGAATCGGAAAGTGAAAAACTCCGATTTAAAATGGATAAAGAACAGCAATTGATGTTCAAACAAATTCGCACGCTTAATAATCTTCTAAAGAACCAAGTAGCGGTGTTTTCTTCAGTAGAGCGTCAAATTGATGACATTGAATTAAAATCTAATAACACCTTGTCTCAAGTGGGTATTGGTTTGGTTGCGGGTATGATTTCTGCGGTTGCGATTTTGGTAACAGCGCCTTGGATGACGCTGTTAATGGAACATCTTCGTGGTTAAGCAGACTAAATCTTTAAAAAGTCCTGATTAAAAAATAAACTCATCTGACGATACACGGCCGGAAAGACTTTATGTAAATGTTCCGGCGCTTCAAAAAAATATTCCGTACACACAGCAAAAAATTCTGCTGGGTTAGTGGCAGCGTAAGGGTTGATTACCGGCTTGTGTCCCTTGGCAAGCTGTTGATCCAAATGTCGATAAGCTGTTTCAAAAGCCTCGTACCAATCTTTCGCGTTCATATTTAAGTGCAACGGTGGGAAGCCGTTAATGTCTCCGTTAAGCATATCCATTTTATGTGCAAGCTCATGCAATAGCACTTGATTCGCTTTTGTTCTTAAAGGGTGTGGAGCATCATCATCCCAGTTGATAATGACAGGCCCTTGGTAAAAAGTTTCACCTTCTTCAATTAAATCCGTATGTATTTCAACGCCTAGTAATCCGCCTTGAATGGGAATGACCGGGTTTCTATGTGTTCGGTAAGCATTAGGGTAAACAATAATTTCATGCCAGTTATCAATCCAGTCGAAGGAAAGGTCATTTTCCGCATCTACCAGCCCAAAAATCATAATCGCTACTTGAGTCGCAATAATCGCTCTCATATGTTCGGTTAGTGGAAAGTTTCTGACGGCTGTGATACGTTTCTTTTTAAGAATGCGGGAAGCAAGCATGCGCAGTGCTGTCTTTTGCTGGCGGTTATAGCGCGCTAATAAAGGCATTTCCGTTTCGATTGCACGCCAAAGCGTGGCAGGAATTTTATAGTGTTGCAAACCGTTTTTGATATAAGCGCGTTTAATTTTTTGTAACCAAATCATAGATTTCACATTTCGAAAAAGTTTATAGTTTATAGCAAAACTGCAAAGACGCTAGGTGCTTTTGCCGAGCTGTCGTTGTAACACAGAAAACAGCAACAAGCATTGAATAGGATGTACTTTATGCAATTTACTGTTGTCGAAAATCGAAACATGACCGATCAGGATGATGAAAAGGATGTGTATTTCATGCGTCTTACTTACGACGAGCCTGTGGAATATGACGCTGGTGACTGGTTACTGGTTGAGTCCAGCAATAGACCCAGCCTGGTAGATTTTGTATTAGGGCTTCTCAACTTGAGTGGCGATGAAATTGTCGATGTTCGTCGGGTGGGTGAAAAGTCAGTGCGAGAAGCTTTGCGTGACAACTATGAGCTTACGCAGCTTAATCCGGCGATTTTGAATCGTATTCAACGCGAGTATGGTTTGGATGAATGGGCTGACCGAAATGACATGATGGCCTATGCTGAAGGGCGGGATATTGTCGATTTATTACAAGCATTCCCTCGGTTACAGACTCTGGGGTTAGAGTTTTGCAAAATGCTCTCCCCACTTTCTCCGCGCTATTACTCTATAGCCTCATCGCAAAAGTCACAGGCAGCTCAAGCTTATGATGGACGCATGGTGGATTTGGTTTATAAAAAAATTGCTTATCATAAAGAAGGTCGAGACCGCCTAGGGGTTGCCACTTGCCAATTAAGTGACTTGAAAGTTGGCGATGTAATTGAAGGGGATTTTTGCGCCAATAAGGTTTTCAAACTACCGGAAGACCTTGCGCATAACAAACAACCGTTGATTATGGTGGGAGCGGGTACAGGTATCGCACCTTACATCGGTTTTATGGAAGAAATTGCTTATGAACACCCACAGCACTTTGCAAACACTTGGTTGTTTTTTGGAGAAACGCGCGAGCAGACCTGTTTTCTTTGTCAGGATCAATTAAAAAGCTGGGAAGCAGAAGGTTTTCATTTGAAGACCGCTTTTTCCCGAGACCAGGCACATAAGGTTTATGTGCAGGACTTACTGTGGGAATATCGTCAGACGCTTTGGGATTTGCTAGAAGCAGGCGGTATTTTTTATCTTTGTGGTGATAAAAATAAAATGGCAAAAGATGTTGAGCAGGTCATGAAAAAAATCATGGTTGAAATCGGCAATATTGAAGATCCCGACTTGGTTTGGAAAGAATGGCGACGCGCCAGAAAAGTCCAGTCAGACGTTTATTAAACCTTTGAGGTTTTACTCAAAGGTGAGTGTGAAGTCCATTGCTTTTAGGCGCTCAGCTTCAATTTCAAGGTCAAGTTGGGTCAGAGGATGTTGAACAAGCCAATCCGGTTCAAAGACCAAGTTTAATTCGCTGTTATCGATCAAACTTAATTCAATGTTGGCCGCTTCCATATCTCGCCCACGGTGAATTCGCACCGCCAGTCGCAATAATACCGTTAGGTTAATAAGTTTGTCATTGTGAGGAGCAGGAAGTGCTTCAAAAGGCTCTTTAAAGAACTTTCCTCGATGATTGAGTAGCATGGCAGTCAACATGATTTTTTCTTGTTGCGTAAACCCAGCCAGTTCAGAGTTTTCCACTAAGTAAGCCGAGTGATGTCGGTAACGCTTATAGCTGATTGCGATTCCAGCTTCGTGCAGTTGTGCAGCCCATTTCAATAGTTTTGGATAATCATAACTGTCATCATCCAAATTCCATTGTTTATGTATTTGTTGGTAAAAGTTAACGGCAGTGTTGGCAACTTTTTGCGCTTGAGTGGTATCTATTTTCAGCCAGTTTTGCATATTGGCAACGGTAGTTTCCCGTACATCTGCTTCATATAGACGGCCAAGGGTGTCAAAGATAAGGCCTTCTCTCAGAGCATTTGCAGATACTTGCATACTGTCGATACCAAGCTCAAGGAAGGTTGCAATTAAGATCGCTAAACCACCTGACAAAACCGGAATACGTTCGCTTTTTAAACCTTTTAATCCGGCTTCAATGGCTTGAGAAATTGTTTCATGCTCTACCAGAAAAGCTTTTAGCTTGAGCATGCCGTCTAGGGTGATGTCGCCGTCTGTCCAATCATTTTCTTTTAACAATGTACCAATCGACTTAATGCTTCCTGACGCGCCTATGGCAGTTTCCCAACCCAAACGAGTCAAGTTCATATGATGCGGACGTAGAATAAGGCGACAAGTATTGATGGCATTAAGCATATCTCGTTCGGATACTTCATCATTTTTAAAGAAACGTTGTGTGATACTGACGCAGCCCATTTCGGTACTGGTTAGGTGACGTTGCTCAAACCCTACACCGATGATGTATTCTGTGCTGCCGCCGCCAATGTCCATTACAAGGCGTTGCTCATCGCTACTCGGTAAACCATGGCTTACGCCTAGGTAAATAAGACGTGCTTCTTCCTGTCCTGCGATGATTTGAATTTCGTGGCCAAGCACTTCTTTTGCACGTTTAAGGAAGTCTTTGCTATTGCGGGCATTGCGCAAGGTGTTGGTGCCGACAGCGCGAACATGACCTTCAGGAAAGCCTTTCAATAATTGTCCAAAGCGCTCCAAACAGGCAATCGCATTGTTAAAAGCGACTTCATCTAAATAACCATTCTCATCGAGCCCACCGCGAAGGCGAACCATTTCTTTGTGCTTGTCCACAACCTGCATTTGTCCATCAACATCTCTGGCGATAATCATGTGAAAGCTGTTGGAACCTAAGTCAATCGCAGCATAAAGCTGAGCATCGGATGCATCATTTTCGGTTGCTGCGTCAGTGGCAGTATTTAGAGGAGAGTTTGCTTTTAAAGCATCTTTTTCGGACATGAATTTTTTAATCAGTAAAGAAGGTGTTAAAAAGTAATCGCTATTTTACGCCTTTTTGACTTAAGCGGCGAGAAAACCGTGATTAAGAAATAGAGAGTCGCAATGGGAAGAATATCTTCCCGTTACGAATCATAAAGATATGCGGTGGCGACTTATTAATCCTGGTCGGCGTATTTGTCCATCAGCCATTGTTGTGCGGAAAATGCCACTTCATCTTCGCGTCTTGGTTTGGGTTGATAACAACCGTCAGGTTGTAAAACCCAAGAACCAACATTGTCTTCTAGGTAGATTGCCAAGCCTTCGGTATAAACCTGTTGGAAGTTGTCTTTATCCAGAATTGGGAAGCAGGTTTCAACACGAGATAAAAGGTTTCGTCTCATCCAGTCTGCACTTGAACAGTAGAGTTCAGGAGAGCCTTTCGCGTTTTCAAAATAGTAGATACGGTGGTGTTCTAGAAAACGCCCGACAACGCCTGTTACGGTGATGTTTTCAGACATGCCCGGCACACCAGGACGTAAACTGCAAATGCCGCGTACAATTAGGTCGATTTTAACCCCAGCATTTGAAGCTTCATAAAGCGCATCAATGATGTGTTTTTCTTCTAGTCCATTCATCTTGGCAATGATTCTTGCCGAACGTCCCTCACGTGCATTTTCAGTTTCTCTTGCAATGCGCTCTAGCATGCCTGTATGCAGCGTGAACGGAGATTGCAATATGCTATCAAGGTTTTTGGTATCGCCTAGGCTGGTGAGTTGTTGGAAAATTTTAGCCACATCATTGGTAAGTTTTGGGTTGGCTGTCAACAGACCAAAGTCGGTATAGAACCGAGAAGTGATGTGATGATAGTTTCCTGTTCCAAGATGAACGTATTGACGTAGTTGATGGTCTTCACGGCGTACGATATAAATCATTTTGGCATGTGTTTTATAGCCAACAACACCATATACCACATTAACCCCAGCATCCTGTAAACGGTTCGCTTGTAAGATGTTGTTATCTTCGTCAAAGCGAGCACGTAGTTCTACAACGGCAGTCACTTCCTTGCCTGCACGCGCAGCTTTTTCCAAAGCATCAATAATGGCGGATTTTTCACCAGTACGGTAAAGCGTCATGCGGATAGCTAAAACACTCGGATCTTTTGCCGCTTCATATAAGAAGTCAATGACTGGCGCAAAGGAGTCATAAGGATGGTGGAGTAGTACATCCTTGCGCGCAATGCGTTCAAACATTGATTCGGATTCTTTTTTACGAGTGAAAAGTTTGAACCCACCTTTTTTGCTCGCTTGATTGGTTTTTGCCATGCTAGGCGTAAAAGGTCCGAATAATAGGTCTGGACGGTTTGCTAAGTCAGGTACAGAATTAAGACGAATCAAGTTTACAGGACCATCTACTTGGTAAAGTTGGTCATCAGTCATCTTGAACTGGTCAAGTAAGAACTGATACATGTTTTTTGGACATTGATCCGATACTTCTAAGCGAATGGCTCCACCGTAATCACGGCTGTATAGCTCACCCTGCAATGCACTCATAATATCGTCTATTTCTTCTTCATCGATAAAGAGGTTGGTGTTACGTGTCAGGCGGAATTGGTGACATCCAGTTACGGTCATGCCTGGGAATAGGTTGGATACATTTGAGTGTAGAACTGAAGATAAGAAAACAAAGTCGTTTTCACCGTCAGTTGCTTCAGGCGGTAATTTAATGATACGTGGTAATGAGCGCGGTACTTGTACGATGGCCAAACCATTGGAGCGGCCAAAAGCATCTTTCCCTTCCAGAGAAACAATGAAGTTCAAACTTTTGTTAAGCAGCCTTGGAAAAGGGTGTGATGGATCCAACCCCATAGGGCTTAAAACTGGTTGTAAAGAAGATAGGAAGAACTGACGGATCCACTCTTTTTGTTGCTCGTTCCATTGGCGGCGACGTAAAAAACGAATATTCTCTTTTTCCAGTTCAGGAATTAGAATGTGATTTAGCGTGTTGTATTGGTCATAAACGATTTCTTTAGTCACTTCGGAAAGCGTCGTAATGACTTGGGATGGAAGCTGTCCATCTGGTTTGGTGCGCGCAGAAGGGTCTGTTGAAATTTCATACAGACTTGCCATGCGTACTTCAAAAAACTCATCCATATTGCTACTGGAAATACATAGGAACTTTAAGCGTTCCAATAAAGGAATTTCGGGGTTTTTCGCTTGAGCCAATACGCGACGATTGAACTCTAGAAGACTTCTTTCTCTGTTGATGTAAGGCGTATAGTCTTGTTGTGTTTCTTGAACATCACCTTGCATAAAAATTCCTTGTCAGTTTTTCCGGTTATATATCTTTTAAGGACAAGCATTTAAGCATCAAACTAAGCGTTATTTTCCGCTTGCTATGTCCGTCATTGGATGGAGTTTAATCTATCTATTTTAGCGCCTGTTCGCCTTGCTTTAAATAGATACCTTGGAATTTAAGTGTATTATTTAAGACGCGAACAAAAAAATGAGTCTGTCGGCAGAAGCATAGCTTATTAAAGTGACAGCAATGTGAAACTAATGTGCTATTCCTGCGAATGGTCTTTGGTTTCTGTTTTTGAATGGTCGTTGATGGTTTGATGGTGCTGGCAACTGCATCCATGTTCAGGGACAGGGTCTACACCACCATCGCTTCCTGGGTGGCACCGGCTAACACGTTTTACACCTAACCATAAACCACAAAGTACTCCATGTTTCTCGATGGCTTCTACCGTATAGTGTGAGCAACTTGGATAAAAACGGCACCTAGGACCCAGTAACGGACTAATAAACCATTGGTAAAATTTGATAGGTAGGATAAAGACCCACTTTAAGAGCCGTTTGAGCAGATTCATTGTGTTTGCTACTTGAATGGTTGTTCTTGCCAATCATAAGATATTTGCACAAAGGTGTACAGTTCAGTCTGCGAAGTCTTAGGTAAAACGGTAAAATACCGAAACAATAAAGCGCGAAAATTTAACAAGTATTTCTCGTGTTGATTTAGCTGCTAACAATTTTCTAAAAGGAGTGATGAATGAGTCGCATTTTAATTACACAGGCAACCGTTGTAAATGAAGGTCAGATATTTGAAGCGGATGTTCTGGTAGTAAATGGCATTATTGAAAAAATCTCACCACAACTGGATGAAAAAGCGGATCAAGTTATTGATGCAAAGGGACTTCATTTGTTGCCAGGGTTTATTGATGATCAAGTGCATTTTCGTGACCCTGGGGTAACGGAAAAAGGTTCTATTGCTACCGAGTCCAAGGCTGCTTTGGCCGGTGGAACCACTTCTTTTATGGATATGCCAAATGTTAGGCCTACCACGACAACCATAGAAAATTTGGAAGCAAAATATCAGCATGCCAGTCAGGTTGCTTGGGTGAACTACTCTTTTTACTTGGGTGCAACCAACGACAATATTGAAGAAGTTAAAGCATTGGATCCAACGGGAACTTGCGGCGTTAAAATTTTCATGGGTGCTTCAACCGGAAATATGTTGGTTGATCGTGAGCAAGCGCTGACCGATATTTTTACCCACAGCCCGACTTTGATTACCACGCACTGCGAAGATACACCGATGATTAAAGCACAGGAAGAGATTTATCGTGAGAAATACGGTGAAGATGTGCCTATGATTTATCATCCTGACATTCGTTGTCGTGAAGCCTGCTATAAGTCCTCTTCTTTTGCGGTAGACCTAGCTAAAAAAACAGGTGCTGACTTACATGTATTACACCTAACAACGGCAGATGAAATGGCGTTGTTTGAGCCAGGCCCAGTTAAGGGTAAGAAAATCACAGCTGAAGCCTGTGTTCATCATTTGTGGTTTACAGATGAAGACTATGAGGCAAAAGGCAGCCTTATTAAGTGTAATCCAGCGGTTAAGAAAGCATCTGACCGAGACGCGATTCGCCAGGCCGTTAGAGAAGGACGTATTGATATTATCGCCACAGATCATGCTCCACATACATGGGAAGAAAAACAGAATACTTATTTCAACGCACCTGCAGGTCTGCCTCAGGTTCAGCAGTCTCTTACAGCATTGCTAGACTTAGTTCACCAAGGCGTGTTTGATTTGCCTCTGGTTGTGGAAAAAATTGCGCACAACGTGGCGATTCGCTATCAAATCGACAACCGTGGCTTCATCAGAGAAGGTTATGCAGCAGATTTGGTGCTGGTTGATATGAATAAGCCACATGTTGATAAACGTGAAGACGTTCTTTACAAATGTGGTTGGTCACCGTGGGAAGGTCATGAATTCAAATCTTCAATAGAAGGTACGATTGTTAATGGTAAGTTGAAATATTACCAAGGTAAATTCTCAGACTTTACCCCTGGGCAAAGATTACGTTTCAATCGTTAATGTCTTGAAAAATAAAATGCTGTAGCTGATAGATAACCATTTATAGAAACATTCTCTTCCATAGATTGAGAATTTCCTGACAGGAAGTTGGGTATTTTTACTTGCTTTCCTTGGAGGGCGGCGGTAAAGTTTGGCTTAAATCGCGATACAATCGCACTTCCAAGCTGAGTTGATTTGGAATAACGCTTAACAAAAAAATGACAGGAAAAGCTATGTCTGAAGTATTTATTGGACGCCAACCAATTTTAGACAGAAATATGGAAGTTTTTGCCTACGAATTACAGTTTCATCAAGGAATGAATCCTAGCAAGCAAACAATTGAAGCTACGGAAGAGTTGCTGAAAAAAACGGAAGCCGAGATAGGGTTTCAGTCGATTGTTGGTAAGCATGCCGCCATGATGGCGCTACCAAAAGAATTGATTGCTTCCGAACACTTGCCAGTGTTTGAGGAAGGTGAAACTCTGGTGTTGGAAATACCAAATAATGTGAATCATGATGTTGATATTTTGCAACGCCTTAAAGAGTTGAAAGGTACCGGGTCATCGATTGCGTTGGATGACTATATCGAAGATGACTCTAGCATTAAGCTAGCTTCTATCAGTGATTTTGCCAAGATTGATAATGAAGCTCATACAGAAATTAAGCTGAAACGTATGATTCAGGACCTGCATGAAAAAGGTGTAAAAGTCATTGCGGAAAGAGTGGAAACAGAAGAAATGTTCCACTATTTGAAAAAACTTGGATTTGATTATTTTCAAGGACACTTTTTTACCAACCCTGTCATTATTAACGGTGAGAAGTTAACCGGAAATAAACTGAACCTGTTGCAGTTAATGGCGAAAATCAATGATCCTTTAACTGATTACCATCAGTTGTCTGAAATTCTGAGTCAGGATGTTGCTTTGAGCCACAAGTTGCTTATAGCGGTGAATAACCCAATGACGATGATTCCCGTTCGTGTTGAATCTATTTCAGACGCGCTGAAGTATATGGGGCTGAAACGTTTGAAGTTCTGGGTCAATATGTTGTTGTTGGCGGATATGGGCGATGCGCCACAAGAGTTGTTGGTGACTTCATTGATTCGCGCACGCTTCTGTGAGCTTTTAGCAGAGAAATCTGGACACAACTCGGAAAAAGATAGTTACTTCTTGGTGGGATTACTTTCTTCTCTTGGTGCGTTTTTCCGCACCCCAATTCAATATGTTGTTGATGAAATGCCATTATCAGGCACCATCAAAACTGCATTGGTGGATAAAAGAGGTCTAATGGGTAAAGCCTTGGAAGTTTTGCATAACTTAGAATGTACTAGCGAAAAATATGCTGATTTAAGGTATGAAAATTTAGGTATTTCTGAGATTGGTAATATTTATTTAACTTCATCTGCTTGGGCGCAAGAAGCAATTGCACATTAAAGGCTAGACAGGAGTAAGGTTTAATTTATGAAGCCAGTGACAAAAGGATATGAGTGATGGCGATGAAATCAACTAACCCAGCGACGGGAGAACTGATTGCTGAATTTGATACTTGGGATCAGGCCACTTTAGATGACGTGGTGACTCAAGTAGGATACGGGTTTGGGGATTGGGCAAAACTCACAACCATGGAAGAACGCTGTCTTTTATTAAAGCGATTGGCAGATGTGTTGAGAGACGACCAAGATGTCTTAGCCGAGTTGATTACCCTAGAGATGGGGAAGCTTTATTCTGAAGCTCAAGCTGAAGTTGAAAAATGCGCCACGTTGTGTGATTACTATGCTGAGCACGCACCTGCTCAACTGGCCGATGAAATTATCGAATCTGGTGCATCTAAAAGTTATGTCGCCTATTTGCCATTAGGCGTTGTGCTGGGGGTGATGCCTTGGAACTATCCTTTCTGGCAAGTATTTCGTTTTGCTGTTCCTGCGGTTACCGCTGGTAATATGGCGCTCTTAAAGCACGCTTCCAATGTGCCGCAATGTGCCTTGGCTATTCAGGAAGTTTTCCGTAAAGCGGGCTATCCAGATGGCGTGTTTACAACTTTAATGATTGGTGCGGATAAAGTCGAATCTGTTATTCGTCATCCTGCTGTTAAGTCTGTTAGCCTGACAGGTAGTGAACCTGCTGGGCGCAAAGTTGCAGCTATTGCTGGTGAAGAGTTGAAAAAAACCGTGCTTGAACTCGGTGGTTCAGATGCCTTTATTGTAATGGATGATGCCGACATTAAAGTGGCGGTTGCAGGTGCAGTGAAAGGGCGTTTTGTGAATATGGGGCAAAGCTGTATTTCTTCAAAGCGCTTTATTGTTGACTCGATGATTTATGCTGAGTTTATCGAAGCATTTAAAGCTGCGATAGAAGATAAGTTTATTGCTGGCGATCCGATGGACAAAGAAACCAGTCTGGCGCCAATGGCACGCCAAGATTTGCTTGATGAGTTACATGCTCAGGTGAGGGCTTCGGTAGAATTGGGTGCGGAAATTGTTACGGGCGGGTATCAGCTTGATCGTCCCGGTTGTTATTATGCGCCGACGATTCTTGCCAATATCTCCAGTAATATGCCTGCGTTTAATGAAGAGTTTTTTGGTCCGGTAGCGATTGTGTTGAAAGCAACTGAGCCAGCTCATGCTTTGGGGTTGGCGAACGCAACGGACTTTGGTTTGGGTGGCTCTATTTGGTCGAATGATATGGCTACTGCTGAAACAATGGCAAGAGGCATGGAGTCTGGTGCAACTTATATCAATAGTATTACCTTCTCAGACCCGAGGTTGCCATTCGGTGGTGTGAAAAACTCCGGTTACGGGCGTGAGCTTTCTGAACACGGTATTCGCGAGTTTACTAATATTAAAACCATTTGGATTAAATAAGTTCTAACACGAATTCATTGAGGTGGATTCGTGTACTTCAATCTTTTAACCTCTCTAACGGTCGCTAAATCATGTCTTTAATTATAAAAACCCTATTGGATTTAAAAAATCCTGCCATTTTGATTCGATTGTTCATGCCGTTTTTTATAGGTTTGGTTTTGGTGTCCTTGTTGGGGTACGGCTTGTTCGGTATTTTTCTTACCAGTGATTTTGTCACCCAAAGTCCAATGGTTCAGGATTTTGAAACCTGGCATGTGCATGCAGAGCAAACCATTGGCGCGATTCCGGTTATTGGTGGCTTAGTCCTCTGGTTCATTGGGGTTGCCGTTGCTGTTATAGCTGGGTTGTTGGGGATTGTTCTCGGTAGCTATTTGGTGTTGTTGTTTGCCATGATTATTACCGGGTTTATGACCGATTCACTGGTTAAAGCTGTGCATAAAAGTCACTATAGTCATTTGCACTACGAAGGTCATGGTTCAATACTGGGTATGGTTTGGGCACTGGTTAAATTCGGTTTGCTGATGATATTGTTATTGTTGGTGACCTTTCCATTATTATTCATTCCATTGATTAATGTTGTCTGGTTCTGGCTGATCGGTTTTATCTTTTTCCGTTATGCCATCGTAATGGATGTGGGGCAAGTGATTTTGCCAAAAGAAGCTTTCGAAAAAGTTAAGTCCATCACTGATTGGCCTTCTTCAATTCCGATGGGAATTCTCTACTCAGTTAGCATCTTTCCTGTCATGAGTTTCTTTGCGCCTGTTCTGGCTGTGATTTTACTGAGTCATTACTACTTCGAAAAATTGCAGGATGAGCAATGGCTTACGGCACAAGAACAGAAGAACGTCGCATCCTGATTTAGAGTTTTATCAATGATGACCCCAGTCTGGCAGATTTTAATGATGCTTTCTGAGTTGGGTACAAGGAATCTTGAGTTTGATTAAGTTTTTATCCGTCTTTTTCTTACCCGCTTTGATTTTATTGGTGTCGATGACTTCGGCAAAGGCTGAAGTTCAATACTCGGAGCAAAAAATTGAGAAGCATTTACAGCAAATTTTTAAGAAAAATTTAGTTTATGAGAAAAGATATAAAGGCTGGCGATATTTGCCATTTGGGAAAGTAATTATCTTTTACATGGATTTTTCTGATTCCATTCAGAATCAGCAGCAAAAACGAAATACGATTGAAAGAGCGCTTAAAAAATACGCTGATATTATGCACTGTACCTTTAAGGTAAAGTACGGAATACCTCCTATATCTTTTTATAGAAAGGATGGTTTTCTGGTTAATGAGTATCACCGTTTAGATCCTGCCTTGAATTCCTTTGTATATATGAAGTTTGTTAAAAGAGATGAACTTTTTCAAAACCTAGAAAATGGGTTTTGGCATGATCTATATGGTAATGTTTCAGATAAAACTTTGAAAAAATATGTTGAAACTATTAAGTCAGATAAAGATATTGTTGCATCGAAATTTTCACCAAATTCAAAAAGATTGTTGTTACATAGTTATAAGCTCATAGAGCTAAATAAACATAGAAAAAAGCATTTCTATGATTATATTGAAAAAGAGCTTTATTTAACTTTTTTGGAGGATAGAGAAAGAACTGATACATCATCATATATTGTGCCATCCACGTTTAATAACAGGTACGATGATTTTTCGAAACCCGAAATTTCAAAATTTGATTGGGTTTTATTTGATGAGTTTTATAACAATAAGTCTCTGAAAAAACTAATGTACTATAAAGATGTAATTCCAATTTTGGCAAAAGAGATTGCCAAAAAAATGGGGTCGTAGGCTGGGGTAGCACTAATATTACTTTTTCTTACTGGTCTTTTTGGCTTTTGCCAGCTTCTTAGCGATTTTCTTTTTGTGTGGTTTTTTAGCGGCTTTTTTGGCTTTGCCAGTATTGTGTTGTGGCTCTAAGCCTGCAATCTTGCTCACTGGAATTTTAGCTTGCATGTGGTACTGAATGCGCTCAAGAGGTTTTAGGTCATGTATTTCAACCAAGCTAATGGCGATGCCTACATTTTGTCCTCGGCCGGTGCGTCCGATGCGGTGAATATAGGTGTCGCCGCGGTGCGGTAGGTCGTAGTTAATGACGTGTGTGATATTTAGCATGTCTAAACCACGAGCAGCGACATCGGTTGCAACCAAGACTTTGGTTTTACCTTGGGTGAATTTTCGGGTGATTTCCATGCGTTTAGCCTGAATCATGTCCCCGTGTAGTAAATCAACAGAAACTTTTTGCTCTAGTAGCCAGGCTTCTAGCTCTATCGCGCGTTCTTTTCGATTACAAAACACTAGTGCACTTTTACAGCTGTCATCTTCAAGTAGGCTCATTAATAAAGCGCGTTTGTGCTCTCGGCTATCAGCAAAGTAAATCACTTGTTGTATTTGTTGAGATTGTTGGTTTGGTGCATCAATCTGAATAATGGCTGGGTCGTCGAGTATGTCTTCGGCAAAACGTGCGACACCCGAACCGCCCAGCGTCGCTGAGAAACAAGCGGCTTGGAAATCGGTTGGGATGGCTTCTAATAGTGCTAAAACATCTGGGCCTTGTCCCATGTCCAGCATGCGGTCAGCTTCGTCAATAACGACCATGTCGATGTAAGACAGGTCGATAAATTCTTTTGACATGATGTTGAGCAGTCTGCCAGGTGTGGCAACCAAAATATCCAGCGGACCATTTAGGTTTTCAAGCTGTTTGTCAGATGCAAAGCCACCTGTGACGATATTGGAACGAAAGTTACAATGATCTCCCAGCTGTTTGACAACCTTGTGAATTTGGAAAGCAAGCTCACGGGTCGGTGCGAGAATCAAAGCTCTTGGTTGGCTTGTTGGACGAGGTTCATCCAATAAAACTTGTAGTATAGGCAAAACAAAGGCAGCGGTTTTACCTGTACCCGTAGCTGCCCCAGCCAGTACGTCTCTTCTTAAGATAAACTCGGGAATCACTTCTGCTTGAACGGGTGTCGGTTTATTAAAATGCTGTTCTTCAATTGCGGCTAATAAAACAGGATCCAGTTCAAGTTCTTCAAAGGTCATAGGGAGTTTCTTTTTGTTATTTTGATAGGTAGAAAACAGAAGAAAAAGGAGAGGTTAATCTCCCTTTTCTTTGGTGATGATATTATAGCAGGGCACATAGTTTTCCGTTCCCAATTTCATGCGTCGTTGTTTAACAAACGTTTTCAGTAATGCATCAATGCGCGTCATGATTTCAGGATCTCCGTTAATTTGGAAAGGACCCTTTTCTTCAATTTCGCGAATTCCTTCTGACTTAACATTACCTGCGACAATAGCTGAAAAAACTTGTCGTAATTCGGAAGCCAACTGATGAGGCGGTTGGTTTTTGTGGAGTTTTAATTGAGAAATGGTTTCATGCGTTGGTTTAAACGGTTTTTGTAGCTCAAGAGGAATATAAAGGTTCCAGTTGAAGAAATAAGCGTCACTGGTTTCTCTACGGTAATTGCGAACGTCTTGAATGCCTTTTTTTATCAAGTGTGCAACATGGGAGGGGTTGTTATAAACAAAAGTAAGTTTTTGTCTGGCTTCTTCGCCAAGTGCATTTTCGATAAATTCCAGTACTGCTTCAAAGTAACCTTTGTGAGTTTCGGAAGCCGTTAACACGACCGGAATGGGGACTTCCAGGTTTTGAGGGTGCAGTAATACGCTGAGCAGGTAGAGAATTTCTTCCATAGTGCCTGCGCCCCCCGGGAAGATGATGATGCCATGTCCTAAGCGCATAAAGGCTTCTAAACGTTTTTCAATATCGGGCATGATAGCCAGCTCGGTGACGATGGCATTTGGCGCTTCGGCAGCAATAATGCCTGGTTCTGTCAAACCAATGAAACGTGCCCCTCTGTGGCGCTGCTTGCCGTGGCCGAGCACAGCTCCTTTCATAGGGCCTTTCATGGCGCCTGGGCCACAGCCTGTACAGATGTCGAAACGTCTTAGTCCAAGCTCATAGCCAACATGTTTGGTGTATTTATATTCTTCAAGGCTAATAGAGTGCCCACCCCAGCAGACAACGATATTTGGGTCTCTGTCGATACACATTAAATTGGCGTTACGCGCAAGATGGAAAATGGCGTTGGTAATGCCAAAAGAACTGTCTAGGTCAAACTCTGGATTGTCGATGATTTCATTTTTGGCGTAGAGTAGATCGCGAATGACGGCTGAGAGGTGCTCCTGTAAACCGATAATCATTTCGCTGTCTACAAAAGCGTTGGCCGGAGCGTTTTCGATTTCTAATTGAATGCCGCGCCCTTTGACGTTTACATTAATCTGAAAATCCGGGTGTGCTTCTAAAAGCGCAAGGCCGTTATCTTCTTTTGCACCAGTGTTGAGTACAGCTAATGTACAACGCCTAAGTAGCTCGTTAAGTCCGTGGTCGTTTTCATCACAAAGTTGCTTCGCCTCTTGATAAGAGAGGATTTGCATGTTTTCAACGGGGCGAATTAAAACTTTTTTGACTGGTGTATTCATGATAGATTAATGACTCATATGTAAGCTAGAGTTAGGGTAGTAAAACATGCGCACGCAACAAAGTTTGGCTGAAAGCTTTTTATTGATACTTTTGCTCGTTGCCATTGTTGGATTGTTATGGCTGTTCTCTCCGTTTTTGGAAGCGCTGTTCTTCGCAATGATTTTAGCAACTGCCACCTATGCAATCTATCAGAAAGTGTTATGCAAGGTCAATTCGGAAAACACGGCTTCTGCCTTAATGAGTGTTGTGGTGTTTTTAACTGTTATTGCACCTGTAACTTATTTGATTTTGGAAGTCGGTTTGCAAGTGGGGCAAGTTTACGGTGAGGCGCAACGATGGCTTGCGATGCAAACACCGCAGACTTTTGTCGATATGAACCGAAATCTCATCCATATTATTCCTATTCCTGACGCTACTCAGGCGCAGCTAATGCAGCAGTTGCAAGACAATGCCGGCAAGATTATTAAGTTTGCGCAAGAAACGATTATTTTTTTAGTGAAGGGTGTGTTTGGAAATACCACTTCGTTTTTAACTTTTATTTTATTGGCCATTTTTGCGATGTTTTTCTTTTATCGAGATGGTCATAAGATCGCACAACATATAAAAGTACTCTCACCGCTAGAAAATCATTACGACAAAATGATTATGTCGCGTTTTTCTAATCTATCAACGATTTTATTGCTATCTGTGTTGGGGGTGGCTGTTGCACAAGGTATTACCTTCGCTGCTGTGGCTTGGCTTTTAGGCTTGCCTGGGCTGTTTTTGGGGATGGCAATTGCTGTGACCTCTTTTATTCCAGTAGTGGGTTCGGCATTGATTTGGATTCCTGTAGCCATATTTTTAACTTTCCAAGGGCAATATGCTGAGGTAGGCGTGGTTGTATTTGTGGGAGCGCTTATTAATGGGTTCTTAATCGATAATATTTTGCGCCCGGTCTTGATTAACCGAATTTCTGCTTCGCTAAATGCTAAAGGCGAGGGAATGGAAGTGGCAAGTCATACGATGATGACGATTTTATCGACTTTTGCTGGACTGATTCATTTTGGAATTATTGGTTTATTTTTCGGTCCGGTTATTGCCGCACTGGCGATCACTATTTTTGATGTTTATGCATTAAAGCATTCTGATTTATTAGATAGAACATAAAAACAGGCTTGCGAATACGTAAAGAAGCCGAATGTATTAGCCTAAATAGATAATGACTATAAAGGTGCAACTAAGGAGAAATGGTATGGGACGACGAGGTTTATACTTACCACTATGTTTTTTAATGCTGTTAGGCATTTCGGGTCAAAGTTATGCGGAAAATAGCGATCCGTATACGGATGGTTTCAAAGCCTGGGCGCAGGATCTCAAGCGTGTACAGTCAAAAGATCAATATCAAGCGGCCAACGCTTACCTTCGTGATGTGAAAGCGGCAGAAGCAAAAGCGGGTTATATTGGGAAGGTGTTGCCTTTGCCTAAGGCGATAAAAGTTAAAAAAGGGGTTTATACCATTGTCGGGAGTCAGATTTGGCATAACCCGTCCAACTTCGGCTTAAATAATAATATTTCCTTTGTCATTTTTAAAGATGGTGTCTTTGTCTTTAACGCTGGCGCTAACCCAGCCATTGCTTATAGTGTGCACCAACAAATTAAAGCGATTACCGACAAGCCGGTGAAGTGGTTAGCGGTTGAAAATAATCAAGGGCATGCTTATTTGGGTGCAAGCTATTGGTGGGATGTTGGTGTGCGCCATTTGTATTCCAGTGCTTTAGCGAATAAGCAGTTTGATGACGCTTTCCCTCACATTAAAGCCGAATGGGGGCGTCGCGTAGGTGAAGAATTGACGCAGTCGGCAAGAAATGTTGCTGATAAATTCACAACGTTTGAAAATAAGTTGGCGGTGGATGTTGGTGGTGGCGAAAAGTTTATTTTGATGGACTTTGGGCCAGGGCATACACCTGCGTCAACCAGTGTTTATATTCCAAGTCGTAAGCTTTTGTTTACCGGAGATTTAGGCTTTAACGAGCGCATGCCTGTTATGTTCAACTACACAAATAGTTTTGAGTGGACTAGATCGTTTGAGAATATGATGAGCCAAATTCCGCACGATGTGACAGTGGTGCCTGGGCATGGTACGCCAGCAGATATGGCAACGATCAAGCGTCAGACTTATGATTATTTCCGATATGTTCAGAAGCAGGTGCAGAAGGTTGTGGATGCCGGTGGTAAACAGAAAGATGCCGAGGCAATTGATCAATCTATGTATAAGGACAGACCTGTGTTTGATCAGGCGGCGAAAAACAATGCAAGACGTATTTATAAAGAAATCACTGGCGGTGATTTTTAAGTAGTTATTAATTATTTTACTTATCTTTAAAGGAGGCTTTGCCTCCTTTTTTTGTTTTTAAATTGTTAATTGTTTTATTTTGGATGTGCGTGCACCAATATAGTTAATATATTGTGAATATATTCATTATTTTTTCATTTTCGGTTTGTTTTTTTAAGTATGGTTTGTTTTTTTATTAATTTTTGATTTATTAATTTTTATAAAAAACAATGGTTTAAGGTTTTTATGGTAGCTATGTTTTATTTTAGTTAAAAATTTGGTCTTTTAGTTGCTTTTAGTGATTTAAAGAAATGTGTTTATGCATATGTTTCTTATTTTCTGAGTGTAGCGAGTTCTTGACTGTTTTAGTCAAGTAAAACTAGGAGTTAATGATGATAAAGACAAGACGTACCTTATTAAAAGCGATGACTGCCGCAATCGGTGGGATTGCTTTGACAGGTGTAATGACAGCCGCTCATGCCGGTGATTACCCAACATCTAAAGTAATGACAACAGGCCTTGCGGTAGATGATAAAACAGTTACTGTTGGGATTTTGCATTCTTTAACAGGAACAATGGCGATCAGTGAGATTGGTTCTGTTCAGGCTGAAAAATTAGCGATTAAACAAATCAACGAATCTGGTGGTATTCTTGGACGCCAAATTAAAGTAATTACCGAAGATGGTGCGTCGGATTGGCCAACATTTGCTGAAAAAGCGAAGAAACTTTTAGAGAGTGATAAAGTTCCTGCTATTTTCGGTTGTTGGACGTCTGCATCTCGTAAAGCAGTACTGCCTGTGCTTGAAAAAGACAAGGGCTTGCTTTACTACCCAACTTTCTATGAAGGGTTGGAAGAGTCTCATGATATTTTCTATACAGGTCAAGAAGCAACTCAGCAAATCCTAGCTGGTTTGGATTGGGCAAGCAAAACATTGCATGCTAAAAAGTTCTACTTAGTTGGTTCTGACTATATTTGGCCTAGAACGTCTATGAAAATTGCTCGTAAGCATATTGAGCAACATTTACATGGAAAAGTTGTTGGTGAAGAATATTATCCTCTAGGTAGTACTCAGTTCGGTTCTTTGATTAATAAAATCAAACTAAAAAGACCTGATCTAGTGTTCTCTGCTGTTGTAGGTGGAAGTAACGTTGCATTCTTTAAGCAAATGATTGCAGCAGGTTTGAACTCTAAGAAGCAAAAACTGTTGACACTTTCTGTAACAGAAGACGAAGCGAAAGGAATTGGCGGAGAAAACTTGAAAGGTTTCTACTCTTCAATGAAATACTTCCAGTCTTTAGACGTTCCTGGCAACAAGAAGTTTGTTAAAGCATTTAAAGCAGCTTATGGTAAAGATGCGGTTATCGGTGACGTAACTGAATCAGCATATCTTGGTCCTTGGTTGTGGAAGGCTGCGGTTGAAAAAGCAGGTAGCTTTGATATCGAGAAAGTTATTCCAGCACAGATTGGTCATGTTTGGAAGGATTCTCCAAACGGTTACCTAAAAGTGGATTCTAACCACCATATGTACTTCAAAACGCGTATTGGTGAGTGGCAGCCAAATGGTCAGGCTAAAGTGGTTTGGGAATCAGACCTTATCAAGCCAAATCCATTCCCTAAAGGGTATCAATAAGCCGGTAACGGTTCTCTAATAGATGGGGGTCGCCAGACTCCCTTCTCATTCAGTTTAAATTCAATGTACCTGCAACCGTCCTGGTTGCAGGATTATCAGGTTACATCAGAGGAGTCGGTGTATGGATGGGTATACATCTTCGGAGTTGCTGAGTATTTTAGCTATGCAGGGCTTCGCCGGTATTAGCATGTTCAGTGTGCTTCTCTTAATGGCTTTAGGATTGGCCATTATTTTTGGTCAGATGGGTGTTATCAATATGGCGCATGGTGAGTTCATGACGCTTGGCGCTTATACCACCTATTTGTTATCTCATATAGCCACGAGTTACGGCTTTTTAAATGAGTACTTTCCACTCGCTATTTTAGCGGCATTTGCGGTTGCATTTATTGTCGGGTACTTAGTTGAATGGAGTTTTATTAGATTCTTGTATAAACGTCCTTTGGATACGCTGTTAGCGACATGGGGATTGAGTTTGATTCTGCAGCAAATTTTCCGTTCCATTTTTGGGGCGCGAGAAGTGAGCCCGGATATGCCAGATTGGATTATGGGGTCGTTTGATTTGACTGATCTAATTCAGATTCCGATTAACGGTGTGTTTGTATTGGTGTTGTCGATTGTAGTAACGGCTTTGGTGTTTATGTTCTTGAATAAATCTCATTGGGGTATTCAGGTTCGTGCGACAGTGCAAAACCGTATGATGGCAAATGCAGTTGGAATTAATACCGCCAAAATAGATAGATTAACTTTTGCGATTGGTTGTGGTGTTGCAGGTGTTGCTGGGGCGGCGTTTACAACGATTGCTTCTACAGGCCCTACATCCGGATCATTGCATATCGTAGACACCTTTATGGTTGTTGTATTAGGTGGTGCAGGAAGCTTGGTTGGAACAATTGTTTCCGCATTTACGATTGCAGAGACCGATTCAATTATGTCCTTCTTTATGAGTGGAACCATTGCCAAAGTGCTAACGCTATTGATGGTTGTTGGTGTGATTATGGCAAAACCAGAAGGTTTATTCCCTTCTAAGATTCGTAAGTAAAGGAGTCAAGCATGAAAGATTTTGTTTATGGCAGGCTGTTAGGTGGAAAAGAGGGTGCTATCTATTTAGCACTTCTAGCAGCGTTGATTATGCTGGTGCTTCCGTTAGCGCTTGATCTCTTCCGTTTAGGAAATGTCGGTAAGTACCTGACTTATGCTTTTGTTGCAGTGAGTTTGGTAATGATTTGGGGTTATGGCGGTATCCTTAGTTTGGGTCAAGGTGTGTTCTTTGGTTTGGGTGGCTATGCTATGGCTATGTACCTCAAGCTTGAAGCTTCTACGCCTGAAGCAACCAAGATTCAGTCAACGCCAGGTATTCCTGACTTTATGGATTGGAACCAGTTGACGGCCTTGCCGTGGTTCTGGGAACCCTTCCATAGTCTGACTTTTTCACTGATTGCTGTTTTAGTTGTGCCAGCTATTTTGGCCTTCTTTATCGGTTGGGCGATTTTTAAGCGTCGTGTTGGTGGGGTTTATTTCTCAATCATTACTCAGGCAATCGCTTTGATTCTGACATTGTTGATTGTGGGGAATCAGGGGTATACCGGTGGTATTAACGGAATGACGGATTTAAGAACCATGAATGGTTGGGATATCCGTACTGATTCTGCTAAGTATATTCTTTATTACGTAAATGCATTCCTGTTGATTGGTGTGATTTTATTGGCTAGATATGTTTTGACGTCCAAGTTCGGTCGTCTATTGCTAGCAATGAAAGATAAAGAGGATAGAGTTCGTTTCTCAGGTTATGACGTATCGGCCTTTAAGATATTTATCTTCTGTTTGTCAGCGGTTATTTCCGGTATTGGTGGTGCAATGTTTACCTTGCAGGTTGGCTTTATGTCGCCATCTTTTGTTGGGATTGTACCTTCGATTGAAATGGTAATTTTCGCGGCGGTTGGAGGGCGTATGTCCTTGATTGGTGCGGTGTATGGTGCTTTGTTGGTGTCTTACGGAAAAACTTATTTCTCAGAGACGGCACCAGAGATGTGGTTGTTCCTGATGGGTGCGCTATTTATCATCGTGGTTATGGCATTCCCAGATGGTATTGCTGGAGAGTACAACAAACACAAAGCGAAACTTTTTGCCTTCTTTGCGAAATTCAAGAAGGGTAAAGATGTGGCGTCATCAACTTAGTGAATCAAACGTATCGGTAGCAAGGAGTAATTTCCTTGCTCATAGGAGTAAAGAATGAGTAGTGGTAATGACATCGTCTTAGCGATAGAAGATTTGACTGTCTCCTTTGATGGGTTTAAAGCGGTTGATGGGTTGAATTTCTATCTGGACAGAAATGAGTTACACGTAATTATCGGGCCAAACGGTGCGGGTAAGACCACGGTTCTAGATTTGATCTGTGGGCGAACGAAAGCGACTGAAGGTAGTATCAAATTTAAAGATGCAGAACTAACCAAAATGCCTGAGTACAAGATCGTACGTAGTGGTGTTGGTCGAAAGTTTCAGAACCCTTCTATTTATGAAAACCTGAGTGTTTTTGAGAATTTGGAAATTTCTTATCCAAAGGGTCGTGGTGTTTTTAGTAGCTTGGTCTTCAAGAGAAGCCAAGAGGTTGTCGATAAGGTCACTGAAATAGCTAAGGAAATCTTATTGGAAGATTTTCTTGATACGGAAGCGGGTTTATTGAGTCATGGTCAGAAGCAATGGTTGGAAATCGGCATGTTATTAATGCAGGATCCTGAGTTGCTGATGTTGGATGAACCAGTGGCTGGGATGAGTGTTAAAGAGCGTGATCAAACAGCTGAATTATTGAAAAAGATCACCGTAAACCGTTCTGTATTGGTTATTGAACATGATATGCATTTTGTTGAAAAGATTGCGCATAAGGTCACGGTGCTTCACCAGGGCAAGATCTTGGCATTTGGCACGATGGAACAGGTTCAAAATGACCCTAAAGTCATTGAAGTCTATTTAGGGCATTAAGGAGAATTGAAATGTTAGATGTATCGGGTGTAAAGGTCAGTTATTCAGAAAGTGAAGTGATACATGGTGTTGATTTCACTTTAGGTCAAGAAGAGACTTTGGCAATTATGGGACGTAACGGAATGGGTAAAACCACTCTGTTTAAAAGCTTAATTGGTGCTTTGCCATTGAGTGACGGTTCGATTTCGATTGAAGGTGAAGACGTCAGCAAAATGCAAAGTTATGAGCGTGTTCATAAAGGGATTGCATATGTTCCTCAAGGGCGCATGATTTTTCCACAACTAACGGTTTTGGATAATATTTTAGCGGGTATGTCCCAAGCGCCTTCAAAGCGTGTTCCTGAAGATATTTATGCCTTGTTTCCTGTGTTGTTTGATATGCGTCACAGAAAAGGCGGTAACTTGTCAGGTGGTCAGCAGCAGCAGCTTGCTATTGCGCGCGCACTTGTAACCAATCCAAAAGTTTTGCTGTTGGATGAGCCGACTGAAGGTATTCAGCCTTCAATTATTAAAGATATTGCTAACGCACTAAATGAAATCAAGAAACTGAGAAATATTTCTATCATCGTTTCTGAGCAGGTGTTGAGTTTTACCATGGCAGTAGCAGATCGCATTATTGTTATTGAGAAAGGTAAGTTTATTCATGAAGACTTGCGTGAAAACGTTGATGAGAAACAAGTAAGTCAGTTCTTGTCGATTTAAATTTTAAAGAAGGTGTAAAAAAATGAGACACGGAGATATTTCTTCAAGTAAAGATACGGTTGGTGTTGCAGTTGTTAACTACAAGATGCCACGTTTACATACTAAGGCAGAGGTGCTGGAAAACGCGAAGAAGATCGCTGATATGCTTATCGGTATGAAAAAAGGTTTACCTGGGATGGATCTGGTTATTTTTCCAGAATATTCAACTCACGGAATTATGTATGATGCCAAAGAAATGTACGACACAGCATCAACGGTTCCTGGTGCGGAAACTGAAATTTTTTCAGCCGCCTGTAAGCAAGCAAAAACCTGGGGTGTATTTTCTTTAACGGGTGAGCAGCATGAAGATCATCCAAATAAAGCGCCTTACAACACATTGATTTTGATTAATGATCAGGGTGAGATTGTTCAAAAATACCGCAAGATTATGCCTTGGTGTCCAGTCGAGGGTTGGTATCCTGGTGATAAAACCTATGTGACCGAAGGGCCAAAAGGCATGAAAATCAGCTTAATAATCTGTGATGATGGTAACTATCCAGAGATTTGGCGTGATTGTGCGATGAAAGGGGCTGAGTTGATTGTTCGTTGTCAGGGGTATATGTATCCGGCAAAAGAGCAGCAAATCATGGTCTCTAAGGCAATGGCATGGATGAATAATACCTACGTTGCCGTCGCGAATGCGAGCGGATTTGATGGTGTTTATTCTTACTTTGGTCACTCTGCTATCGTTGGTTTTGATGGGCATACTCTAGGTGAGTGTGGCGAAGAAGATTACGGTATTCAGTATGCTGAGTTGTCCGTTTCTCAAATTCGTGATTTCCGTAAAAATGCACAATCTCAGAACCACTTGTTCAAGTTGTTGCACCGCGGTTATACAGGAAAAATTAATTCTGGTGAAGGTGATCAAGGTGTGGCGGCCTGTCCTTACGAGTTTTATAACACTTGGATTAATGATCCTGAGAAAGCTAAAGAGCAGGTTGAAGCCATTACACGTAGTACTGTTGGTACTGCTGAGTGTCCGATTGAAGGTATTCCAAACGAGGAAACGCCAACCGGGCATCAATAACCTTGTGTTGACGTTCGTTGTAAGTTGTCGCTAAATGAAAGAGGTTGTTTATTTTCAAGACATTAAGCGGCAGCTTGAACTAACGTTGGCAGCGGTTTTTGGCAGAGAGTTTTCTCTTCTGTTATCAGATGGGCTTCCCAAGCTGGAAGCTCATTCTCTTTATTTACCAAATTCTTTCGAAGCAGATTCTATTAAAGCTGCTTACGATAAATTTCTCATCTGTGCTATTCACCTTGCAGCACATCAGGTTTATTCCACTCCATTTGAAGCCAAGGGGTTGAACAATCGCCAAAAAGTATTGATTGGTGTTGTTGAAGATGCTCGAGTCGAAGCGCTGGTAAAGGCCGATTTCCCAGGTATTGGACGAATAATTTCTCAAGTTCTTTCTGAAGATCATATTTTTTCAACGCATTTTGACGACTTGGCATTTGAAGTGGCTCAAGCGTTTCATGGTCAGAAAAGTGTTGGTGATTTTTCGCCAAAATACCTGAAAATGTTTCATGAATCCGATCTGGCAGATGTTGAAACTTCCAGAAAAATTGGTCTTTCAATGGCGAATGATATAGGTCAGTTGCGTATCAGTATGAATGAGCGGCAGACTTTTATGTTGCTTGATTATCGTGATGATAATTCATTTCTGTGGAAAGAAGAGCAAGCCATTTCTGTATCAGATCAAGAGCCTGAAGAGGTAGATGAAGTGCATTCATCGGGTATTTCTTTTGAAGAGGTTGAGCATGGTCGGCAGGTAGCGACACAATCTATTGGCGCGCTTAGTACTGATTTTGCAATTGAAGCGAATGAGCAGGGTTATGATGAATTAACGTCAGATTCAATCATTCTTGATGATGTTTTGTCCTATCCGGAATGGGATTATCGAATAGGTCATTTAAAGAAAGACTGGTGTAAGTTGCATGAAATGCATTTTGAGCCGGCTGATGCTGCGCTGGATGTAGGAGCATCGGGTGTTTTTTTGGCAAAGCGCTTGTATCAGACTATTTCACGATTTCAGTTCGAACACCAGAGAATGAAGCGTCAAAAAGAAGGGAATGATCTAGATATTGATGCCTTAGTGGATTACTCGGTTCAGTTGCGTTCAGGGCAGGTAGGTTCCGAGCAAAATATCTATATACATCGTACAAGGCAGTCGCATAACGATTTTTCTGTACTGGTGTTGCTCGATCTTTCAGAGTCAATGAATCAAAAGTTGGCTGATACTGATCAGAGCGTTCTGTCGCTTACTCTTGAATCCAGTCAGGTGTTAACGCAACTATTGGATCTGCTGGGGCATGATTACCAAGTGGATGGGTTTAATTCGGATGGTCGTCATCAGGTAAATTATCAGCATCTAAAGACTTTCGAAGATAAGAAAAGTATTGTTGTTGATGGTGTTAAGGCGCAATATTCGACCCGATTAGGTGCAGCATTACGCCATGCTTATGGTGAAGTTAGTCGACAAAAGGCCGCACACCCGCTTATTTTATTAATTACAGATGGAAAGCCATCGGATATAGATGTCTATGATGGTCGCTATTTGACTGAAGATGCTGGCTACGCTGTTAAAGAAATTGAAGCCAGTGGCTGTAAGGTTTTTTGCCTGTCGTTAGATAAGGATTCGGATGATTATCTGCAGCAAATTTTTAGAAAAAATCACTTTGAAGTGCTGGATCATCCTCGTAAATTGTCTGAATTTTTAGTTGGTTTTTACCTCAAAGTTTTCAAATCATTTCTTAAATAACCATATTTATACTTATCTGCACCAAAATAAATCATTAGATCGTTAATCGTATTTAAAATTTATATTAATGCTTTCTTAATATTCTTATTTATAAAGAGGTTTTTTTGTTGGGCATATAAGTTGCTTTTATTAAATTTGTCGGTTGTTAAATTAAAACCAAAAAAATACATGCAAAGACGGATGTATTGGAACCAAATTTTGTATGTGGAGGCAATAATGTTAGAAACTTTAATCAGTTATGATTTATCCAAACTACCTGAAGAGCAGGATATTAAACCTCATAACCGTTGGCATCCAGACATCCCGATGGCTGTTACTGTTAAGCCTGGTGCGGAATTTCGTCTAGAGTGTTTTGACTGGACTGGTGGTCAGATCGGTAACAATGATTGTGCCGATGATGTTAGAGATGTTGACTTGACCAAGGTGCATTACCTAACAGGTCCTGTTGGTGTTGAAGGTGCGGAGCCTGGCGATTTATTGGTAGTGGACATTTTAGATGTTGCACCAGTTGCGGAAGACCCTTGGGGTTTTAACGGGATTTTTGCAAGAGAAAACGGTGGTGGTTTGTTAACCGAGTTTTTCCCAGAAGCACGTAAATCTATTTGGGATTTTAAAGGGATTTATACTTCATCAAGACATATTCCTGGTGTTGAATTCGAAGGGATTATGCACCCAGGTTTGATTGGTTGTTTGCCGTCAAAAGAATTGTTGGCAGAGTGGAACAAGCGTGAAAGTGGATTGGTTGCAACGGATCCTGATCGTGTGCCACCTTTGGCAACCTTGCCTTATGAAGAAACAGCTTTAATGGGGCAAATGACTGGCTCAGAAGCTAAAGCAGCAGGAGCTGAGGGTGCTAGAACTGTACCGCCTCGTGAGCATGGTGGTAACTGTGATATCAAAAACCTTTCAAAAGGATCTCGTATCTATTTCCCTGTTTACGTTAAAGGCGCAGGTTTGTCAGTTGGGGATCTTCACTTCTCGCAAGGGGATGGGGAAATCACTTTCTGTGGTGCGATTGAGATGGCAGGTTCTATCGAACTTCGCGTTCAGATTATCAAAGACGGTGTGAAGAAATACGGTATTAAAAACCCAGTCTTCAAGCCAAGTAAAGTTGATCCTAAGTATAGAGATTACCTGATTTTCGAAGGTATTTCGGTGGATCACACTGGTAAGCAGTTCTATATGGATACGACTGTGGCATATCAGCAAGCTTGTTTGAATGCTATCGAGTATATGAAGAAGTTTGGTTATACCGGTGAGCAAGCCTTGTCTATTCTGGGTACAGCACCTGTTGAAGGGCATATCAGTGGTATCGTTGATATTCCGAATGCTTGTGCAACACTTTGGCTACCTACCGAGATCTTTGATTTCGATATGATGCCAAACAATGATGGGCCAAAAATCTTGGTTCCTGAAGGTCCAGATATGACCAAAACAAGTGATAAGTAATCACTCTAAAATAGAGTGTAAAAGCATGCGTACATCCTTTTAGGGTGTGCGCACTCAAATTCAAGAAGGGTTTAGAATGCCAATATACAAATATCAATGTGGAGAATGTGGGGATTTTGAAGTGTTAAGGGATTTGTCTGAGCGCAATGACCCTTGCTACTGTCCTATGTGTGGTTCTGAGTCTGAAATGCAAATTGGTGCACCTTATTTGGCGATCTTGTCAGAAGAGGATCGCAAAAAGTGGGAAATAAATGAACGCTCAAAGCATTCACCCCAGGCAGTAAGACGTTCGAGTTGTGGTTGTTCCAGCAGTGTGCATACCTGTTCGGCAACCAGTACTAAGCCATCAGAAGAAAAAGAAAGCAAGTCTCCTGGCTTACAGATGCAGACCAAAAAGACAGCTCGTCCTTGGATGTTAGGTCATTAATGATATAGGTCCAAATAGAAGTCGGACTGAACCTGTTCTCACGATAAGGGCATCACTTTTTAAGTGCATGCCCTTTTTTATGGACGTTAAGAAAATATCGCGCAGCTAGGGGTTAGGCCCAGCCTGGTAGATTTTTATTGTACGGCTGAGATAAGCGCTTGCATCATTGCTGAAAGACTGTCTTCCATCATTGCGATACCGATACGCTTTTGATCACCAACTTGTACATAAATATACGCGATAGCTTTTGCTTCTTTGCCCTGTTGCATAGCGTGCTCAGCATAATCCAGTACATCAATTTCTTGATTCGTTTTGTTTTGCCAAGCATTACACAAGGCACTTAGTGTGCCGTTGCCAACGCCTTGCCAAGACTCACCGTTAACATTCAAACTCAAATGTTCTTTTCCGTCTTGCTTATCCAGTTTGTAATGATCAAGCTGAATGGCACTTTCACTTAGCTTGTAGTGCTTAATAAATGCATCGTACAAAATTTTGTGGCTAACGACACCGTCGGTCGATTCGGCACAGTTTTGTGCAGTAGGGGCAAAATCTTGTTGCACCCATTTTGGCAAATGAAGTCCATATTCTTGCTCTAATACAAAAGCCGCACCTGCTTTTCCAGACTGACTGTTTACGCGGATAATCGCTTCATAATCGCGCTGAATGTCTTTGGGATCGATGGGTAAATAAGCCACATCCCAAGGATTGCTGTCTTTTTGTACCGTTAAGCATTTACGGATTGCATCCTGATGGCTGCCGGAATAGGCTGTGTAAACCGCTTGCCCAACCCAGGGGTGGCGAATGTGTGTTGGGATTTGTGTGACTTCTTCCACCACTTCTATCCAATCATCCGGGTTGCTGAAATTCAACTCAGGGTTAATGCCTTCACTGTAGAAATTCATCGCTAGGGTAACGATATCCATGTTGCCTGTACGTTCGCCATTACCCAAAAGTGTACCTTCAACACGATCTGCTCCCGCTAGAATAGCCAATTCGGCCGCTGCAACCGCGCACCCTCTGTCATTGTGTGTGTGTACAGAAATAATGGTGGATTCACGATTTTGCAAATGCGTGATGAAGTATTCGATCTGATCTGCAAAACGGTTTGGCGAAGTGCTTTCCACGGTTGCCGGAAGGTTTAAAATGCACTTGTTTTGTGGTGTTGGCTGCCATACATCCATTACGGCTTGGCAGACTTCTACGGCATAGTCTGTTTCAGTTTGCGAAAAGCTCTCTGGCGAGTATTGGAAAATCCAGTTGGATGTTGGATGTTGCTTGGCATAATCTTGAACCCAAGTTGCACCCTGTACGGCCATTTGCTTGATTTCGTCTTGCGTTTTTTCAAAGACCTTGTCTCGCTGTACGCGTGATGTAGTGTTGTAAACGTGGATAACTGCTTGTTTAACACCTTCAAGTGCTTCGTAAGTTCGTTTAATTAGGTGTTCGCGAGCTTGTACCAAAACCTGTACCGTGACATCGTCAGGAATACGGTTTTCTTCAATCAAGCGACGTGTAAAATCGAACTCTAATTGACTGGCAGACGGGAAACCGATTTCAATAGTTTTGAAGCCGATAGAAACCAATTTGTCCCAAAGTTTTAGCTTTTGCTCAACCGTCATGGGTTTTGCCAAAGCTTGGTTGCCATCTCTTAGATCGACACTCACCCAAATCGGCGCCTGGGTAAGGCGCTTGTTCGGCCACTGACGATTGGGTAAATCGGGTGTAGCCGTTGGGCGATATTTGTGGAAATTCATTGTGTTCATTTATTTTCCCGTATTCAGTTAATTAGAGTTCTGTAGAGTACTAGGAGTTGTGTAGCGCCATACTCTGAGAAAGATTCTATCAAGTAAGTCGCAGGATTTAATTGCAAAGATAGGGTTTAACAATGTATTTTTGGCATAAAAGATTAAAATTTATAGAATTATTGAAATTTAATTGTTGTAAAAGTTTTTTGGTTTAAATACTATTGTTTTAAATTGAATTTAACGAGAAGGTTTGACTGTGCAATTGGATAAGTTTGATAAGGCAATATTGTTAGCATTGCAAGAAAATGGGCGATTGGCAAATCAGGAGTTGGCAGACAAAATCGGACTGTCACCTTCTGCTTGTTTAAGGCGTTTCAAAGCACTCGAAACCAGTGGGTTGATTGTCGGCTATCGTGCGTTATTGGATGCCAAAAAATTGGGCTTAGATTTAATGGCGCTGGTGCATATCTCGATGGATAAACACACCAAAGAACGTTTTCAAGGGTTTGAAAGTGCCATACAAGCCATGCCCAATGTGTTGGAGTGTTTGTTATTGACCGGGCAATCCGCTGACTATCAGTTGAAAGTGGTGGTCAAAGATATGGATGAGTATCAAGAATTGCTATTGAATCATTTAACGCAAATCGAAGGGGTGAGTGGTGTGCATACCAGTTTTGTATTGAGAAAAGTGGTGGATAAAACGGCTTTGCCGATAGGGTGAAAGAGGTGTGTCAGGCTGAGATTGCCCCAGCCTGGTAGATTTTGACTCTAATTAACCGACAGGCGATCCATAAAGTTTGGTTCATCATCATAACCGCCCGGAACACCCTTGGTGACAATTGCCACCGCATCATGCGGATGCAGGCTTTCCAAGTGGTTAACACGAATCCAGAAATCCATGTATTCCGCTTGCTGGCTGAACTTGGCCTGTAGGCGACGCGCTGCGTCTTCACAGAACATTAGGTTGCTGGCGTTCAAGCGAGCGAATTCCTGCTCATCTTCACGTTTCACGGTTGATTGCACTGGCGTTTGTACTGCATCTTCAATCTGGTTGATTAAGCCGGAAATCGACAAAGGTGCTTCCTCGGAAATCTTAACCTTTACCTGTGCATAAGAACGCTGACTGTGAGGTGTGGCGCAAATACCTTCCGGTGTGCCCAGCCAAGCCAAAACTTCTTGGTAGTCCACGGAGCCACCTGAGAACTTTTGTTCAAAAGCTTCTTGGATAAGCTGGCGAGACAGTGCTGCCGAGCAAGGGCAGGTTGACGAATAGGGTACGCTGATGCTGACTTCGCATTCGAAGTTGCCGTCCTTTAATTCACCGCGCAAAGTGGTTGGGTAGTGCTTCCAGCCTGAGTTATCAGACTTCAATGAACGACGTCTTTCGTAGTAGTCGAAGCGAAACTCAACAAAGGCGTGATTACTCAATCCTTCGTGGGAATCAATAAACGCTTGCAACAGGCTTTTGACATGTTGTGCGGATAAAGGCGCTTCGGCTCCTTTTTGGTCCAAAATCACATACAAGCGAGACATGTGAATGCCTTTGCTAAGTGGGTCATCAAGACTGACGTAGGCTTGGACTTGTGAGGAAAGTTGAGTAGGGGATCTTTGTTCGTTTTCGACCAAAATCGGTAGTTCGATACCGGACATTCCGACCCAGTTTAGTTTTCCTTGGGGATTTTCATATGGCTGACAAGCGATGTCGGGCATGTTCTTCGTCATGCAATTTCCTTCGGCTTTATGAGCCCCTTTTTGATTGAGGGGATCGTGTTTTTTCAAACGTTGAGTAAGTAAGTCAGCACCTAGAACGCCTATTGTATAAGGGTTTGGGTTAATTGCGCTGACAGTAAGCGGTGCATTATAGCATTAAATATAAAATAATTCCTGACCTAATTGGTTGGTTATTAAGATGTTTGATGTCGAGTAAAAAGGGCTTTTGATAAGTTGGTCTCTAAACGGGTAATATCTTGTGGTGTAAGTGGTGCATTGAAAATAAGCTCCAGGCGGCTGTCTTGACGCCAGGCAATGTCACTTAGCTGTGCGTTATCATCCACCCAATTGAGTTGCTGCCATTCGTTTCCAGTTTTAATCAGCCCTTTTGCGCGTAATAATTGATGAGATTTATTTGATACCAGCGCGTCTAACCAGGCAAGAAATCGCGTGCGGTGAAATTGTAGTGTTGAATCAAATATCCATCCAATAGTGCTGGTGTTGCCGATACGCATTTCTGAACGAGTACATAAGGGGAGAGATGAGGAGAATGGCTGTGCAGTGCCGGCTGTTTGTTGCGCGTGCTCTTCCAATCCTGCTAGCAGGTAAAAAGGTTGTTTGGTTTGTTTAAAATCTACCAGGCTGGGGGTGATGGCATTGGTCTGGCTTTTCAGAGAGCAGAATGTCACCTTTTCTTTTGGTGGGTAGATGTTGGCTAAAAGGGCTTTGGTAGCCTCTAATTCTGCTTGAGATGCTAAGTCGGTTTTGTTGACAATGAGTGTGTCGGCAAGGGTAACGATATCGCGCATAATGGCGGATTTTTGCCAGCGATCGGGTGTAAGTTGCTGTGCTGTTGCGACGCTGATAATACCAGAAATGAAGAGTTGTTCATTAAAGGGCGGTTGTTTTAAAAGGTCGATGATTTTGGCAGGATGTCCCAAGCCAGTGGGTTCAATGAGAATGCGGTCAACGTTTTGTGACAATAGTGTTGAGAGTGCTTGCTGGTAGCCATGAAATGCGGTGCAGCAAAGACAGCCTCCGGATACTTCTACAATTGGTTGCGAGTTGGTTTCTGAGGTTTGTAAGGTGGCGGCATCAATACCGATTTCGCCGAAGTCATTGATTAACAATCCCCAGGTTTCATTTTGAGGTTTTGTCTTAAGGAGGTGTTGAATAAAAGTGGTTTTGCCACTCCCGAGTAGTCCGGTAATGAGGTTTACCGGACACTTGGTGTTTGTGGGAGATTGCTTAGAGGTCTTCACCATCTAGCAAGTCGTTGATCAATTGTTCACGTTTCATTGGAACGCCTAAACGTTCGCAGATGATTTTTGCATCGCGATAGGCATTACCCAAACAAGTGGTTGCGCCTGGTGATGGTGTCATATTGAAAATAATGTGATCATTTTCAGGAACAATGCTGGCCTCGCCTAGCTTAAGCTCTCTGGTTGTTTTATCAATAACCTGAGGGCGAACACCACCATAACCATCAGCATAGCAAATGTCTGGTGCTTTCAAATCAGGTAGGATTTTTTGCGCATCTTTGACGAACAGGCGTTTGTTCAACCAAGGCACTTCAAACAAGAAGTTCTTAAGTACATAGTTACGAATGGTGCTGTCACGCATTAAGTCCCAGAAAACTTTTAGAACCTTGCCATCTAATTTTAAGCTACGCCAGAAATCAAGGTAGGTGCCACCAGTATAGCGCTCCAGTTTTGGAAGCATTAAGGCTGTTGGCCCCAAGCGAGTTTTGTCTGGTGCGGTTAGGTCTGGATCGCCGTGAATGGCTGCGAACGGTAATTTGTCGTTTTGCATGGTATAGACTTTACCGTTTAGGGTTTTTGGCGTGAAATAGAAGCTACCTGCCATTGGCAAAATAGACAAATCCATGCCGTGACCCAGTTGGTTTGCAAGCAGTAAGCTGTGCGCGCCAGCAGAAACAACGACAAAGCGCGCGTTAAAAGTGCCTTGCGCTGTTTGGCATTCGTAGTGGTCGTGTTCTACTTCAACGATACGCTCTACTTCTGTGCTCAGATAAACTTGAACGTCTTTACCAGCTTTACGCGCGCTGTCGATAAAAGAACGTGATAGGTTGCCGTAGTTGACGGCAGAGTATTCATCCGTACAACCGCTGGCTAGAATTTTTTCAGGGCGAGGTTTGCCATCTTTATAGGCAACTGATGGCTCAACTTCAGCAATACGATCAAAGTCCCAAAGCTCCATGTATGGAAAGGCTTCTTTGAACTCTTCGTGACGTTTTTCTAAGCGCTCACACTCTTCGTCACCAACCGCTAGAATCATTTTTGGAAACTTAAAGATGAAATCGTTTTTGTCGACTTGCTCTGAATAACGTACCAGCATGTTAGCTGTGTGCTTAACTTGCACAGCTTTTTCAAGGGTGTAGTTGGTCTCAATGTCACCGCAATGCAAGGTTTGGCTGTTGCTGGTGGCATTAGAATTTAAAGCAGCGATATTACCGTACTTTTCCAAAATGCAGATGTTTTTGATGTCGGTATATTTTGCTAGAAGGTAGCTCAGGGCTGTACCTGTGATACCGCCACCAACTATAACAACATCAAAATTTCGGGTTCGCATAGACTTGTCCATTTCTTTGAAATTCAGAGCAGGGTATTATAAAACGATTTTATGGAATTAATAAGTGTTTTCTAATCTAATTTGGTTTTGTGCCACTTTCTACTATTATCATTTTACGCGGTATTTTTAGATATTACATTGTCTTTCTTGCGTTTCGTAAGTCTCAAGCGATGTAAGGTCTTGTTGGCAAGTTTCAATCTGGCTAAGTTGTTCTTTTAGGGTTTCCAGATAAGTCATCGGTAGGTTAGTGGTTTCAATTTGATAATGCATCCAAGTACCTTGGCGATGAGATTTAACCCAACCGGCGTTTTTTAAATAGGCCAAGTGTCTTGAGATAAGACTTTGTCCAGCTTGCATGACAGTGACAAAATCACAAACACAAAGGTCTTCTCTGTTAAGTAATAAGTAGAGAATACGTAAGCGCATAGGTTCGCTCAAAGCTTTAAAAAACTGGCTATAGGCTTCAATACTCGTCATGGTGACTCCGCTTTAAATGTGACAATTTTGTGATGATGTTAAATATTTATTTGAATATATCCGTATAAACGGATATTATGGATTTAACACTATTGTTTCTTATATTAACAGAGATTAAATATGTTTGATCAAATTGCAAATTTTTTCGTGTATCAAGTCTTATCTATGACTGAGCATACGCAAGCAGCAGATTCCTTACACTTTTTTGTAATGGATCTTTTGAAGATATTTTTCATGCTGGTGGTGATTATTTATGTCATTGGCTTATTTAGAGCATTTGTTTCAACCGAGTGGATTCGAGATAAAGTGCAGGGCAGAGCTAAATGGGTGGCCAGAAGTTTGGCAATTACGCTGGGTAGTGTGACACCTTTTTGTTCTTGTTCATCAGTTCCCTTGTTTGTTGGTTTTGTGGAAGCAAGAATTCCGATGGGGATTACCTTTGCGTTTCTAATTGCCAGCCCAATGATTAATGAAGTCGCAGTAGTATTGCTCTGGAGTATTTTGGGTTGGAAAGTCACGTTGCTTTATGTAGCTGCTGGTTTAGTCGTAGCCTATATAGGTTCTATTGTACTTGAGTGGTTTAAGCCTGAGCGCTGGGTAGAATCTTATGTGTGGGAATTGAAAAGCCACGGCTCAGCAAAGGGTGCGATGAATGAAAAAATGACTTGGACGCAGCGTCATCAGTTTGCCCGTGAAGAAGTAAAAACAATCGTAAACCGAATTTGGAAGTGGATCGTTGTCGGGGTAGGGCTTGGTGCTTTATTCCATGGCTATGTTCCGCAAGAGTGGGTAACAACTTATTTGAGCGGTAGTTCAAACTGGTGGTCTGTGCCTGCGGCAGTATTGCTAGGTGTGCCTCTTTATTCTAATGCAACAGGCGTGGTACCTATTGTTGAAGCTATGCTGAATAAAGGCGTGCCGATTGGTACCAGTTTGGCATTGATGATGAGTATTGCTGCTTTGTCATTACCTGAATTATTGATTTTAAGAAAAGTGATTCGTTGGCCTGCATTGGCTGCATTTGTTGGCGTATTGAGTGTCGCTTTTATATTGGTTGGTTATTTATTTAATTTTTTGTTTGCTTAGTTTTACTTAGGAGTTAAAGGCATGAAAGATAATTTAATGGTTCGTATGATGACTTCGATGATTCTGTTGTCGATTATTTTGGCGCATGTATATGGACAAGTTAATTTGTTCCAGATGAATTGGTTATGGTTGAGTATGTTCGCTGCTTTCATGGGATTGCAAGCCACTTTTACAGGATGGTGCCCAAGCAACTTGATAGGGAAGTTTTCTAAATCTGGTGAATGTTGTCCTGGCGGAAGTTGTTCATCATCAAGTGCTGAACCTAAAAAGACAGAATCGTCTTGTTGTTCGGATACAAAGGATGATGCTTGTTGTTCAGATACAAAAGAAGAGTCATGTTGTTCGGACAATGCTGAGGGCACCTGTTGTGGTTCTTCAGAAGAAGGAATGGTCATCAAGGTTTTAGGTTCAGGTTGTGCAAACTGCGAAAGCACCATTAAACGTATTGAAACTGTTGCGCAAGAAATGGGTGTTGCTGTGAATGTGGTTGCTGTTCATGATGTCGCTAAAATTTTGGAATACGGCGTAATGTCAACGCCAGCCGTTGTTATTAGCGAAGAAGTGATTCACTCTGGCAGCATCCCATCAAAAGAGAAAATCCAAGACTGGCTTGAGCAAGCGCCTAAAAAATAAAATGTCATCAGACTTTCATATTTTCGTCATTTAATATTGATGGAATGTATAGGTTTTGTTGTGGGAGATTGAGATGTTTAACGTTTTATTTTTATGTACCGGAAATTCGGCACGTAGCATTATGGCGGAAGTGTTATTGAACAATTGTTCCGATGGACGCTTTAAGGCTTATAGTGCGGGAAGTAAACCAGCGGGAAAAGTGAATCCGATAGCGTTAGAGCTGTTAAATAATGCACAACTTCAGACAGAAGGGTTGCGTTCGAAAAGTTGGGATGAATTTTCTCAACCAGGTGCACCGCATATGGATTTGATTATTACCGTTTGTGACTCGGCGAAGGGCGAAGTTTGCCCAACTTGGCCGGGACACCCTGCGCTGGCTCACTGGGGAATTGAAGACCCTGTAGTTGCTGGTAGTGATGATGTGAAGCCTTTTAAAGATGCGTTGCGTTATTTGGAAAATCGTATTCGTCTGTTTGCCGAACTGCCTGTCGAGAAGTTAGAGCATTTGAAGTTACAACAGCATTTGCAAGAAATTGCTGCTTTAGATGATGCTGACGACGCATAGTCATTTTTAATTAAGGATAAAAGATGAAAAAAGTTCGTGTTGCCATTAATGGATTTGGAAGAATGGGGCGTTTGGCATTAAGAGAAGCTTTTGATTGGCCTCATGTCGAGTTCGTTCATATCAATGAAATCGCAACGGATGTGGTTGGTTCTGCGCATTTACTTCACTTTGATTCTGCGCATGGACGCTGGCATCATGAAGTGTCTGCAGATACCGAAAATAATATGATCTGTATTGAAGAACAGGTTATCTCTTATTCAAGCAATGCTGCTATTGCAGATACCGACTGGGCTGCTTTGAATGTGGATGTGGTGATTGAAGCCACAGGTAAATTCCGCACCAAAGAAGCATTGCAGTCTTATATGCATCAAGGCATTAAGCAAGTGATTGTGGCAGCACCGATGAAAGAGGGGATTAAGAACATCGTCATGGGGATTAATGATGACGTGTTTGTTGCCGGTGCAGATCCAATTATTACCTCTGCTTCTTGTACCACCAACTGTATTGCGCCCGTGATTAAAGTCATGCACGAAAAGCTCGGTATCAAGCATGGCATGATTACCACTATGCATGACCGCACCAATACGCAAAAAGTGGTCGACCATGGTCATGCTGATTTGCGTCGTGCAAGAGCATCGTTTGAATCTCTGATCCCGACGACGACAGGTTCAGCAAAAGCCATCGGAACGATTTTTCCAGAGTTGAATGGTCGTTTAAATGGTATTGCCGTGCGGGTGCCTTTTATGAATGCATCCCTAACGGATTTGGTATTGGAAATGGAGCGTGAAACTTCGGTAGAAGAAGTAAATGCTTTATTAAAAGACGCGTCTGAAACCTATTTGCAAGGTATTTTAGGTTTTGAAGAACGTCCGTTGGTTTCAGTTGATTTTGAAGGTGAACCTTGTTCATCGGTGATTGATGCACCATCAACAATGGTAGTTAGCGGTACACAAGTAAAGTTACTTGCTTGGTACGATAATGAAATCGGTTACGTGCTTCGCATGATGGAACTAGCAGTAAAAGCCGGGCAGCTGAACGCTTCAGTCCACTAATTTTCGTGTAAACCAATAAAATCTGCCAGGCTGGGTCAGGCGTGCCAAAGTCCCAGCCTGGTAGATTTTGGATGACCTTATGATTCGACTCTCTGCACTGCAGCAATATGGTTTGGTGACAACCAACTACTGGGCATTTACCCTGACAGATGGTGCAATCCGTATGTTGGTGTTGCTTTACTTCAATCAACTCGGTTATTCTCCATTTGATATTGCCTTACTTTTCCTTTTATACGAATTTTTCGGTGTTGTTACTAACCTGATTGGCGGCTGGCTGGGCGCAAGATTAGGTCTTAATGTCACGATGAATCTTGGCCTAGTATTGCAAGTAGTTGCGTTGTTAATGCTCACGGTTGATGTCAGCTACTTAACGGTGGCTTATGTAATGGCAGCTCAAGCATTATCCGGTATTGCCAAAGATTTAAACAAGATGTCTGCAAAGAGCTCGATCAAAAGCTTGGCATCTGATGCCAGTGGGCAGTTGTATTCCTGGGTAGCGTTGCTGACAGGGTCAAAGAATGCGTTAAAAGGCGTTGGCTTTTTCATAGGCGCAGCTCTATTGGAGGGTATTGGATTCACCAATGCACTCTATGTTTTGGTCGCTATCATTATTTTGCCTTTGATTTTATCCATTTTCCTATTGGATAAGTCGCTTGGTAAAGCGAAAGGCAAGTCTAAGTTCAGTGAGATTTTTTCCAAGTCACAAGCCATCAACTGGTTGTCTGCGGCACGCTTCTTTTTATTTGGTGCACGAGATATTTGGTTTGTGGTGGCGCTACCTGTGTTTTTGGAATCTGTTCTCGGTTGGTCGTTTATGGCGGTGGGAACATTTATGGCGGCATGGGTGATTGGTTATGGTTTTGTGCAGGCGATAACACCAAAATTAACGGGCCTGAAAAAAGGCAAAAACATAGAGGCGGGTCAACATAAGCCGACTTCTTTAACCGCAATGAAGCTTGCAGTGGTTTTGGCATTGATTCCAATTGTAATGGTGTTTTTATTGTCTTGGCATCCACAAACAGTGATTGTTGTCGGCTTGATGATTTTTGGCGTAGTGTTTGCGCTGAACTCAGCGGTGCATTCTTATTTAATCGTGTCTTTTGCTGATGAAGATGGCGCATCAAAAGATGTTGGTTTTTATTATATGGCGAATGCCGGAGGGCGTTTAGTCGGGACTTTGCTGTCAGGTTTGACCTATCAGTTTGCAGGCATGGAGGCCAGTTTAATTGTGTCGTCTATTTTCGTGATATTGGCTGCGGCATTGGTGTTAAAAGCCAAGCCGCATGAAGAACTTGCGTAGATTTTTTTAGTGGTGTGTGCCTGTCAAAGCAATGGATACAACCATTAAAAATACAACGGCGTAGACAATAAGTGCCGCCCAAGCGACCCAGGTATGGAAACCGCCTACTTTTTCCATCGCTTCAAACCGATCTTCTTCTGTTTCATAGCGGTTTTCTACTTGCTGCTTTAGGGTGGCGTAACGTTTGATTATAAAATAAGGGCCTATGCCGCCTAAAACAACCATGCTGATGATGCCGCCAAAAGGAAGAAAGCTGATGGTTGAGGTGACAATAAATGTGATGAATGCAGGCAAATAGGCTTTGCGGTAGAGTAAATATGCCCAGCCGCCAAAAAAACTCCACCAACTCCAGTTCCATTGAAGGTTCGGTGTACCTGTTGTCATCATTTTATCTAATGCATTCTGATAATAAGTTATTTTAGAAGGTTTTTGTATAAAGGCTTCTAGCATCGCTAGGTCATAGCGCTCTTGTTCCTCATCAACGGCTTCAAGTGTCGAATCGGTTGTAGGTTGTTCAATAGCTGATGTTGTCGTTTCTTTATCTTGTTCTTGGTTATTTTGATTAGGTGTTTCCGTCATTCCTAATATCCTGATATGATTATTTTTATCGAGTCAGCTTACCATATTGAAACGGTTGTGCAAACGATAAAAGTAGTCAAAACTTAATAACAAATCACCAATAAGGACAAAGCAAAAAATGCTTGGAGACAAACTAGAGAATGCGGTGTTGATTACGGGTGCTGGACAGCGGATTGGACGCTTTTTGGCGCAGCGCTTTTTAGATGAAACCGATTATCCCGTGATCTTTACCTATCGCACAGAGCGCCCAGCAGTAGAAGAGCTGAAGTCTGCCGGTGCTTTGGGAATTCAAGTTGATTTTACGCATCCTAACGCTGTTCACGATTGTTGTTCTGTTTTGACTGAAAAAGTTCAGAGTTTACGTGCTGTCATTCACAATGCTTCGCTTTGGATTGATGAGCAGCTTGTCTTACAAAAACCGGAATTGATGCAAGCGATGTTTGATGTCCATGTCCATACACCTTATCAGTTAAACCAAGTTTGTTTGCCGCTGTTGCAAGCCAGTTCTTGCGAACAAAAAGATATTATTGCCTTGTCTGATTGCCGCACTTCGGAAGGTAAAGCGGACTATGCCGGTTATTTAAGCAGTAAAGCGGCATTGGAATCTTTGATGTTATCTCATGCCAGAGCGTTTGCACCTGACGTAAAAGTGAATACGATAGCACCAGGGTTGGTTTGTTTTAATGAAGGGGATTCGGAAGACTATAAACAAAAACGTTTAGATGAAAGTGCGATTCCAAAACCCGCAGGTATGGAATCGATTTGGCAAGCTGTAGACTTCTTGATGAATAGCCCAACTTCAACGGGTTCTAAAATTGAGATAGGGCAATTAATGCGTTAATGCAATACTACTGGTTTTGCATTTTCTCTGCATTGGCTTTTACTTTTTGTCTTTCCAATGCATCAGCAGAGGCGTCTAAACCTTGTCTTTCCGGCCAGCCTAATGTTTGAGTCAGAATAATATCAGTTAGCGCGTCAGTATGGTCTTCTCGTGAATTGAGCGCTGGAATATAGCTGAATTTTTCTCCACCAGCTTCCATAAAGTATTCTCGATTTTCCTGATCTATTTCTTCGATGGTTTCCAAGCAGTCGGCAGAAAACCCAGGGCAGATGACTTGTACGTGTTTCACACCTTCTGATGGTAAAGCTTTCATAGTCGCATCGGTATAGGGTTTGATCCATTCCTCTTTACCGAACAAAGATTGGAAGGTGACACGGTATTCATCAGAACTAAGCCCAAGCTCTTCAGCAACCAGCCTTGAAGTGACATGACATTCACAATGATAAGGGTCGCCACCATCAAAATAACGTTGTGGGATGCCGTGATATGACATGACAAGTAAATCGGGTTTGCCGTGTTCTGCTTGGTGTTCACGAATAGAATTTGCCAGCGCTTTAATATAACCGTGGTGTCGATGGTATTTGGCAACAAAGCGCAGGTCGGGTACCCAGCGCCAACTTTGTAAGGCTGCTGACACAGCATCAAATGTCGAGCCTGTTGTGGCTGCGGCATATTGAGGGTACAAAGGCAGTATGACAAACTTTGTGCAACCTTTTGCCGCGAGACTTTCCAAGGCAGATGCAATGGACGGATTGCCATAGCGCATGCCCAATGCAAACTCAACACGACCGCTAAAGTGAGGTCTAACTTTGTTGGCAATGGCTTCCAGTTGCGCCTTGCCTATATCCAATAACGGGGAACCTTCGCCATAGTGCCCCCAGACTTCCTGATAGGCTTCCGCGGACTTTGCTGGGCGGGCATTCAAAATAATGCCGTTTAGAATCAGTTTCCACAACCATCTTGCTGGAGGCGGCTCAACAACTCGCGTATCTAATAAAAACTCTTTCAGATATGGCTTCAATGCTTCTTTGGTAGGTGCGTCCGGTGTACCTAGGTTGGTAATCAAAACGCCTACGGCTTGGTCGTTTCCATGTTCAAATTCGATTGGGTTGTGATAAGGCATGAGTAAGTATTCTCTATTAGATATTGTGACTATCATAAAAAAAACTTAGGGTATTGGAAAGCATTGCTATTACTAGATTAAGCTTAAAAACGTGTTTTTGCTGTTTTTTGGATTGATTCCTAAGAGTTTTTTTGTTAAAAAGCTATTTGGAACAACTGATTTTTTCAAAAGTCACTTCTGTCAATGCGCCTTTTATCGGTTTTTGTGTCGGCAAGTTTTATGTTTGCCTGACTGGATGTATTTCCTCAGAGTAACCTTAGATAGATTAGGAATTCCAGCACTATCATTTATTTAAGTAAAAGGAAGAAGCATGTCAGAAGCAGTTTCAGGCACTGTTAAGTGGTTTAATGACGAGAAAGGATTTGGGTTTATCGAACAAGAAGGCGGAAAAGATGTATTTGTACACTTTTCAGCAATTCAAGGCGGTGGACGTCGTACTCTTGTTGAAGGACAAGCGGTAACGATGGAAGTTACTCAAGGTGAAAAAGGGCCTCAAGCGGAAAATGTAGTTCCAGCTTAAATAACCCTCTGCCATTTTAGTCAAAGTCTTGTTGCTTTGATTAATTAAGCCCCGGTTCTGCCGGGGTTTTTCTTTTCTATACACCTGAAAATATAGACGCTGCTTGTTGCTGGATGATTTTCTGCTCATTAAGTCATGAAGTTGGCGCTAAAAGCAAAGCTATAAGTTTGAGTATGGCTTACAATATAAAAGGATGTATAGTACAGGCTTTTAGTTATTGCACCTATCGTTGATTCAGGGTTCTGAGATTTATGGTGAAACGTTTAAAATTATTATTTCTTTTGTTATTGGTTTCGGCTGCCGTGGCGGGTGGTTATGCATGGTTGCAGTACCGAGCAATCCATCCTTCAACTTCGGATGCGTATGTGGAGGCAAACAGAGTCTATTTGAGTCCACAGGTTGAAGGGGCTGTATCTGAGGTGCTGGTGCGCTCTTATCAGCAGGTCAAGAAAGGACAGTTGTTGATGAAAATCGACGACAGCCATTATCAGCTAACCTTATCTCAAGCTCAGGCACAAGTGGCTTTGTCGAAAACTCAGGCCACTTCAGCAGAGGCAGATGAAAAAACAGCGCAAGCACAGGCGCGCGAAGCGATGAATGAAAAAGCCTATTTGTTGTTGGATTATCACCGCATTAAGTCTCTGACCAAAAAAGGGTTAGCGTCGCAACAGCAAGCAGACGACTCCAATTTCAAGCTCAAGGAGGCCGTTGCCAAGTATGAAGCGGCGGAATCGGAAATTGCCGCTGCTCAAGCACATCTGCAACAAGCCCAAGCGCAAATTGCCGCCGCGCAAGTGGCTGTGGATACCGCAAAATTAAATATCTCGCATACTTTGATTACCGCACCTGCTGACGGATTTTTAGGACAGGTAGATGTTCGTCCAGGTAAATATGTGGCGGTAGGCGAAAAATTGTTTCCAATGATTGGCACCAATGAGTACTGGGTGTCAGCCAATTTTAAAGAAACCGATTTGAATCACATTAAGCTAGGTCAATCGGTGGCAATCAGTTTGGATATGTATCCCGATCAAAAGTTTACGGGACGAGTCGAATCGATTAGCCCGGCCAGCGGGGTAGCATTCTCGTTGATTCCATCTGAAAACGCGACAGGAAACTGGGTAAAGGTGACGCAACGTTTTCCGGTTAGAATTCAGATTGTGCCGAAAGATAATCAGGCGCAAAGCTTGTCGCATTTACGGATTGGATCAAGTGCGACTGTCACTATCGACACTCAGTCTGTCGCCTCTCAACCAACGACTCAATCAATCAGCGAGTAAGTTGTCACCATGTCGACTTCAGAGACGGCTACCAACCCTCAAACCCATCAGCAAGAAAACCCAGTTGCCAAACCGGGGGTCTCGCGTGGTCTGATTACGGTGACGGTCATGTTGACCACCATTATGGTGGTGTTGGATATGACCATTGTCAATGTCGCTTTGCCGCACATGATGGGCGCTCTGGGGGCGACTTCTGACCAGGTTAGTTGGGTGTTGACCAGTTATATCGTTATTGAAGCGATTATGATTCCGCTCACCGGATTTTTGGTGAGGATGTTTGGCCGAAAGCGTTTGATGATGATTTGTATCGCTGGGTTTGTGATTTCATCCGGATTGTGTGGTCAGGCGGACAGTTTGTCCGAGATGGTTGCATTTCGAGTATTACAGGGTATGTTCGGTGCGTTTGTCGTGCCCTTGTCGCAATCGATTATGGTCGATATCTTTCCGAAAGAAGAGCGTGGAAAGGCGATGGCATTGTGGGGTGTCGGCGTGATGGTTGCTCCGGTATTAGGGCCGACTTTGGGTGGCTATATTACCGCGCACATGGATTGGCGTTGGATTTTTTATATCAATCTGCCTGTCGGTATTTTGAATTTTGTGCTGGCATCGGTTTTATTGTTAAGTGAGCCGAATCAGCGCGTAAAAGCCGATTGGACTGGGGCGTTTTTTATGGCGCTGGGGATTGGTAGTTTGCAGTTTGTCTTGGACAGAGGCAACGAAGATAACTGGTTTGATTCTTTAACCATTCAAGCCTTTTCTCTAGTGAGTTTTTTATCGTTGATGTATTTTGTCGTTCGATCGTGGAACCGAGAAGACAGCATCGTCAACCTCGCTTTGCTTAAAGACCGTAATCTCGCTACTTCTTGTTTTATGATGTTTGCTTTTGGGTTGGGGATGTTTGGCACCATTGCTCTACAGCCTTTGATGTTGGAAAATCTCTTTCATTATGATGCCATGACTACAGGTATGGTGATGGCGCCGAGGGGATTGGCATCAGCAGTCGCCATGTTTGCGATTTCGCGTTTTATTAATAAAGTTGATTTACGAAAACTGATTTTTGTTGGGTTCTGTTTCGCAGCCTCCGGCACTTACCTCTTTACTGTTGAAAGCCTAGATTCTGCCGAGTTAAATTTTATTTTACCAAGTGTTATTCAGGGATTTGGTATGGGAATGATTTTTATTCCTTTGTCTACCTTGGCATATGAAACCCTACAAAAATCACAGTCTAGTGAAGCTGCCGGTATTTACAATGTGGCGAGAACGCTCGGTAGCTCAGTTGGTATTTCGATTGCCATGACCGTGCTCTCACACAGTAATCATATGAGTCAAGTCGGGCTGAGTGCGCATATTACACCAAACAATCCCGAGGTTACTCGTTGGTTGGCCAATCAAAACCTTACTCTCAATTCGCCCACCGCTATTCAAACCTTAGCTGACGAAGTGAATCGTCAAGCGATGATGATTGCCTTTAGTGATACCTTTTGGGTCGTGATGCTGAGCTTTATCGTGCTCATGCCGTTATTAATGCTGATCAAAAGACGTTCATTTTGATTGTTGATGAAGCGGACGGACCCAGCCTGGTAGATTTTGGCGTTGTGAAGACAAAACCTGCCAGGCTGGGGTGATTTGAGTAGAGGCTAGTTGAGTGACTTGGTATTGCCTATATTGAATTTTTTCATGCTTTCAATAAGGTCGTCCGATGCTTGCTGAACTTGTTCGACGGTTGAGAAGGTTTCTTCTACCAGTGCAGCGTTTTGTTGCGTAATGTTATCAATGCTTGAAATGGCATTGTTTACTTCGGTAATACCTTTGGCCTGTTCTGAAGATGATTGGGATATGTCATTGACCACTTTTTGCAACTCTTCAGTTTTTTCGGTAATTTGTTCCAGTTGCTGGTTAACCGAGTCTACTTTGCCGACACCGCTATCAATAGCGATAGCCGTTTTTTCAATAAGTTGACTGATTTCTTTTGCGGCATCTGCAGATTTAGCTGCAAGGCTTCTTACTTCGCCCGCTACCACAGCAAAACCACGTCCATGTTCACCAGCTCTTGCCGCTTCAACAGCAGCATTTAAAGCCAATAAGTTGGTTTGAAAGGAAATGCTGTCAATTAGACTCGTGATGTTTTGGATTTGCTCGGATGCCGTTTTAATATCTGCCATGGCAGTTTGGGTTTCCGACATGACTGCGTTGGCACTATGTAAAGCGCTAACCTGTTGATTGGCAATTGTTGCCGCTTCTCGGGTTGATTCCATGTTGTGATGAACTTGAGAGGCTGTTTGCTCCATGGCCGCAGAAGTTTCTTCTAGTGAAGCGGCTTGTTCCTGTGTACGTTCATTTAAGGATTCAGTGCCAGAAGCAACTGAAGAAACTGAAGAGGAAACAGATTGCGCAATATTAGTAATGTTTGCCATGGTCATGCGCAAATCTTCGATAGATTGGTTAATTGCCTGCTTGGCTTCATCAATAGCAAACTCATAATTATTGGTGATTGGATGCGTAAAGTCGCCAGCAGCAATACGTTGTGCAGCTTTAACAATATCTTCAAAACCAGCATCCAGCCTTGACATGGAATCATTAATTGTTTGTGCTAGTTTTTCAATGTCGCCATGTGCTGATACAGAAACGGATTCGTTAAAGTTGCCACGTTTCGCCATTTCCATTACACGAGTGATTTCGGCAAACACTTCAGAAAGAGTAGACATTGTACTTAAGCAGTCGTCGACAACTTGGTAGTAAGCCCCCTTAAGGTTGTTTTGGTGTTCGTGGTCAAACTCACCATTTTTTAGGTCGTTCATAACTTGGGCTATTTGGGCGAAAGTATTGTTTAACCCTTGTGTGGTGTTATTCACGGAATCTTTCAGAAGCCCGAAATCGGATTGGAAAGGGTAGTCAATTTGGCGATCCAAATGACCTTCTTCAATTTCTCTTAACGACATGGATGTCTCGGAAATAGCAAATTGAGTCAGCATCGCTTGTTGGTTATAAGCCGCGCCCATTTGTGCGACTTCATTATTGCCGTATGAATCCAGTCTTAAGAAAAGGTTTGAGTCTTTTACCGCTTCATGAATGGCGTCTTTAGATTTTCTGAGCGGTAGAATAATAAAGAAAACAACAAAGCTAATAAAGGCAATAATCGCAATAGCAAGCATGCCTAGAGCAATGTAAAATCCTTTGTCGATTGGCGCATACAAGCCTTCAAGTTCGTTGTGCATTGTCTGCGCATCTTCAGAAACGATTGAGTAACCGATGATTTTCCCTGCATCATTCTGAATTGGGATGGCGGTATGTATATAGCCATTATATAACCAAGTTTGTCGCTTAATTAACTCTGAAATAGGCATGTCTTTCAATACTTTGACTTGCAGGCTTTCAGAGCGAGAAGAGCGCCCCTTATGCCCGACGACATAGTGTCCGTCATTGCCAACAGGACGGTTATTGATATTGCCCCCAATCGTCCCACCTAGAGTTGCAACAAATTCTTTATTTAGAATAGGAGTGAATAGTAAGCGATCTTTTAGCAGTTGGCGTCTAACCGAGCCCGTTCCTTGAATAAGCTCAACCGAGGCACGATATTGCCCTCCATTATCAAATACAGGGATTAATGTGCGGAAGCCTATACCGTGCTCGCCAAGCTCAAATACGGTTTTAATTTTTGGTTTTTTTATTTGTTCAACGATATAAGCACGATTATTCTCGCTGATTTCATGCTGGTCATACCCATGCCAAGAGCGGTAAAAAGAAACGCCATTTGCATCGGTAATATCAATTCTGATGTTTTTAAAAGTTGTATGTTTAGCATAGAAGGGTTTTAGCGCATTGAAATAATGCGTTAGCATCGGTAAATCTTTTTTGACAATGGCTTTACGAACATCAGGGTTGATCATTAAGCCAGTAATAATAGACTCACCAACATTTTTCTTACTGACAAATAGGTTGTGTATGGTGATGCGTGTTTTTTTGTTGTAGTTAGCCAGTGTTTGATTTTTTACTTTGTGCTTTTCATTTAACTCATTGATATAAAGAAATGAAGCGCTCGCCACGGCAAAGATTAGTGCAAATAATATCATTAGATTTTTAGCTTCAAAATGATATAACCCTACCGATCGGAGAATGCGGAAGCTCCAGGTTTTGATTAACTGACCTTCTTTAATCAGTCGTATGCCTTTCTCTAGATCGCGGTAGGTCTTTTGTATTTTGGGAATGGCCTCGCTATCAAGTATGCGTTTGATGGTTGTGTAGCCTTGATATTCACCATTTTCAATAAAAGGCAAACAGCTCATTTCTGTCCAATAATCTTCACCGGACTTCTTGATTTCATGCGCATAAAAGTAATAAGGCTTGCCGGAACGAAGTGTTTTTGCCATATCTTCGGTCAGGCTTTTAGGGTATGGCTTTCGTAGGAAAGAAATATGTTGGCCTATAACCTCTGTCTTGCTATAACCTGTCCATTCTAAGTAGTCCTGATTAATTTCAGTAATGTTGCCATCTGCATCCACACGCAGAACCAAGCGAAAATTTTGGCTGCCCTCACTCACTATGAACACCTCTGTTATGTAAGTTTATTATTCTATTCCGAATAGTATGAAGAAATAATGGGGCGTTTAACTAGCTATGTCAAGCTTGTAAAAGTCGTATTCCCATTACATTTTTATATATGGTGAGCAATGGTTTAGATGAGTGGATAGTGTTTTATCATAGGCTTGAGTTATTTCTGTCAGGTTGTAAGTTACACTCGTTGAAATTAAGTGAATGAGCCTTTTTGAGGCCAAATAACGGAAGTGTCGAGTATAAAAGTTTATATTGGCATAATGCCTGCTTTGCCTTCGGCGACAATTTTTAATTTAAATCGAGAGCAGTAATATGGATGGCAAAATCGATTGGCAGGAGCCAACAACATTCAGAAATCAAATGGCTTTTAACAGCGCTTTGGCAGTATTGAAGAGTGGATTAAAGTATCTGAATTGTTTTAACCTTATTTGTGTATTTAGTGTTTTTTACGTATTGCCGGTTAAAGCTGAAGTAAAGCATAGTTATTCTGTTACAACACTCAAAGAAAAATATGCGTCTTCGCCAGATGCTTTATTTAGAACCTCTACGCCTTCTGAGATGTTTGCTTCTCGGCAAGTTAGAGCTATGTCGCCTAATCAGTTAATGAGTGGTGGAGTATCGTCGTTGACGCCAAATGAGATGCTGATTCGCCGTACACAAGGTTTTATTAATCAAGTATCTAATACCGGAGAAGACTCTCCAAGGGTGTTAGCTATTTTAAAACAGTGGAAGACACTAGAGCCCAAGTTGCTTGCTATGGCTAAGAAAGATTCTGAAGTTAATGAACTGTTGCATTACTTAAAAGGATTGAAGCACGTATCCGATGATTTACAGCCTCCTACACCTTAAATATGTTTTGATGTTTGAGTTTGCCTGAAAAAGACAAATGAAATACTATGGATTGGAATCAAGCGAAGTTGCATTTACGGGATTTAATGAACCATTACAATTGCTTTTATAAGAATGTGAGTGGCGATTAATCATGCTGTCAAAAGGTTTGAATAACGTTATTGAACTAATGGTCAGTGAAAGAATTAACTCTTTATTTTGATTGAGAAAAATTATAAATCTAAATAAAAATGAGTTTAAGAAAGTTTATTGGTAAAAACTGTTAAAGTTAGTTAAAGTTTTGTCGATAAAGCTAGTTGGGGCAACCCATATCTATCAACTTGAGGAGTATGTTATGAAACATTCTTATAAGAAAGTAAAACTCGCATTAGGGCTTTTGGCTGCGTTAGGTGTGTCTACCGCACAAGCTGCCAATACCCCTATTAATGCAACAGCATCAGTCGCAGTTAATGGCGCTATTACGCTAACCAAATCTGCAGACATGAACTTTGGTTCGATTGTAGCCACTATTTCGGCTACTGCGTCGGATAGTGCCACTCTTGCTCTAAGCCCATTAGAGGGTGCCGCAGCACCTTCCACCAAGACGGATGGTACAGCTTCTAAGATCACTATTTTGACACAGGGAACACCTGCCAAGTTTACTATTGCTGGTGCGGGCGCTAATTCCAATATTTTGGTTACTACCAATCTGGGAGAAGCCGGTGGATTGTTAACTTTGACGAACGGTTCAAATCCGTCAGCAGACCCTTTGAAAATCGGGACACCAACTATCTATGATGTAACGAATAGTTCTTTTGGTTCTTTCACCAGTGGTGTTTCAGGTGCATTGCAAACTGATGCTACCGGTGCGTTAGAGTTCAATATGGGTGCAACTATCACTATTCCTAACACAGCAGATGATAGTGCAACAGCAGGTCCGGCATCAGATGGTACTTACTCAGGTACTTTTACTGTTGTAGCAAATTACCAATAATTTTGGTTGTTGCTTTGTGGGGGGTGTGCTGTATACACTCCTTACAAATTTTGTTAGCATAGGTGATTTTCTATTATTGAATAGTTTAAAATACGGGAATTTACCCTACCTATGCGCTTAACAATCAAGCCATCTAAAAAAATCATCTCCGCAACGCTTTTTTTGCAGATGATTGGATTAATCTTTTCTTTTAGCTGTCCAAGACCAAGTTTTGCGGCAGAAACAATTATCGAAACTCAGCATTTATGGTTTGGTAAAATCGTTATTACCAAAAATGATGCAGTCTATACTTTAGCTCTTGATCCTAATAATGGTGTTATTGCAGATAACGCTTTTGTTATTTTACAAGCAGGTAATCCTGGTATTTTTGCATTAAACGGTTTTCCCGCTAACTATCAAATAACGGCTTCTATTCAGCCAGCTCCATCACAAACAACCTTTCAATCAGGCTCTGCTACAGCAACAGAATTTGATATATTTCCTTCCTTAGAAACTGAAACTTTTAATACCGATGCTAATGGTAGTTATGAACTGCGTGTTTTTGGTCGGTTGAAAACAAGTGGCACTGGTCTTGCTTATTTGGATGGCACTTATTTCCGAAATTATCAGATTGTCTTTAATTACAATTAATTTGTCTTTATTGAATTTTCTTATAAAATCAGCTCAAGCAACCTTAACAGGTTTTAATTAGGAGTAAAAATGTTGAAGCTTTGGTTTACTGGATTTTTTGTACTAATGATTTGGGTACAAGTCGCTCAGGCCAGTTTAATGATTACACCTAAAAGAGTGATCTTTGAGCCTAGAGATCGTGCAGAGGTGGTTAATGTTGTTAATGATTCCAATCAAACCAAAACCTATCGGATAGACTTGATCAATATGCTGCAAAAATATGGCGGCGGTCTTATCGTTAAGCCAAATAAAAAGCAGTTGCAACAGTTAAATTCTGCAAAAAGAATGATTCGATTCAGTCCCCGTCAAATGACTTTGGCGCCCGGCCAGGCACAAAAAATTCGCATCGGAGTTCGACGACCTGCAGGTTTAAGTTCAGGAGAGTACAGGACTCATATGCTGTTTACGGAGTTGCCTCCGCCGAATCTTATTACAAAGCAAAACGATGCAAAGATTCAGTTACATATACTAATGTCGTTTTCGATCCCGATTTTTGTGAGAGCTACTGATTTTAAAGCGAAGGTCGATATGGAGCACGTGATATTTGTTCCAAACAAATTATCATCGAATGGAAAGCCACAAATTCAATTTGACCTTAAAAGAAGTGGTGAATTTGGCGTCAATGGACGAGTTGATGTCTATTGGCGATCACTTGATAGCGGTAATTATCGAAACGTTGGTTTTTTCAATAATGTTGCTATCTATCGAGAGAACACTTTTCTAAAAAATAACCGGGTGAATCTGGAAATGCCTACCCTTAAAAAAGGGTATTATAAGTTGGTTTATAAAGGTGGAAAAGCTTTTAATAATCAAGTATTTGTTAAAAAATCTTTTGTTTACAAATGATGCTACTTCTTAAGCGAGGTGTGCTGTTCATAGTTATGCTGAGCAGTTTTAGCATATTAAGCGCTCATGCAGCAGAAGCCCCACTTTATTACGACCCTGTCTCAGGTAAATATGTTCGAGGCAATCAGCTAGTTTCTAATACTAGTGATGCATTTTTAGTTGATGTTAAGGTTGGAAAGTTACAGCTTGGTCAATTAAATGTAATTAAAAAGAATGATGGGGTTTGGACGTCTTTAAAACAACTCATCACTGTTTTGAATTTTCCTATCGATTTAACGACCAAAATTTCAGGTGGAAAAATATCTGAAATCAAAGCTTCCGGCTGGTTTATCCGGCCAGACCATCATTTTTCAATTCAAAATTTAAAAGATAATACTTGGCAAGTTAATGCCAAAGGTCATGAGTTTAATCTGACAGAAAAAGATGTTTGGGTTCATAACGAACAACTATGGGTAAAAGTTTCACCAACATTAAATTGGTTTGATATCAAATCTGATATGAACCTTTTGCGTTTATCTCTCACCTTAAAATCTTCTGAGCCATTGCCTATTCAAGTAGACGCTAGGCTTAAAAACAAAGTGTCTGATTCTGTAGTGGGTAATCTTGCTCCCAAATACGCTCGTCAAGATATACCTTATCAATTAATCGGTCCTGTATTTGCTGATATTCAATTGTCAGGAACACATAATAAACTTGATCAGAATACTGGTCAGTTGTCATTGTTGGGTGCGGGAGACTTGGCGTATATGACTGGACGATATTTTGTAGGCACCAGTTACAACTCAAGCTTGAAGCCGAGTCAGGTGACTAACTTCAGACTTGGTTTGGAAAGATATTCTCTTGATAATGACTTATTAGGACCAATGAAAGCAACGCAGGTGGAGGTAGGTGATCTAGTACCAACACAAATTAGCAACTTGTCAGCTACTAATGAGGTAGGGGTTCGAGTATCAAATAGACCCTATGGTCATGTTACCAATACACAAACAGTTAATATTGTTGGGTTTCAGCAACCTGGTTGGCAAGTTGAACTATACAGAAATGGCATATATTTATCGACCACACAAGTGTCAGACAATGGACAATATCAGTTTTTTGATCAGTCTTTGAGTGTCGGTAAAAACGAGTTTAAGTTGTTGTTTTATGGGCCTCAAGGTCAAAGAGAAGAAAAAACGCAAACTTACGATTTGGATCCAGCTTCTCTGGTAGGAGGGAAGTGGATTTATGATCTTTCTGTTTCTCAGCAAAATACGCTTTTGCAAAATTATGTAGTGGATGCTAAGAGCAATCTGAAACAAGATGAAGCTCGTATTAATATGCATGCTGAAAAAGGTTTGGGGTTGAATGCATCTTTCACTTTTGATGCTAGTAGCTACTCTTTCTTGGAAGAAAAACAACGACATCAATTTATCCAGCCTGGTATCCGTTTATTTTTGTTGGATACTTTATTACATGCTCAGTGGCTAAAAGATGTTAATGGTGGATATTTAGGATCTTTTGGCCTATCTCGTAAATTTTTTAATCAACAGTTTAGTTATCTGTATCAGGCCGGAAGTAGTGATTTCAGACGAACTGCTTTAGAAACTGCAAGTATAGAAGAAAATCATAGTGTATCTTTGAGTGGCCCCATTTTTCGTACTAGACTTACTGGGTTGAATTATGGGTTGAATTATCAGAAAATTTATCAGTTCAATAACACTGAGGTAGATAGATATGGTCTGGGTCTCGGGTTAAAGCTTTGGCGAGTCAGTTTGTCAAATAATATTAACTATTTGATCAGTCAGTCTCCTCAGAATAAAAATGTAAAAACGGCGGATGGTAACTTTCAAGCATCGACTTATTTTTATGACACGTTTTGGCGAACAGGGATGACTTACGATATAAAGCCCGAAAATAAAGCGAAGAGAGGGTATTTCTCAGTCCAAAAATATTTCACTAATTCTTTTAATACAGATCTGACATTGAACCGAGATTTTCAAACTGAATATGATTATGGTCAATTGTCTCTTAACTGGCACACACGTCACTTTATTTCCAGTTTACAGTTTCAAGGCGATCAGGATGGATTTAACAGCGCTTATTTTTCAATCCGTTTTGGTTTAGGTAAGAATCCGGTCGACAACAGTCTGTTTATGACGTCTCAAAGTGCAAGTACTCGTGGTGCAGCTGCTGCTTTTGTATTTGAAGACGCGAATAATAATCACCGATATGATCCTGGTGAAAAGCCGATAAAAAATGCGACGTTTATCAGTCCGCAAACGCATCGCGAAGATAAAACAGATGCTCAAGGTGTGGCTTTGATTAGCGGCCTCTATCCGAATATGGTAACGGATTTGAAGCTTGAACCAAGTTCTCTTCCAGATCCATTCTGGATTCCGACAAAAGATGGAGTGTCATTTTTACCGCGTCCAGGTATGGTAAAAACTGTGCTGATACCAGTAGTTACCTCAGGTGAGGTTGAAGGAACAACGACTATTGTTAAACAACTTTCTTCGTTCCCTGAGCCTTTAGGGCAAGTTCCTATGGTTTTAACGAGTACAAAGACTAAAAAAGAATTCAAAGCTGTTTCAGCTTATGATGGCTACTTTTCAATCGACACCATTCCTCCCGGTAACTATACACTGAATGTGGATAAAAAGTTTTTGGCCAAAAATGGTTTAAAATCCCGAGATGATATGCCAATTGTTATAGGTGCTAAGGGAACGTTGATTGTTGGTGCGCACTTTAGACTTTATCCAAAAGAGATTTATAGTTATTCTAAAGACAAACCTACCGATAATACCGGGTATGCAGTTGACTTAGGGCATTTCTCATCCGAGAAAAATGCAAGAACTGCACTGCAAGCTTTAAGAAGTGTTTTCCCATCAGTATTAGGCGGGTTGAATAATTCACGTCCATATCAAATGCTTTTATCTAAAAATGCGGATGAAACTTATCAGTTAATACTGGGGCCATTTGACGATATTAATCGTCCAAAATATCTATGTGAGAACCTAGCGCGCTCTAGTCTGTACTGTCGTGTTTTGACGGATGCTGTACGTCCTGCTGCTACTAATGATTCAACTGAAACACAACCAACCGTAGAGAAGGTTTCTGCTAAAAAAGATCAGCCTCAAGTAACCCCAAAAAACTTTACGATACAACTTTTAACAACGGGTTCACGCCAAAAAGCTCAGGATTTTATCAATAAATACGATCTTAAGGATGCGGTTGTTAAGCAAAAAGAAGTAAGTGGAAAGCATGTCTATTCTGTTCTTGTTGGTGGTTATGAAACACGGTTGCAAGCAATCAAAGCCTCCAAAGGCATTGCCAAGTTAACAGGCTTAAAGCCTTGGGTACGCCGAGTCAGTCTATAGGCTGAGTGCCTGATTTATTTTTTCACGATGAAAACTTTAATAAAAAGTAAAAGTTGAAAAGAAGGCATAAGTGGTTCGTTTGTGAGGAGTCTCGCTACGCTATTGAAGCATAGGTGAGGCTTTTCGGTTCGGTGTTTAAATTCATCTCATCTATGGCAACTTTACGGTCATATACGCCATGACGTTGATAAAATGTCTATCATGTTAAAAAGATCAACACTCTCCTTGGTGCCTGAGTCGATTGGTTCATTTATGTTGCCTGAAAGTTATACAATAGCGTTCAATTAATCTGTGGATTTGACTTGCGAATCCACCTCCTTAAAAGGATTGTGCATAGCTATGACTGCCTCTGAATCGATTTCGTTTTCGACACTCAATTTGCTCCCCGGTTTATTGGGTAATTTAGACAGTTTGGGCTATAAACGGTTAACCGATATTCAAGCCAAAAGCTTGCCGCCAATATTGGCAGGCAAGGACGTTATTGCACAGGGTAAAACCGGTTCAGGTAAAACTGCTGCGTTTGGATTGGGGTTGTTGCAAACCATTGATGCCAAGCAATTTTCGATACAAGCTTTGGTACTTTGCCCTACCCGTGAGTTAGCAGATCAAGTCGCTAGTGAAATTCGTCGTTTAGCACGACAGTTACCGAATATTAAAGTGCTGACACTTTGCGGTGGCGTGCCGATTGCCCCTCAAATCAGTTCTCTACAACAAGGCGCTCACATTATTGTCGGCACGCCTGGTCGTATTGAAGATCATCTAAACAAAAATAGTTTGGCGCTCGAAGGTCTTAAAGTTTGGGTGTTGGATGAAGCCGATAGAATGTTGGAAATGGGCTTTCAACCTGCATTGGATGCCATTTTGAAAAGACTTCCGGCACAACGTCAAACCCTGTTGTTTAGTGCGACGTTTCCAGAGCAGATAGAAGCCATTAGCCAACGCATTATGAAGAACCCGTTACGGGTTCAGGTGGATTCTACACATGATAATCACACAATTGCACAGCATTTTTACCGAGCAGAAACACCAGAACAACGCTTAACGGCTTTGCGCTTGGTGTTATTAGATTTGAAACCTGAGTCCAGTGTGGTGTTTTGTAATACCAAGGCCGAAACTCAGCAAGTGGCGAATGCGCTGGTTGATTTTGGATTCAGTGCTCAGGCTTTACATGGTGATTTAGATCAGAAAGAACGCGATCAAACCTTAATTCAATTTGCTAATAAAAGCATTTCCATCCTCGTTGCTACCGATGTCGCTGCTAGAGGTTTGGATATCGATGCACTGGACGCAGTGGTGAATTACCATCTAGCACATGATCCAGAAATTCATCTGCATCGCGTTGGACGCACAGGACGTGCAGGCAGTAAGGGAGTGGCTTGTAGTTTCTTTAGTGAAAAAGATCGTTATAAGCTCGCGTTGTTGGCAGAATCTTTGGGTTGGACAGAGCAAGGGGTTCAAGGCGAACCGCTACCCGATGCCAAGCTCTTAAGACAACCTGCCATTCAAGCCAAAATGAGAACCTTACAGATTGATGGTGGTAAAAAACAAAAGCTACGTCCAGGCGATATCGTTGGTGCACTCACAGCAAATCAAGTGCTTGAAGCCTCTCAAATAGGCAAAATTAAAGTTACGGATATCCGCTCTTTTGTGGCGGTCGAGCGAGGTTGTCTTAAGCAAGCCATTCAGCAATTAACTGTTGGTAAACTCAAAGGGAAAACCTTCCGCGTGCAAGTGTTGGGGCGCTAGCTTCATTCACTTTTACACCACGCGGATTTGACCGCATGGTTTTAGAAAATCTTTTATAATAGCCAACCTGAAACCACTCATTTATCAAAACACGCGCCCATAGCTCAGCTGGATAGAGCGTTCCCCTCCGGAGGGAAAGGCCGGGAGTTCGAATCTTCTTGGGCGCGCCACTTACTGTTCAAATTTTTATAGACTTTGTTTTGGCTCTACTTCCGGCTGCCCTAGAAGGAATCCTTGAGAATAATCTATTCCCAATTCTTTGACGGTTTGATAAACCTCTTCGGAGTGCACAAACTCCGCAATGGTTTTGATATCGTTTTTCTGAGCAAAGATAACGATACTTTCTACTAACGCATAAGCTTTATGGTCTTGTGGTAAGTTTTTAATTAAGCTGCCATCGATTTTGATGTAATCAGGGTGTAGGTTTAGTAAAAATTCAAAGTTGGAGTAACCTGTTCCAAAATCGTCAACCGCAACTTTACAACCATAAGTACGCATATTACTGATAAAGGTTTCGACTATATCAAAGCTTTCGATACTTTCTGATTCAACAATTTCCAATACCAGGCGTTCACCAAGTTTTGGATTGTTTTTAAGAGTTTCAATCAAAAAGTCATGAATTTCTGGCGTGTTAATATCTTCCATGCTGAGGTTGATGCTGAATTCACCGGCATACTGATGTAATGTATCAAAGACCTTTTGGATCATGATATGTGTCAGTGCTGGGTATAGGCGAGCTCTTTTAGCAATATTGAGAAAGTAGAATGGGCTGATTAATTCGCCGCTAGAAGCTTCTAAACGTATCAGTGCTTCATGCTTTTCTATCTTTTGATTATGATTGTTGATAATGGGTTGGTAAAGCGCCTTTATTCGGTGGTCGTGAATGGCGGATTTTAGCTTTTTAACCCACTCGATATTGTTTTGTTGCACTTGCTCTTGTTTGTAATCTTCGTCATAAATCACTTGGGCTTTATTACGCTTTTTGGCAATTTTATGTGCTAAATCAGCTTCAAAGAGTAGGTCATTATGTTTTTGGGTGATACCAATGGTTAAGTCTAATGTGATTCTGTAATCATCAATCAGCATGACTTGATTGGTGACGCTATAGAGCATAGCCTGAATGCGTTCGATAAATTGTTCAAAACTATAAGCGTTTTTTCCAGTGCCGACCAAAGCAAATTCGTCGCCTTGAAGTCTGTATACATTACATAAGCTATCTTTGATGTTATTGAGAAGATAGTGCGCAATATAAACCAACACCTTGTCGCCAATTTCATAACCATAAAAATCGTTGAGCTCTTTGAAAGCACGGATATCAAAAATAGCCATATAATGCGGATCACTTTCTTTGATATCTTCAAGCAGTTTAAAGCGGTTATCTAACCCAGTTAAGGCGTCTTTAAATAAGGACTCACGTAGTTGCCGCTGGCTGTTGATTAGTTCTGTGACATCATTCCTAAGTGCAATGTATTCGCTGATAGTACTTTCACTCGTCAAGATGGGGACAATTGTGGTATTGGCATAAAATACCCCGCCATCTTTTTTCTGGTTTATGAGTAAACCATGCCAAATATGACCTTTGGTAATGGTTCGCCAGAGTTCAGAAAACGTTTCTGTTGGTGTGGAAGAGTGCTTTAAAATGCTGTGGGGTTGTCCAAGTAGTTCTTCTGGTTGGTATCCTGTAACTTTACAGAGTTCGTCGTTAACAAAAGTGATATTGCCCTTACGGTCAGCCTTGGAGACAATGCTGCCCGCATAAACAGCTTTGAGATATTCTTCTTGTACTTTTTGTGATTCTTCAACTTTTTCGAATAAAAAGGAAATGTGTTTGGCAGATTTGTTAAAGGCGCGAGCAATTCCTCCTAGTTCATCGCGGCGCAATAATAAGCTGTCATTTGATGTCGTTGAAGGTAGCTTTTTACCAATATTCCTTGAAAAATTACGAACATCTTGGGACAGGTTCATCACAGGTGTTAAGACATTACGTTTAATCATCCATGTTAAAGATAACAGTATGAGCAGATCGATAAATGCAATGAAACCAATCTGAAAAATCATTGAACGGCGTGTTTGATTAACGATAGCGCTGATATGAGACATTTTGTCTGCAACCATGAGACAACCAGCGACATCGTTGTCGAGATTTTTAATAGGGATAGACGTCATAAACAGGTTGTTTCTTATCATCATGCCTGTTTTACGGATATCAATGGATTGAAATCCTTTTAGAGCCTTAAGTAATTCAGGCTCTACTAATGCTTCATCCATTGCCAAATAACGGTCGCCAATCGCTTTTGAGTGGTGAAAACGTTGAAAACTTTTGCTGCGAGACGGGGCTGCTAACACGATAAAATCCAGACCATAGTCTTGTTGGAGAAGGTGGCCGATATCTTCATACCCTGTTGCAACTTCAATAGAACCTAAGTATTTACCGTGATCTATAATTGGAGCAATTCCACGTAATAAAAGGCCTGCGCGTCCGATTTCGCTAACAACAAAAGGTTTTTGGTTTTGTTTCTCATAGACGAGAGAGTCTCTGAAACCACTGAGGTCATCGCCATAATCTTTAGGTCGCCAGCTGCGAATGAAGCTTTTTAAATCCGCCGTATGAATATGAATCCTGACATTCTTAAATGAGGAGTAGTCGCCCATATTGTTCGAAATGTTTCGAAGGAGCTGCAGTGCACCATCACGTTGACCAGTCTTCAGGGCGTTGATGATGATAGGGTTTTGTGACAAGGTGATAGCATTGGTTAAGGCAACAGAAGCTTTGCTCTCATAAGCTCTTTTAAGATAGTTTTGATAGGTTTTACGGATTTCTTGATATTTGAGGTCAGTAATATTGGAAAGGCTGTAAAACGAGTTGATGATAACCACCAGAAGACCGATAAAAATCGTCAACAAAATAGGCATATAGATTTTGTTCGCAAGGCGCGAACGCATGATCTTAGGTAGCAATGTTTACATCCTCTGTCAAAAAAACGGTTCAAAAATCCATGAACCAAAAGCATGAAGAACTTCTTCTAAGCTGAGTGTATTTCCTATAGTTTTTTTTGAGGTGAATATATTCACTCTTATTCAATAATCTTACTATTAGATGTAGCTGTTTGCTAGTCTGTCTGGGTTATGATGGGAGCTTATTTTTTTATAATGAGATAAATATCAATTGGGGCAAAGACAATTCACAGTCATTATTCGTGTAAAGAAATGTGGCAAACCGAGTTGTTTATAGGAACCGTAAAAAGTGTTCTCCTTTGTAGGGAGTGGCTTGGCTCTTGACTCTCATGAGCAATACATCTTATTTTTAGTCACTTTTATGATTGCTCAGAACGTCTTTTGTTAAACTGTTCGCTCAATAAACTCTGTCTTATTTTTTATAAAGATTTGTTATGAATGACACCCAAGGCATTCGCCTAAATAAATTTATCAGTGATTCCGGTTATTGCTCTCGTCGAGAAGCGGATCGTTTGGTGGCTGAGCATTGTGTTGCTTTGAACGGTAAAACGGCTTCCGTAGGCGAGAAAGTAATGCCTGGCGATGTGGTGACGGTGAATGGTAAGCGGATCCGTACCAGTGCAGAAGATAAATCGGATCGTATTTATATTGCTTATCACAAACCTGTAGGAATTACCTGTACGACTTTGGACACGGTTGAAGGCAATATTGTCGCGGCGGTGAACCATCCAAAACGGGTTTTTCCTATAGGGCGTTTGGACAAGCCTTCAGAAGGCTTGATTTTTTTGACCAGTGACGGCGATATTGTGAATAAGATTCTGCGTGCTGAAAATGCACATGATAAGGAGTATATCGTCACTGTTGATAAGCCGTTGAACGCGCAGTTTGTTGAAAAAATGTCGTCAGGCATCCCAATCTTGAATACTGTTACAAAACCTTGTCAGGTGAGTATTGAAAGCCGTTTTGTCTTTAAAATTATATTGACTCAAGGGTTGAATCGACAGATACGCCGCATGTGTGAATATTTGGGTTATCGCGTGACACGGCTGATTCGCAACCGCATTATGAATGTGTCATTGGGGAACTTAAAAGTTGGCCAATGGCGAAACCTGACAGACAAAGAAATGGCTGAACTCAATCTTGCGGTAGCAGGTTCAAGTAAAACGGCACAGGCAGTTAAGCCGAATGCTACAAAAAAGACAGGGCGAAATAAGTCTGCTTCAACGTCACACGCACCTTCAACGCCTGCTAAGAATGGTAAAAAAACCGGTCGTTCTGATCCCCGTAAACCGAATGCTTCTAAAAATCACCGAGGAAAGTCTAATTCCTCTGGAAGAGTTAATTCATCTGGTAAGCCTGGTCAATCCAAACCATCGTCTAAAAAAACAAATTCCAGAACGCCCAAGTCGCCAAAACGCCGTTCACGTTAAGCTTAGGTGTTTGCCTCAAAACTATATGATCAACCCTTAAAATCTGCCAGGCTGGGATCGTTAGCTTGCGATGGTTTGTTTGAGTTGTTTTAATAGTTCAGTAAAGTGTTGGATGTTATCCTGAACACAGGCTTTCTGTAGTCGGACAAGGGATTTAAAATATGATGAATTGGCATTGGGCGAATCACATATCGAAAGTAAGTCATCGAGTAGCCAGCCATAAGCTCGGATTTCTATTTGTTGTACCGCTTGTTGTAGCTCTTCGGTTAATCCGCCATAGTAGGTGCTGGCACCAAAGTCACCGAACAGTACATTAGCTTGATCATCAATTAAGATATTGTGTGCATAGACATCGCCATGACTTAATTGATGGGTGTGTAAATGTACCAGAGCATCGGCCATGCTGACCGCAATCTTAACAATATCATCAAGTGTTAGTGTCATCCCGTCAACAAAACGATCTCGGGTGCAGCTGACTAAGTCAGGCGGTAGGCCGAGATTGAAGTAATGATCAGGAATTAAATTCATTACGATACCTGATTGTTCAGCATCAGTAATTTGTGCGAGAACCTCCACTAAATTTGGGTGAGCGCCAAGTAGCAGGTTTGCGTGTAATTCATCTTGGGGATAGCCATCACTGGTAACCTCACCTTTAAAAAGTTTGATGGCGACCTGCTCATTTTGGTCGATTTGAGCAGACGACACGGTAAGTGTGTTAGCGGTTGTTGACATGCTAGCACGATGAATCACGCCTGATGCACCTTGTCCTAACACTTCATGCAACTCAATGTGCTCCAGTGACAAAGTCGGGCGAGAGGCATTGGTTAAGTTTGAATGAGTGGATGACTGAGCAGAGTGTTGAGTTGCCTCAGCATTGCGACAAAATGGATTACCAGAAAATGCCACCCAAGCCAGATTTGGTAAAGCCAATAAGCATTTTGGAAACTGTGACAATTGGTTTGCAGACAGACGAATGAGTTGTAGCTGAGAGCATTTTTCTAAGCTGTCTGGCAGTGTCGTTAATTGATTGCCTGCCAACATTAGCTTTTGAAGTCGTGCATGATTGCCCAATGAGTTGGGCAGCTCTTTGAGTTGGTTGTCAGTCAAAATCAACCAGCGTGTTTGCTTGGGCAAAGCATTTTCCGGCAGATGGCGTACTCGGTTGGATTTAAAACTGATTAAATCGAGAGAGGGGCAATCCTGTAAGCACTCCGGTACCGATTCAAATTGATTGTTGTTCAGAAATAAATGCTTCAGTTGATGTAACCGCGGTAGATCTTCTGGTAACTGGCTGAGTTGATTATTGGATAAATCAAGCGTTTCCAAAGTATCTGCTAAGTCAAAAATCTCCGTTGGAAACTGGGTTAAATTGTCGGTTAATGTCAGTCGAGTGGCGTTTTTGAAGGCCCCTGATCTTAGTTGTGCGAGGGTGTGCAAAATCAAATATCTCTTTTAATGTTTGAGTGCGTATTGTCGTTGAGCGTTATGATAATACAGATTAAAGACAAAAACGGTATCGTCAATCAAGATTCTATCTGTGTGTTATGAATAACTCTCTATAATAGAAGCTCATTGCATGCGCTTATTAACGGTCAAAAACGTATCTTTTTTCTTCGCATCGAGCTCAAGTAAGGATCATTAATTGATCCTACTTTCACTTTTTAAGAATGCTTTCGCATTTAAAACAGGCTTAATCATGGTAAAAAAATCAGCTAAATCTACCCATATCGGACAGGTCAATCGACTAAAAGTTGTCAAAGAAGTTGAATTTGGCTTGTATCTTGATGGCTTACAGTTGGGTGAAATTTTATTGCCGTCTCGTTATGTGACTGCTGAAGCTCAGGTTGGTGAAGAACTGGATGTGTTTGTTTACCAAGATTCACAAGATCGTTTAGTGGCAACGACCGAAACACCGATGGCATCGGTGGGTGAAGTGGCGTTTTTAAAAGTGAACCAAGTCAATCGTACAGGAGCATTTTTAGACTGGGGGATGCCGAAAGATTTATTGGTGCCTTTTGCCGAGCAACGTGTACCGATGGAAGAGGGGCGATCTTATTGCGTTTATGTCTATGTTGATAATAGTGTACGTATTGCAGCTTCCAGTAAACTGAGTCTGTTCTTATCTGAGACGAATGATGATTTTAAAACAGGTCAGGAAGTACGTTTGATGGTGGCCAGTCGTAGTGATTTAGGCTATACCGTGGTGATTAACGGGACGCATCTTGGCTTGATACATAACTCAGATTTATTGCAACCTCTGCGTATGGGGCAAAAGATGAAGGGCTATATCAAAGGGATTCGTCCTGATTTGAAAATTAATGTCACGTTGCAAAAGCTTGGTAAGGCTGGAAGGCAGGATTTAGTCGGTCAGATTTTGGCATTTTTGGCTGAAAATAAGGGCGTATCAACCCTAGTGGATAAAAGTTCGCCAGAAGATATTTTTGCGCAATATCGTGTCAGCAAAGCCGCTTATAAAAAAGCGTTGAGTCAACTCTATAAAGAACGCAAAATCATTATTGAGCCAAACCAAATTCGTTTAGTTTCAGAAGATTAACCACACGAAGACACGAAGAAGTGTTTTTGAGTGCTCAGTTGTTCTGAATGTTTGGTTTTGGTGTCTTTGAGCTTTAAGTAAAATCTGCCAGGCTGGGAGGCGTATATAGTCGCTTTACGAAACTTGAACGTATGACTCTGATATCACTTCTTGAGCAAGAAATACAACCCTAGGACAACCAGCCCGCCTTGTATCCATTCTTTTTGTAACATATCCAAACCAATGAATTGCCCTGAAAAAATACCAGCGCCGAGTAATAGCGCACCCAAAATACGACGGCGCTGAGCTTTATTTTGTGCTTCGATTTGTTGTTCAAGTCGGTGAATTTGCAAGGCGGTTTGTTGAAAGTCCGCGTGCGCCAATTTATTAAGCGATTGATGCAACAGACCTGGTAGTTGAGGTGCTTGTTCAATCCAGTAAGGTAAATTGCTTTTGACGTTTTTCGCCAAACTTTTTAGACCAACGCGTTCCTGCATCCAGTCTTCAAGGAAAGGTTTCGCGGTATCCCAAAGATCAAGTTCATCGTCTAATTGACGTCCAAGCCCTTCGATATTGAGTAGGGTTTTTTGCAGCAAAACAAGTTGCGGTTGTACTTCCATACCAAAGCGGCGCGCAGTCTGGAATAGTCGCATTAAGAACAAGCCGAAAGAGATTTCTTTTAAAGGTCTGTCCCAAATTGGTTCGCACACAGAGCGAATTGCCGACTCTAATTCATTGACTCTTGTGTCACGCGGTACCCATTCAGATTCGATGTGCAGTTCAGAAACACGCAAATAATCACGGTTAAAGAATGCAAGGAAGTTTTCTGCTAGGTAGCGTTGGTCTTCCGGCGTCAGTGTTCCCATAATACCGAAGTCGATGGCAGCATAGCGGCCATCCGGCAGCACGAAAATATTGCCTGGATGCATATCGGCATGAAAGAAGTTGTGCTTGAATACCTGAGTGAAGAAAATAGTCACGCCTTTGGCAGACAGATCGGTTAGGTCAACACCTGCTTCAATGAGCTTGTCTGTATCTGAAATACGAATGCCGTAGATACGTTCCATTGTCATGACGTGATCATTGGTGTGAGACCAATAGATCTCTGGAACATAAAGCAGTTCTGAACCTTCAAAATTGCGACGCAGTTGCGCAGCATTCGACGCTTCGCGCATCATATCCAATTCATCTAACAGGGTTTTTTCAAATTCAGCAACGACTTCCGTAGGGTGTAGGCGACGTGATTCTTTAATGGCCGCTTCCACTAGCTTCGCCAGTGAGCGCATAATGGAAACGTCTTGTTCGATAACGGGCTTGATGTCTGGACGCACCACTTTCACGACTACTTCGGTGCCATCCATTAAGGTTGCTGCATGCACTTGTGCAATAGATGCGGAAGCCATTGGTATCGGATCAAAGCTGGCATAAGCTTCGGCAATAGGACGTCTTAAACCTGATTCTATTATTTGGATAGAGTGTTGTTCGTCGAAAGGAGGGCAATCATCTTGCAGTTTACGCAATTCAACCGAGATGTCTTCTGGTAGTAAGTCTTTACGTGTTGAGAGTGCTTGACCGAATTTAATAAAGATAGGCCCTAACTCTTCTAATGCGAGTCGGATGCGTTCGCCTCTGGAGGCTTTGGAGTGGCGGCGCCAGTTCCATGGAGATAAACCATTTATCAGTGTCAGCCATTCATATTTTGTGTTGGCGAACAAAAGTTCATCAATGCGATAGTAAGTCAAAACCCGGTTGATTTTAATGAGGCGCTTAAATTGATTGAAAGGTGTTTTGATAAAGGAAATCATAAAGAATCGGTTATTCCGGTTTTGGGTTGGTTAGCGCATCAATTCGAGCAGATAGGGCATCAACGTCATCTGAAAGCTCATCTACTTCCTGGTTGAAGTGGCATACTTGCAGTTTAGTTGGCAGCAAGTTAATTTCAAATTGCAGGTATTCTTTTAGCGTGACGCCGGCTTTTTGTTTTGCCGCCTTGAAGTTAGCTTTTGTACTACGCGCCGTTTGGCCAATATTGAAAGCGATGAAATCACCGGTGTAATGAGAGAGCTGTTCTTCCCAATCAATGTCTATGGTGTAAAGAGCAGCAAGAAACGCAGTGCCGAGAGGGCTTTCCGTTACAGTGGTTTTATTCAACCAATCCAGTAAAGTGGTTTTGATATGGGTATCGGCACTGCCCATTAAATGGGTTTGTACGGTGAAATGACCCAGCCTGGCAGATTCTTCATTATTTTGTACGTTGGTTTGATAGATGATAAAAAAAGTCAGTTTTAAATCAGTGAAAGTCAGTTGAATAACTTTTTCATCCAGCATTTGAAAGCCAATGCCTTGCATTTCATCCATAGCCAGCGTTTTGTTGAGAATCACTTCAAATATTTTTGAGAGGGTGGTCGATGTCCACTCTTGCGCAGATTCAACACCTTGCTTCATAGTGTCTAAGGGCGTTTGTTTATTTTCCATCGGTATCCAGCGCTCCGTTAATATTTCCAGCCGCGGTGTAAGGCGACAATGCCTTCACTCATATTTAGGTATTCGGCTTTATCAAAGCCAGCATCCAACATCATTTGTTTAAGAGTTTCTTGATCTGGATGCATGCGAATAGATTCGGCTAGATATTGGTAGCTGGCTTCATCATCTGCAATCCATTTACCCATTTTTGGCAAAATACTAAACGAATAAAAGTCGTAAGCTTTCGCCATCATTGGCTGCGAAACTTTAGAAAACTCAAGTACCATTAATTGTCCGCCTGGTTTCAACACGCGGTAAATTTCCTCTAGGGCTTTATCTTTATTAGTGACATTACGCAAACCAAAAGCGATGGTTACTAAATCGAAGGTGTTGTCAGGAAAAGTCAGGGCTTCTGCATTGGTAATGGCGTATTCCACATTGCCGATAATGCCTTCGTTAATCATGCGATCTCGGCCTACACGAACCATGTTTTCGTTGATATCTGCCAGTACAACTTTGCCAGTTTTACCTACGCGTTTGGCAAAGGCTTTGGTGAGGTCGCCAGTACCGCCAGCTAAATCTAAAACGACTTTTCCTGGTCGAATACCACTTAATTCAATGGTATGGCGCTTCCATAAACGGTGGATGCCTAGAGACATAACATCGTTCATTAAATCATAGTTTTCAGCGACAGAATCAAAAACGCCTTTAACACGTTTAACCTTTTCTTCTAGAGGCACCTTGGCAAAACCAAAATCAATGGTATTGTCCGATTGCGTGCTATTCGCATTGTTCATAAGTTGAGCCTCTTTCAAAATGTTCGGTTATAACAAGTTTGTGACCTGAGTGTTGATGTCAGGGTGTTTATGCCCGGCAGCCAAGAGTTTATCCAAATAAGCTTGCCAGTACGCATCGTAGTTTTTGCTTAAGTCGTAAAGTGTTTCCCAACTGTAAAGGCCTGTATCGTGACCATCATCAAAATGCAGTTTAACGGCATAGTTGCCGACAGGCGTAATGGCGTCGATATTGACGTTTTGTTTGCCGACTTGTAATACTTCTTGCCCTGGACCATGGCCAGTGACTTCCGCCGACTGGGAATAGACACGTAAATACTCACAAGGCAGTTCAAAGGTTTCACCTGAATCGAAGGTGATGACCAATTTGCGAGATTTTTGCTGTAGTTTAATTTCTATCGGCTGATGCATGGCTCGGTTCAATTATTCTAAAGGATATACTGTGACAAATCTTGATCTTGTGCCAGATCGCCCAAACGTTCTTCGACAAAATCTCTGTCAACGGTTACAACCGTGCCGGTGCTGTCAGGGGCGTTAAAAGACACTTCTTCCAAAAGGTGCTCCATGACCGTATGCAAACGGCGCGCGCCAATGTTTTCTGTGGTTTCGTTCACTTGAAAAGCGATTTCCGCTAGGCGTTGAATACCCGATTCTTCAAATTTGACTGTTACGCCTTCTGTTTCCAATAAAGCTTCTGCTTGTTTGGTTAGGGCAGCTTTTGGCTCGGTAAGGATACGAACAAAATCTTCCACTTTTAACGATTTCAACTCAACGCGAATCGGTAAACGACCTTGCAATTCGGGAATCAAATCAGACGGTTTAGACAAGTGGAAAGCACCAGATGCAATAAACAGAATATGGTCGGTCTTGATCATGCCGTATTTAGTGGAAACAGTAGAGCCTTCAATCAAAGGCAGTAAGTCACGCTGTACCCCTTCACGAGAAACATCGCCACCTGAACCTTCTTGGCGCTTTGCAACCTTGTCGATTTCATCAATAAAGACGATACCTTGTTGTTCAACACTTTCAACGGCTTTGGCCTTAATGTCTTCTAAGTCGATTAAGTGAGACGCGGCTTCTTCTGTCAGAATGCGCATGGCTTGCTTGATTGGCAGCTTGCGTTTTTGTTTTTTACCGCGGTTCATGCCTTCCAGCATGTCTTGCAATTGGCTGGTCATTTCTTCCATGCCAGGCGCGCCCATGATTTCTACATGAGGAGAACGTGCTTCTAAATCAATTTCGATTTCTTTGTCATCCAAGTCACCTTCGCGCAAACGTTTGCGGAACTTTTGGCGTGTTTCGGACATATTGTCGTAGCTTTCTTCTTCATGACCACGTGCTGGCGGTAAAAGCGTATCCAGAATTTGGTTTTCAGCAATATCGGCAGCTTGCGTCTGTACGCGCGTCATTTCTTCTTCACGTACCATTTTGACTGCGCTTTCGATCAAGTCTTTGATGATGGAATCCACTTCACGACCAACATAACCTACTTCGGTATATTTGGTGGCTTCTACCTTAATGAAGGGAGCGTTTGCTAGTTTTGCTAAACGACGAGCGATTTCAGTTTTACCGACCCCAGTAGGCCCAATCATTAAGATGTTTTTTGGCGTGACTTCCTGACGCAATTCTTCTGGTAGTTGCGCACGTCTCCAACGGTTACGCAAAGCAATGGCAACGGATTTCTTGGCATCTTGTTGTCCGATGATATGGTGATCTAATTCGTGTACGATTTCTTTTGGGGTCATCATTTGATTTGAAGCTTCCTTCGTTTTTTGTCTTTGACTTAGCCATCGTTGGCAGGCTGAGATTTTGAGACTCAAATTTCTTAGGTATTTTTATTAGGCGTTATTATAAAGGAAATTGGGGGAGAACGAACACTTGGCCTTTTTAAATTGCATTTACTGAGTTATTTATTCGTGGCGCAAGGCATCTATCGGGTTGAGACGGGCTGCATTTCTTGCCGGAAAGAAACCAAATACTACGCCCACTACGGCAGAAAAAGCAAAGGCAATTCCCATCATATCGAAATCCAGTATATAAGGAACGGACATTGCGTGACTAAGGCCTGCTGAAGCAATTACGGCGAGGATAATACCGATAATTCCTCCCAAAGAAGATAGTACGACAGCTTCAACTAAGAACTGTAATAACACCTCTCTTTCCAATGCGCCAATCGCCATTCGAATACCGATTTCTCTTGTCCGTTCAGTTACCGAAACCAACATAATATTCATAATACCGATGCCACCAACGATTAAGCTTACTGCTGCGACGGCGCCGAGTAACATGGTCATGACTTTAGTACTCCCCGTCAATGCTTTGGTGATTTCTCGTGTGTCTAAGACCGAGAAGTCATTTTTTTCACGATCACTTAGGTGTCGTCGATCCCTTAGTAATAGCGTAATTGCGCGGTTGACGACATCCGTATCGATATTGGGTTTAACTGAGATGCGAATCATTTTGACATCTTGATTGCCAGCTAAACGGCGTTGTACGGTTTTGATTGGCATAATAATCGTATCGTCTTGGTCGTTCCCCATCATCGACTGACCTTTTGACTCTAAAATGCCGATAATCTGACAGGAGAAGGTTTTGAGTCGAATAGATTTTCCTAAGACGGACTCGCCTTTTGGTAGTTCAGAGAAAAGTTGTTTTACAATGGTTTTTCCAATGATACAGCTGGTCTTGCCGGCTTTTAGTTCAGACGGTAAAAATGTCCGACCTTCCGAAAAGTCCCAATTACCGGTGATGAAATAGTCATTATCAGAGCCAACAACGAGAGTGGTCCAATTGCTGTTGCCGTAGACTGCGGTCACGGAAGTGGTGACTGTTGGCGCAACCGCGATAATGGAACTAACGTCTTGTTTGATTGCGTTGACATCATCCATGGTGAAAGCTTTTGCATTAGAGTTTCCACGTCCAGGCCCAAAGTGTTGGCCGGGGCGAACCATCAGCAAGTTACTACCTAGTGTTGAAATTTCTTTAGCGATCTTTGCGGTGGCACCATTACCAATAGTGACCATGGTGACGACCGCCGCCACGCCGATAATGATGCCAAGCATCGTCAGAATGGAGCGCATCAAATTACGGCGAATTTCGCGAATGGCAAGCATAAAGGCATTCCAAATCATACAGTGCGCTCCGCTTGGGTATGGTCTTTTTCTACCATCCCATCGATAAAATGGATCAAACGATGCGCGTAGTCAGCCATTTCAGATTCATGTGTGACCATAATTACAGTAATCCCTAACTCTTTGTTGAGTTGCGACAAGAGTTCCATGATTTCTCTACTGCGTTGTGTATCAAGGTTTCCGGTTGGTTCGTCCGCCAATAATACTTTTGGGTGTGTGACCAAAGCACGTGCGATGGCGACTCGTTGTTGTTGTCCACCCGACAGTTCGCTGGGGGCATGGTTTTCCCAACCACCCAAGCCGACAAGTGCCAATGCTTTGCGTGCTTCTGCACGGCGTTCGGCAGTTTTCATGCCGCGATAGAGAAGAGGTAACTCTACATTCTCAATAGCAGACGTTCTCGCGAGAAGATTGAAACCTTGAAAAACAAACCCTAAGTAATGGCGACGTAACAATGCGCGTTGGTCATGCGTTAAGCTTTCAACGGCAACACCTTGAAAATAGTAATGACCTGAACTGGGTATGTCCAAACAGCCAAGGGTATTCATAACCGTTGATTTGCCTGAACCACTCGGTCCCATAATGGCAACAAACTCACCGGATTCAATTTGAAAGTTCACACCTTTTAGGGCAGTAAATGCCGACGCACCTTGACCGTAGGTTTTGGTGATGTCTTTAAAGGCGATCAATGGCGTTTCTCTGGTATTGTTATTATTGTCAGAGGACCACATAGCGTCATCCGAAATGCTCTCGGGTTTAGCGGAATTGCCCCAAGGAAAGATCATTTCAAGCGTACCTCAGCACCGGTGATTACCGGATCGCCTGGTTTGATGTCACCTTCAATAACTTCAATTCGATTACCGTTAGATTCCCCTGTTTTAATCAATACCGGTTCAGGTTGATTGTTAATGAGTTTCCATACACGGGCATAGCCTTTTTTCACTTTTTCAGCTTTGATATTTAAACTATGACGAATGCTTCCGGGGCCGGGCATTAATGACTTCATAATGCTAGTTTTTTTCGCGGGTGTTTGTTCGCCCAAGATTTCTGGTGTAAAACGTGTGGCGGCAATAGGTACGGTCAACACATCACGTTTTTCTTTGACCAGTATTTCAGCCGTTGCGGTCATGCCTGGGCGTAGTTTTAAATCAGGGTTGTGGACTTCAAGTAACGTAGTGTAGGTGACAACACCATCTGTTGTTTGAGCGCCATAGCGAACTTGTTTGATGACAGCTGGAAATAAATGGTTGGGATAAGCATCCACCGTAAAAGTGGCTTTTTGTCCTGCTTTGACTTGACCGACGTCGGCTTCATCCACATCTACTTGCAATTCCATACTGGTGAGATCTTGTGCCAGCGTAAACAATACAGGGGCAGACATGGCCGCTGCTACCGTTTGACCTGGTTCAATGGAGCGAACCAGTACCACACCATCTATCGGTGAAATGATTTTGGTTTTAGATAAATCGGTTAGATTTTGATCCAAATTTGCCTGTGCCTGCTCCACTTTTGCAATGGCAGTATTTTTGGCAGCCATGGCACGTTTATTAGCTGCTTCAGCTGAAATAAAGTCGGCTTGTGATGGGAGTTTGCCATTAGTGAGTTTGCGCACATGTTCTAATCGTTTGAGTTGTGCACCAGTTTCCTCAAGCGTTGCTTGGGCTTCAATCACGCCAGCGTTGGCAACTGCCAGCGCAGCTTTGGTTTGCAATACTTGGGCATTAAGTTTGTCGGTATTCAGTTGTGCTAGCAGTTGCCCTTTTTTGACTTGATCGTTGTAGTCGACATATACCTTGTCGATGGTGCCGGAAAGTTCACTGCCCACATCAACTTTATTGGTTGGCTGAAGTGTTCCCGTAGCAGAAACGGTAGCGAGAATATCGCCTTTTTCTGCTTTTGCCGTTTTAAAAACCGTTGTATTGGTTTGAGCAGGCATCCACCATTTCCATCCTAGGTACAGTGCCCCCATGATCAGCAATATTGATATCAACAGCGTGACATAACGATGGCGTTTTTTTTCGCCCTGCTTGAGCAGTTGTTCAAATTCTGTTTGAGAAGAAGGTGATTGCTTGTCTTGTGTCATGATGATGTTCCATTTATAGGTTTCGACTGAGTCGATGGTTTTTCATCGATAGTGCCATTCTTTTTGGCTTGTTTAATTGCCCAATTGCCTGCAATGGCTTTGGAGAGCGTAATCAGTTTTGCCAATTCGGTTGCCTTGGCTTCAATGCTTTTTTGTTTGAGTGTCAGTTGTGTTCTTTGTGCATCTAAGACATTTGAGAAATTTGTTTGCCCAGATTCATATTGCATAACAGCAAGTTTTTCTTCGTTTTTTGAAGCTTCAAGTGCACGGTTTAGCGCAGCATAGCTTTCTCTACTGTTGTAAAGGCCAGCAAGCGCATTTTCAGTTTCCTGTAACGCACTCAATACGGTTTTTTTGTAGCTATAGAGGGCTTGTTTTTCCTGTTCTTTTTGCACGTCAACCTGAGCATCTAAGGCACCACCATCAAAGAGTGTGTGGGTAATGCCTGCTGTGAGTGTGGTAAACAGAGAATCGCTGTTTATTAGTTTACCAATGCTTGCCGAAGTAAATCCGAGTGTTCCACCTAAGGAAAAAGAAGGCCAACGATTTGCTTTGGCGGCATCGGTTTTCGACATGGCGACCAGCACTTTTTGTTCGGCAGCTCTAACGTCCGGTCTTTGTCTTAATACTTCAGTCGGAATTGGCAAAAAGACCGTTTTAGGTGAGTCAGGTAAAGCGGCTGTTTTAGTTAAACTAACGGGTAAGGATTCTGGTGGTCGTCCAAGTAAAATTGCCAGCTGGTTTTGGGTTTCTAGAATACTTTGTTTCAAGGTTGGAACGGACGCGGCGGTTTGTTCATAGCTACGCTTAGCTTGTTCTACATCCAGTTCGGTGACCATGCCGGCTTGGTGTTGCCATTGAGTCAGTTGTAGGGTTTCTTTCCAACTTTTTAAAGAGTCTTGGGTCACGTTCAATTGAGCTTGATAGCCACGAAGGGTGATATAGTTCGTCGCCACCTCGGCACTTAAAGTAACCAATACATCAGCATAACTAGCCTCAGAAGCTTTTACTTGAGCGTTTGCCGCAGCGAGAGTATGTTGCTGGCTGCCGAAAATATCTGGTTCCCAGCTGGCGTCAAGTACGGCGGAATAGATGTCGGTCGTGGCATCAGTACTTTTGAGGTAAGTACTTTTGGCATTAGCGCCAATAGTGGCTTTAGGCAAAAGCCCGGCTTTGGCTTGAACGCGATAAGCTCGTGATTCACGAATAACGGATTCAGCGGTCAGCGCATCAGGGTTGGCTTTGATTGCTTCTGTAATTAACTGATTGAGGTCTGCATCATGAAGTTCCTGCCACCAGGGATGAGTCTGTCTTTGGGTTTGAAGCTGTTGAACTTGCTGTGCCCATTGTTTCGGAAAGATTTGTTTGGGGAAACTGCGTGTTTCAATGGTAGAGCAACCCGAAAGAGTAAGGGGTACTATGACAAAAACAAGCCAAAAATGTCGCATTCAATTCTCCAAGTGATTTTTCTTTATATGAGCGACGCTGTAAAAGTCTTCGTTTTGGTATAAAAAAATAGTTCTTCCATCTGTCAGGCTAGGGTTTGAAAGATGTTTGGTTTATCATAAACCAAAATAGCCAAATAACGCAGTGTAAAATCTTGGCTAGAGTGTGAAAAGATTAAGAGGGTAATACATGAGCGCAAAGCTCCAATTTAGCAAAATGCATGGTCTAGGTAATGACTTTATGGTGATTGATGCCATTGCGCAGACGGTTAATTTAACGCCAGAGCAAATTATTGCCTGGGCGGATCGTCATTTTGGAATTGGATTTGATCAACTTTTGTTGGTCGAGTCCACTGATACGGAAGGTGTGGATTTTCGGTATCGTATTTTCAATGCGGATGGTTCCGAAGTGCAGCAATGCGGTAATGGTGCCCGCTGTTTTGCTAAATTTGTTTATGACAAAGGATTGACGGATAAAACCAAAATTACCGTTGAAACCGCCTCTGGCATTATTGTTTTGTATGTGACAGCTGATGGTGAAGTCCGTGTGAATATGGGCGCTCCGAATTTTTCTCCGAGTAGTTTACCTTATAGAGTGCCTGGCGAGTCTGATGTTTATCAGTTAGAAGTTGACGGCGAGATGTATCAAATAGGTGCGGTTTCGATGGGGAATCCTCATGCTGTTTTACGGGTTTCTGATATTGGCTCTGCACCAGTTGCAGAATTGGGCGAAAAAATTGAGTCTCATATCAGTTTTCCAGAAAGGGTTAATGTCGGTTTTGCTGAGCGTGTGGATGACTCGCATATTAAACTGCGAGTTTATGAGCGTGGTGCAGCAGAAACCCTAGCGTGCGGAACTGGCGCTTGTGCTGCGATGGTGAGTTTACGTAAGCTTGGTGAAGTAGAGGATGAAGTCAAAGTTAGCCTTCCTGGGGGCGATTTAACTGTTGCTTGGGATGGTGATGATTCGCATCCTGTATGGATGACAGGGCCAGCGGTGATGGTATTTGATGGCGTTATTGAGTTATAAAACAATCTACTCACGACGTTTTTGGTAAGTTTAAAGAAATAATAGAAGAAAATAGCTTCAAACTAAGGGGGATAAGTTGTCGAGCTTGATTAATGATATTCATGCGGAAGATGTGGCGAACTATTTGAATGAGAACCGCCAGTTTTTTCATGTGTTTCCAAATTTATTGGATGAGCTGAGTTTGCCACATCCGAAAACTGGGAAAGAAATTTCCTTGTTAGAACGTCAAGTGTATCAGTTGCGCGATCAGCGAGACCGTTTACAAGTAGAAATCGAGACCCTAAAGGACATTGCAGGGGAGAACGGTAAACTCTTGCATAATGTTTATAAGCTTTCTAATGCTTTGTTATCAGCAGACACAGACCAGGACGCGATCGATGTTATTTATCGCGTGATGCATGATGTGTTTGAGGTGGAGTTTGTTTCTCTGATGTCTTGGGAATTGCCGAGAGAAAGCCTAAAAGGAATGAATCAGCTTGGCATTAGTCAGCAATGGGCTGAAACGCTGAAATCGACCTTAACCGTTGGACGCCCAGCTTGTGGACTGGTTGAAAACGAGTGGCAAAAAGGTTTGTTTACCACTTCTGAAAAAACCGAATCCGTCTGTATTCTTCCACTGGGAGAACATAGAGTTTGGGGTGTTTTAGCGCTAGGTAGTCCTATAGATCGTTTCAAACCCGACCTTGGAACTTACTTTTTAGAAGTGATGGGTGAAATGATCACCCAAAGATTACAGCGACTCTTTTAATAACATCATTGGGTTAATCAAAGAACTGGCTGAAGTTTTCAACCGTTTCTCTTTCTGTGCGATATTGATTAACCGGATGATCAGTGTCTTCATAGCCTAGCGCCATACCGCCTAATAAAATCAAATTGGAATCATAGCCAAGTGTTGATTTTACAATACTGGGAAACTCGGCTAATGCACCTTGTGGACAAGTTGCCAAGCCTTTTTCTATAGCCAGTAACATAATGTTTTGCACAAACATACCATAATCAAAGTAAGAACCGGTTTCTAAGCTAGGATCCATAAAGAAATACAGTGCGACAGGTGCGTCAAACGAACGATAATTTGCTGCCCATTGTGCTAAGCGGGTAGCTTTATCTTCTCGTTGAATATTCAGTGCGCTATAGAGTTGCGTGCCGGTTGTGACTCGTCTCTTCTTAAAAGGCTCTACCCAGGTTTTAGGATAGTATTGATAATCCATTTGTTCGGATTCACCAGCTTCAAAAGCGGACAACATTTTATTTTGCAGTTGCGTTTTGGATTCGCCTGACACCACTGCAACCTGCCAAGGTTGGGTATTGACTCCCGAAGGCGCATGTCGAGCAGTTTCTAAAATATCGTAAACGATATCTTGTGAGACAGGTTTGTCTAAAAAAGCACGTGCTGAGTGGCGTTGTTTAATTGCATCTGAAACAGTGGTCATAATGTCTCCTGTAAACCGAATAATTGTTGCGGCAGCTATGGCCTGTAATTATCCATTGGATTGGCAAAATATACATTAAAATAGTTCTTAATATTTGTATATGCGGCAGCATCATACTATGAGAGGGAATATGTGTAAAAATATTTTCAGCCATTTTTTAGAAGCGTTAAGACGTCTTAATCGATCTCCTAAAACGATTGAGAGTTATGAGCGCGATTTGTTCGCGTTTTTGCGTTTTTACCGTGGCGAATTTATGGCTGAAGAGGTTGAAAGTGCGTTACATCAACCGAGGCAATTTTTAGATGATTTTCAAGGTTGGCAAGCCGTTTCGGTAGAGTCTATACAAGCTTTTGTCGCCAGCAGAATGGAAGCGGGCATTCATCCTCGAACACTCTCACGCAACCTTTCTGCTTTACGTTCTTTTTATCAGTTTTTAATTGAGCATGAATTGGCATTTGCTAACCCAGCTAAGAGTGTTAAAGCACCCAAACAACCCAAACCACTGCCCAAAAGTCTTGATATAGATTTAACCCAGCAACTCCTTGATCAACCGTTAAATACTTGGCAGGATATTCGTGACCAAGCCATGTTTGAATGCCTATATTCCGCAGGGTTGCGTGTATCTGAGCTGGCGGATTTAGATTTATCTCCCGGTTTGGATCAGTTGAATGATGGTTGGATTCGGGTTATCGGTAAAGGACAAAAAGAAAGAATTTCGCCGCTTGGTAGAAAAGCCATTGATGCTTTGCGCCATTGGTTATCTTTGCGTAGTGATTATGCAAAAGCGGATGAACAGGCAGTGTTTGTCAATCGTTTTGGCGATAGAATCGGTATCAGAAGCATTCAACAACATTTAGACAAACGAACGCTAGAAGCGGGCTTGCCCACCAAAATGTCACCACATAGATTGCGGCATGCCTGCGCAACGCATGTGTTAGAATCTAGCGGAGATTTAAGAGCTGTTCAAGACTTATTGGGACACGCCAATTTGTCGACGACACAAATCTATACCAAGTTAGATTTACAGCATTTGGCAAAAGTCTATGATACGGCTCATCCGCGCGCAAAAAAGCGCGGGCAGAATAAACAAACTATCGAATGAATATTGCGAGAAAAAAATGAGTGAACAAACTTTTCACGGAACCACGATTTTATGTGCCAAACGTGCAGGCCAAATGGTCATCGGTGGTGATGGTCAAGTAACCTTGGGACATGTTGTGATGAAAGGCAACGCCCGTAAGGTTCGTCGTCTTCATAATGGCAAAATTTTAGCCGGGTTTGCCGGTGCAACGGCCGATGCTTTTACCCTGTTTGAGCGTTTCGAATCAAAATTGCACAGCCATAATGGTCAATTGATGCGTGCAGCGGTTGAGATGGCGAAAGACTGGCGTACAGACAGAGCGTTGCGAAAGCTAGAAGCTATGATGCTGGTAGCTGATGACGAAAATATGTTGCTGATTTCCGGTACCGGTGATGTTATCGAACCGGCACATGATTTTATTGCTATCGGGTCAGGCGGAAACTATGCTCACTCAGCAGCGCAAGCATTGATGCAAAATACAGATCTTAGTGCGCGTGAAGTTGTAGAAAAATCACTCAACATTGCTGCTGATTTATGTATTTATACCAACCATAACTTAACAATTGAAGAGCTATCTAAATAAGCTCAGTACTAAGGGGATTAGAATGGAACATTCTCAGCAGAAAACACAGGAAAACGAAGAACTCATCTGCGTGCCGGCCAATCGTTCAAAATTAGAAGATTGGTTTGAATCGTTTCTTTGGAATAGCCGCTTTGTGGTGATGTTTGCAGTTGTAGCGAGTTTGCTGATGGCGTTTGGTATTTTCTACGTCACTTCGGTTGATGTTTACTACACGTTGGCGCATTTAACACATTATGCACAGCTGGATGATATTGCCAGAGCCGACTTAAAATCTAAGACGGTTGCTCATGTTGTTGGTTCGGTAGATGGTTTCTTACTGGGTACTATCATGCTGATCTTTTCACTAGGTTTGTATGAACTGTTTATCTCTAAAATAGATGCTGCCGAAGGTAATTCCAGTTCCAGTAAGATTCTGATGATTCATTCATTGGATGATCTAAAAGACAAGTTGGCGAAAGTGATTTTGATGATTTTGGTCGTAATGTTTTTTGAACAAGCATTGTTCCTAAAGCCGACCGCGCCTCTTGAACTGCTCTATTATGCCTTGGCAATTATGTTGGTGGCTTTAGCGCTTTACCTTTCTCACAAAGCCTACTCTCATTGAATAGGCTTTAAAATCTGCCAGGCTGGGTCTAGATTATAAAGACCCCAGCCTGGCAGATTTTGATCAAAATACAGTCTTCTTAAGGTCGGGCAATGCTAAAGTCTTGTGTGGCGATAGTGTACTCATTCCCCCCTAGTTTTCCGACTGCTCTAAGTTGGTCTGACTGAATGACACCATTTGACATGATCTTGTCATCCACATAGATGCTTAACACATCCAATAAAATCAACTTACCGCCGCCAGGTTGTTCTGACAGGGTCACGACTTCTCGTAGCCGACACTCATAACGAACTTTTGCTTCTGCCACACTTTTTGCTCTAACGTGCTCGCTCTTGCATGCGGTTACACCAACGGCTTCAAATTCGCTAATGTCAGCGGGAAACTGGGCACAGGTTTCATTCATTAGTTCAGCCAGGTCTTGGCTGACGATATTGATGACGCATTCATGCGTTTCTTTCAGGTTGCTTAGCGTGTCTTTATCGTTCTCAGTTTGCGCATTGATTTGGGTGACTGTCAGAATTGGTGGATTGGAGCTGGCGACGCTGAAAAAAGAATAGGGTGCCAAATTATCAATACCTTGCTTACTCAGGGTGCTGATCCACGCGATTGGGCGAGGAATAATGCCGCCGACCAGTAATGGATAAAGTGGTTGGTCGTTAAGTTCTGAAATAGTGTAGTTCATAGATGTTCTAGGGTTGTTTTAGGCTGGATTGGGGGGTGTGGCTTTAGGAAGCCAAGCCGAAGTTCTACCGGTAAAGTAATAGACTGTAAGGCCTATCCATTCTTTCCATGCGGGTTCCAGTGTTTTTAAGTGATCGAAAAAGTCAAAATCCCAAGTTCGAATTTTTGCGCTATTGGAGCGGAAATCAACTGGGTAGGGGGTGACATGAATGCCGAATTTTTGCGCAACGCCAACCGCTCTAGCCATATGGAAAGCAGAGGTAACAAGTAGGTAATTTCCATTTCTATTTGGTAAAAGCGAGTATATGTATTTGAAATTCTCATAAGTGTTTCGCGAATTGGATTCGATGATCAAGCGTTCAGGAGCAATTCCCATTGTAGTGAGAAGTTGTTTTGCTAAAGAGCCTTCTGTTCCACCCATATGTTGTAGTTTTATTTGTCCGCTGCCGCCAGTAAAAATTATAGGTACATTTGGATAGTGGTCTGCGAGTTTCTTAGTGCCAAAATAGCGATCACCACCATTGCCGATTTGTGGTTGGTGCCAGCTCAGCGTTCTGGGTAAATCTTCACCACCGCCAAGGACAATGATTCCATCAACTTTCTGGGGAAGCTCATTGGGCGTGAGAATTGGAAAACGTTTTTCTAGTGGACGTATTAAGTAATCACCAACGGGGTAGCCCATGATAATAAAGGCAATAATAGAGGTGATAATAAGTAAGCGTTTAGCAAATGCATTGAAACCAGCAACGAGCATTAATGTGCCTAGAATAAAGGCAAATAAAATCAGATTGCTAGGGCTTAATAAAGCCCAGGCAAGTTTAGAAAGTACAAAGAAGACTTGATCCAAGAGTAGCTCCCGGTAATTTAAAAATTAAGTTTGTTCTTTGTCAGAAAAAACGGTTTGGTTACGGCCTTGCTCTTTTGCGAGGTAGACTGCAGTATCTGCGTATTTAACTAGGGTGTCGAAGTCGGCTTCTATAGGTGGATAACAAGAAATCCCCATGCTAAATGTCATCGGCGGTACGCCAATACCTTCCCATTTAGCTTCGCGGAAGGCAGTGTGCATTTTGTGAGCAATTTTTTCTGCATGTTTGGCATCTGTGTTGGGGAAGATGAGTACGAATTCTTCGCCTCCCCAGCGATAAATTAAGTCAGTAGAGCGCAGTGTTTTCTTAAATAGGTTTGCTACGAAGATCAAGACATCATCACCTTTTTGATGACCAAACAGATCATTGATGTTCTTAAAGTGATCTAAGTCGATAATAGCCAAGCAAAGTGGTTGCTCATTACGCTTACTCAGGGCTACTTGCAAACGCGCCTGGTGTTCACCCTCTCTTCGGTTGGGTAGGTTGGTCAGTACATCGTTTGCAGCTAAAGCTTCCAGCTGGAATTGCATGTATTTTTGATCGGTAATATTTTGTACCATGCCAACAGCGTGAGTTGGGCTGCCATGCTCATCGCGGCTACAGACTTTTCCGCGGTCATGTACCCAAATATAGTGACCATTGCGATTTTTTAGACGGTATTCGACATCATATTTTGCACGTAACCCGTGTAAGTGTTCATTCAATACTTTTTCGATATGAACTCGGTCATCCGGATGGATATTTTCTGACCAGGTCGATATATGAGGATCCATTTCATCGGGGCCATATCCTAGCATGGCTTTAAGCTGTGGGCTAAAGTAGACTTTTCCTGTACTGATTTCCCAATCCCAAATACCATCAGCGGCGTCATTCAATGCAAACCAGATATTCTGGCTATGATCCATGATCTCCTTTTCAAGAGCCACGCGTTTGCTCATGTTGCGCGCGACTGAAAGAAAGAAATCTTCTTCTTGAAATTTAAAGTGGGTCGTGATTACCTCTACTGGAATTTCGCCGCCAGATTTATGGATATGTTGCCCGATGAATGTATAGGGCGACTGCTGATAAATTACTTGAGCAATTTCTTTCCATTGGGCGGTTCCGATTACGTCTTTTTGCAGACTAAGAACGGAGTGATGAAGTACTTCATTGTGTTCGAAGCCCAGATCTTCATGTGCAGCGCGGTTGCACCAGACGATATCAGAAGTTTCAGGGTCTATTAAATAGACGGCATCGGCGAGATATTCGAATAGGATATCTAAATGAGGTAAATTCTCTGGAGAGATTTTTTTCATGATGCTCCTTGCCACTGATCCATAATTTTAACTGAATTCAGAAAATTTCCAGTGTCTTTAAATGACAGTTTTTGTCATTATAAACATTAGAAAATCACCTGTGCATTTAAGTCGCTAAAATTTCTTAATTTATATCAATTCAAAATAACCATTTGATATTGCAATAAGAAATATTTGCATCTTGTCACTTTAAAAGCGCAAAATCGTCCTTATTACTTGAAGTATGAAACCATAGATTTTGTAGGAGTTTTTCATGATAGATAAGTTTACGTCACAGTTTCAGTCGGTTTTGTCTCAAGCACAATCGCTAGCTGTTGGGGGTGGGCAACAGTTTATCGAACCATTGCACATTTTGGCGGCACTATTGCAGGAGCCGAGCCATTTATTGCAGTTGGCGGGCATTAATGTTGCACAATTGAAAACAACGGTCGACCAAAAATTAACAGGGTTGCCAAAAGTATCTGGAGCAGGCGGTGATGTACAGTTATCGCAAAATTCAGGTCGTATTTTGAATTTGATGGATCAGTTGGCGCAGAAAAACGGTGATGCCTATATTGCCAGCGAATTGTTTTATTTGGCTGCATTGCAGTCAAATGATTCGATTAAAGATGTTTTAAAACAAGCAGGCGCAACGGAACAGAATATTGAAGCAGCCATTCAACAGGTAAGAGGAGGCGAGAGCGTGCAAGATCAAAATGCAGAAGAAAACAGACAAGCGTTGGATAAATATACTTTGGATTTAACGGCACGCGCAGAAGCGGGCAAACTTGATCCTGTAATTGGGCGTGATGACGAAATTCGCCGCGCGATTCAGGTATTACAACGCCGTACTAAAAACAACCCTGTGTTGATTGGTGAACCGGGTGTCGGTAAGACTGCAATCGTTGAAGGTTTAGCGCAACGCATCATTAATGGTGAAGTGCCGGAAGGTCTGAAAAACAAACGCCTATTGTCATTGGATTTGGCAGGTTTGCTTGCGGGTGCAAAATATCGTGGTGAGTTTGAAGAACGTTTAAAAGCCTTGTTGAAGGACTTGGAAAAACAGGAAGGTTCGGTCATTCTATTTATCGATGAAATCCATACCATGGTTGGTGCTGGTAAAACCGAAGGGTCGATGGATGCCGGTAATATGCTGAAGCCCGCTTTGGCGCGTGGTGAATTGCATTGTATCGGCGCCACTACTTTGGATGAATATCGTGAAAATATCGAAAAAGATGCTGCATTGGAGCGTCGTTTCCAAAAAGTGATTGTTGATGAACCGACTGAAGAGGATACGATTGCGATTTTGCGTGGTCTGAAAGAACGCTACGAGGTGCATCATGGGGTGGCGATTAGTGACCCTGCCATTATTGCGGCAGCGCATTTGTCTCAGCGTTACATTACCGACCGTCAGTTGCCGGATAAGGCAATCGATTTGATCGATGAAGCGGCATCGCGTATTCGTATGGAAATCGATTCCAAACCAGAAGAGATGGATAGACTTGATCGTCGTTTGATTCAGTTGAAAATCGAACGCGAAGCGCTGAAAAAAGAGAAAGACGAAGCCACTAAAAAACGCTTGGTCGAGTTAAATGAACGTATTTCCGAAATGGAAAAAGAGTATTCAGATTTAGAAGAAATCTGGAAAAAAGACAAAGCAGCACTTCAAGGTGCCAAGCAGTTTAAAGAAGAATTGGACAAAGCGCGTACCGATATGGAAGCAGCGCGTCGTGAAGGTAACTTGGCAAAAATGTCTGAGTTGCAATATGGCGTGATTCCGGATTTGGAAGCGAAGATTCAAGCGGCGGAAGCGGCGGAAAACGATGGTGAAGACGGCGAGATGCATTTGTTACGAAACCGTGTCACCGAAGAAGAAATCGCTGAAGTCGTGGCGCGCTGGACAGGGATTCCTGTTTCCAGAATGTTGGAGGGTGAGCGTGACAAACTGCTGCGTATGGAAGAAGCCATTGGCAAGAAAGTGATTGGTCAGCAAGAAGCAGTCAAGGCCGTGTCGAATGCAATTCGTCGCTCTCGTGCTGGTTTGTCTGATCCAAATCGTCCAACCGGTTCTTTCCTTTTCTTAGGGCCAACAGGTGTTGGTAAAACCGAGCTGACCAAAGCTTTGGCTGATTTTTTGTTTGATACGCAAGATGCCATCGTGCGTTTGGATATGTCCGAGTTTATGGAAAAACATTCTGTGGCGCGTTTGATTGGTGCGCCTCCAGGTTATGTTGGTTATGAGCAAGGTGGTTATTTAACAGAGGCGGTGCGTCGTAAACCTTATTCGGTGATTTTGTTGGATGAGGTGGAGAAAGCGCATCCTGATGTCTTCAATATCCTACTGCAAGTCTTAGATGACGGGCGTTTGACCGATGGTCAAGGTCGCACAGTCAACTTCAAGAATACGGTGATAGTGATGACTTCCAACCTAGGGTCTCATATTATCCAAGAAAAAACCGGTGTCGCCTCTTATGAGGAAATGAAGGACGATGTGATGGAAGTGGTCGGTGGTCATTTCCGCCCAGAGTTCATTAACCGTATTGACGATATTGTGGTGTTTCACCCATTGAATCAGAAACAGATTCGTTCTATTGCCAATATTCAGTTGAATCACTTGCGTCAACGTTTGGCAGACAACGAGTTGCAGTTAGAAGTATCTGACGAGGTATTGGACAAAATTGCCGAAGCAGGATTTGACCCTGTATATGGTGCAAGACCACTGAAAAGATCTGTACAGCAGATGGTGGAAAACCCATTGGCACAACGCTTGTTGAAAGGCGAGTTTGCGCCGAGTGATACGGTTCATGTTGGGTTAACCGATGGAGAAATCGATTTTCACTAATCGGGATAGTATTAACCAGTTTAAATAAAACTAAACTAAAAACAACCCGCAAGCCAATAAAGGCTTCGCGGGTTTTTTTATGTCTAAGAAATATGCATTGTTTTGCTGAAATTGGTGTGTTTAGGATTTTTAAAAACGATGCTTACGGATTATTTAATGGCAAGATTAAATATTCTCACTTTATGTTTTCTGACTTTTTGATTAGTATTCGCCCAAAGCTTTTTCAGCAAAAGAAGACCACAAATTCAAGAAGAGCTTATAACAACACCGACTTTGATAAATGACTGTTATTTCTTAGTGTTTTGCAAAAGCAAATCATTGAATTAACGCCGTATAAGTTGGATTGATTCGAATATTTCTCTGCACATAAATCAAAGGAGGTTTGTGAGATGAAAAAAAATAGATGGCTAATGGCCTTAGCGGCCGTAGGTGTTCACATTTGTATAGGTTCGGTCTATGCCTGGAGTGTGTACGTTAACCCTATTAAGGAAAGCATGCATTGGACCTTAACCGATGTGACGATTGCCTTTAGTATTGCTATTTTCTTTTTGGGTCTATCTGCAGCTTTGATGGGTAAATTTGTGGAAAGAAATGGTCCAAAAGTCTCTGCCATCATTGCTGCGGTGTTGTTTGGTTTAGGAACTGCTGGTTCAGGTTTGGCGATCTTGATGGAATCTAAGCTGTTGCTATATTTTTTCTATGGCGTGTTGGGCGGCTGTGGTTTAGGGATTGGTTATATCTCGCCTGTTTCTACATTAATAAAATGGTTTCCAGACAAACGCGGTTTGGCGACAGGTTTGGCGATTATGGGTTTCGGTTTTGCTTCTGCGATTTGGGGGCCAACCATTAAAGTGTTGATTTCTGAAGTGGGCGTTGCATCTACTTTTATCATTTTGGGAGCGACCTATTTCGTTATTATGTTCGCATCAGCGATGTACCTTGAGAAGCCAGAAGAGGGCTATTTGCCTGAAGGCTTCAAGAAGAAAGTGGAAGCTGGTCATAAGACTCTCAAAACAGACCTTGCCATGTTAGGCGTGCATGAAGCGGTGAAAACACCAAGATTCTATGGTTTGTGGTTGATGTTGTTCATTAATGTGACCTGCGGTATTGCTATTATCGGTGTGGCGTCTCCGCTATTGCAGGAAGTGCTTGGCGTATCAGCGTTGGTCGCGGCAGCGGCGGTTGGTCTGATGGGGATTTTCAATGGAGCAGGTAGAATTTTCTGGGCATCCTTATCGGATTATCTGACTAGACCGGTGGTTTACATTATTTTCTTCGCAACTCAGGCGGTCGCGTTTTATGCTTTGCCTTCGATTACTGAGATTTTGATGTTCCAAGTGGTCTTGTACTTCATCATGTCTTGTTATGGCGGCGGGTTCGCTTCTATTCCAGCGTATATAGGCGACATTTTCGGAACGAAGGAACTGGGTGCGATTCACGGTTATATCCTGACTGCATGGGCTGCAGCCGGACTGGTGGGGCCGTTGATTATTTCGCGTGTAAAAGATCTAACCGGTTCTTATGCTGAGACGCTTTATGTGTTTTCCGGTTTCTTTGTGGTGGCATTGGTGATTTCAATTGCGATGTTTGCCAATATCAAAGCGCATGAGAAAAAGCAAAGCCTTGCTGAATAAAGCTTGATCCGATTGTATCGTGAAGAAACCCGCTAGCCAGTAATGGCTGAGCGGGTTTTTTTATGCCCAGGAAGTTTATTTGGTTACCCCAGCCTGGTAGATTTTTGTTATTTTCTGTTCGGTTTTTTGAGTGTTTTCTTGCCGATGATTTTATGTGCGATAAGCATAAACGGAACGATTACACCGAAGAGCACATGGATAATACTGCTGGTTTTAGACCAGTCTGGGGTGCCGAAATAGTAAATGCCTAAGGCGCTGATGATTAAGACAGCCCAAATAATCAGAAAAGCGATGCCATTGATTCGATTTTCATGTTTGCGCCAATGGGAACGGATATGGATGCTCCAAAGCGCACCGATAAACCAGACCATTGTCCAACCGAAAATAGCATGAAATACGGTGAGGTTTTGTCTTAGGTTGCCGCTGGCGATACTTAGGTTCATGAGCCAGTCTTGTTCCTGTTCAAGTCGGAAGACGAGAAAAGCGGGGATGAGCAGCAATCCTGTGATAATCAGGAGTAGGCTGACGGTAATCAGGGAGATTAAAAAGCCTTTAGGGTAACCATTCATAATGTTGTCCGTTTTTTATCTGACGTGCATTAATTATGCTGTTTAGTTGGGTTGCAGGGATGTAGGTGATAAGCGACATTAAACACCTGTGCGAAGTGGTTGCGCTCAGCTTCATCTGCCAGGGCGAATACTTTGGTCAAACCGTCCGCTAACCAGGCTTCGTGAGCAATAACGCTAACCAATGCCGGTGATATGTTTCGGTCTTTAGGTGCAATGATATGTCCTGGATAATATTGGTCAATCTCTTGACCGGCCTGAGAAGATGCGATGGCTTGGTTGTGGAGTTCACACAAAGGGCGTTGTGGTTCTGCATGTGTTTTTTCAGGCAAGCGCAAAGCAACAGGTAGCGTTAAATGACCAAAGACCTGAATGTCTCCGCCTGCGTTAACCCAGCCACTCTCAATGCCTTCTATTTTTAGTGTTTCAATTGCCTTATCCACCGCATAGCCTTTGGCGATGCCGTCTAAAGAAAGGAGAATGGGTTGGGTTAAAAAAACTTTGTTGTTGTCTATGGCAATGTCTTGTGCGACACCTCTTGATTCAAAGCGATGGATGAAGTGATTGGGGAGCACACGTCTTTCTATCAACTCACCGCCAAGTGTCGGGTTGAAAAGGCCGTTTGATTGCTGAGATAAACTTTTTGCATGCTGTATGACTTCAGCGGTTTCGGCTGAGACCTCTACCCATTGGTTTGGATTTTTGTTCAGCTGGGAAAGTTCGCTTTTTGGATCATAAAAACTCATCATGGATTGTATTTGCGCGATTTTGCCAAAAGCCATGTCAAAAGCAGGGTGGAGCCGGCTGTCAACAGCCAGTCCAATTTCAACAAAAGTGCCGAGCATCGGCTTCATTCTTTTTTCGACTTTCATAGTATTTAGTGCTGACCTTTTAGCATCACTTCGTAGAGTGCGAGTAATCGTTTTACGCCATTGGTCACATTACGGCACGATAAGGTGGCACCACTGATATTGGGAATGTCTTCTTGAAGTTTAAGCGGGCTTTTGTCGGTTGCACCTATAAAATGCTCTCGCCAGCTTGCCTGACGAATTTGGTCACCATAGGTTTCACGGTAATCCATCACTTCGATGCCAAGCACTTTGCCTTCAGGAGAAATAGCGGTGGCGTAGGTGATGAACTCATGTTTGCCGATGACTTTATCGATAATGAACCAGCCTTGAAACTGACCGTTTTGGTAAGTTTTCCAGACTTTTTGGGTTTTCCAGCGTTGACGGACATCACTGATGTCTTCAATGGCATCACGTTGCTCGTCGCTCATTTTGACGAAGCTTGGGGTGAACTTGGCCTTGTCTCCGAACAGCGCGACTTGTGCCTGCTCAGGCGTAAAGTATTGCACCGCATAGACCGGGTAGGCAATAACCGTTAAAGGCAATGTGAAAATAGGAATTAATGGTTTCATAAAGGGTCAATCCAAAATAAAAAACGAAAACGTTTGAACCGAGATTCAAACGCTTTCAACTTAGGAGGAATCAGAAATTAGAAGTTATAGCCAAGTTTGAGTTTGGTTTCGTACTTGGTTTTTTCAATCAGGTGCAAACCTCTGGATTGGCCAGGGTAACGTTCACCGCCACCAACTACTTGTGGCAGATAAGTAAGCGTTGCCCAGAATTTTTGGTCTCCATAGTGAATGGATGGACCGGCAAATAGAGACCAACGTTCCTGACCTACTTCTGTTTCAAATTCAGTTTGGTAAACCGCTTCAGTACCGATAGACCAGTTGTTTGTAAAGCGATAAGAGATACCTGTACTAGCGGTTAATTCAATCTCCATTTCTGGTGTAGTTGGCCAGACACTTTCATCGTTGATACCAGTAATGGCAGGGCGTTTTGCATAGGTTGATTCCATACTGGCATTGTTTAGCCAGACAAGCTGTCCATCCATAAAGTATTTTTGAAGTTGTACGCCAACATCAGCAGATAGTGTGTCTTTCTTTTGACCAGAATGAGAGTCAACTGTGTCATAAGACAGTCCAAAAGTTGTTGAGAGACCAATATCATTTAGAGCAGGGGTTAGAAATGCATACTTCATCTCTGCTTCCATGCCGCTAAAACTAAACGATTTGTTTTTTTCTTGAGGAAGATAACCGTCAATCAGTAAACCGTTTGTGTTGATTTGATGACCTGTGATAGCGAAAGACCCTGAAAAACGGTTAGTAAAACCATGTTCGATTTCAGTTTTACTGTCTAGCGCATGGTAAGTACCTTTCCCTTTGTCATTTCGAGTAGTGAAAATTTGGTAAAACTCTGATGCGCCTTTAGGTAAAGGTTCAGCACCTTGTGTGTAACCAAGCAATTGCTCTCCAGCCAGTGCAGTGTTGAGAAAGCCTAAGCTAGGTAGGCCGATCAAGATGGAATAGAGTGCTAAAGAATTATTCAGTGGTTTGCCTTGCATAGAATATGTAACCTTATTTTATAAATGATTATGAGAAGTGTTATCAATAACTTTTGCGTATCATAGGAAAGGCGTTAGTAAATGTCAATAGTAATGATAATAATTATTATTACTTGTTATGGGTTTGATATAATGGTGTTACAAACAGTGTAGTAAGCTCTATGAGGGGGTGAAATGATCAATCAAAATTTCGCTAAACAACACACGGAAAGGCATTCAGAGGTTGTGATTGGACTTTCGACTGAAAAGTTACTGGATTTGATGCGCCTAGGCGTTTTATGTGGGGCAGATATTCATGCAGTTGACAGTGCTTCTAAACGGCTGGTGCAACAAGCATGTTTGCATGCTTGTGCAGAAAAGGTTTGTCGAGATTGCGATTTTAGCGATAGTTGCGCTGTCGAATGGTCTATGGATTGTCGTCGGCAGTGTCCGAAAGAGGTGAGTAGCAACCTGCTTAATCTGTAAGGTAATTCATTTTTTAGTAATAGCTATTTTACGACGTCGCCAAGTGATGACGAGAGCATTGCCCATTAAAGCTGAAAATGCCCAAAGCCAGCCATGTAAACTGCCAGATCCTATGCCACTGAAAAAAGCGCCGATATTGCAGCCAAACGCAATGACGGCACCATATCCCATCATCAATCCGCCAATAATTGCCAATAGATGTTCGTTGAGAGGAGTCTTTGGCTGTTGAGTCTTTTGTGCGCGATTAAGTAGGCTCACTAAGCCTGCACCAAAAATTAACCCCCAGGTCGTTAAGCTGACTGTGTCTTGCCAGACAGGAGTTTCTAATCTTTGTGAATAAGTGATGCTGTAATCCCAGAATGAAAAGTCAAAGGGTAACCCAATATGAGTACCTAATTTGACACCCCAAACGGGTAATGCGCTTGCGATTGACCAAGGGTGTCCACTGGTAATAAGTAATAGCGTGTTGAAAATAGCCAGCGTTAATCCGGCTAATAACCAAGGGTGCCATTGATTTACACGATAAGAACTTGGAAATAGAGGTTCAATTGTTTGATGGTGCTTTTTTTCTTTTTTTACCATTAAAAAATAAATAATGCTGAGTACACCAAGCTGCAATATTAAAGCTTGAAATAACCCAAATGTTTGGATTAGTGAAACAGCGGGTAATGCAGGGAGTTCTCGCCAAAAAGTAATGTTATAAGCAGCTAAAGTACCACCTATTATCAAACTGGCAAAGGCTGTCATTGATAAAGGTTGGAGTTGCCCTAGTTTGTTGAAGGTGCCGGAGGTGCAGCCATTAGATAGTTGCATGCCGATGCCAAATATAAATGCGCCAAATACAACCGATAAGCTTAAAGGCTCGATGAGGCCTGTTAAAGATTGTGAACCAAAATGTCCGGCACTCAACAAAGGGAAAAAAAGCAATGTTGTGATTGCAAGCATAAAAAGTACGGTGCGAATGCCTAAGGTTTTTCCATGACTAAGCAATTGTTGAGAACAGGTTCTAAAACCAAATTGAAAGTAGTTCAGTGTTGCCCCTAAAAAACCGCCTAAGATGAAGTAGGTTAAATAGCTGTTTTCTAGCCACAGGGCGATAATCAAAAAGCCGAATAGGAAAACAAAGCTTAAAGGTTTTATATTGATTCGACTTGCTAACATAGTAATAAAGGGTCTGGTTATATCTAAAATGAAGCGCAGTATATCGGTTTATGAGAGTGATGATAATCATGATTTTCAATAGAGTCATTGCTTGAGATTATTTTAATATATGATCATATTAGCGAGTGTTGATAAGGTCTAAGCACGACTTGACAATGTTTTTATATAATAGGGTCATTGTGGTTGTATAAGGAACCGAAATGAAAAATAGCATTGTGGCTAAAATCCCTTTTTATTTTAAAGGGGAGTTGCATGAACCTTCAATGGTGGTTGACCTCGATGATTGGGCACGCAAGGATGGTATGACGCAATCAGATTTGTATGAAATGATTGCTAAGGTAAGCGGGATGAATCCACATGGTTATGAGATTGAGGTGATGGCAATGTCAGAAATGGTGTTTGAATCTCCCGTCGGACGCGCAGACATGTTCTATGATTCAGAGAACCAACAGCTTGATTTTGATGGTTTCCGTAACGACTGGAAAATAGAGCTAACTTTTGAGAGGTTAAACCGTATTTCTCAGGATTATTTGGCCGAGCCTTTGATTAAGGGCTCGGAAATGCATCAAGCGCTATTGGCTGCATTTGAAATGGGGCGCAACGACTGATAGATGAAAATCTGCCAGGCTGGGGTGCTTGGTAGTACTAGCAGAGCTCGCGTAGAATCGCTTTTTCTGCTTTTTCTATGGTATCGATGGTCACATTCATATTGTGTAGTCGACCGTCTTTGATGTCATAGATAAAGCCATGAATCGCGAGTTCTTGACCTTTTTCCCAAGCATGGCGAACCGCTGGAATATGTGCGATATTGCGCACCTGTTCAACCACATTAATTTCGCATAAACGATTAACCTTTTCTTTTTCAGCCAAAGCTTCCAACTCTTTGCGGTTGTGGTGGAAATATTTACGAATCGGACGAATCCAATGGTCAATTAAGTCTGGGTTGCCCTCATTTAAAGCCGCCATTACCCCACCACATCCGTAGTGTCCATTGACGATAATGTGTTTAACTTTAAGGACTTCAACTGCATATTGAATGACCGTTAGGACATTCATGTCGCTGGAGTTGACTAGGTTGGCGATATTTCGGTGTACGAAAATCGTACCCGGATCCATTTTGACCAATTCGTTTGCAGGGACGCGACTATCGGAGCAACCTATCCATAGATATTCGGGAGATTGTTGAGCGACCAGGCTTTGAAAGAAATGAGGGTCGGCTTCATTGACCTCTTTAATCCACTCTTCATTATTGGCAAAGAGTTGCTCGATAGCGGCATTACTATCACATTTTTCGCACATGCTTATTCTCCAAATATGTCTTTTAAAGGCATAAAAAATGCCCAAAAATTGGGCATTGAGATTTTTCTATAGAAACAATTATAGCGAATTAATGAAATTAATGGGTCAATTTCATAAACACTTGCGGTAGTTGTTCAGGTAATTTCTCGACTTGATCTATGACCGTATAGTGGTTGCCGAAGATGCTTTCCACATAGTCATCAGCGTTCGGATCGAGTGTGATGCAATAGCTGTAAATACCTTTGCCTTCAAGTTCTTCGACGGCTTTATGGGTATCGTGAATCAGCGTTTGCGGGTCTTTAGCATCGATATCCGCTGGTTCACCATCTGTTAACACCAACATCAATTTTTTCTCAGCTTGTTGCGCTTCGAGGTAGTGCGCTGCATGACGCATTGCTGCTCCCATTCGCGTGGAATAAGATGCTTCCATCGAGGCAATACGAGCTTTTACTTCATCTGTGTAACCTTCTGAGTAACCTTTGATGTGTTGGTATCGAACTTCATGGCGCGTATCTGAACAGAAGCCGGCAATGGCAAACTTATCGCCTAACTGTTCAACTGTCCAGGATGTGATTGCCAAAGCTTCTTCGGAAAGCTCCAACAATGTTTGTCCCGTTTCTTGATTACGTTCATTCAACGATTGCGAAGTGTCTACCAATAACATCACGGCAATATTGCGACTATCTGTTGTGTGGCTGTAGTTGATACGCGGGTCAGGCGCTTGGCCGCTTTTGAAGTCGATAACCGAACGTAATGCCACATCAAGATCAAGCTCTTCTCCTTCCTCTTGGAAACGAATACGCTTTTTGTTTTGCGGCTTGAGCATTTCGATCATTTTTTTCAGACGTTTTGCCAAAGTGCCATGTTTTTCCATCAAGCGGTCAACCTTACCCGAGTCTCCAGATGGATGTAGGCGTTCGTAAACTGTTGTCCAGTCAGGGCGATAGCCTTCAGAGATATAATCCCATTCATCATAATGACGTGGCGGCAAGCCGCCTTCATTTTCGACGACCCTTTCTTCATTCTCATACTCGTTTGGCAGAATCTCATCTGGCTCATCGTATTCTTCGTAATAGAACCAGATGTAGCGGTTATCATCACGATAGGAGACTTCGGTATCGTCAAAGAAAACGCTCGGCATGCTATCTGATGATTGCTTGCGGGATTTGACATAGAAATCAATACCAATTTCTGCCATGTCTGCAGTGGTTGAGTTTTCACCTTTCTCTGCCATGACCTTGTGAAAACGTTCACGGAACTCTTCCAGTAATGGGTTTTCCGGGTCAAAATTTTCATCCAACAAGGCGCGTGACATACGAGTAGCACGGTATCGAAGACACGATTGTTTCTTATCGTCACAAGCGCCTTTTTCTGGATAAGGGTGTAGCGCTAGGAATAATTTCTTTAAGCCAGGGTATTTCTGTATCGCTAGGTATTCAACTCGACTATCTTCGAATATCGAAATAAACAACTGCATGTGCGGTGCATAGTTGTCTGCCATTAATTGTGTTGACCATCTGTAGTGCGCCATCATATGCGCTAGGGTTGCACGGAAACGATCCGCACCCGACACGCCATTTTCAGCGTCATAAACATCGGGAATGGCAATCAAGGTGTCATCTAGATAAGGCACGGGTTTGCGCAACTGGTCAAATGCAGTGGAAAATGTCTGAAAGGGCAAGTCGCACTCCCACATACATTCCTTAAGCATATCCATGTGGCGCTCAACATCTTTGAAGGTTGTCCCTTTACGCTCACGAGTGATAATGCTTTTGGCGTCATGCGACTCTAACTTAAAGTAAGCGATTTGTTCGTCCGGTGCGTTCAGATAGTTGCGCGCACCGTAATCGATAAAGTTACGGATACCATTCAGGCAAAGTTTCGAGATTAGCTGTGGCATGGATTCAAGCAGCGCAACCATTCCCGGACTTTCGTACAAAGAATGGTGACCGTGGATAACCGTCTGGGTCTTATCGACATATTCGTCAATAATATCCAGATAATGCTGTAAGTCTTCCACTGTGTCGATACGGCGGCAGACGGTGCTTAACGAATTTAAAAAAGGAATCAGGGCTTTTTTATTCGGGCTACGCGCCAATAAATAACCGTAGTCTGCAATCATTTTGTTGGTGCCTTGGCCGAAATGCGAAGCAATATCCGGCATGACTTCCATAAATACCAAAACAGGCTCGACACCCTGGCCGATTTTACACAGGAAATTTGCGCCGTCCAAATAAGCATCGACCCCCTGTGGCGAAAGCTTGGAAACGGCATTTTCAATCAAGTCGGGAAATAGCTCGACTGCCTTTGGAAATTTACAGGTAAACTTTTCTTGATATTCAGCAAATAATTCTTCATTCATACTTAAACGCTCACGTTTAATTGGAAAGATTCTGTCATAGGCTTTATGCGGAATCTTTTGAAACTATTCTATTAAAAATAGAACTCATTGAGTTTAGATGGGCTGACTTTGCGTGCTGCATCAAACTGGTCGAAGGCTTATATAAAGCGTATATGCCTGAAATCAGTAGTGTGCAGCGCAAAAAACAGCCAGCTAAAACAATGAATTAGCCGAAAATCATTTCAATGGTGTTATCCAATGTTTGGCGAATATCTGCATCATCGGTGATTGGGCGAACCAGTGCCATCTTACAAGCTTCAACCGGTGTAATGCCTTTGTTGATCAAGGTTGCAGCATAAACCATAAGACGAGTAGAGATACCTTCGTCCAAACCATGGCCTTTTAAGTTACGGGCTGCTTCACCGATTTGTACCAATTTTTTGGCCGTTGCTTCGTCAACGTTACCTTCTTTTTGCAAGATATGGGCTTCAACATCTGGCGCCGCGTAATCAAAGTCCAATGCACAGAAACGTTGTTTAGTTGATTGTTTCAAATCTTTCATTAGTGACTGATAACCAGGGTTATAAGAAATAACCAATTGGAAATCAGGGTGTGCCTTAATCAACTCGCCTTTTTTATCAAGCGAAAGTTCACGGCGGTGGTCAGTCAAAGCGTGTATGACAACCATCGTATCTTGACGTGCTTCAACAATTTCATCCAAATAACAGATTGCGCCATAACGAGCAGCCATGGTTAGCGGGCCGTCGACCCAGCGAGTGCCGTTTGCATCTAGCAAATAACGACCAACCAAGTCAGAAGCTGTGATGTCTTCGTTACAAGAAACGGTGATGATAGGCTTGCCAAGTTTCCAAGCCATATGCTCAACAAAACGTGATTTACCACAACCTGTCGGCCCTTTTACCATTACTGGCAGACGAGCATCATAGGCGGCTTCGTATAGCTCGATTTCGTTTGATTGAGCATCATAAAATGGTTCGTTATCAATTTTGTACTGTGAAATATCCATATTTGTTCCCCGTAACATTTATGGTTGATCGAATGTAAGAAATACCTGTTTGCGGCACAACGTTGTGCTTGAAAGTTATTTGGGTCTACGGTTTTATATAAAAACGTAGACCTAAATAACCTTTAGGTTGAGTAGGTTTTTGAGTAAAAGGTTAAAAAAACCCCTGCCGAAGCAGAGGTTTTCTTTGAGTGTTAAACAATTCTTCTCTAAAGAATGAATTACTTATGAACACCCAATTTTTCTCTCCAATCTGGGAAGATTTTGTCAGCATCACCAGGGAAAGATTCGAACGCGCGAGCGAATTCTGGGTGCTCTTTCGCGTATTCGATTGGGTCTGCACCAGTTTTCCAACAGTCATAAGCTTGACCTAGTGAGATACCACCAGCTGCTGGAGAATCAATGTGACCGAATGAACCACCACCACAAGTGTTGATAACGTTACCGTGACCTAGGTTTTCGAAGAAACCAGGAAGACGTAGAGCGTTCATACCACCAGAGATGATTGGAGTAGTAGGCTTCATACCGTACCACTTCTGATAGAAGTAAGGTCCTTGACACTCATCACGCTCAAGCATGTAAGCTAGTACGCGCTCGTCATTGTGACCTTCCATCTTACCGTAACCCATTGTTCCAGTGTGGATACCAGAAGCACCCATCAAACGAGCAAGCTTCATGTAACATAGTGGATCCATACCCATAGGTGACTTGTAAGAAGTCAATGCACCATGACCTGCACGGTGGAAGTGTAGGTAAGTATCTGGGAATGCACGACGTGAAGTCGTTACACCAGCTGGACCAGTTACGAAACCGTCAACTAGGAATGCAACGTGCTTTTCGTTACCGTATTTAGCGAATTCACTCAATACATACTCACCACGCTTGATCATTTCTTCGTGGAAGTCAGCAGTTACGTTAGCAGAGAAAAGTTTTGCTTGACCAGTTGCTTGTTGAGCACGATCCATAGCTTCTGCAACCTTAGGAATAACAACTTCCATTGGGCAGAAAGGTTGGTTAGCTTGTGGCTCATCGTTCTTGATGAAGTCACCACCCAACCAGAAGTCATAACATGCTTTCGCGAATGGCTCAGGACGTAGACCTAGTTTAGGCTTGATGATTGTACCAGCGATGTAACCACCGTCAACTTCTGGACGACCTAGAATTTTCCATAGGTCAGAAATGTCAGTAGCTGGGCCGTCAAAACGCTTAACCATGCTCTCAGGAACCAAGAAGTCCAACATACGTAGACCTTCGTGGTCACCCATACCTTGGTTGTTACCTAGGATCAAAGACCACATGTGAGAAACGTTGTAGATACCGTCAATCAAGTTAGGGTCAAATAGGTCAACAGGGTAAGCGATCTTCATCAGACCACCTTTGTCACCAAATGCAGCTTCGTCGATTTCATAAACCAATGCATCAACACCACGAGTGAAGTCATCAGTTGTAGAAACTTCTACGTTAGTACCAGTTGAAGATTCAGCAGCAACGTGAGCAGCAACTTCAAGGAAACCATAACCAGCAGCAGGTTTTAGACGGTATGCAACTAGAAGGTGGTTACCATCAGCAACCAATTTCTCTTCAGTTAGAGTTAAGTCAGCGTAACGATTAGACTGATCCATTTTTCTTACCTCTTTGTGTGGGCTGAAATCAAAAATTAAGACGGCCCATTTTTTTTTGTTAAACCAATATGTTCTTAAAAATTTTTAAGAAAACTCGAAGTTGGTTTAACCCCGAAAATTTGAAAAGATATTATAAATGCTAGAAGGATAACTTCAAATCAATAATTTTGATTCATTGTATAGCTTTTCGTCTATCGAAAATTAAGAATTAAATAGATTAAATGCTTTATCACTGAGTTGTTGCCCTTCAATTTTGAGCAGCTCAATCATTCTTTCAGCAGCTATAGAAAGAACCTTCCCTTTTGGATAGGTCAGATACCAATGACGGTTGATAGGAAAACCTTTTACATTGAGAATAGAAATCTCGCCGTTTTCAATTTCTTTCATTAAGGTGGGAATAGAGGCAACGGTAATGCCTAGATTTTGTAGTAAGCCTAAACGAATGGCTTCGTTTCCGCCTAATACCATTTTGATTTTAGGTTGAAAGTCGAACTGTTTAAATACATTGTCGATTTGGGCGCGAATGCCTGATCCTGTTTCACGCATTAAGAAAGCTTCCTCTGATAAGTCTTCAATTTTTAGTTTTTTTCCAACGAGTGGGTGCTGACTGTTGGCGACAAATGCGAGAGGGTTCACTGCTATTTGTGCAGAGTTGATGTTTAGGTCTTCAGGTGGTTGACCTAATAAATAAAAGTCATCTTTATTTTGATTTAATCTATCTAAAAGGTTTTCCTTGTTACCTACGCGCATTAAAACAGTTACATCCGGGTAGGCTTGTGAAAACTTATGAATGACTTTTGGAACAAAATACTGTGCGGTGGAGATAACAGATAGTTTGACGCTTCCACCAGAGAAACCTTTTAGGTGGTTAATCTTTTGTTCAACGGTTGAAAGCTCTGTCAAAATTGTAGAACAAGCTTCGTACAGAATTTTGCCTGCTTCCGTTAAATAAACTTTTCGGCCAACTTGTTCAAACAAAGGGACTTCTAAAATATCCGACAGTTTTTTAACCTGCATGGAGACTGTTGGTTGTGTAAGGTGAAGCTCTTCCGCAGCCCTTGAGAAGCTTTGGTTGTTGGCAATGCATTCAAATACTTGCAGCTGTCTTAAAGTGGCATTGCGAGCCAGTTGAGCAATTTTCTCAGGCATGATAAATCAGGTTATTCAATTTCATCGAGTTTTTTTATCTTTTTATGGGCTTTTTTGACAGCCTGTTTTACACGTTCGTCAACTTCCTGGTGTTCTTGGCCAGACATATAAAAAGACATGTCTATGTCATATCGGATGTATTTTGGTGGGATGCGGTTAAGTGCGATACAGGCCATATCAGCCAATTGGTTTTCTGTCAGCCCTGAATTAAGGTAGTGGTCGTTTATTTCGTCAAATACTTTTTTTTCATAAAAGTTATGAACACTTTCTAGATCAGACATGGAACCCTCCGGCGGCATAAAAAATGCAATTATGTTTTTGTAATCATAATGAATTTTAGTTGGCTAAGGAAGAGGTTTGTCAATAATTATGGCGGTACTTTAAAGTTGTTTGTATTGAAAAAATAATTAAATAGGTTTGCTTCGCGATAACTGAGCGATGATAATCAATGTGAACTGCGCAGAAATAACCTCTGCGAAATAATTATCTCATTTGGGAAATATCGTTATGCAATATCTCTATGTTTTAACCATGTTTGTACATTTGCTAGCCGCTATTTTTTGGGTAGGCGGTATTTTTTTGGTCTATATGGTATTCCGCCCTGTTGCGATGACGCAGCTTGAACCGCCGCAAAGATTAACGATGTTTTTGGGCATCTTTAGCAAGTTTTTTCCATGGGTTTGGGTGTTTATTGTGGCATTAGTCATATCAGGCTATACAGATTGGATTTTTAGGTTGGGTGGTTTTGAGTCTCCACCGCTCTACCTTTTGGCTATGGAAATAATCGGATGGATAATGATTGTTTTATTTGCCTGGCTGTATTTTGGTTTTTGTAAGCGATTTAAAAAACATATAGAAGATGAAAATTTTGCTGAGGCTGGAAAGGTTTTAAATAGCAAGATGAGACCCATTATTATCACTAATTTGATTTTGGGAATGCTTGAAGCATTGATTGGCGTGTCTGCACATTACTTCTTTTGATAGAGGTTTGTGATTCATATAAAAAGAAAAGGCAATCCATACGGATTGCCTTTTCTATATCGAGCGAGTGACTCGATTAACTTAGCGTACAGCTTCTCTTGAGATAGCACGATGACCAATATCAGTACGATAATAAACATCTTGCCATGTAATCTCTTTTAAACCTGCATAAGCACGGTTTTGTGCTTCAGTAACGTTTTCACCGAGTGCTGTAACACAAAGCACACGACCACCAGAGGTCACGACATCGCCGGCTTCATTTAACGTGGTTCCTGCGTGGAATACCTTAATATCAGCTGCGTTTTTAAGAACATCAGAATCCAGTCCAGAAATAACGTCGCCTTTACGATAATCGTCAGGGTAACCACCAGCAGCCATAACAACGCCAAGCGCTGCTCTGAAATCCCATTGTGCAGTGACTTCATTTAAACGCTTATCTAGCGCTGCTAAACAAAGTTCGCTTAGATCAGATTGCAAACGCATCATGATTGGTTGGGTTTCAGGGTCACCAAATCGACAGTTAAACTCGAGTACTTTTGGTGTTCCGTCTGGTGAAATCATGACGCCAGCATATAAAAAGCCGGTATAAGGTAGGCCGTCTTTTGCCATGCCCTCAATCGTCGGCTCAATCACCTCTTTCATAATGCGATCATGTACATCACGAGTAACCACAGGGGCAGGGGTGTAAGCCCCCATACCACCAGTATTCGGGCCTGTATCACCATTATTACGCGCTTTGTGGTCTTGGGAAGTAGCCATAGGCAGAATGTTTTTGCCATCCGCCATGACAATGAAGCTGGCTTCTTCACCGAATAGGAATTCTTCGATTACAACGCGAGCACCGGCATCACCAAATTTGTTACCTGCTAACATGTCTTCAACAGCGGCAATGGCTTCAGCCACAGTTTCAGCAAGAATAACGCCTTTACCAGCGGCAAGACCATCGGCTTTAATTACAATCGGCGCGCCCATTTTTTCAATGTAGCTTACTGCCGGTGGAATTTCGGTAAATACTTGGTAATCCGCTGTTGGGATTTTGTGTTTCGCCAAAAAGTCTTTCGAAAAAGCTTTTGAACCTTCAAGCTGCGCAGCACCTTTTGAAGGGCCAAAACATTTTAAACCAGCAGCTTCAAAAGCATCGACAACACCAAGTACCAAAGGCACTTCTGGGCCAACGATGGTTAAAGCAATATCATTGTTGTTAGCAAAATCTACCAGGCTGGGTAGGTCTTCTACTGAGATATTGACGTTTTCCAGATTTGGCTCAAGTGCCGTTCCTGCATTTCCAGGGGCGACAAAAACTTTGGCAACTTTGTTGGATTGAGCTGTTTTCCATGCCAGTGCATGCTCACGTCCACCACTTCCGATAACTAATACATTCATTATTTTGTACTCTCTCTTACGAGTTAGAAATTCTATCTTTTCTTAAACACTATTTAAGTAATGCGCGTTTTGTTCAATATCTAGGCGGCTAACCGACCCGAAGCGCAGTGTACTTGACTGTACGTGAGCATCGGAAGCGGATTAGCCAACAACGAGATTGAGCAAATAAGCCATTACGACCTTAGTGTTTGAAGTGGCGCATACCTGTGAACACCATCGCAATACCATGCTCATTTGCAGCATCAATCACTTCCTGGTCACGCATAGAGCCGCCAGGATGAATAACTGCTGTAATGCCAGCTTCCGCCGCCGCATCAATTCCATCGCGGAATGGGAAGAAAGCATCAGATGCCATGACAGAACCAGGAACTTCTAAACCTTCATCTGCCGCTTTAATACCTGCGATTTTCGCTGAGTAAACTCGGCTCATTTGTCCTGCACCAACACCGATAGTCATGCCGTCTTTGACATAAACAATAGCGTTGGACTTAACGTATTTAGCGACTTTCCAAGCAAAGAGTAGGTCTGCCATTTCTTTTGCAGAAGGTGTACGCTCAGTAACAACCTTTAAGTCTGCTTCGGTTACGCTACCTAGGTCACGATCTTGAACCAATAAGCCGCCAGTCACACGTTTGTAATCATAAGCTGCTTGCTGTTCTCCGAGTTCGCCGCAAGCTAAAAGACGCACGTTTTGTTTAGCAGCAACCACTGCTTCAGCATCTTTAGAAACACTCGGCGCAATAATAACTTCGACAAATTGACGGTCAACAATGGCTTGTGCTGTTTCTGCATCCAATTCACGGTTAAAAGCGATAATGCCACCGAATGCAGAAGTTGGATCGGTTTTGTAAGCACGGTCATAAGCTTCGAATAAACTGGCGCCAATAGAAACCCCGCAAGGGTTAGCGTGTTTAACGATAACACAAGCCGTATCATCAAAAGTTTTGACTAATTCCAATGCAGCATCGGTGTCGGCGATATTGTTGAAAGACAAAGCCTTACCTTGAATTTGCGTTGCAGTAGAAATCGAAGCTTCGTTTGGGTTACGCTCGGTATAGAAAGCGGCTGCTTGATGAGGGTTTTCGCCATAGCGCATACTCTGTTTTTTGACGAATTGCGTTGAGTAGGTACGCGGGAACTTGTCTTCGGCTTCTTCATTAAACATGGTGCCGAAGTAGTTGGCGATAGCGCCATCGTAACGTGCCGTTTGTTCAAATGTTTTGATTGCTAAGTCAAAGCGGGTTGCATGACTGAGTTGTCCAGAGTTAGCAGACATTTCTTCTAAAATACGAGCATAGTCAGCAGGGTCGGTTACTACAGAAACGTCTTTGTGGTTTTTAGCTGCAGAGCGCAACATTGTTGGGCCGCCGATGTCGATGTTTTCAACAGCATCTTCCAAAGAGCAGTCAGGTTTCGCAACGGTTGCTTCAAATGGATAAAGGTTGACCACGACCATATCAATTGGGTCGATACCGTGTTCGTTCATAATGGCATCATCTTTGCCGCGACGTCCTAAAAGGCCACCGTGAATTTTAGGATGAAGGGTTTTTACACGACCATCCATCATTTCTGGGAAACCAGTATATTCAGAGACTTCTGTAACAGGCAAACCTGCTTCCGACAGAACCTTGTAGGTTCCTCCTGTAGAAAGAATGGCAACGCCCATTGAACTAAGCGATTGGGCAAATTCCAGGATGCCGGTTTTGTCGGACACACTAATAAGCGCGCGGCGAACAGGTTTCATAGGTTTTCTCCGAAGTTAAGTAACATAAAAATTTGAATTTAAATTAGGGTTTTGAAATCTGGTAAGTTTGAATCTTTTTTCGCAGTGTGTTGCGATTGATACCGAGGATGTCTGCGGTTTTGCTCTGGTTATAGTCCGTTCGATTCAAAATGAATTCAATCATCGGTTTTTCAACCTGACTGATGACGAGTTGGTACACATCCGAAGGCACTTCTTCTTGCAGCGTTTTAAAGTAAGCGTCTAACGTAAGGGTGACGTGATCGCTTAAAGAACTGTATTTTTTTTCGCTAGGTGAAGTCATGTTAATTAAAAAACTCTTTTACTAAATCAAGCTGTGCTTGAGTGTTACCTAATTGGTTAAATTGTTTTCTAAGTTTAGTGCCGTTGGTTAAGTGTTGGCTGTACCAGCCTATATGTTTTCGAGCTATTCTATGCCCTTGCTGTTCTCCATAGAGTTTGTAAAGTCCATGCAGATGTTCAAGCATGACGTTCTTTACCTCTAAGAGAGTTGGGTTTTTCAAAAGCTGTTGTGTGTCGAGATAGTGCGAAATTTGCTTAAATAACCATGGGTTACCTTGAGCAGCGCGTCCTATCATGATGCCATCACAAAGCGTATATTTTAATACAAAATCTGCATCTTCGGGGGTGCAAATGTCACCATTCGCAATCACCGGAATTGAGACCGAGGATTTAACGTCTCGAATGGTGTCGTATTCAGCCTTTCCATTGAATTTATCAGCACGTGTACGACCGTGAATGGTAATAGCGGATAACCCGCAATCTTCGGCAAGCTTTGCTATTTGTAATGCATTTTTATTTTCTGGTGTCGTTCCTGTGCGAATTTTGACGGTAACAGGTAGGTCAACGGCATTTTGCACGGCCTCGAAAATTTGTTGTACCCGTTCTGGATAAGCCAAGAGGGCAGAACCTGCCGCGACATCACAAACTTTTTTTGCTGGGCATCCCATATTCAGGTCTATGACTTGTGCGCCACGGTCTTGTTGCCATTTTGCTGCTTCCGCCAGTTCCGTAGGGTTAGTTCCCAGTAGTTGGACGATACGAGGAGCCTCTTCATTTTCATCTGCGTGGCGGCTGGAAGATTTTGCAGATTGCCAGAGTTCTTTCTTTGAGGCTACCATTTCCGATACCGCATAGTCGGCCCCGAGAGTACGGCAAATATCACGAAACACACGGTCAGTTACGCCAGCCATAGGAGCAAGTGCAACAGTCGGCTTAGCTCGGTCTGATGAGTTGGAGTCTGATAATGATGCGAAGTAGGGATGCATGGGTTTTTAACAAGTTAAAGCATTATTGTTTTTCAAAGGTCAACTGGGTCCACTCATCTAGCTGGTTGTGTTCCAGTAAATGAAAACCGAGCGTTTGATAATGAGCAATTAATTCTTTAGCCTGCGTTGTTAGAATCCCAGATAAAATTAATGAACCTTTAGGTTTTGTAAGACGAAAAAATTCGGGAGCTAATTCTTTTAAGGGACCAGCCAGGATATTTGCCAATAAAATATCAGCAGGCTCTGCATCAAAATCCTTTACAAGCTCGAACTCAATGGTGGCATTATTTCGTTCAGCATTTTGCTGGCTTGCTGTAATAGCTTGCGGATCAATATCCGTCCCTTTGACTTCTTTTGCGCCAAGTTTTGACGCTGCTAGAGCTAAAATGCCAGAGCCACAGCCGTAGTCTATGACCGTTTTGTCTTTTGGTGGATGCGCATCCAGCCAAGTTAAACACATGGAGGTAGTCGGGTGAGTGCCTGTACCAAATGCCATACCTGGGTCGAGCATTAGGTTCACCGCATTGGCATCTGGTGCTTCACTCCAACTAGGCACAATCCAAAGGTTTTGGCCAAACTTAATAGGTTGAAATTGATCCATCCAGGCACGAATCCAATCTTTGTCTTCAAGTACTTCAACTTTGAAGTTAGCATTTTTTAGCTCTGGCAGAATTGAAGTGACTAAGTTCAAAATAGGTTGAACCTCAACTTCGGCATCAAATAGTGCCATCACCGTCGTTTGTTGCCAAATAGGTGTTGTACCCAGATCAGGTTCGTAAATTGGGCGATCTTCTGCATCCATAAAGGTAACAGAAGCAGCATTGGCTTCCATAAAAGCGTCCGATAAGGGCTCTGCCAGTTTTTCTTCTACAGTGAGGTTTATTTGTATCCAGGCCATTGATGCTTCCAGTTGAAAACTATTGCGAAACCCAAACCATTTGCTAAACATATGTTCAGGATGCTTATTTACTATGAGTAAATTACACACCTCCACAAAATTTTTGCCGTGGTTTTGGCTTTCTCGTTATGTTTTCAGTTAGTGTATTCCTTAAAACAAAAAAACCACGGTATCAAACGTCATAAACGTTTTCTCCGTGGTTGCTAAAACAGTGCTTTTAGATTAAACGAGGTGTTCTAATCTATGTTCTAGATAGTGGATATTTTGTCCACCTTCGCAGAAGCCAGCGTCGTTCATGATTTCGCGTTGCATATGAATATTGGTTTCAATGCCTTTGATAATCAATTCTTGAAGTGCTACATCCATTCTACGTATCGCTGTTTGGCGGTCATTTCCGTAACAAATCAGTTTACCGATCATAGAGTCGTAGTTTGGTGGAACAGGGTAGCCTGTATAAAGGTGAGAATCCCAACGAACACCTAAACCACCTGCTAAGTGTAATCTTTCGATTTTACCAGGAGATGGAATGAAGTTTTTAGCAGGGTTTTCTGCATTGATACGACATTCAATCGCATGACCACGAATCTCAATATCTTCTTGTTTTAAAGATAAAGGTTCACCCATAGCGATTTTGATCTGTTCTCTAACCAAGTCAACACCGGTAACTTGCTCTGTGACAGGGTGTTCTACTTGAAGACGCGTGTTCATTTCTATGAAGTAGAACTCACCGTTTTCATATAAGAACTCAAATGTTCCGGCACCACGATAACCAATTTCAATACACGCATTGACACACGCCGTACCAATTCGGTTACGTTGTTCGGCAGTAACGCCAGGTGCCGGGGCTTCTTCAACCACTTTTTGGTGGCGACGCTGCATTGAACAGTCACGTTCACCAAGGTGGATTGCATTGCCTTGACCATCTGCAAGAACTTGGATTTCTATATGGCGAGGATTCTCAAGGAATTTTTCCATGTAGACTTCAGGGTTGCCGAAGAAACTGCCTGCTTCTGATTTGGTCAACTGGATTGACTTAATCAAGCTGGCTTCGGTATGGACGACACGCATGCCGCGTCCACCGCCACCACCAGATGCTTTAATGATAATCGGATAACCGATTTTTTTAGCCATGCGTTTGTTTTCATCGTCATTGTCGCCTAAAGGGCCACCAGAACCTGGAACGGTTGGAACACCGGCAGCGACCATTGCTTTAATGGCAGAAACCTTGTCACCCATAATACGGATAGTTTCAGCTTTTGGGCCGATAAACACAAAACCACTTTCTTCTACGCGTTCTGCAAAGTCTGCGTTTTCAGATAAGAAACCATAACCTGGGTGAATGGCTTCAGCATCGGTGATTTCCGCCGCTGCAATAATGGCTGGTACATTCAGGTAGCTTTCTGAGGATGGTGCTGGACCAATGCAGACAGATTCGTCAGCAAGTAGAACATGCTTTAAATTAGCGTCTGCGGTAGAGTGTACCGCAACGGTTTTAATGCCCATTTCTTTACAGGCACGTAAGACGCGAAGCGCGATTTCACCGCGGTTCGCAATCAGAATTTTTTCAATCATAAACTCTCCGCAGAATTTGATTATTCAACAACGAATAGAGTTTGACCAAACTCTACAGGTTCAGCGTTTTGAACTAGAATTTGTTTGATCGTACCAGATTTATCCGCTTCAATTGGGTTCATGATTTTCATCGCTTCGATAATGCAAAGCGTGTCGCCTTCAGATACCTTGTCACCGACTTTAACGAATGGCCCAGCATCTGGTGATGGAGATGCATAGAAAGTACCAACCATTGGAGAAGCAACCTTGTGTCCTGATGCTTCTGCAGGAGCAGCGGGTTCAGCAGAAGCAGTTGGTGTTGCAGCTGGCGCTGGCGCAGCAGCAGGTGCTGCCTGTTGAGGCATGTGTTGCATCATTGGGGCTTGCATATAAACAGGTTCTTGGCTTCGAGTAATGCGAATATTGTGTTCGCCTTCTTTGATTTCGATTTCAGCAATATCGGATTGTTCTACGATTTCGATAAGCTTGCGAATTGATCGAATGTCCATCTTCGGAGTCCCTCTATTTAAAATTTAATAATTAGTTGAATATAATTTTGTTTTTTCATACTACTTCAGTTTTTCGACAGCAGATGCTAAAGCGAGCTGGTAGCCAATAGGGCCTAAGCCAGCAATAACGCCTTCAGCAAGGTCGGAAAAGAATGAGTGATGACGAAAGTCTTCACGTTTGTAAATGTTTGACAGGTGAATTTCGATGAATGGGATTTTTACAGTCGCCAATGCATCGCGAAGTGCCACACTTGTATGGGTAAAAGCTGCAGGGTTGATGAGGATGAAGTCGATTTGATCATCCTGTGCTTCTTGTACGCGCTCTACGAGTTCGTGTTCTGCATTGCTTTGGAAGTGGTATAAACGCACTTCATAATCATCTGCCAGTGTTTCGAGTTCTTCAACAATATCTGATAGCGTCTGACGTCCATAATGCTCAGGTTCACGTTTGCCAAGCATGTTAAGGTTGGGACCGTTCAGTACCAAAATATTTGCCATGAGTACACCCTAGGATTGAAGAAGAACGCAGCATTCAATTGATAAAGTCTATTGCTTTGTTGTGAAAGCTTGTTCTAGTTGTTTGTAAATTTTTGAAATTATACCTAAATATCAATAAAAACGATACGGAAACTGGTCAAAAGTCTATTGAAAATACGCGAAATGTTTTGAAAGTGGTGTTTTGGTGGTTTTGAGTAGGATTTGAAGGTTTTGTGGGGAGTATGAAGGTACCCAGCCTGGCAGATTTTTAAAATCTACCAGGCTGGGGGGTACTTAAAGAAAGTTTATTTAAATGAAGCCTGAACGTTTTGTGAGAACTGTTCTGGTTTTTGGAAACCAATTACTCGGTTTTGACGAACTTCCTGCCCATCTTTAAAGAATAGAATCGCAGGTGGTCCAATAATACCAAAAGCTTTCATTAGTGCTTTGTCATTATTGTTGTTGGCAGTGACATCAGCTTGAAGAAGCGTAACACCTTTTAGTTGCTGCATAATGCCTGCGTCTGAGAAGGTGAATTTCTCCATTTCCTTACAGCTCACACACCAGTCGGCATAAAAATCTAGCATGACTGGCTTGCCCTTAGCGACTTCTGCTTTCAGTTCATCAAGTGTTGTGATTCGCTTAAAAGCAAGGTGTTGCTCTGCACTTGTGGCTGAACCTGAAGCACCGCCTTGATAAACTTTTAAAGGTTGCATAACGTCTTTGCTACCACCAGCTAAGCCGATAATCATAATTACACCATAAGTCAGTAGGATAAATCCTATCGATTTCGTTAGCTTAGACCAACCGGATTTCTCACCAATCGATTCAAGTGCGCCTAGGTAAATTGCAGAACCAATCAGTAGAGCAGCCCAAAGCGCCATAGTAACTGCGTCAGGTAAGATGCGTGCTGCCATCCAGATGGCAACGCCAAGCATCAATACACCAAATACCGCTTTGACGTTTTCCATCCATACACCGGCTCTTGGTAGTAGTTTTCCTGCGGAAGTTCCTAGTAGCAGTAGAGGAACGCCCATACCAATACTCATTGCAAACAGTGCGGTTCCACCTAAAAGGGCATCACCTGTTTGGCCGATATAAATCAAAGCACCTGCTAACGGTGGCGCAACACATGGCCCAACAATTAGTGCGGACAAGAAGCCCATAATGCCAACACCGGTTAAAGTACCGCCTTGTTGTTTATTGGATAGGTTGGTGATTTTTGATTGCAATGCACTTGGCAGTTGTAGCTCATAGAAGCCAAACATAGAGAATGACAGTAGTACGAAGATAAATGCGAAACTACCGATAATCCATGGGTTTTGGAACATGACTTGTAGGTTTTCACCAAATAACCCTGCCAACACCCCTGCAACGGTATAGGTGATAGACATGGCAAGCACGTAAACCAAAGACATAACAAATGCTTTGCGTGTTGTTAAGCTGTCACCTTGACCAACGATGATGCTGGACAAAATAGGAATCATCGGGAATACGCATGGCGTTAAAGATAACAGTAAACCAAACAGGAAAAAAGTACCGATGATAATCCACACAGAACTATGTTGTAGTGTTTGAGTGATTTGATCTGTTTCAGACACAGGTGCAGCCGTGTTGCTTGCTGCTGGAGAGTTTGTTGCACTTGCAGTGTTCTCTGAAAGTGAAACTTGTTTCTTTTCAGGTGGATAGCATACGCCCGCTAAGTCTGAACATCCTTGGTAGCCAATTTGAATTTTTGAATCAGCAGTTAAGTTAGAAACTGGCAATATGGCTTCAAAGTCGGTTTTGTAAACTAGAGTATCGCCAAATACAGGGTCGTTGCTTGGCTCTGCTTTAGGAAGTTGTAGAGCGCCAAGTTGTGCAGGGCCACTTAAGACAGAAGCTTTGATTTTGTCTTTATACAGGTGGTAGCCCTGAGTCACTTTAAAGTTAAGGATTAAGTTACCCTTATTGTCTTGGTGGCTTGTAAAAGCAAAAGCTTTATCAGCTGGTAAAAGCTCGCCATCATCATTGCTGTCCGCAAGAACATCATTCAAGCTGGAAAGGCTGTTTCCTGAAGTTGCAGCGGGAATGGTAACGGATAGCTGTCGTGTTTGCGGTGGATAACAAACGCCTAACTTATCTGCACACCCTTGGTATTTCACCGTGATGGTTGCTTCTGATAGTTTTGTCGTTTCAAAAGGCTGTTGAATATCCAACTTATTCAAATAGACTTCGGTCTTACCAAACACAGGGTCATCTTTGGTGATGGCTTGGCTGAATTTTGGAGTGCCGAGTTTCAAGTCGCTGGAAGCAATAGAGACTCGTTGTTTGTATAGGTGGTAATCTTTCGCAATAGTCCAATGTAAATGGATTTGTCCATCTTTTACCTCTGGTATTGCCAGTTTGAAGGCTTGATTGACATCTAATAGTTCATCATCCGCATATGCGTTGGATGTGAGTGCAAAAAGACTAAAGGTAAAAAGAAAGAGTCTTAATAAATTGCGAAAAGTGGAGTTTGTCATAGTTATGCCTTGAAAATATCTATTTCGTTATTATCTTAAACTAAGAGGTATGCCTGAAAATATAAATGGCGTGCACTCAATAGTATTTCAAACTTAATTGTATAGAACTTAGCTGAATTCTATCTTAAATTTGATGCAAACCCAAGATTGTTGCTATGGTATTGGGGTTGTAAAAAATTAAGATCCTAGAAAAGAGACCCTTATGTTTAAAGTTTTCTTCCTGATGTTTTTGTTGGTGCCGCTTGTAGAGCTTTATGTTCTGATAGAAGTGGGTAGTGTCATTGGTGCTTTGCCAACAATATTATTAACCATATTTACTGCTATTGTTGGTGCTGGTTTGATGAAAAACCAAGGTGTTGCTACCTTACAAAGAGCGCAACAAAGTTTGGCCATGGGGCGAGCACCTGAAACGGAAATGATGGAAGGAATGTTTATTTTCTTGGGTGGTTTGTTTCTATTGATACCCGGATTTATTACAGACACCTTTGGCCTGTTGTTTTTAATCCCACCCATTAGACAGTTTTTGGCGCGCAAGTTTATTTTGCAGCGTCAATCTAACTATGCTCGTCAACATGGGCGTGATGGTAATGTCTATGAAACAGAATGGACTGAGTCGGAAAATGGTCATGTTAAGCAAGTGCATGTGACTTATCATTCATCACAGTCAGATGTGATTGAGGGTGAAGTTCTGGATTCCGAAGAGTCACCGAAAAAAAACGATAAGTAAATTATTTTGAAAGCGTGGCAAATATTTGCCACGCAAGGCGCTTAATAGTTTTCTAGCATTTCGCCATACCCTTCTTCGAAAGAAGGGTATTTAAACTCATAACCTGTCGCACGAATTTTAGCGTTTGAAAGACGCTTATTACTTCTTTGCGCCCGACTGCTCTCGGTGGGTTCAAGGTGTTCAATATCTTGCGGCACCGAAAGTTGATCAGCTAGCCATTCGTAAACTTCACAAGTTAGAGTGGGTTCATTATCCACGCCAATATATAAGCTATTGGTTTTGTCATATTTCATTAAGTGCGCCATGATGCCCACGCAGTCTTCTGAATGAATGCGATTGCTGTAGACGCCTTCCATACAATGTGCTTTACCCTTTAAGATCAAGTCAATTAAATGCGTGCGCCCAGGGCCATAAATACCACCAAATCGAATAACTGTGGCAGGAAAAGGTGCATTAAAAGCCAACTCTTCACCTTCTAACAAGCGCTGGCTGGTAAAGTGCTTGCCTTCGGTAGGGCTTTCTTCAGTTACTTTTTCGCCATCGTTTTGCCCAAATACAGAAGTGCTGGAAACAAAGAAAAGACGCTTTAGTTTTTGGCCGCTTAAAGACTGAATCAGATTTTTTAAACCAAGTACATAGGCTTGGTAGTAGGCTATATCTTTGTGGCTGCTGGCAGCAACAATATAGAATGCATAATCAATGTTATCTGGTACTTCAGGTGGTTGTGCAAATAAATCAGATGCTATTGGCGATATATTTTCTGGTAGATCGTCTACGTTGCGACGAATACCAAAAATTTCATGCCCATCGGCCGTTAGGATATCTGCCAAACGACAGCCTAAATCACCGCAACCTGCTATTAAAACTCTTGCCACTTTAGAACTCCATACAGAAGAATCTGACTTAAAAACGAACTTTTCCGCAGTATGCACTAATTTCAAAAAATAATAAATGACAAATTGTTTACAAGAGGTGATTTATTGAAAATCTACCAGGCTGGGGTCTTGCTATGAGGATGATTTAGATACAAAAAAACCGCTCATAAGAGCGGTTTTTTTATTCATGCAATTTTCTAATCTAGATTAGAAGTTCATGCGTAGAGAAACCGTGTACCCAATTTGAGAGTGAGTGGTTTTCTGCGTGGTACCAGTTGCAGTCGTTTTAGAAATAAACCCAGTATTAATTGTTTTGTTAACTTCTGGCGCGTAAACCACAGAACCGTCTAGAGCCATATTTTTGGTTAGCTTGTAACCACCACCGAAAGTAACGTGAGTTGTTACGATACCTGGGAAGAACACATTGTTAAACATGTTAACAGCTTGATTTGAGTAGGAAGAATCGTTAAGCTTTTTGATTGGGTCATCGCCATAGTTAGCACCTGCACCTAGCCAATAACCTTGACCTGCATACTTCATACCTAGAGCAAATACGTTTTGGTCTTTCCAGTTAAAGTCTTTGTAACCTTTTGCTGAACCCCAAGCGATTTGTTTAGCATCAGCTGTAATCGTGTAGTTACCCATGCCATAAGCCACACCCGCTTTAAGTTCGGCAGGTTGTTCCAAATGGTCAGTGAACCCTGTTAGGGCGAACCCTTTTGAGGCAGTAGTGATTTGGTTTTTGTATTTCATGTCAATAGCTGACTGATATGAAAGACCAAGAGTTAGGTTTTTAGCAAGATCAAAGTAACCACCTAGGTTAAAGCCCATGCCTAGGTCAGATGACATGCCGTTACCAACTGTACCTGAAGTGTTTTTATAGTTGATATCAAGTGCGCCGTATTGTAGTACTGGAGCAAAACCAATACCAAACTTACTTGTGTTATAGGCTAAAGTTGGCGCAAATTTCATTAGTTGAAGGTTGCTGTATGCATTGAAAAGTTTATTATCGTCTTGGTAGTCAACCCCCATACCTGCTGAACCAAAAATACCTAGACCAAAAGTCAGATTTTTATCTAAACGAGTAGATAGAGAAACTTCAGGGATAATGTTGGTATCGTTTGCACTTGTTGGGCTTGTTGCGCCAGCAGTAGTTGATTTGTCTTTAACGGCAGGCTTAAATAGTGTGCCACCAATAGCGAATTCAGTACCTTTTGACTTACCTAAAAGACCTGGGTTGGTTAGGGCGTTTTCAGACCCCATAAACATAGCTGCACCAGTACCACCCATTGCACGAGAATGTGCACCTAGACCGATTAGTGAGTCACCATTAGTTGCCAAAGCAGGCGTTGAAACTACAGCTGTTGCTGCGATCGCTAATGCAATTCGAGTCATCTTCATTTTTTCATTACTCTCTCTTATAGTTGAATTTGGTGTGGCTTCTTTTCCTAAAGAGTTTGGGTCATCCATGAACCAAGCCACATGCTTATCAGGGAGCTACTATGCCTAAGACTTTTACATCTTGATAATCAAAAAAATTTTATGCTGTATTAGTGGGATTAATTCCGAATGATGTTTATTGTTGGAAAGTGCGTAAAATCGTTAGAGTTTGTGTATAAGGTGTTGATTTATATAAAAATAAGCCTTTATTAATATAAGGAAATACTGTTATTTTTCCATTTTGTGGAGGGGGTTAAAATAATTTTATGGCTTTCTATGTTTTTTTTATTATGAGTTATTAATATGCTAATTTTCGAATATTAGAGATTTGTTTTATATGTTTAGGTGCGCCTTTTATTGGGAGGGGGACTTGTTTTTCAGTGGGAGTTGGTTCTGATGGTTTTGTTTTTTTAGATGAGAAATTCGAGGTGTTGTATTGGTGTTGTGCTGTAAAAGAAGTGAAAAAAAACCCCGATAAACGGGGTTTTTGATTAAGACTAATATGTCTTGAGGGTTGTCAGGTATTTATGCTTAGAAAGCGCCTGATTTACCTTTTTGTAGCATTTCCCAGATAGTGTTACGCACTTTCATAGTTGCTTTACGTAATTCTGGAGGCATCTTTTTACCCATTTTGATTGCCATGTCCATGTTCATTGAGTAAAGATGTAGGCCATCTTTTTCACCAACGATAGTAACACGACAAGGTAGGAAACCACCCATAGCTGGAGAGAAGTCTAGCATTTTACGTGCAGTTTCTGGGTTACAGAAAGACATAACGTAAACAGTATCTGATTTGATGCCGCGAGCGTTCAATTCTTTTGATAATGGTAGTTCACCAACGTTTTTAATGTTGTTGTTAATCCCTACGTTGTTGATTGCATCGATTACATCTTGTAGTTCAACGCCGTCATCAACTTTAACTTCCCACATAGTTGCTGCTGCGATGTCGCCATCATGCTTAACCCACTTATCCCAGATTTGCATGAATGTTGTACCTGCACCTGGTGCAAGATTGTTGATTGCGTTAATGGTTCCGCAACCTGAAAGGGTAGAAATCGCTGCTGCGACTAGGGCAACTTTGAAAAGGTTTACTAATTTCATTAAGGTATCTCCATTGAGTTGTCGAATTGATATGTATCAATTTTTCAGAAGCAAGGTTACTCCTGTCATTCATAAAAGAAAAATTAAATTTTTTGTTCAGGAATAACTATATTTTATGATTAATAACCAATTTCTAATATTTGCGAATTACTAAATAGTTATTTGCTTATATGTCTAAGACGTTGAAACCAAGCGCTTTTATACATGAGTTTTCAGCGGCTAAACGACCACTTTTTACATCGAACTGCGTCCATTCATGATGGGTAGGATAGTGTCGTCTATAGTATTCAAATTTTTTATATACCTCATTAATTCGGGTGGAACGGATAGCGTAGTCATCAGTAAGTGGGTCATAGCATTGTCGCACTATGTTAAATAGCGTGGTTTGAAATGGTTTTTCGAGATCGGTAATGAGTGGTGTTTTAGGGTGTGGAACTTTTTCTTGCCAATGGTTTTGAGGTGTTTCGTTCCAGTGTTGGCACAAAACTTCATAAACCATGCTGCTCCCTTTAATTTTGGCTTCCAATGCATGTCCCGCTATATGTGGGGTGGCGATATCAGCTGCTTGATATAAAGACTCATTTATATTGGGTTCATTTTCCCAGCAATCAATTATGTTTGATAGTGTTGGGGTTTGAGTCCAAATGGTTTCATCAATAATTCCTCCTCTGGCAGCATTAATCAAAATGGTTGAGGGGGTGACCAAGTGAAAGTTTGTTGAGTTAAGCAGTTGATAGCTAGGGTGAGCCCCTTCTGTTGTTAAAGGGGTATGGAAGCTAACGATGTCTGCTGAAAGTGCGGTTTGAAGGTTGACGAAGTGTGGCAGACCTTCTCGTTCTTGCCTTGGAGGGTCGTTTAACAAAACCGTCATGCCAAGCCCGCGAGCTTTTTGTTCTAATAGTTTTCCAACATTGCCAACGCCAATAATACCAATCGATTTATCTTTAAGTTGAAATCCTTTTTCTTCTGCGAGATAGAGTAGGCAGCTAATAACATATTCTGAAACAGAGTTGGCGTTACAACCTTGTGCCGAATAGAAGTGAATATGTTGATCAGCAAGGTAGTGTTGGTCTATGTGGTCTAAACCAACAACGGTACTACCAACGAATGAAACTGTAGAGCCATTAAGTAGAGATTCATTTACTTGGGTGCGCGAACGAACAATTAATGCATCAGCATCTTTTACTGTCTCTGCATTAATGTCACGTCCGGGAATAAGTGTTATTTCACCAAGGTGAGAAAACATCTCTTGAGCATAAGGAACAGCATCATCGATCACTATTTTTTTCATTTCAGATTTACATTTTGTTTTAATTAGAGTGTTTATTATATAGTTTGTGAAAAAAGTGCTTGGGTGAATTGGGTTTAAAAAATCATCTTAGTTCTGTCAGAGGTTATGGAAAAAATAGATGTCAAAATCAATAGAAGGTGAAGTTGGTAAATTAGAGATACGTTTGACGTTGCCAGGAAGAAAAAGAACCGGTAATGATCAAGCAGAGAACCCTTATGAGGATCATTGGGTTGTTTTGAGTCACCCTCACCCCAAGTTTGGTGGCACCATGGATAATAAAGTTGTGACGACAATGGAGCGTACTTTTCAGTCTTTGGGTTATGGAACAGTTTCTTATAACTTTAGAGGTGTTGGGTTATCAGAGGGTGATTATGATAATGGTGAAGGCGAACAAAATGATCTTAAATGTGTCGTTGATTGGTTAAAGCAATCGCATTCTGTTGTTCATTTGGTGCTAGCAGGATTTTCCTTTGGTGGTTATATCTCCTTAAAGCAGTGCTCAGCATTACAGGCTGATGCAATTTGTACGGTTGCACCAGCAATTGGGTTGTATGACTTTTCTGACGTGGGTGTTGATGTTCCTTGGGTGCTTATACAGGGAGGAGAGGACGAAGTAGTTTCTTCCCATGAGGTTTTAGACTGGGCTATGAAGCAGTCATCTTTACCTAGTATCTACTGCCGACGTCAAGCGAGTCATTTTTTCCATAGGCAATTAGTTTGGTTAAAACAGGTGTTGCTACTAGAATATTAGAGTTTTCTTATATATAATCTGCACAAATATAAGTATTTACTAATATCTTAATAAGATTGATTTATAAGGTTTGATTCAATAGTCTAGCGTTAAATTCATTCTAAATGATTGAGATAAAGTACAAAGGAATCTCTATGTACCTAAAACCACGTAAGATTGTGCTGTCACTATCTGCAATTTTAACCAGTTCAATGTTGATAAGTGCGCCAGTGCATGCTCAAGAATATTCTTTTCGTCAATGCGTTGATTTAACCTTAACGCAGAACCCAGAAGTAGGTGCAAGTCGCTACCGTTTGCAGCAAGCTGAATCTGCTTTAAAACAGTCTGATGCGCAACGCTACCCAAAAATCACTTTGTCTGCAACGGCAATGAATTCTGATGATGCGTTGAATGTATTTGGCATGAAGTTAAGTCAGCGTGAGGCAACTCTCGGAGACTTTGGGTTTAATAACCAAACAGCTGCGGCATTCAATGCGGGGAACTGGGGATATGCCCCCAATGATTTAAACAACCCAGGTTCTCACTCTGATTTTAATACTCGATTAGAAGTCATGGTTCCGGTTTGGAATGGTGGTCGAGTATCTAGCTTTCAAGAGCAGGCTAAAGCAATGATTCAAGCGGCGCAGCACGGTGATGAAGCTGTGAAGCAAGTGCTGACTTTTCATGTGTATCAAGCCTATGAAGGAGTGCATACAGCAAAAGCCTTTGTTCAAGTTGCAGAGCAAGCTGTAAAAGCATCGAAGTCTTATGTTGAAACAACCAAAAACATGGTTGAACAGGGTATTGTTGTTAAAAGTGAGTTGTTAAGTGCGAATGTTCATTTGTCTCAAGCAATGACAGCGCTTGAAAAGGCGCAGACTCAAGAACAGATAGCCAAAGATAACTTAAGAGTGTTGATGAATATTGATGACAACACGCCTTTAACTGTAGGGCCTCGTGTCGATTTAACTGTACCTTCGGATAACTTACAGAAATTGCTGGCTATGGCAAATGATGCTAACCCTCAAGTTGAGGCGTCGCGTCAAGTTGTGAGGTCTTCCTTAGCGGCCATTGATGCCAGTAAAGCGGATAACTATCCAAGCTTTAATATTATGGCGCGTGGCGATACCCATGATAAAAACCTTGGGCTTGGAAGTCATTCTTATACAGTTGCAGGAGTTGTATCTTGGAAATTAACTGACTTTGGTTTAACTTCCAGCAAAATTGATCAAGCCAATGCAGCTGCAAATGAAAAGCAAGCAGCGCTTCAATCTAAAGAAAACCAAACTAAATTGATGGTTTTAAAGGCATGGCGTTCATTGCATGTTGCCGAAAAGCAACGTGAATCGAATAAGTTAGCGGTAGGTCAGGCAGAAGAAGCGCAACGCTTAATCATGAAGCGTTACAAAAATGGTGTCGCAACCATGACAGAAGTTCTGGCTAGCCAAGCTCAATTAGATCAGTCACGTGCTGATTTGGTTCGTTCTACATTTGAAATCAATACCCAAAAAGCACAGCTTCGTTTGGCTACAGGTACGATGGAAATGCAGGACCAGAAGATTTCAATGGCAGACTAAAAACAATCGTTTTTTTAAAGTATTTAACTGAATTATTACAAGTTTCGATTTAGAGGTAAACGAAATGAAAGGATTAACAAAACTAATTGTATTGGGATTGATGTCGGCCTCTATGGTTGCTTGTCAGTCAGATAAGCCTGAAAAAGCGCTGTCCATTCAAAATGTGGATGTTGGCGTTGAAACCGTTTCGTTGGGAGCTATTCCTTTAAAAGTGGTTGTTCCTGGCGCAATTGTGCCAGATCAGAAGGCAATGATCTCTTCGCGTTTGATGGGCTATATTAAAAACTTAGATGTAAAAGTTGGGCAAACAGTTAAGCGTGGTGATGAACTGTTTTCGATTGATTCAGCTGATGTGAAAAGTGGTGTTTTAAAAGCGAGATCTGGTTATCAGCAAGCTGATGCGGCTTTGCTTGATGCAAAATTGGATTATGATCGTTTTAAAAAATTGTATGAAGAAGATTCAGTCTCTAAACAGCAGTTCGATAAAATCAGTCTGCAATATAAAGTTGCGCAAGAAAACTTAGTGGCAGCTAAGACCAATCTTGATCAAGCTAAGTCTCAACTTCAATATTCAAATGTAAAAGCACCTTTTAATGGTGTAGTTGTGCAAAAAATGGCTGTAGCTGGTGATTTGGCTGCACCTGGACACCCAGTTTTGGCCTTGGAAAATAGAGACTCGTTGAGTGTGCAAACACAGGTTTCTCAAGATCTTTATACTGTCTTACGTCTTGGTGATACCGCTGAAGTGTTGATTGATGGTCAGTCTAAACCGATGAAAGGCACTATTTATACATTGGTAAGTGCTGCTGACCCTAAAACACGTTCACATACGGTGAAATTAAGCTTGGCATCTTCTGTGGATGTTAATAGTGGAACCTTTGCGCATGTAGGCTTTAAACGTGGTGAAAGACAAACGATTATGGTTCCAAAGTCAGCGGTTGTTGTACGTTCTGGGATAGAGGGTGTATTCGTTGATGAAGACAAGCAAGCCAACTTTAGAATGGTGCGCCTAGGTGAAAGCATTGGCGACCGTGTTGAAGTGAAGTCTGGTTTGAATCTTGGTGATGTTATTGTTGTTAAAAATAATACAAGCCTGTTAAACGGCGATCATTTAATTGTCGAAAACAAAACTTCAGATGCGATTAAAGCCGCTGATAAATAACAGAGAGCCAAGTTATGTCAGAACAACAGATGATTGATCAATCCAATTCAGAGGCGCAAGTCAAAAAAGAAGCGCCTTTAAATATGGCGGGAAAACTCGCCAAAATGTTTATTCACTCAAAAATAACCATGATGATTATGGTAGCGATTATGTTGGCTGGTGTGCTCGCTTATTTAGTGACGCCTCGTGAATATAATCCGCAAATTGTGGTGCCAGCAGCGAACATTATTGTGCCGAAAGGTGGTGCAACGCCTGAAGAAGTGCAAAACATGGTGGTTAAGCCTTTAGAAACTATTTTGAGTGCTTTACCGGGTGTGGATCATACCTTCGGTTATGCCAGTGAAGATTTTGGTGTTGTGACGGTGCAGTTTAAGGTTGGAGAAAATCAAGTTGAAAGCTTGGTGAAACTCTATAACCAGATCATGCAAAACATGGATAAGATGCCACCGGACACCCAGCAGCCAATCATTAAACCAATCAATGTTGATGATGTGCCAATCATGACATTAGCAATCACGTCAAATGATCTATCTGGTTATGACTTGCGTGATGTCTCTTTAAAGTTGATAGAGAATCTGCGTAATATTCCAGGTGTTTCTTTTACCAATGTTGTTGGTGGAAAAAAACGCGCTATTAATGTTCTGTTGGATGCGCAAAAAATCGCGTTAACAGGACTGTCTCTTGAACAAATTAATAAAATGTTGAAAGGGAATAACGTTTCTTTACCTGTTGGTAGCTTGGTCAACAATAACAAAACCTACCCTGTAAGAGTGAATGGGTATCTTGGTAATGCGAAAGAAGTAGGGGATATCATCATTGGTATTTCTAAGGGGCACCCTATTTATCTAAAAGATATTGCCAAAATTACCGATGGACCAATGGAAACAGATACGGATACACGTATCGGTTATGGAATGGCATCAGCAAAATATTCAAATGTTGAAAAGCCAGCGGTGACTATTACGATTGCTAAAAAGCCGGGAACTAATGCAGTAACAGTTGCAGATGCAGTGCAGGCAAAATTGGCTGAATTAAAGAAAAGCGTGCTGCCATCGAATGTGCATATTGATATTACTCGTGATGACGGTAAAAAAGCGAACGCTGCGGTTAATTTGTTAATGGAACATTTAGCCATTGCTGTCGGATCGGTGGTTGTTATTCTCATTCTCTTCTTGGGTTGGCGCGAGGCTGGAATTGTTACCCTTACCGTTCCGCTTATTTTATTTGTGGTGCTGTTTGTAGGGTATGTTTCGGGGCAAACGATTAACCGAATTACGTTGTTTGCACTGATTCTCTCTTTAGGTTTGTTGGTGGATGCTGCCATCGTGGTGATAGAGAATATACACAGGCATATTCATGATGGATTTGATCCCAAAAACTTTGATCAGGTATTGATTCGAGCAACAAATGAAATCGGTAACCCAACCAATGTGGCAACTTTTGCGGTCATTTTGGCCTTTATCCCTATGTTGTTTGTAACTGGGATGATGGGGCCCTTTATGGCGCCCATTCCATTCAATGTGCCTGTGGCAATGATTGCATCTTTGGTGATTGCTTATATTTTGGTTCCTTATGCTTCTTATCGTTTTTTAGGTAAGCGTGCAATTGCCGAGATGAAAGCTCGTGAAAGTCTTGAGACGCACCATGTGCAAGAAGAAGACTGGATGCAGAAGTTGTATGCTAAGACCATTGTGCCTTTGATTGAAAATCGTACCAAGCGTAATATCTTTTTGGCTGCGGTGTTGGTTTCCCTGATTGCTGCGATGTTACAGCCAGCGCTTCAGTTTATTCGCTCTGATGGCATGAACCATCCGCTACATGCGGGTGGGGTCGAAGTGAAAATGTTGCCTTATGACAATACCAGTACCTTCTTGGTACAAGTGGATATGCCGGAAGGTACGGCACTTGAAGCAACGGATATTGTTGTGCGTCGTGTTGGGGATGTATTGCGGCATACGCCTTTTGTGACCGACTACACTGTTTATTTGGGTGAGCATGCACCAATTGACTTTGCGGCTCTTGTGCGTGGTGATTTGATTAAGGAAGGATCTAATTTTGCACAGATTCGTGTCAATTTGGTCAGTAAACATGATCGTGATGCTTCATCACACCAAATTGTTCAGTCCTTGAACAAGGCGTTGAAAACGGTTCGTGCAAGTTTTCCGACAGCGAATATTAAACTCTATGAAACACCTCCGGGTCCTCCTGTGACAACACAGATATTGGCTGAGCTTTATGGGCCAGATTATGACAAGTTGCGTCAAGCTGCAAAAGAGATAGATGCCAAAATGCATCAGGTTTACGGCATGATGAATATTGATGATAGCGTAACGGCGACAACCGAAAGTTATGAAATCAATATTGATCGTACGCAAGCGAACTTGCTGGGCGTTGCGCCAGCTAAAGTTTCAAAAATGTTGCGTGACTATATCAATGGATTTGAACTGGGGTATATGCACTTAAATAATGTGCGTGAACCGGTGAATATTATTGTGCGCTTACCGCGCTCGGAAAGAACGGTCCCTCAGCAACTGTTGTCGTTGAGAGTGACTTCTCGTTCGGGTGAGTCGGTACCAATCTCAGCCTTTGCAACCCTCAAAAAAGTTGAAAAAGCGAAGCCAATTCTAGGTAGGGATCAGCATCAAATGGTGATGGCTGGTGGTGAGCTGCTGCGTTCTAGTCCTGTTTATGCGGTTCTAACGCTGGATAAAATGTTGGATGGCGTGAAACTACCTGGATCCGGCGTTACTTTCCATACAGCGAACCTTGGCTTCTTAAACGCGCAACCCAAAGATGTGATGAATTACACGCTATTATGGGGTGGGGAAATGCGTTTAACGTTGGATGTATTCCGTGATATGGGGAGTGCATTTATTGTTGCCTTGATATTTATCTACTTAATTTTGGTGGGTTATTATCGTTCATTTATGATGCCGGTTATTGTGATGGGGGCGATACCTTTGACAATGATTGGGGTTTTCCCAGGACATTGGATTACCGGTCAAGCCTTTACGGCTACGTCTATGATTGGGGTGATTGCACTTGCAGGGATCGTTGTTAGGAACTCCTTGCTGTTAATCGACTTTATTCTTGAATATCGTAAAGAAGGTAGAACTTTGCGTGATGCTGTTATCGAGGCGGGTAAAGTACGTTTCAGACCAATTCTGTTGACGGCATTGGCAATCATGTTCGGTTCGATGATTATGATTACCGATCCTGTATTTGGTGGATTGGCAGTATCACTTATCTTTGGAACACTGTCTTCTACCGTGTTAACCCTTCTGGTTATTCCGTTGCTTTATTACATTTGGCAGTGGCATGGCGGTGTTAAGTACACTGAAGGTGGTTTGCCAAGACCTGAGAAATAAATGCTATAAGCGCTAGCGAGATAATATTTCGTAAGCGCAGTTTTTATTTAAAAGAGCTCATTGCAGAAATGTAATGGGCTTTTTTTATGCATAAAATGTGTCTGGTAAAAAAGACGGTGTGACCCAGCCTGGCAGATTTTGATAGTGTTCTGATTATCGGGATTTGATAGCGGATTCAAGTGCTTGTTCAAAAGCAATGAAATCAAACTCAGCATTTTCTTCAAGTAAAAGCTCAAGGCGACTGTCTTTACGATAGGCAATGATTTCTCTGCTTGCCTGTTGTGGCACATATTGAAAAAGCATGCGTGGGTTGCCGACACGAAATATACCTTTGGCTCGTAAGATTTCAGGTGTTTGACTGAAATGCTCAAAAAGTTCAAAAAGTTTTTTCCAATCAAAAACTACGTTGGAATTAAATACCCATCCGATAGATTGAGCATGTGAAGTTTTTTGGTAGGCTCGCTCAATTAAACCGTCTATGTCTTTTGATTCATAAGGTAGGTTATAAATAGATGGGGGAATGTTATCTACTAGTAAAGGAGACGCATGAGATGTTTGTGTTTTGTGTAATGAGAAACGAAACTGTTCGTTTGTAAAATGTTCGCCAAATATTTCAGAAACATCTGTATTGGCATTTTGTGTTTTGAGGATATTTCTTTTTGGCGGAAAAAGGCTTTGGCAATAGTTTTCCAATGTCTGAAGTTGTTCACTGCTTGCAAGGTCAATTTTGTTTAGCAAAATCACATCCGCCATATTGAGCAGGCTTTGAAAAATAGCTTTTTCTTGAAGTTCGGCTGTTTGAGTTTGGCTGGCATCGAATACAGAAAACAAAGTTTGGATATCAAAAAAAGGTGAGCACTCTGGCGACTTAAGTACATCGACGATTGTATCGGGCTCTCCCAAACCAGTGGGTTCTATAATGAGTCGATGGGGACAAATGTTGTTAGCAATGTCTAATAAACTTTGTTTTAGGTCCCCTTGCGCCGTACAGCATATACAGCCACCAGGAATCTCATGAGTTGATACATTGGTATTGTTGAGGGCCGATGGGGTGAGTATGGCGCCATCTATGCCAATAGCACCGAATTCGTTTATTAAAAGCGCCCAATGCTCTTCTGGTGGCTTTTGTTCAATCAGTTGACGTACTAAAGTGGTTTTTCCTGACCCCAGTGCGCCTGAGATTAAATTGACAGCAACGTTGGGTTTGATCATGTTTGTCGTTAATTGTTCAGGTTGCTATTAAGTGCATATTGAATGAATTCATCAAACGGTAAAGGTTGGCTATAAAAATAGCCTTGCACTTCTTGGCAGTTTAATTGTTCTAGCATTTCTTTTTGGGCAACAGTTTCAACGCCTTCTGCAATAGAGCGAATATCCATTGCATTCGCCATTTCGATAATTGAGCGAACAATAGCGTAATCTTTCGGTTTTTCTATATCATCAATAAAAGATTTGTCAATTTTCAGTTTGTTGACAGGGAAGTGTTTGATGTAGGCCAATGAAGAATAGCCTGTTCCAAAGTCATCAATTGCTATTTTAGTACCGTGTTTTGAAAGTTTTTCTAAAATTTCTGTTACGGCTTCAGGGTTTTCCATTAGGATGCTTTCAGTTACTTCAAGCTCCAAACATTCTGGGTTACAGTTGTTTTTTGTAATCGTGTTTTCGATAAAATCTGCCAGGCTGGGGTCTTTAAACTGTATTGCAGATAAGTTAATTGCAATGAGTAGCGGCTCTTTAAATTTTGATTGGTAGGGTTGGACGTCTGATAAAGCCTGTTGAATCAACCAGTAGCCCAGAGGAATGATTAAACTGGTGCTTTCTAAAGTTGGAATGAATTCCAGTGGAGGGATTAACGTGCCATCAGGTTTTTGCCAGCGAACCAAAACTTCTGCCCCGATAACTTTTCCTGTTTTTAAGCAAACCTGAGGTTGGTAATAAAGAACAAATTCTTCATTATCCAGCGCTTTGGATAGAGCGATTTCCAGATTTCGCTCTTGGATTGCCCGTTCTTGCATTTCTGTTTGGTAGAATTCAAAGTTGTTTTTGTCACTTTTTCTTGCTCTGTTAAGCGCGGTAAGTGCTTGTTGAATAAGCTCTTCAGGTGTGTTTTGGCTTTGTGTGTCAAATAAAGTTACGCCCAATGAGGTTTGAATATTTACTTGCTCATTTTCCAGTTGATAAGGTAGGTCAAAACGCTGGTTAATTGCGTTCATAACCTGGCTGGCTTGTAAGTTTAGGTCTGCATTTTTATTGTTGTTTAGTTGGCATAATACGGTAAATTCATCACTGCCAATACGGCTAATAGACGTATTAATAGAGTCTTTGAGTTGTATGTTTTTTAGTCGGTTTGCTGTTTCCACTAATATTTCATCGCCAGCCAAATGTCCCAATGTTTCGTTTAACATTTTAAAGCGTTTGATGTTTACGATGACAAGTATGAAATTAAAGACAACACTTCCTCGTTGTTCTTGAAGTAGTAATTGTTCAATTTTTTGCTTGAGGAAGAAACGATTGGCCAAGCCTGTCAAATCATCATGGTTTTTCAGATACGAAATTTCAGATTCGGCTTGTTTGCTTTGGGTAATGTCTATTCGGTGCAGGATGTAATTTGTAATGGTTTGTTTGTCATCAAATACGGCAGTGATGGTCTGATAAACTTGATAGTCCGTTCCATCTTTGCGTTGGCTCCATGCCTCGCCTTTCCAACGCCCGGTTTGTTCAACCATTTTCCAAGAATCGACATAGAATTGTGTTGGGTGTTTAGGGGAACGCAGGATGTCGGGTTTTAAACCAAGAACTTCATTTTCGGTATAGCCTGTCATTTCGGTAAAGGCTTGGTTGGTTTTTAAGATTTTTCGACGTTCATCTGTGATGATAATCGATTCCTGTGATTCAAAAGCGATAGCTGAAATCGTTTGAGAAGCTTGGTGAGCTTTTTCTATTTCCCTAAACTGTAGTCGTTCTAGTCCTAATCCGACATCATCAATGAGTTCTTGAATAATTTTTACAATTTTTTTGTTAAAGAAATTTGGTGTTAGTGCATAAAAAACAATAACAGCTTCTACTTCGCCTTCTCTCATAATAGGGAAGGATGCCAAGGAACGAACACCCCATTTCACGGCTTCTTTGAACCAAGGTCGTGAAGATTCGGTTAAGGCGTATTCGTTTTGAATAATGGCTTTTTTTGAGCGATAGGCAAGACCTACGCCGCCTTGTCCTTCTGGTTTGTTGGCGTCGATCGAGACTTGTACTTTGCTGAGAATTTCTTTACCAATGCCTGATATGGCGGTAGGTACTACCCAGTCAGAGTGTGGTTCTTTTTCGGCTATCCAACAAGATGGGATGCGAATATAACGAATAATTATGTCAGTGATTGCTTGATAGATTTCTTTTTTGTCTGTCAGTGTGGTGACGGCGTGGTTGGCTTCGCTTAAGGCGTGGTAAATGTCTTTTTGTTGTTCTAAGTCTTCAAGAGTATTGACTAGATTTAGGTTGGCGTGAAAAAGCCTATAAAGAGACAGGGTAATGAAGGTTAAAAATAGTAAGCTAATAATTACCAGTGCAAGGTTATACCAAAAATTGTTTTGTATGTCGTTATTGGTTGCTTGTTGATAAAGTGTGTGAAGATTAAGAGTGTCTTTTTTAAGAGGTAGAACCAAAATTTGGTGATAAATTTTGGAGAGTTTTTGTTGTAAGGTTATAAGTTGTTTGCTTTGTATCGCTAAAGAACGACATGCATCATTGGAAACATTTGCTTCAAACTGAGTAATTGTTGTAGAAAAGTGTTTAAGTGCTTCTGACTTGATAGGCAGGTTTGATAGATTGTGTGCGGAGATTAAATTAGATAACGCAATATTTTGTTTTGGCGAGTTTAGGTGGTTTCTGCACTGGTCTACTTCTTTGTGAAATTGATTGTTACCCTGTGCATATTGAATGAATAATGGATTAAATTCATTAATTAAATGATTAAGATTAGTGACAGTTTGCTTTAGTTGTTTTAAAGACGCATTAAGTTTTGGTGTATCTTCACTGTCGTTTTGAATGATGCGGAGTAATTTTTGAATTTTATGTGTGTTTTTAACTAATGCCTGGCTGTCGAGTTGCTGGCTTTCTGAAAAGAAAATCATCGACCTTGAAAAATCTATGTCTTCACTAATGAGTGAGATTGCATTTTTTAAAATCGAATCTCTATGCTTTATTTGTTCAGTTTTGTGGTAAAGAAAAGCAGCAACAGTTATTAGGGAAATAGCGAAAAAGGAAATAACGTATTTGCCATGCTTGATAAAGCGGTCATTGTAAAAAGGGGTGCGTCTTCTAATCATCCATGGCCTGATATTTATTTAAATAGTTTAAATCTATTACTCTTGTGCTCTGAAAGAGTTCAAAAGCATGCTTTTCGAACGTTGAAAATACCTTAACTTTTATATGTAAATTTTTAAAGCTTTTTTATCTCGCGTTTAAAATTTAGGTTCATGTTAAACGGTTGCGCTAAGTTTTCAAGCGAATAAGGTGTTACTTATTTTATATATCTATATTAAGTTTGTCAGATGTATGGTTTTGACGAAAGCGCTTATTGATCAATAAAAGCTTTATAATAGTAACTATATATTTTGAGAAAAAATAAAAGACATTTTAAAAGAGGGTTTTATGCCTGGTGAGCGTTATTCAGAGAAAATTTCAGCGCGTTTTTGGTTGACAGGTCAGTCTGACGCCTATGTTGGTATTGGACGAATTACTTTACTAGAAAAAATACAGCAGCTAGGTTCGATCAATGCGGCAGCAAAAGATATGCAGATGTCTTATAAGAAGGCATGGCGACTCATTGAAGAAATGAATCAGTTTTTTGACGAGCCATTGGTTGTTAAAGAACAGGGCGGTAAGGCTGGTGGGGGGACTAGATTGACCGATAAGGGGAAAAAGTTAGTCAAAGAATTTCGCCGAATAGAGAGTGGATTAACCGAATTTCTACAACGTGAGTCTGCTTTACTGCGCCTATAAAACATGAAAAAGTGAAAACTTTAATAAAATCAACTAAATTACAGCTTGACATTGGCGCTAGAATCCATAAAATTCCACTTCTTTAATCCTTACCCTTATTGCCCGTTAAACAGTAAGAGTGTCATTAATATTTTTTAGTGATGAGATTTGGATTACACATAGATTTTTAGGACAAAGTTATGAAAACATTTGTTGCAAAGCCAGCAGAAGTAAAAAGTGACTGGTACATTGTAGATGCTGAAGGCAAAACTTTAGGTCGTATGGCATCTGAAATTGCTGCGCGTTTACGTGGAAAGCATAAGCCAGAATATACACCTCATGTAGATTGTGGCGATTACATTGTTGTTATTAATGCTGAAAAAGTAGCCGTAACAGGTAATAAGCGTAAAGATAAAATGTATCACCATACAACTGGTTATGTTGGTAACCTTAAGTCAACCAACTTCGAAAAATTGGTAACTGAAAAACCAGTTCGTCCGATTGAGTTCGCGGTTAAAGGTATGTTGCCTCGCGGTCCTCTAGGTCGTGCAATGATGAAGAAGCTTAAAATTTATGCGGGTGCCGAGCATCCACATACTGCACAGCAACCTAAAGTACTGGATATTTAAAAGGAAAGAATATGGCAACAGAACAATATTACGGAACAGGTCGTCGTAAAAGCTCAGTCGCTCGCGTATTCTTGCGTGCGGGATCAGGGAAAATGACTGTAAACGGTCGTGATATCAATGAGTACTTTGCTCGTGATACAGACTTAATGGTTATTAATCAACCTTTCTCAGCAACAGAAAGCACGGATAAGTTCGATGTTTATATCACTGTTACTGGTGGTGGGACAACTGGTCAGGCTGGTGCGGTTCGTCATGGTATCTCACGTGCATTGGTTAACTATGAAGAAGGTAACCGTTCTGCATTGCGTGAGCGTGGATTACTAACTCGTGATGCGCGTAAAGTTGAGCGTAAGAAAGTTGGTCTTCGCAAAGCTCGTCGTCGTCCACAGTTCTCAAAACGTTAATCACAGTATTTTCGTTTTCAAAAAGAACCCGCCTTGTGCGGGTTTTTTTATATCTGTCATATTTTTAAACTGTTCGTTGTTTAAGGTTTCGTGAAAGAAATGTGAAGAAAGTGTTGCACCAATATGAATAAAACTAGTTCCAAATTGGAATTTTAGTTAATGGGGTAGAGGTGGGGTTTTGAAGTGAAAACTTAGTAACATATTGAAAATTAAGATTAAAGTATTAGTTGGCACCTTCATTTCTTTAGTTGAGGTGAGTTTATGATTAACTTATCAATAAATAAGGAAGCGAAATGAAAAAAATAGCACAATTAAAATCATTAGTTATGGCAATGGCAGTTGCAGGTTCAACAGTCGCAGCATTAACACCAGCAACTTCACAAGCTGATGTTTCTTATAGTGCGGGCGTGAGCAACATGTATTTATGGCGTGGTATCAACATTAGTAATCCAGCACCAACTGTTTCAGGTAGCATTGACTGGTCTAACGATATGTTCTATGCAGGTACTTGGACATCTTCAGAAGGTAAATTTGATGGAAGTTCAGAGTGGGATTTATATGCAGGTTATACTCCTAAGATAGGTGATTTTGGTTTCACTTTAGGTTATAACGCATACCTTTATCCGTACGCTAACAAAGATATGTTTAAGTACGTTAAAACTGGAACAAATGGTTCTATGTTAGGTGATTATGTTCTAGGTATGGCATATAAAGATCTTTCCTTGACTGTTTATTTAGATGCAAGAGGAAAGGATAGTGATAACAATAAATATATCACAGCAGACTATTCGATCGGTAAGTTTGGGTTGCATGCTGGTATTAACAAAAATGACAAATCGGCTGCAGAGTATACTGAGTTCAATGTTAGTTATGCAGCCACGGATAAATTGACATTCACACTAAGTAAAGCACAAGGTGATGGTGCTAAAGCTATCGCAAAAACTGTTTCTGCGAATGGTTCAGGAACAGGTGCAGAGGGTGAAAACCCACAATTACAAGTTAGCTATTCTTTCATGTAATTGTTAACCCAGAAGTAATAGTTAGTTATAGTTAGTAAAAGGGGCTTCGGTCCCTTTTTTATTCAATGAAGAATAGAGTTTTGTATGGAAGAGCGTCAATTCAAAACAGGATGGAAAGGCTTTTTATCTTTTAAGTTTGTTGCGGACTTAGGTCGAACAGTCGTAAAAGATAAAAAGCATTTTGGGCCATTAGTTATTCAGCGCCCTTACTATCAAGAAGTTGACTTGCCACAGGTATTGATACTTCACCCACCAGGTGGCATTGTCGGTGGTGATGAACTGCAAATAGAAGTTGGCTTGTCTAAAAAAGCCAAAGGCATGGTTAGTACGCCGGCCGCCACAAAGTTTTATAGAAGCAATAACCGTCTAGCAACGCAATCGCAGTTTGCTATTTTGGAAGAGGAAGCCGAGTTGGAATGGCTGCCTCAAGAGACCTTGTTCTTTGAAAGTTCTAATGCCGACAATGTCATACGTTTTCAGTTGCACGAGTCATGCAAGTTAATCGCATGGGATATTGTTGGTCTTGGGCGACCAGAAAGTGGTGAGGTCTATGCAAAAGGGCAGTTGAAACAAAGATTAGAGTTTATTCTAAATGGAAAGAAGATTTTTATAGATCGACTAACTCTTGTGCCTAACAGTCCGCTGCTAGCAAGTCAAACTGGATTTTGTCGTTATTCATTGTTTGCAACCGCTTTGTTTTACACATCAGATTTACAAAGTCAGGACTCCCTGTTAGATTTATTGCAAAGCCAGAGCTGGTTGACGTCTGTCGGTGTCACCAAAGTTTCTGACGGGCTCATTGTTCTGCGAGCTTTATCTTCCCAGTTAGATGATATTAAAGATGATTTATATAAAGCTTGGGTTTTAGCTAGGCCGCTTATACTAGGGCGTCAAGCACTTAAACCAAGAATTTGGAATACATAAGAAAAATAGTATCAGAGGAAATATTCATGGAGTTACTCCCTAGAGAAAAAGATAAGTTGTTGTTATTTACTGCTGGCTTGGTGGCTGAACGTCGCTTGCAGAGAGGGGTGAAGCTTAATTATCCAGAAGCTGTTGCCTATATCAGTTGCGCAATTTTGGAAGGCGCAAGAGATGGAAAAACCGTTGCAGAGTTGATGGATTATGGAACCACAGTGCTTTCAAGGAGTGATGTAATGGATGGCGTGCCTGAGTTGATACATGAAGTTCAAGTTGAAGCAACGTTTCCAGATGGAACGAAGCTGGTAACTGTGCATCAGCCTATCGTTTGAAATAAGGAGAATTGACATGACAAAAAAGCTAGTGCCAGGTGAATTGATTATTTCAGCGGGTGAGATAGAGCTGAATGCTGGACGAGATACGCTTGAAGTTGAGGTCGCAAACAGTGGCGACCGCCCTGTACAGATAGGTTCTCATTATCATTTTTACGAAACAAATTCCGAGTTAAGTTTTGATAGAGAAGCGACCAAAGGGTATCGATTGGATATTCCTGCTGGTACTGCTGTACGTTTTGAACCTGGACAAAAACGTAAAGTGCAGCTTGTCGCGATTGCAGGGGCAAAGCGTGTATTTGGATTTAATCAGAAAGTAATGGGGGCATTGGACTGACATGAGCTACAAAATTGATCGAACTGCCTATGCTGAAATGTATGGCCCAACCGTAGGTGATAAGGTGAGATTGGGTGATACCGAACTGATTATAGAGGTGGAAGAGGATAGAACCACTTACGGTGAAGAGGTTAAGTTTGGTGGCGGTAAAGTTATTCGAGACGGCATGGGGCAGGGGCAAAAGTGTGCCGCCGAAGTTGTTGATACTGTCATTACCAATGCATTGATTTTAGATACTTGGGGAATTGTTAAAGCAGATATAGGTATCAAAGATGGCTTTATCAGTGCTATTGGTAAAGCTGGTAACTCGGATATTCAACCAAATGTAGATTTTGAAATTGGTGCGGGTACGGAAGTGATAGCGGGTGAAGGCATGATTATTACCGCAGGCGGTATTGATTCACATATTCATTTTATCTGTCCCCAACAAATCGAAGAAGCCTTGATGTCCGGTGTTACCACTATGATTGGTGGTGGAACTGGTCCGGCAGCCGGAACCAACGCAACAACCTGTACATCTGGTGTTTGGTATATGCATCGTATGTTGGAAGCGGCAGAAGAGTTTCCAATGAACCTTGGCTTTCTGGGAAAAGGGAATGCTTCTATGCCTGAACCCTTGGAAGAGCAGGTTAAGGCTGGAGCGATTGGTTTAAAGTTGCACGAAGACTGGGGTACAACGCCGGGCGCAATTGATTGCTGTTTGTCCGTTGCGGATGAATATGATGTTCAGGTTGCCATTCATACCGATACGCTTAATGAATCAGGCTTTGTAGAAAATACCCTCGCGGCCTTTAAGGGTAGAACAATACATACTTACCACACCGAGGGCGCTGGTGGTGGTCATGCGCCAGACATTATCAGAGCGTGTGGTTTCTCTAATGTATTGCCTTCCTCAACGAATCCTACTCGTCCGTTTACAGTTAATACTATTGATGAGCATTTGGACATGTTGATGGTTTGTCATCACCTTGATCCGAATATTGTTGAAGATGTGGCATTTGCTGAGTCACGTATTCGCCGTGAAACCATTGCTGCGGAAGATATTCTTCATGATTTAGGTGCGTTTTCGATGATCTCGTCTGATTCTCAAGCAATGGGGCGGGTAGGTGAGGTGATTACGCGCACTTGGCAAACTGCCCACAAGATGAAGGTGCAGCGAGGTGCACTACCTGAAGAGTCGGGAGATAACGACAACTTCCGTGCCAAGCGTTATGTGGCGAAATACACCATTAATCCTGCCATTACTCATGGTGTTTCAGACATGGTTGGCTCGGTGGAGGTTGGAAAGTTTGCCGATCTAGTGCTTTGGCGCCCCGCTTTCTTTGGTGCAAAGCCTAGCATGATTATTAAAGGTGGCATGATTGCCGCAGCGCCAATGGGAGATGCCAATGCATCCATTCCAACACCTCAACCGGTGCATTATCGCAATATGTTCGCGACTATGGGGAAAGCGGTGTATGGAACCTCGTTGACTTTTGTCTCTCAGGCGGCATATGAGTTGGGTATCAAAGAGCAACTAGGTTTGAATAAGCGTTTAGCGGCTGTTAAGAAGACGCGCGATATCAGTAAAGCGGATATGGTGTTGAATGATCTTCAGCCGGATATTTCAGTTGATCCAGAAACTTATGAAGTAAGAGCGGATGGCGAATTGTTGGTTTGCGAGCCAGTGGATGAATTGCCATTGGCGCAGAGATACTTTTTGTTTTAATCCAGTTTTAAAGTCTGTGCTGAATCTTAAAGGATAGTTATGAGAGAGTTTGTTAGCGTTCAAGAGGTCAAAGATGATTCTGCGCTAGAGCGTTTGATTTTGACTTATGCGGAAAGGGAAAAAAGCCGTTTGAAAGCCAAGTTGTCAAGCGGAGAGGAAGTGGGGTTGTTTTTGCCAAGAGGTACGGTGTTAAAGCATGGAGATGTTTTGGCCTCTGCAGAAGGAGATTTGGTTCAGGTTGTAGCGGCTGCTGAAACCGTTTCGACGGTGACTGCAGAAGATACGCATTTATTGTTGCGAATTGCATATCACTTGGGCAATCGTCATGTTCCTTTGCAGGTTGAGTCCAATTGGTTGCGTTATCGTCATGATCATGTCCTGGATGATATGGTTCGATTGCTTGGCGGTACGGTAACTGTTGAAGAGCAGCCTGTACAACCTGAAGGTGGCGCATATGGCGGAGGTCATCATCATGAACATAAACACGACCATGACCATGCGCATGGTCACCATCATCATTAGGGTCGGATGAATGTCGTCACTTCTTAGGTTGCTTCAATTGTCTAGCCCAACATTACCTGTTGGTGCTTATGCTTATTCCCAGGGGATAGAAGCTGCTGTTCATAGTAAGTTGATTGTGGACATGGAGTCAGCGCAAAGATGGTTGCATGATGTATTAACACAGAGTATTTCATTGAATGATTTGGCATTGTTAAAGCATTTGTATATCGCTTGGTCAGAAGGGGATCTGGAAAAAGTTAGTTCTCTGGGTGAAGTCAGTCTGGCCATTCGCGAAACGCATGAATTAAGGATGGAGGATCAACATCTAGCAAAAGCGTTGATTCGTTTGACAAAGCCATTGAGTGTCGATTTTCCTGAAGAGATGGAAAACAAGGAAACCTATCCTTTGGTTTTTGCAAAGTTTGCTGTGAGTTGGAAGGTTTCGTTGCAAGAAGTGCTTGAAGCTTTTTGCTGGTCTTGGCTGGAAAATCAGATAGCCGCAATGGTCAAGCTTGTGCCTTTAGGTCAAACTCAAGGTCAAATGTTAATGTTGAAAATGGACGAAAGTATTCATCAGGCGATAGAACAGGCAAAGCAATCCGAAGAAGAGGATATTGGTAATAGTTTGCCTATGTTGGCGATTTTGAGCGCGCAGCATGAAACACAATATACAAGATTATTTAGATCATAAATAGAGAGAAGGATATATGAAACAGGCACTAAGACTTGGTATTGGTGGGCCAGTGGGCTCAGGGAAAACAGCTTTGGTAGAGATGTTATGTAAGCGCATGCGAGATGACTACAGTATAGCGGTTGTGACCAATGATATTTACACCAAAGAAGACCAAGAAATTTTGATTCGACAAGAAGCGTTGACTGAAGACCGAATTGTAGGTGTGGAAACGGGTGGATGCCCGCATACTGCCATTAGAGAAGATGCTTCAATGAACTTGACGGCTATTGAAGAGCTGCAAAAGAAATTTGATGACCTAGATTTGATTATTATCGAATCAGGCGGAGATAACATTAGTGCGACATTTAGTCCTGAATTGTCGGATTTGACCTTGTATGTTATTGATGTGGCAGCAGGCGATAAGTTGCCAAGGAAAGGTGGGCCAGGAATTACGCAATCGGATTTATTGATTATCAATAAAATTGATTTGGCTCCTTATGTCGGTGCCGATTTATCGATTATGGATCGGGATACCAAAATTCAACGGGGTGATCGACCTTTTGTGTTTTCGAACTTAAAAACACAGGAAGGTTTGGATGATATTGTTAATTTCGTGATCGATAAAGGGATGTTGTAGGATGGAAATCGGATTACTGATTGTTTTTTGGTATGGCATTCTCCATGCCTTCGGCCCAGATCACTTAACGGCGATTACGGATTTTTCTATAGGGCGCCAGCGAAAACGAGTGATGTTAATCACGCTTGGGTTTGCCATAGGTCATGGCGTTAGTCTGTACTTGTTTGCATTGCTGTTGTCGAATACACCAATTCCACATGAGTGGCTGGCGTATGGCGATGTGGTTGCCTCAAGTGTCATTATTTTGATGGGATTGTATTTGTTGTATTTGGTGTTTGCAGACAAGATTCACGTGTCTCCTCACCAGCATGGCGCTAAGACGCATATGCATATATGGATTGGTAAAAAAAATCATGACCATTCGTCAAAAACTACCATTAGATCATGGTTGTCGGCTTCCGCGACAATGGGCTTGTTGATGGGGATGGGAGGCGCTAGAGGTATGTTGATTACCTTGTCGGCATTATCGCATCAGGCGGTGAGCGGTTGGATGGTCTTAAGCTTTACGCTCGGTGTGGCCTTGGTGTTTTTAATTTTTGGATTTGCCATATCCGTGTTAAATCAGAGATTAGTTGCATCAGAGAAGATATTGCGAGGATCCTTCTTAACTGCGGGCATCGTCTCTTGCATGGTTGGTGGTCAAATATTGCTTTAAAAACTACAAAATCTGCCAGGCTGGGTAGTGTTGGTTTCAAAAAATAAAGGCAATAAAAAAGGGCGAGATAATCGCCCTTTTTTATTGTCTGTAAACGGGTTATGGTTTACAGCTTACATGCGCCGCTTGCGCAGCCATCATCTTCCTCGACGTCTTTCGCGCCGTCACGAGTATTATGATAGTAGAGCGTTTTAAGTCCCATTTTGTAAGCATATAAAATATCTTGAAGAACCAGTTTAATTGGAACTCTATCTTCGTCGAATCTTACTGGGTCATAGTTTGTGTTAGCAGAAATTGCTTGATCCACAAACTTTTGCATAATACCAACCAATTGCAAATAGCCTTTGTTATCAGGAATTTGCCATAGTAGTTCGTAGTTGTCTTTATATTCTTTAAAGCCTGGAACAACCTGTTTCAAAATACCATCTTTGGAAGCTTTAACAGAAACATAACCACGAGGTGGTTCAATACCATTCGTAGAATTGGTGATCTGTGATGAAGTTTCACAAGGCATGAGTGCTGTTAGTGTTGAATTGCGCAGACCATGTGTTTTGATTTCTTCACGAAGTGTTTCCCAATCGCAATGAAGTTTTTCATTACAAGCTTCGTCCAACTCTTTTTTGTAGGTGTCAATTGGCAAAATACCTTGTGCATATTTGGTGTCGCCAAACATGCTGCATTTCCCCACTTCTTTAGCTAAGTTTAAAGAGGCTCTTAACAAGTGGTATTGAATGGCTTCAAATGTTTTATGAACCAAATCATTAGCCGAGCCATTGGAGTATTTGACATGATTTTTTGCAAGGTAATAAGCCAAGTTAGTGACACCAACACCTAGCGTGCGTCTGCCTAAGCTTGCTTTTTTAGCGGAAGTAACCGGGTAGTCTTGATAATCCAGTAGGCTGTCTAAAGCGCGGACAATCAAATCGGATAATTCGCCAAGTTCATCTAGCTCATCAATGGCACCAAGGTTAAAAGCTGATAGGGTACATAAAGCTATTTCACCATTTGGATCCTCTACAGAATTAAGAGGGTTTGTTGGTAAGGTGATTTCCAAGCAAAGGTTCGATTGATGAATCGGTGCTTTTTTAGGATCAAATGAGCTGTGCGTGTTGGAATGATCCACGTTTTGAACGTAAATTCGTCCAGTCTGGGCACGCTCTTGAGCAACCATTGTCAGAAGATCCAGTGCTTTGACCGTTTTCTTGCGAATTTTGTCATCCGCTTCGTAAATTTTGTATAAACGTTCAAATTCATCTTGATCGTTAAAGAAAGCATCATAAAGTCCCGGCACATCCGAAGGGCTAAATAATGTAATCTCCCCACCTTCAATCATGCGTTGATACATCAGCTTGTTCATTTGTACGCCATAATCTAAATGGCGAGCACGGTTTTCTTCAACCCCACGGTTGTTTTTCAAGACCACAAGTGATTCGATTTCTAAATGCCAAACAGGGAAGAATAGTGTGGCTGCACCACCACGTACGCCACCTTGCGAACAAGACTTAACCGCTGTTTGGAAGTGTTTGATAAATGGAATCATACCTGTGTGGTAAGCTTCACCACCGCGAATCTCTGAGCCAATCGCGCGGATACGCCCTACATTCACCCCAATCCCTGCGCGTTGAGATACATATTTAACGATGGATGAGGAGGTTGCATTAATTGAATCAAGTGAATCACCACACTCAATCAATACGCAAGAGCTGAATTGGCGAGTTGGTGTACGAACCCCTGACATAATAGGAGTCGGTAGCGATAATTTGAAATTAGAAGCGGCATCATAGAAGCGCTTAATATAATCAAGCCTAGTCTTACCTTCTTCTGCATCGTTACTGTAATGTGCAAACAAGCTCATAGGAATAAGCATGTAGATGAACTGCGGACTCTCAAAGATTTGCCCTGTTACGCGATTCTGAACTAAATACTTTCCTTCTAGCTGTTTAACAGCTGCATAGCTAAAGTTCATGTCACGTTCATGTTTGATGTAGTTATCAAGTTCATCAAACTCAGCCTTGGTGTAATCTTCGAGAAGCTGAGTATCGTACATGCCACGGCGTACCATCTTATTGACATGCTCAAATAGTGTAGGGGGCGTGAAGCGCTCAAACGCTTTTTTCCTTAAGTGGAAAATCGCGAGTCTTGCAGCAAGGTGTTGATAGTCTGGAGAAGATTCAGAAATCAAGTCGGCGGCAGACTTGATAATGGTTTCATGAATGTCTGCACTATTAATGCCGTCATAAAACTGGATATGTGATTTCAGTTCAACTTCAGAGACAGAAACATTCTCTAGGCCTTCTGCAGCCCAAGTAATGACTCGGTGAATTTTTTCTAAATCAATAGGTTCTTTTGACCCATCGCGCTTGGTGACAAGTAAGTTTTCGTTCGACATGGCTACAATCTTTAATAAATTCAGAAGGTTAACAAAAAGAGTAAATTTTCTTGCTAAGAAATATGTGCAAAGTGCATTATTATTTTGTGGGTAGAACTGCGTCTTTCTACTATATATAGTTTTTGTTGCACCGTTAGACTCAAAATATAGTGGAAAGTGGAAATTAATGCAACACATAGGATGAGCTTTTTCTATTAAATTTTTTTGCGGTAAAAATGAAAAAAATTAATGCAAAAAATGCTTGAAAAAAAACCATTTCAGTAGGAGCTAATATTGTTTTCTTTAGTGGTAAAAAATTAATTATGAAATGGGTTAAAAAGAAGAAAAAGTTAAATTGCCTAGGCAGTTTTATTATGAGCAGTGAAGTAAGTAGTGAAGTGAAAGTCTTATATATTAAGGTTTTATGAAATACAGACTAATGAAGTGTTGTAAAAAAACTACACTTTTAAAAATTGTTGTTTTTTTCTTAAAAAAAGTTGCATGCCCCTATAAAACTAAATATAGTTGCTTTCAAGTTCACGGCAACGTGGGCATTTAACTAACTATTAAAGGGTTTTCAAATGAAAAAGAACATTATCGCTCTAGCAGTTGCTTCTGCTATCGCTGCGCCAGTTGCTATGGCTGACGCTCCTACTGTTTTTGGTAAAATTAACCAAGCTTTCCAAGTGAGCAAAGAAGTTAAGAATGCAGGTGTAAAAGATCACGGTCTATCAGGTATGGCGATCAAGTCGTACGCTTCACGTCTAGGTTTTAAAGGTTCTGAAGATCTAGGTAACGGTCTAAAAGCTGTTTACCATATTGAGTACGGTGTGAGTATGTCTGATAGCTCTACTTCTGTTAGTAATCGTAACCAGTTTGCTGGTCTAGCAGGTTCTTTCGGTACTGTTATCATGGGTCGTCATGACACTCCATACAAAATGGCACAGGGTTATGATGCATTCAACGATAAAGAGTTCGATAACAACTGGTCTCAAATGGGTGTTTTTGGTGACTCTGGTGAAAAGCGTGCGGACAATGTTTTGGCATACGTTTCACCAAACCTAGGTGGTGTTAAGGTTATCGCTGCTTTCGTACCAAAAGAAAACTCTGGTGATACTACGAAAGATTCATCTATTACTGACATCATTTCAGCAGCAGTAACTTATGGTTCTAAGAAAAAAGGTCTATACCTATCTGGAGCAATGGACTCTTTGTCTAAAAATGCTAACGCTGCTCAAAAAGGCGGTACTGATATGCGTTTAGTTGCTCAGTATTCGGTTGCTGGTTTAACTGCTAACGCTACTTATGCAAACTTCTCTGGTGATGCTGTTAAAAACACTTACAAAGAAGGTACTGATATGAGCGTGAACGTTGCATACAAAATGGGTAAAATTACACCACGTTTGAAGTATGCAATGGCAGACCGCAAAGTTAAAACTTTGAAAGATGGTACTGGTATGGGTGTAGGTGTTGATTACTCTCTATCTAAAACTGTTAAGACTTATGCAGACTACATGTCAGTTACTAACCTAAAAGGTGTTGACAAAACTGATACTTCAGCAGTTAATGTTGGTTTAGTAGTTAAGTTCTAATTTAATGCTGTCTTAGGGCAGTTTAGTTAGAATGAAAAAAACCCGCTTCGGCGGGTTTTTTGTTTTTTGTAGTATGAAAAGTGTGAGCAAGCTTATTTCTTATATCTAGATTTGCACTATGCATGGAGTTTTGTTTTATTTAAGTGGTTTTTTGCGCAAACTCACTTATAATTCATAATACTTACTGCTTTGGAGAAAACAGTTGTTTTATGATTTTAACAACAAAATTTTGTCCGCGTTATAAACGGAAACCTTATATCCAAAACTTTCATTGCAGATTGTCACGAAATCAAGCAGGACGGCAAAACGGATTTATCCTGATGATTATGCTGGTGTTGATGCTTCTGGGCGCTGCAGCATATTTTGGTAACTATGCAAAAAATTACAGTTTTTTTCATAGACAGACAGAGTCAATTCAAACACTTTCGGAACTGAATAGTATCAAGCAACAGCTTTTAACCTATGCAGTTTTTCAGCCGGAAATCTTTCAAAGCGAATTGGTTTCCAATACAGTAACCAATATTCCTGTTGCAGATATCCCTTCACCTGGTTATTTTCCTTGTCCTGATATTGATGGCGATGGCAGTTTGACAGGTGGTGAAACCCAGTGCGGAAATCCTCGTGTTGTTGGTGATGATAGTACGGGATTCGATTACGGTTTTTTACCGGTTTCTTTCAAGACGCGAAACTTTTTTTTAAAAGACGCTTCTCCACGCCAGTTCTATTATGTGGTGGCAGATCGTTTTGTGAACTCGTCCGGCAGTTATAACAATACCTCAACACATAGGTACGCTCCTTTGAATTCAACACTTACCCCAGCGGAAGCGCCTGATTCAGGAACCCCAATAGGTTTGCCGAATAATACCCCGCCTTGGTTACAGATAAATGGTGCAGGGCAATATGTGGTGCTGATTATTGTGCCGGGTGCCCCACAAGTTTTTCCCGATGGCACTGTGCAAGATAGGACTAATGTTACCGATGCAAAAGCCCGTATCGGGGATTTTCTGGATATGCGTTTTGATACTTCTGGCGTTAAAGTAGATGACGGTAATGCCGCAGGAACCCGTTTTTTTTATACGGGCCAGCAGATGTATCCGACGGTCAATGATGTGGTCGTAGGTATTACGTTTGATGAGTGGAAGAAAGCTATGGAAGCACGTATTAAGGCTCAAAAATCGTTTTTGTGTGATTTATCCCCTACAAGCCAACACTGGTTTAACGATTACGATGCCATTGGTAACCCTTCGGGAAGTCAGTGGCGGGAACAGATCATCGATGGGCAGGTGGTATGTCCGTAAAATGGATGAAATGGCTATGATTCTGAAGGTTTTTCGGGCGAGAAAGCACGGGCTCAGCTACTCGAAAGGGTTTTCCTTGATTGAGGTGGCTTTAGCGCTTTTACTGTTGGGTGTTTTTTTTATTGGCACGATGGTTTCGCAAGGTGAATTAAGAGCTGTTGATAAACGGAAGCAGCAAGCGGCAATAATGCCCGTAATTCATCAGGCTATGGTCACGTATCTGAAGGTGAATCATCATTTGCCCTGCCCTGATACTGATGGGGATGGCAGAGAGAATCGAAAAATATCTAGTGGTGTTTCCGTTTGTCGGAAGCGTTCTGGCACTTTGCCGTATCTTGAGCTATCGACTCCTGAAAAAGATGTTTGGGGTAATGCGTATTACTATCAAGTGAATGCGAGAGCCGAAAATAAAAAGTATGTGAACGATATGTGTCAGACCGCGAGTGTTTTTGGCCAGCAAGGAGGAATGACGGTTTCAAACGACCTTGGCTATTGCCCGAGTGTTCATATTTATTATTGCAATGGTTGTGAAAGTGTTTGTCCTGTTTTGCCAGGTGGGACAGGGAGTACTGGAAATGGAAATGGAAATGGAAATGGAAATGGAAATGGAAATGGTGGAAATGGTGGAAATGGTGGAAATGGTGGAAATGGTGGAAATAATTCGGTCTGCCAAACCGGAAATCAAATAGATTTGTCTGCTATAAGTACACCGCCCTATATGCAGTTAGGGACGCCGCCCGTTGGTGTTGATAAGGCAGGTGACGTCACTAATTCTCATAAGAATTTATGGTTAAAAGATTTGTCTGGTAATGAAGTGGATAATGCTCTGGTTTATGTGACGGTGACTTTTGGGGCAGATGGTGCTATAACATGGAATAAGTGTCAAGATGCAGCATCCACAAACCAAAGAGAAAATTGTGATGGAGATGAATTGTTTAGTGAGACGCAAGGTGACAACCAGGATTTTTTGGATAGTATGACTGTCTTGCAGGCAAAGCAAGCATTGATAGATATTGGGGCCATTAAGTGATGCATTTGCAAAAATCGAAACAAGCCGGATTTAACTTGGTTGAGTTGAGTGTTGTGTTGGTGATTATCGGTTTATTGGTTGTGGGTGGTTTTCAGATGATGAAAGTTCAACGCGATAGTGCCAAATACAGTAGCTCTAAGCAAAGCCTGCAGCAAATTAAGCAGGCGTTGTTAACCTTTGCTTTGGTAAATCATTATCTCCCGTGCCCAGATACAAATCGAAATGGTAAAGAAAACCGAACAGGAGCAATGTGTGCGGCCGCAGCGGGTACTTTACCTTATATAGATTTGGGGCTGAATAAAATGAATGTTTCTGATGGTTGGGGAAATTTGATTCGTTATGCAGTCAACAGTGAAGCAGCGACAGGGGGTATTTGTGCGCAAAGTGCTTCGCCACCGGCAGGCAGGGCTGCTAATTACTTTTGTAATACGCCGACCACTCCTAAAACAGCGCTGCCTCAGTTTGACTTAAAAACTTTGCCTACGCAAGCAACGGCCAGTTCGGGGGATTACGCCGTTTGTAGTCCTAGTGCATCGAGCTGTACAGCGTCTTCTTCTATGGTGGCTGATCAGCAGTCGGTGGTGTTGGTCGCCTTTAATAAAGATGGGCGCACCACCAACTGCAATGTGTTAAGCCCGCAAGAGCGAGAGAATTGCGATACGGATAATTTATATTGGGCGGCGAATCCCAGTGAGCAGGCAGGGAGTTATTTTGATGATACGATCGAAACACTTTCTGGCTACACGATTAAAAAAGCGTTTTTAGATAACGATCCTATGGCTTTGCAGTAGGAGGGTTAATGCTTGTTTATGGATAGACTTTAAAGTTTATTTGCATCAAGTTTGCACGAAAAACTCGCTCTAATAAGCTGAAATGCGCTATGATTTACGTAAATAGGCTTAAGTTTTTAGGTTTTAAAATTATCAGGGGAGGTTGTTATGCTGACACAACAAAAAAAATCGTCACAAAAAGGGTTTACATTGGTCGAAATGGCGATAGTTTTAGTCATTATCGGTTTGTTGTTAGGTGGGGTGCTTAAGGGGCAGGAATTGATTGCCAATGCCAGAATGAAGGCCTCGATTAGCCAGATACAACAATTGACAGCGGCTGTTTACACTTATCAAGATAAGACAGAGTATTTGCCGGGCGATGACCCGAATGCAACAGTTAAAGATTCGGGCACGGGGTTAGGAGATGGTGCGATTTCAGCGGATGAATCGAAATATGTTTTTAAAAACCTACAGGATCAAAACCTTATTTCAGGTAGTTTTACTCCAACGACGGCAGGGGCTGAGTATGCCAAAAATAAATTCGGCGGAAATGTTGAAATCTTAAGTAACGGTGCCGCTTTAGGGGCAACGGCTGTAACGATTTGTTTGACTGGGTTGAGCGGTGCAGAAGCGACGCAAATCGATACGAAAATGGATGACGGGATTGCTACAACGGGTTCCGTTCAAGTTGCTGATGCAACAACCATCACAACGCAAGGAACATCTTACTCAACGACGGCAGCTAATACGGTTTGCGTTAAGATGTAATTGTTTAAATTTTTACGTGGAAGCCCGGCTTTGTCCGGGCTTTTTTGTTGGTTATGGATAAAAAAGTAAATTCCCGACTTGTAAACTAGGTTAAATATTGACCCAGCCTGGCAGATTTTGCTAGAATACGCGCCCTAAAAACAGATAGTTTTCAATAACTTCTGTTAACGTTGCTTAACGTTTAGCCCCCATTTTTTCAAGGTAGCATTATGTCAAACACTACACACGCGTCTCCGTTTAGCGGCGGCCTATTCATCAAAACTTACGGTTGTCAGATGAATGAGTATGATTCTGATCGTATGGCCAAGCTGCTGGCAAAAACCTATGGTTTGGAAATGGTAGAGACGCCTGAAGCCTCGGATATGTTGATTTTGAATACTTGTTCTGTGCGCGAAAAAGCACAGGAAAAAGTGTTTGATGAATTGGGGCGTTGGAAAAAATGGAAAGCCGAAAAGCCGAATCGCATTATTGCAGTAGGTGGTTGTGTGGCTTCACAGGAAGGCGATGAAATTCGTAAACGCTCTCCTTTGGTTGATGTGATTTTTGGACCACAAACATTGCACCGTTTACCGGCGATGATTGATGAAGCCTTGTCTTTGCGTGAAGAAGCCGCAAAGGATAGGAAGTTTAAAAAACGTGCTGTGATTGATATTTCCTTCCCTGAAATTGAGAAGTTCGATAATCTGGCCGCGCCAGAATCGAACGGTGTATCGGCCTTTGTCTCTGTAATGGAAGGCTGTTCTAAATATTGTACGTTCTGTGTGGTGCCTTATACGCGTGGTGAAGAATTTAGCCGACCATTTGCTGATGTAATGGCAGAAATTGAAACCCTTGCTGAGCAGGGTGTGAGAGAAGTTAATTTGCTTGGCCAAAACGTCAACGCTTACCGTGGTGAGATGCCGGATGGCGAGATTGCCGATTTAGCGGTATTAATTCATGCGGTAAGAGCCGTGGAGGGGATTGATCGTATTCGTTACACCACATCTCATCCAAATGAGATGACGCAGAGTTTGATTGATTGTTATGCAGAAGTGCCAGAACTTGTCTCTCATTTGCATTTACCGATTCAATCAGGCTCGGATCGCGTATTGGCAATAATGAAGCGTAACCATATGGCGATTGAGTATAAATCAACGATTCGCAAAATTCTCAAGCTACGCCCTAACTTAAGCTTGTCTGGTGATTTTATTATTGGCTTCCCTGGTGAAACTTGTGATGACTTTAAAGAAACATTGGCTTTGGTTAAAGAAATGAATTATGACCGATCATTTAGCTTTATCTATAGCCCAAGACCAGGTACGCCAGCGTCAAGCTTGCCGGATGATGTTGAGATGCATACCAAAAAGCGCCGCTTGCAAGCTTTACAAGACATGTTGAATGAACAAACAGCAGCCATTAGTGCCTCTATGGTTGGCAGTGTACAGCGAGTATTGGTTGAGAGCTTGTCTCGTAATGCTACGACAGAGGTTTCTGGTCGTACTGAAAATAACCGTGTTGTAAATTTTGAAGGTTCACCTGAGTTGATTGGCCAGTTTGTGGATGTTGAGATTATTGAAGCCTATGTCAACTCTTTAAAAGGTAAGCTTGTCGCAACGCCAGAAGCGGAAAAGTTTACTCAGCGCCAGTACTATGCGGTCTGATTTTGACGCTAAGATGCCGGTCATGAAATCGTCATTGTAATTCGTTGAGCAATTCATTAAGATTTAGTCATCTATTACTATCTTACTACCAAGGCAGTCGAATTCATTGACAACCCTCCATACCATTCAATTTCAGCTTTCTCCCGAACAAAATGACGCTTTGGTAAACCTGTGTGGTTGGCAAAGCGAGCACTTAGCTCAGATTGAGTTACGCTTGGGCGTAGAAATTAATCATCTAGGTTTTAAGTTCAGTGTGACGGGGTTGCCAGATCGCTTGGTCAAAACAGAAAGCTTTTTGCGAGACCTCTATGCTCAAGCGTTAAAAGAACCGCTTGAACCTGAAAAAGTCCATATCGCATTACAGTCTGTCGGATATGATGATGTTAAAGTGATGGATGACTCCCAAGTTTTAATCAAAACACGTAAAAAAGTAATTAAAACGCGCAACCCGAATCAAGCAAACTATATTCGATCCATTCAAGATTATGATGTTAATTTTGGTATTGGGCCTGCGGGAACAGGAAAAACCTATTTGGCAGTGGCTGCTGCCGTTGAAGCTTTAGAGAAAGAAGAAGTGCGTCGTATTATTCTGACGCGCCCAGCGGTAGAAGCGGGAGAAAAACTCGGGTTTTTACCCGGTGATTTAAGTCAAAAAGTGGATCCTTATTTACGCCCATTATTTGATGCTTTGTTTGAAATGCTCGGCTTTGAGCAGGTTGAACGCATGATAGAACGCCATATTATTGAAATCGCACCGCTGGCATTTATGCGTGGTCGTACTTTGAATGAAGCCTTTATTATTTTGGATGAAGCGCAAAATACCAGTACTGAACAAATGAAAATGTTTCTGACGCGAATTGGTTTTGGCTCTAAGGCTGTTATTACCGGAGACATTACTCAGTGTGATCTACCAAAAAATCAGAAGTCGGGTTTACGACATGTGATAGAAGTGTTGGAAGGCGTGCCTGAAATTGGTTTCACTTTTTACATGTCGAAAGATGTTGTACGCCACAACCTTGTACAAAAAATTGTTCAGGCCTATGATGTGTTTGATCGAAGACAATCAGGAGTGAATGAGAAATGATTCATATTGATTATCAAATGGAACTTCTGTCAAGCGAATCTGTTGAGTTGCCAACAATTGAGCAATGTGAAAAATGGGTCTCTGCTTCCTTGATGCAGGATTGGGCATCTGGCGAAGTTGAAATGGTGATTCGTATTGTCGAAGAGGCTGAAAGCCAAACGCTTAACCGAAATTATCGTGGTAAGGATTATCCGACCAATGTTTTATCGTTTCCATTTGAAAACCCTCCAGGGCTGCTTGAACTAGTACACGAAGAGCTACCATATTTAGGTGATTTGGTTATTTGCGCGCCAGTTGTTGCGCGCGAAGCTGCTGAGCAGCATAAGCCGATTTTAGCGCATTGGGCACATATGATTGTGCACGGCTGCTTGCATTTACAAGGTTATGACCATATGGATGATGCGGAAGCAGAAGAGATGGAAGCTTTAGAAATAGAAATCTTAACGGGATTAGGTTTTGATTCCCCTTATGAACCTATTAAAGAGTAAGTATTGAGTTGCCTGAAAATGGCATCTTCGTAGACTAAGATTATATTTTGTAGTTGAAAGGAGTACATAACGTACATGAGTAGTGACAGTAGTAGCGGCTCTTCGTGGCTTGAAAAACTGGCAAAGATTTTCACAACGGAACCGGAGAGTCGGGAAGATTTAGAAACTCTTTTAGAAGATGCTCAGGCTCAGGATTTAATTGAACATGATGCCTTGGTGATGATAAAAGGGGTGTTAAATGTGTTCGATACCCGTGTGCGGGATGTCATGGTGCCTAAGGTTCAGCTCAGTTATGTTGATGAAGCGGATCCGGTAGATGTGATTCTGGAAAAGATTTTAGAATCTGCGCATTCTCGATATCCTGTTTTCTCTGCCGACACAGATGAAGTTGTGGGCATGTTGTTGGCAAAAGATGTCTTGCAAGCTGTAACTAAGCATGACTTGACGAATTTATCTCAACTGAGAGAGCTTTATCGTGCGCCTGTCATGGTGTCCGAAAGTAAACGCTTGAATGTGCTTTTGAAAGAGTTCAAAAAAAGCCGAAACCATATGGCATTGGTCGTTGATGAGTATGGTGAGTTAGCTGGACTTGTGACTATCGAAGACGTTTTGGAAGAAATCGTTGGTGACATTGAAGATGAGCATGACGAGAGTGAAGATAATATTCAAAAACATGTTTCCGGCGGTTTTTTAGTTGAAGCAATTACCTCACTTGAAGATTTTAATGATTTCTTCAAGACGGAACTTACCGATGAGCAGTTGGAAACCATTGGTGGATTGATTTCAAAAGAGCTTGGACGCATTCCGTTGGAAGATGAGATGTTTGAATTTTCAGGGTTGATGTTTAAAGTATCAAAATCTGATGGCAGACGTGTTGATAACTTTATCGTCACACAACCACTGGAAACGGGTGGCGATTCTGGTGAATCTTTAGCTTCTGATTAAGTTTGGTTGGTTGTAAGTTTTGAGTTTGTTTAAGTAATAAAAGTATAAAGGAGCAGTCAATTGCTCCTTTTGTTTATGAGAGTCAAGCGGTTAGTTGACTGACGTTTTTACGCTAATTTTATAAAGAAAAATTGATGAAATTTTTTAAAACCCTCGCAAAACCTTTTTCTATTTTTTATCCGGATCGATCAGCTCTTTACGCTTTAGTATTAGGTGTAGCAAGTGTGCTGGCATTTGCGCCTTTTAATGTTTCGCCAGCTATCTTAGCAACGCTTGTGGGGCTTTTCTTGTTATGGCAAAAGTCGGAAACCACTTTTGATGCGATGCGTATAGGGCTTTGGTTTGGCCTTGGGTTGTTTGGTGTTGGCACCAGTTGGCTTTTCTCCAGCATGTATTTTTATTCTGGTATGTCTCTGATCACTTCTGTATTGGCAACGATGGTTTTTGTCGTTTTCTTGTCTTTGTATTTAATGATTGCCGGTTTGTTGGTTTCTAAGCTAAAGCAGTCTAACCCCAAGTACGCGTGGGTAGATTTGGCGATTATGATGCCGACGGTCTGGGTATTAATGGAATGGGTTCGCGGCTCTTGGTTTACGGGGTTCCCGTTTTTATTAGCAGGTAATACACACATAGGAACTTGGTTGGATGGCTACGCGCCTGTGTTTGGTGTGTTGGGCGTAAGCTTTGCAATTGCTATCTCTGCAGGCCTGTTTTTACTGATGCTTAAATCCCGCATGTGGTTGCAAGTCAGTGCGGCTTTTGCTTTTGTGTGGTTAGTCGGTGCAGGTTTAAAGCAGGTGCAGTGGGTAAAACCCGTGGACAAGCCTGTTAAGGTTGCTTTGTTACAAGGTAATATTTCGCAAGATAAGAAATGGCTTGAATCAGAGTTTATACCTTCGCTAAAAGTGTATGTAAAGCAGACCAAAGACAGTATGGATGCTGATGTGATTGTTTGGCCAGAGACAGCTATTCCTGCCTATTACGATCTGGTTGAAGTGGGTGCGCTTAATTCATTTATTGAAGATGCCAAGTTGTTGCAAAAAGACATTTTATTGGGTGTGATTGCTCGCAATAAAGATCATTCGAAATATTACAATGCATTGGTTAATGCAGGTAATCCAAAAGAGCGTTACTACAAAAAACACTTGGTGCCTTTTAGTGAATACTTTCCGTTTTCTAACTTTTTTAAAGCATTGAGCTTACTGTTCAATATTCCATTCTCTGAGTTTAGTGAAGGCGATGTGGTTAATAAGCCGATGAAGCTTGGCGGGCAAATGGCGGGTGTAACGGTTTGCTATGAAATCGCTTTTGGTGATGAAATGGCGAAGACGGTCGCCAATACCCGTTATTTGATTACGGTCAGTAATGACGCTTGGTTTGCTCACTCGTTTGAACCGGCTCAGCAGGTACAGGATGTACAAATGCGTGCGTTGGAGTTAGGGCGTGAAATTGCTCGTAGCACCAATACAGGGTACACCATTATCGTTGGAACGGACGGTCAGATTAAAGCGCAAATACCGCCTTATAAAGCCGGTGTGCTTAAAGGCGATGTACAACCTTATGAAGGGGAAACTTTCTTTGCGAAATGGAAGCTGTTGCCAATACAGATTTTGATGGCACTTGGTTTGTTGGTTGTGTTGGCAATACGTTTTTATAAAAAAGGAATGCCTAAAGAAGAAGGGTAGGCATAGGCATAAGCCCCCAGCCTGGTAGATTTTATTATTGTCGATTAAAAATCTACCAGGCTGGGGTTGGTGGAATTAAGCTTCGTCCGGGTGCATAGCCGCATTCATGCGGAGTCTAAGTAGCATTAAGTCCGTTGGGTCTGACAGGCTAAGAGCCTTTTCTTCTAGATAGTTTTCTAAAATCGGTAACTCCATTTCGATAAAGCTTTCAACGCCTTGTTGATATTCAGAAAGGTGCTCAGACAGTTGTTCTAAGTCGGCTTTCAAATCTTTACGAACTTGTTCAACCTCTTCATCTGTCAGCTCTTCAAGAACAGATTCTTGTTCTTCAATATTTTCGACGGCTTTGCCAAGTAACTCCCAAGTCTTGAAGTCTGCCTTGATAAGTTCTTCTTTTGATTTTTCAAGAAGGTATCTATAGGCTTGAAGCATTTTATTGTCGGCCATTTTTGTCTCCATCTGTTATAATTTTGGTCTTATTTTTAACGCATCTTATCATAAAAGAACCAAGTCAATGACCGAAGAAACTTATAACGATTATCAACCTCAAAACATTGAACCGGAGATTCAAAAACGTTGGGACGACCAGCAGGTATTTGTTGCTAAAGAAGACGACAGTAAAGAGAAGTTTTATTGTTTGTCGATGTTCCCTTATCCAAGTGGGAAATTGCACATGGGGCATGTGCGCAACTATACCATTGGGGATGTGATTGCTCGTTATCAGCGCATGCAAGGCAAGAACGTACTACAACCAATGGGGTGGGATGCGTTCGGTTTGCCTGCGGAAAACGCAGCGATGCAGAACAATGTCGCACCTGCAAAGTGGACATACGAAAACATCGACTATATGCGCAACCAGTTAAAGGCATTGGGTTTGGGTTATGACTGGACACGTGAAGTGGCGACTTGTCATCCTGAGTATTATCGTTGGGAACAATGGTTGTTTACCCGTTTGATGTCAAAAGGCTTGGTTTACCGCAAAATGTCGGTGGTGAATTGGGATCCGATCGATCAAACAGTTTTGGCAAATGAGCAAGTTATTGATGGCAAAGGCTGGCGTTCCGGTGCGCCAGTTGAGCGCAAAGAAATCGCACAATGGTTCTTAAGAATTACGGATTATGCCGATGAGCTACTGAAAGATTTAGATCAGTTAGAAGGTTGGCCTGAGCAAGTTAAAACCATGCAGAAAAACTGGATCGGTAAGTCTACTGGTTTGGAAATCCAATTCCCAATGGACTCTGGTCTAGAAGATGGTACTGAGAATTTGAAGGTTTATACCACACGTCCAGATACGTTGATGGGGGTGACTTATGTTGCGGTTGCTGCAGATCATCCTTGGTCACGTAAGGCGGCGGTTAACAATGAACCTTTGGAACGCTTTATTGAAGAATGTTCTCACGTTTCTACTGCGGAAGCGGATATCGAAACCATGGAGAAAAAAGGGGTCGATACCGGTATTCGCGTGAAGCATCCGATTACCGGTGAAACCGTGCCTGTGTGGGCAGCGAACTTTGTATTGATGGGTTATGGAACGGGTGCGGTGATGTCTGTGCCTGCGCATGATCAGCGTGATTACGAGTTTGCGAAAAAATATGAGTTACCGATTAAAGCGGTTATTCGTCCAAAAGATGCGGATGATGTTGATGTATCTGAAGCCGCCTATACCGAAAAAGGCGTGTTGTTTAATTCTGCGCAGTTTGACGGTCTGAACTCAAAACAAGCCTTGAATGAAATGGCGAAAGTCTTGAGTGAACTTGAGTTGGGTGAAAAACAAACCAACTACCGCTTGCGTGACTGGGGGATTTCTCGTCAACGTTATTGGGGCTGTCCAATTCCTGTTATTTATTGTCCTGCGTGCGGTGCGTTACCTGTGCCAGAGAAAGACTTGCCTGTTCGTTTGCCAGAAGATGTCGTACCGGATGGCGCAGGTTCACCATTGGCGAAGTTAGACAGCTTTAAAAATTGTTCATGTCCACAGTGTGGTGGCCCAGCTAAGCGTGAAACCGATACTTTTGATACTTTCTTTGAATCGTCTTGGTATCACGCACGCTATGCCTCAAGACATTCAGATAATGCGATGTTGGACAAGACTGCTGCGGATCACTGGCTGCCGGTTGATCAGTACATTGGCGGGATAGAGCACGCGATTTTGCATTTATTGTATGCGCGTTTCTTCCATAAGTTGATGCGTGATGAAGGCTTGCTGTCTTCTGACGAGCCATTTAAGAATTTGTTGACGCAAGGCATGGTGTTAGCTGGCAGTTGGTATCAGCAAGATGCGTCAGGTAAGCAAACTTGGTATTCGCCATTGGATGTTGAGCCGGTTGCTGATGAAAAAGGCGGGATTGTTTCCGGCAAGCTAAAAGCAACAGGTGAAGAAGTGAATTACGGCGGCGTTATCAAGATGTCAAAGTCGAAGAATAACGGTATTGACCCGCAGACTCTGATTGATCAGTACGGTGCGGATACGCTAAGACTTTACATTATGTTTGCTTCACCACCAGAACAAACACTTGAGTGGTCGGACTCTGCGGTTGAGGGTTCTTATCGATTCCTAAACCGCGTTTGGCGCCAAGTAGTTGCGCATGTTGAAGCTGGCAGTGTTGCTGCTTGTGGTTCGCAAGATGGTTTGAATAAAGTACAAAAGGCGTTGCGTTTGAAGTTGCACGAAACTTTGCAGAAAGTGTCTGACGACATAGGTCGCAGAATGCATTTCAACACTGCGATTGCCGCAACCATGGAGCTGATGAACGACTTGTCTCGCTTTAAAGTAGAGAGTGATGAAGACAAAGCGGTGATGCAAGAAGCGTTAGAAGTGTTGGTATTGATGTTGTCACCTATGACACCACATATCTCGCAACAGCTTTGGGAAATGCTAGGACATAATGAGATGGTATTGAATGAGTCTTGGCCATCCGTTGATGAAAGCGCATTGGTCAAAGACGAAATTGAGATCATGGTTCAGGTCAATGGTAAGCTTCGCGGTAAGATTGAAGTGGCGGCAGATGCCGATAAGGATTCGATTATCGTGGCGGCAAAACAAAACGAACAGGCCGCAAAATTCATTGACGGCAAGGAAATCGTTAAAGAGATTGTGGTGCCTGGGCGTTTAGTCAATATTGTTGTAAAAGGTTAAAAGATGAACAAAGTCGCATTCAAAATCTACCAGGCTGGGGGTGTTCGATCACTAGGGCTTGGTCTGCTTTTTACGGTGACTTTGTTTTTGTCAGCTTGTGGATTTCACCTGAAAGGCATGGGTGAAGCCGCAACAGCAACCTATCACTCAATAAAAATAGTACAAAACTCTGGTGTCAGAAATGATTTGGCACAGGTGTTGACTCAGCAGTTTCAGTCTATGGGGGTAAAGGTCGTTGGTAACTTAGCCAATGCAGAATTGGTTTTGAATCTACAGGCCACTCAGTTGAAAACCTCTATAACTGCACGCGATGCTTATGGTAACGTGTCAGGTGAATTGCTGAAAATGGTTCAGCCATTTAATGCACAAGTTGTTGCGACGGAAAAAGAAGTGATAACTGCTCAGGCGGTTGCTTTTCGTGACCGTAGTGTAAATGCTGCTCAAGCACAGGCGTCTAATCGAGAGTTACAATCGATTAAACGACAGATGGTAACGGAAGTTGCGCTGCAAGTCATTGATCGATTAAATCGGGCTTATGCAAAATTACAGCCTTTGCAACCAAAGGTGAAGTAACGAAATATGATTACGGCACCAGCGTTTATTAGGCAGGTACAACAATCTGGTTTTCAGATGGTACCGTTGGTGCTGATTTATGGTGAAGAACCGCTGTATGTTCGCTTGGCATTAGACGCTTTGCGTGAAGGCTTGAAAGCTCAAGGTTTTATGCAGCGTGATCGTTATGATGTAGAGACGCAATTTAATTGGCAGGATTTGCAAATGGATACTCAGGCAATGAGTTTGTTTGCAGATAAGCGTGTTATCGAACTGGATATGCCTAAAGGCACGCCGGGAAAAGACGGTGGTGAGTTCATTCGTGACTGGTTGAATCAGCAGCAGTCGTTGATGGTGTCTGGTGCTGAACTAGAAACGGTTGTTGTGATTACCTGCGAGAAGTTGGATAGCCGCCAAACCAAATCAAAATGGTATCAGGCGATAGAAGCTCAGGGCTTAGTTGTACAGTCCAAGCCCATAGAAGGGAATGCACTGATTCAATGGTGTCAGAAGCGTGCTGGTGAAATTGGATTACAGTTGGATAATGAAGCTGCGGCTGAGTTGGCGCAACGCGTGGAAGGGAATTTGCTGGCAGCGGATCAAGAGCTGGAAAAGCTAGGATTGTTATTTCCACAAGGCAGTTTGTTAACGGTAGAGCAAATTGCGCAATCCGTTGCAGATCAAGCGCACTATCAGTTATTTGCCTTGAGCACGGCAATGTTGTTGGGCAAAACACAATATGCGTTGCAAATTTTGCATCGTTTAAGGCAAGAAGGTTTGGAAGCACCGATCGTTTTGTGGCTGTTGTCCAAAGAGTTACGGCAGCTGATTGCGATCAGCCAAAAGCAGCAAACGACCAACTTGGCACAAGTGTTTAAGCAGTTGAGAATTTGGTCATCAAAACAAAATGAATTTAATGCAGCCTTAAGACGCCATGACTTGAATTATTGGCAATCGTTGCTTGGTTTGGCAATGCAAATTGATTTTCAAATCAAAGGGCTGAATCAAGGTGATGAGTGGGTTGGCTTGTCTGAATTGGTATTTAAAATTTCACAGTAAAGTGTGTAGAAGAAGAGAAATTAAATGAGCAATGATATTCAACAAATGATGCAAAGTCTTGGGCAAAAAGCACGCAAGGCATCTCGTGAATTGGTTGTCGCGACAACTGAGCAGAAAAATCATGCATTATTGAGCATTGCAGAAGCATTGGTTGCGCAAGCAGACACTTTGAAAGCTGAGAATCAAAAAGATTTGGAGGCAGGCAAAGCGAAAGGGCTGGATGAAGCAATGTTAGATCGTTTGGCGATGACGGATAAAACCATTGCGACGATGGCTGAAGGGTTGCGTCAGATTGCGGGTTTGAAAGATCCAATCGGTGAAATTGAAGATATGAATTATCTGCCTTCTGGGATTCAGGTTGGCAAAATGCGCGTGCCTTTAGGTGTGGTAGGAATTATTTATGAGTCACGCCCCAATGTCACTATTGATGCAGCCGCTTTGTGTTTGAAATCTGGTAACGCTACGGTTTTACGAGGTGGTTCTGAAGCTTACTTTTCTAATCATGCATTGGCCGCTTGTATTCAACAGGCGCTGAAAACAGCGGGTTTACCTGAGGCCGCTGTACAAGTGGTGGAAACCACGGATCGTGAAGCAGTGGGTGAGATGATCGCCATGCCTGAGTATATCGATGTCATTATTCCTCGCGGTGGTAAAAGCTTGATCGAGCGTATCAGCCAAGGCGCACGCGTACCTGTGATTAAGCATTTGGATGGTATTTGTCATGTCTATATCGACGATGATGCGGATGCCGACAAGGCGGTGAAAGTTGCTTTGAATGCCAAAACGCATCGTTATGGCGTGTGTAATGCGATGGAAACATTATTGATTGCAGAAAGCCGCGCACAGGAAATTTTGCCTGTTCTAGCCAGAGCCTATCAAGAAAAAGGGGTAGAGTTGCGCGGTTGCGAAAAAACCCGTGCGATTGTTGATATGAAAGCGGCGACCGATGAAGATTGGGCAACTGAGTATCTAGCGCCAATCTTGTCCATCAAGGTGGTTGCGGATGTTAATGGTGCTATGGAACATATCGCTCAGTACAGTTCGGGCCATACGGAATCGATTATTACCGAAAGTATCACTACTTCTCGTCGCTTCTTGGCGCAGGTAGATTCCAGTTCAGTGATGATAAATGCTTCAACGCGTTTTGCTGATGGATTCGAGTATGGTCTGGGGGCGGAAATCGGTATCAGTACCGATAAATTCCATGCGCGAGGACCTGTCGGTCTGGAAGGGCTGACATCTCAAAAATATATCGTGCTAGGTGATGGGCATATCCGTCAATAGCGCTTAATTCTGCTTTTACCCAGCCTGGTAGATTTTGATTAAAATCTACCAGGCTGGGGTCATGTCTAAACTTCCATTTTTAAACGATCACGTGCTTCACATAGTTTTCTAAAAGTGTCAGCATCACCGCCTTTGTCTGGATGATGAACCTGCGAAAGTTTACGGAATTGTCGATTGATTTGTTCAGCACTCAAATGACCATTAATTTGTAGAATGGTTATGGATTCTTCTTTGCTGATGTTTATTGTGTGTTGAGCAGGTCGTTCACCAAAGCTATTCCAAAAGCTGTCTAACAATTCGATAACTTCCTGTTCTTGGGTTTCGAGAAAGGTTGAATAGTCTAGGTAGTAGGCTTTGACTTCAGCTGGCGTTTCGCCAAAATCTGCCAGGCTGGCTATATCTGTTGTACTTGTTTGCTTTGTTGAGAGTAAGCGGATTTCCAAGCTATGAATCGCCAAAATCCCTTTTTGTTCCTGTTGCCACTTATCTTGCAGTCGATAAAGCAGGTGGAAGAGTAGAAAGTGTGAGCGAAATAGCTCTAAGGGTTCTAGAGAGGGAGTGAACTGTTCGAAGCCAAATTCAACCAAGGTTTTGAGTAGATCGTATTCTTTATAGCGCTTGCCATCTGAAAGTAGCTGCCAAAGCGTTGTTTCTAAGGCATCTGGAATATCGGGAATAGCGTTATGCATCTGAGTCATAATTGTTATAATAACAATAAAGTTATTGAGAGACAGTTATTTGCAGCTTAAACGTTTAATTGGCATTAACGGTGGTACTTTTGATCCGATTCATTTCGGTCATTTACGCCCGGCTTTAGAAGTTCTCAATGCGCTTCACTTGGATGAGATGCGTTTTGTTCCTGCCTATCAACCCGTTCATCGAGATACGCCTCAAGTTTCCGCCGAACAACGGTGCGAAATGATTGAATTGGCGATAAAAAATCAACCTAAATTCAAATTAGATAGAATCGAAATTGAAATGGGGGGACCGTCTTATATGGTTCAGACTCTTGAAAAACTGAAACAACAAGAGTCAGATGCCATGCTAGTGCTGATGATGGGAACAGATGCCTTTGCTAAGTTTGATACTTGGCGAGATTGGCAGAGAATTTTGAAACTGGCTAATCTTGTGGTTACGCATCGACCTGGTGAACCTGTACCTTCAGAAGGTGAAATAGGCAGAATATTTCATCATAGATGGGTGCCGAATTTAACACAGGAAGCTGGGCAGATTGTGGATTTGCCTATCACTCAATTAGATCTAAGTGCCACCGCACTTCGCTCTTATTTGACGCACGGTGATCCTGTGGATTATCTGATGCCTGAAAGTGTTGCGCGCTATATTAAAGAACACAAACTTTATCGATAAACTCAAAATTAAGAGGAACCATACGAAAAGATGGAAATTAAAGCCGTTGAAAATCTAATCGTTAAAACTTTAGAAGACAGTAAAGCCAGAGATATACAGGTTCTGGATGTAACTGAATTATGTACTTTTACCGACCTTATGGTAGTGGCTACGGGAACCTCTACAGCGCATGTACGTTCTACTGGTCAAGCTGTTGCACAGGCGTTTAAAGATGCTGGTGAGCCGCCGATGGGTGTTGAAGCAGGGCCAGAGCCTGATTGGGTATTGGTGGATATTGGTAACGCGGTGGTGCATGTTATGACTGAATCAGCACGTGCTCATTACCAGTTGGAAAAACTTTGGCAAGCGCCTTCAGCTCAAGAAGCACCAGCTTCTGTTAAAGCTTAATAAAGTGTCTCCGAACAAGTTTGTCGTTAAGTAACGATTAGTATGATTATTCATTTTATTGTCGTTGGGCAAAAAATGCCCAAGTGGGTTCAAGAAGGTTATCAAGAATACGTTAAACGTCTTCCAAAATCCTGTTCTTTGAAACTGGTGGAATTACCTATGGCTGTACGTGGTAAAACGGGTAATGTCGATGGTTATAAGGAAGAAGAAGCTAAGCGAATTCTTGCTGCAGTACCCAAAAATGCTCAATTGGTGGTTTTGGATGAGCATGGCGAGCAGCCAACAACTTTGAAGTTGTCACAGAAACTTGATGATTGGTTGTGTTCAGGTCAGGATGTTGCGTTGATTGTAGGTGGTCCTGATGGTTTGCATGCTGACTTGGTTGCTGCCGCAAGATGGAAGTGGAGCCTGTCGAAATTGACGCTGCCTCATCCTTTGGTCAGGGTTGTGGTGGCTGAGCAAATTTACCGAGCTTGGTCTGTATTGCAAAACCATCCATACCACCGAGAGTAGAGCAAATACGCTTTCTTTTCGTAGGGTAAGCTTTTTTCTTACGCGACCACCCATTGTCCTTTACCTCGTCTCTTAGCCTCATACATGGCGTTGTCGGCATCTTTTAATATGCTATCAACACTTGTTTTCAACTTATCATCAAAAATTTTTAAGCCTACTGAAGCGCTTATGTAGCCAATTTCTCCATTGGTTAACTCGATGGGTTGTTTTAAGTTTTCAATCACTTTTTCAGTGACTTGCGCAGCAAAGCTATCATTTTGGATGTTTTCTAGTAGTACAACGAATTCATCGCCACCAAATCGGGCAGCCAAATCGGTTTTTCTAATTGTTTTAAGAATACGGTCGGCAGAAGCTTTAATAACAATATCTCCTGCATCATGTCCAAATTGGTCATTAATGTTTTTGAAGCCGTCCAGATCAATGAAAAGCACAGCATGAGTTTGTGGTTGGCGTTCAAGTTTTTGAACAGCTTTGCTGAGGCTATCGGATAAGACATTTCTTTTGGCAAGACCTGTTAGTAGGTCGTAATGTGCCATCTTGTATGTTTCTTCTAGCAAAGCTTCTTTATCAGCGCTTAATTGATTGAATGCTTGCGTAACATGGTTGTAGTAAGTGGCAATTAGATATGCATCCGATTGAGGTTCTACAAGGATTTTTTTAGAAAAATCTTGCCCTTTAGCTTGAATGTTCATAGCAGTAGCTAAGTCATACATAGAGGTTGATGCTTGGTGTTCGCTGATATTTAATCCCAGTATTTCATCGGTTTCGGATACGCGTAATTTATAGAAGTGGTTAAAGGTTTTTAGCGAAATGTAGGTAATGCCGAAGGATAGTATGCCAATAGTGACAATTCCTGTGACTTGATCTTTTAATTGTTCAAGAAAATGTTCAGGTGGCACAAGAAACGCAACGGCAAGTGTTCCTGTTATACCTGCAAATAAATGTACGGGAACCGCTTCAATAGCATCGTCTATTCGAAACTTAACCAGTACATATTTGCCGATCATATAGGCGATTGTTCCTGCAAAACCAATCGCCATTGATGATGAAATGGTTGCTAAATGAGCGGATGCGGTAATGGATACAAGGCCTGCCAAGACACCATTCATGATATCGTTTACTTGATAGTATTTCGTTAAAATTCGGCTGATAAGAAGTCCTGCAAGTCCTCCTGTTGATCCAGCGATTAGCGTGTTTGTAATCACAGATCCTGTTTCTTTGTTAAGTGCTAAGACGCTGCCTCCGTTAAAACCTATCCAGCCTAGCCAGATAAGAAACACCCCCAATGCGCTGAAAGCCAAATTGGATTGATCAAAGTTATGTACGCCATTTTCAAAACGGCCGATACGAGGACCAATAATTAAGATTGCTGCTAGAGCAGCCCAGCCTCCGACTGAATGCACAACGGTGGAGCCCGCAAAATCTATAAAACCAAATTGTGCTAGCCAACCGTCAGAGTTCCATGCCCAATGCGCTTGGAGAGGGTAGATAAATAAAGAGACTATTAGCGCGATAAAAAGGTAAGAAGCATATTTGGTTCTTTCTGCAATGGCGCCTGAGATAATGGTGACGGCGGTTGAAGCAAACATGGCATGGAATAACATTAGAGTTGTGTTTGGTAGGCTGTTTTCATAAAAGAAAATCGGGCTCCAGCCAAACCAGCCGTCATGGCTGGTACCAAGCATAATGCTAGCGCCGGTTATGGTGAACACTGTAAAAGCAATTAAGAAGTCGCTGAAGTTCTTGATGGCGGTTGAAATGGAATTTTTTGCTCGGGTGGCACCTGCTTCAAGCGCTGTAAAACCAGGTTGCATGATTGCGACCAAAACGGCACTAAATAAAACCCATAGTATATCGACAGGTTGTTCGCTCATAGGTCGGTACCTACCCGTTAATAGTTTATAATTGCACGTGCTTAAATACAGCTTACGTTTACATTAAGCAAGCAAAATAAGAACCATAATTATTATTTATAGTTTTATTAAGATATTGTGATGATTTATTGATGGTGACTTATTCTATTAGCGTTATTTATGTTTGTTTTTGGTATTGATTGATCGATTTCGGTGCGTTATATGACAAGCTTATAGCGTATTTCTGTAGAAGAATATAGTGATCTAAGCAGACAAAGTCTGATGTTTTTTTGAGATTTGCTTGCATGACCGCTATTTGCATTATAAATAGTGCTTTGATTGAAAATAAGTTTGACAGTTTGGGGTCAGATGTGGATAATTTCGCAATCCTTTCAAACATTTATAGTGCTTTCGGAAAGATTTAGCCCTTTCGGAATGAGTACTAGTCGATGCGTATCGGCTTTAAATAATTGAAATAACAGAATTTTTGGAGACAAAACTAAAATGGCAAACTCAGTACAAGCTAGAAAAAGAGCACGTCAAGCCGAAGCGCATCGCCAGCATAATGCAGGTATGCGTGCTGCAATGCGTACAACTGTAAAAAAAGTTCTTCATGCTATTGAAGCTGGTGACAAAGAAGCAGCTACTGCTGCTTTCCGTGTTGCTCAATCAAGTCTAGATGGTATGGCTCGTAAGGGCATTATTGAGAAAAACAAAGCGTCACGTAGCAAGAGCCGTTTGAACGCTCGTGTTAAAGCAATGGCGTAATTTGCTTTAATTGGCAAGTTGAAAAGAAACCGGGTATATCCCGGTTTTTTTATGTCTGAAAAATACCTTTCAAGTCATTTGATATCTATTTAGAGGGTTTAAGGTTGTAAGTTACGCAACTATTGATATGATTCTGTAAAGTGTTGTATATGGCAATAAGTGTATCCCTTCCCAATGTATGGGGTTTTCGCTAAAAAGGATCGAAGTGAAAAGATTGATTAAAGCTACGGCTACAGTCGGAAGTATGACCATGATCTCTCGTGTACTCGGTTTTGTCCGTGATATGGTGATAGCACGTTATTTTGGTGCGTCAACTGGTGCGGATGCTTTTTTTGTCGCCTTTAAAATACCTAATTTTTTCCGTCGTTTGTTTGCGGAAGGCGCTTTTTCACAAGCTTTTGTTCCTGTCTTGGCTGAAGCAAAAGAGAAAAAAGGCATAGAAGCAGTTCGGCACCTGGTTAATGCAATCAGTTTTAGACTTGGGAGCATTTTGCTGGTTGTAACTGCATTCGGCGTGTTTGGTTCAAGTTTGTGGATGATGGTGTTTGCGCCTGGGTTTATCGATTACCCCGAAAAGTTCAAGCTTGCATCAGATATGTTATCGATTACCTTTCCCTATTTGTTATTGATTTCTTTCGTAGCTTTGTCCTCGGCAATTTTGAATACCTATAACCAGTTTGCAGTGCCTGCATTCACCCCTGTATTTTTGAATCTGGTGCTGATTACCTTTGCCGTATGGATTTCACCTTTGCTGTCGGTTCCAATCATGGCTTTGGCCTGGGGGGTGTTGGTTGCGGGGGTTGTGCAATTATTGTTTCATGTGCCTTTTTTGATGAAACTGGGATTGCTGCCGAAGCCTCGGCGCTATGATGACCCAGGTGTGCATGAAGTAAAACGCTTGATTCTACCAGCTTTGTTTGGTGTTTCTGTCGCTCAAATTAATCTATTAATTGATACCGTATTGGCATCTTTTTTGGTCACGGGATCGGTCTCTTGGTTGTATTACTCAGATCGTTTAATGGAATTTCCATTGGGTGTGTTTGGTGTAGCTTTGGCAACGGTTGTTTTGCCAGGATTGTCAAAAAAAGCCGCGAATAAAGATTGGGAAGGATTTAGGCAAGATTTGGATAGCGCTTTAAGACTCGTATTTATTCTGGGTATACCTGCGACACTGGGATTGGTGATTTTAGCCAAGCCTTTGTTGGTTAGTTTATTTAATTACGGTGCATTCAGTGATCATGATGTGTTGATGGCAGGGAAAAGTTTAATTGCCTATGGTTTTGGATTACTTGGCTTTATTTTGGTGAAGATTCTAGCACCTGCGTTTTATGCTAGGAAGGAAATGAAAATACCAGTCAAAATCGCAGTGATTGCTTTGGTAGTGAACACCGTTTTAAACTTAATTTTAATTGGTCCTTTTGCGCACGTAGGATTGGCTGCAGCAACCTCTATCGCCGCTTTTGTTAATGCAGGACTATTGTATTGGAATTTGAAGAAGTCTGGTGTGCTGGTTCATGAAGCTGGTTGGCCCAAGCTTTGGGGGCAAATTTTATTGGCAAATGGTCTTTTGATTCTGTTTTTACAAGAAATGATGCCAGCGGATTCAGTTTGGCTGGCTTTTGATGCATGGCATAGGATTGGTTGGTTGTTCATGCTTGTCGGTGGCGCGGTGATTATCTATTTTGCGGCTTTAATGATGTTGGGTGTTCGTCCTTCTCAATGGAAAAGAGGCGCTGCTTAATTCTTTGGTATTAAACATGAAATTCCTTAAATTTTAGCAGCCTATAAGTAAAGATAATCGGCTATAATTTCACGCTTAGGCTTGAGAGTTATCAACAGGAAAAACAAAGGTAAAAACACCGTAGCTATGCAATTAATTCGCGGTTTGCATAATTTAAATCGAATGTGTGATGCGTTTGAGAAAGGGTGTGTGCTGACAATCGGAAATTTTGATGGTGTTCATCTTGGACATCAGAGGATTTTGGGTCAGGTTGCAACTGACGCTAAGACGGCAGGCTTACCCAGTGTGGTGATGTTGTTTGAACCTCTGCCGATTGAGTTTTTCGCTCCAGAACGTGCCCCCGTTAGATTGATGAATCTTCGAGAAAAACTTGATGCATTTGGACAAACCGATGTGGATTATGTGTTGGTTTGCCGTTTTGATGAGCGTTTTGCACAGATGTGTGCAAATACATTTGTTGAAGACTTGTTGGTCGCCAAGCTAAATGTGAAACAACTGGTTGTTGGTGATGATTTTCGTTTTGCCAAAAACCGTGAAGGCTCTTTTCAAACCCTGGTTGAAAAAGGGAAAGAGCATGGCTTTGTTGTTGATGACATGCCGACGCTTTTGTTTCAAGGCGATAGAGTCAGTAGTACACGGATTCGCCAAGCCTTGAGTGCGCATGATTTAGATTTGGTGCAGGCATTGTTGAACAAGCCTTTTTACTTTAAGGGTCGAGTCATACATGGACAACGCTTGGGTCGTCAGCTTGGCTTTCGTACCCTGAACCTGAACCCAAAGCGATTACAAATGCCTGTTGAAGGGGTTTATACTGTTTATGTTTCCGGCCTCGCGGAAAATGACTGGCCAGGCATCGCTAATATTGGTGTTCGTCCGACAGTTGATGGATTACGACCTTCTATTGAAGTGCACTTATTCAACTGGACGAAAGATGTTTACGGCAGCCATGTCGGCGTGAAACTACATCAGTTTATTCGCTCAGAGATGAAGTTTGACTCACTGGATACGCTCAAGGCTCAGATAGAACAAGATGTGCAACAAGCCAAAAATATATTGCACATCGACTAGAAATACAATTAAACAAAATTTTTTTAAACTTGATTTAAACGACTAGAAGCAAACTATGGCCAAAGACTATAAACCGACTTTAAACCTTCCCGAAACAGATTTTCCGATGCGCGGTAATTTGCCGAATCGTGAGCCTGCTCAGGTAGAAAAATGGGAAAGCGAAGCACTTTATAAAACTGTGCGTAATGCGATGGAAGGGCGTCCAAAATTCATTTTGCATGATGGACCTCCATACGCGAACGGTAATATTCATATTGGTCATGCGGTCAATAAAGTGCTCAAGGATATGATTATCAAGTCTAAAGGGTTGAACGGTTTTGATGCCCCTTATGTACCTGGCTGGGATTGTCATGGTTTGCCTATTGAATTGAATGTAGAAAAGAAAAAAGGCAAGGTTGGCAAGAAGATCGGTGCAACTGAGTTCAGACAGGCTTGCCGTGATTATGCTCAGAAGCAGGTTGATGGGCAGATGCAGGATTTTAAACGCCTTGGTGTGATGGCGGATTGGCAAAACCCTTATCTGACAAAAGATTTTAAATATGAAGCGGATGAGATTCGAGCTTTGGCAAAAATGATTGAAAATGGTCATTTGGTCAAGGGGACGAAGCCTGTTTATTGGAGTGTTGGCGGCCATTCTGCATTGGCAGAAGCTGAGGTTGAGTATGAAGATAAACGCTCTCATGCCATTGATGTTCGTTTTAAGGTGATCGACGAAGAAGCTTTCTTTAAGCGTTGTCATCATGTTGAAGATCATTTAGGTGAAGGACCATTGTCTGTGGTTATTTGGACAACGACTCCTTGGACTTTGCCTGCTAACCAAGCTGTTTCGATTAACCCAGAATTGGAATATGCCATCGTTCAAGTAAATGGCGAGCATGGTCCTGAAAAGCTGTTTGTTGCAGAAGCACTATTGAAAGATGTCATGGATAAATGGGGCTTTGAAACCTATCGTGTTATCGCTTATGGCAGAGGTGACCAATTCGACTTGATTCGCCTGCAGCATCCTTTCTATGATCGAGTTGTACCGATTATTTTGGGAGATCACGTCACCACTGATGCGGGTACAGGTTGTGTACATACCGCGCCTGGCCATGGTCAAGAAGACTATGCTGTCGGCTTGAAATATGATTTGGAAGTGGATTGCCCAGTTGATGGTAATGGTAACTTTGTTGCAGGAACCCCTTTGTTTGAAGGTGAAAATGTACTGAAAGTTGATGATCATGTCATTGAAGTGCTACAAGAGCACAAAGCCTTGGTGCATCACGAAGCGATTGTCCACAGCTATCCGCATTGCTGGCGTACTAAAACACCGCTGATTTTTAGAGCAACACCACAGTGGTTTATCAGTATGACGCAAGCGGGCTTGCGCGACGATGCCTTGAAAGAAATTAAGCAGGTGCAGTGGGTGCCTGAATGGGGTCAAAGCCGTATCGAAGGGATGGTTGAAGGTCGTCCTGATTGGTGTATTTCCAGACAACGTTTCTGGGGCGTGCCGATTACAATATTCGTGCATAAAGTGACGGGTGAAATGCATCCTGATACCCTGACGTTGATGGAAAAAGTCGCGCAGATGGTTGAAGAGAAGTCCATTGATGCTTGGTATGATCTAGAACCTGAAACCTTGCTGGGTGCTGATGCAGGTGATTACGAGCAAGTGACCGATATTTTGGACGTTTGGTTTGATTCCGGTATTTCTCATTACGCGGTATTGGATCAGCGTGACGAATTGTCAGCGCCAGCAGATTTGTATTTGGAAGGGTCGGATCAGCACCGCGGTTGGTTCCAATCTTCAATGTTGACATCTTTGGCGATTCACGGCAAAGCCCCTTATAAACAAGTGCTGACGCATGGTTTTACCGTTGATAAAGACGGTAAAAAAATGTCGAAATCTAAGGGGAACGTGGTTGCACCTCAGGATATTGCCAATAAATATGGTGCGGATATTTTGCGTTTGTGGATTTCTGCTGCGGACTACCGCTATGAAATGACGGTTTCCGATGAAATCATTAACCGTACGGCTGATGCTTATCGTCGTATCCGTAACACCTCACGTTTCTTGTTAGCCAATATCAATGGTTTTAACCCTAAAACGGATCAAATCGCCTATAACGATATGTTGCCTTTGGATCAATGGGTTGTTGGTAAAGCACACAGCTTACAACAAGAAATTATTGAGGCTTATGAAGCTTATAACTTCCATGCTATTTATCAAGCGGTGACTCATTTCTGTTCAATGGATTTGGGTGCGTTTTATTTAGATGTGATTAAAGATCGTCAATATACCTGTAAGCCAGATGGTTTACCAAGACGTTCAGCACAAACCGCTTTGTATCATATCGTTGAAGCATTAACGCGCTGGATTGCGCCGATATTGAGTTTTACAGCAGAAGAAATTTGGAAAACTTTACCTGGCGAACGCAGTGAAACCATTTTTGTTGAAGAATGGTATCAAGGTCTAACAGCTTTGGATGAAAGTCAGTCAATGAACTCCGCTTATTGGGATGCAATTATGTCTGTGCGTTCTGCTGTGTCTAAGCAATTGGAAGTGCTGCGTAATGAAGGGACTGTTAAAGGCTCTTTGACAGCAGAAGTCACGCTTTATGCTGATGATGCATTGCTTAAACAAATTCAATGTTTGGAAGACGAGCTGAGATTTGTTTTGATTACATCTTATGCGAAGGTGCTACCTTCAAGTGAGAAGTCAGGCTCGACGGTTGAGACTGAAATGGCAGGATTGTGGATTGATGCAAATGCAACGGAAAAACCTAAGTGCGGACGTTGTTGGCATCATCGTGATGATGTGGGTACGCATGCTGAAGACGAAGAGTTGTGTCAGCGTTGTGTTGACAATGTTTATGGAGAAGGCGAAACACGCCATTTTGCATAGTTAGATGATGTCTGATCAAAACAATAATCTGAAAGCAGGGTGGCGTTCAACAGGGTTGATTACTTTGTGGTTGGCTTTGGTGGTAATCGTGCTGGATCAGCTTACCAAATACTGGGTGAACAGCGCTTTAGAGTTTGGTGTACCTGTTGCGGTGTTGCCGCACTTAAACTTCACGCTTGTTTATAACGAAGGTGCAGCATTCAGTTTTCTGGCAGATATGGGGGGTTGGCAACGTTGGTTGTTTTCAGCTTTGGCGGTAGCAGTTAGTGTTGTTTTATTGCTTTGGTTGAAGCGTTTGCCTAGTAAATGGTCACTTGAGTTAGTAGGGATTAATTTAGTGCTGAGTGGCGCTTTGGGTAATGTTATTGATCGTATTGTGGCCGGTCGAGTGACAGATTTTATCGACTTTTATATCGGGATTTGGCATTACGCTACATTCAATGTTGCTGATGTCGCCATTTCTATTGGCGCAGTAGCTTTGTTGATTTCAGAGTTTTTCCTGAAAAAAACAGACCGAGATTCAGAGGAATCAAAGTCTAATTCCTAAGCGTTTTTCCTACGCTTTGTCTGCATTAAATCTTTAAGTGTTTTATTTTTAAAATCTGCCAGGCTGGGTTAATTTTATAAACTACCCCAGCCTGGCAGATTTTGATTGGATTTGTTGCTTGTCGGTTGAATTAAGCTTGTTTGATTTGCTGAGAGGACGCACGCTTTTGCTTAAGCTCTAAATTGTTTAATTTAGTGAGCTTACTCATTAACTTCCAGAACTGATAAGCACTTGGCAAGTTTGTTCTAATTGTCTTTATGTTTTTGCTATCCATGCGATTCACTTTCCTTCTCCCCTAATAACATTTTATCTTTTTTGCATTAAGAGAGTAAGAGATCAATTTGTAAAATGGAATCTAGGTCTAGTGTTTAATCGCCTTGGTTTTTTCTTAGAATTTGCAACATTCGGTAAGAAGGGTAACCATCTGGTGGTAGGTGCATTTTGATTTGGTAGTCGCGAACAGCTTGACGTGTTTTGCCACCAATAATACCGTCTAAAATCCCGATGTCATAATGTTCACGTTGCAGACGGTTTTGTAATTCAATAATCTGTTGATGGGAAAGTGAACGGTCATCTTTGGGGGCTGATTTAGATAATTCAGGGCGACCAACCAACCTATCAGCTAGGTGAGCAACAGCAAGTGCATAGCTATCGGAACGGTTCCATCTTTTAATAACGAAGTAGTTGTCATATACCAAAAAAGCAGGGCCTCTATAGTCGTAAGGTAAGACTAAAGCAGCATCCATTGCTTCATGAGGGATTGGTCGTCCATCAGCTAGCTTAAGGCCTAGTTTTTGCCAATAGGCAAGTGGGTGTTTGGTTTTTCCATCCGCGAGTGTTAAATCAAACCCTTTTGGTAGTTTTACTTCACGTCCCCAATTTTCTCCACGTTGCCAACCTAGTGCTTGAAGGAAATTTCCCATAGAGTTGAAAACATCTGGCAAACTGTTCCAGAGATCTTTATGACCAGATTTGTCGCCATCTACTGCGTATTTTAGATAGTTGCTTGGCATAAATTGGCATTGACCCATTGCGCCCGCCCAAGAGCCTTTCATTTCATCAACTGTCACATTGCCCTGGTCGAGTATTTTCAAGGCACTAATGAGTTCCTTGCTGAAAAAATCGGAACGACGGTTATCGTAAGAAAGTGTTGCGAGAGACTCGATGATTGGTGTGCTGCCGGTATAGCTGCCAAAGTTGGTTTCCATGCCCCAGAAAGAGACAAGGAAGCGTTCTGGCACACCGTATTTTTTGGTGACTTCAGCCAATTCTGCATGATATTTCTTAAGTAGTAATTTCCCTTTGACGATACGCCAATCAGTCACTGCTCGGTTGAAATACTGCCAGAATGTTTGGGCGAACTCTGGCTGACGACGATCTAATTCTAGAACACGAAGATTTAGGTGTACGTTTTTGAAAGCAATATCCAGTGTTTTTTGAGAAATACCTTGTTTTAGCGCTTGTTTTTTAAAGGTGGTAACCCACTTTTGAAAGTTGGTTTCATTTTGGTCTGCTGGTGGAGTATAAGCGCCTGCATAAGCCAAAGAATTATTGAGTAGCAATGCAAAAAAGCTAAGGGTTAAAACCAGAAAAAGAGGTTTTAATCGTGTTTGTCGTGTGCCCAAAATTACGCGTCCAGAGTGTTCGTTATAATGTGTCTATTTATTGTCTAGCGTTTATTTTACTAAGAGGTTGCTATGAATGCAGTAAAATAACGCTTATTTCCCGAGAATATTTTCATGTGTCGTTTTTTTGCTACCGCCCCTAAAGGCCTGTCTGAACTTTTAAGAGAAGAATTGTTATCTTTTGGTGCCGAGAATATCAAAATGCAGCCAACAGGTGCTACGTTTGAAGGTAGCTTGGAAGTTGGCTACCGAGCATGTTTATGGTCTCGCTTAGCTAACCGAGTGTATTTGATTGTCTTAGAGTGCGAGTTAGCAAATCAAGAAGATCTTACCGAGCAGGTTGCACAACTTGATTGGCGCAATCATCTCCCTTCTACAGGCAGTTTTGCCGTTTCTTTTTCCGGCCAAGGCGTAGGCATTACGCACAGTCATTATGGTGCCTTGAAAGTAAAAGACGGTATTGTCGATTTTTTTCAAGACTTAGAAAATAGACGTCCGTTCGTTGATACGGAAAACCCGGATTTACGCGTTCACGCCCATTTAAATCGTAATGAATTGACCTTGAGTATTGATTTGATAGGTTATTCGTTACATCAGCGTGGCTATCGTGAAGGTCAGCAAGTGACGGCTCCTTTAAAGGAAAATGTCGCGGCAGCTATTTTGATGCGTAGTCAATGGCAAGAGATAGCGCGTGAGGGTGGATGCCTTTATGACCCTATGTGTGGTTCAGGAACTTTTTTAATTGAAGCAGCGATGATAGCTTCCGACTGTGCACCAGGTTTGTTCAAAGCCAATAACATGTTGTTAAATCGTTGGAAGGGTCATGACGCTGAACTCTGGCAGAAGCTGGTTGCCGAAGCTGAAGAGAGAGAATCCAAAGGGCTGCAGTCCTTGCCTAATATTTATGGCTCAGATATTTCACATAAGTCATTGGATATTGCACGAGATGCGGTTATTAATGCAGGCTATGATGATGCGATTGAAATCAAACAAATGTCTGCTGAGCAGGGGCGCCGGTGGGGTGATTGGGCACCTGGTCTAGTCGTATCCAATCCGCCATATGGCGAGCGTTTAGGAGATGAGGATACTGTTAAACAAATCTACCAATCACTAGGTGAATACATTAAGTCTGAGTTTGTTGGGTGGAAGGCATCTGTATTGACCTGCCACACTGAGCTTGGCATGTTTTTAGGGATGAAAGCAAAACGTTCTCATGATTTTTTTAACGGTGCGATGGAATGTCGCTTGTTCCGTTTTGATGTTGAAGAAATCTGGTTCCGTGAACCTGCATTGAATATTGGTGTCGATTTGGCAGCTCAGGTCAAACAACAATTTCCTGACTTATCTGTCTCCGAAAATGCGCAAATGGTGGCGAACCGCATTCGAAAAAATATGAAAGGACTTAAGTCCTGGGTCAAGAAAGAAAATGTGCGCGCCTATCGTGTTTATGATGCCGATATTCCAGAATACTCTTTAGCGATAGATGTGTATGAGACGTTTGAGTCTGCTCGTCATATTGTTGTTGCAGAATATGCACCACCGAAAACCGTTAACCCTACCAAAGCGAAACGACGTTTGTATGAAGCCATGTCGGTTTTACCTGAAGTGTTTGGGGTTTTGCCAAGTTCTATTCATTTTAAAGTGCGTGAACGTCAAAAAGGTAAAGCGCAGTACGAACGCTTGGAAGAGCAAAAACACTTTTTCACCATTGAAGAAAATCAGACCAAACTGAGAGTGAACTTTACAGATTATCTTGATACCGGCTTATTCTTAGATCACCGTTTAGTGCGTCAAAAAGTGGCTGAGTTAAGTCATGGTAAAAGCTTGCTGAATTTGTTTTGTTACACCGCCACAGCAACTGCCGAGGCAGCAGTGTTTGGCTGTAAGTCGAGCTTGAGTTTGGATATGTCAAAGACCTATCTTTACTGGGCAAAACATAACTTTATGGTTAATAATATTGATGAAAGAGACCACCAATTACTTCAAGAAAATGTTTTAGAGTGGTTGGATAAAGAGGCCGAAAAGCCTAGTAAAACCTATGATTTGATTTTTATAGATCCACCTTCCTTTTCAACGTCTAAGCGAATGGAAGGCACATTAGATATTCAACGCGATCATGTTGATTTGCTAGAAAAAACATTGAAATTACTAAGTGAAAATGGCAAGCTGATTTTTTCAAATAATTTAAGAAAGTTTAAATTAGATATGTCAGCTTTTGAAGATGCCTGGCATATTGAAAATATTACCCAATCAACAATGCCGCAGGACTTTAAGCGCAACGCGAAGATTCACCAAGCTTGGATCTTTTCACGACAATAAGGAATGACATCATGGGTATGCGATTGGATATTTTTGGAAGAGAATTAGACGATAGTACCAATGATGACGGCTTTAGAAAATTTTTAAATGTCGATGTGCTTGAAATTGAACTGGAACGTTCAAGTGCTTTTGCTAAAAGACACGATTTTTGGCTGGATATGATTATTGTAGGTCTTGGCGAATATGCAAGCTCCGAGAGAGTCGTGAGCCACATAGCAAAAGCGATTGAGTTGATTGCTAGAACCGAAGATATGCTGTTCTTTATTGAAGATAAAGGTCTCTTTATTATTTTATCACTTGGAAAAGAAACCGAAGGGGCGCATATCTTTGCTAATCGAGTTTTTCAATCTATTGAGCACAATAAAGTCTTTTTAGAAAACGAGAAATCTGTAGATTTGAACATTATTTGCGGTGCACTAAGCTACTGGGCAGGTTTGGCTCTACCATCAGAAACAGTCATGCAAGCACTGATGCATCAGCTGAAACTTGCAGAGAACTCTCCGAAAGAAACAGTTAAATACACCGTGTTGGATGTCATCAAGCAAACGCATGATGATGAAGAATTTAAGTCTTATTAATTGATATAAATCATGTTAAATGCATTATGCATTATGCCGCTTTTTGGGATAGCGATAATATTCGGCATTGCATGAATAAAAACTGGATAACAGGCGCTGTTGCAGTTCAAAAATAAGAACGAAAAAGGGATTGATGTGGAACAAAGTATTCAATTTAATGAAGAGCTGATTAAACGTTATAACCAAACTGGGCCAAGGTACACTTCCTACCCAACAGCGCTTCAGTTTGAAAACGATTTTGGTATTGCAGATTATGAAGCGGCTGCAGAGCGTAGCAATGCTTCTGGTCGAAATTTGTCTTTGTATTTCCATATTCCTTTTTGTGACACGGTCTGTTTTTTCTGTGCTTGCAACAAAGTCTGGACGCGTGATCGTTCCAAAACTACACCTTATCTAGAACGCCTATATAAAGAAATCGAAATGCAATCCAAGCTTTTTGATCCTAGCCGAAAAGTGGATCAACTGCACTGGGGTGGTGGAACACCGACTTTTATCAATATGGATGAAATGTCTGAGTTAATGGAAACCACCCGTCGTTTCTTTAATCTGCATGATGACGACTCTGGTGAATACTCGATTGAAATCGACCCGCGTGAAGCCAATAAAGAGTCGGTAAAGCTGTTACGAAATCTGGGCTTTAATCGCATGAGTCTTGGCGTGCAGGATTTTGATGAAAAAGTGCAAAAAGCCGTTAATCGCATTCAAACCCAGAAGCAAACGTTCGAAGTTTTGGAAGGTGCACGAGAATTTGGCTTTATGTCGGTGAATGTCGATTTGATTTATGGTCTGCCATTCCAAACGGAGTCTGGTTTTATCAAAACTTTAGATCGAGTGTTGGAAGCTGAACCAGATCGTTTTTCAATCTTTAACTATGCGCATATGCCGAGTTTGTTCCCGACACAAAAGAAAATGAATGAAGCGGATATGCCTTCGCCAGATGAAAAGCTGGCGATTTTGCATGCCACAACCAATCGTTTGCTGGAAGCCGGTTATGTTTATATCGGCATGGATCACTTCGCCAAACCGGATGATGAATTGGCCGTCGCACAACGCAATGAAACGCTATACCGTAACTTCCAGGGTTACTCGACGCACGCAGAGTGTGACTTGATCGGTATGGGCGCAACGTCCATTTCCCTAATCGATAATACCTATGCGCAGAATTACAAAGGGCTTGATGAATATTATCAAGCGATTGATGCTGGGCATTTGGCGACCTTTAGAGGGGTGCACTTAACGGAAGATGACGAACTGCGCCGTGATGTGATTACCCGTTTGATCAGTCATTTTCATTTGAACTTCGATAAGCTGAATCAACGGTGGGGTATTCATTTTGATGAATATTTTGCCAAAGAGCTGCAAGCATTAAAACCGATGATGGAAGATGGTTTGGTGACTGTGACAGATTCGGATATTTTTGTCACCCCAGCGGGACGATTATTGATTCGCAATATCTGTATGGTCTTCGATGCCTATATGAAGCCGGAAGTGCAGAACCGTTTCTCTAAAGTGATCTAAAAGATTACAAAAGCCAACCTGTGAGTTGGCTTTCCCATAACGTTTTCACAAGTTATTCAAGATACCCAGCCTGGCAGATTTTCAGATGTTGTTTTGCAAAAAACTACCAGGCTGGGGTTAAAGCATTTACTTCAGTAATGTATGGATTTCTGCCATTAAGTGCTTTAGTGCACCGGATTGCTTTCTAAAACATTTAAATGCTTTTTCTGCTGCGGCTTGTCTTTTTTCAGGGTGGTTTGCCAATTCAATCAATTGTTGTGCGAGTTCGTCAGCATCTTTAGAAATAATCACCGCAGCATCCTCTTTAAAAGAATCGTATAGCGCTTGCAGGTTTTGGTGGTATTGCCCGGATAATACAGGCTTGTTGAGTGCCGCTGGTTCTAGTATGTTGTGGCCGCCAAAATCTACCAGGCTGCCGCCAATAAAAGCGACATCTGCTATTTGAAACCACAACATCAACTCACCAATCGTATCGGCTAGATAAACCTGCTTGGCGTTGGTTACATTTTCGTTTTTTGAGCGAATGGATGCGGAGCTTGGTTCCAATAACTCGGCAACTTCAGTAAAACGATCTGTATGACGTGGTACCAGTATCAATAACGCATTTGGTTGATGTTTTAGCAGTGCTTGATGCGCTTGCAACATCAACTCTTCTTCGTGCTTGTGTGTGCTTGCCGCAACCCAAATAAAACGTTGTTCTGCTTGGTTCTCCCAACGCCAGTATTTAGCTTTTTCCTCAAGGTCTCGAGCAACTTCAATATCAAACTTGAGGTTGCCCAATATTTTGATTTTATCTTCTTTTGCACCTAGCGCGGCAAAGTTAGCCTTGTCTTGCTTGAATTGCGCAGCGATGAGGTGGGTTTGGTTCAATGCGTTTTTAACCAGTGTGCCACCAAATTTTGAATAGGCTTCAAACGACTTATCCTTGAGGCGTGCATTGGCAAGTATGAGAGGGATGTTTTTGTCTGCACAGGCCTGGTATAAATTTGGCCAGATTTCGGTCTCCACCATAATGACCAGTTTGGGTTTGATTTGATTTAAAAACCGTTTCACTGCGAAAGGGTAGTCGTAGGGAATCATTTGGTGCTGTATTTCAACAGGTGCAAATTTTAGTGCTTGGATGGCGCCTTGGGTGGAACCGCTGGTGAGTGTGATGGGTAAATCTGGATAAGATTGTTTAAGGGCTTTGAGCAATGGAAAAATGGAGCGTGTTTCACCAACGGAAACCGCGTGAATCCAAATACCATCTTGCTTGAATTTTGTTGGATTTAAGCCAAACCGTGCGGCAAGACAGTGTGGAATTTTTGGGGTTTGGTCGTCACGTGTACGGTCTGCTTTACGACAGCGTTTGGCAGCTTGATAGACGATTAGGGGGAAAGCTAACCAAAGTAAAAGTCGATAAAGCAGCGCGTTCATAAACAGCCTGTTGAATTAATGTGGATTCAAGTCGTAGATTTGTATGACGCCGACAATCTGGTTGGCATCCTCAACCAATAAAGACGTGATTTTCTTTTGATTCATCAGCTCTTCAGCTTCAGAAAGTCTTGCTTCAGCATTAATTGTTTTAGGTGTCGCATTCATAATGTCTGCTGCGGTTTTTTCCATTAAACCAACTAGGTCGGCCTCCATATGGCGTCTTAAATCGCCATCAGTGATAATGCCTTTACCGTTATCGATAATACAGAGACCTAGACGACCTTCTGATATGGAATGAATGACGGTTTTAATGTCATCTGTTCCTGCAACAAAAGGTAGGTTTTCGGATTTCATTTCATGGCGCACACGCGTCAGAAGTTTTCTGCCTAAGCTGCCGCCTGGATGGAATCGTGCAAAATCATGTGGCTGAAAGCCTCTGGCTTCCATTAAGGCAACCGCTAAAGCATCTCCCATTACCAGAGTCGCTGTTGTGGAAGAAGTTGGTGCTAATTGCAATGGGCAGGCTTCTTGTGGCACAGCAATGTTCAAATGGTAATGAGAGTTTTGGGCTAGGGTCGATTCCGGTTTGCCAGTGATCGAGACGATGACATTGCCGTTGTCTTTCAGGAACGGCAGCAGCTTGATGACTTCTTCTGTTTCGCCCGAGTTGGACAGTGCGATAAACACATCATCGGGCGTGACCATACCTAAGTCGCCATGAAAAGCTTCACCAGGGTGCATGAAGAAGCAAGGCGTGCCAGTGCTGGCTAGAGTCGCCATGATTTTTTTACCAATCAAACCGGATTTTCCCATGCCGCAAATCACCACACGTCCTTTAGCGGCCAGGATCGCTTGAACCGAATCGTTAAACTGTTTGTCCAATAAGGTTTCTAGATGTCTGATGGCGTCTGCCTCAATATGGAAGACGCGTTTGGCGATTTCAATAGTATCCATAGTGGTGGTCAAAAACTCCTGCTTGACTAGAATTTATAGCCAATATGTAAGTTGTGAAAGTTGGTTCCCGGGTTAGGGAGTTCTATATTAGCATTTGAAATATGCAAATAACGATACCCTATTTCAAAATGTTTGGTTGAAATACCTAGCCCTAAGATGTCACCGAACTGGAATTGCGTCGATTTATAGTTGTTTTCAATGGTGATGTTGGAAATAAACTGTGGTCCCGCACCTGCTTCAAAATAAGGGGTGAAAGAGCCTAGCTTCCAATTGTAGTGAAAAACAGGTGTTAAACCGATAATCCAACCGCTTTTGTTTTTAGGGTTTTTCAGTGTAGAGTGCCATTCGTTTGCGTTAATTTCCCAGCGGCCATTAATGCTGAAGGAGTCATTTTCAAATAAAGGATTTTGCCAATCAGCACCCAGCGCGATACGGTTTTGCTTGATAGAGTGATCTGAACCCGTGTCAAACGATAGTGTTGATTTATCCGTGTTTAATTCAGGGTTCAATGAGCAAGGTGCTTGGCCGTTGTAACAAGCAAACCCGAATGAAGCGACAGCACTCCATATAGCTAAGTTCATCAAGTTATTGTTACTGTCTTCTGCATAGGCAGCTTTGGGTGTAATGATTGATAGAAGGCTTAAAAATAGTAGAGAATTAAAGTTAGTTCTTAAATAATAAAACATGTAGGGGAAGTCCACGAGTTTGAAGCTATCCTGAAAAGCCTGTGATAGAATAGCGAGTCGTTAAATTTTAAAATTACCGTATTCTAATCCAATCACGGAATGAATGAAAATCGAATTCCATTAAATCCATTGTTCTAGGTTCTTATGCACGATTTTTCCAATGCTAAAATTCTTGTTGTCGGCGATGTGATGTTAGACCAATATTGGTCTGGTTCTGCACGCCGCATTTCGCCGGAAGCTCCGGTTCCTGTTGTAAAAGTGAATACTGATGAGGTACGTGCCGGTGGTGCGGCCAACGTGGCGATGAATATAGCTGCGCTAGGCGCCGAGGTTTCCCTAATCGGAACCATTGGGAATGATCCGTTTGGTGAGCAATTGACAGAAGTGGTGGCCAATGCGGGTGTACGCCCAGTATGGGTTAGCACTGATAGTGGTACGATTTGTAAGCTAAGGGTGCTAAGTCATCATCAACAGCTTATTCGCATGGATTTTGAAAATGCTATTCCAGAGCAAACAGCTCAAATGGTTGCTGATAAAGTTGCAACAGAAGTATCAAATTTTGATGTGTTGGTGATTTCCGACTATGCGAAAGGTACTTTGCAATTTGTTGAAAAAATAATTACGCACGCCAAACAAGCAAATATTCCTGTTTTAATTGATCCTAAAGGGCTCGATTTTTCTCGCTATCAAGGTGCAACTTTAATCAAACCGAATCAACAAGAGTTTGAGCAAATTGTCGGAGAGTGTTCAGATACAGCAGACTTAATTACCAAAGCTGAAGACTTGATTAAAACCTTGTCTTTGGATGCTCTGCTGGTGACACGTAGTGAAAATGGCATGGCATTGGTCGAAAAAGGCGATAAGCCTTATTTGCTTAAGTCTCAGGCACAAGAAGTATTTGATGTGACTGGGGCTGGAGATACTGTTATGGCCACTTTAGCCACCGCTTTTGCCAGTGGTCTAGGGTTGAAAAAAGCCATGCAGTTAGCTAATGAAGCCGCCAGTATCGTGGTCAGAAAAGTCGGTACTTCGACAGTAACCAAAGCCGAGCTAGATGAACAGTTGAATGCATCCATGCGTCACCAAGGTTATGCGTCGATGAGCAAAGAAGAAGTTAAATCCTTGGTTGAGATTGCTCAGGATAAAGGCGAACGCGTCGTGATGACGAACGGTTGTTTTGATTTATTGCATAGCGGCCATGTCCGTTACTTGAACGAAGCGGCCAAGCAAGGTAATCGTCTAATCGTAGCAGTCAACTCAGATGACTCTGTTAAGCGTCTTAAAGGAGAGACACGCCCCATCGTTCCACTAGAAAGTCGTATGGAGTTGTTGTCAGCACTGAGCTGTGTTGATTGGGTTGTGCCTTTTGAAGAAGATACGCCAGAAAACCTTATATGTTTCCTAAAGCCAGATGTTTTGGTTAAAGGTGGAGACTATAAGCCTGAAGATATTGCCGGTTCAAAATGCGTTTGGGAAAATGGTGGTGAAGTGGCTGTACTCTCTTTTTGGGAAGGCTATTCAACCACCAAACTCGTAGAAAAAATACAAGATGAAGACTAAAAGCCTTCATTTAATGATAAAGAGGAATAACATGAATATCGAAGCCGCGCATCAAGAGCATGTTAAAGCGATTGAATCGGTATTAAATGCAGCCGACACCCTTGAAGAAGTGGTGCAAAAAATTATCGAGGCACTTGAATCGGGCGCTAAAGTGCTTTGGATGGGTAATGGTGGTAGTGCTGCTGAAGCGCAACACATGGCAGCCGAGCTAATGGTGCGTTATGTGATTAACCGTCAACCCCTAGCTTCCATTGCGTTAACTACCGATAGTTCGCTGTTGACTGCGCATTCGAATGACTTTGAATTCGAAACCATTTTTTCCCGTCAAATTGACGCGCTTGCCCGTCCTGGTGATGTGGTGATTGGCATCAGTACTTCAGGTACGAGTGCAAACATCTTAAAAGGCATGGAAGTCGCGCAAGAAAAAGGCTGTTTAACCATCGCTTTGATTGGCAGTAAGGATTCTCCATTACTTAAAACAGCTGACTACTGTTTCCCTATCCATTCCAAACAAACGGCTCGTATTCAAGAAGCCCATACGTTTCTAAATCATTTGATTTGTGAAGGATTGGATGCACATTTTTCAGGTTAATCTGTATCTGTAATTGCGGCTAAGAAAGTATTAATTTCTCAGGGTGCCGGGAAGCTTTCTCTAAGACACCAAATTTATACGGTGCTCTAGTTAAGAATTCCCTCTTTTTCTATAAGCGGCGTTTTCATCATCAAATAGCTAATCAGTTATTGTTAAATTGTAATGCCAGGTTCTGTGACTCCAGCTTCATCCCACATGACATTACAGTTTTGTTCAGATGCTGCTTTTAGTAATTCAATTAAAGGCAGTGCTCGACTTTGTCTGCTAACCCCCGGGTCATCCCAGGCATTTTTATTGCTCTCACTGTTTGTGTCTGTATTAGCTTCAAGTGCGCTGGTTAAGCTATTAAGGGCAGCAGCTACATCCTCAGCGAGGATTGCTCCGGGTATTGTTGCACTGTGTCCCATTTTTTTTAACATGAATTTTGCAACGTCACCAAACATTGTTATCCCGGCATGCGCTTCAGTTCGAAAAGTTACTAGCATTATTTTTCTCCTTGTCCAATCCATATTCCAGAATAGAATCACCCTTGTTATTTACATTGTAGTATGGGTAAACTTTTGATGTATATGAGTTTTCCAGATTCAAAACACGATACGTTCGAATTTATCTTATGAAGCATACATTGAAAATGTTAAGAACATTTAAAGTAGAAAAGAAATGGTGACTATTGGGATTTGAAAAGAAAACTTTATAAGGGATGATTGCTCGAAAGCCTTGATACAATTGGTCGGGATAGTAGGATTTGAACCTACGACCCCCGCCACCCCATAGACTGTTCGTGAGGTTTTTTTACTAGGCCATTATTTTTAATTCCCTTTAAAAACAATTTGTTATAGGTTTCTTTGTGATTTTTTTCAGAAATCGGATAAGCTTGTTTTGTTATATCTTTTTTACTAAATTTTTAATTTTCTAGGTGGCGTTTACTTATCGTTTAACACCTCTTATTTGACTATTATGAAATGACTAAGAAGTGTCTAGTAAATTTGTGGAATTTACAGTTATCAGTTTTGTTAAGTTTAGAGCCTTGGCCCTCCTCGTCGATTTTTGACACGTTTTAGTAAAGTTTTGCAATCAACTTCTAAAATGCCTTCTCTAGAAAATAGCCATTTGTGAGCAAATTCTGTTAGTCCTTCTTGATCATCGGTAAGGGTGTGAATATGCAAACTTTTCATATCACTCATTATGTACAGGCTAATAACTTCTGGGCATGATGCTAGTTGGTTGGCAATTTCTTCAATTGCTAGTGGGGCAACTTTCACATCAAGAAAGGCAGATAACGATTTACCATATTTAAAAGGATTTATTACAGCGGTAAATTGCTCAATGATTCCATCATCAAGAAGTTTTTGGACTTTTTGTCGAGCAAATGCTCTTGAAACACCTATTTCTCTTGCGATGTCAGCAAAAGATAATCTCCCGTCCGTAACCAATAATTCGATGATCTGATTGTCTTTATTCATATAGGCCTCTTTTTGCACTTTTTGGTGCAATATAAAAAATATACAAATGCACATAAAATTAGCTAATGCTATAGCTGTAAATGATGAATCTGCTGATAATAAAATTTTATTGTATACATTGTAAACAAATAATGAATGTTTTTGTTTATTTGGTGCGTTTTTAGTGAAAATTTAATTTGGTGCATTAATCTTTCTATCCCGTGAACTTTAAGGTTGTATTTTTAATAATTGTATAAAAAACAATCGTTTATAGTGGTGTTGTTCTTTGGCACTCTACTTGCTATCGTTGGTGATGAGGTGGTTTACAAATAACTTTATTACATAGAGGTTTCGACAGTGAAAACAATATCTAGAAATGCAACACTCAAAAGAGTGTTTTCTAATCCGCTGAATAAAATTTTTTCATATATGCGTAATGGTAGAAAAAAAGCAGTATTTATGATGTTGGTAGCCGTGCTGTTTGCTCAGCAGAGTCCGTCATATGCTTCTTCTAAAGACCCATTAAAGGTTGGTGTAAATATTTGGGTTGGTTGGATGCCGTGGTGGATTGTAAAGGAGAAAGGGCTGCTTGAGAAAAATCATGCGAATGCAAAGCTGGTCTTTTTTGGAGTGCAGGCGAACTCAATGACGGCACTTGCTTCAGGTCACTTGGATGCCTGTTCATTAGCAACGAACGACATAGTGTCGATTGCAGCTAAAGGCGTTGGGACAAAGATTGTTCTTTTGAATGATGAGTCTTATGGCGCGGACATGCTGGTCACAAGAAACATTGATAGTGTTAAAGACCTGAAAGGGAAAAAAATCGCTTTAGAGGTCGGTGGGGTTAGTAACTTTTTCTTGAATACAGTGCTTGAAAAAAATGGGGTGTCTCCAAAGGATGTGCAGCTTTTAAATATGGGTGCTGCCGATGCGGGAAGCGCATTTTTAGCAAAAACTGTTGACGCGGCTGTAACGTGGGAACCCTACGGCTCTCAGGCCATCAAGTCTGGCGGTAAGTTTTTAGCGACAAGTAAAGATACTCCGAACGCAATTGTGGATGTATTGGCTGTCAGTGATGAAACTGCTAAAAACAGAAGTGAAGATGTCAAGCGTGTATTGAATGCGTGGTTTGATGCTTTGGATTACATTAAAACTAACCCTGATGATGCTTATAAAATTATGGCGAAGGCTTCTGATGTTTCGGTGAAGGAATTCAAAGAAATGTGGGAAGGTGTCAGAATGTATAGCAGAGAAGATAATGTCGCTGCATTAGGCACGCCTTCTAAACAAGGGCCTTATTACAAAACAGTTTCAGATATGAATAAGTTCATGCTAGAGCAAAAACTAATATCTGAGTCGGTGACCTCCTCAAGTGTGATTGATTCATCCTTCGTAAAGGGCGGTAAATAATGCAGGCGAATGATTTAAAACTTGTCGGCCTAACAGCACTAGTCACAGGGACGAGTAGTGGAATAGGTCAAGCAATAGCTAAATTATTCGCTTGGAATGGAGCCAAGGTTTATGGCGCAGATATCGGCGTTGAAGAAGGAAGGGCTATGGAGACTGAGCTTAAAGGCTCAGCAGGCTCTTTCGTTTTCCATGAAGTGAATTTACTGGATGGGAATTCAATTGAAGAGTGGGTTGAGATGGTTCAATCCAAGGAAAGTCATGTAGATATCTTGTGTAATGTGGCAGGTATTTCAAAGGTTGCCTCGATTGAAGAGACCGATGAAAAGCTGTTGCTAGATACCTTGGGCGTTAATTTTTTAGCTTCCTATCGACTGTGTAAGCTAGTTGTTCCTATTATGAAGGAGCAAAAGAAGGGTGTGGTGATCAATGTGGCATCTGAGTTGGCATTTGTCGCACAACCGGATTTTTCGGCCTATTGCGCTTCAAAGGGGGCTGTGGTTTCTTTTTCACGCTCTCTTGCATTGGAGGTGGCATTGGATGGGATTAGGGTGAATATTCTTTGCCCTGGTCCTGTTGAAACACCAATGTTAAATGCAGAGTTTGAGCATTTTTCTGACCCAAAGGCTTCTCGGAGTGAGGCAGTGTCAACGATTCCGTTAGGTCGATTGGGAACGCCAGATGAAATAGCAAAGGTCGCGTTATTTTTATCAACGGATGATGCCTCCTTTATTCAAGGGGCATCTATTATGGCGGATGGTGGCAAGACGCTTATGTAGGTAAGAGCTGCCCTATGTTTGGGCGGCTTTTAATCGTAGAACTTTTGTTTGTGAGTTTAAAGGCAAAATCGATTTGAAGATTTGATGTTGTGCGATTAGACATTAAATTGAAAGACTTGGGTTTAGTTATTTGTCGATGTTGTAAGAGCTATTTAATGTTAGGTAAATAGATATGTGGCCATTTAGAAAAAAGTTACAGCAAAATGCTAAAGAAGAGACAAATAATTGTGTAAGAAATGCTGTTTGGCGGATACGGGGAGATTTAGATCAAAGTCTCTATTTAAGTATCGTTTTTGTTAGCTTTATTCTTTTTTTTGGTACTTGGGAAGTACTGTCAGAACTGGGCGTTTTCAATAAGATTTTTTTGCCTAGCCCCGGTGATGTTATTGCAAGGATGGCATCTTGGTTTAGTGAAGGTGACTTAATCAATGATACGTTGATTAGTATGTTTAGAGTGACTTCCGGTTTTCTCATTTCTGCTGCAATCGCTATTCCTTTAGGTTTGTTTATAGGTTCCTATCGCCCAGTTCAGGCTTTTTTTGAACCGATCATTGAGTTTGCAAGGTATATGCCGGCAGTGGCATTTGTACCTTTAGTTCTGCTATGGGTCGGAATTGATGAGGGAGGGAAAATAACAATTATTTGGATAGGGACGTTTTTCCAGATGATTTTGATGATTTCGGAAGATATCAGGCGCGTTCCAATGGCTCAGATAGAGGCCGGACAAACCATGGGGGCGAGCCAGGGTGAGATACTGAATTTAGTGATATTAAAGTCCGCAATGCCTGCTATTTTAGATACCTTGAGAGTGACGCTCGGATGGGCTTGGACATATTTGGTCGTGGCTGAAATGGTGGCGGCTAACTCTGGGCTAGGTTATGCAATTCTAAAAGCTCAACGTTTTTTACAAACGGACAAAATTTTTGTTGGGATATTGCTGATTGGTGTCATCGGTTTAGCTATGGATCAGTTGTTTCGTTTTATTCATCGCCGTGCTTTCCCATGGCTTTACCACTAAAGGTTTTAATATGAACGATAAGATAATAATCAGTGGGCTAAATAAGACGTTCATCACTAAAAAAGGTGCGGTAGAAGTTCTGGAAAGCATAGATTTGACGGTTAAAGAAAATGAATTTGTTGCACTGGTTGGTGCTTCCGGTTGTGGGAAGTCGACGCTTCTTCGGATCATAGGCGGTCTTGAAAAATTAACAAAAGGGCAGGTTTTAGTTGATGAGGAAATTGTCAATAAACCAGGCAAGGATAGGGCCATGGTCTTTCAGGACTATAGCCTTTATCCATGGCTGACGGTCAAAGAAAACATTCAGTTCAGTAGAAACCTTAAGATCAACGGTCAAGGGAATGGACTGGGGGATATTGGGTCTATGGTCGATAGGTCATACGCTTTGCTGGACCTTATGGGACTGGAAAAAGTTCAAGATAGCCACCCAAATCAACTTTCAGGGGGGATGAGACAAAGGGTTGCTATCGCACGAGCTTTGATGTCAAAACCGGACGTGCTGTTAATGGACGAGCCTTTCGGTGCCCTGGATGCGCAGACAAGAGAGGTCATGCATGACCTTATTTTGCATCTGTTTGAAATAGAAAAAAGTACGATTGTTTTTGTAACTCATGATGTGGAGGAAGCAATTTATCTAGCAGATAGGGTGGTTGTTATGGCTCCTAACCCAGGAAGAATAGACAGCATCTACGATATCAGTTTACCTGGCGGAAGCGAGCGAAGTCAGGATGTGAAAAACCATCCGGAGTTTTTGGAATTAAAAAATACGATATTGCATCGAATACGGGAGACATCAGGCGTCAATTCTAACCTGGACAAATTGATGCGATTGACCAGTCTGCGTAAGAACGACTCTTAGTCGCTTTAAATTAATTTAAGTTTACAAAGTATTTGGAGAAAGAAATGAGTGAATTGATATTTCATATGGTTAAGGAAGCACCTACGCCCGTGGCTCCGTTTAGTCATGCGGTAGAAGTAGATGGTTGGGTTATGATCACGGGGCAAATGCCAACATTTCCAGATGACCCCGAGGCGCCTTTACCAGAAGGTATTGAGGCGCAAACACGTAGGGTTATGGATAACCTTGTCATTGTTTTAAATGGGCTAGGACTTGGGCTTGATAGAGTGGTCAATTCACGAGTATACATCACAGAATTTGAGAGAGATTATGCTTTGATGAATCAGGTTTATAAAAGCTATTTTCCGGAAGGGAAGCTGCCAGCAAGAACTTGTGTGGGCGTAACGGGGTTGGCTTGTCAGGCATTGGTTGAAATCGATTTGATGGTTCGAAAAAATTAATTTGTCTGCGGTTACAAGAAAAAGTAGTGCTAGGGAAATCCTATTTTAGATAGGTTTTAAGTATGAAGTTAACTTTGGCTTATTAACGCTCGGCTAAAGAAAAGAAGTTGTTTAGGTGCTTTTGCAAACTAATCAATAAGGAATAATAGTGGTTCAAGTCGCATTTACAGCACCGCATGATTTAGCCAGTCAAACAGGTTTAAAGATTCTACAGCAAGGTGGATCGGCAGTTGAAGCGATGGTCGCTGCCGCTGCAAGTATTTCTGTACTTTATCCCCATATGACTGGCATGGGTGGAGATGGCTTTTGGTTGATTCAGAAGCCGGGAGAAGCGCCTTATGCGATAGATGCTTCGGGTTGTTCTGCTCAAGCAGCAACACTCGATTTCTATAAAGATGAAAATCAACTTCCTAGCCGAGGTGGAAGAGCGGCATTGACTGTTGCTGGTGCGGTTTCAGGTTGGCATCATGCATTGGCTTGGGCAACCGAAAACATAGGTACGCAGGCAAACCTTGAACAGCTATTTGAAGAGGCTGTTCGGTTTGCCGAACAAGGTATCGAGGTTACAGAAACGCTAGCCCAAGCTTCTGATAGCAAATTGTCAGAATTACTTTGTGTGATTGGTTATGAAGAAGCGTTTCTGAATGATCGACAGCCTTTGAAAAAAGGGCAAATTTTTAAGCAGCCTGGGCAGGCTCGCTTATTGAAAAAACTCGCGAAAAATGGATTGTTAGATTTTTATCAAGGTGAAGTTGCAGACAACATTGCTATGGCACTCAAAACAGCAGGTAGCCCTGTTTGTTTAAAGGATTTGCACGATTACCGAGCCGACACAATGGAAGTGCTTACTTGTGAGACTTCTTTTGGCACACTCTATAACCTCGGGGCACCGACTCAGGGTTTGGCCTCATTAATTATTATCGGACTCTATGATCGGCTTTACCAAACTGATTGGAATGAAGAGCAAAAAATTCATCACCTGATTGAGTGCACCAAACAAGCTTTTATGCTGCGTGACCAGTTGATAACCGATCCACAGAGATTGCCGGACAGCTTGCCTAACTATCTGACTGATGATTTTTTAAGCGAGTTGAGCCAAAAAGTGAACGCAGAGAATGCCTTACCTTGGCCTTATGTTGCACAACCTGGCGACACAGTTTGGATGGGAGCTATTGACCAACATGGTGTGATGGTCAGTTATATCCAGAGTCTTTATTGGGAGTTTGGAAGCGGTGTTACCGTTCCTGAATATGGATTGGTGTGGAACAATCGAGGTGTCGGCTTCAGTTTGGATGCGTCGAACCTAAATGCGTTGTCACCTAAATTGAAACCCTTTCATACCTTGAATCCTGCGATGTGTCAGTTTAACGATGGCCGCAGAATGGTATATGGCACGATGGGGGGAGAAGGTCAGCCTCAAACCCAAGCAGCTATTTTGAGCCGTTATGTTTATGATGGATTATCTCCTAAGGCAGCAGTGGCCGAACCAAGATGGTTACTTGGGCGAACGTGGGGAAATTCTCAAAATAACCTCAAACTTGAGAAATCACTGTATGAAAGATTGGACGATGCTTTTCAGGCAAAAGGCCATGATGTTGAGAGCGTTGCAGATTATTCCGAAATGATGGGGCATGCGGGCATGCTGGTGTTGGATGTTTCCGGAGACATTGAAGCCGCTTCAGATCCTAGAAGTGACGGCCAATCATATAGCGTGAATATTTGAAATGGTTGAATATTCGGAATTATTTTTAGCACTGGTAATAACTGGAGCAGCCTCTGGGATATTGGCCGGTTTATTAGGTGTTGGAGGCGGTATCGTTATTGTCCCAGTACTCTATTTTGTGTTTCAGTCTCTAGGTATGGGAAGTGTTGAGGCGATGAGCCTCGCAACAGGAACATCGTTGGCTACTATTGTGCCAACATCGATTAGCTCGATACGCGCACACAACCTTAGAGGAAATGTGGATTGGAACTTGATTCGGCAATGGTGGCTGTGGATTTGTTTAGGGGTCATTTTGGGGGCAGCATTAACCTCTAAAATTAATAGCGCATTATTTGTGATGCTGTTCGCGTTAATCGCTGGCGGGGTTTCAGTAAAAATGCTACTGAATAAAAAGCAAAGCGGTCAGGTAAAGTTACCGAGTCCAAAAACACAAAAAATCATTGCCAGTTTGCTTGGTTTTTTGCCAGTGATGATTGGCATTGGTGGAGGAACTTTAGGGGTTCCCACTTTATCGAAGTTCAATTTCGTGATGCATAGAGCCGTTGGTACAGCGTCAGCATTTGGATTAATTATTGCCTTACCGGGGTCGTTAATTATGTTATTTCTCGGAACCACTCCAGTGGGTAGCCCAGTCGGAACATATGGCTTTGTTAATTTCCCTAGTTTTTTAACCATTGTTCCATTAACCGTTTTGTTTGCTCCGGTTGGGGTTCGACTTGCACAAAAATTAAATGCAACGGCATTAAAAAAAGTTTTTGCGGTAATGCTTTTTTTGGTCAGTATAAAAATGTTTTTGCAGTCCGTTGGACTCTAAATGCATATGTGTTTGTTTTTTGAGTAGGAGGAGTTTAATTATTTTAGTTCTCGATAAACAGAGTTTTTTCAGTTTTGATGACTCGAAGTAGTCAGTTAAATCACAAACTTCACCAAGTGGTGTTGTGTGTAATTTGTAGTAAGTATCGATAAAAATTTTAGTGAATAGTGATACCGATAGCGTTCTTATCGTTTGAATTGTTAACTAGTCAGTAAGTACACATAAAAAACTCATTTAGTTACAAAGTAGTAACGCATTGAAAGGTGTTTTGTATAACCAATGGCGGTTCTTTTTCTTTATGTGGTTTTAAAAACCAAAGTAATAAATGTGATTTCTTTAAGGAGATAAAGGTATGCCAGGTTCAAAACATGAAACTGCTATTGAGCATATAGAAGGAGAGGTCGACCACGTCCTCGGAGAAGAATATGAACATTGTGCCGTACCTGCGAAAGCAAGACGAAGCATGTTCTCGGTCAGTATGGTTTGGGTTGGATTTCCGATGATTATCACTGGTGCTATGACAGGCTCATTACTTGTAATGGGTATGGGATTTGTTGATGCACTATGGGCGATGATTATTGGTAATCTACTCATGTTTTTGTATGTAGGTGGCTTAGGGCTTATCGGAACTAAAAAAGGGTATAACTTTGCACTTTTAGCCAGTATTGTTTTTGGTAAAAAAGGTTATGTACTGGCTTCGGGGCTCTTGTCAACATTGCTTTTGGGTTGGTTTGCTGTACAGACAGGGATTACAGGGGCATTGATACACAGCGCTTATGAAATTAACTATGTGATGATGACCATCATTGCAGGTGTTTTGTATATCTCAATTACCTTTTTAGGGGTTCGTGGCCTTCATTGGATAGGAATGATTTCGGCACCGCTTTTCGTCATTCTTGGATTATGGGTCGCTTTTGATGCTGCTAGCACGACGACATGGGCGAAAATCGTAGCTTATCCTGGTAATCACCCTGATGTTCCTATGGCGTTTGGCATTGGCCTTACCATGGTTATCGCACTGTTTGTTGATGCAGGAACCGTAACGGGAGACTTCAATCGCTGGGCTAAAGACTCAAAAAGCTCTCTTGTCGCAACTTTTAGCGCATTTCCATTTGCAAACATGATTGCAATGCTCGTGGGTGGAGTGATGACAGCGGCATTGGCAGTTCCTGATGCAAACCCATTTGGTTCAGATAATATGTTTGGCTATATGGTTGCACAAAACGTCGGTTGGTTAGCCGTTGTTGCCTTTATTTTTCTACTTTTAAACCTAGGTTCTGTTTGCTCACATTGTCTTTATAACGCGGCAACAGGCTGGTCGAGAATTCTAGGAAGCCATATGCGTTTGTTAGCTATCGTTCTTGGTGCTATCGGTATCGTTGTTGCTGCTACCAACGTTTGGGCGTTCTTCATCCAATGGTTAAGTTTACTGGGCATTATCGTTCCTCCTATTGGTGCCATCATTTTGGTTGACCAATATTTGTTACGAAAAAATTCTGAAATTGATTCTGACTGGCGTCCGAAAGCATTTATTGCTTGGGCAATTGGTTCAGTTGCGGCGTTTATTGTTGAAAAATCTTTCCCAGGATTATCTACGGCTGTTTCTTCAGCGGTGATTGGTGGATTGGCTTACTTGGCAATTATGGCGCGAAGCAGTGATTCAAGCCTTTCAACGAAAAAGTAATAAACGAATTTAACGCAATAATTTGGAGACTTATCATTATGCAAGACTATAAATTTTTTAACTTAGGTGACTTTGTAATTCAAGGCGGGGCAACTCTAAGAGATGCCAAGCTGGCATACAAAACGTTTGGAACGTTAAACGATGCTAAAGACAATGTCATCGTTTATCCGACTTGGTATTCTGGACAACACTATGATAATGAGTGGCTAATTGGCTCTGGCATGGCCTTAGACCCAGACAAATACTTTATTATCATTCCCAACATGTTGGGCAACGGTCTGTCTTCATCACCGAGCAATATGCCAGTACCTTACGACAAGGCGCGTTTCCCTGGTACAACTCTATTTGATAACGTAACCGCTCAGCACAAGTTGGTTACGGAGTTATTTGGAATTGGAAAAATTGCACTTGTTACTGGTTGGTCAATGGGCGCTCAACAAACCTATCAATGGGGTGCGCAATACCCAGATATGGTTGAACGCATTGCGCCTTTCTGTGGCTCTGCGAAAACATCTCCACACAACTTCGTCTTTCTTGAAGGGGTGAAGTCTGCTCTAACTGCTGATTCTGCTTTTGAACATGGGTGGTATGAAAAACCACCAACGAAAGGGCTTAGAGCAATGGCTCGTGTTTATGCAGGCTGGGGATTCTCTCAACCATTCTATCGTCAAGAGTTATATAAAGTGCTTGGCTACTCATCGCTAGAAGACTTCTTAGTTGCCTTCTGGGAAGGATTCTTTTTGGATCGTGATGCCAACAACCTATTGGCTATGTTATGGACATGGCAATATGGAGACATCAGTGCTAACCCAATATACGAAGGCGATTTTGAAAAAGCCTTGGGGTCAATCACGGCTAAGGCGATTGTAATGCCTGGTGCGACTGACTTATACTTCCCTCCGGAAGATAACGAGTATGAAGTTAGCAAAATGCCAAATGCTGAGTTCCGTCCAATCCCATCTGTTTGGGGACATTTCGCTGGTGGCCCTGGGCTGAACAGTGTAGATGTTACATTTATAGATGATGCGCTAAAAGAGCTTTTAGCGAGTTAATCTGACTTCTCAAGGGTGATTTTTCAATCACCCTTTCTAAGCACAATTCAAAAATTTACAAGGAGATCAACCCATGAGTGGACTTGGCGGCCTTAATAAATCGGACAAAGGAATTGTAATTGGACTCGTTCAAAAACAACTCCCCAACGTTAAAACACCTAATGACCTTGCAAACGAAACGCAAAAAGTCTGTGAATTGGTCAGTAAAGCAAGAAATCGAATGCCTAGAATGGATTTGGTTGTGTTTCCAGAATATTGCTTACATGGACTTTCAATGGATATCAGCGATGAAATTATGTGTCATCGCGATGGTCCAGAAGTACAAGCCTTTCAAAGCGCTTGTCGTGAAAATAAAATATGGGGCTGTTTTTCAATTATGGAATACAACCCTAACGGCAACCCCTACAACACAGGCTTAATCATTGATGACAGCGGTGAAGTAAAACTCTTTTATCGCAAACTTCACCCATGGGTTCCGGTTGAACCCTGGGAGCCTGGTGATCTAGGTATTCCTGTTTGTGACGGACCCAATGGTTCAAAACTGGCTCTAATTATCTGTCACGATGGCATGTTTCCTGAAATGGCTAGAGAATGCGCCTACAAAGGCGCAAATGTCATGCTTCGCACGGCAGGTTATACCGCACCTATCAAACACAGCTGGAAAATCACCAATCAAGCCAATGCATTCTGCAATCTAATGGTCACCGCCAGTGTTTGTCTTGCGGGTTCAGATGACACTTTTAACTCCATGGGCGAGGGCATGATTGTTAACTTTGATGGTTCCTCAATCGTTGAAGGAAACAGCATACCTGATGAAATTATTACAGCAGAAGTTCGACCAGATTTAGTTGACGAAGCTAGAATTACATGGGGAGTTGAAAATAATATTTACCAATTTGGCCATAGAGGATATGTGGCCGTAAAAGGCGGAGCAACCGATTGCCCCTATACTTACATGACAGATATAACCAAAGGAATCTACAATCTGCCATGGGATGATGCTGTTCGAGTTAAAGATGGAACCAGCTGTGGTTTTCCCGCACCCGAACGACTCTATAAGCCAAGTGATTCAAAAAATTAATGAAGCAAACTGTAGTGGTCACGTCACGTAAAAGTGACCACATCTTTAGAACAATTTAACCAGTGAATCGCCACTAATTTACCAGACACTTTGTGCTATTCATTAGTAATGAGTGTTTTAGGTATTGCAGTGCTAAACTGTTATCAATTTGTCGAACAATTCACATAAGTTTGTTTCCATGTATGTAAACCTTGAATGTCCTTTATCCATAAAGCTTGGTGAATCAAGGCACAGACTTTTTTATTATTCAATAAATATAGCTCTTCGGGCGCGCCATTCACCTTTTGTAACACATTGTTTTTAAAAGACATTTATAGGTTTTGTTCCTATTGAAACCGTAAAAAATACCGTTTTTAACCATTATAAAATGGCTAAGAAGTGTCTAGTAAATTAGTGGCGATTAAATGCTTTCATGCACTTTCGTACGATATTTTACTTTGGAGGTCTCAGTAAGGTAGCAATTTTTAGGAACAACTAAGAACAAACAGGAGCAACTAAGAACAAATGAAACTGTATGTGTGTTTTGTAAGTTGTTGATATTTAGCTATTTAATTTCTTGGCGTTGCTCTAGACTCCCGCCATGCTAAGACGGGGGTATTCACGTAAAACTTGGCTCAGGATTTTGTTGTAGAGGTTGAGTCTGAGTTAACTGGTTGAATTGTAAAGGTTTTTTCTGTATGGGTGTGTTGGTTTTATGCAGGGAATGGCTGTTTTGGAGAGTAAATTAAAAATTTAGGCGTAATTGTATGCCGTTGATTTTATTGGAAATAATTGGTCGGGACAGTAGGATTTGAACCTACGACCCCCGCCACCCCATTCCGTTCTTCATCTATATTGGAATTTGCTAAAATTATAGGTGTAGTGTATATATACCCATAATATCAACAAGATACGTTGTTTTTTGTCACATTCCTTTTTAAAAGTTTTATTGTGTTTTACCTGGTTTTAAGTCAACATATGGTGACTTTTTGGCGACTTTTTTTGGAGGGTGAAACATGGCTAAACCAACGGTTACAAGCTTAACTGAGTCGAAAATTGGTGACTTTTTAAGAAGTTCTTCTGTCCATGACAAGATTTATTGCACAAAAATCACAGGTTTTTATGCAAAAAGAATGAAAAATGGGGTGTCTTTCAGACTGAGATATCAAGATGATTTTGGTAAAAGAAGAGATGTTACCATTGGAAAGTTCAGTGAAATTAAACCTGCCTTAGCAGCTCAAAAGGCTATAGATATCATCGCTGGTGGCGTTGACCCTTTAGAACAAAAACGCTTAACAAAAAAGTATGCTGTTCGTAATAAACAACTGGAAGAACAAAAGAACCTAGGCTCCTTTGTGAATGGCTATTATGCCAATCATATTAGTCGAAATGAAACTTCAAAAGAGGTGTTGTCAATCTTGAGAAGAAATTTCGGGCACTTGTTCGAAATGAACATGGAAGATATCACCAAGCAGGATATTCAATCTTGGCAAATTAAACGTGAAAAAGAAGTTAAATATGCAACTGTACTAAAAGCTTATCAAGCATTAAAAGCTGTGCTTAATCTTGCAGAAGAAGCTGAGTTTATTTCTAAAAATCCGTTACCTAAAAAATCACTCCTTTTAAAGCAATCTAAGGCTGATGCATTATCGTTTGAAGCAGATAATAAAAAGAAAAGAAGAATATTGACTGATGAAGAGGTCAGTTCACTTTTTAAAGGAATTGATTCCTATAATGAAGTTGTTAGAAACCGAAGAAAAAGTTCCATAAAGCATGGAAAGCCTGACTTACCATCGTTTGAAAAACTTACCTATTGTCACTGGATAGTCCCATTTACTTATCTTGCTTATTTCACTGGCATGCGTTCTGGAGATTTACTTGGTCTCACTTGGGATGAGCTCAATTTGGACTTTGGAAGACTTGTTAAATATCCAGAAAAAACAATACATCATACAAAGGCAAATCAATCACCGATACAGATCGATTTACCCCTTCCAAATGAAATTATTGAAATAATGAAAAAGTGGAATGAGCAACAAGGAAATCTTTCAACTGGTTTGGTTTTTCCAAGTCCTAGAGCTGGCGCTAGAATGGATAAAAAAGCTCACTTGACGGGTTGGGAAAACATAAAAAAACTGGGTGGTTTAGATGAAAGTTTGAATTTTTACTCTCTGAGACACCATTTTATTTCTAAGCTGGTTCAAAATGGAATTCCACTGTTTTCTGTAGCCAAACTGGTTGGGCACAAGTCTACGGAGATGATTGAACAACACTATGGTCACCTTGCGCCCTCACAAGCCAAAACTGCTCTTGAAATTATGGCGAGGAATATGCCGCCTAATACTAAAGACAAACAAAAAAACGTAGCTGTCTAAGAGAAGTATTGTCGAATTGATATTAATTTGTAGAGGTCAGATAGAAGATTCAATTAATAACTGCAGTTTCAAAAACTCGCTAAAAATATTTGTAACAAGTACTCGGCTACGAACCGAGCGGTTAGGGGTTCGACTCCCTTCGGGCGCACCATTTATTTTCCCTTTAAAATCAATGTATTAAGCTTGTTCTCAAGTCGTTTTTTGACGTCTAAAATCAGTCAAGATTTTGTGGGAAATTCCCACAAAAATTAGCAAAAGGTACTCTATTGTGGGAACTTTTGTGGGAATCCATCTCTAACCTATTGAAAATTAAAGATTGTTCACTCGGTTACAAACCGAGTAGTCTATTTACTCCCCAAAAAATCACTCCAGAATCGATTTTAAGTCCTGAGGTGATTTCCAGGGCCTTGCTCTGTGTATCATTCTATGACAGTTTGAGCAAACCATAGCTAAATCAGAAATATTTGTGGTATCGTTCTCTTTTAGCTCAGAAATAGGTTTTGTGTGGTGTGCTTCAATAAAATCTTTTCCAATCTCATGACCATATTTTTCTTCAAAGTTGAAGCCACATATCTCGCAGAATAATTTGCCGTGTTTTGCTTTGAATTGTTTTTTTGCTTCAGCAATTAATCTAGAGTTTCTTTCTCGCGTTTTATGCATGCGTTCTTTAATTTTACCCTCAGGAAATTGTTCATCATCTTCTGAGGTTAAAATACTTCCCAATTGCATAGGGTGGTGAATCCGTTGAAGAATAAAAAACATTCCTCCATCAGCTTCATGGACAATATGTTTTTCTGGGACAAACTTACCAAAAAAAGTGAATTTTTCGTTTTTCTTAGATCTTGAAAATACTAATAAGGGACTTGATTCTGTTGCATTATTTACGACTAAGTTGGACTTTATACTAGGGTTATATTTCTTTTCCCCAGTGTCAGTTTTCTTTCCTTCCAAATAATATTTCAAAGTATTATATTTTTGAATCCACTCATTTGGGTAGTCATTATTGCTTCCAGTTGTGCATAGTATGACAGCATTTACACTATCAGAATTTACAGGATGTATCCCTTTTACTTGGTTTATCCCTGTAATCTGGCTAATTTGCGTTGCGTTTAATAAAGCACCAATTGGTAGGTCTTTTAATTCACTCACACTTTCTACATTGTAAGATGAACGCATTCTCCAAACTCCATTTCCTTTCCCATCTTCTGAGATAAACAAGTCATCTTTGCCGTTAAAAATTTCGCAATCACTAGAATGCGTGTATATGACTCTTCGAATTTGCGCTTCCCAAGTTTTGGGATCGGCATAGTCGCTTTTTGAATGTGTGGTTATGTATTGATAAATGTCCTTCAGAGAAGCTACTCCATTATGAGCTCGAAATGCTTCAGTTACTTCATTCATCCACTTTGGATTTTTCATGTTGTTTATCCCTGAGTTAGGGTTGTTGTTTAACGTTAAAATACTTTTTTAACAGGGCCGGTTCTTTTTTGTATAGCTCGTCGCTTTTTGATAAGAGTAACCAATCATGTGCACTCGCAATAGTTTGAACGAGATAATCATCTTTTCCAAATCTATTAATTCGGTTTGATCGAGCAATTTTCGCATGTACTACTTCTACTTCTGATCCAATTAGTTTAGGCATTCCTTTTTCCCAGGCTTTAGGTGTGATTAACTGAATTTGATTCGCATGAGATTGAAATTGCTGGTGTTTAATTTTTTCTTGTGGTGTAAAATTTCGTTCTGTTTGAGCTATATATTGTTCAATATAAGTTTCACTTTCGGCTGCAAAATCTGTGAGAAGTTGATTTGAGTAGTGGAGCCATGATGTAGATCTATTTGGTTTAATTAACAGGGTCAGAAGTTCTTCAGGGCAGGCAATAGCCATTGTACTAATATTAATTTCAATGCTCGGAATATCCAAGTATCTAATTTTTGCCAGTTTTTCACTATCTACAAAATGTGTATTTGCAATTTCTATAAGGTGTTTTTTCCCATTAATAGTTGCGTAAATATCGGGTCGAATGATGTCTAATGATTTTTCAATTTCGATGGCTTCAATATCCATTAGTCCATATGAAAAGTTTTTGTAAATGATGTGAACACCCGGTTGAGGCTTAGGTGGGTTGAAATTTGATGGTAAGTAGCAAACCTCATAAAAGTAAGGTTGAGGTTGGTTCTTATTTATTGTTGAAATGTCTTTTGGACTAAGTACAGGGCGATGAAATTTACCACATGAATCTTTACTTGGAAGAAAGAACTTATATCCTGTGATGCAATTTGGTATCCAAATTTTTTTGTACTTCTCTAATAAGCTTTTAGCGAGTAAGTGCAAAGTTGTTTCAAGTCCACCACCTGAACATTCCACGCCTAAATGATAGAAATGGGCTAGGCCTTTAGAACTTATCCTTCTTCTAACAACTGAATTGCAATCAGGGCAGTAATAGTCTTTTCCCTTTTCAGCATTACATGCAGGAATGAATTCAGAGAACGAAAGAACATTTTCGAGATTTAACTTTGCATAAGGAGTTTTCATCTCTTTCAATTACCTACATTTTTTGTTTCAAAGTATTTTTTGATATTTAAACAGAAAAAAATATTTTTCCAACCAAATTTGAACTGTATGTCTAGCGCTGTATTTTTTAATTTTTGCATATATTTATCCTTTTCAATTTTTTAATCAGTTGTTAAGAAAATTATATGATCCAAAAAAAGCAGTTTTTTCACTTTCCGTTAACGTTAAACGAAATAGAAACCTTGGAGAAGGTGCAAAGCACTTTCTAATTTGACAGGTGTTTAGGAAAAGGGTTGAGGTTATTGGGTTTAGGTGAAAAATAAAGGTGCGTTTTTTCCCACAAGAACTTCTGCAAATCGCATATAAGCGGGGCTAAACAGGGGGTATGTTGTGGGAAAGTATAAAGTAAGTTATTGATTTTTAATGATTGTTTTAACGGCTACGAACCGAGCGGTTAGGGGTTCGACTCCCTTCGGGCGTGTCATTTGTATTCAATTCTATCAGTATGGAAGGTTTTCATACATTAGGTCTCCATCACTGACATTTAAATAAATTCTGTTTTTGATTGTGTGGCCACCACAAAAAGTAAAATAAAGTAAGTTTCTTTTAGCGACTCTTGACCAACCTCCATTATATTCAAAGTCATCCAATGAACATTTTCCTGATTCAATTAGGTTGTTCGTAGCTTGAAGAAACTCTAATTCATATTTAGATAAATCATCTGAGTTCTTTATAGCTGAGCGAAGTTTAGAGTCATATAAAGATGCTGGAGCTAATTGTCTTTCCGCTTGAATTTGATTTGAGCCTATTTCTGCTGATTGGCTGACATTTTTGCTTTTAGACCAGATATAAAATGCAAGTGCGATTACAGCTAAGATTAAAGTTATTGTGGTGTACCTTTTTAAAAGTTTTTTTACTACGTTATTTTTTTTTGAAAAAATTTCTTTACGATACTGATTAATAGTATCGTCAGAGGTCAGATGATTCTTTAAAACAAATATCAGAATTGAGTTTGAAATTAAAACAAATATGTAGCTATAAAATCCAACTTGTGCCTGTACATTTTTCAGAAAAAAGATTGATAGAAATACCGAAAGTATAAATATGTTTAGAAAAAGAAAGATTTTTTGAGAATTTAAAAAAAGTTGTGAAAGGACATGATTAGAAGTTTTTCTGCTAGTAAATAATGTCAGAAATACTTGGTACATTGGAAATAAGAAAAAAATAAATATAAAAAATAAGTTAATGAATTCGGTGTTTCTTAATGCGCTAATAGTTAATGAACCCCAACTTTCGGTTGACCTAAAAAAAAATAGATGGTGAGAGGTTGTTATGGGTAAGAAATATGAAATTGCTAGTGCTAATAAATTAAAAGTCCCCCAATATTTTAATGCTAGTGAAGCCCTTGTAACCTTGGGTTGCAAAAAATTGTCGGGATCAGAATGTTTCATTGATAACCTATGTTTTGATATGTAAATCGCCACTAATTTACTAGTCATTTCTTAGCTATTTTATACTTCAATTGTAGTGTTAAAGTAAATTTGGCCACATCTTTGTTACTTTTTTGATTTATAGCTTTAATTATTAGTTGATAATTTAACCTATTTAAATCTGCACTCTCCTTTTGCATCCAAGCCCCATTTATTTTTTACTTCAATCGGGAAACCTCCATTGGAAAATGTTCCTGTATAGTAAGTGTATTTATCATTCGAGTATTTGTAAAAGCCAGTAAATGTTTTACCTTGGTAGTAATGGTTATATTTGTTGTTGACTGTAAGAACCTTGTTTTGAACTGTAATTTGAAAAGTTTTTCCATCATCGGTGTTGCAAGATGCCTCATATGAATAAGCATTGCTTGCCGCCAACAGTAAAGTTAAGAAAACCGTTATATTCTTCATTATTTTGTCCTTTTTACTATAAAAACTAGGAATCAATATTTCTAATCCCCTTGCAATTAGGATACTTAGAGCATCCCCAAAAATCTTGGCCAGCGTGAGGGCCATATCTAGCAGTTCTTCTTTTCATTGAGGCTCCGCAAATTGGACAGGTGGGCATATCCTGTCCATCTTGAGCAGAAAATTTATTTGAAGATAACTTCTTAAGCTCTTCTGAACGCTCTGCTGAATTATAAGTATTTCTATTTTCTAAGTACTCAGAAGATTCGTGATATCGGTTAATGTTAGAGTTACTGTTCTTACTCTCTTGATTCATAAAGAAAGTAATCAATGCGGCAATCACTGATGTATGTGGTAATGCTGCGATAATGCAGTAAGGTGCAAAGCAAGCGTGAAAGATAAAGATTTGATTAACTAGTAGAACTACGATCCATGTCACTATAAATTTCTGGAAATTTTGAAAAACAATTTTAAAAATATTGGCAATCACGATTTCTTCTCCTGAAATAATCTTTACAAGTGACTACATAGAGCTTAGGCATTAATTAATTTTTTCGCAATATCCAATATACTTAGGTTTTTCTCTATTAATTAGTTGTTCAGTTGTATGAATTATTAAATTAAAACCATTATTAGGTACTGGAAAAAAAGTGGCATGTTCGTTTCCATATGAAAATGCATCATAAACATAGTTGTTTGGGTTGTTATTAACATAACCACTTATGTGAAATTTAAATGGAACATTTGCAAAATATAAATGAGTATTGGTAATTTCAGCTTTCTGTGTATTATTACATAGATAAGCTCCTTGATAATGAACCCTGTTACCACTTTTTACCTCATAGGCTTGAGAAGGCATTGAATAGAGCAAAATTGAATAAAGTAAAAAAACATAGTTTGTTTTTAACACGCAGTATTCCTTTTATTTTTGAAGTGGATTTGACCAGCCTTGTACTCGTTTAATTTTATCATTTCTGGCGAGTTCTTCTTGCGATACAGGATCGATTTTCGACCACTGCTCAAACAATTCATTTTGTCGCTTGCTTAGTTTCAAGCCATAAGTACGTTCATAATAAAAAGCGATTCTAGCCACATCCCCGCGAATTTCTTTTGGCGGGATGGCAACACGAGAAGTAATCACAATCGTTCTTCCGTTTTCACCTTGACCTCTAAAGGTCTTCTCCTTATTTCCGGATAATGCTTCAGCATAAGGCTTATTAGAACGGTCAGCGTTGATTTGACCGACAGACGGGAACAGATTCACTAAATCGTTATGCGCTCGTCGATATTCAGGGTCATGTTTTTGACAATACTTACGAGCGTTCTTATGATGTTGTTTTGCGTCAATTGCACATTGGCGCCATTGGCCATTTTTCTTTAAGAACCAACTTGCTGGTATGACATGCTCAGCTTCAACTCGTTGTGCACGTTTCATCTGCTTTTTGGGAAAAGCATTTGCCAATCCACAGGCTTCTAAATCCACCACTTTCTTGTTTCCCTTTGTGATATGCCAAGGGCAGCCGGTATAGATGGTGTAGCCATGGCTAGGATACACTTGGGTATAGAGCATTTCTTTCGCCTTAGAGAACGAAGAAGGCGCACCAGCTTGAACGGTTATAGTAGTTAGACCAAGTAGTAGGGCAAATAGTATTCTCAAAGTGTTTTCCTAATCATATATTGCGTTAATTTTATAATGTTATGGCTAAAAATTAAGCAGCCATGCAAGCCAGGTTTGTATTCAATGACTTAAGTCAGTTGTTTTTACGTTATCCAAAACCTTATCCACATGAATTGTGGAAGAGTGTCATCATTCCATTTGAATATTGTTACATTTATCATAAAATAAAGACAATCTTATCTAATTTTGCACAGTCTATTGTGCAGATTTTCCTTTATTTTGTGTGAGTTTGATATGGCTGTTTTTGCATTGGTAGATGGTAATAGCTTCTATGCTTCCTGTGAAGCAGCCTTTCGGCCTGAGCTATGGACGCGTCCGGTTGTGGTGCTTTCCAATAACGATGGTTGTATTGTTGCTGCCAATCAACTTGCCAAGCAGCTCAATGCTGAAATCCTCAATCATAACCAAGGGAGTATGGGAAAAGGAGGCTACCAGGCCGCTACCCGAACCAGCATGATGTTCCAGCCTTATTTCAAGGTTAAAGACGTTTTAGCAAAATATCAGACAGCGGTATTCAGTTCCAACTATGAACTCTATGCCGATATGTCTAATCGGATGCACACCATTATTGGGCAGTTTGCGCCTAGACAAGAAATCTACTCCATAGATGAGTCCTTTATTGACCTGACTGGAATCAACCAACTGACCGACCTCACAGAACTGGCTCAAGATATTAAAGCCACCGTCTATCAATACATCGGTATTCCGGTAGCGGTTGGTATTGGGGCATCTAAAACCCAAGCCAAGCTAGCCAATCATCTCGCCAAGAAAGTAGAAGGTTATGAGGGCGTACTGGATTTAACTGCTTTATCTGACTCCACGCTCAATCATCTATACTCTAAGGTGGATATCTCCAATATCTGGGGGATAGGGAGACAATACACCAAACGTCTTAAAGCCGATGGTTTCAATACTGCACTTGACCTCAAACAGGCAAGTATCACTGCGATCCGCAAGAAGTACGGTGTGGTGATGGAAAAGACGGTGAGAGAGCTGAATGGCCAAGCCTGTTATCAACTGGAAGAAAATCCAGTGCCGAAAAAACAGATTGTCTCTTCTCGTTCCTTTGGCAAGAAAGTCACCAGTTATAAAGAACTCGAACAAGCGGTGGTGACCTATACCGCCAGAGCCGGAGAAAAGCTTAGAAAACAAAACTCAGTGTGTTCAGTGTTATCTGTCTATATCCGCTCTAATCCTCATGACAAAAAAGAACCCTATTATGCCAATGGCCAATCAGTTGGATTGGTCTATCCAACCGATAACACCATACTGTTGGCCAAGCATGCAAGACGACTCTTAAAACACATCTATAGACCCGGCGTGAATTACCAAAAAGCCGGTATCACTTTATCTGAAATTGCTTTTAAAGGTCCATGTCAGTTGGATGTATTCGCCCCTAATCCTCATTACGCACCAAGTGATAAATTCGATGCCTTGATGAAAGCCCTTGATAGCGTTAACCAAAAAGAGGGAAGAGACTGCGTTTTCCTTGGTTCATCTGGCATCAAATCAAAAACAGATTGGCAGATGAAACGGGATTTGATGTCGAAGCGGTTTACGACTAGGTGGAGTGAGTTACTGGCCGTTAAGTGTTAAAGCGGCTGATGGAATAGAATTGGATATGGTAATTTGGTGTAAAAAAATAGAAGACCATAAAGTTTGGTGTAAAAAAATAAATCAAAACAATGTAATTTGGTGTAAAAAATCCTATTGAATAAATACTTCTAACTTTTATCGAAATCCCAGGTTTTTGCTCTTTTCAAGTTTTTCGTTCTTACTGTATGCTCTAAATATTATAGATGTAACGTACGGAAGTTAAGATGAGCAAAAGTAATTTAACGATAATCGCTTATCAAAAAAGAACCGAGTCATTAATCAACAGTTATGAAACTGAAACCAATCACAATTTGTCGACTTATCGCAATTGGGCAACATTCTTGGAGTGGTTGCATACCAAAGCAGACCACTTGTCTCCGTCAACCAGGCGCCAATATAGAAGTGCTGTAAGGTATTATGCGATGGTTAAATTTGATATCGATATCGCAACAGTCTATCCAGATTTCTTAAAATCCAGCCACTCTAAAAAGCGGGTGCAGGAAACTTTTGGAAAACGCACTTCGAGTCTCAAAGCCAAGCACATTAATTTCAAAAGTCTGGCGATATTATTTGATGTTTTGACCAACTCAAAATCGCAGTATTCCGAGTTCATTATTCATATGATAAGTGCGTCAATGATTTGGGGGCTGAGGCCAATTGAATGGTTGGATTTTAAGTGGCAAAAAGACAGTGCAGGAAAAACGGTTGGTATTAGGGTTTTAAATGCAAAAAACACTAATGATAGATGTCATGGCGATACTCGTACTATTCGATTGAGTGATGAGGCTCTTACCAGTTTTGGAAAAAGTATTGATGTATTTACTCATCCCTATAAGCTGAAGAAAATTTTCAATCAGTTGAAAAAAGAAGCTACGCAAAAATTTCAAGCTTCAGGAAATCCTGTATCAAAAAATCAATTGACTCAAAAGCAATACGAGGAAGCCATGGCAACTTATATAAGATATGAGGCGGATAAGTATTTGCAAAAAGCTCGACAGTTTTTAGGGCAACTCTATCGAACCAACCCCCAGCTTCAAAAAATAGCCAAGAAAAATCGCATCACACTTTATAGCGGCAGACATCAATTCTCAGCGAATGCTAAAAAAAGTGGTATCGGTTTAAATGAATTGGCTGCATTAATGGGACACCGCTCAAATCAAACTGCAACTCAGTCTTATGGTCGAAAACTCAATGGTCGAGTTGGTTTCTCAGTAGTGGCTGACTCGGCAGACGTTGCTAGGGTCAATCAGTTTAATGCCCATCGACCAGCTGCTGTTGGGTTTGATTTTAATACCAAGGCTGCTCCAGGAATGAAGCACTAAGTCACTCAATTCATCAATGCTTTTTGAGAGAAGTTAGTTTTATAAGCTTTTCATGCTGCTTGCAAAAGTCTTTGTAGGTCTCTTGGTAGTGCTGATAGGTTATCTTAGAAGACGACCATTGATGATTATCCTTTGATAAATCCTGGCGATAGTCAGCTGAGTCTAAACTGTAATGATGATTTTGGATAGCTTTAAAAGATAACGTCATTCTGATGTTTGGTATGAGTCTGGCATCGACATGGGCTTCATAGGCTTCTTGTGTTGAATTTATAATCATATCAATATCAAGTTCGTGTCGTTCATATGCAGATAAACTTCTGAGATCGAAAACTCTAACAGGAAGAGAATCCAAGGTTCTTGATTTGTCTAACACCAACAGACTCAGGTGTTGGCCTTTAAAACTTGGATGCGCATTCAAATGAACCACACAATCCACTAGGTTTTTTTGAATCAGTTGTTTTCTGACGATTAAGTCATAGCCCAAACGAGATAGAAAGCCATCTCGGACTACCAACAATAGTTTGCCGTTTTGGTTTAAATGAAACAAGCCATATTGTATCCACAAAGCATCAGCTGAATTGCGATTGACCAAGCCATGATGGTCTTCAGGAAGATAAAAGTGGTCGGCATTGCGCTCGTTAACCGATAATGCATAAGGTTGTTTAGGAAAGCTCAAATAAATATCTGCGTTTTCTGAAATGACTGCTGTTTCTTGGCATAAGGGATTATGATTATTGAAGGTAACCGAGCTGATACCCCGAAGGCTAAGTATAAGTTTCGAGAGCAGCAAACGGTCTTCCGATTGCTCTGTCAGGATAACCTCATCGTCTTCGCTGATAAAGTGCTGTAGTAGTAGACCAAAAGATGCAGCACCATCCATTATTTTTACATGTTCAGGTAAGTTAAGCTGCGTTAGCAACGCTTCTATAAACTCAAGCGAATTGCTACTTAAAACCTGGGTTTCAAATGTCTGTGTGTTCTGACGAATGAGTTGGTATAGCGAATGTGAAAGTTGATGGGCATCGTATTGTTCATTAGACAGTCCATGAAACAGTTCGGAAAACCTACTAAGATTGGTTTCAGGTTTACCCATTCTAAAAATGTCCAAAAAGTGCGCTTTACTGAAAGGCAGACTCAGCTTTTGTTGCTGGTATAAGTTGTCGAGTAAACAAGAAGCTGAGTCGACATCTTTAGTCTGTAAAGCATGCTGTATTTTTAAAAACTCACCTGGTTGGTTGAATCGACACCAACATAGCAAGACCGTTAAGGTAAGTGCATCCTCTTTTTTTAGAAAATTCACCGCTGACAAAAGCGAATATAGAACCGGTACTAGGTCTGTTTTGGCAGCAGGGGATGCAGAGAAGTTGAGAATTCGAGTGGTTCTTTTCATGACGCCTATCCATTGTTCTCAAAGATAGCTTCAAGAAGATAGCTATCCACATGTGCTTTAGCGGCTAATTGGAGTTTGTCCAATGCATCCAGTTCATTGTGATAGGTTTCTAGCACTTCCTCAAAATGCAGTTTCTGTTCCAAGTTGGGCTCTACTAGTTGGGTTTCTTTAAGTTGTTTGATGCTGACTGAAAGTTGGTCCTTTTGATGGGGAGCGATGTAGTTTTCGTAAAACCAGCGCGTGTTTAGCATTAAAGATAGAAAGTCTGCGGGCACTTCATTCGGGCGAATCACAATCAAATTATTATTAATGACAAACCGCACATCTGTTTCAAGCTCTTTAACAATGGCTGAGCGAAAACTTGACCCCTTAGAAACGACCAGTATGTCGTTGGATCGAATCAAGTGATGAGATTGAATTTGATTATGCTGCTCGCCATTTAATTCGACTGTCGGGATTGTGTGCAGATGTTCCGCATTCAATAGTCCTGATTTGGGTAAATCCTGCGGGCGAATCAGTTTTGTAACCGTTTCTGTATGTGCCACTGATAATGGGACATTGAGTTGCTTGACCTTCCCAAAAGCAATGCCAGAAATAAACTCTGCAATTTCAGAAATATTGATTGTTGTCATGTGTGTTACATACAAATGGTCATAAATGTTGTTTAGTAGATTATATATAAAAAATAATCAAAAATCTTTCACTTTTATAAAATTATATATAGAATATAGTTTATGAATGCTTATGGCTTAGGCCATGGTATTCAAATGAGAGGAATGTAATATGGATGATGAATCGCAACAACGCGCAAAACAAAGGATGAAGGCATTTAAGGCTGAGAAAGCGCAGGAAAAAGAAAAAGAAGCGGTAGCAAAAGAAGAATCTAGGGTTTTGGCGAGAAAGAAAAATGCTCTGCAAGTGTTTATAAAAAAAGAGCATATCGAGTCAGTTAACAAAGTTCAGAGAGATTTATTTTCAGGTCTAGAGTCAATGTGTGACTGGAAGCTTTTGCAGCCAGTCAATAAAACGATTTTAAAAAACTTAGAGGGTATGAAAAAAAGCTTTCCAAATTTTTCTGAGGTCATTGATTTTTTAGAAAGTCAAATGACATTGATGTTGGCTGGAAAAAAGATTGTGCATTTTAAGCCCTTATTACTCGTAGGAGAGCCCGGGGTTGGTAAAACCGCGTTTTTAAATAAGCTAAGCGGTATTTTGAATGTGCCATTTGTTCAGGAGAATGCCGGTGCCTTATCCTCGAATTTTGGGTTGGCGGGTATGGATTCCAGTTGGAATGGCGCAAAACCCGGCTCTATTGCAAGCCAATTATTAACCCAAGAAGTAGGCAACTTTATTTACTTTTTGGATGAGCTGGATAAAGTCATTCAGTCTAATGGCAACGGTGGAGACCCAATGATTGCAATGTATGATTTGTTGGAACCTAATGCCGCCTCTAAGTTTATAGACCAGTGCTATGGTCAAGCTGTGGCTTTTAATGCGAGTTGTATCAATTTTGTGGCTGCTGCAAATGATGTGAACAAAATTCACCCGGCCATTGTGTCACGGTTTCGAGTCTTTAAGATTCCAAATCTCACAACAGACCAGGTAAGAATGGTAGCCAAAAGTGTGCACCATAATTTACAAGAAGAATATGCGCTTAGTATTCAGTTTGATGAGCTGTCAGCTGAAGTCTTGAATATTCTGGAATCGATGAGTCCTAGACAAATGATTCAGGTGTTTGAAAGTGCTTATGCCAAAGCTATACAAGCGAATCGAAACAATTTGATGCCTGACGATTTACAGTGGCAGCAACGCTATCAAGAAGATGAGCCACGACGCATTGGGTTTTATTAGGAGAATATAGGGATGAGAGTTGTTCATATATCGGATACCCATGGCGCACATCGTTTTCTGGATGCTTCTATTTCAAGCTATTCGGCGGATGTGATTGTGCATTCTGGTGATGTATCGCGTGTCGGTGGCGTTAATGAATGCTATGCGTTTTTAGACTGGTTTTCTAAGTTGGATTATGACCACAAAATCCTGGTGCCTGGTAACCATGACAAGTTTTTCGAGACCATTTATAACCTAGAGGACAAAGCCGCATTAAAAGACATTGAAGACCTAGGTATCACCCTCTTAATGAACAAGGGCGTTGAGATCGATGGAATTTATTTCTGGGGGTCGCCCTTTACTCCGGAATTTATGGATTGGTCTTTTCAGCTATATCCAGAAGAGCAGAAAACTTTTTGGGACCAAATCCCAGAAAAAACCGATGTATTGATTACCCATGGACCGGCCTACGGTCTATTGGATAACAATCAGTTATCAAAGAGTCATCAGCCGAATTTAGGTTGTCCGTTTCTGCGACAACGCATTGATGAGTTGCAAATCGGCGCCCATCTTTTTGGACATATCCACGAGGGGTATGGTGATAGAGTAGTAGATAAAAGCTATCTGGCACTCAATAGTGCATTGATGGGCAATGCAGGATATTTGTCGAGATTGCCGCAGATGTTTGAGATAACGCATGATGGTGACAAAACAATGTGCAAGTTGCAAAGCGTCAATGCCAAGGCATAAAAAACAAGCAGCAAGGAAAACAAATGAGTGAGTTCGACAAACCGATACATCTAACCATTCCCTCGAATGAAAAGGGAAGGGATTTTATTGTCGGCGATATTCACGGTCATTTGAAAAAGCTACAACGAGCGTTAGATCGTGTAGCTTTTAATCCAGAGGCCGACAGACTCTTTTCTTTAGGGGATTTGATTGACCGAGGCAAAGATAACGTTCGGGTATTGGATATGCTGTATCAAAACGATTGGTTTTATGCGATTCGAGGCAATCATGACCAGTTTGTCGTTGAGTATTTTGAATCGCCCAGTAGTGTTGTATCGATTTATCAGAACTTGCAAAGGTCTCGCTATGAGATTAAACAGATTCATATGATGAATGGTGGAAAATGGTTTTATAAACTAAGAGATGCCTCGGCAAGAGAGCGCATTTATCAGCTGCTCTCTGCTTTGCCTTATGCGATTACGCTGCAAACCCCTTGGGGTGACATTGGTCTCGTGCATGCAGAGGTACCAGGAAGTTGTGACAATTGGACATCGTTTTTATCTAAGCTCAAGTTGAGTCGTGAGTTACGAGAAGAGGCGACCTGGAACCGTACTCAAATTATGAACGCCTATGACCCTTTTAGTAATAGACATGTTAGTCCGAGAGACTTTATTGAACGGAATGTCGATGGAGTGCTGGCGACAGTTCATGGCCACATGGGGGTTCATGAGCCTGTCCAGTGTGGTAATCAGCTATGGATAGACACTGGGCATATAACTGGTGAATTAACGATTATGAGTGTTGAAGAGATTGCCAAAAGAGTCTGTGAAGGAGTTCAGTAATGTTTGTCAGGAAATTCACTGATAACCAAAAAGGGCGAGATTTCTTGGTAGGTGATATCCATGGGCGCTATCAACCTCTGATGGATGCGTTAAGTCACGCTGGGTTTGATTTTGATCGAGACCGGCTTTTTGCAGTAGGGGATTTGGTCGATAGGGGGGATGAGAGTCTAAAAACTCTAACCCTCATTGATGAACCTTGGTTCTTTTCAGTTAGAGGAAATCATGAACAATTTATTTTAGATATCTATGCGGAAGAAAGAGTCATGTTGTCCGGCGGCTATAAAGAATATGGTGCAGAAGAAACTTATCTACAGATAACATTGTTTGAAAGTTCATGGTTTTTTGACCTAAGTGATGCTCAAAGGCAAGCGGTTGCAGAAAAACTCAAGCACCTGCCTTTTGCCATCGAGTTGAATGTTAAAGGTAAAAAGCTGGGTATTGTCCATGCCGGTATGCCACCGGACATAGATAGCTGGAAAGTGTTTGTTGGCGCTCTAGAGGATAGAGACATTCGAGAAAGAGCGCTAAGACACCGACGCCATGCTGCTGATACTGCTAATGGAAAGGAAAGACCTTTAGTGGATATAGATTATACGATTCATGGTCACTCCTGTTTTCCAAAGCCAGTGTTTGGAAAATACAGCGGCTTTATCGATACCTTTGATAGAAGCGGTCAATTGACGCTTATGAGTATCGACGAACTACTGGTAAGGATAGCTGAAAATGAATAGTCCCATCTTCCTTGATTTCGAGGCGTCTTCAATGCAGGGATTTCCTGTGCAAGTCGCTTATGGTTCAAGCGAGGATAATGTAAAGACATTTGAAATCAAACCATTGGAGGTCTGGCAAAAAGACACTTACTTGTGGGACTACAACGCTGAGAGTATGCATGGCTTGTATCTAGACTATTTGAAACAACATGGGATAGATGCCATTTCAGTTGCAGAAAAATTTAGTGAAGACCTAAAAGGGCAAACCGTTTATGCCGATTCGAATATGGATTTGAACTGGCTGTTCATGCTATTGGATGATTGTGCTGAAATAACGAGGCATAACTATCCGATGCCGGCGTTTCAATTGATTTCAGAGTTATATGAAGCATTAGATTTTAGTGACTCACAAATTCTAAAATCCTATCTATTGGCCAGACAAAAATTCAAATCAAACGGATTGTCTCACCATAAGGCAAATAACGATGTATTGATGCATATCTGGCAATGGAATCTATTGCGTAAAAGTGTGTATTAAAATGCTTGTGGTTTTGTCGTGATATGGTAAATTATCAGCGCTTAATTAAATTGAAGATTACCGCAAAGGAATGACACAGAATTCTGAACGCGCTCAATCGCATAGGCTGTACTTGTGACTTGAAGCTCTATCAGACACATTAAAAGGAAATAATAATGTTTTTTAAGCTCCTTAAGCTTATAGGGTATATATTTTTTGGATTAGCTGGTTTAGCGTTAATCCCAACTGCTCTTTTTTTATTAATTACGATTGTTGCTTTTCTGTTAAATGGAGAAGATGGATTAAAAGGCTCAGGGACACTTGTTATGTTCTTTTTAATAAGTGTTTCGTTGTTTCTTGTTGGGGTACTGTTATTTCTTCCAGAATTTATTAAAAATAAATCTAAGTTTAAAAAATTCGCATTGATTACTGGTTTTGTTCATAATCAAGCTATGAAAGTAGGTGATTATTATCTATTTTTTGATTTTTCAAAAGATTTAGGCGTTTATCGTAATCACATGAATGAATTCGGTTGTTTTTATCTCAAAGACATTACGAAATGGCAAGGTGAAACTAAGAGTAAAACAGCCGAATATACTGGCCCCTCAGGGATTCCTCATGTAAATGTAAAACGGTTCGGTATTCTGACAATTCGTTTTAGCAACCCCCAAAAACCTTTTTTGCAGTTTAAGTTCCCTGCTTCGAATTATGATAGCGTGCATTCAACATTTAGCGCAATTATGGAAACTTACTCGGAGTATAGGAAAAATAATGCTGTAACCCGATATGAATATGAAAAAGCGTTGAATGAACTAAATAAATTTTCTATTAAGCAAAGCGCCATCGAACTTATTTCGTTTAGTGTGGTGGCATTAGTTTTGTATATATCTCTCTCAAGTGTTTCCTTTGTAAAACAAAATTCTCCAATTTTATTAAATGAAAAAATATTCGTTGATGAGATCTACTTTTATGGCAAAGATTATATTCAGGAATTTTATAAGCACCTGATGAAGTAACATTGCGCTATTCTCTTACGATAGGCTCATAGTTAAAATTCAGGCCAAAAAATTATGAGCCAATTCAATTTTGGTTAATCTTGAAATAGTCGTGTAATTCCAGACGATATTTCAAGTTTTCATGTTTTACATTCACCATACAGGCTTTTTTGACTAGAATAACTAAAATTCGAAATTTTAGTATGGAGCCTAAGTGGAAAACTTCTCAAGCTTGTCATCAATGGTTTGGTCGGTAGCCGACCTACTTCGTGGCGAATATAGACAATCTGATTACGGTAAAGTTATTTTACCTTTTACTTTGTTAAGAAGATTAGAGTCTGTTTTAGAACTAACAAAAGATGCGGTTTTATCAGAATATCAAACCAAGAAAGACCTTGGTGTTCCTCTTGATGTTTTCCTCACACAAAAATCCGGCCATCAGTTTTATAACACCTCAAAATTCAATCTAAAAACACTTCTCGCCGATCCGAACAACCTTCTTCAGAACCTCGAAAACTATATCCAAGGCTTTAGCGCAAACTCGAGAGAAGTATTTGAAAAGTACAAGTTCACTGAGCAAATTCAATTCTTGAATGACAACAACCTGTTGTTCGAGGTTGTGCAGAAGTTTGCCTTTTTTGATTTATCGCCAAATAAAGTTTCAAACCATGAAATGGGTTTGGTGTTTGAGGATTTGATTAGACGATTTGCTGAAGCTTCAAATGAAACTGCTGGAGAGCACTTTACCCCTCGTGATACGGTAAGGCTCACCACGGCACTGCTTTTTGCCTCTGATGATGAAATTCTCACCAAAGAAGGCGTGGTTAGAAGTCTATATGACCCGACTGCTGGGACAGGTGGATTCTTATCATCAGGTAGTGAATATGTTCACGAAATTAATGACAAAGCCAAGCTCGTTCTATTTGGTCAGGAATTGAATGGCGAGTCCTATGCAATTTGTAAAGCAGACATGCTTATCAAGGGGCAGGACATTACAAACATCAAGCATGGCAACACCTTGTCAGATGACCAGCTTTATGACAAGAAATTCAGTTACAGCTTAAGCAACCCTCCTTTTGGTGTGGACTGGAAAAAGGTCGAAAAGGTAATAAAAGCCGAACATACCGAAAAAGGCTTTGAAGGACGTTTTGGCCCTGGCCTTCCAAGAGTATCTGATGGCTCTATGTTATTTTTGATGCACTTGGTATCAAAAATGGAAGCGGTACAAAATGGCGGTGGCCGTATAGGTATTATTCTGAATGGTTCTCCTCTTTTCACTGGTGGTGCAGGGTCGGGTGAATCTGAAATCCGACGTTATATTCTTGAAAATGACTTGTTAGAAGCCATCGTTGCTTTACCAACCGATATGTTCTTCAACACGGGGATAGCGACTTACATCTGGATTTTGTCGAACAAAAAAGAGGAAGAGAGGCAAGTAAAAGTTCAACTCATTAACGCCACCAACCTTTTCGTTCCCATGAGAAAGTCCTTAGGCTCTAAACGTAAAGAAATCTCCGAAGAACAACAAAACGACATTATTCGCATCTATGGCGGGTTTGAAGAATCGAAGATTTCAAAGATATTCGATACAGAAGATTTTGGGTTTAGACGAATTACGGTTGAAAGGCCACTTCAGTTAGCTTTTTATCCGCATGATGAAGAACGTATTGCCAATCTTAACGAGGACAATGCCTTTCAAAAGCTCTCAGGTGGCCTACAAGCGGATATTTTGAAAAACTTGAGTAATCTGTCGCAAAACAAATTTTTGAGTCGTGAGGCGTTTCTGAAAGGGTTTAAGGTTAAACTAACGGCTGCTCAATTCAAGCTGATTCAAAAACATATCTCTGAACATGATGATGAAGCAGAAATCTGTTTGGACAAAAAAGGCAAACCAGAAGCGAACACAGACTTACGCGACTACGAAAACGTCCCACTTAAAGAAGATATTCATGAATACTTCAAGCGTGAAGTTTTGCCTAATGTTCCCGATGCTTGGATAGACGAAGGCAAAACCGATGCTTTAGATGGTGAAATTGGTATTGTCGGTTATGAAATTCCCTTTAACCGCCATTTCTATGAATACACACCACCACGCCCACTTGAAGACATTGATGCCGATTTAGATGCGGTCACGGCGGATATTCTAAAGCTTCTGCAAGAGGTGCATGCCTGATGTCAGAATTAATCACACGGGGTAAACATAAGCTATATTCAGAGTATTTTGAAACAGGGCTAGATTGGCTGGGCAGAATTCCACAAAGTTGGCAGCTAAGCCGATTGGGTCAGTATTTTGTAGAACGAAGAGAAAAGGTAAACGATACTGAGTTCCCTCCATTATCGGTTACAAAAAATGGAATTGTTCCGCAGCTTGATAATGCGGCAAAGACTGATGCTGGCGATAACCGTAAAAAGGTGTGTATTGGTGATTTTGTTATAAATAGCCGTTCTGATAGAAAAGGTTCTTCTGGTTTGTCAGCACTGGAAGGCTCTGTTTCTTTAATAAGTATTGTCCTCCAGCCTAGAAGTTTTGTTCCTCAGTATGCTCTTCACTTGCTAAAAAGCCAGCCATTTCAAGAAGAATTTTATAGGTTCGGTAAAGGGATTGTAGCTGACTTGTGGAGCACGAACTATTCAGAAATGAAGAATATTTTGATACCTGTTCCCAGTCAGGCAGAACAAAAATCCATCGCCAACTTCCTCGACCGTGAAACCCACAAAATCGACACCCTGATTGAAAAGCAACAAAAGCTGATTGAGCTGCTTAAAGAAAAACGCAAAGCGGTAATTGGTCATGCGGTCACTAAAGGTTTGAATCTTGATGTGCCAATGAAAGATTCGGGGATTGAATGGTTGGGAGAGGTGCCTGAGCATTGGGAGGTTGTGAAGTGTGGTTATTTAGGAAAATTGTTCGGTTCGGAGTCAATTAATGAAGAATTGATAAATAATTTTGGGGATATTCCTTTTATCAAAGTATCAAGCTTGTCACTTGACTCATTTGAAATATCGGAAAAACAGTTCTTTGTCGATAGTTCTTTAGTTGTAACAAGTAGAGCAAAATCTAATTATGTTGTTTTTCCCAAAAGAGGGGCCGCAATTTTTACTAACAAAGTGAATATTGTTAATGACAAATCTTTCATTGACCCAAACTTGATGGGGTGGGAGTTAAGCAACAAAGTTTTGCCAGAGTACGTTGCCTATTTGTTAAAACTTAGAGGTTTAAGTGATATCGCGGATGTTTCAACGGTACCTCAAATAAATAATAAACACATTGAACCAATGAAATTTCCTCTACCGAATATTGATGAGCAGAGTCAAATTGTAGGATATCTTAAAAACCAAACCCAAAAAATCGACACTCTAATTGATAAATCCCAGCAAGCAATAGAACTGCTCAAAGAACGCAAAACCGCTTTAATCTCTGCTGCTGTTACTGGAAAGATTAATGTGAGTGACTATGACTTTCGATGAAATAGTAAACGGTTTTAAGTGTGATGAACCATTGAGGTCTATCGTTGAACAGGCTTTTTCTTTTTTGCATGAAAGTTGGTTTCAAGATATTTTACATGCAGACTTAATTGTTAGTTTGACATCAAATTCACCTAAAGTTTTTTTAAGAAAAAAGCAAAAAGAGCATCCGGCAGAATATGCAACTTATAAGAAATTAGTAGAAGAACTATCCAAAGTTACTCTTGAAATACAAGGGTTTACGCTATTCGGAAATAACCAAAATAGAAACTTTATACGCTACTTAAAACAGATAACTTTTGTTGATTGTAAGTTCACTGATCAAACAACATCCAATGACTTAAAAAAAGTATTTAAAGGTTTTAGTTCTAACACAAAAATTCTTTACCATTCTTGTGAGTTCCTTACTAAAGTAGAGGTTGGAGTTTATGCAAAAGTATTAACCTCAGAAGAAAGCCAAGAACAGACTCGCACTTATAACGAATATTTTTATGATTGCACTTTCCATAAATCAATTTTAGTTAAAAATACATCAGTTCGTTTAACCCCATCTGATGGTGAGCCTTCGCTTACTTCAATCTTTGATGAGTGTGCGTTTTCGTCATATCTAAAACTACAGAACTTGAACGTATTTTGTAATATCGCATTATTTACAAAACACAATGAATTTATACCAGCTTTAATTATTGAAAACTGTTCTTTAGAGAGGAGCCTGAAGTTAAATTCAGGGGATAAATTTAAGCAAATATTTAAAGCTATTATTCTTAAAGATTCTATATTTAAAGGAAAGTTTGAGATGAAAGGGGTTGAGTGTAATATTTTTATGCAAAGCAACTGTAATTTCGAAAAGGTATGTGATTTCCATGGTGCAATTTTCAAGACGTTGTTTGTCGCAAAAAGAAGTATATATGGCGACTTCTTTGCATATGAAAATGTCACATGCTTAAAAAGTAGTACAAAGACTATTTTCCAATATGTAACTTTCAAAAGCTTATCTTCGTTCAGAGACTCAAAATTTCTATCTGGTTTAGATATCGAAAAAGCGAATTTTGAAGTGCCACCTAATTTTCTCAAAGCTGAAGTAGATGAAGAGTCCCCTAGAGAAACCTTTAGAATTATTAAACATTCTTTTGATGATGTCGGTAATTTTCTTGAAGCCAATAAATTTTTTGCGTTCGAAATGGAATGTTATCGTAGAGACTTATCAATCAAAAAAGGTCATTATGTGGAAAAAGGTATTTTCTGGTTCAACAAATTTTTCTCAAACTTTGGGCAAAGTATTTTTAGGCCTGTTGCTGCTATTCTTGTAATTAGTATTGTCGCTGCTATAGCTTATTCAAAATATGTTGATGAACTCCCTTTATTGTCGATTAATGGAGATACATCATTCGTTAGGTACTTCATTGACAGCCTTAACCATTGGGCAGGCAGTTTAATAATAGGCCCTTTATTAAAGAAAAACTATGAGTTTATATCTTTATTCTTTGGCGTGTTTCTGTCAATTTTTTCATGGATGACCATTGTGGCATTTAAACGACTAACCAGAAGATAAACAAAATTTAGAGATTTCAAAAATGAAGCATAAAGAAAAAGTCTTTGAAACCGAAATAGTCGATAGCCTCTGCTCCACTCAGTGGATTGAAGGCGATTCTAAGGGCTATGACAAAGCCTTAGCTCTTTACCCTGATGATGTCATTGCTTTTGTAAAAAACACTCAACCAGAGCAATATGAGAAGTTTCAAAAACGTCATGCAAAAGACACCGATCAAGCTTTAGTCAAATTCGTTGCTGGACAGCTTGATAACCACGGCTCTTTGCACTGCCTTCGAAATGAAATCAAAGATGTGAATGTCCGATTGCGTTTATGTCAATTTGAGCCGGATTTGCATTCAGATGAGCTTCAAACTCAATACGACAAAAACATCTTAAGAGTCATTCGTCAGGTTTATTACTCTGAAAACAATCAAAACTCAATTGACCTTGTTTTATTCGTCAACGGGATTCCTGTTACGACCTTAGAGTTAAAAACGGACTTTACCCAAAACGTCTGGGATGCAATTAATCAATACAAAGAAGACCGATTATCCGTTGATACGCTCACCAAACAAGAAGAGCCTCTGCTAGCCTTTAAAAAACGCTCACTGGTTCACTTTGCAGTCAGTACCGATGAAGTCTATATGACAACGAAACTGGCAGGAAAAAGCACTTACTTTCTCCCTTTTAACAAAGGCAATAACGGTGGTGCAGGCAATCCTCTAAATCCTGACGGCTATGCGACAGATTATCTTTGGAAAGACATCTTATCTAAAGATACCTTCCTGAAAATCTTAGGCAAGTTCATTCATCTGGAAGTCCAAGAAAAAGAAGACGCACGAGGACGAAAATACAAGTCAGAAACCATGATTTTCCCTCGTTACCATCAAGTGGATGTGGTACGAAAGTTATTGAACGATGTTTATGATAATGGTGCTGGCAAGCGTTACCTTGTTCAGCACTCAGCGGGTTCAGGGAAATCGAATTCGATAGCTTGGTCTGCTCATCAGTTGTCCGCTCTACACAACGCAGACAACAAACGTATATTCGATACAGTGATAGTCGTGACAGATCGTAATGTCCTCGATTCTCAGTTACAGGATACCATTGCTCAGTTTGAAAGAACTCGCGGTGTGGTTCATGCAATAACTCGTGCTGAGTCCGGTGGTAGTAAATCAACTAAACTGGCGGAAGCACTCAGGGATGGAGCTTCAATTATTGTCGTTACGATACAAACCTTCCCATTCGTCTTAGAAGAAATCCAAAAGACGACTTCATTAAAAGACAAAAGCTTTGTGATTATTGCGGATGAAGCACACTCCTCGCAATCCGGTTCTACCGCGAAAAAACTCAAACAAGTGCTGAGTACCGAACAAATTGAAGAAGGTGTGGAATTAAGTGCTGATGAAGTGTTGGCTATGTCAGTTGAAGAACAGGATACGCATAACATCAGCTTCTTTGCCTTTACTGCAACACCTAAAGACAAAACACTCCAGTTATTCGGTACATTACCAAACCCTAGCGAACCAGCTTCTTCAACGAACATTCCAGTGCCTTTTCATAACTACACCATGAAGCAAGCCATTGAAGAGGGCTATATTCTCGATGTCTTAAAGCACTACACAACTTACGATGTACTGTATAAGCTGTCGTCGCATGATGACTCTGAAGTGGATGCTCGCAAAGCGAAATCTCAGATCGCTAAATGGGTCAGGCTACATCCTCATAATATTGCCCAAAAAGTTTACGTCATCATAGAACACTTCAATGAAAACGTGATGCATCTGCTTGATGGTAAAGCTAAGGCAATGGTGGTAACAAGCTCTCGAAAAGAGGCTGTTCGTTATAAATTGGCATTTGATAAATACATTAAAGATTCTGGCTATTCAGGCATTCAAGCAATGGTCGCTTTTTCAGGCTCACTAGCAGACGATGGCGAAGGCGTTGAAAAGGAATACACGGAACATAGCATGAATCCGAACTTACGTGGACGTGAGATGCGTAAGGCCTTTGATACCGATGAATACCAAGTCATGCTGGTAGCCAACAAGTTCCAGACAGGGTTTGATCAACCCAAGCTTTGTGCCATGTATGTTGATAAGAAGCTCTCAGGCGTTGATGCGGTACAAACTCTGGCTAGGTTGAACCGAACTTATCCTGGTAAGGAAGATGTGTTTATTATAGATTTCAGAAACTCGCCAGAAGAAATCAAGGAAGCTTTCAGCCCTTTTTATGAAACTACGATGCTGTCAGATGTTACAGACCCCAATATCGTTTTTGAAATCCAGATGCAGTTAGAAGCGGAAAACATTTTCACTCAAAAAGAAGTAGATGATTTTGCGGAAGCTTATTTCGACCCTAAAGGCAAACAAGAAGCGATGTCAGCAGCCGTGAAGCCTGGCGCTGATAGATTCAAAACTCGCTATAAAACGGCATTGCTTGAAGTGAAGTCGGTTAGAGACCGACTAGAAACAGCAAAAGCGGCTAATAATGAAGCTGCCATTCATAACGCTGAATTAGAACTTAGAGATGCTAAGGAATACAAAGATTCATTGGATCGCTTTAAGAAGCGTCTGACACAGTTTGTTCGTATGTATGAGTTCCTTTCTCAAATCAATCCTTATGAAGATACCGAACTAGAAAAGCTGTCTGCCTATTGTCGTGGTCTAGCTCCGCAGTTGGTAACAGTAAACATTGAAAACAAAATAGATTTAACCGATGTTGAATTGACGCATTACAGTATTAAAAATAAGAAAAAACATGACATCGGTTTAGAGTCTTCAAAACTCGATCCAACTCAATCAGGAACAGCAACTGCATCTGAGAAGAAGACTGACACCATAGAAAATATTGTAAATCAGCTCAACGAGGTGTTTTCAGGTGATTTAACGGATGATGATATGGTTAACTTTGCTCGAACCATTACCGACAAAGTAATGGAAAATAAAACTGTGACAACACAACTCAAAAACAACTCTCGTGACCAAGTTGGACTAACCGATTTTCCTCAAGCGTTAATGATGGCTGTTGCCGAATCTATGGAACGCCATAGTTCAATGGCAACTCAGGTTCTTTCGCAGGATAAAGTTCGTAGTTTGTTTGGTGAAATCGTGCTTGATATGATTTTTGAAAAAATTACTACAGACTCAATTTAATCAAACGATATGGTTAGTTTAAAACTAGCCTGGTCAAGGTTTAGGTAAAAAACAGCATGGAACTAAAATCGAGAATTGAATCTGCTTCAACTTTAAAAAACATATTCAGGGCTAGGATCAAAATAACAAAATTCTTCATTTGAAACATTAGATAATACGCTTTCATTATTAATGGAAGTGCTCAAAGGTCTTGAGGTCGAGTTTCTATGGTATGGACCTCTTTTTACACCAATTAAGTGCCCTAGGGCAGTCCAACTAGTTCCTTCGAAAATTGGATTGAGCGGAGTTAATTTTTTTACTTTTATTGTATCTTCGTGAGCTTTATAAGCCATCAAGTCATTGCCTATGAACTTTTTTCCAATTAAATCCCCAGAGAAATTACGAGCATAGCTTTTGGTACCCTTGCCCACATCGACACCTAGAGTTAATCTGTATAATCTTCGTATGTAGCTATCGGGTGCTGAAGTTGAGTTTCCACTTTTCTGTGTTAGTAAGTTGAAAAAAGAAATGTATGGAGACATTTTATGATTATCCATAAATCTTAGAATTAAAAATTTTCCATCATTACTAATAGTTGATTGTATGCATACCAGTACAATATTTTGTTGCTCAGTTAAATTTATTCTTTTTTTCATCAATACTCTCCCCGTTCTTTTTGTTCTAGCCATTTGAAAATTGATGATTTTCGATATGCTGTGAAGCGAGGGCTAATAATCATTTTTCGTGGAAAATTGGGATCACACTCAGAAAGCTTATTTAGGTGACTTAGAGCAATGCCAAGTAAACTACAAACTTCAGCGGGTCTTAGGAGTTCTTTTTCAATTTTATTTTTCATTTATTCGTACCCAAAAAAATTTATTTGATTTTTCTCTTTTTTCGAGTTTACAAATTAATTAATTTTTTTTAAATAGGATTTTTAAAAAGGTCATTTAATAAAAATATGTCATTACTATTACCCTTTACTTTCCTACTTTCCTACTTTCCTACTTTCCTACTTTCCTACTGTGCCTGGCACCCCAGGTCTGGAAAACATCATACCCTAACATGGCTTCTTAATACGTACCTGAAATCTTCTGTATCCTGCATTGGTTCTGGGTTTTGAGAGAATTATTGTTTGCATTTTGTATGTAAATTGTTTGTAAAAAGTATGCAATTAGTTAAGAAAATATTTTTTCAAAGACTAACCGAGATGGTGTCAGAAAATAGTTCACGGAAGTTGTAAGCCCACTACTTTAGGCGCAATCTAATTTAGACACTTCAGGGGGAGGAATATAGGTATAAGATGGAATTTTTTAATCATTAAATTTAGATTACTTCAGTAAAAAAATAAGTCTCATTAATTGGGAGAAAAAAATTGAAAAGAATTTCAAAAAATAGATTATTAATTAAATTTACCGAATTTAATTCATTTTTTAATTAAATTAATTAAAAAAATAATTATTTAATTTAATTATTTTTTTCAAATTTGAATTGAAGATGAAAAGATTTTGTTCCTTTTTTTATTTTGTAAGAAAAAAAGCAAATTCAGTTTTTTCTAAAAAAATTTTATAAGCTGAACGCAATAAGAGTGAATTTATTGGAGTTTGGTATGAATGAAGATATAAAAATTATAATGAAAGGATTAAATGTTCCTTTGCATCTCAAAGATATAGCATTTGAAATGTATGGAGATAAATTTCCAGTTCCTAAAAAAGATATGAAAAAGTTACTAGCTGGTTTGGATAAAAATAACCCATTATTTTTGCATCTATTAACACAAATTTATCAAGCTGATTATTTTTCAAATAAACAAAATAAAAATCATAGATCTACGCAAGAATTACTAAAGGAAATCCATTTAAATACTGTAATACTTCTTGAATCTAAAAAAAGCCTGGAGAAACAGAGTGGGCTTTTGGTATCAAAAATGAATGCAATTCTGTTAGCTTCTCAAAAAAATTCTAAATTATTGTATTTATTCTTTGGCTTAGGGGTTTTAATCAATATAGAAATTTTGGTAGTTATGCTTTCAATATCGCACTGATATGAAATAAGAGAAGGTCAAATCATGGTGACTTTTTGGCGACTTTTTTATTTTGAAGATAAAATATGAAGGGGTTGGTTTTGTGTAACTTGTTGATTTTATTGGTCGGGACAGTAGGATTTGAACCTACGACCCCCGCCACCCCATGACGGTGCTCTACCAGGCTGAGCCATGCCCCGAAAATTGAATCTGTATTATAGGGGCGGGCTAAAAATTATCAAGCTTTTGTTCTCTGCACGGATAACTATCCGCCAGTACGTAAATGACTTGGTGGTTGGCCAGTCCACCGTTTATAGGCTCTAGAAAATGAGCTGATATTCCCAAAACCAAGTAAAAATGAAATCTCGCTTAGGGAGAGGTTGGTATCTTTAATATAGGTCGCAGCCAAGTCTTCTCGAACTTCGTTCATTAATGTTTTGAAAGTGGTGTTTTGTTCTTTGAGACGTCTTTGTAGTGTTCTATCGTTAATATGGAGTGCTTGCCCAACAGTTGTATCGGTTACATTACCATTCGGTAATTGTTTAATAATTTCAGACTTAACTTGTTCGACAATATTTTTGCGATCCATCTTGGCTAAATACTCGATCATGATTTGATCGTGTAGCTTTGCCAGTTGTGAGTGTGCGCCTTCGGACGTGGTAAGTGCGTCTTGCATGTGGATAATAAAACGGTTGTCTTTGGCATTGAAGAACACAGGACATTGGAATAGGTCTGTATAAGCTTTCGAATCTTTTGGCGCACCGTGCTTGAAGTGTATTTCGGCAGGGATAAAGTGTTTGCCGAAGTTTGCCTTACACATGGCGAGCATAATCGCCATAAAGGCGTCGGTACGATAAGGAAGCTGTCTAGATACACTTCTGTAATGCAAAATCAAACTGAAATATTTGGGCGTTTCTTCAACTTCAAAAAAAGCTCCCTCTGTGACAACGCGAGAGTAGCGTTGGAACCGAGTCAGTGCATTTTTTAGATTTTCACTTGATAGCCAGGCATAACCTAATGCCCCCATTTGTGATGGGTGCCAGCAATCTACAGCTTTAAGTCCAAATGCAGGATCATCAATGCGATCAGCAGCTTCAGCCCAGATATCATCAGCCGTTGTATAGGGTATACGAGCATGAGGATCGTTGAGTCTTTTAGGGTCGATATTAAGTTTTTTTAGAATATCAGACGAATCAATACCGTAAGACTCTAGGAGCTTTAATGAAAGTTTTGTTGTAGGAGCTGAAAAGGTTAAGGCCATGATCGACTTTCTCCGTGTGCGTTAACTTCATTTTAGATTGTTTTGTCTAAAAATGAAAGAAGTGTGTCGCGATTTGCTTAAGAAATCGTGTGCCTAGGGTTGCTGGTGATGAACGAATAGCCAAGCAAAAAAGCGTTTAATGTATGGAAAGTAGCCAATTAAAACGTAGAGAATGGAACCAAAAATAATACCTAGGATTAAGTTGCCTAAAAAGAATGGTTGCCAGATAGTTGGAAAAATTTCGCTAAACCATTGTGCTGAAGCCAATGGAATATTTTGTGCATGGGTCATGACTTCTTCAGAAGAGGGCGTGTTTAATAGCCAAGTGCCAAATCGATAGCCGCCATACCATATAGGCCCCATAGTAAGTGGGTTGGTAATCCAAGCCAGTGCAGTTGCTAAAGGAATGTTTGCACGAAGGTAATAGGCAAGAATAGAGCCTAAAAGCATCTGAAAGGGGACAGGTAGCATCATGCTAAGCATGCCGATAAAACCAGCCCTGGCAAAAGACATACGGTTACCAGCCCAGTAAACAGGATCTTTAAAGTTGGGAAAATACTTGTTAAGGAAAACGGAGCGTTTGACTTTGCGCCCGATTTGTACGACTTTTAGATGTAAATAACGTTTCATTGAAGTCATTATAGTTCAAGAGGGCTAATGAGAACATGAAGTAAAGAGTAATGGTTGGTCGGTGAGATACCCAGCCTGGCAGATTTTTATAAAATCTGCCAGGCTGGGGTAAGGGATTAATGTTGTGTTTTGTCGAAGATGCGATCGATATCTTCTTTATTGAGTCTAAGATGAAAGTTACACATTTCGTTGTGTACGACAATTTCACCTTGTTCTTCAAGAAGCTTTCTGGCTTCTTCTTCGCCAAGTGAACGAATCATATCTTCAATACGGGCAGGGTCTTTAGGGCAGTTGTACTCAACGGCTTTAGCCTCAAAGAGTTCGATAACTTCTTCATGAAATAGGCGGTGTAAAAGTGTTTCAGAATCCAGAGAAACTAGCTCTTCAGATTTTAATGTGTCAGCTAAGGTGGTGACTCGGTTCCAAGCATCTCCGTCAATGTCAGCTTCATCTTTATCAGCTGAAGCAGGCATTTGTTGGACTAGAACTCCTCCGATTCCTTTTTCGCTTGCGGCTAACCAAAGTTTGGATGGCAGTTGTTCAGATTGAGTCAAAAAGGTTTCAAAGGCTTCTGTTACTGTAAGGCCTTCTCTATCAACATAGGATTGAAATAGAGAGTCTGTTAGCGTGTTTTCAAGCGTCATTAAAATTTGGCCATTACCTAGCAGTTCATCCAAAGTCGTCTCATTGGATAATGCTCTGTTTGTTTTAGCAACGCCGCGAATTTGCAAATCATGACTTGCTTCAACCACTAATAGGTTAACAGGACCTTCTCCCTGTATTTGAATAACAACTTTGCCTGGGTGTTTGAGTCCATTTGCCATCATCACCGTTAGCGCGGTAAGTTCACCTAATACTTCGGTTAAAGCAGGTGTGTAGTGACGATCTTCAATCATTTGCTGCCATACGTCGTCTAACTGTATGTGCTGACCTCGAATGTCTAGGTCTTTAAATAAAAAGCGTTTAATCGTATTCATAAAATCCTAAAATTTTTAATTAAACTTACCTTGGGCTTGTAGGTCTGCGTGGTATGAAGAGCGCACCATCGGGCCAGAAGCAACGTGAGTAAAGCCCATTTCATGGCCAGCGTCTTCAATTGTTTTGAACTCTTCTGGCGTCCAATATTTTTTGACAGCTAAGTGGAAGTTGGAGGGTTGTAAATATTGTCCAACGGTCAGCATTTCAACTTGGTGGTCGCGTAGGTCTTGCATAACGGCCAACAACTCTTCCATGGTTTCGCCTAAACCAACCATTAACCCAGATTTGGTGGTGGTCTCTGGTTTCATTTCTTTAAAACGTTTGAGTAGATCCAGTGATGCTTGGTAGTCTGCACCAGGACGCGCTTCCTCGTAAAGACGAGGAACGGTCTCAAGGTTGTGGTTAAGTACGTCAGGCGCTTGTGTGCTGAGAGTTTCAAGTGCGGTGGTGAGTCTTCCGCGGAAGTCTGGAACAAGAGTTTCGATTTTGACTTCAGGAGTGCGTTGACGAATTTCAGTAATGCAGTCACGGAAGTGCGCAGCACCGCCATCTCTTAAATCATCACGGTCTACGGAGGTGATAACAACATAATTAAGCTTCATGGCTTCAATCGTTTCTGCCATGTGTTGTGGTTCGTTTTGATCTAAAGGATTTGGGCGACCATGAGTTACGTCACAGAAAGGGCACTTACGGGTACAAATATGTCCCATAATCATAAAGGTTGCTGTACCGTGACCAAAACATTCGCCTAAGTTTGGACAAGAAGCTTCTTCACAAACGGTATTTAGGCCTTGTTGACGAAGAATGCCTTTGAGTTCTTTTACGCGCCCAATATGTTTAGCTGCGGGTAATTTTGCTTTAATCCAGCTCGGTTTTTTAAGTCTAGGTGCGTTAGGGTCAGGCTTGTGCTTTAGAGATTTGGTTTTGTATTCCCCTTTAGACATGTCTTCACGGCGCTGCTTTAAATCAGCAGAAGATTTACTGAGACCAGTAATTTGGTTGACGGGAATTTCTTGAAAATTAGGTGCGCTCATAAGCTCAGCTCTGTGTTAATTTTTGGCTATTATACAATGAATGATCGTCGGGCTGTATTAGTTGGTTGCTAGGTGTTTTAAAAGCTTTTGGATGGTTTGTTGTTCAACAAGGTTGTAACTAAAGTGCTCAATATGATCTTTGAGTTGTGTCATTTGCATGCCGATAAGCCCGCAAGGGTTAATCCACTGAAAGGGTTCTAAGTCCATATCAACATTGAGCGCCAAACCATGATAAGAGCGGAAGTGCTTAATCTTAAGGCCTAGAGATGCGATTTTTTTACCTTCAAGATAAACACCAGGTGCGTCTGCTTTAGCCTCTGCTGTTAGTCGATAGTCTTCTTTCAGTAAATCAATTAGGGCGTTTTCAATGCGGTGCACAAACTCTTTGGCACCAAGCTTAGCTCGTTTTAAGTCCATCAAAACATAGACGATGACTTGTCCGGGCGCATGATAGGTGACTTGTCCACCGCGGTCTGTTTGAACAAGTGGTATGTTTGGGTGTGTTTTTAGCAGGTGTTCTGCTTGACCATTAAGTCCTTGAGTAAAGACAGGGGGGTGTTGCACCACCCAAAGTTCATCTTCTGTTTCAGGCGTTCTATTGATGGTGAAGGATTGCATGGCTTCCCATGTTTTATCATAGGGTTGCAAACCAAGGTGCTTGACGATAAATGACATTTGATAAAAAAGATTAAAGCGTCATTAACACTTCAGGGTGTTTTTTAAGCTCACCATAAATCGCATGAAGTTGCTCTAAGCTGGTTGCGTTAAAGGTAATATTGACAGAAAGAAAACGTTGGGCTTTAGAGTCTTTTAAGTGAATGTTGTCACGAGTCACGTCTGGCGCATGTTTTTTGGTGATTTCAAATACCGTATCGATAAAGCTGTCTGTGGCATGCCCCATGGCTTTAAGTTTGTAATCGCAAGGAAAATCTATGAGACTTTGGTTGTCGGGTGTATGTAAATCTACCGTCATGATGCAATCCTTATTTTCAGCGGCTTAATCTTCAGCTGCCATTAATGCTTGTTTGGTTTGTTCAAAATAGGCTTGCATTTTACGCCAAATCGGGCCGGGTTTTCCACTTCCAATAGTGTTGTTATTGAGTGAGCAGACAGGTAAAGCATCTTTTGTTGAGCTGGTTAACCAGATTTCATCTGCTGTTTCTAAATCGGCTAAGAAGAGTTGTTGTTCAAGCAATGGAATATTGTGGTCTAAAGCGATTTTCTCGATCATCATGCGTGTAATGCCTGGCAAAATGCGGTTACTTAAGGGAGGTGTATGCAAAACACCATCTTTCACGATAAAGACATTGCTGGCGGTGCCTTCAGAAATAGTTTGGTCGCGACCAATGAGGATGGCGTCATCAGCCCCTTGTTGTTTCGCAGCAAGTTTCATCATTACGTTGGGGAGAAGTGTGGTGGCTTTAATATCACATCTAAGCCAACGAATATCTTCTAGTGTTACCGCTTTGATACCATGTTTGAGGATATGGTCTGCTACAGGTTTAAGCGGGTTGGTATAGGCGTACACGGTTGGTTTAAGGTTATTTTCTGGTAAGTGGTCTCGAACAAGTTGAACTCCTCGAGTCACGTGCAAATAAACAAACTGGTTATCCCAAGGGTGTTTCTGAATCAAGTCGTTTAACAGGGTTTCCCATTGGGTATCAGTGTAAGGGTCTTGAATAGAAACTGCATTTAAGCTGTTGCGCAATCTGTCAAGGTGAGCATTGAGCTGAAATAGTTTTTTTTGGAAAACGGGAATGACTTCATAAATGCCATCCCCAAATAAAAAACCACGATCTTGTGCCGAAACCTTTGCCTCAGTAAGAGGCAAAAAATCACCATTTAAATAGGCGATTTGCTCTGACATTTACAGCCCAATAAAATTCAACAGGGATTGGAAAAGTAACTTGATTTGATCAATGATTTTTTTGAAGAAAGAACCTTCTTCTACTTCGCTTGTTGCAACCAAAGGACGCTCGGCAATAACCTTGCCGTTTAGAGATACATGAAGGTCTCCTAGTTGTTGTCCTTTTGTAATAGGTGCGCGAATGTCAGATTTAATCGTAGTTTCAATTTTCAAGTTCTTATATTGACCACGAGGAATGGTGATATATAGATCTTTTGCTAAGCTTAGACCAACCGTGTTTTGCTTGCCTTCCCAAACACGTGCATCATGCAAACGCTGGTCCGCAGTGTAAAGTTTATGAGTTTCAAAAAAGCGGAAAGCATAGTTGATGAGTTTTTGGCTTTCAGAAACACGTTTTGCGGCAGAAGGGGTACCAACAACAACGGTGACGATTCGCATACCGTTGCGATGAGCAGAAGAAACTAGGCAGTAACCCGCAGATTCAGTGTGACCTGTTTTTAATCCGTCAACCGATGGGTCTTGCCATAGCAGTTTGTTGCGGTTGTATTGGGTAATGCCATTAAAGGTAAATTTCTTCTGATCGTACCATTTGTAGTCGTCAGGGAATTTTTGGATTAAAGCTTTGGCAACTTTAGCTAAGTCTACAGCTGTGCTGTAGTGGTCAGGATTTGGTAGACCTGTCGCATTGGCAAAGTGAGTTCCTGTCATGCCGAGTACTTGCGCATATTTATTCATCATTTCAACAAATGTGCCTTCGCTTCCAGCAACATGTTCAGCAAGCGCAACTGTTGCGTCATTTCCTGATTGAACAACCATGCCTTTGATTAAGTTGCTGACGGATACCTTTTGACCGACTTCAATAAACATTTTTGAGCCAGGCATTTTCCATGCCTTTGGTGAAATGGTGACCATGTCATTCAGCGACATATTGCCATTTTTTAATTCACTGAGAATGACGTAGCCAGACATGATTTTTGTCAAGCTGGCAGGTTCAATGCGTTGGTTTGCATTGAAGTCTGCTAAGACAGCACCACTATTGAAGTCCACAACTAAGTAGGCTTTAGCATCTAGTTTTGGCGGTGAAGGAATGACGTAAGGCATTGGTGGCGATACAGAAGTGCCTGGCTGAGGTACAGGTGTATCCGACCAAGCGTTAGTTGTAACCAAGAAGAGTGCAATAAAAATACTAAAAAGCTTTGTCATGGGGGTTCTTTTACGTTGAATATGAAAAAAAGTCATAGTGGTAATTTGAGGCAATAATTTAACACAAAAAAGCCTTACCTGAAAGCTTAGGAGGTTTGAAATAACCTGAAGTATTTAGTTATTTCAAGTTTGGCCTCTGTTTACGAGGTTAGTAATTTTTTGTGAGTATGTATAGACATCAAAATACCGAAACTGATCATGATGGTTACAAGCGAGCTGCCGCCATAACTAATTAATGGTAACGGTAGCCCAACTACAGGCAATAAGCCGCTTACCATGCCGATATTAACGAACACATAAACAAATAGCGTCATCACTAAACTTGAAGCAGCCAATCGAGCAAAATTATCTTGTGCTTGCGAGGCGATGTACAATCCCCGGCCAATAATGAGTGTGTATAAAATAAGTAGTGAAGTTACCCCAACTAGACCGAATTCTTCGGCAAAAACAGAAAAGATGAAATCTGTGGTAGATTCGGGTAAAAAATCCAAATGGGCTTGAGTGCTTCCCATAAAACCTTTACCTTCTAATCCACCAGAGCCAATAGCTATTTTGGATTGAATGATGTGGTAACCGCTGCCAAGAGGATCGGATTCAGGGTTTAAGAAAGTCATGACTCGTTGTTTTTGATAATCATACATATAAAAGTGCCAAACGATTGGTAAGCTGGCGGCAACCAGACCGATAGCAGATAAAATCAACCGCCAAGATAAGCCGGCAAAGAAAATAACAAAGAGTCCACTCATTGCAATGAGAATTGATGTTCCCAAATCAGGTTCAACGATGATAAGTCCTGCGGTAAACATAACCATCATGATGCCAAGCAACATTTTTCTATTGGGTGGCGGCAGAGTGTCTTGAGCAAATAACCAGGCAATGGTTAGGGGAAGTACAAGTTTTATCAGTTCGGAAGGCTGAAAACGAAAAAAACCTATATCTAACCAGCGTCGAGCACCTTTCCCAATTTCGCCAAAAAGTAAGACGCTTATCAGCATAATGATACCGACCAAGAACAGCCATGGCGTGTAAACTCGTATTAAATTTGGCGGGATTTGAGCAAATAACAACATGAGTAAAAATGCGAAACCATCTCGCACTAAGTGTCGATGCAATACGCCTACGTCACCACCTGAAGCACTGTATACAATCATGCTACTGATAAACATGAGTAAGAAAATTCCAGCTAAAAGCCAGCCATCCAGATGGAGAGATTCTAATCCTCCATTATTTCGACGATAAACTTTTTCTTTTACGTCTAGTTCAATTTTCATAGGATTCGTCTTTGTGGAGCTCCGTTAGATAGTAACGGGCAATATCAACAGCTACTGGAGCCGCTTTAACACTTGAGTTTTCAATAATAACACTGATTGCGATTTTGGGCTTTTTCACCGGTGCGAAACCAATGAATAGCGAGTGGTCACGCAGGTTCTTTTTGACGGTTTTGGCGTCATAGTCCTCATCTTTACCGAGGCTAAAAACCTGAGCTGTTCCTGTTTTTCCTGCCATGGTGAAAGGTAGGCCTCTTGCATAGCGGTAAGCCGTACCATGATAACTTTGCATAACATTCATCATGCTTTTAATCACTTTTTCCCAGTTTGATATTTTTTCAATTGGGATTTGTTCCTGTTGGGCAATTTCTTTTTCTTTCATTAGGTGTGGTGTGATGATTTTGCCTCGGTTTGCCATAATAGCAACAGCTTTGGCTAATTGGATTGGTGTGGCAAGGAAATAGCCTTGCCCAATAGCAGCAATAACCGTTTCACCTTTAAACCAAGGTTTATTTTTGGTCTCTCGTTTCCATTCTTTAGATGGGAGAATCCCTGACGACTCGCCATGAAGGTCAATCCCAGTTGTATGGCCAAATCCAAAAGGGTATAGATCATCATGGATCATTTGAATTCCCATTTTTAGCCCTAGTTCATAAAAGTAGGTATCGCACGACTCTGTGATTGCTTTGTTCATATCTACTAAGCCATGACCACCACGCTTCCAATCACGGTAGCGATGATTTTTAAAGTCAAAGTACCCTGGATCGGAAATTTTCTTATAGGGAGAGATGACTCCGTTCTCAATGGCTGATAGGGCAACAAAGGGTTTTATGGTTGAGCCTGGAGGATATTGTCCATTAATAACACGGTTAATGAGTGGTCTGTAAGGATTATGGAGTAGTGCTGAATAGTTTTTGCTGCTAATGCCGTCAACAAACAGGTTTGGATCATAGCCAGGCGAACTAACATAAGCAAGAATTTCGCCTGTTTTAGGTTCAATGACCACTACAGCAGCTTTTTTGTCGCCAAGATATTCTTCAATAAATTTTTGTAGTCGAATATCAATGGTTAATTGAATATCTTTGCCAGGGATAGCAGGTTGTGATTCCAACTTTCGGATAACCTTACCACGTGCATTGGTTTCAACCTGTTGCAAGCCTGGCTTTCCATGGAGAAGTGATTCATAAGTACTCTCAATGCCTATTTTTCCAATAACATCAGTTCCTTGATAATCTGATGCATTGAGGTTTTTAAGTTCAGATTGGTTGATTTTTCCAACGTAACCAATGGCGTGTACGGCAATTTTTCCAAAAGGGTAAACGCGTTTTAATTTTCCTGAAAGTGTCACGCCAGAAAACTGATAACTATTTGCTGCAAAAACAGCTGCTTCAGTTTCGCTCAAGCTGTAAGGAAGATAAGTAGGGCGGTATTTATTAGCGACTTTGAGTCGTTTGTAGAACTTTTCAAATTTACTATCAGGTATTTTTGGCAATAGCTTTTTTAGTTTGTTGAAAGTTGCATCAATGTTCTGAATTTTGTCTTTAGAGAATTTAAGTGCGAATACAGGATGGTTGTCGGCTAATAAGACATTGTTACGGTCATAAATTTTACCTCTAACCGGAGGGATAGCTTCAACCGAAATGCGGTTGCCTTCCGACATTGCATGGTAATGGTCGTAGTTTATCCATTGTAAATAGGCCATTCTGCCGAACAATATCAGGAAAAAGACAATAGAAAAAGCGAGGGCAAAATAAAGCCTACCTCTGAAAAGCTTTTTTTGTTGAATGACTTCCGTTTCGGATTGGTATTTATAGTGTTTTTGTTGCATGGATGCTTACCTGAAAAGAGCCCTCTGGGTAAGCGACTGCATAATGTTGGAGACTAAAGGCCATAATGCAATGGCAAAAACTGGTTCAAGCCAGTAATAATAGATTGTTTGGTTATCAAGCGCTGGGTGGAAAATAAACCAGCCAGCTACTTGAAAAAATAAAACATAGAAGGCTACGACAATGGACTGTTGCCACATTGGATAGCCTTTAAATCTCAAACGAATGCGGAGCATGAAAAACGTTACTGTTAAAAATAATATTGCATGCGCACCTAATAGAGTGTTTAAAGAAGCATCATTGAGCAGCCCTAAAACAACAGCAGTAAATAGGTGTGTTTGGTTAAGTATTTGAGAACTCCAAAAGAGTAACAGTAGCAATGTAATGGGTGGAGCGTAGTGCAAGGCAAAACTAAAGTTCAATGCACTATCAATAACTAGACCACCTAAATAGCTGAATAGTAATAACCATTTTACATCTGAGAAACCAAGGGAAAAAACCTTATCTGTCATCTGATGCTCCATTAAGTTTGGTGTCGATGTGAACATCAATCATTGAGTTTTTGGCTGGAGAAAGAATGAGAACTTTTTCTGCGAGGTTGATGTCTGCAACAGGGGAAGCCATGATTTCGTAATAAGGTTGGTCTTTTAGAATACTGATACTGCTAACAGTGGCGACGGGGTAGCCATTTGGATAAACATTGCCTAACCCTGACGTCTCGATAATATCTCCAACTTTAATTGAGCTTGTGTTGGGGATGAATTGTAAGGAAAGTTGGCTTTGTCCCATGCCTGTCAATATACCGCGTTGCCCTGTGCGTTGAATGCGCACTGGAATCTGAATGTCTGAATCTGTAATGAGTTGTACGCGAGAAGTTGCTGGTGTAACAGTTGTTATTTGCCCAATCAAGCCTTTAGCATCAATGACGGCCTGATGTAGTTTCACCCCGTCAAGACTTCCCTTATCAAGGGTGAAGAATTGAGATAAAGGAGACAGGTTGTAATACTTTACACTAGCGATTTGTACATCCGAAGTGGACATTTGACTTGCTGTGCCTAATAAAAGGTTCAAACGAGATATTTCGTGTTGCAGTTTATTTAACTGTTGCTGTTTTGCTTTTAAAAGCAAATTTTCAGTTGCCAGCTGCTGATTACGTCTTTTAAGTTCATCAACAGTTTTAAAGTCTTGTTGAAAGTATTGGTAGGTGTTAAGAGGGAGTGTTGCGGTACGTTCGATAGGATCTATCGTGGTAAGCAATAAGGCTCTAAAGTTTATTAGAACATGACTATAGTGGTCCATCACCATAAATGCGATGCACAGCACAAAAAATAAAAGAAACTGAGACCCTTCTTTTTGAGGAGAGGTAGCGCCGAGGTTGATGGTCTAACTCCTTCTATTGTTGAGTTAAATCGTAGTGATTTAAAGTGAACAAAATCATAGAGTCAGACCTTTTTAATCATTGACGATTAGTCAAAAGAAAATACGTCAATACCTTTTTCATCCATTAGCTCAAGAGCACGACCACCACCACGAGCAACACACGTTAATGGGTCGTCAGCAATGATAACCGGTACACCAGTTTCTTCTGATAATAGAGTGTTTAGATTACGCAGTAACGCGCCACCACCTGTTAGTACAATCCCATGCTCGGCAATGTCTGCACCAAGTTCTGGCGGTGTATGTTCTAAAGCAGTACGAACTGCACTCACAATCGCTGCAAGTGGTTCTTGAAGCGCTTCAAGTACTTCATTACTGTTTAGAGTGAAGCGACGAGGAACAGCTTCTGCAATATTGCTGCCGTGAACTTCTAAAGTGTCAGGGTCGATTTCATGATAAGCCGTCCCGATTTCTTTTTTGATTTTTTCCGCAGTTGCTTCACCGATAATCATGCCGTAGTTGCGGCGAACATATTTGATGATGGCGTCGTCAAAACGGTCACCACCCACTTTAACCGAATCAGACCAAACGATACCGTTTAGTGATAAGGTTGCAACCTCAGTTGTACCACCACCAATATCAACAACCATAGAACCTGTTGCTTCACTTACTGGCATACCAGCACCGATAGCAGCAGCCATTGGCTCTTCAATTAAGTAAACTTCACGCGCACCGGCACCTGCCGCTGATTCACGAATAGCTCGTCGTTCTACTTGTGTAGAACCGCAAGGTACACAAACTAGGACTCGTGGGCTTGGTTGAAAGAAACGTGCTTCATGAACTTTTCGAATAAAGGCTTGTAGCATTTTTTCGGTTACTTCAAAGTCAGCAATAACGCCGTCTTTTAGTGGACGAACCGTTTCGATGTTTTGGTTTTCCTTTCCTAGCATTTGCTTGGCGCCTTCTCCGACCGCAACGATAGAACGTGAATTTCCATTTTGGCGGTTAGTTCGGATAGCAACAACCGAAGGTTCATTTAGAACCATTCCTTTGCCTCGAACATAGATGAGAGTGTTTGCCGTGCCTAAATCAATAGATAAGTCGTTAGAAAAAAGTCCGATGATTTTGCGTAACATGTATTGCAATTCCTTAAGCTAGAAACGGAGGGAGTTAGTGCATTAAGTACTTTTATATCTGCCCTAATTAACTGGTAATCCTGCCCAGTTCTCCTGTAAACAAGATTGAGCCATTTTATAACAAACTCGGTCGAAAAAGTCACCATTTTATCCATGATTTTTTTTGTATAAAAAAGAGAAGCTCTCTTTTTAGAAAAGTCGAAATGTGGTACTTTAATAGGAATTTTTGTCATTGAATTTTTTAGGCTTGGGTTCTTAGGGATCAACGCTTAATTTTTTAAGGAGTTTGGAAGTGTCCATAGGGAATGAAGACGTTAATAAAATCTCTCGTCTAGCGGCTATTTCCGTGTCTGAGGATGAAGTCAGTCAAGTTGCTGATAAATTAAGTAGTATTCTCGATCTTTTTGCGCAAATGCAGGCGGTTGATACAGATGGTGTTGAACCAATGTCTCATCCCTTGGATCAAGTGCAACGTTTGCGTGAAGATGTGGTGACGGAAACCAATCAGCGCGAAAAGTTCCAGAAAATTGCCCCGTCAGCTGAAGGGGGAATGTATTTAGTGCCACAGGTGATAGAGTAAAATCATGCATAGACTTTCCATTAGACAAATGAGCGAAAAGCTCCATTCTAGAGAAATTACCAGTGTTGCTTTAACGCAGCACTACTTAGACCGTATTGAGAAATACGATAGCGAACTGAATGCTTATATTTCTGTAACGCCTGAACTAGCCATTGAGATGGCTAAAAAAGCGGATGAGATGTTAGATAAGGGTGAAGGCTCTTTTTTGACGGGGGTTCCTGTAGCGCACAAAGATATATTTTGTGTTGATGGTGTGAAGACTTCTTGTGGTTCTAAGATGTTGCATAATTTTGTTGCGCCTTATGATGCTACGGTTGTAGAAAAACTTAAAGCTGTTGGTATGCCGATCTTAGGCAAAACCAATATGGATGAGTTTGCAATGGGGTCATCCTCTGAGAGTAGTTATTATGGGCCGACTAAGAATCCTTGGAATCTGAATGCGGTTCCTGGTGGTTCATCTGGTGGCTCCGCATCGGTTATCGCCGCAGGCCTGGCGCCTTTGGCGACTGGAACCGATACAGGTGGTTCGATTCGTCAACCGGCTTCTTTTTGCGGTATTACTGGGATAAAACCAACCTATGGTGCAGTTTCCCGTTATGGCATGATTGCTTATGCTTCTAGCTTTGATCAAGGTGGTCCTATGACTCGCAGTGCAGAAGATGCAGCATGGTTGTTGGATGCAATGGCAGGCTTTGATAAAAAAGATTCAACTAGCCTTGAGCAAGAAAAGCTGAATTATTTGGCGCATTTAGACGACTCTTTACAGGGTTTGAAAGTTGGTGTGCCAAAAGAATATTTTGGAGAGGGGCTTTCAGGTTCTGTTTCCTCTGCTGTAAAAGAAGCGGTTGAGGTTTTACGTCAGCAGGGCGCAGAAATAGTAGAAGTAAGTTTGCCAAATAAAGATTTAGCGGTGCCTGCTTATTATGTTTTGGCGCCAGCGGAAGCTTCTTCCAATCTGTCTCGTTTTGATGGTGTGCGTTATGGTTACCGTTGTGAAAACCCGCAAGACTTGAGTGACTTATATATGCGTTCCCGTTCTGAAGGATTTGGTACTGAAGTGAAGCGACGTATTATGGTCGGAGCTTACGCTTTGTCGGAAGGGTATTACGACGCTTATTACTTAAAGGCACAAAAATTACGTCGTATGGTTCGTGATGACTTTGTTAAAGCTTTTGAGAAATGTGATGTCATCGTTGGGCCTGTGGCACCGACAACTGCTTTCAATATTGGTGAAAAATCAGATGATCCGATCAGTATGTATTTAGAAGATTTATATACGATTCCGGTTAACTTGGCTGGTTTGCCTGCTATGTCTGTCCCAGCAGGGTTCGCAGAAGGTATGCCTGTAGGGTTGCACTTAATCGGTACCTATCATAGCGAAGCAAAATTGCTTAATGTTGCACATCAATTTCAACAAGTGACTTCCTGGCATGAACAAATGCCGGAAGTCTATCAATAGGAGTAGTACATGACTTGGGAAGTGGTTATCGGTCTTGAGATTCATGCGCAGCTCAATACGAAGACAAAAATATTTTCCGGTTCGTCGGTAGAGTATGGTGCTGAACCGAATACTCAGGCAAACCTATTGGATTTGGGAATGCCGGGACAATTGCCCGTTTTGAATAAAGCTGTTTTGCCGAAAGCGATCAGTCTTGGTTTGGCTGTGGGAGCGGAAATTGGTCGTAAATCTATTTTTGACCGAAAGAATTATTTTTATCCTGATTTACCAAAAGGGTATCAAACATCACAATTCAGTTACCCAATTGTTGATAAGGGCGGGTATCTGGAAATTGAAGTTGATGGCGAAACCAAAAAAATTGGTATTACCCGTGCTCACTTGGAAGAAGATGCTGGTAAGTCTGTGCATGATGCTTTCCCAGGGCAGACTGGGATTGACTTGAACCGTGCAGGAACACCTCTGTTGGAGATCGTTTCTGAGCCGGACATGCGCTCTGCTCAAGAGGCAGTTGCCTATGCAAAAAAAATGCATGAGTTGGTTCAGTATCTGGGAATTTGTGATGGCAATATGCAGGAGGGGTCGTTCCGTGTTGACTCGAACGTTTCCATTCATAAACCAGGCACACCATTTGGTACGCGTGCAGAGTTGAAGAACATTAACTCGTTTAAGTTTATTGAGCAAGCGATTGAGTTTGAGATTGCTCGTCAGATAGAGATTGTTGAATCGGGCGGTAAGGTTGTTCAAGAAACACGTTTGTATGATTCTGAGAAAAATGAAACTCGTTCAATGCGTGCCAAGGAAGAGGCGAATGATTACCGTTATTTCCCTTGTCCTGATTTATTGCCTGTTGTGGTAACAGATGAAGATATTGAAGCAATTCGTGCGGAAATGCCAGAAATGCCTGATGCAAAACGCAAGCGTTATGTGTCCGATTTAAGTTTGTCTGATTACGATGCAAGCTTTTTAACAGGTTCTCGTGCTATGGCAGAATATTTTGAAGCTGTGGTTGCAAAAACTAAAGATGCAAAACTGACTGCAAACTGGGTAATGGGTGAATTATCTAAATCACTTAATCAACAGTCGATTGGGATTGAGTCCTCTCCTGTTTCTGCTGAAGCCTTTGCTGGTTTGTTGGCAAGAATTCAAGATAACACGATTTCTGGCAAGATTGCTAAGCAAGTATTTGACGGCATGTGGAACCAAGAAGGTTCTGCAGATGAAGTCATTGAAGCCAAAGGCTTAAAACAAATTACGGATTCTTCCGCAATTGAAGCTTTGGTGGATGAAGTTTTAGCAGCAAACACTGCTCAAGTTGAAGCTTATCGCAATGGTCAAGAGAAGATGTTTGGTTTCTTCGTTGGTCAGGTAATGAAAGCTTCAAAAGGGCAGGCAAATCCTGCACAGGTTAATGACGTTTTAAAACTAAAATTGTCGAGTTAATCTGGAATCTCAGTTTACCCCAGCCTGGCAGATTTTGTTTGGGTTGGGCAATTTGGCGCCTTTGGATAAAGCTTAGGCGCTAATTCTTAAAAAAGTCTGACTCTTCACATATTTCTACTTGAAAGCTTATAAAAAAAGCTTATATTAGCCATTAACTATGCTTTAAATAATAAGTTCATCAATTAAATTAAGATGAACATTCATTGTCTAACGGAGGTTTCAATGAAACGTATTGGCTTGTTTTTATTAATGAACATTGCTGTGATTGCTGTCGCAATGATTACACTCAATTTGTTGGGTGTAAAAGGCTATATGAGTAGCCAGGGATTGGATTTAAAGAATCTATTTATTTTTGCTTTGGTGTTTGGTTTTGCCGGTTCATTTATTTCTTTGGCAATGTCAAAGTGGCTAGCAAAAATGTCAGTTGGTGCACAAGTAATTGAACAACCACGTAATGCTGATGAGCAATGGTTGGTTGAAACGATTCGCGGCTTTGCACAAAAAGCAAACATCGGTATGCCAGAAGTTGCGATTTATGATTCGCCAGAACCTAACGCATTCGCGACAGGAATGACAAAAAACTCTTCAATGGTTGCTGTCTCGACAGGTTTGTTGCGCAATATGCGTAAGAACGAAGTAGAAGCTGTATTAGGTCATGAAGTTGCTCACGTTGCAAATGGTGATATGGTGACCATGGCATTGTTGCAAGGTGTATTGAATACCTTTGTTATCTTCTTTGCAAAAGTAGTGGCTTACATTGTTGATCGTGTCATTCTTAAAAACGAAGAAGAGGGCATGAGCTGGACATTTATTGCCGTTGATTTCGTTGCGCAAATTCTATTCGGTATTTTGGCAAGTATTGTTGCAATGTGGTTCTCGCGTGTTCGAGAGTTTCATGCGGACAATGGCGGAGCTTATTTGGCTGGTAAAGAGAATATGATTGCTGCATTGCGTAGATTGCAAACGATGCATCCAGGTGAGTTGCCAGATCAGATGGCTGCATTTGGTATCTCAGCAGGCGGATCTAAGTTTGGTAAGCTATTCATGTCTCATCCACCATTGGAAGAGCGAATTGCGGCACTTGAAAGTACAACTCAAGAGCAGTTAAAGATTGCTTAATAATGTGAGTGATTGCTAAAAAAACCCGGCGTAAGCCGGTTTTTTTATATTTAAATGAAACGTTGAAGTTCTAGATTCTAGCCTGTGCTTCAGACTGTATACGTTTGATCATGTGATACAAGCCAGTAGAACGGTTAGCCGATAGGTGTTGGATTAGACCGATTTCCGCTAGAAAATTTAGCGGTGCTTCTGAGATTTCTTTAGGTGTTCTGCCTTGATAAACCTTGAGTAAGAGTGCAATTAACCCAGCAACGATCGCAGCATCGGATGTAGCTTGCATAAACAAGTATCCATCATGCTCCTCAATATAAATCCAGACTTGCGACTGGCAACCGTGAATGCGGTTTTCCTCAGTTTTAAATTCGTCAGGCAAACCTTGCAGTGTTTTTCCCATATCAATTAGATATTTGTAGCGGTCTTTCCAGTTGTCAAAATGAGTGAAGCGCTTGACCAAATCCGCTTGTACGTCAGCGATGGTTTTTTCTGCTGGTTGATAGTTCATATGGCTTAATAAGGTTGAATTTCAAAATTGGTATTCTATCAAAACGGATATTTTAATGTTGTGCTCATATTGTTTACCAATGATTCTTGCTTGAAAAATAAATAAGTTTGATTTAAAAAATGATCAAAGATGTTTTATTGTTGTTAACTGAAATGAAGTGATAAAAACAAATAAAAAATAGATAGAGTTCTAGGAAGTAAATAAGGTATATAAAGTTGCGCGACGTTCGCTGTTCTGTTTAAGATCGCAGTGATAGTTATGCTTCTTGATTGGTGCTTCAGTGCTAGTACTATGGTATGTGCATGTTTGGTATTTAGTGTTAAGGAGTTTCTTGTAAGTTAGGCAAAACTTGCGGGGGAGCTTTTATTGTCAAAGAAGAGGGTGGTATTCATTTTTAGGCAAAGAAAATGTCATAAAAGTGTAGTAATTTTTCAAAGGGGCGTTTGCTAATATTCCCTCCGTTAAGTTTGTTAGCGTGTCAGGTTAGCAAGCATTTAAAACCAACTCTTTTAGGAGACGATCGTGAGAAAACTATTAGCGACTGCGGCATTAGCTGCAAGTATGACAACATCAGCTTTTGCATCTACTATTGAAGGTACAGGAGCTTCTTTCCCATATCCAGTTTACAAAGCATGGATTTCTTCTTATTACAATGCTACTGGTAACAAGGTGAACTATTCACCAACAGGTTCTGGTACAGGTATTAAAGAAATTTCTGCTCGCCATGTTGATTTTGGTGGTTCTGATAAGCCTTTGAAGCCTTCTGTTCTTCATAAGAGCGGTCTTTATATGTTCCCAACAGTTGTAGGGGCAATCACTTTCTCATATAACGTTCCAGGTGTTAATAACCTAAAGCTTTCTGAAAAGTCTATTTCAGGAATCGTAATGGGGAAAATCACATATTGGGATGACGCTTCATTGAAGCATGATAATGCTGGCGTTAACTTGCCACACAAGAAAATCCTTTTTGTTCACCGTTCTGATAAGTCAGGTACAACGTTCAACTTCACTTATTACCTATCAAAAATGAACAAAACTTGGAACAAAAAGTTTGGTGCTAAAAAAGCAATCAACTGGCCTATGGAAAACCGCGTTGCTGGTAAAGGTAACTTCGGTGTTTCAACTGCAATCAAGACTAATGCTTACTCTATCGGTTATGTAGATTATGCTGATGCGAAGAAAAACGGTTTAGAAATGGCTACAGTTCAAGGTCAAGGTGGTAAATTCTATGCACCTACTAAAGCAAACTTTATTGCTGCTGCAGGTCACGCTAGCTTAGATCCTAAGAAAGATTTTTACTCAATCATTGCTTATCCAAAAAGTGCATACCCAATGGTTGCAGCAACTTTCATCTTGTTGCCTAATGACTCTAAGAAAAACAAAGAAGTTGCTGACTTCTTCGATTATTCTTACAAGCATGGTGATAAAGCAGCAGCTGACCTAGGTTATGTTCCTTTACCTGAAAGCGTAAAAGAAAAAATCCGTGGTTACTGGTCTGCTAAAGGCGTTAAATAATCACTGTTAATTTTAAGTGTGGTGTCTGAAAAGATACTGCACTTAGAATTTTTATAAAAGAGGCTCTATAGCTCCTTTTATAAGGGTTCTAAATGAATACCTGGGAAACCTTTCCGCGCATCAAGGATGTTTTGCCGCTCTTGGAAGTTGACATAGCCAGTTTATCCTCTAGAATTTAAACACTTTTAATAAGCCATGAATGATTAATTAGGGCAGGTATGGAAAAATTATTTGCGAAACTCTCCCAGATGAGTGCAAGTCTGGTCTTTGTCGTGTTGGTTGGAACCTTAGTGACACTGTATATTTCTGCAAAGCCTGCTATTGAAGAGTTTGGCGCTAAGTTTTTAATAGATTCTCGCTGGGGGGTGGATGTACCAGTTGATGTTCCTACTTCACCAGATAAGCAAGCAACACCTAAAGCTACCTCTTCTTCTGCGTCTGATGCCCATTTAGATGATGGTGTGAATGTTGGCGACGATGACGGCGTGAATGTTGGCGACGACGACATTAATGTTGGTGATGATGATGCTTCTTCTGAAATTAGTGATGCGCCTCATAAAGTAGTTTATGGTGGTGCTGTTGCGATAGTTGGTACAGTTTTCTCAACCATTATTGCCTTACTTTTTTCTATCCCTTTGGCAATGGGGATCGCAATATTCTTATCTGAAATTGCACCGCCAAGTATTTCAAGACCTGTGGGTGTTGCGATAGAGTTGTTGGCTGCTATTCCAAGTATCATTTACGGGATGTGGGGTCTGTTCTATTTCGGTCCATTTATAGCTTCAATTTTTGGTGGTCACTCAGTATCTTTGCTCGTGGCAGGTTTGGTTTTAGGGGTTATGGTTATTCCTTTTATGGCAGCACTGAGTCGTGATGCGATTAATACAACTCCTGATGTTTTGAAAGAAGCTGCTTATGCGGTAGGCGCAACTAAATTTGAAGTGATTAAAGATGTCGTTTTTCCTTATGCAAAAGCAGGAATTATAGGTTCTATTATTATTTCATTGGGGCGCGCATTAGGGGAAACGATGGCTGTCGCATTTGTTATCGGTGGTGTGTTCGAGTATGCCAAGTCGATTACAGACCCAACAAACTCTATTCCTGTGGTATTGGCGAATAACTTCTCAGAGTCTAGCGGTCTGAGTTTGGCGTCATTGTTCTACTTGTCATTAGTTCTATTTGTAGTGAGTTTTGTGGTGATTTTTACAGCGAAACACTACTTCTTGAGAAGAGGTAAATAGCCATGAGATTATTAATAAATAAAATTATACTCGGGCTTTCTACTTTGGCGGCTGTCGTTGGTTTGGTTTTTCTGGGTTGGATTTTGATTACCTTGATTATCAAAGGTTCTCAAGCCTTGTCACCTTATATTTTTACTCATGATTTGATTAATAATGGTATTCGTAACTTGTTGTTTGGGCAGTTTGTTTTAGCTGGCCTGGCAACGGTAATAGGTATTCCTATCGGAATTATGGCGGGTATTTACCTGCAAGAATACAGCAACGGTAGTAAATATGCAGACTTTATCCGTGACTTATCAGATGTAATGATGTCAGCACCTTCAATTGTTATTGGTACTTTTGTTTATGCGGTTGTGGTTATGCCAACAGGACATACTACCGGGTGGGCAGGTGTATTTGCTTTGTTTGTTATGATGCTTCCAATTGTAGTGCGTGCAACTGATGACATGCTTAGTTTGGTTCCAACGGAGCTTAGAGAAGCCGGTATGGCTATTGGTGCATCCAAGTATCATGTGATTGTAAATATTATTCTTAGAGCGGCTAAAGTTGGTATCGTGACAGGCTTAATTCTAGCTTTCGCGCGCGTTGTTGGAGAGACAGCCCCACTCTTGTATACAAGTGGTTCAAGTGTGTATTGGTCTACCGATTTGTCCGATACTTTCCCTTCCATCACTGTATCAATTTATAATTTAGCAACCATGCCAGATGACAAAATGGTAGATTTGGCTTGGGCTGCAGCTTTAGTTTTAACATTCTTTGTATTGATTCTAAATTTACTTGGTCGATACATTATTCGTGAAAAGCATCATTAAAAGGTTTTTAGCGTGAAAGATATTGCCAATATTATGGAAATACAGGATTTCAGTTTTACCTACCCAAAGGCTGAAAACCCTTCTTTAAAAAACATTAATTTACCAATTAAAGAAAATCATATCACGGCCTTAATTGGTCCAAGTGGTTGTGGTAAGTCTACTTTGCTAAGAGCCATGAATAGAATTCATGATTTGTATCCAGGGTGTGTCTATGATGGCGCTATTCAATTGAAAAATAGAGATGGGTCTATTGGCAATACTTTAGATATTAAAAAAGAAAATGACTTTATCGCCTTGCGTCAACGTGTTGGAATGATTTTCCAAAAGCCGACGCCATTTCCAATGAGTATTTATGAAAATATTGCCTATGGACTGCGTATTGCTGGCGTTAAAAACAAAAATGATCTTGAAGAGATTATTGTTAAGTCGTTGCAGGATGCTGCGCTTTGGAATGAGGTGAAGGATAGATTGCATCAAGATGCACGCGGTTTATCTGGCGGACAACAACAACGTTTATGTATTACCCGTGTTGTTGCGCTAAAACCTGATTTAATGTTGTTTGACGAACCAACATCAGCATTAGATCCTATTTCAACATTGGCAATCGAAGAAATGATTTTAGGGCTAAAAGAGAAATACAGTATCGCGATTGTTACACATAACATGCAGCAGGCGTCTCGTATTTCAGATTACACGGCATTTATGTATCTTGGCGATTTAGTAGAGTTTAACGATACCGATATTATGTTTACGAACCCTAAAGAACAGCAAACCAATAATTACATTACAGGTAAGTTCGGTTAAACAACTGGAAAAAAATGTGCTATTGAGCCCGCAATTGCGGGCTTTTTTTGTTGTAGGTGTTGTGCTAGATTTCAGCGTTGATAAAATCTAAAACCTTATCTAACCCACTAAAATTCAAGCTGGTAGCTGCTTTTTCCTGAACGGCAGGTTTCGCATGATAAGCAATGCTTAGGCCTGCTTCATTCATCATGAGTAAGTCATTGGCACCATCACCTATTGCGATGGCTTGATTTAGTTCAATTCCAAGCACGTCACAAAGTTCTTGTAGGAAGTATGCTTTGGCTTCCGCACCTATAATGTCACCTACGATTTTGCCTGTTAGTACGCCATTGTTTATTTCAAGCTGGTTTGAGCGGGAAAACTCTATACTTAGTTGCTGCTTTAGTCTGTCTGTAAAATAAGTGAATCCGCCAGATACTAAGGCGAAAGGTATAGACTTGCTTTTTAGTCCAGCCAGCCATTCTTCAGCGCCTGGATTTAGAAACAAGCGTTCATCGTAGACCTTTTGTAGTGCAGATTCTGAAAGACCTTCTAATAAAGCAACGCGTTGATTAAGAGAGCTTTCAAAGTTTAATTCACCTCGCATAGCGGCTTCGGTAATGGCAGAAACTTGAGGTTTAAGGTTCATCATGTCGGCAATTTCATCTACACACTCTATGCCAATTAGGGTTGAATCCATGTCACTAATAACTAATTTAGTATTGGCTGGAGCAAATGATTTTGGCAGTGGGTTTATGTCTATTTTGAAATCTTCAGAAAGCTTCTTAACTAAAGTCATGTCTGGGCACGAAATATTTGCTTGGTAATGATTTGCGACAGGGTGAAGCGTAGTATTAAGTGCAGTTTCAATTTGTTGTAGTTGAGGTTTAGTTAATTGATTGGAGTGAATGATTAACATGGATAAAGCCTGTTTGTAATTATTTTATCAAGTATCTTGAATGGAAGAGATTTGTGTTTTGGCAAGCCTGTCTTGCAAGGTTTGGTAGTTTGTAGGCAGAAAAAGTCCGATCCAGCCGATAGGCCATAGAAAAATGCCTGTTAGAAAACGTAAGTTGGCCTCATTTCTTGTCAAAAGTCGATTGTCGAGGGTTGATAATCTGAGTTTCCAGGTTCTTAACCCTGGGGTTTGTCCAGCTTGTGTCCAGAAATAGGTAAGATAAATATAGGTGATAGCAAGTAAATAAACTTGAAATCCAAGTATTGCAGTAGAAGAGTTCTGGAGCTTTTCGCCTTGCCAAACTACAAATGGAATTGCAGCTACAAACCAAACAGCACAAAGCAGTAGAAGGTCGTAGAAAAATGCAAATAATATTTTGATTGATAACATGTGTGCAGGTTTATTTTTGCTTTTTGAGAAGGCAAATAATAATCTATTTTGCGCTAAATCTCAGTAAGATATGCGAAATACATAAATTAAATTTAGATTGAATTAAGCTTTGAGGGGGTCTAATTGAATTTACCTGATGATCATTTTTCTTTGTTTTGGATTGGTCTTGGCTGGTTGCTTTTGGTTCTTGCGCTAGTTTGGAGTATAAAAACAGCGCCGTGGCATAAGATCAAAGGTGACTCTGAGGCTTTTAACGTCTTTATTGGTACCAGTGTCCTTTTGTCTTTTATCTGGGCAGGAGCGGCTTCTATTGGTGGCGGTTTAAGTTTTCATATTTTATTAATGGCTTCTGTAACCTTAATGTTTGGGCCACAATTTGCACTTTTTTCAGCGATATTGGCTTTGGTAGGTGTTACTGCGATGGGGCAATCAGGTGTGTTGATGTTCGGAATGAATGCTGTGTTGATGGCTGTTATTCCTATTTTCATTGTTTGGCTGATGACTTTGTTTGCTTATCGCTACCTTGAGCGACACTTTTTTGTGTTTGTGCTTTTTAATGGTTTTTTTGCGGCAGCGGTGAGTACATTTGTATCATTGTTAATTGCTGCGGGTGTTATGTGGTTGGGTGGTTTGCATGAAACAGAAAAGTTAACTCAGTCTTTCTTGCCGTATATTCCGTTAATGGTTATTCCGGAGGCGTTTGCTAATGGCATGGTGGTTTTGGCATTGGTGGTTTTGAAACCGCAGTGGGTGAGTTGTTTTGATGATGATGAGTTTTTGAAGGGCAAATAAAAAAGCCGGCAAAAGCCGGCTTTTTTAATTAGATCCTAAAAAAATTATTTAGTAGGAATCCATGCAGGTTGTAAGTCAGCGTATTTTTCCATCTGATTTACTTCCGCATTTGCAGTTTTCAATGCTTCTTGAGCAAATTTCATTGCAGTTGCGTCATCACCTTTTTTCTTCGCGGCAGCGGCTTGGTCTAGGTAAGTGTCAACATAAGGTTTTTTCATTTTCTTTTGTTGCCAAACATCACCAAGCTTTTTAGCTTTAGCATGCTGTGCAGTAGCTTGCGCCACAACATCGTCATATGACATTGATTTTGACGGCATGCTCGAACATGCGCCTAGAGTTAAAGTTGTGATGATTGCTGCACCAACAAATAGTTTTTTCATTCCGAATCCTCCAAGATAAATAGCTTATTTATTTTTAAAAAGTTTTAAGCCGCTCTTATTCTAATCATAAATTTTCATGATTAAAAGGAAAAAACACGAAAATTGCCCATAAAACATTTTTTAAGAAATAAATGAATCTAATAACTTATTCAGTTTACCCATGGGGTGTCAACCCATTATAATGTACACTATTTTTTATTTAGTAGTGTTTTTGCACCGTTTTTACAGCATTTTTTGATAAATCAGAGTGTAAGTGTTTCTTTAAACGCTCATGAAATGACTATCAAATTTACGGCTTAAGTTTATAAATAGGTTCGATGACAAGTTGTGCTTCTGTTTGTTTTGAGTGCTTTTAATTTTTATTGAAGGTTGGTAGAAACATTGCAAAGCAGCACATCAATTTTAAGAGTAAGGTGAAAATAGGTATGCGTATTCTGCAAGAAGCTTTAACATTTGACGATGTTCTATTGGTTCCAGCTCATTCAACGGTATTGCCTTCGGATGTAAGTCTCAGAACAAAGTTAACGAAAAATATCGAACTGAACATTCCATTTGTTTCGGCTGCAATGGATACTGTTACAGAAGCTAGATTGGCTATTTCTATGGCTCAAGAAGGTGGTATTGGTATTGTTCATAAAAACATGACAGTTGAAGAGCAAGCGCATGTTGTCACTAAAGTGAAAAAATATGAGCACGGCGTTATTTTAGAGCCGATAACTGTTCAAGTGACGGACACGGTTGAGCAGGTGATGCAAAAAACCAAAGAGAATCGTGTTTCCAGCGCCCCTGTTATGGATGGAAATGATTTGGTCGGAATCGTAACCAGTCGTGATTTACGTTATGTAACTGATTTGCAAAAACCTGTTTCAGAAATTATGACGACTAAAGACCGTTTGGTGACAGTTAAAGCAAAAGAAGAAAGAGAAGTGGTGTTAGGATTGCTCCATAAACACCGCTTGGAACGCGTTTTGGTTGTTGATGATAATTTCAAGCTAAAAGGTATGATTACCGTTAAAGATATGGCGAAATCTACAGAGCACCCAAATGCTAGCAAAGATTCCAATGGGCGTTTGCGTGTCGGTGCTGCAGTTGGAACCGGTGCTGATACAGCGGATAGAGTGGCGGCACTTGTGAAGGCGGGTGTGGACGCTATCATTGTAGATACTGCTCACGGACACTCTCAAGGTGTGCTGGATCGTGTTAAGTGGGTTAAGGAAAACTACCCTCAAGTTGATGTTATCGGTGGAAATATTGCAACGGCAGAAGCGGCTTTAGATTTGGTCAAAGCTGGTGCAGATGGCGTTAAAGTTGGTATTGGTCCAGGTTCTATTTGTACGACACGTATCGTTGCTGGTGTTGGTGTGCCGCAATTAAGCGCAATCTCAAATGTAGCTAAAGCTTTAAACGGAACTGGTGTACCTTTGATTGCTGATGGCGGTATTCGTTTTTCTGGGGATGTTGCTAAAGCATTGGTAGCCGGTGCATCAGCTGTGATGTTAGGTAGTATGTTCGCCGGTACAGAAGAATCTCCTGGGGAAGTTGAATATTATCAGGGACGAGCGTACAAGTCATATCGTGGTATGGGATCTTTAGGGGCGATGTCTCAGAAACAAGGTTCATCGGATCGTTACTTCCAGTCGTCAAATGCAGCAGATAAATTAGTTCCTGAAGGGATTGAAGGTCGTGTTGCTTATAAAGGACCTTTAGCGCCTATTATCCATCAATTGGTGGGTGGTATCCGTTCTAGTATGGGTTATACCGGCTGTAAAGATATTGTTGAGTTCAATACTAAGCCTCAATTTGTACGTGTCACTGGCGCGGGGATGGCAGAAAGCCATGTTCATGATGTGACAATTACTAAAGAAGCGCCAAACTATCGCGTTTAAAATATAGCGGCATCTGTTATCGAATGCCGCTCTCTCAACCCCACTTTTTGTTGTACCTTTTTAATGGAATTCATCATTTATGACTGAACAGAATATTCACGCAGATCGCATCCTTATCTTGGACTTCGGTTCGCAATATACGCAATTAATTGCTCGTCGAATTCGCGAAATTGGCGTCTATTGTGAAGTTGAACCTTGGGATATTGATGAGGAAGCAGTTACCAATTTTAATGCCAAAGGTATTATCTTGTCTGGTGGCCCAGAAACGGTCATAGGTGATGACGCACCGAAATCACCGGAAGTTGTTTTTAACCTTGGTGTACCTGTATTGGGTATTTGTTACGGCATGCAAACCATGGCCGAGCAACTGGGGGGGCAGGTGATTCATGCTGATGAACATGAGTATGGTTATGCTCAGGTTCGTGCTCGTGGCCATACAAAGTTGTTAAAAGACGTTGAAGATCATGTGACTCCTGAAGGGTATGGCATGTTAGACGTTTGGATGTCTCATGGCGATAGAGTTGATCAGATGCCGGAAGGTTTTGTGTTGATGGCATCAACAGACAACTGTCCTATTGCGGGGATGGCGAATGAAGAAAAGAATTTTTACGGTATCCAGTTCCATCCAGAAGTGACTCACACTAAGCAGGGATCGCGAATGCTTGAGCGTTTTGTTGTTGAGCTGTGTGGTTGTGAGAAGTTATGGACAACGACAAATATTATTGAAGACAGTATTGCGCGTATTCACGAACAAGTTGGTGATGATGAGGTTTTGCTAGGATTGTCTGGTGGAGTTGACTCTTCGGTTGTCGCGGCTTTGTTACATAAGGCAATTGGTGATCAGTTGACTTGTGTATTTGTTGATCATGGCCTGCTTCGCCATCAAGAAGGTGACCAGGTCATGGCGATGTTTGCTGAAAATATGGGTATTCGCGTCATTCGTGTTGATGCTGAAGATTATTTTATGGGGCAGTTGGCGGGAGAGGCTGATCCAGAAGCAAAACGAAAAATTATTGGTCACGCGTTTATTGAAGTGTTTGATCAAGAAGCCGGGAAACTGAATTCAGTAAAATGGCTGGCGCAAGGTACTATTTATCCTGATGTCATTGAATCAGCGGGTTCGAAAACCGGTAAGGCAAAAGTAATTAAGTCTCATCATAATGTCGGTGGTTTACCTGAAGATATGAAGTTAGAGCTTCTAGAGCCTCTGAGAGAGTTGTTTAAAGATGAAGTGAGAAAGCTAGGTGTAGCTTTAGGTTTACCGCACGATATGGTTTATCGTCATCCTTTCCCAGGTCCTGGTCTAGGTGTTCGTATTTTGGGTGAAGTTAAAAAAGAGTACGCCGATATTTTACGTTTAGCAGATCATATTTTTATCGAAGAACTTCGTGCAGCTGATTTGTATGATAAAACCTCACAAGCTTTCACTGTGTTTTTACCGGTAAAATCGGTTGGGGTTGTGGGTGATGCCAGACGGTATGACTATGTTGTTGCATTAAGAGCTGTGGAGACGATTGATTTCATGACTGCGAGATGGGCGCATTTACCTTATGATTTTTTGGAAACTGTATCGAATCGTATCATCAATGAAATTCCTCGTATCACCCGGGTGACTTACGATATTTCGAGTAAGCCACCTGCAACGATTGAGTGGGAATAAAAATAAAAAGGATGTTTATGACATCCTTTTTTTTCATCTAAAAAGGCTTTAATCCGTTGGAAAAATATTTGGAGCAAGACATTTTTTGGATGCAGCGTGCTTTAGAGCTGGCTAAGATAGCAGAATCTCAAGGAGAAGTGCCTGTGGGCGCTGTTTTGGTTGATGATAACGGACTCGTTGCCGAAGGGTGGAATCAAACCATACAAAATCATGATCCAACAGCTCATGCAGAAGTGGTTGCATTACGCAATGCTGGGCAAGTAATTGAAAATTATCGAATGCCTGGGTTGACGCTTTATGTCACTCTGGAACCTTGCCCTATGTGCGCAGGCGCACTCGTCCATAGTCGTATTTCTCGTCTGGTTATTGCGACTGAAGATCCAAGAACTGGAGCTGTCGGTAGTTTAATGAATTTGGCGCAACATCCAGAGTTGAATCATCGAATTAATGTCGAATTCGGTATTCTTAGGCAAGAATCTAGTGAGCTCATCAAGCATTTTTTCAAGCAAAAGCGAACGGCAGCAAAAACAGAAAAAAAGAAAGCTGCTAAAAAAGACTAGGGTTGTAACAAAGACTTGCCAGAGATGCCAATTAATGCGAGTATTGTCTTATAATTTTTTAAACTTTTTTCTACGACAAGATAGTCACAAAATTCTATGCAAAAAAGTGTTGATCCAGCAGAAGGGATAACAACCTATAAAATTCTTCCTGGAGAGTTTTACGTTACCAAAGAGAATGAACGCATTGAGACGGTATTGGGTTCTTGTATTTCTGCGTGTGTAAGGGATCCAGTAACAGGCGTTGGTGGTATGAATCACTTCATGTTGCCAATGGATAAGAATGCTTCAGGCGCTTCGGAGTTGTCAGATGCAAACCGTTATGGCAACTATGCGATGGAGAACTTGGTCAATGCGTTACTGAACGTTGGCGCAAGGCGTGAAAGATTGGAATTTAAGCTCTTTGGCGGTGGCCGTATTATGAGCTCTAAAACAAACATTGGTTGGTATAACATAGGCTTTGCATTTGACTATATTTATACGGAAGGATTTAAAATTGTTTCTCAAGATATAGGTGATGTGTATCCGAGAAAAATTTTGTATTACCCGACGACAGGTCGTGTTAGAGTCAGAAGATTGAATGCTATGCATAATCAAACGTTGGCAGCAGAAGAAAGTCGTTATATTAGTAATATTGGTTCGAAACCTGTTGAAGGTGACGTGGAACTGTTCTAAGGAAGATAACTATGGATATGATGGAGACATTTCGTCAAACTTATCTAGAAGAAAGTTTTGAAGGGTTGGATGTAATGGAAGCGGGCTTGCTTGAATTACCTCCAGGAGAGCCTGATAACGAAAAAATCAACGAAATCTTTCGTGCCGCCCACTCCATTAAAGGCGGGAGTGGAACCTTTGGCTTTACGGAGATTATAGATTTTACCCATGTTCTTGAAACCTTATTGGATGAGATGCGTGATGGTCGTCGTTTAGTCACTCAAGAAGCAAATGATGTCATGCTTCAAGCGGTAGATGTTTTAAGAGACATGATGACCCGATTGCAAAACCATGAACCCATTGATGAAGAACGTGCGGCTGAAGTGCAAGCAGATTTGGAAAGGATTTTAGGATCGAGTTCAGATGAGGAAGCTTCTTCAGAAGCAGAAGAGGTTGTCGAAGCAGAATCTACAGTTGAACCTCAGGTACAAGTTGGTGGTACGTGGAAAATTGAACTACTACCCGAACCAGAACTTTTGCAGACTGGGAATGAACCTATCCGTATATTCAGAGAGCTGGAAACCCTAGGCTCTTTAAATGCGATTGTAGACGATTCAGAGTTGCCTGACTTAGATGCATTAGATCCTGAGAAACTTTATTTAAAGTGGAATCTTGAATTGTCCGGTGACAATATTCAGGAAGACGATATTCGAGAAGTGTTTGAATGGATTGATGGTGATGGTGCCCAAATAATATATCACCCACCTTCTGTAGAGCAATCAGAAGCACCAGCAATGGAATCTGTTTCAGAGCCCGTTACAAAAACGGAAGCCCCTGCTGTTGAACCTCCAGCGAAGCCTGCGCCAGTCAAAAAAGCGGTAGCTGCCAAGGCTGCTGCACCGAAACAAGATAGTTCGATTCGTGTTGATTTGAGCAAAATTGATCAGATGGTGAATTTGGTCGGTGAGCTAGTCATCACACAATCAATGCTAAGTCAGTTTGGCGAACAAGCTGAACAAGGTGGTGATAATACGGATTGGATTGATAAGCTAAAAGAAGGCTTAACTCATCTTGAGCGTCATACGAGAGATCTCCAAGAAAGTGTAATGAATATCCGTATGCTACCAGTTAGCTTTGCATTTAATCGTATGCCTCGAATTGTGCATGATGTGAGTCAAAAGTTAGGTAAGTCCATTGATTTGGTTATGGAAGGCGAAGGTACCGAATTAGATAAAACAATGTTGGAAGCTCTGACCGATCCATTGGTGCATATCGTGAGAAACTCGATTGATCATGGTATTGAAGCGCCAGATGTCCGTGAAGCGGCAGGCAAACCTCGAACTGGCAGAGTTAAAATGGCAGCTTTCCATCAAGGTGGAAATATTTTGATCCAGATTACCGATGATGGTGCGGGAATCAACTCTGAAAGAGTTTATCAAAAAGCAGTTGAGAAAGGTGTTGTCGAAGAAGGGCAGCATATGTCTGAGCAGGAAATCGTAGATTTGATTTTCCATCCAGGTTTTTCTACAGCGGATGTTGTAAGTGACATTTCCGGTCGTGGTGTAGGCATGGATGTGGTTCGACGAAATATTCGAGGGTTAGGTGGTTCTGTTGAAGTAAAAACGGAGCAAGGGAAAGGTAGTGTCTTCACGATACGCTTGCCACTAACACTTGCAATTTTGGATGGACAGCTAGCTAAGGTTGGTTCCGAAACTTATGTGTTCCCATTGGTTTCAATTGTGGAATCTATCCAGGTAGATAAAAGTTTAGTGAAAGGAATTGCGGGTCAGGCAGAACTCTATAAGTTAAGAGATCAGTATATTCCCGTTATTCGTCTTCACGAAAAGTTGGGTATTAAAGATGCCAGAACTGATTTAGAATCGGGACTGCTAGTGGTTGTTGAAGACAATGGTGAAAGAGCCGGAATATTTGTTGATGACTTGTTAGGTCAGCAACAAGTTGTTATTAAATCGCTTGAAAACAACTACATGAAGGTGAACAGTATAGCAGGGGCAACTATTCTTGGGGACGGTACGGTTTCTCTGATTTTAGATATTTCTGAAACACTGAGTTCACATAAAGGAAGCGGTTTACAGCATAATGCAGCTTAACAAATTTGCACTTTAGAGAGTGTAATCTTGGTTTGTATGAATATAAAAAATAAATAAAGAGATATTTATGTCGTATGCACTAGGGGCAAAAGAAGTTCAAGAGACCATCATGGTTTTGAACTTATCTGTTGCACAGATTGAATTGTCTATTACCGATGGGGATAATTCGGTTAATACATTGATTGATTCCTTTTCTTTTATGAGTAAGCATATTGAAGGCATTGAAGCATCAAGTAAGTTGATTGCGGAAATGGCGGAAGATGTTGAAGGTTTGGAAGAACATAATGCATCTTTGCTATTGCAAACTAATGAATTGGCAATGAAGATGCAACAAGCGATTATAGCGTTCCAATTTTATGACAAATTAAGCCAACGATTAGATCATGTGTCTCAAGGGTTGTCTGGTTTAGCGGATATTGTTTCTCATGAAATGCATGCGCAAGATGAAGCGCAATGGCAGGCATTCAAAGAAACAGTGCGCAAAGGCACCACTATGCGAGAAGAAGAAGAGTTGTTTGAACTTATTTTCGATAAAGGGTTGCCTGCAGATGAGGCAATTAACCAAATGAAAGAGCGTATGCGAGATAGGATGCATGCCGAAGAAGAAGACGAAGAAGAGATCGAATTCTTTTAATCTATTTTAAAAACCGCAGAAATGCGGTTTTTTTATAACTGGTTTATTTACGGATCAACGTTTAAAGTTCGTGTTAGCCCAATGGGAGCTTATTTACACATAAATAAATTGAATTTTAAATTTACTGGGCGATTCCTCAAAATAAAGCTTCCTTTTAAAAAACTATAAATATATTGGATTGGTAAACATGAAATTGAAATCTCTATGGTCAGCAATGGCTGTTTCGGTAGTACTACTTGTTAGTTCTACTACAGCTATGGCAGCATCTTATATGCCGTTTATTTTAGGTTCGACAACAACTGATTCTGTTGCTGCAACTGCTGACAAAGCAAAGTCTGCCCTAACTTCTAACGGTTTCCAAGTGGTCGGTTCATACAGCCCTACTACAGACACGCAAGTTATCATTGTTACGAATGATGCACTTAAGTCTCTTGCCGCACAATCTGAAAACGGTGGTTTTGGTGCGATGGAAAGAGTTTCCATTGTTAAACGTGGTGCAAATACAGAGGTTTCATACACAAATCCAGTGTACATGTGGAATGTCTATAAAATGAAAGGTGACATTACCCCAGTTCAGTCTGCGATGGAAAAAGCGCTTGGCAAACAATCTGAATTTGGTGCAGAAGAAGCATTGAGTGCTGATGACCTGCGTGACTATCACTATAAATTCATGATGCCTTATTTTGGTGATGTAGATGAGTTAGAAGATTATGATTCACATCAACAAGCTGTAGACACTATCGAAAAAGCGTTAGCTGCTGGAAAAGCTGGTGTAACCAAGGTATACCGTATTGATCTACCAAATGCTAATTCAACTGTATTTGGTGTTGCCATTTCTAAAGGTGAAGGGGCTGATAAAAATATATTGAAGCAAATTGATACTAGTGGACATTCGCATGCAGCGCACCTACCTTATGAGATTCTTGTTGTAGGTAAAAAAGCGATTGCCCTAAACGGAAAATTCCGTATTGCAATTAACTGGCCTTCATTGTCAATGATGGGTTCAGGTAGCTTTATGTCTATTGCTAATGCACCAGATGAAATCACTGATGCTTTGGACAAAGTTACAGAAAAATAATTACCTTTGTTTAGGGTGATAAAAAAGCGCAGTTTCTGCGCTTTTTTTGTTTTTGCCTCTTGAAAAATACTTTGCTGTCCCCAATAACCTATGAGTTTAATACTTATTAGATTCAACCGAAAAACTAGGAGAAGAACAGAATGAGTCACACAGAAACTCATGCCTTTCAAACAGAAGTTAATCAGTTACTAAAACTGATGATTCATGCCCTTTACAGTAATAAAGAAATCTTTTTGAGAGAGTTAGTATCCAATGCTTCGGATGCTCTAGATAAGCTGAGGTTTGAGTCAGTTTCAAATGATGCCTTAACAGAAGGTGAATCAGAACTGTCAATTGGCGTTGCATTTGATAAAGAAGCGCGTACTGTGACGATTATCGACAATGGTATCGGGATGACTCGCGATGAAGTTATTGCAAATATCGGAACGATTGCCAATTCTGGTACCAAAAAGTTCTTAGAAAATCTTTCAGGTGACCAAGCTAAAGACAGTCATTTGATTGGTCAGTTCGGGGTGGGCTTCTATGCATCCTTTATTGTTGCCGATAAAGTTACTTTGACGACGCGCAAAGCGGGTGATGAAAAAGCTAATGCTACTTGTTGGGAATCGGCAGGTGAAGGTGAGTACACGCTAGAAACGGTCGAAAAAGACTCTAAAGGGACAGAAATTGTTCTTCACTTGAAAGAAGATATGGATGAGTTCCTTGACGATTTCCGTCTAAGAAATATCATTACGACCTATTCAGATCACATTAACTTTCCTATCATGATGTGGAAAGAAGAGCTGGATGATGAAGGTAAGCCAAATGGCAAGAAAGTCCTTGAGCAAGTCAATAAAGCAACAGCCCTTTGGACGCAACCAAAATCGGAGTTAACAGACGAAGAATACAATAACTTTTATCAAACGTTATCACATGATTTCGAAAATCCTCTGGTAACGCTACATAATAAAGTTGAGGGGACTTTAGAGTATACCTCACTGCTTTATGTGCCAAAACGTGCCCCATTTGATCTGTATGACCGTGACCGTCGTTATGGCTTAAAGCTTTATGTAAAACGTGTATTCATCATGGATGATGCAGAAAACTTATTGCCTGCTTATCTACGCTTTGTTCGTGGGGTGATTGACTCTAACGATCTACCATTGAATGTATCGCGTGAAATCCTGCAAAGTAACAAAGTGGTTGATAAGGTTCGTTCTGCTTCTGTTAAGCGTATTCTGGACAGTTTGGCAAAAATGTCTAAGTCGGAAGATCAAACCGATTACAACACCTTCTGGGACCAGTTTGGTAATGTGATGAAAGAGGGGATGATTGAAGACTTTGCAAACAAAGAGAAAATTGCCAAGTTGTTGCGTTTCACGACTACTCACCAATCTTCAACACAAGAGCAGCGTGTGTCACTTGAAACCTATGTTGATCGCATGTCAGAAGATCAGCAGTCGATTTACTTTATAACAGGTGATAGTTATGCCGCGGCATCTGGTAGCCCGCATTTGGAAATGTTCCGTAAAAAAGGCATCGAGGTGCTATTACTGACGGATCGTATTGATGAATGGCTGGTTTCACACTTGACTGAATTTGATGGTAAACAATTGAAGTCCGTTGCTTCTGCTGATCTAAAAGAGTTTGAAGCGGAAGAAGAAGCTGAGTTGACTGAAGAAGACAAAAAAGCACGTGAAGCTATTACTGAAAAAGTGAAGGCAGCGATTGAGGATTTAGTTTCTGATGTTCGTATTACACACCGTCTGACTGACTCTCCAGCGTGTGTGGTGAGTGCAGAAGGCGATATGTCTGCACACATGGCGCGAATGATGGAACAGATGGGGCAAGCCATGCCTAAGCAAAAGCCTGTGCTTGAGCTAAACCCAACACATCCTCTTGTGAAAAAACTAGAGCAGTTGGATGAAGAAGGCAAAGTGAAAGAATGGTCTTTGTTCTTACTTGAGCAAGCACAGCTGGCTGAAGGTGATCAGTTGGAGCGTCCTGCTGACTTTATTAAACGTATGAATAGCCTATTGTCAGAAGTGATCTAAGAGTGGGTCTATTTGTTTAAGAAAGGGGTTTTTAAGCCCCTTTTTTTATTTCACTCTATTTTCTTCTAATGCCAGCTTTGTTCCAAAGTGTTGCATATTTTGCAACGTTGTATCAACGATATGACACAAGGCTTCTTTTGTATAAAAACCTTGATGCGCTGTAACCAAAACATTGGGGAAAGACAATAGGCGTTCAAAAATATCATCTTGAATAATTTGTTCAGAGCGATCTTCAAAAAACAAATCGGCTTCTTGTTCATAAACATCAATACCTAGATAACCGATTTGTCCGGTCTTTAAGGCGTCAATCACCGCGGAGGCATCCAAAATACCACCGCGACTGGTGTTGATAATCATGACACCGGGTTTCATTTTGGCAATGCTGGTTTTATTAATCAGATGGTGCGTTTCATTGAATAAAGGCACGTGAAGTGAAATGATGTCTGATTGTTCATAGAGCGTATCTAAGTTAGCGTATTCTATGCCCAGTGCCAAAACATCTGGATTTTGTTTGACGTCATAGGCCAAGACATGTAATCCAAGTCCTTTTAGAATCCTTGCCATTTCATAACCGATATGACCAGTTCCCACTACGGCTGCTGTTTTGCCAAACATATCAAACCCCAAAAAGCCTTCTAGTGAGAAATTGCCATCACGCACACGGTTATAGGCTTTGTAGGTTTTACGGTTTAAGCTCATCATCATTGCAAGAGCATGTTCAGCAACGGCCATCGGTGAATAGTTGGGTACACGAAGCACTGTCATGCCGTATTGATTTGCCGCAGGTAAATCGACTTGATTAAAACCCGCACAGCGTAAAAGAATAAGTCGTATACCAAAATCATGCAGTTTTTCGATGACGCTAGCCGAAATATCATCGTTCACGAATACGCACACTGCATTATAGTCTTCTGCTAAGGCGACGGTTTTTGCTGACAGATGGTGTTCGAAGTAGTCGATTTCGATGCCATAATTTTGTTTAGCGGAATCAAATAGTCGTTTATCGGTTTTTGTTGCGCTAAAAAAAGCCAATCTCATAGGTGTCTCCAATCCAACGATTCTTGGTAACTTCTATTAAAGCAATTTTTGATTGTTAAGCCCAGCTTTGATTTTGTTTCGATACCTAGGTTAGATAAGACCCAGCCTGGTAGATTTTTATTTTGTCGAGGACTACCATTATTAACGTCATAGCCGCGTCATCTTTTTATTTTAAAATAGCCCTTTCTTACATAAGAACAGCATTGCTTTAAAACATGACAGACACTTTAAAGACAGAAAAAGCATCAACACCTAACGTTGATATTTCCTTTGTACAAGCCCTAATTTATTGGCTTAAACTTGGGTTTATTAGCTTTGGTGGTCCTGCAGGGCAAATTAGCCTGATGCATCAAGAGTTAGTAGAAAAACGTCGCTGGATTTCCGAGAAGCGTTTTTTGAATGCGTTGAATTACACGATGCTATTGCCCGGTCCAGAAGCACAGCAATTAGCGACTTATATGGGCTGGTTAATGCATGGTACAAAAGGCGGTTTAGCCGCAGGGCTCTTGTTTATTTTGCCAGCCTTTTTCCTGTTGATGTTCTTGAGTTGGTTGTATTTGACGTTTGGTCAGGTTTCTTGGGTTGCCGCTGTTTTTTATGGCATTAAGCCCGCGGTACTCGCTATTGTGGTGGTGGCGGTTTATCGCTTAGCCAGTCGCGTTTTACACCATGCTGCTTTGTGGTGGTTGGCAGTAGGGGCTTTTGTAGCTATAGCTGTTTTTAATTGGCCTTTTCCGCTTATTATGATATCGGCATTGATTATAGGGTTGATATTCAGTCATGTAGCGCCACAGGTTTTATCGGGTTCGGCGTCCGTCCAAACCGTGAATGACAGTAAAGAATCAGCTTTGATTGGTGATGATACGGTGTTAGAGCATACTCGCTTTGCTTGGCATAAGTTGATTAAGGTGGTTTTGCTTGGCGTGTTTATTTGGTTAGCCGCTATGTTGTCATTAGTTGCCTTGACGGGGGGCGCTGATTCTCCATTGGTTCAAATGGCCTGGTTTTTTACAAAAGCAGCTTGGTTAACCTTTGGTGGTGCTTATGCTGTTTTGCCTTATGTTTATCAGGGTGCGGTTGAGCATTTTCATTGGCTAACTGCGCCACAAATGATTGATGGCTTAGCACTAGGTGAAACGACACCTGGGCCCCTGATAATGATAGTGACCTTTATTGGGTTTGTTGCTGGCTGGGGGCAGATGGCGGTGTCAGATGCTTCACCGTTTGTAAATGGATTTCTGGCAGCCAGTGTGGTGACGTTTTTTAGTTTTTTACCATCGTTTTTGTTGATTCTTGCCGGTGCACCATTGGTTGAAGCAGGTCGAGAAAATGGCAAGCTGAAAGGGCTTTTGACGGTGATTAGTGCAGCACTTGTTGGTGTGATGTTGAATTTGGCGGTGTTCTTTGGTTTTCATGTTTTTTGGCCGCATCCCCCAAACTTAAACCAAGGGCTAGATGCTTGGCTAGCTATAGATCTCACCTCACTGTTTATAACGGGTTTGGCAATGTGGCTATTGTTTAAAAAACAATGGGGTTTTATTCCTGTGATTTTGCTAAGTGCTGTTTTGGGATTACTCACTTCTTTTATTTAAGAGTAAGGCGTGTTATTTTTTAGGCGGATATTGCGCCATTAGTTTTTTAATCACGTCGTTAATCAACTTAGTGGTTTCTTCAGGTGTTGAGTGTTCTTCTAATGGTGTAGAACTTGTACCGCGCCATAATAGTTTTCCTTTCAAGTTCAAAATATCAACGACCAATTGACCTTCTTCGTATTGCTGTATATCACCACCGGTTTGAAAACCAAAACCAGTATAGATACCTCTACCGCCAGTACCAAAACCGATAGATGTGGTGACAGGTGCGGAGCGTATTTTTTGTGCAGAGGAAATATGATAAGTGATATAAGCATCTGCATTTTGGGTGACGATTGATTGTCCTTTCAAACTCAGCTCATGAACAAGAGCTGTTTCAATGCGTTTGGCAATCAAAGGATTATTTTTCTGAAAGTCACTGGCTTTAGGCTTGGTTTGCATATCCGCTGGTAGCCATTGGTAGCTGTGAAGGTTGTTGAAATTAGCTTGCTGGTCGTAATCTTGGCTTACTTGAATGGTTGAGCAGCCGTTAAGGCTGAGAAGTATTGTGATGAATCCAAGAGTAATAAGGGTACGAATAGCATGTGTTTTCATTTTGAATAATTCTCATCAATATAACTGTTTCTATTGTAGCTTATTGGTTTGATCGAATACTATGACTAAAATCTGCCAGGCTGGGTCGTTTTTCTTTGTTTGTTAATTCACTCTTCTAGTAATCAAATAACCACCAAACAAAATAGGCAATGCGCCTGCTAATTGTGACAGGGTTGGTGCTTGATTTAATATCCAGTACGAAAGCCCGATTGTGAGTAAAGGCGCGAGTGCAAACAGAGCGTTGACCTTGGTGATGGGGAGTAAATGGAGTGCTTCTACCCAAAATATTTTGGAAACCACAAATACCAAACCGCCAGTTAGCAGTAACCAAATCCATTGCGTTTGGATCATGTGCCAGCTTGGTGTAGGTTCAAAATAAAGCGCTAACAGATACAGCACTGGCAGTGCCAACAAGCTCCTGACTAAGAGTATGGTTTCGCTAGAAACGTGTTGTCGAGCTCGTTTTTGATAGAGATTGGCAATGGGCGCAATAATCGCGGCTAGTAACACTAAACCGTCTCCTATGTGCAATGAAAAGTTTTTGGGGAAGAGCACCAATACCGCACCGAGGGTCATTAAGATCACGCCAAGTGTGTGGGGGAGGTTTAAGGTTTCTCCTTGCTTGCGTCCCAGAAACAGATAAGCAAACAGAATCTGCAAAAATAGAATGATGGCGACATTGTTAGCTGAAGTGTAGTTAAGTCCTAAAAAGACCAGTGCAAATACGCTAGAGATAAGCAGACTAACCATAAGGAGTGAAAAGTAAGCTTCACGCTTTAGAATTTCTGCAGTGCGTTTTCGGTACAACCATAAACCGAGCAAGATACTTGAGGCAACTACCAAGCTATAGGTATAGGCATGAAGTGGTCCCAAGGTTGAAACGGTGAAACTTGCAAAAATTGGAAACCAGGCTTCAATTAAAGTGAGACCTAATGCAAAAAACTCTCCTTTGCGTTGTTGTGAAGAAATTTTTAGCACAGAAGGTGCATTCATGATAGATTCCTAGAGTGGTTTCTCTTGTATAAATATGGAAGCTGGCAAAAGGTTGATGACCATTTTTTATTTGTTATCGCGCTCTTATCAGTAGTATAGTGAAAGTTAATTACAGTGATAAAACATTTAGCAAATATCAATTTTATGGATGCGTAGAGTTGATGTTGGTTTTTAAATCTATATAAAATATTTTGTATTTTCTAGTCATTTATCCTCAGTACAATTTGTTACGATTTTATGAAAGAAAAAATGACGTGAAATTAAGAAATTTCTCTTACGTTATTGTCTAGTTTCAGGTAATATCGCCGAAAATATGCTCCTATAAATCTAGGGGCTTGCAGTCAATATAGGTTAAGTCTTGGAGGCCGTGCCACGTGAATATTCTATTTATTATGTATCCTTGGGATAGAGTAGAACCAGAAACTGATTCTACGATTCGAATGATACATGAATGTGTGTCTAGAAAGCATACGGTCGCCTTAGCAACAGTGCATAACTTAACCATGCGTGAATCAACAGCCATGGCGTTTTGTCAGGTGTTTGTAAAGCAAGACCCTGTTTCTGCAAAAATCACTACTTTTTATAAAAAGGCTAAATTTCGTAAGGTAAAACTGCCTTTAGCTGGTTTTGACGCCATTATTATGCGCTCTGATCCGCCATTAAATGTGACCGCATTAAACTTCTTAGACTCAGTTCGAGATGATGTCTTTATCATGAATGATATCGATGGCTTGCGTGTGGCCAATAATAAACTCTATACCAGTTCATTTGATGATCCTGATAATCGCTTTATCCCCAAAACTTATGTGTCTAAAACACCGGAATATTTAGAGTCTGTATTAAGAGAGTCTGAGTCAGGCAAGATGATTATGAAGCCTTTAGACGGCTATGGTGGCCATGGTGTGATTATGGTCGAAAAGCAAGCGATAGCGAGTTTCTCATCTCTGTTGGATTTTTATATCAACGGCAATGAAAAGGGCAATTACGTTATCTTGCAAGAGTATGTTGAGGGTGCAGATCAAGGGGATGTAAGAATTTTGATGTTGAATGGTGAGCCAATTGGTGCCATGAAACGTGTACCCGCGACGGGGGATTTACGCTCCAATGTGCATGCTGGTGGTTCAGTACAAAAGCATCATCTAACACCTACTGAAAAAGAATTATGCCGACTGATAGGGCCAAAATTGGTGCGCGATGGCTTGTATTTTGTGGGTATTGATGTCATTAACGGCAAGCTGATTGAAGTGAATGTATTGAGCCCAGGCGGGATTATGCGTATCAACAAACTTAACCGCGTCAAACTACAAACAAAAGTGATCGACTTTGTTGAAAGTGTTGCCAAACGTAAGCGTAATATTTCAGCGCGAAAAGCGGAGTTTTTAGAGGCTATGGACGATGTTTGATTGGTCTGAAAAGGACTGTTTGAAAGCCATTCAAAAAGGGCGGATTTTTCATGCTCGTGTTGAGCAAAGTCTTGAAATCAAAGTTGAAGATTATGGCTTTTTCGTTTGTACGGCTATTCATGATGGGCATCAACTTAGAGAAGAACTGCTAGAGCTGTGTGCGTTGGATGAATCCGAGCGCCTATACGAAGAAGACCCTTTTACCGGCGATATGATTGCTTCTATGCCAATCACATTGATCGGTCTCGATTCTCGGTATGAATATGATCTAAACCGTGCACCAGAAACCTGTGTTTATGAAGAAGCATGGGGCAAGCAGGTGTGGAAAGAACCCTTATCGTCTGAAAAGAAACAACGTAGCTTAGACAAGCACGCTTTGTTTTATCGCATTCTCGGGGCATTGATTAAAAAAATAGAGAAGCTGCACGGCAACTGTTTAGTGTATGACATGCACTCCTATAATTATTTGCGTATGACGGATGCCGTACCGCCTGTGTTTAATATCGGTACTGAGCAGCTAGATCTAGGTCGATGGGATAGGGTGGTTCAGTACTGGAATGCCTCGCTTAATTCAATTGAATTGCAAAACATGGCGTCACGTTCTGCGATAAATGAAGTTTTCTGGGGGCGCGGTTATTTGGCGACTTTCGTCAAAAATAATTTTACGAACACACTGGCACTGCCAACAGAAGTGAAAAAAGTCTTTATGGACGAACAGTCTGGCGAGCCATACCCATTGGTTTTGAATACGCTTAAAGCTGAGTTGAAAGAGCGCTTTTTGAATACAGCGCTATTTTTTGCCAAGCAACACAGACCTAAAACGCCAACAAGAAAAACACAGATGCTTTCTTCTGAAGTTGATCCTACGGTCTTAAAGTTGGATGCAAAGCTTCATAAGTTATGTAAAGGAATAGAGACACTCGCGTACATTAACCCTAAAAACATTGTGCGCGAGAAAAGACGTTTCTTTGCAAAAGGCTTTAATTACGAACCGGATTTCACTTATCGTCAGCTTGAAATTAACCCTTTCGAGTTTCGTGAAAAGTTGTATAAGCTACCCGAGTCATCGGTCAAAGATATTTCCATCCAACAAATGTATCGGGATGTGATTGATGCTTATGCAACAAAAATCGACTTGCTGACAACAGTAGGCACTGACAAGTTTCTTTATAACTCTTTGCGTTATTATGGTGAACCGAGTGATGAAGATATCGAGTTTGCACACTTCTTACTTTATGCTAAACCTTTTGAAGAGTTTGCTGAGCGTCGTATTGATGCCAAGCAAGCAAAAGAGCGTTTTCTACACGCGCTAGATCAATATAACATTCATTGTAAGGTTGAAGTGACGGATAAAATCATTGCCTCAGCCATGGTTGATAATGGTAAAAAAACCATTTTGATCAACAAATCCATGCAGATGAATGATATGGAATTGAATGCGTTGATTCATCATGAGTTAGGTGTGCATATGGTCACCACTTATAACGCCAACAAACAACAGCTCAAAGTATTCAAGCTTGGTTTGCCGGGTAATACCTATACGCAAGAAGGCTTGGCGATTCTGGCAGAGTTTATGACCGGTAATTTAAATTTACCAAGATTACAGACTTTGGCGTTACGTGTGATAGCTGTCAACATGATGGTGAAGCATTATGATTTTTCTTACACCTTTAAAGCGCTGATGGATGACTACGGGGTGGATAAAGATGAAGCTTTCCGATTGACTGCCCGTGTTTATCGTGGTGGTGGCTTTACCAAAGATTTCTTGTATCTACGCGGTCTGAAAGACGCTCTACGTTTTTACAAAAACCACAATTTAACACCGCTGTATGTTGGAAAAACCAGCTTTCATTATCTCAAGACTATTCAAGAAATGATTGAAAGAGGTATGGCTGCTGAGCCAACCCATTTGCCGATGTATCTACAAAAAGATATGGGTGTTTTACCGAACCCGATCTTGGAATATTTATTAGCTTGCGGTGACTAAGCTGGTGAATACTTTGCATTGAAAATCTGCCAGGCTGGGGTAGCCGTCTGAAAGCCTAAATAGAGACTTGAAAGCTTACCCCAGCCTGGTAGATTTTATGTGTTTTTTATGGCGCTTACTCTTTGGTGCAGAAAGCAACCAGCGTTAAACGGTTGAGATGCATTGTTTGAAAAGTGTGCCGTTACGTCTTCAGCATTCGTTTGAGTGGCATCATAAACATACACGCCCAGCTCATCTCCAGGCTGTAAAAAACCTGTTTCACCAAATGCGGTGTAGCGCGTTGCACCGAGTGTGACAATAACTTCCGATGGATAACCTATTTGCGCCAAATAGTTATGCAAAGGCTCTAGTGGACCAAAATCTTGTTGTTCATTAAACGTCTCAATCATCCAGTTCAGTAGTTTTTCATGAAAGTATTGATACCCAACAACAGGGCTGTCCATGCCATAGGCAAGCACATCATTATTTCGGCGAATCATAGAGATGATGTGGTAGTCATCAAGTTTGTCTCCAGAAGAAAGTGAATCTACTTTAATCCAGTCTTGACCAATGCCGGTTGAAGCTTCCCCCCAGTTTTTCTTTTCACTGATTTTGCGTGCATTTGGGCGGCGAATAGAGCAGTCGTTAAAAGCGGTAAAAGCTTTTGGCGTCAGTTTGCGCACTTGGTTTTCTTCATAATCCACATGCAATAGCAAACAAACTTCAGGTTCTAAATGTAAATTTAAAGTGTCGGTGAACTCTGCTTGAATGGTTTCTGAAGAGAGCGGAAAGGTGCTTAAAAAGTTATCGAATCCTGGTAGGTAAATAGGAAACATGCCTTTTGGGGCATCTGCTTCTTTTGTTTTTACGTTAACAAAGTCAGCATCTTCTCCTGCTTGAGATAAATGCTCTGCAAAGTTGCCGGCAATGCCGAATACGGGATATTTTTTGAGTTCTTCTGTGGTTAATTGCATGATTGAGTCACTTGAGGTTAAAACATTAAATTTTGTAGTTTGCGGCGGTAGTTTTTGACCAAATCCGGATGATCTTCTTGTAGCAGTTCAAAGATTTCAACTAAAGTCTTTTGTGCTAGGTTTTCGCCATAGCTTCTATCAACCATGAAAAGTTTGAGTAGGGTTTGCATGGCTTTTTCAGGGTGGTTGTTCAGCATCAAATAGCCAGAAAGCCCATATAGCGCTTCACAATCATTTTGGTCAGTTGCTAAGCGTGCCTGTATTTCTTCTATACTGCCTACCTCTGAAACGATTTGAGTGAATTTAAACAGAGCCAGAAGTGATTTACCCTCAGGAGATTGTTTGGCTTCATCAGGCAGTTTGTTCAAAAGATTCTGAGCTTCTTCTAAATGCCCGCTTTGGAAGTACATTTTTGTTAAATCTAAATGGACTCGGAAGTTATTTGGATTTGCCTTTGCAGCCTCGCCAAGTAATTGCGTTGCCTGGTCATACTGACCTTGCACAAATGCGTCGTTTGCTTGCAAGCGCAACTCTTCTGATGGATCAGGTTTTAAGTAGGGTTCCAGTGCGTCACGAAAGGCGCTGGAAGCTTGTGCGCCTTGCAGTGTTTCAACAACTTCTCCTTGATGGTAAATCTTAAAGGTCGGAATACTGCGAATTTGGAATGCTTCTGCAAGCTGGGTTTCTTCCTCAGTATTGATTTTTGCCAGAATAAAACGTCCGGCTAAGTCATGCGCCAGTTTTTCCAGCATGGGCATGGTTTGTTTGCATGGGCCGCACCAAGGTGCCCAAAAATCCACCAGAACGGGAAGGTGCATGGAATTTTGGAGAACCATTTGTTCAAAGTTTTCTTGCGTAACGTCGATAATCATCGGTTGCATGGAAAAATCCTTATTATGTTTTTTTGGACGTTTGTTAGGTAAGGTCTTTGGTGAGGGTTTTCAACTCATAAAGTGCATCCAAAGCCATTTTGGGCGTCATTTCATCCGGTTTAAGTTGTTTTAATGAATTCGCTATTTTTTCCAGCGCTGGGTTTTGTGCATAAGCAAACATATCCACTTGTGTCTGAGGTTCAGCGGTATTGGTATTCTGAGTCGCGGGTGAATTGATTAAGGTTTGATTTTCTAAGCGAGCCAGTTGCTGTTTGGCATTGTCGATAACAGTTTTCGGTACACCAGCGAGTGCGGCTACCTGTAAACCATAGCTTTGCGAGGCAGGGCCATCCTGTACTTGATGTAAAAATACGATTTTATCTTGGTATTCCACGGCATCTAAGTGGATATTGATAACGTTATCGTACTGTTCGTTAAGGGTCGTTAATTCAAAATAGTGGGTAGCGAACAAGCAATAACCTTTGATCTTGCCAGCCATTTGCTCAGCAATTGCCCATGCCAGCGCCAAACCATCAAAGGTAGAGGTTCCGCGTCCAACTTCATCCATTAATATCAATGAATTTTCAGTAGCATGATGCAGAATGTTGGCGGTTTCCGTCATTTCCACCATAAAGGTTGAGCGCCCAGAGGTTAGGTCATCTGATGCACCGATACGCGTAAAGATTCGGTCAATCGGACCCAGCCTGGCAGATTCTGCGGGTACATAAGAACCCATATAGGCCAAAATCGCAATGAGTGCGGTTTGACGCATAAAGGTCGATTTACCGCCCATATTCGGCCCAGTGATAATTTGTAGTTGTCTCTGTTCGTCAAAATGGGTGTCATTGGCAATGAAGGGTTGTGATGACAGCGCTTCAACCGTTAAATGACGACCTTTGATAATGCTGATCTCCGGGGATTGTGTCAGCTGCGGACGATTCAGGTTCAGTGCATTGGCTTGCAGCGCCAGGTTGACCAAGACGTCAATTTCCGCCAAAGCAGCAGCGGTGGCTTGTAATGGTCTAAGCTCGACATTGATGGCTTCTAGTAATTGTTGATAAAGCCATTTTTCACGCGCCAAGGCTTTTTCATTGGCACTCAACACCTTGTCTTCAAACGTTTTGAGTTCGGGGGTGATGTAACGTTCTTGACCTTTCAACGTTTGGCGACGTTGGTAGTCCAAAGGCACTTTGTCGGATTGTAATTTACTGACTTCAATGTAATAGCCATGAACACGGTTGTAACCAACCTTAAGTGTCGAGATGCCTGTGCGCTCTTTTTCCCGTTCCTCTAACGCCAATAAGTAATCACCCGCTTGGGTTTTAAGGTTGCGTAATTCATCGAGTTCGGCATCGTAGCCTTCGGCAAAGACGCCACCGTCTCGGATAAGCATTGGTGGCGATTCCACCAGTGCCTTATCGAGGGTGTCTGCCAAGTCTGGATAGTAACCAAGTTGCTGAGCAAGCGCTTGCCACTTTTCGGCTGTTTGTTGAGAGAGTAAGTTTTGCAACTCTGGCGCTTGAAGAAGTGAGCGTCCAAGATGCAATAAATCTCTAGGGCGTGCGGAATAAAGAGAAACACGGCTCAGAATGCGTTCTAAGTCGCCAATCGGTTTTAATTGGTCACGAAAGGCATCAATTTGATAGCTGGCCAGTAGCGATTCAATTGCATCCAACCTAGCATTTAGTTTGTCTTGGTCTCTGAGCGGTTGGTTTATCCAGCGTCTAAGTAAGCGACTTCCCATTGCGGTTGAAGTTCTATCGAGAATGGCGAATAGCGTGTTGTTTGATCCACCAGTGAGATTGGTGTCCAACTCAAGGTTACGGCGGCTGTTTGCATCCAAAACCAAGGTGTCGTCTTGCTGGTAGGTATGTAGGCTTTGCACATGCTCTAGGTTGTTTTGTAACATGGCCTGGGCATAGTGAATAATACCGCCCGCGGCCGAGGTCATAGCGGGTAGTTTGTCGCAACCGAAGGCAACCAAATCTTTGGTGCCGAATTGTTTTAAAAGGCGTTGACGAGCGCTTTCCGGTTCAAAATGCCAAGAAGGATAATCTACCAGGCTGGGTCTGTTTTTAACGGATTCAGGTAGGTTTTGTTTGAACAATGCATCATCGGGCAGGATAATTTCAGCCGGCTTTAAGCGTTCTATTTCTGCACTCAGAGCATCTTGATCGGCAATCACTGTGCCTTCAAAGCGGCCACTGGCAACATCCAAATAGGCTAAACCGTATTGTTGTGTGTCTGAGGTATCATTATTGTCGGCGACAATGGCGCATAACAAGTTTTCTGTTTTATCTTCCAGCAGGGTGTCTTCAACCAAGGTGCCAGGCGTTATGATTCGCACCACTTTACGCTCAACCGGCCCTTTGGATGTCGCAGGGTCACCAATCTGTTCACAAATGGCAACCGACTCTCCCAGTTTCACCAGTTTAGCCAGATAGCCGTCTGCTGAGTGGTGCGGAATGCCCGCCATCGGAATTGGCTCGCCGCCAGATTTACCACGCGCGGTTAAGGTGATGCCTAGCAACTCGGACGCTTTTTTTGCATCTTCAAAAAAGAGTTCGTAGAAGTCTCCCATGCGATAGAAGAGCAAATAACTTGGGTGTTCTGTTTTAACAGCCAAATATTGTTGCATCATTGGGGTGTGTTTTGCGGTGCTAGCGTTGGTTTGTTTGGCTGGTTTGCTCATAAGTTTTGGCTGGTTTCGGCTACAAATCGACTGTGTAAGATTCGAATCTTTAGGTTAAAAAGAAAGATTTTACCGTTTTAGAGGTTTTTTTGCAGTTTTGAGGTGTTTTGATTTTGATGAATCTGTCAAAAAAATGCAAAAAAAGGTATCCTAGTCAAACTTGAGTCCTTATGTCTTTTCAGAATCAAAGTGCGATAAGGATTCGAATGCATCAAATAAAAAGGAGCTTCTTTCAATGAGTGATCGTTCTCAATTATTTAGTTTGGTTTCAGAGGTAGGGGAAGCCTTAAAAAGCCACGAAAAAATGATTGTGACTGCGGAGTCTTGTACCGGTGGTCTGATTGCCGAAGCCTTGACGTCCATTGCCGGCAGTACGGCATGGTTTGATCGTGCCTATGTTACTTATAGCTATGAAGCTAAAAGAGAAATGCTGGGCGTGAAAGAAATAACGATTATGAAAAAGGGCGCCGTTAGCAAAGAGTGCGTTGAAGAAATGGTGCTCGGTGCGCTGCAACAGTCTCATGCTAAAGTGGCAGTTGCTTGTAGTGGTATTGCAGGGCCTGGCGGTGGTACGCCGGATAAGCCAGTTGGAACGGTTTGGATTTCTTGGGCGATGCAAGGTCATGACAAATTGGAGTCAAAAGAATTTCATTTTGACGGTGATCGTGATGCTGTTCGTAGTCAATGCACAATTGAAGCTCTAAAAGGTGTTTTAAGCCTTCTTAATGAATAGTTTCTGAGTTAGGTTTAGCAGAAATCGACTCAGAAATATTTCAGTACCATTTACCCTAAAATTTCACTTTATTCTATATTTAATACTCATTGTTCTATGGTGAGTATTTTTCTCTATACGTGGTTTTATGATAAGAGCATAAAAAAACCGCGCCAGTCAGTAAAAATTAAGTGCTTAAATCCTTAAATTATGGGATAATTTTTCGCTAAAATTTGCTTGCATTTTGTCGATGTCAGTTTGGGCAAAATGCCTAATGCAATCTCCGAAATGCTAACCAACAAAAGTAGGGAAAGTTCAATGGACGAAAACAAAAAGAAAGCGCTTGAAGCGGCCTTAGGTCAAATTGAGAAGCAATTTGGTAAAGGCTCAATCATGAGGATGGGAGATAAGAGTATCTCTCATGATATTGAAGCGGTTTCTACTGGTTCTCTAGGTTTGGATATTGCATTAGGTATCGGCGGTTTACCGCGTGGTCGTATTGTTGAAATTTATGGCCCAGAATCTTCCGGTAAAACCACTTTGACTTTGCATGTGATTGCCGAAGTTCAAAAGACAGGTGGTACAGCTGCGTTTGTCGATGCCGAGCATGCGTTGGACCCTATTTATGCGGAAAAGCTAGGTGTAGATTTAGATAACCTTTTAGTTTCTCAGCCAGATGCTGGAGAGCAAGCACTTGAAATTACCGATTCACTAGTGCGCTCAGGCGCGGTGGATGTTGTCGTGGTTGACTCTGTTGCCGCTTTGACACCGAAAGCTGAAATTGAAGGCGATATGGGCGATTCTCATATGGGTCTTCAAGCTCGTTTGATGTCGCAAGCTTTGCGTAAGCTGACTGCGAATATCAAGCGTACCAATACGTTGGTTATTTTCATCAACCAGATTCGTATGAAAATTGGTGTGATGTTTGGTAATCCTGAAACCACAACTGGTGGTAATGCGTTGAAGTTTTATTCTTCGGTGCGTTTAGATATTCGTCGTATAGGTGCCATCAAGAAGGGTGAAGAAATTCTTGGTAACGAAACCCGCGTTAAGGTCGTTAAAAATAAGGTTGCACCGCCATTTAAACAAGTTGAGTTTGATATTCTGTACGGTGAAGGGATTTCACGTGAAGGGGAAATCATTGACTTGGGTGTGAAAGAAAAATTGATCGAAAAAGCCGGTGCTTGGTACAGCTATCAAGGGCAAAAAATTGGTCAGGGTAAAGACAATGTTCGTCAATTCTTAAAAGAAAACCCTGAGATCAGCGAGACCTTGCAGAAGCAAATTAAAGAAAACTTGATGCCTGTAAAAAAACGCGCTGCCGACGCCGAAGTTAGCAACGAAGCTTAAGCAGATTCATTAAGCTGAGAAGATTTTGTCACCTTGTTTTCGCTAGAAACCGCTACGCCAGAAGAAAGAGAGTTGGTCAAACAACTGGAAGCGAGGTCGGTTTACTTGTTGTCTATGCGAGAGCACGGTTCTAAAGAACTCAAGCGAAAACTGTTGGAGAAATTCTCCGAAACCGAAAATCGACCCAGCCTGGTCGATTTTGTCATTAAGACGTGCCAGAAAAACGGTTGGTTGTCGGATGAACGCTTTGTTGAAGTGAGTGTTAGGCATGGTATTGAAAAGGGGCATGGCCCTTATAAGATTCGTCAAACGTTGCAACAGCGAACGGATGCTTCTGACTTGATTGAAGCGTATCTTGCGATGGACGATTCGGATTGGGCGGACATCGCCAAAGAAGCGTTGGAAAAGAAGTATGGCGATGCGAATAAGCCAAAAGAAATGAAAGAGCAAGCACGCAGAATGCGTTTTTTGCAAAGCCGCGGCTTTAGCCAGTCACAAATCTGGAAGGCCATGCGCTAAAGATGATGCTTCAAGTGAGAAGCCAAATACAGAATTTGAATTTAACGAGTAAAACTCTAGGAAATTAACCCTATGACCAGTGCAGAAATCAGAAAAGCGTATTTAGACTTTTTTGTAAAGCAAGGCCATACGGCTGTGCATTCTAGCCCAGTTGTGCCGGCAAACGATCCAACCCTTCTTTTTACCAATGCAGGGATGGTTCAGTTTAAAGAAACCTTTTTGGGTCAAGAAACGCGTGATTACACGCGTGCAACCAGTGTGCAGCGTTGTATTCGAGCTGGTGGTAAACACAATGACCTGGAAAATGTCGGTTATACCGCGCGTCACCATACATTCTTTGAAATGTTGGGTAATTTCAGCTTCGGCGATTATTTCAAGCGTGAAGCGATTCAGTTCGCTTGGGATTTTTTGACGAAGGAATTGGGGCTTCCGGAAGAAAAGCTTTGGATTACTGTATTTGAAGAAGATCAAGAAGCCGAAGACATCTGGTTAAAAGAAATGAAAGTCGATGCTACGCGTTTTTCGCGTTGTGGTGCGAAAGATAATTTCTGGTCGATGGGTGACACGGGTCCTTGTGGTCCTTGTAGTGAGATTTTCTACGACCATGGCGAAAGTGTTGCTGGTGGTCCTCCAGGTTCGCCTGATGAAGACGGTGATCGTTATATCGAAATCTGGAACTTGGTGTTTATGCAGTTCGACCGCTCTTCAGACGGTACGCTTACGCCATTACCGAAGCCTTCAGTTGATACTGGGATGGGCTTGGAACGTTTAGCTGCAGTTATGCAAAATGTGCACAACAACTATGACATTGATTTGTTCAAAGCGATTGTGATGCAAGCGTCTGAGCTGACAGGCGAAAAAGACTTGGCAAACAGCTCTTTACGCGTGATTGCCGATCATATTCGTTCTTGCTCGTTCATGATCGTCGATGGTGTATTGCCATCGAACGAAGGTCGAGGTTATGTGTTGAGACGTATTATCCGTCGAGCAATTCGTCATGGATACAAATTAGGTCAAACACAGGTATTCTTCCATAAATTGGTGCCAGTATTGGTTGAACAGATGGGTGAAGCCTACCCCGAGTTGGTCAAAGAACAAGCGAATGTTGAAAGGGCTTTAAAGCTTGAAGAAGAGCGTTTTGCAGAGACGTTAGAAAATGGTATGAAGATTTTGGAAGAGGATATTGCCTCTTTGAAGTCTAACGTTATCAGTGGCACAACGGCATTTAAGCTTTACGATACCTACGGTTTTCCATTGGATTTAACTGCGGATGTTGCTCGTGAAAGAGGCTTGACTGTTGATGAAGTTGGCTTCGAAAAAGAAATGGAAGCCCAGCGTGAGCGTGCGCGTTCTGCAAGTAATTTCTCTGCGCAATCAAAAGGCAAGATCAATTTTGATGGTCAAACTCAATTTTTGGGTTATCACCAAGATGCTGCTGATGGTGTGGTTCAAGCTATTTTCGTTGATGAGGCATCGGTAGATACCGCTGTTGAAGGTCAAGAGGCAATCGTTATATTGGATCAAACGCCTTTCTATGGTGAGTCGGGTGGTCAAGCAGGTGATTCTGGTAGTTTGACGGAAGGCATGAACAGCTTCCATGTGAATGACTGTCAGAAACAAGGTAACGCTTTTTTGCATATCGGTCGCGTGACGGCAGGACAGTTAAAAGTAGGCCAAACGCTTCATGCTCAGGTTGATGTGCCAGCACGTCGCGCATCAGAGAAAAATCATTCGGCAACGCATTTATTGCATGCGGCATTAAGAGAAATCCTAGGTACGCATGTACAGCAAAAAGGATCATTGGTACAGCCTGAAAGATTGCGTTTTGACTTTGCACATTTCGAGCCGATTTCCGCTGAGAAGTTATTAGAGATTGAAAAGCTAGTAAACCACAACGTCATGCTAAACACGCCTGTTTGCACCGAAGAAATGAATATTGAAGCTGCCAAGACCAAGGGCGCAATGGCACTGTTTGGTGAGAAATATGGTGATGTTGTTCGTGTGGTTGATATGGGAACCTTCTCAATCGAACTTTGCGGTGGAACCCATGTTAATTCTACTGGTGACATTGGTCCTTTCCGTATTTTGTCGGAAACAGGTATTGCTTCTGGTGTTCGCCGTATTGAAGCTGTCACCGGTGAAGGTGCTTGGGAAGCAATTTATAAAAACGAGCAAACGCTTATTAATATCGCAGCAGCGGTGAAATCTGACAAGCAGCAAGTTGAAAACAAAGTGTTTCAAGTGGTTGCAGAACAACGTGAACAAGAAAAATTGATTAAGCAATTGCAGTCTAAGCTAGCATCTTCTCAAGGAAGTGACTTAGCGAGTTCTGTAGTGAAAGTCGGTGATGTCAATGTCTTAGCTGCCAAATTAGAAGGCGCGGATGTTAACACGCTTCGTGAAACGCTTGATTCACTAAAAGATAAGCTGGAACCAGCGATTATTGTTTTGGCTGCGGCCACTGATGGCAAAGTATCTTTGGTTTCAGGGGTTAGTAAGTCAATTACGCAAACGTATAAAGCCGGTGAGTTGATTAATCATGTTGCCTCACAGGTTGGTGGTAAAGGTGGTGGACGCCCAGATATGGCTCAAGCAGGCGGAAATGATCCAAGTAAGCTTGATGAAGCTTTAGCTTCAGTTCAGGCATGGGTAGAGAGTAAATAGGAAGCATAAAAACAGATGGCATTGATTGTCCAAAAATATGGCGGCACCTCGGTAGGTAGCGTCGAGAGAATACAAAACGTAGCAAACAAAGTCGCTAAGTTTGTTGATGAAGGTCACCAAGTAGTGGTTGCCGTTTCAGCTATGAGTGGCGAAACCAATCGCTTGATGTCCTTAGCTAAAGAAATGCAGGAAGAACCATCAAGAAGAGAGCTAGATGTTCTTTTAACGACGGGTGAGCAAGTTACCATCGCACTGTTAAGTATGGCGCTACAGCAAAGAGGGTATGACGCCATTTCCTACACAGGTTGGCAAGTCCCGATCCATACCAACAATGTGCACTTTAAAGCGCGTATTGAAGATATTGATGCGGATAAGATGCGCACCCAGCTTAACCAAGGCAAAGTTGTTGTTGTTGCTGGATTTCAAGGTGTAACGCCGGAAGGTGATATTACAACGCTAGGGCGAGGCGGTTCTGATACAACAGCTGTGGCACTGGCTGCGGCATTAAAAGCTGATGAATGCCAAATTTATACGGACGTAGATGGTGTTTACACAACAGATCCACGTGTTGTGCCAGAAGCAAAGCGTTTGGATGTTGTTACTTATGATGAAATGCTTGAGCTAGCCAGTCTAGGCGCAAAAGTATTGCAAATCCGCTCTGTGGAATTTGCCAGTAAATATAAAGTACCTTTAAGAGTATTGTCTTCCTTGCAAGAAGGGGGCGGTACGCTATTGATTTCAGAAGAAGATTTTGAGGATTTGGAAATGGAAAAACCTTTAATTTCCGGTATTGCGTTTAGCCGTGATGAAGCTAAGTTAATGATTTTAGGTGTACCGGATAAGCCGGGTGTGGCTTTCCAGATTCTTGGGCCAATTTCTGATGCCAATATTGAAATCGATATGATTATTCAAAACCAAGGTGTCGACGGTACAACAGACTTTACGTTTACAGTCGCTCGTAATGATTTGAATATGGCAAAAGAGATTATCAAGAAAATTGCTGCCGAATTGGGTGCGAGAGAAACAATTTGTGATGATACGATTGTTAAAATTTCAATGGTCGGTGTTGGTATGAAATCTCATTCAGGGATTGCCAGTACTATGTTTAAGACATTGGCAGATAACAGTATCAATATCCAAATGATTGGTACGACAGAAATTAAAATCTCAGTTGTGATTGATGAGCAATACCTAGAAACAGCAGTGCAAGCACTGCATCAAGCGTTTGAATTAGATAAATAAAACTGCTGCTAAAGTTAAAAGGGCTCTATATAAGAGCCCTTTTTTATTCATTTTTTTGTGTAGACGTTTAATATAAAATAGATTTAGGTAGTCATAAAATATATAATAAGTAGTTAGTCTTATAAAAAAGGATTTCATTGATGTTGGTATTGACACGGAGAGTGGGTGAAACCCTTATCATCGGCGATAATGTGAAATTGACTATTGTTGGTGTAAAAAGTGGACAAGTTAGAGTTGGAATCGACGCACCTAAAGAGGTTCAGATTCAACGTGAAGAGCTACTTCTGAAGCAAGATAAAACATCAGAAGACGATACATCAACTACAGAAGAAAACTAGTTTAGAAAATAAAGATTCAATTTCATAAGAAACTTCATAATTGCGGTTTACAAAATTTCTAAGAAACGTTAATATACGCGCCATCGACGACTTCTCAGTCGATGGTAGTTCTATTTCTATACGGTGAAATGGCCGAGAGGCTGAAGGCGCTCCCCTGCTAAGGGAGTATAGGGTTTATCCCCTATCGAGGGTTCGAATCCCTCTTTCACCGCCATTTTCTAAAACACTCGCGTCTGATGCGGGTTTTTTTATACCTACAATAACGTAAAATCAATAACTTAGCTGTCTAAAGCAGTCTTTTGTGTTGCATGCTGTCCAATCCAAGCGCACAACAAATGGGGTCGAATCTAAACTTGCATCCACGAGTGATGTAGATTCACCCACTTTTCCATCATTTTCTTATATTACAAAATAATATTTTACAATCCCTTTTAAGGTATCAGATTTGGACTGTTTTATCTGTATATGTTATCTCGGGAAGGTATCAACTCTCACACTGAGAGACATAGCTAAAAAGACGTAAAGGCGGGCACAATATTTAAAGTGCGCTCGTTTTTATGGGGCATGTTCAATATTGCTTCTAAGTTGTGTCTATGAAGTAAGTCAACAAATTATAGTGTCGTAGATTAGGTTGGTGATATCAGGGAAGCGATCTATTTTCACGATCTGAATAACTATTCTCAGTAGAGTGTTTTGAAAATGAAATTATTGAATTATATTTTTTGAAATTTTTGTAGAAAAAACGATTAACTTCTATTAACTTAGTTTTAAGTGTAATGAATAAAGTAGATTAGTGGAAAGTTTTTCAGGGATTGATTATGACCAAAAAAGTATTTATTAGTTATTCACATAAAGATGAAAAGTATAGAAGTGAGCTCGAGGATCACTTGTCGTTATTAAGACGAAATAAAGTTATTGATATTTGGCATGATCGAAAAATTATTCCAGGGGAGGGTTGGAAAGGGGATATAGACGAAAATTTGGAATCTGCAGATATTATTTTATTTTTAATTAGCCCTTCATTTCTAGGCTCAGATTATTGCAATGATGTTGAGGTAGAAAAGGCACTTCAACTTGAATCAAATGGTTCAGCAAAAGTAGTATCGATAATTTTACATAAGTGTCATTGGCAGGATAGTCCTCTGTCAGAACTCCAGGCACTTCCTAAAGATGCAAATCCAGTTACATCAAGTTCGTGGGATGATGTTCACGCTGCGTGGTATGACGTGGTAGATGGATTAAAAAAAGTGATTTCAACTTTTAATCAAAATCAAAAAAAATTGCCTTTACATATTCAAACTCAACCAGAAAAGGTTTTAAAGACAGAATTTAGTGCGTGGCTAGATGATACGGAAGTTGTATTAACCCACAGAATGGTTGATAGAGTTATGCTTCGTGACATTTTTATTTGGCCAGACCTCAGAGATCATAATGATGATGATACAAAAAGAATTGATTATGTTAGCAGCCATGGCGTTTTGTTTAAACCAGAAAGATATTTGCTCTTAGGCGACGAGCAGCAAGGGAAAACTGCGTTATTGAAATACATGTTCACAGAATTAGTTAATCAAGGAAAATACCCTATTTATCTAGATGCAAAGACAATTTCTAATTCTAAGATAGAAGACTTAGTCAGAAAGGCGTTAAGGTCTCAATATGAAAACTTAGAATATGAAACGTTTATTGTTAGTCCGGACAGGGTTATCTTCATTGATAATATCGACCAGATTAAACTAAATGAAAGGTATCAAACCGTTTTTATTGAACGTGTAAATGATCTTTTCAACTATGTAGTGGTAACTGCACATGATTCTTTTGGCTTGGTGTCAACTGAGAATTTGGCGTTGAGTGAATATAAAATCTACGAATTACTAGGTTTTGGTCATGCGAAACGAGAAGAAATGATTGTTCGTTGGGTTTCATTAGAAGTTGAAGAATCAATTAATGAACAAGATCTTTATAGTTCATGCGACGAATTAAAAGTTCAGTTAAATACAATAATAAAGAAAAATATAGTTCCCCCTAAACCGCTTTACGTCTTACTTCTGCTTCAAATGTTTGAAGCATATGCAAATCAAAATCTTGAGTTAACGTCATACGGTCATTGTTATCAACAGCTTATATACAATTCTTTTGATAATGCGGGGATCAAGAAGAATGAATTTGATATGTATTTAAATGTTTTAACTGAAATAGCTTGGGAAATTCATTTAAATGGCGGATTAGCTCTTAAGACAATAGATGTAGAAGAGTTTTTTACAAAGTATGAAGCCAATTTTTTGCCAGTAGACCATAAAGCAGTACTTAGTAGGTTAGTTAGACATTCTATTTTAAAAGATAGTTCTGATGAGTTGAGGTTTAAGTACCCATACATATATTATTTTTTTGTAGGCAAAAAAATGGCCGAGTCATATATAGATTCCAGTTTTGTCCAGGAACAAGTAGAAAAACTACTACAAACGTTGCATAGAGAAGATTCTGCGAACATTTTAATTTTTATAACTCACCATACAAAAAATAAGTGGGTGCTTGACAAAATAAAGGTGTCTTTAGACCAAGTTTTTGATGAAAATGACCCAGCAAGTTTAACCTTAGAACAGCTTTCATTTATGAGTGAGTTTGTAAGTGAGATTCCTGAGTTAGTTATAGAAAAACGCGAGGTTGTCAAAGAAAGGGATAACCATAATCGTAGATTGGACGACATTGAGCGTAATGAACAAGAAGATGAATCTGATGAGAGTGAAGAATTTGAAGAGTTTGATACGCTAGCTAATATAAACAAAACTTTTAAAAGCATGGAAATTGCTGGGCAAATTATAAGGAATAGATACGCAAACCTAAACAAAGAAAATTTATTGTCTCTTGCAGAAAGCGGTGCAAATGCGGGATTGCGGTGTTTAGATTATTTTATCGAAATTTCTGATTATGCAAAGTTAGAGATTGTAAGGCATATTGAAAAAAAATTAGAAGAGCACCCCGCATTAACAGATAAAGAGCTTCAGAAGTATGCAAAATCAGCTTATCTTTATATGACATATGGGGTTATTAATGGAATCATCAAAAAAATAGCATCCTCAATAGGCTCGAAAGATGCAATGGTTATTTATGAATCTCTCGAAAAAGAGAAAGACAGCCCTGCTTATCTTTTAATTAGGTTAGCAATTGAATTACAACATAAAAGGGTTTTGGATATGAAGTCAATAGAAGCAGCCAAAAATCAATTAAGCCACAACCCTGTATGTATGAGAATTATGAAAGAGATGGTTGTTCAATATATTTATATGTTTCCTGTAAACTGGAAAGATCAGCAAAAACTAGCATCTAGCCTTCGAATTTCTGTGGAAGGACAACAAAGGATAAAACTAAAAGGTAAAGGTAGGAGGTAGCTTGAACCTTCTTTAGTCAGCTCTTAAATTTGTTGCAATTTTTTTCTTAGTAAAGAAAGTAGAAAAAGTGTGTACAACTTCATGTTGTTCACTGGCTACTGAGTTATTTTTCTCTCTTTGTTTCTTCTTAAAATGTTTAGGCTATTGAAGCTTCAGTTGCTGAGCAATTGAGCATAAAAAAACCGGTCTGATGCCGGTTTTTTTTGATGTTGGTGTTTAAAAGTCGTAAACGATGCTTGCTAGCGTTTGAGTGTCGGTTTTGACCTTGCCTGCGTCTGGATTGGTGTTGTAACGGTATTTATAGGCTATTTTCAGCCTGAGATGACCATTGAGTTTTACCTTGATGGCGCTATTAGATTCGAAGTTTGCCTGTCTTTCCCCATAGAACTCCGAGAGGTCTTGTAGAAAGCGAACATTTGGATTGAAACCATATTCAAATTTTGTCGAGAATTTTCCAATTTTCTGGTCAAAATCTTTAGTGGTGCTACCTGGCGTGTAGTTCATGTTTTGATAACCCAAACCGCCTTCGAATGAGAGTGCTAAATCCTTCTCTTTATAAAGGTTGTAACCTAGACCGGCAATGTAGTAGCTGTTGAGGTCGATATTAGCGAAGCGGTCATTTTCCCAGCGCCCTTGGGCAAAGCTATAGGCTTTTTGATAGTTAGAAAAGAAAAAGTTACTTTGTATATCGCCGACATACCGTTCTTGGGTTTTGATGTGGCTTTCCGTTTTATTATTTGCTTCTAATAACCCGTTAATTTCATAGTATTTTTGTAGGTATTTGAGCTTAATTGCCGCGGAGATAGATTCTTCGACAGTATTTCCAGTGCTCCCAGAGTAACCTGCTTCTCCGGAGCCGCTTGTACCATATTTCTTTGTGTCCGCAACAGCAGAGGTTGAAGCCAATATAAGGCTAATTAACAGTGTGCGTTTTGCTGTAAATTTCACTTTTACTCCTTGTTAGAGTTTTATTGCTTGTCTGTTTTTGTATCGTTATGAAGATGTACATCCATCTGAGGATAAGGGATGCTAATGCCAGCGTCATCAAAAGACAGCTTCACTTTTTCATTCATATCCCAATACACGGCCCAGTAATCAGATGAATTTACCCATGGGCGAACAATAAAGTTTATGCTCGAGTCTCCAAGTTCGGAAAGGGCAATAGTCGGCTGAGGATCTTTTAAGACACGCTCGTCTTCTTGAACCAGTTGTTCTAAGATCGACTTGGCCTTTTTGAGGTCGTCATCATACCCAATTCCAAAAGTCATATCCACTCGGCGCGTGGGTTTGGTTGAGAAATTTGTGATGCTGCCGGAGTAAATTGCTCCATTAGGCATAATGAGTGTTTTGTTGTCTCCTGTGCGAAGTGTCGTACTGAAGATACCAACTGCTTCAACGGTTCCAATTTTGCCTCCTATTTCAACAACATCACCGACTTTAAAGTGCTTGAAGGTAAGCAATAAGACACCTGCTGCGAAGTTTTGTAGAGAATTTTGCAATGCCAAACCAATAGCTAAGCCTGCGGCACCGATAAGCGCTATTAAGGACGCTGTGTTGACACCAAGTTGACTTAAAGTGGCAATGACTACCAGTAGAAGCAGAAGGGTTTTGGATACTGATACGACAAAGTTTGTCAGCATCGGATCAATACGTGCTTTTTGTAAAAGCTTTCTCAGTAACTTGACTAGGAAGTTGGTCAGGGCTTTACCGACAAAAAATATAAGAGCGGCAAATATAATGTGGGTTCCCCATGGGATAATGTAAGTGTCCCACAAAGTGTGCATATCGAGGTGGTTAGTCAGATTGTCAAAAATCATATTGGGTATAAGCTCCGATACTAAAGGTTATTTGACAGCTTTGTAGGCATCAAGTTGTTGAGGTAAAAGTGCATAATCAAAAGGTCGAATAGCAGGTAATCCTTTTGAAAAAAGCAACGGTATTTCACCGTGAATGAGTGGTGTTAAGTAATCAAGTGCCGCTTGAGTAATGTCCATGCCATCAGGGGTTAAAAAGTGGTCTGGGACGGTTTTTTCTAAATCGGCAACCGTCATTAGATCAACACTCTTAAAATGCCACTCAAAGGGTGTTTCAGAAATAAGTTCAATAATCGGTAGTACGCCGTGCTCACCATTTATGGCAGCAAGTACCGCTGCTTTTCCAGCTTCATAAGCCATTTCCCAATCAGTTTTAGAGACAAAGTGACTTGCTGAACGTTGTAGGTAATCAGGTGTGATGCTGTGTGTTTTAACGCCTGTTTCTTGTGCAACCATGTGTGAGAGGCTATGGGCAACACCGCCTAACTGTGTATAGTCTTGTAAATGGGTGTGCTCGATATTCGCAATGGAAACATAGCGGCCTTGTTCATCTTGCAGACCCTCTGAAACCACACAAAGGCAGTAGCCCTTTGTCTCAAACAATTCTTTAACACGGGTTAAGAATTTTTCTTTATTGAAGGGTTTTTCAGCGGGCAGTATAAGAATCGGAATATCAGGAATAGCATTCTTGATTAACCCTCCTGCAATGGTGAGCCAACCAGTATTTCTGCCCATGGCTTCAAATGCGAGAAACTTAGTAGAGGTGTTGTGCATGGACTTAAGATCCATGTTTACTTCTAGCAGGCTAGAGGCAATGAATTTAGCTGCACTACCAAACCCAGGGCTGCAATGAGAAATGTCCAAGTCGTTGTCGATGGTTTTGGCCACGCCAATACAGGTAACGGGATGGCCTTGCTTGGTGCAGTAGTCAGCGACTTTTTGCGCTGTGACCATAGAACCATTGCCACCGTTATAAAAAAAATAACCTATGTCGTAGTGGCGAAATACAGTTAATACACGTTCATATTGCTCTGGATTGTCATCTAATGGATCTAAATCAAAACGGCAGGCTTCAAAAGCAGCACCAGGGTGTGTTTTGAGTTGTTGGATTTGCTCATCTGTCAGTAGTGACATATCAACAAGTCTTTCTTCCAGTACGCCGACTATGCCGTTGATGGCTGCATAGACTTTGCCAAAAGTTTCCGGGTGTTGTTGAGCTGTTTCGAATACGGCAGCAGCACTGGCATTGATTACGGCTGTAATACCACCGGCTTGAGCATAAAGAACATTTTTCGACATGGTCATTTCTCTTTTAAATGCTTTTTAAAAGTAGGTTAGTTATAGCTTAAGTGTCCATTGTTCACTTTCAGGCAGCTTTCAGTATTAAAGATTTTTTGCAAGGGTACTTCAATCAGTAAATGGCGCCACCCAATAAAGTGTTGTTTTTCAGGGCTTCGAATTTGTTCAAGAAGTTGTGCCTTGGATGCTAGATTGGGTAATTGAATATTGTAGTCAAGCGCAACCTGTTGGCAAAGTGCTAAGGCTAACGAAAGTAATACCTCTTCTTGGGGTGATGGTGGTTGCGCTTTTTGAGGGCTTTCTGGCCAGGTATCTGGGCTGGCAAAGATTTCATCGATAATGGTAATCCATTCTTCCCCATAGGTTTTTACACTAGAAGCTTTTATGTTTGGTACTTTATAAAGTGCTTGGACTGTTTTGGGCGGGCGTTTGGCAATAGCAATCAATGAGTCGTCAGAGAGTACCCATCGCTTTGGTTTATTGTTGTGTTGTGCATAAAGTTCGCGCCATTCTGCAAGGGCATAGCAAATAGCCAGGTTTTTGGTTTTTAAGTGTTTAGCAGCTTTAAGTTTGTCTCCCGCTTTTTCAGGCAGAATATGGTAAAGGTTTACGTTCAGTAACGCGCTAAAGTCGTCTTCAAGCGCTTGAAGTTGTTCTTGTGATAATCGCTCACGAATTTTTTCATAAAGTGGCGCTAAGTATCTGACGTCATCAAAAGCATAGGCGAGCTGTTCATCGCTCAAAGGGCGCTGACTCCAGTTGGTGCGAGTTTGGTCTTTTGGTAATTGTACGTCTAGTTCATATTCGACAGCTTTTGCTAGACCGACTAGGTCACCGTAACCTAAAAAAACAGCTGCGATTTGGGTGTCGAAAATTGACTGAGGCAAGCGTCCAGCAACTTGATACAATACTTCCAGGTCTTGACGGGCAGAGTGGAATACCTTGAGAATTTTTGGGTTGTCCAAAATAGTCCAGAGTGGTTCAAGATCATTAATTGAAATCGGGTCGATAATCGCGGCTATTCCAGAGTCGGATTGCACTTGGATTAAGCTTAGCTCAGGGTAATAGGTATCCGTTCGAACAAACTCGGTATCAATCGCAATCCACTCAGTTTGATTTGAGAGAGAAGCGCAAAATAAAGATAAGTCGTCTGGTTGGGTAATGTATTGATATGGCATATATTGAAGTTTAAGGGCATAACCCGCTCAGAGCAAGACAAGAAAACAGATAGTTTAGGATTAAAGAGGTTCGCGTGACGGCAAAAAATCATATTCACATTTTAGGCATTGCAGGTACCTTTATGGGTGGCATTGCTCAGTTAGCAAAAGAAAAAGGGTTTGAGGTCACAGGTTCCGATCAGGCTATCTACCCACCGATGAGTACGCAGCTTGAACAAGCTGGTATAGCCGTCACGGCTTATGCTGAAGATGATGTTTTGTCTAATTTGCCAGAACAAGTTGTTATCGGTAATGCGTTGAGCCGAGGTCATCCGCTGGTTGAAGAGGTGTTAAACCGTCAGCAATCTTACACATCAGGACCGCAATGGTTAGCAGAAAATATTTTGCAAGATCGTTGGGTGGTAGCCGTTGCTGGTACGCATGGTAAAACCACTACAGCCTCTATGGTGGCGTGGATTTTAGAATACGCTAAGTTAGAACCTGGTTTTTTGATTGGCGGTGTACCAGAAAACTTTGGAAAATCTGCCAGGCTGGGGTGCTCGCCATTTTTTGTGGTAGAGGCGGATGAGTACGATACAGCCTTTTTTGATAAGCGTTCTAAGTTCGTTCATTACCACCCAAGAACCTGCGTAATGAATAACCTAGAATTTGATCATGCGGATATCTTTGACGATTTAGCCGCAATCCAAAAACAGTTTCATCATTTGGTACGCACCATTCCCGGTAATGGGTTAATTGTTTGCCCGAGCGACGATGAAAATTTATCGTCAGTGCTGGAGATGGGATGTTGGACGCCTAAAGAAATGCAAGGTGAGGTCGATAACTTATCTAATTGGTCTTTTAAATTGCTGCGACAAGATGGTTCTGAATTTGAAGTTTTGTTAGATGGAAGCACGCAAGGGAAAGTTAATTGGCCGATGACGGGATTGCACTCGGTAAGAAATGGATTGAGTGCGATTGCCGCGGCAAGACATTGTGGCGTGCCACTGGAAGTTGCGATTGAAGCTTTATGTCATTTTAAAGGCGTGAAGCGCCGTATGACCAAAGTTGGTGAAGTAAACAATATTGTTATTTATGATGATTTTGCGCACCATCCGACAGCAATTAAAACCACGTTGCAGGGCTTGAAGGCACAAAAAAGTCTGGAGGTTAATGAAGACGGCAAGGATACAGGGCGTATTATTGCCGTATTTGAACCTAGATCTAATACCATGAGAATGGGCGTGCACCGTCAAACGTTGCCTAATGCGTTTGTTGATGCTGATGAAGTGTTTGCTTTTATTGACCCAAATTGGCAGTGGAAATTGCCGACAGAAGCTTTTGAGAAGCCTGTTTTTGTGTATGATAGCTACCCATCTCTTTTAGATGGATTGTTGAAAGAACTTCGCCCTTCGGATAGAGTAGTCATTATGTCAAATGGCAGTTTTGGAAATCTACACCAAAATTTACTGTCGGCATTACAGAAAATAAGCGATTAAACATAGATGTTTAGTGCGCTAGAAATGAAGTTGTTTGGAGTGGTAAGCGTGATTAAGGAAGATATGCATGAATGAACATGTTGTTGCCAGAAAAGTACTGGAATACCTGACTAAAGAAGGTATCAAACCGACACCTGTCACTTTAAGTATTTGGTATTTATATTTCCGAGGCGAGAACAGAACTTTTATTTCACGTATGAAATCCTTATTGTCTACCGGACAATCTATTTCCGATGAAGCCTACCAGAAACTTTATGAAACTTATGTCTTAAAAGCCTATTTCAAAGAGTCTCTTGGTCTTAACCGCACCACAAGCCAAATCATTGATAGAGCGAATGACTTAAAATCAAAAATTGGCGAATTTGTTGAATCGATTCGTGGTCATCAATCTTCGATTGGTGACATGCGTAATAGCTTGTCAATTGCCGAGACCAAAGATGCCATTGAAGTGATTTTGTCAGAAGCCATGTTGCAGCTTAAAGAAGTTGAAACAGAGTCAGTAGAAACCACGTTGAAAGTGGAAAAAGGCGCGCAGCATTTGGCTAAAGTGAATCAAGATGTGCTTGAGATAGAGCAGGCGATGAATCGAGATTTCCTTACGGGGTTGCCTGATTATGGTTATTTCCAGAAAACCATGACTGAGATGCTGTCAGACTCTTTATCCGGTGTGGTGACTAAGCGTTATTTTATTGTGTTTGATATTCAGCAGCTAGAGGCTTACAACAAAAAACTCTCCTGGCTTGTTGGTGATAGTATCATTCGCTTAATGGTTAAGATGATTCAGGATTTAACGGATAAATCTTGGCCAATTATGCGCCTTCAGGATGATGAAATTGTGGTATTGCCACCTGAAAACTTCCCAGTACATGAAATTCCGGCATATATCAAAGAGATACAAGACGCGGTAGGTTCTAAGAAGTTAAAAGTTAAGAACAGAGAAGATGATATTCAGAATGTGACGCTGAATGCCGCGATTATTAAAGTGCTTGTGTATGACGATACTCGTACCATTGAAGATAAGATTAATCATGCCCTGAAACTCATTAAGAATGATGGCAATGGTAAACGTTCTTCTTTAGTAAAAATTGACCAATAATAGGCATGTCCGGTAAATGTGGGCATTGCTTGAAATCGGTGTTATTCTTTTCATTGTCTTGTTAGTCGTTTGGGCGATTTTCTCTAAGCCTAAGTCCTAACTACAAACCATCGTTTAGTTCAAATGCTTCTTTTCTAAGTGGCGTTTTCGATTTGTAATGTGTAATTAGGGTTTCTGACCAAGTCATAGCATCTGATGGCATGCCTTGGTGTAGATATTGTAAAACCTGCTCATAAACCTTCTGTTTAAATGCTTCTGAAACGCCTGCGCTTCCATTCAAATTGTCCGCACTGAATACAAAAGGAAAACCGGCCGATACCGAAAAAATCCACTCTAATGCCTGTGGTTTAACCTCAACGGATTCAAACAAACTTTGCTGTTCTTGAGTTCTGCCATCCGGCTGATACCAGTAACCAAAGTCTTCCAATAATCGCCTTTCTTTACCCGCAATACACCAATGCGCTATCTCATGCAAAGCCGATGCGAAAAAACCATGCGCAAAGATAATGCGGTGGTGTGGGTTGTGCTCATTTGCAGGGCGATAAATAGGTTCATCTTCACAACAAACTAACTCTGTGTTGTGCAAGGGTAGAAAGCGTTCGTTAAAGAGCTCTATTAGGTCGTGAATATTGTGTTTGTTTTGAGAGGGCATTTCAGAAAAGCGAGAAGGTAAAAATCTACCAGGCTGGGTGGTCTACTTACCGACTACCCCAGCCTGGTAGATTTTCATGATTATAGTGTTTGCATGACTTTACGAGCTGCGGCAATAGTGTTGTCGATGTCTTCATCCGTATGAGCAGAAGAAACAAAGCCAGCTTCAAATGCAGAAGGTGCCAGATAAACGCCTTCATCCAACATACCATGATAGAACTTCTTGAAGCGCTCCATATCACCTTGCGCCACTTGTGCAAAACGACGAATGTTTTTCTCTGTGTTGAAGAAAAGACCAAACATTGCGCCCACTTGGTTGGTGGTGAAAGCAATACCTGCTTCATCCGCAGCGGCTTGCAGACCTGTGACTAATCGAGTAGTTTTTGCTTCAAGTTCATCAAAGAAACCAGGTTTGCTAATGAGTTCTAGTGTTTTCAAACCGGCAGCCATTGCAATCGGGTTGCCTGAAAGGGTTCCTGCTTGATAGACAGGACCAAGCGGTGCGATTTTTTCCATGACTTCTCGCTTACCACCAAAAGCACCTACTGGCATACCGCCACCAATAACTTTACCGAAAGTGGTTAAATCAGGCGTAATGCCAAAACGACCTTGTGCACCTTGCAAGCCAACTCGGAAACCACACATGACTTCGTCAAAAATCAGTACCGCACCAGATTGGTCGCATACTTCACGCAAGGTTTCTAAGAATCCTTCTTCTGGTGGAATACAGTTCATGTTACCGGCAACTGGCTCGACGATAATACAAGCGATTTGATCACCGATTTCAGCAAAGACCTTGCGGACTTCATCTGAATCATTGTGTGTAAGTGTTAGGGTTTCTTCAGCCAATGCAGCGGGTACACCAGGAGAAGACGGCACGCCTAGGGTTAACGCGCCTGAACCGGCTTTTACCAACAAAGAATCAGAGTGACCATGGTAGCACCCTTCAAATTTAACGATTTTATCTCTACCAGTATAGCCGCGAGCCAAACGAATAGCTGTCATCGTCGCTTCAGTTCCAGAGCTAACCATGCGAACCATATCCATTGAAGGAATAAGATCACAAACCAAGTCGGCCATTTGGGTTTCGATTTCAGTTGGCGCACCGAAACTTAGACCTTGTTCTGCTTGCTTTTGCACAACGGAAATAACCTCTGGATGAGCATGCCCTAAGATAGCAGGTCCCCAAGAAGCAACATAGTCGATATAGGTTTTATTATCCGCATCTGTTAAGTAGGCGCCTTTTGCCGACTTGAAAAAGACAGGATCACCGCCAACACCTTTAAAGGCTCTTACTGGAGAGTTTACTCCACCTGGAATGTGCTTTTGCGCGGCGATAAATAAATCGTGTGAGTTCGACATGTTGTTTCCTTAGTTGTGCAGGGTCTAAATTATAAATCCGGTGTCATTTCTTCTAGTTTTTTGGTGACAGTTGCATAGTCTATCTCGCCAACCTTTTGATAAACGATATTACCGTTTGGTGCGATTAAAAAGCTGGTAGGTGTTAGCATCACACCACCAAAGGCTTTAGCCATGGAGCCTGTTTTGTCCATGATGTAGGAAAATGCATAGTTGTGTTTTTCCATGAACTTTTTAACCTGATCTTCTGGATCGTAGTCCATAGATACCGCTACCAATTCGAATTTGTCACCAAACTTTTTCTTCATCTCTGCCAAGTGGGGCATTTCGGAAACACAGCCTGGACAAGTTGTTGCCCAAAAGTTAACCAATACGGGTTTCATTGGCTTGCTAAGATTTAACGATTGATTATCGGCTGTTTTAATCCGGATGTCTGGTGCTTGACCATTACCAGAAAAAACAGTCACGTAAACCAAAGTTCCTAATAAAACTATGACCAATAGGCTAAAAAGTTTGCTTCCAATGGAATTCATGTTGTGTTGCTCTCTTTAGAATAAAAAAGGAGAAATGGTTCTCCTTTTTGTTGTGGCAAAAAAGCTTTAGTGTATAAGCTTTTAAATTGAAGCTGTAGGGCTAAAAGCTTATTTCAATTATGCTTCAATAACTTCAACGCCGTTTGCCGTTCCGCAAAGGAAAACATCCGCTTTTCTTGCAGCAAACAAACCATTAGTCACAACACCAACAATGCTGTTTAATTCTGTTTCCATTGCAACAGGATCAACGATCTGTAGGCCATGAATATCTAAAATAATATTGCCGTTGTCCGTGATAAATCCGTCACGTAGTACTGGTTCACCGCCAAAACGTTTAACGATTTCACGTGCGACATAGCTACGAGCCATAGGAATGACTTCAACCGGAAGAGGGAACTTACCAAGAAGGTCGACTTTTTTACTATCGTCGGCAATGCAAACGAATTTATCTGCAACAGCCAATACGATTTTCTCACGTGTTAAAGCACCGCCACCACCTTTTACTAGGTGTAGAGCAGGATCGGCTTCATCAGCGCCATCGATATAAACAGAAATTTCAGAAACTGAATTCAAATCAAATACTGGAATTCCGTGGCCTTTTAGACGCTCAGCGGATGCTTCAGAACTGGCAACGGTACCTTCGATTTGTCCTTTGATTTTCGCTAATTCATCAATGAAAAAGTTAGCAGTTGAGCCTGTTCCTACGCCAATAATAGTCCCTGGAACAACGTGTTCGATAGCAGCTTTAGCTACTTGTTGCTTTAGTTCGTCTTGAGTCATCGCAGTTTTCTCTATTTAGTATGCAAAATTGCATAGGTTAAAAATGAATGGCGTTATTTTAATCAGTCTTGATTGGTTTATCCAGTAAAAGCGGAAACATCAAGAGATGTGAGGATGTTTTATTTAAGGGGATGTCTGATAATAAGGAGAATAGTTTAGCTTTTGCGCACAGAAAAGTGGCAAAAGCTAAGAGTTAATCTGTGCTCTAAATTGGCAAGATTACTTTTGAGGTTCCATACCCGGGTGCATTGGTCTGCCGCCTGGTGCTTCAAATACAACTGGAGGCCCTTGAGTTTTAGGCGCTTTATTAATTAGTTTTGGTGGCATTTGCCCTGGCTTACGCTCATATTTTTTCATGACCATACCCATTTCAGTTACAAAGTAATGTTTAGGGTAAACGTGAACGACTTTATATACCATAGGTCTTAGCCAAACACCTTTTTCCTGTAAAGGCTTGCCTAGCATCATGTACATGCCGCAAGTTGTGTTTCCAGGCATGACTAGATTTTTTTTCAGATTCTCATGGTCTTTTTCACTAAGTTGCGTGCGTTTATCCAACTCTTTAAGAACCGCTTTTTTTTCTTTTTCAGTTTTTAAGGTTGAGTAGGCTGTACATAAATCAATGTTACGAGCCTTATCTAATGGATAAATTGAATGCGGTTTGTTGGTTGGCGCTGCTTTAGTTGTCTCTGCGGCAGCAGCAACTTGTGACAAGGTAAAGCTTAAGCTGCTAATCATTGATAGCATGAGTATTTTAAAAAGTTTTTGTTTTGATAGATATTTCATAAGGTTTTCATCAGTTGTCTGTTTAAGATTTTCGATTGGCTAATATAGAGGATTGGCTGTTTTTTTCAAGCTAAAAGAATGAATACACCTTGAAAAGATAGTTTTTAAATTGAAAAGAAATGAATTTTGAGAGGGAGCTGAACCCAAGCTTTAGAAGTGTAAATAGGATGCTTGGGTTCGGAAAGAAGTGGTTACATATTGTGCATTTTCATCATGCCGCCCATACCTTTTATGGCTTTAACTGGCATTTTGACAGTTTTGTGGCTGCCATCTTTAAAAGTTAGTTGAACTTGAATCTGTTCACCTTTCACCAACTTTTGCTGTAAGCCGATTAGCATGATATGAAAACCGCCAGGTTGAAGCATGGTCATGCCGTGTGCTGGGATTTTAATATCTTGCACTTGACGCATGCGCATGACACCGTTGTCATGAATATGTGTATGAAGCTCTACTTTTTTAGCCACTTTAGACTCTGCTTGAATCAAGTAGATGTCATGTGCACTGGTGTTTTTTAGTGTCATGAAGCTAGCACTGGCCATAGCTCCTGGAGGAACTTCTCTGGCATAAGGGTTGGAGACTTGAATTTGTGATGCCTCTTCCTTAGACATTGCGCTGGCCATGGTGCTGATGAATAAGCTACTCAACAGGATGATGGCGGCAGCATAACTTTTGTTTTGGAAAAAAGACGCTTGTGAACTTTTTTGCATAATGAACTCCTTAATGAGCAGTGGTTTGGTGTAAATGTTTACGAATATTGTTTAAAAAACCTTGTGAGTCTGTGCCATGAGGGATTTGTTCCATTAATTTTCCCGTTGGTGAGATCACATAGGTAAATGCAGAGTGGTCAACAGAGTAGTTGTTACCATCCCCTTTTTCATGGTGAATAGAATAAACGGCACCATAACGCTTTGTTACGTCATCAATAACTGCTTTTTTAGCGGTTACGCCAAGTAGATTCATATCAAAGTAGTTACTGTATTCTTGCATGCGCTTGGGGGTGTCTCTTTTAGGATCCACCGAGAAGAAAATAAACTGAACCTGTTTTTTTTCTTCTGGCGTTAGTTGCTGGTAGGCACCGGACATATTGCCTAAATTGGTTGGACAGATGTCTGGACAAAAAGTATAGCCGAAGTAAAGGTATACCCATTTACCTTTAAAGTCAGATAAAGACACGTTGCCCTTAGATGAAATCGCAGTAAAGTCTCCGCCAACGGGCGCTGGTGCGATTGCTGACTGAGACGGGTGTGTATTAAGTTTATTAAGCCATCCAAAAGACATAAGGCCAGCCATCAATAAGATGACTAGCCCTATTAGGATAAAACTCAAACGTAATCGTTGAGACATAACTACCCTTTAATGTTTAAAACTTTGCTGAAATACGCGCCCAAATATTGCGGCCAGGTTCCATTACTTTGTAGCTAGTTCCTGTTAAAGCATCAGTTCGATTTAGGTAATTATAATAAGCATGGTCAAACGCATTGTCTACACCTGCTTGCAGTTGTAAGGTTTTATTCATGCTATAGCCAGCAAATAGATCAACAGTGCTCCATGCAGAGGTCGTTTTTTCGCCATATTCAGTATTGACAGTAGATTGTTCTGATGCAAAGTTAAAACGCGTACCAGCATACCAATTGCTAGCGGTGTATTTTGCATTTAGGTTTCCGCTGACTGGTGCAATATTGCTTAGGTTGCGCTTGTCAGTGGTGTTGCGTCCTTGAATAGCACTCACTTGTCCGCCAATATCAATAGCAGGGGTTAGGCGGTAAGTACCTTCCAGCTCGGCACCTAGTAATGTTGCGTCTTTATTGACGTAGATATTATCCATTCCAGTTAGCGTTGTAACGCCAGTTTGGTTTTTAGCATAGTCACGTAGGATATAGTCTTTAACTTGGTCGTAATAAGCATTAGCACTCCAAGAGAAGGTGTGAGTGTCTTGAGCGATCCCAATATCAACTTGAGTATGTTTTTCGGGTTTTAAATCTGGGTTACCAATCCAGAACATAGTGCCAGATTTAGTTGCCATAAAGCGTTCAGTTTCATTTGCTGTGCGCGTAGTTAAGCTTGCATCCGCAAACCAACTTAGGCCTTTAGACAAGCTTTGTTCATAACGTAGCAGACCATTCCAATTGGTTTCATTGATTTTGGTTTTGCCTGAGTAAGTATTGTATTTGGAATAAAGTGAATAGGCCGTCATATTCATATCAGAAGCCTGTTTAGCTTTTTTAGCTTCTGCAGTCACTTGATCGACACGAGCACCATAAACCAGTTTTTGTGTGTTGGACAGTTTTGTTTTAGCTTGTACAAATACACCATTTTGGTCTGTATTTGCATCTGGCCACATTAGATACATAGATTTATTAAGCATCATGCCTGCGGATCGGTTGTATGAAGCAGCGTTTTTATTTACAGCCTGTAGTTGTAGACCATAATCAAGTTCTGTTTTACCGATTAAGTTGGTTAACTTGATTTTTGCACCTTTCGCAGTCGTGTCCGTTAACGTTTCCATTTTTTTAGTCGGATCATATGTGCGTAGATCGAAGTTATTCATGACGTGATCAACTGTTGAGTTATAAACATCAATTTGAACAGCATCCAGTTGACCATTTGTTAAGCCGTTAGAAAGCTTTTTACCTTTGTATTGCAAGCGAGCAATATTACCTTCTGTTTTAGGCGCATCCATTTTTGCACCAGGGTATAGAGCGTCAAAGGTGTTAGATTTTTCCAAAGACAGTTTGAGTTCGTGATGGTCGTTTGGTGTCCAACCTAAATCGATGTGGCCTTGCTGAGAGTTGTAGCTAGAAGGCACGGTATTGCCATTACCATCTTGATAGTTATTGGCATCTTTTTTATTGCCTTGTAATACGACATAACCAGTTTTGCCAACAGCTTGCACTTGCGCATTGACATCATAATTAATGATGCTTGATTTCATGGCAGAAATTTCACCAGAGACACTTTTGTTTGGGTTGTATTTAGGCGCTTCACGCTCGAATAAAATCGTTCCCCCCGTTCCGCCAGCACCATATTCTAAGGAATTTACACCTTTGATGACGGTAACCTTGTCGTAACTGGAAACCTCGGAATAAGAGGTTGGCGGATCCATGCGGTTAGGACAACCACCTTCGATTTTGGCACCATCTAATAAAATGTTTAGCTGAGATTGTGTTTGACCACGAACAACGGGATCCAATCCATGTCCACCCATGCGAATAGCGTCAACGCCGTTTACTTGACGCAAAACACTTCCTGTTTCTGTATTACCTGTATTTTCTAATTCTTGTTTAGAAAAAGTCTTCGATTGCGATGCTTCTTTTGAAGCCGTAACAGGGATAGGTGCTAATTGAGTTGTTTCTGCAAATGCCAAATGTGGGGTTGAAACGGCAATAACACTGTTGATTGCCAGCCAAATCGAGGTTTTTTTCATTTAAAGTGCCCTTACTTCTATGTTTAGATCATTAACATGAAAGGTTAAATAGAGGTAGAGGCCCTTGAACGAGAACACTATCGAGTGAAAATGATTGATTAGGGCATTTTCCGTAAAACAGCAATAGGAGGAGCATACTATTGCACATGGACTTTGACTAAACCTGAGGGATAGGTTTTTGGTGACAGTGTTCTCGTTCAAAGACCTCTAAAAGTATCTTTTTGTTTGAGAGAATCTTAAGTAAGCTCACTGTATGAATCAATGTGACAAATTGTCGCACCCCTTAACAAGGCAGTTAAATAGGCAGTTTGACATTGAGTGTATGTGATTGTGGTTAGAGAGGCTTTTGTTATAATGCAAAAACTGTATGCAAAATCACCGTTGAAAACGGTATTTTCCGTTTAAATTCGATTTGAATCTATTGAGAGATATATGCCTGAAAAAATTTTGAGACAAGTTTTGTCTGTCCCTGTTTATGAAATTGCGGAACAAACGCCTTTAGAAAAAGCACCGCTTATTTCACAAAGGCTAAGAAATCAGGTGTGGCTTAAACGTGAAGATTTGCAACCGGTATTTTCTTTTAAATTACGTGGTGCCTATAACCGCCTTTTGCACTTGTCAGAAGAAGAAAAAGAGCGCGGGGTGATAGCTGCATCAGCTGGAAATCATGCGCAAGGTGTGGCTATGTCTGCTACCAAAATGGGTATTAAAGCAACGATTGTGATGCCACAAACAACTCCAGCGATTAAAGTGAACTCTGTTCGAAACTGGGGTGGTAATGTCATCTTGTGCGGTGATACTTACGATGAAGCGGCTAAGCATGCTAAAGAACTCTGTGAAAAAGAGCAGTTAACTTATATAGCACCTTATGATGATGAGCATGTTATTGCCGGTCAAGGAACCATCGCGTTAGAGCTTTTACGCCAAAGCAAAGATGTCGATGTCATTTTTGTACCAGTGGGTGGCGGTGGATTGATTGCCGGTGTGAGCGCTGTTATTAAACAGGTTTCACCGAAAACTAGAGTTGTAGGGGTTGAGCCGGAAGATGCAGCTTGTATGACAGAAGCTCTAAAGGCTGGTGAACGTGTTGTGTTAGATTCCGTTGGAATTTTTGCCGATGGTGTCGCAGTGGCCCAAGTTGGTGAAATACCTTTCCGTATTGCACAGGAATGCGTGGACGAAATGATTACCGTGAAAACGGATGAAATTTGTGCTGCGGTGAAAGATATTTTTGAAGATACACGTGCAATTGCAGAGCCTGCCGGTGCTTTGGCATTGGCTGGAATGAAGAAGTTTGTTGAAGAAAAAGGTGTTTCGGATCGCAAGATGATTGCGATAATGAGTGGAGCAAATATGAATTTCGATCGTTTACGCCATATTTCGGAGAGAACCGAAATTGGTGAAAAACGTGAAGCCATTTTTGCCGTGACCATTCCTGAAACACCAGGTAGTTTCAAAAAGTTCTGTGAGTTTTTAGGTGATAGACGAGCGATCACTGAGTTTAACTATCGGTTTGCAGACGAAAGAAGAGCTGTTGTTTTTGTTGGTGTGCGAACAGAAGGTGGTTATGCTGAAAAAGAACAGCTTAAAAAGCAAATGTTGGAAGCGGGTTATCAGTTTGAAGATATGAGTGATAACGAAATGGCAAAACTACACTTACGTTATATGGTGGGTGGTCATGCGCCAGGTATTCAAAATGAAATTCTTTATCGCTTTCAATTTCCGGAACGTCCCGGTGCACTGTTACAGTTTTTGATTCAGATGTCGGAAGAGTGGAATATTAGTTTATTTCATTATCGAAATCATGGTGCAGCATATGGTCGAGTTTTAATTGGTGTTCAAGTGCCGCCAGAACAGCATGAAGCATTTGAATGTTATTTGAAGAGCTTAGGGTATCCATACGATTTCGAGCAAGAAAATATTGGGTACGACTTGTTTCTCAAGCCGATTGACTGACTGTTTGACAACCACCCCAGACTGGCAGATTTTATCTGACAAAATCTGCCAGTCTGGGGGCGGTTTGCATGTACGATTTCTGTGAATAATGTTTTAATTTTCTTTTCTTCCACTCTAATTTTGTTTCATGTTGTAAAACAGAGTAAAATAACGCAATTTCCTACTCTTTTTAATGGTTCTGTAATTTTATTTTATGCAACGTTTGATTCGAAAAGTCGCTTCGTTTTTTGTCAAAGGCCAAGGCCAATCACCAATATTTAATTCAGAACCTAAAGTTGTTCCGAGAAATAAACATAATATTTCTCGTGGTCAAATCGACAAGGCTGCATTAGATGTACTCTACGGTTTAAAGCGAGCAGGCTATGAAGCTTATTTGGTCGGTGGCGCAGTTAGAGATCTACTGCTTGGATTAGAACCAAAAGACTTCGATATAGTTACCAATGCTGAGCCAGAGCAGATAAAGGCAGTTTTTCGTCAACGCTGTCGTTTAATTGGCCGACGTTTTCGTTTGGCTCATGTACATTTTGGTAGGTCAGTTATTGAGGTTGCTACTTTCCGTGGTGCTGGCGATGCTGCTAAGTTACCGGTTGCGAGAAAGAAAACCAGCCATTCTAGAGCTGTAGATGCTTCTGGTCGTTTGGTGAGAGATAATGTTTACGGCTCTATTGATGAAGATATTTGGCGCCGTGACTTCACGGTTAATAGTCTTTATTACAATATTCGCGATTTTTCTATTATCGATTATTCTGGTGCTCTTGAAGATATTAAGAAGGGTCAGATGCGCTTAATTGGTGATCCAGAAACTCGTTATCGTGAAGATCCTGTCAGAATGATTCGTGCTATACGTTTTGCTGCAAAACTTGGTTTTGATATTGAAGCCAAAACCAAAAAGCCTTTGTATGAAATGGGACATTTGCTGAAAGATGTGTCTAACGCACGTATGTTTGAAGAAGTGTTGAAACTTTTTCACAGTGGTGTTGCGATTGATGTGTTTGAAAAATTACGCCATTTCGGTCTATTTACCTATCTTTTCCCTCAAACTCATCATGTCTTGTCTGAAGAAGAACAAGGTTTTCCTAGAATGTTAGTAGTTGAAGCCCTGAAAAGCACTGATGAACGCATTCAGTCAGGTAAGGGGGTAAATCCATCATTCCTGTTTGCGGCTATGTTGTGGGAGCCCATGCTACAAAGACGCGAGCAACATCTCGCTGAAGGTCTTACCCATCAAGATGCGCTATATGCTGCTGCTAATGATGTTATTGAACAGCAAATCAGTTCAACATCGATTCCTAAGCGATTTTCTACGCAAATTCGCGAGATTTGGAGCCTTCAGTTTAGGTTGCCTAGACGCGCGGGTGCAAGAGCTCAGAGATTGTTTGAGCATCCAAGATTTAGAGCGGCATATGACTTCTTAGGTTTAAGAGTTGCTGTGGGCGAATCATCAGATCAAGAGTTGTTTGATTGGTGGACGGAATATCAGAAGAAGGATGCGATAGATCAAGTTGCTTTTGCTAATGATGTACGTTCCGAGGCAAAAAAAACGAGAAAACCGAGAAGAGGTCGCAATCCTTATCGTAAACGCTCGAGTTCTAACCCGGCGGAGTAGTTATCTTGGTTGAGGCTTATATTGGTATTGGCAGTAACCTTTCTGATCCAATATATCAGGTTCAAAGCGCCATAGAATCCTTAAAAATATTGCCTGGTATGACGTTAATGTCGGCCTCATCTTTATATGCTTCTAAACCACAAGGACCGCAAGATCAACCTGACTTTGTGAATGCGGTGGCAAAAATAAAGACCCAATTGTCAGCAACCTCATTACTGGCCAGCTTGCAGACCCTGGAAAAAGAACAAGGCAAAGTCAAAAAACGACATTGGGGTGAAAGGGTCATCGATTTGGATATTTTGTTGTATGGCTCAGTCACAATCCAAACCACAACTTTAACTATCCCGCACCCAGAAATACCTTATCGTGATTTTGTTTTATTACCATTAAGTGAATTGGTTTTAGAGTTACCTTTATTGGGTAACGTTTCTAATTTGATTGATGCTTTAGATGAAACCTATGTTTACCCATTAAATAACCAGTGATGAGCTAGTTTGTAACTAAATTTAAAGAGTGCTTGGTATGAATACACAAAAAAGAATGACCTTAACTCGTCTGAAAAAGATGAAAAGAGATGGTCAGAAAATTGTTTGTTTGACTGCTTATGATGCAGCTATGGCGCATTGGGTAGATCAAGCAGGAGTGAATGTGATTTTGGTTGGCGATACTTTAGGAATGGTTGTTCAAGGCCATGAAACAACCTTGCCTGTGACGTTGGCAGATATGGTCTATCACACTCAAATGGTACAACGAGGTAATAAGTCAGCTTGGTGTGTTGCAGATATGCCGTTCATGTCAGATGGTTCTATTGATAAAGCCATGGAAGCGGCCGCTGCTCTGATGAAACAAGCTCGTGCAAATATGGTAAAGCTCGAAGGGGCTAGTAAGAGAATTCTGTCAATAGTTGAACAATTGTCAGAGTTAGGTGTTCCTGTTTGCGGGCACATTGGCTTGTTGCCTCAATTGGTCGAAAAAAATGGTTATCGCAGAGCAGGGCAAGATGATGCTTCTGCCAGAGTCTTGGAAGAAGAGGCTGTAGCTCTAGAACAGGCCGGAGCGGAAATGTTGGTGTTGGAATGTGTGCCTTCAGATACAGCAAAAAGAATTTCTGAGAATTTAAATATCCCAGTTATCGGCATAGGATCAGGTAAAGAGTCTGATGGTCAGGTATTGGTTTTAAATGATATTTTAGGAACCTCCTTAGGTGGTGCTCCAAGGTTTGCTAAAAATTTCTTGCAGGATAAAAATTCTATTCAAGAAGCAATTGAACAGTATGCATTCGACGTACGTAATGGGCATTTCCCATTAGAAAGCTAGAGAGTAGTATCAGAATGTTAAAAGTTGAGACCGTTCAAGAAGTACGAGATCAAGTTGCTGCATGGAAAAAGCAAGGTTTAACTGTTGGTTTTGTCCCGACTATGGGGAATTTACATGAAGGGCATTTAAGTCTTGTTACGAATGCTAAGAAACAAACTGATAAGGTTGTTGTTAGTATTTTTGTAAACCCTTTGCAATTTGGGCCTGATGAAGATTTTGAGCGTTATCCTCGTACATTAGATCAAGATTGTGAAAAACTTGAAAAACAAAAAGTCGATTTAGTGTTTTTGCCATCGGTAGGTGAAATGTATTCACAAGATGGAATGAATACGACAGTAAAGGCACCAGAAGCTTTGAATTCTCTATGGGAAGGCGCAGAGCGACCAGGCCATTTTGATGGTGTAACGACAGTTGTCACCAAACTTTTCAATATCGTTCAGCCGAATGTCGCTGTTTTTGGTCAAAAAGATTTTCAACAATGGCGTATCATACGAAAAATGACATATGATTTGTGTCTGCCGATAACGATCATAAAGGCACCGATTGAACGTGACAAAGATGGCCTGGCTTTAAGTTCGCGGAATCAATATTTATCTGAAAGCCAGCGAAAAATTGCGCCTAAGTTGTTTGTTGTGCTTCAAGATATAGTTGCGGCAATTAAGTCTGGGAATGAGCTGTTTGTGAACCTGGAAGACATTGCGAAGAAGCAACTATTAGCACATGGTTTTGATGAAGTTGATTATATTAAGATTGTCAGTCAAGATACATTAAAACCAACGCAAGAGCAGGAAGCTAAATTGGTGGTGATGGCGGTGGCTAGGCTTGGCTCAACACGCCTATTAGATAATATTTGTATCGACGACTTTAAGCATATTGATTAATGAACCTTAGGATATTGTGTAGAAAATTATGAATTTTTCCACGTTTATAGGCCTGATTGTTGGGATAGTAATTGTTCTTTGGGCAATGTCTATGGGTTCGTCTATTCTCATATTTTTCAATATCCCAGGTTTGATGATTGTTGTTGGCGGCACGATTGCTGCCACGATGATACGCTATTCATTGCGTGAATCAATCTATGCACTTCGCATGTCCTTTAAAATTTTGCTGCCATCAAATGATATTAGGAATAAAGAAGAGCTAGTTGAGTTGACAGATCAACTTGTTAGGTCGGCGCGACAAAATGGGATTGTTTCATTAGAAAAAATTGAAATCAATAATGAATTTTTCCAGTATGGCGTGAGAATGCTGGTGGATAATTACCCAAGTGATTTAGTTCGTCAGACGTTACAGGAAGAAAATCATCTGCTGGTAGAACGTGCTGAAACGAGCGCAGCTGTTTTTAGTGCCGTTGGTGCATCTGCTCCGGCATTTGGGATGATTGGGACGTTGGTTGGTTTGGTTCAAATGCTTGCAAATTTGTCTGACCCGTCGTCAATTGGTCCTGCAATGGCCGTTGCCATGTTGACAACGCTTTATGGCGCAATGATTGCAAACTTATTTGCCTTGCCAATGGCTGATAAGGTCGCTGTATGGGGGCAAGAAGAATCCACTAGACAGCATATGATTATTGAAGCTGTCGACTTTATTGCAAAAGGATTGCATCATAGTATGTTGCAAGATGTGTTAGCACCTTATTTGGATAAAAAGCCTCAGAATGAAAATGCAGAGGAAGTTTGATGGCCAAAAAACAAAAACCTTGTCCTGAGTGGATGGCTACTTTTGCAGATATGATGTCATTGCTGATGGCAGTATTTGTTTTGTTGTTTTCAATGTCAACGGTCAATGCAAAAAAATATGAGTCTTTGGTTGAGTCTCTCACTAATTCATTAGGCTTCGGTAGTGGCCTTTCTCCTGCTCAGGTGCATTATTTTAATTCTACAAAGAAGACCTTAGATGGGTCGCCTAAGCAAACAAATCAGCCAGTTATCGATGAGTTGAATCCTTTATATGAGAGTTTGATCAAGACCTTCGCCTCGGGAAATAAACTAGATAGCCCAGAGAAAAAAATTGATGTCAGTATCGACTTACAGAAACTACAGATTAAGGTTTTGCTGCCAGAGACGATTTCTTTTTCTCCAGGAAGGGCAGATCTTAAGTCAGAAAGTTTTTCTGAGTTGGATAAGTTAAGACCTTATATTAGTGATCGTGTAAAGATTAAGGTAATTGGTCATACTGATAAGCGTGCTGTCACTGGCGGTCGTTTTAGAAGTAACTGGGAGCTTTCTAGTGCAAGGGCAGCGGCAGTGGTAGAAAGGCTTATTGAAGATAAGATAGTAAAGCCCATTCAAGTAGAAGCTATCGGGGTTGCTGATACGCAGCCTATTAGTAAGGAAGAGACAGAAGCTGGTTTTGCAAAAAACCGCAGGGTTGAAATTCTTATTATTCCAAAAAAATAGTTAATAACTACCTTAAGCTGAGTGCTGTTGCATTTGGACAGGAATGCTGTTCCGAGTGTGGGTAATGTTATTTTCTTTATCAAAATACACCATAATCGGTTTAAAGTCGTCAGCTTCTTTTTCATCCATAGTTGCATAAGTAGCAATAATCAATAAATCACCAGGTTCAGCTTTATGTGCTGCGGCACCGTTTACTGAGATAATGCCTGAATGGCTTTCTGCGCGAATAGCATAGGTTGTAAAACGCTCACCATTATTGACATTATAAATCTGAATTTGCTCATATTCACGAATGCCTGCAATATCAAGAAAGTGCGAATCAATGGCACAAGAGCCTTCATAGTCTAGCTCTGAGTGTGTCGTAGTGACTCTGTGTAATTTTGATTTAAGCAGGGTAATTTGCATATTCAAACCATTTTGATGATGAGTAAAAAATAACAGGTGGCTAATTATACTGAAAATTTGTACTAAAGTTAATAAGCTAGAATATTCAGTTTGAATTATATAAATGAATGACCGAAAGCTTTAGTTACTAAAGCCTTCGGAAGACATGTCATGCTGATTGATTTTAACCGGTATTTCTCATGCCAGCAGCAATTGCATTAATGCTGTTCAATAACGGTGTGACCCAAACTTCACGTTCTTCATCAGATAAGTCTGGATTCTTATATCGTTTTAGAATAGCAACTTGGATATTGTTTAACGGTTCCAAGTAAGGGGTTCTTCTTGCTAAAGAAAGTGCAATTTGGGGTGTATCAGCCATCAAATATTCATTGCCACTAATCTGCAAGTTTGCATCAACAGCACGAACATGTTCTTCAGCAATCATTTGGTAGATTTTCTGTGCAGTTTCTTTATCGGAGCCAAGTTCACTATAACTTTTACCTATAACCAAATCGGTTTTGAAGAGCGCCATTTGAATATTACTGACTAAACCTCTAAAGAAAGGCCAGTTTTCATACATGGCTTTAAGCTCATCATCGCTTTGGTTCTTGATCCAGTTAGCCAGGGCTGATCCTGTTCCATACCATGCTGGGAAAGTTAACCTAGCCTGAGCCCAGCCGAAAATCCAAGGGATAGCTCGGATAGAAGACTTAGAAAGGTTTCCTTTTTTACGGTGAGACGGTCTAGAACCAATGTTTAATAGGCCGATTTCCGTAACAGGAGTGACTTCATAGAAAAACTTAAAGAAACCATCAGTATGGTCAGTTAATTCTCTAAATGAATGCTCACCTTCTTTAGCAAGTTGCTGCATGATAGCAAGATGCTCTGGGTTATCTTCAGGTGTTTCTCTGACGAGACATTTACTTGCTTTCATTAGGCCTGTTACCCCTAATGAAATTTCATACATTGCGGTTTCAGCGTTGCTGTATTTGAACGATAAAACTTCACCTTGCTCGGTAAATTTGATTTGACCTCGAACAGTTCCTGTTGGTTGTGACAGAATCGCATTGTGCGTCGGTCCGCCACCGCGTCCAACAGTTCCGCCACGTCCATGGAATAAGCGACATTCAATATCATATTCATCCGCAAGCTTAAGAATTTGTTCTTGAGCCTGATAAAGGGTCCATGCTGAAGAGAGATTTCCACCGTCTTTTGCAGAATCTGAATAACCAAGCATGATTTCTTGGAGATTACCTGAAACTTTCAATAGTGCATGGTATGTCGGGTTGTCGAATAATGCAGTTGTAACAGGTACGATATGTTCCAAGTCTTGAATGGTTTCAAATAATGGGGAAATACGAATGCTACAGTAGGGTTCTCCAGCGTTATATCCAGCCAAACCTGCTTGGTGAGCAAGGAAGAGCACTTCCATTACATGGCTGGCTTCATGTGTCATTGAAATAACATAGTTATTAAAGGCTTTCGGGCTAATTTCCTGGCGCATTTTTCGAATAACGTGAAATACTTCAAGTACTTCCTTCGTCATTTTGTCTAACGCTAAGTGCTGGGTATCAATAATCGTTGGTGAAGAAATATGCTTAGAAAGCAAGTCAATTCGTTCAGCCTCTGACAGCTGTTCGTAGTTGATTCCCAAGTGTGAAAGTAGATCTGATACCGCATTCGTGTGAACAGTTGATTCTTGACGAATGTCCAAGCGCATTAGATAGAAACCAAAGGTTTGTCCAAGGCGGATTAAGTCTTTTAGATCCGCATCAGCAACTTCTTGGTCACCATGTCCACATAGTGATTCGTAAATTAACTCTAAGTCGTCAATGAACTCTTCTTCGTTGTTATAACAGAAAGGAGATTTTTCAATCGGAGATCCATTTATCTGTGCTTCAACATAGGCGATATTTTGTTGTAAACGTCCACGCATCAAATACAAGAAACGGCGGTAAGGTTCGTCCATAAAGCGAGATGAGCGTTTATGGAAAACAAGTTCTAATAAGTCAGCATCAATAATAGTTGCCTTATTAAGGATCTCTTGTTTGATGTCAGTTAGATAGCGCGACTGCGTTAGTTGGCTGCTTAATTGGAATAGACGTTTTTCATATTCATAAAGAACAGCACGGGATTGCATCAATAGTGCGTTGACAGTTGTTTTGTGAGTAACAAAAGGGTTTCCATCACGGTCGCCACCGATCCATGAACCAAAAGTTAAGAAGTTCGGTGTTGGGATATTGTCGTTAGGATAGTGTCTAGCAAGAGCACGTTCCATATAACGGTAAACAGTTGGAACAGCCGAAAATAGCGATTGTCTGAAGTAATAAATACCATTGCGTATTTCGTCTTCTACAGTTGGCTTTACACGTCTTACTTCATCTGTTCGCCAGAGTACTTGAATTTGGTACTGAAGTTTTTTGATAACATCTTCTTGAGCATAAGGATTTTGATAGTTTTCAGCTTCATTTAGCTCGCCAAGAGTAAGGAAAATGCGACGTAAATTATCCATTACAGCACGTCGTTTTGATTCCGTTGGGTGAGCGGTGAAAACAGGAACGTAATTTAATTTACTGATTAATTTATGTACTTCTTCAGCAGTAAAACCTTCCTTTTTAAACTCATCAATTGTGTTTAAAACCGATCCCATCCATAAAGGGCCATCGGATTTTAATTGGCTTTGACGTTCGTGGAATTGGTGTTCTTCTTCTGCTAAGTTAACGAGGCTGAAATAAAGGTTAAAAGCACGAATAATTAGAATAAGATCATCAGGTGATTGCTCTTCAATAAAAGCTTTAAGTTCTGCTCTTAATTGTGGGTCTTCTTGGTCGTGAAGCTTAATGTAACCTTTACGCAATTTCTCAACAGCATTCAGGATGTCTTTACCTACTTGTGTCTCGATGACTTCACCTAAAAGTGAGCCAAGTAGTTTGACGCGCGATCTGAGTTGCTTATCTCGAAGTTCCTTTGCCATAGTTATCCTATTAAAAATAAAATTGAAATCATTGAAAAAAATTATACCTTATTCTGTCCTTTTATGGAGGACTTTGCCTATCAGTTAGAATGGCTATAAGCTCCAGCGGTTGTGAACCCAAAGGTACTGAGCGGGGTTTTGCCGAATTTCTTCTTCATAGAGTTTGTGAAGTCTTAAGGTGTCTTCGTAGTCGTCACCAGAAGGAAAATTTTCTAGCGGTGGCAGGATGTGCATTTCATAATGCAGCCCTTTTCTCTTGGTAAAGCAGGGAATGACTTTTGCTTTACCCAGTTTGGCTAGTTTGTTGATGCCAGGGTTTGTTGGTGCAGGCTTATTAAAAAATGGAACATTGATGCTACCTTGTCCGTTATATTTCTGATCAGGTGCTATCCATAATACTTGGTGGTTTCGAAGTGCTTTAAGCATTGTTTTTGTATCAGTATTGGGTAAAGGGGTGACAGTGTTCTTTTTGGGGGGGGTCGGAAGTATTGTTCGAGATTTTGTAAGTAGATATTCTAATAATGGGTTGTCATGTTTGCGGTAGATGGGCATATAGTCAGTAATGAAAGATAACATAAGGCCAGACATCTCCATGCTGGCGAAGTGAGGAACGAGTAATAGAGTTCCATGGTCTTTATTTAACTTAATATTCTCCACGCCATAATAGGTGAAATAATTCATTTCATTATTTGTATCGGAGTGCCGATGTTTTCCCCACGCCGTAATAGTGATTTCAATTAAACCAACACCAAGTGATTTGAAGTGTTCAAAAACTAGAGAGTTGATTTCCTTTAGGTTTTTTTCAGGAAAGGCAATTTCGATGTTTTGTTTAGCAGTTTGCTTTCTACTACCGGCAATTAGATATAAAAATTTGCCTAATGCTTCACCAAAATGAATTTTTGTGGCATAAGGCAGAAAGCCTATTAATCGGAGCAATCCATAGCCAAGCCAAATTCCCCAGTATTTTGGGAGCAAAAAAGAAAGTTTGAACTCAATTTCATGTTCACTTGGTGAGCTCATCTAATGACCCTTTTTGATATAGGTTTGAATAGATACCTTCAAGCTTTATGAGCTCTTTGTGTGAACCTTTCTCTTTAAGCTGGCCTTTTTCTAAGACAATGATTTGATCGGCGCTTTCAATAGTCGATAAGCGGTGAGCAATGATAATTACCGTTCTGTTCTGACGTAATTTTTCAATAGCTTGCTGAATCATTGATTCGGACTGGTTATCAAGGGCGGAAGTAGCCTCGTCCATAATTAAAATAGGAGCATTTTTTAAAAATGCACGTGCTATAGCAATACGTTGCTTTTGTCCACCAGAAAGGTTTGATCCTTTGTCACCAATTATAGTATCTAACTCTTCAGGTAATGACCGGATAAATTCCCAAGCATGTGATGCCTTGGCTGCGTTAATAATTTCTTCGTCACTGACGTTTGGAAGTCCATAGGCAATATTGGCTCTAACAGTGTCATTGAATAAAACAACATCCTGGCTGACAAAGGCAATATGTTCTCTTAAAGAAGATAGTGAGTAGTCGTTGATATTGTTTTGGTTGATGATAATGCAGCCGTCTGTAACGGTGAAAAAACGCGCTAATAAGTTAGCGATAGTTGTTTTTCCTGATCCAGACTCACCAACTAATGCAGTGGTTTTGTTTATAGGAAATTCAATTGAAAGGTTGCTGATGACCGGCTTTGATCTAGTGTTGTAACGGAAGCTCACGTTTTCGAAACGAATATTGTCTGTAATGTTGGTTAAGGCTTTTTCGCCTGAATCCACTTCATTTGGAAGGTCCAGGATTTCGAAAATGCTTTCAGCAGCAGCCATGCCCTTTTGAATGGTTTCATTGATATTGGTTAAACGTCGAATAGGTTCGAAAATCATTGCCATTGCTGCAATAAAGGCGATAAGTTCGCCAGGGGTGAAAAGGTTTTGAGCTGACATTAATGAAATGACATAGAGCACGGCTGCGAGTGCTGCTGCAGCTAAGACTTGAACTAAAGGGACATTTGCAGCAGAAACTTTTATAACAGACATGGTATGTTTTCTTAAGTTGTCTGCTACTTTATGAAACTTATTTTCTTCATAGGTTTCTGCACCATAAATTTTAATATCTTTATGAGCGAGGATGCCTTCTTCCAAAGCTTGTGTCATATTGCCCATGCTGTTTTGCATTTCAGAGCTTGAACCGCGCATGAGCTTGCTTGCTCTATCAATGATGATTCCAATGATAGGGCCAATTAAAAGAATCATTAAGGTTAGTTGCCAAGAAATGTAGAACAGGTAGCTAAGTAGACCTAAAATAATTAAGGTGTCTCTTATGACAATAATCCAGGCTTCACTTAGGGTGTTACCAACTTGAAGCACATCGTATGTGATTTTGGAGGTTAACTTTCCAGAGCTGTATTTTTGGTAAGTTGCAAGAGGCATTAAGTTTAACTTTTGAAACATGGCATAACGAATATCAACAATAGCTTTATGAGCAATCCATTCACTTAACACTTTACTAGCATATTCTGCAAAACCTTTGATAATGAAAACCAAAAGTAAAAGTAATGGAATTTGTGTTATGGACTGGGGGTCTTTGGCAATAAGAGTGTCATCAACAAGCGGCTTCAATAGTGCAGGCATAAGAGGTTCCATTCCAGCAGCTACGACTAGCGCTAGTAGCATTGGAAGGATGGTTTTCCAATAGGGTTTGATAAAACCTAATAGGCGTTTGTAAAGTTGAACTGTAGCTGTTTGTTTCATAGTGCACTTTTATTCACGGCGTAAAATTTTATTGACGATAAATTTCCCGAACTTGTTCGCTCTGAAAGATTTTGTGAGCTGTTCGTAATCATAAAATTCAGTCAGCCAGGTTTCAAAGTCAATATCAGGGTGGTTCTTGTGAAAATCTATATAGGTTTCAAAAAAGAAATCTAGGATGCCTGTTTCAGCCCATTTAACATGACCTTTCCAAATGGAAAGCTCATTAACAGCGGATTCAATTGGTACATTTTCATGGAAATATAGGTAGAGAGTGCTGACAAGACCTGCACGGTCGGCACCAGATTTACAGTGAAACAGTACAGGGTACGTAATTTCAGTTAACAGTTTTTTTAAAGATAGCACTTCGTCAACACGAGGCGCATCTCGGGAAGAAAATCGAGTTGTAAGCAGTTGAATGCCATATTTTTCGCAAGCTTCTAATTCGAGTTTGTATTGACCAGAAAAATCATCGCCATTAAAGCTGGAACGATTGTTTCCTCTGATATTAAGGATGGTTTTAATCTGATGCTCTTGCGCTAATTTTTTGACAAAACTTGGAGATGGGTGGTTGCTACGATATGCATCTTTCCCAACTGTGTGAAAATTTCGATAGAAGATGCGTAGGATTTCGTGGTCGACTATCCAAGCTTCAAAGTAAGCTACAAACCTACCCCATTTAGTATTTAATTGATGCATTTAGATTGCGAATGTCTTTGAAAAAGTAGGCGCTATTTTACTATTTGCGGCAAGTGTTTGGAAACTATCTAAGCTAAAACTTGGTTAATTCTGTAATAAATAAGTGTTAAAATTCAGAAATTGTGCAAATCAGTTAATTTATTTAGGGTTATTCATGATTGTAGTGACAGGTGGTGCCGGGTTTATCGGATCAAATATTGTAAAAGCACTTAATGAACAAGGCATTACTGATATTTTGGTGGTTGATAATCTAAAAAACGGTAAAAAGTTCATTAACTTGGCAGATTGTGACTTTGCGGATTATTTGGATAAAGAAGATTTCCAAACGCGTATTTTTGCCGAAGAAGGCTTGCCAGAAATTGAATGTGTGTTCCATGAAGGTGCTTGTTCAGCAACGACTGAATGGGATGGTAAGTTTATGATGGACAACAATTATGAGTATTCTAAAGATTTATTAAACTTTTGTTTGAATCGAAAGATTCCCTTTCTTTATGCTTCTTCAGCTTCTGTCTATGGTGATGGTCCGACTTTTATTGAAAAACGTGAGTATGAGAAGCCGCTTAATGTTTATGGTTTTTCCAAGTTTCAATTTGATCAATATGTGCGTCGAGTTTTGCCATATGCTGAAAGCCAAGTTGTTGGTTTTAGGTACTTTAATGTCTACGGGCCTAGAGAGCAACACAAAGGTGATATGGCAAGTGTCGCATTCAAACTTCATAATCAAGTTTTAAAAGGCGAAAAGCTCAAGCTTTTTGGGCCTTATGATGGCTATGATGCAGGTATGCAGACTCGAGATTTTGTTTATGTTGAAGATGTTGTAAAAGTTAACTTGTGGTTTAAAGACAACCCCGATAAGTCTGGTATTTTTAACCTAGGACCATCAGCAGCAGAACCATTTAAAAATATTGCCGAAGCGGTTATTGATTTTCATGGTAAAGGCGAGACTGAATATATTCCTTTTCCTGAGCATTTAAAAGGTGCTTACCAAAGTTATACTCAGGCGGACAATACGCTTTTGCGTGAAGCAGGGTATTCTGAATCTTTTCATACTGTGGCTGAAGGGGTTCAAAAGTACTTGTCTTGGCTGTCGGAGAATCCAACGACTTTGAACTTTAATTAATAAACATTCATGCGAGTTTTGCTTGTCAAAATGTCCTCTTTGGGCGATGTTTTTCATACTTTTCCTGCACTGACGGATGCAATGAATGCGCTGCCCGATTTAAAAGTGGATTGGGTTGTTGAGCAATCCTTTTCTGAAATTCCTGTATGGCATCCGGCCGTTGATAAAGTATTTCCTATTCGTTTGAGAGAGTGGCGAAAGCATCCTATAGCTTCTAGGCATGAAATACGTCATTTCTTTCAACAGATCAATGAAACACATTATGACCTAGTGTTGGACGCTCAAGGCCTTTTAAAAAGTGTGTGGGTGGCAAAAAAAGTACATGCGCCTATTGTTGGAATGGACTGGTCGTCAGTTAGAGAGCCTTTAGCTTCTTTGTTTTACAATAAAAAAGTTTCAGTGGATAAGACTTTGCATGCCATAGAGCGGCTGAGAATTTTGTTTTCCAAAGCGCTAGGTTACGATTTTTCTACTGCGCCAGTATCTTATGATTTGAATACCGTTGATTGGCAAAAAATCAAGCTTGCTGATGAAGCTGAATATTATGTTTTTTTGCATGGAACGACATGGGATACTAAGTTTTGGCCTATTTCAAAATGGGTAGCACTAGCTTCAGAGTTGGTTCAGCGGGGTAGAAGTGTTGTGTTGCCTTGGGGTACTGAAGAAGAGCAAAACAGATCACTAGAAATAAAAAAACAAGTTGATAGTGCTGTTCAAATGTCTGGGCAGAATATTGTCGTCCCTAAAAATAAGTTAACGTTAAATGAAATGGCTCGGCTATTAAAGTTCGCTTCTGGAATTGTTTCTGTCGATACTGGCTTGTCTCATGTAGCAGCGGCACTGGATGTTCCAATGGTTGTTTTGTATCGAGTGACGGACCCTGAAAAAATAGGGGCACAAGGTCGACTAGTGACGCATTTGGTTTCTCCTGAAGCCAAAAATTATTTAAAATCTTTTAAAAATACTGAGCAAGAGACTTCGTCATTAATAGGGCTGGATGTCGATTCAGTACTAAAAGCACTTAACGGGTTAGTTTCTGATGACTGAAGGCATGCGATTATACTTACCTTCTACGCCATTTAATTTATTACTGAGCTTTTTAGATGCATTGTCTCGTGGTGGAGACAATGTTTTGGTTTATATTGATCAAAAAGCAATGAGCCCTTATCTGGATAGTTTGTTGTCATTGCAAAGTTCCCCTTTTTGTGAAGTCTTTGTGCTGTATGGGGCAGCAACAGGCAAAGAAAAGCTTGATGAGAGGCGTCAAAACTTTAAAGCACTAAGTGCGTTGCTAGACCGTTATGATTTTAGTGAAGTGATAACTGGTAGTGATCGACGAATAGAATTTCAATATGTCATGCATCTAATACAAGAAACTAATAATGATGTAACTGGAAGTTACTTGGATGATGGACTTTATACCTACCTGACATGGAAAAGGCCTTTTTATGAACATTTTTTGAATGCCATAGTAAAAAAGATCATTTATGGTTTGTGGTGGCATGAGCCTAGAACGCCTGGAACTTCAAAATATGTATCGCGCTCGATTTTGATGGATGCACGTTTGGCATTGGATTCTTTAAAAAGCCGAGATGTTATTACCATTGATTTCTCTTTGCTAAGCTCTGCAGTTCTTACAGAATGGACAGAAAAATTACTGAATGCATTTAATTGCAACGTGTCTCAAATCTCTGAAATTGATGTGTTTTTTATTCTTCCACATCCAAATGATGTGAAAAAAATGCCCGGCTATGTTCTGCAGCTAAATGATTCCATTAAAACCAGTATAGAAAAAGGTCAGAAAATAGCCGTGAAATATCATCCGCGTTTCACAGAGGTTGATGAGTTTAATTTAGGTTCTTCTGGAGCAATGCTTGTTCCAAGCAATTTGGCATTTGAATTTTTATTGCCGGTGTTGAAAGCTCATGCCAAAGTTGTGGGTGACTTTACCACGGTGATGTTGACATCAAAAATGTTGCGTTCAGACTTGCAGGTAACTGCTAATATCAATATGAATGATCTTTATCAGCTACAGATTCTGGATGTGTTGAAGAAATTTAAAATTGAAATTATAGAAAAGAGTAACTAAGGAATGTTGACGGGTATTAAGAATATGAACGAAGTATGGCAAAAAAGGTTGTTTGTTTTGATGACAGCAGCAGCTATTGTTCCATTGTATTTTGAAAATACGGCAGGGATAGCTGGTGCGGTCTTTTTAATATTGCTGATTCTTCTTTCAATAGTATCCATAAGTTATAGAGATATAAGTTCATCTAAAGCTGAAAAAGGCTGGGTTTGGGCAAGTGCTATTTATGCACTGGTATTTGTTATTAGCTTCTTACTTCGCCCGCCTTATACTGATGATGGTATTTGGCGTTTGTCTTCACCAGGTTTTATTTTATTGCTGTTGGCCTGGTTTTGGGTCGGTATTAAATTGCAGCTTGGAAGTTTTGTGATTAAATCTGTCGCTTTTTCATCAATTATATTTGCGGTTATTTTACTTGTTGCAGAGCTATATATTTCAGGCGGCTGGTTTACAGGATATCGTTATGGAAATGTTCTGGCTGACTTTGGGAAAACAGGGTTTTATTTGCCCTTAACGGCTTTCTTATTTGGCATTCTTTTTTTAAAGGAAAGGAAAAAGCAATATCTAGCTTTGTACTTGCTAGCATTTCTGCTCTCAGGTTTGGTAATGTCCAGAACTGCTTTAGCTATGGTAACACTTCCGTTAGCTGTTACCGTCATCTACTTCCTTTTTAGTTCTAAAAATTTAAGCGGTATAAAGAAAACGGGAATTCTAGTGTCTTCTGTTACGGTGATTGCAGTTTCAATGTATTTGGCAAAAGGCAAGCTAGATGAGACTATGCATGACTATAAGCTGGCAGAGCAAAACAATTATTATTCATCGCTTGGTTTGAGAGTTGCGATGTTTAAGGTTGGCAGTGAAATGGCAGAGAAATATTTCCTATTTGGCGTTGGTCCTAATTCATATAAAGCTGACTTAAGAGCTTATGTAACAACCACCAATTACTCTGAAATAGTTAAAGAAACTATTCCGACCTTTACGCATTTACACAATCAGTTTCTGATGGATATTGTATTATCAGGTGTTGCAGGTTTTGTTTCTTTGATTATGTTTATTGGCTATCCAGTCAAACTGTTTTGGCGTTTGTTTCGATCAGGTAGGAGAGAAGAAGCTGTTTTTGGAATAGGGTTTATGGCTGGTTTATGGTTTATTTTATTGTTCGGCGCGATTTTTACCTATACCTATACAACCATTTTGTATGTCATGACAGTAGGCGCTATGATTTTGTTTTATCGAGATGATTTAGGTAGAAAGCATGGTTAAAGTTGTCTGTTTAAAATGGGGGACGAAGTACAGCCCAGAATATGTTAATCGATTGTACAGAATGGTTAAAACTCATATGACTGTACCGTTCTCATTTATGTGTATTACTGAAGACTCTGAAGGACTAGATTCTGAAATAGAAATAAAATCCTTGCCGGATCTTGGTTTGAAAGGGTGGTGGTATAAACTTTTAATTTTCAAACCGGGTTTTCTTGGTGTTTCAGATAATGAAAAAGTGCTTTTTTTGGACTTGGATGTCGTGATTTTAAATTCATTGGATTCCATTGTTACTTATAGTGATGATTTTTGTATTTCGGCAGATGATACTGAGCATCAATATAACAGTTCTGTCATGTGTTTTTACCCTCCCAAATTTAGTTTTATTTGGGAGGCTTTTGATGCGCAAAAAGAAGCAATTGTTAAACAAATGCATGGCGATCAAGATTGGATTCAATATGTTTATCAAAATGCAGTTATCTACCCGAAAAAACTGATTAAATCCTTCAAAATTGATTTGGATAGTAAAACGCCATTTTCTTTTGGGAAAGTTGGAAGGTTTTTAAGAAAAAAAATGCCTTTTCTATTGCCTAAAGGTCAAGTCGAATATCCAGAAGATACCGCAATAGTTTTGTTTCATGGCAAGCCTGACCCTGAAGATGTAATGGACGGACCATTTGATAAATATCGTCATGCTCCCTGGGTTAAAAGTGCATGGTGTAATGAGTAAAGAGAAATGTATGTCTGTGATTAAGCCAAGTTTAGATTTTTTTGAACCGCATCAGAGGTTAAAAATTAAACGTCATTTTGATGTTGATCAGGTGTCTAAGGTTTTTGTGCATGGCATAGACCAGCTGGGTGGTTTGATGTTTAGTTCGCCATTTTTTAGAGAGCTGCGTCGTGCCTTTCCAAATGCTTATATTGTTAATATGGTTGGCTCTCTGACTTACCCAATTATGCAGAATTGTCCTTATGTGGATGAGGTTTGGCTTTTCAATAAATCGGAAAGTTGGGCGACAATGAAAAAAATCAAAGCTGCTGGGTTTGACTTAGCATTTTTGGCAACGGGAAACTTGAGGTCTGCATTGATTGCTTATTTGGCGGGTATCCCTAATCGCGTTGGATTTGATAATGATGGTACGGGCCGGTTTTTGACGGTGCAAATGCATCAAGAATTCCATTCTCGTTATCGTCCAGAAAACATGTTTGATTATTTAAGAGCTATCGGTATTTCTCCACAGGGCGTTTATGATCGTGAAGTTTGGGTTTCTGAAGAAGATAAACAGTATGCCGTATCTTGGTTTGAATCTCATAACTCGGAACAAAAACTCTTTGTGTTTAATCCCTTCTCAACGGACCCAAAACGGCAATGGACAGACGAAGGCTGGAAAGAAACGTTAAAGCAGGTTATTGCTCGTGGAATCAAGCCTATTATGCTGGTCGGTAAAAACGAAGTAGAGCAAGGGAAAGTATTTCTTTCGTCTTGGCAATTACCGAATATTGAGGTTGAATCACATAGTGTGACTCAAACGGCAGCGATTTTGCATTATGTTGATTTTGTCGTTGGTCCAGACTCAGGCTTTATCCATATGGCATTAGCTGTTAATAAGCCGCATGTTATAGGTTTGTTTAATGTGGTTCCACCTATATCATGTTTTCCAATCCATAACCACGATCACATTGCACTGATTGAGGACCAGTTGGATTGTTGTCCATGCTATCTTTATAAAGCAAAAGATGTTTGTCCAAATGAATTGAAGTGCATGACTTCTCTAAAAGCTGAAAAAGTTTTGCAGGCAATAGACCACTTTTCTTTAGTTAAACTGACATAATTCCTTCATCTAATTAACATTCAATTTTCATGATGACGACTTAGTATTTCTATATCTAAGTAGATTTTGAGAAGATTATGAAAATTGCGGTGGCGGGTACGGGCTATGTTGGTCTGGCCAATGCGTTATTATTGGCGCAGCACAATGAAGTCGTGGCTTTGGATGTGGTGGCTGAAAAAGTCCAAATGCTTAATAACAAACAAAGCCCGATTGAAGATAAAGAAATCGAGCACTTTCTCGCCACAAAAGAATTAAACTTTCAAGCGACATTGAATCAGCAAGAGGCCTATTTAAACGCTGATTATGTGATTATCGCTACCCCGACCGATTACGATACTGAAACCAATTTTTTCAATACCAGCTCTGTTGAAAGCGTTATAGCCGATGTTGTGGCGATCAATCCTGATGCGGTAATGGTGATCAAATCCACGGTTCCTGTTGGTTATACCGAACGCATTAAACAAAAATTCCTGACGCACAATATTATCTTTTCTCCAGAATTTTTAAGAGAAGGCAAAGCACTTTACGATAACCTTTATCCTTCAAGGATTATTGTCGGTGAAGACTCCGAACGAGCGCAGCAATTTGCCGGTTTGCTTGTGCAAGGTGCGATTAAAGACGATATTCCTGTTTTATATACCGCATCGACAGAAGCTGAAGCGATTAAACTGTTTTCCAATACCTATTTGGCAATGCGCGTTGCTTACTTCAATGAATTGGATACTTTTGCGATTAGCCATGGTTTGGATTCAAGACAAATCATCGATGGTGTGAGTTTGGATCCTCGGATTGGCAATCATTACAATAACCCTTCATTCGGTTATGGTGGTTATTGTCTGCCAAAAGATACCAAGCAACTCTTAGCCAACTATCAATATGTGCCGAACAATTTAATCAACGCGATTGTTGACGCAAACACGACTCGTAAAGATTTTGTGGCCTATGACATTATTAAAAACCAGCCAAAGGTCGTCGGTATTTATCGGTTGGTGATGAAGCAAGGGTCTGATAACTTTCGTGCCTCTTCGATTCAAGGTGTGATGAAGCGAATTAAGGCAAAAGGGATTGAGGTCGTTGTCTATGAGCCGGTATTGAAAGACTCGCATTTCTTTAACTCAAAGGTTATCTCTGATCTTAATGAGTTCAAACAAATGAGTGATGTGATTGTCGCCAATAGACTGGCCGACGAGATTCAAGATGTAGTGGAAAAAGTGTATACTCGTGATTTATTTGGTAACGATTGAATCACCGGAATATGCCCTCTCAAAAAAACACTGCAGCAAAGTTAGTGACGGATGCTTCTGTCTTTGAATTTCCTCTAACAAAATGGCTGTCGCCTAAATCATTGCCTGAGCTGGTTCATGCATGTCGTCAAGCATTTTCAAGTAATCAGTCCATGACCATGCGTGCTGGCGGAACATCTCTCGGTGGGCAAGCCATTGGTTCAGAAGTTTTAATCGACGTTTCCAAACACCTAACGCAAATTCTAGACTACCGACCTGAAAGAAAAGAAATTGTTGTTGAACCCGGTGTGATTCAAGATGATTTGAATGCTTTCGTAAAAGCCGACGGTCTTCGTTTTGCTCCCGATACTTCAACTTCCAATCGTGCCATGATTGGTGGGATGATTGGCAATAACTCCTGCGGCTCTTATTCTATTTTTTATGGTACGACCCGTGAACATGTGAAGTCGGTTGAAGTGATTCTGTCCGATGGCACCGAGACTGTGTTTGAAGATTTACCATTAGAGGAGTTGGCGCATAAACAAACGCTGGATAATTTGGAAGGTGAAATTTATCGGGGTGTTGTGTCCATGCTTGAAGATCATGGCGATGCTATTCTTGAGAATTTTCCTGACGCGAGTATTAAACGCCGTAATACCGGTTATGCGTTAGATGAATTGTACCGACACCACCAACCTTTTAATCCGCAGGGTAAACCCTTTAATTTAACCCCCCTTATTTGCGGAAGTGAGGGAACGCTTGCGGTTGTAAAATCTGCCAGGCTGGGGTTGGTAGAAGCTCCCAAGTATCGGCAGTTGATTTGTGCGCATTATCATTCGGTGCAAGAAGCTTTGCAGGTAGTGCCCGAGTTTTTACAGTTTCATCCTGCGGCAATTGAATTGATTGATCGTCCAACATTGGAAGGCACTTTAGACAACAAAGCATTACAGTCCAATCGTTTTTGGATTCAAGATGACCCTGCGGCCGTATTGGTAGTCGAGTTGTTTGATGACTCGCACGAAAGTTTAATCGCTCGTTTACGCATTTGTCAGGCTTGGTTGGCAGACAAAGGCGCTTATGCTGCCCCGGTTATCGATGCGGACGACAGTGATAAGGTTTGGAGTATTCGTAAAGCAGGTTTAGGTCTGTTGATGGGGAAAGTAACCCGTCAAAAAGCGGTTGCGGTGATTGAAGATGCTTCTGTACCCGTTAATAAACTGCCAGATTATTATCGAGATGTAGAGCTGATGATGGCGGACTTGGGGGTGAGTTGCATCTATTACGGTCATGCGTCTGTTGGTTTGATTCATATTCGCCCCGAGTTGGATTTGGCGACGGAAAAGGGTAAACAGCTCTTTCAGGAGATTGCCGTTCGCAATGCCAAGTTGGTTAAAACTTATCGTGGCGCCATTTCCGGTGAGCATGGCGATGGGCGTATTCGCGCTCCTTATATCAAAGAACAGGTCGGTGAAACGGTTTATCAATGTTTGGTTGATTTAAAGCATTTGTTTGACCCAAATAACTTGCTCAATCCTGGCGTGATTATTGGCGATATGCCGATTACGCAAAACTTGCGTGCAGATCGTCAGCCGCAACAACAGTTGTTAACAGGTTTTGATTGGTCTAAGGATTTGTCGCTGATGGATGCGGTGGAAAAATGTAATGGTGCAGCCGCTTGTCGTAAATCGACAGGAACCATGTGCCCCTCTTATCAAGCGACTCGAGAAGAAAATTACTCAACGCGCGGGCGTAGCAATTTATTACGTTTTGCATTGACCGAACCGAACCCAACAGAAGCCTTATCCAATCAAGAGCTGCAAGATGCGCTGGAAATGTGTCTTGGCTGTAAGGCTTGCCATTCTGAGTGCCCGGCCAATGTCGATATGGCACGACTAAAAGCTGAGGTTTTGTATCAAACAGGGAAAGCGAGTTTGTCACGTTTTGCGTTAAAGCACTATGGTCGATTGATGCAACTCGGCAGTCTGTTGCCAAGCTTCTATAACCGGATTCAACGTTTTGGTTGGCTAAAGCGGTCAATGAACGTGGATATTCGCAGGCAGCTTCCCAAGTTGTCTAGCATGGAGCTTGGTCGCTGGTATAAGACTTTAAATCCTTCTCAAGGTAATAAACAACGCATTTGGCTACTGTGTGATGTGTACAGTCGATACCAAGAAGCCGAAGTTGGGCAGGCAGCGATTCTTACTTTGCAAAAGCTAGGCTGTGATGTGCAACCGATTTTCTTAGACGCTTCGCCCAGAGCGTTAATTAGTCAAGGGCTATTGGATGAAGCTCGGCAGGCGTTAACCAAAATTCAGCGGCAGTTAGCACAAATATCTGAAAACGACTGGGTGGTCGGTATTGAGCCTTCAGAAGTATTGGTTTGGCGGGATGAAGCGCCAGCTTTATTGAAAGGCGCAACCCCAGCCTGGCAGATTTTATTATTCGAGGAAGCGATTTTAAAACTGGGCGAAAAAATGGAACTCCCTTTTCATTCATTGACGGAAAAGGTGAAAGTTCATACGCATTGTCATCAAAAATCCTTGGCGAAAGAAGCCGATGTTGCTAAAGCATTGCAGTTGATTCCGGGTCTTGAGGTTGAGCGTATTGCTTCAGGATGTTGCGGCATGTCTGGTGAGTTTGGTTATCGTCATTATGACGTGTCCAAAAAGATTGCGGAGCAGGGTTTATTGCCGGCAGTAGAGATGCAAGACGATGCTTTGATTGTTGCGACAGGAACCAGCTGTCGTCATCAGCTGGATGATTTTTCCACCAAGCAGAGTCTGCACTCGGCACAGGTGTTTTTAAAAGCGTTAAGTTAGTCAGGACACTGACAAATTGTGAAAATCTGCCAGGCTGGGGTGGTTTGGTCTAAGCGTAAAAGTCGGCAAGTAACTCTTTAAGCTTGTGTGGCATATCAGAATTGCGCGTTAAATTCTCCTTACACCAAATGGCTTCAGGCCAAGCCTCGTCTTGAGGTTTTCTAAAAACTAAGTGGATGTGGTAATAGGGCAATTTGTTACCTATCTTTGCCACATTAAAATGTTCTGCAAGCCCTTTTGATTTTAGATATTCTGCCACGCGATAGATTTCAGCATAGAGGTTCGCAGCGTAATCGACATCTGTCAAACTGCGATTGGGAATAAATTGCAGCCAGGGAATGTCAGTTTCCTCACACATCAGAGAATAGTTTTCCGTTTGGTAGAGAAATTTATTTTCATATAAGTGTTCTAGGTTCTGAGGTGAGTGATCTTGAATGATTATGTCCATGAAGTATGCCAATTGAGTTGCGTAAATTAATGCTTTCTCCGATTTTTTGTCATCTATAACAGGTAGAATAGATGACATTTCGCATCTTACTGGCTTTAATGAAAATTGTAAAAAGGATTCTTTTGTGAAATCCCCTTATAAAGGTATCAAACGAATTTTGTTTGCGGGCAAAAACTCTTTGAATGGTTTGGTTTCTACGTATCGTGAAGAAGAAGCTTTTAGGCAGGAAGTTTGGTTGTTTGTTGCGTTAACACCAGTTGCTTTCTGGTTAGGTAAAACTGCATGGGATATTGCAATACTGCTCGGTGTTCTGGTTTTTGTTATGCTGGTGGAGCTACTTAATTCAGCTTTAGAAACGGCGGTTGATAGAATAGGTGAAGAATACAATGAGCTTTCTGGTCGAGCAAAAGATCAGGCTTCCGCAGCAGTACTATTGAGTTTTGTTATCGCAATCGGGGTGTGGGGTGGCTTCCTATTGGAAAGGTTTTTATGAGTTCAATCGTACCAAATCATAACAAACTGTTTTTGTCATCTAATTCGCCAAGGCGACTTGAGCTTATCAAGCAGCTGGGACTTACTTGTGAAGTAGTTAATGCGCCAGTTGAAGAGGTAGGTTTACCTGGTGAACCTGCAGAATCTTATGTATTAAGAATGGCAGTAGAAAAAGCCATATCTGGCTACAATAAGCTAGCGGGTGATGATATATGGGTCATTGGTGGCGATACGCTCATCTATTTTGAAGGCAAAGTGCTTGAAAAGCCAAGAAATGAGACCGATTCTTATAGAATGTTGCGAAAGCTCTCAAATAATACGCATCAAGTCTTTTCGGCCGTAGCAGTGATGCATGATGGTGCCGTATTTTCCGATGTAAGTAAGACTCAAGTTACTTTTAGGGCGTTAAGTGATGCTGAAATCCAGGCCTATTGGCAAACAGGTGAACCTGTCGACAAAGCGGGTGCTTATGCCATTCAAGGTATGGGTGCGCGTTTTATCAAAAGTATAGAGGGCAGTTATTCCGCGGTGATGGGGTTGCCATTATATGAATTGGATCAGTTATTGATGGAATCTAGTTTTTACCAACCAAGCAAATAAGTTGATTAATCGATGATAAAAAACCATACAGTTAAAACCATTATGTCAAATGAAGAAAAGATTTTGGTTAACGTGACACCCTACGAAACGCGAGTGGCTTGGGTTGAAAATGGCGTTTTACAAGAAGTCTGGGTTGAACGAGCCAATAAGAAAGGGTTAGTTGGTAATATTTATATTGGTAAGGTAGACCGTGTATTACCTGGTATGCAAGCAGCGTTTGTGAATATAGGGCTTGAGCGTACGGCATTTTTACATGTGTCAGATGTTTGCCCCAGTGCAATAGGGAAAACGGTTGAACCTGATTGTGAAGACATAACCAAGTTTCTACACGCTGGGCAGAAAGTGATGGTGCAGGTGGTCAAAGACCCTATTAGTTCTAAAGGCGCACGCTTGACCATGAATGTTACTATACCATCAAGAATGCTTGTATATATGCCAAGTGAAAAGATGGTTGGCGTATCGCAAAAAATAGAAGATTCTGAGGAACGAGAGCGTTTAAGAGAATTGATTAAGTCTATGCCGGAAACAACGGAATCTGAAGGTGGTTTTATCGTTCGTACCGTTGCGGAAGGTGTCGACTTTCATGAAATGCGCGCAGATTTGATCTATCTGCAAAAACTCTGGGGTGTCATTCAAGAAAAAGCAAAAAAAGTTAGAGTATCTGCATTGGTATATGAAGATTTGCCTTTGTATCTTCATTTGTTAAGAGATATTCCGAGTGAACGCATAGAAGAAATCAGAGTCGATTCCTTGGAGACTTTCAAAAAGATGAAGGAATTTGCGGAATCTTATGTGATGGAGCTGTCCAATAAACTCTATCACTATCAGGGTGAGCGTCCGATTCTAGATGTTTATAGTATTGAAGACGAGGTTCAGCAGGCATTAGAAAAGCGTGTGAACTTAAAGTCAGGTGGTTATTTGATTATTGATCAGACAGAAGCCATGACGACTATTGATGTCAATACAGGTGGTTTTGTAGGACATAAAAATCTTGAAGAAACTATTTTCAGAACTAATTTAGAGGCAACGCAAGCCATTGCTAGACAGTTACGCCTTAGAAATTTGGGCGGTATTATTATCCTTGATTTGATTGATATGGATGTTGAAGAGCATAAAAAAGCTGTTTATGCCTCTTTGCAGAAAGAGTTGTCGAAAGATCGGGTCAAAACCTCAATGAGTGAGATTTCTTCTCTTGGTTTGATTGAAATGACGCGTAAGCGCACCCGAGAGAGTTTGGAACGAACTTTGTGTGAACCTTGTGCTGTCTGTCATGGAAGAGGGTCTGTTAAAACGGCTGAGACGATTTCATTTGAAATCTTCCGTGAAATAACCCGTATGGCAAAGCAGTTTGATGCTGAAAAATACCGCGTCATTGCAGCGGAGTCTGTGGTGTCTTATATTTTGGATGAAGCGTCAACCCGAGTGGCAGAGCTTGAAAGTTTTTTGCAAAAAAGTATTCGTTTTCAAGCCGAAAGCGGATATTTTGTCGAACAGTTTGATGTGGTGATGTCTTAGCTCACCATGAGTAGGTAGTTTTAGATGCGTGATTGGTTTTACAGAATATCTCTCCTTGTAGTTGGGATATTTGTTGCCTATTTAATTGTTTTTAGAGGTTTTATTACCTGGGTTCAGTATGCGCCTAATACAGCGATTTCTTTTGTAGAGTCGGTTACACATTCTAAAATTCATGTAGGTTCTATCCGTGCAAATCAAACTTGGCTGGGGGTAAACTTTGATGTTAGGGATGTGCAGTACGATGATGGCTCTAATCGTTTAGTGTTGCAAAAACTAAGTGGAGATTTTAACCTGTTTTCTCCCTGGGTTCCTCAGCTTAAATATGGACAAAGGCTTGAAATTTCAGGCCTGACCGCTGATTTAAAAAGCCAGACAACGCCTAGTCTTCAATCTGAAGATTTCACAAATTTTTCTGACAGAGTTAAGGATTGGCACTTACAAAAGCTCTGGAAGTCCATCAAGATTGATGACACAAAATTAACCTTTCACCAAGCCAAGCCTTTTAGTGTTGGTATTAAGTTGTTTCAATCTTTTTTTGGTCTCAAATGGACGTTTGTTGGTTTGGTTGAGGTTGTCACTGATGAAGAAATTGAAAATCAACTTCAAATCAAAGGCGATTTTGCGACGAACTTGTGGAGCTTGCCTGAATCAGGTAGTGGTTCTGTTTCTATCTTAAAGCCCGTTCGTTTGCATGATATTTATCATTTTTTATCAGATAAAGTTGTGGCGAGATTGCCTACGGGCGAGCTTATTGGTGATGTACGTTTTAGATTAAAACAAGGAAAGCTTACTCATTTAAGAACTTATGCAACGGTACAAGATTTAGTATGGCCTGCCCATGATCGGTTGCTACCGAAAAGTATTGGCTTAACCTTGAAGTTAAAATCACGCAATAGCTCTTTTGGTAGAAGTTATGCAGACTGGATGTTTGAGCTCGAAAAATTGCGTTTTGACGACCAATATATTCAAACTATTTCTCCTATTTATTTAAGTCTAACAAAAAACCAAAATTTATCCTTTAGTGCGCAAAAGTTTAAATTACATGAAATAAAACCCTTATTTGATGTTGCGTTACATAGCGTTGAGTATCAAGGAGTTGGTAAAGAGCTTAAAGAATTGGAACTTCAGAAAGTTGCAGGCGTTTTTAACTTAAAAGAAGTCTCTCTCTCTAAACTAACCTTCCAATTGCCAAGCTTTAGGCTTGAACCTCAAGAAGCTATTCCAGGGTTAATGATAAAAGGACTTAGCTTTAATAAAGAAAAAAATAGGGTTCAGATCCGGGTTGCCGATCCAATTGAACTAACCTCCAAATATATTAAATCTGAACCAATCCGTTTTGTCTTTCCAAATACGATTCATTTAGAGACAAAAGTAGGTGTTGAGAAAGTTTGGAAATTAACAAAAACTAAATTTACGGTTGATGATATGCCAGCAACAATATTGGCATCTGGTTTGTCGGGTGGTGGCGTCGATGCAAATTTAACCATTGTTCCGGGTACGGTTAAAAAAGTTAAGGCTTATTTACCCTATTCCATTATGTCAAAACCTTTAGAAAAGTGGCTGAAAGAAGCTTTAGTAGCGGGTGATGATGTTCATGGTACTGCTCACTTTAAAGGCAAGTTTAAAGATTTTCCTTTTAAAAACGGGGCAGGTTTCTTTAAAGCAGAGGCTTACGTAAAAAATACGGAGCTAAAATTCCAACCGAATTGGCCTGCGGTAAAGAATTTTGCCGCAAAGCTTGAATTTACTCCTTATGACCTAAAAATATCTTCACCCAAAGCGCAGCTAATGAATGTAGGTGTTTCTGATATAAGGGTTGATATTAATCAGCTTGACACCAAAAATATAGCTGTGAACATTGCAGGTAAAGCACAGTCCGATGCTCAGGATGTTCTTAATTTTATCCAGCAAACACCTTTAGCAACCAAACTGGGGGTAAAACAGTTTTTAGGGTCGCAGTTAGTGAGCCATGGAAATGTTTCTGTAGATCTAAAAAAGATTTGGGTGCCAGTTTACGGTTATGCAAAAAAATCTGAGTCCGTAAATGGAACGGTGCAGTTAAATAATGTAGACGCTACGTTATTTGATCAATTAGCGTTGAATAAGTTGAATGGTGAACTGGTATTCAACGAGAAAAAAGTTTCTTCTAAAAAGCCAATTACAGGCCATTTTTTATCAGGTGACTTGAGTGCAGAGGTGCAAACAAATCAGCATCAAGTAATTATTTCATCGAGTGGGAATGCACAGCCTGATAATCAATATATGCAAGGGGATTTTCCTTGGCATATACAAGTTAACGTGCCTTTGAAGAAAGAGCAGCCGGTAAAAATAGCGATTGGAAGTGATATGGCAAATGTCAAAAGCCGAATGCCAGCGCCATTTGATCAATTTGTATTAGACTCCAAACATAAATCTAATTTTATTTTAGATATGAATGTTCAAAAAAATAATGTGCAGGCTAGAGGGAGTATTGGTGGGCTCGCAAATTTTTATACTGACTGGAATACGGATAAGTCCACGCCTAAAAATTTGAAACTGATCTTGGGAGATAAAACAGAAGGGTTTCCATTGCCCTTTAAGGGCTATAGTGTTCAAGGGCAAGTGGACATGTTTGATGTTGATGGTTGGAATCATTTGTTGGCGCAAACCGTACATTCTGAAAAGCCTTCCGACAAAGTTTTGTGGAAAGCATCTAGTTTAAATGTTGGAAAGCTAAAGCTTGGCGGTCATGTATTTAATCATGTCTTCATGAACTGGGATTCTGTAAAAAGGCCAAGCCAAAAGGAAAGGTATTTAGCCTTTAAGCTCAAGGCTGATGAGACATCTTTAGTTTTGACAAAATCTGATTCGGATGCGTTTAATGTCAATCTCTCCTTTTTAAAGCTAGGTGATGCAAAAAAAGAAAAGCCTAAGAGTGTTGTTGTTTTAAAGAAGAAAGCACCTGCTGAGATTAAGTCAAAAAGTGATGTGGAGCCAACCTGCGCAGCCCATGAAAATCCTATCAATCTACCAAAAATCCATTTTACCGGAAATAATATTCAATTGGATGGGCGGCGTATTTCAAAGCTGAGTTTTAAACTGTCAGACAGTGATAAAGAGATCGTGTTATCAGACCTCAATGCCAAGTTTTCCCGATTACATGCATCTTTAACCGGCAAGTACCGATACGATAAACAAAAGAATTTAAGTTATTTAGATGGCGGTATTCAAGCTAGTAATGTAGAGCAGTTATCCGAACTTTTGGGTGTTCACAAAGGTTTTAAAGGAAAAGATGGTCGCTTAAATATGAACTTGAGTTGGTCAGGTGCTTATGACTGTTATTCACCAATTAGTATAAAAGGCAAGGTTGATTTCTCGTTAAAGGATGGCGTTATTGTTAATGCTGAACCTGGTATAGCGCGTGTACTTGGGTTGCTAAGTTTTCAATCTTTAGCACGAAGGTTAAAGCTTGATATGACAGATGTCACTGATAAAGGTCTTGTTTATGACTCTATATCGGGTGAAGGAGAATTTGATAGAGGAGTCTTTGATCTTCGAAAACTTCATTTAAAGGCACCTGCCGCATCAGCAAGTGTGTTTGGACAAATCAATCTTATTCAAAAAGATATGTCTCTTAAGGCCGAAATTACGCCAGCAATTGGTGAAAGTATTCCTGCACTAGTCGCGTTAAGTGGTTTTGCAACGCCTCTTGCAGGTTTAGCAGCCTATGCTTTACTTAAAGCAGTGCCGATTGTTAATCAAGACTTGGTGACCTATCGTTATGAAGTGACGGGGGGCTTTGATAAACCTCTTATTAAAGATAAAGGACTCAATCTTGATTTGATTAAGTTAAAAGGTCAATCTTCAACACAAGAAAACCCATTGTTGGAAAGCCAGTAAAAACAACAGGTTGGAGTTTCTGGATTGGAATGTGTAGAAAAAAATAACTTTTTTCTAAAATTAGGCTTGCAAAACCAGTGGGAATGTTTAAAATACGCATCTCTTTCGAACAACAACTCAGGTTTTCTTCGGAAGTTAGCAAGGATGTCCAAGATATTTTTGCAAGACTTAGTTCTTTAAAAATCAGGTAATACAGAGATAATTTATGTGGGAGCTGCTTAAGTAAGTGGTGACTAAAATCATAAATATCTCGATAACTATGTATATGGTTAATTATTGAATACTTAGGTATTTAATAATACATGTACCTTGTTAATTTCGAGTGTTTAATTTGTATTTGCAGAAAAGCAAACCAAAAAACAAGTCAAGAGATTAAACTGAAGAGTTTGATCCTGGCTCAGAATGAACGCTGGCGGCAGGCTTAACACATGCAAGTCGAACGGTAACAGAAGAAAGCTTGCTTTCTTGCTGACGAGTGGCGGACGGGTGAGTAATGCTTGGGAATCTGCCCTTTAGTTGGGGACAACATATGGAAACGTATGCTAATACCGAATGTGATCTACGGATTAAAGGTGCCCTCTCCTTGGAAGGTATCGCTAAAGGATGAGCCCAAGTTAGATTAGCTAGTTGGTAGGGTAAAGGCCTACCAAGGCGACGATCTATAGCTGGTTTGAGAGGATGATCAGCCACACTGGGACTGAGACACGGCCCAGACTCCTACGGGAGGCAGCAGTGGGGAATATTGCACAATGAGGGAAACCTTGATGCAGCCATGCCGCGTGTGTGAAGAAGGCCCGAGGGTTGTAAAGCACTTTCAATTGTGAGGAAAGCTAAGTAGCTAATAACTGCTTAGTGTGACGTTAGCATTAGAAGAAGCACCGGCTAACTCTGTGCCAGCAGCCGCGGTAATACAGAGGGTGCAAGCGTTATTCGGAATTACTGGGCGTAAAGCGCGCGTAGGCGGACTGTTAAGTCGGTTGTGAAAGCCCTGGGCTCAACCTAGGAATTGCATCCGATACTGGCAATCTAGAGTTTAAGAGAGGGAAGGGGAATTCCAGGTGTAGCAGTGAAATGCGTAGATATCTGGAGGAACATCAGTGGCGAAGGCGCCTTCCTGGCTTAAAACTGACGCTGAGGTGCGAAAGCGTGGGTAGCGAACGGGATTAGATACCCCGGTAGTCCACGCCGTAAACGATGTCAACTAGCTGTTGGTCTTATTAAAAAGATTAGTAGCGTAGCTAACGCGATAAGTTGACCGCCTGGGGAGTACGGTCGCAAGATTAAAACTCAAAGGAATTGACGGGGGCCCGCACAAGCGGTGGAGCATGTGGTTTAATTCGATGCAACGCGAAGAACCTTACCATCCCTTGACATGTAGAGAACTTTCTAGAGATAGATTGGTGCCTTCGGGAACTCTAACACAGGTGCTGCATGGCTGTCGTCAGCTCGTGTCGTGAGATGTTGGGTTAAGTCCCGCAACGAGCGCAACCCTTATCATTAGTTGCTACCATTTAGTTGAGAACTCTAATGAGACTGCCGGTGATAAACCGGAGGAAGGCGGGGACGACGTCAAGTCATCATGGCCCTTATGGGATGGGCTACACACGTGCTACAATGGGGGGTACAAAGAGCAGCCAACTGGCGACAGTGCGCAAATCTCAGAAAACCCTTCGTAGTCCGGATCGGAGTCTGCAACTCGACTCCGTGAAGTCGGAATCGCTAGTAATCGTGAATCAGAATGTCACGGTGAATACGTTCCCGGGCCTTGTACACACCGCCCGTCACACCATGGGAGTGGGTTGCAAAAGAAGTAGGTAGTCTAACCTTCGGGAGGGCGCTTACCACTTTGTGATTCATGACTGGGGTGAAGTCGTAACAAGGTAGCCGTAGGGGAACCTGCGGCTGGATCACCTCCTTTAAGAAAAAAGTGACCGCGAGCTTAAGTTAGCTTCCACATAAATTGTCTCTGTATTACTAGAAGAAAAAGACCTGGGTCTGTAGCTCAGTTGGTTAGAGCGCACCCCTGATAAGGGTGAGGTCGGTGGTTCAAATCCACCCAGACCCACCATGACTTTGGGGCTATAGCTCAGCTGGGAGAGCGCCTGCCTTGCACGCAGGAGGTCTGCGGTTCGATCCCGCATAGCTCCACCAATATTCCGGTGAATGGTTTTTGTTTTTAATTTAAAAAAACAGAAGTTATTAGCAGTGATATTGGTAACGATATAACTGAAGAAGTTCTTTAACAATTTGGATCAATCTCAAATTAATTGAGAGAAAAAGAAAGCTTTAAAGGCATTGCCAATAAAGTAATCGGATTCTCAATATTAAGCAAAGAGAAGTTTATGACACCGACATGTCATAAACAGTATAAATGAGTCTCCAACTCATTTATACATAGTAATAGACGTCAATGGCGTAAGCCATTGGCATCTAGGTAACAATGTATCTTACATTGAGTCAATTTTGAAAGTTTACTCAAGCGAGAACATGTCAGCGAAAAACTTTTAGTTACAAGCAATTCATTAGGCTTTGATTGAAGAAGTTCTGGATTTTTAATAACTTTAGCAAGTTATTAGAGAGTTGAAGGGATGGGCGCAACACAAAAGGTCAAGGTTATTTTTGAGTTGTATAGTTAAGTGACTAAGCGTACACGGTGGATGCCTAGGCGGTAGAAGGCGATGAAGGACGTAGTAACTTGCGATAAGCCACGGGGAGTTAGTAAACAAGCTTTGATCCGTGGATTTCCGAATGGGAAAACCCACTCATTTTATGAGTATCCCTTTATGGGAGGCAAACCTGGAGAACTGAAACATCTAAGTACCCAGAGGAAAAGAAATCAACCGAGATTCCCTAAGTAGCGGCGAGCGAACGGGGACCAGCCCTAAAGCATTTATTAAGATAGCAGAACACTCTGGAAAGTGTGACGATACAAGGTGATAGTCCTGTATGCAAAATCTTATTAAGTGTTATTCGAGTAGGACGGAACACGTGAAATTCTGTCTGAACATGGGGGGACCACCCTCCAAGGCTAAATACTCTCTACCGACCGATAGTGAACCAGTACCGTGAGGGAAAGGCGAAAAGAACCCCGGAAGGGGAGTGAAATAGAACCTGAAACCGTGTACGTACAAGCAGTGGGAGCACCTTCGTGGTGTGACCGCGTACCTTTTGTATAATGGGTCAGCGACTTACGTTATGTTGCAAGGTTAACCGAATAGGGGAGCCGAAGGGAAACCGAGTCTTAAATGGGCGATTAGTAGCATGGCGTAGACCCGAAACCGGGCGATCTATCCATGGCCAGGTTGAAGGTTGGGTAACACCAACTGGAGGACCGAACCCACGTATGTTGAAAAATGCAGGGATGAGCTGTGGATCGGAGTGAAAGGCTAATCAAGCCCGGAGATAGCTGGTTCTCCTCGAAATCTATTTAGGTAGAGCCTCATGTATCACTGTTGGGGGTAGAGCACTGTTATGGTCTAGCGGGCCGTCAAGGCTTAGCAGCCCATTGCAAACTCCGAATACCAACAAGTGCAATCATGGGAGACAGACTGCGGGTGCTAACGTCCGTTGTCAAGAGGGAAACAACCCAGACCGCCAGCTAAGGTCCCTAAACACTATTAAGTGGGAAAGGATGTGGGAAGGCTTAGACAGTCAGGAGGTTGGCTTAGAAGCAGCCACCCTTTAAAGAAAGCGTAATAGCTCACTGATCGAGTCGGCCTGCGCCGAAGATTTAACGGGGCTAAATAGTGTACCGAAGCTGCGGATGCCGTAAGGCATGGTAGAGGAGCGTCGTGTAAGCCTGCGAAGGGGCATTGTAAAGTGTCCTGGAGGTATCACGAGTGCGAATGCTGACATGAGTAGCGATAAAGGGAGTGAAAAGCTCCCTCGCCGAAAGACCAAGGGTTCCTACGCAACGTTAATCGACGTAGGGTTAGTCGACCCCTAAGGCGAGGCCGAGAGGCGTAGTCGATGGGAAATAGGTTAATATTCCTATACTTTTTATTACTGCGATGGAGGGACGGAGAAGGCTAGGCAAGCTTGCTGATGGTTGCAAGTTCAAGCGTTTAGGCAGAGATCTTAGGCAAATCCGGGATCTTAATGCTGAGGCGTGATGAGGAGTCCTCTTTTGGACGAAGTTGTTGATGCCATGCTTCCAAGAAAAGCTTCTAAGCTTCAGGTAATAAAGAATCGTACCCCAAACCAACACAGGTGGTCAGGATGAGAATTCCAAGGCGCTTGAGAGAACTCGGGTGAAGGAACTAGGCAAAATGATACCGTAACTTCGGGAGAAGGTATGCCCACGCGAGTGGGCCGCAGAGACTAGGTGGCTGCAACTGTTTACTAAAAACATAGCACTGTGCAAAATCGAAAGATGACGTATACGGTGTGACGCCTGCCCGGTGCCGGAAGGTTAATTGATGGGGTTAGCTTATGCGAAGCTCTTGATCGAAGCCCCGGTAAACGGCGGCCGTAACTATAACGGTCCTAAGGTAGCGAAATTCCTTGTCGGGTAAGTTCCGACCTGCACGAATGGCGTAATGATGGCCACACTGTCTCCACCCGAGACTCAGCGAAATTGAACTCGCAGTTAAGATGCTGCGTACCCGCGGCTAGACGGAAAGACCCCGTGAACCTTTACTATAGCTTTGCACTGGACTTTGATACTATCTGTGTAGGATAGGTGGGAGGCTTTGAAGCAGTAACGCCAGTTATTGTGGAGCCAATCTTGAAATACCACCCTGATATTATTGAGGTTCTAACCTAGGCCAGTGAATCCTGGTCAGGGACAGTGTATGGTGGGTAGTTTGACTGGGGCGGTCTCCTCCTAAAGAGTAACGGAGGAGCGCGAAGGTACCCTCAGCACGGTCGGACATCGTGCAATGAGCGCAAGAGTAAAAGGGTGCTTGACTGCGAGACTGACACGTCGAGCAGGTGCGAAAGCAGGTTCTAGTGATCCGGTGGTTCTGTGTGGAAGGGCCATCGCTCAACGGATAAAAGGTACTCCGGGGATAACAGGCTGATACCGCCCAAGAGTTCATATCGACGGCGGTGTTTGGCACCTCGATGTCGGCTCATCACATCCTGGGGCTGAAGTCGGTCCCAAGGGTATGGCTGTTCGCCATTTAAAGTGGTACGCGAGCTGGGTTTAGAACGTCGTGAGACAGTTCGGTCCCTATCTGCCGTGGGCGTTGGAGAATTGAGAGGGGCTGCTCCTAGTACGAGAGGACCGGAGTGGACGATCCGCTGGTGTTCCTGTTGTCTCGCCAGAGGCATTGCAGGGTAGCTATGATCGGAAGGGATAACCGCTGAAAGCATCTAAGCGGGAAACCCGCCTCAAGATAAGTTCTCCCTAGACTTTAAGTCTTCTAAAGGGCCGTTAAAGACTATGACGTTGATAGGCTGGATGTGGAAGTGCAGTAATGTATGAAGCTAACCAGTACTAATTACCCGTGAGGCTTAACTATACAACTCAAAAGTGACTTTTGAAGGCATGTTTGAGCTTGAGTAGCTAGAGAAATGACGCAATGAAAGATACATGTGTTGTAGAACAATATGCTCTTAATAAAGATTGATCCAAATTCAGTGAGTTGATGGTAAAACATCAGCTTACATAACCAAATTGCTTGGGGACCATAGCGAGATGGAACCACCTGATCCCATTCCGAACTCAGTAGTGAAACGTCTCAGCGCCGATGGTAGTGTGGCAGGTGCCATGTGAGAGTAGGTCATCTCCAAGCTTATATTCTGAAAACCACTCTTATGAGTGGTTTTTTTTTGCTTGTAACTTTTTGTCCAAGCATGTCAAAGTATTACTGATACAGTGATTTCGGGTTTATTTATGCATTTTGATCCAAATGCCTTAGGCACAGAATTCCCTTTTGATGTCTTTCATTTTTCATCGATTGATTCGACAAGTCGATATTTAAAGGATGAAATTACTCAAGGAAAAATTAAGAAACCTACATTTTGTATCGCCGATGAGCAGACAGCAGGCTATGGGCAACGTGAACGTAGTTGGAATGCTGATAAAGCTCTTTCTCCTTTAACTTGTTCGTTTACCTTTTCAGTTGATTATCCATTGGATAAGTTGTTGCTGAAAAGTGTACCTGTAGCATTGATTCTCCATCGGTTGCTGTCAAAGTATTCACAAGGCAATTATCAAGTAAAATGGCCTAACGATATCTATGCTAATGGACTGAAGGCCGCAGGGTGCTTGATAGAATTAGTAAAAGCAGATAAAAGAATGTATGTCGTCTTCGGGCTTGGTATAAACTTAAGCGCCCCAAATGATTCATTGTATGGCTTTGTAAAAGAGCTTGATATTTATCATTTTTTAACTGAATTCGGCAATGAACTAATCACTTTTTTTATGTCTGAAGAAACAGAAGTAGCTAAAAAAATTATTAGTGATTGGCGGGATGTTGATTACTTTTCTCCAGGTGAATTAGTCATTGTTGAAGATAAGGGTGAACATGTGAAAGGTCGGTATTATGGGCTTAATAATTTTTTTCAACCTCAGGTTCAGATTGATGGTGAACTAAAGTCTTTCATGACCGGACAAGTATCAATAAGAAAAATAATATGAAAATCTTTTTTGAATTAGGAAACTCTAGGCTCAAGGCAGCTTGTGTTGTTAATAATAGTTATGAATTTTTAGGTGCAGTAGATAAATCCTTAATTGAAGATGGACAATTCCTAGAAGTTCTACAGCTAAATAATTTAGAACAAGTTACAAATATCTATTTTTGTTCTGTGGCATCTGCAGATAAAACTGCTTTATTAATTGAGCAGATTAAACAATCGTTTAAGTGTTACCCAACAGAACTTACATCTCAGCCAAGTTGCTGTGGTATTAAAAGCGGTTATGACCAATTTAACCTTCTTGGTGTTGATCGCTGGATGTCTATTTTGGGTGCAAGCATAGATGCTTCAAACCCAGTCATGATTGTTAGTGTTGGTACAGCAATGACAATTGACGCTGTGATTGATACAAAGCATTTAGGTGGCTTTATTGTGCCGGGGTTATCTTTAATGCGCCGTTCTCTATCATTAAACACCGCTGGATTGGATTGCTATGATGAGCCAACTGAACAAAAAGAACTAAAACTCATGGCGACTAATACAGAGAATGCGATTTTAGGTGGCACTTTGTATATGGCTGGAAGTTATATCAATGCAGTGATTAGAGATCTTGAAAATGAAACAGGTCGTAAGTTCGATTGTATTGGCACTGGCGGTGATTTTTTAAGTATTGAACCTTTGTTAGATAAGTCGTTTTCTTACGTAGAAGACTTGACATTAATTGGAATGTTGAAAGTTGCCGAAAGTTTCTAAAAAATTGTTGACATCACGCATTTTGAACTTATAATACGCCGCATCAGCCGACATAGCACAATTGGTAGTGCAACTGATTTGTAATCAGTAGGTTTCAAGTTCAAGTCTTGATGTCGGCACCATATCTCAAAGCCACACTAATTTTTAGTGTGGCTTTTTTGTTTCTATGTTATTGAAAAACGAGAAAAACTTTCAAACATCGTTCAGTTGTGTCTAGACACCCAATCTTTAATCAAGTAAAATTCACCCAATCAAATTTATAGCTAAAATTAACGCTTTAGCAGTTTTACGGGGTGAATATTGAAGATGGCGTGCAAGTGTCATTTATCCATTAAGAAACGGAGTGAGTTCCATAAGGGACTGGCTCCGTTTTTTTATATGTGCAGTTCACAACGCTAAACGTTAATTTTTGGTGCATAACCTTTTACTGGCGGCGGAAAAAAATATGACACAAGCTTTACTGGCTTTAGAAGATGGCACTCTTTTCTGGGGCACCTCTCTCGGTGCAGAAGGAAAAACCGTTGGAGAAGTGGTTTTTAATACTTCTTTGACTGGTTACCAAGAAATCCTTACGGATCCTTCCTATTTCAAACAAATTGTTACTTTGACTTATCCACACATTGGGAATGTAGGCGTTAATAGAGAAGACGAAGAATCTCCAGCTATTATGGCTCAGGGCTTAATTGTGAAAGATTGTCCTGCTTTAATGAGTAACTTTAGAGCTGAAAAGTCACTTCCTGAGTACCTTAAAGAACAAAATGTTGTAGCGATTACGGATATTGATACGCGAAAATTAACCCGTTTGCTAAGAGCTAAAGGTGCGCAGTCAGGTGTTGTTGTAACTGGTGATGATATCGATGCTGATGCAGCCGTTGCCGATGCAAAAGCATTTTCCGGTTTGAAAGGGTTGGACTTGGCAAAAGAAGTTACAACTGCCGAAAGCTATCAGTGGACAGAAGGTACTTGGAAGTTGGGTGAGGGTCATCCAATTCCAAATGAAAAGCCGATGTATAAGGTTGTCGCTTTTGATTATGGTGTTAAACGCAATATTTTACGTATGTTGGTTGAAAGAGGCTGCGAACTGATTGTAGTACCGGCAAAAACACCAGCAGAAGATGTTTTAGCAATGAATCCTGATGGCGTGTTCTTATCAAATGGACCAGGGGATCCAGAACCGTGTGATTATGCAATTGAAGCAATTCAGAAAGTGCTTGAAACGGATATTCCAGTTTTCGGTATTTGCTTAGGGCATCAGTTATTGGCATTAGCATCTGGTGCAAAAACGGTAAAAATGAAATTTGGTCATCATGGTGCGAATCATCCTGTTCAGGATATTAAAACGAAAAAAGTGATGATTACCTCACAAAACCACGGTTTTGCGGTAGATTCAGATACATTGCCTGACAACATAGAAGCGACGCACTATTCGTTGTTTGATGGTTCTTTACAAGGTATCCAAAGAACAGATAAGTCCGCGTTTAGTTTCCAAGGTCATCCTGAAGCAAGCCCAGGTCCGCATGATGTTGCGCCGCTGTTTGATCAGTTTATTGAAAATATGAAGCAATTTAAATCGAAGAAGTAATAGGGAAGATTCGATGCCAAAAAGAACAGATATAAAAAGTATTTTAATCATTGGTGCAGGCCCTATTATTATCGGACAAGCCTGTGAGTTCGACTATTCCGGTGTACAAGCATGTAAGGCTTTAAGAGAAGAAGGTTATCGTGTCATTCTGGTGAATTCTAATCCAGCGACGATTATGACAGACCCTGAAATGGCTGACGCTACTTATATTGAGCCGATTGAGTGGAAAACCGTTCGTAATATTATTGAAAAAGAACGTCCGGATGCTATTTTACCGACGATGGGTGGTCAAACTGCACTGAACTGTGCGTTAGAACTGCATGACAAAGGTGTTTTGGAAGAGTTTGGTGTAGAGCTTATCGGTGCGAATGCAGATGCGATAGATAAAGCTGAAAACCGTGAACGTTTCCGCCAAGCAATGGAAAAAATTGGTCTTGATATGCCAGTTTCTGCTGTTGCACATAATATGGAAGAAGCTTGGGTTGTACAAGAAAAAGTTGGTTTTCCAACTGTTATCCGTCCATCATTTACTTTGGGTGGTTCTGGTGGTGGTATTGCCTACAACAAGCAGGAATTTGAAGAAATTTGTAAGTTCGGTTTGGATTTGTCACCAACGAATGAGCTATTGATTGAAGAGTCAATCCTTGGTTGGAAAGAATATGAAATGGAAGTGGTTCGAGACAAGAACGACAATGCCATTATAGTTTGTTCTATCGAAAACCTAGACCCAATGGGTGTTCATACTGGTGACTCTATTACTGTTGCGCCAGCACAAACATTGACGGACAAAGAATATCAAATTATGCGTAATGCTTCTTTAGCAGTATTGCGAGAGATTGGTGTTGAAACGGGTGGGTCAAACGTACAATTCTCAATTAACCCTGATACGGGGCGTATGATTATTATCGAGATGAACCCTCGTGTTTCTCGTTCTTCTGCTCTTGCGTCTAAAGCAACAGGTTTCCCTATCGCAAAAGTTGCCGCAAAATTAGCGGTTGGCTATACGCTTGATGAATTAAAAAATGATATTACAGATGGTGCAACACCAGCTTCATTCGAACCGACCATTGACTATGTTGTGACAAAAGTCCCTCGTTTTACCTTTGAAAAGTTCCCTCAAGCACAAGCACGATTGACGACACAAATGAAGTCAGTTGGTGAAGTCATGGCAATTGGCCGCTCTTTCCAGGAGTCAATTCAAAAAGCTTTACGTGGACTGGAAACGGGCAAGGATGGTTTTGATGAAATCATGCCTCTAGCGCAGCTTGAAGAAAAGAATATCAAGGATATTTTACGTCAGGAGTTAAGAACACCTGGTCCAGAAAGATTATGGTATGTTGCTGATGCATTTAGAGCGGGTTGGGATTTAGAAACCGTTTTTGATATTTCAAAAATTGATCCTTGGTTCCTATCGCAAATTCAAGAGCTTGTTTTAATAGAAGATGATTTAAAACAACGTGGTTTGGATGCGTTAGACGAAAATTATTTGCGTAATTTGAAACGTAAAGGCTTCTCTGACAACCGTTTGGCAAAACTGTTGAATACGGATGCTGCATTTATTCGTAAGTTTAGACATACATTGAATGTCCGCCCAGTATTTAAACGTGTAGATACTTGTGCAGCAGAGTTTGAAACAAGTACGGCATATATGTACTCGACCTATGAAGAAGAGTGTGAGGCATGCCCAACAGACAAAGACAAGATCATGGTGTTGGGTGGTGGTCCGAACCGTATCGGTCAGGGAATAGAGTTTGATTATTGCTGTGTTCACGCGGCTATGGCTATGCGCGAAGATGGTTATGAAACGATTATGGTTAACTGTAACCCTGAAACGGTTTCAACAGATTATGACACCTCTGACAGACTGTACTTTGAGCCGCTAACGCTTGAAGATGTGTTAGAAATTGTTGAAGTAGAGAAGCCAAAAGGGGTTATCGTTCAATATGGTGGTCAAACGCCATTGAAACTTGCAGAGGACTTGGAAGAGGCTGGTGTGCCGATTATTGGTACGTCACCTGAGTCAATCGACCTTGCAGAAGATCGTGAGCGTTTTCAACAGTTATTACATAGTTTAGAGTTGAAGCAGCCACCAAATAGAACAGCTAGAAGCGAAGATCAAGCCTTGGCTTTGGCAAATGAAATCGGTTACCCATTGGTAGTGCGTCCTTCTTATGTTTTAGGTGGGCGAGCAATGGAAATCGTTTATAACGATACAGACTTGACTCGTTATATGACTGAGGCTGTAAAGGTATCGAATGATTCACCAGTACTGCTAGATCGATTCTTGGATGATGCTGTCGAGCTTGACGTCGATGCGATTTGTGATGGTGAGCAAGTTGTTATCGGTGGTGTCATGGAGCATATTGAACAAGCAGGGATTCACTCAGGTGACTCAGCATGTTCATTGCCTCCTTATAGTATTCCAATGCACATTCAAGATGAAATTCGTGTTCAAGTTGCTAAGATGGCAAAAGCTTTGAATGTTGTCGGTTTAATGAATACGCAGTTTGCCGTTAAGGGTGAAGATATCTACGTTTTAGAAGTTAATCCTCGCGCTTCTCGTACAGTACCATTTGTATCGAAAGCAATTGGTAAGCCTCTGGCAAAAATTGCAGCACGCTGTATGGTAGGACAAAAACTATCTGAGCAAGAGTTTACGAAAGAAATTCGTCCAGAGCATTTCTCTGTTAAAGAAGCGGTTTTCCCATTCATTAAATTCCTAGGTGTAGACCCTATTCTTGGGCCTGAAATGAAATCAACTGGGGAAGTAATGGGCGTAGGTGATACTTTTGCCGAAGCTTATCAGAAAGCACAATTGGCTGGTGGTACGGTGCTACCAACTTCTGGGAAAGCATTTTTAAGTGTACGTCAAGCTGATAGAGTTAAGGTGATTGATTTGGCTCGTCAGTTGGTAGAAAAAGGCTTTACGCTTTTGGCTACTCGAGGTACAGCGAAAACATTGCAAGAAGCTGGCATTGAATGTGAAGCGGTTAATAAAGTAACAGAAGGCCGCCCGAATATTGTTGACTCGATTGTAAATGAAGATGTTGATTTGATTGTTAACACTTCTGATGGATCTGTTAGTATTAAAGACTCTTCAAGCATTCGTCGTGAAGCGTTAATGCACAAAATCTGCTATACAACTACAATGGCAGGTGCTTTGGCGATGGTTGCATCTATGGAATATTTGGATAACCAGAAAGTAACGCGTTTACAAAATATTCGATAATTTGATTAAGTAACTTTTGTAGCGCCAAGTCTTTGGACTTGGCGTTTTTGTTTTGAGGTATAGGTATGCAAAGACATCCAATGACAAAAGAAGGTGCAGATGCACTGCAAGTTGAGCTAAACAAGCTTAAAAAAGAAGATCGTCCCGCTATTTCTACAGCTATTGCCGTAGCGCGTGAGCATGGAGATTTGAAAGAAAATGCTGAATACCATGCAGCTCGTGAACAACAAGGTTTGATTGAAGCTCGCATTGCTAAAATCGAGCATATTTTGGGAACAGTTCAAATTATCGATGTCAGCAAGCTAAAACCAAATGGAAAAGTTGTTTTTGGTGCTACAGTAACGGTATTGAATATCGATACTGATGAAGAAATGACCTATAAGATTGTTGGTCATGAAGAAGCTGATATTAATCAAGGAAAAATCTCTGTCAATTCTCCAATTGCGCGTGCGCTTATTGGTAAAGAAGAAGGCGAAGAAGTTGTAGTTGCAGCACCGAGTGGTAATATCGACTACGAAATCGTTGAGATTCAGTATATCTAATGCTAAAGCTCATCTTTCTTTCTGCAGTTTGGTTAACGGTAAATATCACAATAGGTTATGTCGTTGCACCTGTATTGTTTAGTTTGTTAGATAAGGTACAAGCAGGTCAAGTGATGTCTGTTTTGTTGAATGGACTTTATTTTTTTGATCTGGCTATCATACTGTTTATCTTATTTGGATTGATGCTGACCCAAGCATGCAGAATGAAAAGAGAAATGTGGTTAGTGATTACTGCCATTATGGTTGCCGTGAATCAGTGGTTCATTTCACCCAAGATGGAATGGTTAAAAATCCATGATATGACAGGTCACGTCATGCAGCTATCGTTTGCACAATGGCATGGCATTTCTCAGTTGGTTTTTTTATTGACATTAGTCTGTTTTGCACTTTGGGCTTATGCCTATTCAAAGCAGCTTTTTCTCAAGGGTTCCGTAAAGGTTTAGCGACATAAAATTGCCTTATACCGTGCTAATTTTTTTTAGTCTGGATTTCAGGATTTACAGTTGCAATTTACTGTTAAAACATTCACAATAGCTTCGTTAAATATAATCGTACCCTAATATTCTGGAGTAGTTAAATGAAACACTTAACACTAAAAGCACTCTTTATTTCTGCTGTAGCAGCACTTTCAATGAACGTTCAAGCTGCTGAATCAACTTATGACCAATGTGTTGCTGATGGTAACATGGTTATTAAACTTGGTAAGGAACAAGGTGCTAAGGCTGCTAAAGCTTACAAGCAAAAAACTACAGTTGCACAATGTTTTGCAGCACTAGATAAGCTTGAGCAAGCGCCAGATATTCAAAAAAGAGCTGGTAGCAAAGTTGCAGTAGAAACTCACAACCCTTCATACTACATGACTGGTGCTGAGAAGCTTCAATGGGCTAAGTTGTTTGCAGCTATTGATGCAAAACAATACCGTGGTGTTGAATACCTAATGGGTGTTTACTACCGTAAGCACTAATACGCTTTAGGTAGCAGTTAAAAAAAGCCGGTTTTTACCGGCTTTTTTTGTTTATGGGTATCGTGTAAAAATGACAGAACATAACTTTTTTGAATCCGCTTATGCTTGTTTGATTGAGAAGGATCTTGACCGAAAAATTTCATTGGTCGATCAGTTACAACAGGGCTGGGAAAAAGGAATATACAACTTCAATCCGACACAGATGATTTATCGTGTGTCTGATGCAGGTAGACCTGCATTGCCGGAACTTGTGCCACCTAAAAGTTTACCCAAAAGAAGATTGGGAACGCCAGAGGGGCATGCTGCGCTTATTCACTCAATTGCTCATATCGAGTTCAATGCGATTAATTTAGCTTTAGATGCTTTGTATCGTTTTCAGACTTTACCAAAAGCTTACTACCAAGACTGGTTAAGAGTCGCGACAGAAGAGTCTTATCATTTTCAGATGATTCGTGAACATCTTTATCATTTGGGGTATGAATATGGTGACTTCAAAGCTCATAACGGTTTATGGGTAACAACTTTTGAAACGGATCATGATCCTATTGTTAGAATGGCACTAGTCCCTAGAACACTTGAAGCAAGAGGTCTTGATGTCACGCCTCCTATGATAAAGAAGTTACGTGCCATTGGCGATAAGCGTGGGGTAGAAATTTTAAAGATCCTTCTGAATGATGAAATAGGGCATGTAGAGGTGGGAACAAGATGGTTCCGTTACTTGTGCAAAGAAGCTGGCTTAAATCCATTTAAAGAATTTGTGAATATCATCGAAAGCTATTTTCATGGTGATTTAAGAGGCCCGTTTAATTTTGAAGCAAGACAAGAAGCTGGTTTTTCTGAAGAAGAAATTCACTGGTTGAAGTCAATTGAATCCGGACAGTAAATGCCAAAGCTTACAGAAAAACACCGGCTAAGAATTGTTACACGTCATAAAGCCTCTATAGAGCGTTATGGTTATAAACCTGCTGCTTTGTTTTGGAAAGACAAATACGTTCAAGAGTTGCGCTTCGCTCAATTTTTGGATTGGATGGAGGCGCAACCAAAGCTAGCAGGGCAGCCTAAAGTATTAGATGTCGGCTGTGGTTTTGCTGATCTTTATAAATACTTTACTCATCATGGGTTGGCTGTGAATTATGTTGGCTTAGATGTCTCTCCAGATATGATTTTTGCATCACAAAATATCTACCCTGATCTCAAGTTTTTAAATGGTGAAATATATGATTTTGAACTAGAAAATGAGTCTTTTGATTGGGTGTTTATGTCAGGTGCGCTTAATGAAGTCATTGATGATTCGGGAGAATATGCTTTTGGTGTTATCCGAAAAATGTATGAGCTCTCAAAGCAAGGTGTAGCATTCAATTTATTGAACCAAACTCATGAATGGACTTTTCAATGCGCAGACCTAATGAGCTTTGATCCACAAAAAGTAAAAAGGTTTTGTCAGACTTTTTGTTCTCATGTTGAAGTCAAAATGGATTATCTGCCTAATGATTTCACCGTGTTCTTACGCAAGTAACGATTAAGGCTAAGTATGATGTTTTGTGGCGTTGATTTAGGCGGAACTAAAATTGAAATCATTGTGTTATCAGATAACAATGAAATACTGTTTCGCCAACGTGTGGCTACGCCACAAGGTCATTATCAAAAAACATTGGATACTATCGTTTCATTGTTTACACAAGCCGAACAGGCTGTAGGTAAACTCTCTGCACTGGGTATCGGTATTCCTGGTGCTATCTCTCAAAAGACTGGTCGCATTAAAAATGCAAACTCGGTTTGTTTGATCGATAAAGACTTAAAAAATGACCTGATGGATCGTTTGAATTGCCCTGTACGTCTATCTAATGATGCAAACTGCTTTGCATTGTCTGAAGCGATTGATGGTGCTGGGAAAGGTGCTCAAACAGTTTTTGGCGTCATAATAGGCACGGGTTGTGGTGGCGGTTTGGTTATCAAAAACCAAGTATTAGATGGTGCCAACCTGATTGCCGGTGAGTGGGGGCATAACCCCTTACCTTGGTTGGGAGATGATGAAACTCGTATGCCATGCTATTGTGGCAAGTCAGGTTGTATTGAGACATTTTTATCCGGCCCAGGTTTTGCCAAACATTTTGAGCAAACATCTGGTAAATTGTTAACCGCTCAAGAAATTGTCGCCAGCGCACAGTTTAATCAAGATGAACTTTCAACAGATGCCGCTCAGGCTTTAGAGCACTATTGTGTTTGGTTGGCAAAAGGATTGGCTTCGGTAATCAATATTTTTGACCCGGATGTGATTGTGTTGGGTGGAGGCATGTCTAATATTGATTACCTTTACCAGCGTGTACCACAAATCTGGGAAGAATGGGTATTCAGCGACCAAGTTGTAACACAGTTACAAAAAGCCCAATGGGGTGACTCAAGTGGCGTCAGAGGTGCAGCTTGGTTAACTAAGCCTTAAAGTAACTTGTTCGGCTTTTTATAAAACCGGATGTTGCTCAGCGTTTTTTAACTGCTTACGTAATTGCCATCCATTATCGGTTTTAATAAATAGAAAGCGTCTTTTAAACGTCAACTGATCACCTGCTTGAAACTCTGGTAACGTGAGCTTTAATAATCCAATCTGTAATGCAAGGTGAGCTTTTTCCATTGGTGTATAGCTGTCATTATCTTTTAGAGTTAAGAGATAGTTCTCCAAGGTGATTTGAGCTGTCGCAACAATAGACATTTCTGCTACATAATGGTTGTCGTTTTCATTGTAACCATTTTCTTTTGTGACTTGAGATGCCAAGAAAATGCCTTGAAATTCATTATTAAAGAATTGTGTAGAGTCTTGGTTGATTTGCTCCAATGTCGGTTTATGAGAGAGAGTACATCCGTTTAATAGTAAGGCAACTAGAAGTAAAACGAGTTTTGCGAAGAATGTATTTGAGTTTGACACTTCAAGCCTTCCTTATGATTTGTGTCTGTTTAGAATCATTATACGCATTGAACCAACGAATATCATGGTTCGGTTACGACAGGTTTTTATTATGAACAGAGTATAATTAGCGTTTCTTTACAAAGAAGATAGAAGAAGCCACATGCAGACAATAAAAGAATTAGAAGTACTAGATACCCTAAAAGCAGAAAAAGATGCCTTGTTGGTGCTTTTTGGGGGGCAGGAGTGCAATGTATGCCATGCAATCAAACCAAAATTAATCGAGATGTTCTCAGAACGTTTCCCGAAGATTGAAATGGTCTATATTGATTGTCATCTAACAACAGGTATTTGCTCTCAACAAAGTATTTTCACCTTACCGGTTGTTCAAGTCTATTTTGGTGGCCAAAAGTTTGTCGAAGAGATTAGAAGCTTTAGCTTGAGTAAATTGTTAGATGATTGTCAGCGCCCTTACGATTTAATGTTTGCAGGCGATTGATTAAGAAAAGAAAAATCTGCCAGGCTGGGGTAGTGCTCGAACAATCATTTAAATAGAAAAAGGCTAGGTCAATACCTAGCCTTTTTTATGTAGGCTTATTGTTGTTACCGAGCTTTAAATTCGTAGCTGCCAGCTGGTACCTCAGTTTTTTTATTACTTTCTTTTATTGCTTCAAGTTGTATCTTCAAGTCGTTTTGCTGTGTTTTAACCTCTTGTAGCTGCTCAGAAAGAGACTTTAAAGATGACTGGATAGATGATAAATTTTCTTGAGCCGCAGTTTTATCTTTTGCTGTAGCTTTTTTAGCAGTAGGCGATTTTTTAAGTTGAGCCAGTGATGCTTTTACTGACTTCATTTGTTTTCCTAAGTTGCTCACCCGCCAAAGAATAGCGTTTAATTTTTTAACCTGTGATTCAGTTAAGCCCATAGAGGTAACTTCAATCGGTGCGGTTTTGATTGCAGTGGTATCTGTCGCTTTAGATAACTTTTTATCTTCAGTTTTTTGCTGTTTAGTCAACTCAGCAATCATGTCATCCAATTTACTCATTTGTTGCTGCTGAATTTGCGACAAGTGTGCAATTTGTTTCTTCAGCTCAGCATCCATTTCAGCTGTTACGGTTGTTGCTGGAGCAGCTGGTGCTTGAGCTTCAGGTAGTGCTTTTGGTACTGGTTGAGGAGTAGCTTGAGGTTTAGGCGTAACTGGAGCCGGTGCCTCTTGCATTTTGGTTGCTCTATGCTGATTGCTCGCAACAATGGATTCAACCAGTGATGCCATTTGATCAGTTTTTAATGTCATTTTCTTATTGAGCAGTTCTGTCTGGGTAGAAATGATATCGGTCACTTCACCCTTGAGGGATTCGTTTTTCTTCTGAACGCTGTAAAACAAAAAGCCCATAATACTCGTTGAGAGAACACTGACGACAATAGCGATCACCAGTACAATGGTGGTAGCACTTTTATTTGATTCTAGTTCTTTATTAACGTTTCTAACAGACTGACGCCAAGCAACATTAGAGTCCGCAAGCTCCATGGCTTGTCGTTTTTGTTCCTGAGAAAGTTGAACGGCTGTTTCGGTGGCTGACTGACATTGCTCAGCTGCCTGTTGGGCAGTTTTTGCCGACTCTAAAGAAATGGTTGCCGCTTCAATAGCGTTTGGGCTATCTGTTTTAGCAAGCGTTTCCTGATTTTCAGTCACGCGTTCTACTTCCGATTCCATGGTGTTTGTGCTGGTTTCCAGCTTATCCAGTTCATCTAGAAGATCGTCCGTGATTGAGTTGTTGTCAGCGGTCATATCAGTTTCACTCATGGCGTATGCCTTTTTACAATTGCATTTATTATTTTGTCAGGTCGTTTATTTTTTGTTTGAGCTGTTCATTGTGCTGAAGCAAATTATCATTTTTGGAACGCAACTCATTCAAAATAGCACTAATATCCTGGCCTGAAGCTTCATAGTTTAATTGTGCCGATTCAATTTGATAGTTAGCTTTTTTAGCCGCTTCAAATGCTCTTTCGGTCGCTTTAAAAGTTTCTTCTATCGCTTGTTGTGTGCGGTCAGCTGCATCATGTGCTTTTTTGCTCACTTCAATCGCCATTAACGTGGCTTCTTTCGCTGTTTTAGAAACTTTGTCGGCCAGTTCTTGAATTTCTTCATCCAAAGTGACAGCTTGCTCCATGATCTCAACAGACTCATTTGCTTGATTGGTGGATATTGGCGATGCCTCATCTTCAGTTACCGCTTCTTCCATGACAACGGGTTCTTCGGTTACAGCACTAGGCTCAATCTCATCTTCCAGATCATCTAGCTCGGCAGGTTCGTCTGCGATCATTGGTTCTTCATTTTCTTCAACAGTCGCTTCATCATCAACAGCTACGGTTTCTGCTGAATCGTCTTCAGCGGAAGGTTCTTCATCTTCAGTAGACGTTTCAGCTTCTACTTGATCTAGGATGTCATTGACCTGTGCACCTTCTGCTTCTGGTTCTAATTCTTTTGTCAAATCATCGTCTTCTAATGCTGTTGCCATTTCGGTTTCAACAGCTTCTGGAATATCGCCCATGATGTCTTCAAGCTCCGCGATATCTTCTGCACTGGTTTCAACAGATGGAGCCGTTTCATCTTCTGTTAGGCTTGCCACTTCATCCAATAAATCATCGGTTGAATCTTCAGGCATGTCTTCACTAGGCATAGCGTCTTCAACAGTGTCTTCAACAGTGTCTTCTAAAACTGGTTCTTCGATAGCAGGCTCTTCTGCAACAGGCTCTTCCGTAACTGGCTCGGCTGCATCTTCAGTTGTTGTTTCAGCCTCCGGCATTTCTGCGACTAACTCTGCCTCATCGGTTTGATTCTCTACGTCGTCAAGCATGGCCATCATTTCTGCGTCAGCAGCGGATTCGACATCATCTGTGGTACTTTCAAGCTCCTCGTCCGAGCTATCCGAAGCTACTTCATTTGTAATAGGTTCTGGCACTTCGATCTCTGATGGTTCTGGTACTTCAACAACATCTTCATTTTCAGTATCGAGTTCACTTAGTACATCGAGAAGATCATCTGCTGAAGCATCATTGCCTTCTTTCAAAGTGTCGGTATCACGTAGTTTGTCCATCATTTCTTCCGCCTGTCGAGACACGCCCGTCCCGTCCTTATAAATGTTTTCTTCAGGGATTTCTCCCATCATTTCAAGCATTTCTTTTGTGGCTTGGTCATCTTTTTCCAAATCTACTTCTGACATAACTCTGTCCTTCCTGAGCTAAACACTTGCAATGTGAGCGTCTTTAAAGGGTTACTTTACGCCCAAAATGCTAACTTTCAAAGTTGTTAGGCGGGCTTTTCAGCTTCCAATGAATTCAATTGCCAACTTCCATAGCAGTTTTTATGCCATTTGATGTTGGCTCGCAAAGCTACCAGAAATCTGCTATTTGATTGAAAGCCATGTGTTTTTGAGTTGTTGGGTGTTTAAAGCCTAATTGAAACGCGTGTAAATGCAGTCGTTTAAATGCTTGTTGATTAGGTTGGTCGGCATATAAGTTGTCGCCTAGCATAGGATGCCCGAGTTGTTTCATATGAAGGCGAAGTTGGTGAGAACGGCCTGTAATAGGGGTGAGCAGTACTTTGAAACTGTTTTCAAGTTGTTGTTCCTGCTGCCACAGGGTTTGTGCGAACTTACCATATTTAAAATCTATCATTTGTAGCGGGCGGTTTTCCCAATCACACCGCATTGGTTGGCAGACTTGACCACCAGATTGAGAAGGGCACCCAAAGCAGATGGCTTGATATTGTTTGGCCGTTTCACGCATTTCAAATTGACGGCTTAGGTTTCGATGCGCCTCCGCATTTTTGGCTAGCACCATTAGGCCAGAGGTATCCATGTCCAACCGATGAACAATCAATGCTTCTGGCGTGCGGGTTTGAACCTGCCCTATTAAGCTTGCTAAAGGATCGGCATCTCGTCCTGGTACAGATAATAGCCCGGATGGTTTGTTAACGACAATTACATCAGCATCTTCATACACCAGCCAATCTTCCGCAAAGGGAATCAGTAAAATAGGTGGTTTGGCAGAGGTTCTGCCACCGGTTTTGGTGTTTTTACTGGCTGATTTGTTCATGAAGTTGATACGAATAAATTTGCTTATCTTTATTGAGGTTTGAGTTTTGAGTTTTGAGTTTTGGTTAGAATGTGGCTATTTTAGCGATTTTAATAATAAATTTGAGAGAGTTATGAGTCATAAGGTATCTGTTATTTTTGTTTGCTTAGGCAATAAGAGGGGTTTATTGTAATACATTGATTTTAAAGAGATTAATATCATTTTTCAAATTATCCCTAAAACAAACTGGAAGTATGACTTTCAGTTGTAGGCAAGTTTTGCCTCTGGATGGGTAATTATCTCCCAAAATGCTAGAGAGCTAACAATTTTGTTAGCTTTTATGAGTGCCATGTTTTAACAAATTAATCTTGCATTAATTGGTCAAATATCCGACGTTTTTGCGAAGAATTTTAGCGCAGATATCAGAAGTATTACCTATCTTAAAATTATCAAAGTTACTAACAAACTTGTCTTTAGTAGCTATAAGTTTTGTTAAAAAACAGGTGCCTTACCACAGAAAAAATATCCAAATTGATGTTTATATAGTGCAAAATACATTTTTAAATTTGGCATAACGATTAGAAATAAAAGGGCATTGTGAGTGAGAGTATTACTGTCAATCAAACCTGAGTTCGCGGAAAAGATTTTATCAGGGCAGAAGCGCTTTGAATTTAGAAAAGTAGTGTTTAAAAATCAGAATGTACGTTCTGTAGTGATTTATGCTTCGAGTCCAGTCCAGAAGGTCGTTGGTGAATTTGATGTCCAAGCTATACTATCAATGCCACCGGAGGATTTGTGGTGCAAAACATTTAAATATTCAGGGATTGAGAAAGATTATTTTGATCAATATTTTTTGGGCAGAGAAACAGCCTTTGCATTGAAAATATCTTCACCACAAGAATATGAAAAACCTTTTGACTTAAAAAAGCTTGGAATTAAGGTCCCACCACAGTCTTTTTGCTATTTGGCTGAGTAGATAGCTTTATTTGAGTCTTTTTGTCATATGCAGGATTCTCTGCTTTTTTAACCTGGTTAGGCTTAGATAATGCATCAGGATAAGTGGTGTCCTCTAATGCTTTAAATGCATAATTCCCGAGGACACCGGAAGCAGAACCAAATATTAGAGTGAAAATAGCTGCAGTCAGAATTATTTTTTTATTACTTTTTTCTGTTATTAGTTTTACAAATAAATCATAGTCATTATTAGCATCGTTTTCATATGAGTACTCTTTCTTCCAATGGTAGGCGACGATTTTAGCCTTATCTTCCTCGGTATGAAGAAAAGAAAAAGCCTTATTTTTTTTAGGGAAATACCCTTTCCAGTCATCTTTTTCTAATAACCTAGTGTCCTTAGGTGATTTTGTACCAAATACGATTTTTTGACTTGTATCAACCAGCAGAAAAACATGAATCCGTAATAGCTTATCTTTGAAAGCTTTAACGGCAATACTGTTTGGTAGGCTTCTAGGCATATTGACTCTAAAATCTAAGTAAGAATATTCTTCTTTTTTTCCTGCAAACCAATAGGGAGTGCCGGACTCTTCTTCATGTAGACCTTGGAGTTTATTTAATCTAAAACGAAAGTAATAACTGCCGTTATTAGTTTTTTTGGAAATACAGTTATCGAAATTAATAGATATTAATGAACTATCGTTTTCACAAGGTGTGACATCAAAAATATCTGAACCTAATGTACATATATGTAGTTTTTTTGTACCGTTCAATGTGACTTCTGATGATGCATTCGTAGGATCTGAGCTGACAGACACTGTGGAGTTGAACATAGCTCCAAGAGTGTCAGGTTTCTTAGTTAACGTTTCTCCTAAATTTTCTATGCATGAACTATCAATTTGAAATGGGCAAAATAAGTTTATTTTTTTTGCACCTTCTACTTCATGAACTGTTAATCCAATTTCTATAAAGCGTTCCGTTGTAGGCCCTGTGATTTTTAGGTTTACATCCAGAGAGTAAGTGTAATATTCTTGTGTCCCGTCAATCCATACAGCTAGTGAGTTTTTGCTTGATGTATTCATTATTTTTATCCCTCAAACATGAACTAATAAGTTGCTGTTCGCTTGGCCCATTTTAAAAATGTGTCCAAATTGATCTTTAGTAAGAGGGAAGCATCCCCAATAGCGAGGATGCAAGTGAACATGGTCAATCAGGTCACCATTTGTCACGCGATGACGTAAGGCAATGTTATAGGTTAACTTTATTATCTTTGGGTATTTTTTAGAACGGTAAAAATAGGATAATTCTTCTGTTGTAAATACGCTTCCTTTTTCACAGTAGTTCATAAAGTCGAGTTCGTGTTGAAAATCGAAAATACTTTTTATCTCGTCAACAATGCAAATGGATGTAACTACCGCTCTATATCTCGCAGCAGATAGGCCATCTCCAGTTCTATAAATTAAAATTATGTCACCTCTTTTCATCTGAGATATACATTCTAGTTTTGTGAGATAAATTTTAGAAATGGTATTGGTTTCAGATACATCCTGAATTAGCTCATATGACTCATTGGTTAAGATGGAATCAGGAAACATTCTAGTATGGAATTCCGGATAAATTCCCAAAACCCAATAATTTACATTTGATGTATTAACGAGGGGATAACTTTTATAAATATCAAAGTTGCCGTTTTGGTCATCAAAGTGAAAGTCGAGTCTTTTGACTAAAACATTTTCTCTTGTGCTCGTCTTTTTCCCCCAATGCATGAAGCCAAATTTTTTCAGTAATTCGATTAAGTGATCATGTTCATCAAAAACGGTTACATATACTTCAGAGATTTCAGATTCAGAAGCATAATCAATGATTTTTTTAATTATCCTTTCTCCAAGTCGGGTTCCCCTAGAAATAGCTTTTAAAGTCCCAACTTTAACTCTGATTCCCCGTTCAAATGGGGGGTCTATATCAGAGTAATTTTCATCTAGTCCTTCACATTTTAAATATAAGAAAGCATCTAATTGCTGATGTTTATTAAATAAAACATATGCACATTCGCCTTCTGAGGCCTTTCTTTGATACCATATCGGAAATTCAGGATAAGCTTCTTTTAATGAATCAAAAAACTCTTGTTCTAAATTAATTTCCGATAGTTGTTTGTATTCAAAGTTAGCCATGAATAATCCCCATTCAATAATATTTGAAATTCTGAAATAAAGACATAATCTGTCAAATAGTGGTAAAAAATACTAAAAACTCTACCATATATCACAATAAAGTTTATTGAATTTAATATGCTCTAAATTTAGAGGCGGATTATTGAATCACTATCAGAGTATATTTTTAGAGTTTACTTTTTAAGGTAGTTGAGATTAGTTTTCCCCAAAACATTTTTTAAGTTATTGAGTTTTTTAATAAAAAACTCAGTTTTTTCACATAAATCTAGTTTGTGATTGGATGTAAGTATATGAAAAATAAAGAAAAGGTAAGGGTTCTTTTTGTTTGCTTAGGCAATATTTGCCGTTCGCCAACAGCGCATGCGGTGTTCAGACGTATGGTTGATGAAGCTGCGTTGTCAGATCTTGTTTTGATCGATTCTGCTGGAACAGCGGCTTATCATGTGGGGAAACAGCCAGATGCTCGCTCTACGCAAGTGGCTGAATCGCGTGGGATTCCTATGGCGGATTTACGCGCTAGGAAGGTTGATCTAGGGGATATTATTCAGTTCGATTATATCTTGGCAATGGATCGTTCAAACTATATGGATTTAATGGAACTGGCCTTGCCTGAGCATCGTGAAAAAATTCGTATGTTCCTTGATTTTGCACCGGAGTACGATGAGACAGAAGTGCCTGACCCATACTATGGCGGGCCCGCTGGCTTTGATCATGTCTTTGATTTGGTAACCGCCGCATCAAAAGGCCTGCTTGATGATATTCGAGCAAACCACTTATAAACTGGTTTCGTATATAAAAATCTGCCAGGCTGGGTGTTGTCTTAAATAGGGCTCAAAGGTGGTTTGAACTGCTTTGGGTAAAGAGGCAAGTTCAGCTATAAGGTAACTATTGTGTTGATAAAAATCTGATAGATCAGGTTTTACCAAGCAGACAATGCCTGACGATTTTTGAGTTTGTCCAAGTGATTGTTGTATATGTTTCAGCAATGCTGATGCAAAGCCTTGGTGACGGTATTCTGGAATAATAAAAAGACTGCGCAGCCATAAATAGTTATCAAGTGGGCGCAACCAAGTTGCGCCGATTAAGGTTTGCTCGAAGTGGATGGTGAAAAGCAAATCCGCTCTACCTGCTGTCGCTTGCCCATGCTGTTTTAGAAACCGGTTGCCGAGTAAAAAAGTGCTGTCTTTAGCTTGTTGGCAGTGTATCGGTGCCATCGGACTTGTCATATCAGGTTTTTCCAATCAACTTAAAGGTGCTTAACATTATGGCCAGAGTCTATTGTACAAAATGCCATCGATTGGAAAGTTTATGTTTATGCTCTGTATTGCCTGAGCTTGATAATCAAGTAGAGGTGTTTTTTTTACAACACCCATTGGAAACCAAGCATATTAAGGGTACAGCTTGGCTCACACATGCTAGCTTGAAAAATACTCGCTTTGAGGTGGGAGAGCAATTTCCAAAAGCCACCTTAGATGATATTCTTCGCTCGAATAAACGCACTTTCTTGTTATACCCAGCAACGCAAGAAGAGGATGTGACCACTTATCAAGCAGAGAGCTTTCCTAATGAGTTTTCATTACCAGATTGCCGTGTTTTGATTTTGGATGGTACTTGGAAGAAAACCAAAAAGATGCTGTTTCTTAATCCCGCATTGGCAAAACTGCCACGTATTGTGATTAATCCTGATTTGCCTTCTAACTACAAAATACGCAAGCAAAAGAATGCACAAAGCTTGTCTACGCTTGAAGCCACTATGTTGTTACTAGAGCAATTAGAGAGAACCGATAAGTATCAGGCGTTATTAAAAGTTATGGATGCTTTAATCGCACAATATGAAACGTGTGTTGAAAACAGAGGTGTTGAGTAAAATAGGATTTGGAGCAAAAAAAGCTTCACCCAATTTATTGGGTGAAGTAAACCTTCTTCGACAGACAACTCATTGCAGAAGACATCTATAGTGGATAAGAAAGAGCACATTTATCAATCAAATGGCTGTTCAGTATCGACTAAATAAGGTCGGAAACCTAAGCTAAGTTAAATATAACCAATCCCCCCGGTAGCCTAGATTTCCGGATTCTATAAATCTTTTAAACATGTTCATTCTTCGTTTAAGAGATCAAATTTTGTAATGTATATATATTATGAAGAAACCATTTGTATCAGAGGTTATTGCAGGTTCCTTCATGCTCCTTAGTTCTTCGGGAAGGTGCGTATATTATTTTTTTATAGTTATTTCCCGACTTGAGTATCAGTTTAAGAGCCTGACGTGAAAAAGAAAATTGGGAGAATCCCCAAATAAATTAGGGTTAACCCTAAGTAGTGCCGAAAAACAGGGCATAAGTTTGTTTTTAAAGCCGAAAATAAAGTAAAACCACAAATAAAAAAGCCTCACCCAGTTTCTTGGGTAAGGCAAACCTTCTTCGACAGACAACTTATTGCAGAAGACATTAAATAAGGTAGAAATTTGTGTAGTGCGACTCTTAGCTAAGGTTAAATTGATTTCCCTTGGTAGCTTTCGATTCCCGGATTGGTCTTAACGCCTTTTAAAGCAGGGTGGTTCACCTTGCTTAATTTGACACCAGATTTCTGTTGTCTCACGTAGTCGGCAACCACGTCCCAAACCGGACGACCCGCGCCCATGGTTTCGACTTGCCCCCAACCTGAAACAGTGTAGGTTTTATTGGCTTGAATAGCCGTACCATCATCCAACTGTATGTTGCTGATGCGTTTACCCAATGTGGCATTCGGTTCACAGGTATAGTCCAAGCCACCCACGCGAACCATGTCGCCACCAGACTGCAGATACGGGTCTTTTTGGAAAATGTTTTCGCAAACACCTTCAAGCGTATCTTTGATTTGTGCACCTGTCATTTCAGATTTATAGGTTTCACCATAAGTCATGGATGTGACATCCATCACACGTTCCATAGTGATGTTCTCTCCACTGAGTACTGAAGAACCCCATCTCACACCAGCCGATAATGCAATTTGCGTGTCATGCTCTTCACGCAGCGCATTGACGATGATTTGATCCCAGGTACCAATGAAGTTACCACGGCGGTATAAAGGATCATGCGCAACCGCTAACTCTTCTTGCAATATCTGGTCGTAAGTTTTGCCTAAACGATCTGCATTGTGAGCATATTTAGGGTTGCGGGATTCAATGATTGAATCAGTGTATTTGGTTTGTCTTAGTTGTTTGATAAACGAATCGGTCGTTGTATCCGCAGCGAGTAGATTTGAGAAAACAGGCAATAAGGTATAGTTCACGCCTTTAAGCTTGCCGTTTTGGATGTCTAAATCCATACAACCGACGAACTTACCATTTGATCCTGCATTGGTCACATAACACACGCCACCTTCAGGTGTTTTGATATTAATGGTTTTTGGAATACCATCATGCGTATGACCGCCAAATATGGCATCAATACCGTTTACGCGAGACGCCATTTTAATGTCAACGTCCATACCGTTATGCGAGATCATGACAACGGCGGCAACTTTTTCATTTTGGCGAATATGATCAACATTCTTTTGTAAAGACGCTTCACGCAAGCCGAATGACCAGTCAGGGAAGTTCGCTCTTGGGTTGGCGTTAGCGGTTCTAGGGAAGGCTTGACCGATAATGGCAACGCGTTCGCCGTTAATTTCTTTAATAGAGTAAGGCTTGAACGGCAAGCTGTTATCTTCATCATAAAGACCGATACCGCCGTGTTTTTCCGTCATATTACGATAGGCATCACCAAACAAAGAATCTTCTTTGATACGCATGTTTTGCGCAAGAAACTCCCCCTTAAAACGCTTGATGTTGCTGAGCACTTCATCTTCGTGGTAAGTAAATTCCCAATGTCCGGTCATAATGTCCACGCCAAGTAGATTTGAAGCGTCTACCATGTCTTGTCCACGTGTCCAAAGTGCCGTTGCCGATCCGTGCCATAAGTCACCACCATCCATTGTGATGGTGTTTTGCTGACCACCGGCTTGATCGCGTAATTTATCCAGTAATGTTTTGATGTGTGCAAACCCACCAACTTTACCGTACTGCTCAGCGGCATCCTGAAAGTTTAGGAAAGTAAAGGCATGTGCTAAAGGCGTGTTAGGTTCAATGTTCAGCTCTTTTAACAACTTGTGACCGACAATGTGTGGCAGTTTGTTATAAGCAGGGCCTACACCTAAGTTTACGTTAGGTTCTCTGAAGTGAATTGGATTCAGCTGTGCATGCGTGTCCGTTAAGTGAAGGATACGAACATTACCTTTCATCGGGACTTGGTACATAGACGCATTCAATTCCGATGAAGAATCCATCTTTTTAGACATGGCGAAACTTGAGGTAGGTAACATACCTGCCGCTGCTGCCATAGACATCATGTGAAGAAATTCACGTCGATTTAGGCTCATTTTTAAACTCCTCTGTTCATTCTTAACATCAGGCTGTTGTTTTGTTTTTTGCCCGTGCCGTTTATTTGATGAGTAGTTTAGAAAGTGAGAGAGAAAAAGGAAATTGGGAATATCCCGAAATAAACTAGGGAGAACCCTAAGCCCCTTAAATATTAAGGGGTTACACCGTCTTTTTTGGCTTCAATCGCTAGGCGAACTAAGTCTGTGACCGTCTTCACTTCCAGCTTCGACATCAGGTTCGAGCGGTGAACTTCAACGGTTTTGATGCTGATAAAGAGCTCGTCGGCAATCAATTTATTCGGTTTACCCTGAAGAATGCCTTGAAGTACTTGTTGTTCACGTTTCGACAGAGAGTCAAAACGTTTTTGCAAAGCTTGCGAGCGCTGATGATTTTCTTGCAAACTACTGTATTCATCAATCGCCGCTTGAATGCGTTCCAGCATGTGCTGGTCGTTGTATGGTTTCTCAATAAAATCAAAAGCGCCTTCTTTCATCGCGCGAAGCGCCATAGGCACATCGGCATGTCCTGTCACGATAATGACCGGAAAATTAGGGTCTATCTGTTTTATCGCCAGATGCAATTCCATGCCGTTCATCTTTGGCATACGCACGTCCAGAATCACACAGCCCGGAAGCCCCGTCGTAAAATCATCCAAAAAATCCTGACCATTTGAATATAGTTTTGTTGGCAGGTTAATGGTTTCCAGTAACCATTCCAAGGATTCTCGTACTTGTTGATCGTCATCCACGATATAAACGCAAGGCGTTTGGCTCATCATGTCTTCCTTTATTTTGTTACGGATATTGGTGGCGTTGAAACATGGGGGAGTTTAAAGAAGAACTCGGCACCCTTGTCTGTGTTGCGCGCATCCAAACGGCTATTGTGTGTTTCGATAATGCTTCGGCAAATCGCTAGCCCAAGCCCCATACCATCTGCTTTGGTTGAGTGGAATGCATCAAAAATGTGTTCCAACTCATTGTCATCAATTCCAGGTCCATTGTCGGAAACGGAAATTTCAACTTGGTCGCCAATTGTTTTTAAGGAGACCACGACTTCTTTCGGTTCTGATGGCTGAAGTAGTGTTGCCTCAATGGCATTACGCACTAAATTAAGGATTACTTGTTCAATTTGCACTGGGTCGCCTATGACAAAAACCGGAGAATCCGTTCCTTTGGATTTTAGAGAGATAGGTTGCTGTCCAGACTCGGTTTCCAGAAGATCTAAAACCCGTTTGATTAAAGGCACCAAATCAAAGGTGTCTTCACGGTGGATCCCCATTTGCACAAAGTCTCTCATACGGCGGATGATCTGGGTTGCTTGGTTTAAGCTCTCCAGAGAGCGTTCCAGACCGGTTTTGATGTGTGAGTCTGACGTATCTTCCAGTCTTCGCAGTGAACCGCTAATGTAGTTGATAGAGGCCGTTAAGGGCTGATTGATTTCATGTGCCAGCCCCGACGCGATTTCACCCACGGTAAATAAGCGGGTGACTTTCCCTAATTGGGTGCGATATTTTTCACGCTCATCTTCAATAGACTGCCTTTCTATACTGGACCCAATCCATTGAGATAACAGGCGCAATAGGTCTTGGTCAACTTGAGCAATATTGGGGTTCAACTTGCTATTGCCAACAAAAGCCAGCAAACAATGCGGTGTGTTTTCCACCATGACATACAGGCTGATGTAACATTTGTTGTCCTGTTCGTTTTTAACGCACTTAATTTCCCCGGATTCATTTTTATCAAAATGTGTTGGGATATTCGCCAGAATATCTTTTTCCATAAACGTGGCGCCGTCTGCAACGCATAGATTAAGTTGCTGTTGCTCCGGTTCTGCTTCTGTCGGCGGGATTTTGTATAGAAAAGCCGCTTCCATTCCAAAATGATTACGCGCGAGTTTAATGAGATCGGTCAGTTTTTCATGCTGAGTCAACTCTGGGTTAACCGATATTTCGTAGAAGCCTTGCAGTGCTGAGCGGCTTCGGCGTAAGGTTTCTTCTATGGCTTCACGAGCAAGAATATCTTCTTCCAAAGTGTTGTTAACCGAGGAAAGTTCCTTGGTTCTTTCGATGACTTGTTGCTCAAGATTATCTCTGTTTTTTGCGAGCTCTGATTGAGAAGTTTCTAATTTACGGTTTACGTGACTCAAGCGAATAGTAAATATCGTGAGCACCAATATAAATGTGATTACCAATAATGCAACAGACCCATGTTCTTGCAGAATTTGTTTAAGACTCACTTCTTTCGAAGGTTGGTAAGGCGGGAGCTTCAATGCCTGTAGTAAGCCATTAACGGTTGTTAAGTCTGCCGGTTGTGTCCAGCCATAATGAGCATCAAATGATAAGTTGGTTTCATGCTTAGGCATGTTTTTCAGTGTGATAGCTACTTGGCGCGCCAAAGCGATATCGGTATGATTTAATTTTGCTAAAGACCAGTTGGGGTACAGTATGCTGCTACTGTGTAAAGGTGAATAATTACTGGTTATTTGTGGGTGAATAATTTTGATTTGCCCCGGTTTCAGTTCATTGTGGGCAATCATGTTTTCCAAAACACCAGAGCGGATAATGCCAATGTCCGCTTCGTCATTTAGAATCGCTTTAACAATGTTTTTTTGCGAACCATTGGTAAACAACATTTCGAAAAAATCTTTTTCAGGAGATAAATCAGCTTGTAACAACTCTCGTTCAATGATTTGATAACCGTCAAACTCAGTAGGAGATACTGCCATCACACTCTGATTTCTAAGGTCAGACAGTCGTTTAAGCTTGGCTCTATCCGAATGAACAATCAGTACGCCGCCTAAATAGCTAGACACCTGATTTTGATAGCGGGTTTGCAAAGTGGCAATTGGGCGAGCATCAGCTGTTTTTTGTAGTGCAACGATATGTGCGGGGTTGGTTATAACAAAAGCCAGTTGTTGCTTTTCAATCGCTTGACCTAAACACTCCAATCCCATTAGCTTGATATTAAAGTTATAACCGGGAATCTTTTTAGAGAGATATTGAGCAGTTTGCGACCAGAAAGCATCCTCTTTATTATCATGATGTTGATTGAGAACCCCTATAGAAACGGTTTGAGCCATCGCTATATTGGATATCAGCAGGGTAATAACCACTACAAGCACGCGGTAAAGGGTAGGTAAACTCAATCTATTCATGTAAAAATAACGGTAATTTAAAAAAGGTTATTTTTCTATATTACTCAAATTTATAAGGCGAGATGAACAAGATTGTGAAAAACTATTTGGTTTAAACTTATGGTATTCGTTTTAAGTTCTTATAGAAAAGAAAATGGGAAAAGATAAAAGTATGGCTAACACTAATCGAATCAAAAACAAAACCGCGGTTGTTACCGGTGCTACTTCCGGTATTGGTCAAGCCTGTGCCTATGCTTTGGCAGAGCAGGGGGTGAATTTGATTTTGATGGCACGTCGTGAAGAAAGGTTGGCAGACCTTAAAGCGGCATTGAGTCAATATTCAGTAGACGTCGATACCTATGTTTTAGACGTAAGGGAGCTCGACAAGGTCAACCAAGTTTTTGCAGACGTTTATGCTAAACACCAAGTCGATATATTGATTAACAATGCTGGTTTGGCGCTAGGGCTGGGCAACATCGATGAAGGACGTATCGAGCAATGGGAACAGATGATCGACACCAATATCAAAGGTCTGCTTTACGTTAGCCGTGCCGTCATCCCAAAAATGCGTGAGCAAAACTCAGGGCATATTATCAATATCGGTAGTATGGCGGGCGGTATTACCTATCCAGGTGGTAATGTTTATTGCGCGTCAAAATCTGCGGTGCATACGCTCAGCGAAGCGATGAACTTAGACTTGGTTGGCACCGAGATTCGTGTTTCTAATATTGCCCCAGGTGCCGCTGAAACCGAGTTTTCCAAAGTTCGTTTTGATGGCAATGACTCACAAGCAGACGCGGTTTATGAAGGCTTTCAACCTCTAAGTGCGGAAGACATTGCAGACCTGATTGTCTATGTGTTGAATGCACCAGCGCATGTCAATATTCAACAGGTTTTGATGATGCCGACTGCACAGCGAAGTCCTACCGTATTGCATCGCGATAATTAAGTAAAATCTACCAGGCTGGGGTAGGCGTATGTGACTCAGCCTCAAAGAATGGCATCATTCGAATGATGGATCAATACAATGAACTCTAAAATGGGGTCGCAATAAAAATGAAAATTGATGTCATCAGTCTGCCTGACGAAGAGGTAACCTGCTCGACTTGCAAGGCAAATTGTTGCCGCTTAGAGGTCATGCTTATTACCGATACAGGCGTGCCTGAAGAGTATGTTGCGGTCGATGATTGGGGTGGAATGACCATGGCTCGTCTAGATGATGGATGGTGTGCTGCTCTAGATCGATCTACGATGCTCTGTCGTATTTATGAAAACCGCCCATTGATCTGCCGTGAGTTTGAAATGGGCGGTTATGAGTGCCTCACCGAAAGAGCCTAATTGTTAGCCAATAGCGGTCAAACTTGATTGATTTTTGTGTCTTGTCGCAGAAGTTTTATTTTCCTGTCATTTAGTTTTCACACTTCATCTTTACACTTCACGGACATATTTATTTTGACCATGCTAAGGATGTACCGTGAAAACCTCATTGCTTTATCGTTCTATTTTATCTGTTGTTGTTTTAGGAAGCTTAGGCGCTTGTAGTCAGCAGCCAACCAAGCCAAGTACAACAAAACCTGCCAAATTATCAGTAGCGTTCCAGCCGATTGCACCAGCCGTTACTCAGCAAGAAAAGGATGAAATTCGTTCAGTTAAACAAGTCACGGTTAATGGTCAGGTACAAAACATCGACTACTACCGTTTGATGCAAACTGGACAGAAAGACAATGGTGAAACTTTCGGTGTGGTGAAGGATTATCAGGACAAGGTTATTCGCGAAGCTGATGGTTCAGCTTACTTGTGTAACGGCACGGATACTGGCGAAGGTTCTGGTTTGGATCACGTGTCTATCCTACAAAAGAATGACAAGCTTTATATGGTGTCTCAATTCGAATGTGGGCCGGGTGCAATGTATGTCAACCAACTTGTGCAGACGCCAGATGGCGACTTGCATTTGAAACCGGACACCTTGCAATTCATTAGCCAAAAAGAAGATTTTGGTGGTTGGGTACATTGTGCCGGCGTCACCACACCTTGGCAGTCACATTTGGGATCGGAAGAATATGAGCCGGATGCCAATCCAAAAGCGCCAAAGCCTTATCAAAGTAACCGTTATTATCAGTCAGTCGGTGAGTTCTACTGGCATGGTGACATTCTGAAAAACAATCCATATTTCTACGGTTGGACGCCTGAAGTCTCTATTAATGACAAGGGGCAACCTCAGTACACCAAACATTACAGCATGGGGCGTTTCGCGCATGAGTTGGCGTATGTCATGCCAGACAACCGTACGGTTTATTTGTCTGATGACGGTGCGAACGTTGGTTTCTTCATGTTCGTTGCCGACAAGGCACAGGATTTAAGCGCGGGAACACTTTATGCCGCCAAGTGGCATCAAACCTGGTCAAAAGGGCTAGGTGCTGCACAAATCGAATGGATTTCATTAGGGCATGCGGATAACAAAACCGTGAAAGATTTCGTTGCCACCAAGCCTCATTTTGATGACATCTTCGAGACAGCAAATCCGCAAGGTGATTCTTGCCCGACCGGATTCCAATCTATCAATGCATCCGCTGGACACGAGTGTTTGAAGCTGATGGACGTCAACAAAGACGGCAAAGTCGATGCTGCTGACGAAGCTATTGCCAGCCGCTTGGAAACGCGTCGTTTCGCTGCTTATAAAGGTGCGACAGTCGAGTTCAATAAGGAAGAAGGTATCACTTTCAACCCAGACGACAACAAATTGTATGTCGCTATGTCCAAAGTACGTGAAGGCATGGAAAACTACGCCAAAAAAGGTAAGTCGAAAGACAAATACGATATTGGTGGACCGAACGATATTCGTTTGGACTATAACTTCTGTGGTGGTGTTTATCAGTTAGATGTCGCTAAAGACGAAAAAATCGGTTCTGACTATGTGGTGAAAAACATGGTTGGTTTGTTGGAAGGCACGCCTAAGAGCTATAAAGGCACTGAGTACGAAGGTAACAAGTGTGACATCAACGGTGTTGCCAACCCAGATAACCTGACTTACCTACCGGGCGCGCATTTGTTGGTTGTGGGTGAAGACACAAGCAAACATCCTAACGATATGGTTTGGGCTTATCACACCAAGTCGGATGAGATGCAACGCATCTTCACCGTGCCTTTCGGCGCGGAAACCACATCGCCTTACTGGTACAAAGACATCAATGGTTTTGGTTATTTGACGATGACTACTCAGCACCCATTTGGTGAAGTGAAAAAAGGTTATGTACGTCCAGCTGGTGTCGATAGCAAAACTGAAGCAGGTTATATCGGGCCATTTAAGTTTGGCGTGAAATCTAAGTAGTGTTACCAACCTAGATAATGCAATTTATTTCACTATTTAGCTTAAAAGCCAGTCTTCGTATGAAGGCTGGCTTTTTTGCTTTTCCATTCATGTGTTTCGGGATTCTGATGGTAGGTGTAGCTTCGGCCTCCGAACCACGGGTTCAAGTCCCAGTACAAGTTTTAGGGCGCTATATCCCGCCGCAGTGCTATACCAAAACCGAAGAAGTTAAAGTTAAAACCGGGCAAAGCGTTCGCGTACACAATCCTTGTTTTGCTTGTCATACCAAAAGTCTAGCACCCAATTTCAAAGATGATGCAGTTTTACAATTAGCCTATAGTTTTCCCTCGTCCATGTTGCGAAACCCATGGTCGAATCTGTTTAAAGATTTTCGTCCTGATATTGCCAAGATTTCTGACCAGCAGATTGAACGTTATATAGCGCAAAGCAACTATCAGTCGCAAGGCAAGTTACTGTTATCAACCAAGCTGGCATCCAATATTCCCAAGGCTTGGGATATCAATCAAGATGGTCATTGGAATGGTTATGTACCCGATGCCTATTTTCGTTTCGATAACCAAGGGTTTGATCATGCGCCAAACGGTCAGTTAACCGGGTGGCGCGCTTTTGGTTATCGACCTTTTATGGGGGCGTTTTGGCCAACCAATGGCAGTACCGATGATACTTTGATACGTTTATCCAAACCTTTTCAGACTAATGAAAAAGGACAATTCAGTTTAGCTATTTACAAGCTGAATCTGGCGATTGTCGAGGCATTGATTCAACGTCGAGATGTTCCGATTTCTCCCGTAGATGAAACCTTATATGGTGTTGATTTAAACCGTAATGGCAAGCTAGATATTGCCGACAAAGTGGTTTATCGCTGGGCACCGCTCAAAGGTCAAAATATGTCTTATGTCGGGCAAGCCAAAGCATTACAGCAGTCGGGTAGAGTGCATTTGGCGGCAGGTTTGTATCCTGAAGGCACTGAGTTTTTGCATACCGTGCGTTATATTTCATTCGATACAAAAGGCAATGTCGTCTTATCTCCCAGAATGAAAGAAGTGCGCTATGCCCGTAAAGTCGCGTGGAATACTTACTTTCAACTGCGCAATGCCGCCATGTCAGAAGTGAAAGAGGCGGATGATTTTCCTGAGCGTTTGCGTCGTGTGCAAGGCAATGAAGAAACCGGGTTATACAACGGACAAGGTTGGGTATACCAAGGGTTTATTGAAGACAAGCAGGGCGCATTGCGTCCGCAAACTTATCAAGAAACCTTGTCTTGTATCGGCTGCCATTCAGGTATTGGCGCGACCACTGATAGCAGTTTTGCATTTCCAAGAAAGCTGGGTGAAACTCACTTCCAACAAGGTTGGTTTCATGCCTCGCAACACAGTTTGAAAGGTGTTGAAGATAGGTTGGTTGAAGTGAATGGTAAGCAGATAGGCGAGTTTGCCAATTATCTGCTACAAAACCATTCCGGTAATGAGTTCCGAGACAATAACGAAGTAGAAGCCAAGTTTTTCGACAAGAACGGTCAGCTTAAACCGCAAGCTAAAAAACATTTAGAAAAAGATATTACCTATTTGCTTTGGCCCAGCCAACAACGCGCCATGCAACTCAATAAAGCCTATAAAGTGATTGTCGATGAGCAGAGTTTTGCAAAAGGGCGAGATGCACATATTGAGCCTTTGAATAATGTGGTTTATGACTTTGTGGAAGCAGGTAAAACCACTGGCGTGAAAAAGTCTGTGACCGTTAAGCCTATCCGATAGACATCACCCAGACTGGTAGATTTTATAAGCCTGTAGAATACAAATTGATTAATTACTATTCTTTCCCTAGAATCGGTAAGACAAATTTTATTTTCACTTATGGAGAATTTTCTTGACTGATATAGCCTATCTTTTGGCTCTTATATTCTTACCGATTTTCATTGCAATATTGTTTGTCGCATGTGTTTTAGGTACAGGAAATTGGGTTCTCGAACGATTAAAGACCACACTAACTTTGCATGAAGAAAAAGGATTAGGTGAACAAGGGCTTTTATGGATTTCAATCCTATCACCGTTACTATACTTTTTCGCACTGGGCTCAATTTCATGGAGCGGGCATTCTATATCACTCACAGGTGAAGGCTTAAAGACTTTTGTTTCAATCAGTGCGTTGCCTTTGGGGGCTTTATCTCTTTCTCTACCATTATCAGTTCTAGTCTCTCGTCTGCATGCAACGAAGCAAACTGCAAGACAGATTAGCATTACACAGCAGAAAAACAATATTGATCTTTTTCATTCCCATAGAAAAGAACTATTTAGCTATTTTAGCCAAATAGGTGAAGTTGAGTATCTGGAATGTTTGAATGGTAAATTTAAAGTTCATCCAGGAGTTCATAAAGGATATTTTATAGGTAGACCTGAGGATGGAACTCCTCTTATAAATGAAGATTTATTTAAGGATATTGAAGATGAATTAAGGTCTGCAAGATGGCAGCTTGATGCGGTTATTCGCGATGTGAACCCAAAGATGACCTATAACTTCTATATTGCTAATTTTTGTAGCACTATTTATCGACTAGGTAGCAAGCTTGGGCTGCCAGAAATTAATGTTGAACTTGCACAAAAAAGTACATTAGTTCCAGTGATGTTAGATGGTGAAACAGAAGAAATGGAGCTTTTAACCGTTGGGAAAACAACCGATGAAGCTGTTGCTGCATATAGGTATGCCAAAGGATTTTTTCAGAATTTATGTGATTTTGCAGGGCGAGAGCTACAGCTTGAAGAGAGTGAAGAACTCAAATATATTGATGTGGGTGGAAAATTTAGGACAATAAGAAAAGAAAAAGTTATTGAAAGACTGCATCAAAATGAAATTGATTTAGCCGTTGATGCAAAGGCTAAACTAAAGGAGAAATAATTAGGGGCAGAGTTAAATTAAATAACCCAGCCTAGTAGATTTCACCCTTTCTGAGCAGTCGCCAACATTTCCTTAGCATGATTACGCGTATTTTCGGTAATGGTCATGCCGCCTAGCATTCTAGCGAGTTCTTCAACGCGCTCGGCTTCATTAAGTGTCGTTACTTGCGTTAGGGTTTGTTCGCCGACGGTGGCTTTGGCAATATTTAGATGGTGTTGTCCATAAGCCGCGACCTGCGCCAAATGGGTAATTGAAAAGATTTGTCGGTGCTGCCCTAATTGTTGCATCTTCTGCCCGACGACTTCGGCAATACCGCCACCGATACCGACATCCACTTCGTCGAAAATCAAGGTCGGTAGGCTGGCAACCTCCGCGCTCGCCACCTGAATCGCTAAGCTGATGCGTGAGAGTTCCCCACCGGAAGCGACTTTTGCCAATGGCTGCAAAGGTTGACCTTTGTTGGCGGTGACTTGGAAACTGACGGCATCTGACCCTGTGGCACTCGGTTTGTCCGCAGGCGAAATGTCGATTTTGAATTGACCGTTTTCCATACCCAGCGTTTTCATTGCATCGGTAACCGTATCGCTGAGTTTTTTGCCGGATGTTTGGCGAGATTTGGTTAGCGCGGTTGCTGCTTTTTGATAAGCGGTTTCGGCCAGATCAATTTCTTGTTTGAGTTGTTCTAAAGACGCATCGGAGTCTTGCAGTTCGGCAAGCGACTCGCGAATTTGTTGGTGTTTTTCAACTAAGTCTTGCGGCTCAAGGGTATAGCGTTTTGCCAAGCCAAAGAGTTCAGACAGACGATCATCTACGGCTTGTAAGCGCACAGGGTCAAGATCAATATGATGGTCTTGTGCTTGAATATCGTTGGCGGCTTCTTGTGCGTCTATCAACAGCGAGTTGAGTTGTTCGGCAACGGACGCTAAAGCAGGACTGTATTCGGTGACAGATTCTAATGCATGAATGGCGCTGTTAAGTTTTTCGCTGACGCCACCATCACCTTCAATTAAATCATAGGCATTGAATACCGCTTGTTTGATTTCATTGGCGTGCGCCAAGCTGTTTTGTTCTTCTGCCAAGCCGTCATATTCATCGGCAACGGGCATGACCTTGTCGAACTCTTGTAGTTGAAAGCTCAATAGGTCTAGCTGACTTTGGCGGTCGGTTTGTTGTTCGAGCAGTTCTTGATGACGTTTTTTAAGGCTTTGCCATTGCTGATAGGCTTCGCGTACGCTTTGTAGTTGCGCTGGATGATTGGCATAGGCATCCAGTAATTCAAGTTGTTTGTTGCTGTGTAAAAGCGATTGATGCTCGTGCTGACCGTGAATATCAATCAACAGGTCACTCAGTGCTTTTAACTGGGAAATAGAAGCTGGTAGACCATTGATATAAGCCTTTGATCGACCTTCGGAAGTGATGGTGCGTCTAAGTAAACAGCTATAAGCGTCATCTTCTTGGTCATCAAATTCATTTTCTGTTAGCCAAGTTTGCACTTGGGCGAGACCGTTGATGTCAAAGTCGGCGGTAATATCGGCTCTTGCTGTGCCATGGCGCACCAATCCACTATCTGCTCGCTCACCTAACGCTAACCCAAGGGCATCAAGCAAGATGGATTTACCCGCACCCGTTTCACCCGTGAGAGTGGTAAACCCTGAGTGAAAATCGAGCGATAGTTTTTCAATTAAGGCGAGGTTTTGGATGGTCAGTGTTTGCAGCATAAATCGTTAAGTCAACAAGGTTAAGTGTTCAATAAAATTCTTAGGAAACTGCGTGATTACAATTTCTGTCCCCAGTTCAATTTAGCACGTAGCAGTTCATAGTGATCATGATCTTTTGGATGCACCATCTTAATGAACTTAGGATGGCGTGTCACCAGTATTTCGTGTTTAGCGCCGATTTGGAAAGAAATTTGCCCATCACAAATGATAGAGGCCGTACCGCTACAGTTGTCGTGTGGCTTGATGCGAACACAGCTTTTGCCCGCAACCACAAGGGGGCGGTGACTCATGGTGTGAGGGTTAATGGAGACCAATGTCATGACATCCAAATCCGGATCGATAATTGGGCCGCCGGCAGATAAGGCGTAAGCGGTTGAACCTGTTGGGGTGGCAATAATCAAGCCGTCTGAACGCTGGCTACTTAAAAAACGGTCATCAACAAAGGTTTCGAATTCGACCATGCGAGGCGAATCGTTTTTATGAAGCACTACATCATTAAAGGCGATTTGTTCAAAAACCAGTTTATTTTTTAAACGAATTTTGACATGAAGCAGATTACGCTCTTCGCATTGGTAGTTATCTTCAAGCACTTCGTCTAGCGTATCAATCATCAAGTTTGGTGAAACATCGGTCAAGAAACCTAGGCGGCCTAAGTTAATACCTAGAATAGGCACTTCATAATCAACGATGGTGCGAGCGACATCAAGAAATGTACCGTCACCACCGACGACGATGGCAAAGTCGATTTCTTTTAATAATTCATCACGTTCTAGCTTTTCGATGCCATAGCGTTCTACAGGAAAGTCCTTGCAGCTGTATGCATCGAGAATAATACGTTTATCTTTGTCTTGAAAATATTGGATCAACTTATCGATCAATTCCCAAGATTGAATGCCGCTGTATTTGCCGAAAATGCCGATTTTACTAAACATAAATGTTAGTCCGAGTCTTTGTGTTTCGCATATAAACCCAACCAGAAAAATTCATTTTGTTGGATTTAGTTGTTTGTTTTTCAGTTATGATTTGCATGATTTTATCTTGAAAATGAAAAAATCGCTTCCATAATATAGCTAATTAACGCAAAAAAACATTTGTAACCCTATGAACTTTAACGAACGATCCGAGCTTTTGTTTAAAAAATTGATGTCGATGTATTTGAATGACGGTAAACCTGTCGGTTCAACTGCTTTGGCAAAATTACCAGAAGTGGGGGTGAGTTCAGCGACCGTTCGAAATGTGATGGCCGACTTGGAGCGCATGGGGTTGATACATTCGCCGCATACTTCTGCCGGCCGTATTCCTACCGATTTGGGTTTTCGTGTTTTTGTCGATACGATTTTGACTGTAGAGCCTTTAAATCAAGTGGATCAAGACAATATTCAACAAGGGTTTCACCGAGCACAAACCCAAGATGAACTCATTGGTTCAGCGTCTAATATTTTATCGAGCCTAACGGGTATGGCGAGTTTGGTGATGTTGCCAAACAAAGAGCAAGAAGTGTTGCGTCATATTGATTTTGTTCGTTTGGGCGAAAAGCGTTTATTAGTGGTTTTGGTGCTCAATGATAATGACGTGCAGAATCGTATTATCGAGTTGGAAGAACCTGCCAGTGAATCTGAGCTGCTAGAAGTGGCTAACTACCTCAACAAACATTTTGTTGGGCACTCGTTACGAGAAGTGAAAGAAAAGTTGGTGAACCAAATGGATGAAATTCGTTTGGATATGAACCAACTGATGCGCATTATTATGGATGCAGCCGATCAGGTGATTGATACCAAAACACAAACGAATGCGCCTTACTTTATTTCCGGTAAAACCAATCTGCTTAATTATCAAGAGTTGGCCGATACCGACAAACTCAAAGCGCTGTTCCAGTCATTTGAACAGCACTCTGATATGTTAAATTTATTGGATAAATCCATGCAAGCCAAAGGCGTGCAGGTTTTTATTGGCAATGAGTGCGGTCATGAAATCTATCAAAACTGCAGTATTATCACTACGCCTTATGACGTGGACGGTGAAGTGGTCGGCGTGCTTGGCGTAGTAGGGCCTTCACGCATGCATTACGATCATGTCGTACCACGTGTTGATATGACGGCAAAAATTCTCAGCTCGCTTTTAAAGGGCAATCGTTAATCTCATTTGTATCTACCCCCAGCCTGGTAGATTTTTCATCTTTTTTCAAAAAAAATCATTTTAGGGCTTGAAAGCTAAAAAACCGCCCCCATAAATCTGCAGATTTAAACGAATTATTGTATTGCGGAGATATGCATGTCTAAGAAAGAACAGGCTCAAGCAGCAGAAGAACAAATTCCAACAGTTGATTCAGAAATGTCTGAAGAAACACAAGATGCCGAGCAGGCGGTTTCAAATGATTTGAATGCCATGCTTCAAGAAGCACAAAAAGAAGTTGAAGCGCAAAAAGACTTGGCGATAAGAACCTTGGCCGATATGGAAAACCTAAAGCGCCGTACTCGTATCGACGTGGAAAACGCGCACAAGTTTGCATTGGAAAAATTCGTCAATGCTTTGATTCCAGTATTGGATTCTATGGAAATGGGACTAGAAGCTTCGAACAAAGAAGAGGCAACATTGGACACGATTCGCGAAGGACTTGAAATGACCCTTAAGCAAACGTTGGATGTTTTAGGTTCTTTCAGTGTTGAGCGTTTGGATCCAAAAGGTGAAAAATTCAACCCGCAACATCATGAAGCCATGACGATGGTGCCTTCACCAGAGCATGAGTCAAACACGGTGATGGATGTTATCCAGAAAGGGTATGTATTGAACGAGCGTTTGGTACGCCCGGCACGTGTAATCGTTGCGCAATAAGGTTTTAGGATTGAAAAGTTTTTAAGAAATATGCAAAGAAAATAAACATTTTTTGCATTGTTACCTTGAAAACGAAAAACCCCACCTTATATACAGGTTAACTTACAAAAAGCTTTAAAACTTAGAATTAAACATTATGTGTTCTGAATTGGATTCGGAACTCAAATTTGGAGAAACATTATGGCTAAAATTATCGGGATTGACTTAGGAACCACTAACTCTTGTGTGGCAGTCATGGAAGGGAAAGACATCAAAGTTATTCCTAACGCTGAAGGCGCACGTACAACACCATCTATCGTTGCTTATACGCAAGACGGTGAAGTATTGGTAGGGGATTCTGCAAAGCGTCAAGCGGTCACTAACCCAGAAAACACTTTGTTCGCTATCAAGCGTTTGATTGGTCGTCGTGCTGATGATGCAGTTGTGGCTAAAGATAAAGACATGGTGCCTTACAAAATCGTTGCAGCTGACAATGGTGATGCTTGGGTAGAAGTAGATGGTAAAAAACTGTCTCCTCAAGAAGTATCTGCACGTACTTTGATGAAAATGAAGAAAACAGCAGAAGATTACCTAGGCTATGAAATCAAGGAAGCGGTTGTAACTGTTCCTGCTTACTTTAACGATGCGCAACGTCAAGCAACGAAAGATGCGGGTAAGATTGCCGGTCTTGAAGTTAAGCGTATCATCAACGAGCCAACTGCTGCGGCTTTGGCTTATGGTATGGACAAAGTTAAAAGCGACAGCAAAATCGCAGTTTATGACTTAGGTGGTGGTACTTTCGATATCTCTATCATCGAAGTTGCTGACCTAGACGGTGAGAAGCAAGTAGAAGTATTGTCTACTAACGGTGACACTTTCTTAGGTGGTGAAGACTTCGATAACGTAATCGTTGATTACATCGCTGAAGAATTCAAAAAAGACCAAAACGTTGATTTGAAACTAGACAAGCTAGCACTACAACGTGTTCGTGAAGCGGCAGAAAAAGCGAAGATTGAATTGTCTTCTCGTGAGCAAACTGACATCAACTTGCCTTACGTGACTGCGGATGCGACTGGTCCTAAGCATTTGAACATGAAAATCACTCGTGCTAAGTTTGAGTCTTTGATTGAGAAGCTAGTTGCTCGTTCTATCGAGCCATGTAAGATCGCATTGCAAGATGCTGGTCTGTCTGCTTCTGAAATCGACGATGTTATCTTGGTTGGTGGTTCAACTCGTGTACCAATGGTTCAAGCGAAGGTTAAAGAATTCTTCGGTAAAGAGCCACGTAAAGACGTTAACCCTGATGAAGCGGTAGCAATGGGTGCTGCGATTCAAGGTGGTGTACTTTCTGGTGACGTAAACGACGTACTATTACTTGACGTAACGCCTCTATCTCTAGGTATTGAGACAATGGGTGGTGTTATGACTAAGTTGATCGAGAAAAATACGACTATCCCAACACGTAAGTCGCAAACTTTCTCAACAGCAGAAGATAACCAAGCAGCGGTAACTATCCATGTATTGCAAGGTGAGCGTGAAATGGCATCTGGGAACAAATCTCTAGGTCAGTTCAACTTGGATGAAATCCCACCAGCACAACGTGGTACACCTCAAATTGAAGTAACTTTCGATATCGATGCTAACGGTATCTTGAACGTTTCTGCGAAAGATAAAGCAACTAACAAAGAGCAACACATCACGATACAGGCATCTTCTGGTCTATCTGAAGAAGAAGTCGAAGCAATGGTGAAAGATGCTGAAGCACATGCGGCAGAAGACGCTAAGCTGAAAGAACTTGTTGAGTCACGTAACCAAGCGGATGCAATGATTCACGGTACGAAGAAATTGCTTGAAGAGCAAGGTGAAGCAGTTGAAGCAGCAGAAAAAGAAGCAATTGAAAAAGCGGTTGCAGATTTGGAAGAAGCGATCAAAGGCGACAGCAAAGAAGCGATTGACGAGAAGTCACAAGCTTTGGCAACTGCAAGTCAGAAGCTAGCTGAAAAAGCTTACGCTCAGCAAGCTCCTGAAGGTGCGGATGCAGGTGCAAGCCAGCAAGGTTCTTCAGCAGCAGATGACGATATCGTTGATGCGGAGTTTGAAGAAGTAAACGACGATAAGAAGTAATTCTGTTCGGCCTCGTTGAGCACGCGATTTCTGCGTTGGGAAATGGTCACTTACTAGTCGTAAGCTCACATTTCTCCGCCTTGAACTCGCGCACTCATCGAGACCTCTTTCAGGTTAGGGTCTAAGGATTCAAACTTGAAAGCAGAAACTTCTGTATAATTCGGGCGATTTTAACAATTGCCCGTTTTATTATTTTAACCCCAGTTTTTATTTGAAAAATGCCAGGATCAGCCAGAGGTTTCCTACCCCAGCCTGGCAGTTTTTGAATGAAAACTAAAAAGAATTTAACAACTGAATTATGAGCAAAAGAGATTACTACGAAATCCTAGAAGTGACAAAAACCTCTTCTGATGGAGAAATCAAAAAAGCGTATCGTAAGTTAGCGATGCGTTATCACCCTGATCGCAATCCCGATAATAAAGAAGCAGAAGATAAGTTTAAAGAAGCCTCTGAAGCTTATGAAATTCTTTCCGATCCGCAAAAACGTCAAGCTTATGATCAATTTGGTCATGCTGGTGTTGATGGTAGTGCTGGTGGTGGATTTGGCGGCTTCGGTGGTGGCGGTTTCGCTGATTTCGGTGATATCTTTGGCGATATCTTCGGTGGCGGGTTCCGTCAATCAGGGCCACAGCCAGGTAATGATTTGCAATATGAGTTGGAAATTTCTTTAGAAGAAGCGGTTGCTGGCACGACTGTTGATATTCGTATTCCAACCAAAGATTTTTGTGAAGTTTGTGATGGTACGGGAGCAGAACCAGGAACTGAAGTGGATACTTGCCCGACCTGTCACGGTAGTGGTCAAGTGCGTGTACAACAAGGTTTCTTTGCAGTGTCTCGTTCTTGTCCAACTTGTCATGGTTCAGGCAAAATTATTAAGTCTCCTTGTAAGTCTTGCCGTGGCGAAGGCTACAAACATAGTCACAAAACACTTAACGTTAAAATCCCTTCTGGGGTGGATAATGGCGACCGCATTCGTATACAAGGCGAAGGTGAAGCGGGTGAGCGTGGTGCACCGCATGGTGATTTGTATGTACGCATTCGCGTGAAAGATCACAAGATTTTCCAGCGTGATGGCAACACTTTATTCTGCGAGCTACCTTTGTCGTTCGCAACTGCCGCTTTGGGTGGGGCGATTGATGTACCTACCTTGAATGGTAAAGCCAGTTTGAAGATTCCTGCGGGAACTCAGTCAGGGCAAAGATTTAAGTTGTCTGGTAAAGGGGTTAAATCAGTTCGTTCATCTCAAACGGGTGATATGATTGTGCAAATTCACATCGAAACGCCAGTGAAGTTGACGCAAGAACAAAAAGATTTGCTGACGCAACTTGATGCTAGCTTGAAAGGTAAACATCATAAGCAACACAGTCCTAAAGAACATAGCTTCTTTGACTCGGTAAAATCTTTCTTTACGAGCGATGATGATTCCGATAAAAAAGATAAAGACGGCCCTTGGAACTAGGATAAAAGGATAGCAGTATGGACAAGCAGTTAAGAGTAGCAATTACCGGTGCAGCAGGCCGAATGGGTAAAAATTTGATTGATGCCGTGCATCAAGCCGAAGGTTTATGTGTATCAGCTGCCATTGCTCGTCCTAACTCGTCTTTAGTTGGTGCTGATGCCGGAGAGCTTGCCGGAATCGGTACACTTGGCGTGAAGGTTGTTGATCAAATCGAGAAAGTTGTCAATGATTTTGATGTGATTATCGATTTCACCACGCCTGAAGCAACGCTTCATAACATTAAGGTATGTCTTGCGAATAATAAGAAAATGGTCATTGGCACGACTGGTTTTGATGACGCTGGCTTGGCATTAATTAAAGAAGCAGCTGAGCGCACGGGTATTGTCTTTGCGGCTAATTTTAGTGTTGGTGTAAATCTTTGTTTGAAGCTGTTGAAGCAAGCAGCAGAAGTGTTGAACGAAGGTTATGATATCGAGATCATAGAAGGTCATCATCGTCATAAAGTTGATGCGCCTTCAGGAACTGCATTGCGTATGGGAGAAGTGGTTGCCGATACGCTTGGACGTGATTTAAAAGAATGTGCAGTTTATGGTCGTGAAGGCATTACTGGCGCACGTGATCCAAATACCATCGGTTTTGCGACCGTTCGTGCTGGAGATATTGTTGGTGACCATACTGTATTGTTTGCGACTGAAGGTGAGCGTGTTGAAATTACACATAAAGCATCTAGCCGCATGACCTTTGCCAAGGGTGCTGCACGCTCTTGTCTGTGGCTCGCTGAAAAAGAAAATGGTCTATACGATATGCAGGATGTATTAAATCTTCGCTAAGATATTGTTAATCTAGATAAGAAAAAGCGCCTTTGATAGGCGCTTTTTTTATGCGTGGAATATGCATATCAACATTTGGTAAGAATGTGATTTATCCAAAATGAGCGTATGATGAAATTTCTAGGGTGATATTCATGATTAATTTCAGGAGGACATCATGTTTAGAATATTCTATAAATGGTTCATTGCTTGTCTGTTCACATTCAGCTTTATCACCAGTGCTTCCGCCGCTGCCCCGACAATCCTCTCGGTTCAACACAAACACGACATCAAAGTGGTTTACGATGTCAATCAAAGCAATATGGAAGCGGGTATTGGTCAGGCTTTGTATTATGTTCGTGGTTTGTTGGAAGCCTATAAAGGGCAGGGTATTCCAATGAAGCAATTGCATATAAGTGTTGTGGTGCATGGTGCGGCAGGCTATTGGTTGCTGAAAGACCCGAAATACCAGGATTATGTTGGGAATCCGTTTGATGTGAACCCTAATGATAAGGTGGTTCGTGAGTTAGTAGACCATGGCGTAAGTGTCGAAATTTGCCATGTCACCATGAAGGCACATCATTGGAAACCAGAAGATATCTTGCCGGAAGTGAAGATTGTTTATGATGCTTACACGCGCATTATCGACTTACAGATGCAAGGTTATGCCTATGTTAAATTTTCTGAGTGATTGATGAGATAGATTTGGCTGATAGGTAGCTCATAGAAAAGCCAAGATGACGAGAGGTGTTTTTTCGCATATCATAGTTGCCATAAAATAAGAGATACGTTTATGCAAAGAACATTTGGCTACTCACTTTTGACACTATTCTCTATGCTTTGGCTGCTACCAAATTCAGCAAGCGCAGAACAGATTTCGCAAGATTGGGTTTGGTCGGTAGAGCAAGACTATGCTTTTGCTGCGACTAATAATGAACAGAAACGTATTTTTGGGCAGTTTTGTTATTACAAAACGGGTCTATGCGCTTATATTGTTGATTTAGGTATTACCTGTAAAAAGTCGGACACTTTTCCTGCTTTGATCAATACTAATGCGGGATCACGCAAGTTTGATTTGGTGTGTGGTCGTCACCTTCATGATTCCAATGCGTTGATTATCAAACCTTTCCATTCGATAGATAATCTAGTGACTCACAATCAAGACATAGGCTTTGCCATTGCCTTACGAAATGGAAAGTTTAAAGTCGTTCACTTCAGTTTACTTGGCTCAAAGCAAGCGATAAAAATGATGCGCAGCTATGCGAAACAAAATGTGAAGCCGCCTGCAATTAAGCCCAAACCAGATTCAGAAACAAAAAACAAATCACTCAGAAAGCCCGGAGAGGCTGGTAACTATTTGTAAACATACAAAAACTAAGCTAGGTGAAATATGGATGAATTTATTGGGTTGGCTTTAAGTAATTTTTCTTTAACGGCATTGATATTGGGCTTGATTGGTGCGGGAATTTCTTTAGCTAGAATCGCGCGCGTTCAACCTTTGACACAGGTGATTATCATAGAGAAGTTGTTTGCCTATTTTATGCTTTTCGCTGTCGGGATCGCCTATCTCTATAATTTTGTGATACATGTATTTTTTGCGGAGATGGCCGCGCATTTTATTGGTTGGGCCAATAGTCCTTTCCAATATGAAGTTGGGTTTGCCAGCCTAGGGTTTGGTATTGTCGGCGTGTTGGCTTTTAAGCAAGGGTTGGCATTTAGAGCCGCAGCGATTACAGGGCCAGCGTTTTTTACTTGGGGTGCGGCCGGTGGGCATGTGTATCAAATGGTTGTAAACCACAACTTCGCCCCCGGTAATGCGGGCGTGGTGTTTTGGACAGATATCTTTTTACCGATACTTGCCTTTGTTTTGCTTTATTTACAGTATCGTCTGACAAAGCACAGCCTTAGTTGAGCGGTGAACTGCCTAGCTGTCTGTTGCTAGGCAAGCATGAGTGATGAAAATCTGCCAGGCTGGGGGGCGAGCTATATTCTTAAATCGCGCCGTTTAATCTAACAGGTTGACGATTGTTTCCCCAAGTACCATGGTCGGCCTCAAAAATGCCGGCAACTGGCGTGCCGCAACCTTCACAGCATCCTTCATTTAAATGCCAGTCGGTGATTTCGTAATAAGCACGACCGATCACTTTCTTGCCGCAATGAGGGCAATAAGTTGCTTGTCCTTCAGGATGAATTACATTACCTGTATAGACATAGTTCAACCCAGTTTTCATTGCGATGTCTCGCGCTGTTTCCAGCGTTTGTTGTGGGGTTGCCGGATTGTTCATCATGCGATAGTCTGGATGGTATTTGGTGAAGTGCAAGGGCACATCCGGGCCGCAGTGTTCTAAAACCCACTCTGACATTTCCGTGATTTCTTTTTCAGAATCGTTTTCACCAGGAATCAACAAGGTCGTCAATTCCACCCAGGTGTTAGCTTCGTTCACTGCATAATCGATGGTTTCCAATACGGGCGCGAGTGATGAACCCGTCAGTTTCTTATAAAAACGTTCATTAAAGGCTTTCAAATCAATATTGGCGGCATCCATGTGTTGGAAAAAAGTTTCACGTGGTTTTGGACTGATATAGCCAGCCGTCACTGCCACATTCTTAATGCCTTGCTCATGGCAAGCCTGAGCGGTATCAACCGCATATTCATAGAAAATAACCGGATCGTTATAGGTATAAGCAACAGACGCGCAGCCGTTTTGTTTGGCGGCTTGTGCCAAAGCTTCTGGTGCTGCTTGGTCTAGTAGCCTATCCATGTCTCTGGCTTTTGACATATCCCAGTTTTGGCAGAACTTACAGGCCAAATTACAACCTGCTGTTCCAAAGGACAACACGGCAGATCCAGGTAAAAAATGGTTTAGGGGTTTTTTCTCAATAGGGTCGATGCAAAATCCGCTGGAGCGCCCATAAGACGTCAGCCACATTTTGTCATCCGCACGACCTCGCACAAAGCAAAATCCTCGTTGCCCTTCATTGAGTTGACATTCTCGTGGACATAAATCACACTGGATTAAACCATTGTCGAGTTGATGCCAAAAATCAACAGGAATGACTGAGGCATCATTTAAATTTACGTTTTTCATTTTTGACCTTGAAACTTTATCTATATGTATTTATATAGGGATAAAGAAGAAAGATTCAAGTTATAAAGCGTTGAATTTTCTAGATAAAAGTCTAAATGGCAAGAGGGCGATGATATGAGTAATGTCAGACCAGCGGCGGTAGCAGGGGCATTTTATCCTGATGACCCTCAAGTAATTTTGTCAGCTTTTTCCCATTGGATGCCTGAACGCTCTGAAACTTCCGTCCTTGAAAAACCTATCCCTAGAGCTTTAATTGTGCCTCATGCTGGCTACATATATTCTGGAGAAGCCGCAGCAAAGGGTTATCAACTGTGGCGAGATGCTGCCTCTCAAATAAAAACAATAGTCGTTATGGGGCCAGCTCATAGAGTACCTTTCGAGGGCATTACAACCATCAGTGTTGATGAGGTAGAAACTCCCTTGGGGAATTTACAAGTTGATACCGAGTTGAGAGATGTGATTCTATCTGACTGTCCTCAAGTTGGTATTTCAGATATCGCCAATGCACCTGAGCACAGCTTAGAAGTTCACTTTCCTTTTATTAAAAATGTGTTGCCTGATGCAAAGGTATTGCCCCTATTAAATGGGCAAGTGTCTGCGCATGATGTGATGGCTGTGATGCAACGTCTATGGCGTGAAGAGGGTGTTTATTTTGTGATTAGTAGTGATTTGAGTCACTTTCACACCTATGGAGATGCACAGCGCATTGATGGTGAAACAGCGGAAGCGATTCGTCATGGTAATTGGCAAGTACTAAATGGTGAAATGGCTTGTGGATATAAAGGAATTCAGGGGCTGCTGGGGATCATGTATGAGCATCCTATGATGATTGAGCAGCTTGGATTGATTAACTCAGGTGATACGGCTGGTTCAAAAGATCGAGTTGTTGGTTATGGCACGTGGGCTGTTTATGAGTTGCAATAGATTTAGTGACGGAGGTGCACTATGAAGTTGAATGCTGATCAAAAAAACGAAGTTTTTTCTCTGGTCAAACAAACCATTTTATATGGACTTAGCGGCGAACCTCCGTTAGAGGTGACGAGCGATGATGAAGCATTAAATCAGCCGGGAGCTTGTTTTGTGACTTTGACGCTCAATAAACAGTTAAGGGGATGTATAGGTAGCTTACAGGCGCATGAACCTTTAATTCAAGACATTGCAAATAATGCTTTTAAAGCAGCTTTCCAAGACCCAAGATTTCCCCCTTTGACTGAAGACGAATCAGAGGAGTTGGATATTGAAATTTCTATTCTAACCACGCCAGAACCGATGATGGGATGTGAGAGTAAACAAGCATTATTAGAGCAGTTAGTGCCTTTTGAAGATGGATTGGTTCTATCGGATGAGCGTCATAGAGCGACTTATTTGCCTTCTGTTTGGAAGCAGTTGCCTGACAAAGAAGCATTTGTAGACAGCTTGATGTTAAAAGCAGGTATGTCGCATTGGAGTGGTACCATGCAATGTGAACGATATTATGTAGAGGCTTATGAAGCATTTTGGAGTGATATAGAATAAAGCTATGCGGTTAAAAATCGTGCTCAAAAAAGTAAAAAAAAGAGGGCAGACAAGAAAAGGTGCTTTTCGTTAATATACTTGTCGAGACTTTAACTTTATCGAGATGCTTTTATTTTGTAGCCATTAGGAATTATAAAGAGAGGTAAGGATGCTACGTTTAGAATTGGTGGTAGACGCAGGGCAGTTTTTTGAAACCTATGATAGTTTGGGAGTAGAAAGGATACTTGAATTTGAAGGTCGAGTCGTTTCGCCAGAAGAGCGTTTTACTGAAATAGAGCATTTTCGCTTATCAATTAGAATAAAAAATAGTCGGTCAGACGTGCTGGGAAGCGGTCAGATGAATACGGAAACAAAAGACATTCAAGCCGAAGTTTTTTTAACGCAAGCAGATGTACAAAACTTAACCCAACTTCTACCAAGTCTCAGTACAGGGCAATTGGTTTTATCATTTTTTATTGTTGTGGATAATCATCATGAAGTTTTTGATGAACGAAAAAGTCTGGATAATGTTTACCAGTTTCATATCAATCAGTTAGTCAAAACAATAGGTTATCAGAACCATTGAGCAAGATGATTCTGTGTGAAGGCAAATCAACTGTGCAAGCTAATCAATGATGTCAGGTATAAGTTTATGTAAAACTTGCTGCGCTATTTCCAGTTCTTCATCTGTTGGAATAACCCAAGCAGCAATTTCACTATTTTCCGTCGTGATGCATGTCAATCCGTCAGCATCATTGTTTTCGGCATAGTCGATTTCTATGCCAAAGCGAGTAGAGAAGCCTTCTAATATACGCTCGCGAACCAATGCTGAGTGTTCGCCAACACCGCCGGTGAATACCAAGGCATCGACTTCATCCATAACAGCCAAATAGCTACCAACCACTTGATTGACTCGGTAGGTATACATATCTAGAGCGACTTCTGCTTCATGGTCTACTTGCTCGACAGCTTCGACCAAGTTTTTCATATCACTAATGCCGCATAAACCTTTTAGACCGCTTTCGTGATTAAGCAAAAAATCAGCTTCGTCAGCCGAGTAGCCTAGCTCACGAATCAAATAGAGAGGAATCGCCGGGTCGCAATTGCCCGAACGTGTTCCCATAATAAGACCTTCCAGTGGCGTAAAGCCCATGCTGGTGTCAATGCTTTCACCGTATTCAATTGCGCAGGCACTTGCGCCATTACCTAGGTGCATTGAGATCAGGCATACTTCTTCTAAATCCATTTCCAGAGTATCGGCCAGCTTTTTGGCGATATGAAGATGAGACGTGCCATGAAAGCCATAACGGCGAATATGGTGTTCATGATATAAGTCGTTTGGAATCGCATAGCGAAATGCATAATCCGGCATAGTGAGATGGTATGAAGTGTCAAAAACCGCTACCTGCGTCATATTGGGGTAGCGTTCGGTAATGTGGTAGATTGGAATCAGGTTGATTGGGTTGTGCAAAGGTGCTAGTTGCGAAAGGTCTTCCAGTGTACCGATGACTTCATCATCAATAATGGTTGCTTCGTGAAATGCTTCGCCTCCTTGCACGACTCTATGTCCAATCGCATCGCAGTCACCCAGATGTGAGGCTAACCCTGCCGCCTTGAGCTTAGCTTCAACTTCTAAGAGTGCATCTTCGTGCGTTTTCTTGTCCGGTTCCTCTTGCGGGTCTTCGGTGAGGTTGTCTATATTTCCATGTAGTGCTAAATGTGAATCTGCACCGATATAAAGGCTGTATTTAAGCGATGAACTGCCAGCATTAAGCACCAAAATTTTCATGAAGCGGACTCCTGTTGTTGTGCTTGCATTTGTTGAGCCTGTATAGCGGTGATAGCAACGGTATTGACTACATCGTCAACCGTGCAACCACGACTAAGGTCGTTAACGGGTTTGTTCAAACCTTGTAATACCGGGCCAATGGCAATGGCACCAGAGGCACGTTGTACCGCTTTGTATGTGTTGTTACCTGTGTTCAGGTCAGGGAAAATAAATACTGTTGCTTGTCCCGCGACATCGCTGTTTGGCATTTTCTGGCGCGCCACTTCGGCATCAATCGCCGCATCATATTGAAGCGGGCCTTCAATCGTTAAATCAGGTCGGCGCTGTTTAGCCATTTGCGCAGCTTGGCGCACTTTATCGACTTCATCGCCATGCCCTGAATCACCAGTGGAATAGGAAAGCATCGCTACTTTAGGTTGAATGCCAAAGTGCATAGCCGTATCCGCAGAGCTGATGGCGATTTCCGACAATTGTTCCGCATCTGGATGCTGGTTCACTGCACAATCACCATAAATCAGTACACGTGTATCAAAACACATAAAAAATACGCTTGAGACCAGCTTGGTTCCGGGGCTGGTTTTGATGACTTGTAGCGCCGGGCGTACTGTATCGGCTGTAGTGTGGGTTGCCCCTGAAACCATGCCATCCGCATAGCCCAGATGCACCATCATGGTTGCAAAGTAACTGACATGGCTAATGGAGTCCCTTGCCAAATCAAGGGTCATCCCTTTGTGTTTACGCAATTCATAAAAGCTTTGAATAAACTCAGCTTTCCACTCACTTTCTTCATGGTCGATAATCTCGACACCATCGAGTTTAATGCCGAGTAGATTACAACGATAAGCGATTTCTTCTGGTTTACCTAGTAAAATCGGGCGAACCACCTTGCGCTGTAGCAAGATTTCGCAGGCTTTTAAAATACGCTCATCATTGGCTTCAGGTAACACGATGGTTTGGAGAGATTGTTTGGCCTTTTCAAATAGGCGATATTCAAACATCATCGGCGTGGTGACTTCTGCTTTTGGTTGAACCAATTTTTCTAACAAACATTCTTTATGAACATATTGGTCAAACAAGCTCAGCACCAGATGATTTTTTTGTTCATTATCCGAGAAGAGTTGTGCGCGTACTTCGTGTGCTTTCATTGCAGTAGGGTAGGTGTCAGTCATCACCGAAATTAAAGGAATTTCTAATCCTTGGTAACCTGAAAGTAAAGCCATAATAATGGGAGACGGCACCAAACCACCCGTGAGCATAATGCCGGAAATATTCGGTAGATGGCGTGAGTAAAGACTCATCACTGACGCGGTCAAAATATCGGTGCGATCCCCCGGTACGATAATTAAATCACCTTCCTGAACGCGGCCTAGATAATTTTCTGTCGTCATGGCCGCCACCACCGGGCGTTTAACCAGCCGAGTTAATGGTACTTGATCATTTAATAGTAAACGGCCACTCAGAGCTTCATAGGTTTCTTTAACCGTTGGGGTATTCAAGTCTGGTAAATAAGGCAGGTAAAAAATGAGAGAGTCTTTAACGGTGTGAATTTGTGTACTGTCATCAATCGGAAACTGAGCCTGGTTTGCAAAAACGGCAAATGGCTTTATTCCTTCATCATTTGCAGAATGAAGCTCCATCTCGATGTCTTTATTAACGTCATCTTGGGTTTTGTCTTTTGCATTTAAAACCGGAACAAAAGCCGCATCAAAATGTTTGGCAAGGTTCAGGTTTAAATCAAAGTCGATAGTCGATGCAGAACGACTCAATTCCATACCCTGTACCAACACAAAGTCGTATTGCTGTAATAACTCTTGATATTGAGCAATGAGTTGTTCGTAAAGTTCGTGTTTGCGGCCTTCACTGAGCAGAGAAATGACTTTATCGAGTGTGAAACCTGTCATTTCATGTATGGATTGGGGGAGATCAAAAACAGATTGCATAAACAAGCAATCCGGGTCTTTCGACGTTTCGACTACAGGGCAGAAAAAAGCCACTTTTTCAAACTGCTGATGGAGCAAAGTCATTAAGCCGAAAGAAATCGCTAGACTTCCAGCGTGACGCTCACGAGAAGCAATGAATAGACTGTTGGACTTCATAGACATCCTTACATAGGATTGAGTGTCATTAGCATAGCAAAGAATGAGAATGAAATATACGTTATAAAGCGAATTGCGGGGATGAAGGAGAAAAATCTGCCAGGCTGGGGTAGGCGCATTGAATACCCAGCCTGGTAGATTTTATTGATTGAGGTTAGCGTCGCCGATGTTTGTGACCTGACGATCAAGATAGTCTTTTAATGCTTTTGATTTGGTTCGTACATTAAATGTCAGTTTTGCGACTTCATCGAAGTGTTTAGCAAAATGAATCTCCATACCTTCTTTTAGATAATCCGGCAGTTCGTTAAAGTCTTTGCGGTTTTCATCCGGCAAAATAAGGGTTTTAATACCAATACGTTTTGCGGCGATGACTTTCTCGCGAATACCACCAACCGGCAATACCAAGCCTGTAAGACTCAATTCACCAGTCATGGCCAACGGTGTTTTAATCGGTTCATTACGAGCCAAAGATAGTAGTGCAGTTGCCATGGTGACACCGGCACTTGGGCCATCTTTTGGTGTGGCACCATCCGGTACGTGTAAGTGAACAAAAGCTTTGTCGAAAAACTCAGGATCAGCCTTGTATTTCTCTAGATTAGAAGAGATATAGCTGTAGGCGATGCCAGCGGATTCTTGCATGACTTCACCAAGTTGCCCTGAAAGTTTGAACCCTCGGTTATGCGTATGCACACGGCTGGCTTCGATGGTCAGGGTTGCACCCCCCATGGATGTCCAGGCAAGGCCTGTTACGGTTCCGGTTTGCAGATTGGTTTTTTCAGGCGTAAAGCGCGGTTGACCTAGCATTTCTTCTAAGTCTTGTACGTGAATGTTTTTTTGATTAATGTCTTCTCGTACGAAACGAATGGCAAGCTTACGGACGATTTTTGCCAGTTGTTTTTTCAGGTTACGCACACCAGCTTCACGCGCATAGCCGTCAATGACGTGTCGAATGGCAGGCAAAGTGATTTGCACCTGTTTTTTATTCATACCGGCTTCTTCAAGCAAGGCAGGCCATAGATGATGTTTGGCGATTTGCATTTTCTCTTCAGTGATATAACCGGAAAGACGAATCACCTCCATACGATCTAGCAAAGGCCCTGGAATGGTGTCGAGTGTATTGGCGGTACAAATGAATACGGCTTTGGATAAATCAAAGCGTACATCCATGTAGTGATCCATGAACTCGTGGTTTTGTTCTGGGTCAAGCACTTCTAGCAAAGCAGACGCAGGGTCACCTTGGTAGGAAGAGCCAATCTTGTCGATTTCATCTAGCATAATTACTGGGTTGGAAGTACCACAGTCTTTTAATGCCTGGATGAATTTACCCGGCATCGCACCAATGTAAGTACGTCTATGGCCTTTGATTTCGGCTTCGTCACGCATGCCACCGACCGAGAAACGATAGAATTTACGTCCTAGGGTGTCGGCAATGGAACGACCAATCGAGGTTTTCCCAACCCCAGGAGGACCGACTAGGCAGATAATGGAACCGGAGACTTCGCCTTTGAGCGCACCGACAGCTAAAAACTCTAGAATACGGTCTTTAACATCATCTAGCCCATCGTGCCCTTTATCGAGAATTTTCTGAGCACGTTTCAGGTCGAGAATGTCTTTGGAGTGTTGACCCCAAGGCAGTTGGGTTAACCAATCCAACCAGTTACGAGACACACCGTATTCCGCTGATTGAGGGTCAAGCGTGGTGATTTTGTTGAGCTCTTCATCGGCTTTCTGTTCGGCCTCTTCGGTTAAAGAGAGTTTTTCGATACGGTCGAGGAACAGGTCGGCATCGGCATCACGGTCGTCTTTGACCATACCAAGTTCTTTTTGAATCTCTTTCAACTGTTGGCGCAAGAAGAAATCACGTTGTTGTTCAGTAATGTTTTCTTCCACTCGCTCACGGATATTGAACTGTAATTTGGTGACTTCAATTTCGTGCTTGAACAGGGTTTGTACTTTTTCTAAACGTTCAACCAAGTTCAGCGTATCTAATATGCCTTGTAATTTGTCGTTACTTGCGGAGGTCATGCTTGCCGCAAAATCTGCAAGCTGAGCGGAGTCAGAAACGCTATAACGGTTAAGGAAGTATTTTAACTCTTCGCTATAAAGCGGGTTGAGTGGCAATAGCTCTTTGAAGGCATTCATAATAGCCAAGCCATAAGCTTTTAATTCGGTTTCAGAGCCTTCTTTGATGTCTTTTGGGTAGAACACGCTGGCGTGATAAGGTTCTTCAGTAGAAATCCATTCACTGATTTGAAAACGACAAACACCCTCGGCGACCAACTGAATATAGTCTTCCTTCACTTTGGGATCGTGAATGCGAATCAGTGTACCGGTTTTAGCAAACTCTTCAGGTTTGGCTTTGTTGTGCTCGTCGTTATCGACAAAAATAATACCGATATAGCGTTGTTTATCATCGATAACCCGTTCAATGGTCTTTTTCCATAAATCTTTGTTTAACAACAAAGGCAAGGTTTGACCCGGGAAAAAAGGACGTTCTTTAACAGGCAATAGAAAAAGATGATTTGGTTTGCTGGTGTTCACTTTGATTAGGTTAGAAAAACCTTTAGTGGCTTTTTTGACAGCATCTTCTACTTCTGACAGATCAATGTCTTCGTCAGTGATGAGTTCACCGTGCTCGAGAATAAACTCTTCATTCGCATCTTCTGTGGCATTATCTTCAGGGTGTTGGCTTGATTGATCCGCATATTCATCGATATGATCTTCAAATTCAACAAATTCAATATCATCATTATTTTCAGGTTGAACGCCATTCTCCGTTGTATGTTCGGCTTGTTTTGTCTTTGAGTTCTCGTTCTCAAGTGTTTGTGTGATGTCGTCTGATTCTGTTTTGTCGCTCATTTATCGCTCTTGGTTGGGTAATTTTTTGGACTACTTTGAGTTATCATATGGGGATTGTTTTAGTGAAATTCAAGATTTGAGAGTGAAAAAATGCAAAAAATTAAAATAGGATTTGTCACCGTTTCAGATAGAGCTAGCCGAGGAGAATATGAAGATTTTGGTGGGCCAGCAATGCGTGAATGGATGACTCAAGCCCTCAGCTCTGAATGGGAGCCGGTAGTTCGTTTGATTGAAGACGAACAACCCGTTATTGAAGCTACCTTGAAAGAATTGGCTGATGATGAAGATTGTTGTTTGGTGGTGACAACGGGCGGGACAGGCCCTGCGAAACGAGATGTTACGCCAGAAGCAACGGAAGCCGTTTGTGACAAGATTCTGGATGGCTTTGCCGAACAGATGCGTGCAGTGTCTTTGCAATATGTACCAACGGCAATTTTGTCTCGCCAGATTGCGGGCACGCGTGGCAGTTGTTTAATGATTAACCTACCAGGTAAACCTTCAGCTATTAGTGAGTGTTTGGAAGCTGTATTTCCGGCAGTGCCTTATTGCGTTGACTTGATTGAGGGGCCTTATTTAGAAACAAATGAGGATTTTATTAAAGCTTTTCGTCCAAAACATGCAGTACGAAAATCTTAAATTTTGACTCTTAAACCAAAGGCAGCATTATGAGCAATTTTAGTTATCAGTATGATGGATTAGAAAACGTAAAAGATTTTATTCGCTGGGGAGGGACGCTATTTCAAAAAGCAGAGCTGTTTTACGGTCATGGTACGGACAACGCTTTTGATGATGCTAAGTTCTTGGTGTTTTATGCGCTGAAATTGCCTTGGGAATTACCAAGTCTTTATTTGGAGTCTCGTTTGACTCATGCCGAAAAACAGGTGGTTACTGAGTTGTTTCGACAAAGAATCGAAACGCGTAAGCCTTCTGCTTATCTGACTGGTGAGGCTTGGTTTGCTGGATTGAGATTTATTGTTAATGAATCGACTTTAGTGCCACGTTCGCCTATCGCAGAGTTAATTCAAAAAGAATATCGCCCTTGGGTCGAGCCGGAAGCCGTTGAGCGTATTTTAGACATGTGTACGGGGTCAGGTTGTATTGGTATCGCCAGCTTGCAGGCTTGTCCTAATGCTTCGGTTGATTTAGTCGATATTTCGACTGCTGCGTTGGAAATAGCAGATCAAAATATTGCAGTTTATGATTTGCAGGACACGGTGAAAACGATACAGTCAGATTTATTCGATAGTCTAGCGGGAGAGAAATACGATTTAATCGTTTCTAATCCACCTTATGTCGATAAGATCGAAATGGAAGCATTGCCGGAAGAATTTAAGCAAGAGCCTGCTTTAGGCTTGGCTGCTGGTGATGACGGTTTGGACTTGGTGCGTAAGATATTGGCTCAAGCATCTGAGTATTTAAATGATGATGGCACGCTCATTGTAGAAGTTGGTGTATCTCAATATTATTTGGAACAGGTCTATCCCGAAGTGCCTTTTTATTGGTTTGAATTTGAAAATGGTGGAGAGGGTGTTTTCGCTATTCAAAAGTCTGAGCTTGATGTCTATCAGGAAGTCTTTAATGCAGCTTTAAAATAGATTTGAGCGGGCATTTGGACGGTGATGTACGGTGTGAAGAGATAGTTAACCTAAAAGTTGGTTGGTTATTTGCTTATTGTTTCTTGTTTGGCCGTAATAATGACGGTAGAGCAGTAAAAACACTATTAAAGTCAGAAAAAAGTCTGATTTTTGACAGTCACTCATCCAGTTAGACTAAAGAAGATTGGAGAGTAGTTAGAAACCTCGGGAAAACTTTTATGAAAACGTTAAAAACGTTGTTTATAGCATTTATTTCAGCTGGTATTTTCTTTGTAACGCCAGAAGGATGGTCTGCTGGCATTCAGCATTCGAATGCTCCTCTCCTTGATTTGGGGTCAGAGGTAAAAGGCCATGCAGGCAACAGTAGCTCGCCAAGCGCTCCAACTATGGAGTCTCAGACTACGACTTCAACATCGGTTGCAAAGGCTAAAAAACCAAAAGAACCGGAAAAGAAAGTTGTCCATAATCCTCATTGGTCTTATATGGGGAAAGAAGGGCCGGATTACTGGGGGGATTTATCGCCTGATTATGCATTGTGTAAAACAGGTAAAAATCAATCTCCTGTTAATCTAATGACGGATGCTGCTGTCGGTACAACTTCTTTACCAGGGTTTGATGTGCATTACCGTGATACAGTCCTCAAAGTGATTAATAACGGTCATACATTACAAGTCAATGTGCCGCTTGGTAGTTATATCAAAATCAATAATCATCGTTATGAGTTGATGCAATACCATTTTCATACGCCATCAGAGCATCAGTTAAATGGCTTTAATTATCCGATGGAATTACATTTGGTTCACAGAGATGGTAGAGGGCATTATATTGTCATTGGTATTTTGTTCCGAGAAGGTAAAGAGAACGATGCATTGCAGACCATCTTGGATCATTTACCTAAGAAAAAAGGTAAACAAGAAATTTTTAGTGGTGTGACATTTAACCCAAATGTCTTTTTTCCAGAGAGTAAAAAATTCTTTAAATATAGCGGTTCTTTAACAACGCCACCTTGTAGTGAAGGTGTTTATTGGATGGTATTCCAGCAACCAGTTGAAGCTTCTGCTGAACAGCTTGAAAAAATGAATGAACTTATGGGCTCAAATGCACGTCCTGTACAAAACCTTAATGCACGTTCATTACTCAAGTCTTGGAATGATCCTAAGCAAAACGGCCAAGATAACCGTTATTATCAGTTCTACTAGTTTTACTAAAACAGTAATGAGTTAAAAAAGCGTCTTCACATGAAGGCGCTTTTTTGTTTTCTAAGATTTATTTCTTATAAATCGATTTTTAGTCGATGTTCATCAAACGATGATGTTATTGTCATCTAAGCGCACTTGACTTATTCTAGTCAGTTCCCGATAGTTAAATTTGTAAATATGAGTCTCTTATACAGACAGGTGTAGCAGTGGCATTAAAATCGCGTTTAGTATCCTTGTATTCTTATTGGCAATCTTTTTCGTTAAAAATGAAAATACTGCTTATATCTCTATTGTTATTTGGGATATTTTTAACGGCTTTGCCCTACGGTATTAAGTTGGGTATGAAGCAAGCCTTACTGAAGCAAGGCTTAGAATCTGTACAAATTCAGGATGTTTCGTTCAATTTGTTTACTGGCCGTTTTAAAGTTGAAAACATGACTTTAAAAAAGGCGGGCAAAGCGCCACTGACGCTGGGTGAATTTTTTATAGATTTTGACTGGCCTTCGTTATTTGCAAAGCACTTGGTGATTGATAAAGTCATTTTGCTTAATACCCACCTTTTTATCCATTACAAACCAAACGAATTTATTGATGTCGCGGGAATATCCATTCCTCTCAATCAAACAGAGAAGCCTGATTCTCCAGAATCTGCCCCCTTAACCTGGAAGCTGGGGTTAAACAGCTTGGTGCTACGAAATTCGGTTGTGAATGTTATTGCGCCTAATATAGATAAGAATATTCGTTTTAACGAAGTGGCATTGAACCGATTACAAAACTGGGCGCCAGACAATCCAGCAGATATCACGTTTAAAGTAGCCGTGGGTGAAAAGAATGTTTATGGAGGTTTTAAGGGACATTTAAAGATAAATGCCTTTTCCGATACGCAAAAAATCATTGGGAAAATTACCGTTGATAATTTGTTGTTACAAGCTTATCAAAAACTTTTGCCGCCTGAAGTAAAGCAGCTTGCAGCGAAAGTGGAAGGTACGGTGGATGTGACGGCATCTAATCATTTTGGCGATATTCAGGCACAGTTAAGTAGCAACTTGTCTGTGGAGGGTGGTGCTGTACAAACTGCAAAACTTCAAGCTTCAGTTCAAAATGCTGCCTTAAATGGGCAGTCGGATATTACGATACATTCCAGTAATGTTGTTTTAAAAAATAATGTGAATTTAACCGTTGAACAAGCAGCGTTAGATAACGCAGGTCTTCAGTTAGAAGTAGGGGAAGTGACGCTGAACAGTCAGCATCAGATGGCCTTGAAAAACAAAGGTCTTACTTTTGATTCTGAAGATGCTTTGACTGTCCATAATGCCAATCTGAAACAAAAAGACCAACAATTAAACCTTAAGAATGTTTCTTGGAAGGGCAAGTTAGCAAGCCAGTTAATGCCACCGAAGAATCAATCAACAAATGAACAGGCTGCCAAGCTTGATGTAAACGGTCAATTGCAGCTAAGTGGTTTGAAGTTGATGCAACAAGCACTGGTTTTATCTGGTGAGCAGTTGCAATGGAAAGGTAACACACAAGTATCTAAAGCAGCTAGTCGTAAAGGCTCTGTGGTTATTGATACCAACGGGCAGTTGAATTTGGCTGATTGGATACTTTCCAACACAAAACAGAAATTGACAATGGCAAGTTTTAAAACGCTTGCTACTCAGCTCAGATTCCATTCCCCACAAGCAGTTTCTTTGAAAAACCTGCAATTAAACAAAATCACCTTAGCGCAATTAAATCAGGCAAAAACTAAGCGAGAGAAACATCCTCTGGTGTTTATAAATGCTTTGTCGTTGAGCCGTTTTAACTCACCAAATGCAAATCAATTGTCAGTTGGAAAAGTTACGCTGAATAATATGAATGTCAGTTTAGACTTTGATGAAGATCATAAGATACATCAGGTTCAATATTTGAAAGCATCACTACCAAAACCGCAAGCAAGTGGGGCAAAACCTAAGCCTAGTAAAAAAGCGCCAAAGCATTCAGCAACAAAAAACGACTTGAAGTGGAATTTTGAAGGGTTGCAGCTGACAGGTAAAAATACGATTGAATTATTAACTCATGCCACTCAGCCGAGCATGCATAAAAACATTCTGATCAAAGAGCTTTCGTTTGGTAAGGTTAATGAAGCACGGCCAAAATATTCTACGCCGTTTAAGTTGAAGGCCACCGTCGATAAGTACACTAAACTGTCTGTTGAAGGCAAGGTGAAACCACTCACTCCTAAGGTGAATATAGAAGCTAAGACACAAATCGATGATATGGATTTGTATTCTTTTTCACCGCTTATTAGACGAGATATGGGCTATCGAATTCAAAGTGGTTCGTTAAACTTAACGTCAGATGTCAAAGTGAAAGATGACATGCTTACCTCTAAAAACCACGTGGTATTGATTGGCTTTGAGATGGAAGCGAATGACAGAGAAAAACCAAAACAAAATGTTGTTACAGAAACGAGCAGCACAGCATCAGGTTTGATGAGTGCTTCAGCATTGAAATTTGGTTTGGATATGCTGAGAGACAGTCATGACAACATAGACCTCAACTTACCTGTTGAAGGTAACTTAGCCGACCCTGGATTTGATGCATCAAGTGCTGTGAATGCTGCTTTGAAAAATGCATTGACGGGTGGAACCAAATTAGCGCTTACATTGGCACTGCAACCCTATGGTGCGATTGCGATGGTAACAAGTTATGCCTATGACAAGATTAATCAAATTCAATTCCAATCGGTTGCTTTTGTCTCAGGTAAAAATGAATTGTCACCGGGAATGCCAGAGTACCTAGATAAAATGGGTAAATTGTTAAAACAAAAACCACAGATTAGCTTAAAGGTGTGTGGTTATTACACTCAACAGGATATAGATAGCCTAACTAAAGCCATTCAATCGGCTGAAGAAAAAGTCGAAGATAAACAGACAGCACCGTTAGATGAAGAACAACAAGCTGTATTGAAACAACGGTTATATGATTTGGCAAAAGCCAGACAAAGATTGGTCAAAGATTGGTTGGTTGAAAAAGGTGGGATAGCGCCGATTCGCTTAACAACCTGCCACCCTGAGCTGCAACAAGAAACTGTGACAGGCGTGTCTTTGTCCATGTAGCTGAGATAATATATTTAGTGTCGACTACTTAAAATATGTAGATTGAGAAAGAGGGAAGTAATGCAAGGGTTAGAAAGTATCGTGTCACATAACATTGTGTTAAATACTGGTGAAGTAGAAGTTAAGCGTGCTGAAATCAAAGCTTACTTTAATCAAACCTACAGTTTGTATGAGACGCTGTTTGAAACGTTGGTTTCGGACGATGCGTTTTATTTAAGACCGTGCTCTTTGCGTCATCCTTTGATTTTTTATTTTGGTCATACAGCGACTTTTTTTACCAATAAATTGGTTTTGGCAAAGCTTCTACCTCAGCGCATTAACGCCAAAATCGAATCCATGTGCGCGATTGGCGTGGATGAAATGTCTTGGGATGATTTGGATGATGCCCATTATGATTGGCCAAGTGTTGCAGAAGTGCGCGAATATCGAGACCAGGTTCGAGAATCGGTTAACCAGCTGATTGATACGATGGATTTTCATATTCCGATTGATTGGCAAAGCCCAATGTGGCCAGTCATGATGGGAATCGAACATGAACGTATTCACTTGGAAACCTCGTCTGTATTGATTCGTCAACTGCCAATAGATCAAGTTAAGCCACATCCCTTATTTCCTGTTTGCACTGAAAGTGATGATGCGCCAGAAAATGTTCTTTTTTCCGTGCCTGCAGGTGAAGTGGTGATAGATCACCAAGATCCAGCCGAGTTTTATGGCTGGGACAACGAATATGGTTACCACAAAGCAGAAGTGGCAGCGTTTAAAGCGGCGGCATTTTTGTGTACGAACAAAGAGTATTTAGCGTTTATTGAAGCGGGTGGTTATGAAAACCCAGCCTATTGGGATGAAGAAGGCAATCGCTGGCGTCAATTTACACCAGATAAGCATCCAACTTTTTGGGTGAAAAAGGGAAGTGACTGGTGGTTGCGCTGTATGACAGATGAAATACCGATGCCTTGGGATTGGCCAGTAGAAGTAAATCACCTCGAAGCCAGTGCATTTTGTCGTTGGAAAAGCCACGAAACAGGTAAGCCAATTCGTTTGCCGAGTGAAGATGAGTATTTGCGTTTAAGAGACCATACCCAAGCGTTAAAACATCATGAGAAAAATCCTGGACAGGCAAATATTAATTTAGAACGTTTTGCTTCTTCAACCCCTGTGACTTGGAATGAAACCGGTGATTTTTTTGATGTGATCGGTAATGTCTGGCAATGGACACAAACCCCGATTTATCCATTTGAAGGGTTTAAAGTTCATCCTATATACGATGATTTCACCACGCCGACTTTTGATAACCAGCACAATATTTTTAGTGGAGGATGTTGGATTTCGACCGGAAATGAAATTAACGGATATTCACGTTATGCGTTTCGTCGTCATTTTTTCCAGCATGCAGGTTTTCGTTATATTGAGTCAGAAAATGAAGTTCAAACACAGTTTTCAACTTATGAAACCGATGCCGCAGTGGCACAGTACTGTGAGTTTCATTATGGAGAAAGTTATTTCGATGTTGAAAACTTTGCTCAGCACTATGCGCGTATTGCCATAGAAGCCATCCGTGCGGATAAGGACTTTGCCGGACGAGATGACTTATCCGTATTGGAAGTTGGGTGTTCGGTAGGACGTTCAAGCTTCGAGTTAGCGCTCGGCTTTGAAAAAGTCATGGGGCTTGATTTCTCAGCAAGGTTTATTCAGGTAGCGAATCAGTTAAAAACTTCTGGTTCAGTTCTCTATACCTTGCCAATAGAAGGTGAGATTGTCGATTTTAAAGAAAGAACACTTGCGGAGTATGGTCTGGCAGATGTTGCACATCGTTGTGAGTTTTTGCAGCAAGATGCCAGCAACTTGAAACCAATTTTTACTGGTTATGACATGATAGTAGCGGTCAACCTAATTGACCGCTTGTATGATCCAGCCAAGTTTTTGAAGGATTTGTCACACCGCTTAAATGAAGGCGGTTTATTAATGTTGGCATCGCCTTATACTTGGCTAGAAGACTTTACTGAAAAAGCCAATTGGTTGGGTGGTTACAAGGATGATCAGACAGGTGAAAACGTCACCACGCTGGAAGGTATCACAGCTTTGCTTGATGCAGAATTTGAATTGATTCGTGAACCTTTCGATGTACCATTTGTAATTCGTGAAACGCAACGAAAATTTCAACACACCTTGTCCCAAGTGACTTTGTGGAAGAAACGTTAAATTATCAGGAAGATTTTAAAGCGAGCAATGTATGGCAGATTTTAACCGAGTGTTCCCTAGGGAAGGGTCAGACGCAGAGAAATACGAATTGCGCAAAACCTTGTTTGGACGTGATGATGTTTTACCTATGTGGGTTGCAGATATGGATCTGCCCACACCTGACTTTATCATGCAAGCCATTAAAACACGTTTGGAGCACCCTATCTTGGGTTATACCCATATGTCGGATTCGGTGTATAAATGTATTATCGACTGGCAAGCCTATCATGACTATGAGGTGAAGCCAGAGCATATCCTATTTACCCATAATGTTGCCAATGGTTTCTTTATGGCGGTGCAAGCTTTTACAAAGCCAAAAGAAGCTGTATTGGTTATGCCGCCAGTTTATCCACCATTTTTGACAGCACCCGAAATCAATGACCGAAAACTGGTGACAGCGCCTCTGGTTTTAGAGGCTGGGCGTTATGAAATCGACTTTGAAGCGCTACAAAAAAAGATTGTCGAAAACAAAGTAAAGTTGATTTTGTTTTGTCATCCCCACAACCCTTCTGGCCGAGTTTGGCAGCAAGACGAACTTGAAAAGTTAGCGAAGATTTGTATTGAACATCAAGTGGTTATTGTGTCGGATGAAATTCATTCCGACATGGTGTTTGTTGGCAGACATATTCCATTAGCATCGTTATCTGATGAGATTAAACAACTCACTATCACGCTCAGTTCTCCGGGCAAAATCTTTAATCTTGGCGGCTTGCAAATAGGTTATGCTATTATTGCCAATGCTAAGCTGAAAGCAGCTTATTTAAAAGTGGCGCAGTCAGTTAGTATCAAAGAATTGAATCTGTTTGCCGCTGTGGCGATTAAGATTGCCTATAGTGAAAAAGGCAGGCGATATGTGCAGGAACTCAACCAGTTTTTGCAGCAGAATATCGACAAAACAGAAGCCTTTTTCCAAACGCATTTTCCGCAAGTAAAAGTGATGCGACCAGAAGCTTCTTATTTGGTTTGGTTGGATTTTTCTACCATGTGTACCAAGCACGAAACTTTAAAAGATTGGGTTGTCAATGAAGCCAAGCTTGGCTTGAATGATGGCGAGTCTTTTGATGTAAAAAGCAACAGACCCAATGCAGGTAGTTGCTTTATGCGTATGAATCTTGCAGTGCCTCCTAGAGTATTGCAACAGGCATTTAGTCATTTCAAAATGGGGCTGAAATCACTGCCTAAAGACTAGCAAAATTTTCTAAATATAGAGTAGGGCAAACCTACCAATAAATATCAAAAATCTACCAGGCTGGGTGTAGCTTGATTACATGTGTTATTAATTTTTTTCACTTATTCTAAAGGTGTGATGTTTTATGTCCGCTCCCGATAATCTTTCTAAAAAAATCGCGTATTTCATTGACTCGGTTTTGGAAGAAAAGCTCATTAGTTCTGTGAAACTGTTGAGAGTTATTTTGGTTATCTTCATGGTTGTTTATTTGGCCGCATGTTTGTTCAGTATTTCGAATAAGTTATTCGAGTTTTTGATGCATCAAGGCGCACTAAACTTCCCTTCAATGAAAATCCTGCTGACGGATGCGTTGTTTACCCTAATCGTGCTGGCGATTGTAAAGGCAATGTTTATTAAAAGCAGTTTTGAGTATGCACTCACGTTTCTAGAAATTGCTTTTGTGGTTGTGATTCGAAAGCTGATTTTGCTGGATACAATACCTGACGAAAATGGAACCCTATTAATTTTAGGGGGTATTTCAGCAGTCTTTTTCGGGTTGATTATTTATATTCATAGCCAATTGAGAAAGTGGAAGCAAACAGAATTAAAAAATGTTGTTGATGAACCCTTATAACGGTTTAAAGTCAGTATTTAAAAGGAATGTATATGATTTATAACAATCTAGGAAATTCAGATATTCAAGTTAGTCGCATTTGTTTGGGGACCATGACTTGGGGTGAACAGAACACTCAAGACGAAGCCTTTAAGCAAATGGATTATGCTTTGGAACAGGGGGTGAACTTTTGGGATACCGCAGAGTTGTATTCCGTACCTCCGCGTGCTGAAACCTATGGTGCAACCGAAACGATGATAGGCAACTGGTTTGCTAAAAATGGTCGTCGGTCGGATGTTGTTCTAGCATCAAAAATTGCAGGGCCTATGGGGCCAGCATCTCATATCCGAGATGGTAAAGGGCGTTTCAATCGTGAACAAATCACGCAAGCATTGGAAGCATCTTTAAAACGTTTACAAACGGATTATTTGGATTTGTATCAGTTGCATTGGCCAGAAAGACCCACCAACTACTTCGGTAAATTGGGTTATGAGTGGCAACAAGAGCCGAATGATTTAACCGATTTTGAAGAGACTTTGGAAGTGCTGACAGAGTTTGTCAGGCAAGGCAAAATACGTCAAATTGGTTTATCCAACGAAACGGCTTGGGGTGCAATGAAGTTTCTGCAAATTGCAGAAGCAAAAGGCTTGCAAAAAATCGTAACGATTCAGAATCCATACAGTCTGTTGAACCGTTCTTATGAAGTTGGTTTGTCTGAAGTTTCTCGTCATGAAGGAGTGGGTTTATTGGCGTATTCACCTTTGGGATTCGGTGCGCTTTCCGGTAAGTATTTAAATAATCAAAGACCTGAAAATGCTCGTCTGACGTTGTTTCCCAGCTATGACCGTTATTTGAGTAACAATGCGGTCAAAGCAACGGAACTTTATACGGCGTTGGCGAAAGGCAATGGACTGACACCGACGCAATTGGCATTGGCATTTGTAAACTCTCGTCCTTTCGTTTCGGCGAATATTATTGGTGCAACAACGATGGAACAGCTTAAAGAGAATATTGATTCGATTAATGTAAATCTGGATGAAGAAGTACTCTTCCAAATTGAGCGTATTCATGCACAATACACCATTCCTTCGCCTTAAGCGAAGCCAGAATCATTGGTTGTTTAATTTTTAAGTAAGGAATTTTATGTTTCATCCAAGACACCAAAATATTTTGTTTGCATTCTTTATGGCGCTTTTTATGTCGTTTTTGATGTCAGCCGTTATCAGCTATATGAATGTCGGTTTGCCGGAAAACTTTGTCATGATTTGGTTTCATGCTTGGTGGACAGCTTTTGTGATCGCATTTCCGATTGTGCTGTTTGTGGCGCCAATGGTTAGACGTATTGTCAATAAGTTGATTCGTGCTGTGGAACATCCACATCACAAATAAGGTTGATTGAGTTTGATGGAAAATCTGCCAGGCTGGGGTAGGATAAGCTTACCCCAGCCTGGCAGATTTTATTATTGATAGGCTTTGATAAAAGCGTCTGGGATTTTACAGGCTCGCTGTGTTTTCATATCCATGCAAATCCAGATGGTATGGCCATCAAAGACTTTTTTACCATCCGATTTTCGGAAGATTTCATAGTGACGTTTTCGTTGGCAGCAGCCAATGCGCTCACCAAGCCAAGTACCAATCAGTAACTCATCTCCTAACACGCAAGCGCGTAGGTAGTTGAGTTCATGTTGGCGTACCACCATGATTTTGTTTTCTTCCTGTTGTTTTGCATAGTCGATCCCGACGGATAGACTGTGCTGCCAAGCGATGTGTTCCATCCACCCCAGGTAAACCTTATTGTTTACATGGTCTAGGAAGTCAATTTCTTCTGCCTTAACCTTGTGTTCAAGGATAAAAGGCGTTGGGAACGACCAGCTTGGTAACTTTTCAGTCATGTTTTAAAGCGCCTATCTTAATACATGCAGGAAGTGCATGTGTTTGTGGTAGTGGTCGATAATATCATGGATTAGAGCCTCTTTAGACCATCCCATAACATCATAATCTTGACCACCTTCAGTTAGATGCACCTCAGCACGGTGGTAGCGCATTTCTTCACCAACTTCATCGGTTGATTCTTCAGGGTTGATGAATTCCGGTTTCACATGAGAACGATTACGGATTTCGTACATGAAATCAATCTCTTCACCATGCTCGACCACCAATCGAATACGCTCATTGTCGATTTCTTCCACATGTGTTTGCAAATTGTGGTTTTGCAATTCCTCGCACACTTCGTCAAAAGCGGGTTTAGCCGTTTTTTCGATAAAGCGGTTAACCACATTTTCACTTGGGTAATCCACAATATTGTTCAGCCTGTCTTTCCAGCCAGTGTTGTTGATGGCAGGAGGGGTAGGCGCAACATTGATTTGTAGGCTATCACGTTTAACCAAATCGACACGGAGTGCTTTGATTAAACCATAGGTTGCAACGAGGAGTATCATGGAAAAAGGTAAAGCGCTGGCAATGGTCATGGTTTGTAGTGCCTTTAAGCCTCCAGCAAGCAATAGGACGGCTGCAACGACACCAACACCACTTGCCCAGAAAACACGTTGCCATAATGGTGTGTTGTTGTTACCGTTTGAACAAAGCATATCAACCACCATAGCACCTGAGTCTGCTGAGGTAACGAAGAAGATTACCACCATCACCATGGCAAGAATTGACAGCAAACCACTCATTGGGAAGTGCTGCAAGAAGGCAAATAACGCAGTAGAAGCATCATTAGAAACGGCCTGTGTCAGGCTGGTCATGTGTTCGTTGATAATCATATGCAAGGCAGAGTTACCAAAGAAGCTCATCCACATCAGTGTGAACCCAGCAGGAACTAATAAAACCCCCATTGTAAAGTCACGGATAGTTCTACCACGTGAAATACGTGCAATAAATAGCCCAACAAAAGGTGCCCAGGCAATCCACCAACCCCAGTAGAAAATTGTCCAACCGCCTATCCAGTCAGTCTTTTTGTAGGCATAGAGGTTAAAGGTTTTTTGTACAAGACCAGAAGCGTATGCCCCGACATTTTGCACGAAGTCTTGCAGTAGATAAACGGTTGGTCCTAATGCCAAGACAAGTAATAATAGGATAATCGCTAGCCCCATATTGAGCTCTGAAAGGCGACGAATCCCTTTATCTAGCCCAGTTGTGACAGAGATGACAGCCAATGCACTGACAAAGATAATCAGTACGATCTGTGTGGTGACACCGACAGGGGTGCCAAACATGTAATTAAGTCCTGAATTGACCTGTAATACACCATAACCCAAAGAGGTGGCGACCCCAAATACGGTACCAATTACCGCGAAAACATCGACCGCGTGACCGATAGGGCCATAGATGCGTTCACCAATAATCGGGTAGAGTGCCGAGCGCAAAGTTAATGGCAAGCCGTGGCGATAACTGAAGAAAGCCAGAATCAATGCGACAATGGCATAAATCCCCCAGGCATGTAAGCCCCAGTGGAAGAAGGTAATGTTCATTGCTTCTTTTGCTGCAGCGATAGTTTCAGGATCACCTGTAGGTGGGTTTACATAATGCATGACCGGTTCGGCCACGCCGAAAAACATTAGCCCAATCCCCATCCCGGCGGAAAACAACATGGAAAACCAGGTAAGTTTTGAATAATCCGGAGTGGCATGGTCTGGACCGAGCTTGATGTCACCATATCGGGATAGACCGAGAAAGAGTACGGTGATTAGCATGATGGCGACCGCAAGTACATAAAACCAGCTGAAGTTGTCGACGATAGCGTTTTGAAGAGCTTTGAATGATGAGTCTGCCGTTTGTGGACTGATGACTGCAAAAATCAACAAAGCGATGATAAGACCGGCCGAGGTAAAAAATACCGGCGGGTTGAGTTTGGCCGTTTCTGGCGTATCGGGTTTCTGCATAGTAGAACCTTTAATTGTTTAAATTTTAAATATCTTCGTTACGTCATAGTAAAAACTTTCCTGAGGTGGTCGAACACTGAAGTACTGGTTTAAAACGTGTGTCAGTGTCGACGATAGAGCTTATGGGAAAATCAGAAGTAATAGTCCATGGTTAAGTAAACAGCGGAGAAATCGCCTTTACGTACATCACCGTTCATAGTGATATAACCATTTTGTGTTAGGTATTCGGCATAGATCCAACCTGGGCCGTATTTGTATTTAATACCAGGTGCATACGCAGCGACCATGTCGTGATTGACACCGCTGGTTTTACTTTTAGCCCAGTTAGCATCAATATAATAAGTCCACTTGTTATGGCTTTGACCTAACTCCAATGCATAACGGTTGGTTGCGGTTTTTCTTTCCAATCCATTTGTTGTGGCAAATCCTGTTGGTAGGTTTCTGTGAGTGTCTAGAATTTGCGCATTGACAAAGGCCTTGTCAAATTTACCCTTATAGTACACCACGCCAGCATAGTGATCGCCACTCAGCGGTTTATTGGTTGCTAGTAAGTCTTGTAGCTTACCGCTTTGTAGTGAAACACCGAAGGTTTGCCCAGGTAGAAACTCATAACCGGCGTTTCCAACAAAAGTTTGTACTTTGCGGTATTGTGATGCGCCACCAGCAGTTGACCCCCAATGACCATTGTCATCTGTGGTATCGGTGCTGGTGCTACCCCAATCATCTTGATGGAAGTAGGCCACATCGTAATGCCATTTACTCTTAGTGCCGCTGAGTTTTGCACCTACATCCATCTCATCACCGTAAGCGCCCAGCAGCATATCGCCTGGCCAGAAGTTATAAGTTTTCCAACCAAAAGGAACCTGACTTTTACCGATGCGTAATATGTTGTTTTTGTTTAAATTGAACCCAATCCAGGCTTTATGAAGAGTGGATTGGTCGCCGGTAGAGTTATGCTTTGGGTCAGTAAAACTCCCTGGTCCCATGCGCCATTCCGCAGAGTATGACCAGTTGCCTTCACCAGGTTTAGCTTTACCGTCAGCATAAAGTACAAGGGCTTCGTCGCCAATATTTCCGCCATTTGAGTTTTGAGCGCCTGAGGTTAAGTTTTGGTTGTAGTTAAACCAGACACCACCCGATAAATTGGTCGAAGCATTTGATATTGAAGGGGAAAATAGAGAGCAGAGCGTGAGGGTTAAAAGTGTATTATGCAGGTATGAGTGCGTATTTTTAGACAGTTTGTCTGTCGTACAAGACATGGGTTTCCTTTTGATTTTTATAGTTTAAAGAATGAAATCTTATTTTCATTCTAACAACCACACTATAGGAATTTCAAGTCGCGCACAGTGAAGCGCTCTAGTATAATGGGCGGAATTTACAATAGAATTTTGAGAAGCAGTATGTCGGGAAACACTTTAGGGCAGAATTTTCGTGTCACCACTTTTGGAGAAAGTCATGGTATCGCATTGGGTGCGATTATCGATGGTTGTCCTCCTGGTATGGCGTTATCGGAAGAAGATATTCAGGTAGAGTTGGATCGCCGTAAACCGGGTACTTCAAAGCATGCAACGGCACGACGTGAAGATGACAAGGTACAAATTTTATCTGGCGTTTTTGAAGGCAAAACTACGGGTACGCCAATTGGTTTGATTATTCACAATACCGATCAGCGTTCGAAAGATTATGCGAAAGTCGCGGAAACATTCCGTCCATCTCATGCTGACTATACCTATACTCAAAAATACGGCATTCGTGATTATCGTGGCGGTGGCCGTTCTTCTGCTCGTGAAACCGCTATGCGCGTTGCCGCAGGAGCAATTGCAAAAAAGTATCTGAAAGAACGTTTAGGAATCGAAATCAAAGGGTATTTGTCTCAGCTAGGTCCAATTACTGTTGAAGGTGTCACCTGGCCATTTGATAACGACAATGAATATTTTTGCCCAAGCCCAGAAAAACGCGAAGAAATTCGTGAGTATATGGATAACCTTCTGAAACAAAAAGATTCGGTTGGCGCCAAAATCACAATCGTTGCGAAGAATGTTCCTGTTGGACTTGGTGAGCCTGTGTTTGATCGTTTGGATGCGGATTTGGCACATGCCTTAATGAGTATCAATGCGGTAAAAGGTGTGGAAATTGGTGACGGTTTTGCCGTAGCCGCACAACGTGGAACCGAACATCGTGATGAAATGTCTCCAGAAGGGTTTTTGGCGAATCATTCTGGCGGGATTTTAGGCGGAATTTCTACAGGGCAAGACATCGTTGCGCATATTGCTCTAAAGCCAACTTCAAGCATTATGACGCCAGGCAAGAGCATTAACCGAGATGGTGAAGCAACAGAAATGGTGACGAAAGGTCGTCATGACCCTTGTGTGGGTATCCGTGCTACACCGATTGCAGAAGCAAAAATAGCGTTGGTGCTGATGGATCACTTTATGCGTAACCGTGCGCAAAATGGTGATGTGGTGCCACCAATTATGGATTTAGCTAAGGCTGGACAGTCTTAATCATCTAAGCATATATCCAAGCGTAGTGTTTATCGAGTCGGCAAGGTGAATTAAGACTATGCGGCTCGAACACCATATATTTAGTGCCTAATCTTTAACTTTATCAGGCCAAAATTATGCCTCAAGTCGCATACCGACAAGCTTACCCAAAACTTTCAGGATTCTATTTTTTTTACTTCACCTTGTTTGGTGCAGTCATTCCTTATATTAGCCTTTATTACCAGTCTTTAGGGATGGGTGCCATTCAGATCGGCCAGTTGATGGCTGTCTTTGTCGGTACCAAAATAGTGGCGCCAAATTTACTTGGTTGGTTGGCAGATAAAACGGGTAAAACGGTTTATTGGCTGCGCTGGATGGGGTTTTTAACCTTGGTTTCAGCAACGGGATTTATCTTTTGGAATAGCTTTTCCGGTTTATTGCTTACGGTCTTCTTTTTTAGTTTTTTCTTTCATGCTGCGCTGCCTCTATTTGAGTCTTACACATTTCTGACTTTAGCTGGCTTTAAAGAGCGATATGGTCAGATTAGGCTTTGGGGATCAATTGGATTTATCGCTGCAGTGTTGGGTGTTGGTTGGCAACTTCAGGTTTCAGGGGATGATGCTTATCAAATTTATCCGTATATATTATGGATAATTTCGATGGTGGTGTTCTTTACGATGTTTTGGGTAAAGGATGTCGTCACGCAACAACAGGATGTGTCTGTAAATAATGCTAGTCCGTTAAGTTTTCTATCGATTGTACGTCGTCCTTGGGTAATCAGTTTGTTACTGGTAAGTGTGTTGGTTCAGTTTTCACATGGTGCCTATTACAGTTTTTACAGTATTTTCCTTAAAGCACATGGCTATGACCAAACAGCCATTGCCTGGCTTTGGTCAATTGGCGTTATAGCAGAGATTTTTGTGTTCTTTTTTATGCCGTGGTTGTTTCGCTCTTTTAGTGTGAAGTTGTTATTATTATTGAGTTTGGTTTTGACATTGTTGCGTTGGTTGATGATTCCCTGGGTTGCGGATTGGCTTAGTTTGTTGGTTCTTGCGCAAGTTTTTCATGCCGCCAGTTATGGATTATTTCATGCGGCAGCGATCCATTTAATTGATGAGCATTTTCATGGAGTCAATCAAGGTAGAGGGCAGGCCATTTATGCTTCAGCAAGCCATGGTTTTGGTGGTGGCTTGGGTATGTTGGTAGCAGGTTATGCTTGGCAAGGTGGTGGAGCAATGTTGGCATTTGGTATCAGTGCGATTGCAATTGTTTTTGCACTTTTTATTGCACAAAAGTGGGTACAATCTAATCACGAATGACTTAAATAACAAGGAGTAAATGATGAGACTTTTACATACGATGCTACGAGTAGGAAACCTACAGAAATCGATCGATTTTTATACGCAAGTGTTAGGAATGAAATTGTTACGCCAAAAGGATTATCCTGCTGGTGAGTTTACTTTGGCATTTTTAGGCTACGGTAATGAAGATGAAAACACCGTGTTAGAGTTAACCTATAATTGGGGTGTTGAGTCTTATGACTTAGGCTCGGGTTATGGGCATATTGCAATTGAGGTGCCGGATGTCTACAAAACGACAGAAGCAGTTAAGGCAGCAGGTGGTAAAGTGCTTCGTGAAGCGGGGCCAATGAATGCAGGTACAACGATTATCGCTTTTATTGAAGATCCGGATGGTTACCAGATCGAATTTATAGGTGAAGATCACGACAGACAATAATCAGCTAGACAGGAGCAGCTAGTATGATTCAGCAATTAGCATCCGGCGATTCGGTCAACACGGTCTCGCACTTCATACAACTTTCTGTCGCACCGGTGTTTTTACTGGCTGGGGTCAGCGGTTTGCTGGGTGTATTGGTCAATCGATTGAATCGAATCAAGGATAAAGTCGAAGCGCTGGAAAATTTTCTGGCAACACACCGATCGGAAAGTCCTATCGATCGACGCTCGGAAGATGTCAGGGGAAAGCAGCAAAATTTACGTCACCGTGCCCGTAATGTCAATCTTGCCATTCTGTTTTGTACTCTGACAGGGCTTTTGGTGGCGTTGGTGATTATGGTGATGTTTCTCAACACCATGTTCTCGTTTAGTGGTGGTCTGCTGATTGCCATTTTGTTCGTTCTGGCAATGTTGTGCCTAATCGTTTCGTTGTTTTTGTTTCTGCGGGAAATCTTTATGGCTGGAGATTCCTGATTCGGCTATAATTCGCGGCAATTCAAGTAATCGTATTAAGGAAGTATCATGAGTCAGTTTGAAAATGTCACTGTGGTAAAAGCAGCAAATATTTATTATGACGGTAAAGTCACCAGCCGCACAGTATTGTTTCCTGATGGAAGCCACAAAACACTAGGTATTATGATGCCGGGTGATTATGAGTTTGGTACAGAAGCCGCTGAAGTTATGGAAATGTTGGCAGGTGAAGTTGAAGTGTTATTGCCGGGTGAAACTGAGTGGAAAGCAGTTTCTGCAGGAGAGACTTTTGAAGTTCCTGCAAACTCAAAGTTTGGTATTAAAATCAAAACAGTTGCGGATTACTGCTGTTCTTATTTGTAAGCGCAGAACTTCGTTTAGTTAAAAAGGCAAACTTCGGTTTGCCTTTTTTATTTGGCATTTAGAATATTGAAAATCTGCCAGGCTGGGTACTTAATTTTTTGCTTGGTCATCTTCGTTTTCTTGTGCAGCTGTTTCCGCGGCATCTTTCTTTTTTTGTGCTCGTTGTTTGTCTTGTCTTTTTTTAACCGCTTTAAGGTAAAAATGTAAGCCAAAGTGTGCGGCGATGAGCAATACAAAAACACCCATCATAATTTCATTAATATGTTCCATATTTTATCTACATCCTATTTAGGGATTGAGTGTAACCACTACAAGCAATTGAGCTAATCAGCTTCTTGATTAGCTAGTCTAAACGCTTTCTGTTAGAATTTGCAGCCATAAAATTTACAAAATCAAGATTTAAATAAAGGATGAACTTCATGGACTCTTCTCCAGCAACTGGATTTGACTGGCGTAAATATAAAGCTGATACCTTATCGGGTATCACGGTTTCTTTGGCATTGGTGCCAGAGGCCGTTGCTTTTTCTTTTGTCGCGGGTGTTCACCCACTGGTGGGTTTATTTGCTGCGATTATTGTAGGGTTTATTACCTCTATGTTCGGTGGTCGACCAGGTATGATCTCTGCTGCAGCGGGCTCTTTAGCTGTGGTGATGATGCATTTGGTGATGGAGCATGGGGTGCATTATTTATTTGCCGCCGTCATACTGATGGGGATGTTCCAGATATTTATCGGAGCGATGAAGTGGGGGCGATTTATTCGTATGGTACCTAGTCCCGTCATGCTTGGTTTCGTTAATGGTCTTGCTCTGATCATTTTAATGGCGCAGTTTACCCAATTTAAAGATGCATCTGGAAGCTGGTTGGCTGGAGATGCTCTGTACGCGATGATTGGTATTATTGCTGCAACCATGGCGATTATTTATATTTTGCCTCGATTCACTAAAGCGGTTCCATCGGCACTTGCAGCGATTATCTTAGTCTCCGCTGTGGTCATGATATTTGATATTCATGCTGTGACAGTAGGGGATCGTGCATCAGTTCACGGCACGATAGAATCACTCATTTTTGGTGATGGTTTAGAAGGTGGTTTCCAAGGGGCAAGCTGGTGGGGGTTATTGCCAGCAGATTTCTTTAGCTTTCATACGCTTTGGATTATTTTGCCTTACGCCATTATCTTAACCATTGTCGGAACTACCGAATCTTTGTTGACCATGACGTTGATTGACGATATTACCCAAACACGTGGCAAAGGCAATAAAGAATGTATTGCGCTTGGTGCGGCGAATTGTACCGCCGGTGCGTTTGGAACCATGGGTGGCTGTGCATTGATTGGTCAATCTATGATTAACGTCAATTCAGGCGGAATAGGGCGTTTATCCGGTATCTCTGCGGCAGTAGGCTTATTAACTATCGTCTTGATTGCCTCCCCGTTGATTGAGGATGTACCGATTGGTGCCTTGGTTGGTTTGATGTTCTTTGTAGTTATAGCGACCTTTAACTGGTCTAGCTGGAATATCATGCGTGGCATGACGAAAACAGATGCTTTCATTATGGTCTTGGTAACTGCACTAACCGTTATCTTTGATTTAGCTGTTGCGGTTATTGCGGGTGTGATCGTCTCTGCATTGGTATTTGCTTGGCAGCATGCGCAAAGAGTATTGCTTGAGACTTCTACTGTTGAGAAGGATGGTAAGACTGCAAAAGTTTATAAAGTGAATGGACCATTGTTTTTTGCATCAGCTCAGAACTTCCTGGATATGTTTGATTTAAAGAATGATCCGGAATGCGTGATAATTGATTTCCAACACTCACGTGTATACGACCATACAGGTGTTGAAGCTATAGATACGTTGACTAAGCGCTATAAAGCTCTAGATAAGAAGATAGTGTTAAGACACTTGAGTCCTGAATGTCAGGAGCTGTTATCGGATGCGAAGGATTTGGTTGAAGTGAATGTTTCGGAAGATCCTCATTACCATGTATCACTTGGTAAATAAGAGAATGCTGCATTAGAGCAGTGTTTTGTTGGTACAAAAAAAGCGGGCATTGCCCGCTTTTTTTATTTGTCTACAGTCTGTTTCACGCCAGAGCGTTTGAATGCCCAAACAATAACAAAGTGTAGAGCTAGGCTGATAGCAAGGCTACCGCCAGCAACCAAGCCCAGATGATCTAATGCCCATGAAGACCAGCCCATTATTGACTCCTGTTACTGTGTATAGCCATTACCCCAGCCTGGTAGATTTTGTTTGCTATCAATTGACTGAGATAAAAACTTATGGAAGTACGAAGCCGATTGCTTCATGTACATCTTTTAGCGTCGCTTGCGCTTGCTCACGAGCTTGCTCTGCACCTTTTTTCAGAATGTTTCTTAATTCATCTTCATGGTTGCGAAGATGATAGAACTCATCTTGGATAGGCTTTAGATATTCGGCAACTAGCTCACCTAGTTCCACTTTTAGGTGGCCGTACATTTTGCCGTCAAAGTGTTTTACAACTTCATCAATCGACTTGTCACTGATAACGGAGTAGATAGTAAGCAGGTTTGAAACACCAGGTTTATTTTCAACATCGTAGGTAATTTCTGTTCCTGAGTCTGTTTGCGCTTTTTTGAACTTCTTAATAATAGTTTTCGAGTCATCCAACAAAGCAATAAAGTTGTTTTTGTTTTCATCTGACTTAGACATTTTGGATGTCGGGTCTTGTAAGCTCATAATGCGTCCACCGGAAGTTGTTGGTGGAATGAAAGGCTCAGGGACTTTAAAGATTTCTTTGTCAAAACGGTTGTTATAGCGTACTGCCAAATCACGCGTCAGCTCTAGGTGTTGTTTTTGATCTGCGCCAACAGGAACCATCTCAGCTTGATAAAGCAGGATATCCGCAGCCATTAAGACAGGGTAGTCAAACAATCCTACATTGATATTTTGCGCATGTTTTTGAGACTTGTCTTTGAACTGTGTCATACGGTTCAATTCACCCATATAGGTTGAGCAGTTAAGTACCCAGGCAAGTTCGGCATGTTCTGGAACATGTGATTGGATGAAAACAGTGCTTTTATTGGGATCAATACCGGAAGCTAAGTAAAGCGCAACAAAGTCTAGCGTACGTTTTGCCAACGCAGCAGGATCTTGTTCAACCGTAATGGCGTGCATGTTAACCAGAGAGAAAAGGCAGTTGTAGTCGTCCTGCATTTTTACCCAGTTTTTAATGGAACCGATGTAATTACCGATCATTAAGTCGCCAGAAGGCTGAATTCCACTAAATAAAATGGGTTTGCTCATTGCAGTTGTCTCTCTGTTGTGTGGGTTTAAATGCTACAAAAATAAAGCGGCTATTTTCTCATGTTTATAGGTTTTTTGAAAGACTAGCAATTGATGACAAGTAAAGAATTAATAGACTCAGAAAAGGTATGGAATGAGTCTTTTGGTACGTGACTGGTAGAGGTGATAATCGTGAAATGCTTTGTTTAAAAGCTTTTCTTCGTACTGAAGTTTAACAATTAGATCAATAACCAAAATGCCATAGCAAACCCAAATAAACGGAGATTCACTGTGCACTAAAGTGGGTAGGAAAAATAAGAGAAGCGAGGAGTACATTGGATGTCGAATCCAACGATAAGGGCCGGTTGTAACAAGTTTGGAGTCTGGCATAGGATCTGGAACAATGTTGAAATGCCCGAGATGCATGGTGGCGACAGCCCAAAGACCCAGTGTAATGCCCAAGAGTTGCGGTATAAGCCAAGTAGTAAAGTTAAGCCATGGTTCAAACCATAATAGAACTGCTATGCAGGCAAATTGAACAGCAACTAAGCTATAAGAGGTAACAGGGTGTGCAAGCTTTTGAAGCATTGGAAAACTCCTGTTTGTTATGAGAGTGTATGAGGGAGATAACAAAAAAGCCGCTAAAAAGCGGCTTTTTCGTAGCATCTCAACCTAAAAATTATTTTAGAGTTGCGATGTAAGCAGCTACGTTTTCGATGTCTGCGTCAGAAAGACCTGCAGCCATAGGAGCCATCATAGAAGTCATAGGACCCATTTGCTCACCAGACTTGTATTTGTGAAGCAATTTAACGATTTCACCAGCTTTCAAACCAGCTAGTTTTGGACCAACACCACCGTGAGCGTCAGCACCGTGACAACCAGCACAAGTTCCGAAAGTACCTTGACCAGCTGAAGCGTTACCTGCAGCTTGTGCAGTGGCACCGAAAAATACTACACCAGTAGTAGCTAAAGCAACTAATAGTTTTTTCATAATTGTACTCTCCTAAAGCACTAATAAAATATTCGGGTCAAACCCTGAGCGCCATTACATACGAAATGCTAATTTTAGTCAAGCTTGAAGTATTAAGTAATCTTGAAAAAAGCGTTGTGTAAGCTATGGTGAGGGTCTTTTTGATGTATATAGTTGCGAGCTCATATAAAAGATATGAGCTCGAAGGGATGTGCTTTTAGTCTTCTTTTCTAATAGCTTGAGGCAATTTAGAAGCGAGAACAATCATTATAATTCCTATGATGACTGCGGTAACGGTTCCTGACACAAATCCGATAATTGAGCTGTACTCATGACCATGTCTGTAAACACCTTCTGCCAAGGTAGATTTTCCACCCAAACTTGTGGTGTATAGCGCAGATGTTTTTAGATGTTCATAGGCGATAGCAAATAACCATGATCCAACTAAACCACCTAATACAAAGAATATAGCATCTTTACGACCTTCTGCAGCTGAGGCTAGGGATGTTCCAGGGCATAAACCACCAACGGCAAACCCAATACCAAAAATCATGCCACCAATAAGTACGCCTAAATAGGCTGCTTTCACACTAAAGTGAACGCTTTCTGGTGCAAAAGAATTGAAGATAAAGACTACAATTGAAGATACACCAATTGCCATTAAAATAGTTTTGGCAAGTTTAAGGTCAGTTAACTTCAACATGTCAATAATGTGGTTAGGGTTTGTTGCTCCGATACGTTGTAACACCATACCAAAGGCACCACCTAAAATAATCGCTAGTACAATTTCCATGTTTTCTCCTTATTATGCTTGCTTGCGTTTAATGCCATAAACCAAAAGTGCTGTTGGAATGGCAACCAAGAAAACACCGAATGCGAATACGTAGCCACTGACAGCTGTTTGTAGCATTCCACTAATCATATGACCAGAAGTACAACCACCTGCTAAGCGTGCACCAAATAGGGTGAAGATACCGCCAAGAAAAGCAAAGAAATAACGTTTTTTAGGGTTGAAACCGTAGCGTCTACGGAAAGCCTCAGGCACTTGCTTTTCCTCTGCAGAAGCCTTAGGGCCGCCGAACATGGATGAAAGCATTGCGCCCAGCATCATTGATAGGACGAAAACATAGCTATAGTTAATAGGGTTGCTTGCACTATGTGCATAGCTTGCTCTAGCCTTGTTAATATAATCATTGGGACTAGAATATACTTTTTTACCGTCTTTTTCGGTTACTTGAACAACATTACTATCAAGTGTTTTCCAAATAATGGTGTCTGTTACTACGAATTGAGTCGAAACGCCGATTGGTTTGACCAATATGGTCGCAATTGCGGCAACAAGCGCTAGGGCAAGCCCGCCTTTGAGCCAAGTATATTCGCCTTTTTGGATCATGCTAAAAGTCCTTTTAAGTTAAAAAGTATATTCTTTGTGTATTTATTAGTAAGAAAGAATATTATGAAAAGCTTGATTATACCCATAAGTAAAGGGGAGGCAAGATGATGGTTTTTAGGTTTTTAGTACTAACGTTGGTTTTGTCATTAATAACCTGGGTGGTTTTTAAAATGCAGGGAAAAGATGTTCGCTTCGGATGGGTGCTTATTTCCTGGTTTTTAGGGGTTTTAGGCCTTGTGGCAGCCTTTTACGGTGTTTCTATATTGGTCGCTAATTTAAATAACTTTTAAGGCTATAAAACCTTTTGAGGGTGTCTTTAATGGACTTTATCGGTGTTTGAGAATTCTTCCAGTAAACGCTCAAAACTGTGGTATCGACTGTAATGAATCTCGCCTTTTTCAACAGCATCGCGAATCGCACATTGAGGTTCGCTTTGATGTGTGCAGTTACTGAATTTGCATTGGCCTAAAAATGGTTCGAAATCAGGGTAGGCTTGCTCAAGTTCGTGTAAATCGCAAGGCGCAGGGCTAAAGAGTCTAACGCCAGGTGAGTCGATAATATTCCCTGCATTTTGAGTATCATCTGTTTGAGGTAGGTGGTAAAGGATGCTATTGGTTGTGGTGTGTTTACCTAGTCCGGTTGATTCCGATAGAGTGTTGATTTTAATCTCAATATCTGGAATTAATGCCTTAATCAGAGAAGACTTGCCTGCACCAGAAGGACCGACAAAAACACTGTTTTTTGCGGTTAACGCTTCTCGTAAATCGTCTAGTCCGTCCTGTGATTCACTGGAAGTAGGGTAGATTTCAATGTCTAACTCGTCATAGGGAATAAGTGCTTCTGCAATCAACTCCCATTGCTCATCAGATTGAATAAGATCGGTTTTATTGATAACCAGAATAGTAGGTAATTGCAACTGATGGGCAACGACGAGATAGCGGTCTATCATGTCGGGATGAATGCCCGGTGTGATTGGAGCAACAATAACAAGAAGGTCTATGTTTGCTGCCACCATTCTTGTTTGTCCCCTAAACCCCGGACGACTCAACTCTTGTTTGCGAGGCGCAACGGAGGTGACAACACCTGTATTGTCTTCAATATCGGTTTGCCAAGTAACGATATCTCCCGCAACGGGTTTACCGAGATGTTGGCGAACTGCACACTTAATCAGCTTGCCTTCAGTGCTTTCAACAAGAATACGTTTGCCAAAGTTTGTAATGACCAGACCTTGTTCAGGTGCACCAAGTAAATTCTTTTCTTCACTTGGTGATGCTTTTTCATTAGGCGAGTCAATGCGTTTTTCATTGACGCGTTTTTGTTGTTGTTTGGTCAGTTTACGTTTTGACAAGTGGTTTAATCCAGTAGTGCGTCAATTTTGGCTGCAACGATAAAGTCGTTTTGTGTCAGCCCTTTTACGCTATGAGTGGTAAGTACGATTTTACATTCATTGTAACCAAAGCAGACTTCTGGGTGGTGGTCTTCTTTATGAGCTATCCATGAGACGGCGTTTACAAATGAAACAGTTTGGTGATAGTTTTTGAACTTAAACGTTTTTTCTAGTGTGATGTAGTTTAAGGGTACTTCCCAACCATCCATTTGTGCTACAAGGCCTTCAATAGTCGGGATAATCATTGCTTTGCTTCCAGGTGCAATAGATTCACATGATTGATCTTTTAGTGGAGTATCGTTTTGCATTTCGTTTTCCTGTCCTAAATTTATTTTAGTAGTGATTTTAAATGGTCAATACGGATTTTAGCCGGCGGATGGCTGTCGTGATAAGCCGAAAAACTTGGGTCAGGTGTTAAGCTACTGGCGTTGTCACGATACATTTTTAGTAGTGCAGAAATAAGATGCTCGGCACCAACATATTGTGCGGCAAAGGCATCAGCTTCAAATTCATTTTTTCTGCTTCGAATAGCACTGATAGGGCCTAAGAAGAAAAATAGAGTCGGCACAACAGTTGCAAATAGCAATAACGCTGCAGCAGGGGTTTGTGATGTCATGCCTAGTCCGCTATAAAATGCAGGTAGGTGTGCCAGCCAACCTAATAATGCGAGTCCAGCCAGACTCAAAATGAAAGACTCTGCCATCATTTTTTTAATATGGCCGTGTTTGAAATGACCTAGCTCGTGCGCAAGTACAGCTTCGACTTCCTCAGGGGATAGTTTTTCTAAGAGTGTATCAAAGAAAACAATACGTTTGTTTTTACCAAACCCAGTGAAATAAGCATTACCGTGGCCGGAACGGGAAGAACCGTCCATCACGAAGATGCCATTGGATTCAAAGCCGGTTTTTTGTAACAAGGCTTCAATACGCTGTTTCATTTCACCTTCTTCTAGCGGTGTGAATTTGTTAAAAATAGGCGCAATCCATTTTGGGTAGGCCCACATTAATGTTAGGTTGAACAGCATCCAGATGACCCAAGTATACAGCCACCAAGCTTCATCAAAGTAAGCGGTCATTACTGTTAATACAATCCAGATAAGTGGAATGCCTAGTGCCAGCATTAATACCCATTGCTTTAGTAAGTCGCTAACGAATTTGATTGGTGTCATTTTATTAAAACCGAATTCTTGCTCTATTTTGAAAGTAGAAATCCAGCTGAAAGGTAAATGAAGTAGTGATAAAAACCAAAAAGTAGAAAGTAAGAAAGCTGTGTCTCGCCAAATGGGCGTTAGCTCGGTATTAAGCCAGTAGTTGTATATTTCTTGGAAGCCACCACCTAATGTCATAAATAACAGTACTGCGGCATCGAAGAAGAGAATAAAGCGGCTGAGTTGTAGTTTTGCTCTAGAGTAGCGCGCAGCTTTTTGGTGGGCTTTTAGGTTAACAACTTCATTGAATTCTTGAGGAACTGTGTCGCTATGGGCAGAAATGTGGAATTGGTTTTTGATATTTAGCCATAGCTCAATCAAAAAATTGGTGGCTAAGGTGGCGAGAAAAGCGATTGTAATCCAGGTTGTCATAATGTGTGTTTTTTATAATTTGAGGTTTTAAGAAAATGGTTGTTGTTAGCAAATGTTCTTTTTTGTGTAGTGCTTAAATAAGGGTTTTTCAAGTAACAAAACTTAATTTGGTAAAAATTCTATTTGAAATAAAACCAAATGGTTTCTTGAGAGAAAGCACAAGAGCGTTTAATATTTCACATTATTTTAGAGTAAAAGCCGGGTTTGAGTGGAAAAATTACCTCAAACAAGATGAAGCCAGAAAATGGATGGTAGAACATGAAGTCTGAAAATAACCTGATATGGGTAGATTTAGAAATGACAGGTCTAGATCACAAGACAGACCAAATTTTGGAAATAGCATCGGTTGTGACGGATGCAGAATTAAATGTGTTGGCTGAAGGGCCTGTGATTGCTATTCAAACAGAACAGCGTTATTTAGATGGCATGGATGAATGGTGTACAACTCATCACGGTAATTCAGGCTTAACCAAGCGTGTGCAAGAAAGTACAATTTCTATGGCGCAAGCAGAACAGATGACATTGGATTTTCTGAAAGACTGGCTTCCTAAAGGAAAGTCACCAATGTGTGGTAATAGTATTTGTCAGGATCGTCGCTTTATGATTGAGCAAATGCCATTATTGGAAGCGTTTTTTCATTATCGTAATTTAGATGTTTCTACTCTGAAGGAGTTGGCGAGACGATGGGTGCCGAAAGTGTATTCTTCTCATAAAAAGAAAGGTGCACATTTAGCGTTAGATGATATTTACGAGTCTATCGATGAGTTGAAGCATTACCGTAAACACATGTTTGTTGAAGATGCACAACCTGTAGAGTAAAGCTCGCTGCTAGGTTGGTTTCTTACACACGTTACTCATGTATCGAATGCATTTTGGTGTATGGGTTGGTTAAGTACTTTGAGTTGCTAATAATGTTAATCGACTAAAATACCTAGTCGAGAATATCCCCGCCTAATTTGGCGTTTCTTGTTATAAGATTTTGTTATATAATCTTGTACTTTTCTTACACAAAATCTTGTAAGAATTAATTCGAAAAATTTTTTAGTTAAAAAGTGCCTTGCTTAACTTTGCATAACCTGCATTAAAAGTAGGTAGGGATGCTTTTTATTATGGAGGACCGTTGTTGTGGAATTAACTGGTGCTCAGATTCTAGTACATTATCTAGAAGATGAGGGTGTAGAACTTATTTGGGGGTATCCTGGTGGTGCAGCTTTGCCTATCTATGATGCTCTTGATACTGATGCAAAAAAACTGAAACATGTTTTGGTGCGTCATGAACAGGCTGCCGTACATGCTGCGGATGGCTATGCTCGTTCTACAGGTAAACCAGGAGTGACGCTTGTAACTTCTGGTCCGGGTGCAACCAATACCGTTACGGGAATCGCGACGGCATTTATGGATTCAATTCCTATGGTTGTTATTACCGGACAGGTTCCTACAGCTTTGATTGGCCTGGATGCGTTCCAGGAAATCGATACTGTTGGGATTACAAGACCTATCGTCAAACACAACTTCTTGGTCAAGGATGTCAATGATCTAGCGATGACGCTCAAAAAAGCATTTTACATCGCCACGACAGGTCGACCAGGGCCTGTTGTCGTTGATATTCCGAAAGATGTACAAAACGCCAAAAGCACCTATGAATATCCACAAGAAGTTAGTTTGCGCTCCTACGTACCTGTAACGAAAGGCCATAGTGGACAGATTAAAAAAGCCATTGAAATGATGGCGGCGGCAGAAAGACCGATTTTATATACCGGTGGTGGTGTTGTTTTAGGGAATGCTTCTCAGGAGCTAACAGACCTCGCTCGTAAGTTGAACTTTCCGGTAACCAATACTTTGATGGGGTTGGGTGCTTATCCAGCCAATGATTCTCAATTTGTTGGAATGCTGGGAATGCACGGTACCTATGAAGCTAACTTGGCGATGCATAACTCTGATTTGATTATTGCAATTGGCTCTCGTTTTGATGACCGTGTTACGGGCAACCTTGAGAAGTTCTGTCCTGATGCAAAAGTCATTCACATTGATATCGATCCAGCGTCTATTTCAAAAAATGTCGCAGTAGATATTCCAATTGTTGGCCCAGTAAAGCAAGTTCTTAGTGAAATGCTGAACTTACTGAGTAAGAACAATATTGGTGAAGCTAACGCTGAAGCCATAGCGGCTTGGTGGGCGCAAATCAATGAATGGCGTGCGACGGATTGTTTACGCTATGAGCAAACTGGTAATAAGATTAAACCTCAGGCAGCAATGCAAGCCGTTTGGGAAGTGACTAATGGAGATGCTTACGTTACCTCTGATGTTGGTCAACACCAAATGTTTGCGGCACAATACTATCGTTTCAATAAACCTAGACGCTGGATTAATTCTGGAGGTCTGGGCACGATGGGATTTGGTTTGCCAGCAGCAATGGGTGTGCAGGCTGCATATCCTGATGCGACAGTTGTTTGTGTAACGGGTGAAGGGTCTGTTCAGATGAACATTCAAGAGCTTTCTACCTGTTTGCAATATGGTTTGCCAATTAAAATTATTTGTTTGAATAATGGTTTCTTGGGAATGGTTAGACAGTGGCAAGAGTTCTTCTATGACAGACGTTATTCGATGTCATATATGGATTCGTTGCCAGATTTTGTCAAACTGTCAGAAGCTTATGGGCATGCTGGTGTTCGTATCGATAATCCAGAAACCATGAGGTCACAGCTTGAAGAAGTTTTCTCAGACAAGTACAAAGATAAATTGGTATTTGTAGATATTATCACCGACCAGCAGGAAAACGTTTACCCAATGGTTCCTGCTGGTGCCGGACTAGATGAAATGATCTTGGTATAGGGGTGATAAAATGAAACATATTATTTCAATGTTGATGGAAAATGAATCTGGTGCGCTATCTCGTGTTGCAGGTTTGTTTTCTGCTCGTGGTTACAATATTCAAACACTAACAGTTGCACCAACTGAAGATGGTTCTATTTCTCGTTTGACGTTGGTTTCCTACGGTAATGACTATCAGATTGAACAAATTGTTAAGCATTTAAACCGTTTGGTTGATGTGATCAAGGTTGTTGATATTACCGAAGGATCTCATATTGAACGTGAATTAATGTTGGTGAAAGTCAAAGCGACCGGCGCTATGCGAGAAGAGGTTAAGCGGTTGGCTGATATTTTCCGTGGCACAATTGTTGATGTTACGGCCAATATTTATTCAGTTCAGTTGGTTGGTGAAAGTCAGAAATTAGACGCGTTTATCGAAGCGTTGGAACAAGATATTATCGTTGAAACGGTACGTTCCGGTGTAGTTGGTCTGATGCGTGGTGAGAAGTCTTTACACCTGTAAGATTTACCATCATTTATAAAATTTTAATATTTAGTAAGTTAAGGAAAAACAATGCAAGTTTATTACGATAAAGATTGTGATTTGTCGATTATCCAAGGTATGAAAGTTGCGATTATTGGTTTTGGTTCACAAGGTCATGCACACGCAGCTAACTTGAAAGATTCTGGTGTTGACGTAACCGTTGGTTTACGTGCTGGATCTTCATCAGTCAAAAAAGCAGAAGGTTATGGTTTAAAAACTGCTGATGTTGCAACAGCAGTTGCAAATGCTGATGTCGTTATGATTTTGACGCCAGATGAGTTTCAGTCAGTTCTTTATAAAGAAGAAATTGAGCCGAACATCAAGCAGGGTGCTGTTTTAGCTTTTGCTCATGGTTTTGCAATCATCTATAACCAAATTGAGCCACGTAAAGATTTAGATGTAATTATGATTGCACCTAAAGCACCAGGCCACACTGTGCGTTCTGAGTTTGTTCGTGGTGGTGGTATTCCAGATTTGATCGCTGTTGAGCAAGATGCTTCAGGCCGTGCAAAAGATATCGCGCTTTCATATGCTAGCGGTGTTGGTGGTGGTCGTACTGGTATTATCGAAACTACTTTCCGTGATGAGTGTGAAACTGATTTGTTTGGTGAGCAAGCCGTTCTATGTGGTGGTGCAGTTGAGCTAGTTAAAGCTGGCTTCGATACTTTGGTTGAAGCTGGTTATGCGCCTGAGATGGCTTACTTTGAGTGTTTGCACGAGTTGAAGTTGATCGTTGACTTGATGTTCGAAGGTGGTATCGCGAACATGAATTACTCTATCTCTAATAACGCTGAGTATGGTGAGTATGTTACAGGTCCTCGTGTAATCAATGATGAGTCTCGTGCAGCGATGCGTGCAGCACTAAAAGATATTCAAACTGGTGAGTACGCTAAGAAGTTCATTCTAGAAGGTCAATCAAACTATCCTTCTATGACTGCGCAACGTCGTTTGAATGCTGAACATGGTATCGAAGTAGTTGGTAATAAACTACGTGGTATGATGCCTTGGATTGCAGCGAACAAAATCGTTGATCAGGATAAGAACTAATCAATACTTTTTTTGTTTTAAGAGTATTGTTAAAACCGCCTTATGGCGGTTTTTTTATACCTAAAGCTTCTAAAGCTAAGTTAATTTGGTTCAGATAGAAAGAAGGATTGAAAGCCTATCCAGTTTAGGGTAAATTGGCGTATAAAATATAACTATTATGGGTTTGATTTTATCTGGCCATAATATCTCTTTCTTAAGTTGTAATGGACGCATGTATCGATCTTTTTTTGGCCTGAAAGAACTTCCTTTTAAAATCTCACCGGATTTGTCTTATTTTTACAAGCAAGCCTCTAGAGAAGAAATAACTGACGCCTTGTTGTACTCAATTCTTCGTGGCGATGGTATTGTAAAAGTTGTGGGTGACGTTGGTATTGGCAAAACAATGATTTTGCGAATGCTTGCCGAAAAGCTTCCTGCTCACTATCAGAAAATCTATATATCTTCTCCAAATTTATCTCCAATCGATTTTTTGAAATTCATTTGTAGCGAACTACAAATTTCCTATGATTCAACAGATACCAAACACGATTTGGTAAAACGACTTCAAACGCACTTAATAGAGGTTTACTCTAAAGGTCAGCGTGTGGTGATGTTGGTGGATGAAGCGCAGGCTATGACGCTAGATGTCTTGGAAGAGGTACGTTTGCTAGGGAATTTGGAAACTGAAACTGACAAGTTGTTGCAAATAGTGTTATTTGGTCAGCCTGAATTGGATGCGACGTTAAATGATGTCAGAATAAAGCCTCTTAAAGATCGCATAGCGAGTGAGTTGATGTTACCTGCGCTGAATCCAGCAGAGGTGCTGATGTACCTAAACTATCGAATGCGTGTTGCCGGTAGGCTGGAGCAGGATGTATTTGATTCTTCAGTGGCAAAACGAGTTTGGCAAATTACGGGTGGCTTTCCTAGAGCGATTAATCTATTGGCAGATAAATTGTTGATGTCTGCTTTCAGTCATGGAGAGAATAAGGTTAAGAAAAAACATTTCAAAATGATTGGCTACGGTTCTTCGGAGTCAGCAGTAAACAATGTTCTAGCCATATTTAAGTTCATGGTTGTGGTGGTCACCTTGATGGTTGTTTTGGGTGGAGTCGGTTCTATTTTGTACAAGGACCTTTATTCTAAAGATAATCTAAATTCTGTCTCGAAGACTATAGCACCACCGCCAGCATCAAAGTCTATGACAAAACTGGAACTATCCGAAAAAACGCACGCGGACTTGAAAGTTATCAAGCAGCTTTATCGGTTGAATATGACGGCTGTTTCGTTTGTTCAAGGACAGCAGTCTAGTCAAAGATTATTACTTTTTTCTCGTACTAGCTTAAATCAGTTTCCGTTCCTTTATACTAAGGTTATGTCATTATTAGGGGCTGAGCAGAAAAACAAGGTTTACGTGTTGTTAAACCTAAAGCCTCAAATTAATCGTTTTGAGGTACTAACATTTTATGATGCATCTTCTTTATCTGACTCGGCATTAGTAGAATTGAAAACATTGGTTTCGCAGAATTTGCCTCAGTTACAACCGCGTTTATTATCTATTAGACAGTTAATAAACTATATAAAAGAAATGAATTATGAAAATTAAGTTATTTACGCTTTTGTTTTTATTATTTGGTTTGCAGGCCTGCACTTCATCACAAAGTGTAAAAAGAGAACCGATTGCTCCTCCTGTTTCGAAAGATTTCGATTTGAAGGGACATTTAACACCTAAAGATACTTTGGATGATGTGGTAAAAAAACAAGCTGAATCAGCTCCAATCCCCAGTTTGGTTGGGGTGCAAGCCATTAATGTTAATCCAGACACTGGCGAAGTGAAACGTTTATATAGCGTATCGGCAATTCAGGTGCCTGTTGCTGATTTACTCTATCACTTGTCTGTTGATGCCAAAATGCAACTTGATCTTTCGAACGATGTCACAGGCTTGGTCACAATTAATGCGGTTAAGCAGCCATTGAAAGCAATTTTGCAGCGTGTAACACAGCAGGTTGGTGCAGTTTATGATTTGAAAGATGGGATGATTAGTATTCGGGCTGATTTACCTTATTGGCACACTTATAAGGTCAATTACGTTAATGTCAGCAAACAGGTCAGGGATTCGACTGTGATGAAAATGTCTGTTGGTGATATTGGCAATGGTACGAACACTAATAATGCACAAGTCAGTGAATTCAAAATGAATGTCACTTCTGATAACGATTTTTGGGGGACACTAGTTAACAATATTACGTCTATGGCTCAGTTAGGGGCAGAGGTGACTAAGAGTGTTCATATACAAAACGGCAGCAATAATTCCCAGTCACAAAGACTTAGTACTAATAATAGTGCTGCTAATACTTCAGCCAATACTTCTGGAGCCAATACAAGTTCTAGGATGGATATTCAGTTAAAAGCGCCTGCAAATGTCGTCGTTAATAAGGAGGCGGGATTGGTTTCGGTTTATACCACTCGTGCCAGACACAGAAAAATAGCACACTATCTTGATGGCGTAGTTCATCGCACATCAAAACAAGTGTTGATAGAAGCGACAGTTGTTGAAGTGGAGTTGAATGATCAGTATCAGGCTGGGGTAGACTGGTCTGCAGTTGCGGGTAATAACACGGCTAGTCAAACAACTATAGGAACAAACTTTATCGCGCCTAATCCTGTGCAAGCATTAACCCTGAACTTAGGCAGTGGGGCATTTAATCTTCGGATGTTGCAGCAGTTTGGGAAAACAAAGGTTCTTTCTAGTCCTAAAATAATGGCAATGAATAACCAGTCGGCTATGTTGAAAGTTGTTAAGAACCAAGTGTATTTTACGGTTGAATCAAATACCACATTGACCAGTTCTGGTCCAGGAAGTACTACTTTTACTACTACGGTACATACCGTTCCCGTTGGCTTTATGATGAATATGACGCCATTTATTTCGGATGACGGCAAAATCTCTATTAATATAAGACCGACATTATCAAGAATTGTTGACTATGTGAACGATCCAAACCCTAATTTAGCAAACGCTTCTGTTACAAGCAAAATACCCGTTGTTCAAGAAAGAGAGATGGATTCCGTTCTAAAACTGCGAAATAAACAAACTGCGATTATTGGTGGTTTGATTCAGGATACACATGACAACCAAAGACAAGGTGTTCCTTTTTTGAGTGCTATTCCTTGGGTGGGAGACCTTTTTACTTATCGTGATGATACAGTTAAAAAGACAGAGTTAATTATTTTTATTCGCCCGATTATTATTGATAACCCAGATATTGACAATGGCGATTTAAAGTCTGTGAGAAATTTTCTTCGGACTAAGAAAAATTAGAGATGAGTGTATTACTTGAGGCCTTAAAAAAAGCCGCCGAAGAAAAGAAAAAACAGGCGGGAGAATTAAATGTTGAAGAAAACGCTCCTCAAGATAAAGCGCTTTCACGTGTGGAGGCGCTCGTTTCTGACAAAGTCGATCAAAACACCTTACTCGAACCGCCAGCTGTTGAAGAATATGTTGTTGAGAGTACTTCAAAATCTATTGATGCCAAACCTGAAGCTCCTATAGTACCTCTAGTTCAAACAGAAAATGAAACGCCATCGGTTGCTGGTTCTTTTCCAAAACCGTTAATCGTTGAAGAGGGAGCAATTGCAGAGGAAACACGCACAAACGATTTTCAAGATAAAAGCCAAGAACAGAAAGATGTATCAAATGTTATTGATGATTCGCAAGATGAGGATAAGAACGAATTACGTCTGGAAGATAGTGCTCAAGCAGCTCCCTTGACAGTGGATGACTTGGAAACGCGACTGGCAGTTTCCAGTATGGATGTGCCAGAAGTAGCATCATCAGAGAAAAAGCCGGAATCAGTTGTGTTTGATGAAGTGCAAGCGACACCTCCGGTTGAGGATGAGGCGCCAGAAACAGCAGCACTAGCAGAAAAAAAAGAGGCTTTCCAAGAAGAAAATGATTGGAGCTTAGAGCAAATTCCTGGGTATCAAAATTACGGTGTTACAAAGACACAACAAGAAAAAACGCGTTTGATCTTGCCCCATTTTTCTCATAAAAAGACACAGTCCCCTAAAAAATGGCGTCTATATCTTATGGGTAGTGTTTTGGTCATCCTTGGGTTTGCCTATTATGCAATGATCTATTTTGATCAGCAGGCAGCGGCTATTGATAAGGATATGCAACATTATCAAACATCGAACCAATCAGAGCCCTCATTTTTGGTGTCTTCAGAAAAAGAAATCTTGGCTGAAAAGAAAGAAGAGCAATCACAAGAGCCGAAAACAGAGGTGGTTGATTCTTCTACAGCAGAGCAAAATGAAGCTTTGAAGCCAAAGGCAATGAATAATGAGGTTGATACTAAAAAAGTCATTAAGCAAAAAACGACAAAAATACCAAAGGCTGAAACATCTGAACATCATACTAGAGCAAAAAACATTGCTTCAGCCCAGACTAAAAACTTGAAGATAGCGAGCCAAACGCAAGTAAGTAAGGTTTCTTTAGCATATAAAGCATACCAGAAAAATGATTGGCGTAAGGCTGAGACCTATTATCAGCAAGCCTATAAAGAAGAACCGGGTAATGTTGCTGCCCTTTTCGGGTTGGGAGCAGTGTCCATTAAGCAAGGTGAGAAAAATAGAGCCTTAGCTTATTATCAGCAAGTACTAAAATTAGAACCTAATAATCAATTAGCGCAAAAGGCGATACTTGGTATAAAGTCAGCAGAAAATGCAGGACAACAAACATTAGATGACTTGAAGCAAATGGCTGAAATCAACCCTGAAGATTCTACTGTCACTTTTGCTTTGGGTAATATTTATGCAAAGCGGAAAGACTGGGTATCTGCACAGTCCTATTATTTTAAGGCTTATCAACATCAACCTAATCAGGCGATTTATGCACTCAATTTGGCAGTGAGTCTTGACCAACTTGGAGAGTATCGCTTAGCCAAGCGGTATTACAAGGAGGCACTTGTAAAGTCGCCTGTAAATTCGCCGTTGTTCGATACAGACAGTGTTAAAAAACGTGTATTGGTTATAAAACAGTTTCTCAGTAAGGAGAAGTGATCTTTGGCACAACAGGTACGCTTAGGTGACAAACTTGTTCTTGATGGTGTGATTTCTTCAGACCAGTTGCGTATTGCGCTGACTGAACAAAAATTGACTGGAAGAAAGCTTGGTGAAGTTTTGATCGAGCTAGGCTTTTTGACTGAAGAAGAGTCGCGAGATATTCTTGGTGAAGTAGTTGGTTACACCTCAATGACGTTAAAGGGGGTGGTTCCTGATTCTCATGCATTGACATTGGTATCTGAGTCTTTCGCGCGTAGTCATATGGTTATGCCAGTTAGTGTTACTGATGATCGATTAAAAATTGCAATGGCAAGTCCGGATGACATTTTGTTGATGGATAAGCTTAAGCGTCACATAAAAAGCGATATTCGTATTACACCAGTGCTTGTTTCTGAAACGGATATTCAGCATGCAATTGACCATTATTATGGCTATGAACTGTCAATTGATGGGATTCTTAGAGAACTGGAAACTGGTCAAGTAGACGTTTATTCGGTTGCTCAAAAGGATGAATACTCTCAGCCAATGGTTAGATTGGTTGACGCGATCTTAACGGATGCGGTGAAAAGAAGTGCTTCAGATATTCATTTTGAACCAGAGCAACATTACATTCGGGTTCGTTATCGTATTGATGGTGTATTAACGACCATCAGGCTTTTTCATAAATCAATCTGGTCAAGCTTGGTTGTTCGTTTAAAGGTCATGGCCAAGTTGGATTTAACAGACCAGAGAATGCCGCAAGATGGTCATATGGATTTGGTCGTGCATGGTCGTAAGATTGATTTCAGGGTATCGTCTTTACCTGGTACAGATGGAGAAAATTTTGTACTAAGGATTCTAGATAGAGAAAAGGGGATTGTGCCTCTAGATAGCCTAGGTCTAGACTCAGCTAGCTATCAAGATTTAAAGTTGATGATGTCGAGGCCGACTGGGATTATGTTGGTTACAGGGCCAACAGGATCGGGTAAAACCACAACGCTCTATTCCATGTTGAATGAGATTAACCACGAAGGCGTGAATACAATGACGCTGGAGGACCCTGTTGAATACCCAATGGCGATGATCCGGCAAACCTCTATCAATGAAGATATCGGGATGACATTCGCAGCAGGTGTGCGAGCCTTGTTAAGGCAAGATCCAGATATTATTCTTATCGGTGAGATACGTGATGCTGAAACCGCTGAGATGGCTCTTAGAGCTGCGATGACAGGGCATCAGGTTTTTGCAACCTTACATACGAACTCTGCGATCGGTGCTATACCCCGTTTGTTTGACATTGGTGTTAAACCATCAATTCTATCAGGTAACCTTATTGGAATATTGGGGCAGCGTCTCGTTCGAAAACTTTGCCCAAATTGTAAAACACCCTACCAACCAGAACTGTTTGAAAAAGAAATTCTTGGCCTAAAACCCGATGAAGAAGTTGTGCTGTATCACTCTCAAGGTTGTGATAGCTGCGGAGGAATGGGATATAAGGGGCGAATTGCGATTACAGAAACATTGCGATTTAATGATGCGTTAGATGAGTTAGTTTTGCAGAGAGCTTCTCAGCATCAGATTCTTGAAACAGCCATTTCCCAAGGTTTTCGTCCTTTATTGCAAAATTCACTTAAATGGGTGCTTTCTGGAGACACAACTTTAGAAGAAATTAGCCGTGTTGTTGATTTGACGGAGTTGGTTTAACTTATGCAAGATTATCGTTATAGCGGGGTGAACCGTTTTGGGAAGCGCGTTGGTGGTGATATGCAAGCGGCAAACCCTCAAGATCTAGAGCAAAGACTAAAGCTTTCCAAAATTGAACTTATTTCTTACAGCATTCCGTCTAAAGGATTTTTTTCTAAGGTTGTGAGAAAGCGTATACAGCGTCGAGACGTGATTATAATCACGATGCAATTTCGCCAACTTTTAAAAGCTGGTGTTCCTTTAATGGACATTATTGATGACTTAAGAAAGTCATACGAAAATGATGCTGTAAAAGAAATGTTGTCTTCAATTTATGAGGCGATGGAGGGGGGAGAGAGTTTTTCAGAAGCTCTATCAGCTTATGAAAAAGAGTTTGGTAAGGTTTATATCGCATTGGTTGCAATTGGTGAACAGACTGGGCAGCTGGAGCTCATTTTGAGTAACTTGGAAGACATGTTGAAATGGGAAGAGAACTTAAGCTCTAAAGCAAAAAAAGTCATGATTTATCCTTCTATTGTGGGTACTGTTGTACTCGGCGTCTTGATGTTGATGATGGTGTTCGTTGTTCCAGAAGTGCTTGGTTTTGTAAAAGAAATGGGAGGAGAGCTTGGTTTTGCCACTAAATCACTGTTAGCAACTTCCAGTTTTGTTAATGACAATATTATTGCTATTTTGTTGCTTCCTTTTTTTATATGGCTAGGTATGCGTTATTTGTTGAAAAAGTCGCCATCTTTTAGATTAAAACTTGATGCAATGATTTTTAAAATTAAAGTCATAGGCCCAGTAATTTATAAGTTAAAAATTGCACGTATAGCGAATTCATTAGCGATTATGTATGCTGCTGGAATGAGCTTTACAGATAGTATGCGAATGTCGGCAAATGTAGCTGGAAATACTTACTTGGCGCAAAAAATGGAAAGAGCTATTCGCTTGATTGAAGATGGTGTGCCAATCAATGAAGCCTTTACTCTAGCTCAAGTGTTTCCGCCTATGGCAATACGTATGGTAAAAGTCGGTGAGTTGAGTGGAAATATGGATCAGGCATTAAAAAATGTTAGTGATTTTTATGATGCTGAGGCGAAGGAAACGATTGAGAAAATCGAGCCATCAATAGAACCTATCTTAACCGTTATTATGGCATTTATGGTTGGCTGGGTAATGATGGCAGTTCTTGGGCCTGTTTATGACACCATCTCCAGGGTGCAATAATGGATAAACTTTTATATATAAATGAAAGTGGTCTTACGCTAATTGATGTTCACAAGACTTTGCGGCATCAAGATGGAGCGGTAAATCTTGCATGGCATGATTGGGACAGAATTGAAACATTAGTGGGCGCTTTGCCATCGCAACAAAGTGTCGGTGTTATATTTGATTTTGTTGATGATGCGCATCAATTACATTGGGTTGCCAAGCTTCTGCCATGGGAGAAGCGGGCTTATGAAAAAAGGCTCGAGAGCAAAGCGTATTCAGAAGGAGCGATGTTAGTTCGTTTAAGCTGGCTTTCTTTCTATCGACAAAGTGAAGAAGGGCGTGAAGAGCAAGCATTAATGATTTCCAGTGTGTTTGGGAATGTTCAGATTGAGGCTTTGTTTAATCTGTTTGAAGAAGCAGAAATTTCGGTTAAAGCACTTTATTCGTATTCTTTTTTATTAGAAAGTTTCTTTTTAACAAAGCTCGTTCCTGCGTTGGATTTGTCTAAACAAGATTTAGAGAAACCGATGATGTTGGTTTTTCGCGAATCTCGGGTTAATTTCAGGCAGATATTCTTCAACTTTGCACGATTGAATATTAGCCGACGTATTGAACTAGATGAAGAGTTGGAAGGTGACCAGGCTATTAATACAGCCTTGATTCATGAGGCGCAAATTGCTGTTAAATATTTATATAACCAGAAAATTATTCCTCTTAATTCTGAAGTTAGCTTTGTTTATATCAATTCACATGGTCATGATGAAGAAGATGTGACGAATGAGTATTTGGAAAAGGTCGCTTTAACTAAGTGGGAGCCAAGTAATTTCTTTATTGTCGCTTCAGATATTTACGCTATTACTAACACACGTCGTTGGGACGACTCTTTATATAGCACGTTGGATTTTTTGGCGATTTATTTACAAAAATCACGACCAAAATCATTTTATAGAAACCGGTTAGTCGATAAAATTTTATTCTTGTGCAAACTTAAAAACTGGTTGTTAGGACTATCTGTTTTGGTGTTTTTATTATCCAGTTACTATGCCGTGACCTTGGGTATTAATGGCTATTTATTAAATCATAAGCGTCAGCAAATGGATGCTCAAATTGAACAGAATCATCAAGAAAGAAACCGGTTACAAAACTCTGTTGATCTGCAATATGATGCGGAAGATATTAAAGCATCGGTAGAATTTTCAGAATCACTTTTAAAGCTTAAACTCCACAATATAGCTGGCTTTGATATGTCATTGCTTAGTAATGTGTTAAGCCGTCACAGCCATATCGCGCTTTCTGTATTGAGATGGAAAAAAGTCAATACTTTTGACTCGCCATTGATTTCCATCACTCTTAAAGGCTGGGTATTTCCTTTTCATGATGCTTATGAGATGCCCGTTAAGTGGGTTGATGAATTGGTGAAAGACTTTAATTCTCAACCAGAAGTTAAAAGCGTCACTTTAACGAAAGAACCTTTAGATCGTAGTTTGAAGAAGACATTATTAATTTCAGGTGCTGCAGATAAAGCTATGAATGCGTTACCCTTTCAAATGACTCTAGTGATTGGGAGAAGGTAATGAAGTTAAACCTTGCTGATAACTTATTTCGACAATATGTGCAAAAGCCAGCATTTATTTTGCTTATTTTATTGTTAGGATTTGGTGGGTTAAATTATGGCCTATTCCAATATCAGAAGGGGTTGCAGCATGATAATAATTTGAGTGAACGGCATCTTAAAAACTTGCTTAAACAAATTAAGTTTTTAAGATCTCAGGCGCAATTGTTCCATAGCTATGGTGAGAAATATCAGACATTCTTAAATGAAGGATTGGTTTATCAGCAAGATAGAGTTAAATGGACAGATGAGTTATTGAAAATTAAAACGCAATTAAATCTAGTGCCGTTCAACTTTCAGTTTGATGCTGAAAGGCAGTTGGTAAAGAGCGATGTTGCTCATCTTAAATTGAATAAAAATATTTTTTATTATACGCAATTGCATTTAACGATGGGGTTGGTGTCGGATCTAGATCTGCTAAGGGTTCTGGAGCGGATTCATAAGCATATTACACCGTTATTCTTGGTTAAAGGATGTGAAATAATTGCACATAATGAAGTGTTGCAAAAGCCAAAATTCACTCCAAATACTTCTTTATTTGATGCAAAATGTACTTTGATATTGTTTCAAGCTAAACCAAAACCATTTCGTTTGGAAGAAAATTAATTTATGCGGGAAACATTTTTGAAACTAGGCTTATATAAGACAATTTTTTTTGTAGCACTTTTTCTTGTGAGGCCGCCTGTTTATGCCGCAGAAAGTTTGGGTAAGATTTTTCTATCTCCTCAGCAACGAGCATTAATAGAGCAGCAGCGAAAAGCTTATTTACAAAAGCAGCAGGTGAAAACGCAGACAGAAACGGATAAAAAGCCGATTGCAAAAAAAACAAAATCTGCCAGGCTGGCCCCTGACCTTTCTTTGTCATCTATTATTACGACACCGGAAGGCCAAAGTTTTCGTTTAAATGGACAATATGTCAAAAGCTCGAAAGCGGGTTATAAAGTGCATCAAGGGCAAACAAATACAAGTTCTACGAAGGTCTCATTACACGGTAAAGTTATCCGGCTAAAAGTTGGGGAGACTTATGTACCTGTAAAAGGCAAAGTGGAAAAAACCTATGTTGTTACCCCCATAAAACAAAAGGAAAAGCTCAAATTGAATACTCCTTCCGCAGTTTCCGCTTTAACGGAAGATGAAAAACGACTTGATCTCAGTGCTGAACTTAAAACGCTACAGCGTTTAACTCAGGCGGCGAAATAAATATGTTAGCTGTGGAAACAAACTATATGGTTTGGTTATTAGTTGCGGTAGCACTGGGGAGTTTTATTTCGTGGTTTGTAGCTTTTCAAGCACTCTCTAAAACACGTGAAAAGTCTCGGCAGTTAGAGCAGCAGGTACAAAGTTTTGAAGCTGCCATACAGGAAAAGGCTGAGATTGAAACAAATTATCGACAGTTACAGCAAGACTATCAAGTTCTCAATACACGCCATGCTCAAGCTGAGCAGCTATTATCCTCTACAGAAAGCAGCTTAAATACTTTGCAAGGAAAACTTGATAAGTTGCTTGAAAACGAAAAGGATTATGTTGCACAAATTACAAGGCTTGAAACGCAGCAAACAGCAGATAAGACTGTGTTTGAAGAAAAGCTCAGTTTGTTGGAAAACGCTAAGCAATCGTTATCGCAAGAATTTAAAAGTTTATCCAGCCAGATTTTAGAAGAGAAGCAAGCTCAAATTAACCATCAAAATAAAGAAGCATTGGGTGCAATGTTGAGCCCGCTGCAACAAAGCTTGGCGGAGTTTAAATCCAAAATGGATCAAACTCATAAAGCAGATATAGAAGGGCGCGCAACTTTGGTTGAGCAGTTGAAGCAGCTTAAAGAACTCAATCAAACAATGTCACATGAGGCTAAAAGTTTAACTCAGGCTCTGAAAGGCGACAAAAAACTTCAAGGTAATTGGGGTGAGATGATACTGGAGAAAATGCTCGAAAGTTCCGGTTTGAGGTTGGGAATAGAGTATGAAAGGGAAAAATCACTTCACTCTGATACAAATAAAAGATTACGACCTGATGTTATTATTAATTTGCCGGATAACAAACACATTATTATCGACTCTAAGGTTTCGTTAAATGCCTATGAAGCAGCTTTAAACTCTGAAGATGAGAAGTTGCGTCAAGAACATATAAAGTCTCATCTAGTTAGCTTACAGAAGCATGTTGAGGCTCTAAGTACTAAAAGATACGACCATATTGAAACTCTTAATGCTCCTGACTTCGTACTGATGTTCATTCCAATTGAGGGAGCCTATTTGATGGCGATTGAGCAAAATCCAGCTCTGTTTGAATCCGCATTTGAGAAAAACATTGCTGTCGTTACGCCAACAACTTTATTTACCACATTAAAAACCATTGAGCAGTTATGGCGTTACGAACGGCATTCAGAGCACACGTCCAGCTTGATAAAAAAAGCAGCAGATGTGCATGACAAATTTGTAGGCTTTATTGATACTTTCGAAAAAGTTGGAAAGCAGTTAGGTTTGGCTATGGCAAGTTACGATAAAGCACGTAACCAAATGGTTGAGGGTAATGGTAATTTGATTAGACAAGCGCAAATGCTAAAAGAGTTGGCGGGTAAAACCAAGAAAGAACTGCCTAATCATTTATTGGATGAAGCAGAAGGTGATCCGTTATTGGGCTCTACGCAAGAGTAAGGTATTATCGTTACTTTGATTGTTTTGGTAAGGTTTTGCTAATCAATTCCAATAATGTTTGAGGGCGAAAAGGTTTTTTCAGCCAAGCTATTACCTGTTGGCTCTGAGCACGTTTTCTGAGAACACTATCCGTTTCTGACGATAGGATAAAAATAGGCGTTTGTTTTTGTAGGTTTAACTGGTTTAGTGATGTGATTAAGTCAAGGCCTGTTTGGTTTGGCATTACGTAATCCAAAATCAGAATGTCATAGTCTGTCTTTTTACAGAGAGATAGAGCCTGTTCAGCATTTTCTGCAGTATCTACTTGTACGTTGTGTAATGTTTCCAGTGTCAACTTGACAAGAGAACGCGTGACATTAGAATCATCAACCATCAGGATAAGCGCCATCGTATTTCCTTTCGATATGCATAATTCATTCTAACAAACCTCATTTATTGTATAGGGTATTTTGCTAGTAATAATCTGTAGCAAACAGAGTTTCCATAGAAACAAATGAATTTATGTTGCAGTTAAAAGGTTTTTGGTGAGTAAAGTGTTTGATTTTGATTGAGAAAATACTTATAATCCCCGATTTCCGAAATGGAATTAAACAAGATTTTATGTATCAATAACTTAGGTGCATAAATATAGAAGAAATTGTGGGTAGGATTTCCTGCCTTCGCAGATCAAGATATTAGGAGAAAATTCATGGTCGTTATTCGTTTAGCACGTGGTGGAGCAAAAAAGAACCCTTATTACCGTCTTATGGTTGCTGACCAACGTCACAAAGCAACAGGTCGTTTCATTGAGCAAGTAGGTTTTTATAACCCTACTGCTAAAGGATCAGAAGAAGTTCTTCGTCTTGATACTGCGAGAATTGATCACTGGGTTGCTCAAGGCGCTCAAATGAGCCCTAGAGTTCAAAAACTAGTAAAAGACGCTAAGTAATTAGAAAACTTTGACGTTAATGAGCGCGGTGTCAGGCGAAAAACTCATTGTAGGAAAAATCAGTGGGATTTTTGGCGTAAAAGGTTGGGTTAAGATTTTTTCCGATACTGAACCGCGCGAAAATATTTTTAGCTATTCACCTTGGCTAATAAAGTATCAAGGTGTGTGGCGAACTTTCGACGTAGAAGATGGGCAACTCCTTCAGGGGGGGAAAGCCTTAGCGGCTAAGCTAAATGGCGTTGATGATCGTGATGAAGCTCGCCTCTATATGGGGTGTGAAATCGCGATTGAGCCTGAGCAGCTTCCTGATGCGGATGATGGTTATTATTGGCGCGAGTTGATTGGCTGTACGGTTACGAATCAAGAAGGCAAAACACTTGGTGTTGTGACTTCCTTGGTTGAGACTGGTGCACATGATGTTCTGCGTATTGAACAAGATGACCATTCAACCTTGATTCCGTTTGTCGAAGGAACTTTTATTTTGGATGTGGATGTTGAAAGCAAACATATCCAAGTTGACTGGGATGATAGCGAAGCCTAATCCCTTGTATGGAGTGAGCTATGCGCTTTGATGTCATTACGCTTTTTCCAGAAATGTTTGAAGCAATCAATGCTTCTGGTGTTTCTAGTAGAGCGTTGCAACAAGGCCTTTATAGCTTTAATGGTTGGAACCCCCGTCAGTTTACGACGGATGTTCATCAAACTGTTGATGATAGACCTTATGGTGGCGGTCCGGGGATGTTGATGAAATATCAACCTCTGAAGGACTCGGTTGATGCGATTAAAGCATCAATTGGTGTAAAGCCTTATGTGGTTTATCTCTCACCTCAGGGAACGCCTTTGACACAAGCTAAGCTTGAAGCTTTGGTTGAAAAACCAAATTTAACCTTAGTTTGTGGTCGTTATGAAGGGGTTGATGAGCGTTTTATTCATGCAGAAGTTGATGAGGAAATCTGTGTAGGAGATTTCGTTGTCAGTGGCGGTGAGTTACCAGCCATGATGCTTATGGATGGATTGATTCGTTTATTGCCTGGCGCATTAGGCCATAGCCAGTCAGCCGAGCAAGATTCGTTTTCGGATGGTTTATTAGATTGTCCGCATTACACAAGACCTGTAGAGGTCGATGGTATGAAAGTGCCAGAGGTTTTGCAACAGGGTAACCATGCTAAGATTGATGCATGGCGAATGGCGCAAAAACTCGAAAGGACGGCGCAAAAGCGTCCGGACCTATATGCGACTTATTTGTTGAAACAACAAGACAATAGATAGTCGTATAACAATTTGGATTCAACCTCTGGCAGCTGGTCTGTGTATTGTTGGATAAAGTACATTTCAAAGTTTTAATGAAGACTTTGATAAATAAGAGAGCATAAAAATGAAAAACCCAATTATTGCGCGTATTGAAGCGGAACAAATGAGCAAAGAACTTCCAAAGTTTTCTGCGGGTGACACAATTGTTGTACAAGTAAAAGTAAAAGAAGGAACTAACGAACGTCTTCAGGCTTATGAAGGTGTTGTTATCGCGAAGAAAAACCGTGGTTTGAACTCTTCATTTACAGTTCGTAAGATTTCTCATGGTGTAGGTGTTGAGCGTACGTTCCAAACTTACAGCCCATTGGTTGATTCTGTTGAAGTTAAGCGTCGTGGTGCGGTTCGTCGTGCTAAGCTTTACTATCTTCGTAACCTATCTGGTAGAGCAGCAAGAATCAAAGAAAAAGTTTAATTACTTTTTTCATAAAGGCACTCAATTGAGTGCCTTTTTTATTTGTAGCTTTGTGTTTTAATACAGACTATGGCTTCAGATTCTCCTTTCAAAATACAGTTAACTACCTTTCTTCAATTTCTCAGGTTTAATGAGGGGTTAAGTGAAAACACACTTGCTGCTTATCGTCGTGATATAAAAATCTGCCAGGCTGGGGTAGAGTTCGATGACTTTAAAACTGTTTCTTCTCAGCAGTTGGAAGATTTTATTTATGGTCAGTTTGAGCAAGGTAAAAGTGCAAAATCTATTGCAAGGCTCATTTCCTCTTTAAAACGTTTTGCGCTCTATTTACTTGCGCAAAAAGTAATTGAGATTGATCCTACCGCTAAACTCAAATCCCCCAAAATTACCCGATCAATTCCCAAGGTTTTGTCAGAGAGCCAAGTGGAACGTTTTCTTTTAGCACCAGATATAACGACCCCCTTAGGTTTAAGAGATAAAGCAATTTTGGAGTTAATGTATGCTTCAGGTCTTCGAGTATCAGAAGTCGTGACCTTGCCTTATGAGCAGTTGAATTTGTCTGCAGGACTCGTCCGAGTAGTTGGTAAAGGGAATAAAGAGCGTATTGTCCCAATAGGTGAGTTAGCCATTGATGCTTTGAAAAGCTACCTAGAATCATCAAGACCGGTACTGGCGGGTAAAAAGTGGGTCGATACTTTGTTTGTTTCTCGTTTGGGAAGGCCTATGACAAGACAAACATTGTGGCACAGAATCAAAAACTTGGCATTTGAAGCCGATATTCATGTGAAGCTATCTCCCCATGGATTGCGTCATGCTTTTGCAACGCATTTAATTAACCACGGCGCAGACTTAAGAACTGTTCAGTTGCTGCTCGGTCACTCTGATTTATCAACGACGCAAATCTATACTCATGTTGCAAAGGAGAGGTTGCAGAAACTCCATCAGCAACATCATCCTAGGGCTTAAGCTGATTATTAACCTTTCATTCAGGGTTTAATCTGTTAATTTAAATGGAATCTATTACAATTCTAATTAGATAAACAATTAATAAAGAGTTGAGATAAAAACATGTATTTTAAGCGTTCACTACTGGCGATGTTGGTTACAACGGCAACAGTCGTTACCAATGCCTATGCAGATGAAAATACCATACGTAATACACTGCAGCATATAACCCCGAATGCAGCACAAGCGAAAATTTCGCCAAGTGTTGTTCCTGGTCTTTATCAAGTGGTTTTGGGAACGCGTGTGTTGTTTATGGATGATAGTGGGCGTTATGTGTTTTCAGGTGATTTGATTGATTTAAAAACACGTAAGAATATTACGAATGCTGTCGAGAATGCGCAACGAAAAGCAGTTTTAAATGGTTTGGATGAATCTAAAATGATTGTTTATCCTGCTAAGGGAAAAGCCAAGCATACAATTACGGTTTTCTCTGATATTGATTGCCCTTACTGCCGTAAACTTCATGATGATATTCCTAAACTGACGTCAGCAGGAATTAAAGTTCGTTACTTGTCTTTTCCTCGAGCAGGCGTAGGCTCTGAATCCTATAAAAAGTCTGTCGCTGTCTGGTGTTCTAGTGATCGACGAGAGTCTTTAGACAAGGTGATGATGGGCAAAAAAATTCCGATGAAAACTTGTCCAAATCCTGTAATAGATGATTTGAAGTTAGTTGAATTGCTGAGAATTAATGGAACCCCTAATATCTTGTTAGATGATGGAGAAATGATTCCTGGTTACATTTCACCTAAGGATTTGATTCAAAAATTGGTTGGTAGTAGCGCTGGTTGATCAAGAAAAGTTTTGAAAATAAAAAAAACGCGCCAATAAGGCGCGTTTTTTATGTCGGTAGTCTCAATCAATTTTGAATTATAAAGAGCCCCATTTGTTACGTCTGTTTGGCAAGCGTAAGAAACGACCTATTAATAAACCAAGTAGTAAAACGCCACCACCAGTTAAAAACCATTGGCGTTGAACGACATCACCAGCCTGGCTAATTTGCTCTTTTAGGATGGCATTGTCGGATTTCAGCTTGCTAATATCCTGCATGAACTGTTGGTTTTGTTCATGTAGTTCAATCGTTTTGCCTGAGATAGATTGTATTTCAGTTAATTGTTTTTGCAGCTTGAAATTACTTTCTTTGGTCTTCTTTAACTCATTATTAACATCATTAAAGCGAGAGTTTAAAGTTGATTTCTCTTGGAGTGCTTGATTGAGTTTTTTCTCTATATGGGAAGTTTTTTCAATCTGTTTCGCTAGTCGAACACGTGCGATTGGTTGGTTTAGTAATACACTTGACGGCATCCAACCGATGATGTCTTCACCTTTATAGTTGTATGAAAGCTTAGTCCAGCCATCGTCATTTACTTCCAGAATTGACACAGGTGTACCAGATTTAAGAAGTCGCAGTATTTTATATTTATAGCCAGGTTGAGTTCTCAAAGGGATTTGAACAGAGTCTGTTACATAATGCGTGTAATCCGTTTGAGGTTGTTCTGACTGAGTTTCTTGAGCCATAGAGGACTGACTGAAAGACAGTCCAGCAACTAGTGCTAAAGATGAAATAAGGCGCAAATTAGATTTGACTGATTTTTTCATGTTGATCCTTCAGGTTTTTGAGTGCGATTTTATGTTCCTCAAGTTTCTGCCTTTCCTTGGCAACAACCGATTCTGGTGCTTTGGCGACAAAACTTTCATTGGAAAGTTTTCCATCAATACGTTGAATGTCATTTTCTAAACGACCCATTTCTTTGGCAAGGCGCTCCAGCTCTTCTTTTTTGTCAATCAAACCAGCCATCGGGATGAGAATGTTCATTTCCCCAACCAATGCAACAGCTGATTCTGGTGCTTCTTCATTATCAGATAATACCGTGATTGATTCTAATTTCGCAAGTGTTGAAAGGTAAAGACGGTTGTTTTCTAACCAAATTTCATCATTTGAGCTTAATTTATCCAGTATAACGGGTAGTTGTTTACTCGGTGCTATGTTCATTTCTGAGCGTATGCGACGAACACCCATAATGAAGTGTTTTACCCATTCCAGTTCAGCAATGGCTTTTGAATCAATCTTGCTGCTATCACTCGAAGGATAGGGTTGAAGCATAATTGTTTGGCCATCTTTAGCGGCAAGAGGAGCAACTGTTTGCCAAATCTCTTCGGTAATAAATGGAATAATTGGATGTAGCATACGAAGCAGCGTTTCTAAGACACGAACCAAAGTACGACGTGTTCCTCTCTTAGCTTCATCAGTGCTGTTATCGCTGTTTAGAATAGGTTTTGATAACTCTAAGTACCAGTCACAATATTCGTTCCAAGTAAATTCATAAAGTGCTGTTGAGGCTAAGTCAAAACGATAGGATTCGATATGCTTAGCAACTTCTGCTTCAACTTCTTGTAAGCGAGAGACAATCCACTTATCTGCTAATGACAGCTCATAAGGTGCGTTTTTATCAACACCTGTGTCAAAACCTTCAGTGTTCATTAGGACATAACGTGCTGCATTCCAAAGCTTATTGCAGAAGTTGCGGTAACCTTCACAACGGTTAAGGTCAAAGCGAATGTCTCGACCTGTTGAAGCTAATGAAGCAAAGGTAAAGCGCAGGGCATCTGTTCCGTAAGCATCAATGCCATCTGCAAACTGCTTGCGAGTAGATTTTTCTATTTTGGCAGCTTTTTCCGGTTGCATCATGCCATAAGTACGTTTTTGCACTAGGCTTTCTAAATTGATACCATCAATCAAGTCAATCGGATCTAGCACGTTACCTTTGGATTTAGACATTTTTTGTCCTTCACCATCACGTACCAAGCCGTGTACATAAACTTGCTTGAACGGTACTTGGTCTGTGAATTTCAAGGACATCATAATCATTCTGGCAACCCAGAAGAAGATGATGTCAAACCCTGTAACCAATACAGAAGTTGGGTGGAATTTTTCCAGTTCTGGTGTTTGTTCTGGCCAGCCTAATGTGGAAAAAGTCCAAAGCGCGGAGCTGAACCAGGTATCTAAGACATCTTCGTCTTGAGATAGTGCTACAGAGGCTTCAAGCTTGTATTGGCTGCGAACTTCTTCTTCTGTGCGACCGACATAAACCTTACCATCTTCGTCATACCAAGCTGGAATACGGTGTCCCCACCAGATTTGACGTGAGATACACCAGTCTTGAATATTATTCATCCATTCAAAATAAGTGTTTTCCCAATTTTTTGGGACGAATTCAATATCACCGTTTTTAACTGCGTCAATTGCAGGTTTGGCCAAACTTTCTACTGCAACATACCATTGGTCAGTCAGGTATGGTTCGATAACAGCATGGGAGCGATCGCCTCTTGGAACCATTAACTTATGAGGCTTAATGTCTTCTATTAAATCTTGAGCTTCAAGGTCGGTAATAGCTTGACGACGTGCTTCATAGCGATCAAGTCCCTGATATTTTTCTGGAACTTCTTCGTTCATGGTGGCGTCAATGGTCATGACGTTCAATATTGGTAAGTTGTGACGTTTGCCCATTTCATAGTCGTTGAAGTCGTGGGCAGGTGTGATTTTTACACATCCCGTACCGAATTCCATATCCACATAATCATCTGAGATGATTGGGATTTCACGACCAACTAATGGAAGGGTGATTGTCTTGCCTATCAGCTTCTGATAACGTTCGTCATCAGGATGAACGGCAACTGCCTGGTCACCAAATAGCGTTTCAGGGCGGGTGGTGGCAACGACCAAGTGACCTGAGCCGTCCGTTAACGGGTAACGCATGTGCCAAAGGTTGCCTTGTTCTTCTTCGGAGATAACTTCTAAGTCAGAAACAGCAGTGTGAAGAACAGGATCCCAGTTAACTAGGCGCTTACCACGATAAATAAGTCCTTCTTCATAAAGACGAACAAAAACTTCTTTTACAGCGTCTGATAAGCCATCATCCATAGTGAAGCGTTCACGGCTCCAGTCAGGCGAAGCACCTAGGCGTCTAAGTTGCTTGGTGATCGTGCCACCCGATTCGCCTTTCCATTCCCAGATTTTTTCAATGAAATTATCGCGACCAACATCGTGACGACTCAAGCCTTTAGCTGCTAATTGACGTTCAACAACCATTTGTGTGGCAATCCCCGCATGATCTGTACCAGGCTGCCATAAAGTAGAGTCACCTTTCATTCTATGGTATCGAATAAGGGTGTCCATGATGGTGTCTTGGAAAGCATGTCCCATGTGCAAGCTACCGGTGACGTTCGGTGGGGGGATCATGATGCTATAGTTGTCACCAGTTGTGCTACTTTGAGGTTTAAAGAACCCTTGATCTTCCCAGTGAGAGTACCATTTTTTTTCAATTGATGCGGGGTCGAAATGCTTTTCCATTGTTGCCTTTAATTAAACGCTGTAGTGTTTCTAAAAAATAGGTCGAATTATAGCATTTACACTTATGAAAGTTTAGGCTTCAAAGGTTTGCGTGTGTGATTTCGAGAATTAAATTTACCCAAGAGCGTATTAAAGTAAATGAACAGAGAAATAAAAAAGAATAATCTATTGATTTATAAGCCCTTACATTTTTTTGAATGTAAGGGCTGGAGGTAACTATCAATTAAGATTGTAATAGTTGTAGAACATTTGAGCTGTTATGGTTGCTCTGCGCTTGCATTGAAATACTACTTTGTTGTAAAACTTGCTGGCGACTAAGTTCTGTTAAAGCTTTAGCATAGTCTGTGTCATTGATTTGACTTCGGCTTTTTAGTGAGTTTATATTCTGAGTCGCTAGGTTATCAATTGCGCTTGATAGTCCATTTTGCTGAGCGCCCAGTTGACTGCGGCTTGTAGAAAGATTTTCAAGAGCTGTAGTGATCGTAGAGTAAGCACTATTCGCATTAGCAGCTGAAGAAATATCTAACCCGTTTAAGCCTTGCCCACTCGTTGTCAAGTCAGGAAGGTTTAAGGTACTAGTAGAGTCTCCTAAGCCAATACTTAATGAGCTTTGTGAACCATCCAAAAGGTTTGTGCCATTAAAGTTTGCTTGACCAACGAATTGGTTAATCGACGCTAAACCTTGTTGAAACTCTTGGTTCATTGCATCACGTTGAGCGGAGCTATAAGTTCCGTTCTGAGCTTGCACCGCAAGTTGACCTAAACGTTGCAATTGATTGGAAATACTTTCTCCAGTGCCGTCTGCAATCTGTAGTGCCGAGATGCCATCATTAGCGTTACGAGTGGCAACGTCTTGTTGGTTAATTTGCGTTGTCAACGCTGTGACAATTGCTTGCCCTGCAGCATCATTTGCTGTTTGATTGATACGGCTACCAGACGTTAAGCTTTGTTGAAGGCTTGCGTAGGTAGTTGCATTGTAATTGGATATAGATTCAATAGACATGCTAAACTCCTTATTACCTTTTTAGGTAAATTCATTATACGCTTTTTTTAAATTTTGTTAAATAAATCCATAAAAATGTCTTGTTGTTCATCAGGTTACTGTAATTTTAACTTTCCCGAAGGCCCTCCTTTAGTGGATGTCCCTGTTTCTAATCTACAGGCGAAATATTTGTTTTTACCTTATGGTACTTTATTGTCAAAAGGTGAAACGGTTCGTATCTGGATGGAAAATGGTAAGACTCGTGTAGTCCTGATTGAAGAGAAGATAAAATTGTTATTTTCTGGTGATGGACCTACGCCTTTAGAATATGACCGGGTTTTACCTTGGGAGTTGATTGCGTTTGACAGTGGGATTGAGATTGGTGAATTGATGCACTGGCAAGATCATCCGCTTTATAACCCTGATACAACGTCTGTGGTTTTGGTTTTTAGCCAAATTATTGAAGTGCCTAAAACATTTAAGGATGTTTTACGGTCTTGGCTTTATAGAATTCGTACCTTATAGATACTCTTTTTAAGAGGTATAAAAAAACCCCGCTTAAGCGGGGTTTTTTGTTTGAGTCGTTGACTAAGATTACTTAGTGAACTCTGGGTAAGCTTCCATTCCACATTCGGATTGGTCAACACCTTCGAACTCTTCTTCTTCAGAGACTCGAATCCCCATAACTGCTTTGATGATTGACCATACAATCAAGCTTGAAATGAATACCCAAGCGAAGATTACGGCAATACCAGTTAGCTGAGCTACGATAGTTGCATCAGGGTTAGTGAAGGTAACAGCGATTAGACCGAAGATACCTACGATACCGTGAACAGAGATCGCACCTACAGGATCATCAATTTTGAACTTAGTATCCATAATGATGATTGCGAATACTACGATGATACCACCTACAAGACCGATTAAAGTAGACTCTAGTGCTGTTGGTGTTAGAGGTTCTGCAGTAATTGCAACCAGACCAGCTAGGGCACCGTTCAACATCATCGTTAAGTCAGCTTTACCGAACTTCAATTTAGAAGCGATAAGTGAACCGATAACACCACCAGCCGCAGCCATTAGTGTGTTAACGAAAACCATTGCTACAGCGTTAGCTTCATCAACGTTAGATACTTTAAGCTCAGAACCACCGTTAAAGCCGAACCAACCTAACCATAGGATAAATGTACCTAGAGTTGCTAGAGGTAGGTTTGCACCAGGAATCGCTTTTGATTCACCGTCAGCAGTATATTTACCTTTACGTGCACCTAGTAGTAGTACACCTGCTAGAGCTGCAGCAGCACCAGCCATGTGAACGATACCAGAACCAGCGAAGTCAAGGAAACCTAGACCATCTAAGAATCCACCACCCCATTTCCAGTAGCCTTCCATTGGGTAGATAACTGCTGTGAATACGATAGCAAATACGAAGAAAGACATAAGCTTCATACGTTCAGCTACTGCACCAGACACAACAGACATTGCAGTTGCAACAAACACAACTTGGAAGAAGAAATCTGACATACCAGAGTAGTAAGGCGCCCCGTCACCACCTTTCAATACATCAGCAACAGTGTGATCTGGGCTCAACAAGAAGCTGATACCAGGGATAAAGCTGTTAACAGCATCACTTGGATACATGATGTTGTAACCAACCAGCATGTACATGATACATGCGATAGCGAAAAGACCAACGTTCTTCGCTAGAATTTCAGTCGTGTTCTTTGAACGAACAAGACCGGCTTCGAGCATGGCAAAACCTGCTGCCATCCACATTACCAATGCACCAGTTACCAAAAAGTAGAAGGTATCCAATGCATAATTTGTTTGAAGTAATTGTTCCATACCTAATTTCCTTATGACTAAGTTTCAAATAGTTTGTTATCAAGATTAAATTGAAATCAATATTTGAATGAGTATCCTTTGTGATTTCATTTCTTAATGAATAAAAGAACTATTTAAAGGGCAATATCCCCGGTTTCTTCAGTACGAATTCGCACTGCGTTTTCTAATGGGCTGACGAAAATTTTTCCATCACCGATTTTTCCAGTTCTGGCGGCATTTCCGATTGCTTCAATCACGCTGTCAACCTTGTCGTCTGCTACTGCGATTTCTAGGCGAACTTTTGGAAGAAATTCAATTGCATATTCAGCCCCACGGTAAATTTCCGTGTGACCCTTTTGGCGTCCAAAACCTTTTGCTTCTGTGACAGTCATACCATGCACATCAATTTCATGCAGGGATTCGCGTACATCATCAAGCTTAAAAGGTTTGATAATTGCTACTACTAGTTTCATACTAACCTCTGATTTGTAATGAATAAAAAAAGAGCATCTCGGTCTCTGTTAAAGCTTTTGGCGTGCCATCTATTGAATTTATATATATAACAATGACATAGGTGTAAAATTGCTATTAATAAAAGTTGCTATTTGTTATGTTTGGTGCAGTTTTGTTTTTTATGGTGCAATGTTGAATGAAGTCATTTTTTAGTCGTTTTCCTAAAATTGCGGTTGCCTTGATAGCTCAGGCTTTCGCATTAGTTTTATTGGCTGCTTTAGTGCTTGTGGCCAGTTTTTTTATTGCGCCTCCATATCCATTATGGCTTTTGGTATTGGTTCAAGGTTTCTTGGCAGCGTTTATTAGCTGTCGGATGGGGTTACCTTGCTGGTGGCGAATAATTCAGATTGCATTACCTGTAGGGCTATATTTTGGGTTGACCTATAAGGTTAACTCTTGGTGGGCTTTGGGAATTTTTATTGTGCTTTGGTTGGTATTTTTCAATGCTATAAAAGAACGGGTACCACTCTATTTGACTAATAGCACCACAAGAGAAGCTCTAAAAAAATTGGTAAAAAGACGTCGAAAGGTTCGTTTTTTGGATTTGGGTGCCGGTCTTGGTGGTAATGTTGTTTTCATGTCTCAATTGCCTAATGTAATGCGATCGGATGGTGTGGAAACTGCTCCTATCCCTTATTTGCTTGCACGATTTTTTACGTTGCTTCGTGGAGGGCATATTTATGCAATGGATATATGGAATACCAAGTTGGAATATTACGATGTAGTTTATGCCTTTTTGTCGCCCGAACCGATGGAAAAACTTTGGCAAAAAGTATCGAATGAAATGGTTTCTGGATCGGTGTTTATTTCCAATAGTTTTGCTGTGCCAGATGTTGAGCCATCAGAAGTTTGGGAGTTGAGTGATTCTCGAAAGACCAAGCTATATCTTTATCATATTCAATAAATATTACATACTAAAATCTGCCAGGCTGGGCTCTGTATTAATCCCAGGCTACTGTATCGAGGAGGGTGAATGACACGGCCGAATGTTCAAAATAAACAAGAAATGATTTCTCAAGTGAAAGAATGGAGTCCATTTGTTGAGAGAACGCTGTCTCGTTTTCCGGAATGGATAGAGGCAGTGGATTTTGAACACGCTTATCAAGGTGATTCACTTAAGTTAAAGTTGCACCGAGGCTTGGTTGCATGTGAGGACTTAAGTCATCTTAATCAATTGCTAAGACAATGCCGTCTGCAAGAAATGGTACGGATCGCTGTACGCGATTTAGCAGGTTTGGCTTCTGTAGAAGAAACTTTGCAGGATTTATCTTCATTGGCAGATGGTTTGGTTTCAGGGGCGTTGGATTGGCATTACGAAGATGCTTGTCAGAAATATGGTTCTCCTATGGGGCAGCTTTCTGGAGATCCTCAAAAGATGCTGGTAATTGGCATGGGTAAACTGGGTGGTCGAGAGCTAAATTTTTCTTCAGATATTGATTTAATCTTTGCTTACCCAGAAAAAGGTATGGCTGTAAATGAAAGAGGAAAAGAAACGCCTAATGATCAATTTTTTACTAGGCTAGGACAGGCATTAAATAAATCTTTAACCGAGTATACGGACTTGGGTATGGTGTACCGCGTTGATATGCGCTTAAGACCTTTTGGTGATTCTGGACCTTTAGCGGTCAGTTTTAATGAGTTAGAAAATTATTATGAAATTCATGGGCGCGCATGGGAGCGTTATGCACTAGTGAAGGCTCGTGTGATTGCCGGCGACCAAACAAAAGGGGAGGAGTTATTTGATATTTTGAGACCTTTTGTTTTTCGAAAATATGTCGACTTTACAGCGATAGAGTCACTTCGTGAACTGAAAGCGATGATTAATGCCGAGGTACAAAAGAAGGACAAGCAGCAGAATATTAAATTGGGACGAGGCGGTATTCGAGAAGTAGAGTTTATTGTGCAAGCTTTTCAATTAGTGCATGGCGGCAAAAACTTAGACCTTCAAGGTCGAGAGTTGCTGTTTATGTTAAACCGTCTTGAGAGCGAATTATTTTTAGAGCAAGAAATTGCTGATCAATTGAAAACTGCCTATTTATTTCTGAGAAAAACCGAAAACAGATTGCAGGAGTGGAGTGATCAGCAAACTCATGACCTGCCACAAGATGAAGGGCAGCAATTGTGCCTGGCTCAATCTATGGGTTATGAAAACTATGCAAGTTTGTTGTCAGAATTAAGCATTCATCAGAATTTTGTGCAGCAAGAATTCGATCTACTGTTTGCCGAACAAGATCAGCAAGAAGGTGTGATTAATGCAAAACAGCAGGTTCTTGAGGCATCTAATAATCAGGAGGAGAGTGAAGGGTTATCGAGCTTGCTGGAGCAGTTTAAGAAAGAGCGATCATATATTCATGCTAGTAATGAATCTGTGCAAAGGTTTCAAGCAGTACTGCCAAGAATATTGAATGGACTTCAACAGGTTGATAACCCAGAAGTTACGTTAGAAAGAGTGCTTAAAGTTATTGAAAGCGTGATGAAGCGTAGCGTTTATTTGGTTCTTCTAAAAGAAAACTTAAGTGTTATTGATGATTTGCTTAAGCTTTGCTCATTAAGTGAGTGGATGACGGATATGCTGGCACGTTATCCTGCATTATTGGATCAACTATTGGACTCACGAATACTGTATGAGCCACTTGAATTGGTTGACCTCAAAAAAGAAGCAAACCACTTGTTGGAGCAGTCACAAGATGATGAAGAGATGTTCATGAATCAAATTCGTCAGTGGCGACATGAAAAAGTTTTTCGTGTTGCGGCAGCTGATGTGACAGGGCAGGTACCTGTGATGAACGTGAGTGACTATCTAACCTGGATAGCTGAAGCTGTACTGGAAGTCGTTACCGAGTATGCTTGGCGACATATGCAAAAACGTAATGGCTTACCTGGTGGATATGATGTTTCTTCGGGCATGCCTTTTTTGATTCTTGGTTATGGGAAGCTTGGCGGTATTGAACTAGGTTATGGATCTGACCTGGATATTGTTTTTTTATACCATGGTTTGGAGTCGTCTGCCCGGTCTGACGGCGAGCGACCTCTCGAAAATAATGTTTACTTTATCCGTATGGGGCAGAAAATTGTTTCTGTTATGACAACCCTTATGCCTACAGGAACGCTTTATGAAGTTGATACACGTTTACGCCCTGATGGCGCAAGTGGTTTGTTAGTTGCCTCATTTGATAACTTTGTTAACTATGAAAAATCCAAAGCTTGGGTTTGGGAGCATCAAGCACTTGTACGAGCACGAGCAGTGGTTGGTTCCGAAGCAGCAAAACATGCGTTTGAAGTTTTTAAAAGAGAGTTTATTTCTGAGGCAAGGGAACTTAATTCTCTGAAAGCTGAAGTTGTGGATATGCGTCAAAAAATGCAGCAGTCGCTTGATAAGTCATCTGAAACAGAGTTTGATTTGAAACAAGGGCAAGGTGGTATTGTTGACATCGAATTTATGGTTCAGTACTTGGTGTTAGGGTTTGCAAATCAGCATGAGGAACTTTCTGTTTGGTCTGATAATATTAGGCTATTAGATGCGGTCAAAGCAGCAGGAATCCTGGATGATGCCGATGTTCAATTGTTGGAAGATATTTACAGAGAGTATAGAAAAACTTATCACCGTTTGGCTTTACAGAATGTTAAAGCTATTGTGTCTGTGACCGAGTTTCATTTCGAAAGGGAAAATGTTAGGCGTATATGGAATAAGGTTATGTTGGATAAATAAATTTATCTAAGAAAGAGAATAAAAAAAGCGCCATTTAGGCGCTTTTTTTATACATAAATCATTTGATTTATTTTCCTTCTGACGACTCTGTTGCTGGTTCAGGTTGTTTTTCTACTGAAGTTTCCGTTTGAGGAGTATTAGTAGGTTCAGATCCTGGAGCAGGAGAGTGGATAGAAAGTGATTCTGCACCTTCTGGCTTACGACGTCGACCGTTGTAGCTGCGTGTGTTATAGCGGCTACGACGTCTTGGTCGGCGTTCAGAAGATTCATTTTCGTTTTGAGCATTAGCTGTTTCAGAAACGTCAGCATTTTCTTCATTTGTTGAAGATAAGCCTTCAGTCGGTTTTTTCTGGTTACGCGTTCTTCTACCTCTTTTTGGACGAGGAGAGGATTGTTCTGCATTATCAGTTTCAGTGACATCAGAGCTTGTAGGCTTAGTATTGGTCGTTTCTGTTTCGCTAGAAGCATTACTTGTATTACTAGTGATTGTTTCTTGCGTTTCAGTACCGTCAGTTTCCTGTTTACGACGACGATTGCGGTTACGGCCGCCACGACGGTTCTCACGACCTTTACCTGTTGACTGCTTCTCGTCGCTTTTATCTGAGTTGTTTTCAGATGCATTAACAGGCATTTCCAATGCAGCGGTAGCGGCATTATCTACAGTAGTTGAGTTATTGTCACCAGATTGACGACGTCTGTTGTTACGGTTACGGTTGTTGTTACGGTTACGGTTGTTACCATTTCGGTTGTTTTGACGACGTCTAGGTTGTGGTTTTTCCTCTTCCTGTTCTTCTGGTGCAGCAGCAAATAAAGCTTTCCATAAGCGGTTAAACAAACCAGGCTTGGTTTCTTCAGTAGCTTTTGGTGCAGGTGTTGGTGCTGGAGGTGCACTCGGCTGCATATTTTTGATTGCTGGCTCTTCCTTAACAACTTTAGGAGGCTCAATAAAATCATCCATATTTTGATGAGAGGTTACATCTTTGATTTTATAGCTTGAATCATTAGAGAGCTCTTCACCATGTTTTGTACGTTCCATTTGGTAATGAGGTGTTACAAGGTGCTCATTTGGAATGATTAAGACATGTAATTTATGATGATCTTCAATGTGGATGATTTGATGACGTTTTTCATTGAGTAAGAAAGTTGCAACATCGACAGGGATTTGAACCGTAATACGTCGTGTATTTTCTTTCATTGCTTCTTCTTCGATTAAACGAAGAATAGATAATGCCAAAGATTCAACACCTCGAATTACGCCGACACCCTTACAACGAGGGCATACCATTTGCGTGGACTCTTCAATAGAAGGTCTTAGGCGTTGGCGAGACATTTCTAATAGACCAAAACGTGAGATTTTGCCAATTTGAACACGAGCTCTGTCGGATTTAACCGCTTCTCGCATTTTGTTTTCAACATCTCTTTGGTGGCGGTTTGAATGCATATCGATAAAGTCGATTACAACCAGTCCACCAATATCTCTTAAACGGAGTTGGCGAGCAATTTCACAAGCTGCTTCCAAGTTAGTGTGATAAGCAGTTTCTTCAATGTCTCCACCCTTAGTCGAACGGCTGGAGTTAATGTCAATCGAAGTCATTGCTTCGGTAATATCGATAACGATTTCACCACCAGAAGGCAATTTTACTTCTCGCATGTAAGCAGATTCAATTTGAGACTCTACTTGGAAGCGAGTGAATAGTGGGATGCTGTCCTGATAAGGTTTTACCTTGTACACTTGGTGAGGCATAACGTGTTGTATGAAATCACGCGCTTTATGGAAGGTTTCCATATCATCGATGATAATTTCACCAATGTCTTGGCGTAAGTAATCACGAATTGCCAGGATAACGATATCTGATTCTTGGTGGATTAAGAAAGGAGCTGTTTTTTCAGTAGCTGAATTCTGGATTGCTTCCCATAGCTGTACTAGGTAGTTAATTCCCCACTGTAGTTCTTCAGTGGATTTACCAACACCTGCTGTTCGGATGATGAGTCCCATGCCTTCAGGAATATCAATGTCACGAAGTGCATCACGAGTATCTGTGCGATCTTCACCTTCAATACGACGAGAGATGCCGCCTGCTTTAGGATTGTTTGGCATCATAACGACATAAGGGCCAGCCAAAGTAATTTGTGTAGAAAGGGCAGCCCCTTTGTTGCCTCGTTCTTCTTTCTGTACCTGAACAATAATTTCTTGACCTTCTTTTAGAACGTCTTTAATTGTCAATTTATCTCCAGCAAAGTTCTCTGGATAATACTCTTCAGCAACTTCTTTGAAGGGGAGGAAGCCATGTCTTTCAGAACCGTAATCGATAAACGCAGCCTCTAGGCTAGGTTCGATGCGGGTGATGACACCTTTGTAAATGTTGGCTTTTTTCTTTTGATGATGTGGGGTTTCGACGTCCAAGTCGTAGAGCTTTTGCCCATCGACTAATGCGATGCGGACCTCTTCTGGTTGCGTCGCGTTAATCAGCATTCTTTTCATGCGATTCTCTTTTTAATTATGTTAAAGAGAAACGGATAAAAACAGGGTTGAGAAGATGAAAAACGGAAGGTGAGTAAGGCATCTTTGCGGAGTTTTTTGTTGAATGTTATACACGCTTAAATAGCGTTAAATACCATCAATGACGGCTTTTACTCCTTTTATTTTCTTATTTTTAATCTTTGGTTGCAGTTTCGATTATTTCGAAAGCTACATAGAGACTTGAGTAAAAGCATCTCGCGTTGTTTTCGAGCTTTTATTTTATGTGCCATAAAAGCTCTTAGCCAAATCAGATGTTTTAATTTAATACTTCGAAAGAAACATCTGTTTTATTTTGTTACTCGGTATTTTTCTTGGTAGAAATCATCCCGTATGGTTGCAGTATCGTCTTACGTTCTTCGCTTTTTTGGCGGTTGCGATCTGTAACTTTTTTCTATTTTTTCGTCTGTTTTATCTATTTCTCGTGGTTCTTTTAAAACTATTCTAAAACCGAGTGGCTTCAGAACTCTAAAAAATTCTGTATCACTTAGTTTCTGTTTTATATAGAAATTCTAAGCTCCGGCTAAATATATCATTCATTTTTCAGGGATGCAATGCATCCATGCATATTATCTTGTAAACTAGCGCAAATTACGTTAAAGAGAAAGAATATGTCTGTAAAGTTTATTACGGCTGGCTCCGAAGATGCTGGTCAGAGAGTCGATAACTTTTTAATGCGCCATTATCGCAATGTCCCTAAAACACTTATTTACCGAATTATAAGAAAAGGTGAGGTTCGCGTTAATAAAGGGCGGGTAAAGCAGACGACCCGAATTCAGGAAGGGGATTTAATTCGTATTCCACCAATTAGAACGCCTGAAAAAATGGAAGTTAAAATACCAGCCGGTCAGCTAGAGCGAATAGAACAAGCGATTTTGTATGAAGATGCTGATTTGATGGTAATTAATAAGCCTTCAGGTGTTGCAGTTCATGGTGGTAGCGGGGTTCAGTTTGGTTTAATAGAAGTAATGCGAGAGCTACGCCCCTTGGCAAAACGTATGGAGTTGGTACATCGCCTTGATAGAGAAACTTCAGGGTGTATTTTATTGGCCAAAAAAGCATCTATATTGAAAGCGCTTCATGAACAAATTCGTGAAGACAAAATGGTTAAAGAGTATTTGGCTTTACTATCGGCACATTGGCCTAAAGGCAAGCAAAAAATAGACTTGCCTCTGCTAAAGAACACGCTTCAATCAGGCGAAAGAATGGTTGTGGTAGATCAGTCTGGTAAGCCTTCAGTAAGTTTTTTTAAGGTGGAGCAATCTTTCAAAGAGGTTGATTTGGTGAATGTTCGTTTGAAAACAGGGCGCACACATCAAATACGTGTTCATGCACAGTCTCAGGGTTGTCCCATTGTTGGGGATGATAAGTACGGAGATAAATCTATTAATAAGTCATTTGCTAAGTTAGGTATGAAGCGTTTGGCTTTGCATGCTCAGTTTTTAACCTTTACCCACCCAGGTAAAGAAGGTGATGATGCAGTAATAAAAATTGAAGCGCCTTTGCATCACGATTTTGAAGGGATTATTCAATATTTATCATCTGCTGATAATGAATAGCAGTACAGTGGTTTAGGATTTTAAAATGACGAAAAAATACCAATGTGTCATCTTTGATTGGGATGGTACTTTAATGGATTCTGAGGCGAGGATTGTTGCTTCTATTCAATATGCAGCAAAGCATGCAGGTTACCCAGTCTTGCCTTATGATGTTTCTAAAAGCATTATCGGTTTGAGTTTAGAAAAAGCCATTTATACGCTTTATCCTGATGCGACTGAAGCGGGTATTGCAGCTATGGCAAAAGGTTATACAGAATACTTCTTGAACCATGCTGATGTTGACATGAAGCCTTTTGATGGGGCTGAAGCGCTTCTACAAATGTTGAAAAAAGCTGGCGTGAAAACGGCAATTGCGACAGGAAAGAGTCGTAGAGGGTTGGATCAAGTGTTATCAGAAGTTGGGTTTGAATCTTATTTTGATATGACGCGAACACCAGTTGAAGCGGAGTCGAAGCCTAGTCCATTAATGTTGCAGCAAATAATTGATGAGTTTGGTTTAGCGGCTGCGGAAGCTGTGATGGTGGGGGATACTGAATTTGATATGCAAATGGCTCAAAACATTAATATGGATGTTATTGCCTTAAGTCATGGGGTTCATGATCTGGATGTATTGAAAACCTATGAGCCCGTTTCATATTTTGATGATTTACATTCTATGACAGATTGGTTGCAACATCATATAAAACCATTTCAGTCTGCTTAAGCTTATAAGTGTTTAAATTATTTTGCCAAGTAAGGTAGTTGAATACCACAAGCTTTTAAAAAGCTGGTCAATTGAATTAAAGGTAGTCCAATTAAGGCATTTGGATCGGTCGATTCAATTTTTTCAAATAGAGTGATGCCTAGTCCTTCAGATTTGAAGCTGCCTGCACATTCAAATGGCTCTTCTAGTGTTAGGTAGTTATGAATGTCTTCATTACTCAAATTTCTGAAGAATACTTTTGTTGTGTCAAGAGCTTGATAGGTCTCTTGGTGGATTTGATCTATTACAACAAGCCCTGTAAGGAATTCAATTGTTTTGCCGCTGAAGTTGCTTAGCTGTTGAAAAGCTTTGTCATATGAGAGGGGTTTGCCAATGGGTTGGTGATTAAAGATCGCGCTTTGATCCGAGGCGATGATGATGCTGTTGTTTGTGCCTTTTGCAACTTCTTCAGCCTTAGCTAGAGACAAGCGCTTTACCATGTCCGTAACGGGTTCGTTCGGCAAGGGTGTTTCGTTAATGTTAGGTTTAGCTGTGGTAAACGTGAGCCCTAGTTTTTCTAAGAGTTGCTTGCGAAAAATTGAAGTGGATGCAAGGGTAATGTTGGGTAAGTCGGATTGGTATTGCTTGCTCATAAGTAGTGGTTGCGTTTAGTCGTTGTTTTAATTGAATTTTATTATTGAATTCTAAGATAGAAAGATGTTGATATTCTTTTTGACTTTGGGGTTCAATGGGAGTATGATTCGCGCCATGTTTGACAAGCTTCCAGATTTAATTGATCCGATTTACTCTGCACAACATCATAAACGATTTACTGCTAGAGTCAATCAGCGGAAATTTCCGCGCTTAGTCGAGCGTTTGGTAGAGCCTAAACATGATATAACAGTCGATGTGCAATTTTATCGGCACCCAGTGCATAAGCTGGTTGCATTTGATATGCATTTAGAGACTGTTTTGAACTTAAGGTGTCAGCGTTCATTGAGCCCATTTGATTATCAGGTGCGTGCTGATGTGACAGGTGTTTTTGTTGAGTCAATGTCACTAGCAGCTGAGTTACCAAATGATATAGAAGTTTACGAACTTCCTGAAGACAAGTTGTCGTTGATTGAATTGATTGAAGAAGAAGTGTTGCTTTGTGTGCCATTATCACCTATTGATGAGAACGCAAAAATGGCATATGAAAATCCTCCAGAAGTCGAAGCACAGGCTTCTGATGAATTAAAGAATAAAGAAAACCCTTTTGCACTCTTAAAAGGTTTGCAAAAAGATCCGAATTAGATTGTTGATTTTAGGAGTACTACAATGGCTGTTCAAAAAAGTCGTAAAACACCATCAAGACGTGGTATGCGTCGTTCACATGACGCGCTAGACGCAACTACTTTGACAGTTGATCAAACAACTGGTGAAGTACATCGCCGTCATCATGTGACTGCTGATGGTTACTACAAAGGTAAAAAAGTTATTCAAGATAAGTAATCTTGTCTTTAATGCTATCAAAAAAACCCTGAGCTATGCTTGGGGTTTTTCTTTCTAAGTATCTTCCCGTTTTAAATCTGACTTAACGAGTTTAGGAAAACTATCTTGACTATTTCAATTGCAGTAGATGCGATGGGTGGCGACCATGGAGTGTCGGTGACTGTACCTGCTTCATTGAAAGCCCTATCCAAATTTTCCGATATTTCTATTGTGCTAGTAGGTCAGCAAGAGCTGATTGAAAAAGAACTAGCCAAACACCAGTATGATGCGAGTCGCATTAATGTACATCATGCTGAACAAGTGGTAGAGATGGATGACTTGCCTTCAAAGGCGCTTAGGAATAAGCGTAAGTCCTCTATGAGGTTGGCATTGAATCTGGTGAAAGATGATGAAGCCAATGCTTGTGTGAGTGCAGGTAATACCGGTGCTTTAATGGCTGTTTCTAAGTTCGTATTAAAAACTCTTCCTGGAATAGATCGTCCTGCAATTTGTACATCAATGCCGACAATTAAAGGTCATGTCCATGTCTTGGATTTGGGAGCAAATGTTGGTGCTGACGGTGAGAGTTTAGCGCAATTTGCCGTTATGGGGTCGGTGTTGACGAAAGCTGTGGATAATAACCCTAGTCCAAGAGTTGGCTTGTTAAATATTGGCGAAGAAGAAATTAAAGGACATCAGCGCATTAAAGATGCCAATGAGATTCTCAAAAATACCCAGATCAATTATGTTGGTTATGTTGAGGGTGATGAGATCTTTAAGGGCGATGTAGATGTGGTTTCTTGTGATGGCTTTGATGGAAATGTTGCTTTGAAGTCGAGTGAAGGAGTTGCGAAAATGATTTCCTTCTATTTAAAAGAAGCATTTAGTAAAAATTTACTCACCAAATTAGTTGCGTTAATTTCCTATCCAGTACTGAAAGCTTTTAAAGAAAAAGTCGATCCAAGGCGTTATAATGGCGCATCATTTTTAGGGTTGCGCAAAATCGTTATTAAAAGTCATGGTGGCGCGGATGCATTTTCTTTTTATCATGCGATTGCGGAAGCTAGGCTTGAAGTGATTAAAAATGTTCCTGATTTGATTGCTCATGAAGTAAAAGCACTTTTAGAAACAAAAGAAGTCTTGTCAGAAGACTCGCCTCAAGCCAGCGCGGAGCAGGCGTAAGTTTAACCATATTCAGTAGGGCTAAGTAGCCAAAGCAGGTATCAATGAGTCAAAGAATCTATAGTCGTATTATTGGAACGGGAGGGTATCTTCCTGAAAAAGTAATGACGAATTCAGATTTGGAGAAGATGGTTGATACCACTGATGAATGGATTCGTGAGCGTACAGGTATTGAGCAGCGCCGTATTGCAGCGGATAATCAAACGACCTGTGATCTTGCTTATGAAGCTTCTATACAAGCACTAGAAATGGCAGGCGTTCAAGGTTCTGATCTTGATCTGATTATTGTCGCAACCACAACCCCTGATAAAATTTTTCCAAGTACAGCAACTCTTTTACAGCAACGCCTTAATAATCACGGTGCGCCTGCGTTTGATATTCAGGCAGTCTGTACGGGATTTGTTTATGCCTTGAGTGTTGCGGATCAATTTATGCAAACCGGTATGGCTAAAAAAGCATTGATTGTTGGCGCAGAAACCTTATCTCGTATAACAAACTGGGAAGACCGTAACACTTGCGTGTTGTTTGGTGATGGTGCTGGTGCGGTTGTATTAGAGGCATCAAGTCAGCCAGGTATTCTTTCCACACACATTCATGCAGATGGTCAATATGAAGAGTTGCTTCATGTGCCATCAGGACCATCTAAACGACCTTCTTCAGACGATGTTGCAGAGCGTACAATGCAAATGAAAGGGAATGAGGTCTTTAAGATCGCAGTTAATACCTTGAGTAGCATTGCTAAAGAAACGCTTGAAGAAAATAATCTTACAAAAGCTGATTTGGACTGGCTAGTTCCACATCAAGCCAATCTCCGTATTATAAAAGCGACCGCTAAAAAGCTTAGTTTGAGCGACGAACAAACAGTTATTACAGTCAATAAGCATGCAAACACTTCAGGTGCGTCAATTCCTTTGGCTTTAAATGAAGCTGTCAGAGATGGACGCATTCAGCGTGGACAGACACTTTTGTTAGAAGCATTTGGTGGTGGCTTTACTTGGGGTTCGGCGCTCATCAAGTATTAATTTCACGCTAAACTAATTTAAAGATTAAAGGTTTTTCCAGTTATGTCATATGCATTTGTTTTTCCCGGGCAAGGTTCTCAATCTATTGGAATGATGGCTGATATGGCCGATCAATACTCAGTTGTAAAATCAACCTTTGAAGAGGCGTCTGATGCCCTTGGTTATGATTTGTGGCAAGTAACTCAAGACGGTCCTGAAGAAAAGTTGAACCAAACAGATGTGACTCAGCCAGCAATGTTGACAGCAGGTATCGCAACTTATCGTGTGTTGGCAGCAGAAAAAACATTGTCTCCTGCTTATTTGGCTGGACACTCATTAGGTGAATATACTGCATTGGTTGCCTCTGGCGTTATGGATCTTGCTCAAGGTGTTAAATTGGTTGAAACGCGTGGTCGTTTAATGCAGACAGCTGTACCAGCAGGTGAGGGTGCAATGGCAGCTATTCTTGGGCTGGAAGATCAGCAGATTATTGATATTTGTGCACAAGTAGATGGTGTGGTTGAGGCTGTAAATTTTAACTCACCAGGCCAAGTTGTGATTGCTGGCGCAAAAGCAGCAGTGGATGCTTCGTTACTGTTATTTGAAGAAGCTGGTGCTAAGCGAGTTGTACCTTTGGCAGTTAGTGTGCCTTCGCACTGTTCTTTAATGAAACCAGCTGCAGAAGCTTTAAGTGAGACTCTGGCATCAATTGAGTTTAATGTGCCGACAATTCCAGTTATACATAATGCCAGCGTACAGTCGTTTTCAGATGCATCAGCGATTAAGCAAGCATTGGTAGAGCAGCTTTATATGCCTGTGCAATGGGTGAAAACTGTTGAGTCCATGAAAGCCCAAGGCGTTGAAAAGTTATTTGAGCTTGGGCCTGGTAAGGTGTTGATGGGTCTAAACCGTCGTATCGATAAAAAAATGGGTATGACAGCTGTATACGATGCAGGTTCTGTCGCAAAAGCTTTAGAAGGCTTGTAAAAAATAAACCAACAAAAATTTAATTCATTTTGATTTCAATCATTTAAAATTACGATATCAAATTTGAGCTGAGGAAGGAATATGTTAACAGGAAAGATTGCTTTTGTAACGGGCGCCAGTCGCGGTATCGGTAAAGCCATTGCACTAGATTTGGCAGCGAACGGTGCCACTGTTATAGGAACGGCAACCTCTGAATCAGGTGCTAACGCGATTTCAGAATATTTGAAAGAAGCTGGTGCGACCGGTACAGGCATGTGTTTAGACGTGACTCAAGCTGAAATGATTGCTGCAGTTTTGGCGGAAACGACCGAAAAGTTTGGTGTGCCAACGATTTTGGTTAATAACGCTGGTATTACCCGTGATAATTTATTAATGCGCATGAAGGATGATGAGTGGGATGATATTATCCAAACAAACCTGAGTTCTGTTTATCGTATGTCAAAAGCTTGTTTGCGCGGTATGATGAAAGCAAAAGGTGGTGCAATCATTAATATTGCATCTGTGGTTGGTGTGATGGGTAATGCCGGGCAAACTAACTATGCAGCAGCTAAAGCTGGAATAATTGGTTTTAGTAAATCTCTTGCAAGAGAAGTTGGTTCTAAAAATATTACCGTTAATACCGTTGCACCAGGATTTATCGATACCGATATGACTCGCGCGCTTCCTCAAGAACAACGCGATTCCTTAACACAACAAATTCCATTAAAACGTTTAGGTTCTCCTGAAGACATTGCCAAGTCAGTGACTTTCTTGGCTTCAGAGGGTGGTAGTTACATTACTGGTCAAACACTAAACGTGAATGGTGGTATGTACATGATTTAATTAACCTTTGATTTTCCTCAATTTTTCAAAATAGATGTAATAAAAAGCTTGAAAAATGAGTGGGTTAAGGCGAAAATGGCGGCATTTAATTTAACTTAAACAAAAACCGGAGAATATTCCATGAGCAGTATTGAAGAGCGCGTAAAGAAAATCGTTGTTGAACAACTAGGTGTTGAAGAAGGTCAAGTTACTCCTGATGCTTCATTCATCGATGATTTGGGCGCAGACTCTCTAGACACAGTTGAGTTGGTAATGGCTCTAGAAGAAGAGTTTGATTGTGAAATTCCAGACGAAGAAGCTGAAAAAATCGCTACTTTGGCACAAGCTACGTCTTATATTGAAGCTAACTTAGACTAAGTAATAAGCTTTTCTATAAAAAAAAGGCCGTTTTTACGGCTTTTTTTGTTTTTATGAGACCGAGTCGTAAAGAATAACAAGGAAAATACATTAGATGCGTCGAGTTGTAATTACAGGTGTTGGATGCGTAACACCAATGGGAAACAATACTGCGGATTCATGGGATGCTGTTTTGGCAGGAAGAAGCGGAATTGATTATCTATCTTCTTTTGATACTGAAGGCTTTGCAGTTACATTTGGTGGTGAAGTAAAAGGATTTGATGTCACTCAAGTAATTTCGGCAAAGGACGCCAAAAAAATGGATCCTTTTATTCATTACGGTTTAATGGCTGGAACAGAAGCGCTAAAAGATTCAGGTCTAGTCGTAACTGAAGAAAATGATTTTAGAATCGGTGTATCAATCGGTTCTGGTATCGGTGGGATTGGCGCTATTGAAAAGCAACATAGCGTATTAAGTGCTTCTGGCCCACGTCGTGTTTCACCTTTTTTTGTACCGAGTGCCATTGTGAATATGGTTTCTGGTAACTTTTCGATTATGCACGGCCTTAAAGGTCCAAACATGGCAATCGCAACCGCTTGTGCAACAGGCACACACTCAATTGGAGATTCTTTTAGAATGATTCAAATGGGTGATGCGGACGTTATGCTTGCAGGTGGAGCAGAGCATGCAGCGACACCTCTTGGTTTGGCAGGATTTGCAGCTGCTAAAGCGCTTTCCACTCGAAATGATGATCCTAAGACGGCAAGTCGTCCATGGGATAAAGATCGCGATGGTTTTGTTCTAAGTGATGGTTCGGGTGTGGTTGTATTGGAAGAATATGAGCACGCTAAAGCGCGTGGTGCAAAAATTTACTGTGAAGTCATTGGTTTTGGTATGAGCGGTGACGCCTACCATATGACTAAACCTGCTGAAGGTGGTGCAGGCGGTGCACGTGCTATCCAAAATGCTATCAACAACGCAAAACTGAATCCTGACCAAGTTGATTATATCAATGCTCATGGAACTTCTACGCCAGCAGGTGATGTATGTGAAGTCGGTGCTGTTAAGTCTGTATTTGGACAACATGCCTATAACCTAACGATGAGTTCGACCAAGTCTGTAACCGGTCATGCATTGGGTGCAGCAGGTGCAATGGAAGCAGTTTTTGTAGCCAAAGCGATTGAAGAGCAGGTATTACCTCCTACGATGAATTTAGAAAATCCTGATGAAGGTTGTGATTTAGACTTTGTTTCAGGTGAAGCAAGACAGTCTAAAATTGACTATGCTGTGTCTAACTCTCTAGGTTTTGGTGGTACCAACGCAACTTTGGTCTTCGCAAAAATCTAGGGCTGCATTTGATAGCGGGTAAATCGGCTTCAGAGTCAGTGCTTTCGTCAAACAGTTACTATCTGGTAGAAAAACTGTTTGATGGTGTATTTGATTTACTGAAGCTACACCAGTTAGACTCAACCGCTTATCCTTTTTTGCTTGAAAGCGTTGCACAGTCCCAGAACATTTCTGGGGCTAGTACTTCAAGTGATGCCAATCAATTCGATATTCTCTTTGCTTTTCCGCAAGAAACTCTTTGTTTGAACAACCCAATTGAAGCTGAACAGTTCGTTCAAAAGTTTGAACACGACTTTTCTTCGCTTAAAGTTGAGTCTGACGAGCAAAGTTGCCTAGATTTACCCTTTAGTGGCGGTTGGTTTTCCTATTTTAGTTATGACTATGCAGAAGTCATAGAGCCGACATTACAGCTGCCTCAACAGACAGAATCCTCTCTACCCTTAGCATCTATAGTGCGAGTGCCTTCGGCTTTTATTTATGATAAGAGCAATGAGGCGCTTTATATGGTCACGGAAGTTGGCTTTGAATCTCATTTTGATTTAATGAGAGAGGCTTTTGAGAAGTGTCGTAAAGCAGTACTAAAAATCAGCCCCTTCGATATTTTGTCTCAATCTGAAGAGCCGGAAGATAAATACCTTGATGGGATAGCGGACATTAAGGAATATATTTTGTCAGGCGATATTTTCCAAGTGAATTTATCTCGTCAATGGTCAGTTTCACTTTCGACTGATGATGCCGTTTCCGTTTATGAATCTTTAAGAAATAATAATCCAGCACCTTTTGCTGCTTTAGTGGATTTTGGAGATTGGCAGATAATAAGCTCTTCTCCAGAACGTTTAGTACGCTATCAAGCACCTCGGGTAGAAACGAGACCTATTGCCGGTACGCGTCGTCGTAGTGAAGATCTGGCAAAAGATTGTGCGTTAGTTGAAGAACTTCGCCAGCACCCAAAAGAAATTGCCGAGCATATAATGTTGATTGATTTGGAGCGTAATGACTTGGGTAGAATCTGCCAGGCTGGGTCGGTTGAAGTCAATGAACTGATGGTGATTGAGACTTATGAGCATGTGCATCACATCGTATCAAATGTTCGCGGTCACTTAAAAGAAGGCGTTTCTCCACTGGAAGTGATTCATGCGACTTTTCCAGGGGGAACCATTACCGGTTGTCCCAAAGTGCGCTGTATGGAAATTATTGGTGAGTTAGAGCAAATGCCTCGCTTGGCCTACACTGGCTCTTTAGGTTATATCAATCGTGATGGCAGTTTGGACTTTAATATTCTGATCAGAACCATGTTAAAACAAGGTTCGGACATTCAATTCAGAGCGGGAGCAGGAATCGTAGCAGACTCAATTGCAGAACGAGAGCTGATGGAATCCCGACATAAAGCGAAGGGGTTGATTCGCGCTTTGGAAGCTGGAGCGAGTTTATGACCACCTGGTATAACGGACAGCCACTTCAAGACGATCAATTGAGTTTTAATCATGGCTTGCTGGACAGAGGTTTGCAGTATGGTGATGGTTTTTTCACCACGATACTTTTATTAGACGGTGGTCTGGTTAATTGGTCAGCGCACCTTAAACGCATTCAACAAAGTGCAGAGCGTCTTAAGTTTCAGGATTTGAATCTTACAAAACTGATTGAAGACTTTTCTTGTTTTGTAGAATCATTAGTTGATTCGGATGAAGTAGTGCCTGAACGTATGGCGCTGAAAATTTTGGTTACGCGCGGGTTTGGGGGGAAGGGTTATCAACCACCAGAGAAAGGTCAGGGAAGTACGAACTGGATCTTTCAAGCGATGCCTTATCCAAGTGTTGGCGGCGTTGCTTTTGAAGCGTTAATCGAATCTAAGGATACATTTTCATTTGATGACGAACACCCAGCCTGGCAGATTTTTCCACAAAAGTTAACGGTGAGTGATGTCTGTTATGGACAACAACCTTTGTTAGCAGGTTTAAAGCATTTGAATCGCTTAGAAAATGTTTTGGCTCGCCAAGCATTGATGGAGTCATCATTCGATGAAGCGGTTATGTGTAGTTTGTCAGGAGAGTGTGTTTCCGCAACCCAGTCTAATTTATTGTGGATTTGCGAAAATACGGTTTATACGCCTGAATTGACGTCTTGCGGTGTAAGTGGCACAACTTTGCCCGTTATTTTAGACTTGGCTAAGTCACAAGGTTATCAGGTACAGGTTGACCGTTTTCATTTAAATGTACTGAATCAAGCGGACGAAATTTTGTTATGTAATGCTTTAAGAGGTGTTATGCCAGTGACTAAATTTATAAATAAAACACTAGAGAGACAATTCAGCACTGAAAAAACACTTCAATTAGCCTATGATTGGATGAAATGGGCAGCCGAAAATCGCACGCATTATCAAGAGTTATTTACACCATCTAAAACGCTATGAAAAAAAGTATTTTTTTATTAAAAGTTATTGCTATCTGTTTCGCTGTTATCTGGCTGTCAGTTGAAGGTTGGACATTCAAACAGTTTTTAACCGCACCTATTTCATCTTTAAGCCAAGCGAAAGTGATTGATATTCCGAAAGGGGCTTCCGGTAAGTCGGTGGCGAACCTTTTACACAAAGAAAGATTGATTCGACACCCTCACTGGCTGCGTTGGTATTTAAAAATCGTAGGAAAATCGCAAAAGATTCAGACAGGGGAGTTTGAAATTCAACCTAGTTGGACGGTAGAGCAGTTAGTTAAGCAACTGACTGAAGGAAAGAATGTCGCTTACCCAATGACGTTCATTGCAGGCGAAACCTTTCAGCAGTCGTTACAAAAGCTGGCAGCCATGCCCAAAATGAAGCATACGAATTTTAATCAACAATCATTACAAACAGAACTCGGTGTTTCCGGGGCTTTGGAAGGGATGATTTTGCCTGAGACTTATTTGTACACGGCGGGTGATACGGATTTGTCTGTTCTTAAGCGCGCACATCATGATTTGCAAACCTTACTGGATAAAGAATGGCAAGCTCGTTCATCAGACTTACCTTTTAAGACAGCTTATCAAGCTTTGATTTTGGCTTCCATTGTCGAAAAAGAAACGGGTTATGGGCCTGAGCGTCCTAAAATCGCAGCAGTGTTTATTAATCGTCTGAAGAAGCATATGCGCCTACAGTCTGATCCTACTGTAATTTATGGGATAGGAGCAAAGTATGACGGTGATATTCGTAAAAAAGATTTGTTAACCAAAACCCCTTATAATACTTATCGTATAAACGGACTGCCGCCAACACCGATTGCGTTGGCCAGCGCAGATGCCATCAAAGCTGTATTTCATCCGGCTGAAACAAAAGCATTGTATTTTGTTGCCAATGGAGATGGTCAGCATCGTTTCTCAAATACGCTTGCAGAGCATAATCGTGCCGTGAGAGCTTATTTGATTAAAGAAAAAGAAGCCGGAAAGTCAGCTGTAAATCCGGTTAAATCCAAATAGTTTATTAACTTCAGGTTGGTGATTTTTGTAAAAATCTACCAGGCTGGGGTGTCGTTAAAGGTCATTGTTTGTTGAATGAAACACAAATATTTAGGTAAATTTATTACGCTTGAAGGTACTGAAGGTGCCGGTAAGTCAACCAATCTCAAGTTTATGGAAAGCTGGCTCAAGGCTCAGGATATAGAAGTGATTACCACCCGTGAGCCTGGGGGGACTGATATCAGTGAAGCTGTACGAGCCATTTTGCTTGATAATAACAATACCGCAATGACAGCAGAAACCGAGTTGTTGCTGATGTTTGCCGCACGTAACCAGCATCTTCAAGAAAAAATTATTCCTGCACTAGAAGCCGGGAAGTGGGTTATCTCGGATCGTTTTACGGATGCTTCTTATGCTTATCAAGGTGCCGCGCGCGGTATTTCCTATGGTCGTATTTTGGAGTTGGAGCAGTGGGTTCAACAAGGCTTTTATCCAAATATGACGTTTGTTTTTGATCTGTCGATCGAAGAAGGAATGAAGCGCGTGAAGTCACGTGGGCAAACTGATCGTTTTGAAGAAGAAGAGCATGATTTCTTTGAAAAAGTGCGCTCAGCATATTTAAATCGAGCGAAGCAAGCACCACAACGCTATGAAGTGATTGATGCCGGCTTGCCATTGGTGCAGGTTCAGGCGCAGGTTGAGCAAAAGCTTAAGCAACTTTGCTTGTCAGCAGGCAAAAAAGTCGTTGCCTAATTTAGGCAAAGGAATAGAAATATTTTGGTATTACCTTGGTTAGAATCTCTTTGGCAGGAATGGTTAGCCCAAACTGCACAGTCGCAACCTAATGCCCAGGACTATGGTATAGGTCACGCCTACTTATTGGCGGGTACTGATGGGATTGGTATGACGGGGTTTGCTGAGCAAGTTGCACAAGGTATTCTGTGCCAACAACCAGGGCTAGAGGCTTGTGGGCAGTGCGCACAATGCCACCAGTTTACGCAGCTTACACATCCCGATTTTTTCCGAGTAAGCATACCCGAAGATAAAAAAGAAATTTCTGTCGATCAAATTCGCCAACTAAGTGACAAAATATTCAGTACATCTCATCAAGGTGGTTATAAGGTTGCCTTAATAGAAGCGGTAGAGCATTTAAATCGTTCCGCATTTAACGCTTTGCTCAAAACACTTGAAGAACCACCAGCTCGCACTGTCTTATTGTTAACAACCCATCATGCAGGGCGTTTGCCCGCGACGATTGTTAGCCGTTGCCGTCAACTGCGATTTTCTACGCCAGCTTTTGACCAAGCTTATGCTTGGTTGTCTCAAAGTGTGCCTCAAGCAGATGATGCCCTGTTAAAAAGAGCCTTAAAGGTTAATTGGGGTGCGCCTCTTAATGCAAAACAATGGATTGAAGATAAAGGTTTTGAGTTGGAATCGGAATGGCAATCCGATATGAAAGCACTGAGAAATGGTAAATTAGCCGTTTCTCAAGTTGTAGAAAAATGGGTTAAGTTTGAGCACCCTGAGCAGGTGTTTGATTGGTTCTATTTGTGGACGGTGGATGCAATACGTTCTGCGTCATATCAAAACAAGTTGGATTTTAATCCTAACTGGGTGTTATTTCAGAAATGGGTATTACAAGCCAAGCAAACATGGCGACAAAATGCTAACAAAGAGCTATTACTGGAAAGTCTGTGCCTAGCGTGGTTAGCACATCAAAAACCAGATTTCGATCCGAATCAGCCATTATTTTCTGTTATGAAAGGTGACTGGATTCGTGGTCAATGGGTGTAATTTCCCTCTCAAATCAAGCAATAACAAGGTTTTAAACAAAAATTATGATTATTGATTCACATTGTCATCTCAATATTTTGCCTGAAGAAAAAGTCGGGAATCTTGATCAGGTTATTAAAACAGCTCATGAGTTGTCTGTGGATAAAATGCTGTGCATCGCCATTCATCCAGATCAGTGGCAAGACATATTGGGCATTGCTGACCAGTATGAAGAAGTTTATGCAGCTATTGGCATTCATCCTTGTGAAGAAAAAGAGGTGTTTGTTAGTGACGATGCATTGATTGCAGCGGCCAGTCATCCAAAAGTTATTGCCATCGGTGAAGTGGGGTTGGATTATTTTCACTTTGATGCAGAAGAACAGGACATGACTTGGCAGCAGGATCGCTTTAGACAAATGATTCGTTTGGCTAAGCAATTGTCAAAACCTCTAATTATTCATACACGAAACTCTACACCAGATTGCTTGCGTATTTTGGCAGAAGAAGGCGCACAAGAAGTGGGCGGCATTATGCACTGCTTTGTAGAAGACTTGGAAACTGCTAAGCGCGCAATGGAGTTAGGCTTTTATATTTCGTTTTCCGGTATTGTTACGTTTAAAAATGCACTGGAATTAAAAAAAGTGGCAAAAGCCATTCCGGCAGATCGTATTTTGGTGGAAACAGATTCTCCTTACCTTGCCCCTGTGCCTTATCGAGGAAAAACCAATCAACCTGGCTTTACTCGTTATGTCGTCGAAGAGTTGGCAAAATTGCGAGAGGTTAGCTTTGAAGAAATGGCTCAAACCACAACAGATAACTTCAAGCGACTGTTTCAGCTATGACATCTAATTCCCAATCTTCTGTCCAGCCTTCTTCAGTGGTGAAGAAAGAAAAATATTCTGTGAATAAAGTTAAGGGTGAATATACTTGGCAACGTATTGCCGATTTAGTGTTCGCACACAAGCCTAACCTTATTAAAGCGCATGTTATTGCATTGTTTGCGATGTTGGCGACTGTCCCTTTGCCTTTGCTGTTACCGTTACTCGTGGATGAAGTGCTTTTGCATAAGCCTGGCATGATTGTGAATGGACTAAATACCATTATTCCCCAAGGTTGGCAGACTGCGGTTGGTTATATTTTAATCGTCTCTCTTGTCACCATCCTATTACGTTTTCTTGGTGTGGTGTTTGGTGTTTGGCAGGTTCAGCAGTTTACGGTTATTGCCAAAGATGTGACTTACCGTATTCGTCAGGATTTGCTTGCACGTGTTCAAGGTGTGGCAATGACGCAATACGAAACCATGGGGAGTGGCAGTGTCACCTCAACTATGGTGAATGATGTTAATACCTTAGATACTTTTTTAGGCACCACTGTTGGTAAGTTGATTATTGCCATTTTTTCGTTGATAGGCACCACCTTTGTACTATTGTGGCTGAATTGGCAGTTGGCCTTGTTTATTTTATTTTTGAATCCGTTAGTGGTGTATTTCACCATGAGAATGGGACATCACGTCAAACGACTGAAAAAAGACGAAAATACGGCGATTGATGCGTTTCAGCAGTCATTGTCAGAAACGTTGGATGCGCTGCAACAAGTGCGTGCAGCCAACCAAGATAGACCTTTTTTCGATCGTATTCGCGGTAAAGCTTTAGATATAAAAAGTCATTCAGAAGCCTTTACTTGGCGTTCGGATGCAGCAAGTCGAATTTCATTTCTAATTTTCCTAGTTGGCTTCGATATCTTCCGTGGTGTCAGTATGTTGATGGTGTTGTTTTCTGGATTGACCATTGGTGAAATGATGGCGGTATTTGGCTATTTATGGTTCATGATGGGGCCAGTCCAAGAGATTTTAGCAATTCAATATAGCTACAGTGCGGGAAGTGGTGCGTTACAACGTATCAATCAAGTGTTGGATTTAAAACAAGAGCCTGTTTATAAATTATCCGGACCAAATCCATTTGAAGAAGATCAGGTGTCGTTGGAAGTAAAAAATCTATTTTTTACGTATCCTGGAAAAAACGAACCTGTATTGCATAACTTGAGTTTTGAAATTAAGCCGGGTGAAAAACTGGCATTTGTTGGCGCCAGTGGCGGCGGAAAGACAACGCTCGTGCAACTATTATTGGGTTTTTACCAGCAAGACTCTGGGGTGGTTTGTTATAACGGTATTCCAATTGAACAAATTGGACAAGATTTGGTGCGAGAGCAAGTCGCTACCGTCTTGCAGCATCCTGTTCTATTTAATCACAGCGTACGCTTTAATTTATCTTTAGGGCGTGATTTGACTGATGAAATGCTTTGGCAAGCACTTAAGCAGGCGCAATTGAAAGAAACGATAGAAGCGTTGGATGAACAGTTAGATGCAGTAGTTGGGCGTAATGGTATTAAATTATCTGGTGGCCAGCGACAGAGGTTGGCGATTGCTCGGATGATTTTACAAGATCCAAAAGTCGTCATTATGGATGAGGCGACTTCAGCTCTGGATATGGAAACCGAAAGAAAGCTATACGAAGACCTTGCTCCTTTCTTGAAAGGTCGAACGACTTTGATTGTGGCGCATCGTCTGAGCTCTATCAAGCAAGCAGATCGTATTCTGGTGTTTGAGGATGGTCATATTATCGAGTCCGGTAGTCATGAAGATCTCGTGGTCGCTGGCGGAACTTATCAAAGGCTGTATCGATAAAAAACTCCGACCCCTTTCGATTCCGAAGAAACGATTGAAGTCGGATAGGGGGAGGATTGAATGATTACTTCAAATGGTCGGATAACTGCGTAGTTTCCGAGATATAAGATGCCATGGGGTTCAACGTTCTTTTGGCGCGACGCTGGTTGTGAGTCTTTAGTCTCTGTGTGATAAACCCTAGTGCAATCGCAAAAAATGCAACGCTTAAAAATGTGAGCATAAAAGACATGATATTCACCTCGCCTTCATGATTGGAATTTCATTCTAACGCAAAATTTTTTAGACAATATGAAAGTTAAATCAAACTTTCTTATAGAAAGTCTTCAGACTTTCTGCGTAAAAATTGAGCAAAATTTTTGCAATATATTTCATTGCGGAGAGTAGGCGGGGAATTTAACAAATTATTAAAAACAGATATTAGGAAAACGACAAATAAGCTGTTTGAATACAAACAAAAAAAGCGCCCAAAAATGGACGCTTTTTTATGAAAATCTGCCAGGCTGGGGTAGTTTTACACTAAGCCCAATGACGGATTACTTTTCGTTGTATTGTTTTACACCGTTTAAGATTTCTTGGCGTGCAGCTTCTACATCGCCCCAACCTTCAACTTTAACCCATTTACCAGGTTCAAGGTCTTTGTAGTGGCTAAAGAAGTGTTCGACTTGTTCCTTCAATAAAGGAATGTCTTCCACTTTTTCAATAGCAGAGTAGATAGTACTTAGCTTGTCTACAGGAACAGCGATGACTTTAGCATCTTCACCACCGTCATCAGTCATTTTAAAAATACCGATAGGGCGACAACGAATAACTGACCCAATCATAAGCGGGTGTGGTGTAACGACCAACACATCAACCGGATCGCCATCATCAGATAATGTATCGTTAATGTAACCATAGTTAGCCGGATATTGCATGGTGGCACCTTGTAGGCGATCTACCCAAACCAAATCAGTGTCTTTATCGACTTCATATTTGATTGGTGGTGCAAATGCTGGGATTTCGATAATGACGTTAACATCATTCGGTACATCTTTACCCGCTGAAACTTGAGCGTAACCCATTTTGATTTTCCTTACTTTAGAAATGTTTGTATAACACTAAAACACAAAATGAAAACACCCGCATTTGCGGGTGCATAACTTCTAAGTCTGGCTAAGTGCTTAACTTAGTCTTTGTGATATCCCATCACTTTCTCAACTTCTTTTTTAGAGCCAAGAACAACTGGTACACGTTGGTGAATACCTTCTGGCTTCACATCCATAATGTTTTCACGTCCAGTTGTAGAAAGACCGCCAGCTTGTTCAACAAGCATTGACATAGGGTTTCCTTCGTACATCAAACGTAGTTTACCTGGCTTACCTGGCTCACGGTTATCCCATGGGTACATGAAGATACCACCACGAACCAAGATACGGTGAACTTCAGCAACCATAGAAGCAACCCAACGCATGTTGTAACGCTTACCTAGAGGACCTTCTTCACCTTGTAGGCAGTCTGCAATGTATTGTTGCATACCAGGTTCCCAGAAACGTTGGTTAGACATGTTGATTGCAAACTCTTTAGTCTCTTCAGGGATTTTAACTTGTTCTTTGGTTAGAACAAATTCACCAATGTGACGGTCAAGAGTAAAGAAGTTAACCCCTTTACCAGTTGTTAGTACCAATAATGCTGATGGACCGTAAAGTACGTAACCTGCAGCAACTTGCTTGCGGCCTTCTTGCAAGAAGATTGATTGGTCATCACCAGAACCTTGAGCAGGCGCTTCAAGAATAGAGAAGATAGTACCAACTGATAGGTTGACATCAATGTTTGAAGAACCATCTAAAGGATCGAAAGTAACTAAGAACTTACCGTCTTTGCTACCAGCGACTGTGTAATCTTCTTCTTCAGAACCAATACCACGGACATATTCATCTTCTGTTAGGATTTTTTTCAAAACATCGTTTGAAATTACGTCCAACATTTTTTGTGTCTCACCCTGAACATTTTCTTCTTCAGTTGAGCCAAGAATACCTGCCAATTCACCTTGGCTAAGCTTGTGAGCAATTTCTTTACAAGCAATCATAGTGTGGCCTAGTACTTGACGTAGTTCACGATCAACACCGTCTCTAACTAGAATTTCATGAAGTCTTATCATGGAGGTTCTCTCTTAAGGTTTAAAAATTCGCGTAAGCATAACAGTGACAGGGCTAAAATTCAAGTTTTAGTCTCTGAAGAAGAAGATGAATTTGTACGTTTAAGTTGACTAAATATTAAGCGATTTCATGTGGTTATGGTGTTTTAAGTCTTTTGGGTCTGTGTTGAGATAAAGTGAAAAATCCTATCAAAAAAACTTTGCTCGATAAATTTTTAGCCAGATAGAAGATTAAAGTAGAATATAGCGGAGTTAATAGGACATGAACTTAACCATTTATTCTAGGACGGAAAAAATAAAATGGGTCTAAAAAGTCAGCTAAAAATTGCTGCGCAACAACTTGAGGGTTTTGAAATTCCTGCCATGCCAGCAGAGGTGATGCAGTTGCAGACTTTATTTCAAAAAACTGAGTTTCCTGATACAGCTGAGATTGCTGATATCATTGCTCGTAATACGGTGTTGTCTGGTGAGTTGATTCTTTTGGCAAATCAGGCGCAATTTAAACGAAAAGATGCAGATGAAATTACGACTATTCGCACAGCAATAGAGTCTTTGGGTTTATTGCGACTTCGTACGGTTATTTTTGGACTGGCATTTAAGACGTTAGTTTCAGACAAAGTTTTTGATGAACTAATAGAGCATACGATGGATGTTTCTAATGTTTCGGCTGAACTAAGTCGTTGGGTAGAAGGTGTTGTACCGGAAGAGGCTTATATGGCTGGCCTGTTTCATAATGCGGGTGCGATTATTATGGCGATGAAGTTTGATGATTATCCTCAGTTTTTCTTTAACACTTTAACGAACTGTTATTCTGGCTCTCATAAAGAAGTAAGTGTCTATGGAGCTCATCATGGTGTATTTGGTTTATTGGTTGCCAAAAAATGGCAACTGGCTTCTATGTATGCTCAGGTGATGTTGATGCATCACCAGATGAACTTTGAGATTGTTAAAGACCCTAAAGCCAAAACCTTAGTTGCTATTATTCAGCTAGCTAATGCAATTGTAAGTGAATCCAGTTTTGATCAATATCATGGTGAAGAAATCAAAAAAATGCGTGCCACAGCGCAAGAAGAATTGCTAATTGAAGACGATGTGATTAGTGAAATTCGTATTGCTTTGATGAGCAACAGTTTGGTTTAGCTTCAAATCAACCAAGAGTATAAACAATTATTAAATTATGAAATTTATTATCAAATTATTTCCTGAAATCATGGTTAAAGGTACTTCTGTCAAGAAAAAGATGGTTAGTCAGCTTCATGATAATTTGCGTACACAGCTGTTACGTGTAGATGACTCGATTACTTTAAAGCGGTTTTGGGACAAAATAGAAGTTTTTTCGCCAGACTCTAAACGGACTGAAGTATTAAAAACGCTAACGCAAACACCTGGTGTTGAACAAGTATTGGAAGTCGCACAATCGGAAGCTGAAACGTTGGAAGAAATCGCACAAAAAGTTGCTGAGTTTGCTTTGCCGAAAATAGACGATAAAACTTTTGTGGTGCGTGTGAAACGAAGTGGAACCCATGAGTTTTCATCATTTGATATGGAGCGCTATATTGGTGGTTACCTGTTAAAACATGGTAACGCTAAAGGCGTTAACTTGCATACTCCTGACTATAAAGTTGAGTTGGAATATCAGCAAAATCAAGTAAATGTCATTAGTGCTCGCCACAGAGGAATGGGCGGTTTTCCAATAGGTAGTCAAGGAGAGCTCTTATCATTGATGTCTGGTGGTTTTGACTCAACCGTAGCTAGTTATTTGACGATAAAACGCGGCATAAAAACTCACTTTATCTTTTTTAATTTAGGTGGTGCCGCGCATGAAATTGGTGTTAAGCAGGTCGCACTCTATTTGTGGAGTCAATATGGCTCCTCACATCGTGTGCAGTTTATTTCAGTGCCATTCGAAGCGGTTGTCGCTGAAATTTTTCGTGCTAATCATGAGAGTTATATGGGGGTAATGCTTAAACGATTGATGTTGCAAGCCTCTGAAAAGATAGCTGATCAAATGAAAATAGATGCTTTGGTAACAGGAGAAAGTGTTGCTCAGGTTTCTAGTCAAACGTTAAGAAATTTGGCTTTAATTGATCAGGCGACGGATAAGCTGGTGATTCGTCCTTTAGCAGTGATGGATAAGCCTGATATTATGAGAATAGCTGATGATATTGGAACTCGGCACTTTGCCGAAAGTATGCCTGAGTATTGCGGTGTTATCTCAAAAAACCCTGTTATACATGGTTCGTTCAAGCGTATAGAAAGAGAGCAGTTTAAGTTTGATGAAAGTGTGCTTGAACAGGCGATTTCAGACGCTGTTTTTTTACCTGTGCATGAAATTGTTGCTGATGTAAATGCGCAGGCAAATGTAGAAATAGTCAATCAAGTTCAGGATGAAACGCTTATAGATATTCGTCGTCCTGATGAAATTGAAGCAAGCCCTTTAGTATTAACCAATGTAATGACGATTCCATTTTTTGAACTGAACCAGAAATTTAAGCAATTGGACCAATCACAAAACTACCTGCTTTATTGTGAAAAGGGTGTGATGAGCCAGTTGCATGCTCAATACCTTAAAGATAATGGTTTTGATAACGTTAAGGTGTATCGCCCAGTCTAGCAGTTAAGTTTTTAGCTGCCTGTGGTTCGCCTTGGGTATTGTTTTGACTTTGCGTTGTTTTATCTAAAAGTAGCCGTTTGTTCTCTTCCAATCTACGTGAAGCTGTCAAAAATATTCTCATTTTCTGAATACTGGTCACGTAGTTTACGGTTTCACGGCCTATTTCATTTCTAGCAAGTGTTTCAACGTTGTAGAACCATTTATAGGGGTTTAACCCATGTATTCTTGCATCTTGTTGTAATTGTTGGATTCTGGCAGGCCCAGCATTGTATGCAGCTAATGCAAAATTGTTTCTATCTTCAGGAGAGTAACGAGGATCAGAAAAATATCTGTCTCGTAAAAATGCCAGATACTTCACACCGGCTTCGATGTTGTTTTCAAGTTTGTTGATATGAGGTATATCAACGTTTTTATCTCTCGATGTTGAGGGTTTTATTTGCATAATGCCGATAGCCCCCATGTTACTTTTCTTGCGTTGATTAAAGCGGGACTCTTGATAGGCTAAGGCAGCAATCAATCTCCAATCAAAGCCATAAAATTCTGCATAAAGTGCAAAGTAATACTGCAAGCATTTCACTTTTTTTAACAAGTCGTGCGTTAAAGGTTTTTTGATCCAATAGGTGTCTTCAAAGTATTTTTTATAAACAGCATTGCCCAAAAAGCGACCAGGCTTTGCGTAAGCTTGAATGAAATGATTAAGTGATGATTTTAGTTTTGGGTGGTTTTTTTGGATCGCCCAGGCAATTTTGCCATTGTGATAAAGAACAAAATCAGTGTGTAATTTTATATTATCTAAGACTTTGCTCCAGATTTCTCCGATATGACTATCGACGACAGTGTAGTCATAAATATGTTCATTAACCAGCTCCAATAAATCTTCAGCTTCTAGCAAAGGGTCAGCACGTACAATTTCAATAGGAGCTAACCCCATAACACCGAGTGTTTGATTTAGCTTTTCTAAATGAATGATATAGCTGCTATCACCAACGACAATGACTTGTTTTCCTGATAAATCTTGTAAGCGTTTAATCGGTGGGGATTGTTTGTTGGATACCAATATTTCTTCAATATTTGTAATGTAGGGTGAGGTAAAGTCTACTGATTTCTGACGCTCTGGTGTGATAGTTATTCCTGAGGCGGCAATGTCTCCATATCCTTGTTGTAGTTTGGTAAGTATTTCACTGAAAGGTAGAGGGATGAAAGTGAGATGGGTTTCATAGCGTTGTTTTCGTGGCCCTCGATTTAGATAAGCCTCGTAAGCCTTTAGTAAATCATGCTCAAGACCTCTAAACCCTTTAGAAGTTAAGAAAAAATTAGTACGGGTATGACTAACCAGAACTCTAATGATGCGGCGTTTTCGTATGGCATCTAGGTCTCCGGTAAAGGGTTTTTGTATTCGGTCAATAATGGATGATTTAGGCGCAATGGTTTTTGAATTAGAGGAACCGCTGTTAGCTTGAATGGGGGTGGTTTGAGCGATGAGTAGTGTTAGCGCTATGCATAAAGACACGACAAGCTTAGGCTTGCTAAAAAAAAGAATATGGAACAGCCGACGAATATTAAAAACCAAATAGTACGGCCTGAACGTTGATTGCATAAAAGCTTTTTTGTCTCATAGTGACGCAACAGTTAACATCTTACTAAAAATCATAAAAATGCAATGAACAAAATAACCCTAATTGATATGATGAAATACGTTTTCTAGTATCTTTGTAGTAAATGAATGGCTTACTAACTATTTTTGTTAAGGCAAATTGATGAATCAGAGGTTTAGCTCATGAGGCAGGTAAAATATTTAATTTTAGGTGCGGGTTCGGCTGGGTTAACCGCGCTTGGCAAAATCCGAAAGGAAACGGATGACTTCATTATGGTCAATGGCGGCCATTTTGGAACAACCTGTGCCAGAGTTGGTTGTATGCCTTCAAAAGCAATGATTCATTGTGCGGACCATTTTTACGCTAGAAAGAAGTTTAAGGCGTTTGGTATTCAAGGTGCCGAAGCACTTTCAGTTGATGACGCGGCTGTATTGAAGCGAGTGAGAGCTTTTAGAGATCGTTTTACTGGTGGTGTTATTACTAGTAGTACAGATACGCTTAAACCTGAACAGTTAATAAAAGGTTATGCCAAATTTATTGCTGACGATAAGGTCGAAGTGAATGGAGAAACGATTCAGGCAGAGCGTATTATTATTGCTACAGGTTCAAGGCCAGTTATACCGCAGCCATGGACTGCATTAGGTGATAAATTACTCACAAGTGACACCTTGTTTGAGTTGGAAGCACTGCCTCAGAAAGTGGCTGTTATTGGTTTAGGGATTATCGGTCTAGAGATTGGCCAAGCTTTGTCCAGGCTAGGTGTAGAAGTGGTGGGTATTGAAATGGCTTCCTCATTAACTTGTGTTAGGTCTCCGCAAGCAGCCAGTAAGTTGAATGAACTTATGTCGAAAGAGTTTCCGATTTATTTGGGGCAAGCCGCCCAGATGGAAAACACTGATACAGGTGTTCAAGTTTTGTTAGGAAATAAAAAACTTGAAGTTGATGCGGTTGTCGCATCGTTAGGTAGACGACCAAATATTGATCAAATTGGTATAGAAAATATTGGCGTAGAATTGGATGAAAGAGGGATGCCGCTATTTGATGTGTTCACAACGCAAGTTGGAGATAAACCAATTTTTATAGCTGGTGATGTGAATACCTATCGTCCAATCTTGCATGAAGCAGGACATGAAGGTGCGATTGCGGCTAGCAATGCAATTACTTATCCTGAAGTGGTGAGATTTGCAAGGAAAACGCCTTTAGGTGTTGCCTTCACTGATCCACAAGTGGGAGTGTTCGGCACTTCATTTTCTGATTTAAATATGGCTTCAAGTGTTATGGCGAAGTTTGATTTAGAGAAAAATAATGGTCGTGCCATTGTTATGGAAGAAGATAAAGGTCTTATTGTTCTTTATGCAGATAAGAATTCTCGTCAACTTTTGGGTGGCGAACTGGTTATGCATAATGCGGAACATCTAACACATTTATTGACATGGGCAGTCGCTCAACAATTAACAGTGAAAGAGTTGTTGGACATGCCGTTTTATCACCCTGTCTTAGAAGAAGCCGTAGAGTCAGCACTAAGCATTCTGGCAAAACAGTTATACACTCAAGAAGAGCTGTCGGTGATGCCTGAGTTGAGCTGAAATTATCATTGTCAAAAATGTTTAAAAATCATCAAGATTACAATTAAAACAAATTGTTATATAATAGGCGCGGCCTAGCTGACTGCTAGGCTTTTTTTTAACTAGAAGTCATTCGGATTGAAATGCGCATCAGCAAGATGTAGAAAAGCAACGATTGGAATGGTTATGTTGTTTAACGATATGGCTTCTAACGAGTAAAAGTTGAGTAAGAGTGTCAGAAACAAAACAAAACGCCGTGGAGCTTTCTTCAGAGGAATCTTCAAATATGCAGCAAGAAGAAAATAAGCAGGCAGTAGTGAAAGAAACTATAGCAGAAACATCTGAAAACAACACAACAGTTGACCCGCACGCAGATCGCGAAGCGTCTAAATACGAAAACCCTATCCCTAGTCGTGAATTTATTGTTGAGATGCTTGAAAATGAGCAAAAGCCAATGCGCATCAAACAAATTGCCGACAGCCTTGAAATTGAAGATGACGAAAGATTTGAAGCGCTTTCCAGACGCCTAAAAGCAATGGTGCGAGACGGGCAGCTTTTGAGAAATCGACGTGGTGCATTTGGTTTGATTCAGAAAATGGATTTGATTAAAGGTAAAGTTTTAGGGCATCCAAATGGTTTCGGTTTTGTAGAACCAGAAGATGGCGGTTCTGATCTGTTCTTGTCAGAAAAAGAAATGCATAAAGTTTTTCATGGCGACATCGTTATTGCTTCGGTCATTGGTGTTGACCGTAAAGGGCGTCGTGAAGGAATGGTTGTTGAGGTCGTTCAGCATAATAATGAAAAGGTATTAGGGCGTCTTCATTATGAAGATGGTCTGGCTTGGGTACAACCGACTAATAGCAAAATCGCACAGGATGTTTTTATTCCAAAAGATGGTTTGATTGATGCCGAAGAAGGTCAGATTGTTATGGTGGAAATTATCCACCAGCCGACTAAGCGGTCAAGTGCTATTGGTAAGATCATAGAAGTGGTTGGTGACTATATGGCACCAGGCATGGAAATAGACTCGGCGATTTATGCGCATGGTATTCCAAATGAGTGGTCTGATGAATTACTTGCAGAGTTGGATTCAATTCCGAATGAAGTAACTGAAGCTGAAATAGAAGGTAGAAAAGATCTACGTAACTTGCCATTAGTGACAATTGATGGTGAAGACTCAAAAGACTTCGATGATGCTGTTTTTGCTAAAAGACGCAAAAAAGGTTGGCGCTTAGTTGTTGCGATTGCTGATGTTTCTCATTATGTAACGTCTGGTTCAGCGCTTGATAAAGAAGCATTTGAACGTGGTAATTCGGTTTATTTCCCTCAAAAAGTAATACCGATGTTGCCAGAGAAGCTTTCCAATGAAATGTGCTCTCTAAATCCTAAAGTGGATCGTCTATGTATGGTTTGCGATATGTCGATTGATGAACATGGTAAGTTGGAGCGTACTCAATTCTACGATGCGGTCATGCATTCAAAGGCTCGTCTGACTTATAACCAAGTTAATGACATGCTAACCAACTCGGATAGCGAGCATCGCAAGACATATAAAGATTTACTGCCAAATATTGAAGACTTGAATGAGTTGTATTTGGCACTTAAATCTGCGCGAGCAGAACGTGGCGCACTTGAATTTGATACGGTTGAAACACGTATTGTGTTTGATGATGACCGTAAGATTAAAGAGATTGTTCCTGTTCAGCGTAACGAAGCGCACAAATTAATTGAAGAATGTATGTTGATGGCCAACGTGGCAACTGCTCGTTACCTAAAATGGCATAAAATTCCGATTCTTTATCGTGTGCATGAAAAGCCTTCTGAAGAGAAGCTTGCAAACCTTAGAACCTTTTTATCTGACTTTGGTTTGTCCCTTGAAGGGGGAGATGATCCAACGGCTGAAGATTTTGCTGAAGTTGCTGAAAAAGTTCAGGGACAGCCTTATAGTCACATTGTTCAAACAGTGCTGTTACGTAGTATGAATCAAGCTGTGTATCAACCTGATAATCAGGGTCACTTTGGTTTGAATTATGAACATTACGCGCACTTTACTTCTCCAATTCGTCGTTATCCGGATTTGTTAATTCACCGTGCTATTCGTTTTGCGTGGCAGAAAAAGCCAGTAGAAGAATTTGCTTATTCTGAAGCTGATATGAAAACTTTCGGTGAGCACTGTTCCGGTACGGAAAGAAGAGCGGATGAAGCGACTCGTGATGCAGTGACTTTCTTGAAGTGTGAGTTCTTGTCTCATCGCTTGGGTGAGGAATATGAAGCAATAGTTTCTGCAGCAACTAACTTTGGTTTGTTTGTTGAGTTGGATTCTTTGTATGTAGAAGGCCTTGTTCATATCACTGAGTTAGGTGAAGACTATTTCCATTACGATGCATCTCGCCATTGTTTGAAAGGTGAACGCACAGGTAAAGTATATAGCTTAGGTGATCGTATTCGTGTTCAGGTCGCGCAAGTGAATCTGGATGATCGAAAGGTGGATTTACGTTTTATTGAAAGTTTGTCTGAGAATCAGTCAGAAAAGGTTTCTGATGATGAGTCAGGTGAAGAACAAGAACAACCAAAAAAACGTAAGAAAAAGCGTTACTACCGCAAGAAAACTGCTAAAAAGCCGAGCACTAATGCGTAATGCTTGCGAGGTTCGCTGAATGAAGCAAGAGCAATTATTTGGTATTCATGCAATTGAAAAGTTGCTAAAGCAATCACCTCATCTTATTTATGCATTGTCGATACAAAAGGGCCCGTTAAACAAGCGGGTGCAGTCCTTAGTTGACCAAGCACATCGATTGGGTGTCACTGTTAGAGGTGAACCTAAGTCTTTTTTTAATAATGTGGATGGTGTGCATCAAGGTGTCGTTGCTTTAGTGGCTAAACAAGCCGATTTAACCGAATCTGATTTGGTTAAACTGGTTGACGAAATTGATAACCCTCTCTTTTTATTTTTAGATGAAGTTCAAGATCCTCATAATTTAGGTGCCATTTTGCGTACAGCAGATGCTACAGGTGTTGATGCTGTTGTCATTCCTAAGCATAACTCTGTGGGCATGAATGCAACTGTTAGAAAGGTCGCTTGTGGTGCTGCAGAAACCGTGAAGCTTGTCGTGGTATCTAATCTCACGCGTACTTTAAAAGATTTACAGCAGAAAGGTATGTGGATGACCGGGCTTGCAGGTGAAACGGATCAGACCATTTATGATATGGATTTTAAAGGATCTATTGGTTTGGTGATGGGCGCAGAAGGAACGGGTTTGCGCAAGCTTACACGTGAAAACTGTGATCATCTTGCGGCTATCCCGATGAAGGGTAGTGTTGAGAGCCTGAATGTTTCTGTCGCTACAGGCGTCACCCTGTATGAAGTTTATCGTCAGAGAAATCTGTAATCATAAAAACAATCGTTTTTATATTTTGCCGCAATCTTCAATTATTAAATATTCAAAATCTACCAGGCTGGGGTAAGACAAAGATTTATTGTCTTACCTTATGCTGATTAGGCTAGATAAATATCACTCTTTTCATCTATTTCAATAGAGACGATTTCTAATTCGTCATTGATACATGGTCCTTCAATACAGACACCATCTTCAATTGAGAAAAAAGCATCATGCACAGAGCACTTCATGGTCTTTTCAAACGGATTAACATCAACTTTATAAGCTTCGTTTAAAGGCACATCCTGATGAGGACAGTTGTTTTGGTAGGCTTTTACTTGATCCTCATGCTTAATCAAAATGACAGAGTGGGGTAAGTCCGCACAAGGTACGATAAGCACTTTTGAATTGTTCACTTGATTAACGTTTGCAAGAGGTTGTTTTTCTTTGATTTCTGTTAATAGGTTGTTAAAGCCAATTTGTTGGCACTTTCTGGCAGCAAGTTTGGATGCTTCATTAACAGCACTGGCTAGGTCATGTTTTTGAATCAGCGCGTTAATGAGTGCCGCATTAAACGTGTCACCAGCTCCAAGTGTATCAATCGTTTGTGGAATTTCATGAATGGGTTGGTGCATAATTTCACCGCCGGCAGTGCAGAACCAAGCACCTTCTTTCCCCCAAGTACATACTAAGTGACTGTTTGGCGCTTGTGACTTAATTGCTTTCAATAAAGCAGAGGCATCGCTGTAGCCTTTTTGCCGGGCATAGTGGTGTGAAAAAATCAATAGATTGGCTTGCGGGAAAAGTTCTTCAATACCATCGCGAGCTTTTTCTACTTCAAGAGAAATCGGCTGGTGTGTCAAAAATGTCTTGGCAATATTCATCATGCCCGATAAGTGTTCTAAATTACGTCCTTCAAAATGAAGCCAGTCATAGTCTTCAACTTCAATTTTTGCAAAGAAGTCAAAGCTTAGTTCTGGTAAATCCCGAAAGTGAGTAATGGTTCGACTACCTGTTTCTTGGTTGAGGATAACGTAAGATGTAGGGGTCTGTCCTTGAATGAAGCGTTGAGTATGCTCAGTATTGATTTGTCGGGTCTTTAGACCGTTCAAAAGCTGTTTTGAAGCATCGTCACTCGCGATAGTGGTTGCAATGGTAGCTTCGTGTCCGAGTTGACTTAAGACATAAAGTGAATTGCAAACATTTCCACCAACTTGGAACTGACGATTTTCAGCACGAAGCTCCTCATCTTCCTTTGGGTAATGCGATGTCGTCAAGATGACGTCTAGGATTGCATTGCCGATCCCTAAAATTTTAGCCATAACTACCTCAGAAACTTTCAAATTGGCACGAATTTTAACATAAACCGAATTTTTACGAACGAGATTGCGCACCAAAACGAAGCGGTGAATAAATTTAAAAAAAATCTTGACAGCAGAATTTAAAAATTAGTTTTTTTATTGCTATTGTATTCTAGAAAAAAACTATAAGTTGTTGAAATTAAATGTATTTACCTTGTTTGTATTAGGGGTTATTCTATTAATTGCAGTAAAAAGTTAATCCACAGAAGCTGTGGATAACTTTGTGGTTAAAATAATGCAACCTAGAGGTAAGTGCCTAAAAATAGTTAATCTTTTTTAAAGTGATTAAAAATTAATCACTAAAAATTTAAAGGCTAAAAAATGTTGAAGAAATGTATTTTTGTATTAAATTTTTTGATGTGAAAATTAAGTTTTATTGCTGCAAAAATGGTGCACAAAAATAAACTCAATTGTTACTAAATACCTTCTTACTTTTATGCTAATGATGTTTTGTGTAATTAATAATGTGGGGAATGAGTATTTTGTTAAAATAGCAAAAAATTTAAAAGTTGATTTAGGTTAAGAATTTTGTATATGGGAAATATTGCCATACATTACACTGCGAGTTGTGCAAACTGTGGATTGCAGAAAATCTGTTTTGCTAATGGGTTGCACGATACTGATCTGTCTCAATTAGACGAATTGGTTAATCGCAAGCCATCCCTTACTAAGGGAGAGTATCTGTTTAAAGCGGGTGAAAAATTTACATCGCTGTTTGCTGTTAGGGCGGGTGCGATTAAGTTGTTTTCATACGACCATAACAATATTGAAGTAATTCATGGTTTTTACTTGCCTGGTGATATTGTCGGTATGGACTCTATTGCTTATCAAGATTATCAATTCTATGCAGTTGCGCTTGATGTCACTACAGTTTGTGAAATTCCTTATGACCAGCTTTCGAGCCTAGCGACACAAGTGCCGAATCTTTATGTTCAAATTTTCAATTTGATGAGTCAAGAAATAGTCGGTACAAGAATGTATACGTCTCTTTTAACGCAAAAAACTGCCGAGCAACGTTTGGCCTATTTTATTTGGTCAATGTCATTAAAATACCAATCTCGTGGCTACTTACACACGAGATTCCGTTTAAATATTTTGCATAGAGATGTCGCAAGTTATTTGAATTTGACACCGGAAACGGTATCTAGAATCTTGGCAAAACTTAATAATTTGAATGTGCTCAGCTGGAAAAAGAAAGAAATCAGTATATTAGATGAAGCTCGTTTAAAAGAGTTTGCAGGTGAAGATGGCACCATCTGCACGGAGTAGGTACTTCTTTGTCACAGAGTTTCTCAAGATTTTATTGAACTTATCTTAATGTTACCTGTTCTGGGTGGCGTTAACATAAAACTGCTTTTTATCATTGCTTAACAATAAGGAGATTGTTTTATGTTACGTTCTATTCTAAAAGTGAGTTTGGCTTCTTTGTTTTTAACCGCGTCTTTGGTTGGTTGTTCAAATGCACAAACCAAACCAGCATCAGCTGATTCACAGCAAAAACATGTGATTTATGGCCCATCTTCCGGTGATGTATCCAATGCTGATATTTCTGGAAGTAATCCTAGTTACGAGAACTACGGAAGCAAAAAATAAAGAATTTTCCTTTTGTTTAGCAAGAAAGTCTTAAATTTGTAAGTAATTTCTTGTTAAACCCATTGTTTTTTGGGTAAGATAGCTAATACCTATAGTATTAGCGCGTTTTATTCAAATTCTAGAGAGGAAGATCAATGTCTGTATCATCACTTAAACAATTGTTTTTGGTAGCATTTTTAGGCTTAACTTTGGTAGGGTGTTCTTCTACACCTTCTAAAGATGAGTCAGCGGCTCAATCAAATGCAACAACAGCGTCTGGCGATGGTGCAGCCGCATCTGGTCAAGATCAAGCAACTGGTGGGGCAGCTCAAGAAGCATCTGCTGAGCCTACTGTTGACGGTAAAACTGCTTCTCAGCTATTAGCAGCTTTGCAAGGTCAAATGGTTCACTTTGATTTCGATCGTTCAGAAATCAAGCCTGAGTTCTATGACATTATTAAAATGAATGCTGATTATATGTCTTTAGATACTAACGCTAAGGTTACTATTAAAGGATATTGTGATGAACGTGGTACGCCGGAATATAACTTAGCGCTTGGTGAAAGACGTGCTGATGCTGTTAAGAATGCATTAATTGCACAGGGTGTTAGTCCTAGCCGTATTAATGTGATTAGTTATGGTGAAGAAAACCCTATTGATCCAGGTCATACTGAAGCAGCATGGTCAAAAAATCGTAGAGCTGTTTTTTCATATTAATTGAATATAAGCTTAAGCTTGATAAAAGCCTTTCTACTGCGTGGCAGTAGAGAGGCTTTTTTTTTGTAAGATTTAAAATGAGTAATTTATTGTCATGATGCCAAGCGAACAACCCAAAGAAATATTTTTAAAAGACTATTTGCCTTTAGATTTTAAGATCGACTCAGTTGATTTGACGTTTGAACTTAATGCGTCGGAAACGCTGGTTACGAATAGAATGAAATTTGTTCGTCAGTCTGAGAGCACACTTCTGAAACTTGATGGTGAACACCTAGAGTTGCTTTCTGTAGAGAAGGATGGAAAAGAACTTAAGCCTAGTGATTATCAGTTGTCTGCTCATGCGTTGGTGTTGAATTGTCCTGAAGAAAGTTTTGAGTTGGTTGTTCGGACAAAAGTTGACCCTGAATCTAATACACGTTTAGAAGGTTTATATCGTTCAAGTGGTAATTATTGCACGCAATGTGAGGCTGAGGGCTTTAGAAACATTACCTATTATTTAGACCGTCCAGATTGTTTGAGTTATTTCACAACGAAGATCATTGCTTATCCACATGAGAATAAGGTTTTACTGTCTAATGGCAATTTAGTTGAATTTGGGGATCTAGAAGATGGTAGACATTTCGCTACTTGGGAGGATCCTCATAAAAAGCCTTGTTATTTGTTTGCGTTGGTGGCGGGTAATTTAGAAGTTGTCGAAGACCATTTTGAAACAAAAGATGGGCGTAGAGTTGATTTGCGGCTTTATGTACAAGCTAAAAATTTGGATAAATGTGACCATGCAATGGCATCACTGAAAAAATCGATGAAATGGGATGAAGACCGCTTTGGTCTAATTTATGACTTGGATGTTTATATGATTGTCGCGGTTGACGACTTTAATATGGGCGCAATGGAAAATAAAGGCCTGAATGTTTTTAACTCCAAGTTTGTGCTGGCAAAACCAGAAACGGCAACAGATGTTGATTTTGAAGGAATTGAGTCAGTTATAGCGCATGAGTATTTTCATAACTGGACAGGAAATCGAGTAACTTGTCGTGATTGGTTTCAGTTAACTTTAAAAGAAGGTTTAACGGTTTTTCGAGATCAAGAATTTACCGCTGACATGTTGTCTCCAGCCGTAAAGCGAATTGAAGATGTTAAACGGTTACGTAGCGTTCAGTTTCCAGAAGATGCTGGGCCCATGTCACACCCCATTCAGCCACAGTCTTATATAGAAATGAATAACTTTTACACTATGACTGTCTATGAAAAAGGCGCTGAAGTCGTTCGTCTTTATCAGACTCTCCTTGGCAAAGATGGCTTTAGAAAAGGGATGGTCTTGTACTTTAATCGTTTTGATGGTCAAGCAGTAACGGTAGAGGATTTCCGTAATGCGATGGCCGATGCGAATCAACGTGATTTATCTCAGATGCACCAATGGTATATTCAATCAGGCACGCCAAAAGTAACCATTTCAAAACATTATGATAGTGAAAGTAAAACACTTTCACTTACCTTTGATCAAACGGTTAATGGGAAGCACCACCACCCTTTGTTAATACCAGTTGTGTTCAATGTATTGTCAGCAGATTCGAGTCAACAAGGGAAAGAGTTGCTTTTTTCTGTTGATGAGGCCGATAAAGTGCGTTGTTATCCAGCTGATGCTGGATGGTTGTTTGAGTTTTCTGAGCTTAGCGAAACCTTGGTATTGCACAATATAGAGCAAGATGGGTATTTGTCTTTGTTTAGAGGCTTTTCGGCACCAGTCCTAGTGGATTATGAATGCACAAAAGATGAGTTGGTAGCCTTAGCTTGTTATGACTCAGACAGTTTTGTTCGTTGGGAGTCTATTCAAACATTAGCATTGGAGAATCTGGTAGATAATGTTGAAGTTGCGGGTAATGGACTACCGATGCATTTGTCGGATGCTTATGTAAAAGCACTCGAAGCCAATTTATTGGATGAATCGCTTGATTTGGCATTGAAATCACTTGCCATTACGTTGCCTGACGAAAGTTATTTGCTCGAAACTTTATCTAATAAAGGGTTGTTGATCGATACAGATAGTGTTGTTGCTGTTTATGATTATATGAAAAAATCAATAGCAGAATCTTTTGAAAGTGTACTTCGAGCACTATATGAAAAGATGGGGCAGCCTGAAGTTTATCATTATGGTAAGGAAGCCATTGCGAGCAGAATGTTAAAAAATCGTTGCTTGAATTATTTGGCGAAATTGCACGAGCAAGAAGAGCTTGTATATCGTCAATTTAGTCTTCAATCAAATATGACGGATGTGTTTGCTGCATTAGATGCGATGAAGCCTTATAACACAAATCAGAAAGAAGCCAGCCTGGCAGATTTTTATAATCAATGGCAAACAGATGATTTGGTGTTGGATAAGTGGTTTATGCTTCAGGCGTCTGATCAATCGGATAAAGCAGTAGAGCAGGTTAAGCGTTTAGTAGAACACCCTGATTTTCATTATACTAACCCTAACCGAGTCAGAAGCGTATTAGGGGTTTTTGGACGTTTGAATATGAGAGGGTTTCATCATGTTTCAGGTGAAGGTTATGAATTTTTGGCATCAGAAGTGCTGAAGCTGGATAAGATCAATCCACAAGTTGCAGCTAGAATTGTGGCGCCCTTTACGCAATGGAAGTTATACGATATGAAACGCCAGACAATGATGAAAGCTCAGCTAGAAAGGTTAATGAACAGTTCTCAGTTGTCAAAAGACGTTTTTGAGATTGTTTCTAAGTCATTAAACAAATAACGAGTGAAGAGTATTGGTGTTATTTGAAAATGAAAAGGCATACAGCATAAAGCCTTCTAGGCCATATAACTTAACTATAAGATGGTTGGGTTATATGGTAGCTATTTTTTTCTCAGCGGCAACTTTTGCCAACCCTCAAGTTCGTATTTATAGCGATACTGGTCATCTTGTACCAGGTATTGAATCTGAAACACCATCAACTTCCAATGCAGATTTAAAATCAATTGTTTCAAAGCAGCAGGACTCTGATGGTCATGACGAGTCGTCTCAGCCTAAACAGCCTTTAGATCGTCAAATCAAAAGCATTGATGCTGAAATTTTATTATTGAAAGCTGAGCTATCAAGAAAGAATGGTGAGCCAACTCATGTCAAAGCCTATCTTGATTCATTAAAAGCTGTTGATAAAAGTTTGCTGTCACCTGTGATGCAATTGCGTATTCAAAGATTGGAAGCTTATCTTCAACAGACATCATCTGACAAGGTAGAGGAGTCTGATAAGTTAGACTATGTTTTTAATCCTAAAGAAGTTGTTGTTTTACTTCCGTTAACTGGTGACTATGCTCAAATAGGACGCGCGATAAAGAAAGGGTTAAAGGAAGAGTTTGCGAATGTTAAATTGAAATTTTATGACACAGAAGTCTTTGATTCGATGCTTGAACTTTGGAACCTCATAAAACTTAGTCAGCCGACATTTATTATTGGACCTTTAAGACAAGGTAAGGCACAGGTTTTAAATGACTTTGATACTCGAATTCCAACTTTATTATTGAATGAAGTGAACTCCCCAAAAAGCTATGTTCGAAGTATTAGTTTGAATCGTGATAAGCATGTTCGTCCTTTAATTCAGCAGCTGGTAGAGCATCAGTTAAAAGGCATTTCTTTAATTGTGGATAACACTAAAGCTTCGCAAGACATGTTAAAAGCATTTCAGGAAAACTGGGCGCAATACAGCTTGGCTCATCCAGATGACGTTAAGGGCTTTAGAATCAGTGTTCAGAAGTTTGATAAAAGAATGGACTCTACGGTTAACCACTTGGTGAATGCTAACCGCTCAGACATTAGAAAGAATTGGTTACAAAAAAATATTAAGCACAAGCTCTATTTCAATGAACGTTCTAGGCAAGATTTGGATGTTGTTATTTCATTGGTTTCACAACGTCAAGCCATACAAGTACCGCCTTTATTGAAGTTCTTTCATCTTGGAAGTGTGCAGCATTTTTGGCTTCCGAGTGAACTACCCACAGTGAAAAATTTTAAAAAAGGTATAGGGTTTTGGCGCAGCACTTATGCACTTCTACCAAAGTATTTTGCTAATGCGGTTATTCAAACTATTAAGTCAGGAGAGGCTGATGATAACCAAGTTGGCATTTTTCATGCTTTTGGTTTGTTGGCGGCAAAAGTTGCTGAAAGTGCAAATGATTTAAGCGTTCAACAATCTTCTTCATTAGGAAGGGTTGTGTTGAATGAACGGAGAGAGCCAACTTTATTACCAGAAGAGTATTGGTTGAACAAAGGGCGCATATCTCTAATTCAGTTACCTTAAATGGGTAAGTAATTTATAAAGCTCAGAGGTTTGGCGAGTGGCACAAATAAACAATACAGTTGATCCGAATGATTTGGACAGTATTGATGCATTACTTGATGAGGCAGAGCAGGAGTCTATTGCAGAAGAGCCCGAAGTTACTCAAGTAGAAGCAGCTACACCTGAGCCTGCAGGAGGGGTGGATGATGTTCCTGAAGAATGGGCAGACACAGAAGCTTCGGAAGATTCTACAGAAGATTTATTGAGTGAGCTTGGTGAAAATGTAGAGTCGTCAGGCATAGAGGCAGAAGAAACAGCTGCTCCTGAGCCCACACCTTCACCGGCAGAAGAATCAAAGGGTGAGCCTTCTGAGCCCGATGTAGGGTTGGGTATGATGCAACAACCCGATGCCTCGCAAAAAGCGATGGAAGACAAGGCAGAGGATATTCTTGAAAAGCGTGCCCAAGCGCAAAAAGCAAATAATGCAATTAAAGGTTCTGACATGGATGCGATAAAAAAACTGATTGTTATCTTTAGTTCAGTCATCATAACTCTGGTGATTGCGGCAATTGGTATTGGTATTTGGGGGGCATTATCTTCAGGGCCTGGGTTGAGTAAAGAGACGTTGGATAAAATTGATGGTATTGAGTCCAATTCAACTCAGTCATTAATGCATACCAATACATCTGAAAAAACATTGCAAACCTTGGATAAAAAACTTGATGCATTGAGCTTCCAGTTGGAGCAGTTGAATAGTGATATTGCAAAAATTGAAACCAATGGAGCTAAAAAGATTGTCGCAGAGCAGAGTAGTGATAAAACTCAGCCCCCAGTTGTTAAACCAAGTGATAAAGCAAAGACTATATCTGAAGCCGCGCCAGAGTTAACAGCTAAGTTGAATCGTATTGGAACTCAAATGACAAGCGCACAAAGACGAATTTATGAAGTGAACAAGCGGGTTAAGCGTTTACAGTCAGTATATTATCAGCTGTTGAAAAGTATTAAAAATGTAGAAAAACAGTTGATTGAAGAGAAAGTAGAAAAACCATCTGTTAAAACGGAAAAAGGTAGTGCGTCTAGTAATTTGACTGTTCCTGGGCATGTGACACAAGGGCATTCTAACTCTAAAGAGGCACAACCGGGTACACCTCATGAAGTACCTTATGGTTCTATGGGAGGTGCTTATTCCTACTGATGAGGGCAGGTTATGAAATGGTTCATAGGTGTGTTCGGAAGTTTGGCGCTGATTTTTGAATCAGGGTGTAGCTTGGCGCCTACGACTTATCGGGTGCCAGATTATTATGAGACTAAAACTGTCCCCTATCATTACAAGGTGGGAGAGGTTTATAAAATTAAGGACTTAAGAAGAAGTTATCTCTTGCCGAAAGAGAAGTTATATCGAGAGTCAAAAGCAAATGAGACAAAACATAAGCAGGATGCGTTGCAACGCCAAGCAAGATTAAAAGCTAATAATGGTTGGGTGACGCATAGAAAGTATAAAAAACAATATCTTTTTGAATAGAACGGAGAAATGATCATGAAAAAACAGATGTTATTTGTTGTAGGATTGATTGGTGCACTTTTGTTATCAGGGTGTTCTAGTCAACCTACGATACAAGATACCTCACAGCCAGCTATGGCACAAATAGCTACACAAGCAACAGCGGCGCAAGCTGCGCAGACTGCTGCTCCACAACAAGCGCAGGTTGCTCCGCAACAAGTACAGGCTGCTGCTCCACAGGCACAGAAAACTACTGAGAGAGTAAGAACTAGATCTGCTGAGCCTGAACTCATCAAGATTACAGGAACAGGATTTGGTTCTATGAGTTCTTATGAGGGTTATACAATCGGTCAAAAACGTTTAATGGCAATTAGAGCTTCGAAGCTAGATGCATATCGTTCGCTTGCAGAGCAATTAAATGGGGTAAAAATTGACAGTAATACACAGCTTTCTACCTTAACCGCAAGAAGTGATAACTTCCGCGCAAGAGTGAATTCGATTGTAAAAGGTGCAAGAGTTGTTAGCGTAACGCCAATGCCTGATAATAACTATGAAACGGTTTTGGAAGTTTATGTTGATAAAGCATTCTTCAACAACCATTTTGTTTATACAGCCTGCCCTGGTGGGAACTGTAACATTAATCCAGTTGAGGCAAGCGACCTTTGCGGCAATGGTTATAAGTGTCAATCTGTTGACGGAAAATAAGAGCTGGTATGCGAATTGGCGCTAAGAAACCAGGAGAGACTTGCATGAAAAGATTAACCATATCTGTATTGTTGTTGATAGGATTCCTTGCCTTTCAAGGAGTTGCCGAAGCGGCCAGTATTAGTACAAGGGTTCGTATTCTGGAAAGTAAAACTTATAAGTTGGGTAAAGAAGTTCGTCAACAACAAAAAGAAAATGCGGCTCAGTCAGCGAAGTTAGATCGTGGTTTGCATGAAATTCATACGCTCAAGAGAAAAGTTGAAAAATTCATGCAGGATAGTGCTAGTAAGCACAAGAGTCAGCAAATAGATCCGAGTAATCGCTACTCTTTTCCCTAAGGGTCTATTAGGTAACAAACTGTTTTATTCAAAAAGATCCCGGCTTAAAGTTTACTTTAAGTCGGTTTTTTTATGTCTGAATTTTGAGATCTTGATATTTGAGTAGTAGAGTGTGTTTGGTGAGGAGATTGTGCTTTTTTCTCTAGCCAATTTGAAGTCGCGTGGTTATTGTTTTTTTCAATAGCTGAACGTTTTCCTTGTCCTGCTGCATTAAGACTACCTTGCCCGTTTTTTTCTTTTGAATTACTTATCCAAAATCGCCAATAAGAAATTAAATCGGTATTCCAAAACCTGTCAGGATTTGCTGAAATATAATGCAAAAATTTGTCATAAGTTGCAGAGGCTATTTCAGGAGCGAGGCCTTCTGAGATAGCGTAATCAATCAGTTCTTGCGTGTTTTGTTGAATAAGTTGCGTTAGCTTTTTATTAAGTAAGCTGTCGCTTGATTGAAATCTTTGTAAGTGTTTTTTAAGGTTGGTGTCTGTTACAACTGTATTTGGAAGGTTAGAGGGTGATTGCAGTTCAATATCAAATTGCACCTTTAATTGCGACTGATTGAGTGCAAAAACACAGTTGCCGTCAGTGGTTCTTTGGACTTGAATCAATTTTTGTGATTCTAATCCTGCTAAACATTGATACAGGACTTCATCTGTCCAAAAACTAAAGATGTTAATAAGGCTTTCTGTTTTTGTCGGTGTGTGATCGTAATCATGCACAAGCCATCCCAGAAAAATAGCTTCATGTAAGCCTAGTCTGCTTGCTACCTGTGTACTAAATCGTATATCCATTATTAAGCAGGCCTTTCATGTTTGTTGGTTAAGGCTTCGGCAGCTTTGGCTGCTGCACGGCTAATGGTGATAAGGTTTTCAGGAGCTTGTAGTTGGCTTAGTACTTCTTTAGCTCGTTCTGGATCGCCAATCAAAACTGGAGGTTGCTTTTTTGCCCCTTTGATTTTTGCGTTTTGTGCATTGATGATGCCGGTTAATTCAACAGGCGGTTGTAATTGCTGTGGCGTCGCATAGAGTGCACGATAAGCATTTTTGAATTCGTTTGCTTTGAAAACCAATGACTTTTCATCGGGGATGTCGCATAGAGAAATCCACCCACCCATCTTATGAATGATTTGGTGGATTAAAGGGTCATGAAAAACAACATCTTGGTAGCCGCCAACTCTGCGAATGGCAGTTTCAACTTCACTCCAAGCACGCAAAGCGTTGTCTTGAGTGCTACCTTTACAGTTTTTGATAACATCGGAAACTTTTGGCCACCATTTACCATCTTCAGGGTGTTGAAGGTGAGCATTAAAAGCCGCCTGAACTTCTTCAATGGAATAATCTTTTAAACCGTTCCAGTACATGTCTAGAGTTAAATCGGTCAATTCTTTTTCGTAATATGCAAAAACCCAGCTAAGGATTTGAGAGAATTTTTCCATGTCTTGAACTTGCATAATGACCTAACCTAAACTGGGATGAAATATGAGTGTTTTTTGAGAATATAATGCGTTATTTTAGCAAAAAAGTTTGATGAAATTCGAATGCTTGCCCAGCTAGTCAATATTAAGTATTTTGTGAGTCTGCAAGCTTAGTTTCCATTTAGGGTGTTTTAGGCAATATTCGACAGCTACCTGAATGTTGTGTTGAGTGATGGCGGGGTTTGAGTCCGCCATTGGCTGCAAGTAAAAATGTTCAAATTCTAGGTGTTCAACGTCTTCTGGTTGCCTTTCTTTTTGAGGAAATACCAGTTTCAGTTCATTACCGCTGTCTTGAATAATAGGAGCATTTGCTTTTGGGCTGACGCATACCCAATCTAAACCTTGTGGTGCTTTTAGGGTGCCATTGGTTTCGACGGCAATTTCTACTTTGTTTTTATGGAAAATGTCGATAAGTTGTTGGTCTACTTGTAATAAAGGTTCGCCACCTGTTAATACAAAAAAAGGGTGTGTATTTGTGTTTTTTGGCCATAGTGCGAGTAGGTGATTAAGTAGTGCTTTAGCATCTTCAAAACGACCGCCATTTTGCCCGTCTTCACCGATAAAATCTGTATCGCAAAACTGACATACTGCGGTAGCTCTATCAGCCTCTTTTCCTGTCCAAAGGTTGCAATGACTGAAACGGCAGAAAATAGCGGGTCTTCCCGTGTGAAATCCTTCACCTTGTAAAGAGTAAAACGCCTCTTTAATTCTATAGCTCATAATGATCGAATCTCTTGTCTTATGTCTCGTGATTTTTGTTCTTAGACTGGGTGTAAAGTGCTATAATTTGCCACTATTTTTAACATTTTCGTAGGGCGAGATTATAACAATGTCTGGTGAAGCAATGGGCAAGACTTTATACGATAAATTATGGGACAGTCATGTTGTACGTCAGGAACAAGATGGTACGGCGTTAATTTATATCGATCGACAGTTGCTACACGAAGTAACGTCGCCGCAGGCTTTTGAAGGGCTTAGGATGGCAGGACGTAAGCCTTGGCGGATTGAGGCGAACATTGCCACGCCAGATCATAATGTGCCTACCACTGACTATAGTTCTGTTGAGGATATTAAAGATCCAATTTCGCGTATTCAAGTTCAGACATTGGGGGCTAATACTAAATACTTCGGTATTACTGAATTTGGTATTGGGGATATGCGTCAGGGAATTGTTCATGTTGTTGGGCCGGAAGAAGGCGTTACATTACCAGGAATGACTTTGGTTTGTGGTGACTCACATACGGCAACGCATGGTGCTTTGGGTGCTTTAGCTCACGGTGTTGGGACTTCTGAAGTTGAACATGTTTTAGCGACTCAGTGCTTGTTGCAAAAGAAAATGAAAAACATGTTGATCAAAGTTAATGGTCAGCTTCGTCCAGGTGTGACGCCGAAAGACGTGATTTTAGCGATTATCGGAAAAATTGGTACTGCTGGTGGAAATGGGCATGCTATCGAATTTGGTGGTCAGGTATTTGAAGACATGTCTGTTGAAGGAAGAATGACAGTTTGTAATATGGCGATTGAGGCAGGTGCTCGTGTAGGAATGGTCGCTGTTGATGAGAAAACCATAGAGTATGTCAAAGGTCGTCCTTATTCGCCAAAGGGTGAAGATTGGGATAAGGCTGTTCAAGCCTGGTCTAGTCTACATTCAGATGACGATGCTGTGTTTGATACGGTTGTCGAAATGGAAGGTTCCGATATTGAACCTCAAGTGTCTTGGGGGACTTCTCCTGAAATGGTAACGGATATAAATGGAAAGGTTCCTGATCCGGACATGGAAGGTGATGAAGTTAAGGCTGGTGGTATTCGTCGTGCATTAGACTATATGGGGTTGGATGCAGGGATGAGTATTACTGATATTCCTGTTGATTATGTTTTTATCGGTTCTTGTACTAACTCTCGTATTGAAGATATTCGTGCTGCTGCTCAGGTGTTAAAAGGTCGAAAAGTTGCATCTAATGTTGAACAGGCGTTGATTGTTCCTGGATCAGGCTTGGTGAAAAAACAGGCAGAAGAAGAAGGGCTAGATAAAATTTTTATTGAAGCTGGTTTTGAGTGGCGCAACCCTGGATGTTCCATGTGTTTGGCGATGAATGCTGATAGACTACCTTCTGGCAAGCATTGTGCATCAACCTCAAACCGTAATTTTGAAGGTCGACAAGGTGCTGGTGGGCGTACGCACCTAGTTAGTCCAGAGATGGCAGCGGCAGCGGCAGTGGCTGGGCATTTTGTTGATGTAAGAACTCTATTGGAAGCAGGAGCATAATATGGATAAATTTAGTCAGTTAAAAGCCATAGTTGCACCAATGGATCGTGCTAATGTCGATACGGATGCAATTATTCCAAAGCAGTTTTTAAAATCGATTAAGCGTACAGGTTTCGGTCCAAACTTGTTTGATGAATGGCGCTATGAAGATGTTGGCGAGCCAGGAGTCGATAACTCGAACCGTCCATTAAGAAAAGATTTTGTACTGAATCAGCCTAGATACCAAGGTGCTAAAATTTTGCTAGCAAGAGAAAATTTTGGTTGTGGTTCAAGTCGTGAGCATGCACCATGGGCGTTAAAAGATTATGGTTTTGATGTTGTTATTGCGCCAAGTTTCGCGGACATATTTTTTAATAACAGTTTTAAAAACGGTATTCTACCGATTGTCTTAGATGAGAAAGTAGTGGATGTATTGTTTAAAGAGACGGATGCAAATGAAGGGTATCAGCTGATAGTTGATTTAGTTGCGCAAAAGATTGTTCGACCAAATGGTGAAGAAATTTCTTTTGAAGTTGATGAGTTTAGACGTCATTGTTTGTTAAATGGGTTGGATGACATCGGTTTGACTCTGCAGCACCAAGCTGACATAAAAGCTTTTGAACAAAACTATAAAGAAAATAATCCTTGGTTGTTTTCGTAAAGATTAATGTTAAAACAAAGTATTTAAGAGAAAAAGAATGACAAAAGAAGTATTGATTCTGCCTGGTGACGGTATTGGCCCAGAAATTACTGCTGAAGCGGTAAAAGTATTGGAAGCACTTAAAAAGTCTGATGATTTGGATATTGCCATGACGGAAGATTTAGTTGGTGGTGCTGCTTATGATGTGCATGGCGTACCGTTGGCTGATGAAACTATGGCGAAAGCAAAAAATGCAGATGCTGTTTTATTGGGTGCTGTAGGTGGGTATAAGTGGGAATCACTTGATATATCTGTTCGCCCAGAGAAGGGGTTGCTTCGTTTGCGCTCAGAGATGGAACTGTTTGCAAATTTGCGTCCTGCATATTTGTTTGAGCAGTTAGCAGATGCTTCTACATTAAAACCGGAAGTCGTTGCTGGTTTGGATATTTTGATTGTTCGTGAGTTAACTGGTGGTATTTACTTTGGACAACCTCGCGGGATTAGAACCCTTGAGAATGGCGAAAGACAAGGGTTTAATACTTATGTTTATTCAGAATCTGAAATTAAGCGTATTGCGCATGTTGCTTTCCAAGCTGCAATGAAACGTGACAAAAAACTGACATCAGTTGATAAGGCAAACGTTTTAGAAGTAACTGAATTGTGGCGAGAAATTGTTGATGATGTGGCAAAAGAGTATCCAGAAGTAACTGTTAACCACATGTATGTTGATAATGCCGCTATGCAGTTGGTGTTAAATCCAAAGCAATTTGATGTCATGGTTACTGGTAATATGTTTGGTGATATTTTGTCAGATGAAGCTTCAATGTTGACGGGTTCAATTGGTATGCTGGCATCAGCATCATTGGATGCAAATAATAAAGGTATGTACGAACCTAGTCATGGTTCTGCACCTGATATCGCAGGGCAAAATATTGCAAATCCATTGGCAACAATTTTGTCAGCGGCTATGATGTTGCGTTATAGTTTAGGTCGCGAAGATTTGGCTGTTAAGATTGAAGCAGCAGTAAGTAAAGTATTGGATCAAGGTTTGCGTACTGGTGATATCTGGTCTGAAGGTATGAAGAAGGTGTCTACTTCCGAAATGGGAGATGCTGTTGTAGCAGCACTTTGAATACGCTGCTTTTACGCTTGCGAGAGCTCAAAAAGAGGGGCTTTAATGTTTAGAACTAAGAAGAAATTAAGGAACGTTCAAGGATGAAAGATCAGTTTACGATAACGATAAGTGATGTTCATGGTTCCCGTAATTTTTCCTTTAATCAGTTAGTCCGAAAATTTGCGCTCTTTTTTATCCTATTTATTGTGCTATTGCTGGCTGGTGGTGCAACAGTTATTTGGTGGTTAAACCAAGAGACTGTCAATATTGAGCAGAGACGTATTCACGCACAGGATAAGTATTTGTCTATGCTTGATAAGAGTAAACAAGATTATGCTTTGCTGGAGTCTGAAAAACATCGCTTACAAAATAGTTTGGATAATAAATCGAAGCAGGTTCAATTTTTAGATCAGACTTTGCAAGGGTTGGAAGACTTAATAGGTGTTAAACCAGATGAAGAGTTACCTGTTCAAGATAGAGTCAAAATTGTTCAGTTAACGACACTAGAAAAAAAGGTTATGCTTCAAGATATTCCAAATGGACGTCCTGTTGGAAAGTTTCAAGGCGTTTCCAGTTCTTATGGGTGGCGAATTCATCCTGTTACCGGGAAGCGAGAATTTCATAGAGGAATAGATTATCGAGGCAAGATTGGAGACCCTGTCATAGCAACAGCTAATGGTATGGTTGAGTATGCTGGTTTTCATAAGAAAAGCGGCTACGGTAATTTAATTATTTTAGATCATAAGGATGGTTTTAGAACTCTTTATGGTCATATGAGTAAGTTGTTGGTCAAAACAGGCGAATATGTATATAAAGGTGAGCGCATTGGCAAAATCGGTTCGACAGGTCTGTCATCCGGTCCTCACTTGCATTATGAAGTGTCGTTTGTTCAAAGAAAATTGAATCCAGCGTCTTTTGTGGACTGGAGATTGCAAAATTATGATCTTATTTTTAAACGTGTGAAGGGAGTACCATGGGGATCTTTAAGTCAGGCGGTGCAAAAACGCGTACAGGAAGTGGAAAAACAATTATCGCTACGGGATGTAAAATAAGCGGCGAAATCAAAGATCTTGATGGCCCTTTGCACATAGATGGTCGTATCGATGGAATTGTTGAAACGGAACATGATGTTTCAATTGGCGATAAAGGCATTTTAAAAGGGTTGGTTAAGGCTAAAAATGTCGTCGTGAGCGGTGTCCTTGAAGGTAAGGTGGCTTGTGAAACGATAGATGTGTTGTCAACAGGGAAGTTGTTGGGTGAGGTTATTTGCGGTGATTTAATGATTGAATCTGGCGGTAAATTTATTGGTGAAAGCCGTGAGCTTACAGAAGGTGGTTTGATTGTAAGCTTCCCAGAAGCGGAACGCATGCGCTTGGCGAATCAGTTAGCAAATCAGTTTGCTACTAGTGGTGAGAAGCTGACGGGAAACCAGAAACAAGCCGAGGCAAAAATTGAAGACAGTAAGTCTGAGCCTGACCAAGCAAACACTAAAAAAGAAGACGTTTAATAATTTCCCGCTAAACAATCAGTAGAAGCTATACAAGAGAATTTAGATGACAAAAAAATATGATATTGCCGTCGTTGGTGCAACAGGCGCAGTAGGTGAAACTATTTTAAAAGTACTGGAGGAAAGAAATTTTCCAGTAGGTAAACTCTATCCATTGGCGAGTAGTCGTTCAGCGGGGAAGAAACTTGAGTTTCGTGGTTCCTGGGTAGAAATTGAAGACTTGGCGACTTTTGATTTTTCAAAGGTTCAAATCGGATTGTTCTCTCCTGGCGCATCTATTTCCAGAGAATATGCACCTAAAGCTGCTGCGGCAGGTTGTGTGGTTGTAGATAATACATCTGAGTTTCGTTATGACGATGATATTCCTCTAGTTGTTCCTGAAGTGAACCCACAAGCAGTAGCTGGTTATAAAAATCGTGGCATTATTGCTAACCCAAATTGTTCAACTATCCAAATGTTGGTTGCTTTAAAGCCAATTTATGATGCAGTTGGTATCTCGCGTATCAATGTTTGTACTTATCAGGCCGTTTCAGGTTCAGGTAAAGAAGCTATTGAAGAGTTAGCAAAACAAACAGCAAATATTTTGAATTTAAAGCCTGTAGAAACCAATGTTTACCCAAAACAAATTGCGTTCAACTGTATCCCTCAAATTGATGTTTTCCAAGACAACGGTTACACAAAAGAAGAAATGAAAATGGTTTGGGAAACCAAGAAAATCATGGGTGATGACGCTATTCTTGTAAACCCTACTGCGGTTCGTGTCCCTGTGTTTTTTGGGCATAGTGAAGCGGTTCATATCGAGACCAAAGAAAAGATTACCGCAAAGCAGGCAAAAGAGATTTTTGGAAAAGCTGACGGTATTGTGTTGGTTGATGAACATGTGGATGGTGGTTATCCAACAGCTGTTACGGATGCAGTAGATACCAACCCTGTGTATGTTGGCCGTGTTAGGGAAGATATTTCTTGCGAAAAAGGTCTGGATCTATGGGTGGTTGCGGATAATGTTCGTAAAGGTGCTGCAACCAATACGGTACAGATTGCAGAGTTGTTGATTAAAGATTATTTATAAACTTGAATGCGAGTTGCACTAGGAATTGAATATCTTGGTACTGCCTATTGTGGTTGGCAGTATCAAGAACATTGTGATTCAGTGCAGAAAAACTTACAGTCTGCGCTCAGTTTTATTGCTGATGAAAAAATAGAAGTTCATTGTGCCGGCAGAACCGATGCAGGGGTTCACGCGATTGGACAAGTTGTTCACTTTGACACAAAATCTGCCAGGCTGGGTCGGGCATGGGTGCAGGGTACCAATACTCAGTTACCGTATGATATAAGAGTTGCTTGGGCAAAACCCGTTTCTGAAGACTTTCATGCACGTTTCTCGGCAAAAGCCCGTCAGTACCGTTATGTCATATTTAATCGTGCGGTACATTCAGCTGTATTATCTGGCAGAGTGACTTGGGAGCGCCAATGTTTGAATGAGCATGCAATGCATAATGCAGCACAAGCATTGATTGGTGAGTATGATTTTTCATCTTTTCGCGCATCTGGCTGCCAAGCTAATCATGCTATTCGAGAAGTGCAGTCTATTCAGGTGACTCGTCACGATGATTTTGTATTTGTTGATATTCAAGCTAATGCCTTTTTACACCATATGGTACGAAATATTGTAGGCACCTTGCTGGAAATAGGGCGAGGTGAAAAACCTGAAGAGTGGGTAAAAAGTTTGTTAGAAAAGCAAGATAGAACGCAGGCGGGTATTACTGCACCAGCAGAAGGTTTGTATTTTGTAAATGCGCTTTATCCTGAAGAATTTGAGTTGCCCAGAACACCGCTTGATGCAGTGTTGTGGCAAGAGTAGGCATAATGAAAGACTTTAGACGTACGCGTGTAAAAATATGTGGCATTACCAATCATGAAGATGCGTTAGTTGCTGTTGAAAATGGTGCTGATTCAATCGGTTTGGTGTTTTACCATAAAAGCCCACGTTGTGTGACTATCGAACAGGCAAGGCGCATTATGGAAGTGTTGCCAGCATTTGTTACGGCAACCGCTTTGTTTGTTGATCCTGATGCTGAAGAAGTTGAGCATGTTATCGCCGAGACAAAGATCGATTTGTTGCAATTTCATGGTGGTGAACCTGAAGGCTTTTGTAATAACTTTTCTCGTCCCTATATAAAAGCTCTTCGCATGAAGCACGATACGAACCTTCGAGAATTGGCAATCCGTTATAGTTCTGCCAAAGGGATGTTGTTGGATACCTATGTGAAAGGTGTACCTGGCGGAACAGGTGAAACCTTTAATTGGGATTGGGTTGCAAAAGATAAGCAGGACGGTCTGCCATTGCCAATTATATTGGCAGGTGGTTTACATGCAGAAAATGTTGGTCGGGCAATTGAAGCGGTTGAGCCATGGGCGGTTGATGTTAGCGGTGGTGTAGAGCTAATGCCTGGTAAGAAATCAGAAACGAAAATTAAGCAGTTTATTAAAACTGTCGATGAAAAAATCAGGAGATAAAATGGCAATTGATTTTTCTCAGTTTCCAGATAAGCACGGCCATTTTGGCGTTTATGGTGGTATCTTTGCGCCAGAAACCTTGATGGCTGCTCTGGAAGAGCTGAATCAACAGTATGAATCCGTTAAAAATGATCCAGTTTTCTTGGACGAATTAACTAAAGATTATCAGGATTATGTAGGTCGTCCCAGTGCGCTCTATTTCGCTGAACGCTGGTCGGATGCTTTGGGCGGTGCCAAAATTTATCTCAAGCGAGAGGATTTAAATCATACTGGTGCTCACAAAATCAATAATACAATCGGCCAGGCTTTACTTGCAAAGCGCTTGGGGAAAACACGTATTATTGCTGAAACAGGTGCTGGTCAACATGGTGTTGCCAGTGCAACAGTTGCAGCGCGACTTGGTTTGGAATGTGTGGTTTATATGGGGGCAGATGATGTCGTTCGTCAAGCACCCAATGTGACTCGCATGAAAATGCTAGGTGCCGAAGTTGTTGCAGTTGAATCTGGTACGCGAACGCTAAAGGATGCTTTGAATGAAGCCATGCGTGACTGGGTTACAAATGTAGATAATACTTTTTATATTATTGGAACCGTAGCTGGACCGCACCCTTATCCTGCGATGGTAAGAGATTTTCAAGCGATTATTGGTCGTGAAGCCAAGCAACAAATTTTGCAGAAAGAAAATAAATTGCCTGATGCCCTGGTTGCATGTGTTGGCGGTGGGTCAAATGCGATTGGTTTGTTCCATGAGTTTCTTGGGGATGAGTCAGTAAAAATATTTGGTGTTGAGCCAGCCGGTGATGGCTTGGAAACAGGTAGACACGCTGCTTCCTTGTGCAAAGGTAAGCCTGGGGTCTTGCATGGTAACCGTACTTACCTGTTGGAAGATGATAACGGTCAGATTATGGGGACTCATTCTATTTCCGCTGGTTTAGACTATCCTGGTGTTGGGCCAGAGCATGCTTGGTTGAAAGACATTGGGCGTGTTGATTATGTGGCAGTAGATGACCAAGAAGCATTACAAGGCTTTAGAGACCTAACGCGTTATGAAGGCATCTTGCCTGCATTAGAATCGAGCCATGCTCTTGCTTATGTAACCAAGCTTGCGCCAACTATGTCAAAAGATCAGGTGATTATTGTTAACTTATCTGGGCGTGGTGACAAAGACATGAACACCATTGCAAAAATCGAAGGATTTGAGTTTTAAGTTATGAGCAGAATTACAAACCTATTATTAGATTTAAAGTCTCAAGGTAAGACGGCTTTGATTCCCTATATCACTGCGGGAGACCCGCATCCTGACATGACTGTTAACTTAATGCATGCCTTGGTAGAAGAAGGGGCAGACATTTTAGAGCTGGGCGTACCTTTTTCAGACCCTATGGCTGATGGTCCTGTTATTCAAAAAGCTGTAGAACGTGCTTTAGAGCATAATGTTAGTTTGACTGATGTGCTCAAAATGGTTGAGCAATTTAGACAAAAAGATGAAAAGACACCAGTTATTCTGATGGGGTATTTAAACCCGATCGAGGCAATGGGATATCAAGTGTTTGCAGAAGCAGCAAAAGCTGTAGGTGTTGATGCTGTTCTGACGGTGGATATGCCCCCGGAAGAAACGGCAGGTTATTTAGAGGTTATGAAATCTGCTGAATTGGACCGCATTTTCTTGGTTTCACCAACAACACCTGATTCTCGTTTACAAGCAGTTAATGAGCAAGGAAGTGGGTTTGTTTATTATGTTTCTTTGAAAGGGGTTACTGGCTCTAGTACATTGAATGCAGAAGAAGTGACGCATCAGGTGAATCATCTTAAAACAATTTTAGGGCTTCCTGTAGGTATCGGGTTTGGTATTCGCAATGGTGACGTAGCTTATGAAATGGCTAAAGTGGGTGATGCAATTATTGTTGGATCGGCACTGGTTTCTCTAATAGAGCAAAATGCATCGGCAGACGAAGTTGTCATCATGGATGCGATTTCCGAAAAAATGTGCGAGTTTAGAAGAGGCATAGATCAAGCGGATTCTGAAAAAGAATAACCAGAGACGGGTAAGTTCTCTGTATATTCTAAGCGTCAATATCTGTATAATGCGCGCATAAATAATGCGACAGCTTTCAAAGCATTTGGAGTAAGAAATGAGTTGGTTTGAAAAGATTTTGCCGAGTATCAAGCAAGTTACCGAGCGTAAGAAAAATGTTCCGGAAGGCTTGTGGACTAAGTGCCCTAAGTGTGAAAGCACACTTTATCGCTCAGAAGTAAAGCGTAATCAAGAGGTGTGTCCTAAATGTGACCATCATATGCGTTTGGGTGGGCGTGGTCGTTTAGAAGCTTTTTTTGATGATGCTACAGGGGTTGAGATTTCAGCTAATGTTTCTCCTGTTGATGCACTTAAGTTCAAGGATTTAAAAACCTATAAAGCACGTTTAGCTCAAGCCCAGAAAGCAACAGGCGAGAAAGATACTTTCATTACCATGAGTGGTAAGATCGATGGTCTAGATGTGGTTGCGGGTGCATTTGACTTCCGTTTCATGGGAGGATCGATGGGGTCCGTCATGGGTGAAAAATTTGTGCGTGCAGTAGATTTTGCTATTGAAAACCACATGCCCTTAATCGTCTTTTCGGCATCGGGCGGTGCTCGTATGCAAGAAGCATTGTTTTCTTTAATGCAAATGGCAAAAACCAGTGCGGCACTTGGTAGACTTCGCGCAAAAGGGTTGCCGTTTATCTCTGTTCTAACTGACCCAACTATGGGTGGTGTTTCGGCAAGTTTTGCAATGCTTGGTGATTTAAATATTGCAGAACCTAAGGCTTTAATAGGCTTTGCGGGTCCTCGTGTTATTGAACAAACTGTTCGTGAAAAATTACCTGAAGGTTTCCAGCGAGCTGAATTCTTGTTAGAGCATGGTGCGATTGACCGTATTATTCATCGCCATCATTTGACAAAAGAGATCGCAAGTATTTGCAGTATGCTTTTGAAAAAGCCTGCTTAACACGATTTATATGGATTCTGCTAACCCCGGTATTTCCGCTTCATTAAATGAATGGCTAGACTGGTTATTAGCTTTACATGCTCAGGAAATAGATCTAGGTTTGGATCGTATTTCTAAAGTTGCCCATAAGCTTGGCGTGTTGAATGATACGCCGTATATTATTTCGGTGGCTGGAACCAATGGTAAAGGTTCCAGTGTTGCCATGTTATGTTCTATTTATCAAGCTGCCGGTTATAGTGTTGGTAGTTATACTTCCCCTCATATACTCAATTTTAATGAACGCATTCAAGTTAACCAGACGCCTGTTTCAGATGAAACAATTGTTGCGGCATTTTCTTCGATTGAAGCCGCAAGAGGTGATGTCAAGCTTACCTATTTTGAATTTTCGACGCTTGCAGCATGGGTTATCTTTCAACAAGAGCAGCTTGATGTTTGGGTTTTAGAAGTTGGTCTTGGTGGGCGATTGGATGCCGTTAATGCGGCTGATGCTGATATTGCTTTGATTACCGCTATTGATGTTGATCATAGCGATTGGCTTGGAAATGACCGTGAACTGATTGCTTTAGAAAAAGCCGGTATTATGCGTTCTGGTAAACCATCTGTTTGCTCGGATGCTGATATTCCTAAAAAGCTTTTAGGTTACGCGGAAGATCAAAATGTAGATTTAATCTGTTTGGGTGATGCATTTCAATATATATCAAAGGCTTGTGAAAGCGAGTCTCATGATTATGACAGTACCCCAGCCTGGCAGTTTTTAGTTTCGCCAGAGTTATCAGCAAACAAAAACTTGGTGAGCCTTGATAATTTGCCTTATCCGGCGTTGCAAGGTAGTTTTCAATTACAAAATGCATCGGGCGTAATTGCGGTTGTGCAACAAAGTGACGATCATTTGCCAGTAGATAAAGCATCAATTGTTCAAGGGTTGTTACAAGTTAAACATCCAGGGCGCTTGCAGACATTAGTTTATGGCAATGTTTCATGGTTAATTGATGTGGCGCACAATCCACAATCAGCAGAAGTTTTGGCAGGTTATTTGACGCAAAAAAGTTTTAAAGGAGATGCTGTTTTTTCAGTGTTGGAAGATAAAGATTACTCAAAAATGATTCGTCAAATCTGTCCTTTTATAAATCATTGGTATATTGCTGACTTGAAAGTGCCAAGAGCTGCTGGTGTTTCACAGCTTAAACAAACGATGATAGACTCTGGTGTAGATGAAGGCTCGATTATTGTATGTAGTGACATCCATTCTGCTGCTAGTCAGGCGTATGAAAAAAATATAGCGAAATCAGAATCCAATATTTTATGCTGGGGCTCTTTTTATACCGTTTCCCAGTGTATGGAAAAACTCAATAATTTGAGAGGTAGGTAGGAATCAAAATGGAAGCAAATACTCAGGATTTGTCTCTTAAATTCCGAATGACGGGGGCTTTAGTTTGGTTGTTGTTGCTCATTATTATTGTGCCTGTCTGGTATAGTCACCCTGTAAACTTCTCTCCTGACTTAGTCGTAGATGAGGCTAAGAAGCAGGGAGATCAAGTTGTTGTTGATAAACCTTTCGTATTACCTGGAGCAAAAAACAGTGCTCAAGGATCTAATGATGAAGGGGATAATAAGTTAGAGAATAAAACATCAGAGCCTCAGAAGGTAGCAGAGTCAAAAACGCAAGTTCAAACTTCTACGAAAAAAAGTAAAGTGATTCAGAATACTGTGCCTAGTAGTCAATCGCATACAGATGGTAAGTGGATTATTCGTGTTGCTGCATATCGATCAAAAGAAAAAGCAAATTTACTTCGTGAACATTTAAAATATGATTATGACGTTTTTGTGAAATATTTCCCGAAAAGCCGTTATTATTCTGTCCGTATTGGGCCTTATACAGATAAGCGGCTAGCAATGAAAGACCAGGTGGATTTAAACCGTGTGTTACGAATTCATTCTGTATTGGCTAAAACAAATTAAAACGTTAAAAGATAAAGTTAACTGGAGAAAACACCATGTGTGGCATAGTTGGAATTGTTTCTAATTCACCTGTCAACCAAGAAATCTACGATGCGCTAACAGTTTTGCAGCACCGTGGACAAGATGCGGCAGGGATTATGACCTGTCAGGATGGACGTCTGTTCCAACGAAAAGACAATGGCATGGTAAAAGATGTTTTTAGAACCCGTCATATGCGTGATTTGCATGGCAATATCGGGATTGGACATGTGCGTTATCCAACAGCCGGTTCATCCTCTAGTGCTGAAGCACAGCCATTTTATGTGAACTCGCCATATGGAATTGCAATGGCTCATAACGGTAACTTAACCAATGCTGAACAGTTAGGTAAAGAGCTTTATGAGCAAGATTTACGACACTTAAATACCAATTCTGATTCAGAAGTATTGTTGAACATTTTTGCACATGAGTTGATGCAGCAAAAGAAGCTGTTTATTGATGCTCAAGATGTTTTTAAAGCGATTGAAGGAGTGCATAAGCGTGCACGTGGCGGTTATGCTGCAGTGGGTGTTATTCCAAGTGTAGGTCTAATTGGCTTTCGCGATCCCTTTGCTTTAAGACCTATTGTGGTAGGTAAACGTGTCAGTGGTAGCGGTACTGCCTATATGATTGCCTCTGAAAGCGTGGCATTAGGTGCTGCTGGTTTTCAGATAGTTAAGGATTTAGCACCAGGTGAGGCGGTTGTTATTACCGAAGCTGGTGATATTGAGTTCAAACAATGTGCAGAAAATCCGCAATATAGTCCATGTATTTTCGAGTTTGTATATTTTGCACGCCCAGATTCAATGATAGATGATATTTCGGTTTATAAATCTCGTTTGAGAATGGGTGAAAAGCTAGCTGAACAAATAGCAAGAGTTTGGCCTGATAACGATATAGATGTTGTTATGCCGATCCCTGATACGAGCCGAACTTCCGCACTCCAATTGGCAGAAGTACTTGGTAAACCGTATCGTGAAGGCTTTATTAAAAACCGATATATTGGCCGTACTTTCATCATGCCAGGACAAAAACTTCGTAAAAAATCGGTTCGTCAAAAACTAAATGCAATTCCTTTAGAGTTTGAAGGCAAAAATATACTTTTGGTTGATGATTCTATTGTTCGGGGAACAACTTCTGGTGAGATTGTTCAGATGGCGCGTGATGCCGGTGCGAAAAAAGTTTATTTTGCTTCTGCGGCACCTGCTGTGCGTTATCCATATGTTTACGGGATTGATATGCCAACATCGGATGAGTTGGTAGCAAGCAACCGAACAACTGAAGAAATTGCAGCATACATAGGCGCTGACCGTCTGTTCTATCAAGATTTGGATGACTTGATTGAAGCGGTTTGGCAAGGTAATAAGAATATTAAAGAGTTTGATACATCTTGTTTTAGTGGTTGCTATGTGACGGGTGATATTACTGAAGAATATTTGCAGTCGCTTGGGCTTGCTCGGAACGACTCGGCACAATCTAACCGTAAAGAAGTTGGGCAAGAACCTGTAGGACTTCATAATGGGCAGGGTGAATAAATGGATAAAGAGTTTGATTTAGAAACTTTGGCTATTCGTGCTGGTTACGATCAGACAGCGGAGCAAGAAAACAGTGAGGCGATTTTTCCAACCTCTAGCTTTCGTTATCAATCTGCTCAACAAGCGGCTGATCGGTTTAGTGGTGCCGAAAAAGGCAATGTTTATTCTCGTTTTTCTAACCCAACTGTTAGAACCTTTGAAAATCGTTTGGCGGCATTAGAAGGCGGTGAGGCTTGTGTAGGAACTGCTTCAGGCATGTCTGCTATTTTGTCTACATTTATGGCATTGTGTGAATCGGGCGACCATGTTGTTTCGTCTAGCAGTATTTTTGGTACAACTAAGGTTTTGTTTAATAAATACCTGAAAAAATTTGGTTTGGACGTAACTTTTGTTTCTCAAACTGATGTAGATGAATGGAAAAATGCGGTTAAGCCAAATACAAAAGCACTTTTTTTGGAAAGTCCTTCAAACCCTTTGACACATATTGCTGATATTTCAGCATTGAGTCAGCTCGCAAAAGAAAATGATGCTGTATTGATTGTAGATAACTGTTTTTGTACTCCAGTGTTACAGCAACCTTTGTCTCTAGGTGCTGATATTGTGATTCACTCAGCAACTAAATTCTTGGATGGTCAAGGAAGAGCTATTGGCGGTGCGGTTGTCGGTTCTGAAGCTTTAGTTGGCGAAGAAGTAAGAGGGTTCTTACGTACTGCTGGGCCTTCAATGAGTCCATTTAATGCTTGGATATTTTTGAAAGGTCTTGAAACCTTGTCCATTCGGATGGAGGCACATTGCCAAAGGGCAATGGCGCTTGCGAATTGGTTAGATCAGCATCCAGCGGTTGAAACGGTTTTCTATCCTGGTCTAAAAACGCATCCACAGTATGATTTGGCTCAGAAGCAGCAAAAGGGTGCAGGCGGTTTGGTTACTTTTAGAGTTAAAGGTGGGCGTTCAGAAGCTTGGTCTGTGATAGATAATACAAAGATGGTTTCAATTACTGCAAATCTTGGTGATGTTAAGACCAGTATTACGCATCCTGCGACAACAACGCATTGTCGTGTACCAGAAGACGAAAGGTTGGCAACAGGGATTACTGATAACTTATTGCGGGTATCAGTTGGCCTAGAGTCTATTGAAGATTTAAAAGCAGATTTGGCCAGAGGCTTGGATAAGTTGGTTTAAATGAAACACCACGATCAAAAGAATTGGTTGTGGTGTTTGTTTTATAGAAAAGTTACTTTGGTAGGATGATTTCGCTTTTTTCTTTTGCTCGGAAAATGACAAAAATCTTTCCAATTGATTGAACCAGTTCTGAATGTGTTTGTTCTACGATATGGTCGATAACAGTTTTTCGATCTTCTTTTTCGACACCAGCAAGTTTGATTTTCAATAACTCGTGATGTGCTAAAGAAGTTTCAACTTCTTCCATTAGTGATTCTGTAACACCGTTAATACCAATAGTGACGACAGGGTTTAGGCCGTGAGCGATCCCTCGCAAGAATTTGGTTTGTTGGATTGAAAGTTTTTTGGTTTTTGACATTGAATTCCCAATTTTAATTATTATTAAACTAGCAAACGATTAATTTAGTATTTTATAAGAAAAACCTCGATGGCAAGAAGTAAATCCAGTAATGACTGGTTAAAAGAACATTTTGACGATTATTACGTTAATAAAGCAAAGCAAGAAGGCTGGCGTTCAAGAGCTATTTATAAGCTCCAAGAAATTGATGAAAAAGATCAACTTTTTAAAAAAGGGATGACGGTTGTTGATTTGGGTGCTGCACCAGGTGGGTGGTCGCAATGGACATCTAATCAAATAGGCGAAGAAGGGCGTGTTTACGCTTTGGATATTTTGCCTGTTGAACCCTTTGCTGGTGTGACCTTTATTCAGGGTGATTTTCGAGAAGATGAAGTTTATCAAGGCTTGTTAGATGCGCTTGAGGGTCGAGATGTTGATTTGGTTATGTCGGATATGGCACCAAATATGACAGGTAATAAAGGTGTAGATATTCCCAAATCCATGTATTTGGTTGAGCTTTGTGTTGAATTGGCTGATCAGGTATTGAAGCCTGGTGGTGATTTGCTGATGAAAGTTTTTCAGGGTGAAGGGTATGATCAGTTGCTCAATACCTTGAAGCAAAATTATCAGAAAGTTTTGACTCGTAAGCCCAAGGCATCTCGTCCGCGTAGTAAAGAAGTTTACTTATTGGCTCGAGGAAAAAAATAAATTTCAAGCCAAGAGTTTATTAATGGTTAATTAGTTTTTTCATAAATAATATAAATAATACTTATGAAAATATGTGGTAAAGTTGTTCGTATTTGAAATCTAAAATGAAGAGATTTGGCAAGTTCACAGGTGAATTATGAAAAATGATATGTTGAAAAATATCCTGATATGGACCGTAGTGGCGACGATTATGCTGTCGATATTCAACCACTTTAGTGGTCAACAAATGATGGGGAGAAGCTCGCAACTTGCCTATTCTGATTTCATAGATCAAGTTCATGGTGGCCAAGTTAGTCAGGTATCTATTGATGGTCAGACTATCCACGGTGTTTATACTGATGGAAAAGCGTTTACTACTGTTAACCCCGGTGATGTTGGGTTGATGGGTGATCTATTGGCTTATCATGTTAAGGTTACTGCGCACTTGCCTGAAAAACAAAGTGTATTAATGCAAATCTTTATTTCTTGGTTCCCGATGTTGCTGTTAATTGGAATCTGGATTTTCTTCATGCGCTCAATGGGCGGTGGAATGGGTGGCAAGGGTGGCCCAATGTCTTTTGGGAAATCGAAAGCACGCATGATGACAGATGACCAAGTTAAAGTAACTTTAGATGATGTTGCTGGTGCAGATGAAGCTAAAGAAGAAGTAGGTGAAATCGTTGACTTCTTAAGAGACCCTGGGAAATATCAAAATTTAGGTGGGAATATCCCTCGTGGTGTCCTGATGGTAGGGCCTCCTGGTACGGGTAAAACCTTGTTGGCTAAAGCTATTGCTGGGGAAGCAAAAGTACCTTTCTTTAGTATTTCTGGTTCAGACTTTGTAGAAATGTTTGTTGGGGTTGGTGCCTCCCGTGTGCGCGATATGTTTGAGCAAGCTAAGGCTCATGCACCCTGTATTATTTTCATTGATGAGATTGATGCAGTAGGCCGCAGCCGTGGTGCTGGAATGGGCGGTGGTAATGATGAGCGTGAGCAAACGCTTAATCAAATGCTTGTTGAGATGGATGGTTTTGAAGGCAACGAAGGTGTTATCGTTATAGCTGCAACTAACCGTGCGGATGTATTGGATCCAGCCTTGTTGAGACCAGGTCGTTTTGACCGTCAGGTGACAGTTGGTTTGCCTGATGTTAGAGGGCGCGAACAAATTTTGAAAGTTCATATGCGTAAAGTACCTTTGTCTGATGACGTTAAACCCGCTTTAATTGCACGTGGTACGCCAGGGTTTTCTGGTGCAGATTTGGCTAACCTTGTGAATGAAGCAGCGCTTTTTGCCGCTCGAGGAAATGAAAGACTGGTCACTCAGTCACATTTCGAAAAGGCAAAAGATAAAATTCTGATGGGTGTTGAGCGTAAGAGCATGGTTATGAGTGAAGAAGAGAAAAAACTCACTGCTTACCATGAAGCTGGACATGCTATCGTTGGTTATTTAGTGCCTGAACATGACCCAGTTTATAAAGTAAGTATTATGCCTCGTGGTCGAGCACTGGGTGTTACCATGTATTTACCGGAAGAAGACTCTTATAGCTACTCTAAGCGTAAGCTTGAAAGCCAGTTATCAAGTTTATATGGTGGTCGAATAGCTGAAGAAATGATCTTTGGATCAGAAGCTGTAACCACTGGCGCAAGCAATGATATTATGCGTGCGACTCAAATTGCTAGAAACATGGTTACGAAATGGGGCTTGTCTGATAAGTTGGGTCCTCTTATGTATGAAGAAGAGGATAATGGCTCGTTGATGGGTACATCCAGAAATGCTAATGTTTCCGGTGAGATTTCTAAGGAAATCGATTTAGAAATCCGTAAATTCATTGATCGAAATTATGAGCGTTCAGAAAAACTCCTGACCGATAATATTTCGATTCTACATGCTATGGCAGATGCATTGATGAAGTATGAAACCATTGATGCGGATCAGGTAAAGAATCTTATGGAAGGTAAAGAGCCTGGTGAGCCAAAAGATTGGCAAGAAAGTGATGATAGTAAAGATAAAGATGGTGGTGCCTCTGTAGCATCGAAAGATTCTAAAGAAACGACGAAATCAGATCTTTCAGATAATCATGATGATTCAGTTAAAGATGCGGAGCCAAAGCTACACTAAAAAGGAGTAGTTGAATGGCTCATGAAAACCCCTAAATTTAGGGGTTTTTTTATGGAGTAGTGTATGAAATTCTTTGATAGAGTGCGTGACCCAGAGCTTGAAATCCCTTTGGTGATGGGGATATTGAATGTGACGCCGGACTCTTTTTCTGATGGTGGTCAGTACGCATCTCTAGATCAAGTTAAATATGCAATAGAGCAAATGCAGAAATCTGGCGTTGATATTGTTGATGTTGGTGGCGAGTCAACTCGGCCAGGTGCTGCAATAGTTACCCTGCAAGAAGAGCTTGATCGTGTATTGCCTGTTGTGGAGCTAATCAAAGAAATGTCTGATTTGTCGGTTTCGGTTGATACTTATAAGACACAGGTTATGAGAGAAGCTATTAATCTCGATGTGGATTTAATCAATGATGTGAATGCGCTCCAAGCTGAAGGGGCTGAATCCTTAATAGCGAAATCAGATGTGATGGTATGTTTGATGCATAAGCAGGGAGAGCCTGCAAATATGCAGGAAAACCCTTCGTATAATGATGTTTTTTTGGAGGTGTTTGAGTTTTTGTCCGAACGAGTGAAAAGCTGTGAAAACTCAGGTGTCTCATCTGCCAATATTCTGATCGATCCGGGCTTTGGGTTTGGTAAAACCTTAGAGCATAATGTAAAATTGTTCGAACAACTTGAACAGTTTTCTGTTTTAAAATACCCCATTTTAGTAGGGGTTTCTCGCAAAAAAATGATTGGTGAATTGCTTGGTGGTTTGCCTGTTGAAAAACGAATGGTTGGTAGTGTTTCAGCAGCTGTTGTGGCGGCTATGAAAGGCGCAAGAGTCGTGCGTGTTCATGATTATGAAGAAACGATCCAAGCATTAAAAGTAATGTACGCATTACTTTAAAAAAATAGGTAAGTTTGCAATGTCGCAAGAAAAAAAATATTTTGGAACGGATGGTATCCGTAATCATGTCGGGAAAGGGTTGATTTGTCCTGACAGTATTCTGAAATTAGGTTGGGCAACGGGTAAAGTTATGCGTGATCATGGAGAAAAAACCGTGATGATTGGAAAAGATACACGCATTTCTGGCTATATGTTTGAGTCAGCACTTGAAGCTGGTTTTATTGCCGCGGGTGTTGATGTGCTCTTGTTAGGGCCAATGCCCACGCCAGCGGTTGCTTACTTAACGCGTACTTTTCATGCTGATACAGGTATCGTTATCAGTGCATCCCATAACCCTCATTATGATAACGGTATTAAATTCTTTTCTTCTCAAGGACAAAAGGTTTCTGACCAGGTTGAGTTAGAAGTTGAGTCAGCCTTTGATCTTCCACTTGAAACAGTTGGTTCTGATGCATTGGGTCGAGCCAAGCGTATCGACGATGCAGCAGGGCGTTACACTGAGTTTTGTAAAAGTACCTATGAAGCAAGCTGTAAATTGGATGGTGTAAAGGTAGTGCTTGATTGCGCTAATGGCGCTACCTATCATATTGCGCCAGCTGTATTTGAAGAGCTTGGTGCTGAAGTTGTTTCAATTGGTACGAACCCAGATGGCATTAATATTAACCTAAATTGCGGTGCAACCGATTTAGATGCGTTAAAACAGAAAGTATTGTCAGAATCAGCGCATGTTGGTATCGCTTTTGATGGTGATGGTGATCGGGTCATGATGGTCGATCATACTGGTGAAGTAATTGATGGTGACCAGATTCTCTATATTCTTGCTGCTCATTCTGATAAGCCTGTTGAGGGTGTAGTGGGCACGCTTATGAGTAATTTAGGGCTAGAGATAGCGCTAAAAGAACTAGGTATCGAGTTTATCCGTACAAAAGTGGGTGATCGCTACGTTATGGAAGCATTGCGTCAAAAAGGATGGCAGTATGGTGCTGAAGGTTCTGGTCATGTGTTGTGTTTAGATAAAACATCTACGGGTGATGGTATTGTTGCGGCGCTGCAAGTGATGTCTATTATGATGAATACAGGTAAGTCACTTCAAGCACTGGCTTCTGGTATGCAAAAAATGCCGCAAGTTTTGAAGAATATTCGTGTAAAAGAAAAAGTAGATTTAGGCACAAACAAAGTTTTACAAAATGCGATTGCTGACTCTGAAATGCGTATGGCTGGTAAGGGGAGAGTTTTAATAAGGGCTTCAGGCACGGAACCTTTGATTCGTGTTATGGTGGAGGGTCAGCATATGAATATGGTTGAAACTGAAGTGGAAACGCTTGTAAAGGTAGTTCAAACCGAATTTTCATAAAATTGTCAAGATTGTAATTCCAAAAAGAAATCGCTAATATAGGCGGAATTTTGTGTCGGAGACTGAAGAAATGAGACAAATGTTTGTCGCAGGTAACTGGAAAATGCATGGTAGTAAGGCAGAAATAAAAAGCCTTGTAACAGGGTTGAATGCTCTGTCTAGTCGTGCAGGAAACGCTAAAGTAGCGATATGTCCGCCAGCATTATACGTAGATTATGTTAGTCGTTCTTTGTCTGCATCGAATATTGAGTTGGGTGTACAGAATATTGCGGAAGAGCCTGTACAAGGTGCTTATACAGGGGAAATTTCTGCTGAGATGGTAAAGGATCTTGGATGTCAATTCGTCATTCTGGGACACTCTGAGCGACGTGCTATTTATAAAGAATCTGACTTTGAAATTGCCAATAAAGTTGATACTGCGATTAAAGCGGGTTTGACACCAATTTTATGTGTTGGTGAGACTTTAGAAGAGCGTGAAGCTGGTGAGTTAGAAAGTGTTATTTCTACACAGATTAATGCAGTTGTAGAAAAAGTGGGTATTAATGGATTTAAAAAGATTGTTATTGCTTACGAACCTGTTTGGGCAATTGGAACAGGTAAAACTGCTACATCAGCTCAAGCACAAGAAGTTCATGCGTTTATTCGTGGGTTATTAGCAGATTACGATACGGATATAGCAAATGGCGTCATTATTCAATATGGCGGAAGTGTTAAACCAGCTAATGCAAAAGAGCTATTTAGTCAGCCAGATATTGACGGTGGTCTGATTGGTGGAGCTTCTCTGGTAGCAGAAGATTTTATGGCCATTTGTGAGGCCGCAGGAGAGTAAACATGTTTTCAATTGTGCTAACCATTCATTTGGTAGTTGCATTTATTTTGATAGTGCTTGTGCTTGTGCAGCACGGTAAAGGTGCTGATGCGGGTGCAAATTTTGGTGGTGGTTCATCCCAATCCGTTTTTGGCGGTGGTGGGTCGAGCAACTTTTTATTAAAGGTAACATCAGTTGTTGCAGCAATTTTCTTTGTGACGAGTTTGACGTTGGCTTATTTGGGTGCGAAGCAGGAAAAAGGCTATCAGAGTGTGGTACAACATCCTGTTACCACAACTGAGAAAAAGAATAATAACGATACAAAAGCTCCGGTTGTGCCAGAGTAAAACAAATTAGCCGATGTGGTGGAATTGGTAGACACGCTACCTTGAGGGGGTAGTGGCGTAAGCCGTGCCGGTTCAAGTCCGGCCATCGGCACCATTTTAAAGTGACCAGAAGCTTAGAGTTCTAAGTTAAAAGGGTTTAATATGCTTGAAAACTATTTACCTATCATTGTTTTTGTCGTGCTAGGCGTACTATTTGGTGTTGGACCAATCCTGTTGGGATATTTACTTGGACCAAACCGTCCTGATGCTGAAAAACTTTCACCATATGAGTGTGGTTTTGAGGCATTCGAAGACTCACGTATGAAGTTTGATGTGCGTTTTTATCTTGTAGCTATCCTTTTCATTATTTTTGATTTGGAAATTGCGTTTCTGTTTCCTTGGGCCGTTGTATTAAAAGAAATCGGTACATTTGGACTATTAGCTATGGCTGGTTTTCTATCATTACTGGTTGTTGGCTTTATTTATGAATGGAAAAAAGGAGCGCTGGAATGGGAATAGAAGGCGTTTTAAAAGAAGGTGTTGTTACAACTTCTGCTGATAAATTAATCAACTGGGCGCGTACAGGTTCTTTGTGGCCAATGACTTTTGGCCTAGCTTGCTGTGCAGTTGAAATGATGCATGCAGGTGCTTCACGTTACGACTTAGATAGATTTGGCATTATTTTTAGACCAAGTCCAAGACAGTCGGATGTCATGATTGTTGCCGGGACTTTGGTAAATAAAATGGCGCCAGCCTTGAGAAAGGTCTATGACCAGATGGCAGAGCCTCGTTGGGTAATATCAATGGGTTCTTGTGCTAATGGTGGTGGTTATTATCATTATTCTTATTCTGTCGTTCGAGGCTGTGACCGAATTGTGCCTGTTGATGTTTACGTGCCTGGCTGCCCGCCAACAGCTGAAGCCCTTCTTTACGGTATCATCCAGCTCCAAGCGAAAATTAAACGAACAAATACGATTGCTCGTTAATTTTGACACCTAATTGAAAGAGTAGAATTTTTATGAAACAGTCGGTACTGGATTTACAAGCTCAAATTGACAAGGTGTTAGCAGGTGCGGTTGTTGAATCGCATATTCAGTTTAATGAACTAACAGTTGAGTTGTCGCCAACAAAAGCACTTGAGTCGTTTATCACTTTGAAAAATGAACTGGGTTTTGACGAACTGATAGATGTTACTGCAGTGGATTACCTACATTATGGTGATGCAAACTGGGAAACTCTGGCTGCACCTAATAAAGGGTTTAGTCGTGGTGTATTTGATTTTGACGAAGATGAGTCTTCACAGGATCAATTTATGGAACGACGTTTTGCAGTGGTTTACCACCTGTTGTCTGTTGAGCATAATCGTAGAGTTAGAGTCAAAGTATTCCCGGAAGATACACAAATGCCAATTGTTGAATCAGTTGTTTCTGTTTGGAAAGCTGCGGATTGGTTTGAAAGAGAAGCTTTTGATTTATTTGGGATCATTTTTAGTGGACATCCAGACTTGAGACGTATTTTGACCGACTATGGTTTTGTGGGACATCCGTTGAGAAAAGACTTCCCACTTACTGGTTATGTTGAAATGCGTTATGACGCCGAAAAAGGTCGTGTCGTTTATGAACCAGTTCAAATTGAAAACCGTGTTAACGTTCCACGCGTAATTCGCGAAGATAAGACGGCTTAAGGAAATTTAGGGAAGCATTATGTCTGAAATTCGAAATTATACGCTTAACTTTGGTCCACAGCATCCATCAGCTCATGGTGTGTTGCGCTTGGTGCTTGAGCTTGACGGTGAAACAATCGTGCGTTCAGATCCACATATTGGGTTGTTGCATCGTGGAACAGAAAAGCTGATTGAATATAAACCCTATAACCAGTCGATTGGTTATATGGATCGCTTGGACTATGTTTCTATGATGTCCAACGAGCATGCCTATGTAATGGCAATCGAGAAAATGCTGGGCGTAGAAGTGCCTGAGCGAGCTCAATATATCCGTGTCATGTTTGATGAAATTACCCGTGTTTTGAATCATTTAATGTGGTTGGGCGCGCATGCACTTGATATAGGTGCTATGACAGTTTTCCTTTATGCATTCCGTGAACGTGAAGACTTAATGGACTGTTATGAAGCAGTTTCAGGTGCCCGTATGCACGCAACTTACTATCGTCCAGGTGGTGTTTATCGTGACTTGCCTGAGACTATGGCTAAATATGAAGAGTCAAAGTGGCACTCTGGTAAGAAGCTAGATAAGTTGAATGAAACTCGTGAAGGGTCATTACTAGACTTCATTGAAGCTTTCACCGAACGTTTTCCTGGTTATATTGATGAATATGAAACGCTGTTGACAGATAACCGTATCTGGAAACAAAGAACCGTTGATATCGGTATTGTTTCTCCAGAGAGAGCTTTGCAGCTAGGATTTACTGGTCCAATGCTTCGCGGGTCAGGTATTGCCTGGGATTTGAGAAAGAAGCAGCCGTATGAAGTCTATGACAAAATGGAATTTGATATTCCGGTTGGTGTAACGGGAGATTGTTATGACCGTTATTTGGTTCGTGTTGCTGAAATGCGCGAGTCAAACAAGATCATTAAACAATGTGTGGACTGGTTGAAACAAAATCCAGGCCCGGTCATGTCAGATGATCATAAAGTAGCACCACCTTCTAGAGAAGATGCTAAGTCTAATATGGAAGCATTGATTCACCACTTCAAGCTCTTTACTGAGGGATATACCGTCCCTGCTGGCGAAAGTTATACTGCAGTAGAGCATCCGAAAGGTGAGTTTGGAATTTATATGGTTTCTGATGGTGCGAATAAGCCTTATCGCTTAAAAGTAAGAGCACCAGGATTTTCACATTTGGCATCACTTGATGAGATGGCAAAAGGACACATGATTGCAGACGTTGTTTCTATAATCGGAACACAGGATATCGTATTTGGGGAGATTGACCGATGAGTTCGACAATGAACCTTAATATTATTCAAGGTGATGTGAAGCAGCGTATTGATCGCTGGATTTCTCATTACCCAGAGGATCAAAAACAGTCGGCAGTCATGCCTGCACTAAGAATTGTTCAAGAAGTTAGTGGGGGAAGCCTGACTAATGAATTAATGGATCAGGTTGCTGATTACTTAGAGATGACGCCAATTGCGGTTTATGAAGTGGCTACTTTCTACTCTATGTATGAGCACAAACCTGTTGGTAAACATAAGATTTGTTTGTGTACCAATATTTCCTGCATGCTACGAGGAAGTGATGAAATTCTTGAACACCTAGAGAAAAAATTAGGTGTTGGTGTTGGTGAGGTTACACCCGACGGAAAATTCTCAATTAAAAAAGTTGAGTGTTTAGGTGCCTGTGGAGGCGCTCCAATGATGATGCTCGGAAAAGAATATTATGAAAATCTTACCGAAGAATCTATCGATGAAATTTTAGACGGATTGGAGTAAATGATGATTCCACAGAATGAATGTTGTTACCGTTTAAATCATTTAGAAAACTCATGGGATATTGATACCTACGTTGCTAATGGTGGGTATGAGGTTTGGAAAAAAGTGCTTGCAGGTGAAATCTCACCGCAGGAAATTATTGATGAAGTAAAGACATCCAATATTCGTGGTCGTGGAGGCGCAGGTTTCCCAACTGGCTTGAAGTGGAGCTTTATGAACCGCAATGCACCAGGTCCTAAGTACATTCTATGTAACTCGGATGAAGGTGAACCTGGAACGTTTAAAGATCGTGACATTATGCGTTACAACCCTCACCAGTTGGTTGAAGGGATGATGATTGCTGGTTATGTTATCGGTGCTTGTGCTGGTTACAACTATATCCGTGGCGAGTTTTGGGAGCCATATAAGCGTTTTGACAACGCAATTAACCAAGCAAGAGAAGCTGGATTGTTAGGTAAAAATATTCTAGGTTCTGGTTTCGACTTTGATTTGTACACTCACCTAGGCGCTGGCGCGTATATTTGTGGTGAAGAAACCGCTTTGGTCGAGTCTATTGAAGGTAAGAAAGGGCAGCCACGTTTTAAACCGCCTTTCCCTGCAAGCTATGGTTTATATGGCAAGCCTACAACGATTAACAACACGGAAACCCTTGCCTCTATCCCAATGATTTTGGCAAAAGGTGGAGATTGGTTCGCAGACATAGGTGCACCTAATGCAGGTGGTACGAAATGTTATTCAGTTTCTGGGCATGTGAATAACCCAGGTAACTTTGAAGTCAGAATGGGAACACCATTTAAAGACTTATTAGAACTTGCTGGTGGCGTTTGGAAAGATCGTAAGCTTAAAGCGGTTATTCCTGGCGGATCATCTACATCAGTTCTTCCAGCCGAGAAAGCGTTGGAAATGAATATGGATTATGACTCTATTGCTAAAGCTGGTTCCTTCTTAGGTGCTGGTTCAGTCATCATTATGGATGATCAGACTGATATGGTTCAAGCATTGGAGCGTTTGACATGGTTCTACTATGAAGAGTCATGTGGACAATGTACGCCTTGTCGTGAAGGTACGGGTTGGATGTATCGTGTGGTTCACCGTATTAGACAAGGAAAAGGCAGACCAGAAGACATCGAATTGTTAAAAGATGTTTCAGGAAAAATTATGGGACGCGTAATTTGTGGTTTAGGTGATGCCGCTGCGATACCAGTTGGCAGCTTCTTAGATCATTATGAACATGAGTTCCGTCATTATATTGAGCACGGTTGCAGCATCTTTGATAGAGCTTAAGCCAACCAGTGACAGGACTCCTACTTACAGGTTCCCAATTTAGGTTTTAATTATGGTTAAAATTGAGATAAACGGAAAAGTTGTTGAAGCACGTGAAGGCGATATGTTAATTGATGTCGCTGATGATGCTCAAATTTCGATTCCGCGTTTTTGTTATCACAAGAAGCTATCCATTGCGGCAAACTGTCGTATGTGTTTGGTTGAAGTTGAAGGTGCACCAAAGGCATTGCCTGCTTGTGCAACACCTGTGACGGATGGGATGAAAGTTTTTACTAAATCCTCTAAAGCCGTTGCTGCACAGAAATCAGTGATGGAATTCTTGCTCATCAATCACCCACTAGATTGTCCAATTTGTGACCAAGGTGGTGAGTGTGAGCTGCAAGACGTTGCCATGGAATATGGTGATGATGTATCCAAGTACTCTGAAGCCAAACGTATTCTGGGTGATAAAAACATCGGTTCTTTGATTCATACGGATATGACTCGTTGTATTCACTGTACACGTTGTGTACGTTTTGGCCAGGAAGTCGGCGGGATTATGGAACTTGGTGCGACAGGCCGTAGTGAATGGATGGAAATCGGTACTTACATTGATAAGTCAATTTCATCTGAGATGTCTGGTAACATGATCGATCTATGTCCCGTAGGCGCTTTGACATCTAAGCCTTTCCGTTATTCAGCACGCCCTTGGGAACTCAAATCTCATAAATCTATCGCACCTCACGATAGTATTGGTTCAAACATTATTATCCATACAAAAAATGACAAAGTGCTTCGTGTCGTCCCTGATGAAAACGAAGCCATTAATGAAGTATGGATTTCTGATCGCGATCGTTTTTCTTACGAAGGGATTAACAGTGAAGATCGTTTGACAGCTCCAATGATCAAAGAAAATGGTCAATGGAAAACGGTTGATTGGGAAACAGCACTTGAATTTGTCGTTAAGTCTTTAAAAGCACAGTTGACAGAACCAAATGAAATTGGTGTATTGGCTTCGCCATCTTCTACTTTAGAAGAATTGCATTTATTGCAAAAACTGGCACGTGGTCTTGGTATTCAAAACTTGGATCACCGTTTGCGCCAAGTTGATTTCTCAATGGATAAAATCTGCCAGGCTGGGCCTAAGCTCAATCACAGCTTAGAAGAAGTTGAGTCGCTAAAATCTGTTCTTTTTGTTGGTAGTTATCTAAGAAAAGAATTACCTATGCTAAACCATCGTGTGCGCAAAGCACAGTTGGCAGGCGCTAAGGTTTTTGCTGTTAACCCTTATGATTTTAAATTCAATTATGACGTTGAAGCTTTGGTGAATACGAACCTTGTTGAAGAGTTGAAAGGAATTGCTAAAGCAGCAACATCAATGAAGGGTAATGTTCCTGAGTATTTGGCTGCTGTTGAAGCAACAGATATGCATAAAGAGATTGCAACCCATTTAAATAACAGCCCATCAGCAATCATGCTGGGGCAGATTGCGCAAATGGATCCAAACTATTCGCAGCTTGTTAAGTTGTGTGATGATATTGCGAACGCCACACAAGCTACGTTCAGTGTTCTACCTCTTGCTGCAAATGATGTTGGTGCACAGCTGGCAAGCTTTGTTCCAAAAGAGGGTGGTTTGAATACGGTAGAAATGTTATCAAGCAATTTGAAAGCGTTCATTAACTTGGGTATTGAGCCTGAGCATGATGTTCAAGATGGCAGCCTTGCCTTGCAGGCGATGCAAGCAGCAGGTTTAGTCATTAACTTGACAGCCTTCGATACAGAAGCACAACGCAACTATGCTGATGTTATGCTGCCTATCGCAACGTTTGCTGAGACTGCCGGAACTTATGTTAATGCAACAGGTCTGAAACAGTCTTTTAAAATGGCTGTTGAACCTCAAGGTGACGCTAAAGCAGCGTGGAAGATTTTCCGTGTACTGGGCAATATGTTTGAGCTAGAAGGGTTTGAACAAACACATTCTAACCAAGTGCTTGCTGAAGTGCTGGATTCAGAAACACCTGCTGCTAACTATGCAGATATATCATTGGATGCTGATAAGTCTCAAGACTTAATTTCAGCACCGTTAGTTTCAATTTATTCGGTAGATGCACTCGTGCGTCGTTCTGCATCTTTGCAAGCGACGCCTGATGCAACTGTTGCTTACTAAGGAGATTTGTCATTATGTTTGATTCATTACAAGCTTGGCTGTCTTCTTTCCTTTTCGACTGGTTAGCCGTACTTATCACTCTACTGGTTCAAGCTGTTGTCGTTATCATGCCTGTTATGATTACGGTGGCATGGTTGACTTATGCTGAGCGTAAAGTTATCGGTTATATGCAAGTTCGTATGGGGCCTAACCGTGTTGGACCTGGTGGTTGGCTACAACCAATTGCTGACGCAGTTAAAGCGATGACCAAAGAAGTGGTTATTCCTAGCCAGTCAAACAAGTACTTGTTTATCATTGCACCAGTTTTGGCTATTGCACCTGCGGTTGCTGCTTGGGCTGTTATTCCATTTGATGCAAACGGTGTTGTGGTTGCGAATATCAATGCGGGTGTACTTTATGTATTGGCTGTAGCCTCCATTGGTGTGTACGGTATTGTTATTTCTGGTTGGGCATCCAACTCTAAATATGCATTCTTAGGCGCGCTTCGTGCGTCTGCACAGAAAATTTCTTATGAAATTGCAATGGGCTTTGCGCTGGTAACCGTATTGATGGTTGCTGACAGCATGAACCTAACGGATATTGTGAATGGGCAAAAAGGTGGCTTCTGGCACTGGTATTGGATCCCATTACTACCAATGTTCTTTGTTTACTTTATTTCAGGTTTAGCTGAAACCAACCGTGCGCCATTTGATGTCGCGGAAGGGGAGTCTGAAATCGTTGCCGGTTTCCATGTTGAATATTCAGGGATGGCATTTGCAGTTTTCTTCCTAGCTGAATACTCAATGATGATTCTGATTTCATTCATGACTGCGATTATGTTCATGGGTGGTTGGTTATCTCCATTTGATGGCATTCCAGGGTTAGAAACGGTATTCGGTTGGGTTCCTGGCTTTATTTGGTTATTTGCTAAGGTAGCTTTCTTACTATTCTTGTTCTTGTGGTTCCGTGCGACCTTCCCACGTTATCGTTATGACCAAATCATGCGTTTAGGCTGGAAAGTGCTTATTCCAGTAACCATCGTATGGGTGTTCGTGGTGATGATCATGGAATACGTCAAACTTGGCCCATGGTTCAATTAATAGAGGTTCATCATGATTGCATTTTTGAAACATCAAGTTAAAACCTTTGGATTAATTGAATTATTCAAAGGTCTTGCGGTAACAGGTAAATACTTGTTTAAGAAGAAAATTACCGTTCGTTACCCTGAAGAAAAAACACCGCTTTCTCCTCGTTTTAGAGGTCACCATGCATTACGTCGTTACGAGAATGGTGAAGAACGTTGTATTGCCTGTAAATTGTGTGAGGCGGTTTGTCCTGCAAACGCCATTACCATCGAATCGGAAGAAAGAGAAGATGGTTCACGTCGTACAACGCAATATGACATTGATATGTTTAAGTGTATTTACTGTGGTTTCTGTGAAGAAGCATGCCCTGTAGATGCGGTTGTTGAAACACGTGTTTTTGAGTATGAGTTCCACGAAAGAGGGCCTCATATTATGACAAAAGAAAAGCTGTTGGCTTTTGGTGATAAGCACGAAGCGCAAATTGCTGCCGATAGAGCAGCCGACGCTAAGTATCGTTAATGAAAACCAAGAGAGACATTAGATGACATTTTTACAATTTATTTTTTATGTGCTAGCTGGTATTGCAGCGATTTCAGGGCTGATGATGATCAGTGTCAAAAACCCTGTTAAAGCAGCGTTATGGCTGGTGTTGGCATTTATCTCTACGGCGGGTGTTTGGATAACGGCTCAAGCTGAGTTTTTAGGGTTAGTGCTTATCTTGGTTTATGTAGGTGCCGTAATGGTTCTTTTCTTATTCGTGGTGATGATGTTGGATGTCAATATTGCACAGGTTAAGGAAGGCTTTACTCGCTATTTACCACTAGGTGTTTTAGTGTCCATCGCTATTTTTGCCTTAATGTATTTAGTGCTTGGCCCTGATAGGTTTGGATTATCACACTATCCATCACCAAAAGAATTTGCAGAGAACTATAGCAATACAAAAGCGATTGCTGTGCCTCTATATACTACGCATGCTTATGCATTTATCCTTGCAGCGGTTTTGTTGTTGGTCGGTATTGTTGCTGCGATTACGCTAGCGTTACGCCATCGTCCAACAACTGAAGTTTTGTATCAGGATATTGATAAGCAAGTTAAAGTGCGTGCTGAAGATCGCTTCCACATGGTTAAAATGGATGCGGTTGTTGAAGCAGACGTGAAAAAACAAGAGGGGAAGGACGAATGATAGCGCTTTCAGATTACTTAATTTTTGGGGCCATCTTGTTCATGATTAGCATGGCAGGTATTTTCCTTAACCGAAAAAACGTCATTATTTTATTGATGTCTATCGAGTTATTGCTATTGGCGGTTAATACCAACCTGGTAGCCTTCTCTCACTATTTGAATGATGTCACTGGGCAAATTTTTGTATTTTTCATTATGACGGTAGCTGCAGCTGAAGCCGCAATTGGTTTAGCGATTATTGTGTTGGTCTTCCGTAACCGTAAGAGCATCAATGTTGATGATCTCGGCTCAATGAAGGGATAATTTAAAAGATGGCATTAAAATTTATTTTAACTCTTATTCTATTGTCACCGCTGTTTGGTGGCTTGATGGCTGGTTTATTCGGCCGTCGCATTGGGCGTCGTGGTGCCCATACGGTAACGATTTTCAGTGTTGCTGTTTCAACGATTTTATCGTTCTATGTTTTCTACCTATTTGTTTGGCAGGGGCATGCAGTTTATAACGACACGTTATACACCTGGCTAGTTTCGGATGGCATTCGTTTTGAAGCTGGTTATATGATTGATAGTCTTTCTGCAACCATGATGTTGGTTGTTACTTTTGTATCTTTAATGGTTCACATTTACACCATTGGTTACATGGATCATGACGAAGACTACGATCACAAAAATCCATATTATCAGCGTTTCTTTAGTTATATTTCGTTGTTCACCTTCTCAATGTTGTCATTGGTAATGGCAAACAACTTCCTTCAGTTGTTCTTCGGTTGGGAAGCGGTAGGTTTGGTTTCTTACCTTCTGATCGGTTTCTACATGAAACGAGAGTCTGCAATTCAAGCCAATTTAAAAGCTTTCTTGGTTAACCGTGTTGGTGACTTTGGTTTCATCTTGGGTATTGCTGTTGTCGTGATGTATTTCAATACCTTGGATTACAACGAATTCTTCAATGGATTAGCAGCTCATAAAGATACTACGATGAGTCTGTTCCCGGGCACTGAGTGGTCAATGATTACGGTGATGACGATTCTGTTGTTTATTGGTGCGATGGGTAAATCTGCACAGATGCCTTTGCACGTATGGCTACCAGAATCAATGGAAGGTCCAACACCTATTTCCGCATTGATTCACGCGGCAACAATGGTTACAGCTGGTATCTTTATGGTTGCGCGTTTATCGCCAGCTTATGAGCTATCTGAAGTTGCGTTGAGTTTTATACTCATTATTGGTGCGACCACAGCCTTTATGATGGGGCTATTGGGTATGGTTCAAAATGACATCAAACGTGTCGTTGCTTACTCAACACTCTCTCAGTTGGGTTATATGACAGCCGCTTTGGGTGTGTCTGCTTATGCGGCAGGTATGTTCCATGTTTTGACACACGCTTTCTTCAAAGCATTGTTGTTCTTGGCAGCGGGTTCGGTGATTATTGCCATGCACCATATTCAAGATATTCGTCAAATGGGTGGGCTGCGTAAATATATGCCAATTACCTATATTGCGTTATTGATTGGTAACCTAGCATTGATTGGTTTCCCTGGATTCTCTGGTTTCTTCTCGAAAGACAGCATCTTAATGGCTGTAGGTGACTCTCACATATTCGGAGCTGGTTATGCGCAAGTGCTACTTTATGTCGGTGTATTCGTTACTGCGTTCTACAGCTTTAGAATGTTCTTCCTGGTTTTCCATGGTGAAGAATCTGAGTATGTGAAAACACATGAAATTAAAGAATCTCCTTGGGTGGTGACTTTGCCATTAATTATGTTGGCGATACCTGCTATGTTGATTGGTTTCCCGTTGGTTGGAGGCGTACTTTCAGGCAGCTATTTTGCAGATGCAATTCAAGTGTTACCACAACATGATGTTTTGGGCGAAATCTATGCGCATCATTATCATGGACCATTTGACATGATTATTCATGCTTTGACGACTTTACCTGTTGTTTTAGCTATGTCTGGTGTCCTACTAGCTTGGTTCTTATACCTAAAAGCACCGGGATTAACCGACAAACTAAAAGTTGTCTGTTTCCGTGGCGCCTATGTTTTGCGACATGCTTATGGGTTCGACCGTTTCAACGAAATCGTTTTTGTTGGCGGTGCGCGTAAGTTGGGTGAATTCTTCTGGAAGGGAATTGACGTTAAAACAATTGATACAGGTATTGTGACTAATACATTTACATCAATTGCAGGGATGGCTGCTTCTTTAAGAACAGCACAAACTGGATATATGTACCATTACGCTTTTGTAATGATTTTTGGCCTACTAGGCATGCTCGTTTGGGTATTGTGGTAAAAATAAGAAGATAAGGGAATTTTTTAGATGATATTTGGTTTTCCTATTTTAAGTACCCTGATTTGGTTACCTATAATTGGTGGGTTGATTGTTTTGTTTGTCGGTCGCGACAGAGACCAGTTGGCAAAATGGATCGCATTAATCGTTTCGGTACTGACTTTTCTTGCATCTTTACCACTTTGGATGGAATTTGATAAAACAACCGCAGCAATGCAGTTTGTTGAAAGATCCAGTTGGATTCCGCAATTTAACATTCAGTACTATCTAGGAGTGGATGGTCTTTCAATGCCGTTGGTGTTGTTGACGACTTTTACTCAGATTTTAGTGATTGCTTCTGCGTGGGAAATTATTAAAGAACGTGTTGAACAATACATGGGTGCCTTCATGATTATGCAAGGTCTCATGATTGGTGTTTTCGTAGCACTAGATGGGATTTTGTTCTACGTTTTCTGGGAAGCATTGTTGATCCCAATGTTTATCGTTATTGGTAAATGGGGTGGACCACAACGTGTTTATGCAACCATCAAGTTCTTCTTGTATACCTTCTTTGGATCGGTATTCATGTTGGTTGGTTTCCTATATATGTATTTCCAATCAGGTAGCTTCTCAATCCTAGATTTCCAAGGTATGCATCTAGGCATGACAGCGCAAACCTTGATTTTCTTGGCGTTCTTGATTGCCTTTGCAGTTAAAGTGCCAATGTTCCCTGTTCATACTTGGCTGCCAGATGCGCACGTTCAAGCTCCAACAGCAGGTTCTGTTGTACTGGCTGCCATTATGTTGAAGATGGGTGGTTACGGTTTTGTGCGTTTCAGCTTGCCGATTACGCCTGATGCGTCTATGGAATTAGATTGGTTGGTCATCACCTTATCATTAATCGCCATCTTCTATATCGGCTTGGTGGCAATGGTTCAGAAGGACATGAAAAAGCTGGTTGCTTACTCATCGATTTCACACATGGGCTTTGTTACATTGGGGATGTTCCTAGTGTTTGACATCCTACAAAACACGCAATCAACGCAAGGTTCTATGATTGGTATGGAAGGTGCGATGATTCAGATGATTTCGCATGGTTTCATCTCTGGCGCCATGTTCTTGATGATTGGTGTGCTTTATGACCGTATGCATACGCGTGAAATCAGTGCTTATGGTGGTGTTGTTAACAAAATGCCTTGGTTTGGTTTCTTTGCCGTGCTGTTTGCAATGGCAAACGCAGGTCTGCCAGGGACATCAGGATTCGTTGGTGAATTCATGGTTATCCTGTCATCCTTTAAGGCCAACGCTTGGTACGGTATTATCGCGGCTTCCACCTTAATTATCGGTGCGGCATATACGCTCTGGATGGTAAAACGTGTCTTCTTTGGTCCAGTGTCAAATGATAACGTTGCTAAATTGAATGATTTGAACTCACGCGAGTTCGCAATCATGGCAACTTTAGCTGTTGCAGTCATATTGCTAGGTATTTACCCAGCGCCAGTCATTGATGTAATGCATACTTCTGTCGAGAATCTATTGATTCAAGCGACAACGTCAAAACTATAAAAGATAGGTGAGTGAATCAGATGAATTTTGTAATCCCAAGTTTCGCACCCGCAATGCCGGAAATCGTACTACTGGTTTTGGCGTCATTGCTTCTCGTTGCCGATACGATTTGGTCAAAACGTTATGAGTTCGCAACCTACTATGCAACTCAAGTTATTTTGGTGGTTGTTGGTTATCTCATCATAGAGAGCTTTGCAACCGAACAAATCATCACCTTTAGTGGAAGCTTTGTAAGAGACACTTTTGGTGATGTGTTAAAACTGTTTATTGTTTTAATCTCGATAGGGGTTTTCCTCTTCTCTAGAGAATACTTACTACAAAAGAAATTCTATAAAGGCGAGTACTTCACACTGGGTCTATTTGGTGTGCTAGGTATGTTTGTTATGGTTTCTGCCTACAACCTAATTACCATGTATTTAGGTTTGGAAATTATGTCCTTGGCTATCTATGCAATGGTTGCCATGCGTAAAGACAATCAGTTTGCACTAGAAGCCGCGATGAAATACTTCGTACTAGGTGCTTTGGCAACAGGTATGTTGCTATACGGCTTCTCGATGGTTTACGGTGCTACTGGCGAAATCCAGTTCTCAAAAATGGCAGAAGTCATCGCATCAGGCAAAGCAGACGATGTTGTGCTTTCGTTCGGTGTTGTTTTTGTTGTGATTGGTTTAGCATTCAAGCTGGGTGCCGTCCCATTCCACATGTGGGTGCCAGACGTTTACCATGGAGCACCGACAGCCGTAACCTTATTTATGGGTACAGCACCTAAGCTTGCTGGTTTTGCCATGCTATATCGTATTTTGATAGAAGGGCTTCCAGGGTTAGTTCACGACTGGCAAACGCTTATCGTCATGATTTCCGTTTTATCTTTGGCAGTTGGTGCAATCGTCACACTTGTTCAAGACAATTTAAAACGTCTTCTGGCATACTCTGGTATCGGGCACGTGGGATTCATGTTGTTAGGGATCATTGCTGCAACACCTGATGGTTATTCAGCAGCAATGTTCTACATCATTGTTTATGCGATTACTGGTGTTGCTGGTTTCGGTATGATCGTAGCACTTGCTAGAACAGGCAATGCCTTTGATAAAGTTTCTGACTTCAAAGGCATGAATAAACGAAATCCTTGGCTAGCGCTAATGATGTTGTTTGTTATGTTCTCTATGGCAGGGATTCCACCGTTTATCGGTTTCTATGCAAAAGTAACCGTTGTTGAAGAGGCTGTTAAGTCAGGCTTTGTTTGGCTAGCGGTTTACGCTGTTGTTACCGCGGTTATCAGTGCGTTTTACTATCTGAAAGTTGTCAAAACTATGTATTTTGATGAACCAGATGACAACGCTAAGGCAGAACCAGTTAGTAACCAATTAAATTGGGCAGTAAGCTTTTTCTCTATTGCGCTGTTGATACTAGGTTTAATGCCTTCATCGCTGATTTCGCTTTGCTATAACAGCTTATAAGATTCCAAAAGCCCTAACTAACCTTAGGGCTTTTTGTTAAAAGGGTAAAAAATATGTCATTAGATGCTGCTGTTTGGATTCTACTTTCTACAGCTATCGTATTAGCAAATGTCCCATGGATTTTGCAAAACAAGCTATTTGTGTTTATCACAGTACCAACCAAAAGTGTTTGGATTAACCTAGCAGAATGGTTCCTTTACTTTCTTGTAATGGGTGGATTTAGTTACCTGCTACAAAATAAAGTAATGGGGCATGTCAAAGAGCAAGATTGGCAGTTTTATGTAGTCACTTTGTTTATGTTCGCCATCTTCGCTTTTCCTGGTTTTATCTACAGATACAACCTCAAACAGTTTATTCATTCTTCAAAAAAGAGCGCGTAATACGCTCTTTTTGAATTAATCCCAAATTCGACTTGCAATAATTCTGTAACACCCTATAATACGCACAACATTAACGCGGGGTGGAGCAGCTTGGTAGCTCGTCGGGCTCATAACCCGAAGGTCGTTGGTTCAAATCCAGCCCCCGCTACCAAATACAAAAAACCAGACTTATGTCTGGTTTTTTTATGTCTAAAATTCTCCATTGTAGAGTTGGCAGTTGGGTTCACATTTGCATATCGTTGTAATTTTGATGGTTAAATGTCCGTAACACTTAACTATAATCAGAATATTCTCAGAGTTATGGAAGGACTCTTAACAAGTATCAACTCTCTGAACACTCTATAAATCTACGTGTGCTGATTTAGTGCTATGTGTGAAAGCAGCTTTTTAAAGGGGGTAGATAAAGCAGAAATTAACTAGAAAACGATTTCTCTAGCCATTAATATAACTGTTGGTATTTGATAATCAACAATTTCAAAATCTGAATAAATTAATAAGTAATTTCTATATGTAAAAAGCTGGGCTAACTGAATGGATATCTATGGTTTAAAACCAGAAACTCAAGCACGCGTATTAATTGATGAGCAGCTTAATCTCGCTGGCTGGAAAGTTCAAACATGGCCTAAAGTTAACCTCGGCGAAGGTTTGGGCGTAGTTGTACGAGAGTATCCTACAGATACAGGTCCTGCAGATTACCTTTTATTCATAAATCGTACAGCAGTTGGTGTTATCGAGGCAAAGAAAGACCAAACTATCTTAAATCAAGTTGAAGAGCAGACTCTCAGATATGCAACAAGCAATATTAAATATCGTAAAGATAAAGAGCCTCTTCCTTTTCTATTTGAAGCAACTAGCCAAGTTATTCATTTTACCGATCTAAGAGATCCCGCTCCAAGAGCCCGAGAGATATTTCACTTTTATAAACCAGAAACCCTACAGGAGTGGTTTAAACAAGAATCAACTCTGCGCACACGTTTAAAAGAGAATATGCCAAGCCTACCAAAGGCAAATTTACGTGAATGCCAAGTCAGTGCTATAACTGGCCTAGAAAAATCATTATCAGAAAATCGTTCCCGTTCACTAATTCATATGGCCACTGGGGCTGGTAAAACCTTTACTGCGATCAATGCAGTTTATCGATTACTTAATCATGGGGGAGCTAAGCGCATCTTGTTTTTAGTGGATACGCGTAATCTTGGAAAACAAGCACAGCAAGAGTTTCACGCTTTCAAGCCTCAGGGTAAACAAACGTTTTTTCATGAAAACCATATCGTGCAACGGTTAAGTAGTAACACCGTAGATAGTGCTGCTGAGGTTTGTATTTGTACTATCCAGCGTATGTATTCGATCCTAAGCGGTAGTCCTATTGACGAAAGTGCCGAGGATACTTCCTTGCATGAAGTTAAGCAAAATCAACAGCAAGCTAAGTTTGTCCAATATAACCCGGCAGTTCCAATAGAAACATTCGATTTTATTATTGTTGATGAATGTCATCGTTCTATCTATAACCTATGGAAACAAGTGTTAGATTATTTTGATGCTTTCACTATAGGCTTAACTGCAACACCTGATAAACGTACATTTGGTTTTTTTAATGAAAATATAGTCGCTGAGTATAGTTATGAGGATTCTGTGCTTGATGGGGTAAACGTTGGATATGATGTGTATGAGATTGAAACTGAAATTGGTGATAAAGGTGCAGAGCTTAAAGCCAAAGAGTGGTTAGATCATAGAGATAAACTTACACGCAAAAAGCGCTGGGCGCAGGCTGAAGAAGACAGTGCTTATACCAGCAAAGAACTTGATCGATCAGTTGTAAATATCAGTCAAATTCGACAAGTCATTCGTGCAATGAAAAAAGCAGTCGAAACAGAAATCTTTCCTACTCGTAAAGAAGTTCCTAAAACGTTGATTTTTGCCAAAACAGACAGCCATGCTGATGACATTATTCAAATAGTGAGAGAAGAATACGGGCAAGGTAATGAGTTCTGTAAAAAAGTTACCTACAGTGCAAAAGATCCTGATGGCATTCTTAATGATTTTCGCAATGACTTTTTCCCACGTATTACCGTGACCGTAGATATGATCGCAACAGGTACCGACGTTAAACCATTAGAAATCCTGTTATTCATGCGAGATGTTCGAAGCAAAGGTTATTATGAGCAAATGAAGGGTCGTGGTGTTAGAAGCTTAAGTTACGAAGACCTTCATAATGTCAGTAAAAGCGCCACATGCGATAAAGATCGCTTTGTTCTGATTGATGCAGTAGGCGTAGAAAAATCTCTCAAAACTGAAAGTCGTCCATTAGAGCGAAATCCTAATCTTGCAATGAAGGATCTATTGCAAGGCGTAGCAATGGGTCATAGAGATGACGATACAATTCAAAGTTTAGCCAATAGACTCACTCGTTTAAGCAAGCAGTTAGATAAGCGCGGTTTAGACAAAGTAGCAAAGCTAGCTGGTAAGCCTTTACCTCAATTAGCAAGAGAGCTGCTTATGGCGATAGATCCAGACACCATTAATAAGCAAGCCATCGATAATGCTAAAAATTTGGGTGTTGATCGTACAGAAGAAACCTTAACAGACCAAGAGCGCGATACTGCTAAAGTACAGCTGATTGATAAAGCTTGCGAATGCTTTGATAACCCTGAAACACGGGAGACGATTGAATCTGCACGTCGAGAGCGTGAGCAGCTTATTGATCATATCAATTTAGATACGGTAACCTATTCTGGTTATAGCAGCCATGCGGCAGATAATGCTGAGCAAGTGATTAAGAGTTTTAAAGACTTTATCGAACAACATAAAGACGATATTCAAGCATTAAGCTTTTTTTATCAGCAGCCATATCAACGCAGAGGTTTAACATTCGAAATGGTTGAGGAGCTGCACCAAGTGCTTAATAAACCTCCTCTGCTATTGACGACAGAAAAATTGTGGAATGCATACGAGCGCATTAACGCTACAAATAGTAAAAGTAGTAACAATCAAAGGCAGATAGCCGATATAATCTCGCTCGTTCGATTTGCGATCGGTCTTGATGCTGAATTAAAGCCCTTTGCTGAACAGGTTGATGCTAAATTTAAAAAATGGATTTTTCGCCATAATGCCCAACGTTCAACCGCTTTCTCAGAGCAACAAACCCAATGGTTAAGATTAATTAAAGATCATATTGCTGCCAGCTGCTCTATTGAACGAGACGATTTTGACTATAGCCCATTTTCAGATAATGGTGGACTACAAAAAGCGTGGGGCTTGTTTGAATATGAATTAGACAGTCTTTTGACTGAAATGAATCAGGAATTAATTGCGTGAGTGAAATTGAATATTTACCGAAGGGTTGGGTTGAGGCGAGCATAGGAGATTTAGCTGAATACATTAATGGATTTGCTTTCAAACCTGCTCATAGAAGTGAGGCTGGAACTCCAATTATTAGGATTCAAAATTTAACTAATCAAAATAAGCCATTTAATTACACCAAAATGGACTTTCCTGAAGTATATAAAGTTAATAGTGGGGATCTACTTGTTAGTTGGTCCGCTACCCTAGACGCTTTTATTTGGCGTGGTGAAAGGGCGTGGTTAAATCAACATATTTTTAAAGTCATTCCTGATACTAGACTATTTCATCCGGGTTTACTTTACTATTGGATGAAAATTGCAATTAAACAAATGCTTGATACAGAACACTTGCATGGTAGTACTATGAAGCATATTAATAGAGGCCCTTTTTTAGCCCATAAAACATTTATACCTCCTCTGAAGGAACAAGGAAGGATTTTTGAAAAAATTGAAGAGTTATTTTCTGACTTAGATTCAGGGATTTCTGAGTTAAAAGTTGCACAACTCAAGCTCACACAATACCGTCAATCATTGTTAAAAAGTGCTGTTGAAGGTACTCTTACTCAGCAATGGCGAGAAGCAAATTCCGATAAAACTGAAGAAACTGGCCCAAAACTCTTAGAGCGAATTCTAAAAGAACGTCGCGCACTATGGGAACAACAAAAGCTGGAAGAATTTAAAGCCAAAGAAAAAAAACCAACTAAAGGCTGGAAAGAGAAATATCCTGAACCAGTAAAACCAGACACTAAAGGGTTACCTATTTTACCTGACGGTTGGGTTTGGGCGACAATAGATCAATTGGCTGTGAATAAGCGTTATGGTTCTTCATCAAAAACTAATGATGATAGCTCAGGTGTTCCAGTGTTGCGCATGGGGAATATTCAGAATGGAGAGCTAGATTATGATCAGCTAAAATTTTTGCCTGTTGACCATAATGAGTTTCCAAGTTTATTGCTGAATGACGGAGATTTATTGTTTAATCGAACCAATAGTGCTGAACTTGTAGGTAAGACGGCTATTTACAGAGATATTGGTAAGCCTGTTTCATATGCATCTTATCTGATCGCTGTAACATTTACGGAACACTTTTTACCTGAAATTGCTGCTCATTACATCAATTCCGTTTTGGGTAAAAAATGGATTGCTGAAGTAATGAATCAAACAGCAGGGCAAGCGAATGTAAATGGGACAAAATTGGGTGCATTAGCGGTCCCTCTTCCCTCTTTGGGCGAGCAAAAAGCATTGATAGAAAGAGTGGCCAATGAATTGGATGCTGTCGATAGGCAAGACAAAGCTGCATCGTTTGGTTTGAAGCAGTCGGATGCTCAACGTAAGAATATTCTTAAATCAGCTTTTTCAGGTCAGCTTGTACCACAAAACCCAAATGATGAGCACGCATCAGTGTTACTTGAAAAAATTAAAAAAGAACGAGTTGAGTTAGCCAAAAAGGTTAAACCAAGAAAGTCTCGTCAAACTAAAAAAAAAGTTAATGTAATGGATACTTTATTAGAAGTTTTAACGTCTGAAGATAGATGGATTGATGCGCAAGAAGCCTTTAAAAAATGTGGCGTAGTTGATGGCACATCAACTGATCGCATAGAAGAAGTTTATACAGAATTAAGACAGCTAGAAAAAGAAGGAAAAATCAAAATTGAGCGTACCGGTGGTTTTGATCAATTAAAACTTATTAAGAACGATGTTAAGGAAGACTAATGCGGTTAGCCTCATTTACCATAGGTTCAGAGCGAGAAGGTGAACGTCAAAGGTTTAAAAACCTGAAAAACGTCACTATCGACTTTGAAGAAGAAGAGTGGATCACCTTAGTCATTGGTTGGAATGGAACGGGTAAATCAAACGTACTTGAGGCGTTGGCCTTACTATTTCGTGATTTAATTATGGGTAAGAACGACAAAAAAGAAAGTGATAAGCCTTCATTTGCTTATACACTTCGCTATTATTGCCATGAAAAAGAAATTGAAATTGATGCCGACCCTGATCGTTTAAAAGATGCGTATAAAATTAGCTATAAAGATTTGGGAGAAAATAAAGCTGAACAAGCTGTGCAAGCTGACTTGCTGAGTGTATTAACAGAGAATCCTGAATTATCAGCAATGAAATTTTCTGACTTTAAAAAGCGCAAAGATAACTTTTTACCAAAATATATTTTCGGCTATTATTCTGGTCATAGCGACAGAATGGAATCTGTTTTTCGCCCGTATCTACAGCAATATGATAGTAAATTACGTAATGCTAAATCTGAAGACCCAGGTTTAAGACGTCTGTTTTACGCCCTACCTGTCCATAGCCAATTTGTTCTATTGGCGTTTGTTCTTAAACAAGATGATTTAGTCAGACAGTTTCTTGATACGCAATTAGGGTTGGAGACTGATGAAAATGCTGAAAGTATTGATTCTGTTTTACTTGAACTCAATGAACCGTCATGGAATCTAAATAAGAGTAAAACTCCCAGAGGGATGCATGGCGCATGTAAAGATAAGCCTGATATATTTTGGGGGGCAGAAGGTGTTGTTCGTGGTTTTTTAGACCGAGTTCATGAAGTATCTACGGCTCCCATCAAAATTAAACGAAAAGATGAAGCGACTTTATGGAATAAAAAAGAGCGTGAATACCTTTACATGTTTATCAAAGATATCGGCAAACTGAATGAGTTAGTCGGAGATCAAGAGCCTAGAGACTTTTTCCGTGACCTTGAAAGTACCTATGTATCTGAGTTAATCAGTGAAGTTCGCATTCGCGTAAAGCTTAAAAAAAATGATGGTACCGTTACTTTCCGTGAGTTAAGTGAAGGAGAGCAGCAGTTACTCACAGTTTTAGGGCTATTAAGATTTACCGCAGAGGAAGAAAGTTTATTTTTATTAGATGAACCAGACACTCATTTAAACCCTAAATGGAGCGTTGATTATATTGGTTATCTTAATAAATTTGTTACTTCTGGTTCAGAAGGTGAGAACAATAGCCACATAGTACTAACGACTCATAACCCTATCGCGATAGCTGAATTAAACCGTGATCAAGTCCAAATCTTGAGTAGGGATGAAGAAACAAGGATAATTGAATCACATAAACCCAGTTTTGATCCAAGAGGTATGGGCTATGCGGGAATTATTACCAGCGATATGTTTGGTTTGGCCTCTTCAGTAGATAGTTATACTGAGGAGCTGCTTGAAAGTAAGAGACAAATAACGGCTAAAGATGAAGCATTAACTAGTATTGAGAAATCAAAACTGAACGAAATTAACTTAGAGCTTGATAATCTAGGTTTCAGGTTTTCTAACCGTGACAGAGTATTTGAAGAATATCTGCGTGCTCGATATGAATTTGATTCACAAGCTGAAGATAATCAACAAATGGACTCGTTACCTTCTGAAGAGAAGCGAGCGGCTAGTAAAAATCTGATTAAGAAAGTTATGTTGAAGTTAAAGCAAGAAGGAGGGCAGAATGAGATGGATTGATATTCGTAAACTAAACCCTTCACAAAGCTGGAGAACAAAGGCGCAGATCAAACAAAGAGATATTGATGAAGGAGTTTGTGAGGCTAAAACGGGCCAGTCTATTTGGTCTGAGTTGAAGCCAGCGTTAAAAAAGTTATCTAATAACAAGTGTTGGTATTGTGAATCAAGAGAAGATAGGTCAGACAATACGGTCGACCACTTTCGACCTAAAAGCATTTACCCGTGGTTTGCTCTAGATTATGAAAACTTCAGATTCGCTTGTACCTTTTGTAACAGTATTAGAACGAATCCTGAAACAGGAGAAAGCGAGGGTAAAGGAGATCATTTTCCTTTACTTTCAGGTAGTAGAGCAACAAATCGCATTCAAAGAAATACAGAGGCTTTTGTTTTGCTGGACCCATGTAAAGCAACAGATGCTAGTTTATTAGATTTTTGTGATGATGGGCGTCCAAGACCTAAATACCCTAACGAAAAAACTAAGAATCAAAGAGTTATTGATTCAATAAGTTATTATCATTTAGATCACCCTGATTTAAATGAAGAAAGAAGGTTGTTGGCTTTAGAGATTAGGGATTTGATTGAAACCGGTGATGAATTATACCCTGACCTCAATTCTGGAATTGATTCAGTAGGGAAAAGTTTTGAAACGGTTGTAGATTCTTTAGCAAGGTTAATTGTCGCTGATGCTCCATTTTCGGTGTTCGCCAAAAAAATGGTAAAAGGCTATCAAAATAGAGAGTGGGTTGAAGACATCTTAGAATGCGCATAAGTCACTATAAATTAAACAATATAGTATATTTGATGGATAAATTATGAACGCACCAGCGTTAGTACAAAAAGTTTGGAATTACTGTCATACATTACGTGATGATGGTGTGGGTTATGGCGACTACTTAGAGCAGTTGACTTATCTATTGTTTTTAAAAATGGCATATGAATATGCTCAACCACCATACTCTAGAGACACTAAAGTTCCTACCGATTATAACTGGGAAACTTTGCAAGGCTTAACGGGTGAGAAGCTAGAAGAACAATACAGAAAGGTTTTAAAGAGCCTAGCTAAAGAAAGCGGCATGATTGGCGCTATTTTCTATAAATCTGAAAACAAAATACCTGATCCTGCAAAGTTAGCACGTATTGTTAAAATGATTGATGAAGAAAACTGGATTAGTTTAGATTCTGACGCTAAAGGTGATTTATACGAAGGTTTGCTGCAAAAGAATGCGGAAGACACTAAAAGTGGAGCCGGCCAGTACTTCACACCTCGCGCACTAATCGATGCAATGCTCGCATGTGTTCGCCCTGAACCGAAAAAGACGATTGCTGACCCAGCATGCGGGACGGGAGGATTTTTCTTAACGGCAAGTGATTGGATTACATACGGTGATGAGCAATGGATTGAAAAAGGCATGAGCCATTGGAATCCATCTAAGCATGATGAAAACATCATCGCAAAATCGAAATTAAACAAAGACCAAGTTAAGTTTTTGCGTGACGAAACATTTCGGGGTAATGAAATCGTTCCTTCCACTCGCCGTATGTGCTTGATGAACTTGTTCTTACATAATATCGGTAGTATCGACGGTGAGCCTGAAGTAGAAAGAGCCGATGCACTTCTAAATAAGCCAACAGAAAAAGTCGATTATGTTTTAGCAAATCCTCCATTTGGTAAGAAAAGCAGCATGACGATTACTAATGCTGATGGAGGAGAGGATAAAGAAGCATTAACCTATGAACGCCAAGATTTTTGGGCGACAACAACAAACAAACAGCTTAATTTTTTACAACATATTGTTGCAAGCTTAAAAGACACAGGTAAAGCAGCCGTTGTATTGCCAGACAATGTTTTATTTGAAGGCGGGGCAGGTGAGCGTATTCGCCGTAAATGGTTAAATAACTGCGATGTTCACACTATTTTGAGACTGCCTACAGGTATTTTTTATGCTAATGGTGTTAAAGCCAATGTTGTGTTTTTTGACAATGCCGCTCGTGATGAAAAAGTACACACCAAAGGTATTTGGTTCTACGACCTAAGAACTAACAAGCACTTTACATTAAAGCAACGCCCAATGACGCTAAGTGATCTTAAAGATTTTATTCAGTGCTATAACCCTCAAAATCGTCATGTAAGAGAAGAAACGGAACGATTCAAATACTATAGTTATGATGAATTAATCAATCGCGACAAGGCAAGCCTTGATGTATTTTGGCTTAAAGATGATAGTTTGGATAACCTGGATAACTTACCTCCTCCAGATGTTTTACAACAAGAAATTATTGAGCACCTAGAAGCCGCCTTAGCCTCGTTCAAAGATGTCGCCTTGGAATTGCCTGAAAGTAAAGTAGAAGGTTAATACAATAATTGGGTCAGAGTTAAATTACACTAAAATCTGCCAGGCTGGGGTGAGGGATAAAGATTCAATTAATCGGATTTGGATTAGAGAATCAAAAGCTTTAGTTGTTTTAGGCTGAACCCAGTCTGGTAGATTTTACTGTTTTAAAAGGGCTTTGACGTGTGCAGTAGCTGAATTGGCTAAAGCTTCTAAATCATAGCCGCCTTCAAGTGTTGAAACGATTTTGCCCTCACAAACATTATCTGCAATTTCTACAAGCTGTTGTGTCCAATGATAGAAGTCGTCTTCAGTTAGATTGAGACTGGCGAGAGGGTCTTTTTGGTGAGCATCGAAACCTGCTGAAACGAGGATAAGTTGCGGTTTAAAGTTTCTGACAAATTCAAAGCCTTCTTGCCATCCATTCATAAACACTTTGCCATCGCTCTGCGTTTTTAGAGGGAGTTTGAGCATGTTGTCTATGTCGGAAATCGGATTGGTGAAGGGAAAGATATTTTCTTGAAAGCTGGAAACGAAACTGACTCTGGGTTCTTGTCGGATGTAGTCTTCTGTACCGTTACCATGATGGACATCAAAGTCGACAATGGCAATGCGCTCTAGATTGTATTTGTCTAAAGCATAGGCGGCTCCGATGGCAATGTGGTTGATAAGGCAAAACCCCATTGGCCGTTTGATTTCTGCATGATGACCAGGTGGTCGGATATTGCAGAAGGCAGTTTTGGCTTGATTGTTCATCACGCCATCAATGGCAGCGAGCATAGCACCACTGGCCATCAGCGCGGCATCCAAGCTGTATGGATTCATGCCGGTATCTTCATCTATTTTGACAAAGCCGTTTTGTGGCAGGTTGTCTTTGAGCGTTTGCCAAACTTTAGGGTGGTGCACGCGCAACACATCGGTATCAGTAGCAGGAGAGAAAGGTTGGGCAATGGCATATTGCATCATGCCGCTATCTTGAAGGGCTTGTTCGATATGAACAATGCGTTCGGGACTTTCTGGGTGCCCCCAGCTATTGTTGTGTTTTTGACAAATAGCTGAGCTGAGATAAAGAAACATGGTTGCCGTCATCACAAGGTTTGCTTGCTTGTCATCTTAACAAAATGACAAGCGAAAGTGATGCGGGTTTTATGCGCTGAGTTGGGCGGGCACGGGTATAGCGTCTGCGTTATGTGCGATGCCTAAATCCAACTCTTTTAACGCGGCATCCAATGCATCGGAAGTATCGACGAACTCATCGAGCAGAGCGTCTTTTTGCTTGAGGTTTTCGGCATCGTTGTTGTGATCCATCAATTTAAGAATTTCAGCTATCAGTTGATGTTGATGCACGTGTAGTTTATCCATTTTCTGATATTCGACCATACTGGCGATACTGGGTTGGAAATGCAGTAGTTGTGCCATGGCCTTGCCGACGGCAGAGGCTTTGTGGTCGGAGATGTGTTCCAGGTCGATAGGCACATTGACACCGTTCAGATAGGCTTGGGTATTGGCTTTCCAGATGCGCATGGATTGGCGCACATCTGAGATGCGTATGCCTGAAATATCTGGTGTGGTTTGAATCAGCTCTTTGGCTCTTTGTGTGTCTATGGTGAACTTGTCGGTTTCTCGTCTAAGTAGCACGGCTTGATCTTTTAGTGATTCGGCTGCAGCGGAAGTTTCTTCTACCAATGCCGCGTTACTTTGTAGATTGTCATCCAAAGAGTTGATGGATTCGGCGATTCTGGCAACGGCTGTTTGCTGTTGTTCAATAGATGAAACCACTTCTGATAAAGAGTTACCGATGGTGGAAACACTTTGGTTAACTTCGTCAAATGCTTGGTTAGTTTCTTGAACTTTGTTGACGCCTTGGTGAACCTTGTCAATGGACTCTTCAATGAGTTGACGGATTTCGGCAGAAGCAGAAGCAGATTTTTGAGCAAGGGTGCGTACTTCTCCTGCTACCACGGCAAATCCTCGGCCATGTTCTCCTGCGCGGGCAGCTTCAACGGCAGCATTTAATGCTAACAAGTTGGTTTGAAAAGCTATGCCGTCAATCATGCCGATAATGTTGGCTATTCTTTCCGAGGTGGATTGCATATCGTCAATAGCGGTAACGGTCGATTCGAGTGCCGATTTGGCAAAAGCGTTTTTCTCAAGTGTCTGGGTTGCAAGTTGATTGATTTGCATCAGTTCTTGCGTATTTTCAGTTTGCTGACTGTGTACGGTTTGCATGGTGGTGTTGATTTGCTCTAGTGCTGCGGCTGCTTTTTGTGTTCTATCGGACAAATCAAGAGAAGTGCTTGCAGATTCGCTTGCGGCTGTGCTGACCATTTCAGCGGATTGTTTGATGTAATAAACAATGGCACTTAGGTTATCCAATGAAACGTGTGTAGAGCCTTTCATCGCAGCAAGAGATCCTTGCAAGCTTTTCTCTATGCGGCCTTGCAAATCACCCGTGGCGAGTTTGGTCATCACAAAGACCATGCTTTCGATAATTTGATTCAGTTCACTCAGTAGCGCATTGATATTGTTGGATGTGTCCAAGAAGAAACCGGATAGATCTTGTGTATCTATTGTTAAAGCGGTATGGCCTAACGAGGCCATTTGTAACGTGGACTTGAGGTTTTCTTCTATCTTGCGTTGTTGGGTGAGGTCTTCCCATTGCACGACGGAGCCAATGATTTGCTGCTGTGCATCGAAAACGGGTTTGATTTTAAGGTGGAGCAATAGGTTGGCAAAAGATTGTTCGATTTCGACTTCTTCCGTGCTATTGCTTAGCTTGTTAAACATATCGGTTTTGAATACACCTGCTAAGGATTGGCCGATTAAGTTTTCGAGATTAAAGTCTGGGTAAGCTTGTTTGAATGCTGCTGCATGGCGTAGAAAAAAGTTCTTGGATTCGTTGTTGTAGTACAGCACTTTGCCTTTATTGTTGATCATCATGAGATTGGCAGAGGCACTGTCTAAAGCAGATTTGATGCGTGTGCTGTGGTTAAGCTCCGCCTTGGCGTTTTCAACCGTTGCACCGAGCTGAACTTGCATCATTTTGACCGCAGAAACCAGTTTGCTCAAAGAGTGGTTACCATAGTAATCCACCTGGCCATTAAAATCGGCTTGACGCATTTTATCGATAAGGACTTTGGCTTTCCCCAAACGATTAAAGGCGTATTTTCTACCCGCTAAAGCATAAATAAAGAGAAATGCATTGAGTGCCGGAATACCCCAGACTGGTAGATTTATGATGTTCAGTTGCACCAGTGTGCCGACTATACCGAGCAGGGCAATGCTGCTTACCATTAGGTTAATGGGATGAAGTTTATGGAATAAGCACAGGTTTTGCATGGGGGTAAGGAGCACACCGTTTTTAATGTGACCATGGCGTATTTTCTTATAAAGTGATGTGGCTTGTTCAGTTGTGCGGACAAAAGTTTGATCGGATAAAGGTTTGAGTACGGCAAGGGCTGCAACGATTTTGTTATTTTCTAATACTGGCGCGATATTGGCTTCTGTCCAAATATATTTGTCGTTGTGGCATTGTATTTTTAAGACCTGAACCCATGGTTTTCCTTCTTTGAGTGTTTGCCAGATATCTGTTATTAAGCGTTTGGGCGTATCTTGATGTATAAGTTGGGAGAAGTTATTTGCTGAAAGTGCAGAGCGATCGTATTCGCAGGCTTCTATAAATGCATCGTTCATTTCGAGTAATGCACCTGAAGCGTCCATTTTTATAACCAGTGTGCCGAGATGTTCAAAATCTTTTTCTTGTTCTAGCGTTTCCATAACGTTTGAAACCCCTTTCTGCTTTTGCTGCGCCAATAAAAAACGCCCACAAAGTTTTCATTTGAATTTAGTATCAAACGAATTTCTGTGAGCGTCTTTACTCAAACTATAAACACCAGATAAGAAATATCTAAACCAGAGAAGGTTAACCATATACAAATCAAGTGCTTATATAAGTGGTGGTTAATTTGTTTGCCAAATCATTTGAGCAGGAAAGGGCAGGTTGCACCAAGATGAGACAAGATGGGATGATAAAAGGCAATAGAAAAAAGTTAAAAAATGCAGTTCTTATTTTAATCTATTGTTTTTGAAACATAAATTTGAAGTTGGTTTGGTTGTTTCTATTATCAAAGGTAAATATGAAATAAGTATAGAAATGCTCATACCGTTTCCTTGTATATTGAGGAAAGGGATGAGCATTTTTTGTTTTTGGTAAGCCAAACGTAAACCAATAAGACGAGTTGAACATGAATGTGAGTGACTTAAACAGGCGACAAGGGAATGTCTAAGACCAAGTACGAAACCATAAAAGTCATGCTAGTGGATAATGATTCCGGGCGTTCTGCTATTTTGTCGCAGGCGTTGTTGGATCATGGCTATGAAGTGATTTCACGTGTAGAACCTGGGCCGAACTTGTTGGCGAAGGTAGCGCAAATTATGCCGGATATGATTGTGATTGATACAGAATCACCGGATCGAGATATTCTTGAAAGTATGTACTTGTTGAATGAGCATAATCCGCTGCCCGTAGTGATGTTTGCAGACGAAGATAACGAAACCGTGATTCAGGAAGCCATAAAATCAGGCGTGAGCGGTTATATTGTTAAGGGTGTGGATATGGAACGCGTAAAGCCGATTATGAGTGTGGCAATTGCACGTTTCAGAGAATATCAGGCTTTGAAAGACGAGTTGAAACAGACCAAGTCAGAACTGGATCAGAATAGACTGATCGAGAAAGCCAAGCGCTTATTGATGGCACAAAAGGGTGTTAGTGAACAGGAAGCGTACGAGGCTATCCGTAAGCGTTCTATGGACAGTAATCAGAAGTTGTATGAAGTGGCTGAAACGATTATCAGCGTACTGGAGTAAAAATGATGAGGAAGAAGAATGGATAAAGTTAATATCGGGTTTATACCCCTTAACGATTGTGCCTCATTGATTGTTGCAAAAGAGCAGGGTTTTTTTGAAGAGCAAGGGCTGAATGTAGAACTTCACCGTGAAGTGTCCTGGTCCAATATTCGCGACAAACTGGTATTTGGTGCTTATGAAGCGGCGCATATGCTAGCACCTATGTTGATGTCTTCTACACTAGGGCTTGGCGGTATCAAAAGGCCATTGGTAACAGCTTATTCATTTGCGGTTAATGGTAATGCCATCAGCGTGTCGAATGCACTCTATGAAGAAATGAGCGAATACGAATCTCAACTGGTCTTGAAACCCGAGAAGAGCGCTTGTGTACTGAAGAAGGTGATTGATGCCAGAGCAGAACAAGGCTTGCCCAAGTTACGTTTTGCAGTCGTGTTTCCATTTTCCATGCATCAGTATTTGTTGCGTTATTGGCTGGCGGAAGGGGGGATAGATGCCGATAAGGATGTGCATCTCACCGTTGTACCACCGCCAAGCATGGTACAAGCACTGGAAGAAAATCTGATTGATGCCTATTGTGTGGGTGAACCTTGGAATACGCATGCGGTGAAGCGCAAAGTGGGAGTGACCTTGATCACCGGGTATGAGATTTGGAACAACGCACCGGACAAAGTGCTGGGGGTGCGCAAGGATTGGGCGGAACAAAACCCAGAAATTCATGAAAAACTCATTTTGGCACTTTATCGTGCCAGCGAATGGATCGATAAGGTTGAAAATAGAGAAACACTCAGTGATTATTTGTCTTCACCACAATATGTCGGTGCACCGAGAGAATCGATTAAAAATGCTTTTTATGGTGAAGTCTGTAACCCAAGTTGTTCCACTTGTCGAAACATCCCGAATTTCTTTTCGCCCTTTAAGCATCTGGCGAATTTTCCTTGGCAATCACATGCCGAGTGGATACTTTCTCAGATGAAGCGCTGGCATCAGATTCCAGAAGACGTAGATATTGAAAAGACGGCACAGGAAGTGTATTTGACGGATGTTTATCGTTCAGTGCTGTCAAAGCAAGGTGTTCAGCTCCCTTCGGTGAATAGAAAAGAAGAAGGCGTGCATGCAGAACCCTGGTTATTGGATGGTGTAGAAATCGGGGAAGATCGTTTTATTTTGGTGCAGAATTAAAGGGAAGTTGCTCTGCTACAGCGCAAAAATCTGCCAGGCTGGGGTTGGAGGAAGTGCTAAGTTAATGAAATATCAATGTAAATATTCGTTGGCTTAATAGTTTCTTAATACTTTTAAATTAGTTTTGAGTGTAGACGCTCACAGAATACCTCGAGTTTTTTCGAGGTGATTCTGTGGGCGTTTTTTTTTGGAATTTTTTGATGACTTCCAATTTTAGAGCTAATGATTAAGCCAAGTCAGGGGTGAGGTAAGGAAGCCAATCCCCAAGGCTGAGGTGTATTTCATGATTACATAGTTTACTGAGGAGCTTGCTATGTCTTATTTAGAACCAAATGAGTTTGTAACGAAAATGGTTGATTCGGGAGAGTCAAAAATTTTCATGTCGACAAAAGATACATTGATCCGTGCCTTTATGGCGGGCGCCATTTTGGCATTGGCCGCGATGTTCGCCATTACCGTTGCTATGAAAACCGGCTCGCCATTGGTCGGTGCTTTGCTTTTCCCGGTCGGTTTTATCATGCTGTATTTGATGAAGTTTGACCTTTTGACTGGCGTATTTATGCTGGTGCCTTTGGCGGTATTGGACAAAAGACCCGGTGCTGATATGCAACAATTGTTGCGTAACTGGGGGCTGGTGTTTTTAGGTAACCTTGGTGGTGCCTTGACCGTTGCTTTCATGATGTCTTTTATTCTGACCTATGGCTACAGCACTGATCCAGGTGCAATTGGGCAAAAGGTAGGGCATATCGGTGAAGCTAGAACCCTAGGTTATAAAGAGCATGGTTTAGAAGGTTGGTTGACGATATTCATCAGAGGAATGTTGTGTAACTGGATGGTTTCAATGGGTGTCGTTGCCGCGATGATCTCGACTTCTGCAACCAGTAAGATTATTGCGATGTGGATGCCAATCATGCTGTTCTTCTTCATGGGTTTCGAGCACTCAATCGTAAACATGTTCTTGTTCCCTTTCTCAATGATCATGGGCGGTGGATTCACAGTAACGGATTACTTGTTATGGAACGAGTTGCCAACAGCACTGGGTAATTTGGTTGGTGGTTTCTTGTTTGTAGCACTTCCTTTGTACTACACGCACGTTAAAACTAGCCCAGAACGTAATCTAGGCTAAGCGTTTAGCGCTTAAATGACCACTCCATCTATGGAGTGGTCTATTTATTTGTATGACAAAGCAACTCAACGTCTCAATCGGGCAATATTCGGACAAAGGTCGGAAGGCACTTAATCAGGATTTTTATGGAAGTCTTATTCCTGAAGAACCCTTATTAAGTTCCAAAGGCATCGTTATCGCTTTGGCGGATGGTATCAGTAGCAGTCAGGTCAGTCAGATAGCGAGTGAAACAGCCGTAAAAGGTTTTCTAATGGATTATTTCAGCACGTCAGAAGCCTGGCGTGTGAAGACATCGGCACAAAGTGTGTTGCTAGCCATCAATTCCTGGCTATTTTCACAAACACGTCGTAGCCAGTATCGTTATAACAAGGACAAAGGCTTTGTTTGTACCTTTAGCAGTGTGGTGTTCAAATCGACCACAGCACATCTATTCCATGCCGGGGATAGCCGTATCTATCGTATTGCTGCTACTCAAAATACCCTTGAACAATTAACTGAAGATCACCGTACTTGGCTGTCAAGCGAAGAGAGTTTTTTAAGCCGGGCTTTGGGGGTGAACGATCAGTTGGAAATCGACTATCAAACTCATGTACTCGATAAAGGAGACGTATTCATTCTCACCACTGATGGCGTTTATGAGTTTTTAAGTGATGAGCGAATGGTTGAACTGATTGGACAGCATGAGGTTGATTTGGATATTGCGGCAAAAAAGATTGTCGATGAGGCGTATCAAAAAGGGAGTGATGACAACCTCACTGTTCAAATTGTTCGGGTAGATAATCTGCCCGATTATGACGAGAGTGAAGCCTACCAGCAAATGACGGCATTACCTTTTCCACCTCAATTAGAGGCAAGAATGCAGTTTGACGGTTATGAAATTTTACGAGATATTCATAACAGCAGTCGCAGCCATGTTTTCCTGGCCAGAGACTTGGAGAGCAAACAGCAGGTTATATTGAAAGTACCGTCGATAGATTTACGTGATGATGCCGCCTACCTGGAAAGATTTTTATTAGAAGAATGGATTGCTCGGCGTATTGAACATGCAAATGTTTTAAAACCAATTGTGCAGACTCGAAAGAGAAATTATCTCTATATCACGACGGAATATATCGAAGGTCAAACTTTAGCGCAGTGGATGCTGGATAACCCAAAACCAGATGTTGAAACAGTGAGAAAGATTGTTGAGCAGATCGCAAAAGGGCTACGCGCGTTCCATCGTTTGGAGATGCTGCATCAAGACATTCGACCGAATAATATTATGATCGACCGGCAAGGCACGGTAAAAATTATTGATTTTGGTTCAACTAGGGTCGCTGGCTTAGCAGAAATAACCAGCCCGCTGAATCAACCTGATTTGTTAGGTACGGCTCAATACACTGCGCCAGAATATTTTTTGGGCGATGTCGGTAGCACGCGTTCCGATCAATTTTCTTTGGCGGTGATTACTTATCAATTGCTATCAGGCCGTTTGCCTTATGGCATTCAGGTTGCAAAAGCCCGCACCAAAGCCGACCAACGAAAGTTGCGCTACCGTTCAGTTGTTGAAGAAGACCGGGATTCACCTATCTGGATAGATGAAGCTTTGAGAAAAGCATTACAGCCTGAGCCGCAAAAAAGATACAGAGAAATATCTGAATTTATCTATGACCTACGTCACCCCAACCAAGCATATTTGAATAAGACACAAGCCCCCTTAATAGATCGCAACCCTGTTTTATTCTGGAAAAGTATTTCATTAATATTGCTTTTATTAGTGCTGTTTTTATTAGCAAAGTAATCAATTGCCCTTATTTAATTCAATAACAGTGATTTATTATGGTGCACATTTGAGTGCAATTGCTGAAATATGGTAAGAAAAGTGCACAGGATTTTAGAGCTAAATTTTATTAAGTTGTTGTAAATATTGTATATATTTAGTTTGGCCTAGAGATTTCTTATTAAATATCAAAATTAATTTAGAGTATAGACGCTCACAGAATCTCGTCATGAAAAACGGACGGATTCTGTGGGCGTTTTTTTTTGGTTTTTTTTCAGTGATTGTTGCTCTGGATTAATCGATCACTAGACGAGCGTAAAGGCAGCGAAGTCTTATAGGCGAATCAGGCAAGACATGTGGAACAACCTCAAAAGGAAATGGAAATGGCAAAAATGAACATGACATCGAAAATGTTGAGTCGCAGAAACTTTTTTAAGAAAACGACTCTAGCTGTCGCTGCAGCAATGTCTTTATCTAGCATCGCATATGCACCGCTTTCTTATGCTGCGGATAAAGTAGGGCCACCAGAAAAAGAAGATTTGAAGTTCGGCTTCATCAAGCTAACGGATATGGCACCTTTAGCAATCGCCTACGAGAAAGGTTATTTTGAAGATGAAGGTCTATATGTCAGTTTAGAGGCGCAAGCCAACTGGAAAGTACTGCTAGATCGCGTTATTGATGGTGAGTTGGACGGTGCACACATGTTGGCAGGTCAACCCATTGCGGCAACCATCGGTTATGGTACGAAAGCGCATATTATTACGCCTATCTCAATGGATTTGAATGGTAATGCAATCACAGTTTCCAACAAAACCTGGGCAGCAATGAAAAAGCATGTGCCAATGAAAGATGGTAAGCCGGTTCACCCAATCAGCGCCAGTGCGTTGAAGCCTGTGGTGAAGTCCTATAAAGATGCCGGTAAACCTTTCAAAATGGGGATGGTATTCCCTGTCTCGACGCATAACTACGAGTTGCGTTATTGGTTGGCAGCCGGTGGCTTGAACCCTGGTCTGTATGCACCTCAAAAAGGGGATACCTCAGGAACCATCGGCGCGGACGTTTTGCTATCGGTCACGCCTCCGCCTCAAATGCCAGCTACCATGGAAGCCGGCACGATTGAAGGATACTGTGTGGGAGAACCATGGAACCAACAAGCCGTATTCAAGGGCATTGGGGTGCCTGTGATTTCAGATAACTCTATTGAAACCAATAACCCGGAAAAGGTCTTTGGTCTAAGAGAAGATTTTTATGAAAAATATCCAAACACCACCATTCGTATCGTTAAAGCAATGATTCGTGCAGCCTATTGGTTGGATGAAAATAACAACAAAAACCGCCCAGCAGCAGTAAAAATCTTGTCTCAGCCGAACTATGTTGGTGCGGATTACAAAGTCATTGCCAACTCGATGACCGGCACATTCGAGTATGAGAAAGGAGACAAGCGTTCAGAGCCTGACTTCAACGTCTTCTTCCGTTACAACGCAACCTACCCTTATTATTCAGATGCCATTTGGTATATGACGCAGATGCGTCGCTGGGGACAAATTCCAGAGTATAAGCCAGATAGTTGGTATCAAGATATGGCGAAAAAGGTTTATCGTCCAGACATCTATAAAAAAGCTGTTGAATCTTTGATTGCAGATGGTGAGATGAAGAAGTCTGACTTCGATCCAGCTGTGTTTAAGACGGATGGCTATCGAGGTGTTCGTAACGACTTTATGGATCACATCCCATACGATGCGAAAAAACCAAATGCTTATATCGACAGTTTGAAGATTGGTTTGAAAGATAAACAAAAACCTTAATCTCTATTTTTTACTTAACAAGGTACTCAGTTTTGACATTGTTCGGAAGCATTGCGAAAACACCTAAGCTTCCTTAACAGATAGGTAACCGATGACTCGCTACTACTATCGGACAATCTTCTTGATGTGTTAGACCGAACAATGTCTTTTTTATTAACTTATTCAAAGGTGAATGCATATGAATCCACTTAAATGGTCTTTTATTGAGCCGGTTTACAAGCTCATTATCGGAGAGGATCGCAAGGGACAAATCAATGCGATGATTCGTAGTATCGGTTTGCCTCTCGCCGGTATTTTAATTTTCTTGTTGATTTGGCAAGGAGCCTCTTCTCACATTCACACCTCTTTAGGTCAATTTCCCGGGCCGGTTCAAACTTTTCAGCAGTTCGAAGCTTTGCAAGATGAAGCCAAGGTTGCAGCAAAAAAGGAACAGGCTTTTTACAAGCGACAAGAAGTTCGTAATGAAAAACGTTTGGAGAAGAATCCTGATGCCAAAGTACGCATTAGAGAATATGTTGGGCCACCGACCTTTTTCGAACAAATCGGTCGCAGTTTGATTACGGTCATGAGTGGTTTTATTTTGGCCTCGTTGATCGCGATTCCAATTGGTATTGTTATAGGGCTGAGCTCAAACGCTTACTCTGCGATGAACCCATTGATTCAAATTTTTAAACCTGTCTCTCCGCTGGCATGGTTGCCTTTGGTAACGATGGTGGTATCTGCAGTTTATACTTCCGATGATCCTATGTTCGACAAAGCATTTTTGAACTCTATGTTTACCGTTTTGCTCTGTTGTCTATGGCCAACCATTATCAATACAGCAGCAGGTGTGGCAACAGTCACGCAAGACTTGAAAAACGTTAGTCAGGTATTGCAGCTGAGTTGGTGGACGCACGTTCGCAAGATCGTTTTACCTTGTTCAATTCCTATGATGTTTACTGGGCTACGTATTTCTTTAGGGATTGCTTGGATGGTATTGATTGCCGCAGAAATGTTGGCGCAAAACCCAGGCCTAGGCAAGTTTGTTTGGGATGAATTCCAAAATGGCAGTAGTAACTCCTTGGGGCGCATTATGGTGGCAGTGATTGTCATCGGTATTGTCGGTTTTATTCTTGATAGAGGCATGTTGATGTTACAACGAGCAGTCTCGTGGGATAAGTCGGTTGCACTTCGCTAAGCGCTAAATTGAATTGAGTTTAAAGGAGAAAAAATATGTCAGAAGTTCACTTAGAACTCACCAATGTAGGAATAGAGTTTCCCACGCCTAAAGGGGCATTTAGAGCCCTGCAAGGCGTAAACCTAAAAATTGAACAGGGAGAGTTTATCTCACTTATCGGTCACTCAGGTTGTGGTAAATCTACCGTAATGAATATTGTCGCTGGTTTGTATGAGGCCACCGAGGGCGGAGTGCTGTTGGATGGTAAAGAGGTGAATTCCCCAGGGCCAGAAAGAGCGGTGGTGTTTCAAAACCATTCCTTATTACCTTGGTTAACGGCTTATGAAAATGTTGAATTGGCAGTGGATCAAGTGTTTAAAAGGAGCAAAAGCTCAGCAGAAAAGAAAGAGTGGATAGAGCATAACCTGAAGTTGGTGCATATGGATCATGCGATGCACAAGCGCCCAGATGAAATTTCTGGTGGGATGAAGCAACGTGTTGGGATTGCGCGCGCGTTGGCGATGCAGCCAAAGATCATGCTGATGGATGAGCCCTTCGGTGCTTTGGATGCATTAACTCGTGCGCACCTTCAAGACTCTTTGATGGAAATTCAGAAAGACCTGAATAATACGGTGATTATGATTACGCACGATGTAGATGAGGCGGTTCTACTCTCTGATCGTATCATCATGATGACCAATGGTCCTGCGGCGACAATTGGTGAGATTTTGAAAGTTGAGTTGGATCACCCTCGTGATCGTTTGGCCTTAGCGGATGATCCTCAATATAACCACTATCGTTCGGAAGTGCTTCGATTCTTGTATGAAAAACAACGCAAAGTAGAGCATTAAGAAAAAAGTGCCAATAGCTTAGTTCACCAAAGCTGGGAAATTAAGGTTAAAACCATGACACAGAAATTAATTTTAATCGGAGCAGGTATGGCGGGAACGCGTTTCCTTGAACACCTACTCAAGTTGGAACAGGAGGCATCCATCGATGGACGCTTTCCTGATGCACCAGCCTATGAAATTGAAGTGTTTAATCAAGAGCCAGTCGGTGGTTATAACCGCATTATGTTGTCACCCGTGTTGGCAGGTGAAAAAACGTTGTCCGATATCATGACTCATGATGAAGCTTGGTTTGAACGGCATGGCATTCATATTCATATTGGGAAGCAGATTTCTAGCATTGATGTGAAAGCGAAACGCTTAACTACTTTTTGCGGTGAAACCTATTTTTACGACAAGCTTGTGATTGCCACAGGGTCAAAACCATTCATCTTGCCGATTCCTGGAGGGGATTTACCTGGCGTGGTGAGTTTTCGCGATACGCGAGATGTGGAAACGATGATTTCTGCGGCCAAAACACAGCAGCAGGCCGTGGTGATAGGAGGTGGTTTATTAGGGTTGGAAGCCGCCTATGGACTGTTGAAACGCGGCATGAAAGTCACGGTAGTACATCGTAGTAATGTGCTGATGAACATGCAGATGGACGAAGAAGCAGGGCAGTTGCTGAAGCGCAAATTGGAAGCTGGTAATGATGAAATACCTGCCATGCGTTTCAAGATGGGGGTGAATACGGTCGCTATTGTTGGGCAAGATCAAGTTGAGGCCATTCGATTTGATGATGGCACTCAAATCCCCGCGGATTTGGTGGTGATGTCGGTGGGCATTCGCCCTAATACCCAATTAGGCAGCGATGCAGGATTGGACGTAAACAGAGGGATTCTCGTCAACGATCAATTACAGACTTCGAATCCTAATGTCTATGCGTTAGGAGAGTGCACGGAACACCGAGGAGAAACCTACGGATTGGTTGCACCGCTTTATGAACAAGCTCAGGTGCTTGCCAAAGTGCTGATGGGGTTCGATTCAGATTATCAAGGTTCTCTGACATCAACCATGTTGAAAGTGACAGGCATCAACCTGTTTTCGGCTGGTGATTTTAAGGGAAGCCCTGAGCCAAGCCGAGAAGGCGAAAAAGAAATTATCGTTTTTCGAGATAGGGCGCAGCAAATCTACCGAAAACTGGTGTTGCAGAACAACAAGCTGATTGGGGCGTTGCTATTTGGTGATGTCACCGACGCCAACTGGTTATTCGACAAACTTAAAGCCCAAGTGGATATTAGCAATTTAAGAGATACCCTGATTTTCGGTCAGGGCTATGAATGAGGACAGTCAAATGGACGCAGATAAAATGAATGCTCACAAACCCAAGGTTATTGTGGTTGGTAACGGCATGGTTGGACATAGTTTTATTGAGAAACTGGTCAAGAGTGAAGCTTACCAGAGTTATGATGTCACTGTTTTTGGCGAAGAAAGCCGTTTGGCCTATGACCGTGTGTATTTGTCTTCCTACTTTTCAGGCAAAACGGCCGAAGACTTGTGTTTAGTGCCGCCAGGGTTTTATGAAGACAACGGTGTGCGCATCATTCTGGGCGATAAAGTGGTTAGCATTGACCGAGCAAATCAAACGGTCACGTCGGAAAAAGGGGAAACCTTGTCTTATGATCGCTTGGTGTTGGCAACGGGTTCCTATCCGTTTGTGCCACCGATGGAAGGCAATGATCGCGACGGCTGCTTAGTCTATCGAACCATTGAAGATTTAGACGCGATTCAGTCAATGGCGGCCAATAGCCGTTCAGGCGTGGTGGTTGGTGGTGGCTTGCTTGGCTTGGAAGCGGCCAAGGCACTTAAAGATTTAGGGTTGCAAACCCACGTCGTCGAATTTGCGCCACGATTGATGCCGGTGCAATTGGACGAAGGCGGTGCCGCACTTTTGAAAAGAAAGATAGAGAATCTTGGCGTTAAGGTGCACACGCATAAGGCAACACAGCGTATTGTCCAAGGCGACACACATCTCAATCGCATGGAGTTTGCCGATGGCGAATCTTTAGAAACGGACATTGTCTTGTTTTCTGCTGGAATTCGTCCGCGTGATGAATTGGCGCAGCAATGTGGCTTGGAAATGGGCGCGCGTGGTGGGATTGTCATCAATGACCTTTGCCAGACGTCTGACCCGTTGATTTATGCAATCGGTGAGTGTGCGTTGCATGAAGGCATGATTTACGGATTGGTGGCACCGGGCTATGCCATGGCGCAAGTGGTGGTCGACCAATTGAACCTCAAACAAAATGCCTTTACGGGTGCTGACATGAGCACCAAATTGAAATTAATGGGCGTGGATGTCGCCTCGATTGGCGACCCACATGGCAATGATGAAAACGCTTTGTCTTACGTTTATGAAAACGGCCCTGAAGAAATCTACAAGAAAATCGTTGTCTCGCCCGATGGCAAAAAACTATTGGGTGCAGTCTTGGTAGGCGATGCCGACGACTTCGGTAATCTGCTGCAATTGATGTTGAATGATATGACGTTGCCGGAACATCCTGATGCTTTGATTCTACCGAATCGAGATGGCAGCGCCTCTGAATTGTTCGGCCCTGATGCCTTGCCGGATACCGCTCAATTATGCTCTTGTTACGATGTCAGCAAAGGCGATGTGATTCAGGCGGTTGATGCCGGATGCCAGACCTTGGCAGATATTAAGTCGGAAACGCAAGCCTGTACCGGATGCGGTGGCTGTACGCAATTGGTGACGAATGTTTTGAATAGTGAGCTGATCAAGCGTGGTGTTGAGGTCAATACTGACATCTGTGAACATTTCTCTTTTACCCGTCAGGAACTTTACCACTTGTGTCAGGTCGAAGAAATCCATAGTTTCGATACCTTGTTGGCTAAGCATGGCAAAGGTCATGGTTGTGCCGTTTGTAAACAGGCAGCCGGTAGTGTTTTCGCTTCTTTATGGAATAGCTACGCGTTGGAGTCTGACAAGATTCCTTTGCAAGACACCAATGACAACTATCTGGGCAATATGCAGAAAGACGGCACCTATTCCGTTATTCCTCGTGTGCCGGGTGGGGAAATCACACCGGACAAGTTGATTGTCTTGGGAGAAGTTGCGAAGCAATACAAGCTTTACACCAAGGTCAACGGTGGTCAACGCATCGTGTTGTTCGGTGCGCAGATGAATGATTTACCGGATATTTGGAAAACCCTGATTGATGCAGGGTTTGAGTCTGGGCAAGCCTATGCAAAAGCCTTGCGTACGGTGAAGTCCTGTGTCGGTTCGACTTGGTGTCGTTTCGGTGTGGATGATTCTGTCACCATGGCGATTGATATGGAAAACCGATACAAGGGATTACGCTCACCGCACAAAATCAAAATGGGCGTTTCAGGTTGTACGCGCGAGTGCGCCGAGGCGCAAGCGAAAGACATAGGCGTAATTGCCACCGAAAATGGTTGGAACCTTTATGTGTGTGGTAACGGTGGCATGAAACCTCGCCATGCGGATTTGCTTGCTACCGATTTGACCAAAGATCAAGTCTTTAAGTATGTCGACCGTTTGTTGATGTTCTACGTCAAAACTGCGGACAAACTGCAACGTACCTCTGTCTGGATGGAAAACCTGGAAGGTGGTTTGGATTACTTGCGTCAAATCGTGATAGAAGACTCGTTGGGTATTGGCGATGCCTTGGAAGCGCAAATGGCAGGCATTAGAGATACCTATGAGTGTGACTGGAAACGTGCCATTGAGTCGGATGAGTATCGCAAACGCTTCCGTTCTTTCGTCAACAGTGAAGAGAAAGCAGAGCAGTTATTTGTATTGGAACGTGGGCAGGTTCGCCCTGCGAATGAGTCTGAAAAACTTAGCGGCATAGCTGTAGAGGTTAAAGAACTGGTTTAACGTGATACCCAGCCTGGCAGATTTTAAAAATCTGCCAGGCTGGGTAAGGAATTAAATGTAGGAAAAGACAATGAGTGAGTTTTTACAGGTGTGTTTAGTGAGTGATCTTGTCAAAGATGCTGGGGTCGCTGCTTTGGTCAATAACAAGCAAATCGCATTGTTTTATATTGACGGACAGGTGTATGCCACGGATAACTTCGATCCAATAGGAAAGGCGAATGTGATGTCGCGAGGCATGACTGGAGACAGACAGGGAGTATTGACGGTTGCCTCTCCATTGTATAAAGAGCATTACAGCTTGATTAGCGGAGACTGTTTGGATAAAGAGGGTATTTCTCTGCCGGTATATCCAGCACGCGTTGTCGGTGAAAAGGTTGAAGTGGCACTTGATTAGGGTGTTTCCAAAATGGTGCTGACTTGGTGCAAAAGCTGTATTTTGGTGAATTTTTGTGTTCACTAAGAGACTGTTTTTTGGGCTGAAAAATAACCTATTTAATTGAAATAAATAGGAATTTCCAGTGTTGGAATAAAACCAGCTCTATTAGTAGAAAGTTTAAGTTAAGAGTTATGAGGCTCACTTAGTCGTAAGGCTAGGTGGGCCTTTTTGCGTTTTAAGGCGCTGTAAAAGGACAAAGTATGTCACTCAGACAAGCAATTGAACAGGTGAATCAACCTAGCACAGTTAAAACAACTTGCCCCTATTGTGGTGTGGGTTGCGGTATCGATGTGACGCCTAGCAATGGTGATAGTGCGGCACAAGTAAGAGTGAAAGTTGCCGGTGATAAGTCACATCCGGCTAACTTTGGGCGCCTGTGTGTAAAAGGCTCGGCTACCGGAGAGACACTTGATTTTGAGGGCAGGATGTTGGCACCACAAATCAACGGTGAGCAGGTGGATTGGGAAACAGCGCTGACAGAAGTCGCGCAACGTTTTCAGCAAACGATTGCCGAACATGGGCCGGATAGCGTGGCGTTTTATGTTTCAGGGCAGTTGTTGACCGAAGACTACTATGTTGCCAACAAGTTGATCAAAGGGTTTATCGGCACAGCGAATATCGATACCAACTCACGTTTGTGTATGGCTTCTGCGGTGGTGGGTTACAAGCGCGCGTTCGGTTCAGATACCGTGCCTTGCAGCTATGAGGACTTAGAACAAGCCGATTTGATTACGTTGGTCGGCTCCAATGCCGCTTGGGCACACCCGATTGTCTATCAGCGCATAGCTGCGGCAAAAAAAGCGCGTCCAAATATGAAAGTGGTGGTCATTGACCCACGACGCACAGCAACCTGCGATCTTGCCGATATTCATTTGGCATTGCGTCCAGGTATGGATGCGGCTTTGTTTAATGGCTTGTTGAAGCATTTGGTCTCAAACAACGCGATGGATTCTGACTATATCGAACAGTTTACCGAAGGGTTCGAGGATGCTTTGGCTGCGACAGACGGGCAAAACAGCATCAAGTCTGTCGCTGAACAATGTGATGTGAGCGAAGACGATTTAGCACAATGGTTTGCCTGGTTTGCAGAGCAAGCTAAAGTGGTGACGCTCTATTCGCAAGGGGTGAATCAATCTAGCAGCGGTGTGGATAAATCCAATGCAATTATCAACTGCCATTTGGCCGGAGGCAAAATCGGTTATGAAGGTGCAGGTCCTTTTTCCATCACCGGGCAACCCAATGCGATGGGAGGGCGTGAAGTCGGCGGCCTGGCAAATCAGTTGGCAGCGCACATGGATTTTACGCAGCCTGAGAATATCGAACGGGTTAAGCGCTTTTGGCAGGCATCAAACATGGCTCAGCATGAAGGCTTGAAAGCAGTTGATATGTTTCAAGATGTTGCAGACGGCAAGATCAAAGCGATTTGGATTATGAACACCAATCCTGCGGTTTCCATGCCTGATGCCGATGCGGTCAAAGCTGCGCTACAGGCGTGTGAATGTGTGGTGGTTTCTGACTGTATGCAAAGTACCGATACCACCGAGGTTGCGGATATTTTGCTGCCTGCGCTCACTTGGGGGGAAACGACCGGTTCGGTTACCAATTCCGATCGTACGATTTCGCTTCAACGACAATTCATGCAAGGACCAGAAATGGCAAGAGCGGACTGGTGGCTGATTTGTGAAGTGGCGAAACGAATGGGGTTTGCGTCAGCATTCGATTATGCCTCTGTAGCAGAAATTTTTGATGAGCATGCGCGTTTATCGGCTTTTGAAAATGGTACAAGTCCTGACCAAGCATTACGTGATTTTAACTTATCTGCATTGATAGGGTTGGCCGAGCAGGATTACCTTAATCTGAAACCTATTCAATGGCCTGTGGTAATGAAAGATGCGCAAGGCAACCCTCAAGGCACCAAAAGAATGTTTGAGGACGGGCTGTTTTTTACCCCAAATCGAAAAGCGCGATTTATTCCGATAACGCCAATGCCGCCTAAAACTCAGCCGACGACAGAGAAACCTTTTGTTTTTAACACGGGGCGAATCCGTGACCAATGGCACACCATGACGCGTACCGCCAAGACCGGTAAATTGATGGCGCACCGTGACGAACCCTATTTGTCTTTACACCCCGCAGATGCCGAAGCGCTTGGTTTGCAAACAGGTGGACTGGTTAGGGTTTCAAATGAACTGGGTGTGTTTATCGGTCGTGTCGAAATAACGGACGCACAAAGACGAAAAGAAGTCTTTGCGCCAATGCACTGGACGAATCAATACACCAGCCACGGTAAAGTCGATATTTTGGTTGCGCCAAATGTTGACCCTTTTTCAGGTCAGCCTGAGTCCAAACATTCGGTGGTGAAGGTGGAAGCGTTTGAGTCGCGCTGGCAAGCAGTGGTTTTGAGCCGCACGGCATTGGATATGTCGCAAGTCAGTTCACAGCTGATGGCTGGAACCCAAACCACCGATGAGCTTTATTGGGTGAAAATTAAGGGGCAAGGTTTTTTTCGCTATGAATTGGCGGGCAGTTTTGGGCTTCAAAATAATTTACAGGCGTTTCAAACACTGTTGATGCAATCCGAACTCAGCAGCGATAAGCAAACAAACGATTTGGACTGGATGGAATATGAAGATGCAAACCGCAAGCAAATCCGTTTGGCATGTCTGTCCGACAATCGCTTACAGGCTGTGATGTTTATTGCGCCAACGCCAGAAGACAAAACGGCAATGGATGGCAAGCCCTGGCCTTTATTAAGCCGTGATTGGTTGGGCATGATGTTTGACCAAAATGAAGTGCTTGGTATGGAAAGACGTAGTTTGTTGGCAGGCAAAGCAAGTGGCGCCAAGGATGTCGGCAAGATGATTTGTTCTTGTTTCAGTGTCGGCTTCAATACCATTGTCGAGGCGATTCAAACCAATAACCTGACATCGGTGGAAGCCATTGGTCAGGCACTTAAAGCGGGTACCAATTGCGGCAGTTGCGTACCGGAACTACAAGAAATTTTGACTCAAGTCACCGAGTTGGTGGACTGAACGATTTGGAGGTGTGATATGGATTACTTACCGATTTTCATGAATATCAAACAGCAACCTTGCCTGATTGTTGGCGGTGGTGTGGTTGCTGCACGTAAAGCGGATTTGTTTATTCAATCCGGTGCACAGGTGACGGTGATAGCGCCAGCCTTAAAGTCCGAGATGCAATCTTTTTTGAAACAAGACAAAGTGACTTGGCATCAAGGGGTGTTCAGCCCAAAGGTGGTGGCAGAAGTTTTCGGTGAGCAGTTGCCGAAGCTGGTGATTTCCGCAACGGACAATCAGGCGGTGAATATTGCGGTGTATGAATATTGTCAGTTGACCGGTATTCCAGTGAATGTGGCAGACCAAACCGAGTATTGCGATTTTATTCTGCCAGCGATTGTTGATAGAGCACCAATGACGATTGCGATTTCAACCGGAGGTCGTTCTCCTGTGTTGGCGAGAGTGATGAAAGCGAAATTGGAAACGATGATTCCGCATGGTTTCGGTCGCTTGACGGATTTGGTTGGGCGTTATCGCGATAAGGTCAAAGCAACAATATCCTCCATTGAAGGTCGTAAGGCATTTTGGGAAAGCTTGTTGGATGGCTTGTTTATCGACAAGGCCGTACATGGTGCAGCGGGTGAGGCAGAGGCTTTATTGGATAAGAAGCTGACTCAAGATAGTGCGTTTGAAGAAGAGGTGGCGGGCGAGGTTTATGTGATAGGCGCAGGGCCAGGTGATCCAGAATTGATGACTTTTAAGGCACAACGTTTATTACAACAAGCAGATGTGGTGTTGTACGACCGTTTGGTGTCGCCAGAGATTGTCGAATTGGCGCGTCGTGAAGCCGAACGCGTTTATGTCGGCAAAAAATCCAAACACCACGCAGTACCGCAAGAAGACATTTGTCGCATGATGATCGTTTATGCTAAGCAAGGTAAAAAAGTGGCGCGTTTGAAGGGAGGAGACCCTTATATCTTCGGGCGAGGTGGAGAGGAGATTGAAGCTTTGGCAAAAGAAGGGGTCGCCTATCAAGTGGTGCCCGGCATTACTGCTGCAGCTGGGTGTGCAGCTTATGCCGATTTCCCGTTGACGCATCGTGAGTTTTCTCAGTCTGTTGCATTGGTGACAGGGCATCAGCAAGAGGGTGGACAAGCGATAGACTATGGTCGATTGGCGCACTCTGGTGATACGATGGTTTTCTATATGGGAATCAAGAATGCACCGAAAATCCAAGCGGGGTTGATTGCTCATGGCATGAATCCGCATACGCCTGCGGCCATTATCGAGCGAGGAACTTGTGCCGACCAGAAAGTGACGGTGAGTTCGCTTGGTAAACTGACCGAAACCATCGCTAAGCAAGCGATTAAGCCACCGGCATTATTGGTGGTGGGTGAAGTGATAAAGGTGCGTGAACGCATCCAAAACGCCAAACAATTTGTTCAGCAAGCAGAGCAAACCCTGTCATTGCGAAAAGTGGCGGTTTAAAACATGAGCGTTTCAGATCATCCATTCAGCCACTATCTGCGTATTTTGGGCAAGGGACCGAAAAGCCGTCGTCCTTTGACCGAGGAAGAAGCTTCGGATGCGTTGTCGATGATTTTGGCTGGAGATGTGACGGATAAACAATTGGGCGCGTTTCTTTTGCTGATGCGAGCCAATGGTGAAACCCCGTCGGAGTTGATTGGTTTTGTTAAAGGTCTACGTAAAACCTTGGGGTTGGAATCTACGGAGGACATGAGCGTCGATCTCGACTGGTCCTCCTATGCGGGCAAATGGCGTTATCCACCTTATTATCTATTGAGCGTCAAACTGTTGGTGCAGAACGGCTTCCGTATCTGTTTACATGGTGATGATGGACAGTTTAATAATCGCCATTATGCGCAATCCTTTTTGGAGGATCTCGGGGCTTATGAAGCCAAGACACTTCATGCCGCCAAACAACATCTTGCTAATGGCGAGATGGTGTACTTGCCGTTGACGGCCTATGCCCCTCAGTTGCGGGATATTCTTCATTTAAAGTCGGAGTTGGGGGTACGTACCGTATTTAACACAGCAGTGAAACTGTTGAATCCGTTGAACGCGCCTTGTGCGATACAAGGTATTTTTCACAAGGGCGTTGAGAACCTTCATCATTCGGCAGCGCTGGCACTGGGAACACCGAAGAACCTTGTGTTTAAGGGGGAAGGGGGTGAAGCGGAAATCCGCCCGGATGCCTTGACGAATTTGTTTGTTTCGCGAGATGCTCAACCTACTGAAGCGCCTGAATCTATTGCCTTCAAAGGCATTATCGAACGTCAAACCAGACCGAAAAGCTGGGAACCGAGCGATGTGATGCGTCTATGGCGTGGTGAAGGCAAGGATATTTATGGCGAAGGCGCGGTGATTGCCACGACGGCATCGGCATTGATGTTGATGAAGGATTTACCGATTGAAGATGCGGTTGCACAAGCCCGTGTGTTTTGGCTTAACCGACAGAATTAACAAGATAAATACCCCAGCCTGGCAGATTTTTGGCGGGGTGGAAGAAAGTGAGGTGGCGTTATGTTGCAGAAAAACCCGAATAGCTTGAGTGCCTATGATGAGGTGAAAACATTGGTGCTTTCCAAAATTTTACCGCTTCAACAAAGTGAGGCAGTGCCATTACATGCTTTGGTAGGCAGGGTGTTGGCTGAAGAATTGGTTTCACCGCTTAACTTGCCTAGCTGGCCGCAAAGCGCAATGGATGGATATGCTTTCTCAAGCCTTGCTGATAGCTGTTTGTTGCCAGTAGTGGATTGCCTCTATGCCGGCCAAGAACCTAAGATGGTTTCTCCCAATAACGCAGTAAGAATTATGACGGGTGCATTACTACCCGAAGGCTTGGATACGGTCATTCCCTTTGAAGAAGCGATGCTCCAAACCGATAAGGGAATGGATCAGCTTTTAAGACCCGAGCATTTGAAGGTAGGACGACACGTCAAGCCAGTTGGTTCGGATGTTCAGTTCGGCCAGGCTTTACTGAAAAAAGGGCATAGAATCACCGCGAGAGATATAGGTTTGATGGCTTCGATCGGTCTTACCGAGGCGAAGGTGGTGCGTAAGCTCAAAGTCGCGATACTGACATCGGGTGATGAATTGCTGCTACCAGGCCAGCCATATAGTTTGGGCAAAACCTACGATGCCAATAGTGATCAAATTTCGGCTCTGTGTTCGACTCTGCCCGTTGAGGTGGTTGCTTGTGACAGGGTATCCGACGATATTGAAACGGTTGCCCAGGCCTTGTCGCATTGGTCTGAGCAAGTGGATATTGTCTTAACGTTAGGCGGTGCATCCGCTGGGCAGAAGGATTTTATTAAAACGGTGTTGTCATCTTATGATGAATCTTGGTTTTGGAAACTGGCGATGAAACCGGCAAAGCCATTTGCCATGGCTCGTAAAAGTTCAAATTCGGCTTGGGTATTGGCATTGCCAGGAAATCCGCTGGCCGCGTTTATGAGTTTTCATCTATTTGTTTTGGGTGTCATCAAAAAGCATTCAGGGCAAGCGAGTTGGGCGCACAGTCCGTCAAAGGTTAGGTTGTTGTCCCCCTTGTTTTCGGATAAAGATAGAGTTAGGTGGATTCAGGTTGTTAAAACCCCAGATGGCGTTGTGCCAATCCCTAATGTCTCTGCGAGTCAGTTAGCCGTTTTATCCGGTGCAACTGGGTTTGTGCGATTACAACCAGAGATTGATTATCGGGAAGGCGTATGGGTGGATTACTGGGGGTACGGTTGTGCCGAGTAGTTTACCCAATATAGGTATCATCATTCTTGCGGGTGGAGAAGGTAAGCGTATGGGCGGTGTTGATAAGGGCTGGTGCTTATATCAAGAAACACCGATGATTGTCCAAGTGTTGGGCGCTTTGGAAACGCAATATCAATCCTTGTATGGCGAAGATGCTAGCCGCCCATTTTTTATTAGTGCTAATCGAAATCTGTCGGATTATCAGGCGTTGGACTACCCTGTGATTTCCGACAAACGACCAGGGTTTTGTGGCCCTTTGTCCGGCATAGAGTCTGTTTTCAATGCAGGGCAGGTTCGAGCACTAAAGATTGATCGTTGGATAACTTACCCGGTTGACTCACCAATCGTTCCGCAAGACTACCTTGAGAGAATGGCATTGGTCAAAAGTGATAGGTTCGGTGTTTGGCGAGCAGGCAGTCGGTCACACTTTGTTAACCTATCATTGCCATCTGGCGTATTGCCGGAAATAACGCAATATTTGAATTTTGGTAATCGTTCTATTAAGGGTTGGTTAACACCACGCTCACAACAAACAGATTTTGTTTCGTCACTGTCTGGGTTGAGTGACGATCAAACCTCCAGTTTTTTGAATCTAAATAGTCCATCGGACTTGGCTTAGTCTGGAATCTTTATCGGTTCCCGAACTTTTGCCAGCAACAATAGGCTGAATAAGCTGATTAAGCTCATCAACAGCGTAAAGCTTGAGATTCTTTGTAAGGTGCCGTTATGCAATTCACTCATGACCACACCCATAATGCCGCCGAATCCAAAGATGCTGGAGCTGATCAATCCATTTGCCGTGCCGGATACATGAGGAAAGAAGTCCATGTAGCTTGCCAGAATATTCGGCGTGATGGCGCCCAGCAAACCAATAACGAAAAACATTAACAGTAGAACGACAAAAACATTCGGCGTGAACACTGATTCATAACCAATTAAGATCAATGAAAAAATTGATTGGGCAATGATAACGCCTAAAACGATTTGTCTGGGTTCATAGCGTTTGAGTAGGCCGATATTCACTCGGTTGAAGAAGATAACCCCTAAAACGACCAAGCCGAAATAGAACGGAAAAGCTTCAGGGCGTACGTCGAACAATTCCATATAGATGAATGGGGACTCGGAAATATAGATGAAGAGTATGCTGCTCGCGAAGCCTTGCGCTAGCAAAAAACCGATACCGCGTTTATGGGTGAGCACGATTTTATAGTTGCTTAGCAGGGTGTTCCAAGGTTGTTGTTTATTGGCTTGTTTGCGCTCGTTGCTAACGGTTTCGGGTAATGTAATTTTCACTAGAAAAAATAGTAGGGCGGCATAAAACGCCAAGAATAAGAATATGCTGTGCCACTGGCTAAAATGCAGAATAAGAGAACCTATGCCGGGGGCTATCAAAGGAGCGATGAGCATCACGAGCGCAATCATTGAAAATACTCGTGCGCTGTCTTTTCCTGAGAACAAGTCTCGAACCATGGCGGAGGCGACTACGGTGGCGAAACCTCCACCAAGGGCTTGCATGGCGCGAATCCAATAGAGTTGGTCTATATGATTGGCAAAAGTCATTAAGAGTGAGGCGATAAAAAACACGCTTAGACCAATCACGGCAATTGGTTTTCTGCCAAATCGATCAGATAAAGGGCCGCCGATAAGTTGCCCAAGTGCAAAGCCGATCAAGAACAATGGAACGGTTATGCTGACTTCATTCAATGTTGCTGTCATTTGGCTAGCGATAGCGGGCATAGCGGGTAAGTAGGTGTCGACCGAGAAGGGGGTTAATGCGACCAAAGCACCTAAACGTGGTGCCAAGTATTTTGCGGTCAGATGCGACATTCAGCGTTTCCTAAGTTAATGTTCCTGAGTTATGGGCAGGCAGCCCAGCAAGCTTTCTGGGAGAAAAGAAGTCGCCAGTTTAGTGCAACTAGAATGTCGCGTCTAGTCTAGCGAGGAGGATTATGATGTCTGCGGCTGATCAAGTGCGCCTATACGAGCAACTTCATAACTACCTGTTTCCGTATCTAATTGATAGATATTGAAGTTGGTATCTAAATCAAAGTCTTTCGTGCGGCTGGCATAGTTGGTTGAAACACTGCCTTCCGGTGAGTGAACACGGTGAAAAACGTATGGATCCCAGCCAAGAATGGCGGCACCATCGTATATTTTCTGTCCATCGTGGTAAATGGCGTTTGCTGTGACTTCAAACTTTTCAACTTGGCCGTGTTTGAGTGAGTAGAGCTCAACAAGGCGCCTGCCATTGTGGACGACCAGTTTATCCTCTTGGTCGGTGTGCATGTACCAATACCAGGTATCATCGCCATCAATGAGTGGGCTTCGACCATTTGGGCCATGTACCACAAGGTCTATACCCGATAAGCCATCTAATATATTGTCGATGCTAAAGAACTGGACGTTTGGTGTGCTGCGTAAAGGTGATAAAGGCTGAATGAAACAAAGGTTTTCGATATAAGTTTGGCGAGCGGGAGGTTCTACTTTCATATTAATTTAACCATCTTCGTTGGTATGATCATGGGATAGCGCTGAACTTTGTGAAATCTTGTTGTCATCACAATGTTATTGTGCCGAATAAGCTAGCTAATAAACATATTCACCTTTAAATTAAACAACCGGTGGCGAAAAATCAAGACTTTAAAGTTCATTATCTTTAATTTGTCACAACCATGGGCAAAACATTAGACATATAGGGTTAAAAGCTCATTCCAATGGGTAGTATAGCGCGAAGACATCTGTTGACGCTTCATTTGCCAAGTGGTTTTGTTTTTAATGCCTTCGGAGAGTAGATAGAGGCTTGTTTTGCCTAATTTTTGATTGAGTTCATCCGAGAGCGTGACCATTTTGGTGATTTTTTGTCGGTATTCTGTGTCGATCTGAGGCAAGAATAAATCAGCCTGATAAGAAAGGTTGTTTGTGATTTCCGAGAGGATGGTTCCTGCTTTATGGTAAGCATATCCGGGGCGCCATATTTTTTGTAACCCTGCTTTTGCTGCTTTTGCCAGCAAAATGGTATTGTTGGTTGGGTAGTCAAGAGGTAGGGTGATGGATGGACAATAAGATTGTGCCTGTTTATTAAAGGGGCTGGTCTTAAAATAAATGGTTAGAAGTTGGCTGGCAGACTGTTGCTTGCGTAGCTTACGTGATGCGATGGCAACATGAGAAATCAATGCTTGCTCCATGTCTTTTCGGTTAGTGACCAGTTGCCCGAAAGAACGAGAAGAAATAATCTGTTTTTTACTGTCTGTTTCGCGGGTTTTTAAGCATGACTCACCATTGAGCTCTCTGATGGTACGTTCTAATGTGATGGAAAAGGCTTTTCTAGCATGGTGTAATGGCATGTTTCTTAAATCTTCGACGGTATGAAATCCTTTGTTTTTTAGCTGGCTTGTTAGTCGACTACCAATACCCCATACTTTGCCAATATCGGTTTTTTGGCATAGATGGCGTTGTGTGCTTTCAGATAGGTCAGACAGGTTTAATACGCCTCGATAATAGGTATATTGTTTAGCCCAGTGATTTGTTAGTTTGGCGAGTGTTTTTGTTGGTGCTATACCGACGGCAACGGGGAGATGTAACCATTGAAAGACGGTGTGTTTAATGTCGTGCGCCAGTTCAGTGAGATGGGAGGAATCCATGCCTGAGAGATTTAAGAAACTCTCGTCGATGGAGTATATTTCTTGTTGAGGTGCGAATTGTGCAGTGACCGCATGCATGCGGTTTGACATATCCGCATAAAGTTCATAATTTGAGCTAAAAACCGCAGTATGATATTTTTCTAATAGGTCTTTTACTTTAAAGTAAGGTTGGAACATCATGCTATTAGGCTTAGCAGCTCGAAAGCCATGAACACCTAGACCTTGGTGATGAGCGTAAGTGGAAAAATCAATTTGCTTTGCTTGTGCATTGGCCGACACGATACAACCGTCGTTGTTAGATAGTACGACGACGGGACGCTTCCATAAAGACGGATTAAACGCCATTTCACAAGACGCATAAAAATTATTGCCATCAATTAGTGCAAACATCGACATAAGGATTAACAACTAAGTAGGGTTTCATAAAAATTTAAAAAAGAGTAACTTGAAAGATGTTACACTATTTTAAAAAATTGAAGTTGTTTAAGCGCAAATAATTTAAAAAAATAATAATAATTGGTCTCATCAAAGGACTAGATATGGCAACACGTACTCCTAAATCTACAAAAAACCAAAAAGCGACCACAAGTGATTCTTCTAAAAATACGCATGGCGGAGCTAGAGAAGGTGCAGGGCGTAAAAAGGGTAGTGGCGTTTATGGTGAAGCCACCAAGGTGATGCGGGTGCCGGAGTCTAAAGTCAGTTTGATTAAAGACTGGCTGGAAGGTTTGACGGATAGCGAGCAGCAGATGGAAGTGCTTTCAGCGTTCCAAGATGCAGCAAAAGGTACAGCGAGTGTTCAGATTCCTTCAGCAAGCGAACCGGTGCCTTTACCTTTGTATAGCCATAAAGTTGTTGCAGGCTTTCCTAGCCCAGCTGACGACTATGTTGAAATGGTACTGGATCTTAATGAGAAATTGGTGCGAAACAAGGCAGCCACTTTTTTATTAACCGTTCAGGGCGAGTCTATGAAAAAAATCGGCATCAAAGATGGTGATATTTTAGTCGTAGATAAGAGTTTGACGCCAACAGACGGTAAAATCGTTATTGCTGCCGTGGATGGAGAGTTGACGGTTAAACGTCTTTCAATTAAGTCTACGGGTACTTGGTTAGTGCCAGAAAATGATCATTATCCACCGATATTAATTCGTGAAGAGTCTGATGTGGTGATTTGGGGGGTAGTGACCTCAACCATCTCTCTGCTTTGATAGAGAGATGGTTATAGTGGTTATGCATTCTTGGTTTTAGCAGTACCGCGTTGCTGATTGGCAGCCTCTATTTCCTTGGTTTGGATGAAGTAGACCAGTTTACGTCGATCGTCTTCATTCAGCCCTTGGTATTCTAAAGCAACAGTAAAAGTCCCATCTGATTCAGGAATGACTTTTACAATGTTACATCTTGCTAAGACAGGCGGTTCTTCTGGTAGAGGTTGGATTAGCACGTCAACTTTATCTGTTTCGCTCACTGGTCCTTCTACTTTAAAAGCCAATCCACCAGCACTAATATTGACCATTCGATGAGGAATGGTTCGAGTAAGTTGTTTCTGGTCTATGGTTTGTAAAACGAAGTTAATTTTACTGTTCATTGCAGTTAATGCTTTAGCCAGCAAATTACTCTTTTGGTTGATTTGCTCAATAATTTCCGCAATTTGTTCGTCCAATCCTTGCAGATCTTGCATGAAATATTTTTCAATATAAGTCGCATCCGGAGATATAGGAAGTGGACTTTCGATACTCTCTTCTTCAGAAATGATGTGATAGCTACAAGGTAGCATGACATCAATTCTAAAAAAGGAACGGTTGTTTTGAGAACTCATAATTCAATCTCTATTCAAATGGTTGTAATAAGTTTACAAATTAATTACTTAAATGAAAGCATTAATTACGCCAAAAGGTTTTTTTATAGACGTTTTAAAAGTGATGGGAGCTTATGCTTTGCCAATAGGTTTGGTTGGTGTCGGCGGGGTTGAGGCATTTCCTGAGGCATTATAGGTTTTATTTTCTAAATCCTGACCTTTAAAAATTTGTATAAGTGTTTCATTGAGTGAATTTAGCGCCTGGACACTTAAGCCATTGACTGTATTTTTATCATTGCAGGTAATTATTTGTTGATCTAGAGTTTCAAATTGTTCTTGCAAAGCTTTTGGTAGGGTGCTGAAGCTATCCAACATCATAAGTTCTTTAATAGACATGTGGTCATCAGAAAGTAATGAAGTTAAAGTGTTGAATTGTTCAGAAACGAGCTCGGATAGTTTATGTTTTTGCTTAACAATGTCGGTAAGGGGGGAAATGTCGGTAGATTTAAGGGTTTCAGTTTCTTGGTCTAGAACAGATTCAAAGTCAGTCAATGACTTAGACAGATGATTTAGTTGTAGGGAAAGGACTTCTAAATCAACTGTCTTAAATGTCATTTAAATTTACCTGTCATGTTTAGGCTTTATTACTATTTCCTAGCAATACTTCTGTTTCAATCAACTTGGCTGCAACTTGATCTGGGTTGACACGAAAAGTACCGTCTTTAATTTTTTGTTTAAGCTCAGCAATTCGTGCACTATTGTCAACAGAAGATGATTTCGCTTGCTGTTCAAGCGCTTTAATATCTTTTAAAGTCGATAAAGTAACTGTATCAGCAGATTTGGGTGCCGATTTCGCATTGTTTGTAGCTGTTTTGTCTGCATTACCAGATGAAGTTTCAGTCAAACGACCGCTTAGTCCACCGGCTGCTAATCTTTTAATATCCATAGCTTTTTCCCTACCGAGTTGAATCCATTTTAAATGAGACATATTTAGTTTTCTAGTCTTTTTATCGGCAGACTTAGAATAACTTTAGTAAAAACATTGTTTTTTTAAGCTTTATGGCACCCAAACTGTGTTGGGAGCAATAACTATGCCTTTTATGATTTTTTTAGAAGATGTGTTGCGAACGGGAATTTGTTGTTGATTCGTTCCGCTTTCGAGTGCAACGCCTTCTGTTTCAACTTTAACAGTGCCAGCATAGGTTACAATCTTTATCGGCTGATTTTTAAAAACTAAATAGGGCGGTTGTAACATTTTTACAGTAATAATGGAGTTTGGTGCAATTCCTCTTTTTGATCGCATGCCAATAACGCCTTTAAGGTGTTTCATTGAACCCCGTCTAGCTTGTTTGAAAGGAACGTAAGTAAGTTGTACTTCCGAGGATTTGATTGTTGCTCCTCTGATGATGCCTCGAACGGCAATAATAACCGGCACCTCGCCATCAATATTTGCCGTTACGTAGAGTTTCCACTCAGGATTGCTACAGCTGAGTTTAAAACTCATTCTGCCTGCAAATTTGTCAGGCGTTTTATCTTCTAGATCAATAGGTGTTAGGCATTTTCCCAGCTGTAATCTATTACTAATGGGGTTAATCGCTATTTGCGGGTTCTTTAAATGTTGGTCAACTTTTTGCTTTACGAAGTCGTGTACCAGTTTTTCCAGACTTTCTGACGATTGATAGTGAGGAACTTCTTCAGACGCAAAAGCGTTAACAGGAAGGGTTGTAGCAAGTATTAATGAAAATAGCGGTACTTGCAGTAAACGGCAAAAAGCAGGAATTAAGTTAAAAAACTGGAATGGATAAGAAAGGATTTTTCGTGTTATCAAAATAGGCTCTGAGTTGGTCTTGGGTTTTGCTTTGATTGCACTGAATTTTTCAGTTATATTAACTGAATTGAAATCAATTTTCTCGCTTTTCGTTCTTGCGCAAGAAACGGCGTGTTAATGTTAAGAGAATTGTATTTTAGCAGATGAAAAAAGGTGGCTTTAAATGTCTAGTTTTCTAAAAGGGGTTGACCAAAGAACATCTCTAGCGGGAATGAACCGCATGGAGTTGCTGTTGTTTAAAATTCAGGGTGAACAGTTATTTGGAATAAACGTATTTAAAGTTCGCGAGGTGATTCGAACACCTTTTGTTTCCCCTGTTCCAAAATCTGATCCTCGAGTGGTAGGGGTCGCAGATATTCGTGGGCAAACCATGCCGATGATTGATTTGGCAAAAGCATTGGATCTTCCTTCTATTCCTGCTGATAAATATAGCGATAGCTTAACCATCGTGACGGAATTTAACAGTTCTGTTCAAGGGTTTTTAGTTGAAGATGTTGATCGTATTGTGCATTTGCGATGGGAAGATATTCTGCCGCCGCCGGATTCATTACAGAACGTCAATTATCTGACAGGGATTACTCGTGCTCAAGATCGAATCGTTGAAATTGTCGATGTCGAAAAAGTGCTAGCCGAAGTGTCTGGGCGTCAAGAAGAAATGTCTGATGAATTCTTGCAAGCCAATCAGGGTAAAACTGAAGGGCATGATTTCTTTGTATTGGGTGCTGATGATTCGACTGTAGCGCGTAATCAGCTGAAAGTGACGCTGGATAAGTTGGGCATCGCGAATAAAATTGTTACGAATGGCCGTATTGCGCTGGATTTCTTGAAAAAGTGGGCTGATGATGCAGATAAGGGTATTTCTTCTCCTGTAGGACAACGTGTTTTGATGGTTATTTCTGATATTGAAATGCCAGAGATGGATGGTTATACCTTGACGACTAACATTCGTAAAGACCCTAGAATGAGTGATCTTTATGTTGTCTTGAGCTCATCATTGAGTGGTGGCTTTAATGCGTCGTTGACTGAAAAAGTTGGCGCGAATAAGTTTATGTCGAAATGGCACCCTGAAGAGTTGGCGCAAGCGATTATTGATCGAATCGATGAAGTGAAAAATGAGATTGAAAAGTCTGCTTAAGAAAAAGCAGTATATATTTCAGCTTAATTATTGTTGTAGGTAAAGGCGGGTTTATTTTGCAGAATACAGCGTTTGCTTCTGTAGTGAAGTATTTGTTATTAGGGTTAGGTTTGATTGTATCGCTTCAAACTTTTGCAGACCCAGCATTTCAGCAGCGTAGTTTATCGCAGCAGGCTCCTCAAACCTCAGCATCTAATTCTTACCCTTCTAAGTGCGTGACTGTTACTGGTTCGGCTTCTACAGAAGGTGTTACCGAAGCTTATGCCCGAAAAATGGCGATTAGAGATGCCTTAAAGCTGGCAAGTATGCAAAGTAATCTTCAGGTTTCGAGTGCTCAAGAAGTTAAAGATTACACGCTTTCAAACGATGTTACCCGTTTTACGACACACTCCAGAGTTTCTGGTTTCAAGGTTTTGACGGAGGGGTATAAAGAACTACCTTTTGATGACCAGTTTGATAAAAAAGGTAAACCTCTAAAGGACGCTAAGTCCAAAACCTATCAAGTAAAATTAAAAGTCTGTTTAACAGAAGATCCTTTGGCTTGTACTACTTATCCAGGTAATCAATATCAACCTAAGTTGGCCATAGCTCAAGTGGTGACAACAGACAGTTATGGCGCATCCGATATTTCTAATTTATTATCCGGTTATCAGTTGGAGTTAAATCGACGATTGCGTAATTTGGGATATTTAAATGAGAAGATGCTGGAAACAGGTAGTCAATTGACTCAATCGGCCAGTACAGTTGCACCGAATATGTCAAGAGAGGTATTAGCTCCTATACGAGAAACAACGGGTGCCCAATATATGTTAATGACGGTGTTGCGTTCATTGTCTCGTCATAACACGGATCCAAGTGCTTGGAATAAAATCAAACGTTTTTATAATAACGAAGTGAAGCCTAACGCACGTTATATCGAAGCGGATTCTTATGTAATTGATTTAACGACTTTTCAAATTGTTTTTCAAAAGCGTTATGGTTTTGACATTAAGGGGGATGTGACAGTTGGTCGTGATCGTCCTTTTGGAACGAATGCTTTCTTTGCAACCAATACAGGAATGGCATTTCATGCGATGTTGCAACAACAAACGCGTGATGCCTACCAATATTTGCACTGCCAACCTTTGAAAACACGCATTATTGATATTCGTAATGGTGAATATATTTTGTACTTGTCTGAAGAGTCAGGAGCGAAAGTCGGAGATGAACTTGCCGTTTATCACCAGTTTGGCAGCAGCGTGCAATATCAAGGTCGGAATCTAGGGTTTGATTCGGTACCGGCCGGTTTCTTGAAAATAGAGCGAATCCAATCCAAATTTGCAGTAGCGAAAGTTTCTGCTAAAAAAGACTTGATTCAAGTTGGGGATGAAGTCCGCTCTTGGTAACTCTTAAAAAGCCGTTGGATTCAAACGGCTTTTAATCTTCTTTTACTGACTACCCAACCTGGTAGATTTTAATTTCTTTTCTCTCTCGTTTTTAACATAGGCAAAATTTGCCGAAGTTTGATTTTTTTTACAATTTTTTACAATTTTTTATTGTTTTTTGATTAAAGCTTTTCTTTTATCTGCCGATATACGTCCGCTTTTCGACAACTTTAGCGTTTTTTGTAAATTTTGGCATCTTAGTTGCTAAATGCCTAGTGACGAAAAAATATATATAAAAAATTGACACTTAGATCAAATCGTCAAGACCAGATAAATTAAGGAATAAGGCTATGGACTCTATTTTTGGAATACATGAACAGGCTTTGTTGATTCGCAAAGAACGTGAAAGTGTTTTGGCAAATAACCTTGCTAATGCGGACACGCCGAATTTTAAAGCTAGAGATTTGGATTGGCGAAAAGAAATTAAACATGCTCAAGATCAGATGGATGCCAAAAAATTTAAACCTGATTTGGAAATGACAAATAGTCGTCATATCGAAGCTTTTGCTGATTTATCTACGGATGATTATTTGAAGTATCGCGTTCCCTCTCAGCCGTCTCTGGATGGTAATACGGTAGAGGCTCATGTTGAGAAGGCGAAGTTCATGGAGAATGCAATTCAGTACCAAGCTTCACTTGAGTTTATTAATGGCAGAATTTCCGGCATTCGTGCCGCTTTAACAGGTAACTAAGGGGATAAGAGATGTCAATGTTTCCGACTTTAGATATTTCCGCAACAGGGATGAGTGCTCAGACAATTCGTTTAAATACGATTGCGTCTAACATGGCAAACGTCGACAGTATTAGCTCAAATGCAGCTGAAACTTATCGTTCTAAACAGCCTGTTTTTAAAACGATTATGGATAATCAAACAGGGTTACCGGAAGGCGGCGTTAAGATCGACAAGATAGTCGAGAGTAAAGCTCCTTTGAAAATGGAATATGCACCAAATAACCCGATGGCTAATAAAGACGGATATATTTTCCGTCCTAATGTCAATCCGGTGGAAGAGATGGCTAACATGTTGGATGCCTCTCGTTCTTATGAAACTAATATCCAAGTCATGAACACGTCTAAGCAATTGTTGCTTAAAACGATTCAACTGGGTAAATAAGGAGTAGGCTATGACTGTTTCAGCATCGACTTCAAATGACTATGTTAAGGCGCTACAGCAAGCATCTAACCCGTCTGCATCGGCGCCTAATAAGCAAATGGGGCAGGCAGATTTTTTGCGTTTGCTAACAACGCAGTTACAGAATCAAGATCCGAATAAGCCGGTTGATCCAAAAGATTTTGTCACTAATTTGACTCAGATGAGTCAATTGCAATCAACCAATAACCTGAATACGTCAATGCAATCAATGGTGACGGGCTTTCAAGGGTTGCAAACATTACAAGCTGCGGGAATTATTGGTAAGTCTGTTCAAGCGAATGGTCAAGATGTGACCTTTACTCAGGGACAGGATTCTCAGTTCCGGTTGTCACCACAAGCAGGCCAAAATTTAACAGATGTAAAAGTCGTTATTTCTAATGATGGTGGTGTTGTCAAAAACATTTCAGTCGGGGATTTGTCTGGTGATAAAACCTTGAATTGGAATGGAACCGATGATAGTGGTACGACACTTGGTGATGGTACTTATAAATTGACTGCTTATGGAACAGATTCTAATGGGGATATTAAGCAGATAAACACAGTAGTAGGTACTAAAGTAAATAGCGTAGCCATCGCTAATGATGGAACGATGAAACTGACTCTTGCAACCGGAGAACAAGTCTCTATGGATGCAGTGCGTGAAATTAGTCAATAGGAGAGGGTAGGATTATGTCATCTTATGATTTAAATGCATTAAGTGGAATTAATGCTTCATCAACTGGCTTGTCAGTTATTTCTAACAACCTGGCAAACTCCGAAACCGTAGGGTTTAAATCCTCTCGTGCTGAGTTTGCTGATCTATTTACTGGTGCTCAAACTTCGCCAGGTAGTGGTGCACGTGTTAATGAAATCACACAAGACTTTACACAGGGTACCTTAAACAGTACCGGTAGAGATTTGGATATGGCTGTTGATGGTGAAGGCTTCTTTGTTTTGGATGACCAAACGGGTAAATATCCGAATATTTACACTCGAAACGGTTCATTTAAATTGGATCAGAATGGTTTTATTACAGATCAAAATGGTAATAAGTTGCAAGGGTATGCTTTAAATACAACGCTTTCAACTGAAACAACTCCTGTGTTTCAAACAACTTTGGATTCTATTAACTTAAACGAGCTTAATAAAACGCCAAAAGCTACCGATCAAATGACCTATAACGTTAACCTGAATGGTGATACTAGCAATAGTGTTGATCAGAACGGAGGCAGCGTAGGTACAGCAACGGGAACTGGAACATCGGGGTATCCTACGGGTTCAAATAATCCGAGAACAAACCTTGAACGTTTGGTTGATTTTAATAATGTAGCTGGCGGTTCTAAGGACCCTTATTCCGGATCACCAGATTTTTCTACCACGAAAAGTGTTTATGACTCACTAGGTGGAGAGCACCGTTTAACGGCAAACTACTATAAGCGAGATGTTGTTTCAGTGGCAAACTCTGATATGACAAAAAATAGTGATGGTTCTTACACCGTCGGCGCTACAGGTTCAGGTGATACCAAGTATACCAGTTGGATTGTACAATATACGATGGAAGACCAAGATGCGAACGGCAACTGGATAACAAGCGGGCATGTGGGTGATCCGACCAACGCTGGTAATGTATTGGGTATTGACCCTGCGACAGGGAATCTTGTAAGTAATCAAGTGCCTGACACGAGTGGTAGTGACCTGTTGGACGGGCAAGTCTTTGAGTTGCGTTTTGACACAAATGGTAATCTGATTAATGTATTGCAGCCAAACCCTCTTAATGCAACAACTAATTTGAACGCTCCAGTAGGGACCAATACTCCGAATGGACCTTTAAATTGGACGCCAACCGCAAACAATAAGAGTGCATCATTAAACTGGGTAGTTGATTCACCTCTAACGGGTTCTAATGATCCTTTAGGAAACCCTACGAGCTCTGCTGTAAACATCAATGTTGATTTTACTGATATGACACAATTCTCTGGTTCTAACAACTTGCGCGGGGTTTCGCAAAACGGTTATAAAATCGGTGATTTGGTTGGTCTAAAAACGGGTCTAGATGGTGTTATCGAAGCCAACTACTCAAACGGGCGAGCAGTACCTGTTGCGCAAGTTGCTTTGGGTAACTTTACCGATAAAAATGCATTGACTAAGCTTGGTGGACAAACTTATGCGGAGTCGTTTGGTTCAGGTACCGTTCAGGTGGGAACTGCAAACAATAACGGCTTTGGGACAGTAAATGCCGGTTCTCTAGAATACTCAAACGTGGATACAGCGGGAGAGCTAGTGAAGATGATTCAAACGCAAAGAACCTATCAGGCGAGTGCTCAAGTATTGTCTACATCACAAACCTTGATGCAAAAGATCCTTCAACTATAATTTATTAAACATTAAGACTGCAAAAAGCCGGCAAAAATTGCCGGCTTTTTTGTTTCTTCTGCCGCTAAACAAGTTATCGGCCGTTTTCTAAAAGCTTTAATTGTTTTTTTATCTAATGTTGGCATACAGAATGCTAGTACTAAGTTGTTAAAAGAAGACGTCAGCTTTTTGGCAATAGAACGTTAACACACAAGGAAATGAAACCGAGACCGTTAGAGTCAATTTATAAGTGTTTCATCTTTAGGCTAAGACCAAGGTCAGAATGATCCGGTCTTAGTTCTAATTTTTTTGACTAGATAAGAAATGCAAGGAACTGTCAGATGGACCGTATGTTATATATTGCGATGAGTGGTGCGAAAGAGGTAGCTCTTTCACAAGCCAACAACGCAAACAATCTGGCTAACGCCAATACAGATGGGTTCAAACAAGATTTCAACGAATTTCGTGCAATGCATGTTGAAGGCCCTGGTTGGAATTCAAGAGCTTATGCTCTGGATGAACGTTCAGGTACAGACTTTACTCCTGGTCCTATTAAGGTTACAGGTCGTGATCTTGATGTAGTGACAAAAGAGAATGGTTTTTTTGCTGTTCGAGCTCCTGATGGTTCCGAAGCGTTAACTCGCTCTGCTTCGCTGCATATTACGCCTCAAGGTGATTTAGTTGATACCAAAGGTGATCCTATCCTTAATGAGGGAGGATCACCTGTCAATATTCCACCGGCCAAGTCAGTTGCTATAGGTTCAGATGGTACGATTTCATTTTTACCGGCTGATTCAAAAACTAACATCATGGTCACTTTAGACCAATTGAGGTTGGTGGAACCGGACATTAAAAACTTGCAAAAAGGCTTGGATGGCTATGTCCGTAATACGGGTGCGAATTTAGATCAAGCAAATATCAAAGTGACTAGTGGTGCGCTTGAGTCTAGTAACGTTAATACGGTCGAAGCGCTAACAAATATGATCGAATTATCTAGAAAATACGAAATGCAAATCAAAATGATGAGCACCTCAAAAGCACACGCTCAAAAATCTGATAGCTTGTTGAGCTTGAACTAGAAATAGGAGAAAACAATGGAAAGAGCACTTTACGTAGCCAAAACAGGGTTAGAAGGCCAATCATTCCGGTTAGCTGCTATTTCTAACAATATTGCCAATGCTAATACTTATGGATTTAAATCTGGGCGTGCTGAATTTGAAGATTTGATGTATCAAAATGTTCGTCAACCAGGTGCGCAAGCCACTCAGAACGAAGAAAATACGCTTCCATCTGGGTTGCAGTTAGGTACAGGAACAAAGGCCATAGGCGTTCAAAAGATTTTTACCCAAGGTAACGCCATGATTACCAATAACCAATTGGATGTCATGATTCAAGGTAAAGGTTTTTTGAGAGCGTTAGATCAAAACGGTAACGTGCTTTATACGCGAGATGGTTCTTTGCAAGTTAACCAAAATGGTGACTTGGTGACATCGTCAGGTTATTTGATTGACCCAAATATTAATATTCCTCAAAACGTCACAGAGGTGACCATTTCTAGTGATGGGCAAGTATCAGGGAAACAGCCTGGGAATATTGCACCTACGGTTTTAGGACAGCTTGAGTTGTCTACTTTTATTAACCCTGCCGGTTTGGAATCTGTAGGACAAAACTTCTATAAAGAGACGCTTGCCAGTGGTACGCCACAAGATAAAAACCCAGAAACCGATGAAGCGGGAAGTATTTTGCAAGGTTCTTTAGAAGCGTCAAACGTTAATACGGTTGAACAGCTGGTTAGTATGATCGAAGCACAACGTACTTATGAGATGAACTCTAAGGTTGTGAGCGCGGCTGACGGCATGATGAAGTACCTGAATAATAATGTTTAAGTTTAAATAAAAAATTCATCTCCTAAAAAGGAGGGTATGAATATGACCAGAAAAACATACAAAATAAAAATAAATTTAAAAAGCTTAGCAAAATTAGCTGTTGCAGCGGCTGTTGTTCCAGCTGTTTTGACTGGCTGTTCTGCTACGCCAGAGCGTATGGATAAGTTCAGTTATGAACCTAATTTTCCAACGAATATTCCGACTAAAAATATCCCGACAAATGGTTCACTTTATCAAACTGGGGATAGCATGTCTCTGTTTGACGATTCTCGAGCACATAAAGTCGGAGATATTATTACTATTCAGTTGGACGAAAAGTTTGATGCCAAGAAAAAAGATGAAGCTAAATACAACAAAACCAATAAACAAAATTTTGGCTTAAACGGCTCAGCAACAGCAGGAAGTAGTGCTACTATTTTTGGTAGTAAAGTCTCTCCTCCTGGATTGGGCGGCGGCAGTGGTGTCGGTATTGGTTATGGTTCGGATGGCTCATTTAACGGTAAATCTGATGTTAAGCAAAACTCCAGTTTAACGGGGGCGATTGCGGTAACGGTTGTAGAGGTCATTCCAAATGGTAACTTGGTCATTCGTGGTGAAAAATGGTTAACCATTCACGATGGTGAAGAAGTGATTCGTTTTGCAGGGATTATTCGCCCTCAAGATATTCGACCTGATAACACCATTGATTCAACTAAAGTCGCTGATGTGCGTTTGATTTATAAAGATACGGGAATAGCCGGTGATATGACTAAACCAAGTGCGGTGACACAGTGGTTGCATAAATATTGGCCACTTTAATCTGAAACAATTATTTTATTCTTTTAAATTAGTTAGTGTCTCACTGTCTAGTTGGGGGTAACCCCAGCCTGACAGATTTTTAAAAAATATTTTCATGGCCTAGACATAGGTCTCTAGAATTTCTACCGGTTTTTTTCTGGTCTTTGGGGGCGTTTTGCGCCCCATTTTTTTATTCTCAAAAAATAAAAACATATCTTTATCGGCAATTAATTACATATCTTTAATTTTTTTCGCAAAAAAATGGTGTTGTGGCATATCTGATGCTTTGTAACTTCTATATATAAGAATATAACCTTGAAAAACAGGAGTTAGACCATGTTAACCAGAAAAATAGCCATTATTATGACGGCTTTAATGATTTGGAGTAGCTTTGCACAAGCAGCTCGAGTCAAAGATTTGGCAAATATCGCTGGTGTGCGAAGTAACCAGTTGATAGGTTATGGCTTGGTTGTCGGTTTAGATGGCACAGGTGATAAGACTGCCTATGCAGATCAAAGCTTGATGAGTATGTTGAATAAATTTGGTATTAACTTACCTTCGGGTACAAAAACCAACTCAAAAAATATTGCAGCCGTTGCGGTACATGCAGATTTACCAGCCTTTTCTAAATCGGGCCAAAAAATAGATGTGACTGTTTCTTCTTTGGGGAATGCTAAAAGTCTTCGCGGTGGAACACTTCTATTAACGCCATTAAAAGGGGTGGATGGTAATGTTTATGCCTTGGCACAAGGTAGTTTGGTTGTTGGCGGTTTAAATGCTACTGGTGCAGACGGTTCAAAAATTACCATTAATATTCCAAGTGTTGGGCGTATTCCAAACGGTGCGATGGTTGAGAAGACAGTAAATACCGGTTTTGACTTAGGCAATACCATTACATTGAATCTTAAAAACTCTGATTTCACAACGGCGACTAATCTGGTCAATGCAATCAATAGTAAGTTGGGGCCAGGTACGGCTTCAGCGGTAGATGGTGACTCTGTTGAGGTGATGGCGCCAAGAATGCCTAATCAACGCGTTGCATTTTTATCAATGATTGAGAATATTCAAGTCAAACCAGGTGTTGAAGCTGCTCGTGTCATTATTAATTCGCGTACAGGAACAGTGGTGATTGGTGCTGATGTTAAAGTTTCTGCAGCAGCAGTCACACACGGTAACTTGGTGGTTAAAGTATCTGAAGCGCCGAAAGTTTCTCAACCGAATGCCCTTGCTGGCGGTACAACACAAGTGACACCGTCATCACAATTAAGTATTCAAAACTTGGGAACAAATCAAATGATGAAGTTTCCAAAAGGCGTTACGTTGGATGATATTGTTCAAGCGGTGAATAAAGTAGGCGCAGCACCAGGTGATCTTATAGCGATTTTAGAAGCTTTGAAGCAAGCCGGTGCATTACAAGCTGACTTGATGGTCATTTAATTTACCAGAATTGTGAGGAAAGCAGTATGTCAGATTTAATTGCACCTTCTACAGATTTGAAAGCTTATCAGCAGATTTATTCGAGTCCAAATAACTTGAATGAACTGAAACAAGAAGCGAAGACAAACCAGCAAGCGGCACTAAAGCCTGTTGCACAGCAATTTGAAGCGCTGTTTTTATCGCAAATATTGAAAGAAGCTAATAAAGTTAAGTTTGATAATGGCTGGCTTGATGGTAAGCAAATGGATTTTTATAAAGATTGGTATAACCAGCAGTTGGCTCAGGATCTTTCTTCTAAAGGAAGCCTTGGATTGGCCGATATGATAGTAAAGCAACTAACACCTAAGAATCCTTCATTACATCCAACGAATCTTAAGGCGAATTTTCATCAAGAAGCTTCCTCTAGAGTTCAAGGGAATAATGATGGCCAAGCTGTCAAAACAATGACGACAGCTAATAATCTGGCATTAAGACCAGGCAATAAAAATAACGTTAGTGCTGATTAAGACCAGAAAGGAAATAGATCATGGCGGATTTACTTAGTATCGGTTCAAGTGCGACAAGTGCGTTTCAAAGAGCGATTGAAGTTACCAGTAACAACGTTGCCAACGTATCAACAGATGGATACAACCGTCAGAGAGCTGATATTGTCAGTAATTCAGCGGGCATGGTTTCGGCAGGGTACACTGGTGGAGGTTCAACCGTTCAATCTGTTCAACGTATTTATGCCAGTTATATTCAAAATCAGTTAGTAAACACTAATAGCATGAAGTCTCGTTATGATGAGCAACTTTCTCTTGCTCAGCAGGTAGAAGGTGTTGTGGCGAGTAATGATGGTGGTGTGCAAACTTTCTTACAAAATATGTTGAACTCTTTTCAGGATCTTGCAAATAACCCGACAAGTGCCAGTAGTCGTCAGGAAGTTATTAACCAGGCAGACAATTTGCAAACAATGGCGGGTAATTTATCGACTGTATTGACAGACACAAAAAATCAGGCTAATGATCAAATTACCAGTTTGACAGAGAAGATCAATACTCAGCTTGACTCTATTTATCAAATCAATCACCAAGTTTCAATTGCTACGAATAGTGGTGGTCAGATGCCAAATGACTTACTAGACCAACGTGATCAAGCTATCATGGAGTTGAGTAAGTATATGGATATAAAAACATTTAAGCAGTCAGACGGCGAGATGGTTGTTTACACAGGTAATGGAAAATACCCTTTAGTGTCGAGTAACACGGTGAATCATTTGAAAGCTGATAAATCCGAGTTTACCGATGAAAATCGTACAGAAGTGTATATGGATATTAGTGGTCAGAAGACCATGATTTCTGACCAAATTCAGCAAGGCCAGTTAGGTGCTGTGCTTAATTTCCGTAAAAATATGCTTGATAAAACCACTAGTGAATTAGGGTTGACGCTTAATGGTTTGGTCGCAGGCGTTAACTGGCAACATTATCAAGGTTATGATAATAACGGTGATGCGGGTGGAAACATTTTCCAACCTATGTCAACGACAGCTGATGCGAGCTCAAAGAATGCAAGCATTCCAGGTGCTGAAGATGGAACAAATATTAAGGTCTCTTTTTCACCTAATATAGCAACCATGACTGGTTACAATGGTTCACCACCTTATACTCCTGCAACGCAGCCCTCAACAATGGCTGACAAAGAAGCGATTTTAAATAAAGCGAATCAATCAATCGGTGATTTAAAAGCAAGAGAATATGTCATTAAAGTTAACTCGGGTGGTAATTTTGATGTTTATGATCGTGCAAACCCTTCAACAGTTTTAGGTACTGTTCCTTCAGGAGGTTCTGGAGAAGTTGATGGGTTGAATTTTGACTTTAGTGCTGTCGGTGCTGGAACCGTGCAAACGGGCGATTCTTTTTTGGTTCAGCCGCAACAAGCAATCGTTGATAATTTTCAAACAGTGATTAATGATACAAATAAGTTAGCCACTAGAGGACAAAGCCCAATAGATACCAATAACGATGGTAACCTTGGTGATGAAGTACCAGCAGCAGCTGCAATTGGTGACAATACCAATATTGCCAATTTGGCGAACTTATCAGATAAGAAACTGCTTTTAAATGATGCTAATGGAAAAGCTGATCAAACTATTTTGGGAGGTTATTCTTTAATGGCAACCCATATAGGTAACTATGTTCAGGCATCACAGTCGCAATCTATAGCACAAACTAATGTGTTAAAACAAATCTCGGATCGACGTGAAAGCTTATCTGGCGTAAATTTGGATGAAGAAGCCTCTAATTTGGTGAAATTCCAGCAGGCTTATCAAGCCTCAGCACAAATTATCCAAGCGTCAAAAACGATGTTTGACACCTTAATCGGCGCAATTCGATAGGTAAAGGGGAAAGTTATGCGGGTTTCAACAACACAGTTTTATATGCAAAGTTATTCAGCTATTCAAAATAACCAAAATGCAGTGTTGGATTTACAAGATAAGATTGCATCCGGTAAAAGGGTTAATAAGCCGAGTGATGATCCGACGGTTACTACGCAAATCAATTTATTGAACAAAACGATTAGCAACTTGGATCAATACAAGAAAAATGGGCAATTTGCGTCTTCGCAGTTAGCGGTGGAAGAAACACAATTGAATTCTGTCGTTAATGTAATGCAAAGAGCGCGTGAGCTTACGATTCAAATGGGGAACGGCACCTATTCACCAAGCGATAGACAAGCGACCTCCAAAGAAATTGGTCAGCTTGTTGATCAAATGAAAAGCTTGTTGAACTCTAAGAACTCTCAAGGAGAGTTGATGTTTGCCGGGAATAGTGTCGATAAACCAGCAGCTTTTGTGGCGGATAACAACCCTGCCACAGCAAACGGCAATAAGTACTATGGCTACATTGGTAGTGCGACTGCGGGCGCTTCTCAAGACCCTCAAGCAAATTATGGCTCACGTTTTTTGCAGATTAGCTTTGATTCAGATAATAAATTAAATGCGAATGACAAGGGTGACTATAGTCGTGTACGTATTACCGATAACGGCACTATTTTCGATCTCCCTTCTGGAAGTGTACAGACAACATTTCCACCAGGTGTTGACCCTAATATGTTAAACCTCCTTGTTAAATTAAAAGATACTTTGGATAGTGGACAAGCTCCTGCTGCTAGTATTGCGACAGATTTAGACGCAGGTATTAAAAAGATGTCACGAGCATTGGCGGAAATTGGTGGACGTCAAAACCGTATAGATGCACAAAGAACAGCGGGGGATTCTTTTAGTATTGCTTTAAAGCAGAGGTTATCTAACTTACAAGATATGGATATGGTGAAAGGTATTACCGATCTGACGACCAAACAAAACTCTTTGCAAATAGCACAACAAGTTTTTGCTAAGGTGCAAGGAATGTCATTATTTGACTATATTAAATAGCCAATAATTACCACTAATCAAAAATTAATTTTTATTCTGTAAGCCCATTCTCTTGTATCGGAGAGTGGGCTTTTTTCTTAAACTACTTTTGTGTAAGCTTTCGTAATAAAATCCTCAATAGTATTCGATATGGCTTCCATATTGCTAATTGGTTTTGTATAGCTTTTCGTTTGATAAATAATGATGGAATTTTGACAGAGTAAGCCATGTTACAGAGCAGAGTTTGGGTATATTTGATAATAGCTTCATCCATGTTGATGGTGGTGAGTGGCAGCCTGTTTATGTCTCTTCAGCATTGGGTCATTAATGACTCTTCATCAACCTTGACGGCAGTTGAAGCCATGTTGCCGAGCTCAAAACCAGAAAACAGCCAATCTACAACCTCGTTTGCTAGTTCAACGACGCAACGCATTATGTTGAGCACCCGTTGGGAAAAAGAAAATAAGGTTTCAAAATCACCTTCAAATGTTAAAACACAAGTCACGACTAATGTTTCTACTCGTGTATCCAGTATGCCAAACCGAGTTTTCGATCATTTTGATTCGCCACCTGTAGCGCAACAAGAATTTGAAACGACACAATCAGAAAAAAGCTCGCAAGCTTCTCAGACAGATTCAAAAGCATTTTCAGCAATGCCTGCAGTGTATCGTCAACAGCAAGCTTTACCAACGACTGCTAAACATACAAAAACAACGTCTCATGAACCGTCCTTTGTGATTTATGAAGATGAATTGGTAGTGGAGTTTCCTAAGGACATTGCGACGACACAAAACATCAAAAAAGCCGTGACCCGACTTTTGTTATCTCATCATTTGGTGCGTGATGGAAATTTATTATCAACTGATCGATTGAATTATCAAAACCGTCCCTATTTTTATCGAAAGGTTTTAGATGAAAATAAACAGCCAATACGTTATCCGAAACAAGCTTATGATTACGTTAATTATTTAATGAATAATGCGGTTGAAGAGGTTAAAGATGGTGATGGAGAGTTTATAGAGATTCATATTCCATTGCATGAAAGTGGCTTGAAAGGCCCTGCAAAAACATATCAAGCCTGGGTGAATAACTATGCCAATAAGTTCGATATCAATCCAGCATTAGTTTATGCAGTAATGGAAACTGAAAGCGGTTTTAACCCTAAAGCTGTGAGTTCATCAAACGCAATTGGACTGATGCAGCTTAAACCGGATACAGCAGGTAAAGATGTTTACCAATATGTTGATCAGAAATCTGGACAACCCTCTAAAGGCGATTTGTTTGATTCGGAAAAAAACATTCGCATGGGTGTTGCGTATTTAAGTCTATTAAAACATGACTATCTATCTGATATTCACAACGATAAAATCAAGCAAATGGTCACCATTTCTTCTTATAATGGGGGCATTAAAACGGTATTAGGGTTGTTTGGCACTACGCCAGGAAAAGCAATTTCGCGCTTAAATAGACTCAGCCCTCATCAGGTTTACCGCACGTTGCGTTATCAGCACCAGTCGGATGAGACGCGTCGTTATTTGGACAAAGTGTTGCGCGCCGAAAGTCGATATCAGGCATTATTGGATGATGCTTAACATCCTTTGCCGAAGTTGTTGAGAAGAAAAAAGGAATTGAAAATGCAGCCATATTGGCAGGGCAAACAGGTTTTGGTAACGGGAGCGGATGGTTTTATCGGTTCTCACTTGGTTGAATCTCTGGTAGAAGCTGGAGCTAAAGTCAGAGCACTGGCTTTATATAACTCTTTCAATGACTGGGGTTGGTTGGAGCAGTCTTCTGTTTTAGATCAAATAGAAGTCGTCAGTGGCGATGTTCGTGACCCGTTTCTTTGCAAACAAATTACCAAAGATTGTCATACAGTTTTTCATTTGGCAGCATTGATTGCGATTCCATATTCTTATGTAGCACCTAATTCCTACGTGGAAACCAATGTAAACGGCTCGTTGAACATGGTACAGGCTTCTATGGACAATGGTGTGCAGCGTTTTATGCATACCTCCACTTCCGAAGTGTACGGTACTGCGCAGTATGTACCTATCGATGAAAAACACCCATTACAGCCTCAGTCACCTTATAGTGCGAGTAAAATCGGTGCGGATGCAATGGTGATGTCTTATTTCAATGCATTTGAGTTTCCGGTATCTATTGCTCGGCCTTTTAACACCTATGGCCCGCGTCAATCAGCACGAGCAGTGATTCCAACTATCATCACGCAGATAGCTAATGGTATGAAAGAAATCAAGCTAGGAGATACTTCGCCAACCCGTGATTTCAATTACGTGGCTGATACTTGTAGGGGCATGATGGCGATTGCTCAATCGGAGAAAACCATTGGCGAAACCGTTAATATTGGTTCTAATTTTGAAATATCCGTGCAGGATACCTTGGAGCTGATTAAAGAACTGATGAGTAGTGATGTTGTGTTTGTGCAAGATGAACAGCGTATTCGCCCTAAAGACTCTGAAGTGTTTCGCTTGTGGTGCGATAACACGAGAATTTGTGAGCTGACTGGTTTTGAGCCACAAACAGATATTCGTGCAGGGTTGCAACAAACTATTGACTGGTTTACTGACCCAAGCAACTTAAAACGCTATAAAGCTGACATTTACAACGTGTAAGTTGTGATGTCGAACCAATAGACCAAAGGATGCGACCACAAAGATGACGGCTCAAGGTTTGAATAGCGTTACATCTACAAAAAACCATAGCTGGCAATTGCTTGCTGATGCCATTCGTTCGCATTATCACGCCTCCGAAAATGATTTTATTCCTTTACATGCACCTTGTTTTGATAACACGGAAAAACAGTTGCTTAATGCCTGTATTGATTCAACATTTGTTTCATCGGTAGGTGAGTATGTTAGTGAGTTTGAAAACCAGATAGCTGACTTTACTGGCGCAAATCACGCCGTAGCCATTGTGAATGGAACCATGGGGTTATTCTTAGGGTTGAAAGTGGTCGGTGTTGAATCAAAAGACTTGGTGTTGACGCAGTCCCTGACATTTGTTGCCACCGCGAATGCGATCAAAATGCTGGGTGCTGATCCTGTTTTTCTAGATGTTTCTTCTCAAACCATGGGGTTAAGTGCCGAGGCTTTGGAAAGCTTTTTAACCACACAAACTTACCAAAGAAATGGTGAATGTTTTCATCAATCTACCCATAGAAAAATCAGCGCTTGTGTGCCGATGCACACGCTTGGTTTTCCGCTTGAAATCAAGCGCATAGTTTCGCTTTGCCATCAATATGGCATTAAGGTGGTTGAAGATGCCGCAGAAAGCCTTGGCTCATTTGTTGATGGTCAACATACAGGCACGTTTGGTGATGTAGGCGTGTTTAGTTTTAATGGCAACAAAGTCATCACTACAGGCGGTGGTGGTATGTTGATCACTCAAAACGACACTTATGCATCACATGCCAAGCATTTAAGCACAACGGCCAAAATACCTCACCAATGGCTGTTTGAGCATGATGAAATTGGTTACAACTTAAGAATGCCAAACCTGAATGCAGCTTTAGGCGTGGCTCAGATGAAAAAGCTGCCAGATTTTCTATCGGAAAAACATCAATTGGCGTTGAAGTATCAAAGTTGGATTTCGGAAGTTCAAACACCTTTGTACCCCAGTCTGGTAGATTTTGGCGAGTCGTACCGTCAAACCTTTCCAAACAATCAACCTAATTATTGGCTGAATGCCTGTGTTTTGGATTCGCAAGTTGAAAGAGATGAATTTTTGTCTGAATTCAACTCACGTAACCTACAAACTCGGCCGCTTTGGACACCGATGCATCAATTAGAAATATATCAAAACGAACTGCGTGGTGAGATGAAGCATACAGAGTTTTTTGCAGGGCGAATTGTGAATGTGCCAAGCGGTATTGTTTGCAACAAGTCAGTAGAGGAGGCGTAATGAAAACGCCATTACTTCTTATTGGTGGGGGCGGTCATTGCGCATCAGTCATTGATGTCATTGAAGCTACGGGTGATTATGAAATTGTCGGTATTGTCGAAGCGCCAGGTTCAGATGAAAAATCACTTTTAGGCTATTCTGTCATCGGTACAGATGACAATTTACAAGAGTTGCTTAAATCGACGCCGAACTGCGTAATTACTGTAGGGCAAATTCAACATGCAATCATTAGGAAATCGCTTTTTGCGAAGGTTAAAAAACTCGGTGGTAAGTTACCAACCATTATCTCTCCTCTAGCGAGAGTGGCGAGAAGTGCTGTGCTGAATGAAGGCGTGGTGGTGATGCATCATGCCATTGTGAACCATTTTGCTCGCATTGGTGATAATACAATCATTAACCATAAGGCACTGGTTGAGCACGGTTCTGTCATTGGCAGGAACTGTCATATCTCAACCAATGCAACAATTAATGGTGATGCTCAAGTGGGTGAGGGTTGTTTTCTTGGTAGCGGTTCCGTATTAATCCAAGGTGTGAGGGTGGCCGAAAACTCATTAATTGGTGCGGGTGCGGTGGTAACACATCATTTATCGAAACCAGGCGTTTATGTCGGTTGTCCTGCAGTGCTAAAAAAATCCCGTGTGGACTATCGAGACGAAAATCCATATCAAGAGGAAGATGTCTAATGTCTCCTGTCTTTGTTATTGCTGAAGCTGGTGTGAACCATAATGGAGATTTGGATAGAGCCTTAGCATTGGTAGATGCAGCGGTAGATGCTGGTGCAGATGCGGTTAAGTTTCAAACCTTTAAGGCAGGTAACTTAGTATCAAAGAAGCTGGCTCAAGCGGCTTACCAAGAAAAAAATACCGGAAACACCCAAACTCAGTATGAATTGCTTAAATCGTTAGAGCTTTCAGAAGCAGATCACCAAAAGGTGTTTGATTACTGTAACGTCCATGACATTGAATTTATGTCCACACCGTTTGATGATGACAGTATCGATTTTTTGAAAGCACTTGGTGTGCGTCGCTGGAAGATTCCATCAGGTGAACTCTTGTCAATTCCTTATCTCCGCAAGATAGCTGCGTTTGACGAACCAACCATTCTTTCCACCGGTATGGGGAATATAGCCGAAGTAACGTTAGCCGTTGATACCTTGTTAAAGGCAGGATTAAGTAAAAAAAATCTGACGATTTTGCACGCCAATACCGCTTACCCAACGCCTTATGCAGATGTAAACCTAAAAGCCATGCTGACGTTAGAGGAAAACTTTCAAGTAGCGGTCGGTTTATCTGATCACTCTTTGGGTATTGAAGTGCCGATTGCGGCGACAGCGTTAGGCGCATCCGTAATTGAAAAGCATTTTACGTTGGATAAAACGCTGCCTGGACCAGATCATCAAGCCAGTCTTGAACCTAATGAATTGGCAGCAATGGTAACAGCAATAAGGCATATAGAACTGGCGCTGGGATCGGGTGAAAAAGTTGTTTCTGCTTCTGAAAGTGAGCATAAATCTTTAGTGCGCAAGCGAATTGTCGCTAAAGAACCTATAGAAGCAGGCATGATATTGAGCGAAGACAATGTTACACTCAAGCGCTCTGAAAATGGCGCGTTGGCAACAGAGTGGGATAGAATTATCGGACAAATAGCACAGCTGGACTATCAAGTGGATGATGGCATTGAGCTCGATGACGACTAATCAAATAAAACGAAATATTGCGGTGGTAACGGCAACTCGTGCAGAGTATGGCTTGTTATCGAGGTTGATTCGACTGCTAGAAGATCATCCTGACTTTGATTTGCAACTCTATGTCACCGGTGGACACTTGTCCGATGAGCAAGGTTATACCGTCGAAACTATTCGCCAAGATGGTCACCTGATTACTGAAGAAATTCCCATTTTATCCCACAAAAAAGATGCCGACACGGAACTGGCTATTTCTCAAACTACCGCTAAAGCCTTAGAGGGCTTTGCCGAAGCGTTTGCAAAACATCGTCCTCATGCCGTTTTTGTATTGGGTGATCGCTATGAATTGCTTGGTATTTGTTCGGCAGCCTTATTGGCAAATATCCCGATCTTTCATTTGCATGGTGGAGAAGTGACCGAAGGTGCGGTGGATGATGCAATTCGTCATGCCGTCACCAAAATGGCGTCTTTGCATTTTGTGGCGGCAGAACCTTATCGCCAACGTGTTATTCAAATGGGCGAGCAGCCTGTTACGGTATTCAATGTCGGGGCGCCGGGATTGGATGTTATTCAACAAATACAGATGCTTTCACTGAAAGAACTAGAAGCTTTTTTGGAAATGTCGCTCTCATCACCACTATTTTTAGTCACCTATCATCCCGTTTCCTGGGGAGAAACCCAAGGTGAACAAGCTTTGGAGAACTTATTTCAAGCATTTGAAGCACTAAGTATCGATTACCCCAATATGTCCGTGATTTGGACGGCAGCGAATACAGATGTGGGGGGGCATGAGTTAAACAACCGAATTCAACAATGGGTGGTGGAAACAGAAATTAATGCAGAATTTGTGACTTCACTCGGATCACAACGTTATTTAAGTTTGATGAAACTGTGCGATGTTGTCGTCGGTAATTCCTCTAGTGGTGTTATTGAAGCGCCTGCACAGGGGGTGCCTACAGTGAATATCGGTGAGCGTCAAAAAGGACGGTTGATGGCAGATTCGATTATTCAATCTGAAGAAAGCACTGAAACCATTGTTTTATCAATCAAAAACGCATTGAATAAAGACCGCTCACAAATTACCAGTATTTATGGTCAAGGTAATACGGCTAAAAGTATCGTCGAGATACTAGAGAAAACGGATTTTAATCAGTTATTGCCGAAGCGGTTTTTCGATATTAGCTTTTCACTCGATAATTTACCGGAATAAGATTTAGGGTGATAATGAACGAAAAGCCACTTTTAATTGTCACCGCACGCGATCCAGCTAGCGCTCATGCTCTTCTACCGCTTATCCCTTCTTTAAATCAAGCATACGATTTGGTCGCTATTCTACAAGAGCCAGCATTGAGCTTATTATCAGACGAATTAACCAGTGTTGGAAATTTGGCAATTGCATTCCCTATTATTAAAGACTTTGACCAAGGAACCTTGGAAGCTTTAAGTTGGCTGAAAACTAAGAAATGGACTCAAAGTAAAATTGAAAATAAAGTTATAGCTGTTCTGACAGGTATTTCTGGTCCTGGTTTTGGTGTTGATGAAATGATGTTAGCAGCTGCCAATCATTTGAATATCCCTACATTCTCTATCCAGAGTTCTTGGGGGAGTATTAACCACGAAACAGGAGTGATGCCCAAGGTTGCTTTTGTATTAGATGAAGCTGCAGTCGACATCAATAAACAGCGTTATCCTCAGATGAAATCTATTGCAATAGGTTCTTTACAGCACGCAAAGTTTGCAGAATTGTCTCCCAGCGGTATTAGAGATTTGCATCGTGTGAGGTTTATGGATGATATGGAACATGTTTTGCTGGGATTCTATGGTCAGCCTCTTGGCAACTTGGAGTGTTATCAACAAACTGTTGAGACTTTTTGCCAGGAATTGAAAAAATGGAAGAGGCCATTCAAATTGCTTTATCGCCCTCATCCTAAAGAAGCGGTTAATCTAGAAAGTAATCCGACTTGGCAGTTGTTAAAACATCATTTTCCAGACGTGATTCTTGACCCTTTTCAGGCTGTAACCACAAGTTTGTGCTGTGTTGATTTGGTTATTAGTGCTTTTTCAACATGTGGGTTTGATGGTCTGTATTTGAATGAATTAGAAGATAAGCCTTTCAATGCCTCAGTTTTTTTATGGTTTAATAAGGATCTAATTCATTGGGCGACCAAATGTTCTGATACAAAGGACTTACATTTGGTTAAAGAAAATCTGGTTCTGGCCGTTGATAATAGTAATAGATTGATGGAAGTTTTAGAAGCGGGTTTACACGAAGACTCTCGTAGAAGGCTTTGGCAAAACGCAAGGGAAAAACTTCCATCAGCAAGACAAGCAGTCGCTTTAGTGCTAAATGCTTTAGAAGCTGATGAATAGCGAACGGTGTCATAATTAGGTGCGAAAAAATGAAAGATATGCACATGCATGATTGGAAAAAGATTGCAGTATCACCAACCAGCTCTGTCAAAGACACGTTGGAGGTGATGGATAAAACGGCACTACAAATTGCCTTAGTGATCTCTGAAGCAGATAACCTGCTTGGAACGGTGACGGATGGAGATATTCGTCGTTCGCTTTTAGCGGGTGCAACTTTGCATACACCTATTGAACAAGCAATGAATGCCCGTCCAGTTGTTGGTCATACCCATGAGAATGAAATGCTCTGGGTAAAACGTATGAACAAACATCAGTTCCGCCATTTGCCGATTGTCGATAATCAACAAAAAATAGTCGGACTATTCTTCCAAAAGAAAAGTGTTGAACCAATATCCAATCCTGTTGTTTTAATGCTGGGTGGTATGGGAACACGTTTAAGACCTTTAACCGAAAATATTCCGAAACCTATGCTAACAGTCGGTGATCAGCCGATTCTAGAAACTATCGTTAAGCACATTGCTGAACAAGGTTTTGAAGAGTTCTACTTTTGTATCAATTATTTAGGTGATCAGATTCGTGATTACTTTGGTAATGGTGAATCACTTGGCATTCGCATTCACTATATTGAAGAAAAAGAACGCATGGGGACCGCAGGCGCGTTAAGCCTGTTACCAGAGCTACCTAAAAAACCTTTTATTGTGATGAACGGTGATTTACTGACAAAAGTGGATTTACGAGCATTAATTGATTTTCATAGTGAAAATGAGAATGCCGTTACAGCTTGTGTTAGAGAATATTCACAGCAAGTGCCTTACGGCGTAATGGAATTGAATGGTCACGAAGTTTGTCAATTGGTTGAAAAGCCTGTTTATCGCTATTTCGTTAATGGTGGTATTTATGCGTTATCACCCGAATCTTTAGATTTTGTACCGAAAGAAACCTTTTACGATATGCCGTCTTTGATTGATGATACTTTGGCTAAATCTCAAAAGGTGGGTGGCTTCCCAATTACAGAATACTGGATGGACATCGGTCAAATGCCGGATTACTACCAAGCACAAGCCGATTATGAAGTACACTTTCAAAAACGTAAGCTTTCTTAAGGGTGCATATTGAAACTTTGATGAAAAATTAGAAACTCTCGGCAACTATTTTGAACGTAACTTACAATTCAATACATCAAACTGCATTAGCGCTTCCTGAAAAACTCATCATTATGTACCATTCGGTCAGCAGTGAGTTTCAACCGGGGGTTTTAGGCAGTTTTCCCATTTCATTAGCACGCTTTCAATATCAAATTCGTTCTGCACTGGACTTAGGGTATGAGTCCAAGCCCACTAGTTATTTATCCAAAACGCCAAAATCAGGCGAAAAATGGTTATTTATTACCGGAGATGATGGCACGGTTGACTGGACGCGTAATGTCTTACCTTGGTGTGAGTCTCAAAAAATTTATACCCATACTGGTGTTATTACCGGGCCTTGGCACCAAACGCCTATCTATCCTTTAGCACATGTCGTGCAAGTTATTTTAGCTTGCCGTGATGAAAATGCTTTGTCCCAATTGGCCAGCCGTTTGTTAGACGGCTTAACGCAAGATCAAATTGATTATATTCAGCGCATTTACGCCTATGAAAGCTCAGATACGCGTCGTGTTATTAAAGGCGCGTGTAATCTGGTGTTGGACGCCAACGAAGCTTTTGAGCTTATCGGTGAACTGACTGCACAAGAGAAGCTGTTGCTAGAGCAACGTTTTGAAAAACCGGATTACTATAAACAATTTCAGTATGCCGAAGTTGGCGTGCATACCACAAGTCATCAAGCAATGGGCTTGGATATAGATGGTTATTTGGCGGACGAAATAGATTTGTCGGAACAAGAAATCTGCCAGGCTGGGTTAGAGCATAGTGGCTATTTTACTTTGCCGATGAAGCCTAAGTATGGTGCGACAGTTGAAAGTTTGGAGCTACCTCTGACTGAAAGAGGGTATCAAGGTCTGCTGTACTCAGAAAATGCAGTTTGGAATGGACAAGGCTATGTCATTCCTAGAATTGATGCAAAGCAGGTCGAAAAAACACTGGGTATTCCTGAGTTGGTTGATTCTGTCGATGGTGCTCAACCAAGTATTATTCATTATTTCTTAACACAGGTGCAACAGCATCCGCAGCGCCCTGCAATTCATTTTCGTCAACAAGGTAAAACGGGCGAGGAAAATTATCAATCGCTTAGCTACCAACAGGTTGCAGGCTTAACTGCAAAACTCAGTGATCAGTTAAAACAAGCGGGATTTCAGCCTGGTGATCATTGTGTAGTTATGCTCAATAACTCGATAGAGTTTGCATTATTGTTCTTAGCGGCTGCAGAATTGAACTTGGTTGTGGCGCCAGTAGCATCCAGTTTGACACCTGTAGCAATCCAAACTGCGATAGACAGCACTGATTCGTGTTATTTGATTGCTATGCCGCATATCTTGCAAAAATATCTTGCAAGTGAAGCTTGCCAATTAGAGAAAGACAAGTGTTTTGCCTTTTCTTCAGCAGGAGCTGAATCGAATTTTGAAAACGATTTAAATCATATATTTAATGATTATCAATGTGACTATGTATTGGGTCAAAACACGGGTAGTTACGATAGTGACTTTATTTTGACGATGACATCCGGTTCAACTGGGCAGCCTAAACCAATTGTTTTAACGCAAAAAACCAAGGTGCATCGTAGCTTTGATGGCGCAAAAGATTTATATCAACTCGGTGGGCAGGAAGTCATCATCGCGGCTTCTCCCATGTATCATTCGCTTGCACAACGTTTGGTCTTGTTGCCTTTAATGACAGGCGGTACAGTAGTTATCTTGCCGAATTTTACGCCAAAAACTTGGCTTGAAGCAGTGGAAACGCATGGCGTGACTTTTACGTTAGCGGTATCAAGTCATTTGGAGCAATTGCTGTTGTTGATGAAGGTGCAAGATGCCCCTGAATATAACTTGTCATCATTGCGCTGTTTGGTCTCTTCATCCTCGTTGTTGCATACTGAAATTAAGGCACAATGTATTGAAACGTTTAAGTGTGATTTTCATGAGTGCTATGGTGCTTCTGAGGTAGGGATTGTGACCAATTTGAGCCAGGAAGATATTAATGAACATCCTGATTTGTTGAGCACAGTTGGTAAAGCCTTGCCTTATGTGCGATTGAAAATTGTTGATGATCAAAAAAATGAAGTGCCGGTTGGCACTGTCGGCGAAATAGTCTGTGAAACGACAACGGCATTTTCTCGTTATTACAAACGCCCTGAAGCAACTGCTGAGAGTGTAATTGACGGTAATTTTTATACCGGAGATTTAGGACGAATGGATGAGTTGGGCTTTCTATATTTGCATGGACGCAAGAAAGAGTTGATTATAGTTGGCGGCACCAATGTGTATCCGAAAGATATTGAGTCCGTCATTGATCAAGTGGACGGTGTGAAAGAAGTTGCGGTAATTGGCGTAGAGGATGCTTACTTTGGAGAAGCGGTGCTTGCCGTGTTGGTCTTAGATGGTGAACAGCGTCAAGTCATTCGTGACGCTAAACGTTCATGTATGGCCAGCCTGGCAGATTTTCAGCAACCTATGGCTTATGAAGTGGTGGATTCTTTACCCAGAAATGCAATGGGTAAACTGATGAAGCATGAATTGCAGAAACAGTTTGCTGACTATGATGCAACTAAGGCTTTACGCCAGTTGTTAGAAAAAAAAATATAAAAAATATAAAAAATATAAAAAATATAAAAAATATAAAAAATATTCCTCAAAAAACGAGTGTTTTTTGAGGGTCGTATAGACCAGTAAGGAGGTGTTATGCAAATAGCTATATATGGAGCGGGGCTCTATGGGCGTCTATTTAAAGCTGCACTAGAAATAAATAAAGATAAGGCGGTCAAGCCGGATTTTTTTATTGATCAGTTTTCTATGGCTGAATCTATAGAAGGACTACCGGTTAAAAGAATTGAAGCAGTTGAAAATAAGTCTGAAACTTGTGTCTATATTTCAGTTGCATTGAATGAAGAAAAAAATGAAATGGGTGAATCGTTCGGTACGAAGATACGTCAGCAACTGGTGAGCTCGGGTTTTAAAGAAGTTTATGATTTTTCTGATGCTCTATTACAAATTCCAGATGTTCTATCACATTTTCCTGAGCAAAGACTACTTTGGATGCATGATGATGTTTCCCGTATGGTCAATGAAGCGGAAATCAAAAAACTGGAAGGGGTGTTATCTGACGAAACCAGCCGTGATTTGCTAAAACGTATTGTTGCTTTCCGCAAAAGCTTTGATGCAAAAGATTACATCAGACCTGATGGGCAAGAGGAATATTTTCCTGAAGATGTACCTGTACTGGATGCGCTTGATTCTTTGCGTTTTGTAGACGCAGGTGCTTATATCGGTGATACAGTTGCATCGGCTTCGACGGTTTTCAGACAAACTGGTAAGCCAATTGATTACATCGCTTCATTTGAACCGGATTTGGAAAATATTGAGAGATTGTCAGATGAAATAGAACGACAAAAAGAACTGTCTCCTGAAGCAAAATATTTTGTCTATACCAGCGGTGTCTGGTCTGAAAATTCTATATTGACCTTTTCCAATGAAGGCAACAGTTCAAGCAGCATTACAACGGAAAGCACTCAATCAGATATTTCCATTGCTGTTAATTCGTTGGATTCCGTTTTGTTCGGTGCTGCGCCAAACTATATTAAGATGGATATTGAAGGTGCGGAAGAAAATGCAATTTTAGGTGCCAAAAAAATGATTCAAACCTATCGTCCTGCATTGGCGATTTGCATCTACCATAAACCGGAAGATTTATGGGAGTTACCGTTGTTGGTTCATTCGATTGAACCAAGTTACGACATGTCTATTCGTGTTCACGGACATATGGGATTAAGTACTGTGCTTTACTGTCTACCTAAGACAATAAAATAGGCAGTTACAAACGAGGGAGTTAGCTAGAATGGCCGCATTCAAAATCGGTTTTATTGGTGGTGGATTATCATCTGCTATTGGGCAAACGCATTATAGTGCCAGCCGTTTGGATGGGCACTGGGATTTAGTAGCGGGCGCTTTTAGCCGTCACCATGATATCAACCAACAAACCGCAGAAGCATGGCATATTGATCCAGAGCGCGTGTATGACCATTGGTTGGATTTTGTCGAAGCCGAACAGGATAATCTGGATGCGGTTGTGGTGTTGACACCAACGCCTAACCATACTGAAATTTTGTGCGAATTGTTGAGAAGAGATATTCCGATTATTTGTGAAAAAGCTTTGGTATCTTCGTTAGAACAGTTGAATGAAGTGAAAAAGTTTTATGATCCTAAACGCCATTTTTTACTGGTCACATTTAATTACAGCGGTTACCCAATGGTGCGTGAGTTGCAGGAAAAAATCCAGAAGGGTGAGTTGGGTAATGTGCAGCAAATACACTTGGAAATGCCTCAAGAAGGTTTCGTACGACCACCGGATATTGCCGGAAAATCTGCGCCACCACAAAGTTGGCGATTGCAAGATGGCATTATCCCGACAATATGTTTGGATCTGGGGGTTCATTTACATCATCTAATGACCTTTATGATTCATGAAGAGCCGAAAGAGTTGATGTCAGAGTTTGATCATTATTCTCCTTATGCAACCATCATCGATAATGTCAAAATGTGGATGAAATTCGATAGTGGTAAATCTGCCAGTTTTTGGATGAGTAAAACAGCAATTGGTAGCCGAAACGGTTTGAAGCTTCGTGTTTATGGCGATAAAGGCACGGCTGAATGGGTACAGATATTACCGGAAGAATTGTCGTTTTCTAATATCAACGGTATTCACACTAAAATCGACCGTGGCAGTAAGTACGGAGTGTCTTCCGAGGGTCGTTATAATCGTATGAAAGTGGGGCATCCGTCTGGGTTTATAGAGGCTTTTGCTAACCTGTACCATGACTTTGCTGAGGCACTGGCACAATGGAAAGAAACAGGAAAAATCGAGAATCCTTATGTTTACGGTTTGGAACATGCGGAGTTCGGACTGAAACTTTTTCACCAAGCTAGAAAATCGGATGATGAAAAGCGCTGGGTTGAATTAGAAGAATAAGATAAAAAGAATACGGAAAAAAGTTGGGAAAAAGCATGTCAGAAAAGATTGCAAAAGAACAAGTTGTTGAGTTTATTAAGAACTGGATAGCTGAACATAAGGGGCTGGATATTGAAGCATTAGATAAAGATGAACATATGTTTCAAGCTGGCTACCTTGATTCATTGGGGTTGTTCAGATTGATATTTGATGTTGAATCAGAGTTTGATGTCGAATTCGATCAAAGTGAACTATTTTGTTCTGGTGCAACCAGTATTGATTCTCTAGGTGATGCGATGGCGCAAACTGCGGTCAACGTGGCTTAAAGGAGCAATAGCAATGTCGACCCTATCTTTTTCCATTGCTCGTATTCATGATGCGCCAGCAATTATGCAGTTTATGGATGCGCATTGGCGGAAAGGGCATGTGTTGTCCTGGAGCCGAGAATTGTTGTTAAAAGATTTTCAGGATGAGCAAAATCCAAATCAATTAAATATCGGGTTGGTAAAAGATTCTCAAGGCGAACTTTTAGGGTTATTTGGTTTTATGCTTTATAACCAATCTGAGCTACCGGATATGGCGGGTTCTTTGTGGAAAATTACTGACGAGGCGCAAAAGCAATATCCAATGTTGGGAATTCAGTTACGTAATTTTGTTATTAAAACCATTCCCCATCGTTTTTTTGCCGCACCGGGCGCAGGCTTACAAACGCAAACCATTTATCAGGTAATTCGTATGAACTGGCATCGTATGCAGCAGTTCTTCTATGTAAATCCAACGTTATACGATTATCATTTAGTGACGTCCGAACATCTAAAAAAATTACCTCTTCAAGCCGAATCCTCAGTTAACGTAACTTTGACCCTAGTTCAACAGGAAACAGCAGCGGAACAACTTTCGTTATTTGATTTTTCAGCATATTCTCATATAGTGCCATTTAAAGATCAATCTTATGTGCAGAGACGTTTTTTCGATTACCCTTTTTACGACTATGATGTATACCTAGTACAACGCAAAAGAGATGATGACCCCAGCCTGGTAGATTTTGATGCTGAAAATCCGGTTGAAAATCTTGTGGTGTGTCGCAGAGCCGTGGCAAGAGTAGATGAAGATAATGAGAGTTCTTTAAAAGCCAGCGCTTATCGTATAGTTGATTTTTATGGTGAAGAAGCTTTAGTGCCTGATATTATGAAAGCGCTAGAACAGAAAATAATTGAAGCGGGTGATGAATATTTAGACTTTATCTGTGAAGGCTTTGATGAAGATCTAATGAAGCAGGGCGGAATGAAATCCTTAGATTTCGATTCAGAAGAATGGATTGTGCCGAATTTTTTTGAACCTTTGTTGAAGAAGAGCGTGCCTGTTTATTGTGTATCGGATAAAACTGATCAGCACTTCAGGCAATGTAAGGCGGATGGGGATCAAGACCGACCTAACGGTGTAGTTCTTTAATCATAAAAATTATAAGAGATAAGAGTATGAAGGTTTTAGCACTGATTCCAGCAAGGCAAGGTAGTAAACGTTTGCCAAATAAGAATATTAAAATGCTTGCAGGTAAGCCTTTGATTGCTTGGACGATTGAAGCAGCACTGGCTTCTGATCTGGTGAAAGACCGTATGATGGATGTGTTTGTTTCAACTGATTCGGAAGAAATTGCTGACATTGCTCGTGAACATGGTGCAAAGGTTCCTTTTCTTCGCCCGGATGAACTGGCTTCTGATACGGCCTCAACCAAAGATGCCATTACGCATGCATTGAAAACTTTAAAAGAGATGGGACAAGAGTATGATTGTTTGATATTACTTCAACCAACTTCTCCTTTACGTCAATCTTTCCACATAGATGAAGCTTTTGCGTTGTTTCTTGACAAGGATGCGGAGTCGGTGACTTCTGTATCAGAGCTGGAGCACCCTATTGAATGGACAATGACCTTGGAGGATGATCTGAAACTAGATAACTTCTTTCAAGAAAATGCAGAAGCCTTAAAAACGCGCAGTCAGGATCTACCAACACGATATCGTTTAAACGGGGCATTGGTCATTCATAAAACAAAGACTTTCTTTGCTGATCAAGTCTTACCACAGCAGAAGGATGTCTATGCTTATGTTATGGAACGCAAATATGCTGTGGATATTGACGAATTGGCGGATTTTCAATACGCGGAGTATTTTGTAACCCACCAACACCTACTTTAACATCAAGTTTTTTTGATGTTATTGCTTATTGTTTATTAGAGATATAAGCTCATTAGCGATAGTATTATCGGGTTCTAATTCTTTAATTTTATCAATGATTTTGAGCGCTTCATCTAAAATATTAAGATGTATTAGTAGTTTAGCTAACTTGATCCACGCAGCCGTATCATCTTCATGTTTTTCAAGGTAGTGTGAGTAAATGGCAACGGCATCAGCACCTTGATTGATGGCAGCCATAATATCAGCATAGGCGATGTAGTATTCATCAGAGAAATGCGTGAGCACCTCTAGTGCGTTTAAGGCATTTTCGTAATCTTTTTTCGATAAGGTGATATTAACAATTTGCCCTAATGCTGTAACAAGGATGCGTTTGTCGTTAACTTGTACATAGGCATCTAGTGCTTCATCGGGCATACCTTGCATTTCATACAAAAAGCCACTTCCTAAGAAGTGCAGGTGTTTAAATTGATTGTCAGAATCACCTGGATTTTCTTTAGAGGCCTCTTCAGGCTCGGACTGAAGCTTGAGTTCTTCTTCATCACTTTTTTCTTTTATGTAATTGACGAGTTCAGCAAGCTCGGTTTCGCGTTGTTCTCTAAAGAATTGGAGCAATTGATTGTATAAAAATCTAGGGTTAGAGCCACTAGATTTGATGTCAGCGCTGAGCTTGGTTTCTGTGCGAGCGAGTTCTTTCTGGAATGTATCGAGTAAGTTATTGACTTCATTTCTTTGCTCTGGATTTAGATCATCAAGTGTTAATCCATTCATAGCTAACCAAACACGTGTGCGTCCAGGTTCATCGAAAGCGTTCCAGCCCTCAATCAATTTGTTGAAGGATTTTGTCCCCTTTGTTTCTTCCATGCGATGATTGATGCGTCGAATAGCGTCTTCAATAGATTGTTTTAGTGGGGTACTGGATTGAATCATGCCATCGAAATAATGAATGAATGATGATTTAATTTCATCTTTATCCATATCTTCGTTATCAATAGAAGGGTCCATAAAGTCTTTATAGGATTTTATGGAGTAATTGAAAACAAACTCTGCGTGTTCACCTAGTGTTTGGTCAAGCTCATCTTTAATATTAATAAGTTTCTGGGTGAGATAATCAGTTTCACTAAGGTCTTTAAAGAGTTTTTTAGCGTACTTCTTGCCTTCCTTGGAAAGTTTAGTCGCATCTCGACAAATATTACGTATCTCCTGGCAATAGCCTTTAGCCAACTTTAGATGCTTTTTGTATTTATTCATATCAAACTCAAGCGTTTGGTGAATAGAATCCATTACTTTCAGTTTAGTTTGTTTGGGAAGTTCTATATTTTCTACTTGTTGATAGGAAACTCTGTCAAGTTTCGCTGATTCAAGGCCAATGGAAAAAAAAGTGTTACCAAAAGTTTGTTCAGCAACTTCTACTAAGTTTTCCATCGCGCTTTTAGCGTTAGCAAATGCTGGTGTTGTTCCTGCAATTCGGCCGGAGTATGTTTCTACACGAATATTTGCTTCTCGCGTAAATTTACCTGACTGCGATTCAAGACTGCTTGACTCGTGTGTTTTCCCTGATGCACTATGGCAGAAATCAACTCCTGAAAATATAACTTGTTTTGAACCTAAATAAGCAGCAACAGAGGTCATTGTGTTTGTTACAGTTGGACCAAAAATATTTAAATTGTCTTTTTGAAAGTGATTACTATCCATCCAAGGATAAGTGTTTCCTAGATAAGCGGATTTTCCAGGCCATTCAGCTAATATTTTTGAATTAACATTGTTTGCATTAACCAAAATTGCGTTTTCAGTGTTTTCTAGAATTCCTTTACTGTTGTCATAACTGACATCGTTTGGGTCAACGCTGACAAAGAAGTCTGGTTGTATTTTTTCTTTTCTAAGACGATTGGCTATTCGCGCAGCTGCAAAGATGATTAAGTATTCTTGGTTGTCTCGTATCCAGTCAATATTATCATCAAGAGTTGGACCACCACCAAGGATAATAGACGTATAGCTTTTTAAGTAATTTTTTATGTTGGCGGTTGGTAGATAATTGAGCGCAACGTTTCTAAGTTGACTGTCAACGAAAATATTATTTACAAAAACTCCAATTTCGCTTTGGTTGTAAAGTGTAAAACGTTCGTTTATATCTTCCCAAATCTCTTTATAGATATCGCAATACCCATCAATTACCCCTAAAGAACGCAATAGTTTGTAACGTTGGTGGGTAGTGTAGTGAATATGTTTGTCTAGAATCTCATGTAGCGGTGCATCATAAGCTTCAACATCAATTAGGTCCGAATCAACCTCTATATTGTCTTCAATGTACTCAATCATTTCAGGTGTTTCTAAGAAAAGATAATGACGACCTTTATCTGCATGGTATTTTTGTATGTAAGGAATTAGCAGACCTGAATCAGAACCAACAATAATGTACAACGTCTTTTCTTGGTCTAACATTTCATTAAAGATTCGATTGAAGGTAGCGCTGGAGCCTACGTTATCGAAAGCAGTATGATTAATTTGTTGAAAATACTGGTCGCCAAAAGCGTTTGAATAGATGTTGGTAGTGTCGATACTTTTCATAGAATTCTTCTAGTTATTTATGAGCATTTAATTTTGCAAGAAGACCTTATATTTAAAGGCTTTAAAAGCAGTAACAGAAAGTATGCCAAAAAAAAATTAAAAAAAACTAAATTTTTTTCTAAAGATATAGTTAAGCCTGCCGTTACAGAGTTTGAGAAGTTGTTCTCTAGTGTTTTACACGATATGTTTAGTTTGGAATTGGAAAACAACTTTATAGAAGTTAAAAATAAATTGAATTTTAACGAAAAAAGTTGACCTTACGACTATAAGTGTAGGAAACTAAATATGAATTCTATTTTGATTGTAGGCTATTGTTATGAATACTATACAAAACTCAATCTCCATAGACAGTCAATATAAAACTGTTGACTCTGGAGCGACGCAGAAAGGGTCTGTGTTAGCGGATAATAGTAAAGCTGCTCAAGTTAGTGTGCCTGCAAATTCTGCGGCTAAAGCTACGAGTACGTCAACTGGTTCTGATAGAGAGCAGAAAGCATTAGACGTTTTGAACAAAAAGTTATCTCAGTTGAATAGTGACTATATGATGTTCAAAAAAGATAAAGGCACGGGACTTAGCGTTTTTGAACTGGTAGATTCGTCAACGCATAAAGTGATTAAGCAGTACCCCTCTGAAGAGTTTTTGAATATGTCGAAGCGTCTGGGTGAATACTTGGATAGAGTTTTGGCTAATCAAAAACAGGGAATAGATTTGGCAAACAATACCTCTGGAAGTAGTGTAGGGAATATTATTAGCCAAACTGTTTAATAGTTCTTTTAAATGAAAAGTACGTTGTACTAGATTAATTTTTTAAAGCGCAAATTACTTGGAAGGTATTTTGCGCTTTTTTATTTCTACATTCCTATCTCATTTTCTATTTTATAAGTTTGGCTAAAGCACCTTTAGTTATGCAAATATTTTATTTTGACTTGATTGAACTGTAAATTATCAGCTGTTTAGATTGATAGTCTAACTTTTTAAGCCGTTGTTTTTATTAAGTAAAGTTATAGTTTTTTATATTTTTAATATTTCTATTCAAGTTTTCAGTTGATCTCCCGATAACTTAGTTGAAAGGAAAAGGTTATAAATACTGAATTAGCGTGAAGTGTCTAGAACCTAGAAAGTTTAGCTATATTAAGTAACCACTTGGGAGTAAGTATTATGGCTTTGGTAATTAACACAAATCTGAGTGCTGATAATGCAGTACGTCTATTGAATAAATCACAAGCTCAAATGTCTACCTCTATGGAACGTTTGACATCTGGTTTACGTATCAACAAAACAGCCGATGACGCAGCTGGTAAAGCTGTTGCAACTCAAATGACAGAGCAAATTAGAGGGACAACTCAAGCGGTTAGAAACGCTAATGATGGTATCTCTTTGATTCAAACTGTTGATGGGGCCGCTGAAGAAACAGTTAACATGTTACAGCGTATTCGAGAGTTGGCAATCCAATCAACAAACGGTACTTATACCTCTGCTCAGCGTAGTCAAATGGATACGGAAGTTTCTCAGCTTAAAGCGGAAATTAATCGTGTTGCCAGTACCACCAAATTTAACGGTGTAAGTTTGATGGCATCAACCAAAACGATTTCTATTTGGGCTGGTTGGGAAACAGGTTCTGGAAATATGATTAAGATTTCTTTGAGTGGGATGAATGCTTCTCAATTGAAGGTATCGGGGAATGTTGCAACTCAGTCAGGAGCTTTGAAGCTTGCTTCACAAGCAAAAGTTGCGATCAGTTATGTGACGAAAATCCGTTCTAAATTCGGTGCGGCACAAAACCGTCTAGACTACACGATTTCAAACTTGCAGAATGTTAACCAAAACATCACTGCTGCGAGAAGTCAGATTCAAGATGCGAACTTTGCGGCAGAAAGTGCGAACTTGGCAAGAACACAAATCTTGCAACAAGCTGGTATGAGTATGTTGTCTCAGGCAAATCAATCTCAGCAAAACGTACTCAGTCTATTAAGATAAGTACTAAAGTTAGTCAAAGCCGGAGGCGACTCCGGCAGACTAATTCTCTCTTTGATTTGATATCAATTTTGTTAAACCCTATTTGTGTTTGTTTTTAACAATAAAAACCAAGACAAATAGTGTATTTAATGTATTTCAATCACTAATTAATGAATTAAAAATTAATAAGAAAGATTTAATAAAAAATAAGATTTTATTTTTTAATACAAGATTTTAAAGTTTCCCTTGTGTGTTAACGGTATTGCTCAGAAATGACATGCCGTTTTTTTTTTGCATTTTTTATTTATTTTTTAACAATTCTGTTCAAGTTTTCAGTTGATCTCCCGATAACTTAGTTGAAAGGAAAAGGTTATAAATACTGAATTAGCGTGAAGTGTCTAAAACCTAGAAAGTTTAGCTATATATAAGTAACCACTTGGGAGTAAGTATTATGGCTTTGGTAATTAACACAAATCTGAGTGCTGATAATGCAGTACGTCTATTGAATAAATCACAAGCTCAAATGTCTACCTCTATGGAACGTTTGACATCTGGTTTACGTATCAACAAAACAGCCGATGACGCAGCTGGTAAAGCTGTTGCAACTCAAATGACAGAGCAAATTAGAGGGACAACTCAAGCGGTTAGAAACGCTAATGATGGTATCTCTTTGATTCAAACTGTTGATGGGGCTGCTGAAGAAACAGTTAACATGTTACAACGCGTTCGAGAGCTGGCAATCCAATCAACAAACGGTACTTATACCTCTGCTCAGCGTAGTCAAATGGATACGGAAGTTTCTCAGCTTAAAGCGGAAATTAATCGTGTTGCCAGTACCACCAAATTTAACGGTGTAAGTTTGATGGCATCAACCAAAACGATTTCTATTTGGGCTGGTTGGGAAACAGGCTCTGGAAATATGATTAAGATTTCTTTGAGTGGGATGAATGCTTCTCAATTGAAGGTATCAGGAAATGTTAGAACTCAGTCAGGCGCGCTGGCACTGGCTTCACAAGCAAAAGTTGCGATCAGTTATGTGACGAAAATCCGTTCTAAATTCGGTGCGGCACAAAACCGTCTAGACTACACGATTTCAAACTTGCAGAATGTTAACCAAAACATCACTGCTGCGAGAAGTCAGATTCAAGATGCGAACTTTGCGGCAGAAAGTGCGAACTTGGCAAGAACACAAATCTTGCAACAAGCTGGTATGAGTATGTTGTCTCAGGCAAATCAATCTCAGCAAAACGTACTCAGTCTATTAAGATAAGTACTAAAGTTAGTCAAAGCCGGAGGCGACTCCGGCAGACTAATTCTCTCTTTGATTTGATATCAATTTTGTTAAACCCTATTTGTGTTTGTTTTTAACAATAAAAACCAAGACAAATAGTGTATTTAATGTATTTCAATCACTAATTAATGAATTAAAAATTAATAAGAAAGATTTAATAAAAAATAAGATTTTATTTTTTAATACAAGATTTTAAAGTTTCCCTTGTGTGTTAACGGTATTGCTCAGAAATGACATGCCGTTTTTTTTACATTTTTTTGCAGATTTTGTCTTAATCCAAGTCGTAAAGATATTCTTTTTCTATGTCCGGCAGAATTTGCCGTTTTAAGATTCTTCATTCTTCTAAAACCACTGAGACGTAGGTCTAGAGTTCAATATTTCTTCAGTCATTTCTATACAGCTGAAAATTAATCTATTTTTTTGTAAAAAAACATTAAAGCATTTCAGTTGCTGCCGATAAATTGAATTGAAGGCAACAAAGAGTGCCTCAAATTATAAATATATATAAAAAGATACACACAACACACACAAGGAGAATCACCATGTTAGTGATCAATACTAATATATCTGCAGAAAATGCAGTACGTTTGTTAAGTAAATCTCAAGCTCAGATGAATACCTCTATGGAGCGTTTGACGTCTGGTTTGCGTATTAATAAAACAGCCGATGACGCAGCTGGTAAAGCGGTTGCAACTCAAATGACTACTCAGATCAGAGGAACGAGTCAAGCGATTCGAAACGCTAATGACGGTATTGCTCTGGTTCAAACCATTGATGGTGCAGCTGAAGAAACAGTGAATATGCTACAGCGTATTCGAGAGTTAGCGGTACAGTCAACAAACGGAACCTATTCATCAGCTCAACGTAGCCAGATGAACGGAGAAGTGTCTCAGCTTAAATTAGAAATTAACCGTATTGCCAGTACCACCAAATTTAACGGTGTAAGTTTGATGGCATCAACCAAAACGATTTCGTTGTGGGTTGGTTGGGAAACCAATTCAGGAAATGCGATTAAAATTTCTGTAAGTGGTATGGATGCTTCAACATTAGGTGTATCCGGGAACATTCTTACTCAGGCCGCAGCGTTAAGTACGATGTCTCAAGTGACTAAAGCATTGAGTGTTATAACGAAGGTTCGTTCGAGATTTGGTGCTGTACAAAACCGATTAGATTATACGGTTTCGAACTTGCAGAACGTGAACGAAAACATTATGGCGGCAAGAAGTCAGGTTCAAGATGCTGACTTTGCGGCAGAAAGTGCGAACTTGGCAAGAACACAAATCTTGCAACAAGCTGGTATGAGTATGTTGTCTCAGGCAAATCAGTCCCAACAGAATGTGCTCAGTTTATTGAAGTAGCTTTAACCTAAAAGTCGGAATGCTGTTTAATAGTCAGTATTCCGGCAATCAACCTGGTTGTCACTTTGAGGGTTGATGTATCAAATTTTAAGAAGCTCTAGAGGTTTAGAGATTTGATACATCAATGTTGAAAGTTTTAGTTAAGATCTATAAAACTAAATGTTTAGCATTGATAGGAAATGAGAGAAAACACTTTGTAAATAATAACGAAGGTTATATCATAATAGTCTAGGAAGTTTTCCTTGTGTGTTAACGGCATTGCTCAGAAATGACATGCCGTTTTTTTTTACATTTTTTTGGTGGGTCTCGTCTTAATCCAAGTCGTAAATATATTCTTTTTCTATGTCCGGCAGAATTTGCCGTTTTAAGATTTTTCATTCTTCTAAAACCACTGAAAAGTAGGTCTTGAATTCAATATTTTTTAATTAATCTCTAAGTTATTGAAAAATAATCTATTTTTTTTGTAAAAAACATTAAAGCATTTCAATTTCTGCCGATAAATTAAATTGAAGGCAACAAAGAGTGCCTCAAATAAATATATAAAAAAATACACACACACACGCAAGGAGAATCACCATGTTAGTGATCAATACTAATATATCTGCAGAAAATGCAGTACGTTTGTTAAGTAAATCTCAAGCTCAGATGAATACCTCTATGGAGCGTTTGACGTCTGGTTTGCGTATTAATAAAACAGCCGATGACGCAGCTGGTAAAGCGGTTGCAACTCAAATGACTACTCAGATCAGAGGAACGAGTCAAGCGATTCGAAACGCTAATGACGGTATTGCTCTGGTTCAAACCATTGATGGTGCAGCTGAAGAAACAGTGAATATGCTACAGCGTATTCGAGAGTTAGCGGTACAGTCAACAAACGGAACCTATTCATCAGCTCAACGTAGCCAGATGAACGGAGAAGTGTCTCAGCTTAAATTAGAAATTAACCGTATTGCCAGTACCACCAAATTTAACGGTGTAAGTTTGATGGCATCAACCAAAACGATTTCGTTGTGGGTTGGTTGGGAAACCAATTCAGGAAATGCGATTAAAATTTCTGTAAGTGGTATGGATGCTTCAACATTAGGTGTATCCGGGAACATTCTTACTCAGGCCGCAGCGTTAAGTACGATGTCTCAAGTGACTAAAGCATTGAGTGTTATAACGAAGGTTCGTTCGAGATTTGGTGCTGTACAAAACCGATTAGATTATACGGTTTCGAACTTGCAGAACGTGAACGAAAACATTATGGCGGCAAGAAGTCAGGTTCAAGATGCTGACTTTGCGGCAGAAAGTGCGAACTTGGCAAGAACACAAATCTTGCAACAAGCTGGTATGAGTATGTTGTCTCAGGCAAATCAGTCCCAACAGAATGTGCTCAGTTTATTGAAGTAGAAAAGCCCCTTTTGGGGTTTTTTTATGAGTTGGCTCAGAACTTGTTTGTAAGTTTTCTATTTTTTGAACGGAATAAAGCTTGGAGTCTTTTTATAGCAACTAAAGTTTTACACAGCTTGGCCGATTATAGACATAAGGGCTATAATAAAAAAACTAAAGCTCGGTTAAGTTGTTAGAGGCTTAATATATTGAGACTGGAGAAAAATCATGACAACGAATAGCGATCTTGGCGCCACAATATTAAATTCACTCGGTGCAAACAAGTTTGACGTAAAGTTGATGTCTACAACGTTAGCTAAGGCATATGTTGCTCCGCAGCAGTCAAATTTAGATAGTGAAAATACCAAATACACAACGCAGTTGAGTGGTTTTGATACTTTACAGCAAGCGTTACAAGGGTTTTCTTCTCAAATTTCTGCATTGACATCTTTGACGAGTTTTCAACAAAAATCAGTTACATCTTCAGACCCTAGTGTTATTGATGCCACAGTAACAGGGACTCCTGCTAATTCTAGTGTTCAAGTGGAAGTGCAAAACTTAGCGACAGCTCAGACCCTTGCAACTCCAACAGCATTTTCATCAACAAATTCTGTAATTGGTCAGGGAACGCTCAGTTTTACAGTTGCTGGCACAACGAATAATATCACTATTGATTCATCAAACAATACTCTTACAGGCATTCAGAATGCAGTAAATGCTGCCAATATTGGTGTAAGCGCTAGTGTTGTAAATGTAGGAACTGGATATAAGTTAGTTTTTTCATCAAAAGAAACTGGTGCCAGTAACCAAATGACCGTTTCTGTAACGGGAGATACTGATGGAAATAATACAGATGCATTAGGATTATCACAGTTAATTAACGCCAATATGAATCAGACGATTCCCGCTCAAGATGCAACGATGGTTGTTAATGGTCTTACCGTCAATAGTGCAACTAATGATGCTGCTGGAGTGATTCCTGGCGTGACGTTGAACTTAAAATCAGCAGCCTTGGGTGTAACAAATACGTTGCAAATTGGTTCTGATACAAGCGGTTTAGACAAAAATATTTCAGATTTTGTGGATCTTTATAACTCACTTCAAAGTGTTTTAGGAACGCTTGGATCTTATAGCGCACCGAAGACTGATGCCAGTGGTAACCCTGTACAAGGGGATCAAACAGGTGCATTAAAAGGTGATTCGGCATTAAGGGATATACAGAGTCAGATTAGAGAATCTCTGTTTAACTCGCTTCCAGGTTTAACGGGATCAATTCAATCATTGGCAGATATTGGTATCAAGACTAATCTAGATGGAACTTTGAGTCTTGATAAAACAGCATTGTCAGATGCTTTGGCATCTAACCCTGATGCAGTTGGTAAGTTGTTTGCGGCAAATGCAACATCCACTGACAGTTTGGTTACATATAAAGGTTCAACTGCTGATACAGTAGAAGGATCCTATAATCTAACTGTCAATGTGGCAGCCTCTCAAGCAGCTATAACAGGAGCTGCAACAGCTGGCGGTAATATTACTATTGATAATACAAATAATACTTTGCAAGTAAGTGTAGATGGTAGTAGTTCGGCGACATTGACTTTGGCATCGGGTACTTACACGCCTAATGACTTTGCAACCTTGATGACGCAAGCAATTAACAATGATCCTACGATTAAATCTGGAGGAAGTTCAGTTGCGGTGCAGTATGATACTGCAACACAAGCGTTTACAGTCAATTCAGCAAAGTATGGTTCGTCTTCTACGCTTTCGTTGGATGCGGGAACTTTACTGACTACAGGAGCGGCTGGATTAGCTGTGACATCGCAAGTTACAGGTCAGGATGTGCAGGGGTCATTAGACCAAAATGGTACTTCCTATACTTTTATGGGAGATGGCCAGCACGTAATCATCAACAGTATTTTAGCGGGCTCGCCAAAAGGGTTGGAGCTTAATATTGCAGGTTCACAAACAGGGGCAAGAGGAACAGTTGACTTTAACCGTGGATATGCGGATAAATTGACTAAGCTCTTTTCTGACCTTACTGATTCTACATCAGGTTTGATTGGGACACGTATTTCGAATATACAGACAAAACTAGATGATATTAAACAAAAGCAAACACAGGTGGATGATCGTTACAACCGAATCCTAGCACGCTACCAAATGCAGTTTGGAGCATTGCAATCTTTGTTAAGTAAAATGGATACAACAAAACAGTCTCTTACCGCTTCACTTGCGGGATTAACAAAGTAGCCGTAGTAAGTTAAATTTTTAAAAAAATAAGCGTGTTCGACGTAATTTAACAAGGGAACTCAATAAGGGAATTCAATTATGAACCCAATGATGAAACAGAAGTTTCTAAATCAATATCAGCAAACGTCAATTGAAACGGGGATGGAGAATGCGACTCCGCATAAATTGGTAGTATTGCTATATGATGGTGTCGTTGATGCTTTAGCATTGGTGAAAGGCGCCATAGAGCGAAAAGATTTCCGTATGAAAGCGGACAAGATTAATAAGGCAATTACGCTTGTTGGTGCATTGCGTGTTGGGCTTGATATGGAAAACGGTGGTGATGTTGCAAAGAATTATGCAGATATTTACAGCTATATTAATCAACAGTTACTTCAGGTCAGCTTGAAAAATGATTTGGAAGTCTTGAATCAGCTAGCTGGGCTAGTTAGAGAGCTTCGAGAGAGTTGGGATTTAATGCCTAATAATATGAAGATGGCATCTAAAGAGCAACTAGACAACCTTAAAAAAGTAAAAGTTAATAGCTAACCATGGATAATCAAGTTGTTCAATGTTTGCACCATTCCAAACTTATGCTTATGCATGTGCAAGCTGAGGAATGGGATGCATTTATTTCACTATACCCAGCTTGGGAAGCAGAAATTAATGACTGCTTAATTGTCAGTCCACCTCAATCCGATGCGGAAAGCTTGAAAAAAGTTCTTGCTGAATTGATCGATGATATTGATAAGATTCGTGATCTTGTTAGAGGAAGAATGACTCAGATTGAAGACGAATTTTCTCAAGCTATACAGCAAAAAAAAGCTATGGATGGCTATCTAAAATAACCCTCATCTTCTAAAGATTATTTTTTTAATTTAAAAATCGTGCCAAAATTTTGACATCCCATTAAAAAACCGCTATAAAGTAGACAAAACTCGAAAAAGAATGGCGGCTAGATGTCTCAAGATCTTTTATCCTCACTGGTTGGCAATGGTCCAGCCATGCAACAAGTCAAAAAACTTATTCTACAAGTGGCTAAAACAGATGCCACAGTTCTTATTCTCGGAGAATCTGGTACAGGAAAGGAAGTAGTAGCACAAGCACTACACTCCGTTTCAGCGCGAGCAGATAAACCTTTTATTCCCATTAACTGTGGGGCAATTCCTGGCGAACTCTTAGAGTCCGAATTATTTGGTCATGAAAAGGGTGCGTTTACCGGTGCAATTACGGCTAGAAAAGGGCGTTTTGAAATGGCGGAGAAGGGCACTATTTTTCTAGATGAAATTGGTGATATGCCGTTACCTATGCAGGTTAAGCTTTTAAGGGTTTTGCAAGAAAGAATTTATGAACGTGTTGGTGGGAGTAAAAGTCTTGAATGTGATGTTCGTGTTATTGCAGCCACTCACCGTAATTTAGAAGACAATATTTCTGAAGGTAAGTTCAGGGAAGATTTATTCTATCGATTAAATGTTTTTCCTATTGAAATGCCTGCTCTAAGAGAACGTCCTGAAGATATACCTGATTTGTTTGATTTTATGTTCCAAAAAATCAAAGGTATGAACCGTGAAATTCCTATAGTTTCTGAAAAGGCGATGATTGCACTCCAGCATTATGCTTGGCCGGGAAATGTTAGAGAGTTAGGTAACTTGGCAGAAAGGTTGTCAATTCTTTTTCCTGGGATTTCGGTTGACTATGAGGACTTGCCTGAAAAATATCAGGTAGAACTTCTTGATGATGCTGCTCTTATAAAAGTTGATAATTCGGCTTTGATAGAGAAAGAGACTGCACACGAAACCAGTGCGTCCGTTTTAATGGGTTCTGATCAACAGGGTCAGGAACTGAATGATGATTCTGTTGTTGAGTCAGAGGTAAATTCTGTAAATGGTTTTGGGCCAATGCCGGATTTGGAAACAGGTTTGGATTTGAAGTCTTATTTGGTTGAGATGGAAGTACAGTTAATACAAAAGGCTTTGGCGCAAACTGATGGTAATGTCTCTCAGGCAGCTAAGCTATTACAAACCAATCGAACGACATTGGTTGAAAAAATTCGTAAATTCAATTTGAGCTAATTACTGTAAATCTTATGACAGAAACCTCAGAGCTTGAACAAAAACGTTTAGTTGAACTGGAAGCCGCGTTTGAGCTGTTTAATCAAACCTCTACGCAGTTAACGCAAGCTTATGAATCGTTGCAGTACCAAGTAGAAGACTTACAAGCAAAGCTTGCGGAAAGTGATCGAGAAAAACAAAAGGTTGGTGAAAGACTTGAGCAGCTTCTAAAGCTTTTGCCAGCAGGTGTTATTGTTCTGGATTTAGATCAAAAGATTATTGACTTAAATCCAGCTGCTATTGAGATATTAGGAAGAGATGCCATTGGCCGCAGTTGGGATGTTGTTGTTCGCAATGTTTTCTTAGCACAAGATGATGCTGGTACTTTGTTAACGCATAATCGAATGGCTTATCAACTGTCTGAGTCACAGCTTACTTTTTCTGAGGATGATGGAAGTTCTTCACAGTCCGTCGGAAAAATACTTTTAATCCAAGATGTAACCGATGCTCGTAACTTACAACAGCATGTTAGCCGTTATCAACGTTTAAGTTCAATGGGTGAGATGGCAGCCTCTCTCGCGCACCAGATTAGAACGCCACTAGCCTCGGCATTACTTTATGTTTCTCAGTTAGGGTCTGGTGACTTGGATGAGAAAAAGCGACAAAAGTTTGTCGATAAGTCGGTTAAAAGTTTACATCACCTTGAAAACTTAATAAAAGACATGCTTCAGTATGCAAAGGGTGGGCGTGTTCATGATAAAAAAATACAGGTTGCTCAGTTGATTGAAAACCTTAAGCATGCAGTAGAAAGCCGCATAGAGCAATCAGCAAGTGAAATACATTATGGGCACTTGACTGAAGAGTTGCAAATTGTCGGTGATGCAGATGCTCTATTGACAGCATTGCAAAACTTGGTGATAAATGCCATAGATGTTGTTCACAAAAATGCGTATATTACAGTGAATGTAAAAAAGATAACGGAAAGCCATAGAGATATGGTTGATATTAGGGTATCGGATCAAGGACCGGGCATAGATGAGGCGTTGGTGAATAAAATTTTCGAACCTTTTTATACAAGCCGTGCACAAGGCACAGGCTTAGGATTGGCGGTCGTTAGAGCAGTAGCAGAAGCCCATGATGGTGAAGCCTGGGTGATGTCTGTTCCTGGGAAAAGTACCACTTTTGGTATTCGATTGCCGCTGATTCAAACGGAGGAGGCTGGATGACTATTGCAAAAATACTGATTGTCGAAGATGACAGCAAGCTTCAAGAAGCATTAGTTGATACGCTTGAATTGAATAAATTTGAAGTGGTGGCTGTTAGCTCTGCACAAGATGCGTTGGTCGCTTTAGATGATGAAATTGCGATGGTGTTTTCGGATATTCGTATGGATGGCTCTATGGATGGCTATGAGTTGATGAAACGTATTAGAGCCATAAAACCTTATTTACCAATTGTGCTTATGACTGCTTACGGTACTGTAGAACAAGCTGTTGAAGCGATGAAGTCGGGTGCAGTTGATTATGTTTTGAAGCCTTTTGAAGCTGATGTGCTAGTAGAAAAAGCTAAGGCTTATTTTTATCGAGACGCGTCTAGCAATGAAGACTTTGTTACAGCTGAGCCATCGATGATTCAACTCAAGACGATGGCACAAAAGGTCGCCGATAGTGAGACCAGTGTGATGATCTCCGGAGAAAGTGGTACTGGTAAAGAAGTTTTAGCTCGCTTTATTCACAATAACTCAAAACGCAAAGACCAGCCATTCGTCGCTATCAACTGTGCAGCTATTCCTGAGAATATGCTTGAAGCCACTTTGTTTGGTTACGAGAAAGGCTCTTTTACGGGAGCTCTGAAGTCCATGCCTGGTAAGTTTGAACAAGCTCAAGGCGGTACCATTTTCTTGGATGAGATTGGGGAAATGAAAGCGGACTTGCAAGCTAAGTTGCTTCGAGTGTTACAAGAAAAAGAAGTCGAACGTATCGGTGGGCTCAAAGCAGTTGATCTGGATGTTCGCGTTTTAAGCGCAACCAATATTGATATGAAAAAGGCCATCTCTTCAGGCAATTTTCGAGAAGACCTGTTTTATCGTTTAAACGTGTTTCCGATGAAGTTGCCTGCATTGCGTGATAGACCCAAAGATATAGCAGCAATAGCTGAAAAATTGCTACAAAGACATTGCGGTAATAGTCGTGTTGAGCCTATGATGTCGGCACCGGCAATGAGGGCATTGTTGCAATATCCATGGCCGGGTAATATTCGAGAATTAGATAATGTCATTCAACGCGCACTGGTTGTGATGTCGGGTAATACAATTCAAGAAACGGATATTTTGCTAGATGGCGATATGGCTATTGAACATGTTTCAAATTCACAAGTATATGATTTGCCTCAATCGTTTGAAAATAAAGAAGAAAGTTCGGAATCTCTATTAGCTAATCAAGAGTCCCCTTCAGTGGACTTAAAAGAGAGAGAAGTTCAGCTGATTTTAGATACACTAAGAGCAAATGGCGGCCATAGACAAAAAACAGCCGAAGCCTTGAATATTAGTCCTAGAACTCTCAGATACAAGTTAGCTAGGTTTAAAGAGCAAGGTTTAGAGGTTATATAATGACTATCAATCAGGTTGCCCAGCCTGGTAGATTTTAAAGTCAGAAAATTGACGCTTTTTTGGCATGTCAATTGCTGATTTGTGTCATAATTGAAAGAAATTGATGATCTGTTAATTTGAGATAGAATGACTACTTAAACAGGTTGTAAGTGCAGGAGCGGTTGAAGAATGAGCCAAACAATTGATACACAAAGTCTGATGATGCAAATGAGAGCACTTTCTGCTGAAGCTGCATCAAAGTCTGCTCCGCCAGTTGAGCAAACATCGGGTGCCAAAGGTGCGGAAAATTTTGCCGACCTTTTATCTCAATCAGTTAATGCTGTAGCTGAACAGCAAAATAAATCTTCCGAATTAAAGAATGCTTTTGAGCGTGGCGATAAAGTTGATTTAACAGAAGTAATGATTCAAGCTCAGAAGGCTAGTTTGTCTTTTCAAGCAATGACACAAGTTCGAAACAAACTTGTGGAAGCTTATAAAGACATTAAGAATATGCCAATTTAATACAAGGATTCTGTAGTCGATGGCTGAACAATCTGCAATGGATTCAAATTTGAATACGGTTAAGCCGTCAGCAGCATCGACCCTAGTTAAAAACCTCACTTCTTTGTCCGTGGCTAAACAGGTGAGTTTAGTCATCGCGTTAGCAGCGGCTGTTTCTTTAGCGGTCGGTATTGTTTTATGGTCTCAAGAAAAAAACTATACGTTACTGTTTGGCAGTATGGATGCTAAGGATTTAACTGAAGTTGTCCAAACCTTAGATCAGCAAAAAGTTCCCTACAAATTAGATGAAGGTTCTGGTGCGATTCTTGTACCAGATGATGTTGTCCATTCTCTCCGTTTGAAGCTCGCCGCACAAGGCTATCCAAAACAAGCGCCAACAGGTTATCAAATTTTGGATCAAGAACAGGGCTATGGAATTTCCCAGTTTAAAGAAACCACACAATATCATCGAGCCTTGGAAGGCGAGTTAGCAAAGTCTGTTGAAAGTATTAACTCGGTTAAAACAGCGAGAGTCATGCTTGGTTTGCCGAAACGTTCTGTATTTGTCAGAAAGCAGCGTGAAGCGACAGCTTCTGTTGTTGTATCGCTTTATCCTGGAAGAGGGCTAAATGATGAACAAGTGAATGCAATTGTTTATTTAGTGTCATCCAGTGTTCCTAACTTACAACCCAAAAATGTAACGGTTGTGGATCAACAAGGTAATTTGTTGACGAGTGACCAGCAGATTGGTGGTATGAGTAGCAGTCTCAAGCAGCTAGCTTATACTCGTCAGATTGAAGATACCTTGTCACGTCGAATAATTCAGTTGTTATCACCAATTGTGGGTGGAAATCACAAAGTGCGTGCTCAAGTAACTGCTGAGATGGACTTTACCCAACAAGAACAGACCAGAGAAAACTATCAACCCGATCCAGAAGCCATCCGTTCTGAGCAAGAAGTTAAAGAAATTAACAATAAACCTAGTCCCGGCGGTATTCCAGGTGCATTAACCAATCAACCGCCAAGAGCGGGTGTTGCACCTGAGACAGGTTATAAGAAATCAGGAGCTGCAGGTAATGTACAAAGTTCAAAAGAAAAAAGTACAAAAAATTATGAATTAGATCGAACTGTTTCTCATATTAAAAATGCAGTTGGTTCTATACAAAGATTGTCTGTTGCTGTTGTTATTGATGACAAAACAGATATTGGTGCAGATGGAAAAACCAGTAAAAAACCTCTCACAGAAGATGAATTGAAGCGTTATCGTCAGTTGGTTAGTGATGCAGTAGGTTTGGATGAAACACGTGGAGACACTTTAAGTATTGTTAATGCTTCATTTGCACCTGAAGTTCAACAGCCTTATGAAGTACCGAAGATATGGGAACAATCTTGGTTCTGGAACTTGGTTAAACAAGTGCTTGCTGGCTTGGCTGTACTCATTATTATCTTTGGTGTGATTCGCCCAATGTTAAGAGATTTGTCTAAGCAAGAAGAAGTTTATTCTGACTATCTTGAGGATGTGGCTCTAGAAGATGAAGAGCTTGAAAATGCAGATGAAATTTCAAAAGCACTTGAACAAATGAATGAAGAAGTCAAAGCGACTGCGGAAGAAGTTCAAGAAGAATCGCAAGAAGAAAAAGAAATTATTGAAAAGGTTAAAGCTATTGTTGCAGCTAACCCAAAAGTCGCTTCTCATATTATTAAGCAATGGATGAGACCGAGTGAGAAAGGTAAATAGTCATGGCTAAATCAAATATTGAAGAGGTCGAAGAAAAAGAATTAACAGGTTTAGAGAAGGCCTCTATTCTTTTGTTGGCGCTTGGCAAGGATACAGCATCAAAAGTATTGGCCCATTTGAACCCTAGAGAAGTTCAGCAAATTGGTACGGCAATGACTGGAGTTTCTGATGTTTCTCATAGTGACATTCATTATGTTATGCATGACTTCATGTCTGAGTTGGGTGAAGATGCACTTGGTGTGAACCCAACTGAATATGCGCAATCGCTTATGGTTGATGCTCTCGGTGAAGGTGGTGGTGGTTTGATGGATGCCGCCATGTTGGGCGATCAGATTAAGGGTCTAGAAGCTTTGAAATGGATGCACCCTTCAACTATTTCGAATATGCTTCGTAATGAGCATCCTCAGGTTACAGCCATTGTTTTGTCTTACTTTGAACCGGATTTATCAGCGGAAATTTTGAGAGGGCTTCCTGAGCGCTTTCAATCTGAAATCGTTTATCGTATTGCAACATTGACAACAATTCAGCCGAGAGCGTTATTTGATTTGAATGATGTTATTCAAAACGCTTCAAGTGATGGTGAAGGTGGCAAATTAGCCACAATTGGTGGTGAGAAAAAAGCTGCCGAAATCCTTAACTTTGTTGGTGGCGGTGTTGATTCTCGTGTATTGGATGATATTGCTGTTGAACATGAAGATGTTAGTAAGGCGATTCAAGATAAAATGTTTGTCTTTGAAGATATCAGTGGTATTGAACCCCGTGGTGTTCAGACTATCTTGGCAGAAGTTCCAAATGATGTGCTGAAAGTCGCTCTGAAGGGAGCTGATCAGGATATGATCGATCTATTCTTAGGTAATATGTCTAAACGACAAGCAGAGATGCTCAGAGAAGAATTAGAGATGAGTGGCCCAGTCAAACTCAGCGATGTGGAAGATGCGCAAAGATCTATTATTCAAACGGTCAGACGTCTTGCAGATGAAGATAAGATTGTTATGCCTGGCGGTGGTGAGGAGTTTGTGTAATTTATGTCAGGCGAGACTGAAAATGGAGATGTTTCATCAAGCATTGATGAACAAGAAGATCTTCCTCAAGCAACAGTTATCAGCTCGGATGAGTTTCGGGAACCTGATATTAAAGCGTGGCAGTATGTTAATTTAGAAAAACAAGCACATCAAAAAGAACAGAAAATTCGTGACGATGTGATTGAAACGCTTCGAAAAGAAGTTGAGCCCCAAATAAGAGAACAAACAACGCTTATCAAAAGACAAGCATTTGAAGAGGCTCAAAAAAAAGGATATGACGAAGGCTTTCAACAGGGTGTTAAAGCTGGTCGTCTTGAGGGTAAAAGTAGCGCACAAAAAGAGGCCGATGAGCGTTTAGCACCTCAAGTAAAATCTTTACAAGAACTCGCAGAGTTCATGGTTACACCTTACCAGCGCATATCAGAGCAAGTATTTGTGCAGTTAGCATCCTTATCTATCGAAATAGCACAAAAAGTTGTTGAAAAAGAATTAGATTTACATAAAACATGGGTTTTAGAGGCAGTGAAGAAATCTGTGGAAAGACTGCCTAATGAGGTTGAACCTATAGAGGTTCATCTTAACCCATTAGATAAAGAAGTTGTTGATGCCTACGCAACAGAAAAACGAACAAATTGGGTGTTGGTTGCTGATGATAGAATTCTGCCTGGCAGCTGTAAAGTTAAACAAAATGCATCGACATTGGTAAATGATTGGCGTGAACAATTGACGACAATTGTTGAGCAGACTTATGCCGTCGCTGAGAAGTTATCTGAACCCTCTTCAGGTGACAATGCTGATAAGTCTCAAGAACTACAAACCGATACCGAAACAAGCGCTATTTCTCCTGATCAAGATGCAGCAGAAACGTCTCCAACCTAAAATCTTTAAAAGGTAAGGTGTTATGCTGAAACAACTCTTTAATCAATATTTATCTCATAAAACTTCTGAATTAATTAAAAAAATTCCAGAGATACCTCCGTTAACAATAGAAGGTCGTCTTACTCGAAGCGTCGGCATGACGTTAGAAGTGGAAGGTACTTATGCATCCATTGGTTCAAGGTGTCAGATACATTCGTTGTTACACGGTTCTGTAGAAGCTGAAGTTGTTGGCTTTAATGGAGATAGATTATTTTTAATGCCTATAGGTGATGTGCAAGGGCTAGAACCCGGAGCCAAGGTAACACCTGTGCCTGGAGGAATTCAGGTTGGGGTGAGTGAATCGATGCTAGGTAGGGTTTTAGATGGAACAGGAAAACCTCTAGATGGAAAAGCCCCCGTGGTATGCGAGCACAAAGTCCCCTTACAAGGTAAAAAAATAAATCCACTGGATCGCAGTCAAATTGACCGACCTTTAGATGTTGGCATAAAGGCGATAAATGCTTTACTAACTTTGGGTGAAGGTCAGCGTATCGGTTTGATGGCTGGTACAGGTGTAGGGAAAAGTGTGTTACTGGGAATGGTAACGCGTTTTACCGAAGCCGATATTGTTGTTGTTGGGCTGATTGGTGAGCGTGGAAGAGAAGTGAATGATTTTGTTCGTAATAATTTAGGGGATGAAGGGCTGCAAAGATCGGTAGTGATTGCCACACCAGCGGATGTCTCTCCTTTAATGCGTATGCATGGCGCTATGCTGGCAACAGCTATTGCAGAATACTTTCGAGATCAAGGGAAAAAAGTTTTGCTATTAATGGATTCTTTAACCCGTTTTGCTCAAGCCCAACGTGAAATAGCGCTTGCTGTAGGTGAGCCTCCAGCAAGTAAAGGATACCCACCTTCAGTATTTGCAAAGTTGCCTCAATTGGTTGAAAGAGCAGGTAATGGTTTGGCAAATGGAGGGTCGATCACTGCAATCTATACTGTTTTAGCAGAAGGAGATGATCATACTGATCCTGTTGTAGATTCTGCGAGAGGGGTTTTAGATGGTCATATCTTGCTCTCACGAGATATTGCTGATGCGGGACGTTATCCTGCTATAGATATAGAGTCTTCTATTAGTCGCTTGATGATTGATATAGTACCTAAAGAGCAAATTAGCATGGCCAGACGTTTTAAACAAATCTATTCAAACTATCAAAAGAATATTGATTTAATTAACGTTGGTGCTTATCGTCAGGGCAGTGATAGCGAAATTGATTTGGCTATTGCTAAGCAACCGAGTTTCAATCACTTTCTCTCTCAAGATATTTATGAAAAATTTAACATCGAGCAAAGTGTTGAATCTTTGAAAGCCGTTGTGAATTAAAGTGATATCCAATGCTGAAACGTCTTGAAAGAATGAAAAAATTGGTTGAATTAGCACAAGATGACCTTGAAAAAGCTTCAATGTTACTTAGAAGTATTCAGCAACAGATTTCGATGCATCAAGAACAAATAGATTCTCTTCAGTCTTATCAATCCGACTATATTCAGCAACTTAGCAGTAAAGAATCAACAACTCTACAACAACTGAATACTAAGCAGGCTTTTTTGAATAAACTTAACGTTGCAATAGATCAGCAAACAGAGGAAGTGGTTCGTTTAAATCATGTTGCAAATGAAGCTGAACAGTCTTGGATAGAATTTAAATCACGAGAGCAGTCTTTAGTGAAGTTGTACGAGAAAATTCAAAAAAATCATAACACTAAGATGGATAAGGTAGAACAAAAAATGCTAGATGATCTTAGTGGGAGACAATTTTTTTTCAGCAATCAATCCGATGATTAAGTGTTTTCTAAAACCTTTTTTAGAGTTGGCTTGCTAGTTGCTTTGTCATGAATAAAATCAAAAACCTAATAGCAAAGAGCATGTTATGAGTGGACAAATCAGTTTATTAAATGCCATAAAAGAGAAAGATAATCAACCTGCGGTCGTTGAGCGGCAATCTTTGCCTAAGAGATCGAATGCATTTGCCTTATTAATGGCTGGAAACCAAGCATCTCACTCCTCCAGTAAAGATTCGAACATTAAGGTTGATAGCAAAAGTGTGTTTAGTAAAGTGAATCCTAGTGATTCAACCACGAGCTCTGTGAAAAAAGATAATAACACTGAAGGCCAGGATGTTAGTGCTACTGAAGCTTCTTCTACAGGTGTTAATAAATCTGAAAAACAGAGCGAAAATGCTCTGAATGATGTTATGCCTCAACTTTCTATAAAGAATTTACCGTTAAAAGTAACTAAAGAAACGGCTTCTGAGTCATTGGATGCTGTGTCCTCTGATACAAATAGCTTGCCGGATAGTGCAACACTTTCAAACGGGCTTTTACCAACGTCTTCTGGAGCTGATGCTGCAGTATCACAGGATACCTCTGTTTCCAGTAGTGGAACATTGCAAACAGTAGACAGCTTGAGTCAAACAGTGTCTTCATTGCCTTCTGAATCACTACCTTCCGAAACTTTATCAAGTTCGGATAAAGTGTTAAATACGGATTCTGTAGATTCTAATCTGCCAACATCCTCACTACCTTCTGAATCACTAACAAGTTCGGATAAAGTGTTAAATACAGACTCTGTAGATTCTAATCCGTTAACGTCCTCTTCGAGTAATAGTAATACGAATGCAATTGCTGGAACTGCAGAGCAAACAGGTGGTGCTGAAGAGGTACATGTATCTTCTGATTTGAGTGCGGGCAAAGCAAATATACCTGGTGTAGATGCTGAAAAAACGCTGAAACCAGCTAATGAAGTGCTAAGTACGAATAATCCTGTTTCTTCTAAAACAGTAGATCAAGTCATTGACACTTCAAAGCAAGTTTCTCAAGGTCAAATGACAAGTACGCAAGAACTAGGTGCTGTTGATTTTCATACAAAACTTGCTGGACAGAAGTCTGATAAACAAACACATGTAACTTCTCCAGATCAGACGGCACAAGAAGTTGTTGATCAAAATGCATTAGATGTACAGCAAAATAATGACTCTGTTAATAGTAATAATAGTTTGTTAGCAAATGGACAAAATACTGCTACTAATGTTGCCAACAACGTTGCTACAACGAAGGCTCAATCAGATGTGGCATCTCAGTTTTCAGGCAATGGTTCTGTTGCGAATAGTACTTCTAATTCGACTTCTAATTCTTCCGCTGGCTCGACAACAACAAGCTCAGCAGTTGATACAAGTACGTTATCGTCACAATCAGGGCAATCAAATAGCAGCGGGCAGCAAGGGTTTTCTCAAAATGGACAAGGAAATAATCCATTTTCGCAAAATCATCTTATGAATCAAATGATTCAAGCACAGCAAGCAGCAGCTCAACAAGCGGCAGTTAAGAAGTTTAACGATTTGTCTATGGCTGATACTGCAAGCTCGGATACTTCAAAGTTGTTAGGTAACTTAGGTTTGGATAGTAAAACTCAACTACCACCAGGACTTCAAGGAATTGCCTACTCATTAAGGTCTCCACAATGGAATCAGGCGTTAGGTCAACGTGTCGTTTATATGGCTTCTAACAAAATTCAGGAAGCAAAAATTACATTAAACCCAGAAAAGTTAGGTCCTGTTCAAATAAAGTTACATATGGATAAAAATCAGCAACTTCATGTTTCTATGTCAGCTCATCATCATATGACAAAGGAAACGATGGAAGCAGCTGTTCCTAAGTTAAGAGAAATGTTAGATTCGGCAGGGGTGGACTTAGGTTCAATTGATGTTAATAGAGATAATCAATTTGACGCGCCACAACAAAATAATGAAAAAGACGGCCAAGAAAAGGGCGGTACGCTTGGTCAATCATTTGATGGAAAACAAGCGGATCAAGAAGTTCAGCCCATTGTTGTTAAGCAAACGGACAGTTTGATTGATTACTATGCCTAGAGTCAATCACTAAGGAATTTAAACATGAAAGATTTAATGAAAATTTGTTTTAGTCTGTTTGTTGCAGCATCTTTACCGACAACAGCTTATGCAGGAAGTGTTGACATGTTAGGGCAATCAACAGTAGGAATTATTGTTATTGCTGTTATTGTTGCGGCAGTAATTGCAGGCGCACTGGTTTATTTGTTCTGGTGTAAACGCGCTGGAGTATGTGATCAATCAGAACTTGTTGCCAATATTAATAAAGCCATTTCAGAGGATGATTACTCTTCACAGTTAACGTCTACATCTTCTGACCCTAAGTTGCTATCTTCAATAAACGATTTGGTGCTAAAGCTGCAATCTCAAGTAAGCGAGAAGGATGCAGCATTAGATGAGGCTCAGTCAGAAATTGCAAGTCTACAATCAAATATTGAATCTTTGAATGATACTTTGGCATTTTGTCAGCAACAAAATCAGGATTTAGAAGCTAAACCTTGTTTAGAGCCTGAAATAGGTGCCAAATTGGTTGAATTATCAGGTGCGTTTTCAGAAGCCGTTTTAAAAATGGGTGAAGGAACTCATACTGGAATGGAGTCAGCTTCACAAGTTATTACTGAAGTGGGTGGTTTAACGGATGAAGTTAATGAAGCTTCTAGTGTGATTATAAAGCTAGAAGAAGATAGTAATAATATTGGTACTGTGTTGGTTTTGATTCGTGATATTGCAGAGCAAACAAATCTTTTAGCACTAAATGCCGCAATTGAAGCAGCGCGTGCTGGTGAACATGGACGAGGGTTTGCCGTCGTTGCTGATGAGGTGCGTCTTTTGGCGGGAAAAACACAACAAGCAACCACTGAAATTCAGGGCATTATTGAAGAATTACAACAGCGTGCACAAAATGCTGTCGAAGTGATGAGTCATGGTAAAGATAAGGTTGAGTTGACACGTTCTCAAGCAACGAATGTGAATGACCTTCTAGGTGATATTAACCAACAGCTAGGCAAATTGAAAACGGTTCAGTTAGCTTTAGAAGAAGCTGTTTCGAAGATTTAGCTGTTGGGTTTGAGTTTAAACGGGATATTAGATAAATGAGAGCGATTGTAGGTACACTGGTAGTCTTCGGTTGTCTTCTAGGGGGATACTTACCTCACGGAAGTATTGATATTCTGATTCAACCGTTGGAAGTAGTGATTATATGTGGTGGAGCCTTCGGTGCTTTTATTATCGCGAATCCAGGCTGGGTGATCAAAAAGAGTTTTTCTGGCGCGTTAGGCTTAGCAAAATCATCTCCTTACAGCAAAGAAACTTATATGGAATTGTTAGGGTTGATGTTCCGTTTGTTTAACAAGGCAAGACGTGAAGGTCTGATGGCAATAGAAGCCGATGTAGAAGATCCACATTCAAGTGAACTGTTTGGAACTGCGCCTAAGATCATGGCTAATCATCATGTTGTGGATTTTATTAGTGACTACTTGAGATTGATGATTTCAGGTGCAAGTAACCCTTATCAACTGGAAGATTTGATGATTTTGGAGTTAGACACTCATCATCATGAAGCTTTAGCTCCGTCAGAGGCAGTAGGCAAGGTTGCTGAAGGTTTGCCTGGTTTCGGTATTGTCGCCGCTGTTATGGGGATTATCATTACAATGGGTTATTTGGATGCAGGGCCTTTGGAAATCGCTCACCATATGTCTGTAGCATTGGTAGGAACATTTTTGGGTATTCTAGCCGCCTATGGTGTTGTAGCACCTATTTCTTCCGATATTGCTAACAGAGCAAATGAAGAGGGAGCTTTTTTTGGGACGATTAAAGCTTGTTTGATGGCTAACTTAAATGGTTATGCACCACAAATCGCAATTGAATTTGGTCGTAAGGCTATCCCTGGATCATCGCGCCCGAATTTTCAAGAAGTGGATGAATTTTTACAAACATTAAAATAGTGGTGGCCTGGTTGTTTAGGTCATAACAGTAATTGGGATGCCGGATATGGCTGATGAACAGTCCATAATTATAAAACGACTCACAAAATGTCCTCACTGTGCTCATGGTGGGGCATGGAAAGTTGCGTTTGCTGACTTTATGACCGCAACTATGGCGTTCTTTTTAATGTTATGGGTATTGAGCGGAGTCAATGATGAAGAAATGAAGGCAATGGCCGAATACTTCCGGGATCCGAGTGTTATTGAAGCTTCTCCTAATGTATTGGTGAAGTCAAAAGAAGCTGGTCGAAGCTCGAATTCTGTGATTGATATGGGGGGGTTTAAAGATTCGCCGCAGCATTCAACGGATGATGGTAAAAATATTGATGCTGTTGAAAAGAAAGCTGAAACAGCGCAAATGTTGGATTTGAAACAACAAATTGATCAAAAGATTGAAAATAATCCAACGTTAAAAGAATTAAAAAATCAGCTTAAAATTGATCTTACGCCAAATGGACTGCAGATACAGGTATTGGATGACCGTAAAAAACCTATGTTTGAAACCGGGGTGGATTTACCGAAGAGTTATGCCGCAAAGCTGTTAGAAGAAGTTGGGCAAGTTTTATCAAAAACGACTAATAGAATTAGCATAGCAGGTCATACGGATTCATCAGGCTATCATTCTAATGCAGATTATACTAACTGGGAATTATCTGCAGATAGAGCGAATGCTGCCAGAAGATTGTTAATTAAAGGCGGCGTAAATTCAAAGAAAATAGCTCAGGTGGTTGGTTTGGCTGATACGGTGCCATTTGATAAGGAAAACCCGTATAATCCTCGGAATAGACGAATTAGCATCGTCGTGTTGAATAAAGAGGCGGAAGATAGGCTAAAAAGCTTGAGCGATGCGCCAGGAGTTGAAGACTTGTCAAAAGAGTTAGACAAATCGCCAACAACGAACACAACAGGTGGTTCGAGATCTGATCCGGTTACAATGCCGGGACCTATTTCGCCGCCTGTGGCATCAGAGGTACAACCGTCTCATTAATTTAGGTTGAAATATTAACTTTTAGGGGAAAGCACTATGGCTGAAGAAGCAAATGAAGGCGCAGCTGAAAAGAAAAGTAGTGGTAAAGGCATTATTATCATTTTGTTAGTGGTAATGATCTTGCTGATTATTGGTATAGGTGTACTAACCTTTTTTCTTTTGACATCAAAAAATCATGAGGGTGGTAGTCAAGCTGAAGAACAGCATGCTTCTGCTGAGCACGGTAATGGCAAAACTGAAGAAGTTAAGGATGGAGTTGTACGAAATTACGATCCTAAATATAAACAGTATGATCCACCAGAGCCAGGTTCTCCACCGCAATATTTCGCGATGCAGCCTTTCGTAGTGAATTTTAAAGGACAAGGACAAGCTAAATTCTTAGCCGTGACGATTAAGTTTATGACGCATTATCCGCAGTTGGTTAAAGATTTAGAAAATTATCGTCCTATGTTACGAAATGACATTACTGCTCTGCTGAGAATTCAGACCTATACAGAGTTGAACCAAGATAATGGTCAACAGGTTTTAGGTGATAAAATTTTAAAGATCGCAAAAGCTGATTTAGGAAAAAATAATATTTTCCCCGATTTGCTAGAAGCAGTTTATTTTGATCGTTTTGTAATGCAGTAATAGATAGAACTGGATTAAAGAAATGGAAGATATATTAAGTCAAGACGAAGTCGATGCCCTATTAAGGGGTATGGGCGGTGGCGACATTGATACGGAAGATGATGATGCTTCCGAAGCGACGTCTGCCAAAGTCTATGACTTTACCAACCAAGAAAGAATTGTTCGTGGTCGTTTGCCGGCATTGGATATTATCAATGAACGGTTTGCGAGAGGGTTTCAGCGTCATTTTAACGAGATGATTATGTCGAGCGTTGAGGTGACGGCTGGTGAAGTGAAAATCATCAAAATGATTGATTATCTTCGAAACCTTTTTGTACCGACCAGTCTGAACATTTACCGTATCAATCCTTTGAACGGCGTGTCTCTGTTCACGCTCGATTCGAAATTGATTTTTACCGCGGTGGATATCTATTTTGGTGGTACAGGGCTTTTACCATTTAAGATCGAAGGGCGTGAATATACCCCTGTTGAGATGAGTATGGTTAGAAGTATCTTGGATATTTCTTCCGAAAACTTGCGTAAGGCCTGGGGGCCTGTAATGGATATCGAAATCGATTACATGCACTCAGAAATGAATCCGAAGTTTGCCAGTATTGTTGAAGCGACAGACATGATCGTAGTAAGTCCGATTAATGTTCGCTTTGAAGGTGTTGAAGGTCGTGTCGATATTGTCATGCCTTATGCCATGCTGGAGCCGGTTAGAGACAAACTTGAAGAAGGGATGTCTAACCTGCAAGGTGAATCAGATAACCGTTGGTCTCGTACGCTTAAGGAAGAAGCGAAAAACATCGAAATTGATATTTCGGTTAGTTTGGCTGAGCTGAAGATGAACATGGATGATCTGATGAAGATGGAAAAAGGAGACATCATTCCGATTGAAATGCCGGAAAGAGTCGCTGTTAAAGCCGAGGGTATTGCTTTTCTAAAAGGAAAACTGGGTGAAAGCAATGATAAAAAAGCGGTGAAAGTGGAAGAAATTCTTCGTCACCCTGCTTATTCGGAGAAAATGATAGAAAACATGAAGGAATGGTACGATGAGTGAAGAAGATGATATGAGCGCATGGGGTGATGCGCTATCAGAACAAGCTGACGCTGAAGGTTCATCGACTGGTGAAACCTCATCTGCTGAAGATGATCCTTGGGGAAGTGCTTTAGCTGAGCAAGCAGAAGTTGATGCAAGTGCGCAAGGTGATATTGACGCAGCTTCTTTTGATGCGCTTGAGAAAGGGCGTGGAGAAGGCGGAGAGAAAGTTGATTTAGATGTTTTACTGGATATTCCTGTAACATTACAACTAGAAATCGGTCGTGCCAAAGTATCTATTCGTAACTTGCTGTCCTATACGCAGGGTTCTGTTATTGAAATGGATCGCCTAGCTGGTGAACCGTTGGATTTATTAGTGAACGGAACTTTGATTGCTCATGGTGAAGTTGTGGTGATTAATGATAAGTTTGGTGTTCGTTTAACAGACGTAGTAAGTCCACAAGAACGTATCAAAAAGCTTAAGTAACTCTAAGCAATCTTCTCAAAAAAGCGGCATTTGCCGCTTTTTTATTATCTAAACCAAACCATTAAAATCTGCCAGTCTGGGGTGAACTATATTTCAGCCAGACGATTGTACAAAGACTGGTTGCAACGGTTTAACATACCGGAAAATGCCTCTTTTTCTTCTGTTGTCCAATCTTTAAGCATTTCATCAATTCGTTGAATACGTATCTCGCGCATTTCTGTTGCGAGCTTTATCCCTTTATCTGTAGCAGACACCCAAGTAATACGACGATCAGTTAGATCGGCTTTTTTTACGACTAAGCCACTTTGTTGCATTGCGGTTACTTGGCGTGTAACCGTTGTCCCATCCAACGCTAAGGTATTCGCAAGGTCATTGATCTTTTTTGCCTCAGTTTGAACTTGTAGCAAAAGTAAATAATGTGAGCGCTCCAAAGGATAGTTACGGCGCCTATTCAGCGCTTCAAGCAAGCGCATAAGAAGGGCCATTTCTTTTTCAAGTTTTTCAGCAGACAAATATTTATCAGGAGTCAAAACGGTTCCTTTGAGTTGTTGGTTGTTGAGATTATAGATGAAATATACCAAAAACTTTTCGGAATAATATTGTTGAATACACACTAAAAATATATAATCTGTATTATACAGTTATTTATAGTGCAAAATGATATGTCACAAAATTCTTCAACTTCAAAAGCTTTTCATACTCCTAATTTTCTTGATCAACCCAAAGCGGTTTGGGCAACTGCATTTGCCGCAGTAGTTGGTTTCATGTCTATCGGCTTAGTTGATCCCATTCTCACGTCAATTTCTAAAGGATTAAGCGCAACACTTACTCAAGTTTCATTATTGTTTACCAGCTACTTCTTTGTTACCTCGGTCATGATGATTTTTACAGGGTTTATATCCAGCCGCTTAGGAGGCAGGAAGACATTATTACTGGGCGCATTTTTTATTATTGTCTTTTCCGCGCTGTCAGGGCTGTCTTCTAGTGTTGCTGAGTTGGTTAGCTTTAGAGCGGGGTGGGGCTTTGGTAATGCATTGTTTGTGGTTACCGCTTTGTCAGTGATTGTTGCCGCGTCTCGCGGTGGAACCGTTGCCGCTATTTTGATGTACGAATCCGCATTAGGTCTTGGCATTTCTGCAGGTCCTTTATTAGGCGCATTTTTAGGAGCTCATTCTTGGCGTTACCCTTTTTTTGGCACAGCTATTTTGATGACGATTGGATTTGTCGCCATTTGGCTATGGTTGCCCAAACAACCTATCCCAGTAAAGAAAACATCGGTTCTAGACCCGATAAGAGCATTAGGACATGCGGGTTTATTGACAACTGCTTCTAGCGCATTTTTCTACAACTATGCTTTTTTTACCGTTTTGGCATTTGTACCTTTTGTGTTGGACATGTCTGCCCACTCAGTAGGGATGATCTTTTTTGGTTGGGGTCTTTTGCTGGCGGTGTTTTCTGTCATTATTGCTCCTAAATTACAAATACGTTTTAGTGGACTGCAAATTTTGTTTACTGTTTTGGCCGTATTTAGTGTTCTGTTGTTGGTAATTGCATTTGGAAGCAAAACAGACATTATTGTTGCCGTGATTCTTTCAGGTGCCCTCATTGGTATTTGTAATACGGTTTACACAGAAATGGCATTAGAAGTTTCAGGTGTAGAAAAACATGTAGCTTCAGCTGGCTATAATTTTGTGCGTTGGTTTTCAGGTGTTATCGCGCCTTTTTCTGCTCCTTTAATAGCTGAACATTTTGGTAGCCAATGGGCATTTATGGTTGCAGCGGTTTCACTAATTATTGCACCAAGCATTTTATTTGTGAGAAGGAAAACAGTTGGAAGGTTTGATCATAAGTTTGCGGTTAACCCTTATATACCACCAGAAATATGACAGTTTTTTCCAGTGCTGAAGTTCGATATTTATTTGTATTTATTGGGAAGGTATAAAAAAAGCGGCTAACAGTCATTACCGTTAGCCGCTTTGGTGTTGGTGGAGATGGGCGGAGTCGAACCGCCGTCCGTAAAGCCTCCATCTAAAAATCTACATGCTTATTTGGTCTACTAATTTAACCTAAACGTTGCCCGACCAGCAGGGATCACGTCAAGCGAGTTTGTAAAGTTTAACTGTTAATATCCAAACACATACCAACAGCGGTTCCGTGTAAGTCGATACAGCACTAGGGGCCACGAACAACTGGCCTAGGCTGCACTAGCGGGATTAAGCCGCTAGAGCGTAGTTATCGTCGTTTGCAACTATAACAAATTGAACTAAGATTTACGTGCATCATTCAGGCACGGCATGCATTTTAAACTTTGTACTCCCCGTCGAAACCAGTGCATCCCCGAATTTGGTTATATGATTAAACGGTGTCAAAATCTGCCAGGCTGGGTATTAGTCCTTCGTAGCAGAAGTGTTTAAAATAAGGTCTTAATTATATCATTACGCTCAATAGCGCGTTGTTTATCTTTTCAGAAGGTATATAGGGACTAAATATGAACTTTCAAGAGGCGTTGTTTTTCTCTGTTCCAATCACGCTCTTTTTCGGTTGCCCGTTTGTCGTGAAGTTTTTTACCTTTAGCCAGCCCAATGGAAATTTTTACCTTTCCTTTAGACCAGTGCAGGTTTAATGGAATTAGCGTAAAGCCTTTTTGGTCAATTAATCCTATCAAGCGGTCTATCTCACGACGATGCATTAATAGCTTTCTTAATCGCAGTGGGTCATGAGTAGTGTGAGTTGAGGCGGTAATAAGTGGTGTAATTAACGCACCAAACAACCAAGCTTCGTTATTCTTTAGTAGAATATAGCTTTCGTTTATTTGGACTTTGCCTTGTCTCAGACTTTTAACTTCCCAACCTTCCAGTGCCAAGCCAGCTTCGTGCTCTTCTTCGATAAAGTACTCAAAACGCGCCTTTTTGTTGACGGTAATGGAGTTGGAATTGTTTTGCTTCTTCTTTTTTGCCATAATCTGCGAATTATAGCGAATCTTGTGCCTTAACAATGAAAAAAATTATCCGTTCTGCGTTGCTCCCTTATTCAGCGCTAGAAGTCTACAATATCGTCAATGATGTGGCAGCCTACCCAGAATTTTTACCCTGGTGCGGTGGCTCTGAAGTAATTGAGTCGAATGAAACGATGATGGTAGCAAGCGTGACCATTGCTAAAGCTGGATTAAAACAGACATTTGTGACTCAGAATACATTGAAACCCGGTGAAAGTATTAAGATGCAATTGGTTGAAGGCCCATTTAGCCATTTGGCAGGTGAGTGGGTATTTAAAGTATTAGACGAGCGTGCGTGCAAAATTACGTTTGAATTGGCGTTTGAAGTAAGTCACCCATTGTTAAAAGCAGCGTTGGGTGCGGTTTTTGAACAAATAGCTTCAACGATGGTGCAGTCTTTTTGCGAACGTGCTAAACAGATTTACGGATAGAGATTATGAAAATAGAAGTTGCTTACGCGTTACCGGAAAAACAGTATCTTTTCGCTCAAGAGGTCGAAGAGGGTACAACCGTAGAGCAAGCATTGCAACAATCGAAGCTTCTAAAAGAAGTTCCTAGTCTATCAATTGATAAAGTGGGCATTTTTGCACAACTTGTGACGATGGAAACTGTATTGAAAGATGGCGATAGGATAGAGGTTTATCGTCCACTAAAGGCTGACCCAAGAGATAGACGTAGACAAAAAGTGCAAGAGGAAAGAAGCGAGTCAAAAACTCGCTCTTGAGCTAAATCTGGAGTTTTATCCTTTTTTGGCGGACTTTTTAACAACCTTCCAGTTTTCCAGATAAGCGTCACTATCAAAGTTAACGATAAGGTGTTTTACAGCATCTGGTTGAAATGTTTTATCTGTAGTATAGAAAACATATTCCCAATGTCTTGGGTTGTAAGGATCCTGACCAAGTGGTGGCCCTAGAAGTTGTTGAACTTGCCCCATGGTTAAGCCTGGCTGAAGTAAGTTCATGGCTTCTTGGTTGATAACCGTACCTTGTGTAATTGGCGCTTTGTATGGTTTAAATACTGAGCAGCCACTTAGCACTGAAGCTATTGCACTTACTAGTATGAGCTGACGAAAGGCAGATTTAAAAAGGTTTTTTTTGCAAATGATTCGCATCTTTGTTTATCTTAAAAGTGAATTTCGTTTATTATACCGCTTTAATGAGTGAATTAAATATGATTAAGGTAGATTAGTCTTATGAGTAGTGCAGAGTTAAAAAAAGTTGGGTTAAAAGTTACGCTTCCGCGCTTGAAGGTTTTGGAAATTCTTGAAACACAAAGCGAACAACACCACTTAACTGCTGAAGACGTTTATAAGATATTGATTGAGCAGGGTGAAGAAGTTGGTTTAGCAACGGTTTACCGCGTATTGACTCAGTTTGAACAGGCTGGCATTGTTAGACGTTTAAATTTTGAAAACAATATTTCAGTGTTTGAGTTAGATACTGGAGATAACCACGATCATTTAGTTTGCATTAAGACGGGTAGAGTAAAAGAATTTGTTGACCCGGTCATTGAAGAACGTATTCAAGAAATTGCAAAAGAAAAAGGTTATGAGCTGGCCAGTCACTCTTTGGTAATTTACGGTACTCTGAAAGAATAACTCTTACCTTTTACCTTGAAATAAAAAAGCCCCGTTTTGTGAGAATCAAAACGGGGCTTTTTTGTCTGTAATTAAAGGTGTAATTACATGGTTTTTGTAATTTCCCTTGTCCCTTCTAGTGCTTTAATCGCTTTGTTAACACGTTTAAATAGGATTTGGCTGTTTTCAGTCTCCGCGCGCATCTCAGTGACACCTGCATGACTGGTTAAACAAGTAGTTTCGCCATCATCCAGTTTGATTCTTTGTGCAGAAATGGTTTCTTGTGCAAGTTTGGTGATGCGGAAAGCATCAACTGATTTTACATCAGGTAATACAAACATAAATTGGTCACAGCTTAGGCGGCCAATATATCCAAGATCACCAACCACGTTTTTAATCGCGTGAGAGGCCATTAAAATAGCTTTGTCACCCATTTCGTGTCCAAAAGCATCTGTTATACGCTTGAAACAGTCTAGGTTGATTTTTGCCATGGAAAGAGGGCGGTTGTTTAATTGTGCTTTATTGACTTCTTCATCGACAATGTTAAGGAAGTAATCGCGGTTATATAGATTGGTTAGAGGGTCGTTGGAAGATAAATGTTCGATTTGTTCTTCCATGTGTTTACGGCTGGTGATATTGATTGCAAGCCAGATAACAGCGGGTTGGTCATATACATCAGAGTTTAGTGGGTAAACTCTTGCTTCATACCATTGACCTTCTGAGGCACGTTCTGACTCAATGCCGTCAACTTCCTCATCCGCCAGTTGATATTCAATTTCTTGAAGGTAATTGCTGGCAATCGACTTTCTAACCACTTTGAGAAAACGTTCAGCCATTTTTTCTGGCAGAACATCGTGATATTTTTTACCGATAAGAGGATGAGCGTCTGCATAAAGCGATCGGTCACTTCCACCAATAACATCGAGGTAAGTGCCATCTTGCCCCATTACAAAAATTGGGTCGGGCATAGCATTAGCAATCGCTTCAATGTGCGAATGAATTCGATCAAATTGTTCAGACATAACTTTTTCCTATAAATAAAGTCAGAAAATTAAAAACCATAATGCTAAGTTATTGTGAATTAGCCTTTCATAATGGGCTTGTATTTTATACGGTGTGGCTGGGCTGCGTCAGCACCTTTACGACGTTTTAAGTCTTCTTCATAATCTGAGAAGTTACCCTCAAACCATTCAACGTGTGAATCACCTTCAAAAGCTAGCATGTGCGTAGCGATACGATCCAAGAACCAGCGATCATGCGAAATAACAACTGCACAGCCTGCAAAATCAAGAAGGGCCTCTTCTAGTGCACGTAATGTTTCAACATCTAAGTCATTGGTTGGTTCATCTAAAAGTAACAGGTTACCACCGCTTCTTAAAGTTTTCGCTAGATGTACACGGTTACGTTCACCACCTGATAGCTCGCCAATACGTTTTTGTTGGTCCGTTCCTTTGAAGTTGAAGCGCCCTACATAAGCACGGGCGTTGATTTCGATATTACCAACGGTAAAGATTTCATTACCCTCAGAAATTTCTTCATAAACCGTTTTATTGTCGTCCAAAGCGTCACGACTCTGATCAACGTACGAGAGTTGAACCGTTTCACCGAAATTGATTTCACCGGAATCCGGTTGTTCTTGCCCTGTTAACATTTTGAATAAAGTTGATTTACCTGCACCGTTTGGTCCGATAATGCCGACAATACCACCTTGTGGTAGGTTGAAGGTTAAATCTTCAATTAATAATCTGTCGTCAAAGCTTTTCGTTAAGTCTTTAACCTCAATAACTTTTTCCCCTAATCGCTCAGCAACAGGAATAAAGATTTCTTTGGTTTCATTACGCTTTTGCGACTCTTGGCTGCTTAATTCTTCAAAGCGTGCAAGACGTGCTTTTGATTTTGCGTGACGACCTTTAGCATTAGAACGTACCCACTCCAATTCGTTTTGGATGGTTTTCATTCGAGCGTCTTCTTGTTTGGCTTCTGCTTCTAGGCGTTTTTCTTTTTGCTCAAGCCAAGAAGAGTAGTTGCCTTGGTAAGGGATACCTTGACCACGGTCTAGCTCTAGAATCCATTCAGCAGCGTTATCAAGGAAGTAACGGTCATGCGTGATAGCGACAACAGTACCGCTGAACTCAAGCAAGAAGCGTTCAAGCCATGCAATAGATTCGGCATCCAAGTGGTTAGTCGGTTCATCAAGCAAAAGCATGTCTGGCTTTTCAAGCAGTAGCTTACAAAGTGCTACACGACGACGTTCACCACCAGAAAGTTTGGTGACATCTGCATCCCAAGGCGGTAAGCGCAGGGCATCAGCAGCAATTTCCAAGTGGCGGTCTAGGTTGTGTCCATCCATGGCTTGGATCAAGTCTTCGACTTCTGCTTGTTTTTTGGCAAGCGCATCAAAGTCTGCATCTGGCTCAGCATAGGCTGCATAAATTTGATCTAACTGTGCTAAAGCGTCTTTGACTTCTTTTACAGCTTCTTCGACATTACCACGAACATCTTTTGTAGGATCAAGTTGTGGCTCTTGAGGAAGATAGCCAACCTTAATACCTGGCTGAGGTCTAGCCTCACCAACGATGTCGGTATCGATACCCGCCATAATTCTTAAAAGCGTGGATTTACCAGCACCATTTAACCCGAGTACACCAATCTTGGCGCCTGGGAAGAAAGAAAGGGAGATATCTTTTAAGATATATTTTGAAGGTGGAACCACTTTTCCAACGCGGTTCATGGTGTAGACAAATTGTGCCATTGCTAACTCTTGTTTTTACGTGCCATAAATTTATCGGTAACTGTACCGAAAATCATCTATTTAATAAAGTATAAAGAAAATATCAGACTGAATTATAGAAGTAAATATAGGGGAATAGGAAATTGGTTTTCATTCCGAGTGCATAAAAGTAGTTTCAGGCGGTGATAATTGGTAAAATTCTCCTTTATTTTAAAAAGTTAATCTTAGTGTGGAGAAAACAGCATGTTTGATAAGTCAATGACGATTGCAGGTTACGATGATGTATTGGCAGATGCAATCAAATCAGAAGCGCAACGTCAGGAAGATCATATTGAGTTGATCGCGTCAGAAAACTACACCAGTCCAAGAGTGATGGAAGCGCAAGGCAGCGTTTTGACGAACAAATATGCTGAAGGTTATCCAGGAAAACGCTATTACGGTGGTTGTGAGTATGTTGATGTTGTTGAACAGTTAGCCATCGATAGAGCAAAAGAATTGTTTGGTGCTGACTATGCAAACGTTCAACCTCACTCTGGTTCACAAGCGAATGCACCTGTTTATATGGCGTTGTTGGAACCAGGCGACACGGTTTTGGGAATGAGTTTGGCACATGGTGGTCACTTAACGCATGGTTCTCACGTAAGTTTCTCTGGAAAAATTTATCATGCGGTGCAGTATGGTTTGAATCCAGAAACAGGAGTTATCGACTATGAAGAAGTTGAGCGTTTGGCACAAGAGCATAAACCAAAAATGATCATTGCCGGTTTTTCTGCGTACTCTCAAGTAGTTGATTGGCAGCGTTTTAGAGATATTGCGGATGCAGTGGGTGCTTATTTGATGGTCGATATGGCGCACGTTGCTGGTTTGGTTGCGGTTGGTGAGTACCCTAATCCGGTACAAATCGCTGATGTTACGACAACAACGACACATAAAACATTGCGTGGTCCTCGTTCAGGTTTGATCTTAGCTAAAGCTAACCCAGAGATTGAAAAGAAACTTAACTCTGCAATTTTCCCTGGTGCTCAGGGTGGTCCTTTGATGCATGTCATTGCGGCTAAAGCGGTTGCGTTCAAAGAAGCGATGGAACCAGAATTCAAAACCTACATTCAAAACGTAAAAACCAACGCTAAAGCAATGGCGAAAGTATTTATGGACCGTGGTTACGATGTTGTTTCTAAAGGAACTGAAAACCATTTGTTCCTTGTAAGTTTCATTGAGCAAGGTTTAACAGGTAAGTTGGTGGATGCAGCGTTGGATTCCGCACATATCACTGTAAATAAAAACTCTGTACCAAATGACCCTATGTCTCCATTTGTAACAAGTGGTATCCGTGTTGGTACAGCAGCATCAACAACTCGTGGTTTTACTGAAGAAGATTCTATTAATCTTGCGAACTGGATGTGTGACGTGATTGATTCTTGTAATCAAGAAGCCGGTACATGGGATGAAGCAGTAGTGGATCAAGTTCGTCAAAAAGTAGAAACGCTTTGTGCTAAACGTCCTGTTTACACGAATGCAACTGACTTTATGCAGTTATAAAAAAGTATTGTTGATTTATGCAATGTCCTTTTTGTAATGCGCCTGATACGCGTGTAATCGATTCTCGCCTGGCAACTGAAGGTGCGCAGGTGAGACGTCGTCGCGAATGTATTCAGTGTCTTGAACGTTTTACCACTTATGAAACAGCAGAATTGACATTGCCTAGAGTGATTAAATCTGATGGCAATCGTGAACGTTTTAATGAAGATAAAATTCGTAGTGGTTTGATTAAAGCACTTGAAAAACGTCCAGTTGAAAGTGAAGCGATTGATCAAGTAGCCAATAAAATCACCAAACAATTGATGGCAGAAGGGGTTAAAGAAATCCCTTCATCACAAATTGGTCAATTGGTGATGGATGCGTTAAGTGAAATAGATCAAGTAGCTTATGTCCGTTTTGCTTCTGTTTATCGCTCGTTTCAAGATGTGAATGCCTTTAGAGAAGAGATTGAAAAGTTGGTTAAGGCAACCACTTCCAAATAGTATTTTTAAATGAGGTGATGGGTGACGTTTTCTGATTTTGATATTGAAATGATGCGTCATGCAATTGCTTTGGCTGAAAAAGGTATCTATTCAACCAAACCGAATCCTGCGGTAGGTTGTGTCATTACTCAAGAAAATCGTATTATTGCGACAGGTTGGCATCAAAAAGCTGGGCAACCTCATGCTGAGCGTGTTGCTTTGGCACAAGCTGAAGAGCCTGTTGAAGATGCAACAGTCTATGTGACATTAGAGCCTTGTTCTCATTTTGGGAAAACACCGCCATGCGCTGATGCTTTGGTTGACGCTAAAGTGTCTAGGGTTGTGGTGGCAATGCAAGACCCAAACCCACAAGTCAGTGGACAGGGTATCGAGCGCTTAAGGCTGGCTGGCATCAAAGTTGATGTAGGGCTATTGCAGTTCGAAGCTGAACAGTTGAATGAAGGGTTTATTTACACTATGACAAAAGCGCGTCCTTATGTTCGTTTAAAGATTGCCAGTAGCCTTGATGGACGAACGGCAATGAGTGATGGTGAAAGCCAATGGATTACCGGTGATGAGGCTAGGCTTGAAGTCCATAAAATGAGGGCAAGACATGGTGCTGTCATTACGGGTATAGGGACGGTTCTTGCTGATGATCCAAGCCTCAATGTTCGTTTGGATGAAGCTGTACTGAAAGATATGAACTTGAATGAGGAAGAAGCTAACCCCATTCGAGTGGTATTGGATGCCAATCTGAGCATGCCTTTGGATGCGAAGATGTTATCTCTAAACGGTAAAACGCTTTTGATGACATCCAAGCAAACAGCCGATCAAAATCCGGTATTGGTAGAGAAAATCTACCAGGCTGGGGGTGAGGTCGTAGCCGTTTCGGCAGAGGAAGATCGTTTGGATATTGAATCTGTATTGCAATATTTGTATGAAGTTGAGCAGGTTCGAGATGTCATGGTTGAGGCTGGAGCAGTCGTTGCCGGTGCTTTTATTGAATCTGGGTTTGTTAATGAGATTCATGCCTTTATGGCACCTGTTTTAATGGGAAATCATGCGAAACCGATGTTTGCTTTACCAAACGTGCAAAGCATGTCGGATAAAGTGTGCTTTGATTTTGATTCTGTTAAGCGAATCGGCAAAGATTTGCACTTGGTACTCAAACCTTCAAACTAGGAGAAGACCATGTTTACTGGCATTATTGAATCGATTGGTTCTATTTCCAAAATCGAATCTGTAAACGGCGATGCTCGTTTTACAATTGATACAGGAAAACTGGATTTATCTGATGTGAAAATTGGCGACAGTATCGCTTGTAATGGTGTTTGTTTAACGGCGATAGAGTTGGGTTCTCAGTCTTATGTTGCAGACGTTTCCGGTGAAACTCTGAGTGTTACGACTTTAGGTGGTTTGTCGTTAGGTTCTTCTGTTAACTTGGAAAAAGCGTTGCGTTTACAAGATCGTTTAGGTGGGCATTTGGTAAGCGGTCATGTGGATGGTGTGGGTGAGATTATATCTATCCAGCAAGATGCACGTTCATGGCGCTATCAGATTCAAGCCCCCATTGCATTGGCGAAATATATCGCAGCCAAAGGCTCTATTTGTTTAAATGGTATTAGTTTGACGGTTAATAAAGTGGATGGTGTGAATTTTGATATTAATATCGTGCCTCATACTCGTCAGGAAACAACGATTAAGGATTTACAGATTGGCTCCAAGGTCAACCTTGAAGTGGATTTACTGGCACGATATTTAGAAAGAATGCTGAGTGCGCCGCAGGATGAAACGCAAAGCAGTGTGACCAAAGAGCTTTTAGCTGAAAACGGTTTTCTTTAACCAGTATTTTCAGAAAAGCTTGTTATAGTAATTTTAAAGAGCGAAAACATGCAGTTAAATACAATCGAAGAACTTATTGAAGATTACAAGCAAGGCAAGATGATTATCCTCATGGATGATGAAGACCGTGAGAATGAAGGTGATTTAATGATGCCTGCCAGTGCGGTGACTGCTGATGATATCAACTTTATGGCGAAGTTTGGTCGAGGACTGATTTGTTTAACGCTTACCAAAGAGCGTTGCTTGCAGCTGCATTTGCCATTGATGACTCGCAACAACCAAGATTCTTTAGGCACAAATTTTACCGTTTCTATTGAAGCGGCTAAAGATGTAACAACTGGTATTTCGGCTGCAGATAGAGCAACCACTATTCATGCAGCGGTTAAAGAAGATGCCTTACCAAGTGATATTGTTACGCCGGGTCATGTTTTTCCTATTATGGCGCGTGCTGGCGGGGTATTGGAAAGAGCTGGGCATACTGAATCTGGATGTGATTTGGCGGCAATGGCTGGTTTTGAGCCTGCTTCTGTTATCGTTGAGATCATGAATGAAGATGGCACCATGGCTCGTCGTGATGACTTGGAAAAGTTTGCGGTTGAGCACGACATTAAACTTGGAACAGTTGCGGACTTAATTCAGTATCGACTGAAAAACGAAAAAACCATTGAACGTGTGTCGCAATGCCATTTACCAACAGAATTTGGTGATTTTACGTTAATCGGTTATGAAGATGCATTAGATCACAGAGCACATTTTGCGCTAACTTTTGGTGATATCTCTTCTGAAGAGCCTATTCCTGTGAGAGTTCATATGGCTGATACCTTATGTGATTTGTTCTCTGCAAAACGTGAAGATTGTACTTGGTCATTGCGAGCGGCAATGAAACAGATTGTTTCAGAAGGTAAAGGTGTTATTGTTGTGCTCAGAAAGCATGAAGAAGGCACTGAATTACTGGATAAAATTCAGCAGTTCCAAATGAAAGACAGAGGCATTAACCAGCCGGAAGCAAAGGTTGAAGATGATGCTAAGACTTATGGTTTGGGAGCGCAGATTCTTTCGGATTTAGGTTTAACGAAGTTGCAGGTTATTGGCTCAGCATGGCGTATGAACGCACTAAGTGGGTTTGGCCTGGAAATTGTTGGTCACCTTGACAAGAAAGTTTAAGTGAACCGCTCTTAAAGTCGATAACAAGAAAAAATTGAAGATTTCTTTTGAGGTAGCGTTAAAATAAGCGACTATTCAAGAAGTCGTTTATTAGTAGTTAGTTACTAAGACGAAATTAAGATACAAAAATATAAAGGAAAAACTATGAAAACAGTTGAAGGCCACTTGACGGCTCAGGGTTTAAAAATCGGCTTGGTAGTAGGGCGTTTTAACAGTTTTATCGTAGATAGTTTAGTGAAAGGCGCGGTAGATACAATTATCAGACATGGTGGTTCTGAAGATAATATCGACCAAGTGCTGGTTCCTGGCGCATTTGAAATTCCTGTCGTTGCTAAGAAAATGGCTGAATCTGGTAAGTATGATGCGATTGTTGCTTTAGGTGCAGTTATTCGCGGTGGAACACCTCATTTTGACTATGTTGCTGGTGAATGTGTTAAGGGTTTGGGTGTTGTATCTTTGCAAACAGGTACGCCGGTATCTTTTGGCGTCTTAACCGTTGATACCATTGAACAAGCGATTGAACGTGCTGGAACGAAAGCAGGTAATAAAGGTGAAGAGTGTACTCTTGCAGCGATTGAAACCGCTAATGTTTTAAAACAATTGTAAGACTGCCAACATATATGAATATTTCCAATTTTAAACCGGGTCAAGGTGAAGAAATCGCTGAAGACGAGTCTAAACTAACGCCACGTTCATTATCGAGAGCGGTTGCGCTTCAGGCGCTTTATCAATGGCAGCTGAATACTTCTGACTTGACAGATATTATGAAGCAGTTCAATGAAGAGGGGCGTTTGACCGGAATCGATGTTCCACTATTTCAAGATATTGTTCACACCGTTGTAAGTGAAGTGGATGAGTATGATGCACTTTACGGACAGTTTCTGGATCGAAGTGTTGCGATGATTGACCCTGTTGAAAAAATCATTTTACGTATTGGGGTTTATGAGTTGAAGCATAAACCTGAAATTCCATACAAAGTGATATTGAATGAAGCGGTAGAACTGGCTAAACGTTTTGGTGCCGAAGACAGTCATAAATACATTAATGGTATTTTGGATAAAGCGGCTCAAGAGCTGCGTTCTCTTGAAGTTTCAGCCTTGAGCAATACATCTTCTTAGTATCAGTTGTGTTTCCGTAGCCGTTTCTTAAAATGGTTTACGGGAAACTTTCTCAATCCACTCTCTTAAAAATCAACCTTGTCATCCGGTAATCTATGTCAGAGTTTTCAATCATTGATGAATTCTTTAAACCGCTAGGAAAGTTTGGGAGCTTGTTGCACCCTAGTTCTGCGGATATTGGCATTGGTGATGATGGTGCAGTCATGACCTGTCCAAAAGGCATGCAGCTTGTTATTGTTACAGATACTTTAGTTGAAGGTGTTCATTTTCCTCTAGAAACACAGCCTTATGATATTGCTTGGAAGGCGCTGGCTGTTAACCTTAGTGATTTGGCTGCAATGGGCGCACAACCTGCATTTTATTCGCTTGGACTCAGTTTGCCACAATCCTGCGCAAATGAAGCATTCTTATCCAGCTTTTCGAAGGGCTTAAAAGGTTTATCATCTATTTTTGATGTTCCATTGGTTGGTGGTGATACGACTAAAAGTGATCGTTTAACTTTAACAGTTACAGCCCATGGCTGGGTTGAACCCTCTCATGTTCTTCGTCGAAGTAATGCTAGTGTTGGTGATAAAATTTATGTCACAGGAAAGATTGGTGATGGCGCTCTGGCTTTACAAGCAGTTTTGGGTAATTACCCTGTTTCCGGGGTAGATGATCTTGTTTTTGAAAAGTTCTACCGTCCTATGCCTCGTGTTGAGTTAGGGTTAGAATTAAAAAAGGTAGCAAATGCCGCGATAGATATTTCAGATGGCTTGGTTGCTGACCTAAGCCACTTACTGGATTCATCTAATGTAAGTGCTGAAATTGACTATAAACGCATTCCGTTTTCATCTTCAGTGGAGAAGTACATTGGGGTAACCGGAGATGCATGGTTGCCGATAACAGGTGGCGATGATTATGAATTGTGTTTTACCTTATCAGATGCCGAGGCTACTATTTTGGAAGATAAGGCTAAATCTGGGTTATTAGGTGTCTCGATAAGTTGTATTGGAAAAGTGATCGAGAAGCAAGAGCAACCTGTAGTCTGGTTGAATAGACCTTTGGCGGATAAGGAATGCTCAGAACCTTTAGTTAAAGGCTATGAGCATTTCTAAGTAAAAAGGAGTGGTTTTAACCGTTTACTTTTCTGCGGTTTCTAACGCCTTCCGCCAGCAGTTCTAGTGCAGTGATGCTGTCATCCCAGCCAATACAAGCGTCTGTAATACTTTGACCATAGGTTAGTGCTTTGCCTTCAACAACGTCTTGACGACCTTCTTCTATATGACTTTCAATCATGGCTCCCATGATATTAGCTTCGCCAGCAGAAAGTTGATCTCTTATGGACTCAGCAACGACTAATTGATTTTTATGCTGTTTACTACTGTTAGCATGGCTACAGTCAACCATTAGTCGGCTTTGTACGTGAGCGCTTTCTAAAGCTTGAACGGCTTCGGCAACATGAGGCGCATCATAATTTGGACCATCATTGCCACCTCTTAAGATGACATGACAGTCTGGATTTCCAGTTGTTGAAAAAATTGCAGAATGACCTTGTTTCGTAAGAGATAAGAAAATATGGGGATTGTTTGCTGCACGAATAGCGTCTACGGCAATTTTAAAACCACCATCAGTACCATTTTTAAATCCAATAGGGCAAGAAATCCCTGATGCAAGTTCTCGGTGACCTTGGCTTTCGGTTGTGCGGGCACCAATAGCTCCCCATGAAATCAAGTCAGCAACATACTGTGGAGAGATTAAATCCAAAAACTCCGTAGCACTTGGTACGCCTGAACTGTTAATGTCGAGTAATAGTGAACGAGCAAGCTCCAAGCCCCTATTGATTTCGAAAGACTCATCTAGGCTAGGGTCGTTGATTAGACCTTTCCAACCAACGGTTGTACGAGGTTTTTCAAAATAGACTCGCATAACAATAAGTAAATCATCAGCATGTTTATCAATTAATGCTTTAAGGCGTTTGGCATAATCACGTGCTGCTTGTGGATCATGTATCGAGCAAGGGCCAATAACGACTAACATTCGGTCGTCATCACCATTCAAAATCTTTTTGATGGCTTCACGTGTACGATAGACCGTTTGAGCAGCAGCCTCTGAAATGGGGTATTTTTCATGTAACTTTTCTGGGGCGCTTACTTCTGTGATGGCTTTGATACGCAGGTCATCTGTTTGAAAATGGCTCATTTCGGTTTTCTCGTTAACTTTTCTATCGTACGTGTCTAAAAAGACGGATATTATGCCATTATTTGTCGGTTTTATGGGGTTAAAAATATTTGAATTTATTATTTTAATCAAAGATCTTGATGGATTCCCCTTGAATTTAGCGGTCATCGTGCAAAAGTCTGATTTATTCGTAGAGATTAGTGTGCTAAAATTCGCGACTAGTTTTAGAAATCGTACATAAGTGGTTTCTGTTGTTCGCTGGACAGTAAGTGGGAGATTTATGGTTCACTGTCGTTACATCATTGAAGGTTATACCGAAGACGGTAGAAAGTTTCGGCCAAGCGATTGGATTGATCGCATCGCTTCTATGATGGCTTCCTACGGTACTTCTCATCGTCTTGTCTTTTCTGACTTACTTCATCCTGAACTTTATCAAGGCCAAAAGTGTCTTATTATCGATACGCAACTTGAAGAAGTGAATCCAGGGATGTTCGAATACGTCATGGATTTTGCTAAAAATAATAATCTTAAAATGACGCAAGTTTGTGAAGATATGGAGTCTGGGTTAGGAAGCTAACTCAGTCTTTGTAACATCTCTCAGTTTAATCTCTTTGAGTTTATTGTCTTACATTAAAGACACTATAAACATATCTCCTAACAATAAAGTCAAAAGACCGCCTACTGCTAGAAAAGGGCCGAATGCTACGGGTTCTTGTAGATTACGTTTCTTAAATAAGCTTAAAGCAAGAACCGTGATTAAACTACTCAAAGAAGCAATTAAGATGATTTGCGGTATGGCATTAATACCAAACCAAGCCCCTAGAGCGGCTAATAATTTAAAATCTCCAAATCCCATGCCTTCTTTCCCTGTTAGAAATTTAAAGAGATAGAAGAGTGTCCACAATAGCAGATAACCTACAACCGCTCCCCAGATAGCTTCGTTAGGTGAGACAAAGTAGGATTGAGTGTTAATTATCAAGCCGAGCCATAAAAGCGGTAGGCTGAGAATGTCTAGAATCAATTGATGTTCAAGATCGATAACCGTAATAGCGATTAATACCCAAGTAAATATCAGTGCCATCCAGCCTTTTGAATCTAAGCCAAAATGTGAAGCTACCAACCAGGTTAAAAACATGGTTGTGAGCTCAATAAGTGGATAGCGAGCGGAAATTGGCTGTTGGCAGCTATGGCATCGTCCTTTAAAGGCAAGCCAGCTAAAAATAGGAATGAGTTCTTTCCATGAAAGAGGTGTTTGGCATTTCGGACATTCTGAACGGGAAAAAGAGATATGTTTGAGTTGGGTTTCACCTTCCCACTCCATCATACGAGGCAAACGCCAAGTTAGCATTGAGATAAAGCTGCCGAGTAACAGACCAAAAAAGGTAATTAGTAGCAGTTGGGCAGTTGGTGAAATCTCAAGCATTCAGTGAATTAGGTGATTTTGAAAAGTTTGTCGAAGTTCACGACTTCAAAAATTTTCAGTATATGTTCTGAAGCGGAATGTAAGATGATCTGGTCTGCATCTTCACCCAATTGAGACCGCAGCTGAAGTAGCATGCCTAATCCACCGCTATCAATGTGAGTAGCATTTGAAAAATCGATCACGATTTGATCAAAATTGCTGATCTGATGTGCGGCCTGAAACGCATTAAAATCATCTATGCTGAAGTTATCAATCACGTGTATCCATAGGGATTGATCTTTAAGTTCATGTGTAATCATAATGTGAACTCTATCTCTTTAAACTTCAGTTAACTGAAGGTTCGCTGTAAATAACGCAGTTGCGATCATTTTCCCAAACAGTAATCTGATGCATGTTGACGCTAGGGGATTCGATGCGTTGCTGGATTTGTCTAAATAAATACTGTGCGATATTTTCTGCGGTTGGATTGACAGTTTTGAAGTGCTCAATATCATTCAAAAATTTGTGATCTAATTCTGCCACAACTTCTTTAGCATGCTTTTTAATCTGTTTGAAGTCAATCACCATGCCAATGTCATTAAGTTGTTGGCCGATGATTTCAACTTCGATTTTCCAGTTATGGCCATGCAAGTTTGCACAGTCGCCAGGATAACCTCTTAGGCTATGCGCAGATGCAAAATCCAATAAAGTTTTTAGAACAAACTGTTGTGCCATTATTTAGCCGAATATGTTGATGAAAATAATGAGGAATTATAGCAAATATACTAAACGGGGCATACTCTTTAAGGGTGGGTTTGTTATTAGTGACTACGATCAGCAATATAATCGACCAATTCCGTTAAAAATTGATTATTTAATTTCATATTTATGAGGAGTGCTTTGGCATCTGAAATAAGCTGGTTTCGTAATGTTTTGGATTCACTTAGCCCCATGAGTTTCGGGTAAGTTGCTTTGTCGGTATCTAAGTCACTTCCCTGAGGTTTTCCTAACGTTTCAGTGTTAGATTCAATATCGAGAATATCATCTTGAATCTGGAATGCCAGTCCAATTTTAGCACCAAAATCTACCAGGCTGGGTTTGAGTGTCTCGTAGTCTTTAGATTGACAAGCGCCAAGTAGCAAAGCGGCTTGAATCAGTGCACCGGTTTTCATCTTGTGCATTTGTTGTAGAGATGAAAGCGAGGGCGTTTTTCCTTCAGATTCTATATCGATAAATTGGCCACCAATCATACCTTCAGTTCCCGAGGCATGGCAGAGCATTTGAATCATTTGAATTTTATGATGACTTGAAACAAAAGTGTCTTTCGCTATGCAGTCAAAAGCTAATGTTTGTTGTGCATCTCCCACCAAAATTGCAGTTGATTCTCCAAATTTCACGTGACAGGTTGGTTGGCCACGACGTAGATCATCATCATCCATTGCTGGCAGATCGTCGTGAACGAGAGAGTAACTATGAATAAGTTCTATGGCAGCAGCAGCAGAATCAAGTTTCTCTAAAGGAATTTTGAGAGCTTCCCCTGTGGCATAAACCAGAGCAGGTCTTAGACGTTTACCATTGTTAAGTGTGGCGTAATGGATAGCTTTAGTGAGCTTTAAGGGTTCAGGTTGATACTCTTGTAAAAAAGTTTCCAGTTTGTTGCAAACCCTTTGTTGATAAAGAGTTAATTGATTTTTCATCTGTTTAAAACTCAAGAGTAAAGTGGATAAATAAAAAAGGCTGTCATTGAGACAGCCTTTTGCAGTTTTTAAAACCTAAATTACAGTTTGTCTGCATTTTTAGATAGGTAATCAGCAACACCTTCTGGGGTATCTTTCATACCTGAATCGCCTTTGTTCCAGCCAGCTGGGCAAACTTCACCGTACTCTTCATGGAATTGAAGGGCTTCAACCATGCGAACCAACTCATCAACGTTACGGCCCAATGGAAGGTCGTTAACCACTTGGTGACGAACAATACCTTGGTCATCAACTAAGAAAGCACCACGAAGCGCTACGTTGCCAGGGTGAACAATACCGTAAGCTTCCATGATAGAACCACCAAGGTCAGCAACTAGTGGGAATTTAACTTTACCCAAGCCGCCTTGTTCAATAGGGGTGTTACGCCAAGCGTTATGCGTGAATTGTGAGTCAACGGAAATACCGACAACTTCTGTGTTCAAAGCTTTGAAAGTATCAACACGGTGGTCGAATGCCAAAATTTCAGATGGGCAAACGAAAGTGAAATCTAGTGGGTAGAAGAAAACAATCGCATACTTACCCTTAATATGAGTTTTCAGGTTGAAATCATCAACAATCGTACCGTCGGCTAAAACAGCCGCTGATGTAAAGTCTGGAGCAGCTTTTGTTACTAATACTGACATAACGTATTTCCTTATAGTTGTTAAACTTAATCTGCAATAGTATAGTCATTTAAGTTGATATTGAAAGTCGTATTTTATGGGTTTTTAATGATAAAAGTCCTTATAAAACTTCAGGCTATTTAGGTGTTTTTCTTTAGAAAACATTGAGTTGGTCGATATTTTAAACGGTTTGCTTCTTAAGGTAAGGTTATGTTTATTGTTTACAGTCCAGAAGGTCAGAGTTATATTGGCGCGGCTCAAGTTCATCCAGAATTAAAAGTAGATCCAGTAGCTAGAGTGTCTCCTGTGTCAGACTCTGAGTTTGAAGAAATGCACATGAGCCCGGAAGAATCGGAAAAAAACAAAAAATCTCATGAAGCTATTCATCAATATCAAACCGTAAAAGAGGGGGATGCTCGGCATGTCGTTGCCCGAGTCGGGGAAATAATGTCTTCCCCAGTTTTCATTATTGCTGAATCTGACAGTTTGTTGGATGCATGGGAGTTAATGACACAACACAATATTCATCATTTACCTGTATTAAACGATGCAGAAGTGTTGGTTGGAATGATTTCTTATCATGAAATTTTACAGAGAGCTATTGTAAGTCATGACGGACAGATTGAAGAAATTCGGCAAGAAACGGTTGCACAATGGATGCATAAAGAAGTTATTACAACTCTTAAAAAAACAGATATCCGAAAAGTAGCTCAGGTGATGGCTCAATATCAAATTGGTAGTGTGGTTATTATGAGTGAAGAAAAGCAACTGCTAGGTATAGTGACGCTTTCAGATTTGGTTAAACGTTTGGCAGAAGAGCCACCATTAACTGTTTATGCATAAAAAAGCCGCATAACTTTAGAGAAAATTAAGCGGCTTTATTAAAAGCTATTTTTAGCTTTTGATTTAAGCGTTGTTGTTTTGCGATTCTTCAAGGTCTTTACGAACTTGTTCCATATCTAGCTCTTTTAAGCTCTTTAGACCTTCTTCTAAGTTTGCTTCCGGCAATAAACCAGGGTTTGAGAAAACAACAATTTTTTCACGCATAAAAACAAGTGTTGGAATTGAACGAACTTGGAATAAACCTGCTAATTCTTGCTGCTCTTCAACATTTACCTTAGCAAAAACGATATCTGGATGTTTTTCGGAAACAGATTCGAAAATTGGTGAAAATTGTTTGCATGGGCCACACCATTCTGCCCAGAAATCTAAAACAACGATATCGTTGTCAGTGATTGTTTTTTCAAATTCTTCCGTAGTAAGGTTTACTGTTGCCATGTTCGCTCCTGTTTTTAAGTTTATGGGCTTGTGTCGGGGTGCTTTAAACGCTTGGGTTGCCGCCTCGAGTCAATAGCAAAGGATCAAGGTAACGTCTTAAAGTTTCGTCATCTAAATCGGACATTTCTTTTGCAACCTCAAATACTGGTCGTCCCGTTTGATACGCTGTTTTGGCTATTTTTGCACCAGTTTCATAGCCTACCACAGAGTTGAGGGCGGTTACTAGGATCGGATTGATCTCTAAAGCTTCATTCAATTTTGCTTCATTGACTGTAAAACCTTGAATGGCCTGATCAGCTAATTGCACAGAAGCATTGGCTGCAATTTCTAAGCTTTGTAGTAGGTTAGTGGCAATCATGGGAAGCATGACATTTAATTGGAAGTTACCAGATTGTGCACCAACGGTAATAGCGGTGTGATTTCCCATCATTTGCGCTGCTACCATACAAACGGCTTCAGGAATAACCGGGTTTACTTTGCCTGGCATAATAGAACTACCGGGTTGCAGAGCGGGCAGTTGAATTTCGCCTAACCCTGCTAAAGGGCCGGAGTTCATCCAGCGTAAATCGTTTGCAATTTTCATTAAGCTGGCGGCCAGCACGTTAAGTTGTCCACTTAACTCTAAAGCAGTATCTTGGGAGCTTAGACCAACAAAAAAGTTGGGCATGGGTTCAAATGGAATTGCGGTAATCGTTGAAAGGTTGGCGCAAACCAAACTGCTGAATTCAGGTTCAGCGTTGATGCCTGTACCAACAGCTGTACCCCCCTGTGGTAGTTTGTGCAGACGTTTTTGAGTGTCTTTCAAGCGGTCAATGTTGTCTTCAATCAACTGACGCCATGCTGAGATTTCTTGACCAAGCGTCACAGGTGTTGCATCCATTAAATGTGTACGCCCGGTTTTAACTATGTGACCAACTTCTTGTTCCTTATCTTTGAGAGCGCTAATGAGGTGATTTAATGCAGGTAGTAAATGTTCTTCTAATTCAATGGCTGCTGCAATGTGAATAGTGGTTGGGATCACATCATTTGAGCTCTGGCTCATATTGACATCGTCATTAGGATGCACATCCGTACCGGTCATTTGTTTTATTAGGTGAGAAATGACCTCATTCGCATTCATGTTGGTACTAGTGCCAGAGCCTGTTTGAAAAACATCAATAGGGAAGTGTTCGTAATATTTTCCATCAATGAGTTCCTTTGCAGCAGCTTGGATCGCGGTTGCTTTTTCTTGAGATAAAAGTCCTAGCTCAAGGTTGCTTTCAGAGCAGGCAAACTTTACATATCCCAATGCCTGAATGAATTTTTTTGGCATAGGCGTGTGGCTAATTGGGAAGTTGTTAATGGCTCTTTGGGTTTGAGCACCATAAAGAGCATCTGTAGGAACCTCAAGTGTTCCCATACTGTCTTTTTCGATACGAAATGACTGTGTCATAGGGTAAATCTCATCTGATCAGGCTAAAAATTCTTCATCTGAAGAAAAAAAATTAAATTATTGGTATTCTATCTCATCCAGATAAGTGTCTGAAAAAAACTCTTTTATTGAAAGTGATTAAATTCATGAAACCAGTTGTAACTGATATTTCCAAATTTTTCTCTCAGAAGGCGCTCTGGTGGTGCCTGCACTATGATGAAAAGTTTGCCATGATTTCTCTTTCAGAGGCTTTTGAATCTCGTTTAGGCGCAGCGGTTTTAACAAGTGATGACTTTATGAGTTATATGGTGCCTGAATCGATTCATCACTTTATGACACATACACAAGCACTTTTGGAGAAGAAAACTGATAAAAGCCAGTTTTTGATGGGGCTTAATATCGATGGCGAATTGGTTTGGTTGATTAATGAGCTTTATCATCAAAAACAAGGTGATAATGAGGTAATCTGCGCGACGTGTATTGATATTACTCATATGTATAAGCTTGAGGAACGGCTAATCGCATCCCATAGTGATTTAATCATTGAACAACTGCAAGAGAAAGAAAAGCGCTCACAAGAAGAAAATACATTGTTGCATGAGCTATACAAGAGCCAGACCAAGTTTTTAGCGATGTTAAGTCACGAGCTGAGAACCCCTTTGATGGGGATGAATAGCCTAATCAATGTCGTTAAACATAATCAAGAAAATGGGCGCTCTATAGAAGATCCATTACGTATTATGAAGTTGACTGTTGATCAGTTGAACTTTTTGATTAACGATATTCTGACCTACTCTCAAACTGAATCCGAACATATTCAAATTAACCCAAGCTCCTTTACGATTGATGAAATGTCAGAGTATGTCACGCACCTGACAAAATCGATTTCTAATGATAAAGGCATGACTGTTTCTGTTACTCAGAAGACGCATAGCGAATGGTTCTATGGTGATTTACTTCGTATCTCTCAAATCTTGGTTAACCTTATAGTTAATGCGATTAAGTTTACCCATAAAGGTGGTGTTTTCGTAGAAATAGAAGAAACCTCTGTTGGTTTGCTGTTTTCTATTACGGACTCAGGTGAGGGGATTGAAAAAGAACAGTTGGAGCGAATATTTGAACCCTTTAAACAGTTGAAATCAAAAGGGAGTCAGCAGTATTTTGGCTCTGGACTAGGATTGCCGATAGTAAAAAGGCTGGTTGAGCTTTTGGGTGGGACTATTGAAGTAGAATCTGTGAAAGGCGTGGGGACAAAGTTTACAGTTGAATTGCCCGTTGGTTTGCACTCTCGAGAATTGTATGAAGATGATTTAGATGCTGAGCAGACTGTTCATACTGAGCATAAACAAAAACTGATAGAGTTGAGTGAACCATTGAGTGTACTGATTGCTGATGATTCAGTAATTAATCGAAAAGTGTTGGAATTATTTTTACATGAAATTAACTGTGTTGTTGAGCATGCAGAAAATGGAAAAGAAGCTTGGCAAAAGTTTTTAGAGCAGGATTTTGATATCGTCTTCCTTGATATACAAATGCCAGAAATGGATGGTATGGAAGTCTGTCGTAAGATACGAACGTTAGATCATGGTTTGAAACCTAAACTTAAAGGCGTTTATGCATTAACAGCTGCACATACCGAAGATGAAATATCAAATATGGGCATTGTGGTTGATAGGAGCCTGTTTGATGATTGGATTGAAAAGCCGATATCCCAAGACAAGGTATTTGGTGCACTTTATAAAGAGTTGATTGTAAGAGAAGAGTTGGCGAAAGCACCTTTAATTGATTTGGTTCCCGAATCTTTAGTTCATTTATTGCCACAGTTTGTCGAGTCCACATCGGCAGATTTAAAGCGTATGCATAGCCTTTTATCTGAACAAGATGAAACAACTTTCAGGCAAGTTTGTCATAGCCTGAAAGGAAATTTAATGTTGTTTGAGGTCAAGCAAATCTTAAGTGTAGTTAAAAAAATAGAAAACTTATCATTTACTGAGGATTCAGGGGCGATAGAGACATTGTTATCGGAGATGGATGAAATTTATCATAGCTTGTATTAAGTTTAAAAAAACAGCTATAATTAAAGGTTATATATGCATAAAGTAAAAAGTTACTTGTTTAACTTCTTGATAAATTTAACTAAAAGGATTTAAAAAAATTATGGCACGTGCCAAACCTACAGTTTTGATTTCTGAAGATCATGACCTAGTGAGAGCTGGATTTAAGTCGATTTTGGAGTCGGACGGTACAGTGTCGGTGATTGCTGAAGCCAAGGATGGTGAATCAACTCTCGCTCTGACAGAAGACAAAAAACCGGATTTATTATTAATTGATTTGTCCATGCCGAAGTTGAGCGGCATAGCGGTTGTGACACAGCTGAAAAAACGCAAAAATCCAGTAAAGATTATTGTATTAACTGCTGCTGAAGCGCCGAATGTATGGAAAGAAGTGTTAGATCTTGGTGTTGATGGTGTTGCGCTTAAATCTGTTTCGCAGAGTGAATTGGTTTCTGGTATCGAGCTAGTTCTAGCTGGTCAGGTATTTGTTCATTCTGAAATTGAACCTGATTTAAATTCGTATTTAGAAACGCTAGAGCAATCCAAGTCGATTGAAACAGACGTTAAAAAACCGAAGAAATTGTCCGTCCGAGAAAAGCAGGTGATCAAGCTTGTTGCCGAAGGTTATAAAACCAAGGATGTCGCTGATATGTTGGATATTTCCGATAGAACAGTCTCCAAACATCGCGAAAATATTATGACTAAGCTAGGTATGAGTTCATCGGCAGAGCTAGTGAACTATGCAAGTCATATCGGGTTGTTAAAAGTGAAGTTGGACGAAATTAAATAAATCCTATTGCATTTACATTTCCATTATAAAAAAGGCGCAATTAGCGCCTTTTTTAATGCCTGCCTATTTATCAACAAGTGCTAGTAATATAATCTAATATAAATTTAATAAAATAGATATCAGATTTTTATTATATATTGTTGAAAATACTCGTGTTTTTAATTTTGTATTAAGTGGTTAATGTGTATTATACTTGAGACGTATCTACCCAGATATACAAAGTATTTGATACTTAATCTAACTATGAGGTGCATTATGGCGAATCATATTCAATGGGTAAGATTAGTAGTTGCAATGATAGCCGGCTTGACTTATGGACAAGTGATGGGGGCACAAGCAACAACAACCTTTCAGGTGACTTCAAATGTAGCGTCAAGCTGCACGATAACGGTACCAGCACTTTCTTTTGGCGCTTACGACACAAATAGTGCTTCTCCTACCGATTCTACGACGACCATTTCAGTTTTTTGTACAACAGGTACTGCATTTACGACGGCACTTGATGTGGGAACGACTACAGGTGGAGATTACCTTTCACGACTGATGCTTGGGGCGACCAATGCTGATACGCTTGGTTACAATCTTTATACGGATGCGGCACATACTACGGTTTGGGGCGATGGTACGGGGGTGACAGCTACCGTTCCGGGTACAGGAACAGGTCCTCTCGTAGCGGTGTCTCAGACTGTATATGGCCGTATAACGGCACAACAAAATGTTTCTGTAGATACTTATAGTGACACAATTACAGCGACGGTGACCTACTGATGAATTCAATAATTAAATTTTTGCTATTGTTTGTGACAGCATTATTTCCTTTGTTTGTGAATGCTGGCTCATTCCAAGTGACGCCAGTGCATTTGAAATTGACGCCTAACCAAAAAACTGCTGTCATGTCTATTACTGCCAACTGGGATCAAACGAGCACTATACAGCTTGAAGCAGTAGCTTGGCGACAACAAAATGGAAAGGATGTTTATGAACCTACTAAAAATCTCTTGATAACACCTCCAATTTTCAAGTTAAAGGTTGGTGAAACTCGTATTGTTCGTATCGGTTTGCATAATGCGGTTCCTAAAGCTAAGGAAGTTGCTTATCGCCTATATATTCGTGAGGTCCCTCCAACGCCACAGCCTGGTACTCAGGGGGTTCAGGTTGCACTTCGTATAGGTATCCCTGTTTTTGTAGAGCCTAGTACAAAGATTTCTCCTAAATTACATTGGCATGTACGAAAACTGGATAAAGGAAATCTACAGCTAGAGGTGAAAAATAGTGGAAATGCTCATGTTCAGTTGAACGATTTAAGGTTTTCTGAAAATAAAGGGAGTAAGCCAAAATTCATTGCTGGTGGCGCATTGTATCTTTTGCCCAATCAATCTCGGCATTGGAATATTAAGTCTGGCGTAACAGCTCCTTTATCTCAAAAAAAATTGCAACTATTTGTTACTTCAGGTCAGAAGGAACAAAAAATCGAGTTACCGATAGAGGGAATGTAAATCCGCGCAATTACTTGCTATTACCTGCTCTTGATGCTGGTTATAGCGAGCCAGTCGCAGGCGGCTGACTTTCCTTTTTCTGCGGAAACAACCAGCGAAAACCTCTTTTCAGTCGATATTAATGGTGATGCACAGCAAGAAATTGTGCATGTATTATTAGATGAAAAGGGGCGGCCTTGGTTGCGTACTGAAGACTTGCAAAGGTGGCATTTCTTATTACCGAAATCAAATGAAGTTATCCATGATGGTTACCGTTATGTTCTTTTGACAATGCCAGGTGTTCATTATATTGTTGATCTACATCATTCCACTTTATTCATTACTGCCCCTCCCCAGTCATTTGAGACAACTCGCCTATCAGTTAAAAGTGAGCTAAATTCCCCCTCTATGGGTTCGACGTCAGGCTTGTTTTTAAATTATGATATTAATGCTCAACGGGTCGACGAAGTTCGTAATGTTGATGGGATTTTTGAACTTGGGCTTTTTGGTAACGGCTCATTAACCTCAAGCTTTCTTGGGCAAAGATTACACAAAGCCCCTAACTTTATTCGCTTAGAGAGCAGTTGGCGTTGGGATCATTCAAACACTATGTCGACCTTGCGTTTTGGTGATGCTATAAGTCGATCCGGTGATTGGGGACGTTCTGTTCGTTTTGGTGGTGTGCAATGGGGAACCAATTTCTCAACGCAACCAGGTTTTGTGCCATTTGAGTTGCCAATGCCAACAGGTGAAACAGCATTACCTTCAATGGTCGATCTTTATGTTAATAATGCATTAATGATGCGTCGTCAGGTGCCGGCAGGACCTTTTGAGATTTATGGGCCACCAGTTGTTACCGGATCAGGGCAGCTCCAAGTCGTTGTCCATGACATGCTTGGTCGACAGAGAGTATTTACGCAGTCTTATTATGCTTCGCCATCGATTTTGAGAAAAGGGTTGCATGATTATAGTTATGAGTTAGGCACAGTCCGTGAGAACTTCGGTTTAGAAAGTAATCAGTACGGAGATTTATTTGCTTCTTTGACACATCGATATGGCTTTAATCGTTGGTTGACAGGTGAGGGGCATGCAGAATTTTTGCGTACTCAACAAACAGCTGGAGCAAGTGGTTCTGTACTATTGCAACCTATTGGTGTTTTAAGTGTGTCTGTGGCTGCCAGTCGGACTGATCATAGTCAAGGAAACTTGATGGGAATTGGCTTTAAGCATGCTGGTCGTCTCATTGGGTTTCGTCTCTCATCCAAGGTAATTAGTCATGATTTTAGACAATTAGGCTTACCTTCGGGGCAGTTGCCGGTCAAACGAACGGATCAAATATTTTTGTCGAGGTCATTGTTGCAAGCAAAGGCTTCAGTGGGAATAGGGTATGTTAATGAACATTTTTATGACCAAGCTCCTCTTGAATTGCTAACAATAAACTATAACCAACAACTCGCTTATCATTGGGCACTCAACTTCTCTGGCAGTCGAAATGTAGGGGCGTCATCAAATGCTTTTTTTGCAACAATTACGAGACCTTTCTCATCTCGAGATACGTTAAGTGTCTCTTCATCGATACAAGAACACTCTCAATCATTTGTAGAATATCAGCATAATTTGCCTCCAGGTAATGGGATGGGCTATCGGGTGCGCGCAAATAGCGGAAATTCATCTGGTGGTGATGTAGGCGTTTCATTGCAAAATGATGTTGGAACCTATTCTTTTGAAGCGGCACGTCAAACGAGTTCATCAAGTACGGGTGTTCGTCTGGGGGCGCGCGGAAGTTTAGCGTTGTTGGATAAACACTTCATTCCGGCACGTTATATCGATACAAGTTTCGCTTTGGTTTCAGTTCCCGGTTATGCTGAAGTTGGTGTGTATGCGGATAATCAATTGGTAACGCAAACAGATTTGAAAGGTGATGCTTTAGTCCCAAATTTACGACCCTATGAGAAGAATCCAATTAGAATTGATGTCAATGACCTTCCATTAGATGCTCAGATTGATGCCTCTCAACTTACCGTTATTCCAGCGTGGCGCAGTGGTGTGCATATTAAATTTCCAGTGCGTCCTTCTCATGGTGCACTGATTCGTATTGTTATTGCTGGTGGTCATGTTTTACCCACCAGTGCTGGTGTTCGTATTTCGGGTAATAAAGAGACTTTCCCTGTAGGGTTTGACGGCAAAGTTTATTTAACTGGGCTTAGATCGCATAACCGAATACAAGTAAACTGGCTTGGGCAAAAGTGTGAATTTACAGTTAACTACCCTACTAAGAAAGTGGTACTGCCAGATTTAGGTAACTTTTATTGTAAAGAGATTCAGCCATGAAAATAAAAATTCAACATGACGTTTTTAGACTAACAATAATCTCTACTTTAATGGTTATGCCGTGGAAAGTTTTTTCTGCAACTTGTACTGTGTCAGCTAATCCACCCCTTAGTTTTGGAGTCTATGACCCAGGAAGTGCGGCACCGCTTGATGGTGTGGGTGGGGTAAGAGTAAGGTGTACAGCTCAAGGAGGTGGAGGGTTAGTCTCATATAGCATTTTGATGAGTTCTGGTACTGGCGCTTATGCTTCACGCCAAATGCTTCATGGTACGACTAGTAATGTTTTAACTTATAATCTTTATACTAATTCATCGCATACAACGATTTGGGGAGATGGAACGGCGAGTACCTCGGTTGTGAGTGACAGTTATCAATTGAATTCAGGGTCAAAAACAACTGACTATCCTGCCTATGGGCGAATATTTACTCACCAGAACGTACGCTCAGGTAGCTACTCAGACAGCATCACAATAACGGTCAATTACTGAGGGTTATGAAGTAGCCAACTCGCTTGTACTTCGCCATAAAATCATGAATCTGAATTTTCGGATAACGCCTAATTTAACGATATTGTCTCAGGTACCACCATTCAAAGAATTTTTTCGCAAAGTGCATTAAGCGACATGGCGGTAATAAAGTCGTACCTTGCTCAGTCCGTTTAATAAAGACCCCGTGAGATAGTGTGTCAATAATACAAATCAATTCATGTTTGATGACTTCTGTTGGCACACGTCCTTGTAGTTCACTGGCAAGATTTTGAGAGGCTGTTGTAGCTTGTAAGTCGGCTGCATGAGCTTGTTTTGCTTGCCAATCTGGTCCAGGGTAGCTTCCAGAATCTCCAGCAACATAAGTTTTTTCAAGACCTTCAACTTGGCAAAGTTCGTTTGCTTTAATCATGCCACCGGCAGATTTTTCTATTTCAGAATCCTGTAGCCATGCTGGCCCAGTCATGCCTGGCATAAATAAAATCATATCTGCATGAAATTCGGTGCCTTCCGTGATGACTTTATTCGCCTCAAACCCTTTCATTTTATGACCGAGCTCGGTTTTGATGCCTTTTTTAGCCATCATTTTTAGAACAGCGTTTGGCACTTTATCACCTAAGCGCTTACCAGGCTGCGGTGCAGGGTTAAAGAAAATGATTTCAAATTTATCACGACGTCCTTGGCGGCGAAGAAGGGTGTCGATTCCAAATAAGAATTCAAACATAGGACCACCTCGCATTGCAGAAGGTTCATTGGGGTTGCCTCCAAAGCCGATTGCGATTGTGCCGCCAGACATACTGTCAAGCTTGTCTCTTATCGCTTCTGCAGCAGCAATCCCTTCACAAGGCGTGATGGCGTGCTCAATCCCTGGCAATTTTTTGATAAAGCGTCCACCTGTGGCAATAATCAAACCATCATTTTGGTATTCACCTTCGGTTGTAACAACGGTACGCCCTTTGTTAGTGACGTTAGTCACGCTGGCTTGTATGTAATTAACATTTTGTCGAGCAAAGAATTTTGTTAAATCGACTTCTAAAGATTTGCCTTGTTTTTCTCTGGCTGGAATCCAGATGATGCTAGGTAGATACACAAGTTTTTTGTTTGGTGCAATGACTGTTATTTCAGCATCTGGGAGCTGTTTTCTTGTTTGCTTTACCGCGGTTAGAGCTGCAAACCCTGTTCCTAAGATGGTAATGTTCATGGGGGATACCTTGTTAGTTATTTTGAGTATTGTCCTATGATAACGAGAAACCTGGTTTGTTTGGAATCAATTTTTGTATTGATATTAGATAAAAATTATTTATTTTTAATAAGTTAAGTTTATGAGAAAAGAGCGGTGGTAGGGCTTCTACTTGGTATTTTGAATAGTCAGGATTTAGTCGTAATCCACTAAGCAAAGCTTGAGGCAAAAGGGTAAAATACCTGCATTAATCAATAAGCGTTTACAGAAAAACGAATGTGGTACTTATGAAAAAGATTTTATTAACACTGGCAACAAGCATGTTGTTACTGACTTTGAACGGTTGTGAAAAAGTTTCAAATACCGCTAAAAATATCCAGTCCGATTGGGTTGGATTAGACCGAAAAATAGAAATTTACAGCTGTTATTCCGGTAAGTTGATTAAAGTCATTAAAGGCAGTATTCGACTCAACCAAGATGATAAGTTCGCTAATGGCGCATCTTTTTTGGTGAACGGTAAGAAAATGCATACCAATATGTGTTTTGTTGTAGAAGAAATTGGAATTAAAGAAGAGGCACAGTAAACTTGAAAAAGCTTAGTTTTATGCTGTTGGCTAGCATCGTTCTATTATCAGGATGTAGTCAAACTCAGGTTAAGAAAGTTGATGATACCAACTATGTTTTAACGCACCCATACAATGATACACCAGGCGATTTATCAAGCCATGCACTATCCTCAAAAGCAGATGACCTGTGTCCAAGTGGTTATTATGTGACATCCAAAAACGCTGCCAAAACTGCCGAGTTTGGCTATAGCGATGAGCAGTGTGCGTCAGGAAAGAACTGCGACTATATGTTGGAATGGCAAATTCAGTGTGTAGATAAACCAAAAGATAAATTCTCAATATTTGGTAAACACTAATTTGATTGACTGAAAAAATACAAACGGAATTGTTATGTCTAATAGCAAACATTATCTTTGGCTAATCGGGTTTTCTGTATTGGCTTTTTGGCAAGTAGATCAAATTGCTCATTGGCCTAAATCCATCCAAAGCGTACTTTTATATGCCCCTTATCTAATCGCAGCTTTGGGGATATTTATCAGTATTTATTTAAATCGTGTACAACCGATATTTTTATTACTGACCATTGTTGTGCTCAATTTTGCAATGGCGTATTTCCTACCTGCAAATACTTCAAAAACAGATGTATTAACAGTTACCGCTTTTTATCCATTATTGGCCATTTTTTTGCCACTCAATATTTTGCTATGGATTTTATTACCCGAAAAAGGGGTAATGTCAAAGCCGTATGTTTTCAGTCTATTGACCGTGTTTATTCTGCAAGGATTTGCATTTTATTGGCTGATGGATAATTTGCCGATGAGCACTATTTTAACTTTGGCTCAACCTGTTGGTACTTCTGGTGTAACGCTACCTATGGTGCCTTTTTTGGTAACAATTGGTGCTTGGTTGTTGATTGTCATTCGAAATGCTTTTCAAAACACGCCTAAGGTATTAGATAACACGGTTATTTTTGTCTTAATATTGCTTGCTTATGGGTTGAACCAATATGTCTCTTTTGGAGTGTTGGCTTGGTTGTCAGTCATTGCTTCTGGATTGATTATTTTGTCTTTAGTGTTTGATTCGCATCAGATTGCCCACACAGACCAGTTGACAGGCATGAAAGGGCGTAGAGCTTTATTTGAACGTTTTACGGGTCTTGGCCGAAAATATGCCATTGCCATGATGGATATAGATCACTTTAAATCCTTTAATGATCGTTATGGTCATGATGTTGGGGATGAAGCTTTAAGATTGGTCGCGTATCAATTGGCTCGTATTCCTGTTGGGCACCCATACCGTTATGGTGGTGAAGAGTTTACTGTGGTTTTCCCTAGTAAAACGGCAAACGAAGTGAAATCCGTGTTGGATGAGATGCGTATACAGATTTCTGAAGTGCCTTTAGAGGTAATGGAAAAAGGTAAGAAAGCGGAAACACGGGTAACAGTCAGTTTTGGTCTGGCGGAAAAAACAGAACGAAGTCAGACGCCTGAAGCAGTGATGAAACTAGCTGATGAAGCACTTTATGTGGCCAAAAAAGCTGGCCGTAATTGTGTGAAAGTCTATGGTGAAGCCGCAAAGAAAACTTCTGATAAACCTGCTGCTCGTAAGAAAGCACCCGCTAAAAAGTAAAGTAGAGAGATATGGTAGATAAAACAAAATTAAAGCGTGTTGGCGAGCAGTCGGAACTAGAGATTCAATTCAAATTGAGTTTGTTGGATGATACGGTTGTCGAACAAACACAGGACGATGAAGTTTTTGTTTTTCAAGTTGGTGATGGACAGTTTTTGAGCAAATTAGATGAGCTGTTGATTGGGTTGGAAGAGGGAACGCGCGCAAAGTTTTCTCTTATGCCTGAGGATGCTTTTGGGTTGCCTGACCCTATGAATTTTCAAACCATGAAAAAATCTGAATTTCCTGAAGAAGTTGTTTTGTCTGAAGGGCATGTGATTGGGTTTAATACGCCTACGGGAGAAGAAATCCCTGCAACCGTTTATCAAGTCAAAGATGATGAAGTGGTTATGGATTTTAATCATCCATTGGCAGGAGAGCCGCTTTTGTTTGATGTAACGATTGTTAAGGTGTTGTCTTAATTCTGTTAAGCGTCAGGATGTTTTTCTAGGTAAAGTCTTTTATGTTCCTGACTACAGAATGCTAATTGTTGATTAGCTTCAACGGAAGTGGTTGCATCTAAAAGTATGGCTTCCGATTCAGGGAGACGTAAGCCGCATTCGGCGCAGGTAATCATGCGTTCTGCATTTCCGTCATGATAATTATTTTGAGCATCTCGGCTTGATGTTGTTTCATCTTGTTGGATTTCATTCACGCGCTTCATAATGAAGCGAACCAATAAAAACACGCCAAACGCAATTACAAGTAACAGTAAACTTTTCATTTCATATCCTAGTTTTCAGTTTTATGGTAGCGCTCAACCTGAGCGGGAGAAAAGCTGGTTTGGTTCAGATCAATGCCAGCAGCAGTCATTCGTTCTTCTAAGGTTTTCTTTTCAGCCAATAAATCAATCAGTGCATGGTGATTGTCTTCCAAACGATGCATTTGTTCTAAGCCAAGGTGGTAAAAACGCATGGTTTTCATCGCCTGGTGATCGTTTATATCAACGTCTTTTCTAAGCTTTTCCATGACATTAGTAATGCGCATCAAAGAGCGCTTAAGACGCCAGCCATACATTGCATCTCGCATCCAAGGCTTGTTTATGAAAAACTGTTTAATAATGAAGAAAGTGATGATTAAGCCAATAAATGCACCTAGAAAATTCAGTATCCAAGGGTTTGAATTGTATGGGGACAGAAGTTTAACGCTCACGGTGGCTGAGATCATACCGATTACGACAAAAATACCCATAATAATTAACGTTGAATTACGAGTTTTTTGACGATACTGTTTTGGATCTATCTCTTCGATTGTAAACATAAGGGCTTTCCGAGTTTGACTTAAAGCGCTGGTTCGCATGTCATTGTTTGTTAGTCGAGTGCGCAATTCTATTAAAAATCTGCAAGGCTGGGTAGTTTTAAAACGCGTGTTAGCAGAATCAAGTATAATTTCCGCTTTTTAAACCTTGAAGACAGTTGCGTTAAAAACCTACGCCCCACTAAGAAAATGAAGCGCCAAGATTTTTATTTTGATCTACCAGAAGAGTTGATTGCACAAGCCCCTACTCAAGAGCGTACGGGTAGCCGTCTGTTAGTAATTGAGCCTGATGGACAGCTTTCAGATAAGCAATTTCCTAATTTTTTAGATTATGTTCAGCCGAACGATTGTTTAATCTTTAATAATACTAAAGTCATTCCTGCTAGGTTGTTTGGGCAAAAGCACAGTGGCGGTAAAGTTGAGTTTTTGGTTGAACGCATCTTGGACGATCGACGTGTTTTAACTCATATTCGTTCAAGTAATGCGCCCAAGCCTGGTGTCAAAATTCGTATTGAAGACCAATTTGACGTTGAAGTGTTAGGGCGTGATGGCGCTTTGTTTGAAGTTGCATTTGAGTTGCCTGCAGGTGAAACGGCACTATCACTCATTGAAGCTTGTGGGCACATGCCTTTGCCACCCTATATTGAACGTGCGGATGGCGAAGAAGATAAAACGCGCTATCAAACTGTGTACTCTGAAAAACCAGGTGCGGTTGCAGCCCCAACCGCTGGATTGCACTTTGACGAAAAGCTGTTGGAAAAAATTCGCCAGAAAGGTGCGGCAATTGGTTTTGTAACCTTGCATGTAGGAGCGGGTACTTTTAAGCCTGTGCAAGTAGATGATATAAGTGAACATCGCATGCATTCTGAAGTGATTGAGGTCTTGCCGGAAACAGTGGACCTGATTCATCGTACCAAGCAAAAAGGCGGCAGGGTGTTTGCAATAGGAACCACTTCTGTACGTAGCTTGGAAAGTGCAGCAACTCTGAGTGAAGGCGGACAGCTTGCAGCTTATCAGGGCGAAACGGATATTTTTATTACACCTGGTTATGAGTTTAAAGTGGTAGATGTGTTGTTGACCAACTTTCATTTGCCGGAATCGACTTTGATTATGCTGGTGTCCGCTTTAGCAGGTTATGAAAAAACCATGCAAGCCTATCAGCATGCTGTAGCGCAAAAGTATCGATTTTTCAGTTATGGGGATGCAATGTTGGTGCACCCACAACAGAAAACAGAACAATAGAATTTGTAGGACGAAGATAAGCAATGGAATTTGAATTAGATAATCAAGATGGTCGAGCCAGAAGAGGGCGCCTTAAATTTGATCGTGGTGTGGTGGAAACGCCTGCCTTTATGCCTGTAGGAACCTATGGTTCGGTAAAAGGAATGACGCCAGAAGAAATTGAAGAGACTGGCGCACAAATTATTTTGGGTAATACCTTTCATTTGGCGATACGTCCCGGTACCGATGTGATTGAGCAACATGGCGATTTGCATGACTTCATCCACTGGAAAGGGCCAATTCTGACCGACTCGGGTGGGTTTCAGGTGTTTAGTCTTGGCAAAATGCGTAAGATCACCGAGCAAGGCGTTCATTTCCGTAATCCAGTGAATGGTTCCAAATTGTTTATGGGGCCAGAAGAGTCAATGGAAGTGCAGCGCAAACTTGGCTCGGATATAGTGATGATTTTTGATGAGTGTACGCCTTACCCTGCCACTTATGAAGTAGCCGCTGATTCGATGCGTTTATCTTTGCGTTGGGCGCAGCGTTCAAAAGATGCACATGGCGATAATCCATCTGCACTGTTCGGTATCGTACAAGGCGGAATGTATGAAGCGTTAAGAATTGAATCTGCCGAGGGCCTGAAAGAGATAGGCTTTGACGGTTATGCCATCGGCGGTTTGTCTGTTGGTGAACCAAAAGAAGAAATGATGGCGACACTCGAATTTACCGAACCACATCTGCCAAAAGGCAAGCCTCGTTATATGATGGGCGTTGGTAAGCCGGAAGATATTGTTGAAGCGGTACGTCGTGGAATTGATATGTTCGACTGTGTGATTCCAACGCGTAATGCACGTAATGGTTTTCTATTTACCCATGATGGTGTGGTGAAGATTCGTAACGCGGTGCATAAAACCAGTTTGGAGCCATTGGATGCTCAATGTGATTGTTATACCTGTAAGAATTACACACGTGCTTATCTGCATCACCTAGATAAGTGCGGTGAAATTCTAGGCGCTAGATTGAACACAATTCACAATTTGCATTACTATCAACTGCTGATGAAAGGGTTGCGTGAAGCAATTGCCAATAATCAGCTGGATACTTATGTGAAGCACTTCTATCATCAAAGAGGAGAAGTGGTTCCGACACTATGATTTAATGCTACCCCAGCCTGGCAGTTTTTAATAAAAATCTACCAGGCAGGGGTGGTTTTAGATGAATGGCCTCAATGAGTGAGAAACTCTGGAATTAGGCTGTTTTTACATGGTATTTTTAATCGAACTATGCCAAAATACGGCGACTAAATTTATAGATAAACCTATTTGGGAGACAAAAATGAGCTTTTTTATTTCTGATGCGATGGCAGATGGTGGTGCGGCAGCACAAGGTGGCGGTTTTGAAGCGTTATTGCCTTTAATCGTTCTGTTTATTGTTTTTTACTTCTTGTTGATTCGTCCTCAGCAAAAGAAAGTGAAAGATCACAAAAAATTGGTTGAAGCGCTATCTAAAGGTTCAGAAGTCGTTACTTACGGTGGTTTGGCTGGAAAGATTCGTGACATGGATGAAAACTTTGTCGATTTAGAAATCGCTAATAACGTTATCGTAAAAGTTGAAAGACAAAATGTTTCTCGTGAATTACCAAAAGGAACCCTAAAAGGGACTGCGGAATAATCACGACTTTTTTCAGAAGGGGCATTATGCCCCTTTTGTTGTTTTAAGCCCGAGCCTTAGGCAGATATAAGCCTGAGCATGCGAGGCGCTGTTTTAATGTTGAGTTTGGAAAATTAAACATGTTTGACTCTAAAAGAAAAGTCATTAGTAACCAATACCCGGCTTGGAAGTATGTATTGCTGGCAGTTGTGATTTTATTGGGTGTGATTTATGCAACCCCTAACCTATTTGGTGATGATCCTGCTGTTCAGGTTTCACCTGCTAAGTCAGTAACTTTCAATGCCTCTATTGAGAAAAAAGTTTCAGATGCACTTGAAGCTGCGAAATTGCCGATCAAAAGCATGTCTTTCCGTCCTGGTCAAGATTCGCAATTATTGATTCGATTTAACTCAACAGAAGAACAGTTAAAAGCTAAAAGTGTTATTAAAAACTTGCTTGGTCGTCAAGCGGTTGTTGCACTGAACCTAGCACCAGCTACCCCAAAAATTTTGAGAGACATGGGCGCTGAACCTATGTTCCTCGGTCTGGATTTGCGTGGAGGGGTTCACTTTTTGATGGATGTTGATATGGAGACAGCCGTTCAAAAAGCGTATACCCGTTATGTGGATGAGATTAAAGCCTCGTTGCGTGAGAAGCGTATTCGTTATTTATCTGTTGATTATGACAAACAAGCTTTATGGGTGAAATTCCGTGAGGGAACAAACCTAGATCAAGCACAGGAAGAAATTAACAAAAAATTCGATGGTGACTTTGTTATTAAACAAATGCCTGAAGGAAGAGAACCTTCTTTAGAGTTATTGCTGTCACCAAAAACCATCGCTTCTGCTAAATCCTATGCGCTAAAGCAAAACATCACGACTTTACGTAACCGTATTAACGAACTAGGAGTGTCTGAACCAGTTATTCAACAGCAGGGTGAAAGACGTATTGTTGTGCAGTTACCTGGTGTTCAGGATACGGCTAAAGCCAAAGAGATTCTTGGTGCGACAGCAACATTAGAATTCAGACTGGTTGAAGAAAAGGGTGATCCACAAGAAGCTGAAAAAACCGGTTATGCACCTCATGGCGCACGCTTGTATCACTTCCGTGATGGGCGTCCTATTTTATTGCAGCGTAGAGTTATTGTGAGCGGTGACAACGTAATCAATGCTCAGTCTGGTATTGAATCAAAATCTGGTACAGCTGAAGTAAGTGTGACTTTGGATAGCGTTGGTGGTCGTAAGATGTTGGCGACAACCAAGAAAAACGTGGGTAACCGCATGGCGGTTGTCTATATCGAGACACGTATTGACACCGTGATGGTGAACGGTAAAAAAGTGAAGCGTCGTGTGACCTCTAAAGATGTTATCAACGCTGCAGTTATTCAAGGGCAGTTTGCTAACCGCTTCCAAATTACCGGTTTGGATTCACCACGTGAAGCACAAGATTTAGCCTTGTTGTTAAGAGCAGGTGCTTTGGCGGCACCAATGGAAATCGTTGAAGAAAGAACGGTTGGGCCAAGCTTAGGTAAAGACAATATCGACCAAGGATTTATGTCAGTTGTTGTTGGCTTTATGTTGGTGTTGGTTGTCATGGCATGGCGCTATAAAGTGTTTGGTATGATTGCTAACCTTGCCTTGACTCTGAACTTAATTTTGATTGTCGCCATTATGTCGTTAATGCAAGCGACCTTAACTTTGCCGGGTATTGCAGGGATTGTATTGACCGTTGGGATGGCGGTTGATGCAAACGTTCTGATATTTGAACGTATTCGTGAAGAATTGCGGGTAGGTTCTGTGCAAGCGGCGATTAATGCAGGTTATGAAAAAGCATTTGTCACCATTGCGGATGCGAATATCACGACTTTGTTGGCGGCAATTGTATTGTTCAGTTTCGGAACAGGACCGATTAAAGGTTTTGCCATTACTTTGTGTATTGGGATTATCACGTCAATGTTTACAGCCATTATGGGTACTCGTGCCATCGTTAACTGGCGTTACGGCAATAAGCCGATTGAAAAACTGTCGGTTTAGGAGATAAGCATGGCAAAGGAAATGAATCAGGATGACGAGCAGATGTCTGAAAAAAAATTGATTAACTTTATGGGGCAACGCAAGATCGCAATGGTTGTTTCAACCTTGCTGATTATTGCTTCTATTGTCGGTATTTTAGTCAAAGGTTTAAATTTTGGTATCGACTTTACGGGCGGAACCATTATTGAGTTGGCCTATGAGAAGCCAGCTGATGTTGATGAAATTCGTCAAAATTTACAGGCGAATGGTTTTGATCAAGCTGTTGTGCAGAACTTTGGCTCTGCAGAGGATGTATTGATCCGTATCGCACCACGTGAAGGTGTGAACTCTTCAAAACTGTCCAATCAGATCTTGGGTGTTCTAAAGGCTCATACGGACGATAAGATCGATTTAAGACGTGTTGAGTTTGTAGGGCCTCAGGTAGGTGATGAATTAACGGAAGATGGTTTTCTTGCCGTAATTTACGCATTGATTGGTATTTTGATTTATGTGGCACTTCGATTCGAATTCCGCTTTTCCGTCGGTGCGGTTGCGGCTTTGATTCATGATGTGACCATTACCGTCGGTGTGTTCGCTTGGACGCAAGCTCAGTTTGATTTAACCGTATTAGCAGCCGTACTAGCCGTTATCGGTTATTCTTTGAACGATACCATTGTTGTTTTTGACCGTGTGCGAGAGAACTTCCGTATCGAGCGTCAAGGCACGCCTGTTGATGTGACTAACCTTGCTGTTAACCAAATGTTGGCAAGAACGATTATGACATCTTTTACAACATTGGTTGTATTGCTTGCCTTGTTTGTCTTTGGTGGGGAAATTATCCATAACTTTGCGATGGCTTTGATTGTCGGTATCGTTGTCGGTACTTATTCTTCTACTTATATTGCCAGCGCGATTGCATTGGCATTAGGTGTTTCTAAAGAAGACTTGATGAAACCTGTTAAAGAGGGTGCAAGTGCTAAAGAGCAGGAAGCAGAGTTGACGCGTATTTTCTTAGAAGAACAAGCGGAAAAAGAAGCAAAGCTTGCCCGTCAAAACAAAAATAAATAAAACGGTTTAGGCTTGGTCTTCAGACCTTTAGCCTAAACATTGACTAAAAATCTGCCAGGCTGGGTGTTTATATCCTTACCCAGCCTGGCAGATTTTTTAGTTTTAATGAATTTAAAAATTAAATATAAATAACAGCCTTTGAGTTTAAAACGCTATGTCATTGCAGCTAGAAACAAATAAAAGACGAACATTCGCCATTATTTCCCACCCGGATGCGGGTAAAACCACGGTAACCGAAAAGCTGTTGCTTTACGGTGGTGCCATTCAGATGGCTGGAGCGGTTAAAAGCCGAAAGACCGATCGCGGTGCGACGTCGGATTGGATGAAAATGGAGCAGGAAAGAGGTATTTCTGTTGCTTCGTCTGTGATGCAGTTTCCTTACAAAGATGTGATGATGAACTTGTTGGATACTCCTGGGCACGAAGACTTCTCAGAAGATACTTATCGTACCCTAACCGCAGTAGATTCAGCATTGATGGTTATTGACGTCGCAAAAGGGGTTGAGGATAGAACCATTAAATTGATGGAAGTCTGTCGTCTGCGTGATACGCCTATTTTGACATTTATCAACAAGCTTGACCGAGAAGGGAAGGATCCCATCGATTTGCTGGATGAAGTTGAAGATGTGTTAAAAATTAACTGTGCGCCAATGACATGGCCGATTGGTATGGGTAAGCGTTTTAAAGGGATTTACCACCTTTATAACGATACGGTGCGTTTGTTTGAATCTGCAGATGGTTTAAATGCTTCTGCTGGTGAGTTGATTGAAGGTATCAATAACCCTGCCTTGGATGAAAAAATAGGCGGTATGGCAGAAGAGTTGCGCGAAGAAATTGAGCTGGTTCGCGGCGCAAGTCATGAGTTTGATCTTGAAGATTTCTTGCAAGGTAAGCTTACGCCCGTATTTTTTGGTTCTGCTGTAAATAACTTTGGCTTACAGGAGCTACTGGATGGTTTTGCTAAGTATGCACCGTCGCCAAAAGGTCGTGAAACTGAAACCCGAACAGTTAAGTCTGATGAAGATAAGTTAACTGGATTTGTGTTTAAAATCCAGGCAAATATGGATCCACAACATCGTGATCGTGTGGCGTTTATGCGTATTGTATCGGGAAAATACGAAGCGGGCATGAAGTTAAAACATGTTCGTATTGGTAAGGATGTAAAGATTTCTAAAGCCATTACCTTTCTAGCGAATAAGCGTGAACATGCGGAAGAGGCTTACCCTGGCGACATAATCGGTTTGCATAACCATGGCACAATCAAGATTGGAGATACCTTTACTCAAGGTGAAGATTTGAAGTTTACTGGTATTCCAAATTTTGCACCTGAACTTTTCCGTCGTGCACAATTAAAAGATCCAATGAAAATGAAAGCTTTGCAAAAAGGCTTAACGCAACTTTCTGAAGAAGGTGCGACGCAACTATTCAGACCAATAGCAAACAATGACCTGATTTTGGGGGCTGTTGGTGTGCTTCAGTTTGAAGTGGTTGCTCAACGTTTAAAGGACGAATATAACGTTACCTGTTTATTTGAAGCGGTGAATGTAAACACGGCACGTTGGGTCATTGGCGATAAAGCCGAAATTGAGAAATTCCTTGCGAAAGTTAAAGATAATGTTGCTTACGATGCAGCTGATCAGCTGGTTTATATCGCTCCGACACGGGTTAACTTAAATTTGATTGAAGAGAGATGGCCTAATTTACAGTTCGTTGCGACTCGTGAACATTAACCCGACTTGTAAAACCTGAAAATAAAAAAAATACATTAAGTTAATGATTTCTATTGCATTTATAAAAAAAATGTGCCATAAATACACAATGACATTATAAAGTCAATGATGTTTTAGCCAAACTTACTGTGAAGTAAGGACGGAAAGCCACGGGTCTTTTGGAGATAGCCGGGTTGCGGTCAAAGTAATAATCTTTCAAATTGTGGGAGGGTTATGTCGTGATTTGGTTTCCTTATTTAGACCTTGTTGCTGTATTTAAAAAGGATTTGTAGGATGGCAATCAAACTGGTTAAACGCAAATCAGATATTTTTCGGGAAAACAAAAAATCACCAAGAGTGATTAAGTGGTTAGCGGTTACGCTTTTTCTAACTGCAGCAACGGCCTACGCTTATAGTGAAGATGTCTTTGCTAGAATGTTTTGATTTTATTGAAGCATTTTGTGAATGACTCACTTCGGTTGTTATGTTGTCTTTTAGACTAAAATAACTGTCGCTAATCCTAAGAAAACAAAGAATCCCAAAGAGTCTGTTACTGTTGTTAGCATAAGTCCAGATGCTAAGGCGGGATCAATTTTCATTTTATTCAGCAATAATGGTATTAAAGCGCCAGCTACCGCTGCAGCAATAAGATTTAGTAGCATGGCTGCACCGAATATCATGCCGAGCGACATTTGGTGAAACCACACAGCAGCCGTTATTCCTGTCAAGACAGACCATATCAATCCATTTAACATTCCAACCAAGCTTTCTTTGATTATCAAAGCACGACTGTTTTTCGAGCCAAGCTTTCCTGTTGCTAAAGCACGAATAACAATAGTTGCCGTTTGCGTACCTGCAATACCACCCATGCTAGCGACAATAGGCATTAAAATCGCAAGGGCAACTATTTGTTGGATAGTCGCTTCAAATATGCCAATAACTGCTGAAGCAAATAGGGCGGTTAATAAGTTAATACCCAACCAGAAAGAACGCCTTTTCGCTGAGCGCATAGGAGGGGAGAATAAATCTTCATCTTCCGTTAAACCTGCGCTTGCCATTTGAGCATGTTCAGCTTCTTCACGGATAATATCGACCACGTCATCGATTGTAATACGACCGAGGATTAGATTGTTTTCATCGATTACAGCAGCAGAAATAATGTCATTTTTTTCAAAATAATGCGCTACATCCTTGTCCGAAATGGTTGCTTTTATGGCATCTTTTTTCAGAATGAGTTCGCTAACTAAGGTGTCTTCATCATGTGTGATGAGATCATTAATGCTAAGAACACCTTCGTATAAACCTTCTCTATCTCTTACGATTAAGTCTAAGGTGGCCTTAGGTATAGAGCCAATTTTTCTTAGTAAACGTAAAACAACTTCAAGAGTTACATCAGAACGTACGGTGATAATATCCGTACTCATTAAGCCCCCAGCAGTATTTTCAGGGTAACTTAATGCGGTTTCTACTGCCGTTCTCTCGTCATCCGATAAGTTGTCTAGAACATGCTGTTTATCTTCTTCAGGAAGGGACTGGACAATATCTGTGATGTCATCCGTTTCCAGCTCTTCAGTAAGGTCAACTATTTCTTGGTTATCAAGTTGTTGTAGTAGGCTGGCTCGGACTTCTTCATTGGTGTGACCAATGACTTCCCCTTGAACCTCTGATGTTAGATGTACCCAGAGTGGATAACGCTGCTTGGGTGGCGTTGCTTCAAGTATTTCCGCAATTTCTTCAGGAACAAGAGTGGTCAGTATTTGTTGTGCGTAATCACCGTTATCATCATTTACGGCTTGTAGCAGCTGTTCCGTAATTTGCAGCTTATCGGTTGTTTGAGGCATAACATGGCCTAGAGGAATTTGTTAGTCGAGATTATTCTAAAGCAAATACCAAAGAATAATAAGGTAAATTCATCGAAATTTGCTATAAAAAAAGGGGCTTAAAAGCCCCTTCTTATCCATTGCTGAAATTATGCTTCTTCAGCCATGTTTTTGACACCACCTGATTTTTGATGGTGGCTACCAATTTTTTCTTTGTATTTAATGACTTGGCGATCTAACTTGTCAACCAAACCATCAATAGAGGCATACATGTCTTCAGTGGTGTGCTCAGCAAATAAATCTTTTCCAGAAACGTGAACAGTTGCTTCTGCTTTTTGACCTTGTTTGTCGACAGTTAAGATAGTGTGTGCAATGGTGACATGGTCAAAATGTCTGGTTAATTTTTGCATTTTTTCAGTTACATAATCGCGAAGTGCATCAGTAATGTCAATGTGGTGACCTGTAATGTTGATTTGCATAATATCGCTCCTTTTCCAGTGTTTGCGATGAGCAGAGAAGTTTACTTTTATTTTATTGTTCTGTAAGCATTGATTGTGACTTTGCTTCAGTTGAAGTATAGCATAAAAGAGGAGGTTCAGTGGAGGGAGGTAACGCTGGAAAAATGAAAATTATTTAAAATTTTCGCCAAGGTAGACACGCTTAACATCGGTATTGGCAAGTACTTCTTGTGGGGTTCCACTGGCGAGTATTTTACCGGCATGAAGAATGTAGGCGCGATCACAAACACCTAAGGTTTCACGTACATTATGGTCAGTTATAAGTACACCTATGTCTTTTTGTTTTAGGTGCAAAATAATATTTTGAATATCTTTTACTGAAATGGGGTCAACGCCTGCAAAGGGCTCATCAAGAAGTATAAAGTCTGGTTCCATTGCCAAGGCGCGAGCAATTTCAACGCGACGTCTTTCTCCTCCTGACAATGCTTGTCCTAATTGTTCTGTAATATGACCAATTTGAAGGTCATCGATCAATTCTTCGTATTTTTGAAATTGTTGCTCTTTTGGAAGCTCATCACGCATTTCTAGAATGGCCATGATATTCTGTTTAACAGTGAGTTTACGAAACACTGAAGCTTCCTGAGGTAGGTAGCCGATGCCAAGTTTGGCTCTTTGGTCAATTGATAGTTCACTGATATTACTATCGTTTAGAAAAATTTCGCCACCATCATTTTTAACAAGGCCAGTCATCATATAGAAAGTTGTTGTCTTTCCTGCGCCATTTGGTCCCAGTAAGCCTACAACCTCGCCACTGGAAACATCTAAATCTACTGAGGTAACGACAACGCGCTTTTTGTAGCTTTTGGCAAGATCTCTTGCATAAAAGTGCGCCATTACTTTTTCTCCTGCTCTTCAGGAGGTGTAAATATCATTTTTATTCTTTGTTTTGCCTTGCCTTTTGCTGACAATGTTTTGTGTGTCAGGTCATAGAGGATGCGTGGACCCGTAATGGTGTTTTTATCTTCTTGCACAACCTTCGCATTGCCTTCGAGTAATAAGGTCTTGTTGGTCGTGGAGTAGGTGATTTTATTTGCGTGCCCCGTTACCCAACCTTTTTCTTCTGAAAGGTAACGTTTAAATGTAGCGGGTTTGCCTAATACAATAGCGGTAGAAATTTTTCGCTTTGGGTGGTGTAGGGTGACCTTATCGCCTTTAATTGTCGTTGAACCTTGAATGACAATAACATTACCTTGGTAGATACTGATGCCTTCTTTATCTTTGGCATTTAATGTATCAGCCGTTATCTCAACGGGTTGAGTTTCATCTGGAGAAGGAGTCGCTGCCCATGTTGTAGAGCATAGGGTTGGTGTGACTGCGCCAAGAAAAACAATAGAAAGTTTTCTAAGGCTGTTGATATGGCTATTTAGGTTGATACAGCGTTTTAACATTCGATTCAAATTTATATTGATCTTGTTTCAAGTTAGCAGAAAAACCAACTCCTGTGACGATTACATCAGGTGTTGTTAGTTCGGCAAAGACGGGGCTTACCAATAATTCAGTTTGGCTATTATAAGTAATTTGTTCAGATTTCAGGGTTTTATTTTTGTGGTCGGGAAGCGATATGCTATCTATTCTTACTTTTCCTTGTAAGTGAATGACTTCATCGTTTTGACTAGTGCCTTTTTTGCTGTGGATGATGAGCAACGATGTCGGCTTTTCTTGGATGGAAAAAGGCATCGCGAATTGACTTTGTTTTGTCTGGTTCTGGTAATTTATGGTTTTTGCAACTAGATACGTCTGCTCTGCATTAGGTGTGTTTTTGTTGATTTGCCAACTTGTAGAGTTGAATATTTGCCAGCTGTAAGTCAGTTTAGGTGCTTTAGGTGTTGTTGTTTTTCCTGTTTGCAAAAAGTTTTGATGAGTATTTAACAACAATAGAGAAATAGAGAGTACAAAAACCAAAATCATTGGTAAGCGTTTTTTCATGTGCTATTCCTCGTGATTGATTGGTATTAGTAGGGATCGGTTCTTAATGTTTATTTTACAGCTTTTTTCGCAGGTAAAAATCCATATGCTGTTGCCAGAGACTTTGTGATTTTAAAATGAGTTCACACATTTCTCTAACACAGCCTTCTCCACCATTGAATCGGGAAACATAATGCACGTGAGGCGGTACTTCTGTATCTGCATTTTTTGGACAGGCTGCCAACCCCACTCTAGTTAAGATAGGAAGATCAAGGATGTCATCTCCCATATAGGCGATTTCATCTAAAGCCAGCTGCTCTTGTTCAATTAGCTTAAGAAAGGTGGGAAGTTTGTCAGGAACACCTTGGTAAACATGTTTAACTTTTAAGTCTTTCATGCGTTTATCAATTAGTGGAGACTTTCGACCTGTTATGATGCCAATTTCTATACCGCTTTTTTGTAGCATGACCATGCCGTGGCCATCTCGGGTATGAAAGCTTTTATATTCAATGCCATTGTCGCCATAATAGAGTTTGTTATCAGATAAAACGCCGTCTATATCAAGAATGAGTAATTTGATTTTAGACGCTTTATGTAATATTTCAGTTTGAAACTCCATCTTGGCTTCCCTATGGTTTGATTATGGGTGCACCATTCTATAATAAAGTAGAAGTAAATAGCCAATATAACTGAGGATGAGTAAAGTCCCTTCGCCCCTTGTGATAATGGCATTTCCTTTTCTAGGAAGCGCCACGACTAACATGGCTAAAGTCATGCCAAGCATAACAGGATAATCAATCATGAGCGTAGAGTTGTCGACAGGTGATGGGTCAATTAGTGCGGGCATTGCCATAACAGCAAGCAAGTTGAATAGGTTTGAACCTAAAATATTGCCTATCATTAAGTCAGATTCGTCTTTTTTAGCTGCCGAGATCGCAGCAGCAAGTTCAGGTAGGCTTGTACCGATTGCAACTATCGTTAAACCGATAATCAAATCTGGCACGGCAAAATATTGCGCAATTTCTACGGCGCCCCAAACCATAAGTTTTGCACTGCCGATGAGAATAATTAGGCCGATAGCTAGAAAAACAAGTCCCTTTTTCAGTGAAAGCTTGGGGAGGTCATTGATTTCGTCGATGGTGTCTTCGACAAGGGGGTCGTGTTGATCAATTGTTTTATTTGCTTTGATCATCCATGCCATAACGATGATGAGCATGGTGATTAGAATAATTCCATCTAATCGGCCAAGTTGGTGGTCAAGTAATAAGAGTAGGCCCAGAACAGAAACTGCGAGTAAAATAGGAAATTCTCGTTTTAGTAGCGAGGACTTTACTACAATAGGCGAAATAATTGCAGTGATACCAAGTACAAGGCCTATGTTGGCGATGTTTGAACCGATGACGTTACCAACTGCAAGACCGGGGCTGTTATCAAAAGACGCTAAGATGGATACCAGAATTTCTGGTGCAGAGGTGCCAAAACCTAATACAACAACCCCGATAATAAGTGGTGAGATGTTTAGGTGAACAGCTGTAGCAGCAGCGCCATCAATGAAAATATCTGAACTCCAGACGAGTAAAGCAAGTCCTGCGAGTAATACCAAACTTGGTAAAATGAGCGTCATTGTCATACAGTTTTCTTTTCGACTGTTTTGAGTAAAATGAACATTATAGGGTTTTTTATAACTAAAATAAATAAAGTTTATGGCAACTAAAATTGAAAATCTATTAGTAGGAACACGTGGATGGCTTCATCAAAGCTGGAATAAAAACTTTTATCCAGACGATATGCCAGAAGATTGGCGGTTGGATTATTATAACCAATATTTTAAAGCTTTACTGATTCCACAGGACGTATGGAAGCAATGGGATGCTGCATATATTGCTGAAATAGAAGTTTTGCATGAACCCGAACCTTTTTTTATTTTCTTTGAAGTGAGTGATTTTAGTGAGGTTGTTCTAGATCAAATTAAAGAACTTAAAGACCTATTGAAAGACAAGGCCTATGGGGTTCTTGGAATGAATCTATCTCAAGCAGAAATAAATTATCTCGAAGATGAATTGGCTGATACAGATTATAAGTTAACATCTTGTGCGCCTAGACCTCAGATTATGGGGTGGTCTTGTGATTCAGGACTGGGTGTTTTGTCAGGTGAACCTATGTTTTTGATTCGAATGAATGACCATCCTATGAGTCAGTTAAAAGATGCGGTTTCTCCTTTTTTAGACTCTTTACCTCAAGACTTCCCAGGGGGATGTGTTTTTGCTGTTGATGAAGATGTATCAACCAAGCATGTAACTGACATGAAGTTATTGTTTGAACTTTTAGGTCACTAATAATTAAGAGATGCTGGCAATGATTCTTTTGTATTGGCAATTTTGTTATGATGGGCGGCTATGAAAGCAGAATCCGTTATTCAAATTCAAAACCTCAAATTTCACCGTGGCGATAGGGTCATCTTTGATGATGTAACCCTCACTATTCCAAAGGGAAAGATTACGGCCATTATGGGGCCTAGTGGGACAGGAAAAACCACTTTGCTGAAACTGGTTGCAGGTCAGTTAGTGCCCGATTCCGGCCAAGTTCATGTCTACGAACAAGATGTACATAAGCTTCCTAGAAATCAACTTTATGCATTAAGAAGTAAGATGGGGATGCTGTTTCAATCGGGTGCTTTGTTAACTGATTTGAATGTGTTTGAAAATGTTGCGTTTCCTATTAGAGAGCATACAGATCTGCCAGAGCCATTGATTGAGCTCATTGTTAAAATGAAGCTTCAAGCGGTAGGTCTTCGCGGCGCTATGACTTTAATGCCTGCTCAATTGTCTGGTGGAATGTCTCGTCGAGTCGCTTTGGCTAGAGCTATTGCATTGGATCCTGAGATAGTATTTTATGATGAGCCTTTTGTTGGGCAAGACCCAATTACGATGGGTGTCTTGGTTTCTTTAATCAAAAAATTAAATGAAAGCCTGGAATTAACTAGTGTGATTGTTTCGCATGATGTGAAAGAGGTACTTTCGATTGCGGACTTTGCGTGCGTTTTGTCTGAAGGGAAGATTATTGCTCAAGGTACGCCTCAAGAATTGTTAGACTCAGGTTCAGACTATGTTAAGCAGTTTTTACAAGGATTGCCTGATGGGCCTGTTCCTTTTCATTATCCGGCCTCCGACTATATAGAGGATTTGTCTTGTTAAACTATTTTCTTTCGACACTGTCCTCTATAGGAAAAACCTCTCTGTCAGTAGCATCAGCAGTAGGTCGTGGAACCTTGTTTATTTTTTCAATTCTGCCGTCTTTGCCTTACGCTTTTAAGCGGTTTGATTTGTTAATTAAACAGGTCTATTTTTCCGGTGTGCTATCTTTGCCAATTATTCTGACCGCAGGCTTGTTTGTTGGTATGGTTTTGAGTTTGCAAGGGTACAACGTTTTGGTTGATTACAATTCGGAAGAAGCGGTTGGTACGATGACTGCACTTTCGTTATTGAGAGAGTTAGGCCCAGTTGTTACGGCTTTACTATTCGCTGGTAGAGCAGGTTCAGCTTTGACTGCTGAAATAGGTTTGATGCGTTCTACCGAGCAAACGTCAGCATTAGAGATGATGGCAGTGGACCCGTTAAAATTTATTTTCGTACCTAGACTGGTTGGTGCGATTATCGCCTTGCCAATGCTTTCTGTCATGTTTACAGCCATGGGTGTTTTTGGTGGTTATATGGTTGCAGTTGGATGGCTTGGTGTCGATGATGGTGCTTTTTGGTCACAGATGCATGCTCATGTTGATTGGCAAGATGATGTTGTTAATGGAATGATTAAATCGGTTGCGTTTGCAGTTCTTGTATCGGTGATAGCTTTGTTTCAAGGTCAAGATGCCATACCTACTTCTGAAGGCGTGAGCCGTGCAACCACTCGAACAGTAGTTCATGCTTCTCTAGGCGTTTTAGGCTTAGATTTCGTTTTGACGGCTTTGATGTTTAACTAACAAAAAATAAGATTGTTTAAGGAATTTTTATATGGTTCGTCGTTCCAGTGTTGAAATATTGGTGGGCGCATTTGTCATGATGACATTAGTTGCGCTGGTTTTTATTGCCATTAAAGTAAGTAATTTTCAAGGGTTTCAAGATAAACCTAGCTATAAGGTAAGCGCTTTGTTCGGTAATATTGGGGGCTTGAAAGTTCGAGCACCAGTAAAAATCAGTGGTGTCGTTATTGGGCGTGTCGATTCGATTTCTGTTGATAAAAGAACTTATAGAGCCAAAGTTGTGATGGATATTTATAAAGAGTACAACAAGCTTTCTTTGGACACTTCAGCAGCCATTTTAACCTCTGGACTTTTAGGTGATCAGTATATTGGTTTAACACCTGGCGCTGATGATGAATATTTGAAGAACGGTGATCAGATAGATATAGCGCAATCAGCTCTTGTTCTAGAAAATCTGATAGGGCAGTTTTTAACCAAATTTAGTGATAGTGGGAATGACAAAAAATGATATTTAAGAACAAAGTAATATTTTTGTTTGGTCTGTTTTTATTAGTAGCTATGGGAGAGGCCCAGGCTCAAATTAATCAGACAGATCCTAAAGAAATGGTTAAAGAGCTTTCCCAAAGCGTATTAAAACAAATTGATTTACAAAGAAAAGAGTTGGCATCGGATCCGGCAAAAGTAAAGATGTTTGCAGATGAATATATCTTGCCTTATGTCGATACGCCAAAAATGGCTCGTTATGTGATGGGGCAATATTGGCGTTCTGCAACTCCTAAGCAGCAAAACGACTTTTCAGAAGCTTTTAAAAATACTTTGTTACGCTCTTATTCACAGAGTTTGATTAAATTGAAAGTGTCAAAAATTAAAGTGACACGGGTGGAAGAACCACGAGAAGGTCGTGCGACAGTTGTGACGGATGTTACTCAGTCAGACGGTAATATTTCATCTGTGATTTATCGTGCTTATTTGAATAAGCATACCCATAAGTGGATGCTTTATGATGTGACGATTGAAGGGATTAGCTTGTTGTTAAATTATCGCAAGATATTTGCATCAGAATTTGATACCAAGGGGATAGATCAAGTGATTGCCTCTTTAAAAGAAAAAAATAAGGTGTAACACCTCGTGAAAGCAGTGAATATGTCACAACAGACGGCTTACGTTGTTAAAGACAAAAGGTTAACTTTAACGGGCGATTTGACGGTTCAATCCATTAGCAAGCTTTTTAAAAATAACGCTTGGGTAGGTGAGGGTGTTATTGAAGAAATTGACTGTTCACTTGTAACGTCTGCGGACAGTAGTTGTTTGGCATTAATTCTTTTCTTACAGGCTAAAGCAGTCAACAAAATAAGAGTGTATGCTTTGCCCGAAGACTTGTCTGGTTTGATTGATTTATATGAATTGGCCCCTTTATTGTCAGCGTCAAAGAGTTAATGTTTTAAAAGAGAGAATTAATGAGTTCAGCAGTTTCGTTTCAGAATGTCAGTAAAGCCTACGGAGAGTTGCAAGCACTTAAAGGTGTTTCATTTGAAGTTGAAAAAGGTTCATTTTTCGGCTTATTGGGGCCTAATGGTGCCGGGAAATCCACGTTGATTAATTCTATGGCAGGTTTAGTAAAGCCTTCTGGCGGTCATATTTTAGTAAATGGATATGATACAGAAAAATCCTATCGACAAACACGCCGCCAGTTAGGCTTGGTTCCTCAAGAATTGATTTCTGATCCCTTTTTTTCGATTAAAGATTTATTGAAAATTCAATCGGGCTATTTTGGCTTATCTGGTTCTGAGCAAGATAAATGGATTAATGAACTTTTAGAACGTTTGGCACTAACAGACAAGTCTGATGCTATGACCAATCAGCTTTCTGGTGGAATGAAAAGGCGAGTTCTAATTGCGATGGCGCTTGTTCATAAACCTGATGTGATTGTTTTGGATGAGCCTACAGCTGGTGTCGACGTTGACCTTAGGAAGACGCTTTGGGAGTTTACTAAAGAGTTACACCAAAAAGGCCATACGATTATTTTAACAACGCACTATTTAGAAGAAGCTGAGTCTTTATGTGAAAAAGTGGCTATTTTGCAAAAAGGTCAGCTAAAAGCCCTAGAAACAACTTCCGATCTAGTGTCACTCCACCCATATCGATATGTACGAGTTAATCTCTCACAACGTTTTGAAGAAAGCTTCTTAGCAAGTCATGCTGCTTTGAGTGAGCGATTGGATAGTTTTAATGTCAATGAAGTAGTGTTTAAGGTGGAGAAAGATTTACCTCTCAACGATATTATGGCCTGGTTATCAGCTACGGGTCTACATATCAAAGATATTACCAGTCGTGATGCAACTCTTGAAGAAGTGTTCATAACCTTAACAGGAGAGCAAAATGATGAACTTTAATTTTGTAGGGTGTTGGGCTCTTTTTGTAAAAGAGGTTCGCCGTTTTTACTCCGTCGCCATCCAAACTATTTTTGCGCCTGTTGTGTCATCACTACTGTATTTATTGATTTTTGGTCAAGTGATAGATACAAAGATAGAGGTTTTCACGGGTCTAACTTATAGTCAATTTCTGATTCCAGGGTTGGTTATGATGACGATTCTACAGAATGCATTTTCCAATACATCTTCTAGTATTATTCAGTCAAAAATGCACGGAAACCTCACTTTTGTGATGTTAAGCCCGATTTCTCCGCTTGAGTTGTACCTAGCATTTGTTGGTGCTTCAGTTATTCGTGGTCTGGCGGTAGGGGTAGGTGTTTTATTGATTGGTATGTATGGTTTTGATTTAACGATGAATCATCCGTGGTGGATTTTATTGTTTGCAGTTTTAAGCGCCGCTATTATGGGGTCCGTTGGGCTTACGGCGGGGCTTTTATCTGATAAGTTTGATCAATTGGCTGCATTTCAAAATTTCATTATTGTGCCTTTAACCTTTTTGAGTGGCGTATTTTATTCCATTCATGCGTTACCGGGTATCTGGCAGTACATTTCTCACCTAAATCCATTTTTCTATATGGTGGATGGTTTTCGCTATGGCTTTTTCACTCAATCAGATGTTTCGATTGGTTTGAGTTTGATTATAACCCTAGCGTTCTTTTTGGTAATCACGTCGATTAATCTGATTTTGTTGTTTAAAGGCGTTAAAATACGCGATTAAATTTTTATAAATTGGTGATTTATGTCTCCTGACAATATTCGAAACAAAATTCAGACATCTATTCTTGACGCACAAGTTGTGACAAGTGGAGAAGATTGTAACTTCGCTATAGAAGTTGTTAGTTCTGAGTTTGAAGGAAAGACACCTTTGCAAAGACATAGAATGGTGAATGATATCTTCAAACAAGAATTTGAGAGCGGCGCTTTGCATGCGCTGTCAATTAAGACGGCTGTGCCAAAAAAAGACTAAATTATGGATAAATTGGTAATAGATGGGCCTTGTTCTTTATCGGGTCAAGTTCAAGTTTCTGGTGCTAAAAATGCTGCGCTCCCCATTCTTATGGGTTGCCTGCTCGCAGAAACACCTGTTGCATTGTCGAATGTTCCGCACCTCAAAGATGTAACCACAACAATTCAGCTTTTGGCAACGATGGGTGTTCAAGTTTTGTTTGATGAGCAACTCAATATCGAAATTGATGCTTCAGAGATTGTCACTAAAGAAGCGCCTTATGAATTGGTTAAAACTATGAGAGCGTCAATCCTAGTGATGGGACCTTTACTTGCTCGTTTTGGAGAAGCCAAAGTCTCTCTTCCTGGTGGTTGTGCTATCGGTTCTCGTCCAGTCAATATTCATATTGAAGGGATGCAAAAAATGGGAGCGGACATCAAAGTTGAGCAGGGATATATCATTGCTAAAGCTGGTAAGCTGAAAGGCGCAGACATTACTATGGATCCTGTAACCGTTACGGGAACTGAAAACTTGATGATGGCAGCAGTTTTAGCTGAAGGACGTACGGTATTAAGAAACGCAGCAAGAGAGCCTGAAGTATCCGATTTAGCGAACTTTCTAAATAAGATGGGCGCTAAAATTTCAGGTGTCGGTACGAGCACATTGACAATCGATGGAGTGGATTCACTAAAAGGAGTTTCTTATAGTGTTATTCCTGATCGTATTGAAGCTGGAACTTATTTGGCAGCAGCAGCAGTAACGCATAGTTGCATTACCGTAACCAGTGTTAACCCTTCTCATATGGAATCTGTTCTTGAAAAGTTTACTGAAGCAGGAGCATTGGTAACCTCAACGGAAGACTCTATTACATTGGATATGCGTAACCGCCAGTTAAAGCCTGTTAATATCGTTACAGACCCTTACCCAGATTTTCCAACGGATATGCAAGCGCAGTTTGTTGTGATGAATGTTCTCGCTGAAGGCGAAGGACAGGTTGAAGAGACGATTTTTGAAAATCGATTTATGCACGTTTCTGAGTTGATTCGTATGGGTGCTGATATTAAAGTTTCAGGAAATGTTGCGGTTACTCACGGCGTTGAAACATTAACCGCTGCACCAGTTATGGCAACGGACTTAAGAGCATCTGCAAGTCTGATTTTAGCTGGTTTAGCAGCTAAAGGACAAACTGTAATCAGTCGTATTTACCACATTGATAGGGGATATGAATTGATAGAAGAGAAGTTTCATAAGCTAGGTGCGCACATCTACAGAGCAAATTAATTAGAAGATTTATGATGGATAACCAACTGACGATAGCCTTATCAAAAGGCCGAATTTACAAAGACACGCTTCCTTTACTTGAAGCAGCGAATATTTTGCCTTTGGAAGATCCAAGCAAGAGTCGTAAACTGATTATTCCAACAAACCAAGAAAATGTTCGTTTACTAATTGTACGAGCAACTGACGCCCCTACTTATGTTTCTCATGGTGCAGCAGATATTGGGGTTGCAGGGAAAGATGTTTTAATGGAAGCACCATCGGATAATCTGTATGAGCTATTGGACTTACAAATAGCTAAGTGTCGATTGATGGTAGCAGGCCCTGAAGTCCCTAAGCCTCATGGTCATCGTTTAAAGATCGCTACAAAATACATTAACTCAGCCAAAGCTTATTATGCTCAAAAGGGTGAGCAAGTTGATTTGATTAAACTGTATGGTTCAATGGAAATCGCTCCCCTTATTGATTTGGCAGATAAGATTGTTGATTTGGTTGATACGGGCAATACTTTGAAAGCGAATGGTTTGGTACCAGAAGAGCATATTGCCGATATTAGCTCCAGACTGATTGTTAATGAACATGCTTATAAAACAAAATTTAATCAAATACATCAAATCGTTGAGAAGTTCAAAACAGCTATCTCAAATACTTAATAACGGAAGTCATCGCAATGTTAAATATTAGAAAACTTTCAATCAATTCAGATGGTTTTAAGTCCGAATTGGAAAAATTGCTTGCTTGGGAGACGGTTTCAAACGAGTCTGTGAACACAGTTGTCAAAGATGTGATTCGTAATGTAAGAACTCGTGGTGATGAAGCATTATTAGAATACACAGCAAAATTTGACCGTTTGACGTTAAGCAAAGGCGCAGACTTAGAGATTCCAAAAGAAGATTTGGTTTCTGCGTTAAATCGAATTCCACAAGACCAAAAAGATGGTTTAGAGCTCGCTGCAAAGCGTGTTAAGGATTATCACGAAAAACAAGTAACAAAATCATGGAATTATACAGAAGCCGATGGGACTATGTTGGGTCAGCAAGTTACGCCTCTGGATAGTGTTGGACTTTATGTTCCTGGTGGAAAAGCAGCTTACCCATCTTCCGTTATTATGAATGCCATTCCTGCAAAAGTAGCGGGTGTAAAAGAATTGATCATGGTTGTGCCTACGCCAGATGGTGAAGTGAACGATATGGTTTTGGCGGCAGCAGAAATTTGTGATGTTGATCGCGTCTTTAAACTGGGTGGTGCGCAAGCAGTTGCAGCTTTAGCTTATGGTACGGAAACCGTTCCTTGTGTCGATAAGATTGTTGGGCCTGGTAACATTTATGTTGCAACGGCAAAGCGTGAAGTGTTTGGTGCGGTAGGAATCGATATGATTGCTGGACCATCTGAGATTCTAGTGTACTGTGACGGCCTAACTAATCCAGATTGGATTGCGGTCGATTTATTCTCTCAAGCAGAGCATGATGAAGATGCGCAAGCGATTTTGGTTACGCAAGATGCTGCGTTTGCCGAAAAAGTTTATGAAAGTATGAATAGACTGGTCTTAGAAATGCCTCGTAAAGAAATCATTACTAAAGCTATTGAGGACCGTGGCGCGATTATCGTAGTGGACAATGAAGATCAAGCAGTAGAGTTGATCAACTATATCGCACCTGAGCACTTGGAATTATCCATCGAAGATCCAGAAGCATTGTTGCCTAAAATTAAGCATGCTGGGGCGATTTTTATGGGACGCTATACTGCTGAAGCTTTGGGTGATTACTGTGCAGGTCCTAACCATGTACTACCTACATCAAGAACGGCGCGTTTTTCATCCCCTCTAGGTGTTTATGACTTCCAAAAACGCTCTAGTTTGATTATGTGTTCTGCAGAAGGTGCCAACGTTTTGGGGCAGGTAGCGGGTGTTTTAGCTGATGGAGAAGGTTTGCAAGCGCATGCTGCTTCAGCGAGATATCGAGTTAAAAAATAAACGTTTATATAAAAAATAAGCAAATAAAAATGGCCTATTTCGGGTCATTTTTTTTATCAGGTGGTATTCACTTATGAATAGAAATGAACTCTTAGCTTATTTAGATGATTATCTGAAAGTTTCCTTGTTTAAAGATTATGCACCTAACGGTCTTCAAGTTGAAGGTGCGGAAACTATCAAAAAAATTGTTACAGGCGTGACAGCATCTCAAGCCTTGATTGATAAGGCTGTGGAATTAGGTGCTGATACTATCTTGGTACATCATGGATATTTCTGGAAAAATGAGCCCGCTACTATTACAGGAATGAAGCGGAACCGTATAGAGACACTTCTTAAACACAATATTAACTTAATTGGCTATCACCTCCCTTTAGATGCTCATCCAGAAGTTGGAAACAACGCTCAATTGGGTTTGATGTGGGAAGTTACTGACATTACACCTGATGTTAAAAGTTTAGTACGTTTGGGAACGCTTGCATCGCCGATGAAAATGGCGGACTTTAAGCATCGAGTTGACAAGGTGTTAGATAGAGAGTCTTTACATTTGCCTGGTGGCCCTAAGCAAATCCAAAAAATAGCTTGGTGTAGTGGTGGCGCTCAGAACTACATTCAGCAAGCAATTGATTGGCAAGCTGATGTCTATATTAGTGGTGAAGTTTCAGAGCAAACAACGCATCAAGCGTTGGAATCAAGTATTCACTATTTGGCAGCGGGTCATCATGCGACTGAGAGGGTTGGGGTTAAGGCGCTAGGAGAGCATGTTTGCAAGCATTTTGGAATCGATGTCACTTTTTGTGATATTTATAATCCTGTTTAAATTTATAACAAATTATTGACATATTAGAGTTTAATGAAATAAAAAAATTTATGAGGTTATATAAATAAAGTTATGTAACCCAAAAGTGGCTTTGCTAAAATACGCAAATTCTAATTTGAAGCAACCTTACATTGAGATCGTTCAATGGTGAGTAGAGGAAAACCCTATGTCACAAAATGTGCATAATGAGAATAGTTTAACGCGCCGCAAAGTATTAACGGCCGCAACGGGTGTGCTAGGGGCAACGGGTGCAACTTTTTTGGCTGTTCCTTTTGTGAGTTCATGGCAACCAAGTGAAAAAGCGAAGGCTGCAGGAGCACCTGTTAATGCAGATATTAGTCATCTTCAACCTGGTCAAATGATGACAATTGCATGGCGCGGGAAGCCTGTTTGGATTGTTAGAAGAACACCTGATATGCTGAAACGTCTTCCTGAGGAAGATTCAGAACTTCGTGACCCTGAGTCTAAAGAGTCCATTCAGCCTGAATATGCCACAAATGAATACCGTTCAATTAACCCAGAATACTTGGTTGTTGTTGGCGTATGTACCCATTTAGGATGTTCTCCACTATACCGTCCAGCTGTGAATTCACCAGACATGGAGAAGGGCTGGCAAGGTGGTTTTTTCTGTCCATGTCATGGTTCTAGGTTTGACTTGGCTGGCCGAGTGTTTCAGGGTGTTCCTGCGCCAACCAATCTGGTTATTCCTCCTTATTACTTTAAAACCGCTTCAATTGTACGAGTCGGTGAAAACGCTAAGAAAGGAGTTGCTTAATGTCAAACTCTACACATGAAAGACCTAAGAACTCTCTCTTAGCCTGGCTTGATAGACGCTATCCTTTAGTCAGTACATGGAATGCCCATGTTGGAGAATACTATGCGCCAAAGAATTTTAATTTTTGGTACTTTTTTGGTTCTCTAGCATTACTGGTGATGGTTAATCAGTTTATTACTGGTATTTGGCTAACGATGAGTTATAAGCCTAGTGCTGCTGAAGCATTTAATTCTGTCGCATACATTATGCGTGATGTTGATTGGGGTTGGTTGATTCGCTATATGCACTCAACAGGCGCCTCCGCATTTTTCATCGTGATTTATTTGCACATGATGCGTGGCCTGCTTTATGGTTCTTATAAAGAACCTAGAGAACTGGTTTGGATTCTAGGAATGTTCTTGTTCTTGGTGCTGATGGCTGAAGCGTTTATGGGGTATTTGCTTCCGTGGGGGCAAATGTCTTATTGGGGTGCGCAGGTAATTATTTCTTTATTCGGTGCCATTCCAGTTATTGGACATGACTTAGCAACTTGGGTAAGAGGAGACTTTATTATCTCTGATGCTACGTTAAACCGCTTCTTTGCATTACACGTAATTGCGTTGCCTTTAGTGTTGGTTGTCCTCGTGTTTATGCATATAGTTGCTCTGCATCAGGTGGGGTCAAATAACCCTGATGGCGTTGAAATCAAAAAGTATAAAAATGATAAAGGTTTACCACTTGATGGAATTGCTTTCCATCCGTATTACACGGTTAAAGATAGCATGGGCGCTATAGTTTTCATGTTCTTCTTTGCTTTTGTCGTTTTCTATATGCCAGAGGGAGGAGGGTTCTTTTTAGAACCGCCAAACTTTGAACCTGCGAATCCTTTGAAAACGCCTGATCACATTGCTCCTGTATGGTATTTCACACCTTTCTATGCCGTTTTAAGAGCGATCCCTGATAAGTTAATGGGTGTTATTGCGATGGGTGGTTCTATTGCTGTTCTGTTTGCAATGCCATGGTTAGATCGTTGTAAAGTTAAGTCTATTCGTTATAGAGGTGCGTCATATAAAGCATTGCTAGCTATGTTAGTTATCAGCTTTTTAGTACTTGGTTGGTTAGGTACTCAACCTGCAACACCTGAACTAACGAAATTAGCGAGAATTTTCACAGCTACTTATTTCTTGTTCTTCATTATCTTGCCGTTTACTTCGGTATCTGAGAAAACGAAGCCAGTTCCAGAGAGGGTAAGCTAATGAAAAAACAATTATTTGGATTATTATTATTTTTACTGCCTTATATTTCTGTTGCTGCTGAGCACGGTATTCAATTGGAAAAGGCAAATATTAATTTGAAAGATAAAGCTTCATTACAAAGAGGTGCTATCTTATTTTCAAATTACTGTATGGCTTGTCATTCACTCAAGTACATGCGTTATAACCGTATTGCACGAGATCTTGGTTGGACAGATGATGAAATCATCAAGAAAATGGCCTATGGTCAAGCCAAGCCAGTGGATGATGTTATGACTCGTATGTTACCGGGTGTTGCTATGGAAGTTTTAGGTACAAAAGTGCCAGATCTTTCATTGATGGCTCGTCTTAAAGGACCTGATTATATTTATACCTTTTTGAAAGGGTTTGAGTATGATGAAAAGACTAAAAAATGGGATAACAAGGTGTTGCATGGAACAGCTATGCCGAATATCTTAGAAGATGTCCAACGTCAAGCGCCTAAAGAGAAATATGATCAAGATGTTCGAGATATTACCAACTTCTTAGACTATGTTGGTGAACCAATTAAATTGGAGAGACAATCTCTAGGTTGGAAGGTTATGTTGTTCTTGTTTATATTCTTTATCATTACTTATTTATTGAAAAAAGAATATTGGCGAGACATTAAACACTAATAAAGAAGCCCGCTGATGCGGGCTTTTTTATTTTAAGAAAAAGAAAATATGGCAAAGAAATCAAAATCAGCTTATGTCTGTACTGACTGTGGTGCAGAACATTCACAATGGCAAGGGCAATGTGCTGTCTGTGGTGAATGGAACACTCTTAAGGAAATAAAGCTTGGTTCTTCGCTGAGTAAAACTGCCAGCCGAGGACATCGAGGGTATGCAGGAGAACAGAGCTCTGGTATCAAAGCTATCAATGAAGTTAGTTTAGATGTAGTGCCTCGTTTCTCTTCTAGTATCACTGAATTGGATAGGGTCTTAGGTGGTGGTGTCGTTGCGGGTTCGGTTGTACTTGTTGGTGGAGACCCTGGTGTAGGAAAGTCTTCACTGCTATTGCAGGTTTCTTGTCATTTAAGTCAGGCAATGACAGTGCTCTACGTTACGGGAGAGGAATCTTTACAGCAAGTTGCAATGCGTGCAAAACGTATGGCGCTGCCGGATGATCAATTAAAGTTGCTGTCAGAGATAGATGTCGAGTTAATTGCTGAGGCTGCATCACAAGAAAAGCCTAAAGTAATGATAGTTGACTCCATTCAAACACTACAGCATGCGGAAGTGTCTAGTGCTGCTGGTGGTGTCTCACAGGTAAGAGAGACTGCCGCTTATTTGACTCGCTTTGCTAAACAAAACAATATTATGATTTTCTTGGTGGGGCATGTTACTAAATCTGGTGAAGTGGCTGGTCCAAGAGTTTTAGAACATATTGTTGATACCGTATTGTTTTTAGAAGGACAGTCAGATAGTCGATTCCGTACGCTTAGAGCGATTAAAAATCGTTTTGGCGCAGTGAATGAGCTGGGTGTATTTGCGATGACTGAAAAAGGCATGAAGCAAATTAAAAACCCTTCGGCTATTTTCCTCTCTAGAGCAGAAGTTGTTTCACCTGGGTCTGTCGTAATGGTGGTTTGGGAAGGGTCTCGCCCTTTGTTGATTGAAATCCAAGTGTTGGTGGATGATTCTCCTTATGGATCACCTAAGCGAGTGACGGTTGGCTTTGATAACAATCGTATGTCGATGTTACTTGCTGTTTTACACCGGCATGCGGGCATTCAAGCCTCCGATCAGGATGTTTACGTTAACGTGGTTGGTGGCGTTAAGGTTAACGAAACTGGTGCTGATTTAGCAGTTTTGTCAGCAGTTGTATCTAGTTTGCGGAACAGACCTTTGCCAGAAGATATGGTTATTTTTGGTGAAGTTGGTTTGTCTGGAGAAATACGGCCAGTTTCAAGCGGGCAGGAGCGGATTTTTGAAGCCGCCAAGCACGGGTTTAAAAAAGCGATTGTTCCTGCCGCTAATGCGCCAAAAGAAAAAGTACCGAATATGGAAATCCATGCGGTTAGCCGATTGTCAGAGGTGTTGGATTTGCTTTAATTGTGATGTGTTCTAAACTTTGCTTTTAATTCGGTTAAAATGAAAAAATACACTTTAAAAAAATCTTCCTATGACAAATGCTTCAGAAAGAATGATAATCGATGTTTCGACGCTTCACACTGCTGTAGCCTATATTGAAAAAGATGACGATCTTAATCTGTCTGTTATATGGCAAAACAAGGCAGCAGATGCTTTGTGGGATCAGTATGATTTAAATAGGGATGTCGATCTTAAATTACAAATCATTCAAGCCTTTTCTAACGCATCTCCAGTTTCCTTTACTCACCATTTGAAAGACAGTGTTCAGCCTTGTCGCTTCGTTATGACAGAATTTAACCAAGGTTTGTTGGCACAGTTTTTTTATGGAAATGTTCGAGAAACCGATAGGAAACATTCTCATAAATCCATTCATGAAATGATGCTTGAAACCTCTAAAACCTGTGGTCTTGAGCTTGATTTAAATACACATCATGTTAGCTATACGCAAAACTTTTATGAAATCTGCTCAATTGATTATTCGACGTTGGGTCATGATTTTGAACAATTTTTAGATCGAGTCCATCCTTTGGAACGACAGAAAGTCGAAGATATTGTTCAATCACATGTCGATGTTTCTTGGGCTTTTGATGTTGAATTCCGTTTTAAGAATGTATTTGGAAATTATACTTGGTTAGCAATGACGGCTAAAACAGTGTCTAGCACTGATGATGAAGAGCTGACACACATGATTGCTACATTGCAAAATATCAGTGATAAGAAAACAATTGAACAAACTCTGAAAACGCGTGAGCAATTAATTGTTCAAATTTTGGATAGCCTACCCATCAGTATTTATGTAAAAGATGAAAATGGTTGCTACCGTTTTTTCAGTCAGCAAGCAGAATTAGAGCTGGGGTTTAGCCGTAAAAAGGTTATTGGAAAAACTGATTTTGAGCTCTTGTCACCTAAACTGGCTAAACGACAGCACGATGAAGATATTAGTGCCAGTCATTCCGGCCAAATTATGATCAGTGAAGAAAAAATATGTGCAGATGATAAGGAAGAAAGTTGTAAGTGGTTTCTTCGAGGTAAAGGGCCGATTAATATTCAGGTGGATGATTATCAGCAAACTTGGATTTTGGGTTTCTTAGTAGATATTACCAATCAGAAAGATGCTGAACACAAGCTGATTGATGCAAAAGATGTCGCGGAAAAAGCACTTAAAGCAAAAGCAGATTTTTTATCGATCATGAGTCATGAGATAAGAACGCCTTTAAATACGGTAATTGGTGGTGCTCAGTTGTTGATGATGAACGATTTTGATGAAGAATATCGCTCGCAAATTGAAATGATTCATCACTCAGGGGTTCATCTACTCAATCTTATTAATGACATTCTTGATTTCAGTAAGATGGAAGCTCAGAAATTAGAGCTTGAAGAGATACCATTTGATTTGCGTCAGCTTGCCGAGATTGTGGTGAAAATGAATTCTCACTTGGTTGAAGAAAAGGGACTAAACTTTGAACTTCAAGTCGAGAATGATTTAGCCGTTCAAAGACTAGGTGATGCTGCCAGACTTAGACAAGTGCTATTAAACCTTATTAATAACGCCGTCAAATTTACAGAGAAAGGTAATATTAAGTTAAAGGTTACGTCCGCCAAAAAAGCAGACAACTTGTTCGTTCGGTTTGAGGTAAGTGACACAGGGATAGGTATTACCGAAGAGCAAAAACAAAAACTGTTTAATGAGTATGTTCAAGCCGAAACTTCAATTAACCGTAAGTACGGCGGTACAGGTTTAGGGTTGTTGATTTGTCAAAAAATAGTTGACTTGATGGCTGGTAAAATCGGTGTTGATAGTAAAGTAGGAGAAGGCACAACTTTCTGGCTTGAGGTTCCATTACCCATTAGTGATACAACTGAAATAGATTCTCAATCTTCAGGGGAAGGTATAGATTCTTCTGAAATTATAGGTGCAAAAAGCTTATCTATTTTAATTGCCGAAGATAATCAAATGAACCAAGTGCTTATTCGGTCTATTCTTGAAAAGTTAGGTCATAAGCCTGTGATCGTCAATAATGGATTGGAAGCGCTTGAAATCATACAAAGCAATCAATATTTTGACTTGGTATTGATGGATCTGAATATGCCTGAAATGGGCGGTATAGAAGCGACAAAAGCAATTAGAGCTTTGGGCGATAAGGTTTCAAATATTCCTATTATAGCCTTAACGGCAGATGCATTCGATTCCGCGGAAAAAGCAGTTTTTGAGTCAGGTATGAATGATTATCTAACAAAACCCATCAATATGTCTGATTTAGGCCGAGTTCTTGATACCTGGGGAAATAAGACCTACTAGTTTTTTGTAAGATAGTTTTGCCATTGCTTGAATAGTTCTGGTGTTGTTGCAGCAACCGCAGAACGCTTTTCAACGATGTTTACGTATACATCTTTGCCGTCTAGAGTACAGCTCATACCGCCAGCCTCATTTAGGATTAAATAGCCCGCAGCATAATCCCAAATGTTTTGTGCGCCATGACAATAAAGTTGTCCACGACCATAAGCAACCCAGCACCAGTCTAACGCAACAGAACCAATACTACGCTGAGAAGCATAAGGGTTGTCTTTGATAATCTTAATGGCTAATTCTTCAGGTAAGCGTTTAAAGTCTATCAGGCCAATGCATTGTTTAAGTGTTTGTTTAGGTGTCTGGGCTTTAAACTGTTTAGCGTTTAATTCAGAGCCCATTCCTTTACGTGCGGCAAACATCTCATCTCTGCTTGGGTCATAAACCAACCCCATCACAACACAGCCTTGAACGACAAGTGCTAAAGAAACGGTAAACACTGGAATGCCACTGGCAAAATTACTGGTGCCATCCACTGGATCCAATACCCAACAACCATTATTTGATTGCAGTGCTTTTATTTGTTCTTCCTGGTTAGATTCTTCACCCAAAAAAGAAAATTCCGGCCAGTTTTCAAACAAGAAGGCTTTTGTTTTCTTTTGCATCTCAATGTCTGCTTCAGTTAAAAGCGAACCATCCTGCTTAACTTCGGCAGTGATTTTTTCAAAGCGAGTTAAAATCTCTTGTTTTGCAAGTTGAACGATACCGGTTTTTAACTTTTCCCACTGTTCAGGCGAGGTGAAAGGGTGGTTTGACATAACTTAATCCAATAGATAAATTTTCACTTTTTCGATGGTGTGTTTAGAGGTTTCAACAACTTCTAAGCAGTAACCCTCTATTTTCAAGCAGGTACCAACACCAGGTAGGGTTTCCAATTCCTCTTGAATCAGACCGTTAAGGGTTTTTGGGCTTCCTATAGGTAGATCAAAGTTGTAGGTTCTGTTGATGTCACGAATAAATTCCGAGGCATCAAATGTTATAGAACCATCATCGTTCTCTTCGGCTTTGAGTTCACTTTTTATGCGTCTATCTGTGCTCAGTTTTCCAACAATTTCTTCAAGTAAATCTTCCATGGTTAACAAGCCTTGCAGATTGCCATATTCATCAACAATTAAGGCCATCTGACGTTTGTTCTCATTGAAGTTCGACAGTTGAATGTTTAATGTCGTAGTTTCCGGAATAAAGTAGCCTGGACGCGCCGTTTTGACCAAATCCTTTAAGGTAATGCTGTCTTTAGCAATAATAGGCAGCAGCTTTTTAATATTTATAACCCCAATGAGCTCTTCGTCAATATTGTCTCTATACACCGGGATGCGGGTAAAAGGAGACTTTACGATACGTTTTGTAATTTCTTCTATAGGTGCGTTAACGTCAATTCCATAGATGTCTTGTTTTTGAATCATGACATCTTCTACCGTAATATTTTCAAGTTGCATAATGCCATTGAGCATAATGCGGTATTGAGCGGGCAATTTTCCTGTTGCTTCATTAATCAGGGTTTGCAATTCTTCTTGGCTCAGTTCGTGGACATCAGTTGTTTCTTCTTTCACTTTTACACCAAACAGACGTAAAAAACTGTTCGCAAAAAAGTTCACCATCCAAACAATAGGAGAAAGTACTTTTAATAATGGGCCAAGTACATAAGCTGCAGGGTAAGCAATTTTTTCAGGGTAAAGAGCTGCTAAAGTTTTAGGTGCTACCTCAGAAAAAACCAGAATAATCAGGGTTAATATACCCGCTGCCAAAGCAATGCCGGCTTCACCCAATAGCTGCATTGCAATAATCGTCGCAACAGATGAGGCAAAAATATTAACAAAGTTGTTACCGAGAAGAATGACACCTAATAAACGATCTGGGCTTTCTAGTAGTTTCTCAACTTTAATAGCGCCTTTATGGCCTTCTTTTACTTTGTGTTTTAGGCGATATCGGTTAATCGCCATCATGCTGGTTTCAGAGCTGGAAAATAATGCAGATAAAATAATCAGAAGCAATAAAATGCCAAAGAGTATGGATAAGGGAAGATGGTTCAATTTGAGTAATAATGTAGTTAGTCGAGATGAAATTATATCGACATCAAACTCGTCACATCAAGCTATTTTATAAATCTTTTGATTGTTGTAATAGTCTGGTGTTAATAGCCTCTAAGATTAATTAGAACGATTTCTGTTCCAATATAACTTAGGATAAGTAAGAAGTATGCCCAGATAGTGTAGTAAGCGGCTTTTTGACCACGCCAACCAAAACGGAAATGACCTATCAAAAAGACACCATAAGTTAACCACGCCAAGATAGCGAAGAAAGTTTTATGGATGAGATGTTGAGCGAACATATCTTCCATAAAAAATGCACCGCTCAATAAAGCAAAGGTCAATAACACAAAACCTGTAATAACCAATTGAACCAAAATCTTTTCCATTACTTGTAGTGGTGGCAAGTTTCTGAAAAGCGTGGTGAGTTCTTTTTTACGGAAACGTTTTTCTTGCGCAGAGTAAAGAATCGCTTGCGCTGTCGCTAACCCCATAATGCTATAAGCGCTAACTGAAATAAGAACATGACTGCCTAATTCAGTAGGCAGAGGGTGAATCTCCGATGAAATGAAAGGCATGACAGCGGTAATCCCCCCAATAGGGAAGATAAAGATACCAAGGTTTTCAGTCGTGTTGTTTAGGTTGGTAGCCAATAAAGATAAAACGGCTAGCCAACTGATAAGAGATAAAGAGGTTCCAAAACTAAACAGGATCATGCCGTGTGAGTAGAGGCTGCCAGCAAAAGACAAAAATTGGAAAGTCGCTGCAATGACGATTAACGTTAAAAATTTTGGACGCGACCATTGGATAGAAGCATTTTCAGTGTCAAAACGTTTCCAAAGCATGTAGGTTGTATAAAAATATATCAAACTTGAAACGGTGGCTAACATAACTGTAGCGGTAAACATGCAGTGAATCCTTGATCTCTTCTTATCGAGTTTGGTTGGTGTCTTCTTAGATATTTAAGTCGTAAACTCGTATAATAGCGAAAATTAAACCGAATTGAAAAAAAATGCGCGTGTTTCCGTTGCATTTAATCTTAATCTTATTGATTGGAAGAAAGTATGTTTGACAGTTTATCAGATCGTTTAGCCCAGACATTTAAAAATATCACCGGACAGGGAAGGCTGACAGAGTCTAATATTAAAGACGCTATTCGAGATGTCCGTAGAGCGCTTTTAGAGGCTGACGTTGCCTTGCCTGTCGTAAAATCTTTTATTGACCAAGTACAGCAAAGAGCCGTTGGCCAAGAAGTCTCTAAAAGCCTAAACCCTGGGCAGGCATTTATCAAAATCGTTCGTGACCAGCTTACTGAAGTGATGGGCGGATCAGCTGAACCACTGAATTTCAACGTAGAACCGCCAGCAGTCATTATGATGGCTGGTTTGCAAGGTGCAGGTAAAACCACAACGGTCGCTAAGCTTGCCAAGTGGCTGCAAGAACGTGAAAAGAAAAAAGTCATGGTCGTGTCTGCCGACGTTTATCGTCCAGCGGCGATCAAACAGTTGGAAACAGTTGCTGAGCAAGTTGGAGCAATGTTCTTTCCCTCAACGGCCGATCAAGATCCGGTTGATATTGCTAAAAATGCTCATGCGGAAGCGCGTAGAAAGTTTGCAGATGTATTGATTCTTGATACGGCGGGTCGTCTGCATATTGACGATGAAATGATGTCGGAGATTCAGCGTCTGCACGGTGCGATCAAACCGATAGAAACACTGTTTGTTGTCGATTCCATGACAGGTCAAGATGCAGCAAACACTGCCAAAGCCTTTAATGATGCTTTACCATTAACAGGTGTGGTTCTAACCAAAACAGACGGGGATGCGCGCGGTGGTGCGGCATTGTCCATTCGTGAAATTACTGGCAAACCAATTAAGTTTGTGGGTATGGGGGAAAAGACCGACGCGCTTGAACCTTTCCATCCAGACCGTATGGCAGGCCGTATTCTTGGTATGGGGGATGTGCTTAGTCTGATAGAAGATGCTGAAAGCAAAATCGACCAGGAAAAAGCACAGAAGTTTGCCAAAAAGATTCAAAAATCGGGTCAGTTTGATTTAGAAGATTTCTTAGAGCAGTTGCAGCAAATTAACAATATGGGTGGCCTTGGCGGCTTGATGGGGAAGATGCCCGGCATGTCTCAAATTAAAGACCAAGTCAATCCTGCGGCAATGGAAAAAGACTTTAAGCGTCTTGAAGCCATTATTTACTCAATGACACCGCAAGAAAGAGCGCATCCGTTAATAATCAAAGGCTCTCGTAAAAAGCGTATTGCTGCAGGGTCAGGGACTCAGGTGCAAGATATTAATAAACTGATGAAGCAGTTTACGCAAATGCAGAAGATGATGAAGAAAGTCTCTAAAGGTGGCATGAAAAACATGATGCGTGGCATGGCAGGTAAGATGCCAGGAATGGGTGGAGGAATGCTGCCACCTGGTATGCGCTAATTACCAATAAGACTTAGATGCCATAAAACCGAATTGTGTTCATTCGGTTAATCTATCGGTAAAATTAAGTGAAAATTGAAACCAGCTTCGTGCTGGTTTTTTTATCTCTTGAATAAGGTTTTGAGCAATATTTTCCGCAAACAAAAAAGCCCAGGAGAATGTCCCAGGCTTTTTGAGTTAAGTACTTTACTATGGTAATGCGGCGCGTAGCGCTACCGCTAAGCTAATTCCAATTGCAATCATCATGATTGCACCGGTTGATGCGATTAAATCTTCCATTGTATATCTCCAGTTTGTTAACAAATCCTGAAACATAATGTTCAGTCCCTTATTGGGTGGTTAAAAAACAGAACCTCTGCTAGCTTTTTGTGGCTAGGAAGGCATTGATGGAAATGCGGTTATTACTAACCACAAGATACTTATACATCCTTAATTGCTTCATTAAAGTTTGACGTCTTAGTTACCAAATAGCGACGTCTCCATTTCCTATAATAAAGCAAAAGTTGTTGAAGTTGTTAGTCTTTTTGTGCAGAAGGGGCGTGAGCCCAGCCTGGCACATTTTCAAAAAATACGAAAAATCTACCAGGCTGGGGTTGAGAGCTATCTTAAGCTGATGCTTGGCCAGCCTTTGTTTTTGGCATGTGCTGATAGCTGATCGTCAGCATCAACCACAGTCGGGTAGGTGACTTCTTCCAGTAAAGGAATATCGTTGTGAGAGTCAGAATAAAAGTAGCTGCCCTTTAACGTCTCACCAGTTTGTTCCAACCACACATTTAAGCGTTCCACTTTGCCATGTTGAAAAGTAGGGGTGCCATCCACTTCACCAGTAAACGTACCATCTTTCATTTCAGGGTCAGTACCCAATAAGTTTTCTATGCCATAAAGATTGGCAATAGGGCGAGTTACAAAACTATTGGTTGCGGTGATAACAAGTAAGGTATCGCCTTTTTCTCTATGCTCATCAACTAATGCTTGTGCTTTTTCAAGATAGATTGGTTGAATGAAATCTTGCATGAATTGCTTATGCCAAGCATGAAGTTCAGCCATAGGTCGGTGAGCAATTGGCGCTAGTGAAAAACGTTGATAAGCCATAATATCAAGGGTACCTTTTTTATAATCTTCGTAAAAAAGGTCGTTTTGTTTTTCAAAGTTTTCAGCTTCAACTAAGCCCTGCTTAATCAGAAACTTTCCCCAGAGGTAGTCGCTATCACCACTGATTAAGGTATTGTCTAAATCGAAAATTGCTAATGCCATCGCCAATTACGTCTTTAAATTTAGTTATCAAAAATTAGGCGGCTATTGTAACGAAAACCCAACTGTATTGCAGTTTCTCAATGATTAATATGACATTTCTTAACGGAATAATGGATTAACAAGATTCTTTAAGCTGAGTGTTTCTATTTAAATAGCCGTATATTTAGAGCAAAAATTTGAAACTCGCGGGCTTTTACTGCCATAATAATGTCATTAAATTTAATGTTTTTAAGGTCAAAAGTGATAGATTCAGATGGTTATCGGCAGAACGTCGGTATCATTATCGTAAATAAAGACGGCAAACTTTTTTGGGGAAAGCGCGTTAACCAAGACGCGTGGCAATTTCCTCAGGGTGGTGTTCGTGTGCATGAAACGCCTCAGCAAGCTGTTTTTAGAGAGCTTAAAGAAGAGGTCGGTTTAGACCCTTCCGATGTGCGTATTTTGGGTAGAACCAAAGACTGGATTTCCTACGACTTACCAAAACATTTGATTCGTCACTACAGCCAGCCAATTTGTATTGGTCAAAAGCAAATCTGGTTTTTGCTTGGCATGGTTGGAGATGAAGGCAAAATCAACCTTGATTGTCATGAAACGCCAGAGTTTGAAGGCTGGCAATGGGTGGAGTATTGGTTGCCTGTACAAAATGTTGTCGATTTTAAACAGGCTGTCTATCACCAAGCGCTAACAGAGCTTGAAGAGCACCTTCAAAAGTTCTGGTTAAACGATCATGAGGCTACCGAATTTAATAGTTAACGGACCTTTGCAAATTTCTATCTAGCCAATTCTACACTTCTTAATAACTTCAAAAGTTTCACATACCTGCGCTTACATTACCTTTCAAGGGCTTTCATCAATAGCGCCCTCATTTAAAAAGTGTTATTATTGCCCCCAGTTTTAATAATTAGAAGGCGTTTCTTGGGTTTTTGTACCAAGAGATTCCGGCATCTTATGAGTACTAAGTAGCAGAAAAATAAGGTGTTTTTTGGACGGCCCGGTGTATGAACTACACTGAACCGAGTGACCATCTGACTTACCCGGTTAGACGGTAAACTGGTAAACCAATACCAACCAATGAGGTTAATAAAATATGAGCGAGATGTTCATCGACCAAGATCCACAAGAAACACAAGAGTGGATAGATGCATTAGAAGCAGTAGTTGAGTTTGAAGGTTCAGACAAAGCTCAACATCTAATCGCGAGCTTAATTGAAAAAGCACGCGTTCACGGAATCGACATTCCTTATTCTGCAAACACCCCCTATATCAATACTATTGCCCCTGAAGAGCAAGACAACTATCCAGGTGATTTAGGTCTTGAAACACGCATGAGAGCGCTATTGCGCTGGAATGCGATGGCAATGGTTTCCAAAGCGAATAAACATACCAGTGTGGGTGGACATATCGCTTCCTATGCCTCAAGTTGTACTTTATATGAAGTGGGTATGAACCATTTCTTTAAAGGGCCTAAGCATGAATTAGGCGCAGACATGGTTTTCTTCCAAGGTCATACAGCACCGGGAATGTACTCTCGTGCGTTTATGGAAGGCCGTTTAGATGAAGACAAGTTGCACAACTTCCGTCAAGAAGTAGATGGCAACGGTCTATCTTCTTATCCTCATCCATGGTTGATGCCTGACTTCTGGCAATTCCCAACCGTATCTATGGGTCTAGGGCCTTTGATGGCAATCTACCAAGCGCGTTTCATGAAATATATGCATGCACGTGGTTTGGCAAAAACAGAAGGTCGTAAAGTCTGGGCTTACCTAGGTGATGGTGAGATGGACGAACCAGAATCACGTGGTGCCATTCAGCTTGCTAAGCGCGAGAAGCTAGATAACCTGATTTTTGTTATCAACTGTAACCTACAACGTCTAGACGGCCCAGTTCGTGGTAATGACAAGATCATCCAAGAACTAGAAGGTGTGTTCCGTGGCGCAGGCTGGAATGTAATCAAAGTTATCTGGGGTTCAGGTTGGGATCGTTTACTACAAAAAGATACCAGCGGTAAGCTGATCGAACGTATGGGCGAAGTGGTTGATGGTGAATACCAAGCTTACAAAGCAAAAGATGGTGCTTTCGTTCGTGAGCACTTCTTCGGTAAATACCCTGAAACACGTGCATTGGTTGAAGACATGACCGATGACGAAATTTTCAAATTAAACCGTGGTGGTCACTCTCCTCGTAAGATTTACAACGCCTATAAGCGTGCTACTGAATCCAAAGATCAACCAACTGTTATCTTGGCGAAAACCGTCAAAGGTTACGGTATGGGTCAGTATGGTGAAGCAGCAAACACCGCTCACCAACAGAAGAAACTGGATATTGACGGTTTGAAATATTTCCGTGACCGTTTCTCAGTACCAATTTCTGATGAATCTCTAGAACAACACGTTCCGTTTTATCGTCCAGAAGAAAATTCTGACATCATGCGCTATATGAAAGAGCGTCGTGAAGCGTTAGGTGGAAGCCTACCAGCTCGTCATGATGATGCTGAGCCTCTTCCAGTACCAGAACTATCTGCATTCAAAATGCTAACAGATGGTACAGGTGATCGTGAAATGTCAACTACGATGGCATTCGTTCGTATCATCTCCATCTTGTTACGTGACAAGACTCTAGGGCCTCGCGTTGTACCAATCATTCCTGATGAAGCGCGTACTTTCGGTATGGAAGGCTTGTTCCGTCAAGTCGGTATTTACGATCCAGCAGGTCAGTTATATGAGCCAATGGATGCCGACCAATTGATGTGGTACAAAGAGTCTGCAAGCGGTCAAGTATTCGAAGAAGGGATTAACGAAGCCGGTTCCATGGCGAACTGGGTTGCAGCATCAACAGCTTATGCCAACTATGGCGTTAGCATGATTCCTTTCTACATCTACTACTCAATGTTCGGTTTCCAACGTATTGGTGACTTGGCGTGGGCGGCAGGTGACTCTCGTGCTCGTGGTTTCCTAATCGGTGGTACAGCAGGTCGTACAACCCTTGAAGGGGAAGGACTACAGCACCAGGATGGTCATAACCTAATTCAGTTTGACCACGTACCTAACTGTTTGTCTTACGATCCTACTTTCGCTTATGAAATGGCTGTCATCATTCGTGACGGTATCCGTCGCATGATGCACAACAAAGAAGACGTTTATTACTACATTACTGGTATGAACGAAAACTACACCCATCCGGCAATGCCAGAGGGTGCAGAAGAAGGTATCTTGAAAGGGATTTATCCATTCAAGAAATCAACAGCAAAACATAAGTTAAAAGTTCAATTAATGGGGTCTGGTACTATTTTCCGTGAAGTTATTGCCGCGGCAGAAATGCTAGAAGCAGACTGGAAAGTAGCAGCGGATATCTGGGGTGTACCAAGTTTCAACCTACTACGTCGTGACGGTGTTGAAACAACTCGTTGGAATACACTTCACCCAACTGAAACGCCTAAAGTTCCTTATGTATCAGAAGTACTTAAGGGCGCTAAAGGGCCGTTTGTGGTCGCTACCGACTACATTCGTGACTATCCAGAGCGTATTCGTCAATATATTCCGGGAGACTACTATGTCCTTGGTACTGACGGTTTCGGACGCTCTGACACGCGTGAACAACTGCGTAAGTTCTTTGAAGTAGATCGCCACTACGTTGTGGTAGAAGCATTAAAAGCACTTGCCGACGCAGGCAGTATCAAACCAGAAGTAGTTGCTGATGCCATTAAGAAATATGGTCTAGACAGCGACAAGGTTTTCCCTACTCACGCTTAATCGCCTGATGGGACGCTAAGAGCTGTGCGCATTGGAATAGTACAGCTCTGAATAGTGATAGCACGAACAATTGAGGACACAAACAATGTCAGTTGAACAAATCAAAATTCCTGATATCGGCGATTTCGATACCGTCGATGTTATTGAAGTCTTAATTTCTGAAGGCGATGTCGTTGCGGTTGATGATTCATTATTAACGCTTGAATCCGACAAAGCTACGATGGAAATTCCTTCTCCGGTAGCCGGTAAAGTAACAAAAGTTATCGTCTCGGTTGGCGATAAAGTTTCTGAAGGCGACTATGTTTTAGATATCGAAGTCAGTGGTGAAGCAGCAGCTTCTGCACCGGCTCAAGAATCAAAACCTGCACCAGAAGCACCAGCAGAAAAAGTGGCTGCTGCACCTGCACCAAAAGCAGAACCAGCACCAGCACCTGCACCAGCGCAACCAAGTCCGGTTGCCATTGCCAATGCAAAACCAGTTAATGCACAAGAAATGGGCGCGGCATATCATGCTTCACCATCACTTAGAGCATTTGCCAGAAAATTGGGTGCAGACTTATCGCATGTTTCGGGTACAGGGCCTAAAGGTCGTATCACGCAAAGCGATGTTGAAGCATTCATTAAATCTGTTATGCAAGGTAGTGCACCTGCTGCAGCCGCTGCATCAAGTGGTGCTGGTATTCCTCCGGTTCCAGTTATTGATTTCTCACAATTCGGTGAAACTGAAACTGAAGATCTGAGTCGCATCAAGAAAATTTCCGGTAAGTTCCTACACACCAGTTGGTTGAACGTACCGCACGTCACTCAGTTCGACGAGTGTGACATCACTGAAATGGATCAATTCCGTAAAGACATGAAAGCCACTGCCGAAAAGCAGGGTGTAAAATTGACGCCATTGGTTTTCGTGATGAAAGCGGTTGTCAAAGCATTGCAAGACTTCCCAAGTTTCAATGCATCCTTGTCGCCTGACGGACAATCCATTATCAAGAAAAAATACTACAACATCGGTATCGCTGTAGACACACCAAATGGTTTGGTTGTGCCTGTGGTGAAAGACGTTGACAAGAAAGGTATCTACGACCTGTCTCGTGACTTGATGGAGCTTTCCGTCAAAGCGCGTGACGGTAAGTTAAGCCCAGCCGATATGTCCGGTGGTTGTTTCACTATCTCAAGCCTTGGCGGTATCGGTGGTACGCAGTTCACACCTATCGTTAACGCACCTGAAGTTGCCATTATGGGCTTGTCAAAAGCCAAGATGCAGCCAGTGTGGAACGGATCAGAATTCGTGCCTCGTTTAGTGATGCCATTCAGCGTCTCTTATGACCACCGCGCAGTAGACGGTGCAGAAGGCGTGCGCTTTACAACGACCATTGGTCAGTATCTATCTGACTTACGTCAGTTGATCATGTAATCGGGAGTGAATGATGAGTAAAGTTGTAGACATTACAATTCCTGATATTGGTGATTTCGCTGAAGTCGATGTAATCGAAGTTTTGGTTGAAGCCGGGCAAGAAGTTGCGCAAGACGATTCTTTAATGACATTGGAATCAGACAAGGCAACCATGGAAATTCCAGCGCCTTTCGCAGGTAAGATCGTTTCTTTCTCTGCCGCAGTAGGTGACAAGGTTTCCGAAGGTTCAATTGTCGGGCAAATGGAAATCGCCAGTAGCGATACTGTTGCCGCAAACGTAGAAGAAAGTGTTGCCGCCTCTGCTGCACCAGAAAAAGCAGAACCAGCTCAAGAAACACCTAAGCAAGAAGCACCCCAAAATACTCCAGCTCCTGTTTCTTCTGCCGACCTTCCACCTGCGGATATGCAGTGTGAAGTATTGGTATTAGGTTCTGGTCCTGGTGGTTACACCGCTGCATTCCGTGCGGCCGATCTTGGCAAAAAAATCATCATGATCGAGCGTTATGAGAACATCGGTGGTGTGTGTTTGAACGTAGGGTGTATTCCTTCAAAAGCGTTGTTGCACATGTCAGTCGTGTTGAACGAAACACGTGAAATGGGCGCACACGGTATTACTTTTGCCGAGCCTAAAATCGACATCAATAAAATGCGCGAATTCAAGGATGGCGTTATCGGTAAATTGACTGGTGGGCTATCAGGTCTTGCAAAAGCACGTAAAGTTGAAGTGGTTCATGGCTACGGAAAATTCAGCTCAGCTAATACCGTTACCGTAGAAGCTGCGGATGGCACGACTAAAACCATCGCATTTGAAAAAGCCATTATCGCTGCCGGTTCTCGCGTGGTGAAGCTGCCTTTCATCCCACATGATGACCCACGTGTTATGGACTCAACTGACGCTCTAGAGTTAGAAGAAATACCAAAACGTATGCTCGTTATCGGTGGTGGTATTATCGGTCTAGAGATGGCGCAAGTTTACGACTCACTGGGCGCAAGCATCACCGTGGTTGAGTTGGGTGATACCATTATTCCAGGTGCCGACAAAGATATCTCAAAACCATTGCTGAAAAAGATTCAGAAGAAATACGAAAACATCTTCCTGAAATCAAAAGTCACCAATGTTGAAGCCACTAAAAAAGGCTTGGTCGTTACTTTTGAAGGCAAAGATTGTCCAGAAACTGATACCTTTGACCGTATCTTGGTTGCTGTAGGGCGTGCGCCTAACGGTAAACTGATAGATGCCGAAAAAGCCGGTGTTGCAGTTGACGACTGGGGCTTCATTGAAGTGGATGAACGTCAAAAAACTAATGTAGATCATATCTACGCGATTGGTGATATTGTCGGTCAACCTATGTTGGCGCACAAAGCCGTTCACGAAGGTAAAGTTGCCGCAGAAGTTATCTCAGGTATGCCAAGTGCATTTACGCCTATGAGCATTCCATCGGTTGCCTATACCGATCCAGAAGTGGCTTGGGCAGGTAAAACTGAGCAAGAGCTTAAAGATCAAGGTATCGCGTACGAAAAAGGTGCTTTCCCTTGGGCGGCTTCAGGCCGTAGCTTAAGCTTAGGGCGTGATGAAGGTATGACCAAAGCACTATTCTGTGCAGAAACGCATCGTTTATTAGGTTGCGGTATTGTCGGGCCTAATGCCGGTGAGTTGATAGCAGAAGCTATGCTTGCCATCGAAATGGGCGCAGACATGCAGGATATTGGTCTAACCATCCATCCGCATCCAACGCTTAGTGAAACCATCTGTTTCGCAGCGGAAATGGCGGAAGGGACGATTACGGACCTAATGCCACCCAAGAAGAAAAAATCTCACTGAGTAATTAAATGGAACCCGCCTTTGTGCGGGTTTTTTATTTTGTTGATGTTTAGTTTTAAAAAAATGGTACTTTTAATTTGGAAGGTCGTATAACTTACAAATATTACAGGGCTCATGATATGCAAAAAGCAAACATGAAAACAATTGCAGTACAAAATAACCTGGCGATATTGCCTTATACTAAATGTTATGTTTCAAGATGAAATTTGATCAATTTCGGAAATCCTTGAGCGAAGGATACCTGTCGTTAAAGAGCTGGTTCGCGATCTTTGGGTTATTCGCGGCAATCGTATCAGCCTCGAACTTTGTTATTTCGGTGTTTAACATTGGCACACACGAGTTTTTTGAGATTGTACTGAATACTTATCGTGGAATATTTCATGGAGTAATAAATCTAATATTGTTCCCATTAAAAATAAAACTGCCGCCATATGCTAAGGATTTAGTGGTGATCTATTTCCTGATCGGAGGTTCTTTTCTTAGAGCTCGAAGAGCTGAAGGTAGTATTTATCTCGATGGCGATAACTGTTCAGTGAAGAATGCATTTCTTGCGCTATTGTTCGGAAGAGAGCCCGGAAATACGAAATCGCTTTATAGCGGAAGGGGGTATTTGATGTACCAATACTCCCCAACGTGGATGCGACAGACGTTAGACGTTTTGATCTGGCAAAGAGTCCTTATTCAATACTGGAACAGGCCAAGAGTATTCAGGAATGAATATAATGGATCAATTCAAAGTTTTTCGGCCACCTACACACCGGGTGGAATAAAGACCTTCCTATATGATAGGCGTGTAATCTTTCTTGTGCAGGCTCTTGCTGTTATTCTTGGTGTGATTGGGGTTATTGTCGTTAATGGGTTTCTTGGCTTATGGGTTTAGTTAAACATAACAATCAGCTTCACTGGATTCACTCACTGCGCTCACTCTCCAGTGAGCTGGGGCGTTAGGTGTTCTGTGAAACAAACATACTTGCATCGCCCAAATTTGACGGTAACTGCGGACTTTTCTGCGGAGGAAATTCCCATTTTCAGGTATCGCCTAGAAGCACGAAAGGATGGTGCTTCAAGCAAACCGAGAACTGTATGCGCCGTTATGCAAAACCCAAGCTATGCATCTGTTGAGATTGCTGACAAATCTGTCCAGGTGCTTGAGCGGGTGGTTTTTGAGAAGGGGTTGGTCGAATTCAACGGCATCGAACGCCTGATTGTTGTAAATCAATTTGCCTTTATTCAAACCAATGACTTTATTGGCACTGATGATCAGATTGGCGAAAGAAATGATCAAGCAATTGAAAAGGCGATTGATGAGTCAGAGATAGTCCTCATTGCTTGGGGCAAGGACAATGGCTTTGTTCAACGCCAGGAACGTATATTGGAAATAGTCCAAGGCAAGAAAGGAAAAACACTGCTCCAGACGAGCAGGCATCCTTCGAGGGTTATTTATGATGGTTTCATTCAACCATTCCACACCTAACAATCGCTTCGAGAGGGACGCTCCGCCAGCAAGTTGCGCTTGCCGTCTCTGCGCCCCTCAAGCTAAACGTTGGGCGTAATAGTAATAAAGAACCAAACAGGAGTTTTATGGCAGTGCTTTTACGGATCGCTCTAGGAACTGCTGCAGCTATAGCTGCATTAGCTATATTAAATAAAAAGAAGAAAGTCTTTGTTAGCTATTATTATGATGAGGATAAACACTATAAAAGACTATTAAATGCTTGGAGTGCAAATAAACGGTTTGAGCTTGAGTTTGATGATATCTCTACTGACGTATCAATAAAAAGCGAAAATAAAACATATATACGAAAAAGAATATCTGAAAAAATCAAAGCATGTGACATATTTGTTGTTTTTGTTGGTAAAGAGTCACATGAGAGAGAATGGATTTCTTGGGAAATCAATCAAGCTAAAACATTTAACAAAAAAATAGTTGCCATCAAAGAAAAGCGTAACTATGCATCACCCAAACCACTTCTATCATCTGGGGCAACATGGGTTTTTGGATTAAACGAGAAAAAGATTAGAGAAGCGATAGAAGGCTAATTGGAGATTTATCTTGACACCGGAAGAATATATTGAACAACGCGTTGTTGACCAAATAAATTGGTATGACTCGAAAAGCCAAAAATCACAGAAATGGTTTAAGCGCATACGTGCTTTGGAAATAATTTCAGCAAGTTCAATACCACTTTTTGCTGGTTTTGGCCTAGGAGCAACATGGAGTATTATTTTAATAGGCATACTCGGAGCAATTGTTGCCATATTAGCTTCTTTGCTAAGCCTTAATCAATTTCAAGAAAACTGGATTGAATATAGAACTACCTGCGAATCCTTGAAGCATGAAAAATATCTCTTTTTAACCAGAACTGAGCCATATGACGAAGAAGAGCCTTTTGGTCTTTTCGTTCAAAGAATAGAAAGTCTGATTTCGAAAGAAAATAGTGCTTGGTCTCAATACACAAGAAGCGGCGTTGAATCATCAAAACCAAATGTTACTAATGGATGAATTAAATGGCTAATGGATTATTTTCTGGTTTAGGCATCCCAAAAAGAAGAATATTTGTCAGCTACCATCATGCTGGCGATAGAGCATATTATGACGAATTTAGCAGATTCTTTTCGGCAACATATGATGTAATCCAAGACAACTCAGTAGACAGGGATATAGAGAGTACTAATACAGATTATGTCATTAGAAATATACGTGAAAATTACATAACTGGAACATCATGCACGATCGTTTTTTGTGGTGCACAAACACCATGGCGTAAATTTGTTGATTGGGAAATTAAAGCTACTCTAGATAAGAATCATGGACTTATTGGTGTTAACCTTCCAACGAACCCAATCCAACAGGGTAAATATACGATCCCTGACAGACTTCATGACAACATCATCTCGGATTATGCCTTGTGGTTGCAGTGGTCAGAACTAAACGCTGGCCCTCATTTCCTTGTTTCTAAGATTGAAGAAGCAAACGCAAAATCAAGTGTTCTAATTAACAACACAAGAGCTTTGCGTAGTCGAAATGGTTAATCATAAGCAAAAGCCGCTCAACAAGGCATTCCAGCCGTCCCCCAAAACGGCGGGACTGAGTTTAGACGTTAAAGCTCTCTACAAAGTATCAGTTACTTTAAAACAATATTAAGGACGGGATGGTGAGTTTAGATATTGACAAAATTCTTAATGATATTGATGCAAAGCATTCTAGACACTATATCCCTATAAATGCATTTCAAAGCTTATATGAAAAAACAGAAAATGCCATTCATGAACTCGAAAGACTATCAGTATCCTCTGAAACAAAAGATACAATCTTAAAGGCACATGTAATTAACACAGTTACAGCGGTAGAAGTTTATTACAGAACATTAATTGATTCTATTTTCAAAACCTGTAAACCCGAATCGTTCGAGAAAACCTTGTCAAAGTTACATGGTTCAAGTTACAAAATTGATGATTTGATAGCTATGTATAAAAATTGCATCCACCCTCTGGAGTTAGTAGCATCAAACTTAAATTTTCAGAGTGTGAAAAACATCGATAAATATTTTTCAATTCTCTTGCAAAACAAGTTTTTAGACGAGATCAAATCCTTACACTACAGAATCAAAGATAAACCAGCAACAGAAACTCAAATTACATTTAAAGAAATAAATGATCTTAACTATATTTTTAATTTAAGGCATCAGTTGATTCATAACCCAAACTTAAAAATTTCTATTAATGAAGATGAACTATTAGAAAAAATAGATTCAATTAATGGTGTTGTTATGGCTTCTGATCTAGTGGTAAGACAATTTGTTCTAAAAAACGTAGATCCAGAAATTGAAGAAAAAGCAAAAAAATAATAGAACTTACAAACACTCATATTATTCATTAATACATAATATGAGAAAAGGGATTATAGCCCTTTTATGTGAATAACTTATGAATCCAGAGAACTTAAAAAAACTCGTTACAGTCACCATGCCTTACGGAAAATACAAGGGTCGGATTATTGCTGATTTGCCAGGCAATTACCTTAATTGGTTTGCGCGTAAGGGCTTTCCATCTGGTAATTTAGGAGAGTTATTGGCACTCATGCAGGAGTTGGATCACAATGGTTTAAAGCAGCTTCTTGATCCGTTAAGAAAATAAGCTTTTCACCCTGAAGTTGATACAAAAACAAAAAGACTTTTCAATCAAACTTTGGTGATACACATGAGTACAAAACATCATGGTTCTTGCCTGTGTGGCAAAGTTCATTTTGAAATTGAAGGGAGTTTTGAAAGCTTCTATCTGTGTCATTGTGAGTACTGCCAAAAAGATACAGGTTCAGCCCATGCAGCAAATCTATTTTCCACCAACGCCAGCTTAAGTTGGATTTCTGGCGAAGAGTTGGTAACGACTTTTAACTTACCATCCACACAACATATCAAGAGCTTTTGTTCTCATTGCGGCTCTGCGTTGCCAAATATGCAAGGGAGTGGAGAACTATTGGTCGTTCCCGCAGGATGCCTCGACAGTCATGTACCTATAAAACCAAATGCTCACATATTCACCGCGAGTAGAGCGACGTGGGATAGTGAGTTGGAAAAAGTTGTCATGTTTGAGGACGCACCAGCTTAAAACTTAAGTGTTCAGCAAAATCTGCCAGGCTGGGGTAGAGCGTTAGTAAGTGAGCATTTGTTAAAGTCATTGGCGTTAAGCTTGATGAATTAAATAGTGTGTTGGGAGGTATATGAATACCTGGTTTTCGAGCAATCTTGGTGACCCAATGCTGGCGGAAGAGTCGCTAAAGCAGATCAAGCAGCTTTTCTTATTAGAGTGTAAAAAAGCTAAAAACACACAAGAAATGGCGATTTACTTTCGACATGAATCAACCGGAGACGTTCATTGTGAGCTGATTGTTTACTTTTCTCCCGCAACGAAACATGTGGCGCAGGCAATGAATGCGATGCCTTGCCAAACACCGTCAGCTAACGGGCTGGGCTTATTGGTTGGCCGGCAAGAATCACGCTATCTTCTCTTTCCTGATAAAGCACAATAGACTCAAAATCTACCAGGCTGGGTAGAGGCATTATTTATTGAGCCTTGCATTGCGAGGCTTTTTTATTTCTAAAACAATATGTTATAAAGAGAGTGGTTGAGCTTTATTCCGCAAACTAATGCCAGACTAACAAACTGCATTTAGGAGGTACTATGATGAATCCTTCGGAAATAAAAGATCGTGCTGCGGGTGCGATTATGGGCGCTTTTATCGGCGATGCGCTTGCACTAGGCCCTCATTGGTATTACGACCTGACGGAACTGCGTAGAGACTATGGTGATTGGATAGACGACTACACTAATCCAAAGCCGGGTCGATATCATGACGGTTTGAAAGCAGGTCAACTCTCTCAAGCGGGGTTTATTCTAGAACTTCTACTGCGCTCCTTAGTTGAAAACAAAGGTTACGATGAGCAAGATTTTTGTCGTCGAATGGATGAGGAGCTTTTTCCGCTCATTGACGGCACACCTATCAGCGGACCTGGAAACTATACTAGCCAATCTATCCGAGATGCCTGGCGTAAACGGGTTCAGCAAAACCTACCTTGGGGTCAAACTGGCGGCCATGCGGATACCACAGAAGCGATTGAGCGTATTCTTGCCATTGCGGTTCGTTATGCCTTCCAGCCAGATAAATTGGCCGCTGAAATTACCCATAACACGATTCTGACACAGAGTGATGAGATGGTCGTCTCGATGACGGTTGCTTTTGGCGCGGTGTTGGGGCTGCTTGTTCAGGGCAACAGCTTGGATGCGGATATCTCTGCAAAGCTTATGAAGCTGGTGAAAAGCGGTGCGCTGCCTTTTCATGCCGTGACGAATGATGATTTGCAGCCTCCGCAAAAAGGCGACCCTGATCCGCCACGCGCAGGGCGTTTTGCTTCTCCTGATGCATTGCTAACACCTTCTTATATGGCTGAAGCTGCCTTTGATCCTGATATTCGAATTGAGCCGCCTTGGAAGGTCTCAATCGTTTATGGCATGCCGTGTGCGATTTATCATCAACTGCCTCCAGCTTATTATCTGTCTGCTTTATTTCATAATGACTTTGAGTCTGCTGTGCTACATGCTGTAAACGGTGGTGGGCAAAATCAGGCACGAGCGATATTGACCGGTGCGCTTACTGGTGCTCAAGTGGGTTTGAGTGGCATCCCTAAGCGGTTTCTTGAGGGACTCGATCATGCAGATGAACTAATCAAGTTAGCTGAAAGTCTGGCTTCTCATATTGAGCCTAACTAAGTTTTTGAATCAATGAGGTGAGTCGATGGATTCTTCAAACCCTTTAAAATCTACCAGGCTGGGAGTGACATGTCGATAAAGACGGATAATAAAGAGCAAGTTCAAACCGTATCCCTGCGTCATTGGGTTAGGTTGGTTTCGGTGTATTTCTTCATTTTGCTGATTTTACTGGTATGCGGTGGAGATTTAGGTTGGTGGCAAGCATGGATCTATTCTGCAATGATTTTCATGTCTGGGATTGGTGGGCGTATTTGGGGAGAACAACGCCACCCGGGTTTAACCGCTGATAGGCAAGATACGGAAAGTTTCCAAAAAGCCAAAGCGTGGGATAAAGTGCTTGCGCCATTGATGGCGGTGAGTATCAGTTTTCCGTTAGTGATTGTCGCTGGGTTGGATCATCGCTATCAGTGGACCCATGAGTTCCCGCTTTGGGTCAACCTTACTGGGCTTCTACTCGTTGGGGGTGGGTATGCTTTCGCTGCATGGGCATTTGCGGAAAACCGATTTTTCTACAGTGTGGTTCGCATTCGGGTAGATCAAGGTCATGTGGTCTGTGATAGTGGACCGTATCGATTTGTGCGTCATCCGGGGTATGCGGGTAATATGCTGGCACTGTTTGGTATGGCGCTTGCACTAAGCTCGATGTGGACTCTGATTCCTGTTGCTGTGGCGTCCATTATCACAGTAGTGCGAATGGAGCTCGAAGACCGGGCTTTACAAGAAGAGTTGCCGGGGTATCGAGACTATGCACAACGCGTGCGTTACAGGTTGATTCCCGGAATATACTAAGAAACCAACAATCACTCTTTATTAGAGTGGAGGATGGTTTTTAACCAATTGAATTTAAAGTTAAAAACTGAATAAATTTACTCTAACATCAATGAATATAAATTTCTTTTTTACACCACTCTGTTAAGATTGGTATTGATTGAATAGCTAAATGAATCTCATTAAAGGAGGAATTATGGCTCATAAAATCGTATTAATTTGCACCGCGATCCTAATGCTGTTTTCAACGCAAGCTTGGTCTGCAGAACCTTCCAAAAGTGATCTTAAAGTCAAAATTACCAAAGATATCGGCTCCATCACTGTGATGCACAATGGCAAGCCCATTGTGATTCAACGTAACCAAAACCAGAAAAATACCATTGTTAAAGATTACGCGCTCACCTCAAGACAATGCCCTCCGTTTTGCGTGCAACCCATGCACCTTCTGCCTGGCGTGGAGACGATTGGCGAATTGAAGATGTTGGATTATATTAAACGCGCATCCAAAGGAGATCCGAAGCTGTTGATCATTGATTCGCGCACGCCTGACTGGGTGGCGAAGGGAACGATACCTACGTCTGTTAATATTCCCTGGACACAGCTATATCGAAAAGCTTCGAATTTTGAACCAATGGTGGTGGAAAGCATTCTCACAGACCGCTTTGGGGCAACCGTGACAGATGGGATTTGGAATTTTTCTAATGTAAAAGATTTGGTGTTTTTCTGTAATGGCCCTTGGTGCGGACAATCGCCAACCAATATCAAGACATTGGTGAGTATGGGGTACCCTGCGCATAAGATCCATTGGTATCGAGGCGGTATGCAAGCCTGGAATGCCCTTGGGTTGACGACCATCAAGCCATAAACTTGCCATTGAAAATGACAGTGACCAAAATAAACCAAGGGGTAAATCTATTGATTATTCATGGCCTTTAAAATCTACCAGGCTGGGTGCGAGAAATTTTCTCGTAAATAATGTCATGACCCGTTATATTGAAACCCGCTATGAGCGGGTTTTTTGTTGGATGAATTTAATCCTATCCCGCACCTAATTATTCCGCAATAATATAAGTAAGAATCTCTAGTAATAGTCAGATCAATAAAAAATGGAGGGGTGGATATGAAGAGTCATATTGCATGGAGTGTTGCGTTGTTAATGTTGTTGACGCTTTCTGGTTGTGCTTCGAAAAATACGCGTCACGTTGAGATTGGAGATATGTTTCCAGGTGAAATGATTTCAATGAAGGATGGCACTAAGATGAATTGCGAGGTTGAATTTATTTCAAGCAAGTATGAGGGCGGTAAGATTACGGCATTTAACCCTGTAACGAATGAGGCATTTAAAGGTCGATATCATGTGATGTTAGCTGGTGGCGGTTCATCGACGGGTGTTGTCAGAAATGCTTGGGGTTTTACAACGGGCTCTGTGAAGACGACCTCCGATTCGATTGCGGCGACCGCTAGAGGATTCATGACGGGAACTAAGGGGACAGTGGTTGATTTTTCTCTAAACCTTTCGCCTACAAAAAATTCCAATAATGATTATGCCGTGTTCTTCTCCGGTCAAGGAACAGGGAGCGATAATCATGGTGTCCGCTATCAGATTTATTTCGGCCCCAGCTACTTTAAAAAATAATGCGCTAGAAACCATCAAAACCAGTCAGGCAGGGGTGTCGTTTTCGAATGTTATGCTACACCCTGATAGAATGGAGAAGTCATGATGAAGCTTTTGCACGTGCTCACCGCTTGGAACACACCTGATTTTAAGAATGTGTTGAATACGGAATTGCAGCAGTTGGAGAAATCACAACTCCCTTTGCAGCAAGGTTTGGCGGTGAGTAATCGTGTGGCGGATAGCGACATCAGTTTTATGTTGCTCAACGCTGAAGAAACCGAGCAGGCTTTGTTGTTGACCGTTTTGGTGTTTTACAATGGCATTGTAGCTGGTGATTGTTGCGCGGACGACCCGACACCTGTTTGCGAACAACCCGAGCAATGTACTCTTAGACTGACTATCTATAAACCTAATGGAGAAGTCGAAGTTACTTTGCTTGCCGAAGATGAATAAATAATCGGTTCTAGAGTGAAATTAAATTTTAAGTTATTGAAGTTAAATGTAAAATACGCCATCCTTAATTGAAATGACTCTATGAAAATCTTTATTTTAATCTTATCAGCTATTAGCGTTTTTTTAATCGCAAGAATCTCTATTGATGTACAAGCTAACAGCGCTGTGCTCACCAAAAAGTCCGACAGCTCATCTTACTCATTACGTAAATACCCACATGTTAAACAGTTTTACGGTTTAACGGCTAAAGAAGCGGTAAAAATTGGTCTGAAAGAAAATATACCACCCGCAGCAATATTAGCCATAGCGGGATGGGAGTCGGGTTATGGGCAAGGGTATGTTGCGCAAATAACCGGTAACATTATGAGTTTGGGGGCACGTAAAGGAGAGCCTGAATTACCGCCGTTAACCTTGCCGAAAAATGTCGTTAAAAATAAGATTATGATTGATATCAATAAGGCTAAACAGTTACCGAAAGGTCAGGTGGTTTGGCAAAAAAGGCCACCTAGTCTAAAGAAAGATTATCGCCCTGAGCCTTACGCAGGGACGAAGAACAATCTGCTTTATTTCAAAAAAAATCCTAAAGCGTTAAAGCTAGCCTATGCCCATGTCATGTGGGATTTTTCAAGTAGCTGGGTGAGCGAAAAATCAAAAGTTCCGGTATTTTTTAAAGCCTCAAAAGATATGGATAAATTGGTTAAAACCAAAGGTAAGAGCGTTTTACTGGATTGTAATGTCTCGAAAAAATTTGTAAAAAGCATTGGCGGAAAACCGAGAAGTTTTAACATACGTCCCGCATGGATCAAACATGTGTATAAGGTCATGGACAACGCTGGATTGTGTGCGTTAACCCAAGAAATTTATAAAGGTAAAAGCTTTAAACAGGCTTGGTCACGCTAAGTTCAATGAAACTGGGTTCGTTTGATTGACTCAAAAAGTAATCAAAATCTGCCAGTCTGGGGTAAACCTTATTTCGGGGGGGATGAGCTTTAACCTGTAATAATCTATTGGTTTGAGGGTAGATTGATTATCACCTAATACCCCGAAAAGAAATATTTAATTGTAAAAATTACGAATTCTCTTTATATTGAAACTCACACCTAAAAACATTGGTTTCTATTTTTACCGTCTTACAGAAGTCGTGAAATAAAAGTTCATCATGATTATTCTAATGTGAGACTTTGTATCCATTCAATGAATGGTAAAGGATGAAAATGGTAACAAAAGTTCCCGAAACAGACACTATGATGGGGTTTTTAGAGTCTTTACCTGCTGTTTTGTATGAATATGTCCTTTATGATGACGGTTCTAGCGAATTTCTATATGTCAGTCCCCAATCCCACGATATCTTAGGCTATCCACAAGAACATTTTCTGTTGGATATGAATAACTTCTGGAATTTGGTTCATCCTGGTGATTTACAACGATTAAAAGATGAAGATGTTTCTACCCATGAACGGAATGACAATTTTTTTATTGCAGATGTCAGAATAGATCATCCACTAAAAGGAGAGGTGTGGATTCGTATTTCTTCCAAATCAACAGATAGGCAGAAGAATAGCGCTTTTATCTGGTGTGGTTACATGATTGATATAACCGACAGGAAAAAGCAGGAAGCTGATCTGGAACGTCTCAATAAAAAGTTGGCAGTGTTGTCGAATGTTGATGGCTTGACGGGGTCGCTTAACAGACGTACTTTTGATGATGTAGTGAAGAAAGAGTGGAAACGCGCATTGAGGGATGGGTCTGAGCTGTCATTAATCATTGTCGATATTGACTATTTCAAAGCTTATAACGATAACTACGGGCACTTAGCTGGAGATGATTGTCTGAAATTGGTCGCAAATACGCTATCCAAAACTGTTAAGAGAGCAGCTGATACTTTTGCGCGTTATGGCGGAGAGGAGTTTGTGATTCTTCTACCAAATACAAGTTTAGTCGATGCAATCAAGCTGGCTGAAAAGTGTCGAGAAAGTATCCTCAATTTAAATATGCCACATGAACATTCAGAAGTGCACTCGATGCTGACGATCAGTTTGGGCGTTAGTACCATTCTTCCTGATTCTGACTTTGACATACGAACGTTTATAGAGGCAGCGGATACGTGTTTGTATCAGGCCAAGGCAAATGGTCGTAATCAGGTTGTATCCATCAATAAGCTGTAAAAATTGCAAGATATCATCACTTAAGTCAGGCTTAAATGACTGTCAAAAATCTAATCAAAATCTACCAGGCTGGGGTGATGTAATCATCAATGAGTGGGGTAGTGCCTGATAGAGCAGAACCCCGATTAACTTTAGCCTGTATTTTCTACTTAGAGCTCGAATGCTTTTAGTACGCTTTCTATGTTTTGTTGGGTGAGGTCTTTAGCCAAAAATAGTTTGGTTTTGGCTAGGGTTGAATCCATCAAGTTGTCTTTGACCTGGGCGTGAATCGCTTTGGAAATGGATAAGTAGAGTTTGCCGTCATGTTGCTTACCAAAGGTATTGATAAACTCGCTTAGGCTATCGATTAAACGATTCGTTCTTTCAATATCGCTTTTGGTTTCAAAAGAACTGTTACCTCCTGCGTTAGCGTTGGCGAAATCACCTGCTTTGTCGCTATAAAGTTCAGCAAGTTTGGCGTGACCTTCAACGCTTTCAATAGATTGATAGGTGTGTAGCGAAACCGTTTTTTGTTCTGTTTTGTCGATGGAAAAGACTTTAATGTTTCCAAGATCCGCAAGTATTGCATAGCCGATAGTGGTGCTCATAAATGATCCCTCCTTTAAAGTGAACTTCAATCATACAACAAAAAGTTTTTTATAAACATATATTTACGCTAACTAGGTTTTGTACTTTTTGCAGAGGAATTATTTTGGGAAATGCAGGGTTTTAAGTATAGGTTGAGCTTCTTATCGGTAGAAGACTGTTTAAAAAGAAACCTGGTAAACCATTGGTTTGTGGCAATCTCCGAAGCTGTATAACAATATATCTATTTGACTTAATGGACGTAAAAATCTGCCGGGTGGGGTTGCTTTGTTTTTAAATATCCGAGGCTATTTATCTTTAATAATCAATGCATAAAATTTGATTAATGGTTAACTTGTGTCCCGAAAAGAAAAAAACTAATTGTAAAAATTACGAATTGTCTTTATATTGAAACCCGTACCTAAAAACATGATTTTTTAGTTAAAAGGGCAAATAGACAACTATGTTAGTTGAAGCTGACTGTTCTACTGAGGTATGTGTGGGAATTGAACACTTTTCCCCAATATTTAAGAGATAAGAATGTATCCCCCTAATTATTTTCGAATATACAAAGTATTGCTATTTACAAGCTTGTTGATCTCTCTTGTTTTTTCTAGCCGTGCTTATGCTCAAGCCGAAACTCAAAATATTGCTTGGCAGCTTTATAGTATTGAGGGAAGCCTGCCATTTGACCCTAACCATCCAGAAACGATAAAAAATCTACAAAAAGTGGATGGTATATCTCTAGTTGGCGGGCATTATCTTTATACGGGCAAACTGAACATTGGCGAAGATGGCGATTATGTGTTGGATTTTAAAAACACAACGACGATAGACCATTTTTCTTTTTACATTTACGATCAACAAAACAAGCTGATTGCCACTGCTAGTGGTGGTATTGGCAGCAAAGCGCTCAACCCGTTTTTCCTTAGGCATGGACGTACCTTTGATTTGAAAACGGGGCAGTATAAGCTGCTTGCAGAAGTATCTTCGCCTTACTTTATTGCTCAGCCGGTACCTTATGTTGACACGCTTGCCCATTACCAGCAGGCGATTAAGCTCGGCAATGCCATTGTGTTGATCGGTATTGGTATTTTCCTTGCCTTGGGCATTTATTATGGCGCGCTGTCTTTCGCGAGCTCACGTAATACAGAGCTGCTGTATGCACTTTTTATCTTTTCCAATTTAATATTCAACGCGAGTGCGCACTTGGTTGTGTCGCAATTGCTGGGTCTACATAATTTTTATTTGGTTTCTTTTCCGATACTCTTTTCCAACTTCATTTATGTCCTCTTTGTGATGAGGCTTCTGGAAGTACACCCGGCAAAGAACAAAAAACTATTCCTGCTGGGAAGCGTAGCATTGGTGCTATTAGCGATATTTGCACTATTCGGGATGATGGCACCTCACTGGATAAACGAGATGGCGCGTTATGGCGTATGGGTGTTCTTGCTGTATGGCATGGTTGCTGGGATTACCCGAACCATACAGGGCAGTGTGGTAGCGCGGTTGTACTTGGTTGCGTTGACGGCTTTCGTTGCGCTTGCCAGTATGGCAACCTTACCAACAACGTTAAGCTCGAACACCATTGATGTCGAGCATTATGGCATGTCCGCTATCGTCGTAGAGTCTATGCTGCTTGCGCTGGTGCTGACGTATCGGGTAGGGGAGCTTTATCGCGAGCGTCTGAATATCTTGCGTCATCTCAAACACAACAAGAAACTGGCGCATACCGATTCGCTAACTCAAATCCCGAACCGTTATGCGTTGGAAGTCGGATTGACTTCAATCGGACATCATTCCTCATTGACCTATATTGATATGGACAACCTGAAGTTTTATAACGACACTTTTGGTCATGAAAAAGGGGATGAGTTATTGACCAAATTTGCTACGTTAATGCAAAGGGGCATGGACGGTAAAGGCTGTATTTACAGGGTAGGTGGTGACGAGTTTGCGGCAGTCTGCGGGGATGGTGATGAGATGAGAGTGCAGGCACTTGTAGACAAGGTAGTCAGGGAAATGCAGCAAGATGGTTTTGAAAATGTAGGAGTGAGTTTCGGTACGGCCTACATGCATGAAGTAACGAATACTTCAGAGCTGAAACACCTGGCTGATATTCGTATGTACGAAAATAAATTCCGACGCAAGAAGCAAAATTCATAAACAAGGAGAACTGCGATGTTCTTATCTAAAAGACGCTTGATCTTTCCGATAGTCATCTTAACGATCGCTCCCCTGATCGCCTCATGGTTTGCCTATGCGGATCATTTGCCACCGGGGTTTGGTGTTTTTCCTCCTTTGCAAGTGACTGAGCCTCCCACTCCGGGCTTTAATCTGACGGTATTTTTGCTGTTGTTGGCGGTAGAATTATTTCTCATCTTTTTTTTGGTCTTTCCGCAAAAATTCGGTTTTAAACCCGTTGAACCACCATCACCCTATGACCGTAAACCTTTACCTTGGTGGTTTTGGGCAGGTTTAGCCGTGATGATGTTTTTCTGGTATTTGATGTGGGCTAGGCCAGAAGGAATGATGCAGCTGGTTTATTTGTCGTTTACACCGTTGTGGTGGGGATTTATTACTTTGATCGACGGCTTGGTCTATGCCAGAAGTGGTGGCTACTCCCTCATGAGTAAGAAGCCAAAGCTTTTTGTTATCACGATTGTGCTGTCGGTCTTTGCCTGGTTCTATTTCGAATATTTTGATTACTTTGCATTGGGCAACTGGTTTTACCCAAATACGGTGTTGATTCCGTCTTTATCGCATACGGAGATTGTCATCATCTATCTGGTGGCTTATACCACCGTTTGGCCGGCTGTGTTCGAATGGTATAGCCTATTGCATACCTTTCCGAAACTGGCGGTGAAGTATTCCGATGGCCCTAAAGTGAAACTTCCCGGGTACCTGATGTTAATCATCGGTCTGGTTTTGATGACGGTGATGGTGTTTTATCCTTATCCATTGTTTTGGGCAATTTGGCTTGGCACCATGTTAGTTTTTGCTGGTGTGTTGGTGAAGATGAATATTCCCTCACCGCTTAGTGAGCTGGCAAAAGGTAACTGGAGCCCAATGATTCTGATTGCTCTATCAGCTATGTTCAATGGCTTTTTCTGGGAAATGTGGAACTACGGCAGTGCGCATCCTACCAATCCAATTGCTAATCCTAACTACTGGGTGTACGACGTACCCTATGTAAACGTCATTCATATCTTCTCAGAAATGCCATTGGAAGGGTATTTTGGCTACTTGCCATTCGGTTTGATGGTGTGGCTAATGTATATTTGGGCTGGAAAGGTATTTGGATTTGATTCTTATTTGTTAAGAGATGATGTTCGCAAATACAATAGTGAGGTTTAAACCTTAAAATACCAAAGTCACGAGTAACCATATACAAAATAAAAGCCGCACGGATTGCGGCTTTTTTATTAAATGCTTATTACTATTGATTCACTCTTACGTTTTTTGTCCTATCCTTTAATCTCATCTGACTTCTTGTTGTAATGGCAATTGTAAATAAAGCACAGAGAGAAATAAATGAAGCAGACTGTTCAGGAACTTGATATCAATATATGGAATCATCATGTCATTATTCAACAACGCTACGAAGCGATTGGAGCATTAAATGATTTATTGATAGCAACTTGGTTCTTGATAGGCAGTTTTTTCTTTTTGAACAACTCTTTGATGGAAAGTGGTACTTGGTTGTTTATTGTCGGGAGTACGCAGTTTTTGATAAAGCCACTGGTGAAGTTGGTCAGTTTGATTCATTTGGGCAGAATACACCGCAGAATGACCGAGGGGAGTGAAGAACAAGGGTGAATAGAAAAAGCAGGACACCAATAGTGTTGTGGCCTGCTGTTGTGCTTTAAGACTTCATAAATGGATAGTCGGTATAGCCTTTTGAATCAGAGGTGTAGAAGGTGTCTTGGTCAGGTGTATTAAGCTCAGCACCCGCTTTGACACGTGCTGGTAAGTCTGGATTAGCAAGAAAACCAGTTCCGAATGCTACTGAGTCAGCCAAGTTGTTATTAATAACTTCAGCGGCTTCATCAGCTGTATAACCCATGTTCACCATCAAATGCCCTTTATAGTGCTCACGAGCGATAGGAATGACATCTGCCTGTTGCACACCGAAGAAGTCCGCTCGCATCACATGCAAGTAGGCTAAATTGAATTGGTTCAGGTGCTCTGATAGATAATGAATCCAAGCAACTGGGTCGCTATCTTTCATGCTGTTGAAGCTGTTAAGTGGTGAAAGGCGTAAGCCAACACGACCGCTACCAATTTCATTAGTCACAGCTTCAAGAACTTCATTTAAGAAGCGAGCACGGTTTTCCAGTGAACCACCGTATTCGTCGCTACGTTGATTGGCACTGTTACGTAAAAATTGGTCGATGAGGTAACCGTTAGCACCATGAACTTCCACGCCATCAAAGCCGGCAGCAATAGCATTTGCAGCAGCTTGTCGGAAATCTTGCACAATATTGGCAATCTCAGCTTTGGTCAGTTCATGAGGAACGGTATAAGGTTTTTTGCCTTCTGGTGTTTGGGTTTCGTCGTCAATCGCAATGGCACTTGCGCTAACCGCTTCTTTGCCATTATTGAGTAATGGGTGCGCAGCACGCCCTGCATGCCAGATTTGCATAAAAATCTTACCGCCTGCTTTGTGTACGGCTTCGGTTGTTTTTTTCCAACCTTCAATCTGTTCTTGTGAATAAATGCCGGGATCGTTGCCAAAGGCAGAGGTTTGTGGGGTGACCATGGTGCACTCGGTGATAATCAATCCCGCGCTGGCTCGTTGTGAGTAGTATTCTGCCATTAGGTCATTGGGTAGATGATTGATGGCACGGCAACGGGTGAGAGGTGCCATGACAAAACGGTTTGGGATGGATAAGTCTCCAAGTTCTACTGACTGAAACAGGGAACTAGTATCTGTTTGCATTGCATTTCTCCTTATTGATTGTGAAAGCCGTATTGCACAAAACAGCAATTTTTCCGCTTTCTGCGGAATGCCTGTTTGTGAAATCGGTGAGTATGATTTTGTGAGTTTATGCTAAATAAACATTAAATAAATGTAGCAGCAGGTTAACACTAATACTTTGTGCGGTAGTGCACAATTCTATGAAACTGCATCAAAACAATGTAGAACATAAGAACATCTAAGACAATATTGAAAAGCAGATAGAAAGCAGGTCTGTAATGAGATAAAAAGTAAGGTAAACCGATATCTTGAATAGCATGAGAAACGATTATGAAATTGAGAATAAATAAAGGGATGCTAAAAAGAATAGCTTTTTTAAATGCTTCTTTGACACCTGAACGCGCTGCTTGAGCCTGGTATTGCATGTATAAGTCCTCATGTGATGCTTCAGTAAAAAATTTGTATCTCCCTATCCTAAGACAAGAACAAATGCTTTTACTTGAAAAAGCATGACTATTTTCAGGATTGTTAATTATAAAACGACAATTAATAAGTCGTAAACACTTAAGCCCAGACTAAAACTTAAATGGGCTCCGGTTCATGTTTGGAAAAAAACAAACAAAATCTACCAGGCTGGGGAATAAACCTTATTACTGGAAGTCGTTGGTTACAGCCGTTAGAATAGGGGGCTCTTCTAACCGATGTTTGATGTCAGTCATCAAACAGCATCACAAAAGACCAGTTCATGAAATCAGTTCAAAATTCGTCTGCAAAAGATATTCTACTCACTCAATACAGCCATGGCGCGGGTTGCGGCTGCAAGATTTCGCCAAAGATTTTAGAAAGTTTATTGGCGACGCAATCGCCCATCACCTTGCACCCGAATTTGCTAGTGGGCAACTCGACTAATGATGATGCCGCAGCTTATGATCTTGGCAATGGTACATCGGTGTTGAGTACCACTGATTTTTTCATGCCGATAGTTGATGATCCTTTTACATTTGGGCAGATTGCGGCAACCAATGCCATTAGTGATATTTACGCGATGGGCGGGCAGCCGTTGATGGCGATTGCGATTTTCGGCTGGCCGATAGACAAACTTCCACCGGAAGTGGGTCGAGAGGTGATTGAGGGGGGGCGTGCTACTTGTGAAGCGGCGGGTATTCCTTTGGCGGGTGGTCACTCCATTGATGCGCCTGAGCCGATTTTTGGTCTTGCTGTGACTGGATTGGTAGATAACAAAAATCTCAAGCGTAATGCGTCAGCAGAGGCGGGTTGTGAGTTGTTTTTGACCAAACCAATTGGCATTGGTATTTTGACGACGGCACAGAAGCAACAGAAGATTTTGCCGGGGCATTTGCAGGTGGCGATAGATGCCATGACCACTCTTAATAGTATTGGTACCGAGTTGGCAAAACTGGAAGGTGTAACCGCATTAACCGATGTCACAGGGTTTGGTCTGTTAGGACATTTGATTGAAATGTGCGGAGGCAGTGGTATTGCCGCACAGTTGGAATTATCTAAAGTGCCGCTATTACCTCATGCGCTTGATTATTTAGCGCAGGGGTGTACGCCGGGCGGTACACAACGTAACTTCGACAGTTATGGTGATAAGGCAACTGGGCTGTTTGGCTCTGCCTTAACGCCGGATCAGCAAGCTATTCTTTGTGACCCGCAAACTTCAGGTGGTCTGCTGGTAGCCGTCAAGCCGGAAGCACTGGATGCATTTCAAGCCATTGCCAAGCAAGAAGGGTTGGCGTTGCATTCTATTGGTAGAACGGTCGAAGCTTCAAGCCAGAGCCATGTAGTTGAGGTGATTGCTTGATGATGCAGGCAAACGAATCACTTACCCGTTTTCAAGATAATTTACCACTGAGTGATGATTTTGAGCGTATCGTACTTGAAAATATTCCTTTGATAGATGTTCGCGCGCCAGTAGAGTTTGCGCAAGGGGCGTTTGAAATGGCCCATAATTTACCGTTGATGAATGACGAGGAGCGTCAGGAAGTTGGTCTTTGTTATAAACAAAAAGGGCATGATGAAGCCGTAATGTTGGGGCATAAACTGGTCAATGGTGATGTTCGCGAACCTCGGCTTGCGGCTTGGCAAGCTTTTATGAACGAGCATGCAGATGCGATGCTTTACTGTTTTCGCGGAGGGATGCGTTCGAAAATCGCTCAACAATGGCTGGCAGATAGTGGTTTTGATATTGTTCGACTAAAAGGCGGTTATAAGGCGTTTCGTCGCTATTTGATTGATAGCATGGAACAAATGCCGGAACGTTTTTTACAAGAAGGGATTCAACCTTGTGCGTTGGGCGGGCGTACTGGTTGTGGAAAAACGCGGTTGCTTTACACACTGGACAACGCCATTGATCTAGAAGGCTTAGCAAACCATCGTGGTTCGACTTTTGGGCGCCATGTTACCCCTCAACCTACCCAAATTAATTTTGAAAATGCCTTATCAATGGCGATGATTCGTTTTCGTGCACAAGGTCATTCGTCTTTGATAGTGGAAGATGAGGCGCGTAATATTGGTTCGGTGTCCTTGTCTAAACCGTTATTCGATTTTTTCAAAGGAGGGCGTTATGTTGTTTTGGAAACGCCTTTGACAGAACGCATTGCGATTACCCGTGAAGAATATGTCGAGCAGGCTCAATCAGAATATCCATCTTTTGAAGCTTGGGTTGAATTTATGCGTGCGGCTTTTGAACGCATCCGTAAGCGTTTGGGCGGTGAACGTTACCAAAGAGTTTTGTCGCAATTCGAGCAGGCTTGCACAACCCAGCTTAACAAAGGCTCGTTAGGTGGGCATGACGGTTGGATACATATCTTGCTGACCGAATACTACGACCCGATGTATGACTATCAGATGCAGAAGCAACAATGCAAAATCGACTTTAGCGGTGATTTTAACGCAGTACAGGATTTTTTGAACCAATAGACTTTGTAGAAGCAATAGATAGCATTAGATAAAGTCTTTGAGAAAAACCGAATCAATGGATTTAGACTTGATTGGTTTTCAAAGTGGAAAATGATTCGACTTTTTAAGTGGGCAGGTCTGTTCAGTTTTCTGGTGATGCAGGTAGGCTGTGCTAATGTGCCGGATAAGGTTGAGCCGGTTAAAGAGCTTGAATTATCCCGCTATTTTGGATTGTGGCTTGCCTGCGACGCTAAAGGCTTCTAGCATCAAGTGAGCTTAAGTAGTGGTGGCAGATAACTTATCGCCAGCCAAGAGACGAATATAGATTCAATCCTACACGTTTCTTAGGTATAGGTAGCGAGATTTAGAGCTACTTGCTTGGAAAGGTATTTTGAATAGAGTACGTTCCTACGCATGGCGCAGGAACGAGAAAGATTAAAACTAGGTCTGTTTGTTGGTGTTATGACTAGCTGCTGGTTTAGGTTTGCGGTTTCGTCTTTGATTGTTGTTTTTAGGGTTAGGGCGTTGAGACCCTTTGTTGGCATTTCTGTTATCAGCAGTATGACTAACTTTTCCCTCTGACTTTTCTTGCCAAACTTTTGGTTTCTTAGGCTTTTTAGGTTTCTTTGGTTTTAGACCAAGCTTAGACTCTCCTAATGCATTTTTTGGTTCAAAACCTTTCACGATTTCCCTTGGTAGAATTTGATTAATCAGGTTTTCAATACCGACTAATTCACTGAATTCTTCAGCACAAACCAGTGAAATGGCTTCACCACTTTCTCCAGCACGACCTGTTCGCCCGATTCGGTGAACATAATCTTCTGATACATTCGGTAAATCAAAATTCACCACATGTGGCAGCAAATCGATGTCAATCCCTCGTGCAGCAATATCAGTGGCAACCAGTACTTGTATGCTGTTTTCTTTAAAGGCATTAAGTGCTCTAACGCGCGCGCTTTGAGTTTTATTTCCATGAATGGCGGCGGCTTTAATGCCGTTTTTTTCTAATTGCGTGGCAAGCCGGTTAGCACCATGCTTGGTTCGGGTAAAGACAAGCACTTGATACCAAGCATGATCTTTAATCAGTTGAATCAGCAAATTAGTTTTTTGCGATTTATCGACAGGATAAATTTTCTGTTTAACAGTTTCTGCGGTTGAGTTCTTTGGGGTGACTGAAATTTCTACTGGATTATGAACCAAGCCTTTTGCCAAGGCACGAATGTCATTAGAAAAGGTGGCTGAAAATAGTAGGTTTTGGCGTTTCTTAGGCAGTAATGTCAGAATTTTTTTGATGTCACGAATAAAGCCCATATCCAACATGCGATCGGCTTCATCCAGCACGAGGATTTCCAAGTGATCGAAACGAACAGCATTTTGTTGATACAGGTCTAGCAATCGACCAGGTGTGGCAACCAATATGTCTACACCTTTGCGAAGCTTTTGCATTTGTGGGTTAATTTTGACGCCCCCATAAACCACGGTAGACGTTAAAGCTAGTTCTTTACCATAGGTTTCAACGCTCTCACTGACTTGCAGTGCGAGTTCTCGTGTTGGCGTTAATATCAATGCGCGCGCTTGATTGGATTGCGCTTTACGACCTTGCGAAAGTTTTTCTAGCAAAGGTAGTGTGAAGGCAGCGGTTTTTCCTGTGCCCGTTTGGGCGGCCGCCATGAGGTCATGACCTTCCAAAATCGCAGGAATCGCCTGTGCCTGAATAGGAGTTGGTGTTGTATAGCCGGTATTGCTAACGGCTTGAGTGATTTGGGCGTTTAAGCCAAGTTCAGTAAATTTCATTGTGTCTCTATATTAAATTAAAAGTCAGCGGAGGCTATATGCAGCCGCTTTTGTTTATTTGTATGCAACCTATCTTTTATTTTTCGGTTGGTAATTCAGAATCGAGATGGGTACGGTCTTTTTGACCGGAAAGCCCTCGATTTCTATACGTTGGATGATATGCCCCAATAAGCTTTCAATGGCGCAAAGGTTTTTGAAGTCATCTTTCGATACTAGAGAGATGGCTTCGCCAGAGGCACCGGCTCTACCTGTGCGGCCGATGCGGTGAATGTATTCTTCAGCCGGATAAGGTAGGTCGTAGTTCACCACTCGGCTAAGATTGTCTATGTCGATTCCACGGGCAGCAATGCCTGTGGCGATCAAGTATTTCAATTTTCCTGATTTGAAATCAGATAAAACCTGTTCTCGCATCGCTTGGCTTCTGCCACTGTGGATGGAATCGGCAAGGATATCGCGCTTGCCAAGCTGTTCGACCAGTTTGGCAGCGGAGTGTTTTTTCTCAACAAAAATCAGCGCCTGATCCCAGTGTTGTTCGTTAATCAAATGACTCAAAAGTGCGGACTTGGTATCTTTGTCTACCGTAACCAACCATTGGTGTATTTTCGGGGCTGCCTTGTTTTGAGGTGAAACCGATATTTCAACCGCATTATGGGAAACCGTGTCAGCCAAGTAACGCACATCATCTGTCAGTGTGGCGGAAAACAACAGGCTTTGGCGCTTAACGGGCAGACGGTCGATAATCTTATTGATTTCATCAACAAAGCCCATATCGAGCATTCTATCGGCTTCATCTAAAACCAGAAACTCTAAATCCTCAAAGAACAGGGCACGTTGATAGGCCAAGTCTAACAGTCTTCCCGGTGTCGCCACAAGAAGATCAACGCCTTGCAACAGTCGTTGCTTTTGCGGTTCTAAATCTGTACCGCCATAAACTACCAATGAACTCAGGTTTAAATGTTTGGCATAATCCACAATATTGTTCTCAACCTGCACCGCCAGTTCACGCGTGGGCGCAAGGATGAGGGCACGGATAGAACGACCACGTAACTCACCATCTGTATTCAGTTTTTCCAACAGCGGCAAAACAAAACTAGCGGTTTTACCTGTTCCCGTCTGTGCCGCAGCCATAAGGTCTTTGCCCGATAAAATAATCGGAATCGCCTGTTGCTGGATTTCAGTAGGCGTGTCATATCCTAGCTCGGCAACCGCTTTGACGATAGGGTCTGCTAATCCAAGTTTTGAAAATGACATAAGAACCTCATAGGGAAGAATAATTCAGGGGGTAAGCTTGAAATTGGAATGATAAATTAGGAGAGATGCTGTGCAATTATAAAGCATCGCGTATACAAATGTCAGAAAGCTCAATTTTAATAAGTAACATAAAATGAAAATGACATGAAAAATCTGCCAGGCTGAGGGCGAACTCGTTTATGAACGGTAAGCTAGCAGCTTAATGATTGGTTCTAACAGTGCCTTTTGACGTCACCTATTGATTAAATTCAAGTAAAACCAGTGAAATTATCAATTCGTTTGAAAAAGACATCTAAGGTAGAATCTCGTGAAAATTTAGGAGATAGAGCGTGATTCAAAGTTACGAAGATTTGTATGACACAGTGTTATCGGCACTGGATGAATACTCAAAACAAGATGGTGCGGTGGAAGTTGTTTTCCAGAAAAATGAAAATAGCACATGCGAAATTAAGAGCAAGCAAAACAACAAAAAGTTTGTATTCATGTTTGCTCGCATGAGTGAAGAGTACAAAGTGGGCTTCGCTTTTTATGAGCCAGATCCTTATGGTGGCTTTTCCAATCCAGATTGGATTGAGGACATCAGTCATGATGAATTTAACCAGAAGTTTGTCATCACGCTGATTTCTGAGCATCTAGCCAACTAAATATTTTCATTGAGTGCTGTAGGTTCGTTACAGCACTTCTCTAATCAATTTCTTTATGACCGTTTTTGATGTATTTCCAGCTGATAAGGTCGCTACTTCTACATCAAATCGACAGTGTTCGCCCGTAGGCGTAATTACCGTTAAATCTTCAATATCTGCGGCGGATGCCATTTGATGACGAGCGTATTGAGGACCGTATTTTCGTGGCGGAAGTTTTTCTTTAATTAACATCTGAATATTCGATAATCCCTGAACGTCTCCGAATGGCGAGGCTGTTGACCAGGTGGCATCCGGGTGAAACAGTTTGGTGATTGTTTCAGTATCACGTCTATCCACACAATCTAGGAATTGCATGAGAAGAAGGCGTTTAGAGTTACGAGGTGCATAATGTGTGTGTAGCAAATGATGTGCTTTTTCGGAGTTTGGGCTGCCTAGTTCAGTTGCATAGAGCTTTTGAACGTCTTGATTTTCATAAGAGCGTCGACGTGTAGAATTTTTATCGATCTCATAAATGGCGTGCATACGTTTTTCTAATATCTGCGGATCCATGGACTTGGGTTCACCACCACCGCCCAAGCAACCACCAACGCATGCCATCACTTCAATGGCAACAAACTCATCTCGCCAGTCGTCATTTTCTAGCATACGTTGTGCTGCGGCAATGCCGTTGCAAATGGCAATTTTACCGATGCCGGGAATCTCAGCGCATTTGACCCCAATATTGACGCCACGTAGCTGCTGCCATTCCAGTGGCTGAGTGTTTTCTTTATCAATCAGGTGCGTTGCAGTGCGTACAACAGCTTCCATAACCCCGCCAGATGCTCCGAAGATTTGCGCGGCACCAGTGCTTTCACCGAGCGGGTTGTCGAATTCGCCATCATCGGGCAAGGCGTTGAATGAAATGCCTCGGGCTTTGATCATTCTTGCAAGCTCTCGGGTAGTGAGAACTCTATCGACGTCGTCAGACACACCAGGGCGCGCAGCTTCGTCTTTTTTGGCGGTGCAGGGCATGATACTGACAACATAAGGTTCTGTTTCGCCCGACTCAAATTCAGCACCGAGTGATCGAGCAAAGGCACCGCGTTTGGTCAATGCACCATGCATTTGTTGCGGTGATTTTGTGGTGCTCAGGTGTGGCAATAAGTCTGGTCGGTTAAGTTCAACCCAGTTTACCCAGCCTGGACAGCATGACGTAAATAAGGGTAAATTCTTTTGGTGTTTTATACGCGTTAAAAACTCGGTACCTTCTTCCATAATGGTCAAGTCGGCAGCGAAATTGGTATCAAATACATAATCAAAACCAATTTGTCTTAAGGCATTAATCATGCGCCCTGTACTGACAGTGCCGGGTTTCATGCCGAACTCTTCACTGATGGCAACGCGTGTTGCCGGAGCAACCTGTACGGCGGACACGCGTCTGTGCGCATCAAGGGTATGAAGCACGTCATGCCAGTGCGGTGTTTCAATCAAAGCCCCAACGGGGCAAACCAATGTACATTGTCCGCAGGAAATACATTTTGTTTCTGAAAGCGGTTGGTCAAAAACGGTGACAGGGATGCGTCCTGAACCATGCTCTGCAAATCCGATAATGTTTTGTTGTTGACCTGGCTCGCCACAGGCATCGGCACACAATCCGCACTCGATACATTTTGAAATATCGCGCCAGATACTTGGAGAGGTGTGGTCTGTGAGTTGGTGTTCTGGGTGTTCTTCTGAGCCTCTGGGTAGTTTTTCCCAGCGATCTTCAAGTTGATATTCGCTTATAAGGTTTTGAAATTGGCATGAACCATTGACTTCACAGCGAATGCAGTCGTTTGGGTGACGAGCTAAGAGCCATTGTGCATCGGCTTTACGATATTCAATCAATTCTTTGGTGTCAGTTTCGACAATATCGCCATTTTTGGCTTTTGTTTTACAAGCTGGTTGGGGTTTGTTTTCACTGCTGACATTTACTAGGCATAAGCGGCAAACGGCGTGGGATGGCAAACGAGGGTAGTAGCAAAGTGTTGGTATATGTACGTCAGCTTCTCTGGCTGCATCAAGCAAAGTTGCACCATCGTCCAAGTTGACAGATCTGCCGTTAACGGTAACTTTGATCATATTGTCCTCCCAACAGTGGTTGTATCAGACTGGATTGAATAGTTATCCCTGATATTGAACAGGTTTGCGTATCACATAACAAGTATTAATTGAAAAAAGGGCTGTTGATTATAGGTTGTTGAATTGCGTTTTGAGCAGTTACGTCGACTCTACTGCAAAGCTGGCAATGCATTTTTTTTAAAGTTATCAAATAAATAGCTAGCCTCACGGTGATTTTCTTTAGGTAGGTTTTATGTTTAATCTTGTATAAAAGGAGTAGTATTAACCACTATAGGCCTAATTATGATTTTGTATTTTGAGTGTCTATTTAATCGTTAACTGTAATACTAAAACATTACATCTCTTTCATATTATTGGGAGCGCAATATGGTAATGGGTTCAGAATATACAAAAAAGATTATGGGTCTTATCCTTTTGATTATAGGGCTTGGACTTGCGGTATGGGGGTATCAATTATCTGACTCAGTCGGTTCACAGATAACGCAAGCTGTTACGGGATCAGATACCGATAAAGTTATGATTTTATATATTGCTGGCGCGGTCAGTTTTGTTGTTGGCATATACTTTTACATCAAAAAATAACACTGGAGGTTATATGGATATCATGAACTTAATAATTTTTTTAGCAGTGGGTGCGTTGGTCGGTTGGCTTGCGGGCAATATAATGAAAGGCAGTGGATTTGGCATCATAGGTAACATTATCGTCGGCGTTGTTGGCGCAGTATTCGGTGGTTTTATATTTGGCTTACTCGGCATTACAACAGGTGGGTTATTAGGTTCCATTGTGATGGCTGTTATTGGTGCTATTATTTTGTTATACCTTATCAGTATCGTTAAGAAGGCCTAGCTCAATATCAATAACTATTGGCCCCTTAATCTTGCATCGGAGAAAATACGATTGGAAAAAGAGTCTCTGACTGGGTGGGGCGCATTGTTTATGGTCTAATCAGTCTCAGTTTAGGTGTTATCAGCATCACAATGATGGTGGTTGCCCTATGGGATATTTGGATTTCTGTTCACGAAAAAGATCTTCTTGTGAAAGCCCTGCTTGATGCAATCGGTTTGATTGTCATTGGCATGGCTGTTTTTGATGTCTCCAGGTTTTTACTTGAGGAAGAAGTCTTTCGCAACTCTACTGGTGGAAAGTCACCCGCAAAACAGAGACAAACGTTATTGAAGTTTCTTGTCATTATCGCCATCGCGGTCACTTTGGAAGCACTGGTGTTTATTTTTGACGCTGGGAAAAAAGATATCGTTAATTTGGTCTACCCAACATTCTTATTAATTGCTGGTGTTTTAGTGGTAGTTGGTCTTGGTGTGTATCAAAAGTTGACTTGGCACCAAGAAAGTTAGTTTAATTAGTATCAATTTAAAACAGAAACTTTAAAGAGTGAATATGCAAAACAAAAGTTCAATTCAAGATATGCTTGCCATGCAAGCGGCGTTAAATGAAATGACCAACGGTGCAGATTGGCGCAGCGGTAAAACCGCTTTGGGAAAAGTGATTGATTGGCGTCGTTGTATTGTGATGGAAACGGCAGAGTTGATTGATAGCTACCCTTGGAAGCACTGGAAAAGTGTTGATGCAAAAACGGATATGGAAAATGTGCGTGTTGAGTTGGTGGATATTTGGCATTTTCTATTGAGTTTGTCATTGGAAAATTTTTCGGAAAATGAAGCGGCGGATTTACTGACCAAGGCTTATGAATCAAGTCTGGATCAAGAGCTTAGTGACTTGTCTGTAATCGTACAAGTGGAAATTCACGAAGCCATGATGGCAAAAGCGTTGATTAAATCGTCTGTCACAGACAGTTATTTGTTGGCACTGACAGCGGCGTTTTTTAAATCCTGCCAAGTAGCTGAGTTGAGTTTTGAACAGCTTTATCAAATCTATATGGCTAAAAATGTACTGAATAAATTCCGTCAAGATCACGGTTATAAAGAAGGTACTTACATTAAAGAGTGGAATGGCAAGGAAGATAATGTGGTGATGTTTGAAATCATCGAACGTATGTCTAGCTTTTCCGGCGATGAGCTTTATATTAGCTTAAAAGAAACCTACACCAAACTCGCATAACCTCAAGTTATAGTTCATATAAAACCACCCCAGCCTGGTGGTTTTTTTATATCCAATAAAAATCCAGATGAAACTATGCTAAGCTACGTTTTTTTAAATTTTTAGAGTTTTGAAATTATGTCTCATACTACTGTTCCTGATATTGTTAGTTATGGTTTGGGTCGTCAGTTTGGTGACCAGATTGCATCCGACCCTTTTGATGATTTGAACCCAGAAGCCATGGCGCAAGGCTTAATGGATGCACTTAAAGGGGTAGAAAGCCCGATTGATCCCGTTACTATTGCTAAAGCTTTCCAACAAATCAATGAAGAAATGCAAGCTAAGCAAGCTGAAAGAGCGAAAGAAGCTGCGGCGGAAGGTGAAGCTTTCTTGGCAGAAAATGCAAAGAAAGACAATGTTGTGGTGCTTGAGTCTGGTTTGCAATATGAGATTATCGAAGAAGGAAATGGTGATAAACCATCTGCGGAATCAGTAGTTTCAACGCATTATCACGGTACGTTAATTGATGGAACAGTTTTCGATAGCTCAGTAGAACGTGGGCAACCAGCAGAATTTCCTGTTAACCGTGTGATTGCAGGTTGGACAGAAGCCTTACAATTGATGCCTACGGGTTCTAAGTGGCGTTTGTATATTCCTTACCACTTGGCTTATGGAGAGCAGGGTGCAGGCGGCATGATTGGGCCTTACCAAGCTTTGGTTTTTGATGTTGAATTGTTAGACATTGTTGGCTAGTTGATAAGTCTTTTTAGCTTAATAAAAAGCCCGCATTTGCGGGCTTTTTTGTGTCTTGAATTTAATTTAAAACTATTTCGTCCAAACTAAAATTCGGTTGTTTTGTGGCATTTCAATATCTTCTAACAAGGTTAGACCAGCCATTTCTGCCAGTTGGTTGCACCATTCAAAGTCTTTAATACAACTTGCCGGGTTGCGTTGTTTTAACCAACCGTCAAATCGAGCATTGCTCTCACTAGTATATTGACCATTGTAATTAAATGGCCCGTAAATCATCACAACGCCGTTTTGGTTAAGGACATTATTCACGTTACTAAAAAAGTCTTGTACGTTTTGTTTTGCCATGATGTGAAAGCTGTTGGCACTGTATATAGCGTCATAACTTGTGGTTGGCCAGTTATTTTCTGAGACATTCAAGAGCAGAGGTGGCAGCACGTTGTTCAAGTTTGCGTCGCTAATCCATTGTTTGATGCCATTGTGTGACTCAATTAAATCTGATGTTTGCCAGCTTAGGTGCGGCATTTGTTCGGCAAAGTGAACCGCATGCTGTCCTGTGCCACTTCCTATTTCCAAAACCGATGATCGATCGTTTAAAAAGCTTTGAATCGCTTGAAGGATGACGTGTTTATTTTCTTCGCTAGACTGAGCAAAAGGTTTTGTTGTTTCATGTCTTAACATGGCGTTTGACTGTCTTTGTTTTGGTTTGATGAAAGTTAAGTTTACGATGACTTAGTTTAGCTGGTTTTGAGTATGTTATGAAATTCAATCTTTGTTGCAGTGATGGTTTAAGAGGTAAAATAGTAAAGATGAAGATTTAAAAAACATAAGCCAAAGTATTAAGGAGAAAGCAATTGAAAGGTTTGATGGACTATATTGAAGAAGCCAAGCAAGTGATTAATGAAGTGTCTCAAGAAGAAGGACGTGCTTTGGTTGAAAATGGCATTAAAGTGATTGATGTTCGTGAGCCGGGAGAATATCTTTCTGGGGCGATAGAAGGCGCTCTCAATGTACCAAGAGGTGTATTGGAACCCGCGGCAGATATGGATTATGCAGGTGCTAACCCTGCATTACGTGACCACAGAGATGATGCTTGGTTAGTCGTTTGTAAATCTGGTGGGCGCGCGGCACTTGCAACTAAGATTATGAACGAAATGGGCTTTACTAATGTCACCAATTTGGTAGGTGGTATGGATGGTTGGCAAGAAGCTGGTTACCCTATGACGATTCCGTCGGATGAAAATATGACTGTTGTGCTAAAAGAGCCTTGTCGCATTGATTAAAGCGGTAAAGAAATAAGACTGTTTCAAGCTGAACCCACCCGATGCGTTTTGTCCGGTGGGTTTTTTATTGATTAAGTCTAACTTTATTGTCACTAGCTTAGTATTCTCCCCATATTTATTCTGATTTGTGTCAGAATATCGCCTTTCATTTTTGTATTTATCTGAACGTAATTAAATAAGGATTTTAAGTTGTTATCGACCGCAAACATCACTATGCAGTTTGGTGAAAAACCACTTTTTGAAGACATTTCAGTCAAGTTTGGCGATGGTAATCGCTATGGTTTGATTGGAGCGAATGGTTGCGGGAAATCGACCTTAATGAAAATATTGGGTGGCGATTTAGATCCAACCGCGGGTACGGTAAGCCTTGATCCGAATGAACGTTTAGGTAAGTTGAAACAAGATCAGTTCGCTTATGAAACATTCAGCGTGGTAGACACGGTGATTATGGGACAAACTGAACTGTGGGAAGTGAAGCGAGAGCGTGATCGTATTTACAGCTTGCCAGAAATGTCTGAAGAAGATGGTATGAAGGTCGCTGACCTTGAGGTTCAATTTGCTGAAATGGATGGTTATACTGCGGAATCTCGTGCCGGTGAATTATTGCTAGGCGTGGGGATTCCTGTTGAGCAACACTTTGGCCCTATGAGTGAAGTAGCACCAGGTTGGAAGCTACGTGTATTGCTAGCACAGGCATTGTTTGCTGACCCAGATATCTTGTTGTTAGACGAGCCAACGAACAACTTGGATATTGATACCATTCGTTGGCTAGAAAAGGTGTTGAATGAGCGTAAAAGCACCATGATTATTATTTCTCATGATAGACACTTTTTAAACAGTGTTTGTACACACATGGCGGATCTGGATTATGGCGAGCTGCGTGTTTACCCAGGTAACTATGATGAGTATATGGTGGCTGCGACTCAAGCTCGTGATCGTTTATTGTCTGATAATGCTAAAAAACAAGCTCAAATCAACGAACTTAAAACATTCGTTAGTCGCTTTTCTGCCAACGCTTCCAAAGCCAAACAGGCAACTTCTCGCGCTAAGCTGATTGATAAAATCCAACTGGAAGACGTTAAGCCTTCTAGCCGTGTGAATCCGTTTATTCGTTTTGAACAGGATAAAAAGCTGTTCCGCCTAGCGCTGGAAATTGAAAAACTCAGCAAGACCTATCATGACGAAGACGGTGATAACGAAGTGATTAAAGACTTCAGCATGATGCTTGAAGTTGAAGAGCGCCTTGCGGTTATCGGGGGCAACGGTATAGGGAAAACCACTTTCCTTAAATGTTTGGTTGGCGATACCGAATTAACGTCAGGTACAGTGAAATGGTCAGACAATGTTAAAATCGGTTATTACGCACAGGATCACGCATCAGACTTTGAAGAAGATATGAGCCTGATTGATTGGATGAGTCAATGGAAACAAGAAGGTGATGATGAACAAGCCATTCGCGGTGTTTTAGGTCGCTTGTTGTTCTCACAAAAAGATATTGATAAGTCTGTCAAAGTGCTTTCTGGTGGAGAGCAGGGCAGAATGCTGTTTGGTAAGCTAATGCTGCAAAAACCTAATGTACTGATTATGGATGAACCAACCAATCACTTGGATATGGAATCCATTGAATCGTTGAATATTGCGCTTGAAGAGTATCCAGGTACGGTGATCTTTGTCTCGCATGACCGTGAGTTTGTATCTTCTATTGCCACTCGTATTTTGGTGATGTCTGAAAACGGCATTCAAGATTACCGTGGTAACTATGAGTCTTATGTTGAAACGCTTGATTCTTGATAATAAGACTACTGTTTTAAACTTTATTATGAAAGCCCGCGCAAGCGGGTTTTTTTTTTGTTGGGTCAAAGGTTTAACCCATTCACAAAGCCTATGAGAGAACGCTTCTCTATAGGATAAAACACTGATAGTCATTCACTCGTAAAAATATAATAGGTTGTAATCATTAGCCTTGCGAATTCGGCACTTGTGCCGAAGAGCAATCTTAAATAACAACCTAAACCGAGAGCTCTGAATGCCCGCACGTATTTTTTCAATCGCCAACCAGAAGGGCGGAACTGGCAAAACCACCTTAAGTATGAATTTTGCCGCAGGCTTAGCCAAACGAGGGCGAGCACTGGTTATCGATGCCGATCCTCAAGGCTCAGCGGGGCAATGGTGTGGTTTGGCACCAGAAGACAGATTGTTTCCAGTATCGGTTATTCGAGTGGGCGGGAATTTATCAACGGAAGTAAAACGTTTTAGTCTGGATTACGATTTTATTGTGATCGATTGCCCGCCGACTTTGGAAACAGGCGTGATGCAATTGGCAATGAAAGCGTCAGATGTCATTTTGATTCCGGTATTACCATCGCCTGTCGACCTATGGGCCAGTATTCGCTTGGTTGAAGCAATTGAACAGTCAAAGATGCAAAACCGAAAGTTGAAACCTTATATTGTGGTCAATCAACTCGAACCTAGAAGTGCATTATCGAGTGCGATGAAAGAAGCTTTGGCAGAATTTGATATTCCAGCATTGCAGGCAGGGATTCGACGTCGTGCAATCTACCGTAATGCTGCTGTAGATGGAGCAAGTGTTTATTGTGTTGGAAAGCGTGGCGAAGCCGCAGCGCAAGAAATTGATGAAGTAATTGAGGAGGTGCTATGAGCAACCAAACGGGATCAAAGTTGACGGATAGTTTGCGTCGTGCAAAAAACGCTCAGTCTAGTGATGCGACTGATGAATCAAAAACAACTAATGAAGCAAGTGGTTCAAGCACTACTCAAGCAACAAAAGCGACTGCAACAAGAACGAAGACAACCACGAGAAAAACTGCAACAACTCGTTCGGCACCTAAAAAAACCGTTGCCCCTAAAGTAGCTGTTGAAAAATCAGAAGAAACAGTAAAAAGAATGCCTTCTAGCCGTGTTTGGCCAGATTAATAGCAATCGAAAAGTTTCGAGATAAAAGCCACCTATACGGTGGCTTTTTTGTTTTTTGAGCATACAATGAGCCTAAATGTTAACTACAAACTCAATATTAAAATTTGATATGAAAAAAATCTGGGTAGATGCCGACGCTTGTCCGGTTGTGATAAAAGAAATTTTATTTAAGGCAGCACAACGCACAGAAACACAAACAACGCTGGTCGCTAATCATGCTATGCGTCTTCCGCCTTCACAGTGGGTGGACTTTCGACAAGTCACTCAAGGGTTTGATGTCGCGGATAACTGGATAGTGCAAGAGTGCCAGCCAGGTGATTTAGTTGTCACACAGGATATTCCGCTTGCTTCGGAAGTCATTGCTAAAGGCGCTTTAGCCCTTAATCCGCGTGGCCAACTTTACACAGAAAGTAATATTAAAGCACGCCTCAATATGCGCGACTTTATGGAAACCTTGCGTTCAAGTGGTATTCAAACCGGTGGGCCGGATACTTTTAACCAGAAAGACCGCCAAGCGTTTGCTAACCAGCTTGATAAATGGCTAGCAAAGAATAAATAGTTTCAAAAATCTACCAGGCTGGGGTCGGGTGATATTTTGTTTACGATAGTATTTGTGAGGTTGTGTTATGGCTAAACGTGATGACTTTGTTGACCATATCGTCGATAGCCTGCAATTCTTTTGCCCTGCAATAGCAAAGCCCATGTTTGGTGGCTACGGTATTTATTGCGGCGATTTGATGTTTGCAATTATCATCAAAGGCGACTTGTACGTTAAAGTCGATGATGAAACCCGTTCGCTATTTGAAGAAAAAGGATTGGAGAAATTTTCTTACCTCCGCCAGGGTAAGACCTGCCACTTATCCTACTATACGGTTCCCGAAGAAGTGATTGATGACCTCGACACCTTGTGTTATTGGGCAGGGTTGGGTTATGAGGCGGCACTTAGGGCGAACAAATAGGCTTGTTATGTTGTTCAAAGTTGATAAATATTGTGAAGAAACCTCTTTTGAAGTCAAGGTTTGAATTTTGAGTAGGATACAGCTGCAAAATATGAGCGCCAAAGAAATTATTAACCAGCTTGAAGCACTTGGTGATCCTGACATTGCCGAGCATTCGCAGCGCTTTTTCAAAACGGGAAAAGGGCAGTATGGCGAAGGGGATGTGTTTATCGGTATTCGTGTGCCGGTATTGCGTAAGCAGGTGAAGCAATTCTTGTCTGTTGATTTGAAAGACGTCACACAGCTTTTAGAGTCGCCCATTCATGAAGTCCGTTTGTTTGCGTTATTGTTGTTGGCGGAACGTTATAAAAAAGCGGGTGCAACGGAACAAGAAGCTATTTTTAACCTCTACAAAGCGCATACCTTGCGGGTGAATAATTGGGATTTGGTCGATAGTTCTGCACCTTATATCGTGGGCGCTTATCTTCAGCAAAAAGACAAAAGTTTATTGTATGAGTGGGTTGTCTCTTCAAGCCTATGGGAAAGGCGCATTGCCATCGTTGCGACGTTTCATTTTATTCGCAATAATCAATTTGACGACACACTAAAACTCTCTGAAATGCTTCTGCAAGATAAAGAAGACCTGATGCATAAAGCGGTGGGTTGGATGCTCAGAGAAGTGGGGAAACGTGACGAATCCACACTTAAAACCTTCTTGAAACAGCACTATCAGGTGATGCCGAGAACCATGCTGCGTTATGCTATTGAAAAATTTCCGGAAACCGAGCGAAAAAGTTACCTGCAAGGTTTGATTTAACTCGAAATTGATAGGGAGCGCTTTCATGATGTTATTAATTTTGGCAACCATTGTGTCCATGATTTTGCTTTATTTTATTGCAGAGAAAAGAGGCGCTGATACGTTGTTTTGGGTTGTTATGGGACTTTTTTTTCGGGCCTTTGGCAATTCCCTTTGTGTTCTTTTCAAAACCAAAACTTGGTTCTAAAACCTAAAAGTATCTATAGGATTACTGCTAAAGATTGTTGTAATATATAAGAATATCATTTCTAAGCTGTGCAGCTCAAAAAAGCACAGGCAGGGGTTATATCATGGATGTTGTTGTTCCCTATATATTTGCTCTATATCCTTTGCTGTTGGCGGCAGCTGCAATTTTTTGCATGTATAAAGCAAACAGCCACTATTGGGAAAATTGGATTTCTTTTTTACTGGCAACGAGTAGTGTCATTCTCTTTGTTTATCTGACCAGTCCTTGGGTGTTCATTAGCTATTATTTGCGTTACCTGATACTTGTGGCGTTTGCAGTGGTTGTTGTCTATTCGTATTTTAAAATGATACTTGGTATTTCTAAAGTTGAAGAAGATGACAGAACGACTAAGGCAGTTTCTGTGGTTTCCGTAGTCGTTTTTCTGGTGTTCATTGCGCTGAATACCTTTGCGATTATGTCTCGGTATCCTTCTGATAACAGTGTGAACGTGGCTTTTCCATTTAAGTCGGGGAGTTATTATGTGCTTCAAAGCGGAAATAATTTTGTGACCAATCCTTTCCATGCAATGGAAGATAGCAATCAAGCAACGGATATTGTTAAGTTAAACGCTTTTGGTAATAGAGCGTTAGGCATCAGTCCTAGTCAGTTAGACTCTTATGCGATTTTTGGTGACGTGATTTACAGTCCATGTGATGGTGAAGTTCTGTTAACGCGTGATGACTTGCCTGATAACTTACCAGGGGATACAGACACTGTACAGCCAAAAGGTAATTATGTACTCATGAAATGTAACAACACAGAATTGCTTTTGGTACATTTAAAGCAAGACAGTGTTAAGGTCAACATTGGAGAAATGGTAGACACTGGACAAGCTTTGGCCGAAGTTGGAAATTCCGGTAATACGATTGAACCACATTTACATATAAGCGCAATGCAAGACAATAAACCTGTTGAATTGGTTTTTGATGCTCAGGCTGTAAGCATCAATACGATTATAAAAGTTTCAGATAAGTAGTTAGTTAAGTTAATCAATCAATAAGGTGATAGAGGATAACCTATCACCTCAGTTAGCTTTGTCATGGTATTCGTGGTTACTTAGATGGCTAAAACCTTCACTAGAAAATAACCACCAATCAATAGAATGAAAAACAAGATACCCGCCAAAATAAAAGCGCTTGAACCAACCTGTTTCATTTTACTTACTTGCGTTTCCATACCCAGTGCCACCATTGCCATGGTTAACAGAAAGGTATCTAATTCATGGATGGATGACACCATCTCGTGTGGCAATAGATTTAGCGAGTTAAATGCCGCTACCGCCAAGAATCCGACGGCAAACCAAGGAATGGATGACACCAACGAAGAGCCGCCAGTCTGGCTTGTTGATTTTTTGCGAGACATTAACCAACCGACCACCAAGATGGCTGGCACGATCATCAAAACGCGTGTCATTTTCTCGATAACGGCATAGTCTTGCGCATCGCTCGGTAAAATGCTGGATGCACCGACCACCTGAGCCACTTCATGAATCGTGCTACCGAAATACAACCCTTTAGCTTCATCGCCCAATTGGAATAGGTGCAAACCATCCAATACTGGATACAAAAACATCGACAGAGTTCCAAATACCACAACCGTTGCAACTGCAACTGCGGTTTGATGGCCTTGTGCTTTGGTAACAGGCTCCATCGCCAATACAGCAGCCGCACCACAAATACCGCTGCCCGCAGAAGTCAGTAATGCGGTTTCAGGTTCCATTTTCAGGATTTTAGTCCCGATAAAATAACCGACAGTCAAAATCGTCGTCACCACTGTTGTCGCCAATAAAATACCTTGCCAGCCGATAGAAGCGATTTCTTGCAAGGTAATGGCAAAACCATAGAGTACAATCGCCAAGCGCAGGATTTTGCGTGCCGAGAAATGAATCCCCGCATGCCACTCCTGTGGAATGTGTTGGTGTAACGTATTGCCGTAGATGGCACCGAGTAGAATGCCGACAATCAACGGACTTAAGCCCAAATGCGTGATGAATCCGGTTTGGGCAATGGTGTGGGCTGCAATCGCAAACAATGCGACCAGTAAAATGCCGTTTAAGACATGTCCCCTTTGGGCTGCAATAGCTAACATAATGACCTCTCTTGATAGATAGATTGACGGGGGATTGATTTCAACTGTCATTTTAGAAAAGTCTATATATAATTAAATCTTATTAATTTATATTTACTATCGGAAATTCTGATGATTAAGGCCAGCTATCTACTTACCTTTGCCAAAGTTGCCGAGTTGAAAAACATATCACTGGCAGCAGAAGCGCTACACCGCTCCCAACCTGCGGTTTCTGGGCAACTGAAGTCCTTGCAAGAATCATTTACTCATCCCTTATACGAACGAAAAGGGATGGGCATCGAGTTAACCGAGTTGGGGAAATCGCTATTGCCCTATGCACAACGGCAAGCCAAATTGTTGATTGATGCCGAGACCTTTCGGCTACAAATGGAATACGATCAAGTGGTGACGCTTAAGGTCGGCGCTTCAACCACGATTGCTAACTATGCTTTACCTACGCTCATCGCGAGGTTTCACAAAGCCTACCCGATGATTAAAGTCGATGTATTGGTGGGTAACACACAAAAGATTCTCAATAACTTGACCTCGCTTGATGCAGCTTTTGTAGAAGGGCGTGTGCATGGCATCAAAAACACCGGCTACTTTCCAACGGCCTGGAAGCAGGATGAGCTGATTTTGATTATGCCTGAAAGGCATCCATTGGCAGAGATTGAAGAAATTACCTTAGCGTCGGTTTATGAATATCCATTGATTATGCGCGAGCAAGGCTCCGGTACACGTGAAATGATTGAGCTGGCATTTAAACAACGCCTTGACCTTGAAATAGAACCCGTGATAGAACTATACAGTACCGAGTCTATCAAAGAAGCGGTTAGGGTGGGTTTAGGCATTGCCTTGGTCTCAAAGCTCGCGGTAGAAACCTTACCCCCCACAATTCGTTGGCGTAGTCTGGCCGAAGATGATCGGATTATCCGCCCCCTATCTATGTTATTACCTGATCTTGGGCACAACACCCATTGGATTCGTGCATTTATTGGCTAATCCCTGCTGTCGTGTCAATTGAAGGTAGGCAATTCATGTTCCAAAAGGAAGGTTATGAAAAAGGTTGGCACTATCAAGGAAATTTGGCGTTACCCGGTTAAAGGAATGGCGGGCGAAAAGATTAATAGCTGTTTTATGGACGCTTTCGGTTTACGAGGTGACCATCTTTTTGCGGTTCGTGATACCGACAGAAAAGAAATACAAAGCTGTAAGTTCAGGCCGAACTTACTTCAATGTATAGCCAGCTATACAAACGCTAACGACGCATTAAGCGATAAAAGCTTCACGATCCGCTTTCCAGATGGAACAGCATTAGCGTCAGATTCCGAAGAGATGAACGATAAAATCTCAGCATTACTGGGGCATGCATCCACACTAGAGTCGCTGAGACCTGCTAATGAAACGGAGTTCTACAAGCGATATAAAAAAGACGACTATACTTGGTTGGATGAATTGAAAGCTACCTTTGTGCGAGAGCCGGGTGAACCCTTGCCAGACTTTACCGATCTGCCACAAGACTTTATAGATTATGTCACGCAACTGGGTACTTTTTTTCTTGTTTCACCCTTTCACATCATTACAACCGCATCAATAGCACACCTTAAAAATCTTCAGCCTAATGCGGATTGGGATATAAGACGCTTTCGTCCCAATATTGTGATTGAACCCGTAGACGGTGAACTTGGTTTGCAGGAGCAAGATTGGATTGGCAAACAACTGAAGGTAGGGGGTATCAGTATTGATTGCTCGTCACCAGCACCGCGTTGTGGTGCTGTGACACGTCAGCAGCAAGGGCTTGATGCCGACAAATCAATGCTGCGTACCATCATCAAAGAGGCAGACCAAAACCTCGGTATTTATGGTGATATCAGCCATGGCGGTAACATACAGGTTGGAGATGACGTCTATTTGGCTTAATCGGTTAAGCCAATGTAATTTTATCGAGCACTACGCCAGATATTTGAAACCGCCTTGTCGCTACCCAATGCACCAACGACGATGCAGACAAAGCCAATAGCGGCAAAAATCAAGGTGGGCAACAGTGCCGCCATTTGATCGACGCGAATACCAAAGTACAAAGACACGCCCCCCAAAATCAAAAACAAGAATCCCATAATCAATAGGATTTTTCGATGAGATGGCTGGAAGTGTTCAGGCTCTTCTCCTTTTTCAAATAGGTTTAGGAGTGGGGCGAATATTTTGGTAAAAAAGGATTTCATGAAAAAGGTACTCTAAGTTGATATTTGAAATTTATTATAACGAAACTAAATAAGGTAAAAGTGATTCGATATCACTTTAAACCTTGAATAGAGTAAATAACGTAAGCTTTTTGGGGTAATAGGTTTAAATCCACTTCTTTAAATTTCCCCGTCTTAACCAAGCAGGCTTTTAACCCCGCATCAATCGCACCTTTAACATCACCAATCACATCATCACCAATCATTAGGCATTCTTCTGGCTGAAAGCCGGTGGAAGCGACCACTTCGTGAAAAAAGTGGTGGTCAGGTTTGCCCATGATAATGGCTTCGGTGCCGCTCGCCCATTCCAATGCATGAATAAACACGCCTGCATCGAGTTTTAATCCGTCGTGACTCATAAAGTATTTGTTTTTGCCTATGCCGATAAGTGGGCAGCCGTCTTCTATCAAGCGAAAGGCTTGGTTGAGGTTGTTGTAGTTGAGTTCGTCTTGCGCATCGCCAAGCAGTACGCAATTGGGTTGGTCTGATTGCAGTTCCGAAAACTCGGGCATGAGGTTAGGGTGCAGAATACAGTAGGGTTTGAGCTGGTGTGAAACAATATAGTTTTTCGCGGCTTGGGGCGCGGTAAACAGCTCGGATTCTTCTAAGCTAAAGCCCATGTCTAAAAGCTCTTGCAGAATCATGTGGTGCGATTTAGTGGCGGTATTGGTGACAAAACGCAGTACATAGCCTTGGCCACGCAACCATTGTACGGTTTGCACGGCACCTTCTATCAGCCGATGCCCTTCGTAAAGCACGCCACTTAGGTCAAGAAAGATGGCTTTTACGTTTTCTAGAATGTTGATGTGTTCTTGATGGTGTGACATGGCATATAACTTAAATTAATTGTCATCTGTTAATGATAGGCTATGCATAAACCAATGCACAATGGGTGATGTATTAAAAATGCCTATTGAACCGAAAGCGGTTTTGAGACAAACTTAGGTCATGTCCTTTTTCAGGGCATAGAGGTAAGACGCGTCTCGACTTTCCTTTCGGGTGTCGAGTTCTTAGCTTCGTAAAGATAGAAGACGGAGGCGTCGGCATGAGTGAAGTGTTAAATATCAAATATCGCTTGAAGGCTAAGCAGTTGTTGGATGCGTTTGACCAGAATTTGAAACGCCTGAAAGAAGAGGGTGTGGATGAGAGTGGTAATGAGTCGGAAGCGGGGACGATAGATTTATTGTCCGAGTGGCTGGAAGAGGCGATTGAAAATGGTGTGGAGATTGAAGATTTGCAGCAAAGGGCAAGTGCCTTAGCGCAGTTTGCTTTTGAACGCGGTTATAATCAGCACGAAGTGGAAGAGCTTTTGACGATGCGGCCAAACCCTAATGGTAAACGTCCTGAATAGATTTTAAATGTAGGTCTCAGTTATAAATTTTGGAGAATGTGTATGAAGAATAAATTGTTGTTTTCTGTCGCTATTGCGACAGCGATGTCGCTTTCTGCGTGTACTTGGGTAAAGCCGACAGCAGGTGGTGAGAATGTGGTTCTGGTCAAGGACTACAATGTGAAAGATTGTAAAAAGCTTGGTTCAACCACGACCAATGTGGCTGATAAGATCGGTATTATCAAACGTGATCCTGAAACCATTCAGAAGGAGTTAGCGACGTTGGCGAAGAATACTGCTGCGAAAATGGGGGGAGACTCTATTGTGGCGACTAGCCCATTGCAGGATGGAACCATGACTTTCGCAATCTATAAGTGTAAGCCATAGTTTAGGTTTGTGCTTTTGATAGCAGCCCAGCCTGGCAGATTTTAAAATCTACCAGGCTGGGTATCTTAATTTTCAGTTGTCGGTTTGTAAGCTCTTACAAAATCGAGTTGCAAATCATTTACCGGCACAGCACAGCCCCTTGCTTCAGACGCCATATCTCTGGCGGTTTCAACATCCAATCCAAACTCTACCATTAGGGTAATTGCAACGATACTGCTACGCCCACGACCACCATGACAATGTACCGCCAAGCTATGGCCTTGTTCCATCTCTTGTTTAAGGCGTTGGTTTAAGGTTTGTAAATCTGCCAGGCTGGGGGTTTCGAGGTCTTTGATTTGAAAGTTTTCAAAGGCTATATCAAAGTTGTCGCAAACATCAGGTTCGGCAGCCATTTCAAGCACTTCGATTTCTGGCGCACAAAGCAGGCTAACGACCTTGGTGACACCGTTTTCTTTATAGAAGGTAATATCGGCTTCAAGGCTTTCATTTCGTGGCTTGGGCATCATAAACAGCTTGCCTTTGCCTAGTTCGCAAATAGGGTAGAGTTCTGGTTGTTCGATTTGCATGGTTTTCCTCTGCTCAATTCAGATAAATTATTTGGGTATTATGATAGGTTCTTTACAGGGACTTTATAAGGACTCATATCTTCACATTCATCCATATAGCCGTTGACGGCTGCCTTTTCTTGTTCGATAAAATGATCGATACCTTCTTCAAACGGATTAACCCTTAGCCAGTGTGTTGAATGTATGGGTACGGGGATAAACCCGCGTGCGATTTTGTGTTCGCCCCCTGCACCTGGCTCAAAGATTTTAATGCCTTGTTGTATGGCGTATTCAATGCCTTGATAAAAACAGGTTTCAAAGTGTAGGTGTTTCACGTCTTTAATCGCGCCCCAGTGACGACCGTAAAGTGTGTCTTCAGAGCGAAACATGAGTGCGCCTGCAATACATTGATCGTCAAGGTCAGCCAACACCAGTACGATGCTGTCAGGTAGCTTTTGTGCGACTTCGATAAAGAAGTCTTTATTGAGCGTGGGGGTGCTCCATTTCTCGATAAAGGTTTTGTCGTAGAAGTAGCTGAAATTTGCCCAGTCCGTTTTTGTTGCGGTGTGGCCATCTAATATTCGGAAGGTAATGCCTGACTCTTTTAGTGCGCGACGCTCTTGCTTGATGTTTTTTCGTTTTTTGCTCGTGAGTTTTGCTAAGAAATCATCAAAAGTTTCATAGTCTTGATTGAACCAATGAAATTGAGTGTCGTGACGGAAAAGCAGGTTGTTTTCTTCTGGTAAAGATTCCAGCCAGCTTTGTTGCTTAGCATCGGCAAACAAAATATGTGCGCCGCTCAGTTGGTATTCATTGCACAGAGATTTTATGGCATTGAGCAATAGCATTTGTTGTTGTGCGTTATCAATATGTGGGTGATTTTCTGTGGTTAAAAAGCGCGGGCCTCTTGCTGGTGTGTACGGCATAGCACTAACCAGTTTTGGGTAATAATCCAATCCCACTTGTTTCCAGGCACTTTCCCAAGCTTGGTCAAAAACAAACTCGCCATAGTTGTTGTACTTTTCGTACAGAGGCAAAGCGGCAATGAGTTGGTCTTGATGAAAAACACCAATATGACAAGGAATCCAACCGTATTTTTCACCGACACACTCATGGGTTTCTAGGGCATTAAGGTATTCGTGGAGAATGAACGGGTATTGATTCGGCGCCAGAGCATTCCATTGATCGGCAGGGATTTGATCAATAGTCGAAAAGGATTTGATTTCAATCTGCGATAGCAGTTGTTGAGTAAGTGATTCGGTTGCGTTCATAGGCCATACAGTTGTGAATGAATTCTATTGTATGCAGTAAGGCGTATGCTTGTCACGCGAGAAGTGAGGAAAAGTAAAAATATCCAGTCTGGCAGATTTTCGTTTTAAAGCAGGGGAGAAAAAATCTACCAGGCTGGGGTAAGCTTAATGTTTTGTTGTATTGTTATTTGGTGTATTCATTAAGTTTTTAAACGGTATTGAAGGTGTCTTCAAAGGTGTTTTACCATTCTTGAATTGATAACCAACATCCTTTGGCAGATCAAAATCCAAATGCTTCATTTGTTTTTTGTTTAGGTTATTGACGAAGTTTTGCAAAGCTTGAATGACTTGGCTGTTCATTTCGTTATTGCTTTGATCCAAAATAATGTCATGCAACTGATTTACCCATTTCATTTGTGTGTTGTGCACCTTGTCTGCGTGCTCGCGTAGGCGGTGTGACGCAATCGCATCTTTATAGCTACTGGAGAGGGATTTGATGTCATCAATAATAGTTTCGGCAATGTGAAGTGTTTGCTCGGAAGTGTTTTCCAATCGCCCATCGATGTACTCTAAACAAGAATGAACTTTTTCATCGGTTGTCATAAGCTTTTGTTTCATTATCTGATCCCCTTATTTCCTGTGTGACGTCATGTCTTTATTGGTTTATTCATTGCGATAGTCAAAAAAATGACGGTTTTAGGGTTTGAAAGCCCTTTTTGCATTAGGTATTCCAAAAACTGTGCCAAAGTGAAAATGACCATAAATTGACGCTTGGCAAAAGCCGAATTCGATAGAATAGAACTCCCCAACGATTAGAAGTGAAACCATGCCCCATAAGAAGAATGAACCCTATGTGCAAATCATTTATCAAAACGAACATTTTGTCTTGGTAGATAAACCCGCAGGTATGAATTTCCACAGCGAAGATGAAGCGGGGCTGGCAGTCGTGGTCAAACAACAATTGCAGGCAGGTGACAACAAAGATCTAGAGCTTTACCCTGTACATCGGTTGGATAAGATGACGTCGGGTTTAGTGCTGTTTGCTCTTACCAAAGAAGCCGCAAAAGCCTTTCAGAAGATGTTTGAAAACCGTGGTTTGGATAAGTTTTATTTGGCTATCTCAACCGAAAAACCAAAAAAGAAACAAGGGTGGGTGAAAGGCGATATGCAACCAGCCAGACGCGGCAGTTGGAAGTTGGTGACCACGCAAGAGAATCCAGCGGTTACAAGATTCATCAGTGTAAGCATTGGTGCAAACCAACGTTTGTTTTTGGTCAAGCCGCTTACCGGAAAGACGCATCAGATACGTGTAGCATTAAAGAGTTTGGGAGCGCCTATCGCTGGAGATGAACGTTATCAGAAGCTTGAGCAAGCCAAGCTAGAAGATAGGGGGTACTTGCATGCCTTTGCTTTACGTTTTACACTTTTGGGTGAAGACTATGCTTTCAGTTTGTTACCTTCTATCGGAGAACGATTTGTTTCAGGCACTTGCATTGAACAAATGAAACTTTGGCGAGAACCTTGGATGATTTTAGAATCAAAAAGCTAATTACGCCGTGATACATGTAATATTTACAGCAAAAAGTGAAAAAAGTTTTCTGACAGATAAGTAAATTATAGTATTCTTGTTTTCAGTGGGGTTATTCAAATAAAACAATAACCATGACTCGTATAAGAAATTCGACAGACCTTCATGGTGTCGTCTTTTTACTTTCATGCAGTCGTCATAATTGCCCCCATATGCCTTGCTAGAATTTTTACTGGGTATAGCGCACTCTACAAAACACTCCTTTATATCTGCAAAGTGTTAAAAATTGAGGTAGGACTTATGGGCAAGTTGCTTGCTGTCGATGTTGGTGCAACCAAGGTTTTAGTGTCTGCATTTGATGCCGAAACGGATGATACGCTCGCGGAAAAACGTTATCTCAGCTCAGACTTTATTTCCCTTTCTAAACTCATTCTAACGTTTCAAGACGAATTCTCTTTACCCCATTTTGATGCAGCTTGTTTAGGTTTGGCTGGCCCTGTTTCTGCAAGGCAAGTACACCTGACGAACCTACCTTGGATAGTTGATGCCGATGCATTGGCTCAAGACTGTTATATTGATCATGTTGAAATAATGAATGACTTTACGGCAGCGGCACTGGGCATTAATGAACTGTCTGAAGAAGATATTTTATGTTTGCAAACAGGTGACTATGATGCCGAGGGGAATCGCTTGATTGTTGGTGCGGGAACTGGTCTCGGTATTGCGCCAATTAAAAACTGTGATGGTGAGTTTATTCCTCAAGGATCAGAGGGCGGGCACATGGATTTTGCACCCACAGATGACATCCAGTTGAAGTTATTAAATTGGTTGCATAAAAAATGGACGCATGTGTCATATGAGCGTATTCTATCTGGTGAAGGGATTGAGATTCTTTATTCCTTTTTCAACGCTGAAAACCATGGTCATAGTCACCATAATCTCACCCCCATTTGTTCTGCTGAACAAGTACATCAGTTTGCAATGGATGGAGAGCCTATAGCACAAAAAACACTTAATACCTTTGTCGAAGTTTATGGCGCTTATATTGGTAATGTCTCATTATTGTGGCAAGCCAAGGCAGGTGTTTATATTGCCGGCGGCATAGGGCCTAAAATAAGAGACTGGATGCAGCAATCTCGTTTTATAGAAAGCATGGCCGCAAAAGGTCGTATGTCGAATTTGATTAGAGAAATCCCCGTTTATCTGGTAGTAAATGATCAAATCGGCCTCTTAGGAATGAAGTATTTGGCCAAAAAAAGATACACCATGCTTAATCAAAAAAATATATAGATAGAACAAGACAGACAGAGAAGAGGAAACATCCATGAAGTATTATTGTGATACCAAGACTGAAACCGATTTAACGAAAAATACTTTAGCATTGGTTTTGGCTGGTGGAGAAGGAAGCCGCCTAAAAGACTTAACGAAATGGCGTGCTAAGCCGGCAGTTCCATTTGGAGGAAAATATCGCATTATCGATTTTGTGTTATCTAATTGTGTGAACTCAGGGATTCGTAAAATTGGTGTGTTGACCCAATATAAATCACATTCATTAATACGCCATGTACAACGTGCTTGGTCTTTTATGCGTTATGAAGTGGGGGAGTTTGTTGAACTTTTACCCGCACAACAACGTGTTGATAAAGACTGGTATAAGGGTACGGCAGATGCTTTGTTTCAGAATCTTGATATCATGCGTCGCCACACGCCAGAGTATGTTTTAGTACTTGGTGGTGATCATATTTACTCTATGGATTACAGCAAAATGCTGATGGCACATGTTGCTTCGGCAGCGGATGTGACCATTGGCTGTATTGAGGTACCCGTTGAAGAGGCGAAAGGATTCGGGGTCATGTCGGTTGACCGTAATTTAACCATTACTAAATTTACCGAAAAACCAGCTGAACCAGATACCCTTCCGGGTAAGCCGGATACTGCGCTTGCTTCTATGGGGATTTATGTATTCTCAAGAGAGTTTTTATTCCAAAAGCTGATTGAAGATTATGACAACCTTAATTCAAGTCATGACTTTGGAAAAGACATAATTCCATCAGTAATTGAAGATTGGCGAGTTAAGGCTTTTCCATTTGTGGATGATGATGAAAAACCGGTTTATTGGCGTGATGTAGGTACCATAGAGTCATTCTGGAAGGCAAATTTAGATTTTTGCAGTATCTCGCCGGAATTAAATTTGTATGATCAAGACTGGCCGATATGGACTTATCAAGCCCAAATGCCACCTGCCAAGTTCACTTTTGATGATGATGGTCGCCGAGGCGAGGCCATTGACTCCATGATTGCTGGGGGGTGCATTATTTCAGGTGCCAGAATCAAGCGCTCTGTTATTTCAAGTGGTGGGCGAGTGCATAGTTATAGCCTAATTAAAGATTCTGTCTTGTTACCAAGAGTAGAGGTTGGTAGGCATTGTCGCATTCAAAATGCAGTAATCGATAAGGGAACCGTCATTCCTGATGGCATGATCATAGGAGAGGATCCTGTTGCCGATGCGGAGCGTTTCTATGTAGAGCCCAGTTCAGGCATTGTATTGGTAACACCGGATATGTTGGGTCAAAGACTTCATATAACACGTTAGACATTGAATTAAATAAAGGCGCAAACATGGAAAACAAAAAGCTCAAACTGGTAATTTGCTGGCATATGCATCAGCCGCATTATCGTGACGGTTTGGATGGTTTGTATCGTTTGCCATGGGTTTACCTTCATGGCATTAAAGACTATACCGACATGATTGCGCATTTAGAAGACTGTCCTAAGGCTAGAGTAGTTGTCAACTTTGCGCCGGTATTACTAGAACAATTGGATGACTATGCCAAGCAAATGCGCAGTTGGATGGCATCGGATGAAGTCATGTGTGATCCTCTGCTTAATTGGGTGTCGGGGCATACTGCCATTTCAAAAGACTTAGAGCAAAGATATCAAATAGTTCAAGACTGCCAAAAAGCTTTTGCCCCAACTATGATTGATCCTTACCCGGCGTTTAAAAGTCTCATTATGATGGCGCAATGTGATGAGAATACGCCTTTTGAAGAATCTAAAGGGCTTTCCTATTTCAATGACCAATTCTTTATTGATTTGCTGATGTGGTATCACTTGGCTTGGATGGGAACCAGCTTGCGTGTAAAAGACAATCGAGTAAAGGACTTAATCAAGAAGGGAAATTTAGGTAAGCATTTCTCGGTAGAAGATCAAAGAACTTTGATTGAAATCATGGCGGATGCAATCGAAAGCATTATTCCTCGCTATCGTAAATTGAAGGAAGCGGGACGCATTGAAATTTCCATGACACCTTATGGGCACCCGATAGTCCCCTTATTGATTGATTTCAACTCAATGAAGGATGCACAGCCACATTCTCCAATGCCTTTAAGTGAAGCCTATCCTGATGGTTATGAGCGAGCAAAATGGCATATGGAAAAAGGCTTTGAAGTTTATGACCGCTATTTTGGCGGCAAGCCTAATGGGGTTTGGCTGTCAGAAGGCGCTATCAGTAGTGCTTCTATTGGATTGCTAGATTATTACGGTATTCAGTGGACAGCATCTGGTGAAGGGGTCTGGCGCCACTCTTGCGAAGCTTCACACCTCGACCATCATGATATTGCCTCGAAGCGAGCGTTATATCAGCCTTTGCAACATGCTTCGCAAAAATGCGCGATGTTTTTCCGCGATGATGGATTATCCGATTTAATTGGTTTTCAATATAAGGATTGGAAGCCGGAAGATGCTGCCAACAATTTTGTGCATAACTTGCATAATATTGCGGATTTCTTAGGCGATAAAGTTGAAGAACACGTTGTCTCAGTGGTTTTAGATGGCGAAAATGCTTGGGAATATTACCCAGAGAATGCCTATTACTTTTTACGAACACTTTATGACAAGTTGGCAAAAGACAAACGCATTCAAATGACCACCTTTTCGGATGCCTTGGATGAAGATATCCCGATTAGACATTTACCGCTCTTAAAAGCGGGTAGTTGGGTGTATGGTTCTTTTTCTACCTGGATTGGTGACCACGATAAAAACGCAGGTTGGGATTTATTGGTAGAAGCGAAACAAACTTTCGACAGGGTGATGGCGGGAGACTCTTTAAGCACCAGCCAAAAAGTGGTCGCAACGGAACAATTGGCTGTGTGTGAGGGTTCGGATTGGTTTTGGTGGTTTGGAGATTACAACCCATCTGGAAGTGTTAAAGATTTTGACCAACTCTATCGTCGTCATTTAGAAAAACTGTATCAATTGTTAGGGCAACGCCCACCAGAACAGCTGCAAATTCCTTTATCGCAAGGTGGCGGTGATATGGATAACGGTGGTGTGATGCAAAGAGGGATTACTTAATGATGACAGTTAGACGCGCTGGGGTGTTACTGCATCCAACTTCTTTACCTAATGAACACTCGCATGGCAAATTGGATAGGGCAGCCTGGCAGTTTTTAGACTGGGTGGAAGCAGCGGGTTTAGCTGTTTGGCAAATGCTGCCTTTAACACAGCCGGTTCAGGGGCTATCTCCGTATCAAAGTGTTTCTGCGTTTGCGATGAACCCCGCGTTATTACCTGATGATTGGCAAGATCAATTTGATGCTCAAGCTTTTGATGAGTTTTTGCTATATCCGCCGCATTGGCTGGATGATTATGCGCTCTTTATTACGCTGAGAGAGAAATTTGATTTTCAACCTTGGACAAACTGGCCAGAGTCTTATCGACAGAGAGATTTATTAGCGTTGGGCAACTTTGCTAACGAGCATCAAGAACAAATTATTCACTTAAAGAAAGAGCAGTTTGTGCTGGCAACTATTTGGCAAAAGCTGAAAGATGATGCTAACCAAAAAGGCATACTTTTGTTTGGCGATATGCCTATTTTTGTCGCTTATGACAGTGCTGATGTTTGGGCTCATCCAGACCAATTTAAGCTGGATGATCAGTTAAAACCAAAAGTGGTAGCAGGCGTACCGCCAGATTACTTTTCGGAAGACGGACAGCATTGGGGAAACCCTCATTATGATTGGGATGTCATGTTGGAAGATGGTTTTGATTGGTGGCATAAACGAATTGAACAAGCCATTTCACAGTTTGATATGGTTCGCATTGATCACTTCCGTGGCTTGGAAGCCAGTTGGGAGATTGATGCGAAAGAAGAAACTGCTATTAACGGAACCTGGCGTAAGGTGCCGGGTGACAAGCTTTTGGCTGATTTACATAAATCCTACCCAGATATGAATTTAGTGGCAGAAGATTTAGGTGTTATTACGCCGGAAGTGGTTGCTTTAAAAGAAGCATTCCACTTACCGGGTATGTCAGTGTTGCAATTTGGGTTTAATGGTTTGCCGGACAATCCGCATTGTTTAAATGAACAAGTGGAGAACTCAATTGTCTATACTGGTACTCACGATAACGATACTACGTTAGGTTGGTGGAATAGCTTGGATGACAATACGCGCTATTGGATTACTTCGCAGTTGGCAGACTATCAATTTGCAGGGGAAATGCCTTGGCCTATGATTGCTGCAGCTATGTCTTCACCGGCCATAACAATGATTGCACCTTTGCAGGATTACCTTAGTTTAGGTACAGAAGCACGCATGAATATTCCTGGCACCTGTGATGGTAACTGGGCTTGGCAATTTAACTGGCAGGATGTGCCAGATGATTTGTCGGAAAGAATAAAGATGTTAATCGAAAAATACGGACGAATGGTTTGATAGGCTGTTTATTTAAACCTGAGTGCTAAAAAGAGAGATTATGACGAAAGTAACCAAACCAACTAAAGCATCAAAACCTGTTTCAGTGATAGCGGAAGATGAGTTGAAAAGAATCGAGCAAGATATTGCTCGATTACACTCAGGCACGCATCATGATCCTTTTCAGCTGTTGGGTTGTCATGAAGTAGAAAAGCATTGGATGATTCGCGTGTGGTTGCCCACAGCAGAAAAAGCAACCGTAGAAAATAAGCATGAACTCACTCGTATTGACGGAACGGATCTATTTGTAGCCAAAATCACCAAAACAGCCAAAAAAACATTACCTCAACATTTTAAAGTGCAGTGGACTGAAGCGGATGGTTCACAGCATGAAGTTGTGTCGCCTTATACCTTCTTACCGACTATTGGTGACTTGGATTTGCACTTGTTTCAGCAAGGCAGACACTGGCAGATTTACAATATGCTGGGTGCGCACTATAAGACAATCGATGGTGTTTCGGGTGTGCAATTTGCTGTTTGGGCGCCTGCTGCAAACCGAGTGTCGGTAGTCGGGGACTTTAACGGATGGCACGGCTTACGTCACCCAATGAGAACTATCGGCGGTGGTGTGTGGGAAATTTTTATTCCAGGTTTGCATCCTAGTGATATTTATAAGTTTGAAATTCGTAACAATCGCACAGGTCAATGTTTCACTAAAACTGATCCTTATGCAAAATGGATGGAAGTACGCCCTAAAACCGGAAGCGTGGTTTACAGCACAGAATATGAATGGCAAGACGATGCTTGGATGATGCAAAGGGCAGAAGATAAGTGGGCGTCATCTCCTATTAATATTTATGAAGTACACTTAGGTTCTTGGCAACGAGATGATAATGGTAACTTTCTCAGTTATCGAGAAATTGCACATCGTATGGTTGAGTACGTTAAATGGATGGGCTTTACACATATCGAGTTATTGCCGATTACTGAGCATCCATTGGATCAGTCTTGGGGTTATCAAACCACAGGTTATTTTGCACCAACCTCACGCTTTGGCTCGCCAGATGATTTCCGTTACTTTATCGACCACTGCCACCAGAACGGCATTGGCGTGTATTTAGACTGGGTGCCGGCACACTTTCCAAAAGATGAATTTGCCTTGGCAAGATTTGATGGTTCTGCACTTTATGAGCACGAAGATCCAAGACAAGGGGAGCATCAGGACTGGGGCACATATATTTTCAATTTCGATCGCAATGAAGTACGAAATTTTTTGATTGCCAACGCGCTTTATTGGCTAAAAGAATTCCATATTGATGGTTTACGCGTGGATGCAGTGGCTTCCATGTTGTATCTGGATTATTCGCGTGAAGAAGGGCAGTGGGTGCCAAACAAATACGGTGGGCGTGAAAACCTAGGGGCAATTGAGTTTTTACAAACGATGAATGCAGAAGTGCACGCACAATGCCCAGGTACTGTCGTGATGGCTGAAGAATCAACTTCGTGGCCGATGGTGTCTCGCCCAACTTGGATGGGTGGTTTAGGTTTTTCCATGAAATGGAATATGGGGTGGATGAACGATACCCTAAGTTATTTTGAGAAGGATTGTGTTTTCCGACCTTATCATCACAATGATCTGACATTCAGCCAGATGTATGCCTACTCTGAAAACTTTATTTTGCCGTTGTCGCATGATGAAGTGGTTCATATGAAAAATTCACTGGTCAGTAAAATGCCGGGTGATCTTTGGCAAAAGATGGCGAACTTGCGTTTATTACTCGGTTATCAGTTAATGAACCCGGGTAAGAAATTATTGTTTATGGGTAGTGAGTTTGCGCAATTTGGTGAATGGTCTGAAGAAAGAGCATTGGACTGGTACTTGTGCGATCAACCCATGAACCGTGGTGTTCAGCTTTGTTTGCGAGATATGAATCATTTATACCAAACGCATACTGCATTGCACCAACGTGACTTTGACTCTAGCGGGTTTGAATGGATTGATTGTCATGATTATGAACAATCCATACTTAGTTTTATGCGTATTTCTGAGAGTGAGAAGTTGATTTGCGTGTGCAACTTTACGCCAGTGCCAAGAGAAAATTATCGTATTGGTTTACCTGAAGCTGGCTATTATCAAGAATTGTTAAACTCCGACGCTGAAATTTATGGTGGCGGAAATATGGGGAATAATGGTGGCGTTGATACACAAGAACTTGCTTGGATGAATCAACCCTATTCCGCAGTACTGACATTACCGGCGTTGTCTGTCGTAGTGTTCAAAAAAACAAACTGATTGAGTTTTTAAAGAGAAATAAAAGTGAAGATTTTATTTGCCACTTCGGAGGCACATCCATTAATAAAAACTGGTGGGCTGGCGGATGTATCCGGTAGCTTGCCGAGCGCTTACACTAAGCTAAAAAACCATGTTAAGTTGGTTTTACCTGCTTATGGTGATATTTGGGAAAAAGTGACGGTTGTTCGAGAGTTAACCGACTTTATGGTTGGTGGCTGTAACCGTGATGTGCATGTGCGAGTGTTTAAAGCCAAAGCCGAAGGTTTACAAACGCCAGTTTGGTTGGTGGATGTACCAGATTTGTTTAATCGTCCCGGCAATCCATATCTGTCTCCAGAAGGCGATGATTGGTGGGATAACGGTGAACGTTACGCTGTATTTTCTAAAGCAGTCGTTGAAATTGCGATGAATCGTGTTGGTTTGGATTGGCAACCAGATGTCGTCCATACCAATGATTGGCAAACAGGATTGGTTCCTGCGTTATTAACATTGGAGCCTAAGCGCCCACAAACCTTGTTTACCATTCACAACATGGCTTATGCTGGACTGTTCCCGAAATCGCTATTTGAAAGCCTACAGTTACCATGGCATTGGTGGACGCCAGAAGGTATAGAGTTCTATGGCAATATGTCGATGCTTAAAGCCGGTATTTTGATGTCGGATTGGGTAAATACCGTAAGTCCAACCTATGCAAAAGAAATTTGCTTTCCAGAATATGCTTATGGCATGGAGGGTGTTTTGCAACAACGTCAGGATGAAGGGCGTTTGGTCGGTATTCTCAACGGCATAGATCAAGATGTTTGGAACCCTAAAAAAGATCACTATATCAGGCGTCATTATGATTCTGAAAAAGGTCGAGTTGCTGCGAAAAAAGAAAACAAAAAAGACTTACTTCGTTTTTGGGATTTACCGGAAGAAGTGATCGAGTCACCCACTCCTGTTGTTGGTTTTGTGGGTCGTTTAGTACCCCAAAAAGGCATAGATTTGGTATTGGAAGTGATTCATGATGTACTTGAACAGACTGATGCACGCTTTGTATTTGTGGGCAGCGGTAGTGCCAATTATGAATATGCTTTAAGTGAATTAGCTCACCAATACCCTAACAGAGTCATGGTGTATATTGGCTACTCCGAAGCACTGGCTCATAAGGTTGAGGCAGGGGCAGATATGTTCTTGATGCCATCTCGTTTTGAACCTTGTGGTTTAAACCAAATGTATAGTTTGGCCTATGGCACTTTGCCGATAGTGCACCATACCGGTGGCTTGGCAGATACCGTCGTAAATGCGACTGAAGAAAATATTAAAGAGGGTACTGCTACAGGGTTTATGTTTTATGATCCAAGTAGTCATGCTTTGAAATCAACGCTTTTGCATGCGCTGTTTCTTTATACCAAAACACGTACTTGGCAAAAAATTCAAAAAACAGGCATGTCAGTAGATTTTGGCTGGAAAAAAAGTGCCAAGCAATACCTTGATTTGTTTAAGAAAACGGATAAGAAAAATAAGGAATAGAGACTTTAGCATCCTACTCTTGCAAAAGTCTCTAATAGCAATTTTGTATTTAAGCTGAAGTTGCAAAGAAGCGATTTCCCAATGTGATTGAATTTTAGGAGCTAGACATGTCTGCTGCAAAAAAAACCGAAACCGCTAAAAAACTTGCCAAGATTCAACAAGACCTCGGGATGAAAACTCAGGATTTTGAAAACGGATTTGTGCATTACCTATACAACATGCTTGGGCGTAATGTTGATGCTGATGTGGAATATCAATTTCGTGCCTTGTCTTACACGGTTCGTGACCGTTTAATGGGCTTTTGGAAGCAAACTTGGAATGCCAATAACAAGTCAGAGCACAAAAAAGCCTATTATCTTTCGATGGAGTTTTTGATTGGCCGCTCTTTAACCAACAACCTTTTAAACCTTGGGGTTGAAACCGAAACCGAAAAGGCCATGTATGAGCTGGGCTTGTCATTGGAAGAAATCGAAGAAGCTGAAAAAGATGCCGGTTTGGGTAATGGTGGTTTGGGACGTTTAGCTGCCTGTTTTATGGATTCTTGTGCAACACTGCAGCTGCCAGTTATGGGGTACGGCCTACGTTATGAATACGGGATGTTCAAACAACGCATCCAGAATGGTTATCAAATAGAAGACCCGGATCACTGGCTTGGGTTTGGATTCTATCCATGGGAACTTCAGCGTACAGAATATGCTCGAACAGTAAAATTCGGTGGTATGACGCATTTGTTTAAAGATCCACATACTGGAAAATTGACTACTTTGTGGGAAGAAACAGATGATGTGATCGCGGTTCCTTTTGATGTGCCAATCCCAGGCTTTAAGAATAACACGGTCAATACTTTACGCTTGTGGTCAGCTTGTGCAGAAGAGGACTTTAACCTGAGTGAGTTTAACGCAGGCTCTTATTTTGAAGCTGTGGCACAAAAATCGGAAGCTGAAAACATCACAATGGTGTTGTACCCAAATGATTCGAGTGAGAACGGTAAAGAACTACGTTTAAAACAGCAATACTTCCTAGTATCAGCTTCTTTGCAAGATGTAGTTTGCCAGTGGGATAAAAAACATGGCGGCAATTTTACGGATTTTGCAGATAATAACGTCTTCCAATTAAACGATACCCATCCTAGTCTTGCTGTTGCCGAGCTCATGCGTATTTTCCTCGATGATTACGCTATGGAGTGGGATGAGGCTTGGCATATCGTTTCCAGTTGTATGGCTTATACCAACCACACTTTGTTGCCAGAAGCTTTGGAAAGGTGGCCAGTCCCTTTATTCCAAAGACTTTTACCTCGACCATTAGACATTATTTATGAAATCAATAGACGCTTCCTGAAGCAGGTTGCTATGAGGTGGCCTGGGGATACGGCTCGTTTCCGTCGTATGTCGATTATTGACGAGCATAACAATGTTTGTATGGCTTATTTAGCCATTGTAGGTAGCTTCTCAATTAACGGTGTGGCTGCACTGCATTCACAGTTGTTAAAAGACGGACTGTTTAACGACTTCTACCAGCTTTGGCCTAATCGTTTCAATAACAAAACCAATGGTGTTACGCAACGACGCTGGATGGCTGCTTGTAATCCTGGCCTAAGAGCGCTACTAAAAGAAAAAATAGGTGAGGATTGGATTACCGATTTAACGCAACTGAGTAAAATTGAAGACTTTGTTCATGATAAGCCATTTAGGCAAGCTTGGATGAAGGTTAAACGTGAAAACAAAGCGCGTCTAGCTCAGTTGGTGAAGGAAACAACCGGTGTTGAGTTTAAAGTTGATTCTTTGTTTGATGTACAGGTGAAGCGTATCCATGAATACAAACGACAGTTATTGAATATATTACATGTCATTCACCTGTACTCCAAAATCAAACGTGGCGATACGGATAAATGGACAAATCGTTGTGTGATTATTGGTGGTAAAGCGGCGCCTGGCTATGCAATGGCGAAGAACATTATTAAGCTGATCAACAATGTTGCGGAAATTATCAATGATGATCCTGAGGTTGGCGATAAATTGAAAGTAGCATTTATTCCTAACTACCGTGTATCAGCAATGGAAATCATTTGTCCTGGTACAGACGTTTCTGAACAAATTTCTACTGCCGGTAAGGAAGCTTCAGGTACTGGTAACATGAAGTTTATGATGAACGGTGCAGTAACCATCGGAACACTTGATGGTGCCAATGTGGAAATTCTTGAAGCAGTTGGTGAAGATAACTTCTACTTATTCGGATTGAAAACACCTGAAGTTGAAGAAATGAAACATCACTATAATCCGCAACACTTTATTGATAGTGATGAAGACTTGCGTGCGGTGATGGGGTTATTAGAATCGGGTCACTTCAACCAATTTGAACCCAATATCTTCAACGAGATTATCAACTCGATGAAATCACCACAGGATCCTTGGATGACCTTGGCAGATTTTAGAAGCTATATTAATGCGCAGCATGAGATAGGGTTGGCTTTTCAGGATCATGAACACTGGAATACCATGAGTATCATTAACTCAGCCCGTAGTGGTTCCTTTTCAACTGACAGAACGATGACCGAGTATAATGACGATATATGGAAGCTGACACCACTTGATGTAGGTTAGCAGCTTTGCTGGTTTTAACCAGTTAAAAAACATTAAACGCCTCTTAATAAGAGGCGTTTTTTTATCGACAAAAAAGGAAAGATAGAAGTGGCAGAACGTTATTGGGACACCAAAACGCTTGAAGAAATGACACCGGAAGAGTGGGAGTCTTTATGTGATGGATGCGGTTTGTGTTGTCTGACGAAACTACAGGACGAAGATACTGATGAAATCGTTTATACCTCTGTTGTTTGCCGTTACTCAGATACGAAAACAGGGCAGTGTGGAGATTATGTCAATCGTTCAACCAATGTGCCGACCTGTGTGCCTTTGACTTTAGACCGTGTTGTTGAGTTTGATTGGTTACCGGATTCATGTGCGTATCGTGTAATTTATCGAGGTGATAAGTTAGCTGATTGGCATCCATTGAATTCAGGTAAGAAAGAATCATTGAAGATGGCAGGGGTTGGGTTATTAGCAATCCCGCTATTGGTAGTTGATTCAGATGAAATTGAAGATTACGAAGACTTCGTTATTGATAAGCCATAACTGGTTTCAGATAAAAAAACTGCCAGGCTGGGGTTATTTACTTTAGACCCAGCCTAGCAGATTTTTAAGGTTTCGGCGATGAATTATTTAACAGCGTTGATAATACTGATAGAAATCGCTTCCACTTCTTCTGCGACAGCAAGCAAAGATGGATCATCATTCAATGCCTTTAGCATGTCCGTTGGTTTTATCATGCTAATTTTTGTTACGCCATTGTCTGAATAAACAGAAATACGACAAGGTAGAGCAGATGCTAAGTCCATATCTACACTCAAAACGCTCTTGGCTTTCATTGGGTTACAGATTTCAAATACACGAACTTCGTTGTGGAATTCCACACCTTTTTTCGCCATAGTCGCTTTTAAGTCATGCTCTCCGACAATACCAAATTTATGTTCGGGAACAGCCTTTTCCATTGCACTACACACTTCATCGACTGACTTGTCAGATGTGACTACATATTTCATGTTCTTCTCCAAATAGGGGGATTTACTTTAAGGCTTAGCGACATTATAGATAAATGTCGCTAAGCCTCAAGTGAAAGTCCTACTAATTTACTAAGCTATTCCAACTTCGGTTACAGGTAAGGCTAAATATTCCATTTCTGAAAAGGAAAGAGGGGCTTTAGCGTGCTCAATTACTGCACGATAGTCACCTTCAACCTGAACTTCTATTTTGGTTCTCTTCACATGTCCAGAGACCTGTTCGCTAGTTGAGCTGAGACGTTGCGAAGAGTGATAGGCATTGATTGCTTCAACGTTAAATTTCAATGGTGTTTTGTATGTGAGGAGTTGGTCGATCACTTCATGAACGACCTTTTCATCGACAATTAACTGTAATAGATAATGAGATGTCATGGCTTATTCCTCGTTAGCTTTAGTTGAAACAGGTTGGCTTGAAAGTGATTTTAAGCCAAAACGTTTGTAGATAATCGGTAGGATCAACAGCGTCAACATCGTAGAAGAAATCAACCCACCAATGACCACGATTGCCAAAGGTTTTTGGATTTCAGACCCAGGGCCTGTTGCAAATACCAAAGGTACAAGCCCTAGTGCTGCAATAGAGGCTGTCATCAATACCGGACGTAAACGTCTTAATGCACCTTGTACAACCACTTCTTGGATGTCAGTCGTCTTGGCAGCCAATTGATTGAAATAAGTAATCATTACCACACCGTTAAGTACTGCAATACCCAGTAGGGCGATAAACCCAACTGATGCAGGAACGGATAGATATTGTCCAGTCATCCACAGTGCCAAAATACCACCAATCAAAGCAAAAGGTACGTTGGTTAATACCATGACTGCTTGTGAAATGGATTGGAAGGTACTGAACAGAATAATAAAGATCAGTACCAAAGCAATCGGCACAACCACAGCTAACTTAGCCGCAGCACGTTGTTGGTTTTCAAACTGACCACCCCACTCGAAATAATAACCGGCAGGCATATGAACTTGTTTAGCAGCTTGTTTGGCTTCTTCTACAAAACCGACCAAGTCACGTCCAGTCACGTTTGCAACCACTGTTGAAAAACGTTTGCTTTGCTCACGTTTAATCGAAACAGGGCCTTCAACTTCTTCTGCATTGACCAACTGACCTAATTGCACACTTTCACCATTTGGTAAGGCAATAGGTTGCTTTAACATTTCCTGTTTAGAGGCTTTGTAGCTATTAGGACCACGAATAAGCAATGGAATTTGTCTAATACCTTCGTAGATAATGCCAACCGGTAAGCCGTTGACCTGCACACGAAGAATATCTTGAACCTGTTCCACCGTTAATCCTAGACGACCTGCCATAACGCGGTTAACCGTCAGTTTTAAATAACGTAACCCGTTGTTTTGTGGTGTATAAACATCCGTTGCGCCAGGTATTTTCTTAACCAAATCCACCAACTGTTCAGCTGCACTGTTAAGTGCTTGGGTGTCGTCACCAAATATCTTGATGGCAAGGTCACCACGTGCCCCCGTGAGCATTTCATCAACACGCATTTGAATCGGTTGTGTAAAGGCAAAGTTAAAGCCTGGGAAGTTTTCTTCCATCACGCGACGGATTTCTTCAATCAAAGCTTCTTTACTCTTCACTCGCCATTCAGACTTTGGTTTCAGCACCAAGAAAGTATCAGTATCGTTTAAGCCCATAGGGTCAAGACCGAGTTCATCAGAGCCCACACGACCAACAATACGTTTTACTTCCGGTACTTGTTTCATGATTTCTTGTTGAATACGTAAATCCAGTTTGACGGTTTCTTTCAATCCTATAGATGGGATTTTCTCCACCTGAAGGATAATGCCACCTTCATCCATGGTTGGCATAAACGTTTTACCCACTTGGGTATAGACGATACCGGCAATAACCAAGGCACCAATAGCAGAACCGATAATGATACGATCATGAATCAAACTCCACTCTAAAACAGGGCGGTAAACGTTTGACAGCTTACGAATCAACCAAGGTTCTTTATGCGAAGGTTTCCCTAAGATAAAGGACGCCAGAGTAGGAATAACGGTCAAAGACAAAATCAATGAGCTACCTAGGGCAAAGATAATCGTTAGTGCGACAGGTACAAATAACTTACCTTCAAGCCCCGTTAAGGTTAGCAAAGGTAAGAATACCGTCATAATAATCAATATACCTGATACCACAGGAATAGAGACTTCCTGCAAGGCACGGTAGATTAAGTGTAATTTTGGTAGGTTCGCTTTGTCTTTTTCTTGCATGGTGACAATATTTTCAACCACCACCACGGCAGCATCTACCAGCATACCGACGGCAATTGCCAAACCTCCTAATGACATTAGGTTGGCAGATAAACCAAAAGCGTTCATCAGAATAAAGGTCATCAATGCGGCCAACGGTAAGATTAAGGAGACGGTGATCGCCGCTCTTAAATTACCAAGGAAGACTACTAGTACCAATACAACCAGAACAACAGCCTCGGTTAATGCACTAGACACAGTAGAAATCGCTTTGTCTACCAAAGCACTACGGTTATAGAATACACTCAGAGAAATGCCTTTTGGCAATGCTGGTTTTAGCTCATCTAAACGTTTCTGAACAGATTCAACAACCTGCTTAGCATTTGCACCGCGTAGGGCAATAACCAAACCTTCAACAGCTTCGTGTTTACCACTATCGGTTACGGCACCATTGCGGTAAAGCGAATCTACTTTTACGTTAGCCACGTCTTTGACGCGCACTGGATATCCATTTTGATAGCTGACAACCGTATTTTCGATGTCTTTAACAGAGGTTAGATTACCTTGCGTTCTTACCAACAAGACTTCTTCTCCTTGATTTAAGCGGCCAGCACCATCATTACGGTTGTTGGCTTTTACGGCTTGAATCAGTTTTTCTAACGAAATATGGTAAGTTTGCAATTTCATAAAGTTAGGTTCAACACTGTAAACCTTAACCTCACCACCTAATGAGTTAACATCGGCAACGCCTTGTACAGAGCGTAGAGCAGGGCGAATCACCCAATCCAATAAGCTACGTTTCTGCTGATTGTTCAATGTATTGCCATCAATGGTGAACATGAAAATGTCACTTAATGGTGTCGATAGCGGAGAAATGCCACCAGTAACGCCTTGCGGTAGGTCTATGCCATTAAGCTTTTCCGCAACTTGTTGGCGCGCCCAATAAATATCGGTGCCTTCTTTAAAGTCGATAGTAATGTCAGCAATCGAATACTTCGCCAAAGAGCGCAATAGCTTTTGGTTTGGCAAGCCGAGCATTTCCATCTCAATCGGCGCAATAATGCGTTGCTCTACTTCTGAAGGTGTCATCCCCGGTGCTTTAAAAATCATTTTCACCTGTGTAGGGGACACGTCAGGAAAAGCATCGATAGGTGTGTTTTTAAATGCAACCCAGCCACCAGCCGAGAGAGCGAAGATAATCAACACGACCATCATGCGCTGGGTTAAGAAAAATTGAATCATTCTAGATAACATGATTACTCTCCAGCAGGTGCTTCAGACGAAGCCAGTAAAGCCGCTTTAACAGCAGAGGTACTTTGTGTAACGACTTGCTGTGACTCATCAATAGGATTCGTTGTTTTGAAAACCATGACGCCTTCTTGCTGTAGCAAGATTTTAATTGGCTGAACCGTGATTTGACGTTGGCGCATTAAAAATACGACATCACGTTCGTCAAAGTTGCCAATGGCAGAAGCAGGAACCTGATAAACGTTTTCATCAGCACCAACTTGATGAACGAATTCAACTTGGAACAGTTGTCCAGGGTGGATTTTGCTATCTGAATTATCGAATTTATTATGGATCTCAACCGCCTGTGTCATAGGATCAACAAAGCTTGAGATATGCGCAATCACACCTTTAGAAACAATTTGATTGTCAGGCGTGAGTAGCAGTGTTTGCATTCCTTCATCAACGCTTTGTAGTTTAGAAACCGGTAGCCTCATATCAACAACGATCGGATTAACAATACCGATTGAAATCAAAGCTTGGTTAGCCATTAAACGCTGCCCAACTTTAGCTTGCAGGTTAAACAGTTCACCCGTTACCGGCGCCACCACATGAATAATAGCAGGCTGTTGTTTTTGTGTTTTTTCCAACTTTTGAATAGAAGATTCTGACATGCCCATCATGACCAAGTCTTGTCTTTGTTGGCGTTTGATTTGCGACAGTTTATTTACGTCTGATTGCGCTTTCTGTTTGTTCTTAACTGATACAACACCGTTCTGAGTTAGCTTTAAGGCACGAGCAAGGCTAGCCTTTGCTGTAGAAAGGTCTGACAAAGTATTTAGATAGTTTTTCTGCGCATTAAGTAAATCCGGGCTCAATATCTCGGCAATGACTTCGCCTTTTTTGATTGGGCCATGCACATGATCGATTTTAGTAATCAGTCCAGAAATAGGCGTTGTCACCAAGTGTGTTTGGCTCAAAGGCACCACTGCTTCAGCAGGGTAGGTTTCACTTGGGTAATGAGTGATTTTTTTCACTGGTGTTGTGGCAATACCTAGAGCCGTAATCTGTTGGCTAGAAAAAACCAAAGGCTCGTTAGCTTGGGTAGGTGTGCTTGTGAATAGCGTTGTCATGCTTGCTGTCATCAACAACATTGCAGCACCTAGCGTATGTCTGCGTAGATTTGTGGTTTTCATATGTATAGTTTTTACTTGTGTTGTTTGAAGCGCGCTCATTTTAGGCTGACTCCCTGTGTTTGGTTATAGTCTGAAATCGATTGTTGGGTGTTTAATTGGCTGATTTTAAAATTCAGCTGGTTGTCATAGAGTTGCTGCGTTGCTTGCAACAGAATCTGGATTGAAGTTTCACCCTGTTGGTAAGCTTGTTTTGCCAGAGCAACACTTTCCGTTGAAAGGGTAAGCTGAGTTTTGGCAAGCTTTTCTGTTTGCTGTGCTTGCACTAAACGCGTTTCAGCATTTTGGCGATTAATCGAAATCTGTTGTTTTGCCTTAGCCAAAGCAATGTCAGCATTAATCATATTTTGATTTTGTTCTGAAACCGCGACAGCGCTTTGTTTGTTTATGCCCAAGGGGAAACTGATTTGTGCCACCAACATGGTGTTATTCGATGTTTGATGACTCTTGTCTGTTTTTGTACCAAGGTATAAATTAGGGTTCTGTTTTTGACTGAATTTAGTCAATTTCAGTTTTTCAGACTCAATAGATTGCAGGCTTTGCAAAAAGGCGATGTCTGGATGCTCTTCAAGCGGTAATGACTGCTTGGTTTCTGAAAATTGTGCAGGAAGTTGTTTGCTGCCTGTCCAAGTAGCATAACTATTTAAAGCAATTTGATAATTTTGCTGTGCAATCGTTTGTAGCTTCATTGCGTTAAGAGATGCCTGTTGAGCCATCAATAAGTCCATTCTTGGGTTCTCACCAGCTTCCACACGTTGTTTAACCAATCGTTCTAAAGCAACGGCTTGATCGTGATTTTTCTTGCGATAAGTCAGTGTTGCATCTGCTTTTTTAAGCTGCCAAATCAAACTGCGTAGTTTGTTGGACGCCATTAGCTTTAGGCGAGACGCTTGTGCATTTTGCAAACTATGGTAGTTAGAGGAAAGTTGGAGTTTGGCATCACTTTGTCCTGGCAGCCACAAAGGAAAAGCAGCGCCGACTTCCCAAGATTGATACCCTTGGTTACCCGTCATACTGTCGTTTTCATGTTTTACAACCAGATCAACATCACCGGCAATCCATGAATGACCTGCGTTACTGGTTGATTGTGTCAAGTCAGTGAGTGCCTGAGATTTTTCACGCTCAGGTAAGGTTGCGAGCAAATGATCAACAAGTTGCTGAACATTTGGTGAAGAGGTTGAGTTAATGCTCGAACTAACCACTGAATTTCCAGTAGTCGAACTTTGCATATTTGGTGCTGCATGAGCTAGAGAGCTGATTAATGCGGTAGCACACACACTTGTCAGAATAAGTTGCTTTTTCATAGTTTTCCTACAAGATTTATTTTTAAGCATAGGCTTTTTTCATACTTGTAGCAAAGTTTACAAAAGTAAACTGAATAGAACCTTAAAAAACTGAGTTAGTGAGTAGGTTTTTATTGATTGGAGGATTGCGGTAGTTGTATTTCTACGCTTAAACCGCCAAGTTCTGAAGGTGAAAAGGTGATGTCTCCGTGGTAGGCAGATACGATTTGTTTGACGATAGACAGTCCAATACCATGCCCAGGAATGTTTTCGTCTAAGCGGAAACCGCGTTGTTGAATTTGTTCAAGTGCTTCATCAGGTACACCTTTACCATCGTCTTCAATGTGAACAACAAAGTGAGTCGCTGTTTGCGAAAGTTCTATATTGATTTGTGACTGACCGTATTTGCAAGCATTGTCAATAAGGTTGCCAAGTAACTCAAAGCCATCTTCTTTTTCAATAGGCAACTGCAGCTGTGTGCTGGTGTTTTTAACGTTAATGGTTTTATTGGGATAAAGTTGTTGAAAAGATGAAATCAAATCTTCTAAATCACTTGGGTTTTTAATTGTTCCATTGACTTTGGCACGTAGAGAAAAAGGCGTCATAGAAACAATGCCTGAGGCCAGCCTGGCAGATTTTAGTTCTCGTTCAATCAGTCGCAATATTTTTTGCGATTGTTCAGAAAGGGTTTGTTGTATTTCCGGGTAATCTTTTACTGTCGGACTGTCGGCAATCTGAAAAATAATATTGAGTGGTGTTTTTAAGCTGTGAGCTAAGTTTGCATTTGATTGACGTGATTTTTCTAACAAAGTAGAAGCACTGTCTACCGCTTGGTTGAGGCTTTCGATTAACCCCGTTACTTCTGTCGGGTAGTCTTGAGGGTTAAGCGTAACAGCCTTACCTTTGTGTAGCGCAGCTAAAGCAGAGTTAATTGGCGTTAATCTGTTAAATCCTTTTTGGAGTAGGTAGCGCTGTAAAAAATAAAGCGCGATTAAGCTGATAAAGGTCAGCGCAGCGATAACAGCATCAAATATGTGAATGGTATGTCGAATAGGGCTGTGGTCTTCTGCAACATAAAGCGTGACACTTTCATTCTGGATTTGTGTGCGGTAGCCTCTAATCAACACGGTTTGATTGTCAGGACCTAGGGTTTCGTAAACTTCAGGGTTATGATGTATTGGTTTTAAATAAAGAGGATAACCATCTAGAGACGGTGATTTTAATAGCCGTTGTTCTGCTTTAGCCACGAAATAGTGACCGGAAAAAAGGCGTGAATAAATCGGGTTGATATTATTCAGGTTGATTTTTAGGCGATCGGGCTCAATTTTAAGGTGCTCAATAATGGAATCGTTATCATGGTGTAAGCGCGTGACAACATAGTTTTCAGTAAGGTGGTGCAGACTAAAAACAGAGATCAGCCAAAAGACAATAAAAATCACTGACAAGCCGATGAAAAGGGAAATGTTTAGACTCTTTTCAATGGATCTCATTCTGTGTCACCTTTCGATTTGGGTGCCACAAGTCGATAACCCTGACCTCTGAGTGTTTCGATTGATGACTTACCAAAGTATTGTCTTAACTTGCTGATATAAACCTCAATGACATTACTTTCTCGATCATAGTTCTGATCTGTTACCTGTTGTAGCAAGGTATCTTTAGCGAAAACCTTATTGGGTTCGCTCATCATTAGTCGTGCCAAACCAAATTCGGTTTTAGTGAGTTTATGAACCGCATTATCCGTTGTTAACTCTCTTGTATTGAGATCCAACGTAAAGGAGCCCACTTGGAGAATATCGTCTACTCGGGTGCGAGGGCGTTTGAGTAAAACTTCAATGCGAGCGAGTAGCTCTTCAAAATGAAAGGGTTTCCCAAGATAATCATCTGCACCTTTTTTTAAACCTTCAACACGTTCTTGCCAGGAATTTCGTGCGGTTAAGATGAGAACGGGCGTGGCATTTTTTGATTCACGAATTTCTTCAAGTAATACTAAGCCGGGCTTTTTAGGTAGTCCTAAATCTAGCACAATGAGATCATACTTGTACTCATTGATTAAGTAAGCCGCTTGTTCGCCATCAGGCGCAGTATCAACGATGAATCCAGCTTGTTCCAGCTGAGATTGCAGGTTGTTTAACAGCCAAAGCTCGTCTTCAATCAGTAGAAGTTTCATAGAAAAGTATAAGTGTCACCACACCCTCGAGAACTGAGGGTGTGAATATAAGAAGTGAAATTAGTGGTGATGACCGCCATCGCCGTGTGCATGACCATGTTCCATTTCTTCATCAGTCGCATCGCGAACGCCAGTAATCTCAACTTCAAAAGTAAGGTCTTGGCCTGCTAGTGGGTGGTTGCCGTCAACTGTAACGTGCTCGTCAGATACTTCAGTAATCACCACTGAATGTACACCTTGTTCAGATTGGGCTTCAAAACGCATGCCTACTTCTAGGTTTTCAACACCTTGAAACATGGATCTTGGTACTTCTGACTGAATTAAGTGTGGTTCGATCTCACCATAGGCTTCAGCCGCTTTGATTGTTGTAGTGAACTTGTCACCAACTGTTTTGCCTTCTAATTCATTTTCTAAACCAGGAATCAAGTTTGAATGGCCGTGCAAGTATGCAAGAGGTTGGCCGTTCGATTGGTCGATTACATTTCCATCTTTATCCGTAAGGGTGTAGTTGAAAAGGCCGACTTTGTTTTTTTCAATTTTCATGACAGATTCCTGTTTTGCTTTTTTAAAATAGGTATCATACAAAATTCAAAAACGAATTAGGAGAAAACTGATGCTGTGGCTAAAAACCTTCCATATTTTGTTTGTCATGTCTTGGATGGCGGGTATTTTTTACTTGCCGCGTATTTTTGTGCATTTTGTTGAGGGGCAGGCAGCTGGTGAGCAAGTCACACGTTTAGCGATTATGGGGCACAAGTTATATCGCTTTATGAACATAATGATGGTGCTAGCGATAGGAACAGGGCTTTGGTTGTGGTTCGGTTATTTCTTGCATACAGGTGGTTGGATTCATGCAAAAGTAACGTTGGTTGTTTTGATGCTCGTTTATCATTTTTGGGCTGGTCGTCGTGTTAAAGAGATGCAACAAGGTCACCTAGATCACTCTGGTGTTTATTACCGATGGGCGAATGAAATTCCTTTGTTTTTAACCATTGGTATTTTGATTTTAGTAGTGATAAAACCTTTCTGATAAATAGATTAAAAACAAAGAATTAAGATAAAAACCTAACAAAATATGTTAGGTTTTTTTGTGTCTAAAATTCAATATTGAATCTAACGTTAGCAGCCCAGATTTCATCTGAAATATTGGGGACGATATTTGTATCGTGAAGAGGGTTTTTGAAGTATTGAATAGAAGGGGTGATTGAGAATTTTCTGCCAATCATTCTGCGTCCGTAAACTTCTACTTCTTGAACCGAGTGCTTACGACCAGTAATGTATTTCGATATTTTAGTGTAACCGTAAGCTGTACCAAAAACCCAACGTCTCATACTTAGTTCATAAGCTATAGAAGCGAAGCCAGTTGCTGTTGAAACTTTCTCGTTTGCATAGCCTGAACGTAGCTCAAAAGATTGCGCGCCAAATCCTGTTCCGGCTGTTAAATAGGCACCATAGTTTTTTAAATTGGTTTGAGTTGCATTATCCAATGCTTGGTGAGCCCCATTGTGTGACCAAACGCCGACTTCAAAAAACTCTCGGCCAGATTGCCACTTAGACTCCAGGATTGAAAAGATACCTTTTTTGTCATCATTTATTTCAAATAGGCTGCTGTAATCTCGGCTAGGATTGTCAGCCAAGCCATTGGTAGAAGAAATCATCAGCTTGGTTATATTCGTGTTGGAAAATCGGTGTTCAATTATGCCGGCCAATGAATAGTCGGGAAAATCTATGACAGGATTGTTTACAAAATCCGAAGCAATAAATTGTGTGTTTTCATTGTTAGAAATATTGCTGGAATCAAAAAAAGCAGTGGAATCCAGTAAACCAATGTGAAAGACAGTGGAATTTGTTAAGCCAGTACTTAAGAAAAACTCAGATATTTGTAGTCGCCCTTTGTTATTACTAGATAGAGCTGTTCTTGCATCGGCATTACTTTGACTGATAGCTGATGCCATGCCTTTTTCTCTTGGTGTTGAATTGGCCTCAATATGCGCGTTTAACGTATATCCACTTCCGTAGTAGCGTCCATAGAGGTCTGCAGAAATATTGGTGTCATCATCAATTCCTTTCTCATAAGGGTTTTGATAAATCCCAGTAGCATTAAAGTGAAACTCAAAAGGGGAGGCATGCATATTCGCATTTGCGGAATGACTCGTCATTACCAAGATAACTGCTATGAGCAGGCGTAGGCTATGAATGTGGTTGTTAATACGAATCTTAGTGCAATTGAGAATCTTGTTCATTTGTGGGTAAGATTGTTTTTGAGTTGTTTTCATTTTCATAATTTTAATACTGAATAGGTTGTTTTAAAAAGACTTTTAACGAAGGAAGTAGCTGATAGGGACGCTTAGTTCCCAAGTGTCACGAGTGATTTCTTTAGGAAAGGGTTTGAAATGCATTTGCATCTCTTCTGTGAAAATGCTCATAGCAGCTTCATTGAAAATATTACGCATATCAGGTTCGGTAACTCTTACATTGGTTATGTCACCGTTTCGATGTATGGTGAAACTTATTTGCACTTTTCCTTCCCAGTTTCTACGTTTGGCCATAAATGGGTAAGTGTTTTGTGCATATTGCGTTAAAGCATCTTGTAGCTCTGATGTATAGGATGCTTCTGCACGAGCCTGCGCTGCTTGAGATATGGTAGCAACGTGTGGCTTGGCGGTTGGCTTTGTTTTGGGTTCAGTAACTGGTGCTTTTGCTACCGGTTCTGTTACGGGTTTTACTTCAGTTTTTTGTATTTCAGGTTTAACGACTTTTTCTTGCTTAACGGGTTTAACCGGCGTTGGCGTCACCACCTTTTTAATTGGCTTAGGTTTTTCAACGATTTTCTTAATTGGTTTTTTGACCGGTTTCTTGATTGGCTTAACCACTTTTTTGAGGTGAGGTTTTTTTACAGGTGGTTTTACGGGTTCAGCTTTTGGCTTAACTTTGGGTTCTATTTTTTTTGGCGTAGGTACTGAAAACATACTTGCACTAATAGCAACTTGCTTTAGGTTATTTGTCGTTTGTTTGTTGTTGTGAAAATGATTAAGAGACAGGTAGCCAACGCCAGCAAGGCACAAGTACAGTACCAATGTCAGCAAAAAAGCTTTTTGGCTGCGAGAGAATACAAAAGATGTATTACTGCTGTTCATTGGCGCGAAGTAAGCTGTCATGATTCAGGCGTTGTAGCCTTATCAGTTAAAAATGTTAATTTATTTAGCTTGTTGGCTTTCAAAATATCCACTAAGGCGACGACTTTTCCAAAAACGGTATGGCGATCCACTTTGATCACGATATCTGTCTTAGGGTCAATTTTGGCAGCTAGAGCTTTAAAGTTTGCATAGCTGATTGGCTTGTCTTCAAGGAATAATGTGCCTTTAGCATCAATCGCCAAATGCTTTGTAGGGTCGTTTGTTGGTTGGTAGCTTGATGTGCTTTGCGTATCGGGTAGGTCAAGCTTTAATGCATCGTGCACGATAAAACTGGCGGTCGTGAGTACGATTGCCAGTAATACCAACATGACATCTATCAGCGGAATGACATTGATGGAATCAAATTTCTTCATTGATCGTTTTTTCCAGAGATAGAATTTTGATGTAAGTCTTGATGTGCTCTGAATTTGGCCTGTTGCACTTCAACCTTTCTCATTAAGGCGTTATAGGCGACAATACTTGGAATAGCTAATGCAATACCGCCAGCAGTGGCCTTCAATGCAAGTGCTAAGCCGACCATGATCTGCCCAGTATCAATGGTTTTTGTTGTACCCAAATCAAAGAAAGTAATCAAAATACCCAATACTGTACCAAGTAGTCCAACATAAGGAGCATTGGCACCAACAGTGGAGATATAGGTTAGGTTTTTGGTTAGGTCGATTGTCAGTAAATCAAAGTGAGAGTAATCGGTAACTTTGACCTGTTTGAAAAACAGTAATCGTTCGATAACGAACCAAGTCGCAATAAACAGCATCAGTCCAAGTATCGAGAAGACGCTAATATCTAGGTAATTTTTTAAAATGTCCATTAAAGAGAGTTTCGCTTATTTATAAATGAGAATCATTGTATTTTGAAAATGAATGGCATGCAAGAGTTGTTTGTATATGAAATCTCACAATGCTCAATTTTTAAGTTTAAAAAAATTAATTATAAATTGTAGGGTTAATTGCTGGTGAGCAAAAGGTATTTTTATTGAAAAACAATTGAAATCACTTATTATCAATCGAGCATATTCTGGTGCCAAATCGAGTAAAATATGCGGAGTTATTTATTTAATACGCTTCTTATGAAAGGAGCGTTTTGCAGAATTAGAAGAGAGTTTTATGTCGCAATCACAACCTACAGTCGGTATCGTGAGTTTAGGCTGCCCAAAGGCAACAGTTGATTCAGAGCGCATCTTGACGCAATTGAAAGCGGAAGGGTATCACCTAACCAATAGCTATGAAGAAGCGGATACCGTTATCGTCAATACCTGTGGTTTTATCGATAGTGCTGTTCAAGAGTCTTTGGATACTATTGGTGAAGCACTGGAAGAAAACGGCAAAGTGATCGTTACTGGTTGTTTGGGCGGAAAAGACGACAACCAAATCAAAAAAAATCACCCAAAAGTGTTGGCGGTATCTGGCCCTGCGGCTTATGAAGAAGTATTGATGGCTGTGCATAAAGCTGTGCCACCACCACAACATAATCCCTATGTTGATTTAGTACCACCGCAAGGCATTAAGCTGACGCCCAAGCATTATGCTTATCTCAAAATCTCCGAAGGCTGTAACCACCGCTGTACTTTCTGCATTATCCCGTCCATGCGTGGTGATTTGGTGAGCCGCCCGGTAGCTGATGTTATTGCCGAAGCTAAGCGTTTGAAAGAAGCTGGTGTAAAAGAGTTGTTGGTTGTGTCGCAAGACACTGCTGCTTATGGTGTAGATGTTAAATACAAAACCGAATTTGCCGATGGTCGCCCAACCAAAACCTCTATGGTCGGTTTATCTGAAGCGTTAGGCGAACTGGGTGGTGTCGATAATTTCTGGGTGAGATTGCATTATGTTTATCCTTACCCGAATGTCGATGATGTGATTCCATTGATGGCAGAAGGCAAGATTCTGCCGTATTTGGATATGCCGTTACAGCATGCGCATCCTCGTGTGCTAAAAGCCATGAAACGCCCGGGTAATGTTGAAAAGACTTTGGAGCGTATTCAAAAATGGCGTGAACAAGTGCCGGATTTAACCATTCGCTCAACCTTTATTGTCGGTTTCCCGGGGGAAACAGAAGAAGAGTTTCAAACCCTGTTGGATTTCATTGCCGAAGCCAGGTTGGATCGTGTTGGTTGTTTCCAGTATTCGCCAGTTGAAGGTGCTGTGGCAAACGATATTGCCGAACAAGTGCCGGACGATATCAAACAAGATCGTTTTGATCGCTTTATGCAGCTACAACAGCAAATCAGTGCGGAGAAAATGCAGGCCAAAATCGGCAAGCGTATTCAAGTGTTGGTGGATGAGGTTGATGAAGAGGGCGCTATTGCTCGCTCAAGAGCCGATGCCCCAGAAATCGACGGATTGGTCTTTATTCCTGAAGGGCATCACTTAAACCCTGGCGAGTTTGTTGAGGTAGAGGTGTTCGCAGCAGACGAATACGATTTATGGGCAAACCCTATCGGGGAGTTTGTGCCGCAGGAAACCTCTTTTATTGAGTTGGGTTAATGAACTTAAGTAATACTGGTTTTTTAATATAAAAGAATTGTTGATAGTTTTTAACTATTAAAATCTCAAAAACATACAATTGGATTCCTTGTTTTTAGGTCGCTATAGTACATTCATGCATTAACAAAACGAATGCATGGATAAATAACTTTTATTAGTGGTGATTAATACGACTTAAAAACAGGAGTCTACAAAATGGAAAACCAATCTCAAGTTATCGCTCTACCTCGTTTGAATGAAAAAGCACCTGCATTTGATGCGGTGACCACTCATGGCCGTAAATCTCTTGAAGACTACAAAGGCAAGTGGTTAATCCTTTTCTCTCACCCAGCAGACTTTACACCGGTTTGTACAACTGAATTCATGGCGTTCCAAGCACGCAAGCCTCAGTTCGATGCTTTGAACTGTGAACTTTTGGGTCTTTCGATCGACTCTCATCACTCTCACATCGCATGGGAATTGAACATCAAAGAAAAATTCGGTGTGGAAATTGAGTTCCCGATCATTGCCGACCTAGATATGAAGGTTGCGACAACTTACGGCATGATTCACCCAGGTGCAGCCGATACCTCAGCAGTTCGTGCAACATTCATTATTGATGATAAAGGTGTGTTGCGCGCAATGATGTATTACCCAATGAGCAATGGTCGCTCTATGGATGAGTTTGTGCGTCTTGTCAAAGCCATGCAAACTTCCGATGAGCATGGTGTGGCGACTCCTGAAGGTTGGCAGCCAGGTGATAAGGTCATTGTTCCACCAGCGGCGACTGCTGAAGAAGCCAAAGCCAGAATGGCATCGGGTGAATATGAGTGTGTTGATTTCTACTTCTGTAAGAAATCAATCTAACCACTTCATCAATGCTTTAAAGCGTGGCCGTCATGCATAATACATGGCGGCTTTTTCTTTTAGGAGATCTATTATGTTTCAACGTCCGATTTTCAAATTCTTTCTTTTTCTCGTTCTTAGTGTTGGTTTTTTAAATCTGGCTCATGCAGGGCAATCTGACAAGATGCAACTCACGCCTTATGCCTTTAAAGATCAGTGGGGCAAGCCTAATCCTTTGGATGCGTCAGTAAAATGGTTGATTTTCTCGCACCACAAAGCGGGTAATGAGTGGGTTAGAGATGCACTAAATGAATTGGGTGTCAAAAACCTGGAAGAACGTCATTGGCTTTATGTTGCGGATATTTCAGGTATGCCAAGCTTGATTACCAAAATCTTCGCACTTCCAAAAATGCGTAAATATGATTTCCCAATTGCCTTATCTGACGATGAAGTGAATACTCAAAACTGGCCGGAAAAAGAAGATACCGTTTCTGTCTACAAGCTAGAGAACCTAAAGATTGTTGAGACGAAGACCTTTCCAAGCAAATTGTCTTTAGAAGATTTCTTGATGACTATTCAGTAACTTTTTGATTTTGAGCCTTATTTATTAGTTTTTCCACATAGCGTTCAGCATCGAATTGGTCTAGAGGTATAGCTCGTTGATTAAACAGTTCCAAAGCGTTGACAGAGCTAATTGGATCTTCGATGCCTTCTTTCCATTTCATGAAATCAAAAATTACGAGTATAGAGTGAGGTTCCAAGTTTTCACCTGATTCGTTGCCTCTTTCGAAGTAATGACTTGGCAAGTTTTGGTGTTGATTAAAAATATTGTATAGCCGAAATCTGCAATATTCTTCATGTTCTTGAATGATGATTTTGTCGTACTTGTCTGTAATTTGGGCTTTAATTTTTTCATACCTAAGAATCATTCTTGCCACAGTTAACCACAAATACCTATCATTATCAGGCAAAGAGTTATTTATGTTTATGTCAGGCAAGTTACTTTTTGTAAATGTCTCGTAAATTCTCTCTAATAACGCGATAGATTCATCTAAAAACTTTTTGGAAGTGTTTCTATTGTCTTCGGCATAATGCCTATTTGAAGTGCTTACAAATAGGTTGAGTGCAATTATCATACTTAATGTTAATGCAAAAGAACTGACTACTTTAATTGTTTCGGACATATCATTTCTAAAGTAAAAATCTAAACACCCTGCGGTGATTAGAAGCAATATAATGACTGCAGTTATTAATAAGTTTCTTAGGGTAAACATGACGATCCTTTCATATTTAAGAATAAATATTGTTTGAATATACTCCATTAACAGTGACTTTTTCATTCTCAGAAAATTGTATAGGTTTTGACCCTATTATTCCTAAAAATCCAAAATGTCTAATTTTGGGTACTATGCCGAGTGTCGCTTCTTTGGAAGAGTCTTTTTACTACGCGCATCCGCGCAATGCCTTTTGGCCAATACTATCCGATTACTTTAAGCAGCCGATTGAAACGGTCAATCAAAAAATCGCACTTTGCAAACAAAGCGGCATTTTGCTTTGGGATGTGCTCTCAAGTTGTGAACGCCAGGGGAGCTTGGATTCTGCCATCAAACAACCCGAAGCGAATGATTTCGCATCGCTTTTTCAGCAATACCCTGACTTAAAATCCATTGTTTTCAATGGTAAAGCTGCGATGAATCTGTTTGAAAAACAGGTGGTCAAAAAGCAAAATTTGCCTGACGATTTGGTTTTCTATTCATTACCCTCAACCAGCCCCGCCAATGCACAATTAACCTTTGAAAACAAAAGGGTTTTGTGGCACGAAACACTTAAGCAAGTCCTTTCTAAATAAAGTAAAATACCCGGTTATTCAGTCGGGAATTATTCTCGTCACATTTTCTTACCTATTTATTGAAGGACTTTGCCTTGAAAGCAGAAAACTTTAAGCCTGAACTTTTGTCGCCAGCCGGCACTTATAAAAACATGGAATATGCGTTTGCCTACGGTGCGGATGCGGTGTATGCCGGTCAGCCACGTTATAGCCTGCGTGTTCGCAACAACGAATTTGATGAAGCCACTTTAGATAAGGGCATCAAGCGTGCGCATGAGTTGGGTAAGAAGTTTTATGTGGTCAGTAACATCGCAGCGCATAACTCAAAAATCAAAACCTATATGCGCGACATCGCACCGATTATCGCCATGAAGCCAGATGCATTGATTATGTCTGACCCGGGTTTGATTGCGATGGTGCGTGCGGAATTTCCCGAGCAAGAAATTCATTTATCAGTACAGTCCAATGCAGTGAACTGGGCAACCGTAAAGTTCTGGCATGACCAAGGCATTAGCCGTGTGGTGTTGTCGCGTGAGTTGTCGATGCAAGAAATTCGTGAGATAGGTGAAGCAGTACCGGGCATGGAGCTGGAAGTATTTGTTCATGGCGCTTTGTGTATCGCTTACTCTGGGCGTTGTTTGCTTTCAGGTTACATCAATAAACGTGATGCCAACCAAGGGACTTGCACCAATGCGTGTCGTTGGAACTACAACACCTACGAAGGTAAAGAAGACGAAACAGGTGATGTTGTCGGTATTCCTGTTGAGAAGATTGCCAATATCACGGACTTGACGGGTGATGCGATTGCTTCGCATGAGTCAGAAGACTTCAATGAGCCAACACTAGGGTTGGGTGAAACGACTGATACGGTGATGTTGCTGGAAGAAGAAGGTCGTCCGGGTGAGTATATGCCTGCATTTGAAGATGAGCATGGTACTTACATCATGAATTCGAAAGATTTGCGTGCGGTGGAATTGATTCCTGAATTGGTTGAAATGGGCGTGGATTCGTTGAAAATCGAAGGGCGCACCAAGTCTCACTACTATGTGGCACGTACTGCTCAAGTGTATCGCAAGGCGATTGATGATGCATCTGAAGGTAAACCTTTCGATAATAATTTGTTGGCAGATTTAGAAAGTTTGGCAAGCCGTGGTTATACCGAAGGCTTCTTGCGTCGTCATGTGCATTCCGAGTATCAAAACTACGAATATGGTGTGTCAAAGTCTGATCGCCAGCGTTTTGTGGGTGAAGTGATCGATGTGCTTGAACGTGATGGTAAGAGCTATTTAGAAATTGATGTTAAAAACAAATTCTGCGTGGGTGATTCAATCGAAATCATGACGCCAGCGGGCAATGTAACTTTGGTGTTGCCTGAAATGCGCGATCAGCATGATAAAGATATTGAAGCTGCACTTGGTTCCGGTTGGATAGCGCGTATTCCGAATCCATTTAAAGACCTTGATCTTGAAACATTAAAATTCGGTTTGATTATGCGTAATGAAGCTTGGGGTGGTGATGCGAAACGTGATGCTGCCGCTAAGGAACAAAAAGAGCTAAAAGCTAAGCAAGCTGCGGCACAGGCATAACTTAGGGTAATTGAATGGCGTTAAAAATTCTTGAAGGCTGCACAAATTGCGATATGTGTGAGCCGGAATGCCCAAATCAGGCCATTTATTATGGTGAGAAGATCTATGAGATCAATCCTGATTTATGCACTGAGTGTGTGGGGTATTACGATACACCGACTTGCGTGAGTGTGTGCCCTGTGGATTGCATAATCACAGACCCTGAGCGTGTCGAAGACAAAGATACGTTGTTAAAAAAATTCGAACATTTGGTTTTGACGGACAAAATCTAAAGTTCGCTATTTCTATCGAAAATCTGCCAGGCTGGGGTCGTTATGTTTTACCCCAGCCTGGCAGATTTTTTCATTTCTCGCGCTTGATTATTGAAAGCCTTTGTATTGATTTAAAAAGCGTTGCAGACCTTCTGCTTCAAATGCTTCTACATCCCAATCCTCATCTGTGACACGGTGCAGGTAGTCAGGTTTAAAGACATAGACTTCTACTTCAATTTCGCCCAGATCAGGAATGAAAAGTCGTTCGGTCAAGCGGTCGTATTCTTCGCCTTCAAAAGTATCTAAAGTGACTTGGTCATCTGGAGAAACATCAAAATAGACTCTGCCCAATACTTGTTTGTTCTTGGACATTTCATCTTGAAAAACCGCAGGATAGTCTTGTTGGTGAATGCTTTTTCTGTGATAGCCGCTCAAGTTCGCCTGGCAAGAATCGTAGTTGCCTTTGACAAGCTGTTGCCAAACTTCGGGATACATTAAAGAGCCATAGGTAAATATATGTTTAGGCATGCTTTATCCTCGATTTGTGAATACATAAGTTTATCTTAATGTATTCGCTTAGCAATCCCCATAGGTTTAGAATAAATTTAATAAAATCAATAAGATTTCCAGAGCTGAATAGGAGGTTGTGATGAGACGTTTTACATGGTTGGTAAGTGCGCTTGGCCTAATATTGATGTTTTATTCGTTTAACACTTACGGTCAGGATAAATCTTTGCCAAATGTGGCGCCAGATGTTGCCAAAATCCTTGCTTTGCAAGAGCAGCCTGATGGTGTGGTCTTCGATATTGAAACCCTTGATAAAAACGCTTTGTCGGAATATATGCCTTATGTTCGTAATCAAATTGAATTGATTCGACAGAAGTTCCCAAAGGTTGTTATTGCCGTTGTAACCCACGGTGCAGAAGAGTTTGCCTTGCAGAAAAAAGAGGCAAGAAAAAATAAGAATTTGCATAATCTGTTTAATCAATTGGCTAAAGATGAAGGTGTGAGTGTGCATGTGTGTGGTGCTGTTGCAGGGTTGAAAAAACTGACGCAAGAAGACTTCCCTGAGTATGTCAATTTTTCAGCTTCGGGCATGGCACAGTTGAACGACTATAAAGCCTTTGGTTACAAGGTTGTGACGATTCGAAAGCTTAATAAACAACAACGTAGTGATTTATTTGATCATCCAGATCAATATTTGAAGTAAATCAACTATCCCTCAATGATTCTTAAATCTGTATGAATCTAGTCGTGCAACGGTTGACCTCGCCTTTATTCTTTGTATGATGACAAAAGCATTGGTATTGATTTATCCTTTAATGCCAAATTCAAATTTGCTAATCCAACCAGAGGTGATTTTCTATGCCGGAAAAACTCGAACTTATCAGTTTTAAGCTGTGTCCTTTTGTGCAGAGAGCGGTCATTATTTTGAACTATAAGCAGGTAGAGTTTGATGTAACTTATATCGACTTGAGTGATCCACCAGATTGGTTCAAAACGATTTCGCCGCTGGGCAAAGTGCCGATATTGAAAGTGGATGGCGAAGTCTTGTTTGAGTCGTCCGTGATTCAGGAGTATTTGGATGAAATCACGCCGCCAGCATTGATGCCTTCTGATCCTTTGCTTAAAGCTAAGAACCGTGCTTGGATTGCATTTGGTGGTGAGATGATGATGTATGTACCGCAAATGATGCAAGCAAAGAGTGTAGAGGCTTTTGAAGAAGCTAAAGCCGGGTTGATTGATAAGCTGTCCCGCTTGGAAGTGATTCATTCCTCGGGTACTTATTTCAATGGTGAAGAGTTTGCATTGATTGATGCGGCTTATGCGCCTTTGCTGATGCGATTAGAGATTTTTGAAAAACTCTGTGGCGTGACTTTCTTGGACAGTTTGCCAAAAATTAAACGTTGGGCGGATACTTTATTGGAAATGCCATGTGTGAAAGAGTCTGTCGTAGAAGAGTTGCCGCAACTCTACGCTGGCGCACTGCAAAAAATGGAAGGTTATTTAGCCTCGCTAGCCTCTTAATTTATTGTTTATATGAAGTATTTAAATGGAATGATAAAAGGCATTCAACAGTTGGTCTTGGCCTTAAGTTTGTTGAGTGTTTCGATTGCAACTCTGGCGGACTCGCCAAAAATACAGTTTCATTTAAGTGGTGCAGACCTGCATTGGATAGCAGAGCGTATCACTTTTAATGAAACGGCAAATAAACCTGAAAACCTGACTTTCTGGAATGCTAAAGAACTCTTTCCTTCTTTTGGTATCGGCCATTTTATTTGGATTCCAAAAGGCGTTAAAGTTCCTTATGAGCAAACTTTTCCGCAAATGGTGAAGTTTGTATCAAAGACAGTGCCTGCACCGAATTGGCTTAGTTCTTTAAAGCCGATGATGCCTCCTTGGGTCAACAGAGAATCCTTTGAAAAGGAACAAAACTCAAACAAAATGAAAGCACTTAGGCATTGGTTATTGGAAACCAAAGATGATCAAGCTGCGTTTATTTTGCATAGATTTCAGTTGAAGTTAAACGAAGCATTAGCGAAGCTATCCATTACAGATCAGTGGAAAGTGAAAGAAACGGTAGAGTTAATGGCTGCGCATAAAGTGAGTACCTATGCATTGCTTGATTACTTTAATTTCAAAGGCTTAGGTAACAATTCTAAAGAACAATATGAAGGCAAAGGCTGGGGGTTGCTAGATGTATTGATGGCAATGCCTTCGGTGTCTAAGCACTCACGATTAGAGGTGTTTGTTGCAACCGCCAAGGATTTGTTAAAGCGTCGAGCCATGCATGCACCGACACAAAAACAGCGTGACATTGAACAAAAATGGTTGGCAGGCTGGTATCATCGCTTGGATTCTTACCTTAAGCTAACAACAAAACCTTTGTAAACGAGAACGCTATGAACGATACGTCTTTAAAGCTAAAAACTGTTTTTATGACAATGCGTCCACCGTTTTTGGTTTTAACCTTGTCGATCATGTTGTTGCTTCTTGCTATAGCAGTTCAGGAAGCGGGCTTGCGAATTTTTCATTTTTCATTTGGTTTGTTTGTCTTGGTGTTTATTGGCGCTTTGGCTGCGCATATCAGTGTGAACATGCTTAATGAATACGAGGACTATCAATCAGGTCTGGATGACCTTACCGACAGAACCCCCTTTAGTGGTGGTAGTGGTGCTTTACAGACTGATGCGGGTGCTCAAGAGTGGGTCGCTGCGATTGCCTATACTTTAATAGGTTTAATTATAAGTTTAGGGGTGTATTTTATTTACTTAAGAGGCTGGGGATTGCTTCCCATAGGTCTTTTAGGCGTTTTTGTCATCCTAACCTATACGTCTTTGTTAACCCGTTTTCCTTGGTTATGCTTTGCTGCATCTGGCTTGGGTTTTGGGCCATTGATTATGTTGGGCGGTTACTATGTGCTATTCGGAGAATTTTCCTGGCAAGTGGCTTTCGTTTCTTTAATACCGTTTTTATTGGTAAATAATCTTCTATTGATTAACCAGCTACCTGATAAAGATGCTGATGAGCGTATTGGTCGATTTAACCTTTGGCATCAATACGGCGTGTCTTTTGGTTTGAAATTATTTGTTTTGCAGGGTGTTTTGACTTTTGTCGTACTGTCAGCATTGATCGCAACTGGTGTTTTACCAGTGGCCGCGAGCCTCGGCTTTTTGTTGCTATTGTTGTTTGCGCCTATTGTGCTTAAGGTAAAATACCTGCTATCAACAAAAAACGACTCATCTGAAGAGCAGCTAATGACGAATGTTTCAGCTACTTGGAGAGATCAACTTAATACCGTAATGGCTATGAATGTTGGCGTAACCATATTGCTGCCTATTGCGATTGCAGTTGGCGTTTATGTGTCGCTAATATGAATGACCGAGATAACAGAATTTGAGAGCAGTACTTCTATGAAAACCTTAATGGATGTGGTTGGAAATACCCCTCTGATAAAAGTTCAGCGTTTGGTTAACCCTAAAACCAATAGTGTGATTTTGGCGAAACTTGAAGGCAATAATCCTGCCGGCTCCGTTAAAGATAGACCTGCCTTGAACATGATTAAGCAAGCTGAGTTACGCGGGGAAATCAAACCTGGCGATACTTTGATTGAAGCAACCAGTGGAAATACCGGAATTGCACTAGCAATGGTAGCTGCGATGTTGGGCTATAAGATGAAGTTGATTATGCCTGACAATATGTCGATGGAGCGTAAGGCTTCTATGGCAGCTTACGGCGCTGAGTTGATTCTGGTGTCTAAAGAAGAGGGCATGGAAGGCGCTCGTGATTTAGCGCAGAAAATGCAAACAGAAGGGCAAGGCATGGTGTTGGATCAATTTGCTAACCCGGATAATCCTTTGTCACACTATTTCACTACTGGCCCAGAAATTTGGCACGATACTGAAGGTAAAATTACACACTTTGTCAGTGCTATGGGGACAACTGGAACCATCATGGGAACATCAATGTATTTGAAAGAACAAAATCCTGATGTCCAAGTGGTCGGTGTACAGCCAACAGAAGGTTCTTCTATTCCAGGTATTCGCCGTTGGCCAAAAGAATATCTACCGACTATTTATGATGATTCTCGTGTTGATCGTACTATTGATATGTCTCAGTCATTGGCGGAAGACACTATGATTCGTATGGCCAAAGAAGAAGGTATTTTTGCAGGCGTATCTTCTGGTGGGGCAATGGCTGCGGCACTGCAAATAGCAAATGAAGTGGATAATGCGCTGATAGTGACAATTGTTTGCGATAGAGGTGACCGTTACCTTTCCACAGGTGTGTTTGACCTTAAAAACTAATTACATATAAGAATAAAAAATAAGATGGCAAGAGAAATAGAAAGAAAGTTTCTGGTTAAAAATCATGACTGGAAGCAGCTTGCGAAGAAAAGCACGCACATGGCTCAAGGTTATTTAAACGACATTCAACAACCTGGTAGCAAAAGCTCGATTCGCATTCGCTTAGAAGGCGATGAAGCAACAATCAATATCAAAAGTCTGGAAATTGGTCTTAGCCGAGATGAGTATGAATATCCGGTTGATGCTGATGATGCTGAAAAAATGCTGAAAACACTAGCTGTAGGCCCTGTAATTGAGAAGGTGCGTTATTTGGTCGATGTTGGACAGCACACTTGGGAAATTGACGAATTTTTAGGGGATAATGACGGATTAATCGTTGCTGAAGTGGAATTGGTCAGTGAAGATGACTTGCCGGAATTACCAGAATGGATTGGGCATGAAGTGACGAACATTGTTCGTTATTACAATATCAGCCTGACTCAAAAGCCATACACAACCTGGAGTGAAGATGAAAAAAACAGTTTTGAATAAGGCAAGTCTTACGGGCAAAAGTGGGTTCAAGAAGTCTGCGTTGTCATTGATAGTGTCTGGTCTAATGGCTGGGACAACCTTAACTTCATTTCAGGTAAATGCAGCCTATAGTCTTTTCGACATTTATCAAATGGCTGTTGCTCATGATGCAACCTTGGCGCAAGCGCAGGCAACTTATCAAGCCAGTCAGCAGTCGGTCAAAATTGCTAGAGCTTCTTTATTACCTCAAGTATCAGCTAATGCATCTTATTCGGACAGTTACCTGAATGAGAATGCGGTGGGCCCTATCAGTACGACAAGCGGAGATATTACCCTTAAACAGTCTCTTTATAAGCATGATTCTTGGGCGAAATACAGCCAAGCAAAATACACTTTGAAAAAAGCTGAGTACACGATAAAAAGTGCACAGCAAGACATTATTGTTCGTGTTGCTGATGCTTATTTCAAAGTGTTGCTAGCACAAGAAGACGTGAAGCTAGCGAAAGCAAAAGAGAAAGCGAATAAAACACAATGGGATCGAGCCAAAGCCTCTGCTGAGGTTGGCTTGGCAAGCAAAACGGATGTGCTGCAAGCTAAGTCGAGCTATGACTTATCGAAGTCTGATCGTATTTCTGCCGAAAATAACCTTGATGTGGCTTATGAAGAGTTAACTAAGTTGACGGGAAAAACGGTTAAAGAGTTAAAAGTGATTGCGTTAAACGTGAAATTGCCGCAACCAAAGCTGAATATTGCTACTTATGAACAAGAAGCTCAGGATAGTAACTTAACGGTCTTACAAGCAGAAGAGCAAGCAAATGTTGCTAATGAAGAAGTCCAAGTTCAGAAATCAGGTAACTGGTTTAATGTGAGTTTGCAGGCACAATATGCGCATACCAAAAGCTCACCATCTAACCCGTATTCATACAGCTCAAAATATCCGGACAACCTAAGTGCCAGTATTGTTGCGTCACTTCCTTTGTATTCTGGTGGCGGAACTACTGCACTCGTGGCACAAGCTAGATCAAATTATGAAGCGGCTGAAATTGGCGTGAGAGATGCAAAAGAAAGTGCAAAACTAAACGCTCGAGTGCAAGTGCGCAATGTCGAAAGAGGGGTTGAGTTGGTTGCAGCTAACCGAGCTGCAGTTCAATCTAACGATGCATTCCTTGAGGCAGCAGAAGAAGGCTATAAAGTCGGGCTAAAAGATTTGCTGGAAGTGTTAACTGCACGTACCAATAAATTTCAAGCAAGACGAAACTTGGCGCAGTCATTACAAAATGTTGTCCTAAGCCGATTAAAACTGGATGCAGCTGTCGGAACCTTGAATGCGGATAACCTGCAAAAATACGACAGTATTTTGTCTGACCCTGTAGATGATGCAAATGCGCCTGTAGTACCTGACGAGTATAAGAAGCAATAATGGATTTATTAACCTGCAAGAGTTGCTTTTTATGAAGTTGCAGGCGATGGATAGGCGAACTTTTTTTAAACGGTCTTCAGTTGGGCTGACGGGCTTTACGTTGTTGCCTGCGGTAAGCTTGTTGTCCGGCTGCAAAACGCAGGCGAATGCGAATCAAATTTTGGTTGGTGTCACTTCTCGAACGCGTGTTCTCGACCCTAGACAGGCAACTGATGCGTTATCTAGCCGTCTTAATCGTTTAATTTATCGTCAACTAATAGATTTCAACGAATCCTTTGAGCCCGTTCCTGACTTAGCTTCTTGGGAGAAGCTGTCGCCGACTCAGTATCGTTTTACCCTTCAAGAACGCCCTCAATTCCATCATGGTAAACAATTGGATGCAGATGATGTAGTGGCAACATTCAATTCTATTTTGGATCCCAAAGAAGGGTCTCCTTTAAGGGGATCTTTAAAGCATATCATTTCTGTCAAAGCCATTAACGATGCACAATTTGATTTTTATTTGGCGCATCCTGATACGTTATTTGTTGGTCGTTTGGTGATTGGTATTTTGCCTAAGGACTTGATTGATCAAAAGAACTCTTTTTTGTCTGAACCCATTGGGTGTGGCGCCTGCAGCTTTATCTCTATGGATGAACAGAGATTGGTGTTGCAACGTCCAGATAAAACAACTTTAGAGTTTATACCGGTTAAGGATGCAACGGTTCGCGTATTAAAGCTTCGAAAAGGTGAGTTGGATGTTATTCAAAACGATCTATCACCGGAGTTGCTGAACTATTGTCATCACAGAGATGACCTTGTTGTTGAGTCTCACTTCGGTACCAGCTTTGCCTATATTGGCTTTAACTTCGAAGATCCCTTGTTGTCTCGGTTAGAAATGAGGCAGGCATTAGCACATGGCATTAATCGTCCATCGATTATTAAGACTTTGTTTGCGGGTGAAGCGCGTTTAGCGGGTGGATTGTTGGTGCCAGAGCATTGGTGCGGTGTGCCAGATTTAAATGGTTTTGATTATGATCCAGATAAATCACGTGCTTTATTGAATGAATTAAGAAAACAAACAGATTTGATTAAGCCTTATTTGAATGAAAAGGGTGAAATTCAACTGAGCTATAAAACATCGTCTGATCCAACGCGTATTCGTCTGGCGACCATCTATCAAGCAGAGTTGAAAAAGATTGGTATAGCGCTGGATATTCAAAGTTATGATTGGGGAACCTTTTATAGCGATATTAAAAAAGGGCGCTTCCAACTCTATAGCTTGGCATGGGTGGGAATTAAAAGCCCTGATATATTTCAATATGTATTCGATTCGAATGCGATTCCGCCAAGAGGTGCAAATCGTGGACGTTATCGTGATGCAGAAGCAGATGCTCTTATTCGTGAAGCAGGGAAAACCCAGTCATTGACAGAAGAAGCAAAACTTTATCGACAGTTACAACGTCATTTAGAGACTACACTAGCGGCTATGCCTTTGTGGTATGAAAACCAATATGCTGTGATGAGAAAAGGTATAGAAGGGTATCAACTTTATTCTGATGGTCGTTTTGATGGCTTGTTAAAGGTTAAGAAGACAATCTGATGTCCAGTTATCCTAGCTTGAAGTCTCAGAAAAATAAGCTAGCTTTGTGGTTAGGTATCTTTTTGATGTTGTTGTTTTGGTCTGCTTCTGAGCCTAAAGATTGGCCTACTTGGTGGATGGAAGCCTTACCTGCACTGATTGGCGCCCCCTTGGTCTTATATTATCGCTCTAAAATAGGGGTGACTTCACTTGTTTATTGGTTGGTCTTGTTGCACTGTACTGTGCTATTGATTGGCGCACATTACACCTATGCTGAAGTTCCTTTGTTTTCGGATATGGAGCAGTGGTTGAGTCAAGCAAGAAATAATTACGATAAGGCGGGTCATTTTATACAAGGGTTGGTTCCTGCTATGATTGCTCGTGAATTGTTATTAAGGAAAAAGGTGTTTAAGAGTTGTGCCTGGATGAACTTTTTTATTATCTGTTTTGTTCTTGCTTTGAGTGCCAGCTATGAATTGATAGAATGGAGTGCAGCCATGATTTCGAAAACGGGGGCTGAAGCTTTTCTTGGTACTCAGGGATATGAGTGGGATACGCAAACAGATATGTTGTTTGCTTTAATCGGTGGCGTGATTGGACTGCTGTTTTTGACAAAAATGCATAATACTCAATTACGTTGTTTTTCAAACAATTAGGCCACTTTGTTAAAAACTTAATTACCCCAGCCTGGTAGATTTTTACTCTTTTGGATAGTTTATTTTGAAATTGATTGTTTCCATTCCGCAGCAAACTTTGAGCTTGATAAAAGAGAATCAAGTGGTCAAAAGTTATTCCGTTAGCACAGCACTAGCGGGAGTGGGAAATGAAAAAAATTCAGGACAAACACCTTTAGGTAAACACAAGATTCGCGCTAAGATTGGCGGTGATTTGCCAAAGAATAGTGTGTTGGTCGGACGCAGACCGACTGGAGAAATTTATAATGAAGACTTGGCCCAAACCTACCCGAATCGTGATTGGGTTTTGACACGTATTCTTTGGCTTTCTGGTTTAGAAAAAGGCATTAATCGGTTGGGTAATCAAGATACCATGCAGCGCTATATTTATATTCACGGTACGCCTGACTCAGAACCTATGGGGATTCCGAAATCTCATGGCTGTATTCGTATGCGTAATGAGGATGTGATAGCGTTGTTTGATAGCGTACCTTTAGGATGTGAAGTGGAGATTATTAATGCCTAACTACCATTGGAGCTGCTCTCAAAGATGATTCAGTATCTTGTTCGACTGATTGGTTCTCTCATTTTTATTTCTTGGGTAGTTGGGACTTTGGTATTTTTGTTGATTCATCTTGTGCCTGGCGACCCAGTTGAGGTGATGTTAGGAGATTGGGCCAGCCCTGCGGATGCGGATGCTTTGCGCCATCAGCTAGGTTTGGATTTACCTTTATTTCAGCAGTATATTCATTATTTGTTTGGCCTAGTGCAAGGTGATTTTGGACAGTCACTTTTTTACCAACAACCCGTTTCAGAACTCATTGCCAATCGTTTCCCTTATACGTTACAGCTTGCAGTTTTATCCTTGATGATTGCAATATTGATCGCTTTCCCATTAGGCATTTGGGCATCTATGCGTGCAGGAAAATGGCCGGATCATCTTGCAATGACAGTTTCTTTGGTTGGGGTTTCCGTTCCAAACTTTTGGTTGGGACCGATGTTGATTTTAGCGTTTTCCATTGGATTATCTTTACTCCCCGTAAGCGGGGCAGAACAGCCTTTTTCTTGGGTATTGCCATCCATCACCTTAGGTACGGCATTGGCGGCGATTCTAGCAAGAATGTTACGTGCTTCGTTGCTTGAAATTTATCATGAGGATTTTATTCGTACCGCTAGAGCGAAAGGATTGTCGAGCACGGCGGTTTATGGTCGCCATGCCTTGATGAATGCTATGTTGCCAGTTATCACGGTGTTGGGGCTTCAGCTTGGTACTTTGCTTGGTGGTGCGGTGATTACCGAAGTGGTTTTTGATTGGCCTGGATTGGGGCAATTGCTGGTTGAATCCATTCAACGTCGTGATTACCCTGTGGTACAGGCCTGTATCTTGATTATCAGTATGGCTTATATTTTGGTAAATGGTTTGACTGAAGTGGTTTATGCTTGGTTGGATCCAAGGATACGTTTAGCAAAATGATTACTCGAGTACAAATACAAGCAGCAACATCCTATCTTTCTGGTTTTAAATCACTGCCGTTATGGGTTGTGGTTTGTTGGTCCGTGATGGCGCTTGCTGGTGGGTTTGTTGGTGTAGAAGCGACAAATATTGATTTAAGTAAGCTTCTGGCATTTGGCATTGATCAAAGCTTGCTTGGGTACGATGAGTTGGGGCGCCCCGTTTGGGATAGGTTGCTCATGGGAGCACAGACATCCTTTTTGGTAGCTCTAGGCGTGGTGGTTTTTTCTTCAATGATTGGCACAACCATTGGTGTGTACAGTGCCTATGTCGGTGGTTGGACAGATAAAATTATTCTGAAAATAATTGATGTTTTTTTAGCTTTTCCGGGATTGTTGTTGGCAATAGCTTTGGCTGGTATTTTGGGGCCGGGCATTGAAAACGTGGTTTTTGCATTGGTGACGGTTGGCTGGGTTAGTTATGCTCGTTTAGCACGGGCTCAGACATTGAGCTTGCGTAACCGAGAACATATTCAGGCCGCAAAAGCTTTTGGTGTACCAACCTATTTGATTTTATGGCGCCACTTATTGCCGTTGATACTGGCACCTTTAGGGGTTGAGGCAACGTTTGGCATTGCGGGTGCGGTTATTTCCGAAGCAGGGCTTTCATTTCTAGGATTAGGAGTTCAAGCACCGGATGCTTCTTGGGGTAGTATGATCAGAGAAGGTACGCGTTACCTCTTGGTTGCACCGCATCTAGTCTTAGCTCCAGGTATTGCCTTAATGCTGGTTGTGCTGGCGGTGAATCTTTTGGGGGATCAGTGGCGAGACTATTTGGATGTTAAGTCGAAGTCACGCAGAGATTAGTCTGATTCACCTATTTAGCCTTTTGGTTTAAACCTAATTATAATGACTGAAAATAACAAGAGAAAATAACCGAAGCTTATGGAGAAAGTCGCTCACGGAAAAGCCATGTCACTTGGTTGTGTCATGATTGACATTGAAGGTACGCGTTTAACGGAAACCGATCGAGAACGACTGTTAAACCCTTTGGTTGCAGGCGTAATTTTATTTTCCAGACATTTTGAGTCCGTTGAGCAGCTTCAGAAGTTGACAGATGAAATTCATTATCTTCGCCACCCAAAATTGTTGATAGCAGTTGATCATGAGGGGGGAAGAGTACAACGCTTTAAAGAAGGCTTTAGCCGTTTGCCGGCAATGCGTTTGATTGGGCAAATGTACGATAAGTCACCTGAAAAAGCCAAGGAAATGGCAGCTGATGTTGGTTGGCTTATGGCAACGGAACTTTTGTCTGTGGGCGTTGATTTCAGTTTTGCACCCGTTGCAGACTTGAACTTTGGTGGAAGCCGAGTGATTGGGGATCGTTCTTTTCATTCTAACCCGCAGGTTGTGGCTGATTTGACATGGCATTTGATGGATGGCATGCATAAAGCCGGGATGGCATCTGTGGCTAAGCATTTCCCCGGGCATGGCTATATCCAAGCCGACACGCATTATGAAATAGCTGTCGATGAACGTAGTTTTAATGAAATTTCACAGCAAGATTTACAGCCTTTCTTACGCCTCATAGAAAATCAAGTTGAAGCGATTATGCCTGCACATGTGATTTATCCGAAAATGGATTCATTGCCTGCGGGTTTCTCGAAACATTGGCTACAGGATGTTTTAAGAAAGCAATGTCATTTTGAAGGCGCAATTATCAGTGATGATCTGTCAATGAAAGCGGCAGAGGTATTTGGTACGCCAGCGAAGCGAGTAACTATGGCACTGGAAGCAGGGTGTGATTTGGTTTTAGTCTGTAACGATTCGACCGCGGCGGATGATGTGTTGGCAAATGTAAGATGGGATGCCGATGCTTTGTCTCACGCTCGACTAATCCGCTTGCATGGAAAGCCACAACTGCATTATTCTCAATTGCACAAAGATCCACAGTGGCAATCTAAATCTTATGCAGTAAACCATTTTTTGAATGAAGTTAACCAACAGGAATTGTTAGGGTAAGCAAGGTATATGAGTAAAGTACAAGATCCATCGACAATTGATTTAGTGACGGAACCCGTCGTTCATCACTCACCAACTTTATTTGAAGATCTGACCTTCACTGGTTTTTCTGAGCTAATCAGAATGTTTCCAGATACTTGGCTTGCATTGACACACATATTTGGCAATTATATTTGGCTGTTGCTGCTGTTGGTTATTTTGGGCTTTACGTTTATTGCAGATTTTGTCATTCGTTTAGTGCTAGTCCGCTTTGCGCGCTATTTGCAACGTCATAAGAAGGAATTTTCTAGAACGTTCTTTGTCGCATTAAAAGCCCCCATTTCTTTTTATATCTGGTTGTCAGGGACCGTATTTGCATTAAATACTTTGCTGCTAACCTTTAAAGTCTTTACCGACCTTGTTCCTTATATTAATGGTTTTAAGTCTTCTTTGGCGTTGATTGCCTTGGCATGGTTTTCGATTCGTTGGGTGCAAAAAATCGAAGGCTATCTAAAAAAACTGGAGCGTTCAAGTAGCAAGTGGGATCCTGTCAGTCTTGAGGCTCTGGCAAAGATTTTTAAACTCACGGTATTTATTATTACAGGTATTGTGGTACTAAGTGCTTTTGGTGTTAACCTCACAGGATTAATAGCATTTGGTGGTATTGGTGGGGTTGCAGTCGGTTTTGCCGCTAAGGACTTGGTGAGTAATGTGCTAGGTGGTTTGATGCTCTATATGGATAAACCTTTTGTAACGGGAGATTGGATTCGCTCACCAGATAAGGAAATAGAGGGTACGGTAGAAAGTATTGGTTGGCGAATGACCATCGTAAGAACTTTTGATAAGCGTCCTCTTTATATTCCAAATGGGATGTTTGCCACCATTTCGATAGAGAACCCGTCACGCATGACCAATCGACGTATTAAAGAGACCATTGGTGTTCGTTACTGTGATATTGATCAAGTGGCAAAAATAACCAGCGAAGTTAAAGCAATGTTGCTTTCTCATCCTGATATTGATAGCAACCAGACATTGATAGTTAGTTTCAATGGTTTTGGCGCCTCATCATTGGATATGCTCGTTTATACCTTTACCAAAACCACTGTTTGGGTTGAATTTCATGAAGTGAAAGAAAGGGTTCTGCTTAAGATTGCGGAAATTATCGAAAGCCATGGTGCGGAAATAGCCTTCCCGACCAGAACACTTTACATAGAAGATTCAGTAAAGCTTGAAGAGGTTACAACAAAGTCAACAAGTGCCGAGGCTTTAAAATGAAGGAAAGCTTTGATTAAAAAGGTTATTTTAGGACGATTACTTCACGTTCTAAGTGGATGCCGAACATATGATCAATGTCTTCACGAATTCTTTGTGAAAGCATCACAATGTCTTCACCATTTGCGCCGCCATAATTCACCAAGAACAAAGCGTGTTTTTCTGATACGCCAACTGTCTTATTAAGGCATTTTTTACCTTTCCATCCTGCTTGTTCTATTAGCCAGGCTGCCGGAATCTTGTATTGGTTATCAAGCATTTTGTGGTAGGGAATGTCGCCATGCTTTTCGACAAGTTTTTGGAAATACTCTTCAGAAACAATAGGGTTTTTGAAAAAGCTACCGGCATTGCCATAGATACGAGGATCTGGAAGACGCTTTTGTCGGATTTCTACGATCGCGTCAAATACGTCTCGCGAAGTTAACTCTGTTTTGTCGCGATCATTAAGCGCCTCTTTTAACGGTTCATAATAGAGGTTAGGGTGGCCAGCATGAGCTTTTCTTAACCTAAAGGTCACTCGGTGAACCAGTAAAGAGTTTTCGTATTCAGTTTTGAATATGCTTTGGCGATAACCAAACTGACAGTCAGAGTGTCTAAATTCGCGCCGTTCTCCGTTGAAAAGGTTTAGGGTTTGTACGCGAGTAATAGTATCTTCTGCTTCGGCACCATAAGCGCCGATATTTTGTACAGGTGCAGCGCCAACCGTTCCAGGAATCAGAGCAAGGTTTTCTAATCCCCAGTAACCATGGTCAACGGTGTATTCTACAAATGTATGCCAGTCTAAACCTGCGCCAACTGATAGCCAAATGTTGTCTTCGTCTTCTTTTACAACTTTGATTTTTTTAAAGCGACAAGAAACGACGACCTTTTCTAAGTCGTGAGTGAAAAGGAGGTTGCTACCTCCTCCAATAATCATCCAGGGTAAGGCGGCAAGCTTAAGGTCAGAACGTAATGTTGTGATATCAGATTGTTTTTCAATTTCAACCAAGTAGTGTGCTTTGACATCAATATGGAAGGTATTGTGGTTCTTTAGTGAATAATTAGCCTGAATACGCATATCTGTTATAATTTTTTGAAAATTTAGACATATAGGGATTATAAAGGAAACATCATGTCTCGGTTAAAACTTTCCACCACTTCTTGGACAACTCAAACAGCATTTATCATGGCTGCTACCGGTTCGGCTGTTGGGCTAGGAAATTTATGGAAATTTCCGTACATAACAGGGGAGAATGGTGGTGGTGCCTTCGTGTTGGTGTATTTGTTGTGTGTTTTACTTATTGGTCTCCCCGTTTTAATTGCTGAAATTACTTTAGGTAGAAGAGGTGGAGCTAATCCACCGCAAGCTTTATCTAACTTAGCGAAAGAATCTAAAGCGTCCAAATGGTGGTGGCTATTGGGATTGAATGGTCTTTTGGCTGGCTGTTTGATTCTATCCTTTTATACCGTGATTGCAGGCTGGGGTGTTGCTTACTTTTTCGAAAGTCTATCCGGTGATTTTATTAATATTTCGGCAAAATCCGTTAGTACAAACTTTTCTAGCCTGATAGCCAACCCTTGGCAATTGGCTTTTTGGCATACAGTTGCAATGCTCATTACCGTTTATATTGTGTCAAAAGGTGTAAAAGGTGGGCTGGAAAAGGCAGTAAACATCATGATGCCTGGGTTGTTTATTATTTTACTTATCTTGTTAGGTTATGCAGCTTCGACAGATGCATTTGCCGAGAGCTTTCATTTTCTATTTTATCCTGATTTTTCTAAACTGACGTGGCAGGGTGTTTTGGTCGCAATGGGACATGCTTTTTTTACATTAAGCGTGGGCATGGGCACCATGATGGTTTATGGTTCTTATTTATCAAAAGACTATTCAATTCCACGAGCAGGTCTTTGGATAGCGCTAATTGATACTCTAGTGGCATTAATTGCAGGATTGGTTATCTTTTCTGTTGTTTTTGCGAACCATTTACACGCAGGTTCTGGGCCTGGTTTGCTTTTCCAAACGTTACCGGTAGCATTTGGAAAAATGTCAGGTGGCTGGTTTTTTGGGACCCTGTTTTTTGCCCTTGTTGTATTGGCGGCATTAAGTTCAGCAATTTCATTAATAGAACCTGCAGCTAGCTGGCTAGAACAAAACTGGGGTATTAAGCGCCTTAAGGCCACCGTAATTCTTGGGTTATTAACATGGGTTTTAGGCTTGGGGACTGTACTTTCATTTAATGAATGGAAAAGCGTGCATTTCATTGGTGACAGAACTTTATTTGATTCACTAGATTTTTTAACAACTAATATTATGCTGCCGTTAGGCGGGTTACTAATGGCAGTTTTTGTTGCTTGGGTAATGACTCAGCAACAGCGTGATGATGAGATGGAAATGCCTTCACCGTGGAAAGATTTTTACCGCAACGTATTGAAGTTCATTACGCCAACAGCAATTCTTATCGTGTTTATTTACAATCTTTTGTGAAGTACGGAATCGAAATAAGCCGCCGCTTAGATTGAAACCTAGTTTTTAGGTTTGGTCTATGCGAATCGACTTGATAATAGGCGTGTTTGATTACTACAAAAATTAATACTGAGTTGTATACTCGTTTAGTACCATACGATGCATTTCAAGGTTTTCTTGAAGCATTTTGCGTTGAAGGTTGTGCGAATATCTCAAAATAGATTTCATGACGTTAAAAACGACACGGTTATTTTTTTCAGCAAGTTGCTCAAAGTCATCACGGTGCAGAACAAGAACTTCAGAGTCAATACGTGCTTTTAGTCTCATAGTGTGAGCATCACCATCTATAAAGCTTAGCTCTCCAATGACAGAACCTGGTTTCAAAGAATTGATACTAAGTTCTTTGTCTGGGCCTATCGCTTTTAATATATCGAGTTTACCGTTAATTAAGATATATAAGCTGGCATCAACCGTTCCGGCATCAAATAAAATTTCGTTTTGAGCTAATTTTTTATGTTTGACAATGTCAGATAAGATTTCACAATCTTCTTGAACAAGGTCGCTACCGAGAACGGATTGAGAGATAAGTTGTACATCAGCTTTCCCCATAATTGAGTGTCTCCTTATTTATGGATCACATCCAGTCGTTCGACTGGAAAGAAAATGTCAAAAAATAGTCCGATAGCTAGCGAAAACAATAAAACGGCTACGAAAACAATTAGAATTGATCGAGCTAGCTTATTGTCGATAAATTTCGCCTTCCACTCTTCATTTTTCAAATTTGGCCAGATAATGACAATGAATAATGCTAAGACTAGAAGTTCGATGACGGTATACATAGCGTTAGTTTACCAGCAGATTAACCAGTGTTTGATAATAAATTTGAGTCAATTTTTCCAGGTCTGCTGTACTTACTTGTTCATCGATTTTATGAATGGTATCGTTTAATGGACCCAACTCAATGACTTGAGCACCAGTAGTTGCAATAAAACGACCATCAGATGTGCCACCACCGGTAGAAAGTTGGGGCTCATAACCCAGTTCAGCCTCGACTGCTTTTTTAACCGCTTGTATGAGCTTGCCATCGGCAGGCGTAATAAAAGGCATGCCAGAAAGGTTCCAATCAAGATCGTACTCTAGTTGATTATCATCTAATATGCCGTGTACGGCATCTTTTAGCTTTTCAGGTGTTTGCTCTGTGGAAAAACGGAAATTGAAATCAACTATACAATCACCAGGAATAACGTTGGTTGTACCTGTACCAGAGTGAATGTTGGATACTTGGAAAGAAGTAGGGGGGAAGTATTCGTTTCCGTTATCCCACACTTTTTCAGTTAAATTAAGTAGTGCTGGTGCAAATGTATGTATGGGGTTACGCGCAAGTTCTGGATAGGCAATATGCCCTTGGATACCTTTTATACGAAGTTTTCCACTAAGTGAACCTCGGCGTCCATTTTTGATGGAGTCGCCTAATTTTTTTGAGCTGGAAGGTTCTCCTACAAGACAGTAGTCAAACTTTTCATTTCTGGCTTCAAGCGTTTCAACCACTTTCACTGTGCCGTCAATGGCTGGACCTTCTTCATCACTAGTGATTAAAAAGCCAATGGAACCATTGGTGTTTGGGTGGTTTGATAAAAACTGCTGGGTTGCGATCATGAAGCAAGCAATACTACTTTTCATGTCAGCAGAACCACGTCCAACCAACATGCCATTATCTATTTTGGCTTCAAACGGAGGGTGTGTCCAACGTTCAACAGGACCTGTTGGCACAACATCTGTATGTCCCGCAAATACAATGAATGGACCTTTTGTACCATAGCGTGCCCAAAGATTTGATACTTCGCCAAAATTCATTTGCTCGATTTTGAAGCCTAGAGGTGCAAGAAAATCAGTGATCAGGTTTTGACACCCCTTGTCATTAGGTGTGACAGAGTCAATTCGAATTAATTGCTGTGCGAGTTGGATTGTTTCACTCATATTGGATGCTTTTGTATAGGTTGAAATTTATTTCAAGAGATCTTCGTATTCTGCCTGTTTGAAGCCGATAAGTAAATCGCCATTGACTTCCAATACAGGACGTTTTATTAAGGTTGGCATTTCGGTTAAAACAGACAAATCGGAGCCAGAAATTAGCGTGGATTTTTGATCATCCGTTAATTGTTTCCAACTGGTGCTTCTTTTATTAACCAGAACATCCAACGGCTGTTTGCTTACCCATGATTCGATGGTCTCAATACTCAACCCCAGCTTTTTGAAATCATGGAATTCATAATCTGTGCCGTGCGTTTCCAAGAATTTACGTGCTCTACGAACGGTATCGCAATTTGGGATGCCATACATTTTCATGTTATTCATACTTGTTGCTTAGAAGTCAATTGTTTGAAAGCGAGTGATTATATAGCTTATCTACTCTCATTTCCTTAAAAGGGATAAAAAAGCCATTAAATCCTCGCTTTTCGTAGATGTAATTTTGTATCTATATTGCCAAGAAGGTATACTTTATCGTTTATTTATTTTTGATTTTGAAGAGACAAGAGATATGACAATCAAGCGAATTGGACACCGTTATTGCGATGCTAAAACCGGAACGACTTTGGATGTATGGTTTCCTCGTTCTAATAAAGAAATCGCCCGTAACTGTTTGGCGTTACAGGCAGGTGTAATCAAAGCCGATTTTGTAACGGTTGAAATTGACTCAATTGATGACGCGCCTAAGTCGGCAGAAGAGGCCTATTTACGTCTACACTTGTTGTCAGAGTGCGCTTACAAGCCACACGAAATTAACTTGGATGGTGTATTTGGCCTATTGGCTAATGTTGCTTGGACCAGTGCGGGACCTGTCCTTCCGTCTGAGGTTGAAAACTTACGTGAAGCAATCTCTGATCAGCCTATCCAGTTAACCATTACATCTATCGATAAGTTCCCACGTATGGTGGATTATGTGATTCCTGAAGGTGTTCGTATTGGTGATGCAGACCGCGTTCGACTTGGTGCTCACTTGGCTTCTGGGACAACGATCATGCATGAAGGTTTTGTTAACTTCAATGCAGGTACATTGGGACAATCAATGGTTGAAGGGCGAATTTCTGCTGGTGTAGTGGTAGGTGATCATACTGACATCGGTGGCGGTGCTTCAATTATGGGTACGCTTTCTGGTGGTGGTAAACAAGTTATCTCTATGGGGCAGCGCAATCTACTAGGCGCTAACGCAGGTCTTGGCATTTCTCTGGGTGATGACTGTATTGTTGAATCAGGTCTTTACTTGACAGCAGGGACTAAGGTAAAAATGCCAGATGGTTCTATTGTGTCAGCTCGTGATTTGTCTGGACAATCGAAACTGCTATTCCGTCGCCATAGCCAAACTGGTGAAGTGCAAGCTGTTATGACTGATGGAACGCTTTGGGGCGGGCTAAATAGTGTTCTGCACAATAACGACTAAATAATCATATTGTTTATCAATCATTGTAGAGCAATATATTGAATTACTCGGCTATGCTGGTCGAGTAATTTTCACTTTCTTTCCTATCTTTTTAAACATTAAATGGTTATATAACTTAATTCCAAACCTGTTGTTTTTACTCTTGGTTTTTCTAAAGAGTACATGAAATTCTTCTTATTTCTTGTTCTTGCCTCATTTGACCTGACGTTGAGTTTTATGCACTTTGGTATAATCACATTGTTTTAAATTCTTGAGGGGCATTAATATGTCTAAATGTTTGGGATTCGATCATGTCAGTATCCTTGTTAAGGATGCGGATGCATCGCTTAAGTTTTATCAGAATTTGCTTGGGTTGGATATTCTGGAACGCCCAAATTTAGGTTTCCCCGGCTATTGGCTTGATTTGCAACAAGGGCAGAGCATACATCTTATGGAGTTAGATAACCCGAATGCTAATGTAGAACGCCCTGAGCATGGTGGTAGGGACTATCACTTTGCGTTAAGAGTCAGTGCTATTGAAGAGTTTAAGCGTAAATTAGAGTCGATGGGAATCGCATATACAGCTAGCCGATCGGGTAGAAAAGCACTTTTTGTTCGCGACTTGGATGAGAATGCGTTCGAATTGTTTGAATCCCCAGTTACTTAGTCTTGTAAGTCGAAGTTAGAGCGTTTATTCAATATATTCGAGTAAGGTTGCAGTTAGTTTTTCTTTTAGGTCATCTTGTTTTAGCGAAATTTGATGTGCTGAACTGATTAGGAAAACATCTTCTGCTTTTTCACCTACAGTGTTGATTCTTGCACCATGTACGCGAATTTCACATTGTTTGAATGCTAGACCTATACGTGCTAGCAATCCAGGGATGTCTTTTGTGTGAATCGTGAGTTCTGTAAACTGGTCGCTCACCTCATTGAATTTTATTTCGGTAGGAGTCTCGAATACACGAATTCTTCGAGGTTGAGGCTGTTGTGATTGAGGAGAGGGGCTAGATAAACTTAGCTCATAATGCAAGGTTTCAGTGATTTGATATAGTTTTTCCTTGTCATCGATGCAATTGTTTTCTCTATCAAGTAAGTAAATAATGACAAGTGTTTGACCGTTTGAACCGGAGTATATCTTGGCCTCGACAATGTTTAAGCCTAGTTTATCAATGATATTGGTAATTTGTGCGAACAGGTAGTTGCGGTCAGGCATGTAAAGAATCAGCTCTGTTGCACCTCGCTGTGTTTTACCTTCTAGGTTTATCAGAATGTTTTGCTTATCCGCATTGTAGAGCTGTTTGGTGATGCGAGATATTTCTGCTGTGGTTTGTTGATTGAAGAGTTCAGTTTTATCAAATGCAGCCCAAAACTCTTGATAGTCAGACGTATGGATTTCTCTTTTTTTCAATAGCTCTCGAGCGCGTTCTTTATTCAGGATTGCTTGCTTTGTTTTGTCTCTTGGTAAAGCGGATGAGTTGTCTAAAGCCTGAGTTGTTCTGTGATAAAGCTGCAAGAAAAGCTGGTTTTTCCAGTCATTCCAAACATCTTGGGATGTAGCTAATACGTCTGCTAAAGTTAACAAGTACAGGTAATCCAATCGTTCTTGGTTATCGACAGTTTTTGCAAACTGTGTAATAACTTGAGGGTCAGATAAATCCTTTTTCTGTGCAATATATGAAAACTCAAGGTGTTTTAGAACTAGCCAACTTAAAAGCGTACTGTCGTTTTCCGAAAGGTTGTGTCGGAAGCTAAAGTTTTTGGCATCAATCGCACCGAGTTCTTCATGTGCACCGTCTCTTCCTTTAGCAATATCATGAAACAAGCCCGCTAAAAGTAGTATTTCAGGTTTGCATATGTTTTTCGCAATCTGATGCGCTGTAGGGAATTCATAAGCATGATCATCTACAAAGAATCGTCGAATATTTCGTATAACTAAGAGGGTGTGTTCATCAACTGTATAAGCATGAAATATATTGAATTGCATTAGTCCTGATATTTTTTGGAAAACAGGTAGGTAAGCACCAAGAATACCATAAGCGTGCATACGTTTTAGTGAGGCATTTACACCTTTTGGTTGGCGAAATATCTCAATAAAAAGGGCTTTGTTTATTGGGTCAGAACGGAATTCTTTATTGATTAAATGTAGGTTGTTTCGAATAAGTCGAATGGTTCTAGAGCGAATCCCTTGTATAGATTGCTTGTAATTTTCTAGAATAATAAAAATTTCTAGTAATGCCGTTGGGTTTTTTTCAAAAAGGTCATCATGTTTAACATCTAGGTAATTGTTAATCATTTGAAACCTAGGATTGATATGTTCAATCGACTCTTGCTCTGGTTTGAAGATTTCTTCTTTAAAATGCTGGATTAAAATTTCATTCAATCGAGCAACAGCACTGACATTTTGATAGTAGGGCTTCATAAAGCTTTCAACCATCTTATTGGTGTCGTCGTCATGAAAACCAAATAACTCGGCTAACTGTTGTTGATATTCAAAAAGAAGCCTGTCTTCATGGCGTTTTTTGAGTCGATGAAGGCCAAAACGAATTTTGTTCAGATACCAGTAAGCTTTTTGAATTTCTTGAAACTCTCTAAGAGAGATAAAGTCATGTTCAAGCAACCCTTGAAATGAGTGTGCACCAAAGTGACGCTTGGCTATCCAGAATATGGTTTGTAGGTCTCTTAAACCACCTGGACTTTCTTTTACGTTTGGTTCTAATTGATAAAATGTATCTTGAAAGCGTTTATGACGTACTTGCTGCTCTTCCAGTTTTGCTTCAAAAAACTGAATGCTGGGCCAGAAGGTTTTGTTGAGCCAAATTTTTTGTAGTTTTTGTGAAATTTCGTAGTCGCCAGCGAGCCAGCGAGATTCAATTAGACTGGTTGCTGTTGAAAGATCTTCTTTTGCATCAGCGATGCATTCTGCAATACTTCGAACAGAATGACCAACTTGAAAGCCTAGGTCCCATAAATAGGTAATAAAGTCTGAAATAGGGTCTTTAAATTGAGTGCAATTATCACCAAGAATGAGAAGGTCAATATCTGAATAGGGTTGAAGTTCTTGTCGTCCGTAGCCACCAACAGCGACTAAAGAAATGTTTTCCTGTTCTTCTTTTGATAAGAAGTGATGCCATATTTTAATGATGAGCTGATCAACAAAAGAAGTGCGTTCCTTTAGCAAGCTTTCGATTGAACTATTATTGTCAAATTTTTCAAATTGTTGTTGGTTGAACTGTTCTAAAAGTAGACGCCCATTTTGCAAAGAAACTTTTCGCTCATCATGTTGAAGGCTTGATATAAAGTTTGGCAAAACAGGTGTGTCTGACATGAAAAAGGCTCAATTTAAATAAGTTTATTCTGGAAGAAATGGTTCTTCATTTTGTCTGAGTGTAAGTGCTTCATAGCCAGTCTCGGTAACTAAGATTGTGTGTTCCCATTGTGCGGAAAGCTTTTTGTCTTTGGTTACGACTGTCCAGTTATCACCAAGTAAGCGAATATCTGCTTTACCCAGATTAATCATGGGTTCAATTGTAAATACCATGCCAGGTTTAAAAATGATGTTTTTTAATTCCGGTGATCTATAGTGCAATACTTGAGGTTCTTCGTGAAATTCAGAGCCAATTCCGTGCCCGCAGTATTCTTTCACTACACTGAAGTTGTTCTTATGAGCATGGTCTTCAATGGCTGCTGCAACGTCATACAATGAAGCTTCTGGTTTTACTTGCTCGATTCCTAACCACATACACTCCCTTGCAACACGGCAAAGACGGCTTGCAAATGGCTTAACTTCGCCAACTTCAAACATCATGCTTGTATCACCATGATATTTATCTTTAATGACGGTAACGTCTATATTAACTATGTCGCCTTTTTTAAGTTTTTTGTTGTCATCAGGGATACCGTGACAGACTACATGGTTAATGGATATGCAGGTTGAAGCAGGAAAACCATGGTAATTTAATGTGGCTGGTATGGTTTGTTGAGTATTGACCATATAATCATGAGCGATTCTGTTGAGTTCACCTGTTGAGACACCAGGAACAACATGAGGTGTTAGCATCTCAAGGACATCTGCTGCAAGTTTTCCCGCAATGCGAAGTTTTGCAATTTCTTCTTGGGTTTTTATTTTTATTGCCATTAATTAAAAACCACCTTTGTTAAGGGTTAATATATTGGAATCGCTTCGGATTGATCGACTATTTTACAGAATGGTTTCTAAAGAAACGGACTGTTTTAAATCTTTATGAAATTCCAAGGTTTAAATTGAAATGAGCGTGTCATTATGGTATAAATGCGCCGCTATCTAAGTTGATGGCAATTCTAACAGAAAAAACCACACGCTTTCCAACACATCGTTTGGGGTGCCTAATTACTTTAAGTTGTTAAGTAAGCTGGGTCAATAGATATCCAGTAAAAGGGTTCAAATGATGGGAAATGCGGAGGCTTAACCCAAGAAATGGAGAAAAACATGGCAAAAGTTACTATGCGCCAAATGCTTGAAGCGGGTGTTCATTTTGGACATCAGACTCGTTATTGGAACCCTAAAATGGGTGAGTACATTTTCGGTGCTCGAAACAAAATTCATATCGTAAACTTGGAAAAAACCTTACCAATGTTTAACGATGCTCTAAACTTCCTAGGTGGCGTTGCTGCAAAAAAAGGAAGTGTTCTTTTTGTTGGTACTAAAAGAGCCGCAGGTGATTTAGTTAAACAAGAAGCACAACGTTGTGGGATGCCTTATGTAAACCACCGTTGGTTGGGTGGAATGCTTACCAACTTCAAAACAATCAAACAGTCTATAAAGCGTTTGAAAGATTTAGAAGCTCAAGAACAAGATGGTACTTTTGAAAAAATTACCAAAAAAGAAGCTCTTATGCGTACGCGCCAAAAAGAGAAGCTAGAATTGTCTTTGGGCGGAATTAAAGATATGCGTGCTATGCCAGATGCAATTTTCATCATCGATACTGGTAATGAAAAGATTGCTATTCAGGAAGCTAGAAACCTAGGTATTCCGGTTGTTGGTGTTGTGGATACGAATAATGATCCAAGCGAAATTGATTACGTTATTCCTGGAAATGATGATGCTGTAAGAGCAGTTTCTTTGTATTTGGCTGCAGCAGCTGATGCTATTGGTGAAGGTAAAGCTACTATCACCACTGCGGTTGAAGGCGACGACTTCGTCGAAGAAAAAGCAGACGCAGAATAATCTAGAATCACTTTTTCAAAGCCTGGCGTTTGCTGGGCTTTCTTGTTTTTAAACCTAATTTGAGGAAATGAAAATGGCAGTTACAGCTTCTATGGTTAAAGAGCTGCGCGAAGTTACTGGCGCAGGAATGATGGATTGTAAAAAAGCTTTGTCTGAAACAGATGGTGATATGGAAGCAGCAATCGAGCACCTTCGTAAAAAAGGTATGGCCGGTGCAGATAAGAAAGCAGGGCGTACTGCTGCGGAAGGTGTTATTGCAATTGCTATTTCTGACGATAAGAAAAAAGCGGCTATCGTTGAAGTTAACTGTGAAACAGACTTTGTTGCTAAAGGTGATGAATTCAAAGCTTTTGCAGATGAAATCGCTAATATCGTTTTGAAGTCAGGTGTTACTGATCCTGTTGCACTAATGGATCAAACCATGGCAAATGGCAAAACAATTGATGTAACCCGTCGTGAGCTAATCGCGAAAATTGGTGAAAACATGGGGGTTCGTCGTGTTGAATTGGTTGAAACCAGCGGTCAAATCGGTCAGTATCAGCATGGTGAGAAGATCGGTGTAGTGGTTGCGATGGAAGGTGGTGAAGACTCTTTGATTCGTGATGTGGCTATGCATGTTGCTGCATCAAAGCCTTCTGCAATATCTGCTGCTGATGTTGATGCTGAAATGTTGGAGAAAGAGCGTAACTTCCAAATTGAACAAGCGAAAAGCTCAGGCAAGCCAATGGAAATCATTGAGAAGATGATTGAAGGGCGTATGCGCAAGTATCTTGAGGAGATTACTTTGCTAGGTCAGGCGTTTGTAAAAGACCCTGATCAAACTGTTGAAAAATTGCTTAAATCAAACAATGCTGATGTAAAAGCATTTGTTCGCTTGGAAGTAGGTGAAGGTATTGAAATTGAGCAAACAAACTTTGCTGACGAAGTAGCTGCAGCAGCGGCCGCAGTTAAAGGTTAAAATACTTTTGTAGAAGTCACAATGCGTATTTCGTGTTGTGGCTTTTTTTGTGCGTGAAAGGTATTTTTAAACAAAAAAGATAAGATTCTTTGGTTTAAAAATACTTTTTTCTAGGGTTGAATGGGGTAGAGAAAATTATGTCGTTGAAATACTCGAGAGTATTGTTGAAATTTAGTGGCGAAGCTTTAATGGGTGCCAGTGATTTTGGTCTGGATGCGACGACTCTACGTCAAGTAGTGGGACAAGTGAAAGCACTAAGTGATTTAGGGGTTGAGGTTGGAATTGTTGTTGGTGGTGGAAATATTTTCCGCGGAGCGCAAATAGCAGGTTCTGGAATTCAAAGAACAACCGGTGACCAGATGGGTATGATGGCTACTGTAATAAATGCATTGGCTTTAAGAGATGTCGTTGAAGATATGGATATGGATGCAGTTGTTTATTCGGCTATGTCTATAGAAGGTGTTTCCCACGGTTTTCATGCAAATCATGTTCGAAAGGATTTAAAGCAAGGAAAGATTGTTATTTTTGCAGCAGGAACAGGAAGCCCTTTCTTTACGACTGATACCGCAGCAGCATTAAGAGGTATTGAAATTGATGCTCAATTGGTGATGAAGGCGACTAAGGTAGACGGTATTTATACAGCTGATCCAATGAAAGATTCATCTGCTCAGCGTTATTCTGAACTAACTTTCGATGAAGTGATTTCTAAAAATTTACAAGTAATGGATATGACAGCATTTGTTTTGTGTAGAGATCACAATATGCCTATTCGTGTGTTTGATATGTTTAAAGATGACGCTGTGGTAAGAATTGTTAAGGGTGAAGATGAAGGCACCTTAGTTCGTTCTTAATTAATGGAGATAAATATGATAAATGAGATTCATGACGATGCGAAGAGTCGTATGGCAAAGTCGGTTGAGAACTTAGAGTCCAATTTTGCTAAAATCCGTACTGGACGAGCTCATCCGAGTATTTTAGACGCGGTCACTGTAGACTATTACGGTTCTGAAGTGCCAATTAGCCAGGTTGCTAATATTAATATTGAAGATGCGAGAACACTTGCTGTTCAGCCTTGGGAGCAAACGATGGTCGCTCCAATTGAAAAAGCAATTATGCAGTCTGATTTGGGTGTAAACCCTGTGTCACACGGTAATATGTTAAGAATTCCTATGCCGCCATTGACTGAGGAACGTCGCAAGGAGTTTATTCGTCTAGCTAGAACTGAAGCTGAGGCAGCAAGAGTTGCGATTAGAAATGTTCGACGAGATGCAAATTCTGATTTTAAAGATTTGAATAAAGATAAAGAAATCACAGATGATGAATTGAGACGTGCTGAGGAGACTGTCCAGAAGACGACTGATGGTTTTGTTGCACAGATTGATAAGATATTAGCTGAAAAAGAAGCGAGTTTGATGGAAATATAAGCTGAATTTTACATGCGTTTACGGCATAATGGTTCGCTATGCCGTATTGACGGCCTACATAATTTGGTAGGCCGTTTTATTTTGTTTAAACCTAAATCTATCTAAAAACACACACATGACTCAGCCTAAGCATATAGCCATTATTATGGATGGAAACGGAAGATGGGCAAAAAAACGTTTTCTGCCTCGTTTCGTTGGACACCAAAAAGGGTTGCGAGCGGTTAAAAAAGTTGTTTCTCATTGTGCAGAAATTGGTGTGGAATCTCTTACTTTATTTGCATTCAGTACAGAAAATTGGAAGCGCCCTAAAGATGAAGTGTCAAAGTTAATGGGGCTTTTCCTTTCTGCGCTTCAAAATGAAGTTAGTAAGCTTCATAAAAACAACGTTAGATTAAATATCATAGGTGATAGAACGCTATTCACTGATGAAATACAACAGCATATTCTCCAAGCAGAGCATTTAACTGAAAATAATTCAGGGTTGCAATTAAATATTGCAGCAAATTACGGTGGGCGCTGGGACGTAGTGCAAGCAGTGAAAGATTGGAGTAATAAGAATCCAGATAAACCTATTACTGAACTCACTGAAGCAGATATTTCAATGAATGTATGTCTTGCAGAACAAAGCGAACCGGATTTATTGATTAGAACTGGTGGAGAGCAAAGAATTAGTAACTTCTTGGTCTGGCAAATGGCTTATGCAGAATTTTACTTTTCTGATGAATTGTGGCCAGATTTTGATGAGAATTCTATTGATAAGGCCATAGCATCTTTTTCCAATCGCGAACGACGTTTTGGAAAAACAAGCGAGCAGGTGACGCATGATTCTCACTAGAACGATTACAGCTCTTGTTATGGCTATTGTTCTAGGGGTAGTTCTTTTTAAAGCTGAAACCTTAGGTTGGGTTGGCTTTATTTTATTGGGAACGTTTTGGGCTGCTTGGGAATGGGTTGGGTTTACATCTCTTAAGTCAAAAGTTGCGCGATTCTTTCTAGCTTTCATTTTTAGTGTATTAGTTTACTTTTCATACCTCTATCTAAATGATTTTCTTATATTTGTCTTAGCTCCGTTTAGCATTTTGATGATGTTGTTTTCTGTTTTTCTATTCCAGAGAAGAAGGGGAGAACACCTTGTTAGGTCAGATGGTGTGATTTTGTTATTTGGCCTGGTTGCCCTAGTGCCTTTTTTTATATCGCTGATGCTTTTTAGAGAAGTTTTTTCACCAGCGCTTCTTTTGTTATGTTTTTTTGTGATATGGGCTGTAGATGTAGGTGCCTTTTTTTCGGGGAAGCGTTTTGGAAAACATAAGCTTGCAGTATATGTTAGCCCTGGAAAAACATGGGAAGGTGTCGTTGGAGGCGTTGTTGTAGCATTTATGGTTTCCTATATAGGACTGTTTTTACTTAAACCTTATATGACGTTTACGATTTGGCAATCGGCATTGCTACTTTGTCTGATTGGTGCTTTATCTGTATATGGAGATTTATTTGAAAGCGTCCTTAAACGACAAGCAAATATTAAAGATAGTGGTGCTTTGCTACCAGGTCATGGTGGATTGTTAGATCGTGTTGACAGTTTAATGATTGCAATGCCTGTTTTTTATATTTTTTGGTTGTGGGTAAGTTAATTGACTACTGTACTTTGGTCTTTACTCGGCTTTATTTTGGCTATGGGGCTTTTGGTTACAATACATGAGTGGGGGCACTTTATTGTTGCAAAGTTTTTCAAAGTTAAAGTACTAATATTCTCTATCGGCTTTGGAAAGCCGCTTCTACACAAGCAAATTGGAGAAACAGAGTATCGATTGGCGTTAATCCCGTTAGGGGGGTATGTTAAGTTTTTAGATGAAAGAAACGATGACACGATTGAATTAAATGAAGATTTAACACGGGCGTTTAATAGGCAAACAGTTTTTAAGCGTTTCGCAATCGTTTTAGCAGGCCCTTTTATCAATCTTGTTTTTGCTTGGGTTGTTTTTTCATGGTTGTATTTTTGGGGGGTTCCTGGAATAAAACCTTTGTTTCAAGATGTCGTTCCAAACTCTTCTTTATCCCAGGCATTGTCTGCTAAAACTAATACGATTTGGCAGGTAATGTCCGTAGGACATCAAACGACTCAAACATGGCAGTCAGTGCATCAAAAGTTTCTTGCAGATAAATTAGCAGGAAAAGAAAGTGTAGACGTTGCTTTGGGCGCCTTTTCTGAAAAGGAAGGTGAGTCGGATTCTGTTTATAAGAATATTCAACTTTCATTGAAAACATTGGACTTGAATAATACAAGGCAAGACTGGCTAGCCAGTCTTGGGTTTGTGCCTTTTTTTCCTAAAATCCCACCAATCTTATCAAAGGTGGTACAAGGGTCAGTCGCAGATAAAAATGGCTTTAAACCGGGTGATCGAGTGATTGCTTTTAATGGTAAGTTAATGCATAGCTGGTCAGATTTTGCGACTCTAGTAAAAGAGAATCCTAACAAGCAAGTAAATATAAGCTTTGAGCGAGATGGACATGTTTATGATGTTCAATTAACTTTAGCCTCAAAGCAACAAAGAGGTCATGATGTTGGAGTTTTTGGCGCTGCGATCCAAGTAAATGCAGCTCAAATGAAAAAATACCAAACAATTGTTTCATATCCTTTTATTCAGGCTATGCATGTAGGACTTAATCATTCAGTCAGTTTAATTGAAATCAGTTTTGATATGATTCGTAAAATGTTTCAAAACGAAGTTTCCCCAAGTAACTTATCGGGACCAATTGCAATTGCTGATTATTCAGGTAAGGCACTTGAAATGGGATGGATTAGCTTTTTCAGTTTGCTTGGGCTGTTGAGTTTAAGTCTTGGGTTACTCAATCTATTGCCCATTCCTATGTTGGATGGTGGACACTTAACTCTTTATATAGTTGAAATTATAAAAGGCTCGCCTATCAATAACGTGGCTGAATTGTTTGTTCAAAAACTTGGATTTATGATTATTGTTGGTTTAACTCTCTTTGCTTTAATAAATGATTTGGTTCGAATTTCAGATGATTAAACGTATTGCTTTACTGTTTTGCTTGTTCACTTGCTTTGTTTCTACTGCTGCTTATGCAGATGATTTTAAAATAAAAAAAATTGAGGTAGAGGGCAATCATAGAATTAGTTTTGAAACGGTTAGAAGCTATTTGCCTGTAGATATAGGAGATGATCTAACACCAGAATTGACCCGTGAGAGCTTAAAACAGCTGTATGCGACGAAATTTTTCCAAGACATTGCTTTATATCATTTACCTGAAGGCGTTTTAAAAGTTGTAGTTAAAGAACGTCCATCTATTTCAGATATAACTTTTGAAGGCAATGAGCTGATAAAAACAGATGATTTAAAGCAAGCGTTAGGCGGGCTTGGTGTAAAAAAAGGGCGTATTTTTAATAAAAATCAGTTAGTTAAAATCATTGTCGATTTGCGTCGCCAGTATCAAAATCAGGGCTATTACGCTGCAGATGTCAAAATTGATGTTAAAAAGCTACCTAGAAATCGCGTGACCTTAAAAGTGAAAGTGGCGGAAGGGCAGCCTGCTAACATTGGTCGGATTACACTAGTTGGGAATAAAACTTATAGTGATAAACGATTAAAAGGCACAATGATTTTATCCGAATCGGTAGTCATTGGTGATAATGACAAATATTCAAAGCCAAAATTACAATCTGATGAAGAATCGCTACGTTCATTTTACATGGATAGGGGGTTTGCTGAATACAAGCTTGAGTCAACACAAGTCAGTCTTTCACTTGATAAGACGCAAGTTTTTATTACGATTAATATGAAGGAAGGGCCTCAATACAGCATTTCTAAAATTAAATTCTCTGGTGAAACGATCCTTAAGAAAAAAGAATTAAAACGGTTGCTAAAAATACATGAAGGTGACCTTTTTTCACGTAGCAAAATTATAGCTACAGTTAATGCTTTAAGGGATAGGTTAAGTGAAGAAGGTTATGCCTTTGCTAAGGTAGAGCCGATCACGGTTTTGGATAAAAATAACCGTTTAGTCAGCTTGGACTTTAGGGTTGATCCAAAAGACAGGGTTTATGTTAGACGTATTATTATCAAAGGCAATACTCGCACAAGAGATTATGTGATTCGCCGAGAGCTTCGGCAGTTTGAAAGTGCTCCTTATTCTTTAAAGGGGGTGAGACGATCAAATACTCGTTTGAATCGCTTAGGGTACTTTAAGAAGGTCAAAATTGATACCAAGCGCATTTCACAAGATCAAGTTGATTTAGTAGTTAATGCTAAAGAACAGTCCACAGGGTCTTTTAATGCAGGAATTGGTTATTCTCAAGTTGATGGTGTTAATTTTACGATAGGTGTAACTGAGCGAAACGTTATAGGAAGTGGTTATAAGGCTAATATTAATAGTACCTATAGCAGTTCTACCAAGTCCTTGGATATGGGGGTTACCAACCCTTACTTTACGCCGGATGGCGTTTCTTTAGGAGGCGGTCTTTATGCTAGAGAAATCGATGCAGCTCAGTTGGGTGTTTCAGACTATACGACTAATAACTATGGCGCAAGGTTTAACTTGGGCTATCCGACCAGTGAGAATAGTAATTTAAGTTATGGTTTAAAGTTTGACGATCAAAAATTGGTCTGTATTGATACGTTTACAGTGTGTAAGGCATATACAGCATCCTATGGTAGTCACTTTAATTCGGTCCGCTATTCAATGGGGTGGAGCTATGATACGAAAAATGCATTTTACTTCCCTTCAAGTGGTCAATCTAGCAGTTTAAGTGGTGAAATCACTATTCCAACAAGCTCAGATGTTTCTTTTTATAAAGTCTATTTGGATGAAAGTGCTTATATTCCGCTATCAAATGACTTTACATTTAAGGTCAAAGGTAGTGCTGCTTATGGTGATGGGTTGGGTAATTATAAAGGACTGCCTTTTTATGAGAACTTCTATGCAGGTGGCATGGGGACTGTCAGAGGGTATGAACCCAATTCTTTAGGGCCAGCTTATGACCTCGCAACACAAGGTTCAAACAGACCTATAGGTGGAAGTGTTAAATTGGTTGCTAGTTCGGAGGTTATTTTCCCAATGCCTTTTATTGAGGATTCTAGCAATATTAGAATGAGTCTCTTCCTTGATGCAGGGAATGTATTTAATGGCGTGGATTCTGTGAAAATGAAAGAGTTTCGCGCTTCAACAGGTTTATCCATGGCATGGATTACGCCAGTTGGACCTTTAGCATTTAGCTTGTCAAAAGCACTTAATGATCAACCAGGTGATAAAACTCAAGTATTCCAGTTTAACCTTGGGGTGCCTTTGTAATACCAATTATAGAAAGCTAGAAAATTCTAAAAAAAATCGTTTACAATTAATTCGTTTAACTTAATAGAATAAGGAACTGATATGCGTCGTCTACTTGTGGCTTTAGTGAGCGTTATGCTACTTACTGTCTCTGCTTATGTTCAGGCTAAAGAAGTTAAGTTGGGTGTGGTAAATGTTGGCTTACTATTAGAAAAGGCGCCGCAAGCGCAGAATGCTAGTAAAAATTTGGCAAAGGAGTTTGGACCACAGCAAGCCGAACTAACCAAATTAGCAAAAAAACTTGAGACTAAACAGAAAGAATATCAAAAAAATAAGTTAATTCTTTCTGATGCTCAAAAGGGTGCTTCTGAGCGCGAAATTAGTTTAATGACGCGTGATATCCAAAGAAAACGTAATGATATTCAAGAATTAGTGAATATTCGCAGAAATGAAGAGCTTGCAAAATTGCAGAAAATGGTTAATCAAGGGATTAAAGCGATAGGTAAGAAAGAAGGCTTTGATCTAATTTTGTATGAAGGGATCGCTTACACCAATAAAAGCTTAGATGTCACACAAAAAGTTTTGGATTACTTGAGAGAAGAAGACAAAAAGCAAAGAACAGGTTTTAACAAATAACAAAAGGATTTGATGGTTGAAACTTTCTGAAATAGTTGCTCTGTTGATTGAAAATGGAGTTGATGCGCACCTCGTAGGTAGTGAGATAGAAGAGGTTTGTCAGGTTGCAAGTCTTTTGGATGCTCGGCAAGGCAGTATTACTTTTTTTTCAGATAAGAGACGTATAGCTGAACTCGAAAGAACTCAAGCTACTGTTGTTTTACTAACTGAAGAAATGGCAAGCTTTACCTCTGTTAATAAAATTATTGTTAACGACCCTTATGTTGCCTATGCTTATGTCGCACAAAAATTAGATGAAATACCTCACCAACCCCATATAAATTCAAATACGTTTATTGCTGAAACAGCTGTTGTACCAAATACTTGTCGAATTGGTTTTGGTGTCTATATTGGAGAAAATGTTGTATTGGGTGAGGAGTGTGTTATAGATTCTGGTTCAGTCATAGAAGCACACTCTGTATTAGGTGATAACTGTCATATCTATCCCAATGTTACAATAATGCATAATTGTGTCTTAGGTAATCACGTTACTATTGAATCAGGCACCGTGATCGGCGGCCAGGGGTTTGGCTTTGCCAATCAAAAAGGAAAGTGGTTAAGAATTCCTCAAATTGGTCGAGTTGTTATCGGAAACAATTGCTGGGTTGGTAACAATTGCGCGATTGATAGAGGAACTATAGAAGATACTGTTATAGGTGATAATTGTATTTTGGATAACCTTATTCATATGGCTCATAATGTTGAAATTGGACAAGGGACAGCTATTGCTGGCCAAGTTGGATTTGCAGGCAGTACTAAAGTAGGTGAGTACTGTATGTTTGCGGGTCAAGTGGGTATTAATGGACACATCACCGTTTCAGATAAGAGTCAGTTTGGGGCGAAGGCAGGTATAACTCATTCAATCAAAAAACCAGGTAGTTATTCTGGTTTCCCTGCAGTTGAAACTGCTGACTGGCAAAAAACGACTGTCAGGTTGAGAAATTTGGAAAAGATGTCGCAAAAAATTAAGCTGTTAGAAAAAGAACTGGAAAGTATAAAAAAACAATTGGAAGATTAACCATGTTATTAGACGTTAAAGAAATTTTTGAGTATTTACCTCATCGTTACCCATTTTTGCTTGTTGATCGTGTTACAGAGTTTGAATCTGGTGATTATTTGAAGGGATATAAAAACGTCACTTACAATGAACCTCAGTTTACTGGACATTTCCCAGACAACCCAATTATGCCTGGCGTTATGATTATTGAAGCGATGGCTCAATGTACGGGTATCTTGGCATTTAAAACGCAAGAAGTTAAGCCTGACGGTACATCTATGTATTACTTAGCTGCTGTCGATAACTGTCGTTTCAGAAAACCAGCTGTACCAGGTGATAAATTAGAATTTGAAGTCAAAACTGTTAATAACAAAAAAGGCATTTGGAAGTTTGAATGTAAAACTTTTGTAGACGGCAAAATTATTGCCTCTTGTGACATGTTGTGTGCTGAAAGAAAAGTTTGACATTTAAGGAAGTAGATTTTGATTCACCCAACTGCAATTATCGATGAAACAGTAACCATTGAAGAAGGTGTTTCTGTGGGGGCTTACGCCGTCATCCAGGGGGATGTTTTTATCGGTAAAAACACTGTTATTGAACCCCATGTTGTTATATCCGGACCAACAAAGATTGGTGAGGGTAATCATTTCTTTCAATTTTGTTCGATTGGTGCAGCCCCCCAAGATAAAAAATATAACAATGAACCAACCAAGTTGACGATAGGGGATAACAATACCTTTCGAGAAAATGTAACAGTGAATCGAGGCACGATTCAGGATCGTGGTGAGACTAGCATTGGTAATGATAATTGGGTGATGGCTGGTGTTCATATAGCGCATGATTGTATTGTCGGTAACAATATAATTCTTGCAAATGCTTCGGCATTGGCTGGTCATGTAACTGTAAATGACTGGGCGATTCTGGGTGGTTATACGCTTGTACATCAATTTTGTCATATTGGCGAACATAGCTTTTGTGGTATGGGCAGTGTTGTTAATCAGGATGTACCTAATTTTGTTACTGTTTCTGGAAACCTTGCCGGGCCTAGAGGTCTCAATGTTGAAGGTTTAAAGCGTAGAGGTTTTTCTCGCGAACAAGTTAACCTGGTTAAGAAAGCATACCGTGCTTTATATCGTACAGGATATAGACTTGAGGAAGCCATTAAGGAAATTGAATGCATTAATGATGACAAAAATACGCTTTTATCTTTAATTCAATTTTTGAAAAACTCATCCCGTGGTATCGTTAGATAAATTTCACAATACTCCTCCTGTCTTCGCAATGATAGCAGGAGAAGCTTCTGGAGATCTGCTCGCTGCAGATCTTATCAAATCGCTTAAATATCGTTATCCTAATGCTAAATTTGTAGGTATAGGTGGCCCTAAGATGATTTCTGAAGGGTTTGAAACCTTGTTTCCTATGGAAAAGCTATCTGTTATGGGTATTTTTGAGGTAATTAAGCATTTACCAGAACTATTGAAGATACGAAAGAAAGTTATTAATAGCTTGTTAAAAATTAAGCCAGATGCTTTTATCGGTATTGATGCTCCTGATTTTAACTTTAAAGTTGAAGAAGTTCTTAAGAAGCATAGTATTAAAACTATCCATTATGTAGGACCATCCGTTTGGGCGTGGCGAGAGAAGCGTTTAAATAAAATCAAACAGCAAGTGGATGGCGTGTTGGTTTTATTTCCTTTTGAAACACCTTATTACGACAAATATGACATACCTGTAAAATTTGTAGGTCATCCTTTAGCCAATAAAATTCCTGAAAAGCCGAATAAAACTCATGTTAGAGCTCAGTTAGGTCTTCCTGTTGATGCATCTATTACAGGATTGATGCCAGGCTCTAGAATGGCTGAAATTAATGCTATGGCAGATGTATATATTCAAGCGGCGACTATTCTTGCGCAAATTTATCCTGAGATGATTTTTGTAGTTCCTTGTGTTCATGACAGAGCCAAGCAAAGAATGCAACAGGCAGTGAGTGCGTTTGGAGAGGGGCTAAAGGTTTATTTATTTGACCGTCAAGCAGATAAGGTTATCGAAGCTTCAGATCAATTGATTGTTACTTCAGGTACAGCGACGTTAGAAGTTGCTCTTTATAAGAAGCCACTTGTTTTATCTATAAAAGTTCATCCAATCTCGTATTGGATAATGAAGGCTCTCGCTACTACGCAATGGATAGGTTTACCGAATATTCTGGCAAAGGAAACGCTTGTTCCTGAACTTATCCAAGAGCAAGCAATACCTGAAAATATTGCACAAGCTTTAGGTGCTTTAATTTCAACGCCAAGTTTAAGAAAAAAGCAAATACAGGCATTTGAACAGCAGTATATACAACTCAAACAAAACGCATCAGAACTTGCAGCCGATGCTATAGAAGAATGGTCTGGTTTACAGAGAGAAAGGTGATGGATGCTTTCAAGGACTTTGTTTTAGATAGACCTTTGGAACGATTGGTAGGTGTTGATGAGGTTGGGAGAGGACCTTTGGTTGGAAATGTAGTTGCAGCTGCGGTTATCTTACCTGAAGACTGCGATATTCCTCTGATGGACTCTAAAAAATTGTCTGAAAAAAAACTTAAAGAATTATCCGAAGAGATTAAGTTGGTTGCTATTGATTACTCAATTGGGTTTGCGACACCTGAAGAAATAGATGAACTAAACATCCTTCATGCAACAATGCTGGCCATGAAAAGAGCCGTTGATGGTATTCATAAGCACTTTGAAAAAGTTTTGGTAGATGGAAATCGGTGTCCAAATATATCTCATGAATGTGAAGCTGTTGTAAAAGGGGATGCAAAAGTTTCTTGTATCAGTGCCGCCTCAATATTGGCAAAAGTTGCCAGAGATGAGGAAATGATTGCGTTAGATAAAGTTTATCCTCAATATGGTTATGCCAGACATAAAGGCTATCCAACTAAAGCACACTTACAAGCAATCGAAATGTTTGGTTTAATAGACGGGTATCGATACTCGTTTAAACCTGTAAGACTTATCAGTGAAAGAAGCTAATTTTTACCTGCTTGCTTCCTACGCATTTTTTGTTAATCTAATAACATGCTTCTTCATAAACTCCAAGGGTGGATAAGATGACTACAACATTAGAACAGGTTGAAAAAACAGCACAACTAAGTAAAAACAATCAGCTTAGTTTAATGATTTTTCAAGTTCAGTTTCCCAAGCAAGACTACGAACCACCCTATTATGGTATGAATGTTTTTAAAGTCAGGGAAGTTCTGGAAGCTAGAGCATTTGAAGTATCTGAAATGCCAGATGCAAACCCATTGATCGAAGGGATGATTGAGCTTCGTGGTGTATATCTGCCTGTAGTAGATTTGCCTAAATGGATGGGCTTTGATATGACGGAAGAAGAAAAGCAGAAGTCTATCATTATCGTATCTGATTTTAGTCATAACTTTGTCGGCTTGAGAGTCGCCCACATTCATGGTGTGGAAGAAAAGAATTGGTCAGATATTAAGCCAGCATCTAACTACAATGTTAATGTTAATACCAACCAGGTTATTAATCACACCTACTTAGAAAATAGCGAGCAACTTTGCTTTATTTTAGACATTGAGAAGTTGTTGATTGAAGCCATGCCAAGTATGGCTGAGAAAATATTCTCTTCAGCTAAGTCAGTTGGAGAAAGCTCGTATAATTTTTGTGAAAAAGTTAAAAATGGAACTATTTTGTTTGCTGAAGACAGTAAGGCGATACAAAAATATATGGGAATGGTTTTTGATCAGTTGGGACTGAAGTATCAAGCTTTTGATAATGGACGTTTGTTGTTGAACTACTTAGATGAGCTTGAAGATGTTAGTGATGTGTCTATCATTTTTACAGACTTAGAAATGCCTGTTGCTTCAGGGCATACTGTTATAAAAGAAATAAGGTCGCATAAGAAAACCAGTGGATTGCCAATTATTGTACATACATCAATGACCAGTGAAAATAACAGTCGTGAAGTCATTGCAATGGGAGCGGACTTTTTTGTAGGTAAAGTCGATACCTCTTTGATTGTTGAAACAATCAAGAAAGTGGAAGAAAAATACTATAGTTAAAATCTGCCAGGCTGGGGGTAGTAGGTATAAAAAAAGGCACTGATCAGGTGCCTTTTTTGTAACAGTTTTAAGCTGTTGTCTTAACGTTGACGCGCTTTAAAACGAGGGTTTGTTTTGTTGATAACATAAACTTTCCCGCGACGTCTAACAATTTGGCAGTCTTTATGACGTGTTTTTGCTGATTTTAATGATGATAAAATTTTCATAGCTAGATATCCAATACTAATAGTTTAATGTCTTAATGCTAAGACTTTCAAATTTGAAAGTGCGAATTTTACGGATTTTGGCGGAAATGTCTAGTTTTATCATTGGATTTTGATTAGAATCCGGCAAAAAGTATACGTTTATCTGTAAAAAGTCATCTTTTACTATGATATCGTAAAAATTAACACTTCATTCAACTCAAGAGTTATCCCTTGTCCTTAGTAACCGAAACACAAGAACTGCTAACAAATGATACAAAACTCAAAAAATTAATTGATGATTTTGAAGTGCGATCTTCTCAACTGGACATGTCATTGGCGATTGCGCAGTGCATCGAAGATAAAGAGGTATTATTAGCCGAGGCTGGAACGGGAACAGGTAAAACTTTTGCCTACTTAATCCCCGCGTTGCTATCGGGTAAAAAAATTATCATTTCGACGGCGACAAAAAACTTACAGGAACAGCTACTTTCAAAAGACCTACCTTTAATCAAAAAACTCTGCGGCTTTAAAGGGAAAATAAAACTTCTGAAGGGACGAGAAAATTATATCTGCCCTCAACGGCTGGACATTGCTGAAACAACAGAACAAAACTCTCGATCGGTTTGGCAAAAACTGTCTCAAATTCACGATTGGATGGATAAAACCCATGTTGGGGATAAGTCGGAACTGAAGTCTCTTGATGAAAATGATCCTATTTGGCATAAGGTGTGTGCTCGTTTGGAATTTTGTCAGGCCAATGGTTGTCATGCCGATTCTGACTGCTTTTATCCGAAAGTAAAACAGGATGCAGTTGAGTCAGATGTATTGGTTGTTAACCACCATCTTTTTTGTGCTGATTTAGCACTAAGAGAAAATGGCTTTGGTGAAGTGTTGCCGGAAGCAGATGTCTATATCTTTGATGAAGCACACCAATTACCAGACATTGCCGCACAGTTTCTAGGTTTTACGCTGAGTCGAGGGCAATTGGATGAATTGGCTCGAGATATTCGAAATGCGATAACTCAGGAAGCAAAAGAATCTGCAGATTTAATTGATGCGGTAAAACAATTAGAGCTAGAAGTGCAAAACTTTAACAAGACACTTGGTAAATGGGAAAAACGCTGGAACTGGGAAGCTTTTTCATCACAATCAAAATCGATGGATGCGCTAGATTTAGTGCTAACCAGCCTGCAAAAGTTAGAAGAAGGTTTGAAACCATTTGTTGATAGAGGAAAGTCCATTGCAGCTGTTCAAAAAAGAGCCCATGATATTGCGGCACAACTCAAACGTTGGTTAATGTCACAGTCTCAAAATGAGGTTCGTTGGGTGGATTCATCTCAGGCAAGATTTAGGCTTAACTTTACTCCGATGAGTGTTGCTGAACCGTTTAGCAAACAAAGAGATCTTTTGGGTGGCGCCTGGATATTTACCTCGGCAACTTTAAGTGTGAATAATCAATTTGACTATTTCGCTCAGCGTCTTGGCTTAGAAGACTGCCATGCTAAGCAATGGGATAGTCCCTTCGATTATTTACAACAAGGCCTGGTATATCATCCTGTTGGTTTGCCGGAACCTAAATCTCCAGACTATATTAAAATCTGTCTGCGTGCTATTTGGCCTCTGCTGCAAGTGAGCCAAGGAAGTGCATTTCTTCTTTTTACAAGTCATAGAGCTTTATTAGAAGCGAGCACCATTTTGAAGGATCATTGGCATGGTCAATTGTTTGTTCAAGGAGATGCCCCTAAACATGAATTGCTGAACCAGTTTCGAGAAGCAGATCAAGCTGTTCTGTTGGGTACCAGTAGTTTTTGGGAAGGAGTGGATGTAAAGGGGAATGACCTAAAACTTGTCATGATAGACCGTATTCCTTTTATTCCTCCTGATGACCCAGTGGTACAAGCGAGAGAGTCTGCGCTAAAACAAAAGGGTTTAAATGCCTTTTATGCGTTTCAGATTCCAGAAGCCATAATAGCGCTCAAACAGGGAACGGGGCGTTTGATTCGCTCGACTGAAGATAAAGGGGTGCTGGTTTTATGTGACCCAAGAATCATGACAAAATCTTATGGAAAAACGATAATAAACAGTTTGCCTGGTTTTAAATGGGTGTATGAACCAAGTGAAGCTAAACAATTATTGAACAGCATGTTGGAAAACAAATGACAGATGTAAAAGAGCTGAAAATATTAGCCGTTGATACGTCAACACAAGCCTGCTCAGTGAGCCTAAAAATTGGTGAAAACAGTATTACCGAATTTGCGCTAACACCACAAACACATGCAAATCATGTTTTGTCGATGGTGGATAAGGCTTTGTCTAAAGCAAAACTCTCAGGTGTTGATGTTGATTATTTGGCCTTAAGCGAAGGACCTGGCGCTTTTACAGGAGTTAGAATTGCTGCAGGTGTTGTTCAGGGGCTTGCGTTTGGTTGGAATAAACCTGTTATTTCCATTTCAACTTTAGAGGCTCTGGCTTGGCCAATGGCAAAAGAGGTGAGTTCTTCACCTGTCGTGGCTTGTTTAGATGCTCGAATGAATGAACTTTATATTCAAGTATGTCTTGTACAGAATGGCGTGCTGACGTCAGAACCCCCTCAACTACTATCTGAGCCAGATGCTATTACGCTATGCAAAAAGAAGGGTATAGATATGGCAACAGGTGATATAGAAAAAGAATTTCCAGAACTGGTTTCAATTTTTAATCAATGGCAGGGCGGGGTACCAAGTGCGGAAAATGTTGCAATCATTGCTTCACAAAGAATTGCACAAGCTAAAAGTGTTTTGGAGGTTGTTCCTACACCTGTATACCTTAGAAATAATATAGCCAAAAAGTCAAAATGACTTTTTCGTTTAGTGTGTTTAAATTATCTCGCAGGTTTGTCCATACTTTGGTTTATGGCTTAATTTATAATATATTTATTTAGTTCAGCTCCTGATGTGGAGCTGAACTTAACAAATGCAGACGTTACTTAAATATAAGAAGAAAATTATGAAAAAGTTTATATTATTCGGCTTGTTGACAGCGTTGTTGACGGCCGTTTCTTCGGCTTATGCCCAACGCTTTAAGCCAAACGACACTATCTTAGTGGCATTCCCTGCAAACAATATTAAAGACGATGCTTATATCGTGGGTGTTGTACGGAAAATAACGCCGAATGGGAATTATCAAATAGCTGTCCAGGATTTTGTTCAAGGTCATGATTACGGAATTTCCTGTCAACCAATCGCTGTTAATGACAAGGGACTGGACACAGGGCAGTCCGGGTGGCAAATTTGGGGTAAAGATCATACCAAGCTTCGCACTCAAGGTTTGGACTATGTTGTACCAGCCAAAAGAGTCATGGCTTTACATGCAGGTCAGTTAAACTTTATCGATCGATATAATGTCTATGTCCTTTATTCTCGCTGGAAGTCGAATGCACCGGTTTTATCTATTGATCGCATAAAAACTGCTGAAAACGATGCAAAGATGGCTGGAATATCTCCCATGATTCCTGCTTTAGAAGTCGCAATTCTTGATAGACAAAGTTATTACGATAAAGTTACTGGTATACCCTATCAGCCTGAACAGTCAATTCCTCATCTAATCAAACTGTTTGATTATGTTGGTCAGCAGTTAAAGCAAGACCCTCAACTGAATAAGTTGTGGCGAGCGAAACATAGAGACTGGAAGAAAATTAATTCATCAATGAAAATTTACTTTTTAGTGGATGCGATTGATGAAGCAGTTTCTAATGCAAAAGGGTGCTTATCAGAAGACACTGGAAACGCCGACCCGAAACAATTGAAAAAGTTGGAGTCACAACTTCATGGTTTGGGAGTAAAGATTTAGTAAAGTTTTAAACCTAATCTATTATCTACTTGTGCAGCCATTATTTGGCTGCACATTTTCTTGATAGAGCGGTCTATGTAGATTAATTCGGCAATTTATAGTAGGTTTGATCTAAGTATTGAACCACGTCATCAACTTCATCATCAAACCATCCTACATTAAGGTTTGCATTACAAAACTTAACAGCACGTTTTAAATCTTTAATTGAGTGAATATTCATTCGAATTGTTTTGTCTGTATTGTAGCCAAGTCGTGCATGACACTTCATGCAATTCGCTTCATCATGTAGCTTTTTTCCTGTCATAATGCTTTCATTAGATTGGACTGGTAAGCTCAAGCAACAGACAAGAAGAGTTGTTATTATTTTCCACATGGAGCACCTCACAAGGTAATAATAGATTCCATACCAGTTTACTTGGTTTTTTAGAGTGCTCTATTTCTTTTTTTTTATTTGTTAGATAAGAAAAGCTTATATTATCAATTGGTTTTGTAGGAAGTGTCATGGTTGAACAAACTTATATAAAGGGCAAAGATGCCTGTCTTGAAGATTCTATTTTAAAAATGCACCAATTATTGGAGAAGACAGGTTTTGAGATAGAAGAGGCGTCTTGGTTGAACCCTGTTCCGAATATATATTCTTTACATATAAGGGATAAAAATTGTCCAGCCTTGTTTACCAATGGAAAAGGGGCTAGTAGAAAAGCCTGTTTAGCGAGTGCATTAGGAGAGTTTTTTGAACGCTTAGAAACCAATTACTTTTTTTCTGATTTTTACTTGGAACCTTCGCACCAGAAATCTGATGTCTGGCTGTATTTTCCAAATGAAAAGAGTGTTGATGTAGCAGATTTTAAGAGCTGTTTAACGAGTGAATTATGGCAAATTTATGATCCTTATTCAGAAATGACTGGTGAAGACTTCCTAAGTCTAAATGATAGTTCACAAAAAATAAGATGCTTACCAATGACCCAAGTTTCTTCAGGTCAAACAATTTATTTCCCCATGAATCTATTTAGTAACCTCTATGCAAGTAATGGTCTTTGTGCAGGCAATACCCATATTGAAGCTCAGGTTCAAGGTTTATCAGAAGTGTTTGAACGTTGGGTTAAAAGAATAATTCTTTTAGAAAACATATGCTTACCTGAAGTTCCTGAAGTGATTATTCAGCGTTACCCACAGATTGTGGAAGCCAGAAAGAAGCTTGTTGAGCAAGGGGTTGAGGTGTCGATTAGAGATGCTTCACTTGGTGGGCATTATCCGGTAATGAATGTCACGCTTTTTGAGCAAAAAACAGGGCAGTGTTTTGCTTCTTTTGGCGCACATCCAATTTTTGAGGTAGCTCTAGAAAGAACATTGACAGAATCTTTGCAGGGACGCACTTTATCTAATTTGGATGGGTTTCAAACACCTGTGTTTGATGAACAACTGGTCGCTGATGATGAAAATATTGAAAACCACTTTATTGATTCAAGTGGGTTAATTCATGCCAAATTCATTTCAGATCAATATGACTTTGAGTTTGTGGATTGGGATTTTAACGGCACAACACAAGAGCAATTTGATTTTCTAGTTAAAACCGTTCAAAGCGAAGGGAGTGATGTTTACTTCGCTTCTTATGATCACTTTGGTGTTCCAGCAAGTCGCATTATCGTACCGGGTATGTCAGAAGTATTTCCTTTGCAAGAGCTGGTTGATAATAACCAAAATAGAGGTAGAGAGCTAAGAGAAGCCTTGGATGAACTTGGAGCTAATATGTGTTCTAAGCAATTTGAAAAAATGTTGGATAGTTTACACCAGCTTGGTTTTTCAGATCATCAAGGTGTTGCTAATCTTATCGGACTGCTTCCTGATGGTGATAGTTACTGGAAGAAGTTTAAAGTAGTCGAGTTGGAAATGTGGTGTTTGCTGGCAATACAAGACTATGAACAAGCGCATGAGCGGTTGCAAGACTGTTTCTATTTTGTAGATGATGATGAAATGCAACTCTTGTACAAGGCATTATCATTTGCGCTGGAAATTGTTTTAAACGATGACCTAGATTTTTACAACTTTGAGATGCAAAAGAAACTTTTTGGTAATGATTTGATAGAAAGAGTTTGGCGTTACGTACAAGGAAAAGCTTTTATTGGTGATTTAGCCATTGGAACAAAAGCATTTGAAGAGAGTAAAAGTCATCAAACACTTTTAATGATCTATCAAAAGATTCAGGAAGTGAAAAAGGTTGAAGTAAGTTACTAATGCTAATAAAGAGAAATTCCGTTAAAAATGAAAAATGTTTGTTAAAATACGCGGATTCTATTTGAACTCAAAAGACACCTTGGAAAAAGAATGAAGTTAGATTTTTTGGATTTTGAACAACCGATTGCTGAGCTTGAAGCCAAAATTGATGAATTGCGTCACCTTGATGGTAAAGATATGAATTTAATTCATGAGGTAACGGCGTTGGAAGAAAAAAGTAAGAGTCTAACGGAGTCTATTTTTAGTAAATTGACTGATGTTCAGATTGCTCAGATCGCCAGACATCCTCAGCGTCCACTGTTATTGGACTACATTAAAGAAGTTTTTACAGACTTCACGGAGCTTCATGGTGACCGTGCTTTTGCTGACGATGCAGCTATAGTCGGTGGCTTGGCTCGTATTGATGGTAGAGCCGTTATGGTTATCGGTCAAGAAAAAGGGCGTGATACTAAAGATAAGATTTATCGTAATTTTGGTATGCCTAGACCTGAAGGTTATCGTAAAGCACTTAGACTGATGAAGATGGCAGAACGTTTTGGGTTGCCAATTTTGACTTTTATCGACACTCCGGGTGCTTACCCTGGGATCAATGCTGAGGAGCGTGGCCAGTCTGAAGCGATCGCAAGAAACTTGATTGAAATGTCAGAATTGAAAGTGCCAGTGATCTGTACGGTTATTGGTGAAGGTGGTTCAGGTGGGGCTTTAGCAATCGGTGTTGGTGATGTCACTATGATGATGCAATACAGTACCTATTCAGTTATTTCACCAGAAGGGTGCGCTTCCATTTTATGGAAAGATGCAGCTAATGCTGCAGATGCAGCGTCGGCTTTAGGTATCACTTCTGAAAGATTGAAAGAACTAGGCTTGATCGATATTATCGTTTCAGAGCCACTAGGTGGTGCACATAGAAACCCTCAACAAGCAGCTTTAACCCTAAAACAAGCTTTAATTGATCAGTTGGATTTGATGGAAAATCGTGCGCTTGATCAATTAGTCGATTCTCGTTATCAACGTTACATGAAATACGGTAACTTTGAATTAGCATAGTAGCTGATAATCATGCCATCTAACTCTGTAGAAAAAGCAATAGACTTTTTTTTAGCGGAGTTAGGGGCTCACAAAAAAATTACCGTTGCATTTAGTGGTGGTAAAGATTCTACGGTGTTATTGCACTGTCTTCTCCAAAAAATAAATTCTTCTCGTTTAAACGCGGTTTATATTAATCATCAACTTCAATCTAATTCAGATAGTTGGGGTGTTTTTTGTCGTAAGTTTTGCGAAGAACATAAAGTTCGATTTGAAGAAAAACGGATTGATATCAAAGATACAAGTCGAAAGGGGGTTGAAGCAGTCGCAAGAGAGAAGCGTTATCACGCATTGTTGGCTTCAGTTCCAGAAGATGGCGTCTTAGTTACTGCACATCATTTACAAGATCAAGCAGAAACCATCTTATTTAATTTGTTTCGAGGAACTGGCTTGGCAGGTTTAAGTGCCATGCGTTTTCAAAAAAAACGATTATTCGATAATAAGATTCTCTTACACTGTCGACCATTGTTATCTGTGCGTCTTCCTGAGATAGTCGAATATTTACATCAGTATCAGTTAAATTGGATTGAAGATGAAAGCAACGAAGATGAGCGATTTAGTCGCAACTTTATTCGTAACGCTTTACTACCCCTAGTTACCCAAAAATGGCCTAAATTTGACATTGCTTTATGGCGAATGTCAAACACAGTTTCCGAAGCATTAACCTTGTTGGATGAGTTAGCTGAGCAAGATTTTGCTCAAGTTGAAAGCAGTAGCTTTAGTATCGACTTGGCAAGTGTGGTGAATTTAGATTGGTCTCGACAAAAAAACCTTATTCGGTATTGGGTAAGCCGTTATGTAGAAGGTTTTGAGTTAAATCAGGTACTTTATGACTGGTTAAAAGAAAACATGCATCTAAATAATAGCAACGCACACCCTTCTAGAAAACTTTCTCAAACGAGTCAGATAAGAATTGAAGGCACTAAAATTTATATTTTGAATGATTTTCAAAGTAATTTTTTAATGCGAAGCTTTCCGCACAGCTTCGAAGTAATTCATTTTGATGAGCGCGAGCTTCTTTCTCATGCTGTTGCTAATCATTGGATGCATGAGAGTGTTATTTTTCGTTCTGTAAAAAAAGAAGATTTTGAGAATTTTCCAGGACTAAAAAAATGGCTAAAAGAGAAGAGAGTCGTTTATTGGAATCGTTCTCGATGGCCAGTTGTTGAAATTAATGGAGAAGTCGCTGCGGTGCTTGGATATTTTACGAGTGATAAGTTTAAGCATTAGTTGAAAATTTAGAATCAAATTTTGTCTAATAGTTTGCTGTAAATAGCGATTTAGGCTATAATTTGCTTCCATTCTAGTGGGCAAGTTCTCTTGTCTCAAAACTCAGTTTTTTAACGTCAAAAGTGATTTCATGACTAAATTTATTTTTGTTACTGGCGGTGTGGTTTCTTCCTTAGGAAAGGGTATTGCAGCGGCTTCTTTAGGGTCTCTTCTTGAAGCAAGAGGCTTGCGTGTCAGCATGCTAAAAATGGATCCATATATCAATGTGGACCCTGGAACGATGAGTCCTTTTCAACATGGTGAAGTTTTCGTCACTGATGATGGTGCAGAAACAGATTTGGATTTGGGGCACTATGAACGGTTTGTTCCTCGTCACTTTACTAAAAGAAATAGCTTTTCAACCGGTCAGGTTTACGAAAAAGTTATTCGTAAGGAAAGACGCGGTGATTATTTAGGCGGAACCGTTCAGGTTATTCCGCATATTACGGATGAAATCAAGAGTCGTATTGTAAAGGCTGCTGAGGGTTCAGATGTAGCATTGGTTGAAGTTGGTGGAACAGTAGGGGATATAGAGTCTTTGCCCTTCTTAGAAGCTATTCGACAATTGGGTGTTGAAGTAGGTCGTGATAATGCGTTATTCATGCATTTAACGTTGTTGCCTTATATCGCTGTTGCGGGAGAGGTAAAAACTAAACCAACTCAGCACTCGGTGAAAGAACTTCGCTCAATTGGTATTCAACCTGATGTTTTAATTTGTCGTTCAGAAAGACCTCTTGAAGAATCTGAAAAACGAAAGATTGCATTGTTTACGAATGTAGAAGAAAAAGCAGTTATCAATTCACTTGATGCTCGTACGATTTATGAAGTGCCAAGAATGCTTCACGAGCAAGGTCTTGATGATATCGTCGTGAATCGTTTCCGCTTAGATGTACCACTTGTAGATTTATCTGATTGGGATAATGTAGTTGATGCCCAGTTAAATCCAGTGAAGTCTGTTGAAATAGCGATGGTCGGTAAGTATGTGGATTTGACGGAAGCCTATAAGTCTCTAATTGAAGCATTAACGCACGGCGGCATTCAGTTAAAAACTCAAGTCAATATTCACTATATTGATTCAGAAGAAATCGAACTAAAGGGAACGGAATCCATTAAAAATATGGATGCAATTTTGGTTCCTGGTGGTTTTGGTGAACGTGGAGTTGAAGGGAAAATTTCGGCTATAAAATATGCTCGAGAAAATAAGATTCCTTATTTAGGAATTTGCTTGGGGATGCAAATGGCAGTTGTTGAGTATGCACGTAATGTTGCGGGTTTAACTAATGCGCACAGTACAGAGTTGAATGCTGAAACACCATACCCAGTTGTGGCGTTGATTACTGAATGGACTGATGAGGATGGGAATACTATCCAGCGTGATGAGTCTACCGATTTAGGTGGCACCATGCGTTTAGGCGGGCAAAACTGCATTTTGACTGAAGACAGTAAAATACGTTCTATTTATGGGGAAGATATTATCCGTGAGCGTCATCGTCATCGCTATGAAGTGAATGATGGATATGTCTCTCGTCTTGAAGAAGCAGGGCTTATTATTTCTGGTCGTTCAGAAGATGGTAACCTTGTTGAAACAATTGAAATTGCTGATCACCCTTGGTTTGTGGCTTGCCAGTTCCACCCAGAATTTACTTCAACACCAAGAAGTGGACATCCATTGTTTAGAGCATTTGTTGAAGCTGCTAATGAACACAAGTTGCGAGAGGGCAAATAAATGAATTTATGTGGTTTTGAAGTTGGAATAGAACAACCCTTATTTATCATTGCTGGTCCTTGTGTTATTGAATCTGAACAATTGGCTATTGATACTGCAGGTCAGCTAAAAGAAATGACTGAATCTTTGGGGATGCCTTTCATTTTTAAATCTTCTTACGATAAAGCAAATCGATCATCTACAAAAAGCTTTAGAGGTCTAGGGATTGAAGAGGGTTTGAGAATACTTCAAAAAGTAAAAGATGAAGTTGGTGTACCTGTATTAACGGATGTGCATGAAGATACACCACTTGATGAGGTTGCTTCGGTTGTTGACGTTATGCAAACGCCAGCTTTCTTAGTTAGACAAACGAACTTTATTCAAAATGTTTGTCGTCAAGGAATTCCGGTGAATATTAAAAAAGGCCAGTTCCAAGCACCTTGGGATATGGACCAAGTTGTAGCCAAGGCAAGAGAAGTGGGTAACGAACAAATTATGGTTTGTGATCGTGGTACATCTTTTGGGTATAACACACTTATTTCTGATATGAGAGGCTTGGCCTCTATGCGTCAGACTGGCTGTCCTGTTGTATTTGATGCGACACACTCTGTACAGCAACCAGGTGGACAAGGCACAACTTCTGGCGGGCAAAGAGAGATGGTACCAGTTCTAGCGCGTGCTGCTATTGCAGCTGGAATTTCCGGCGTGTTCATGGAAACACATCCTGACCCTGAAAATGCCTTGTCTGATGGGCCAAACATGTGGCCTCTTGGACGATTGAAGCCTTTATTGGAAACAATGAAACGTCTTGATGATGTGGTTAAAGAACAAGGCTTCATTGAAAACGAATTACTGTAATAACCCCTTGTCACTTTCGTGACATATTGGTTGGCTACAATTATTGAAATTTAAAAGTATTAACGAAAATAGGAAGAACGATTAATGTCATTGATTAAAGATATTAAAGCTCGTCAAGTAATTGACTCCCGTGGAAATCCAACGGTTGAAGCAGATGTTATTTTAGAAGATGGTTCTATGGGGCGCGGTATTTCACCTTCCGGTGCTTCAACGGGTTCTCGTGAAGCTATCGAATTAAGAGATGGTGATAAGTCTAAGTTTGGTGGCAAAGGCGTTTTAAACGCTGTAAGTAACATTAATACTGAAATTAAAGCTGCATTAATTGGTAAAGATGCGACAAATCAATCAATGATTGATAATTTGATGATTGAATTGGACGGAACGGATAACAAAGCTCGTTTAGGTGCAAATGCTATTCTTGCAGTGTCTATTGCTACAGCTCAAGCTGCGGCTAAGTCTAAAGGCCTACCTCTTTATGCTTACTTGAAAACAGATGATTATAAAATGCCTGTGCCAATGATGAATATCATTAATGGTGGTGAGCATGCTGATAACTCAGTGGATTTCCAAGAATTCATGATTATGCCTGTTGGTGCGCCAAGTGTTACTGAAGCGATCCGTTATGGCGCAGAAGTTTTTCATGCTTTGAAAAAAGTATTGCATGATAAAGGTTACAACACTGCGGTTGGTGATGAAGGTGGTTTTGCACCGGATTTAAAATCTAATGAAGAAGCTATTCAAGTTATTTTAGAAGCTATTGAGATTGCAGGTTATGTTGCTGGTAAAGACATTATGATTGCAATGGATGCAGCTTCTTCTGAGTTGTACAAAGACGGTAACTACTACCTTGCATCAGAAGACAAAACACTGACGTCTGCTGAAATGGTTGATTTCTTAGGAGCCTGGGTTGAAAAGTACCCAATCATTTCTATTGAAGATGGTTTGGATGAGTCTGACTGGGATGGTTTTAAATTACAAACTGAGAAATACGGTGACCGTTTACAAATTGTTGGTGATGACTTGTTTGTAACTAACCCTAAAATCCTTAAAGAGGGGATTGATAAAGGAATTGGTAATTCGATTCTGATTAAAATCAACCAAATCGGAACGCTTACTGAGACTTTCGAAGCGATTCGAATGGCAAAAGAAGCGGGTTATACCGCTGTTGTTTCTCACCGTTCAGGTGAAACAGAAGATACGGTTATTGCTGATATTGCTGTTGCAACAGGTGCTGGTCAAATCAAGACAGGTTCTATGTCTCGTACAGATCGAATTGCAAAATATAATCAATTGATTCGTATTGAAGAAGCGTTAGGAGATCAGGCGATCTACCCTGGAAACGACGCTTTTTATAACTTGAAATAACAGAAAAGGAATCGTTCTTTGAGAACAGTTTATGTTGTTTTAGGAGCGATTGTTTTTTTGCTTTCTATTCGCTTATTGTCATCAAACGGTGGCATAAGCGATTACCTTTCCCTGCAAAAAAAGCTGGATGATTTAGAAGTTAAAGTCCAACAGCTTGAATCTCGAAATTCAGAACTGAAAAAAGATGTTTATGTTCTGCAATCAAATAATAAGTCCATTGAAACCATTGCTAGGCAAAAGCTTGGGATGATTGGTAAAGATGAAGCTTTTGTAAAAGTAATTGAACTTCAACCCGAAGCAAAGCCTTCTGACTTAAAAGTACCTGCTAAAAAATCTGATTTAAATAGCATGAAGATGACAAACTCATCTAATGTTGCCAAATCAACGCCTTCTCATTAATTTATACGCATTTATTTAAGTTTTAAAAAAACATAAGTGGCGCCTGTTCCGCCATCTTTTGGTTTTGCGCTGCAAAAAGCAATAATATGTGGCCAGGATCTTAATATTTGATTGACAAGATTTTTTAGAATAGGAGCGTCCGTATCTGAGTGATAGCCTTTACCATGTACAACGAGGATATGTTTTTGCTGGTTGTTTCGTGCATCTTCAAGAAAGTTGAGGAGTTGTTTCTCGGCCTCTGACTCAGAGTAACCATGAAGGTCGATAGACCAATGATAATGGAAACTACCACTTTTTAAAGCTTTAAGATCAGTCTTATTCATAGAGTAGCGTTGAAAAAACAGAGATTCATGGGCTGATACTCGTTCTGCTGGTGTTTCGTAAAGCTCGCTTTTAGGACTATTTATTTCAAGAGGGTGTCTATTTATTCGAACGAACTTTGGCTTTTGTCGCTGCTGTTCAACTGAAATTTTCTCTACGGTCGGTTGAAGAGGTGTGACATCATTCATGGCCTCTGCAAATAGATTTTTTTCTTCATCCGTTATGTCTTTCATTATCATTACTTAATTTACAAATTATTCTTATGAGTATTTTAGCGGCATAGTAAAACGAATGGTGTAGAATGTAAGCGGTTTAAAAATGATTATTAGTACTATAAAGTGCTTAACCTTTTTAGAGTTTTGACAAAAAAATATCAAACAAACACATGAAAATCCTGCTTTCGAATGATGATGGTTATAACGCGCCCGGTATTAGAGCGTTATACGAATGTTTAAATACCACTGACTTTCATTCAGAGATGATTATTGTTGCTCCTGATCGTAATAGAAGCGCAGCAAGTAATTCTTTGACACTTACCGAACCCTTGCGAATGAGTCAGCAAGATGACCCTCATATATTTTGTGTAAATGGTACGCCTACTGATTGCGTTCACTTGGCTGTAAATGGTGCTTTGGATTATCAACCTGATATGGTGATTTCTGGCATTAATGCTGGTGCAAATATGGGGGATGATGTGCTTTATTCAGGAACAGTTGCTGCTGCAACTGAGGGACGTTTTCTTGGTAAACCTTCTATAGCCATTTCTTTGTGTGGTGATCGGCATTTTGATACAGCCAGTGAAGTCTTAAAGTTGTTTCTAAAAGATTTTCATCACATGCCTTTAGATTCGGAAACCATTTTGAATATTAATGTACCAGACATCCCGCTTACTGAACTTAAAGGGATAAAAATGACCAGGCTGGGTAAGCGACATTGTTCAGAAAGAGTCGTAAAAAATAAAGATCCACGGGGTAACAATATATATTGGATTGGTCCGGCAGGGGATGCGGAAGATGCTAGCGAAGGAACAGACTTTTATGCTGTGGAAAATGGCTATGCATCCGTTACGCCGTTAAAAATAGATTTAACGCATTATGATATGCTCAATAAACTTTCTGGATGGTTTAATTAAACGAAGATGAAACTCGACTTCTCCGAACTCAGCACTTATACCCAGCACCCCGTTATCTACCCCAACGAAGCCTATAGAGACAACCAAGGTCTGGGTATGACCTCTCAAAGAACACGCAACCGATTGGTGCAGCGACTCATTGATAATGGCATTAATGACTCTGAAGTTTTAAATGCTATAAGAGTGACGCCAAGACACTTGTTTTTAGATGAAGCTATGGCGACTCGTGCGTATGAGGATACAGCTTTACCTATAGGTTATGGCCAAACTATTTCTCAGCCATGGGTCGTAGCTAAGATGAGTTCTTGGTTATTTCAAAATGGTCCACTGTACAAGGTTCTTGAAATCGGCACGGGTTCTGGCTACCAAACCTCTATTCTGTCTTTATTGGCGAAGCATGTTTATAGCGTTGAAAGGATTGAACCGCTTTTACAGCGCGCACAAAATGTTCTAGGTAGGTTGCAATTAAACAATGTTGATTTTACCTTGTCGGATGGTCACTGGGGTTGGCCAAAACACCAGCCTTTTGATGGTATGATTTCGGCTGCATCTCCAGCGAAAGTACCTGAAGAGCTATTGGAACAGCTTGCCGAAAATGGCCGCTTAATTATGCCGATAGGGGAAGATACCCAGTATTTGTTCGGGTTCATCAAGACTTCGACAGGCATAAAAGAAGAGTGCTTGGGAGAGGTGTTGTTTGTACCAATGAAAACAGGTTTGGTTACGGAAGCCGAATAATCAAAAACAAATAATCAAAAGAGTAAGCAATGAGAGTTTTTACAAAACTTTACGATAAAGCAATTAGTTGGTCTAAGCATCCTAAAGCACCGTGGTATTTGGCTGTAATGAGTTTCGCTGAATCATCCTTTTTTCCCATTCCACCTGATGTTATGTTGATGCCAATGGCATTATCACAACCCGAAAAAGCTTACCGTTTCGCATTTATAGCTACAATGGGCTCTTTAGTAGGAGGGATTTTTGGTTATTTAATTGGTTATTGGATGCTAGATGCGGTATTGCCAATTCTTGAATCCATGAACTATCTAGATAAATATCATCAGGTCGAAGGTTTTTTCAATGATTACGGTTTTTGGGTGGTGTTTTTGGCTGGATTCAGTCCAATTCCTTACAAACTATTCACCATTGCATCTGGCGCAATGCATTTAGCGATTTTACCTTTTATTATCGCGTCTTTTGTAGGGCGAGGTGGACGCTTCTTTTTGGTTGCTTATTTAATGAAGAAGGGCGGTGAAAAATATGAAGCTCAAATTCGCCGTTCAGTTGATTATTTAGGCTATGGAACAATTGTGTTAGTATTAGGGTACCTGTTAATCAAACACTTTTACTCATGAAAAGAGCCAGCCTTCGTCTGACTAGAAACTTGGTTTTATTAGCTTTATGTACATCTCTTTATGCGTGTGCACCAGCTAAATATCGTGGTTGGGATGGTGGTGACCAATACTTTAACGACCAGGACAACCGCTTTAGCAAAGGAGATCGTGTTGAACCCAGTAAAACTTCTGGTTCATCTCGATGTACTTCTCCTTATATTGTTCGATCAGGCGATACATTAAGCTTGGTTGCAGATAGATGTAACGTTGATATGCAAAAGCTTGCAGCAGCTAATCATCTTGGTCCTCCTTACACCTTGTATATTAAGCAAGAGTTAACGATTCCTCACAGAATATCTTCTTCTGCGTCTTCACACCATCAAGTAGCGCAACATATTCAACATAAAACCGGTTCTGCTAACGGCTTTCAATGGCCATTAAGCAAGCCCTATGACTATCAGTTTGTTAGGGATTCCGCAGGTAACAATGCTTTGATAATAAAGGCTCCCGTTGGGGAAGCTATTTATGCGGTAGAGCAAGGTGAAGTTGTTTATTCAGGTAGTGGTATTGAACACTATGGCCGATTAATTATTCTTAAGCATGATGATGGTTATTTAACCATTTATGCGCACAATGACAGTCTGTTGGTGAAAGAGGGGCAGGAAGTTAAGAAGGGTGATTTGATTGCGACTGTAGGTGCTACTGGTGATGTTAAAGCCCCGCAACTCTTTTTTGAAGCGCGTTATCATGGACGAAAAGTGGATGCGAAACCGCTTTTTCACCAGAAGTTTATTCATTAGAAATGGTTTTAGATAATAAGAGCTAAAACCACTTCGCGTTCTTCAGTTGTTAATACATTGTAGGTTCTGCAAGCTGCTGCATTATCCATAACCTCAAGTCCAATACCTCTTTGTGCACAATAAGCGAAATATTTTGGGTGAGGAAACTGCTGGTTTTCACCTGTTCCTAGAATGATGATTTCAGGTTGCATTAAAAAGAGTTCATCTAAGCGATCTTCATTGAGTTCAGCCAGATTATTGCATTGCCAATCACTTACCAGATTTTTTTGATTAAGATAACAGCTGTGACTAATCAATTTGTCATTGACTTTTACAGACCCAGCCTGGTAGTTTTTCACAGTTAAAATATTGGAATCTCTGTGTTCAGTAAACTTCATGGGCAACTCTCTGAAATGTCTTATTAATGGCTATTTATCAGTAATTATAGCGTAAATTACATTGACGGAATTGGGCATTTCTGTATATCATTAACAGCTTAATTTTATCTCACTGCATTTGCACAATTTCGTGCGATTTTTTAAAGGTTCATTTCTGTGACTGGCGACTTTGAAAGAATAAAAAGACTTCCTCCTTATGTGTTCAATATAACCGGCGAATTAAAAGCCGAAGCGCGTCGCAGAGGCGAGGATATCATCGACTTTGGTATGGGAAATCCTGATCAGGATACCCCTAAACATATTGTCGATAAATTGATTGAAGTTGTTCAGCGTGAAGGAACACATCGCTATTCGGTATCGCAAGGTATTCCACGATTAAGACGCGCTATTTGTAATTGGTATAAAACCAAGTTCGATGTGGATTTAGATTATGAGACGGAAGCCGTCGTCACTATCGGATCAAAAGAAGGTTTGGCTCACCTAGCCTTGGCAACCGTTGAAAAAGGCGACACTGTCCTTGTACCAAACCCAGCTTATCCTATTCATCCCTATGGGTTTGTGATTGCTGGTGCCGATATTCGTCATGTGCGTATGACTCCAGATGTTGACTTCTTTGACGAGCTGGAAAAAGCGATAAAAGAATCATGGCCAAAGCCAAAAATGCTGGTACTGAACTTTCCGGGGAACCCAACAACTCAAACCGTTGATTTACACTTTTTTGAAAAAGTGGTTGCCATTGCAAAAGAACACAATATTTGGGTTATTCATGACCTTGCGTATGCTGACATTGCATTTGATGGTTATAAAGCACCTTCGATTATGCAAGTAGAAGGGGCGAAAGATATTGCGGTCGAGTTCTATACACTATCTAAAAGCTATAACATGCCCGGTTGGCGTGTTGGTTTTATGGTTGGTAACCCTGTATTAGTTCAAGCTTTGAAGCGAATGAAGTCTTACTTGGATTACGGCACCTTTACACCGATTCAAGTGGCTGCGATCGCTGCTTTGGAAGGACCACAAGACTGTGTGCAAGAAATCAGTGATATGTACAAATCTCGTCGTGATGTTCTGTGTCAAGGGTTAAACTCTATTGGTTGGAAGGTTGAACCACCAAAAGCAACCATGTTTGTATGGGCACCAATCCCAGAAGAATACCGTGATATGGGGTCGTTAGAGTTCTCTAAAAAGCTGCTAACGGATGCTAAAGTCGCAGTAGCACCAGGAATTGGGTTTGGTGATTATGGCGATGATCATGTTCGTTTTGGCTTGATTGAAAATGAACATCGTACGCGTCAGGCAATTCGCGGTATTCGTGATATGTTCCGCAAAGATGGATTGATTAAATCCTAAAAATTGACAAAAAGATTTATTGAATTAAAGAATTAAGCAAGGAATTGGAGTTTTCGTGAAAGAAATAAGATTGGGTCTTCTAGGGTTAGGTACTGTTGGTGGTGGAACGGTTAATATTTTGAATACCACTCAGACCGAAATTCAAAGACGATTGGGAGGGAAAGTATCCATAAAAGTCGAGCAAATAGCTGTTAGAGACCTAAATCGTTCAAGAACTGCTGATACCACTGGTATTGATTTAACAACGGATCCTTTAGCGGTAGTGAATAACCCTAATGTTGATATTGTTGTTGAACTGATGGGAGGCACAACTTTAGCGAAAACCTGCCTTGAACAAGCTATTCAAAACAAAAAACATATTGTGACTGCAAACAAAGCACTGATTGCTGAACATGGAAATGAGTTGTTTAAAGCGGCAGAAGCGCAAGGCGTTATGGTTGCTTACGAGTCTGCAGTGGCTGGTGGTATTCCAATTATCAAGGCTTTGAGAGAAGGTTTGGCTGGTAACCAAATTGAATGGTTGGCTGGTATTATCAATGGCACGGGTAATTACATCCTGACTGAGATGAAAAAGCCGGGTGCTGACTTTGCGAAAGTATTAAAAACAGCACAGGAATTAGGCTATGCAGAAGCTGATCCTACCTTTGATGTAGAAGGGATAGATGCAGCGCATAAGCTGACAATCATGGCATCAATTGCATTTGGTATTGAACTACAGTTTGACAAGGTTTATACCGAAGGGATTTCAAAGGTTACGGCTGAAGACATTCAATTTGCTCAAAACCTAGGTTATGAAATCAAGCATTTAGGGATTGCCAGCCGAACTGATAATGGATTCTCGATGCGAGTTCATCCCACTTTGGTAGCGGACTCCGTTTTGATAGCTAATGTGAACGATGTTATGAATGCGGTCATGGTTTCAGGCGATCATGTTGGACAAACACTTTATTATGGACCTGGTGCTGGTGCTGGACCAACCGCCAGTGCAGTGGTTGCAGATATTATTGATGTAATTCGTGCACTTCACCAACCTAAAGAAGACCGTGTTCCGGCACTTGGTTTTGCTTTGAGTCAACTAACCTCGGCACCGATTGTTGCTATTGATGACATACAATCGGCTTATTACTTAAGGTTTTACGCCAAGGATCACGCAGGGGTTTTGGCAAAAGTTTCTGCTGTGTTAGCTGAGTCTCAAATCAGTATTGAGTTATTGCATCAAGAACCCTATGTAGGCAATGAAGATGATGCGACTTTAGTAATGATTACCAATAAAGTACTAGAGTCTGATTTGAATCAGGCAATTTCAGCATTGGAAAATATGCCAGAAATCGATGAAAAAATAATGCGTATTCGTGTTGCTGACTTTAAATAACCTTTAACACTTCTTGTTATTATCGACGATTTAGAAGCCTTCTGTTTAGAAGGCTTTTTATTAAGTATCAATAGCTTACAAAACAATGTTTATTTCATTTAAGGGAAGGGAATGGCTTCATCTGCTTTAACATTATGGATACCAAATCTTTTGGCGCCAGAGAATATTGCCGAGACCGATGTCGGAGCTGAAAGTCTATCCTGCCCTGCACTTGAAACATTATTGGCAAAGGCCGATAAATTACCCAAAGATAATAGACACAAAGACTCGATTGCATCCAATGCCAGTTACTTGTTCCACCAAAAAAATACGTTGCCTGTTGCGCCAACAACTGCCGTTTTTGATTTAGAAAATTTCGATGCTTCTTACTTTTGGCTACGAGTTGATCCAGTGCAAATGATTCCAGATCGAGATACTTTAGTTTTAATTCCAGGAGAGTCTCTAGGTATTGGTGAAGATGAAGCTAGAGCTCTAGTTGATGCCTTTAACCAGCATTTTGCACAAGACAGAGTTGAGTTGGAAATGGGCGATACTTTGCGTTGGTATATTCGTATTTTGCAACCGATTGATGTACAGACACATTCTTTAGAAACAATGAGTTATTACTCCATTCAGGATGCGATGCCACAAGGTAATGCATCTGCCTATTGGCGTCAGTTAATGAATGAAGTGCAGATGTTGTTTTTTACCCATCCTGTTAATGAAGCAAGGCGCTCAAATGGCTTGCCAGAAATTAATGGTGTTTGGGTTTGGGGAGAAGGGCAGTATAAAGCAGATGATGTTTATGTACGACAAGATGCAGCGTTGGCAGGTAATCTCGCTTATTTAAAAGGCCTTGCTAAATTGAGTCAATCCAGCTTTTTTGAAGCCCCAGAGTCTTACCCAGCCTGGCAGATTTTAATGGTTGATACTGGGTGCAATGAACAGATGGTGGTACTTGATGATGCCTTGTCTGAAATGACTGAGGAGGAATGGCTAGTCCTTTTACAGCGAATGGAGAAAGATTGGTTTGCACCAATGTTAGAACAACTGAAAAGTGGCCAAATTCATTCGCTGTTACTGGATTTGGGTATGTCTCACCGTTACTACCTGACACCCAAACACCTTAAAAAATTCTGGCGCTGGAAAAAGCCACTTAGTATGTACACTGTTTAAACTGTATTTAAGAAGATAAATGCTTGACTAAAACAGGATTTCGCGGCGAAAAAAATCTTAGTTTTCTGTATAATTCGCCGTTAGTTAAATAATTGAATATCCACCGTTTATTGATTGGATTATCGATAGCGAATTTATCAATAGGGATAATATGAAATTTATAGAAACACGTGGCAATGACGGCCAACGTCCAACACATATTTCTTTTGCGCAGGCTATTTTAAGCCCTATGTCTTCATTTGGCGGTATTTACTCGCCAGAATCTTTGCCTACGTTTGATGAAGTTTTTTTCAAGTCTCACGTTAATTCCGGCTATAAGACGTTAGCTAAAGGCGTACTTAAGGCCTTTGAGATTGATATCGAAGAGCAGATTATTGATGAAGCGTTAGCACTCTATGATGAATTTGATGATCCTAGCAACCCTGTTCCAGTGGTTAAGGTCTATGATGATCTTTATGTAAGTGAGCTGTATCACGGACCAACACGTGCTTTTAAAGATATGGCGCTACAACCTTTCGGTAAGGTTTTGTCTGCTATCGCCCAAGCACGAAATGAAAAGTATTTAATTTTGGCTGCGACCAGTGGCGATACAGGGCCAGCAGCGTTAGAAACTTTTAAAAATCGTGACAATGTACAGGTAGCGTGTTTGTATCCAGATGGCGGTACTTCTGACGTTCAGCGTTTGCAAATGGTGACTGAAGATGCAGCTAACTTAAAAGTTATTGGGATTCACGGTGATTTTGATGATGCACAAACAGCGCTAAAAAACCTATTGGTATCCGATAAGTTTCGTGATGCATTACAAGCACATAATATTTCGCTTTCAGCTGCGAACTCAGTTAATTTCGGGCGCATTATTTTCCAAACTATTTATCACATTTACAGCTATTTAGAGTTGGTTCGTCAAAGTGTTATTGAAATGGGTGAGCAGGTTTACCTAAATGTACCGAGTGGAAATTTTGGTAATGCTTTAGGTGGGTACTATGCTTTGAAAATGGGCTTGCCGGTTAAGCAAATCCACATTGCGTCCAATATGAATAACGTTTTGACAAAGTTTATTACAACTGGACGTTATGACTTGCGAGACATCTCTGTTATTCCAACCACTTCGCCTGCAATGGATATTTTAAAATCTTCAAATATTGAACGTATATTGTTTGATTTATTTGGCGCTGAGCGTACCAAAGAGTTGATGTTTGAACTTGATAAAAACAAGTTCTATCAATTGTCTGAAGATGAGCTTGCGCAAATACAAACTATTTTTGCTGCGGATTTCTGTACGGATGAAGAGGGGCTGGCGTATATTAAACAAGCTTTCACTGTTGGTTATTTGATGTGTCCGCACACAGCAACATGTTTTAAAGCTTATGATTCTTGTCGTGAAGATAAGTCTTTGAAAACCATAGCTTACTCAACTGCAGAATGGACGAAGTTTTCACCTGTTATTGCTAAAGCGTTAACTGGTAAAAATTATGAGCATGATCATGAAGCTTTGCAAATGATCGCGGAAAAAGCTGGGATTTCAATTCCAAGTCAAATTGAAGCTCTTTTCTCAAAGCCTATTGCGCAATCAACAGTAATTGATAAGCAAGACATTGAGAGCGAAATCTTAAAGTTCTTAGCTTAAACTGCTTCAGCATGCACCAGTCTGATTTGCAGGTTGGTGTTTCCCATATAGTGATTCAATGCAGGTTGATAAACACACAGTATTTCTTGTCCTGCTTGGTAGGGGATAGGATCACCTTCTGAGTCTAGCGCATTAAAAAAGATTGCTGAAAGATGGCGACCGTCTTGTGTCGCTAGATTGAATGATAAATGTGTTTGGGTTTGACCTACAACACGATAACTTTTCAAGGAAAACTTTCCATGAAACAATGGTTTAGGCCAATCTCTTCCATAGGGTTCAAGTAGATTAATTTCATCAATTAACGCTGGTGTTAATTGCCAAGGCTCAAGCTCACCATCGGTTTCAATTTGTAGTCTGGGAACTTTATTGTCAAGTTGCTCACGAATGGCTTGCTCAAACAGCTCTGAAAAAGAGTCAAACTTATCAATGGGAATCATGCATCCTGCAGCACCTTTGTGCCCACCCATCGATTCAAAAAGTTCTCTGTCTTGTTCAGACATCCATTGAAACGCTTCTCTCAAGTCAATATTCGAAATAATGCCTCGACCACTTCCTGCTAAGAATCCGTCCTGTAAGTCAGTCATAGCAATTGTTGGTAACCCATATTGTTCACCAACACGGGATGCAATAATGCCCTGAATACCCGCATTACCCTGCATTTTAATAACTAGTGTGAATTTCCCAGGGTGATAAATGGATTCAGCAGTTTGTTTTGCCTGTAAGAGCATGCTCTCTTGTTGTTCACGCCTATTTAGGTTATCGGCTTCAAGTTGATCAAGCATTTGCTGTGCTTGGTAAAAATCTTCAGCATTTAAAAAACGAAAGGCTGTGGTTACATCACTGACACGACTTGCTGCATTAATGCGTGTAGCAACTTGAAAACCTAGGTATTCAGCATTAAAAGGCCGGTTGTTATTATCATTTAATGCATGCATCGCCTGCCAGCTAGGGTGCTTGAGTTCATTCATCATCGTCAAACCAGCTTGCACCACTGCGCGATTATTAACACCTTTTAGGCTAACACTGTCGGCGACTGTGCCTAGAGATACATTCATTACCAAATCTTTTAGCGATGGGGCTGAGGCATCTAATACGCCTCTATGAATAAGTTCATTTCTTGTTTGTCCCATTACCAGAAAAATCACAAAACAGCCTGCAACAGTTTTATCGTATTGGCAGTTCTCTTGTTGTGGATTGACGGTACAGATTGCGCTTTCAGGGATGCCATTAGCTGGGATTTGATGGTGGTCTGTTACGCAGACAGGAATCCCCTTATCAGCCAACTTTTTAATTCTCAATTCATCGCTAGAACCTTGGTCCGCGGAGATGACTAAATCAATTTTTTTATCAATAGCTAGAATGCGTTCAACAACTTTGTCCGTTATACCATAGCCTGATTTTCGATCACCAAGTACATGAGTGATGCGTTCTTCAGGAACATGGAAATAATCAATTAGAGCCCTTGTCGCAACCCAAGCAGAAGTGACACCATCGGTATCGTAATCCGTTGCTAAGACAATTTGTCCATCTGAAAGAATCGCATCGGCAATATGTTTGGCTGCTTGGTCGGCATTTTTAAGGTTTTGAGGATGTTGCAGATGACGAAGCTTGGGAAAAACGATTTTTTCCAGCATTTCTGACATGTTATTATCATGGTTTTCAAAATCTTCATCAGACAAACGCATGGCGACCAAGCGAGCTTGAAGCTGGGTTAATCCGAGTTGATTTGCAGCATCAAAAACTTTTTGTGAAAAGGGGCGCTCAACAATTTCAGGTTGTTGCAGTTCAAATGGTTTGTGGGACGAGGCTTTAGCATTCATTAACATAGGTTATAAATTTTAGCATGATTCTTTATTTGCATGGTTTTTTAAGTACAGGCAAAAGTTATAAAGCACAGTGGTTCAAAAAAGCTTTTGCTGAGCTTGGCATAGAGGTTTTGACGCCGACTTACCCTCTGGCTTCGCCAGAAAAAACGATTGCCTATTTAAAGAGCGTTATCGAAGAAGATATATTAAAACTTGGAGCGACCCCAGCCTGGCAGATTTTTGGATCTTCTATGGGGGGCTTTTATGGGGAGTATTTATCTGAACTATATGGCGTGCCATTGGTAATGATTAATCCCGCACTTAATCCTGTCTCTATTTTTAAACAACATTATGGTGAATATGAGCACCCTATAACAGGGGAGAGGTTCGTTATTGATGATGACTTTATTGAGGCGATAGAAAAGCTGATTACGCAAAATCCTGTTAGTGCACCAAGTAGGCTGCTACTGGATAAGGAAGATGAAACCGTTCCCTACGAATTTGCCTATCAAAAATATCAAAATGTACAACAATCAAAGACTCTTGCATTTGAAGGCGGAGACCATGCTTTTCAGCATTTAGAAGATGCTTGGCAGAATGTGAAAACTTTTGTTGAAGGATTTAAGACTAGTGGTTAATCACTAATTGATTAAGCCATGATGTCGAGAAGAGTTCCAATACGATCATTAGCCGCTTTAAAGCTTTTTGCAGAAGCTTCAACTTGATTTTCACTTTGCTTGGTTTGAATTAAATCCGGTGCCTTATCTGTTTGGTTTGGGTTTGCAATATCTTTGCTGGCTTGGTCGAGTTGATTAAAACCTTTTTGCATGCCTTGAATTGAGTATTGTGATGCTGAGCCTGAAACTTCCATTAGCTTAACCTCTTGTTCTTTCTAACAATCATAACGCCGGTATTATCTTGAAGCAACCAAATAGGGGTTAATTTTCATTTGATAGAGTACAAATACATCTCCATAGATTTCGCTACCAACTCTATCAACCGTCACAGTGACATTCTTACCATCCCAAACATAGGCTCTGTAGCTTGGTGTGCCATCGGCAGATTTTCGCTCTATTCGACTAGGTTGTCCGATTTTTTCTGATAGTTTCAATGCAACTTCATGCGTTTGGATAGGGGAAAGCTTATTTTCAAAACGCGTGGAAACAGGACGGTAAACTTCTTTGGCCGAATAAAGCTGACCATCTGGTGTGTAGTGGAACTCTACATAATAAAGTTCACGTTTTCTAAAAGTCGGAAAGTATTTATCAAAGGTGTGCTCTTTTTGAGTTGATCGGGCTTCGGAAAACCCCTCAATATCTTTCAGTTGAGTATTAATTAAATCTCTTTCTGCACCGTTCAAAGCAACACCAAACAAAGTAATGCCATCAGGCGTTCCTTGAGTTCCCTTTGGCGGCGGTGGCGGAGCCTTAAATTTAGGTTTGGTTGGTTTTTGGTTGTCAGCAGCGTTGACCGTTTGAGGTAAGGCGCAGAGTACCAATAGTGGGATTGCGAGCCATTTTTTCATAAAAACACTGACCAAATATTAAGTTATCTTACTGGGATATCTGTTTATATCGGCCGACTTAACCAAGACTTGAAAGTTTCCTGGCAGATGTTTTCATGGGGATTTAACCTAAATACATCTTCTTGTCTTGTAGGTGGTTCAAGCTGCTGGACATGACGATGCATAATATCAACTGTCGCATCGGAAGGGTTGTCGTTATTTTGTTCACGTATCTTAATGTTCTGCTGTATAAGCTCAATATCTGGTTCAATATAAACCACGCGATAATCAGCATTTAATTTTTCGGCCAATTCTATAAAAACTTCGCGGTGTTGATATTTTAGGAATGTGGCATCAACAATTACACTATAACCAGCTTTTATAATGGTTTCAGTAAGGTCGTAAAGTGTTTCATAGGTTTTTTGATTCATTTCAGCAGAATAAAGTAACTGCTTTTCTTTTTCTGAAACTCGATGAAGTGGCGAAATGCCATAGAGGCGTTTTCGTTCAATATCCGAGCTGATAATAATAGCGTCGAGTTCGCATAGAAGTTGTTTGGCGTAGTGACTTTTACCGGAGCCTGCAACACCTTGCATTAAGATAATCTTGGTTTCAGGAACTTCATAAGCGTAACCTTCAGCTTGCTTTATATAGTCTAAAGCTGTTTGCCAACATTCTTCGGCTTCATGGCTGTTTTTATCCAGTTGATGGTAGCGTAATGCTGTAATTTTGGCACGAACCATAGCTCGGTAGGTTTGATAAAACCTTAATAATTCCAAAGCCTTATAGTCGGAAGTTTGATTCATATATAGTGAAAGTAGCTGGCGTCTTAAAGTCGTTTGCTTCCTATAACCGAGATCAATCAATAGAAATGCTAAGTCATTAATGGTATCAATCCAACGAAACTGGTCGTTGAATTCAATACCATCAAACAGAGTCGGTTTATCATCAATTAGTGTGATGTTGTCTAAGTGCATATCGCCATGACAAGCTTTTACAAAACCATCCTGTTTTCGGTTTTCTAATACGGGATAAAGTTGCTTTTGTTTGAAGTGTGTCCATTGAGCCAGTTGTCTTAAACGATAACTGGTTTCAGGGTCATCAAAGGTTTGCATTAATGAGGGAAAGTTTTCAAGCATAGGATGTACAGCATCATCCGGGTGGCCGTAGATCAAGCCCTGGGGGCATGTTTCTGCTTGTTGGTGAAACATGGCTATCTGTGTTGAAAGATTTTCAACTTGTTTAATGCTAAGAGTGTGTTCACGTAAAAAACGACCCAAAACAAAATTTGGATCAAACTGATTCATTTTGACCAGATACTCTATAGGTTCATCATGTTCATTGTCAGGAAAAAAAGAAAGATTTCCTTTTTGAATATAAAGAGGGCAGACCTCTAAATAAATTTCAGGTGAGGTTCTTTTGTTTAGATGTAATTCAAGGTGACAGAACTTTTTTCTTTGTTCAAGTGTTGAAAAGTCTAAGAAGCCAAAATTAACAGGCTTTTTCAGTTTATAGGCATATTGGCCAGTCAGAAAAACAATAGAAATATGTGTTTCAATAGTTGTAATTACTTCCACTGGATGTGGGTAGATATCACTACAGGAAAGCTGATCAATGAGGGTAGTTAAATCCATTGAGTCAGAGAGAAGTTAAAGCGTTACAAGTAAACTGTTCAGCTGATTTGTAAAAGTATCAACCGAACATTCCACGATGGTGAGAAGTAAAGTATTGATTAGGCAATACCTTGTTTTTCACGCATTTCTTGTTTGGTTTTCATTTCAACAGTTAATGTTGCTGTAGGGCGTGCTTCCATTCTAGCAAGACCAATTTCTTCGCCAGACATTTTGCAATAACCATATTCACCCGTTTCAATATCTTTCAGTGATTTATCGATTTTTGCAATCAGCTTTCTTTCGCGATCGCGAGTACGAAGTTCAAGAGCAAATTCTTCTTCCTGAGAAGCACGGTCATTAGGGTCCGCAGGTGTACTTGAGTCCGACTTTAGATGACTAACAGTTGTTGAAGCTTCTTCTATCAATTGCTTTTTCCAAGCAAGCAATTTGTTTTTGAAATGCTCAAGCATTTGAGGGCTCATATAATCTTCGTTCGGAGCCGCTTTATATACTGGGTAGTCTTCAATGAAATCTGTTTCAATGTTCATTTTTTTATCTTCTTTTAGTGAAAAAATTTACTAACCGGGATTTATACCATATAAAAAACAGACTACACAATATTTAATGGCTAAATTGCCATAAATTATTTCGGTTAAAGATTGAAAAAATTGATAAACAAAGGATAATGTCGCGCTAACTAATTGAATTAAAAAACAATACATTTTGTATTGAAATAACTTTGGAGAGAAGTATGTCAAAATTGAAGGCACTGTTGTTTGATGTTGATGGCACTTTAGCGGATACAGAAAGAGACGGTCATCGTGTCGCATTTAATATGGCATTTAAAGATGCTGGACTAGACTGGAATTGGGATGAAGCGCTTTATGGTGATTTACTAGCCGTTACCGGTGGAAAAGAACGTATTCGTTTTTATCTTGATGAGTTTAATACTGGTTTTGAAAAGCCAGCGAATTTTGATGACTTTGTAAAAGGACTGCACGAGTCAAAAACAAATTTCTACACTCAGTTAATGGCTGAAGGGAAAATCCCTTTGCGAACAGGGGTTGAACGTTTGATTAAAGAGGCAAAAGAAGCGGGTATGCGTATGGCTGTTGTTACAACAACAACTCCTGCAAATGTGACGGCACTTTTAGAAAGTACTTTAGGTCCTGATTCAGAGTCTTGGTTTGAAGTTATTGCTGCTGGCGATATTGTACCGGCCAAAAAACCAGCACCGGATATTTATGACTGGGCGTTAGAGCAAATGGATTTAACACCAGAAGAAGCCATTGCTTTTGAAGACTCTTCAAATGGTATTAAATCTTCGTCTGCTGCGAATCTAAAAACTATCGTTACAATTAATGAATACACAAAAGATGATGATTTTTCTGATGCAGTTGTTGTGTTAGATCATATGGGTGAACCTGAACAATCATTCACACTATTGTCGGGTGATACTTTTGGTCAAGACTACCTGAACCTAGATTTGGTTCATAAAATCGCGAATGCATAATATTAGTGATTATAACGCTTTTATAAGCAATTGCGTTACACCAAAAGCGGCATCTATATGAGCCGCTTTTTTTGTTTTATAGCCTAGGTTTTGTTCTCTTAATGTCATCCAAATGGGGTTTTTCGTGCCGCCACCAACGGCGTAAACTTGTTTAACATTGGTCGCACCTAAATTCTCTAATGTTTCATAAGCGAGTTTTTCGACAGAGACCAGTCCTTCAATCAAAGTGTGTAAAAACTCACTGTCTAACTTGGGTCTTGGCGAAACTTTAGGTTCTAAATGGCTATCAGCGATTGGAAAGCGCTCGCCCTTTGTAATGAGTGGATAGTAATTAAGTCCAGTTGGTTTATGAATGTTTATTTCACTGAGCAATGTGATTATCTGATCCAATGAGAAGTATTTCAACAATACAGCACCACCGCAATTAGATGCCCCTCCTATTAGCCATAAGTCACCAAGGATATGACTGTAGATACCATGTGTCGGACTAAAAATCGGCTTATCAGATAAAAGTTTTAAACTTAGTGTTGAACCAAGAGATGTTGTTGCATCACCAATTTGGTTTGCGCCAGATGCTAAAAAGGCGGCAATGGAATCTGTTGTTCCCGCATGAATTTTTGTTTCAGGATGAAAGTGGTATTTGTCAGCTATAGCAGCAGCTATAGTATCAATGGCTGCACCAGGCATAACGACCTTCGGTAAAGACGTTTTAATGCAATTCTTTACCCAGTCTGGCCAACAGCGGTTTATTACATCATAACCAAGCTTTAATGCATTGTTGGCATCGGTAGGAACTATTTTTTGGGTAAAAAAGCTGTTTAACCAATCGATTTGATGGCAAATAAAGTATTGTACTGTTTGGCCTTCTTCAAAGGGACGTGATCCTTCAAGCCACATAACTTTGGCTAGGGTTGAAGATGCTCCTTGCGCCGCAGTGCTAGTTGTTGCGTAAGTTTTGATTTGATCTGCTTGCTTTGTTGCTCTGCTGTCGTCGTACATTAATGCAGGTGTTAGCGGTGCAAGTTTGTTATCGATGAGTAAAACTGTTGATGAAGTTGCATCGGCTACGATATGCCGAACAGTGCTGAGGTCAGCTACTTCATTGAGTCTAGTTAATAAGTTATCTAGTGCGGTGTGCCAGATAGTAATATCTTGTTGGCTAGTATTGTTATCTCTTTTAGGAAATGGCATAGCCACCTGTATTTCATGTAGCAAGGTGTTTTGTAGAGAAACGATGACGGCACGAATACCTGATGTACCTAAATCTATTCCGAGAATATTGCCTTCTAGCTTAGTGTTTAAAGCCATTTATTTCCTTTGATGTTATTTCTCTTAAGAGGTTTTGTATCTTGCCTTTTCATTGGCTTGGATTTCAAGTAAAATTTGATCGGATAAGTCGAACGAACTTCACTGAAGGGTGAATCATAGGTTTCTTCATTTTTACGAAATACTATTGGTGTAAACTCTACGCGTTGACTTAAAAGATCAAACCCTGCTCAGGCCAAGAATAATCAGAGGATAAAGTTAAATGAATGAATTGCAACAGGTTTTAATTATTTTTGCAATTATTGTCATTGTAGGGCTTTATTTTCTACAAAAGAAAAAAAACGCATCATCTAAAGCTTCCAGTTCACAGACGGCTAAAACAAATGCCGATGAAAGTAGTTCGCCTGCAGTCAAAGATCAAGCAGGGAAAGCATTGAATGAACTGGGTGAAGCGCATATTCCAGTTTCTGCACAGACCCAGCATAGATTACATGTTGATGAAGAAGATGTTCCTGAAAATCAACTAGGACTATCTTTTGGTGAAGGCTTTGAACCGCCTAAAAAAGAAAATGCTGGAGAAACCTCCCTTGAAGTTAAGGTTGAGTCTACTGAATCAATTTCAGAACAAGAGACAGATGAAGCCCAAAATGAAAAGAAACCAAAACATATCGTTATAAAAGATGAGAACATGGTCCCGGTTGATGGTTTTCAGCCAGACAGTGTTGATGTACCTGATTTTGGCGTACCGACTGAACCTTCATCTTCTGCAGCTGAAATTGCACAGCAAAAGACCAATGTTGAGAAAACTGAACCTCAGGTTTTTGCCTTGATCGTGATGGGGACGGAAGACTTTTTATGGCCTAAAGTTAACCAAACACTTCAAGGAGTCGGGTTGGTTACAAATGGAAGTCAGATTTTCGTTAAAAACGATTCTATGGGCAATGAAATTATTCGTGTCGCCAATTTATTAGAACCTGGTTCTTTTCCGATAGAAGAACCCGCTAATAATGACTATAAAACACCTGGCGTTGTTTTAATCCTTGAGCTACCAACAACTGTTAAAGCACCAGCAGTCATGCATGACATGATTATGATGGCGAGAAAAATTTCTCAGCGATTGAATGGTCGACTTTACAATGCTGAGCGCCACCTTATTAAAGAGTCAGACCTGCAACAAATGCGAGATACCGCAGTTGCCTATGAGTCTCAAGCTATTAAATAGCGCCTACCTTATGAACATCGTTGCTTGCGAAACAGAAGACTGTTATTCCCAACTGATTGCAGACTTAAAACATCATAGCTATCAATATTATGTACTGGATGCGCCAGAAATCAGCGATAGACAATATGATGAACTTTTCCAAAAACTTCTAATAACAGAAGCAAAACACCCTGGTTGGGTGGTTAAAGATTCTCCTTCGACACGGGTTGGAGATCAACCGCTTAGTCACTTTGAGTCTGTTACCCATCGTGTTGCCATGTACTCCCTCGATAATGCCTTCAATAATGAGGATATGAGCGATTTCTACCAACGTATCGCTGACCGTTTCTCTGATGATGCTTTTGTATTTTCAGCTGAACCTAAGATGGATGGGTTGGCGATTAATCTTCGATATGAGCAAGGCTATTTTGTTCAGGCAACCACTCGTGGTGATGGAAAAGTTGGCGAAAACGTTACACAAAACGTTAAGACTATTCAGTCTATTCCTTTGAAGCTGCAAGGTGATCATTTTCCTGATGTTTTAGAGGTGAGAGGTGAGGTTTTTATGTTGAAGTCAACTTTTGAAAAGTTGAATCAACAGCAGTTAGACAAGGGTGAAAAACCTTTTGCCAACCCTAGAAATGCGGCAGCAGGAACCCTAAGACAGTTAGATTCCAAGGTTGTAGCGCAACGACACCTTAGTTTTTATGTTTATGGCTGGGGTGAAGTCTCTGATAATTGGACGCTGCCTAAAAAATACAGCGATATGATGCATTTGTTTGAACAGTGGACATTGCCTATAAATCCTCATGCTAGCCTTGTAGAAGGGATTGAGGGGATGTCTGATTACTATGAACGATTGTTGCAACTTCGACCTACATTACCCTATGAAATTGACGGTATTGTGTATAAGTTAAATGACATTTCTTTGCAAACCCAACTCGGGTTTACGGCACGAGCACCCCGGTGGGCGATTGCTCGAAAATTTCCTGCCGAAGAAGTCTGGACAGAGTTGCTGGATATTGATGTGCAAGTTGGCCGAACTGGTGCGATCACACCTGTTGCAAGATTACAGCCTGTTAATGTCGGTGGGGTAATGGTTTCAAATGCCACCTTGCATAATATGGATGAAATACAACGTAAAGACGTTCGCATTGGTGACACGGTGATTGTGCGTAGAGCGGGTGATGTTATTCCTGAAGTGGTTGGACCTGTTTTATCTAAGCGTCCAGACAATACAGTCTTATTTCACATGCCTGAACACTGCCCTGAGTGTGGTTCAGAAATTGTGAAAGAGCCAGATAAGGCAGTTTATCTTTGTTCAGGAGGTTTGTATTGTCCTGCCCAACGGAAACGTGCACTGGAACATTTTGTTTCTAGAAAAGCGATGGATATTCAGGGGCTTGGTACACGGTTAATTGATCAGCTTGTTGAAAAAGAATTGGTTCACCACCCGGATGATCTCTATCGCTTGGACACTGAAACCATAGCTGGCTTGGAACGTATGGCGACCAAGTCAGCACAAAATGTAGTTGACTCGATACAGGGATCACTATTCACCACTTTCGGACGTTTCATCTATAGTTTAGGTATTCCCGAAGTGGGAGAGGTGACGGCAAATAATTTAGCCCAGCACTTTAAAACTTATGATGCGTTATTGTCTGCAAGCGTAGATGAATTTATTCTGGTGGATGATGTAGGGGAAGTCGTTGCTAATCATTTAGAGCATTTCTTTCAACAACCGCATAATCTAGAAGTTATTCAAGGGTTGTTCGATGCTGGGGTGGATTGGCCTGAACCTCAAGAAATCGTTGTTCAACAGAATAGTCCATTTATGAATAAAGTTGTCGTAATTACAGGTACGTTGGAATCTATGGGTAGAACCGATGCTAAAAACTTATTGGAAGCAGCAGGCGCTAAAGTGACAGGAAGTATTTCGGTTAAAACTGATTTTTTACTGGCAGGCGAAAAAGCTGGCTCAAAGTTAACTAAGGCAGAATCTTTGGGTATAACGATACTAAACGAACAGCAATGGCTTGAAATGATGCCTGAGTTATAATCTCTGCAAAAGACAGAAGGATAAAAAATGGTTAGACCTCGTAATGTAAATCGGACTAAGGCTCCTAAAACCGTTCCAGATTGGGAACAGGAAGAGTTTGAAAGCCGTACAGACATCAAAAAAGCAGCCCAAGCGGTGACAGACCTAGGTGAAAAGCTGGCGGAAATGACTGAATCAAAAATCAGAACACTTAATCTTCCGGATGAGCTGCTTAACGCGATTCTTTTATTAAAGCGTTTGGATAAAGGCCCAGCAGTAAAGAGACAAAAAGCTTTTGTGGGTAAGTTTCTTCGTAAGAATGAATATTTAATTGTTGATATTAAAGAAAAACTTATGGAAGAAGAGTTGAAGGCGCAACAACAGAACGCACATTTTCAACGTTTAGAAAAATGGCGCGATCGTTTAGTAGAGGAGGGTGATGATGCACTAAATGAGTTCATTGAAGTTTATCCTCAGGTTGATAGAAGCTTTTTGAGACAAGCCATTCGTAACGCCCAAAAAGAAGCAGAGCAAAATAAACCACCTAAGTCATCAAGAGCTATTTTTAAGTATCTAAGAGGCCTTGAGTGGTAGTTTATTGAGAGGCCTAGTATCAATGTTTTGGTTTGCGAATTTTATGGCCGAACTCGTAAACCACCAATCCAGAGATAACCAATAAAACGCCCAGCAATATAATCGCATCCAATGGTTCATTATTTAAGAAGTGCCCTAATAATACCGCCACTATGGGGGTAATCAGTGTGATAAGACCTATTCTCACCGCATCCAAGCGCTTCAAAATATAGTAATAAAGAATAAAGCCAAATACTGAACCGATACTGCCTAAATAAAAGATAGCACCGAGCGCTTTGATATCCATTCCTGGAAATTCCATAATGTAGCTTGGATGAAATAATGTATAAACTACCGCACTTATCCATACCGTTCCTGCAACAACATGCGAATGAGGCACTTCATGATTTAAACGCTTCACTAAGACCGTGCTTAGAGAATGAAAGCTAGTTCCCAATAAAGCAAACAATAAACCCTGTAATGCCAACGATGACTGCCAGTTCAAATGTGGACTGAAGATAACAATCAGGCCTGCAAAGCTGATAATAATGCCTAAAATCTTGTTTGAAGTTAAAGTAAAGTTTTTCAATAAAAAATAAGAAAATATGCCCATTAGAATAGGCGTTAGACCAAAAATAATAGAAATCCAGCCAGAAGGCATGGTTTGCGCCGCATAATAAATAGGCGTCATCCCCCCCAGCATGCCCAAGCTAGCCGCTGCATACACTTTTAGAGCAGAGGGTTTTAAGGAAAACTTTGCTTTACCAAAAATAAAAACCAATGGAATCACGATAATAGCACTGATTAGAATCCGTGCCGCAATACCAAAAAACCAGTCTTGATGTCCGCTCCACTGGATAGCTAGAGGTGTTGTAGACCAAATAAGGATTACTAAAAAATAGGCGATAGATACATTCATGCTCGGGTCGTTAAGTCTTTTAAGGGGTGAATAAGGGGAGTTGAAAAGTGCTCGTGTTTTGTTTAGCGTCGAAGTCGTTCGAACTCACCAAGCAATTTGTTTTTGCGAACATTGTTGGCATCAAAGCGCATACCGTTCATTACGATATAGACACCATTTGAAGATAAGTTGGCAGCCATGATTGCAGCGCCAAGGTTAAAGCTGGCATCAGAATCCCCCAGCATAAAAGGTCTCATAGCGCCGGTAAGAACAAGCGTTTTTCCCGATAGTTGGCCAATAGAGCTTAAATAATCGGCTGTTTCTGTCATGGTATCTGTACCATGCGTAATCAGAATGCGAGTTTGGGCAGCTTTGACACAGGTTTCCGCAATGTATTCACGATCAGTCTGCGTCATTTCAAGACTGTCTTTTAGCATTAACGTCTCAATAGACAAATCAAGGGTGATGTTAGCCTGAGATAGAATTTGGGGAAGGTGAGTAGTTGAAAAGTTAAGCTCGCCAGAAATCGCATCGTAGTTTTTATCTAGCGTGCCACCCGTTACCAGTAGCAGTAAGCTTTCATTATTTGTTGCAATGGATGAGGGAGGCTGTTCATTCATGGCTGCCGAAGGATTCCCGTTACAATACCTAAAATTTCAATTTGTTCGTTAGTGATGTAGATAGGTTCCATTTCGCTGTTAGCAGGCTGCAAACGTATACCGTTCTTTTCGATATAGAACTTTTTCATGGTCACTTCTTCATTGTTGATACGAACAACAACGGATTCACCATTTTCAGCTGTAGAGCGGCGTTCAATAATAACGATATCACCATCTTCGATGTTTTCTTCAATCATCGAATTTCCTTTTACACGCAATGCAAAAGTTTCTTTTTTAACCATGGTTGTGGGAACGGAGACGGTGTCGTAATCCATTTCCATTTGAATAGGCTGTCCGGCTGATGTCCAACCAAGTAATGGAATTTTTACGAAATCTACATCAACCATTTCAAGGGGGGCTACTTCAGCCAGTTGAAGTTTTTGATTACGTTTTGGAATCAGATAAGCCACATTCGACATTGCACACCTCAGGTTCTCGTTTGCCCAATAGTCTTCTATTCTAACGATTAGAGTTGATTAAGGTAACACTTTTTTAAAAGGCTTGACGTCAACCTTCTCATAAACGCCTGCCGCAAGGTAAGGATCAGCATTTGCCCATGTTTGTGCAGCGTCCAAAGAATCGAATTCTGCAACAATCAAACTGCCTGTAAAACCAGCTTCACCAGGTTCTTCAGTGTCAATAGCAGGGTTAGGGCCCGCAACAAGTAGTCGACCGCTTTCTGAAAGCGCTTTTAATCGGGCAATGTGGTCTGGTCGTGCTGATGCACGCAAGGGTAGGCTATTTGGAACGTCATAAGCAAAAATTGAGTAATACATAGGGTAGTATTCCTAATCGTAAATATTTATTTTGTATCGGTTGAAGTTGTTTTTTGGTCATCTTTATTTTCTGATGAGTGAGGCGCAACGACAACAGAATCCATCTCTACATCAGCAAGGGCTTCCATCGCTTTTTCATTTACCTCATTGGTCACTTTGTCATCTTGAATATATCTGGAAATATAAAGCCCCTGAACCAAGATAAACGCTAGTGTAAGCCCCATGAGACCGAATAATTTGAAGTTGACCCAAGTGTCCGTATCGTAATGATAGGCAACATAAATATTGGCAATACCAGAGAGGATGAAAAAGACTACCCACATATAACTTAGTCGATTCCAGACTTTATCAGGTAAATAGAGAGCTTGATCCATCAATCGACGGACGATTGGTTTTTTACCTATGAAATGGCTACCTAAGAATGCAAGCGCAAACCCCCAGTTAACAATTGAAGGCTTCCATTTAATGAAAGTTTCATCATGAAAAATAAGCGTGGCACCCCCTAGGATAACGATCAATGCCAAGGTAACTAAATGCATATTTTCAATGCGTTTGTTTTTTAGGTACACATAGGCTACTTGAAGCACAGAAGCGGCAATCGCAACGGCGGTGGCGACATAAATGCCAAACAGCTTAAATGCGATAAAAAATAGAAGGATAGGAAAAAAATCGAATAATAGTTTCATAAGAGTTGGTAAGGCGTCTCGTTAGAGTTAGTTTTTTATAGTTCTGGCATTTTATCTGGGTTACCCCACTAAATAAAGTTAAAATGCTTTAGATAAAGTGGAAACTTGACGATTAAGTACCCTAAACCCTAATAAACAAAGCCTAAGCACTCATGACTGATTTTAAAGCAGACTTTCATTGCCACACTCATATTTCAGACGGAACATTGTCTCCGGAGGCATTAATTGATCTGGCCGCAGAACAGCAGATTACGCATTTAGCCATTACGGACCACGATACAACTTTGGGCTACGAGCTCGCACAACCTTTTGCGGAGAAGCGAGGTATTAATCTAATTTCTGGTACTGAAATTTCTTGCCAATGGCAAGGGCATACCATTCATGTAGTTGGGCTGGATGTAGATGTAGAAAACCAAAAGCTGCAGTCTGGTTTAAAAATTAACAGAATCAAACGCTGGTTAAGAGCATTTGAAATGGATATTAAAGCGCAAAAACGTTTTCCAAGTTTATTGACTTCAATATTGCCAAAATTAGAGTCAGGGATGATTGGGCGCAACCATTTTGCGCAAGCATTAATTGAAAAAGGTATTGTTCCAGACCAACAAAAAGCATTTGATCGTTTTTTGAAGCAAGGGCGCTCTTTGTATGTACCTGTTAATTGGCCTGATATTACGGAAGTTGTTGATTGGATTGTTAGCGCAGGTGGAATTGCGGTTATTGCACATCCTCACATCTATAAGATGAGTGCAAACAAGCTAAATAAAATGATTGAAACTTTTAAGGATGCAGGTGGAGAAGCGATTGAAGTGGTGAATCAGCCGAGAGTTTGCTCAGAACAAATTGGCATGGCTGAACGCGCAAAACGTTTTAACCTTTATGCGTCATTGGGAAGTGACTTTCATAAACCTGAACATACATGGCGTGGTTTGGGCTGGTTATCTCAAATGCCTGAGGGTGTTGATCCTGTTTGGAATCACTTTAAACAAACTGTGTAACCAACTCAAATCTATCTCAATAGTTCTGCACATTTCACGTCGGTTTTTCATATAATACGCAGCATCTAAATATCACTGGTAGAAGCTGTGCGAAAAGACTCTCAATACATTTCAGTTCATCCTGATAATCCTCAAGAGCGGCAACTAAAACACGTCGTCGAGATTCTTAATCGAAATGGCGTTATCGCCTATCCGACAGAATCGGGTTATGCATTGGGTTGTTTGCTTGATAACAAAGACGGGGCGGACCGTATTCGTGCAATAAGACGTCTTGATGAAAAGCATCCATTTACTTTAATGTGCAAGGATCTTAGTAACTTATCTGAGTATGCTAAAGTTGGAAATATTCAGTTTCGTTACCTTAAATCGCATTTACCAGGACCTTATACTTTTATTCTACCAGCCAGCCGAGAAGTTCCTAGACGATTGCAAGTACCAAAAAAGAAAACCATAGGTTTAAGGGTTACTCCAAACATTGTCACGAATCACTTGCTAGAATATTTCGACAAGCCGTTGATTTCTGTATCACTGATATTACCTGATGAAGAACTGCCGATGACTGATGGTTGGTTTATACAAGAACAGCTAGCGCATGTTTTGGATGCGGTACTTGATGGCGGATTTAGTGGCTTTGAGCCAACAACTGTTATTGATCTTACCGAAGATGTCCCTCAATTGATTCGTCAAGGCCAAGGTGAGTTTAACGAATAAAAGTTTGTGTCATATATTCATGACACTCAACTAAAAAGGATTCCGAATGGATGAATTAACGATTATGCAAAAAATTGCGGTTTGGTCGATCCCCGTTATTTTTGCAATTACGCTGCATGAAGTGGCACACGGATGGGTTGCGATGAAGTTCGGTGATAGAACAGCCCAACTTCAAGGGCGCCTTACAGCCAATCCGCTTAAGCATATCGACCCGATAGGAACGATTATTGTGCCTATTGCGCTACTAGTGATGGGAGGCTTTATTTTTGGTTGGGCAAAAGCCGTTCCTGTGAACCCGGGGAACTTTAAAAACCCTCGCCGAGATATGGCTTGGGTTGCGGTAGCGGGCCCTGTATCAAACTTGGTCATGGCAATTTTCTGGGCGATAATCGCCCGTATTGGTTATGGGTTGGACACTCAACCAGGTATCGGTCAGTTTATGGCTTATACCGGTGCGGCCGGTGTTGCTATCAACCTGGTGCTAATGGTGCTAAACTTGATTCCAATTCCACCTCTGGATGGTAGTCGAGTGTTGTCAGCATTCTTATCGCCTCGACTGGCCTATACTTATAATCGAATAGAACCTTATGGTTTCTTTATCCTATTAGGTTTAATGTTGCTTGGCTTCCTTGGTCCAATTATCGCCGGACCTTATCAAGCATTTCAGCAATTAATTTATCAAATGGTTGGCTTAGCTTAAATGAATAAAACTTCGAATAAATCCTCACCTTCACAACCTACAGCTAACCCATCTGGTGAAAAACTACAAAAGATTCTGGCTCGTGCTGGTTTTGGTTCGCGAAGAGAAGTTGAGCGCCTCATTGAATCTGGCTTGGTTAAGGTTAATAACAAAGTAGCCACTTTGGGTGACAGAGCAATGCCTGATGACAATATTAAAGTCAGAGACCAGGCAGTAAAAGAAACGCGTCTTGCTAAGCAGGCTACTCAAGTTATTCTGTATAACAAGCCTGAAGGTCAAGTTTGCTCTCGCAAAGATGAAAAAGGAAGAGACACGGTTTATTTACACTTGCCACGCATTATTAATGGTCGTTGGGTGAGTATAGGTCGTCTTGATTTAAACACATCTGGTTTACTCATTTTTACCAACAACGGTGAGTTGGCTAATCGCATGATGCATCCGTCCTATGAAATTGAACGTGAGTATTCGGTCAGAGTATTTGGTGAAGTAACAGATGAGATCATTAAAACTTTGAAAAAAGGCGTCAAACTAGAAGATGGTGTGGCTAAATTCGATAAAGTTGATCGTCTGCAAATGCAAGAAGAAGACTCTGTTAATCAATGGTATCGTGTTGTTCTTAAAGAAGGTAAAAACCGCGAAGTTCGACGTATGTGGGAATCTCAAGGTGTAAAAGTAAGCCGTTTGATTCGTACGCGCTATGGTGAATTTAGTCTGCCTAGAAACTTACGTCGCGGCAAGACGGAACCTTTAACCTGGAAGCAAGTTAATCAGTTGTTAAAAAGTGTTGATTTATCAGCAGAGCCAAGACCGGATTTAACACCTAAAGCTCAAGAGAAGAGTCCTAGAAGTGACAAGAGTTCGAGAAAGCCTACAGGTGATCGACCTCAATCTAAACGCACATCTTCAAGTCCGTACAAAGGGCGCCGGAGAGACTAAGCTTTAATTGAAGTAAAGGGGAGTGTATACCCCAGCCTGGCAGATTTTAAGTTATTAAATAAAGTTACGATTATGTTAGATAAAAACTTACTGACGAATGTCATCAGTCTAATTATTGTTTTAGTAGGTATCGCTTTCCAAAATCATTGGATAATGATGATGGGGGCTTTTGCGTTATCCGGTGCTTTAACGAATTGGTTGGCAATTTACATGTTGTTTGAGCGTGTACCCGGTTTGGTTGGTTCAGGTGTAATCCCTAACCAATTCGAGGAATTTAAATCTGCTATCAAAAACTTAATGATGGAGCAGTTTTTTACACAAGAAAACATTGACCGTTTCGTTCAAGCCGAAACCAAGTCTCCTCAATTAAAATTAGCACCGGTTATTGAACAAGTTGATTTGACACCGGCATTCGACAAATTGGTCGATGTCATTATGCATTCCAGTTTTGGTAGTATGCTGGGTATGTTTGGTGGCGCTGATGCGCTAACGCCATTAAAAAATCCTTTTATTATCAATATGAAAGAAGCGTTAATTGAAATAACACAAAAAGAAGAATTTACGGCGTTACTTCAAACGGAAATCGATCAACCTAGCGTCATTGCTGAAATTCGTCAACAAGTTGAATCTATTATTGAATCGCGTTTGGCAGAGCTTACACCACAACTCGTTAAACAGATGGTTCAGCAAATCATTAAAGAACACTTGGGCTGGTTAGTCGTTTGGGGTGGTGTATTTGGCGGCCTTATCGGTTTGGCATCTGCATTTATTTCACAGGTTGTTTAAACACTTTCACTTATTAAAAATCTACCAGGCTGGGTAAGGTCACAATTCAACTATGCTCGGATTATTAACTAGATTTTTTCCACTTTGGGTTTTTTTAGCAGGATTTTGGGCATATCAACAGCCTGCCGATTTTGTTGCTTTAAAGCCGTGGATCACATCTTTATTAGCGCTCATTATGTTCAGCATGGGCTTAACACTTCATTGGCAGGATTTTCAGCGTGTTTTGTCTGAGAAACGTTTAGTCATGTTGGGTGTTGGCATTCAGTTTGTAGTCATGCCTCTAGCTGCATTTATCATTTCCAAGACAATGGGGTTTTCTCCAGAATTAACAATAGGAATGATGCTTGTTGGTACCACGGCTGGTGGAACGGCATCTAATGTGATTGTGTATTTGATTGGTGGGCGCGTTGCCTTATCAATTAGTATGACGCTCGTTGCGACACTTTTAGCTGTGGGTTTAATGCCTCTTTTGACTTGGCTCTATTTAAACCAGATGATTGTCGTGCCGATAGGTCAAATGCTATCAAGCCTAGTTATGATCGTGCTTTTGCCAGTTACTTTCGGCATGCTGGTGATGCATTTTCTTAAAGAAAAGCTTCTAACTGTGCAGCCGTATTTACCTTTAATTTCAATGGCAGCAATTGTGTTGATTATTGCTATTGTGGTCGCATTGAATCACGACAAAATAACCACAGTGGGCCTAGCTGTTATTGCAGCAGTCATACTTCACAATGCCATTGGTCTGGTGTCTGGTTATAGTTTGACGCGTTTACTGGGGTATGACAAGCAAACATGTAGAACGGTTGCTATCGAAGTAGGGATGCAAAACTCAGGTTTGAGCGTTGCTTTAGCACTGAAATACTTTAGTCCATTGAGTGCTTTGCCGGGTGCTTTATTCAGCATTTGGCACAATTTATCCGGCTCTATGCTGGCCGCAGTTTGGCGACCAGATAAAGACTAAAAGAATCGTTTAATAATGGGGTGGAGGCGTTTCTTCGCTTGGTAGTTTAATTTGACTGCCCGCTTCAGATTTCATGTTTCTTAAAAATTCTGAGAGTACTTTTAATTGGTGCTTGAGCTCGTTAATGTCTTGTTGCTGCTTTGCCACCAGATGATTTAACTGATCGGCGGTTTCATCTTGATAGGCTTGGTGAATTTCCAGATGAAGAATCTTTTCTTCCAACTCGGAAACACGAGGTTCTAGTTCGTTAGCCATGGTAAAGCATCCTGATATTGATTGTTTTTTTCCAGTACGACACGATCTGAAATGAGCGTGTTAAGATGAATTTCTGCCTGCATTAACTCGTCACGTCTAAAGTAGTGGCAAGTAAGTTTTTCTCCAAGTTCACATCCTTTCAAAAAGTTCTCTAGTGTCTCTACGGATGACATCTTATAACCGTTAAGTGCGATAATTTCATCAGAAGCACTAACGCCAGCAGAATAAAGCGGTTGGTCATTCCAAACATGAGTTACTCGAACAGTTTGATGCTCTGTTGTTTGTAGGTTGGCACCTAGTTGTACTGGGAAGTTAGTTTCCTCTGTTGCACCGCCGGTGTCTTTTATGCCGGTAGCTGGACGCAAAGTGAAGTCAACGCCAAACGGGGTAAATAAGGATTCAAAAGGCAGATCTTCAGTGCCAAACAGATATTGTTGGAAAAATTCGGTTAAATCTATGCCTGAAACTTCAGAGCAAACTTGTTCTATTTCGCCTTCTTGTAAACCTATACGAGTCACACCGTTTCTTTGCCAAAGTGCTTTTAAAACTTCAACCAACTCTTTTTGATTATCAGTTTGTTGTCGAATCAATAGATCAAGTCCCAAACCAATTAAGCTACCTTTGGAGTAGTAACTGATAATTGCATTAGGAGCATTTTCATCTTGTTGATAAAACTTAGTCCAAGTCATTAGGCTGGACTCAGCAACAGATTGATTAAAGCGCCCGGGCATACGATATACACGTGTCATTTCTTTTGCTAGACGCTTCAAGTAGGTTTCAGAATCAACTAAGCCTGCCATATTCAAAAACAAACCGTCAAAGTAGGACGTAATACCTTCAAACCACCAAAGCTGGTTGGTATAAACAGGTTGCGAAAGGTCAGATTTTTGATAAACATCCGGCTGAATACGTTTAACATTCCAACTATGAAAGTGCTCATGGGCGCAAAGTTCCAAAAACTGTATGTAGCCATCAGTTCGTTTATCGTCAGTGGTATAAGGTAAATCACTTCTAGAGCACAAAAGGGCAGTAGAATTGGTATGTTCCAACCCACCATAACCATTGTCAGTTACCATTACTTGAAATAGATATTCCTCAAACGGATAAGGCTCGCCAAATAAGTTTAACTCGGTCTCACAAATGGCAATTAAGTCTTTGATAAGTTGTGATTTATCCAGCTTCTGTCTTTCAAAATTTCCGGTAAAAGCAACACGGTGTGGAATATTATTGGCAACAAATTCGATAGAAGTGAAATCGCTGACTTCAATTGGGTATTCAATTAAATCGCGATAATTTTCGGCTTGATACTCTCCAAAACCTGAAGAATCTATGTCTGTACTAGGCATAGTTGTAGCCACTTTCCAGCCATGTCGTTCTGTGACATCGGTTTTTGGTAAGGATACTTGATAAGGCGTATCCAGAAAGTTATCAATTTTTAAAAAGATAGATGTGCCATTAAAAAACGCGTGAGTTTGATCAAAGTGTGCAGTACGTACAGACAAGTCCCAAGCATAAACCTGATAAGTTATTTCAACCGATTCAAGGGGGCTTTCACTGGAAATCTGCCAGTGAGATTTGTCTAGCGGCGCAATAGCTAAGAATGTCCCTTGTTTATCCTGTGCTTCCATACCGATTAGGTTTTTAGCAAAGTCTCTAATTAAGTAACTGCCAGGGATCCAATTTGGCAAACTTAGATTTAAGGTGGATTCTTTAATGTTATTGATACGCAAGCGAACATCGATTAAATGGGCATGAGCATTCTGAAGGGTAACTGTGTAATGTATGGTCATTTAATATTATCTTTGTGAGGCTTCTACTTCAGGCTTAGGTTCTGCTGGCGGTGGCACGCAAAGTTTTTTATTTTTAATTGCAACGAATGTTTTTAACGTTAAATGCAAAACCAAAGCGGACAGTACAGACAAAAAGAAAGCCGCAAAGAAACCGAATGCGTTCATATGTAACTGTTCATACATCATAAAGCTGGCGTTAGCTATGGCAGAAATAGGGAAGGTGTAGGCCCACCAAGACAGTGAAAAAGGGACTTTAATAAAACGCCAAGCTTGTGAAAACATGAGTAAAGTAAAAAACAAGCCTGTGTAGTAAAGCACGCGACCAAAATTATCAATTGGCTGACCTTGTTGAAGAGCTAAGTAGGATAAAAAACCCATGGCAGGTGGTGCTATCAAAATAAATAACGTTGGCTCAAGCATTTTTAACATTGGTGGGTGAAAGAACAAGCGATACATAACAATTGCTAAGAGCACTAGCCAGAAAATCAACCCGATACTAAAATAGAACCAAGCAATTTCATGATAACCAAACAGCATAGCAGGAAGTGGTGCAACAATATTCCCCACAATAGGGATAAACCAAGCTGGTGTCATTTGGTTTATTTGCCACTTTTCGTGCAAAATCCATGATTGAACCACATAAAAAGTCAGCAAAAGTTGTGCAATGGCACCGATATAAAACATGCCTTCAGATAAAATCGGGCTAATATCTTTATATAAGATAGACATTAGCATTAGACTGATGCTGACAGCAGGAAAGAAGTTAACGGCAATGGGGTGATTGATTTCTTTAGTAACAGCGTTCTTGTATTTCAATAATTTAAAGCCGTAAGCTAAAGCAATTAAAATAAAGAAAAAAGTCGTTAGCACTGTCAAAATGAGCCCAATTTTAGACGACATTTCTAAAATGTTATGTGCATTGTTGAAACCGATGGTTAAACCCGCATAGCCCATAATGGCACCAAATAAAGTAATAGGGAAGAATGCCATGCGATTTGGTGTGTTGTCTGCTGCAGGTGTTTGCTGATCTGTCATAGTACCCTCGTGTGCCAATAAAGAACTCAATATATGAAAGAGATTGATAAACTAATGGCTATTATAATGACTTGATTGGAAAGTTAATAACTTTACTAAGGTCGTTTTCTAACAAATGAACCTTTCACTTTCTATAATGAACTATTCTTAAAATAAGCTATTCATTTTATGGCTAATATATGGAACAACAAAGACAAATGCAAAAAAGCCTCATGTTTGAAAAACAAGATTTTTTTAAACTGCCTGTAAGTTACTTCTCAATGCCAATGGGTCTGCTTGGGTTAGGTATCGAAGCACACCATTTTGAAAAAATTTCGGCTTTACCAGATGATTTTAGCTCATGGGTTTTGCAGTTTGCGTGGACTCTTCTTGCCATAATGGCAATATTTTCTTTGGTTAAGTTACTAAAAACAGAAGGGCGCCAATTCCTAAAATTACAGTGGCAAAATTCAATAAGCCTGCTTGATTTCCCTATTTTGACTTTAACGGCCTTGCTCTTATTACTCTCACTTGAGGATTTTAGCCAAAAGGAGGTGGGGTGGTTAGCTGTCTTTGGCATGATCGTTATTACTCACACCTATTTTAATATCGAAATACTGACACGTTGGCTTCATGACAACAATCTAAAACTACAAGATATCCGGCCAACTTTCTTTATTTTATTGTCTGGTAACTTTATGGTCGTGATTGTTGGTGATTTTTATCTCCCCAAGATCTATGACGAGTTTCTTTGGTTTTACTTTTCGGTCAGTTTATTTTTATGGTTTACCTTCGTCTTTATTTTGTTTTATAGGCTGATTTTTGAGGTAAGCATTCAAGATACTTTACGACCTAGTTTATTTATTGTTCTTTCGCCGCCATCATTGGGCTTAATTGCTTATGCGCTCTTGTCTCATGCAACGCAAATGTCTGCCGTGACGTGGGTGTTATTCAGTTTTGCGACTTTCTTTTTTGGAATGTGGTTTTTGATGCAAAGGTTTTTTCGCAAAATTCGCTTAACGATGATTGGTTGGGCCTTTATTTATCCGCTTGCATCATATGACGTGTCTTTACAGGTCATCTATCATTTAACGAATAATCCATTGATATTAAGCTTGGCTTTTGTTGTGATGGTAACCAATATCGTATTGTCCTGTATTTTGCTATATCACATGGTTCGAACTCTATTGACCAGAACCGTTGTTGAAGAATAATTTTGAGTGACGATGTGTCATCACCCAGCCGTTAAGATGCTTTATAATAAGCGCACTTTCAGACTCATTTTTTAGGAGAATTTCGTGGTAAAAACTCGCTTTGCACCCAGTCCAACAGGTTATTTACATATAGGTGGTGTTAGAACAGCACTTTATTCTTGGTTATACGCCAAGCAAAAGGGCGGCGACTTTATTTTACGAATCGAAGATACGGATCTTGAACGCTCTACTCAAGAGTCTGTTGATGCCATTATGGAAGGCATGGAATGGCTAGGTCTTGAGCATACAGAAGGGCCTTATTATCAAACGCAAAGATTTGATCGTTATAAAGCCGTTATCCAACAATTGATGGATAACGACTTGGCTTACTATTGTTATGCGACATCAGAAGAACTGGACGATATGCGTGAACAACAACGTGAACGCGGTGAGAAACCACGTTATGACGGTCGTTATCGTAACTTTACAGGTACACCACCAGAAGGTGTTAAGCCAGTTATTCGCTTTAAAAACCCATTAGATGGTGATGTAGTGATTGACGATATCGTGAAGGGCAAAGTAACCGTTTCCAATAAAGAACTGGATGACCTAATTATTGCGCGTTCTGATGGCACACCAACTTATAACTTAACGGTTGTTGTGGATGACTGGGATATGAAGGTCACTCATGTTATTAGAGGGGATGACCACCTAAACAACACACCAAGACAAATCAATCTTTACCATGCATTGGGTGCATCTTTACCCAAGTTTGCACATATCCCGATGGTTCTAGGCCCTGATGGAAGCCGTTTATCAAAACGTCATGGTGCGGTTTCTGTTTTACAGTACAAAGAAGAAGGTTTCTTACCTGAAGCTTTATTGAATTATTTGGTACGTCTAGGGTGGTCTTATAAGGATCAAGAAATTTTTTCGATTCAAGAAATGATTGAGCATTTCGATTTAGAAACAGTCAATTCTGCACCATCAACATTCAATACTGAAAAATTGCTGTGGATTAACCAACAGCATATTCAAAATACTGATATTGAAAACCTAGTTAAAAACTTAGCGCCATTTATGCAAGCAAAAGATCTTGATGCCACACAAGGACCTGATCTGGCTTTAGTTGCGGACTTACTTCGTGAGCGTGCTAAAACTCTTATCGAGATGGCAGATGGTGCGGTTTATTTTTATCAAGATTTTAAATCTTTTGAAGAAGGCGCAGCGAAAAAGCATTTACGAGGGGTTGCTGAAGAACCATTGCAAAAAGTTCAGGAAAAATTTGCAGCTTTGTCAGACTGGAGTAAAGAAGCGATTCACCATGCCATTCAGGAAGCCGCTGATGAATTAGAAATCGGTATGGGTAAAGTAGGCATGCCTTTACGTGTTGCAATTACTGGAGGAGGGCAGTCACCTTCTATTGATGGCACTGCTGAATTGATTGGTCAACAACGTTGTTTGGATAGAATTTCTATGGCCATTGAGTATATTCAAGAACGCATTAAAAACGCCTGAACAACCTACTAGATTGTTTTTATTAAGAATAAACGGACAACTTGATATCAAGTTTGTCCGTTTGTTTTTTGGGTAGATAATGTTAGCGTTTAGTAAATATTGATTGTTAAAAAAATATTTACCGTTTTATGAAAAAATGCCTTGACCCAAGGCGGCATATCTTTATAATACGCGCCTATCAGTTACATGGCTCCTGACTAAGACTTCACAATCTTATCGATAGAGTGGAAACATGGGGCTATAGCTCAGCTGGGAGAGCGCAACACTGGCAGTGTTGAGGTCAGCGGTTCGATCCCGCTTAGCTCCACCAATTTTAACTGATAACCGATTATACTAGGCCATAATCGCGTCATAGTTTGTATGACAGTTTTCAAAGTGTCCCGTTCGTCTAGAGGCCTAGGACACCGCCCTTTCACGGCGGTAACAGGGGTTCGACTCCCCTACGGGACGCCACTATGCGGGAATAGCTCAGCGGTAGAGCACAACCTTGCCAAGGTTGGGGTCGCGAGTTCGATCCTCGTTTCCCGCTCCATTTTTAGGTAGATTGAATAGGGTACGTCTAGGTCCGTACACAAAACCTTTCAATTTATCGCTTGTTGAAATACAAGTACTTGAGCGGACGCTCACTTTTGTCCCGTTCGTCTAGAGGCCTAGGACACCGCCCTTTCACGGCGGTAACAGGGGTTCGACTCCCCTACGGGACGCCACTTTCTGAAAGAACCTGCTACAATTTATTTTGTAGTGGGTTTTTTTATATCTTATTTTTTTGTCTTTCTCGGACAAGTTTTTCCTGATAAACTAAATCCAAAGCAGCACACCGTCGTGCGACTCTTATAGTTTCTTTTCTTAAAATTTATTTCACATTCAATTTACGTTTTTAAAGTACGCTGATTGAAATGGCGTTCAATACTATAAAAATGTATTTCACTAAGGAGTGGCTATGGCAAAATCGGATATCGGCTTAATTGGTTTGGCTGTGATGGGACAAAACCTTGTTTTAAATATGGCTGATCACGGATATCGCGTGACAGTTTACAATCGTTCTGCCGACAAAACAGAAACCTTTTTACAGCAGCGTGTTGAAGCGCGTCCGATTATTGGTGCCTACTCTTTGGAAGAGCTTGTTGAAAGCTTAAGTGCACCTAGAAAAATCATGTTAATGGTTAAAGCAGGCGAGGTCGTAGACCACTTTATTGACCTTCTGCTTCCACTTCTTGATAAAGGCGACATTATTATTGATGGCGGTAACTCTCTTTATACTGATTCTGACCGCAGAACAAAATCTTTAGCTGAAAAAGGCATTTTGTTTATTGGAACAGGGGTATCAGGTGGAGAAGAAGGCGCTCGCTCTGGACCATCAATTATGCCTGGAGGCAATCCTAGTGCATGGGCAGCTGTTAAACCTATTTTTCAAGACATAGCCGCTAAAAGCCATGGGGAAGCTTGTTGTGACTGGGTAGGGCAAGGTGGTGCTGGACATTATGTAAAAATGGTTCATAACGGCATTGAGTATGGTGATATGCAATTAATTACTGAAGCCTACCAACTTATGCGTGAAGGTCTCGGTTTAACCGCAGATGAATGTCAGAAAATTTTTGCAGAATGGAACCAAGGGGTTCTTGATTCCTATTTAATTGAAATTACAGCTAACATTCTTTCTTTTAAAGATACCGATGGTGAACCTTTGGTTGATAAGATCCTGGACGCTGCAGGGCAAAAGGGTACCGGAAAATGGACTGGTATCAGTTCACTTGATCTTGGTATTCCATTGACCTTAATTACCGAATCTGTCTATAGTCGCTGTTTATCGTCATTCAAAACAGAAAGACAGACTGCAGCGAAAATATTCCCTAAACAAAAAAGTAATTTGACTGTAGACAAACAAGAAGCCTTAGCAGCAATTCATGATGCACTTTATGCCTCGAAAATTATTTCCTACACTCAAGGCTACATGCTGATGTCAGAAGCTGCTAATGAGTTTGGCTGGGAGCTTAATTATGGTGGTATTGCTCTTATGTGGCGTGGTGGCTGTATTATTCGCAGTAAGTTTTTAGGTGAAATTAAAGCCGCTTACGATAAGCAACCCGATTTGCAAAACCTGCTTCATGCCGACTTCTTTGAATCAGCCATTAAAGGGGCTGAAGCCAACTGGCGCCAGGCAATTATTTTTGGTATTCAAAACCAAATACCAACGCCAGCATTAAGCTCCGCATTGGCATTCTTTGATGGCTATCGCAGCGAAACCTTGCCTGCTAACTTGTTACAAGCACAAAGAGATTATTTCGGCGCACATACCTATGAGCGTGTCGATAAAGCCCGCGGTGAGTTCTTTCATACAGACTGGATCAAATCTGGCGGAAATGTCAGCTCAACAACTTATGAGGTTTAATTGATGCCGCAAGATTGTACATTTGTCGTATTTGGCGCAACAGGTAACTTATCACTAACCAAATTAATGCCTGCTTTTTATCACCTAGATGAAATGAATCGTTTAACAGACGGAATGCGTCTAATCACACTAGGGCGAAAGAAATACTCACAGGAAGAGTGGTTAGCCATTATTAAAGAGGCTGTGTCTCCAAAAGCGCGAGGGGGTTTGAAAACTGATGTTTTTGAGCGGTTTGCCAAACGGATGCAGTACTTTGCAATGGATGCTGACCAAATAGACTCTTACCATCAACTGTCTGATTTGCTCTGTGCAGAAAACATGCCTTCCAACATAGCATTTTATTTATCTCTAGGCCCTGATCACTTTGCCAAAGTCGTTAGAAACCTTAATAAAGCTGGCATGCTGGATGAATCTAAAGGATGGCGTCGTGTTGTTCTTGAAAAGCCGTTTGGCTATGATTCATCTAGTGCAAAAGCATTGCAATTGGAATTAAATAAATATTTAGATGAATCGCAAACCTATCGCATTGACCATTACTTAGGTAAAGGAATGGTACAAAATATCATGGTATTCCGTTTTGCCAACCTTTTAATGGAACCGCTTTGGAATCGCAATTACATCGATCATATTCAGATTACCCATGCAGAAGACCGGCCTATTGGAAGTCGTGCCGGTTATTACGATACAAGTGGCGCTATGCGAGATATGATTCAAAGCCACTTATTGCAGTTGTTGGCCTTGGTTGCTATGGAGCCACCTGCATCAATGGATGCTGAAGAACTGCGTGATGAAAAAGTTAAACTACTAAAATCAATCCGATTGATTTCAAAAAACAATGTTAAGTCACAAGCTTACCGTGCCCAATATGCTGCAGGAAAGGTTAATGATAAACAGGTGCCAAGCTATCTTGAAGAACCGGATGTCGCAGAAGACAGTGTGACTGAAACCTATGCTGCGCTTAAACTTTATATCGACAATTGGCGCTGGGCAGGCGTGCCTTTCTACATTCAAACCGGAAAAAACATGGCTGCATCCAAGACTTTGGTATCTATTTGTTTTAAACATCCACCGAAGCAGTTTTTCAGAGAGTCTCAAGTTAAGAAAATGGACCCAAACTGGATTGTGTTTGGTATTCAGCCAAGGGAGTCCATCAAAATAGAGATGACCGCCAAGGAACCTGGGTTGGAAATTAATACTCAGCAGATTAGCCTTGATGCCGCAATGAAGCTTGATGATGCTGATTCCATTGATGCTTACGAAGAATTATTACTAGATGTCATAAAAGGGGATCGCTCTCTTTTCCTTCGCTATGATGAAGTGAAAGCTGCTTGGAAAGTGGTGGATCCCGTTCTTGAAGTATGGGCATCGGACACTAGTTATATTGATACCTATGCGTCTGGTTCTTGGGGGCCAAAAGGGGCAGAAAAACTTTTTGACCAACCGGACCAAGGCTGGCGTTTGCATATCAACCCTGAGTGTGCAAATCAGTAGTATCATGGTTTAGGGTTATTGAGACAAAAATGAACAGGACGCTTCCCGAAAATTGGATTGAACTGCAAACAGCAGAGGATGTTGCACAAGCTGTTACAACCCATATTCTTCAAACTGCTGATAAAGCCATTTCGGAAAAAGGAAGTTTTCACCTGGTAACAGCAGGCGGTAGTACGCCAAACCGCTGTTATGAATTGTTGGCGACACAAAAATCCGACTGGCAAAACTGGCATCTCTATATGGGGGATGAACGTTGTTACCCCGCAGATCACTCTGAACGAAATAGCGTTGCTTTGCAAACCCACTGGCTATCAAAGCAAACCTCTATTCCTCAAACACAAATTCACTTTATGTCCACGGAGCTAGGGTTAGAGGCTTCTGCTAAGGAATACAACATGGTGGTTGAAAGCTTGTTTTCATCAGGTGAATGTTTTGACTTATGTTTACTTGGGATGGGAGAGGATGGCCATACTGCCAGTTTGTTTCCAGGGCATTTTTATATTGAAAACCAATATACAGTTTTAGAGTATCAATCACCAAAACCCCCAAGCGAACGCTTAAGCTTGTCTTTTGAAACACTCTGTAATAGCCAAGCCGTTATTAAGCTTATTACTGGAAAATCTAAACACGATGCAGTGCAACAGTGGTTAAAAGGGGAAAACCTTCCTGTTGCCAATGTTTATGGTTTGAAGAAAACTCTAACTTATTTAAGTTCTGATGTTTTATCAGACAACACTGGTCTGGCTTAAGTTAGCTTTTAATATTTTTCTTTAAGTTGTTGAATTATTGACATAATTCCTCTTACCCAGCCTGGCAGATTTTTATTGTTTATTTAAGTTTATCGATGCGCTCTCAACATTATCAACTTGTTCAAGCTGATCGAGCAAATTACCTGCACTTGTATGTGAATCCAGCTCTATAACAAACTGCATGGTAACCGTACCATCAGTCTTATCGGATTGAGTATCAGATTTAATAATATTGATGTCCTGCATAGCTAAAAGCGTCATAATGTCACGCAACAAGCCCTTACGGTCAAAACACAGCACACTCAATTCAGCTTCATAGGTTTCAACTAACTCTGTTTGATGTCTTGTCCACGAAACGGTAATTAATCGTTTTTGCTCTTCATAGCTTAGGTTAAGAATGTTGTTACAGTCTTTTTTATGAACCGTAATCCCTCTGCCTCGTGTGACATAACCGATGATTTCATTATTTTCGGTCGGGTGGCAGCAGGGGGCAAGCTGTGTTTTTAACTGTGGTGAACCTACGACATAGGCTCTTGCTGGTTCATTTAAGTTATCCGTTAAATGAATGGAATCGGTAACTTTGGTTTTGTCAGGATCCTGTGGCGCTACTCGTGGTTGCTGTGGCTTAACTTGTTTCTGAATAGCGCTATTTAGCTGACGGTCATTGATTTGACCTTTACCTAATGCTTCATAGAATTCAGCCGTAGTTTCACATTTGAAATACTTAACTAATTGCTCGAGTTTAATCTCGTGCGCATGTAGTCGACGCACTTCTTTATTGAATATGGCTTCACCAGCATCTCGGTTGGCTTCTTTGTTTTGATGGTTAAACCAGTGACGAACTTTGGTTCTAGAACGGCTGCTTCCCAAATAACCTAAGTTGGGATTTAGCCAGTTACGGCTGGGTTCACCTGATTTAACCGTTAGAACTTCAACTTTATCACCTGTTTTGAGTTGATAGGTGAGCGGTACTATTCGACCATTGACCTTGGCACCACGGCAACGATGCCCTAATTCAGTATGAATATAGTAGGCAAAGTCTAGTGCTGTTGATCCTTTGCTCAGGGTAATAATCTCATCAGTAGGCGTCATTGCATAAATATGCTCTGAAAGAAGCTCTGTACTGATTTCATTCAATAGATCCGGGTTGTCATTGTACTCAAGCATTTGACGAACAAGATTAATGCTTTGTTCAAGCCTTGCATCGAGCTTTTTACCACCTTCTTTGTAACGCCAATGTGCCGCCACCCCATATTCAGCATGTCGGTGCATTTCATATGTACGAATTTGAATCTCAACCGTTTTATTTTCGGCGCCGATTATGACTGTATGAATTGATTGATACCCATTCTCTTTAGGGGTTGCAATATAGTCATCAAACTCATCTTTAATATAGTTCCAGCGACTATGGATCATCCCCAATACTTCATAGCATTGCTCTATAGTATCTACATAAATACGAACGGCACGAAGGTCGTAAAGCTCATCAATCGGCAGATTTTTCTTAGTCATCTTTTTCCAGATGCTATAGATGTGTTTAGGGCGACCCGAAATCTTAAAATCCATGGCTTTATCGTCAAACATGTTTTTTAAGGTATCAATAACATTATTAATAAATGCTTCTCGACCCGCACGCTTTGAATCAAGCTGTTGTGCGATGGACTTGTAAACATCCGGCTGTAGGTAACGAAACGAAAGGTCTTCCAGTTCCCACTTAAGTTGAGCAATACCTAAACGATTAGCTAGCGGTGCAAAAATCAATTGCGTTTCATTAGAAATCTGTTGCTTAACATGATCTGCTTCGTTTTTTAAATTTCGTAGACGAACCACTCGATAAGCCAACTTAACAATCATAATGCGAATATCTGAGGTCATCGCCAACAGCATCTGCCTTAGGCGTTCAGTTTGAACTTCATTAGTTGCGGATGCTACGCTAAAATCTTTAATGGCATTTAATCGTCTAATCTCTTTAACCATCTGAATGATGTTGCTGGAGAAGATAGATTTAAGCTTGTCTAATGAATAGGCTGGCTCGAGGTTTCCATCACTCAAAAGCGTCGCTATTAGTGTGTCTCTATCCAGTTTTAATTCGGCCAAAACAATGGCAACTTCAGCACTTCTAACAATGCTGTTTGACGTTGAGTTATAAGCCTCTATTGCGAGTTCACAGGCTTTTAGGCCTAGCGTATCTTCATCTGTGGTTTCGATTTTTTTATGAAAAACCTGCTGATAGAGTTCATGAGTTGTCATTGCTGTCGTATTGCTCTTCTCTAGAGTTATTTTTGTATTTATTTCGTATAACCGTGTAGTTTACTTATTTATACTCAGGAAACCAGAATAATCGCAGTGAAAAACTGTATTTGAAATTAGAAAATGCGATAATGCGGTGCTATGACCGCTTCTATTTTACGAGACAAGAACCTTTAAAAAATGTCATTAATTGAATACAAAAATAGCGCACATGGTTTTTCAGTAGCCCCCATGCTGGATTGGACCGACAGACATTGTAGAGTGTTTCATCGAAAGTTAACACGTCATGCATGGTTGTACAGTGAAATGGTTACAACCGGTGCGATTATTTACGGAAACAATCTGCCACGCTTTTTGGGTCACGAATTTGATGAACCTGTAGTGTTGCAACTTGGCGGAGCCGATGCCCTTGAATTAGCGCACTGCGCAAAGCTTGGCGAAGAGTGGGGCTACAACGAAATCAACTTAAATGTTGGTTGTCCATCAGACAGAGTTCAAAACAACATGATTGGTGCTTGTTTAATGGATCATCCCAAGATAGTTTCTGAAGGGGTGGATGCTATGAAGCAAAAGGTTTCTATTCCTGTCACCGTTAAATCCAGAATCGGACTGGATGACAACGAGGATTTCAATAAGCTAGTTGATTTCGTTGGCGGCATTATTGAAGCTGGTGGAAATGGTGTTATCCTCCATGCACGAAACGCTTGGCTGCAAGGACTTTCACCTAAAGAAAACCGTGAAGTGCCTCCATTGAGATATGACTGGGTCAGACGTATCAAACAAACGTTTCCAGACTTTTCGATTGCCATCAATGGCGGCATCGCCACGCCAGAATCTGGATTAGATTTTCTTAAGAATGAGCAGGACCTACCAGCTTTAGACGGTGTGATGCTAGGGCGTGCTGCTTATGAAAATCCTTATTTGTTGTCGAGTGTCGATAACCTCTATTATCAAGATAATGCTCCTATACCAAGCAGACAACAAGTCCTTGAATCTCTTTATCCTTATATAGAATCTCATTTGCAAGACGGTGGTAAATTACATCAAGTATCACGCCATATTTTGGGTTTATTCCACGGTATGCCTGGTGGTCGTCTATGGCGACGTTATCTTTCTGAAAATGCCTTTAAAGAAGGTGCTGGACTTGAAGTGGTAGAAACAGCTTTGCAAAAGGTAAATGATGAAATTTATCGAATGGAGCAAGCTTCATGATTTTGCTGGAAGTACCTTTCGCAGAAAAAGATTTAGCAAAATCAGTAGGGGCTCGTTGGAACCCTGTTGAGAAGAAATGGTATGTTCCAGGTGACTTGGAAACTGACCTCACACCATTTGAGCGTTGGTTACCTCAAGATAACGATAATTCGCCTCAACAAATTGTATTACCCGGTAGCAATAGCGCTACCTCTTCCAATGAAAAAGAAAAAGGAATTCCGCTTAGTCAGTTAATGCAACAAGTGCAAACGGCTATTCGTAAACAGTTTACCGGTGCAGTTTGGATAATGGCGGAAGTCGCCAACATCAATGAAAGAAGAGGGCACTGGTATTTTGAATTGACCGAAAACACAGAAGACAATATTCAGCTAGCGAGCTGCCGTGCAATGATTTGGCAGAGTCAAGCAGAACGCTTGTTGACTAAGTTTGAGTCTGAAACAGGCTCTAAACTGGCAGCAGGGCAAAAAGTTCTTTTGATGGTCGAGCCCACCTTTCATGAAAAATTTGGATTTTCTTTAGTCATTCAAGATATCGATCCAAGTTTTACACTCGGCGAACTGGAAGCCTCGCTTCAAGCAGTACGTAAGCAGTTAATTACTGAAAAGCTTTACGATAAAAACAAGTTCTATTCCATGCCTAAAGACTTTTACCGTGTCGCGGTCATTGCACCGCCTTCAGCTGCCGGTTTAGGAGACTTTCGAGCGGATGCTGATTTGCTGGTTAAGAGTAAACTTTGTGAGTTTAAATATTTTTATTCCACCTTTCAGGGGGATAATGTCGAGAAAGAAATGCTGGGGGCTTTTGATGCGTTTTTAGCATTACACCAGTCGAATCATTTTGATGCACTCATTATTATCCGAGGTGGCGGTGCAAAACTTGATTTACAGTATTTAAATAACTACGAACTGGCTAAAGCAGTGGCCAATATGGAGCTACCCGTACTAACAGGGATAGGGCATGAGCGTGACAACACTTTATTGGATGAGGTGAGTGCTGTGAGATTTGATACGCCCAGTAAAGTGATAGCCGCATTGCAACGCACCATTTTCACGGCAGCTCAAACAGCTAAGCAAAACTGGTTGTTTATTGAAAAGGCGAGCCAATTGTTTGTTCAAAGACAAAAGCAGCAGCTAAATGAAATGGAGTCTCGCATTCAAACTAAAAGCCTGCAGCTTCTGCATTTAAATAAACAAAACTTAACGCCTCTAATAATGCATATTCAGCAGCAAAGCATGCGTACTTTGAATCAACAGCAACACTTACTAGAACAATGTGTGGACGCCATTTTTCATCAAGCTAGCAACCAAGTACAGTTACAAAAGCAAGCCTTGTCACAATATAGAGAAGTACTAAATAATCGCCCTGTCAAAATACTTGATTCTGCTAAACAAACAACCCAACAGCTGATTGCATTTATTTTAAGTTCCGGGCCTAAAACACAATTAAACCGAGGTTTTGCTATGGCTAAAAGCAAAACTGACCACAAACCTATTACAACTAAAAAGCAAGCACTGACACAAGACGCCTTTGAGGTTCAATTTTCAGATGGCTCAGTTGATGTTACAGTTTTAAAAGATGTGAAATAAACCTTTACCAAGGTCTTAAACAAACGGAGTTAAAAGATGGCTCAAACTACAGAAAATAGTTACCAGAAAAACTATGAAAAACTTCAAGAAATAGCGCAAAAGCTATCTCAGTCAGACAATGTTGATATTGACGAATTGGTGCCAATGGTTGATGAGGCGACTAGGGCTTATACACTTTGCCAGTCTCGTATTGAAGCTGTAGAAACCGCGTTGAATAAACGTTTAGATAAAGTTGAAGATACTGACGAAGACGCATAAAAAATGAAAGCCACCATTTATCACAACCCTAGATGTTCTAAAAGCCGACAGACACTACAAATTCTAGAAAATCACAATATCGAAATAGATGTTGTGGATTATCAAAAAACACCGCTTAGCGTTGAAAAAATTGATGGTATTTGTACGGGATTGGGCATTGAACCTCAGCAAATTATTCGCACTAAAGAGCAGTTGTTTAAAGATTTAGGGTTGTCAGTTGACGATCAGAAATCCCGTAAAGAATGGCTTGAAATATTACATAGCAATCCCAAGCTGATAGAGCGACCTATTGTGCAAATTGACAAAAACTTTGTCATTGGTCGCCCACCTGAGAATGTAGAAGCATTGTTGAATAATCTCAGTTAAATTACCTTATATAAGTTACTTCATGCCTTATTCACTTTTATCATCTCAAATATCTAAGAAATTCAGCTTTTGTTTAGGTATAAGCATAAGTATTCTCAGCATTTCTGCTGCAGATGCAGCAAACAAAACGGGCGATAACTGCGGCTTTCCTAGCTATCAAGACACAATAAGCAGTAACTACCAAGGACAGCTGTTTCAGCTCAGCGATCATTATCCCAAAGAGTTTCCAAATACATCTAAACCTTGGGAAAACTGGAACTTTAAAAGTGATCCTCAAGCCTACCTTAATAAGATAAAAGCTTATATTTTTGCGGGCATGAAAGAAGCTGATTGGCGCCCAGGGCAAAATAAAGTGCATCACTGGTACCACATGCCGTGGGTAACAATGGGAAGACGCGCTAGAGAAGGGGTGAGGGGGCTTAATAGAAATGCAGACACAAAGCCCTACGAGCTAGCCCCTACACAATCGAAACCTCAGCAAAAGTGGGAGCTGAGTTTTTACAACAATTACGCCGCATATCAGATTGGCCAAATATGGTGCCATAAGGGCAAAACAGGCTTAAAGGTAGGCGAGCCAGACCTAACCAAAACTGAATTTCCTGAAGGAAGTTTTATAGCGAAGTTTGTTTTTATAACTGGCACAGATAAACAATTACCTTTCATGAAAGGTGCACCAACAGTGCTGGCGAATATTAATGAAACAATTGACCGTAAAAGTCCTAAAAAAGTTTTACCTGTTAGATTAGTACAAATCGATTTCTCAATAAGAGATAAACGTGCTGACAGCACAACAAGTTGGATTATGGGGGCATTTGTCTATGACAGCAATGCCAAACAAGGTAAAAACGGCATTTGGGACAAAATGGTACCTTTGGGTGTTCAATGGGGAAATGACCCAACCATTACGCCAACTATGGTGAAAAACGGTACCAAACTAAAAGAAAGTGTCATTATGGGTAAAATCCCGGACTATGCGCGACGACGTCTTGGTTACGGTAGTCGTCTTAACGGCCCATTAGATTTTTACGGGTTTTCATGTTTAGGTTGTCATAGTATGGCTCAATGGCCAAAACCCTTAGCGAAAATTCCAAAGGGAAAAACTGAAGCTGAAAAAATGCATTACTTCAGAAACCTTAAACCTGATGAACCTTTTCAGAAAGGACACATTTCATTGGACTACCAATTGCATTTGGAAAACGCATTTAGAAATTACTTTCGTAATGATCAGTCTGCACAAGCAGATGATTAACTAAACCAACAACCTTTAAACTTCCTGAAAAAATTCTCCAGAATAATAATTTCTGGATTCTATATTTTAAAGGACACTTTGTATGAATTTTATCCAATTTAACATAATATACATTATGCGAAGTTAAATATAGTTTCAACAAAATCTACAGACAATAAAAAAGCAGCTTATTGCCGCTTCTTAAGTGCCTGACGAAATCTACCAGGCTGGGTTTGTCATTATGACAAGTTAGTTAGCCTACACTCGAAGGCAATGCCACAAACAAGATTAGCTCAATAACACCAACAACTGTTGGTAGCCATGCACCTTTTACTTTTGACATACAGGCCTTGAAACCAAAAACAATACCCAGTGCAGACAATAAATAAGCTGCCGGTGCAATCAAAATAGAAATAAATAATAATGGCGCTAGCGAAACCATTATCCAGCTAGTTGTTAGTGCATTATCTGGATTGTATTTACGGGTGTTTCTCATGTCATCATGAGCTGAGCTCGCAGATTCAAGCCTTGCAATAACCGCTGATAATTCTTCTTCTGTTAAGTGATCTTGAACAACTTCAATATCCGTTAGTCCTAGAGTAACTTTTCTTTCACGAATCAAGCTCTTAACTAAATCATTCCAGGTAGCTTTTTCAGGAAGCTGTTCAACAAGCTTTATTGCATCTTCTTTAATTGACACGATAACCCTCCAGTTATTCCATTATCTTCTTTATTTCACATTACATAGTAGTGTTTCTGTGTCACATTATATGCAAAAAACTCTAACAAGAAACATACCGATTTTAAGGATTTTCGATTATTATAGTGTTAAATAAGATTTAAAAGCGAATTTCAGGTTTCAAGGAGAAACGTCTAATGGCATTAATGCCTGGATTACAACTCAATATTGGTCAGCAACTTAAGTTAACACCTCAACTGCAGCAGTCCATCAAAATATTGCAGTACTCTGCTCTTGAAGTCCAACAAACCATTGCCACAACCTTAGAAAGCAACTTTATGTTGGAAGTAGAAGAGTCTGATGCGCAAGATGAAATGGAAGAATTGAGTCCAGATCTTGAGGATACTTCTAAAGACACAAAGGACACTTCCGAGTCTGATCTCGATATTGAGAAGGCTGACGCCATTTCCGATAATATGGAAATTGATTGCGAATGGGAAGAAGTTTATACCGACTATGGCGCTTCACAGCTGTCTTCTAAGGCACAATCCCTTGATGATTATAACTCCCCTGAAAGCTATACATCAGCCGAACTAACTTTAAAAGATAAACTTTATTGGCAGTCAGACATTTACCCATGGAAAGATTATCAAGAATTAATCGCCTCTTATGTTATTGATGAAATCAATGATGAGGGCTTCTTATTAGTATCTATACAAGAAATTTTAGATGACCTTTTAGCTAAAGAGCCTGATATCGATGTCAATCTTGCTGATGTTGAAGAAGTTTTATTGATTATTCAGGATTTTGAGCCTACCGGTGTTGCTGCTAGAGACCTATCTGAAACCTTGATTCTGCAACTAAAATCGCTACAGCAAAACCCTTATGTTGTTACGGCAACTAAAATCATTGAAGAAAACTTTGAGCTGTTAACGGTTAGAGATTACAAGAGACTAAAGAAAATCTATTTTCTGGATGACGAAGAATTGCATCAAGTTATTCAAGTTATTCAGTCGCTTAATCCTCGTCCGGGACGTGCCTACTCCTCCTCACAAGGTGAATTAATTACACCAGATCTTATTTTAACGCGCACTAAAAATGGTTTTATGATCGAATTAAACCAGGATGCTTTCCCTAGGCTAACCATTAACTCGACCTACCTTAATATGGCTTCAGGCTTATCAGGAAGCTCTGATGAGTCTAAAAAAATAAAAGAGCAATTAATTGAGGCAAAAGGACTGATTAAGAGCGTTCAAAGCCGTGGTGAAACCCTATTGCGTGTTGGTAAATACATTATCGAAAAACAAGCTCGCTTTTTTGATGAAGGTGAACAAGCCATGCAACCTATGGTTCTTAGAGATGTAGCAGAGTCATTAGAATTGCATGAATCTACTATCTCCAGAGCAACAAACCAAAAGTATATGCAAACACCTCGCGGTACCTTTGAGTTGAAATACTTTTTTTCAACTGGTGTATCACAATATGGCAGCGAAGATCAGTCTGCTATTGCCATCAAATCTCACATTAGACAGCTCATTGATGCAGAAGACCCAAACAAACCGTTAAGTGACAACAAGTTGATGTCTTTACTTGAAGAGAAAGAAATTAACGTTGCTCGACGTACAATCGCTAAATACCGAGAATCCATGGGAATCCCCTCCTCAAGCGATCGAAAAAAACTCAACAAATTCAAATAGTTTCCTAAAAATTTTAATGAGAGTATTAAACATGATTCCAAATCATAGTGTTGAACTACGCCAAGAAGTTTCGCAACAACAATGGCAAGCTCAAGCTGACGTTAAAGAATATATGTCGGCTGTTAACCCTCCTATGCCCAAAATTGATGTTGAAAGCTTTCCTGCTTCTTTGCATCAATCCGGGGCAACGCGCGTTATCCCATTTGATTTATCGAAAGCTTTAGATATCGAGTACCCAGCTACCTCACCTAACCTTATGGCTAACTTCGTGCGCATATGCAAAGGTGAGTCTTTAAAAACTTCAGCCAAAGTGACCTCTCAGATGTTTTATGTCATCAATGGGCAAGGTAAAACCCAGATGTCGGAAGGTACTATTGAGTGGAAAACTGGTGATCTTTTTACACTCCCTTCTGTTGAAAGTGCATTGCATTCAGCAACCGAGGATACTTCAATTTACTGGGTAAATGACTCCCCTCTATTGAAATACTTAGGTGTTCAGCCCGCTGAGAAACGCTTTACACCTGTGCTTTATACAAAAGAGCACTTAGACCATGAATTAGAAAAGGTTAGACAAGAAGGTGAAGGAAGAAATAGAACAGGAATTCTTTTGTCGAACCCAAACTTCCCGAAAACCATGACGCTCACGCATACTTTGTGGTCACTATATAACGCCCTACCCGCAGGCGTTGTGCAAAAACCACACAGACATAATTCTGTGGCCATTGATTATTGTGTTGCGGCTGGGCCAGACACCTACACACTCATAAGTGAAGAAGTTGATGAAAATGGTGAATTAGTAAACCCCATTAAAGCAATGTGGGAACCAGGAGCAGTTTTTGTTACACCTCCAGGTTGGTGGCACTCTCATCATAACCATTCAGGTGAGGATGCAATTGTCTTACCAATTCAAGATGCTGGATTAATTATGAATATGCAGGTTTTAGACTTCCAGTACATCCGTTAAGCTGTGTAAAATGGGCTCTATAGTATTTTGCTCTTACAGGAAAAGTTTATGGCAATGTTGAATAACGATTACACCATTACAATTGTAGAAGATGACCCTCTACAACTGGAAAATTTAGCGACCGCACTTTCTGAACAAGGCTTTAAAATCAAAGCTTTTACTGACCGAGCTACGGCAGAAGCTAGTTTTGATGAAGCCCTGCCGGATCTAGTGATTTCGGATATTATTTTAGGGAATGAGATTGATGGCGGCTTTGAGCTAGCAAAACATCTTTTATCATTTGAAACAGCTATCCCAGTTATCTTTCTTTCAGAAAGGCAGTCGGAGTTTGATATTTATACAGGCCATGCACTAGGCGCAATTGATTACTTACCAAAACCAATCAGTTTAGGCGTCTTGACAGCAAAAGTTAAAAACCTATTGCGCATCACAGGTTCGATACAGGTCAGTGATGATGGCGGTAAATCATTGATTAATGGTCTTAACCTAGCCAATAACGAATTTAAGGCTTACTGGCACGATCAAGTTCTGGATTTAACGGCAACAGAGTTTGAAATGCTCAAACAGTTTGCCTTGACGGGTGAAAAAGGTGTCGTCACCTATGATAAATTACAAGAATCTACACAAGGTGTTGTTGAAAGAAATACGATCAATACGCATATATGTAGAATTCGAAACGCCTTCAAAAAGGTCGATCAAGGTTTTGATTTGATTCATAACGAATACGGCCGAGGATACAGCTGGCGACAAAAATGAAGCCTTCTTTTAAAATGAGGTTAACCATCAGATCAAGGTTTTATATCTTACTCTTGATGTTAACCCTGCTCCCCGCTCTCGCTTACCGATTTGCGATTGACCTACACAGAATGCTGCTTGAAAACCAAGCAGTGATTCAACAACAAACGGTTATCAACCTCTCCTACGTACTTGAAAACCGCACAGACCTATGGGCTCAGCAGATTTTATCCGGCCGCCCAACAAATCAACTCAGCCACCTCAATTTAGATAAATCGGTACTCTGGATTGTTAATGAGTTTGGGCAGGTAACTTATGTGGTTGGTCGTTTATCTCAGCAAGCTACCGCTCTTGATAAGGATTTATTCGCAAAAATTGGTTATTTTTTAATCAAAACATTATCGAATGTCATCCCTTTTACATTACCTTACCCCTACCCCCAAAGCACTAACCCCGAGGTTGCGCTGATTCGTCAGGCAATTTCTGGTCATACTTTCCAGCAGTATAGAATGTATAAAAACACTCCTATTTCTTTAATGTCAGCTACGCCTTTAAAGCTTCAAGGGCACATCATAGGGGCGATTGTTCTTGAGCAAACGATGAATAGCTTATTGACCGACTCCCTAAAACGTTTTTATCGTCTTATCGGTATGGGAGCACTCATCTTTTTTGTCGTTTTTTTTGGCGCAGTATTCTACATAGCGTCTCTGTCCAAACGTATTGCTCGACTAGATTATGATGTTAGAAATACCTTTGATGCCTATGGCAAAGTTAATAAGATGAACTTCCCTGACAGTATGCCAAGGCATTACTACGATGAAATCTCTGATTTACGTCATCATATTCATGACATGTTAAGCCAATTGTCATCTTACGAGCGTTATCTAAAGCAACTACCTAAAACTCTGCGGCACGAACTCCATAACCCTATGAATCGTTTATCCATGTCACTTTCATTACTTGAGCAAGACGTGGATCACAAACAAGTACGGTATTCAAAACATGCATTAGAGCAGCTAAAGCAAATTATTAGTTCACTTTCAGAAGCTAACAGCATAGAAGAGAGTTTATCCATGCAAGAGCCTGAACCTTTCGCAATTCAGGAGATGCTTAAACACTATCTGGAAAATATTGTCATACTCAACCCCGAACATAAATTTAGAACTCAGCTGAATATTCCTGAAGAAACTCAGGTCGTTGGGGATGGCTTTATGATTGAGCAATTAATGGATAAATTGATTAGTAATGCGAAAGATTTTGATGATGCTAAAGAACCTATAACGATTAGTGTTGTACTTAACGGACAAAATGAAGTCGAAATTCTTGTACAAAATACAGGAAAACCTCTTCCTAAAACTATTGAGAAACAAATTTTTGACGGTATGACATCAATTCGAGAAACAAATGCTGATAATCAAGCACACTTGGGCTTAGGGCTTTATATCGTTAAGTTAATAGCAGATTTTCACAATGGTAAAGCAGAGGCATTTAATTACATGGACTTGAATGGAAAGCCCATTGGTGTCGTTGTTAAAATTATCCTGCCAGTATTGAAAGCTTAATTTACATACCTTTAATAGATTCGTTAATATCTATTAATGCTTGAATTGGATCTTTAGCCTGAGTAATTGGACGACCAATCACTAGATAACTAGATCCGGCTTTCAACGCTTCATCTGGCGTCATAATGCGCTTTTGATCATTAACATCCGCATCACGAGGTCTAATTCCTGGTGTAACCAAGCAAAAATTTCTATCAATTTCGGCACGAATGTCTGAGGCTTCTTGTGCAGAACATACAACACCATCCAAGCCTGAATCAGCAGCTAATTTTGCTAAGCGCATCACATTGTCATGAGGTGTTCCTTGTAGACCAATATCTCGTAGATCCCCCTCTTCCATACTGGTCAAGATCGTAACAGCAATTAAAATAGGTTGGTGAGAACTTTGTAAGACACCCTCTTTTGCCGCTTCCATCATTCTACGACCACCAAGCGCATGAACATTTAACATCCACACACCCATCTTAGCGGCAGCCTGACAAGCTTTTGCTACCGTATTTGGAATGTCGTGATACTTTAAATCTAAAAAAACATCAAAACCCTTATCAATGCAGCTCTCAACAAAAGCTGGGCCACCAATAGCAAATAATTCTTTTCCTATCTTTAACCGACAAATACTTGGATCCATTTGATGGATAAAAGAATTTGCTCTTGATACAGAAGGAAAATCTAATGCGATAACAACTTTTGGATCAGGAAGTCCTGTTCTTTTATGCATATAAGTACTTCTCTTTGTGTGTTTCTTTATAAGGAGGTGATTTCGTTTGTTTTGTTAGGTAATGATTGTTGTGATAATTGATTTTTCACTTCAGAAAGCTGTTTATTTAATTCAACAACTTCACTAGATAACTTGTTGTTTTTCTTGCTATTTTTTCTTATCTCCCATTGCTTACCAATCAACACAAAAGAGAAATAAAAACCAGATAGTAACATTCCAAGAGAAAAAGTAATCGCTAATAATATAGATAGTGGCAATTCAACCACTTTATAAATTAGGTCAAATTTAACTATGCTGGGATTCAACACTCCTAAAAAAATGCCGAGTGATAAGAAAAGCAGTGTAATGATGATTGAGATAGTTTTAAGCATAAAAAAAGGGCACAATATTTTAAAAATATTGTACCCTTTTCAAAAATAGAATGTGAGTTTTTACTGTTAAGAAATAATGTCGTACATGTCCTTAGACTCGTCCACACTGTCTCTTAATGACTTTCCAGGCTTAAAGTGAGGAACTCGCTTTTCACCTAACTCAACATTTTCACCAGTTTTGGGGTTTCTCCCAACACGTGCTTGGCGATGATGAAGACTAAAACTTCCAAAGCCGCGAATTTCAATTCTATCCCCTTCTGATAGGCTTTCTATCATGGAGTCAATAATTTCATTCACTGCTAACTCAACGTCTTTTTGACTAAATTGAGTTTGACGTCTTGCAATCAATTCGATCAATTCTGACTTAGTCATTCTTTACTGTCTCTTTTATAGAAGTCTCTTCTGACAAGAGTAAAATCTGTTTAGGCATATAAATAAACACCTTCAACCTGTCCTTTTTAAATAACAAAGGAATTTAAGAACCGCTATTACTAGCGGCTCTTAGGTTAGATCTTATTCGTCACCAGAAAGTTGACCTTTTAATAGGTCACCAAGAGTACTTGCAGCTTTAGGCTGTGATGAAGAGTAGTCCTTAACCGCATTCGCTTCTTCCTGAGCATCTTTACCTTTTACAGATAAAGAAAGCGAACGGTTTTTGCGATCAACGTTCATCACCTTAGCTTCGACAGTATCACCAACTTTAAGAACTGAGCTAGCATCACGAGTATCTTCAGCTAGTTCAGAAGCTCGTAAATAACCTTCAACATCATCAGCTAGATCAATTACTGCACCTTTCTCATCAACAGACTTAACAGTACCAGTTACGATGCTATTTTTTCCGTTTTCAGCAACAAACTCACCAAAAGGATCTTGTTCTAATTGCTTAAGACCAAGTGAAATTCTTTCACGTTCTGGGTCGATTGAAAGGATAACTGTTTCTAGCTCATCACCTTTTTTGAAGTCACGAACCGCTTCTTCACCAGCTTGAGACCAAGAAATGTCAGTTAGGTGAACAAGGCCATCGATATTGCCTTCTAAACCAATAAAGATACCGAAATCAGTGATTGATTTAATGTTACCAGCAATTTTGTCACCTTTAGTATGAGTTGCAGAGAATGCTTCCCAAGGGTTAACAGTACATTGCTTGATAGACAATGAGATACGACGACGCTCTTGATCAACATCTAGGATCTTAACTTTAAGCTCTTGACCTAGGTGAACTACTTTAGATGGGTGAATGTTACGGTTAGTCCAATCCAATTCAGATGTGTGAACCAAACCTTCAATACCATCTTCGATTTCGATGAAAGCACCGTAATCAGTAATGTTGGCAACTTTACCCATGATTTCCGCACCGATTGGGTAACGAGCAACCATATCTGACCAAGGATCTTCTTGAAGTTGCTTCATACCTAGAGAAACACGGTTTTTCTCTCTGTCGAACTTCAATACTTTAACTTCGATCTCATCACCAACCTGAATAACTTCAGATGGGTGGTTAACACGACGCCATGCCATATCTGTGATATGTAGAAGACCATCAATACCACCAAGGTCGATAAATGCACCGTAATCAGTAAGGTTTTTAACGATACCTTTAAGTGTTGAACCTTCTTCCATGTTAGCAAGCAATGCTTCTCTTTCAACAGAGTTTTCAGCTTCGATAACAGCACGACGAGAAACAACAACGTTGTTACGCTTACGATCAAGCTTAACAAGTTTCATTTCAACTTCTTTACCTTCAAGGAAACCGAAATCACGAATAGGACGAACATCCACAAGTGAACCAGGTAAGAAACCGCGAACACCTTCTACATCAACGGTTAAACCACCTTTAACTTTACCAGTAACAAGACCAGTAACTGTTTCATTCTCTTCAAGGGCAGTTTCCAAACGGTCCCAAGTCTTAGCGCGCTTAGCTTTTTCACGTGACAAACGAGTTTCACCAAAGCCATCTTCTAGTGTTTCTAGATAAACTTCAACTTCATCACCTACGGCAACTTCTAGTTCACCGTTAGCAGTTTCGAATTGATATCTAGGGATTGCAGACTCAGATTTCATACCTGCATCAACTAGGACTGCTTCTTTGTCGATAGCAACAACGGTTCCTATGATTAGAGAACCAGTTTGGAATTTGTCTTCTTGTAAGGATTGTTCAAATAATTCAGCGAAAGATAATTCACTCATGGGGTTATACCAAAATTAAAAAAGCCGTTTATGTCTTCCTATTGGGGTCTAAAAGATATAATCGGGTCAGTTATGTTAATCGCCAGGTTCCCAAATACCCAACAAAATAAATTTTGTAATTTCTAATTTAAAATTACAAAAGCAAAAAAATCTTTACTCGAATGTTCGAATAAAGATCGAATTCTTTTTAAATAACAATATGTTATTAATTATTAATCAATTTTTAAATGCCAGCTTCGCTTAACGCATTTTGCGCTTTTTCGCAGACTTCTTGAATGCTTAAATCCGTTGTATCTATGATTAAAGCGTCTTCAGCTGGCACCAATGGAGAGGATGAACGAGTACGATCACGTTCGTCTCTTTCCATGATGTCTTGAGTAATTCGCGCAATGTTAGCACTAACCCCTTGATTTTTCAACTGGTTAACACGTCTTTTTGCTCTTTCTTCAGCTGAAGCGGTTAAAAACAGCTTAACATTCGCATTTGGGAACACGACTGTTCCCATATCTCGGCCATCAGCAACCAATCCAGGCGCTTGTGCAAAGTCTTTTTGACGCTTAAGAAGTGATGTTCTCACCTCTGGAATTGCAGCCACTTTTGATGCGATAGCAGCCACCTCTTCTGTGCGAATTGTAGAAGTAACATCTTCTCCATCATAGATAACACTGGTTGCTTTAAATTCAACAGGAAGTACTTCCGCTAAGTTAACCAAATTATCAACGTCTGCAAGGTCAATACCAGCTTTAGAAACGCCATAAGCCAAGGCTCGGTAAATTGCTCCGCTATCTAAAAGATGAAATCCAGTTTTACAACACAGCCATTGCGCTAAAGTACCCTTTCCGACACCACTAGGCCCATCAATTGCGATAATTGGGGATGACATTATCCATTCTCCTTAATGACGCTAACCGTCATGCCAATCTGATTTACTAGGTCAACAAAGGTTGGGAAAGATGTGTTTACATTGGCACAGTCATCAATCAGAACGTCATCTACGGCATTTAAGCCTGCAATTGTCATGGCCATGGAAATTCTATGGTCATGATGACTTTCAATTACTGTAGATTGCGGCTTTTGCACACCACCATTAATAATCATGCCGTCAGGGGTTGGCTGAGCATCAACACCAACAGCTTTAAGGGCGTCTGCCATGACCTGAATACGGTCAGACTCTTTAACTCTAAGCTCTTCAGCTCCAGTCAAAACAGTTTTTCCTTCAGCTGCTGAAGCTGCCACAAATAGAACAGGAAATTCATCTATCGCCAAAGGAACCAAGTTTTCTGGAATCTTAACTCCCTTCAATTTAGAAGACTTTACATGAATGTCTGCGACAGGTTCCCCGCCAACAATTGATTCATTTTCAAGTGTTATATCTGCACCCATCAACTTTAAAATATCAATCACACCTGTTCTTGTAGGATTGATGCCAACATGCTCAATGACTAAATCAGCTTCTGGTGCAATGGAGGCTGCTACCATAAAAAAAGCTGCCGATGATATATCAGATGGTACATCAATATCCATTGCCTTTAAGCTTCCACCACCAACAAGCGTCACTTGCGTCTGCATACCATCAAGCTTTGTACTTTCGACTTGATAGCCAAATCCTTGTAGCATTCGTTCTGTATGGTCTCGCGTAGGCGCAGGCTCGACAACTTTCGTTTCACCATCAGCATAAAGCCCTGCCAGCAATACACAAGACTTAACCTGAGCACTCGCCATTGGCAATGTGTAATCAATTGATTTTAAACCTGAAACCGTTGGTTTTATATTTAGCGGCGGCATACCACCATCTGCAGTATAAATATCCGCTCCCATCTGTCTAAGAGGGTCTGTTACACGTTTCATAGGACGCTTAGAAAGAGAGGCATCACCTATTAAAGTACATTCAAAATTTTGGCCAGCCAAGATACCAGCCATTAAGCGCATCGCTGTACCAGAATTGCCCATATCCAAAGGGTTTAAAGGCTTTTTTAGCCCTCTTAGGCCTACTCCGTGAATAGTTACCTTACCTTCGTTAGGACCTTCTATCTGAACGCCCATATCTTTAAACGCTTGTAAAGTAGCTAGACTATCATCACCCTCTAGAAAACCTGTGACATGTGTCGTACCTTCGGCAATAGAGCCAAGCATAATGCTTCGGTGAGAAACTGACTTGTCTCCAGGAACACGAATCCTTCCTTTAAGAGTGCCACCCGGCTTTACATTAAACTGTACATTTTTAGACATTTTTAAAACCTTAAACTTGAAATTCTGATGTTGAGTAATCTTTTTTACTCAAAGCGTATCTTTGACGATATGCTTGTCGCGTGCAGTTTTTGCATTATGAAACAAATTAAATAGTGCATCCGACTCTTTGTTTTCGATTAAACCAACTAGGTTGTCAATTTCAGCCTGATAATTTCTCAACCACTTAACAATCGCAGAAGCGTTATTCATTGATATGTCACGCCACATGGTCGCATCACTTGAAGCAATACGGGTAAAATCTCTAAAACCTCCCGCTGTGTACTGAAACACATTGCCAAGCTCTTCATGTTCATTAAGCAGATCAACCAAACTAAACGCTAAAAGGTGTGGAAGGTGGCTGGTTGCCGCAAACACTTCATCGTGAAAGTCAGGTGCCATTTCCGTAATACAAGCACCAAGGCTTTCCCATAGCTTTCTAACTTCCGATAACGCATCAACCGAGGTTTCTTTTGTTGGTGCTAAAACGACTCTATGATCAACAAACAAATCAACACAAGCTGCTTCAACGCCACTTTTTTCTTTTCCTGCTATTGGATGTCCTGCAACGAAGCTTGGTAAGACTTCTCCAAACACCTCTTTAACCGCGTTAATAACACTCATCTTGGCGCTACCAACATCTGTAATAATTGTAGAAGGCTTGATACAAGGCTCAATATCTCTTAAAACTTGTGCCATTGACCCCAAAGGAACAGCCAACAAAATAAGGTCTGCGCTCTTTACGGCTTGAGATAAAGTAGTTTCGTAACGGTCAATAACGTTAAGTTCAACCGCCTTATCCATACTTTCAATACTAGGGTCATAGCCAGTAATTTCATAGCGGTCGCCCGACCCTTTTGCCTTTAATCCTTTTGCAAAAGAACCGCCAATTAAACCGACACCAACAACCGTAATTTTTTTTATATTCATCGCACTTATTTCATTAATGACGTAACAACATTAATAAAATGCTGATTTTCTGTTGAACTACCGATAGATACACGCAGATATTCCGCCATATCATATCCACCCATAGGCCGCACAATTACACCCTTTTCGAGCAAAGCCTTATTCACTTCTTCAGTTTTGTCGCCAAAAGAAACACAAATAAAGTTACCGTAAGATGGAATGTAATCCAGTTTCAACTTCTCGAATACCGCTAAAAATTGAGCCATTCCTTGTCGATTAAACTCAATCGTTTTCTTCACAAAATTTTGGTCTTTAATGGCGGCAACGGCTGCAATTTGCGCATAATGATTAACATTGAATGGCGCGCGTAAGCGATTGATATAACTAATTAACTCTTTATTTCCAACCATATAACCCAGGCGCAGTGAAGCGAGCCCGTAAGCTTTTGAAAAGGTTCTGGAAACTAACAGGTTTGGATACTCGTCTATATAATCCAATCCGTTCGCATATTCAGAATTATCTACATATTCATAGTAGGCTTCATCCAAAACCACAATAACATTAGACGGCACTTTAGAGATAAACACATCCCACTCTTCTTTTGTAAACAATGTGCCTGTTGGGTTGTTAGGATTCGCTAAGTAAACGATTTTTGTTTTAGGGGTAATCGCAGCTAACATGGCTGGCAAATCATGACTCCAACCCTTAGCAGGCACTTCAACGCCTGTCGCACCTACTATTTGTGCACTAATACCATAAATCGCAAAAGCATATTGAGAGTAAACAATCTCATCACCTTCAGCAGCAAAAATCCTAGCAACCAACTCTAATAACTCATTTGAACCATTACCGAATGCAACTTCATCAATTTCACGACCCAGGAATTTAGCCATTTCCAGGTTTAGATAATAAGCACTACCGTCTGGGTATCTGGCGATATCAACCAACTGATCGCGAATAGCTTGAAGCACTTTTGGACTAGCTCCCAACGGATTTTCATTGGATGCTAATTTGGAAATACGAGAAAGGTTGAATTCACGCTGAAGTTCAGAAATAGGTTTTCCTGGAACGTAAGGTTGAATACCAGAAATTTGGGGTTGTATCTGTTTTTCAAAAGATTTAGTCATGTGCGTCAAACAACTGTCAATTAAAAGGAGAAGTTGGGAAAGAACCTAGCAGTTTAAAATATGAAGTCTTTTGTTTTACTTCATCAATAGCCTCTGAAACAGATGCATTATCCTTGTGACCAAGAATATCAATAAAGAACAAATAGTCCCACTTGGTATCTGTTGATGGAACCGAAATAATTCTCGTCATAGAAATTTGTCGGCCAGCGAAACTAGACAGTACATCCAATAAGGCGCCAGCCTTATTGGGCATGGAAACTATCATTGCAGTTTTATCATCACCACTTGCTTCGGTTGCTTCTGATCCAACGGCCCAAAACTTGGTCGTATTTTCATGGCTATCTTCAATATGAGATTCCAATACACGTAAACCATATAGCTGCGCAGCTTGCTCTGAAGCAATTGCACCTAACGTATTGTCTTGTGTTGCCATTTGAGCAGCCAAAGCATTTGAAGCGACTGCCTCAATCTCAACCCACGGCATATTATTTTTTAACCATTGCTCACATTGTCCAAGCGCTTGGGCGTGAGCAACAACTTTTTTAATACTTTCAAGATTATCACTTTGCGACATCATGCAATGATGAATGACTAGGTCAATTTCACCAGTCACCTTAAGAGAAGTTTTCATTAAGGCTTGCTGAGTTTGTTTAACAGCCCCTTCAGATGAATTTTCAACAGGAACCAAACCATAATTGGCTTCGCCTCTTTCAACGACATTGAACACTTCTTCGATAGAAGAGACAGCTAAGGTATGGGCAGATGTACCAAACTGCTTAATGACACTTGCATGAGAGTAACTTCCTTCAGGCCCCAAGTAAGCAATTTTAACTGGCTGTTCTAGTGCCAAGCAAACAGACATAATCTCGCGAAATAAGCGCATCATGTCATCGTCAGAAATTAAACTTTTGTTGCGTTCTTTTACTGCGCGTAACACTTGAGCCTCACGCTCAGGACGATAAAACACAACCTCAACTTTACCGCCTTGCGTTTTTGCATGTGCAACTTGTTGAGCACATTCAGCACGCCTTGCAATCAAAGTTTGAATTTCCGCATCAATCGAGTCAATTTCATTGCGGATTTCGAGTAATTTTTCCTTTTCTGCCTGTGAAATATTCATAAATCTATTAACAATTGCCTAAGCGTATTTTTGTTCAAAAGCTTTCATGAAAGCGACCAATGCATCAATTCCTTCCTCTGGCATAGCATTGTAAATGCTTGCTCTCATGCCGCCATAGACTTTATGTCCTTTAAGGCTCAATAGGCCCGCAGCCTTTGACTCTTCCAAAAATGCCGCATCCAAGTCAGTATTTTTAAGCTTAAAGGTAACATTCATCCAAGAACGGACAGAAGGTTCTATTTCGTTGTAGTAAAAATCAGATGCATCAATCAAATCATAAAGTTTGCTGGCCTTACGTTTGTTGATTTCAGCTATTTTTTCAACGCCACCCTTCTCTTTAATCCATTCAAACACCAAGCTTGCTAAGTACCATGCATAGGTAGAAGGAGTATTGAACATGGATTCATTATCATTGTAAGTTTGCCAGTTCATCAGTGTTGGCGTATCAGGTCGAGCATGACCAATCAAATCTTCACGAACAATTACAATCGCCAAGCCTGCAGGGCCGATATTCTTTTGTGCGCCGGCATAGATCACACCATAATCTTCAACCCGAATAGGACGAGAAAGAATGGTAGAAGAAAAATCCGAAACAATGATTTTATCGGTTTTCGGTAAATTCTGAAATTCAACGCCAGTAATAGTTTCATTTTGGCAAATATGAATATATTTAGCATCGGGACTGAAATTCATCTCAGCATAATCCGGAATAGATGTTTCAGATGTAGAAACTACATTCACATTCACATAACGAGAAGCTTCTTTGATCGCTTTAGTTGACCAAACACCCGTATTGACATAATCAACCGTGTCATTCTCATTCGAAAGATTCATTGGAATTGAAGCAAACTGAAGTGATGCCCCACCATGCACAAACAAAACTTTGTAATTATCCGGGATATGCATAATATCTCGTAAATCACGTTCCGTTTTATGAGCAAGCGCCATAAACTCTTTACTTCGATGACTAACTTCCATCACCGACATGCCTGTATTTTGCCAGTCCAAAAACTCGGCTTGTGCTTTACGCATCACTTCTTCAGGCATCATTGCTGGGCCAGCACTAAAATTAAATGCTCTCATTTTTTCTTGTTCGTCCTATAAAAAATCTGAAAATCAAAACGTACAAAGTGTTGAGTTAAAGTATTCAGATACCTAATTAAAAACAGGTGCGTAAGAAAACTTCTTAAGCACCTGTCTGTTAGGTTTTATTGTTATTCGCTTTCAGGTGTATCGGTAGCTTCAGTCTGCACATCACTTGCTGATGTAAGCTCTTCTGTTTCCAGACCTTCTTCATCAATCAATTCTTCTTTAACATCAACCACAGCTAGGCCAACAACAAGTTCACCCTTACCTACATTGATAAGCTTGACACCTTGAGTATTACGACCGACAACGGAAATTTCTGAAACACGTGTACGCACTAACGTACCCTTGTTAGTAATCAACACAACTTCTTGTTCCGGCGTTACAGACAATGCTGAGACCACCTTACCATTACGTTCAGATGTCTTGATTGAAATAACACCCTGCCCACCTCTATTGATGGTTGAATAATCATCAACAGGCGTACACTTACCGAAACCATTCTCGGTAGCCGTTAGAATTAATGTGTCTGGCTCAGCTACTTGCATGCTAATAACTTGCATGTCATCTTTGAGCTTCATACCACGTACACCACGTGCTTGACGCCCCATGACACGCACATCATTCTCATCGAAACGAATGGCTTTACCGATATTGCTAAACAACATAATTTCGTGTGAGCCATCAGTAAGCGCAGTACCAACCAATTCATCACCTTCAGTCAAATCAACAGCGATAATACCGTTAGCACGAGGACGAGAGAAGTCTGTCAAAGAAACACGCTTAACAACAGAGTTTTTCGTCGCCATAAAGACATACTTGTCTTCTACAAACTCAGAAACTGGCAAAATCGAAGTAATGTACTCGCCACCTTCAAGAGGGAAGACATTTACGATTGGCTTACCTTTAGAGCCTCGGCTAGCCAAAGGTAATTGCCACGTTTTCTGCCAATATAACTTACCGCGGTTAGAGAAGCACAGCAGCATATCGTGCGTACTAGCAACCAACAGTTGACCAACTTCATCATCTTCTTTCATCTGAGTCGCAGACTTACCTCGACCACCACGTTTTTGTGCCTGGTAATCAGACACAGGCTGCGTTTTGATATAACCATCTTGAGACAGCGTTACAATTCTATCTTCAACAGCAATTAGATCTTCCGCATCCAAATCTTGATAATTGTGATCAATCTCAGTACGACGTTCATCTCCGAAACTATCAATGACTTCTAGCAATTCAGTACGAACCACTTCAGTCAAACGATCAGAGTTTCTTAAAATATCTAAGAACCCTGCAATTTTTTCGACTAACTCACGATACTCAGCAATAATCTTGTCTTGCTCTAATCCTGTTAAGCGATGTAAACGCATTTCTAGGATAGCTTGCGCCTGTACTGGTGACAGTTTATAAATACCGTTTTCAGCGCCGTAACCTTCTTCTAGGTCTTCAGGGCGAACATCACTCAAATCTACCTTTTCAAGTAATTGCTCAACACTTCCTACAGGCCAATCACGCTCAAGCATACGCTCTTTTGCAAGAGCAGGGTTTGCCGAAGATTTAATCAACTCGATCATTTCATCGATATTGTTCAACGCAACGGTCAAACCTTCTAACAAATGTGCTTTTTCTCTTGCCTTGCGCAAATCGTAAATAGTACGACGCGTCACCACTTCTCTACGGTGCTTGATAAATGCATCAAGGATTTGACGAAGGTTCAACAACTTAGGTTGCCCATCAATCAAAGCAACCATATTGATACCAAACACTGTTTGCATTGCAGTTTGTTTGTACAAGTTATTGATAATAACTTCAGGCACTTCGTTTCTACGAATCTCGATTACGATGCGCATGCCGTCTTTATCAGACTCATCGCGCAATCCTGTAATCCCTTCGATTTTCTTTTCTTTAACCAACTCAGCGATACGTTCAATTAACTTCGCTTTGTTAACTTGATAAGGAATTTCATTAACAATGATAGAAGTCTTACCTGACTTATCCGTTTCAATAGCCGTTTTCGCACGAATTTGTACTCGACCACGACCCGTCTCGTAAGCTTCTCGAATCCCTTTATTGCCGTTAATAATCCCTTGCGTAGGGAAATCTGGGCCCGGCAAGTACCCCATCAAGTCATCGATAGTCAAATCAGGGTTATCAATCAATGCAACACACGCATTAACCGTTTCAGTAAGGTTGTGTGGCGGGATATTCGTCGCCATACCCACCGCAATCCCAGAAGAACCATTCACCAATAAGTTCGGGATACGCGTTGGCAATACGTTTGGTTCAAACTCAGAGCCATCATAGTTCGGCGTGAAATCAACAGTTTCTTTATCTAGGTCAGCCAGAAGTTCATGGGCGATTTTTGCCATACGCACTTCGGTATAACGCATTGCAGCAGGTGCATCACCGTCAATCGAACCGAAGTTCCCCTGACCGTCCACCAGCATATAGCGTAATGAGAAAGGTTGAGCCATACGAACAATCGTGTCGTAGACTGCTGTATCACCGTGTGGATGGTATTTACCGATCACATCACCGACGATACGTGCGGATTTTTTATATGATTTATTCCAGCCATTGCCCAGTTCGTTCATCGCATAAAGAACTCGCCTATGAACCGGTTTTAAACCGTCACGGACGTCTGGTAATGCACGCCCGATGATGACGCTCATGGCATAACTCAAGTAGGATTGCTTCATCTCATCTTCAAGTGAGATGGGAAGTATTTCTCTTGCAAAATCTGACATATAAAAAATCGTCTTTTATTGAGTTGAAATTAGCCAAAGATTATAACGAAAAAATCGCGTTTGGAGTGGGTTTTGTTACGTTTTAGTGAATTTTGTAACACAATCAATTTCTACAACCTTTCTCCGGCCTTTATTTAGTGGAAATTTTAGCTACCAATTTATGGCAAGATTACAATAAAACAGGCTTCGTTTTCAAAGTCATCTCAAAAGGCCTTAGAAGTTGTTTATAATTCAAAGCAATTAAATTCAATGTCACAACAACTATGTCCGCACATTCAAATGCTGATCTTTCAGAGCTAAACAATTTCAATCAATTTGCCCATACATGGTGGGATGAATCAGGTGAGTTTGGCGCCTTGCACACCATCAACCCTTTTCGCTTGGAATTTATCAAAACCTTTATCTCTCTAAAAGGTACACAAGCATTGGATATTGGCTGCGGCGGTGGCATTTTGTCAGAGTCTCTAGCAAAAGCTGGTGCACAAACCACTGGTATCGACTTAGCCGAAGAAGTTTTAACAATTGCCAAACTACACAGCTTGGAATCAGAGTTAAGCATTAACTACCAGTGTATTTCCGCTGAATCTCATGCAAAAGAATTTGCGGGACACTATGATGTCGTTACTTGTATGGAAATGCTTGAGCACGTGCCTGATCCTGCATCTATTATTCAAGCCGCTGCAGATTGCGTCAAACCGGGCGGCTGGGTATTCTTTTCAACACTAAACCGCAATTACAAAGCCTACTTGTTAGGCATATTTGCGGCCGAAAATATAATGAATCTGGTTCCAAAAGGTACGCATACTTATGATAAATTCATTAAGCCTGCCGAGCTAGATCAAATGGCTCGCCAAGCGGGTTTACACTTGGTTGAAGGAGCAGGTATTGATTTCAACCCTGTTCTCAACCAATACGGTCTTTCAGACAAGCTAGATGTCAATTATCTATTGGCATACCAAAAACTATAAAAAATATTTAAACTTCATTTATTTACAAGGCCTTTATGAGCATCGACTGCATTCTTTTCGATCTAGACGGTACCCTACTTGATACCTCATATGATTTTGCCTACGCATTAAACAAAACATGCAAACACTTTAACGCGCCACATTTACGTTATCAGGATATTCGCAAAACCGTTTCTCAAGGTGGTTTAGCAATGACACAGCTTGCCTTTCCTGATTTGCAAGGTGATGAACTAGAAGAAAAACGTCAGTTTTTTCTTAAAGTCTATTTCGATAATATCGATCACCATACTCGCGTTTTCCCTGGTTTAGAAAGAGGCTTAAACCTCATTAAAGAAAAGAAACTACCTTGGGGAATTGTCACCAATAAACCGGGCTGGCTAACGGAAAAACTACTTTCCAATATTGCGTTCCCTTCTACACCACTATCAGTTATTGCCGGTGACACGCTGAATGTCAGAAAACCTCACCCTGAACCGATGTATAAGGCCGCTGAAGAATGTGGCATTTCGCCAGAAAACTGTATTTATATTGGCGACCACCCTCGTGACATAGAAGCAGGCATCAATGCACAAATGAAAACAGGTGCAGCCTTATTCGGTTATTTACCAGAATCTTCAGATGACTCCGCCTGGCCGGCAGACTATTTCTTTGACACGCCATTTGAAATCAGTGAGTTCATCAATCAATTAAAGTAAACAAGGACAGCATAAGAATCATGAGCAACTATCTAATTACTGGCGCCGCACAAGGACTTGGTCGCTCGCTCGCTTTAGGTTTAGCAGGTGACAATAACAATTTGATTTTACTGGATAAAGACCTTGAAGCTTTAAATCTAATTTATGATGAACTTGTTGCTGCTGGAAACTGTGAACCCGCACTTTTCCCTATGGATTTATTAGGGGCAAATATCGATCACTACGGACAATTACAGGAAACCCTTTCCAAAGAATATGGTCATCTTGACGGTGTGTTTCTGAATGCGGTTACCTTGCCAGCCTTTACGCCCATTGAGTATTTTGACTATAAGCAATGGTATGAAGTGCTTCACACCAACCTAAATGCAAACTTTCACTTGATCCAACAATGTCTTCCTTTGTTAAAAGCCGGTGAAACACAAAGTAAGTTGGTTGCCATATTAGATCAAAGCATTGAAGACCACCCTGCTTACTATGGTGCCTATGGCGTCGCTAAAGCCGGTTTAGAACAATTGATGATTACCACAGCAGTTGAAAACCCATCGGAAACCATAGATTTCTACAATGCCAAGCTTTCACCGTTTCAATCAGCAACGCGTAGCAGACAATTCCCGAGTGAAGATCCTACTCAACTGCCAACTGCTGATACCATGGCGAATCACCTTCTACAAATCGTACTGGAAGGCTTACATGCAGAAGATATTGCCAAACTAAACGACTTGGCTTAAAACCACAAAAATCTGCCAGGCTGGGGTAAGTAGTCAACTTACCCTTTTTCATTATTTCCTCACTTTTCAAGGTGATTTTCCACCAAAAACTCTGTTATGCTTTTTAACACTTGGGTACTACTTTCTTCAGGAGGATGTTATGTCACGTTTTGCTTATATCAAGTTCTTTGACGAAATCGGGATTGAAGACATCCCACTAGTGGGCGGTAAAAATGCTTCCTTGGGAGAAATGTATCAAGCGTTGACGCCTAAAGGGGTTCCCGTTCCTAACGGTTTCGCCATTACTTCCGAAGCCTATCGCCTACTGCTGAATGAAGGACAGGTTTGGAACGAACTTCATCGCATCATCGATCCATTGGATATAACAGACGTCCGAGACTTGGCAGAACGAGGCCATCACGCCAGAGACCTCATTTACCATGCACCGCTACCCAAAGCGCTTGAGCTTGAAATCATCGAAGCTTATGAAATCCTAAAAGACCAATTTGACGAAAATATCAGTTTGGCCGTGCGAAGTTCTGCCACCGCAGAAGACTTGGTCACCGCCAGTTTTGCAGGGCAACAAGACACCTACCTAAACATTCACGGTAAAGGGTCATTACTAGATGCCTGTAAACGTTGTTTTGCCAGCTTGTTTACTGACCGAGCCATTCACTACCGTGTAGAAAAAGGCTTTGACCATTTTGATGTTGGCTTGTCTATCGGTGTGCAAAAGATGGTACGTTCTGACTTATCAGCCTCTGGGGTTATGTTCTCATTAGATACCGAAAGTGGTTTCCGTGATACCGTCTTTATTACCGGTGCCTTTGGTTTGGGTGAAAACGTCGTGCAAGGTGCTGTTGATCCAGACGAGTTTTATGTCCATAAACCGACCTATGAGCAAGGCTACCGTCATATCCTGCGCCGCCATAGAGGCTCTAAAGGCATTAAGATGGTCTATTCGCCAGACATTACCAAATCGCCTGTGCGCAATATCCCTACTTCAAAAAGCGAACAAAACTCTTTCTGTATCACCGATCAGGAAGTGTTGAAGCTGGCGGAATACGCCATCAAAATCGAGAAGCATTACAGTGACAAAGCCGGTTATCACAAACCGATGGATATGGAGTGGGCCAAAGACGGATTAGACAACACGCTCTACATCGTACAAGCGCGCCCAGAAACGGTTGCTTCACAAACCAAAGCCAACCTACTTGAAACCTATCACGTGCACAATGATGAAAAAACTCAAACGCTTGTCACAGGCCGAGCAGTTGGTAGTAAAGTCGCCTACGGCAAAGCTCATGTAATTCGTGATGCTTCTTTCATGCATGAATTCAAGCCAGGTGAAATATTGGTTTCAGACATCACCACGCCCGACTGGGAACCGGTGATGAAAATCGCTTCCGCCATTATCACCAACCGAGGTGGGCGCACCTGTCATGCAGCCATTATCGCAAGAGAATTAGGCATCCCCGCCATCGTCGGTTGTGAAGATGCCACCGAGGTGCTGGAATCCAATCCAAAAGTAACTGTTTCTTGTGCAGAAGGCGATACCGGTCACGTCTATGCCGGCAAAGTACCTTTTGACATCGAAAAGACCGATCTATCCGACTTGGGCACTCCAAAAACGGAAATGATGATCAATATCGCCAATCCCGATATGGCATTCAAAACCAGTTTTCTACCTAACCAAGGTGTCGGCTTGGCGCGTATGGAATTCATTATTAACGAATCCATCAAAGCGCACCCTCTCGCACTGTTGAATGTCGATAAAATCGAGAGTGAACAAGAGCGCAAACAGATTCAAACGCTCATTGACGGTCATGCTTCCGGCAAAGATTTCTTCCTTCATGAATTATCCGAAGGTATAGGCACCATTGCCGCAGCTTTTTATCCAAAACCCGTCGTCGTACGTATGTCCGACTTCAAGTCCAATGAATACGCCAGCCTATTGGGCGGCAGTGCATTTGAACCCAAAGAAGAAAATCCGATGATTGGTTTCCGCGGAGCTTCACGCTATATTTCGGACGAGTTTAAACCCGCATTTGAACTCGAATGCCAAGCCATCAAAACCGTGCGTGAAAAAATGGGACTGAACAATTTGATTGTCATGATTCCCTTCGTAAGACGTGTAAAAGAAGCCGAACAAGTGCTAAAAGTCATGGAGAAAAATGGCCTCAAGCGCACTGAAAACGGCCTCAAGGTTTACATGATGTGTGAGATTCCAAACAACGTTATTGAAATCGACCATTTCGCACCGCTGTTTGACGGCATTTCAATTGGGTCCAATGATTTGACGCAATTGGTCTTAGGGGTCGATAGAGATTCCGAGCTTGTTGCATTCGACTACGACGAGCGAGATCAAGGCGTTAAAACCATGATTAAATGGGCGATTGAAGGGGCGAAACGCAACGGACTTCATTCAGGCATCTGCGGTCAAGCACCATCGGATTACCCAGAGATGGCAGAGTTCATGGTTGAACTGGGCACAGACTCCATTAGTTTAAACCCTGATTCCATGCTCAAAACCACGCAAGTTATCCTTGAGCTGGAAAAGAAGTTAAATCGTTAACTCTCTGAATAAAAAGGGATTATCAAATGAGCAAAACGTTGAATCAACTACTCAAACTTTTGGCAATTGGCCTAATCCCTTTTTCATTTTCCGGTTGCCAGTCCAACCCCGTTATTCCGGCCAAAAACATTTCCTACCAATCCATATCAGACTTGGAACCCTATTGGCGCAACCGTATTCTACAGGTTGAAGCCACTGGCAAAGTGCCGATTATCGATATGGAATCCAGCATCACCAAAGACCAGATGGACGAATTCATTCCCGGCATTATTCCAGAAATAGATGAACTTGGTGTTGCCCTTATTTCCTACGATGGCTACCAGGCACCTAAAGATGGTCGCAAAGGCTATCGCTGGAGTTACTATGTCAACAGCTTGGTCAAAGCCTACCCCAACTACTTTATTCCCACTGCCAATGGCGGCAGCAACAAAAACTGGACGCAAGGTAAAAGCGGCAAGCCCAAACACTTTATCGACCAGATGGAAAAGGAAATCCAAACGGGGCAATACGCCAGCATGGGTGAGCTGGAGATTCGCCACTACCTGTCTAATGGTCAATGCCAACGAGGACGCACCGACCGTGATGTCGATATTGGTATAACCAGTGAAAACGTGCATCGTTTATTCCAACTTTCAGAACAAACGGGTGTGCCTTTTGTGATTCATTTAGAGCCGGAAGATCGGTTATTGGATGGCTTGGACAAAATGCTCTCGCAATATCCCAAGGCCAAGGTGATTTGGGCTCATTTCGGACAACTCCGCCACCCCAAACAACAAACGCGATTTAATGCCGATTATGTACGTGCCTTGTTTGAAAAGCATCCGAATATCTATTTCGACATTTCCGCAGGCGAACCCAATCGAACTTATAAATGTACCGGCTTATCCGGTGATACCGTGTTTTGGCAAAAAGACAGCTCAGGCAGACAAACCAACCAAATCCAACCAGAGTACAAAAAACTACTCACCGACTACTCTACTCGGTTTGTTTGCGGCATGGACTATGGCGGACATAGACCGGATTTACCCTTTCACATGCGAGAAAGAGTGCAGTATTTAAGAAAAGTAATGAATCAACTGCCGATTGAAGCACAAAAGAATATTGGCTATCGCAATGCTTGGAAATTAATGACTGGTAAAGGTTGGAAAATATAGAAACTGGTGATGGAATGGTTTACCCCAGCCTGGCAGTTTTTTATTCTAACGGTCGCTTATTCCCGTTTTCATCAATACAAACAAACGTGACCATCGTTGAAAAAATTTCCGAACAATCATCCTTAAACGCACTGGCAACACTCGCGGTTACTTTGTAAGTTACGGAAGTGGTTCCTGTTTTAATTTTATCGACATTGAAACGAAGAATGGTTCCCAGCTCAACGCGCTTTTTGTAGCTGACCTTATCCATACCGACTGTCACGAAACTCTTGCCGGGATAATCTAAGCGAGCACAAATATAGGCCGACTCATCAACCCATTTCAATAAAGTGCCTCCGAATAAAAAACCATAATGATTCAGATGTTCAGTAAGTACCAATTGATAATTTTGCATGCATCTTTTTCCCGAATAGTTTTACGCTTGATTAAGGGCTTTTCTAACCAAACTTGGTGCAGAGGCCAACAGTCTTTGCGTATAGTCGTGTTGCGGGTTTTGCATAACATCTTCCACTAAACCTTGCTCCACGATTTTACCAGCTTGCATCACTGCGACGTGATGCGCAATGCTGGGCACAATAGATAGGTCATGAGTGATAAACAGATAAGACATTTGGTAGGTTTGTTGCAGGTCTTTCAGCAGTGCCAACACTTGCGCGCGAACGGAAACGTCCAACGCGCTAGTCGGTTCATCACAGATAATCAATTCAGGCTCTACCGCCAAAGCGCGCGCAATACCGATACGCTGACGTTGCCCACCGGAGAATTCATGAGGATAGCGGTATTTGTGCTCCGGTAGCAAACCGACCTGTAGCAAAAGAGATTCGATGCGTTCATCCTGCCCCGCTCTGGTTGTAGGCCCTACTCGCAGACTGTTCATGCCTTCGCGAATAATCTCATTGATGGTCATACGCGGATTGAGTGCGGAAAAAGGGTCTTGGAAAATAACCTGTACTTTCTTGCGAAACGGCTTCATCGCTTTTTCAGATAAGTCGATCAGATTCGTAGCCGCATCAGCTTGATTGAGTGTGAAATTCACTTGCCCTGCGGTGGCATCAACCAGTTTTAAAATCGCCTGACCAATGGTGGTTTTGCCACTACCAGACTCACCAACCAAGGCTAAGGTTTGCCCTTTTGGAATGCTCAGGCTGACGCCATCTACCGCTTTTATATGACCGACCGTGCGTTGAAAGATGCCTTTTTTAATAGGAAAATAAACTTTTAAATCAGTAACTTGCAACAAACTTTGCACGGAGTTTTTATCTTGCTCTGCAAAAATCTCGCGCTTGGGTATGGCATCCAACAATAGCTTTTGCGTATAAGGATGTTGCGGGTTGGTGAAGAAGTGTTCTGTCTCCGCTTGCTCGACTATCTCGCCTTCTTTCATAACGGCAACATGGTCGGCAATTTCATTGACCACGCCCATATCATGCGTAATGAACAAAATAGCTAACCCACGGTCATCACGGATTTTTTTCAGTAGATTCAATACTTGCGCTTGAATGGTGACATCCAATGCGGTGGTCGGCTCATCGGCAATCAACAAATCCGGTTCACAGGCCAATGCCATGGCTATCATCACGCGTTGTTTCTGTCCACCGGACAATTGATGTGGATACCAATCATAACGGTCTTCTGGCTCTGGAATGCCGACTTCGTTAAACAAACTCACCACCTTGTTTCTGGCGGCTTTTCGGTTTAACCCTAGGTGAATCTTGAGCACTTCGGCAACTTGATCACCAACTTTCATTACCGGGTTAAGGGAGGTCATGGGTTCTTGGAATATCATGGCGACTTGTCTGCCGCGCACTTTTTGCATTTGATATTCCGGCAAACTAAACAGGTCTTGATGGTTTAGATGGATACTGCCGGAAGAAACCTGTAAAGCTTCTGGCAACAAGCGCATAATTGCCAAGGAGGTTAAGGATTTACCACTCCCCGACTCGCCCACTAGCGCGAAAATCTCACCCGCAGTAATCTCGAAGCTGACATTGGAAATCAAGCTCTGTTGGTTCTTATCCAACACGACACATAGGTTTTCAACTTGTAATACGGGCTTGCTTGAATTCATTTCTTCTAAACTCATCATTTAAAATTTGGCTATTAGTTATTCGCTTCTCGTGGGTTTAACACGGTTTGCACTCTGTCTGAAAACAGGTTTGCCGCGAGTACCAGAATAAACATAAACACAAAGGCAGAAAACAGCGACCACCATACCATAGGGTCTCTTGCCATCTCTAAACGTGCTTGGTTAATCATGTTCCCCCAGCTGTTCATGGTCGGGTCAACCCCGACTCCAACATAGGACAATACCGCCTCAGCCAGCACCAGACTACTAAAATCCAATACGACCGATATTAATACAATATGCATGACATTTGGCAAAATATGTCGCGAAATGACTTTGGCTCGGCTCACGCCAAACGCGCGTGCAGCAACGACAAATTCCATTTGGCTGATTTTTAAGGTTTCGGCACGCAGTAAACGACACAGACCTGTCCAACTGGTGACACCCAATATCAGAACCAAAAACAAGAGTCGTAAATCTGCACGCTCGGCTGTAGAGTTCATCCAGCTTGGATGATTGTTAATCATCACTTGCATAACGAGCACCGCGGCGGCAATCAACAATACACCGGGAATGGAGTTTAGCGTGGTGTAAATGTATTGAATGACATCATCCACCCAGCCTCTAAACAACCCGGCTGTAATACCGAGCGTTAGGGCAATGGGCAACATAACCAACGTGGTGAGCACACCAATCAACACACCGGTGCGGATACTCTTGAGCGTTTCGTAAAAAACATCAATACCGACTTTGTCTGTACCCAATACATGAAAAGAAAAACTCAGCACAAACAGCCATGCCATGATGATAGTAATCAGTGTAATAGTGAAATAAGCAGTGCGCCAAGGCAGCTTGGTTTGCTTTTGCCAGACGGCCACAACCATATCCTTAAAGCTTGATTGCTGGCGGCTTGCCAAATAAAGGCAATGAGCACAGATAAGCACGGCACTAATGACCAAGCCCAAACCAAACCCTTTTACTGACTGAAGCATGATAGAGGCTTGCGCATGAATATGTTGCAGGGGCAAATACACCTGCTCTACTTCGCCACTAGCCGATAACTTGGTGGATTTATTAAACTCGGTTAACGCAAAAGGCGCGGAGTAAGTACGCTCGGTTGCGGCAATCAGATGTGATAATAAAATATCCAAAAAACTGCCAGGCTGGGTATTGGCACCTGCAATATGGATTTGCACGGAATCCAGTAGTGCTATCGTAAAATAAACCATCAGAACGATTGCGGCAATCATCGCGGTATTGGATTCAAATACACGATGCCATTGCGCTTTGACCTGAGCGGATCGACCAACGATTTTTGCCCAAATCACAATACAGGCAAGCAGCCCCCAGATCATAATATCTGTCCAGAAGAAGGAAATAGAGATGCCGCCAAACAAAGGAATCATCCGTTCAACCTCACTCTTGGATCAAAGAAGGTATAGGAGATATCGGTTAAAATCAGGCCGACGATATAAAGCACAGAACCCAAAAACACCATGGCTTTAACGATGCCGAAATCTTGTGAGTTAATGGCGTCAATGGTATAGCTACCCAACCCAGGAATACCAAAGAAGGATTCCATAATCAGACTCCCCATAAACAGGGTAGGAATCACGACCACCACGCCTGTCAGAATAGGCAATAAACCATTTTGCAATACGTGTTTGAACAGCACGGCAATTTCCGACAAGCCTTTCGCCTTGGCGGTACGCACGTAGTCTTTATTGATCTCTTCCAGAAACAAGCTACGATACCAGCGCACACCAGCGCCCATACCGGCTACAACACCAATCAAAATAGGCAGGATAACGAACTTAATGCCTTCCAACCCTGTGGCATAACCGGAGATAGGCACCCAATGCAGCATTTTGCTGAACAACACCTGGCCGGCAATAATATAGAAAAGCCCTGAAATAGACATAATCGCCACCGCGATAACCATGGTTGCGGAATCCAGAACAGAGCCTCTAAACAATACAATCAACAATGCCAAGGCGATATTGGTAATCAAACCAACTACAAAGGTTGGTAAAGCAATAGACAAACTCGGCACCATGCGTTGCAGAATATCACTGGAAATTTGCCGCCCAGCATCCGACTCACCGAAATCGAACATGAATAGCTTTAAGGATTCTTGAGTAAACAAGGTATCTGAAATCTTACTCAGTCCATCTGCCTTGTCATTGAAGAATAAAGGTTTGTCATAACCGTGGCTGACTTTCCAAGCTTGAATCAACGATGGTGTATTTTGTTTGGCGCCAAGTTGTGCTCGTGCCATATCATCAGGTGTATTCACCATAAAAAACAGCGCAAAGGTAATGAGGTTAACCCCAATCAGAATTGGGATGGCAAACAGCAAACGGCGAACAATATAAGCCAACATTAGTTTTGCTCCCCTTCAGTTTTTGCCGAAATCTTTTGTTGCTGACGCGAGCGATAAGCTTTGCGCAAAGGATAAATTGAACCTACTACAACTAGCAAAACTAAAATAAATGGCCAAATCACTGGACGATTCCATGCTTGTTGCTCTTGATAACGTTTAAGGCTATCGATACGCTTGTATTTCAGGGTATTGTTCGCCAATGGGTTTGCCCAAGCGTTTTGATACCAATCGTGATAAAGCACCAGCGTTTTAGGATTAAAGCCCCATACCCAGGGGGCGTCTTTTTGTAGTTTTCGAACCATTTTATGGATTAAGGCTAAACGCTCCGGTGAGTTTGGCAGGGTTTTAATCTTATTGAACCAATCGTTGTATTGTGGGTCATCATAGTTCGCACCATTCACACCCTGCCCATTGGTATGAATGGGCGCATTGACACCAGCTAACAAAAAGAGGAAATTCTCCGCATCGGGGTAATCTGCATTCCAACCCCAAGAGAACATTTGCACCTTGGATTCACGCACCTTATCTTGAAAGCGGTTGTAGTCCGTAGCGCGTACCGAAAGCTGAATGCCCAATTTGGCGAACTGCTTGCGATACCAGTTCAACATGGCTTTACTGTCTGGCCCAGTGGCAGCGGTATCATAGTTAAGCACTAAAGGTGTGCCGTCGGGTTTACGACCGTTTGGATAACCTGCTTCAGCCAGAAGTTTTTTGGCATAGGTAATGGATTTCCGCTTAGGCTGACCATTCACCCAATCATAGACATAAGGGTCTATCCCCTCTTTTCCTGATTGATGCCCTGCAACACCAGGCGGGATTGGGCTTTGTGCAACCAAACCACGGCCGTTTAGAAAAATGGAAATATAGTCTTCCATATTGATTGCGATACTAATAGCTTGTCTGAGCTTGCGCTGCTTTTCGCTATAACCACCCACAACGGGATCAACCATATTGAATGCAAAATAGAAAACGGTTGGTTCTACTTGATTTAGAAAGTGAATCCCTTTATTTTTCATCTCTTGTGTCAGCGCCATGGAACCATTAGCGCCTACGGATATGGCTTGATCAAAACTGTCCGAAGAGACACCGGAGGCATCATAATAGCCCTGTAAAAACTTATTCCACAAAGGCACGCTTTCCTTTTCTAAAGTGAAGACCACTTCTTTAATGAAAGGTAACGCTTTGCCTGCATCTTTTAACAACGAGTGTGGAGCAGTTTTAGGCAAGCCTTTCGAGGGATAAACTTCGTGATCAAAATTCGGATTCTTCAACAACCGCATACGTTTGTTGGGATTGTTTTCCACCAGCATATAAGGCCCTGTCCCGACAGGAAATGTATCTAACGAAATATTCTTCTGTTTTAAAACTTTTTGGTGATAAAACTGCACAGCTTCCCAAGGCACTGGCGCAAAGAAATTCATGCTCATCCAATATAGAAATTGTGGATACAAGCCTTTGATTCTAATTGTGAATTTTGTATCAGAAACGACTTTAACACCGGATATATTTAAATAACGAAATTCAAAATTCGGATTGGTTGCCACTTGCTTAGATGCCTTGTCGGAATAGTCTTTTAGCCCGACGATATATTGCTCCATAGTGCCCAAAATAGGCGAATGATTTTGTGTGATTGCCATTCGTTGAATGGCATAAACATAGTCTACAGCGGTCAGTTTACGCGTGTCTTGCAGTTTGAAATCACTCGGGCTTTGAATGTTTTTTAGGTCTTCAGTTTTAAGGTGTCCATAAACCAACTTTCCTGAAGCATCCTTTACAAATGCAGGATGTGGCTGGAAAAAGATCTCCGGCTTTAATTCAAAGCTGTATTCCGTATAGGCCAGCCTGGCAGATTTTTCGGGAACGGGATGCCCTGCTTTATCTAAATACGAAACATCGGGCATTTTAAGCAAGGTTAAGGGTTCCAAGGTATAAGGGCGTTTAAAATACTGATATTGCAGAGGCGGTTCGTAAACCTGACTGATAATCGACCATTCATTAGCATTGTAGGAAACAACTGGGTCTAAATGCTTCGGGGGCGATGAAAAGGAAGTATATAAAATATTTTGCTTGGTTTGATCAGTGGGATAAGGACTATTCCACATTGAGTTTTTACAGCTACTTAGCCCCATTATCACTAACGCGAATACAATCGTGTGTTTTAGCAAAATACCGCCCTAACCTTCCATGCTAGACAAAACATTTTCTATTATAGCGCTACGAACCATTTACACCAGAAACATTCGTCGTTAGGGTTTAGCGACAAACTTATGCGACAGAATCATTTACGTTATAATGACTGAAATTTCCCACGTAACAAAACTAAAAAGCAAAACTAAAACTTAACAAGGAGTTGAAATGGGCTTCCTAGCAGGTAAAAAAGCACTTATTGTCGGCGTAGCCAACAACAAATCTATTGCTTATGGTATCGCCAAGCAAATGCATGAGCAAGGTGCTGAAATTGCGTTAACCTATCAAACTGAAAAATTAAAAAGTCGTGTCGAAAAAATCGCTGAAGAGCTAGGTTGTAAAATTGTCCTACCTTTAGACGTGACTTCTGACGAGCAAATTGACAGCGTTTTTTCTGAATTGAAAAAATCTTGGGATGGTCTGGACGTATTGGTTCACTCTGTTGCTTTCGCACCACGTGAAGAACTAGAAGGTCGCATGATCGATGCTTCAACTCGTGATGGCTTCTCTGTTGCACATGACATCTCTGCTTACAGCTTAACTGCTCTAACAAAAGCTGGATACGATATGTTAAAAGCGAATAATGGTTCTGTTATGACCGTTTCTTACTTGGGCGCAGAACGTGCGGTTCCTAACTATAACGTTATGGGAATTGCTAAAGCTTCATTAGAAGCGACTGTACGCTATTTAGCCGCTGACCTAGGGCAAGATGGTATTCGTGTAAATGCGGTCTCTGCTGGCCCTATTCGTACTCTTGCTGCATCTGGTATCAAAGATTTCCGTACCATGCTAGACAAGGCTGCTGCTGCAACACCATTACGTCGTAATGTAACCATTGAAGAAGTTGGAAATACAGCGGCATTCCTATGCTCTGATTTAGCATCAGGCATTACAGGTGAGATCACTTATGTTGATGGCGGATACAATATCGCTTCATCAAACTAATAAACATATCGATCACGTCTACAGAATCCCCTTCACTGGGGATTTTTTATACCCAAAATAAGGTATAAACCAGCAAACATCAGTTATCTCATTACGAGATTAGAATGGAAGCGTATTAAAAAGGAAAATATAAGAAAGAAAAATGGCGGAGTGGACGGGATTCGAACCCGCGACCCCCTGCGTGACAGGCAGGTATTCTAACCAGCTGAACTACCACTCCGTATAGGGTACAAAAATAATGGTGGGTGATACTGGGCTCGAACCAGTGACCCTCGCCTTGTAAGGGCGATGCTCTCCCAACTGAGCTAATCACCCGAATTAAGAAATAATTCGTGTTATAAAATGGCGGAGTGGACGGGATTCGAACCCGCGACCCCCTGCGTGACAGGCAGGTATTCTAACCAGCTGAACTACCACTCCGTAATCAAAATTGGTGGGTGATACTGGGCTCGAACCAGTGACCCTCGCCTTGTAAGGGCGATGCTCTCCCAACTGAGCTAATCACCCAACTTTGACTTTATATATAACCGATTAAGTGGCAGAAATTTAGCAAATTATGCTGCCCCTTAACTGATGGGCGTATTATAAAGACTCGGCAACCATTGTCAAACCAATTTCATCATTTTTTACTATTTTATGCCTAGGGCTTATGTAAATGATTGATATGCCTTGAAAGCCCCCTGTCAAGCAGACCATCAAGAAACTTATAAATACACCGCAAGGGATAAACAACCGTCTATCTTCGGCTGTTTCCTAACTTAATGAAGCACTGAAATATGCATTCTTTCACCTAGACAGTTGGTTAAAAGAAGAAGGAAACAAAAAAATTGAATAACACTTACTGTTAGAAATTCTTTTATATCAAAAAGATAAGAAGAAAACTTATTCTAAAATTGAAGAAATTTAGACATAAAAAAAACCTCCAAAAAGGAGGTTTTTTCTAGAAGAAGAAAAACTCTTATTAGTTAACTGCTTCTTTAAGGGCTTTACCAGCAGAGAATTTTGGAACTTTTGCTGCTGGGATTTGCATTTCTGCACCAGTTTGAGGGTTGCGACCTGTACGCGCAGAACGTTCACCAACTTTAAATGTACCAAAGCCGATAATTGCAACAGAGTCACCAGAGCTTAGTGCTTTAGTAACAGTTGAAACAGTAGCATCTAATGCGCGAGCAGCATCAGCTTTCGTTAAACCAGCTTCTTCAGCAATTGCAGCAACTAATTCAGTCTTGTTCATGTTTGAGTTTCTCCATAAGTATTTAATGTCTTATAAACCAGTTTCATGGCTTGGGGTAAGTTATATCAACGAACAATATTTACTGTCAAGCCATGTTATAGCATTTTTTCATTAAATTAGTGTCTTTTGTGTTCTTTTTTAAGATTTTTGGCTTTTACAGTCTCATTTGCCACAATTTTTTCTATTACTTCATCATTCACGTTTATGGCTGATTCTGTTTTTTCAGGCATAAATTCCAGTGCAATTTTAAAGACTTCATCTATCCATTGAACAGGATGGATGTCCAAATCCTTTTTCACTTCATCAGGAATCTCAGACAAATCACGTATATTATCGTAAGGAATTAATACTGTTTTGATGCCGCCTCTTGAAGCCGCCAATAATTTTTCTTTTAGCCCACCAATTGGAAGCACTTCTCCACGAAGTGTAATTTCTCCAGTCATAGCAACATCGGCTCTTACAGGAATTTGTGTCAAAACAGATGCTATAGCCGTGCAAATTGCAATACCTGCACTTGGCCCATCTTTTTTGGTTGCGCCTTCTGGAAAGTGAAGGTGAACATCCTGTTTTTCATAGAAATCATCTGACAAACCTAACTCTTTTGTTCGACTTCTAATGACGCTCATGGCTGCCTGAGTTGATTCTTGCATCACACTACCTAACTGTCCGGTAGAGGTGTTTTTCCCTTTACCAGGCATTGCTGTAGCTTCTATTCGCAACAAATCACCGCCTACACGCGTCCATGCAAGTCCTGCAACCTGACCAATCTGATTTCTTTCATCAGCCAAGCCAAAACGGTATCTTGCAACACCTAAATACTCTTCTAGATCATCAACTTGAATATGAATAGACTTGATCGAGTCATCTGTAACCAATCGCTTAACTGCTTTACGACATAGCTTTGATAGTTGCTGGTTCAGTAAACGTACACCTGCTTCGCGAGTATAAACTTGGATTATTTTCAAAATAACGCTTTCATCTACCTCTAACTCGCCTGGCTTCAAACCATGATTTTTGATTTCTTTTGGCAACAGGTGTTTGATAGCAATATTAAGCTTCTCATTTTCTGTATAACCAGATAAATCAATAATTTCCATTCTGTCCAATAACGGCTCTGGAATATCCATTGAGTTTGAGGTAGCGATAAACATCACATCAGATAAATCATAATCAACTTCCAAATAGTGATCGTTGAATGCTTTATTTTGCTCAGGATCCAAAACCTCCAGCAATGCACTGGCAGGGTCACCTCTTTGATCACGAGCCATTTTATCGATTTCATCCAATAAGAATAATGGGTTACGAGTACCCGCAACTTTCATTTTTTGAATAATTCTACCTGGCAAGGCACCTAGGTAAGTTTTTCGATGCCCACGAATTTCCGCTTCATCTCTAACGCCACCCAGCGACATACGCACATATTTACGATTTGTGGCCTCAGCAATAGAACGAGCCAAAGAAGTCTTCCCTACACCTGGCGGACCGACTAAACATAATATTGGGCCTTTAAGCTTGTTAATACGTTTTTGAACCGCTAAGTACTCGACAATACGTTCTTTAACCTTTTCTAGGCCGTAATGTTGTATATCTAAAATATGCTGTGCTTTATTTAAATCCTTAGAAACTCTAGAGCGCTTTTTCCAAGGAATATTTATCAACCATTCAATATAGGTACGGACAATATTGCCCTCTGGAGACTGCGGTGACATTTGCTTCAGTTTCTTTAATTCATCTTCAGCTACTTTCTGTGCATCTGCTGTCATACCAGCCGCTTCAATCTGCTCTTTTAAGCGATTGAATTCACTAACATTGTCTTCAGTACCTTCGCCAAGCTCTTCATGAATGGCTTGCAACTTTGTATTCAAATAGAAATTGCGTTGTGTTTGATCCATTTTCTTCTTAACGCGTTGGTTAATACGCGTTTCAGATTCTAACAAGTCAATTTCAGATTCAATTGTCGCTAGAATTTTTTCCAAACGGTCATTCATTGATAGCATTTCCAGCAAGCTTTGCTTGTCTTCAATACTCAGCTTTAAATTTGCTGAAATGGTATCAACCAACTGATTTGGGTCATCGGTTTTCTGAACACTCTTCTGCACTTCTGAAGGCACTTTCTTTTTCAAATCAGCATAACGTTGAAAGCTTTTTTGAATAGAACGTACTAATGCTTGCTCTTCAATACCAAGAGACTCATTAATTTCAACTTGTTGGATATCACCCGTTAGATATTGGTCTTGATCATTCAGATCAATCAGCTCAAAACGCTTTACCCCTTCAACTAACACTTTTAAAGTGCCATCAGGCAGTTTCAACAACTGGAGAATATTAGCCATCACGCCAATTTGGTAGAGACTATCAATTGTTGGCGCTTCTTGAGTGGCGTTCTTTTGGGTAACCAAAAAAATCTGTTTATCTTCCTGCATCGCAGCATTTAATGCATTCATCGACTTTTCACGGCCGACAAACAGCGGTACGACCATGCCAGGAAAAACCACTACATCTCTTAAGGCAAGTACAAAAACATTGGTTTTAAAATCGATTTGATCTATGTCCATACAGTAACCATTTGACCTGAGAAAAATAAGCCAGTATTTCTACTGGCTTATTTATTCAAAATTTTAACGAAATGAGTGCTGGCTGGGTAATCAGCTTGAAACTTTCTCAGCACTTTCTTTATACATGAGTAAAGGTTTTTTCTGCCCCTTTATCACTGCTTTATTTATCACGACTTTTTCGACGTCATCCATACTCGGCAAGTCATACATCGTATCTAGCAAAGTATGCTCCAAAATTGAACGTAAACCACGTGCACCGGTTTTTCTTTCAATTGCCATTTTGGCAATTTCGCTCAACGCATCCTTTCTAAACTGGAGTTCAGCACCTTCCAGTTCAAACATTTTTTGGAATTGTTTTACCAAAGCATTTTTAGGTTCGGTCAAAATTTGAATCAAAGCATCTTCATCTAGTTCCGCTAAAGCGGCAATAACCGGCAATCGACCGACAAATTCAGGAATCAAACCAAACTTAATTAAGTCTTCTGGTTCTATATCTTTAAACTTCTGAGTTAAAGAGGTTTTCTCATCTTGTGACTTCACTTGTGCTGAGAAACCAATACCTACATTTTTTTCGGTTCTTTGCTCGACGATCTTATCAAGCCCTTCAAATGCACCACCAACGATAAACAGAATCTTAGACGTATCAACCTGAATCATATCTTGATTAGGGTGTTTTCTGCCGCCTTGCGGAGGAATGTTTGCCACAGTTCCTTCAATAAGTTTAAGCAACGCTTGCTGAACGCCTTCACCAGAAACGTCACGCGTAATAGATGGGTTTTCCGATTTACGAGTTATCTTATCGATCTCATCGATATAAATAATCCCTCTTTCGGCTTTCTCTGGATCGTTATCACATTTCTGTAAAAGCTTAAGAACGATACTTTCAACGTCTTCACCAACATAACCAGCTTCTGTCAAAGTAGTCGCATCGGCAATTGCAAAAGGCACATCAAGTAATCTTGCCATTGTTTGAGCCAGTAATGTTTTCCCTGAACCCGTCGGACCAATTAGCAAAATATTACTTTTGTTAAGTTCAACATCATCTTTTGCATGACCACTTTGCAAACGTTTGTAGTGATTGTAAACAGCAACCGACAGTACTTTTTTAGCTGGTTTCTGTCCAATGACATAATCATCCAAAATCGCGCTAATTTCATGTGGTGTCGGTAAGTTTTCTAGCTCAAATGTGCTTAACTCTTCTTCACCAAACTCTTCTTTTAAAATGTCATTACAAAGCTCAACACATTCATCACAAATATAAACAGAGGGGCCGGCAATTAATTTTTTTACTTCATCTTGAGCTTTACCACAAAACGAGCAATACAATGTTTTCTCACTCATAAGTTCACCCGCCTATCATCGATTGCTTAATACTTTATCAACCAAACCATACTCACAAGCTTGCTCTGCACTCATAAAATTGTCTCTATCAGTATCCTGCTCGATACGTTCAATAGGTTGTCCAGTATGATCAGAAAGCGCACGATTCAACTTGTCTCTAATTTGTAAAATTTCTTTGGCATGAATTTCAATGTCAGATGCTTGACCTTGAAAACCACCTAAAGGTTGATGAATCATCACACGTGAGTTAGGTAAAGCAAAACGCTTGCCTTTTGCCCCTGCTGACAACAAAAAAGATCCCATACTTGCAGCTTGACCAATACACATGGTGCTCACGTCAGGCTTAATAAAGCGCATAGTGTCATAAATTGCCATACCGGCTGTCACACTGCCGCCAGGAGAGTTGATGTACAAGTGAATATCTTTATCTGGGTTTTCAGATTCCAAAAACAGTAACTGAGCAACAATAAGATTCGCCATATGGTCTTCAACTTGACCCACCAAGAAAATAACTCTTTCTTTTAATAGGCGCGAATAAATGTCAAACGATCTTTCCCCTCTGCTCGTTTGTTCAATTACCATTGGAACTAGTGCATTTTGAATTTCACTTGAGTACATTCAATACAACCTTCTTTATTTATTATTCGTTTGATTTCTATATTAGCTGTTTATTGGACAAAAAAAAACTTAACCATGCCAATAAATCATCACAATTTACGGCAAGATTAAGTTTTTATGGTTAGAACGTAAAAAATTAGCCAGCTTGACTAACTACATCATCAAATGATTTTTTTACTTCCTTAGATTTTGCTTTTTCAGAAATCAAGTTCGCAACTTGCTTTTCAACTAGCAAAGAATCAATCTCGCGTTGCGCATCAGGATTTTTTGCATACCAGTCGATAACTTGCTGAGGATCTTCATAAGAAGAAGCTTGCTCTTCAATATATGCTTTTCTGTCAGCATCTGTCGCTTCGATTTTGTTTTCCTTGATAATATCACCAAGAACTAAACCAAGCTTAACGCGCGTTTCAGCATCAGGCATGAACGCATCAATAGTCAAGCCAACATCTTCTGGCTTAATGCCTTGCTCTTGGAAACTTTGAGCTTGACGCTGCATCAATGCAGAAGCTTCTTGTTCAACCGCTGCCTTAGGTAAATCAATTTTCACCGCTTCTGATAAAGCATCAAAAATTGCTGTACGGTTTTTACTATCAACTGTTCTTGCTAATTCTGATTCCATGTTAGAACGGATTTCAGCTTTTAGAGCTTCTTCAGTCCCTTCATCAATACCAAATGACTTAATAAACTCTTCATCCAAATCAGGTAGCACTTTAGTTTGAATAGAGTGAACAGTAATATCAAAAGTAACTGTTTGGCCTTTTAATTCTTCTGATTGATAGTCTTCAGGGAAAGTCACTTCAATAACTTTTTCTTCTCCCTTCTTCATACCGATAATGCCATCTTCAAAGCCAGGGATCATTTGACCACTACCTAAGACTAAAGGTACGTTTTCTGCGCTACCACGTTCAAATTCAACACCATCTTTTTTACCAACAAAGTCGATAATAACTTGTTCGTCTTTCTTAGCTTTTTTAGCAGCACTCTTAGAAGGCTTCCAAGCCATTTTTTGCTCGCGAAGCTTGTTGATCATGCCATCGACATCTTTATCAGTCACTTCTGCAACAATCTTCTCAACTTTCAACTTAGAGAAGTCAGGTAGTTCGACTTCTGGAAACACATCAAATCTAGCCGTAAACTCGATAGACCCGTCTTTTTCATCAAGACTATCAAACATAGGATAACCTGCAACATTCAGGCTCTCTTTTTTGATTGCTTCGTAAAAAGACTGTTGAACAGTATCACCAATCAATTCTTGACGAACTTGATCAGCATAGCGTTTTTTAACAACGCTCATCGGTACTTTACCTGGACGGAAACCATCCATTTTGACGTTGCGACGCATTTCATTTAAACGCTTCTCAACTTTTGAATCTAAATCACCCGAAGGCATTACAACGGTAATTTTATGCTCTAAACCAGATTGCGGCTTTTCAACTGTTACTTGCATGATGTCACTATCTCAAAATTAAAATTCGGTTTGTACTTACACAGGCAAAACTAAGTTAAACCTGCAGTATCTCTTTAAAACAATCGGAGGATTATACTGAATTTATTGATAAATATAAAGGCATCTAATTACTGACCTAAACTATAAACATTCATTGGCGCTTCAAGCGCCAAACCTTATAAAAATATACGAAGATTGACATATAAGCATTTTCTTATATAATTAATCGTTATAAATCTATTTAATTTATTAAGGAAGCAACAAAATGAAAATCGAAAAAATCATGATGATGGTTGTAGGGACCATGATTTTAGTCAGTGTAGGTCTTGGTTTCTATGTTTCGGCAACTTGGTTACTACTAACTGCATTTATTGGCGTAAACCTATTAATATCAGCATTTACAGGTTTCTGCCCAATGGTAGCTATTCTTCGTAAACTTGGTTTTCAACACGGCTGTGCATTTAGAGGCTGCGCTCAATAAGGCATGTCGTAATGAGCTTGGATATTTAAATATCCAAGCTCAACTATCTTCTTCTGATAACTGTTCCGTAATTACCGCAATTTCTTCTTCAAGCATCAACCACTCTTCTTCTAAACTTTCTAGCAACCTTTTACCTTCCGCTTCTTTCTTTAGAATTTCCGTCAATTTGTCCGAGTTTTCAGTTTGATACAAAGCGCTATCTTCAAGCTGTAGATGCAACTGCTGTATTTCTGTTTGAGTCTGTTCAAGTAGCTTTTCAACTTGCTTAAGTCGACTGGATTGTGTGCGAGTGGCTTGTTGAATGCGTTTTCTAATCTGTGCCCCTGCCTGACGTTTTTCTTTTTTTGTATTACCTTGATCACCCAGCTTAGATTCTTGTTCATCTGCTTTTTGAGTTTTAATCCACTGCAATCTTTGATTCAGATACTCATCAAGGGAACCAAAATACGCTTCTACTTGGCCGGCATGCACCCACCAATATTGATCAGCAATACTAGAAAGTAAATGACGATCATGCGTTACTAAAATAAGCGCACCACTAAATTCTTGTAACGCCATATCCAAGGCATCACGCGTTTCCATATCCAAATGGTTGGTTGGCTCATCCAGTACAATCAAGTTTGGCTTTTGAAACACCATTAAAGCTAAAGATAATCGGGCTTTTTCGCCACCTGAAAAATGCTTAACTGTCTCAAGAGCTTTTTCATTAGTAAAACCAAAGCGCCCAAGAAAACTTCTCGCTTCTTGATCAGTAATCGGTACACCGTCATTTTCTTGAATAGTCTTATCTAATTGAACAAGGTGGTTTAAAGGTGACCAATCTAACGTTAAGGATTCAAGCTGATGCTGGGCAAAATAACCTATTTTTAGGCCTTTAGCATGTATGACCTTGCCTTTCTGAGGAGATAGGTCATGAATAAGAAGCTTTAGGAGCGTGGACTTCCCAGAACCATTCACACCGACTAAACCTATTCTATCGCCGGCTCTTAGGACTAGACTGGCATTTTCAATAATCGGTTTGTCATAGCCGAAATCAAGAGATTCAACTCTCAGCATCGGATCAGGTAAATGCACTGGTTGAAAAAGCGTGAATTTAAAAGGGTTCATTGCCTGTACAGCGGCAACCTCTTCCATTCTTTCTAACGCCTTCACTCTGCTTTGTGCCTGCTTCGCTTTTGAAGCCTTGGCTTTGAAACGAGAAATGAAGGACTTAAGCTGCTGCATTTTTAGCTTCTGCGTTTCATGCAGCGCTTGTTGTTGCATTAGCTGAGCATTTTTTTGCCGCTCAAACGATTCAAAATTACCCGTAAAAAAGTGTATTTTCTGCTGTTCAATTTGCGCAATGCCAGACACAACTTCGTCAAGAAAAAAACGGTCATGAGAAATAACAATAACGGCGCCCTCATAACTTTTTAGCCATTGCACCAGCCAGGATACTGCTTCAATATCCAGATGGTTTGTCGGCTCATCCAACAACAAAAGATCCGAGCGCTGCATCAAAGCTCTGGCTAACTTCAGTCTAACCTGCCAACCACCCGAAAATTGTGATAAAGATTTTGTAAAAGCATCTTCTTCAAATCCCAAGCCAAATAGCAGCTGCTTGGCTTTCTGAGGAACTAAATAACCAGAGATATGGTCTAACCGATCATAGGCCGCAACCAAACGAGCTTGCTGATTATCTTTTTCAGCTTGCATTATATCTCGTTGTACTTCTGCAAAAAGTTCGTCGCCAGAAACGACAAAGTCGAGTGCGCTCACATCTGTTGTTGCCAACTCTTGTTGAACACAACCTATTAACCAACTTTGCGGCATATTAATACTGCCAGCATCCAACGACACCTCTCCCAAAATGGCCTTTAATAAGGTCGATTTACCTGCGCCGTTCTGCCCGATTAAACCAATCTTTTGCCCTGGGTGGATTGTTAATGACGCACCTTGAAGCAATAACTGCTTACCGGCCATCAAATCAATAGATTGGATACTTAACATAACTGAGAATTATAACGCTGGCGTATCAACAAATATTCCATCTGAAATATGCATTTGACGATCCATGCGTGAAGCTAGCCTTAAATCGTGGGTCACCATCACAATGGAAGTATGCATTTCACGGTTTAACTCCAACATCAAATCAAACACCTGGTTTGCAGAACCCTCATCCAAATTTCCAGTAGGTTCATCAGCCAATACGCAAGCGGGCTTTGTAATCAATGCACGAGCAATAGCAACCCTTTGGCGTTCTCCTCCTGATAACTCAGATGGCTTGTGATGTGAACGGTGTGACAAGCCAACTCTATCCAAAAGCTCCGCAGCATGTTTTTCTGCAACCTTAGGTGCTTCTCGACGAACTCGAAGCGGTAACATCACATTCTCTATTGCCGTTAATTCTGGCAATAAAAAATGAAACTGATAAATAAATCCCATATGAAGATTTCTTAAATTACCGCGTTTAACCGTTGAAAGGCCGGAAAAATCCTGCCCCATTAAACTTACTCGACCTTGTGTCGGCGTATCCAACCCACCCAGCAAATGAAGCAGCGTACTTTTACCAGACCCTGAACTACCGATAATCGCGACGGTTTCATCGGGATACAACTGGAAATCAACACCATTTATAACAGGCGTTTTTAGCTTTCCATCTTTATAGGTTTTATGCAGGTCTTGCGCTTCTAAAATTAACTTACTCATAACGCAAAGCCTCCGCTGGTTGTGTTTTGGACGCTCTTCTTGCAGGGTAAAGTGTTGCCAGTAAGGTCATAACAAACGCAATAATTGACACTGTCCAAACATCTGACCAATGCAGATCGGATGGAATCTCACTAATATAATAAATATCTGCCGGGAAGAACTTAAAGCCAAATAGGTTTTCTATAAACGGCACGATTGTTCCAATGTTTAAAGAAGTGATTACGCCTAAAATAGCTCCGACAACAGAGCCGACCGTACCAATAATTAACCCTTGAATAATAAAAATAGATTGGATACTGCCAGGACTTGCGCCAATAGTCCGTAAAACAGCAATGTCTTTTTCCTTATCCGTTACCACCATTACCATGGTTGAAACAATATTAAACGCAGCCACCATAATGATCAGCGTTAAGAAAATAAAGACCATACGTTTTTCCATTTGAATGGCTTTAAAGAAGTTTGCATGCTCTTGTGTCCAATCACGAACATAAAGCACTCTATCTACATGCTGGCTTATCTCTTTACGTACTATGCTCGTTTTAAACATGTCATCAAGCTTTAATTGCAAGCCTGAAACCTTATTGTGCATTTTGAAAACTCTTTGTGCATCGGTGATATTCACCAATGCTAAGCCATTGTCATATTCATACATACCTGCTTCAAATATGCCCACAACAGTAAAGCGTTTAACACGAGGTATAACCCCCATTGGCGAAACTGTTCCTTCTGGTGCAACCATAGTCACTTTGTCGCCAACCGATACACCTAAGCCATTTGCCAATTCAGAACCCAAAATAATGCCGTAGCCTTTTGACTTCAAATCCGCAATTTTGCCAAATTTCATTTTAGAATCAATGTCGGCCACTTGAGGTTCATACTTTGGCGCGATACCTCTAACAATAGTTGCTTTTACCTTGTCACCATGAGCAAGCATTCCCTGCCCCATGACATTAGGTGCCGCACCTTTAACGTGATCTAAATGAATGACTTTATCATAAAGTCCCTGCCAGTCACCTAAGCGTTCATACTGCTCAGACAGCGTCATGTGCGACGTCATGCCCAAAATACGATCTCGTAGCTCTTGTTGAAAACCATTCATAACCGACAATACGGTAATCAAAGCAAAAACACCTAACGTGAGGCCAATAATAGATGATAAGGAAATGAAAGAAATAAAGCCGTTTCTTCGTTTGGCTTTGGTATAACGAAACCCTAACAGTAGTTCAAAAGGTTGTTTAAACATAATTTTATGGCTCTTCCGGGTTAACTGCGTGTTTCAGCATCAAATGCAGGCAAACTCTGGTTGTACCGAACTGCCCAAACTCGGTATATAAAAATGAATCCTACTGAAATAACGATCAGCAAATCCGTCGATATAGGTAAGTGATGCCCAATGACGTAGAGAATAGCACCTAGAAATGAAGCTGTCGCGTAAATTTCTTTACGGAAGATCAACGGAACCTCTCCCACCAAAACATCACGAATCACACCACCTAGCACACCTGTCATTACCGCCGTCATTACAACGATTGGCACTGAAAACCCTAGTGACAAACTTTTTTGAGCCCCCAAAACGGTAAACACCGCTAAACCAAGTGCATCAAGATAAAGTAAAAACGGAATGGGTAAACGGAAGCGTTTTGAATAGAAATAGACAAACAAGGTTGTTGCAAGCACAAGATAAATATAGATATTATGCTGAACCCAAAATACGGGTTGGCCCAGCAATAAATCTCTAAAAGTCCCACCCCCTACGGCAGTAACCAGTGCGATAAAAAGCGCTCCGAACAAGTCCAGTTGCTTTCCACTTGCAGCTAATAGTCCAGTAACGGCAAAAACGACCGTCCCAAACAGATCAAGATAATAAAGAGATTGCAATATTGTCATGGCGGCTATTATAAGAGAAAACAATACTTAGAAACTTTCTAAATATTGAATTTTGTCTTTATAAAAGCATCTGAAAAGTACAAACAAAAACGCCCTCATTAAGAGGGCGCTTTGCTTACATTATGATAACGACTTATTTATCCGCTTTCAGACGGTTAATACCAAGCATTTTCATAATATATTTTTGGTAAATTGGCTCAGAATTACCAGACTTCATATTACGGATGAAGTATTTCTCAAACGCAATTTTTGCCAAGTGAACCCACTTACCTTTCTTAGCCCAGGTTAGGTTACGAGGTGGAATCTGAGGTAGTGCTACAAACGCTGCTCCAGTGTCACCCATATCTGCCAAACAAACTGTATTCCAAGTTGGTTCAGAAGAAGGTTCCTTACCTGACAATTCATCTTCGATGTTATGACAAATCGCTGTAACCATTGACTCAATCATCAGACCCGTTTTTGGTGTACCGCAAGGTACTGGGCAAGACCCATCAACTGGAGGGATTGCAATCCCTACACCCAATGCATAAATATTATGATAAGTTGGGTTACGGCTTAACTGATCAACCTTAACAAAACCTCTAGGGTTTACCAAAGGACCACCCATATTTTCTGGTTGAACCAAGTCAACTAGGAACTTAGACCCTTTAAATGCAGGAAGCATCATAGAGTAACCAAATGGCAACTCGTGTTGATCGATTACGTCACCACGATTGTTGTGCTCGTCAACATACATTTTTCCGTCTTCGATTTTGGTAACCTTAGCGTTACAAATCCAATTGATATGACGGTTACGCATTTCAGACTCTAGCAAACCTTTAGAATCACCAACACCACCAAGCCCTAAATGACCAATATAAGGTTCAGCTGTAACAAATGTAATCGGCACTTGATTACGGATCTTACGCTTACGCAATTCCGTTTCCATAATCATGGCAAACTCGTACGCAGGACCAAAACAAGAAGCGCCCTGAACAGCACCTACAACGATAGGACCAGGTTTCTTACAGAACTCTTCCCACTCATCAAACGCTTCAACTGAGTGAGGTGTTGTACAAACAGAAACCGTATTACCACCGTGCGACTTAGGACCAAAACCTTCGACTTCATCAAATGCCAAACTTGGACCAGTTGCCAAGACTAGGTAATCGTAATCCATTTCTGAATCATCACTTAGTGTCAACTTTTTCGCATCAGGATCCAGTTTAGTTACCGTCTGATGGTAAAACTCAATACCCTTACGTACTAAATGTGGTTCAAGCTTGAATGAAATATCTTCAGCTTTACGCCAACCTACAGCAACCCATGGGTTTGAAGGTACGAACGAAAATTCATCAACCGCATTCACGACTTTGATTGTATGCTCTTTGCCTAATGTCTTACGAATATCGTAAGCCATTGGTAATCCACCGGTACTTGATCCGACTACAACGATAGTTGCCATATCGATTACATCCTCTTAACTCATGTTTTTTATTATGATTTACTCGCTTCTGGAAAGCATCAACCTCGATCGCATTGCAGAAACTAAGCGTCTTGAACAGCCACTTAAGTATAAATGACTAAATAAGTGTGACTTATCATGGAGCATAAGGTTTCAAAATAGAAATTAAATTTCATTATATTAGGAAATAGTCATATTTAATGGCGGCATATATAATTTTACTTATACCCAATCACTATCTTTTATGACTTATTTTTTTGCCCCAAATCCGCTTTAGATGAGGCTATAGCAGGCATAACAGTTAGTAACAAAAAAGAAACCAACAAAATAGATAAGATGGTCATCAAACTTGCCTGACGCACCCAGTCATTATCGCTAAACAGCAACACCAATAAACCAACGATTAATAACTGACTGGTTAGCCAAATTGAGCGCCCTACGCTTGCGAGCGCAAAACGGATTTTATCTTCACGTTTAGAAAAAAATGATTGCTCTGCTTTAAGGTAGCGTGAGAAAAAATGCACGACATCATCTAATACTATCCCCATTGGCACCACCAACACTAAAGCTGAAAAACCGGAAATAGCATGCAACCAATGCATAGGAGACATAATTACAATGACGGACAAGCAACCAATCAGAGTAGCTACTAACGCTACTCGAAAGTTTTGCCATACCAACAGCAACAAAACAAAACTAGCTAAAACCATGGTTAAAACCGCCTCCATAGCTTCAAACTGCGTAAAGAGTTGCACCAATGCCCAAACAATTAAAACCAATGTAGCTAAAGCCAGCAAGCGTCTTACCAATGGATTGCTATCCAAAAAGCTTGAAATATGCACTAAGCCATGACGGTCTTCATATTGACCCACGCGAAATTCCAGCAGCCAATTCAATAACACCCACGGTAACCAAATCAGCACAACCAAATATGAAAACAACACACCCACGCCAACTATTAAAGCCATATTGCTATACTCAGCATTGAAAAATGCAGCAACGGCAAAACCGATAACCGTTGTGACGGATGATAATAGAATCGGTTGATGCGTCTGCGTTAAGGTTTCGGCAATCGCATCATGTTGAAAACTTCCTCTAGCCATGGCTCTTAACAAAGCGGCCATAAAATGAATGAGATGACTCATCATCATTGTCATCACAACCACCCAAGCTAACACTGACGCATTGTCGGGCTCAACACCAACCCAGCCTAATAGCCCAAGCGTCATCAACACGACATACAAACTAAAACCCAACAGTAAGATACCAGACTTAACGGAATCCAATAACTTCATACCCACAAGAGATATTAAAACTAGACTGACCAGCCCCAATGTCATTTCCGGTAGCTTGACCCACAACAGTCCAACCAGATTAATCATTGAAATACATGTTAAGAAAAACAGTGCTGCTCGCTTGGCGTGCGACAACCTCATAACCCAGCTATAGGCCCATTGCGATCTCATGCATATCCTTTTATCATTTTTTTGTTATAACGCCTTCACTTCATATTGAGTGCAAAGCTGATTTTGCAAGATTCATCATCTTATTTCATTTCTGCATCTGCTAAAATACAGCGTTTTTATGATTTGATAAACAAACCTTAGATTATTGATGTCCAAAAACGCTTCTAAAAAAACACCAAGCCTATCCCTTAATGCGCTAATTAACCTTCCTTTAAAAGGACAGCGCTCTTATTGGCAAGTTTCTAACCTTGCAGAAACTGCTTGGGCGCTTAGTGAGAAAATCAAGACTACCCCCAGCCTGGCAGTTTTTTTAACCGCCAGCACGCGAGAAGCCAATAGCCTTGAAGAAGCGGTAACCTTTTTTGCCGGTGATGATTTTCCAATCCTTAATTTTCCGGACTGGGAAACACTTCCTTACGACCAGTTTTCACCTCATCAAGACATCATATCTCAGCGTTTAAAAACACTGCATCAACTGCCAAGTGTTACACAAGGCTTGCTCATTCTACCTGTTTCTACACTGTTACAAAAAGTGGTTCCACACCAATTTATTGATAAATACACTTTTTTTCTCAAGACGCAAGACACTGTTAATGTAGAAGCCTTTAATCAACAACTTGAAACAGGTGGTTATCAACGTGTTAATCAAGTGGTCGAACCGGGTGAGTTTGCAGTACGTGGTTCACTGATAGATGTTTTCCCTATGGGGAGCAAAACCCCTTTCAGGCTGGATCTGTTTGATGACGAGATTGAATCTATCCGTAGTTTTGATCCTGAAAATCAGCGTACATTAGAAACGATTGAACAAATCGAACTTTTACCCGCGAAGGAATATGATTTAAGCGAATCCGGTATTCATCTATTCCGCCAAAACTTCCGCAACCAATTTGGTGAAGATGCGCGTCACGCGATGCTTTATAAAGCCGTCAGCGAACAACAAACGATGGATGGCCTCGAATACTACCTTCCTTTGTTTCACGAGACTTTAGCAACTCTGTTTGACTATCTACCCGAAGACAGTTTGTTTTTTGATAGTGGTAATATTGGCGAAAGCATTCAAGCCACTTGGAACGACTATCAAGAACGTTATCAAATTGCACAACACAACCCTGATTACCCGGTCTTACCGCCAGCCACTTTAATCAGCAATGAATCAGACACACTTGGCAAACTAAAGCAGTTTCACCGTATTACTTTTGAAACAGCCGTTTCTGACAAAACCAATGCTAGCTTGGCAAACATGCCAATGCCGGATCTAAGCATTCAAAACAATGCAGACTATCCTTTGGCCAAACTGAATGCATTTATTGATCGAATCTTTGATAGCCAAACGACTAAACAAACACGTTTACTTTATTGCGCGGAATCAACAGGTCGTCGAGAAACGCTTCTTACCTTATTAAAAAAAGAAAAGAATCTTAAGCTACCATCGCCAACCATTATTGACTCCTGGCAAGAGTTTGCCAATAGCAACGCGCAATGCTCCATCGTCGTCGGACCTCTGGAAGATAGCTTTTATATCACCGAAAATGATACTTCGGGTATTAATGACATCTGCATTATTTCCGAAGCACAAATTTTTGGTGAAACAGTCGTTCAAAGACGCCGACGAAAACAAAAACACAGTGATTTCGACAGCTCTATCTCTAACCTGATTGAACTGGAAATTGGCAATCCCATTGTCCATATCGACCATGGTGTTGGGCGTTATCAAGGTCTTATCACCATGAACATTCAAGGTGAAGACCATGAGCTGCTCTGTATAGAATACGCAGATGAAGCCAAACTTTACGTGCCAGTCACATCACTTCACCTAATTAGCCGCTACACAGGCGCCAGCGCAGAAAACGCGCCTTTGCATAAAATTGGCTCTGATCGCTGGAAAAAAGCTAAGAAAAAAGCGGCTGAAAAAGTACATGATGTTGCCGCCGAGCTTCTCGATATTTATGCACAACGAGAAGCAAGACCCGGCTTTGCCTTTGAAACAGATGAGCAAGCCTACGCGCGTTTTTGTGCTGGATTCCCATTTGAAGAGACTCCAGACCAAGAAGCGGCAATTGAAGCCGTACTGGCGGATATGCTCTCGCCAAGACCGATGGATCGCTTGGTTTGTGGTGATGTAGGCTTTGGTAAAACCGAAGTCGCTATGCGAGCCGCATTTATCGCTGCCTACTCTGGAAAACAAGTTGCCATTTTGGTTCCTACTACCCTACTTTCACAGCAGCATTTGGAAAACTTTCAAAATCGCTTTGCTGATTGGCCAATTAAAATCGAAGGCCTGTCACGCTTTCAATCAGCAAAAGACACACAGCGCATACTTGAGAATGTAAAAAATGGCGATGTCGACATTATCATTGGCACGCACAAGCTTATACAAAATGACATGAAATTTAATAACTTGGGCTTAATCATTATTGATGAAGAGCATCGATTTGGTGTTCGTCAAAAAGAACAGCTCAAAAAAATGCGCACCGAAGTGGACGTTATGACCATGACGGCCACCCCTATTCCTCGTACTTTAAATATGGCTATGAACGATTTACGTGACTTGTCGATCATTGCCACCGCACCTGAAAAACGCCTAGCAGTACAAACATTTGTACAGGACTGGAACCCTGATGTGGTTAAAGAAGCTTGTTTGCGTGAGATTCGCCGTGGCGGTCAAATTTATCTACTCTTCAACAATGTTGAGAAAATCGATCATATGGTTGAAGAAATGCAAGCGTTACTGCCAGAAGCCAGTGTACGTTCTGCACACGGTCAAATGAATGAGCGCGAGCTTGAGCATGTCATGCAGGATTTCTACCACCGCCGCTTCAATATTTTGGTGTGTACTACGATAATTGAAACAGGTATCGACATTCCAACGGCCAATACGATTTTGATTCATCGTGCTGATAAATTCGGTTTAGCGCAATTGCACCAGCTACGTGGTCGTGTAGGTCGCTCGCACCATAAAGCCTATGCCTACTTGTTTACCGCTGGTAAATCTCTTATGACCAAAGATGCTGAAAAGCGACTTGCAGCCATTGCCAAGCACGATACGCTAGGCGCTGGTTTCATGCTGGCAAGCCACGACCTTGAAATACGTGGTGCCGGTGAGTTGCTTGGTGATGGGCAATCCGGTCAAATCCAGGAAATTGGTTTCGGACTTTATACTGAACTACTTGATCGCGCCGTAAGAGCCCTTAAATCCGGCAAACAACCAGAGTTGGATACCAGCCTACACCATGGCACTGAAGTTGAACTTGGTGTGCCGTCTTTAATACCAGAAGACTACCTGCCAGACATTCATACTCGTTTGGTATTTTATAAACGCATAGCTGGCGCAAAAGATACACAAAGTCTGCGTGAGCTTGAGGTGGAAATGATTGACCGTTTTGGCCTATTGCCAGACCAAGTCAAAAACTTATTTGCCGCCACTTCAGTTAAACTTTTGGTAGAACCGCTCAATTTAGTTAAAGTTGAAGCACATGATTCGGTGATTCGTATTCAGTTTGGTTCTTCACCAAATATTGATCCGCTCAAGCTGATTCAATTAATTCAAAGACAGCCAAAAAATTATCAGCTAAAAGGACAAACGGAATTGAAATATTTCGATACAATGCCTGAAACAGTGCAAAGAATTCAAGCAATAGAGCTGATTATCGCCTCTATTAAGGCGAATTAATTTTTGCTAAAACAAAACATTCAAACCTTCAATGTCACGCATAAGGATGCAGAAACAAAGATGAACAACCGATTCCTGTCGACCTTCTTCAACTCTGTCCAAGCCCTATCCATTTTCTCACTCGCAACGTTGGCTATGACGTTTGCAAGCCCATCCATTGCACAAACAGACGATAAAGCTCCGCCTAAATTTGAAGTCGAAATTGTCGTTTTTGAAACCTTAGCATTGAAAGGTTGGACGGAAGAATTTTGGCGAGATAACTTACCTATTTTTGATTTTGGTGAAGATGACACCATCTCACCACCAAGAATAAAGCCCGAGTATTTTCTTTTAAACGATGAAGTCTCTAAAATGACGCGTCGAATGGGATATAACATCCTTTTCCATCAAGCATGGGTAGTCGATGCGCTACCAGAAAAAGATGCAAAACCTATTTATATCAGTGCCTTGCCGGATGAAGACTATAAATCTCGCTTAGAAGGAACTCTACGCTTCTATAAATCTCGCTACCCGCATATTGAAGCCAATCTAGAGTTGGAGCGTAAAATCCCGTTGGTGATTCGACCAGACTTTGCTAAAAACCAAAATATGCAAGAAGACTTGCTTCCTGAGTTTTGGCGCTTTCAATTAAAAGAATCCCGTAAAATCAAAACGGGGCAAATCCACTATTTGGATCACCCTATTTTCGGCGCTTTAGTTGAGATCAAATACCTACCAAACTTTACATCTGGCAGCGGTATTATTGAACCTGAACTGCCTGCTGAAAGCACGCCTGAAGATTCAAATAATGATACAGGAACGAATAACGACAACTTAAATTCAACTGATTTACCCGCCAATCAATAACATAATCAAATTATAAAAATCTGCCAGGCTGGGTATCTTACTTAGAAGCTTGAAAGCTCATCAATTGATTCAATCAAGGAAAAGACATAAAGGTAAGTCCTTGAAAGAACTTACCTTTACAATGAAATGTTTTATTTTTCAGGTAAAACCAAGTTTAACTCTAGTACTTCATAACCATTGGCTTCATCAACGGAAATCTGTAACTGATCCTGGTCAATTTTTACGTATTTGGCAATCACCTGAAGAATCTCTTCACGCATTTTTGGTAAGTATTCTGGTGCATTGCGTTCAGAACGCTCATGCGCCAATAAAATCTGTAAACGATCTTTGGCAACACCAGCGGATTTCTTTTTCTTTTGTCCAAGAAGGTAATCTAATAATGCCATAGTTATTTCCCAAAGAGTTTTTTGAGCAATCCTTTTTTCTCAGCCGTCAAGAAGCGATGCTCTTTTTCTTCGCCCAAGAAACGATCAACGATATCTGTGTATGCTTGCGCGGCATCTGAGTTTTCACCCATAATAACTGGCATACCAGAGTTGGATGCATTCAAAACTTGCTCTGATTCAGGAACAACCCCCAAAAGCTTAACACTTAGCAAATCGATAACATCTTCAACTGAAAGCATTTCACCCGACTCTACACGTTCCGGGTTGTAACGTGTCAAAACCAAGTGTTCGACAATTGCAGACTCACCTGCTTCAGCACGTTTAGATTTGGCTTGAAGAATACCTAAAATTCTATCGGAATCTCTTACTGAAGACACTTCAGGGTTGGTTACGACAATAGCTTCGTCAGCAAAGTACAATGCCAGTTGCGCACCCTTTTCAATTCCCGCAGGTGAATCACAGATAATGAAATCGAAACCATCTTCTTTTAACTCTTCAATAACTTTTCCAACACCTTCTTGCGTTAAGGCATCTTTATCACGTGTTTGAGATGCCGCTAAGATGTATAAATTATCAACACGTTTATCTTTAATTAACGCCTGTTTCAAGGTTGCTTCGCCTTGTACAACATTAACAAAGTCGTACACGACACGACGCTCACAGCCCATAATCAAATCAAGGTTACGCAACCCCACATCAAAGTCAATAACAGCTACCTTATAACCTTTTAAAGCCAAACCGGTAGAAATACTGGCACTCGTTGTGGTTTTACCGACCCCACCCTTTCCGGAGGTCACAACAATCACTCTTGACACGCTTGTCTCCTAATCGTCTATAGATTTTCCTGAAAAACTCAGGCGTTAAATAAAAATAGGGGTGCAATGATGAATGTCATTTTATTCACATTCATCATTAAAAAGTATTCATCCAGATTTATTCATCCAGAGGTCTTTTGAAGACGAGTTTATCATCCTCAAGAACAACTTCAACAAAGCCTTTTTTGTATTCTGCCGACATATCTTCAGCTAACAAATATAAGCCTGCAATACAAACCAGTTCAGGATTTAGTTGTTTGGCAAAAATGCGCGCATCCGTCATACCGGAAGAACCTGCAAACACTTTTCCCATCACTTTACCAAATACATGCACATGGCCATCTGCTACGACTTCAGCACCAGGGTTTACAGAACCCATCACCATTAAGTCACGACCTTTGGCATAAATTTGCTGCCCTGAGCGCACCGTACCTTGCACAACCATAGCAGTTGTTGCCTGTGGCGTATCGTTTTCCAAGGTGGTTTCGGTTTCTTTTTGTTCTTGCTTCCGTTTCTTTTTCGTTTCTTCAGGAAATACCGCTAAACCAGCATAAGAAGCCTGCTCTTGTACAGATTCATCGTCAGTACGAACGCCTGTTGGAATGAGTTGCTTTTGATGTAAAAATTCGACTAGAAGCGCCAAAAACATCGGATCTTCAGGAGGTACTTTAAACTCAATAACCACAGGGATACCGACAAAAAAGTCAGGCGCTTGATCTATTTTTTCGGCGATAGCAGCTTTGGTCTGCTCAATATCAGCCGAATACACTCGCAAAACAGTTAAAGAAAGGATGGAGCCTTTTAGCTCAATAATTTTACTCATATTAGGGTTTTAATCAGGTTTATGCCCGTTACCGTTAGCCAAGGTTTTTTGCGCGATTTTGCAAAACCTTTGGAGGATATGTTTATTAAGATTTGTTTACTAAAACTGCTGAGAATCTTACTTGAGACTGGCTATAGAGTCAAAACAAAAACGCCGGCAAATAGCATAAAGAACACTAGCCGGCGCAGATACTTAAATGAGTCGTTTTTAGTCTCGACCTATTTTCTTCATTAGACGTTGATAGGCATCTTCTAGCGTTTTTTTGTTCGCTTCAGTTGCTTGAGAGTCTTTTAATACCTGATTAAAATCATTATATGGATACTTCATCAACACATAAGACTTGTACATGCCATTAACCGGCTCAACTTTTTGCTTCACAACCTGTGCACCTGACAAGTTCACTTTATCGACAAAGTTATTGATAACATAGCGATATTCACCTTCACCAGATCCTGTCATGGTGTCTTCACCGGACAACTCTGACTTCATGGTTTTGGCCAATTCATAAGAAGCTTGTAACTTAGCTTTTCTCATAGAATTCACTAAATCACGGTCTGAACCAATCCCCACTCCATAGAAACCTGAACCATCTGTTTTCGGTGGGTCCAACACCCAGCCTGGCAGATTTTTCATTTCTTGTTCCATCAGCTCTTGTCTATGCTCTGCTTGCTCTTGAGCTGCGTCTTGTTGAATTTTTTCTACCTTTGCTTGCTCTTCAGCAATATCGGTTTTAGAAGGTGAACTCGAACAACCTACCAAGCTTACCGCAGCTGTAAACAATGCAAGGTTAAGGATATTTTTTCTTTGTTTTTTTAAAGTACTGAGTGCTGTATCAATATTGTTTCTCATGCAACCTTCCTTTTTTGCGTCCTTATATATTAGCTATACATCAATATAATAAACTGAAATTTTACTATAGTTTATATTTAACACTAAAAAACAAGATTAAATGAATATGAACTTTCTTGTTTAGATGTTTTACGCCACCTTCATTTTCTATTAATATTGCACATACAATAATCATAAAATTCGTAACCACTTGAACCTATAATTTAAATGAAAATTCAAACAAAGCCTCATTCTTGCTTTTTATGCGCTCTTAAACTTAAGGCACTTTCTTTTTTTATTGCTACTTTAGCCATTGCCGAATTAAGTGGTTGCGCGACAACAACACGTATTCAATATTTAGAACCCGCCCAAGTAGAACAAGCCGCTAAATATAAACGTGTTGCCGTTAATGCCTTTAAAAATGATAGTGTTGGCCTCGGTGGTAAAATTGAAACCAAATTAAGTCAAAAAAACCTAGAGAATAAAGCTTATTTCACTGTTTTAAATCGTCAGGACTTCGATAAAATTCTTAAAGAACAAAAACTGCAATACTCCGGGCTTACTAACGAAAAAGATGTGGTTAAGGTAGGCGAATTAATTGGTGCCCAAGCTTTCATAACGGGAGAAGTTACTTCAACCTCATCACAAGACTCACGCTACCTGGCTGAACGCTACGAATGCTTAGATAAGAAATGCGACAAAATGAGAACCTACGTAGTACCGTGTAGAAAACGCACAGTTTCAATGAGTGCCAATGTCAAAATTATCGACATTCAAACCTCTAGCGTGGTTTACAGCAACAGCTACACACCAGCGGGTCACTGGTCTACTTGTGTAGATCAAGCTAGATCTTTACCATCTGCAGAGACAGTTTGGCAACGTCAGGCAAACCAGATTGCTGCCGACTTTGTCAGTAAACTCGCTCCACATTACGTATATAAAAATATCGAATTACTAGATGATCCAGATATCAACTATAACGATAATGAAAAGCAGCTCTTAAAAGGTGGCATTGCTTTTGTTGAAGCACATAGAATGGATAAAGCAGATCAACTCTTTAGCCAACTGGTTTTCCAAACACAATCTCTATCTTATGTCGCTGCCTACAACCTTGGTGTGGTAAAGGAAGCAACTGGCGACTATGATGAAGCAAAAAAGCTCTATACGCTTGCTGACAATTTACAAAAAGAACCTGTTGATGCAATTAATAAAGCTATGAACCGTATCAAAGAAGTGATTGCACAGCACCAAAAAGCAACGCAGCAAATCGAGCAACCATGAAAATATTCAGCATAAGCATTCGCCCTCTTATTGTTTTTCTAGCTGTTTTAATCTTAGCATCTTGTAGCCAGGCTCCAACAAAGCCTCTACCTATTACCAAACCACCCGCTTGGTATTTAACGCCACCCAAAGATACGCCATTAGATTTATATGGCGCAGGAGCAGGAAAATCCCGAGAAAAAGCCGTGCAAGCAGCTCTTAATGATTTGGCATCAAAGTTAGGAGTAGAAGTCAGCTCTCAATTCCAATTGCAACACAAAAGCACCAACAGCGCTTATGCGTTTGATGAAGAGACTACTGATCAGAAAATTTTAACTGAAGTGCAAACCACGACCCTAAACCAATATCAGGTGGTTAAAACCGAACAAACTGGTTATGACCAATTTTATGTGCTGGTTAAAACTGATAAAAACGCTTTAGCTTTTGCTATTCGAAATAACTTAGAACAACAAGTTGAAACCTTTTTACGCTCTGAAAAAAGCTTTCTAAAGATACATCAGACGGGATATTTAACTTGGCAGTTTTATAGCAATGAAAACAACAAACTCCCCTCTTTTAAACGAAAACTAGCAATCCTACAAACACTAAAAAAGCGTGAAAATACAACCCTTTATAAAAGTTACTTAAATGACGTTAATCAAAAATATAACACTGCAAAAACGCATACAAAGTTTTTTATAAAAGCACAATCCGACACTGCGCAGCAGCTTCAATTAGCATTGAAACATATGATTACCGTTTCAGGTTTTTCTTTAGTTGATACTGAGAGTTCAGCTACTGATATCATTAAAATAAATGCTACTGAGAAAACGACACAAGCTTATGGTTTTACGGTTGTTCGCAGTCAAGCGTCAGTAGAACTCTACGAAAACCATAACCTGCAAGGCAGTAATCAATTTACGCTTAAAGGTCAGGGGTTAAACCAAAATCAGGCTAGCATTAATTTGCAAAACGACTTTAAACAACAACTGAGTCACAAATCTATAGCTGAATCGCTTGGGTTAACAACAAAACCAACGCCTTAATCTTTAAAAAAGGCTACTGCCGTTTTAACTAAAATCCAGTTCGTCCAATGACAAACGTAATTCTGATTGAATTGTCGTAATCCAAATTTTGCCAGGAACAGGCTCAAACATAAATGGATATGCCAACCACGCTCCTTTACAACTGGCTATAACGGTTGGCTTTCCCCAACTAACGCCATCATCTTCAGAAAAACGAATCGACAACTCTTCTCGCTGCCAAGATGCGGCTACCTCTGAAAAGAGCCCTGCTCTTCGTTCAATGGTGTTTTCACCTTCTCGATATAATTGGTTATAAACCATACACAGACGACCACTAGCCAAACGTTTTATCGTTGCCGGAGAGCTACTGGCAGGCAAACCTTTTTCCATTTGCGTCCAGCTGGTGCCATCATCATCTGAATAGGCATTCCAAAACCAATCTCGATTGGTACGAATACAAAACCATAAACGTCCATCTTTTAATGGCAGCAAACAGCCTTCAAAACAACCTCCATGATGCCCTCTTCCACCAATATCTACCCTGTTACTTGCATGCCAAGTTATGCCATCATCATCTGAATAAAAGGACAGGCTGTAATGACGTGCGGCATCATAATCCAAGTTTTGTGTAGAAAATACCAATCTGCCAGATGGTAACGACACCATGCTCATGGTTTCAGCAGCATAACCCTTTTGAATCAATTGGGGATCCGTCCATGTTTTACCGCCATCAGAGCTACGGATAACCCATTGGTGAGCATGCGTGTTTTTTGTTGGTTTATTCGACTTCCTGTGCCAATTGAAATAATTGTCATAAATAAATGATACGACCAGTGTATTGCTGTGAGAAAGAGCCAAACAGTGACAATCATTTACGCGAAAACCTTCATGGTGAAAAATAGAATAAGTTTTCCAAGTTTGGCCATTATCATCAGAGATATAAGCTTCTCTATCATGTAACCACACTAACTGGCCAAACTGGTTTCGTACATAAAGGCCATTATGCTCATGCTTTAAAGGTTTGATTGCGGGGTGAAGGAATACAGGCTCATTAGTTACCGGAGACAACGCAAAGGTCAATTCAATCTCAGGATGCATAATTCTTTTGTTTTCACTCATATTCTCTGTTCTCATAAATGTTCTGTTCATTATTGTTTCAAGTGTACGTTAAAATATCTGAATGAACCCTGAAACATTAAATAAATTACCTGAAATTTTACAACGAGATTTGGATGAGAACCTTTGTGTATGCAATGAAGTCTCTAAACGTAAAATCCTTGAGACGATAGAATCGGGCGCAACAACTTTGGAAATGGTTAGAAGTCAAACCTATGCCTCAGATGGCAATGGGTGCTGCAAGCGCCAAGTTTGCCGATTAATAGAGTGTTTAACAGATTAAAGGTCAACCAGACCAAACTGACTAGCTTTTATAGTTGGAAATAAACTGTCCAAACTCATCGGCAGGCAAAGGTTTACTAAAATAAAAGCCTTGAATTTCATCACAGCCTTTTTCGGTTAAGAACGCAAGCTGCTCTTTAGTTTCCACACCTTCAGCAATAGTTTTAAGCCCAAGACTTCTAGCCAAACTGATCATCCCTTCTATAATTGATCTATCGTCAAGATCATCTACAACATCTTGAACAAAAGACTGATCCAGCTTAAGTTTAGTTGCCTTGAATTTTTTCAAATAATTCAATGATGAATAACCTGTACCAAAGTCATCAATTGCAATTTTTATACCGTGTGAAGTTAACTGATCCATGATTTGCACCGCTGAATATGGGTTAGACATCGCCAGAGTCTCAGTTAACTCGACGGTTAAATAAGATGGATCAACTTTATTTTGACTCAATAATTCAATGATTTGATTGGGTAAAGACTCATCACGGAATTGTGCTGCGGACAAGTTCACCGCTATATTCACAATCGGTAGTTCTTTATCTTTCCATTCTTTGATTTGCTCAACTGCCGTCTGAAGAACCCAATTACCAATTTCCAAGATTTGGCCACTTTGTTCTGCGATTGGGATAAATTCAGCCGGAGACACTCTACCTAAGCCTGGATTGTTCCAACGAATTAATGCTTCTGCACCAATAACAGTATTCGTTTCAACAGAGATTTGGGGTTGATAATAAAGTTCAAACTCGTTTCGAACCAGTGCTGTTCTGAGTGCACTTTCCACACTCATAATCTGAGCAGCATTTTCTTGCATTTCAGCAGCAAAGAAACGATAAGTATTACGTCCATCCCTTTTAGCTTGATACATAGCTGTATCTGCATTTTTTAGCAAGCTATCCGCATCCGTTCCATCCTGAGGAAAAATAGAAATCCCTATAGACGGTGTAATCTGCAAATTCAAGTTTTCCAACAACATTTCAGAAGATACAGACTTCAAAATACTCTCAGCCAAATGCGCTACTTCATTCTCATTAGCATTTGGCATCGCTACAATAAATTCATCTCCACCTTGTCTTGCCAAAAGGTAATCCGGACTCAAAAGTTCAGCAATACGATGACCCACTTCCATCAATAGTTGATCGCCAACATAGTGGCCAAGCGTATCGTTAATATTCTTAAAATGATCCAAATCGATAAATAAAAGTGCTACTTGATTATGGCTTTGCTCAGCAGACGTAATATTTTGTTTCAAGCGCTTCACAAGCGTTTCTCTGTTAGCTAAACTTGTCAGTGAGTCAAAATGAACTAGGCGATGAATTTGTTCCTCAGATTCTTTCAACCTTGAAATATCGGTAAAGACTCCAATGTATTGCGAAACTTCGCCAAATGAATTTTTTCCTTGGCTAATAGATAGCCATTCGGGATAGAATTTTCCTGATTTATGACGGTTCCAGATTTCGCCCTGCCAATACCCTTCTTTTTCAATTTGTTCCCACATCTGAAGATAAAACTCTTTAGGGTGCTTACCGGATGACAAAAGTGATGGACTCTTGCCTAGAACTTCCTCACGCTCATAACCGGTAATATCTGTGAAAGCATCATTCACCATTAACAAATTTAAATCTGAATCCGTAATCATAATACCTTCACGGCTTTGTTCGAACACCTTTGATGCCAACTGTATTTGCTCTTCTGTCTTTTTACTTTCTGTAATATCTGTAGTAAACCCATACCACAAAACAGAGCCGTCATCTTCCCTCTGGGGAATAGCATTAGCAGATAACCACCTAACCTCATTGTCATCAAAAACGACCCTAAACTCTTGCTTCCAAGGCGATAAATTTTCAGCCGACTCCTGTATGCTCAGGTTGACCATCTCTAAGTCATCTGGATGAACAACATCAAAAATAGCTCTGGCATCTTCAACAACTTCTTCAGGCTTCAAGTGATAAATACTTTCCATAGCTTCACTTGAAAACGGAAAACAGCTGCGTCCATCTGGAAACAGTTGAAACTGATAAATCATGCCTGGTAAGCGCCCTGCTATTTTCTGCAATCTTTCCAAAGCTTCTTTTCTTTGAAATTCAATCGATTCACGCACTTGTTCAGCTTCATAAGACGTAAGTGCAAAACTTATATCAGCAGCCATTTCCAACAAAAGATTCTGTACACCAGTATCAAATGCATTTACAACATCAGAATACATATTTAAGGCGCCAACTACTTTGGACTTTTTAACTAAGGGAATGGATGCAGACGATCTCCATCCATACTTACTTGCACGTTCATGCCAGTGCATCGTATGGGGATCTTTTTGAAAATCCTGGCACCAATAAGGAGAGTTGCTACGCATTGCTATTGCAGTAGGACCTTGACCTGTTGGACTATCCTCATCTATTGAAATCTCCAACCCTTGAAGGTAAGCAGAGTTTACCCCTTCTCTAGCGATAGGAATAACTTTGCCAGATTGTTCGTCTAAACTCCCTACCCATGCCATTTTCATCTCAGCATATTTGACCGTAATTTCGCAGACTTTGTTATAGAGTTCTTCTTCAGAAGAGCATTGGATAATTGCTTCATTGGTTTGACTTAATGCTGAATAAATCTTGGTCAACCGTTCAAGTTTTGCCTGATCTTCTTTACGTTTGGTAATATCACGGGCAACCCCTAACACACCAATAACATTTCCTCTTTTGTCTTTCATCGGTGTTTTAACGGTGGAAAACAAACCTTTGTATCCATTTTCAGCAAACGTTAACCACTCTTCATTTTCGGTAGGCACATCCGCCTCCATGGCATTAACATCATGTGCTCTAAAGAAATCCGCCACTTCAACATCCACAAAGTCATAATCAGTTTTACCGACTATATCTTTTTCTTTTGCTCCAAATAGTGACTCAAATCTAGGGTTACAACTTAAATAGATCCCATTTACGTCTTTTAACCAAATAAGGTCAGGTATAGTATTAATCAAAAGGTTTAAATGGTTTTGGTATTCAATATAGCGTTCGCCCAACTGCTTCAACTCTGTAGTATCTTGAACAGTCAACAAATACTGTTTCACATCACCACTTGTTCTTCTTGTACATTGAATACTTGCTATTACATAAACCAGCTCTTGATCTGAACCGACGAGGCGAGTTTCTTGAGTAAAACCGTCTTTCTGTTGTGATGCTAAATCGGCAAAACGTTGCTTGAACAACTCTTGCTCACTGTACGGAAGAAGGTCAAAAAATGTCATATTTTTCAACTCATCTTCTGAATAACCAAGCATCACCCTAAACCGTTCATTAAATCGAGCCCAATGAGAAGCATCAGAATTTAAAATAGCCATTCCAATAAAAGGTAATTCATAGAACTGCTGCAAAACTCTTTCACTTTCTGTTCTTTCAGATAACAGTCGATACCTATCAAGATCTTTTTGATTATTGAGCACAATCCAAAATGCTAACGCAATAAACACTAGTGCGATCAGCGAAACCAAACTAATCAATAAAATGAGATCATGCAACGAGGCAACTGCTTCTGTAGCATCGATTTTTGATACTACCATCCATTTCGTTCCCTTGATGGGACGATAGGAAGCCATTACTTTCACGCCACGATAATCAACGCCAGTTACTATACCGATAGTCCCTTTACGTAAAGCAACTGCCGAAACAAGGTCTTTATTACGAACTGAATAATTATTCAATGGATGAGCTGAGTCATTGCCAAACCGTAATGGTGAGAAGTATTCAACTTTTCCCGCGACTTCACGAACCAATATACTTTCACTGGACGCGCTGGTTGTTGGCCACCTTCTTATATAAGGAAATATTTGTTCTGAGAGATTTGAGTAAGTCACAACAAGTGCAAGGACATGCTTAACACCGTTTACTGAATCGCTCAAAGGTGTAATAACGGCTATATCGGAGGCAGATTCATTATGAAAAACGATATCACTTCTTTCCACTGAATGATATTTAACACTTTTTTCAATCATCAACTTTAATGCAGGGTTGCTTAAATTATGAGATTTTCCCAGCCTAACAAGAGTTTCTCTCTCAGGAGAGATAAGCTCAACAGATTCATACCCATAAAACTCTTTTAACGCGCCCAATAATTCTGAGATATTGTCTTTATAAGCAACATTACCGCGCTTATTTAATAGTTTTTGGACATTGTCCATTAGAACTTTATTGCTTGAAACAACATGAGCAACTTTATCTTGCTCATTCAACCAGCTTTGAATTTGATATGCCTTCAGTTCGGCAATTGATGAGAGATTGTTAAACGTTTGCATCTCCATTTTAGGGCCATGATTTTTAATAATCGTAACCGCCAAAATTGGTACCATTAGGAATAGTAATAAGAAGACAAACCAAATATTGGTACGCTGAAATTTATTTTTGATGTACTTTTTTATGAAATTATTTTGTACTAGCATCGTATTTTGCTTTATTCACGAAGTCCTATACAGTTTACAACTTAATGAATCAAAGTAAGTAATTAAATTGCTGTTGCAAGCTCAGCCAACACACCTTCCCAAAATTTAATAAGAAACCTTATCGGCTTTATTTTTCCAAGCCTCAAATGGTTTAATTGCTTCATCAGCCAAAAGTCTTAAAGTCGGTATTATTCTTTGATCAACAGGCTTGAGAACTTCCCTGTATAACATTTCATCATCAAACCCAATGTCTGCTGCATCATTACGTGAATTTGCATAATAAATCTTATCCAACCTTGCCCAATAAATGGCACTTAAACACATCGGACAAGGTTCACAGCTCGTATAGATCTCACACCCTGACAAATCGAATGTTTCCAATTTCTGGCAGGCTTTTCGAATGGCATCCACTTCCGCATGTGCGGTTGGGTCATTAGTAGATGTAACTTGGTTAAATCCCTCAGAAATTACCGCACCATCCTTAACGACAACAGCACCAAAAGGACCGCCAAAACCAGACGCCATTTTTTCAGCCGATAACTGAATTGCTCTTCGCATCATGGCTTCTTCTAAAGAATTAAATGTATGACCACTTTCACACATAGCCCACCTCATAAGATTATTAAGTTGGATTAACGATAACTATCGAAGTTCTTTGTTTCAACCCCAATATATTGCACTGAGATGAACACGAATACTTTTCAATCGAATTCAACTATAGGCTTTCCTGTAATCAATGTATAGGCGCCTACATTACAGTATTCAAAAAATGCTAATACCTAAAATTCATACTCAAATAGCAAGATCTTGAAAAGAAACTGTAACAATAATAAAGGAAGTTAAAGAATATAAATGGTGCCCAGGGCCGGAATCGAACCGGCACGGTGTTGCCACCGAGGGATTTTAAGTCCCTTGCGTCTACCAATTTCGCCACCTGGGCTTTAGGTGGGTCGCCGAAGCGTTGGATTTAATTACGAATAACGATTGGCATTTTTATAAAAGATTATAAAAAATGGAGGCGGAACCCGGAGTCGAACCGAGGTCCACGGATTTGCAATCCGCTGCATAGCCATTCTGCCATTCCGCCGTTTTGGAGCGGGAAACGAGGATCGAACTCGCGACCCCAACCTTGGCAAGGTTGTGCTCTACCGCTGAGCTATTCCCGCTTCGTAATGTGGGCGTATTATAGGATGTGTCAGGAAAATTACAAGCTTTTTTTAAGAAATTTTGACTGGGTTTTTCCACCGAATTTTACTGGATGACACAGCAAGTTCGGTAGAGAACTTAGACTACTTTTCTTCTTTTGCAGCTTCTCGTAGAACAGGCAGTGCTGCAACAGAATATTGCCACCAGGTAATCAGGGTTAAAATAGCAGCAAAATAAAGCATTGGAAAGCCTAGCTCACCCCAGTTTATTCCCCATAGACTACCGCCATAAACCAGCCAGGTCAAAGCGGCTAGTTGTGAAGCAGTTTTTATTTTACCAAGGCTGGAAACGGCAACAACCTCACGTGCGTTATTTTCAGCCATCCATTCTCTTAAGGCTGAAATGCTGATTTCACGCATCATAATAACGACCGCTGAAAGCGTAACCCATAGGTTTTGGTATTCTACCGCAACAACAATCAATGCCGCAGAAACGATTAATTTATCAGCAACAGGGTCAAGAAATGCGCCCAACTTACTGCTAACGTTAAGCTTTCTGGCAAAAAAACCATCAAACCAGTCTGTAATAGCGGCAATCATGAAAGCAAGCCCAGCCCAGAAACGAGCATCGTCAATAGGTGAAAAATAGCAAATTAAAAATACTGGAATTAAGGCTACTCGCGTCCAGGTCATTAGCATGGGAAGTGATCGTAAATATCGCATTATTTATGTCGTTTTTAGATTAGTGAATGTTAAATTTTAAGAAATCTTACCATAGTTCAAGCCCTTTTCTGGTGGGAAACTTAATAAAATAACCTATATAAATTCAATACTTGATAAACCTAAACATCTCCGTGAAAAAAGTCATAGATGGTTTGTGCTATGTTTTGACTAATCCCAGGCACTTTTTGTAACTCTGAAACAGCTGCGTTTTTAACATCCGCAATACCGCCAAAATGAAGTAGCAACTTCTGTCGTGTCTTGGCGCCTACACCCGGTATATCTTCAATACGAGAATGTGTCTGTGCTTTTTGACGACGTGATCTATGGCTGGTTATTGCAAATCGATGCGCTTCATCTCTGACATGATTAACAAGGTGTAATGCAATGTCGTCAGCTTCCAGATCAATGCCTTCAAAGTTTTCTGGGGTATAAAGTATTTCTAATCCGGCTTTACGTCCCTCTCCTTTTGCTACGGAAGTAAGCGGCACACTTTCTAAATCGAGCTCTTTAAAGACTTCAATGGCTTGATTCAGTTGACCTTTACCGCCATCAACCAACACTAAATCAGGCAAAGGTTTGTTTTCTTTTTTCAAGCGACTATAACGACGATTGATAACTTGTCGCATGGCGGCGTAGTCATCACCAGGCTGTATACCTTCAATATTAAACTTGCGATAAGCATGCGTGTTGGGCACGCCTTCATCAAACACAACGCAGCTGGCTACTGTTAAGTTACCTTGCGTGTGGCTAATATCAAAACACTCAATATGATTTGGCAAATGAGCTAACAACAATACTTCTTGCAAGGCTTTTACACGATCCATCTGCGAAGCTTTTTGCGTAATGTGCTGTTTAAGCCCAGAAACGGCATTGGTTTTGGCTAAAGACATGAGTCCTTTAGTGACTTTGTTTGCTGGCTGTTTAATTTCTACCCTACCCATACCTTGCTGGGACAATAAATCTGCCAGGCTGGCCTGATCGGATAATTTGTGTTCTAACAAAATTACTTTAGGTAAAGGCAAGTCCAAATAGTGCTGGCTAATAAAAGCGGCCAAAATTTCGTCTTCGGTGGAATCTGCATCCATTTTAGGGAAATGGTTCTGACTCCCCCAAAGATTACCGCCTCGATACATCATCAAGGACACGCAGGTTTGATTTAACTGACGCTCTATTGCAATCACATCAGAATCTTGGCTTCCCGGCTGACTTATCAAATGCTGACTTTGTATCGCACGTAATGAAGAAATTCTATCTCGATAAGTACCGGCTTTTTCAAATTCCAACTCTTCTGCGGCGTGTTGCATTTTATCGGCCAATTCGTCTATCAACTCAAAGCTTTTACCCTCCAAAAAGGCAATGGTATGTTGTACGTCCTCATCATACTCTTCTTTAGTCACCAAACCTTCAACACAAGGGCCTGTGCAGCGTTTTATTTGATATTGCAAGCAAGGTCTTGAGCGATGGTTAAATACAGATTCATTGCACTGGCGAACTGGAAAGATCTTTTGCAAGCTATCGAGTGTTTGATGCACGGCTGATGCATTGGGAAAAGGCCCAAAATAACGCCCTACTCTTCGCTTTGCACCACGGTGATAACTAAGTGATGGAAATTTTTTTGTCGTAGATACAAAAATATAGGGATAAGATTTGTCATCACGAAACAGGATGTTGTAGCGAGGTTTGTAACGTTTAATCAGCGTATTTTCAAGTATCAACGCTTCCGATTCGGTATCGGTCAAAGTGACTTCGATACGTGCAACCTGCTCAACCATTGCACGCGTTTTAATCTCTTGATGATTTTTATTGAAATAGCTGGAAACGCGGCGTTTAAGGTTTTTAGCTTTACCGACATAAATAATATCCCCATCATTATTCAGCATTTGATAAACCCCAGGACGTTCGGTGAGGTTTTTCAAAAAGCGTGTCAGGTCAAAGTTTTCGTTTTGTGCCATGTTTCCAGTAGAATAGTCGGTTAATTAATTGGGCTTTATTATATCGAAATTTAGCGGACAGGAATTTTACTATGGAACAAAACAAGGCATTTGACAGACTCGCCACCGCAGCAGAAAATTTTATTAAACAAGAGCGTTGGAGTCGTCGCTGGAGCAACCTTCTAAAAATCATTATTGTTTTATACATTTTGGTTTCACTCGGTATGCTGGTTAACCAAGTCACGCCTGGAGAAGAATCGTCATCTGGCAAGCACGTTGGTATTGTTAGTTTACAAGGTGCAATTATGCCTGGCTCTAAAACCAGCGCGGATAGCATCAACCCTTTGTTACGAAATGCTTTTTCTGACCCTAAAACACAAGCAGTCATCATTAAAGCCAACTCACCTGGTGGTAGCCCGGTACAAGCAGCAATGATTAATGATGAAATCACGCGTTTAAAAAATAAATATAAAAAGCCTGTGTACGTTGTCGTGCAAGACCTTTGCGCTTCCGGTTGCTATTACATTGCCGTTGCTGGCGACAAAATCTTCGCCAACAAAGGGTCTATTATCGGCTCTATTGGTGTGCGCATGGATACCTTTGGCTTTACTGGCTTGATGGATAAGTTAGGCATCGAAAATCGTTCTATGCACTCTGGTGACCACAAAACATTTATTGACCCCTTCTCAGCAAAAGATAAATCTGGTCGCGAATTTTTCCAAAAAAATATTTTGGATCGCACACATGAACAGTTTATTGAGACAGTGAAAAAAGGCCGAGGAGATCGCTTAAAAATCAATAAGGACACTTTCACTGGTTTGGTTTGGCTGGGTGATGATGCCGTTAAAAATGGCTTAATTGATGGGCTTGGCGATACAGGTTATGTTGAAAGAAATATTATCAAAAACACCAATGAGAAAACCTATGAAGGGCATAAATCATTAATAGAGCAAATGATGGGCGATATTTCGACTGAAACGGCCAGTAAGTTGTCTTTGTACTTAAGTCAACTTTATTAAAACTCATTTCTCAATATTACGCCTACCAGCCTCTTATGCCAAATAAATAAGAGGCTTTTTCTTCCCTTTTATAATCAATTCATTTGTAAATTGCTTTATATCAAAATCTAATCTAAAAGCCATTTTTCCTTATTTTTTTGCGTTCTATACTAAAGAAAAAAGGAGTGACTATGGCAAATGGAACGTCTGAACCTCGCTTGGATTTACAAGTAAACGAGCGCATGTTTGACGAGTTGATGAGTGGCATGTTGGTGACGCTTGTGTTTGGCGTTTTTACCGCTTTCTTGATTGTTCATGCATTACTTCATGTTGCTCCTACAGCATGGGTGTTTGCATGGTTGTTCGTTAATCTAGGGATAGCTGCATTACGTTTTTATATTTTGTATTTATACCGTAGCAAAAAGTACAAAATGCCTAGCCTGAAAATATATAACTACATGCTTACTTTGGCCGCTGGTTTAGTATGGGCAAGTTTAATATTTTTTTACAACCTAGACCAACCACTGGTTATGCAGCTTATGTTGCTAATGGTTTTAGGTGGAATGCCAATTGTCTCTTTATCGACGCACAGTCATTTATTGATGTCTTTCCTGTTTTTCTCATTCCCCTCAATCATTGCATTGAACTACTGGGCCCTATTTGAAACACCGGATTTGTCTTTAAACTTTGTGGTCATGACGCTGATCTACACTTTTCTGGTCTACAGCACCTCGTTAAGGTTTCACAACCGCATCAAAAAAAGCTACCTCACCAACTTGGAAAATGAGTCGTTGGTTCAAGCCCTTAAAAACAGACAAGTTCAGCTTGAAAACTTGGCTTACCTTGACCCACTCACAGAATTGAACAATCGACGCTACTTCACAGTTTCTTCCGAGCTGGCACTAGAGGCCATTTATCACAAAAAAGCTCGACTCTTCTTTTTTCTGGTGGATTCCGATAAGTTTAAACACATAAACGATCATTACGGACACGAAACAGGCGATATGGTCTTGAAGCACATAGCGAATTGCTTACGTCATTCTGTTGAAAGCTTTAATGAAAATAATCTATATGAGCAAGGTCAAGTTGCTGAAGCAGCTCGATTGGGGGGAGATGAATTTATTATCAGTTATGTTGTGCTGGATAAGGATTTTGATATTGAAAACACAGCAAATGCTTTACTTAGTAAAATACATCAACCTCTTGAGGTCGCAGACAAAATTATCTATCCACAAGCCAGTATTGGTGTTTCAGAAGCACCAAAACAAGCGCTAGATGTGAGCGGTTTGTTGCGTTTGGCAGATAAAGCAATGTATCAGGCTAAAAAACGAGGTGGCGATCAGGTTTTCTACTGCCTATCGACAGAAATGCCACCTGAAAAACCTACTGACGCCCCATAATAAAAAAGCCCGCAAAAAGCGGGCTTTTTTAGCGGGTATTACGATAGCCCCTTAGGCTACAGCAACCCCAATATCAGACAACTTTTTAGGTGACTCAACTTCATAATCTGCCATTTCATCGAATTGCAGATAACGATAAACATCGTCAGCCATGGTATCCAACATCGCCACCGCTTCAAGGTATTCTTCAAGCGTTGGAATACGCCCTTCTGCTGCACAAACCGCTGCAAGCTCTGCCGAGCCAAGATAAACGTTTGCACCATTACCCAAACGGTTCGGGAAGTTACGCGTTGAAGTTGAGAAAACGGTCGCGCCGTCTGCGACTCGCGCTTGGTTACCCATACACAACGAACAACCTGGCATTTCTGTACGCGCCCCTACTTTACCGTAAGTGCTGTAATAGCCTTCTTCGATCAACTGACGCTCATCCATCTTCGTTGGTGGCGCAATCCACAAACGCGTTGGTACATTATTCATACCTTCCAGTACTTTACCAGCGGCACGGTAATGACCAATGTTCGTCATACAAGAACCGATAAAGACTTCATCAATCTTTTCACCGGTTACCTGTGTCAATAACTTCACATCATCCGGATCGTTAGGACAAGCAACAATTGGTTCTTTAATGGTGTTCAAATCAATCTCGATTACCGCGGCATAGTCTGCATCGGCATCTGCTTCCAACAACTCTGGACTGTCGATCCAAGCCTGCATTTCATCACGACGGCGCAATAGCGTACGCGCATCTTGATAACCGTTTTCAACCATCCAATCGATCAATGCCATGTTTGATTTCAAGTATTCAATGATAGGTTCTTCAGACAGCTTCACCACACAACCGTTTGCAGAACGCTCAGCAGATGCATCAGACAACTCAAATGCTTGCTCTACTTTCAAATGCTCCAGACCTTCGATTTCCAAAACACGACCGTTGAAAATATTTTTCTTACCTTTTTTCTCAACCGTCAACAGTCCTTCTTGAATAGCTTGGTAAGGAATTGCATTTACCAAGTCACGAAGTGTGATACCTGGCTGCATTTCCCCTTTAAAACGAACCAATACCGATTCAGGCATATTCAAAGGCATAACCCCTAAAGTCGCACCAAAAGCAACCAAGCCTGAACCCGCAGGAAAAGAAATTCCAATTGGGAAACGCGTATGGGAATCACCACCTGTACCGACTGTATCTGGTAGCAATAAACGGTTCAACCAAGAGTGAATAACACCGTCACCAGGGCGTAACGCAACACCACCACGGCTCGTCATAAACTCTGGCAAGGAATGTTGTAACTTAACATCAACTGGTTTCGGATACGCTGCTGTATGACAGAAAGACTGCATGACCAAATCCGCAGAAAAACCAAGACACGCTAATTCTTTCATTTCATCACGTGTCATTGCACCGGTGGTATCTTGCGATCCCACGGTTGTCATGTGTGGTTCACAGTACATACCTGGGCGAACACCTTCAATACCACAAGCTTTTCCAACCATTTTTTGTGCTAAAGAATAACCATGTGCCGCTTGCGATTTATCTTGCGGGCGAATGAATACATCAGAAGGTTTCATACCTAATGCACGACGTGCCTTATCCGTTAATCCACGACCGATAATCAGTGGAACACGACCGCCAGCACGGACTTCGTCCGGCATAGTATCTGGTGCCAATTCAAAAGTTGAAATGGTTTCACCAGCTTCATTGGTGATTTTACCTTCGTATGGATAAATAGTAATCACATCACCCATATTCATTTGGTCCACATCACATTCGATTGGCAGTGAACCAGAGTCTTCTGCGGTATTGAAGAAGATTGGCGCAATCTTACCGCCTAGTACCACACCACCTTGGCGCTTGTTAGGTACATAAGGAATATCGTCACCGAAATACCACATAACAGAGTTCATTGCAGACTTACGAGAAGACCCTGTACCTACGACATCCCCTACGTAAGCAACTGGATGCCCTTTTGCTTTTAGACTCTCAATAGTGCCATCAACATCATCCATACGAGCTACTAGCATTTCTTTAGCGTGCAATGGAATATCTGGACGAGACCAAGCTGCTGTCGCAGGCGAAAGATCATCCGTATTGGTTTCCCCTTCCACTTTAAAGACGGTAACGGTAATGCTTTCTGGCATTTTTGGCTTAGCGTTAAACCACTCTGCATCTGCCCAAGCTTTTACAACCTGCATTGCATAATCATTGGTTTTAGATTTTTCTACTACATCGTGATACGCATCATAAACCAGCAAGGTTTTAGAAAGTGCAGCAACGGCTTCTTCCACTACTTCGACATTGTCAGAATCAAGAAGTTCAATCAATGGTAGGACGTTATATCCCCCCAGCATTGTTCCTAATAGGAAAGTAGCTTCTTTAGCAGAAATCAAATCTACTTTAACAGTGCCCTTAGCCACATCAGCCAAGAAACTTGCTTTCACATAAGAAGCTTCGTCTACGCCTGGTGGCACACGATTTGTCAGCAAATCCACTACAAAGTCTTCTTCACCAGCCGGAGGGTTTTTAATTAACTCGACCAATTCCGCTGTTTGTTTTGCATCTAGTGGTAATGGTGGAATTCCTTGAGTTTCACGCTCGGACACGTGCTGACGATAGGCTTCTAACATGGATTGTGGCATAGTAGTTTCCTCAAAAATAAAGTTGGCTTATTTTACCACAGTCATCTGTCATGACGACAGCCAAGACGCATTAATAGCTGATGTCAGACAATAAAAAAACCCAGCCTGGCAGATTTTGATGAAAATCTACCAGGCTAGGTTAATCGGTTTCAAAAGACTAAAAAACCTATCGCAAGTTACTTAAACGCATCTATCGCCAACATAACCAACAGCCATATGTTCAAAGCAACAATAATGGAGGTTGCCGCCCAAGCTGTTATTTTGGTTTTCGCATCGTTCACCAAATCCCCCATTAGCATTGGATTGGATGTCATGCGTACCAAAGGAATCACCGCAAAGGGCAGTTGCATAGATAAAATAACCTGAGAAAGTACCAGTAGACTTAAAGGCTTGGCACTCAACATAATTGCAATGGCCGCAGGTATCATCGTCGCCAAACGAATATAAACACGAATCTTGAAGATGTTGATTCGACGTTTTTTGAAAAAGGATTCAAAAACGATTTGCCCAGCCAGTGTTCCCGTTGTAGAACTTGCAATCCCCGATGCTAATAGTGCAATGGCGAAAGTCAACGCAGCCGCTTCACCCAATAAAGGCCCAAGCGTTTTGTAAGCTTCATCAATATCCGTAATCAACAACCCTTTCTCATGGAAAGCTGCAGATGCCATAATCAAGATCGCTGAGTTCACCAACCACGCAGCAACCAATGCCAGTACCGTATCCCACTTCATCATCTTGTAGAATCTTTTGCGCGAGTTTTCCGCATTACCCGCAACCTCTTGGCGCGTCATCACTTGATGAGAATGCAAATACAAATTGTGCGGCATAACCGTTGCACCCAAAATCCCCATGGCAATAAACAGTGCCGTGGTATTCATAATCGTCGCATTTGGGATAATCATTGCCTGAGCGACATCAGCCCATTGCGGCTGTGCCAGCCACAACTCAACCACATACCCCAACCCAATGGTTGCGACAAATGCCAGAATGGTCATTTCAACCCAACGGAAACCAAAACGTTCAAGCCATAAGATGAGCAAAACATCAAAAATGGTTAAGAAAATCGCGAAGACCAAAGGAATATCAAACAATAGGTTTAGGGCGACTGCGACCCCTAAAAACTCTGCTAGGTCTGTTGCGACCATGGCAAGCGCTGCTGTCGACAATAGAAATGTACCACCCTTACCAGGATTTTCGGTTCGTATTAATTGCGCTAAATTTTTACCCGTTGCTATCCCCAACTTCGCACTCAACAGTTGCATCAAGATGGCAATCAACGATGCCAGTGTGATGACCCATAAAAGGTCATAACCATAACGAGAACCTGCTTCAATTGAGGTCGCCCAGTTACCTGGATCCATATACCCTACGGAAACCAGAAATGCCGGACCTATAAAAAACCAAAACGATTTTTTCGTATCCAGAGTTGTTTGAACAGAATGACTCATGATTTATTTATCTTTATTTTTTAGATTTGACTAGAATGATTAAATAATTAGTCTTGACTAACTTTTGGATAAACTATATCAAATTTTCCTTATTTATTCACCTAGTTTTTTATCATCAATGACGGTATTTTTCTATTTAAATAAATAGCGACTGCCAAGGTGGTTCTTGCTTTACATCAAAAAATAACCAATAAAGCCATGCGTAGAAACATCGAACGGTCAATTCACTTAACACCTTGTTATTACGGGTATAAAATAAAATTAGAGATAGTAATGATTGATCGCTAAAAAAAGGTTGAAGGAGGTGATATGACAATAAAAAATCACAAAGCAGCTTACAAAGCCTTAGGGGTTGCGTTAATAACAAGTGGTGCATTGTTTTTCACGGCTACATCAGCTTATGCTGGAAGTGATAGTTATGTTTCTATGCAACTGGAAACAGGACAGCAACAGGATTCAAAAAGATCAACACCTAAGTATACGTCAAACATTAGTTACCACTCTCCGACTGCGTTTAAGTTCGCTTATGGAAAACATTATGGGCAATATAGATTGGAAGGTGAATTTGGTTATGCGAAATCCACTATTAACGAGATTATTGGACACTACGGTCAACAGACTGATGAGTCAGGTCATGAAGAGTATTACAGCCTGATGGTAAATGGTCTAATGGATTTTAAAAACACCACTAATTTCACTCCGTATCTTGGTGCTGGTTTAGGTGCTGTTGATGTACATAACAATGTTTCCTATAAACCTCTAGCAACGACAGGAACGCTGACATCGGATCACTACTCTTGGGTATGGGGTTATCAAGCAATGGCAGGTGTAAACTGGAAAGTGAAACCTAAAATGGATGTTAGCTTCAGTTATCGATACTTCGCAACAGGTGATCACACCCACCAACAAAGTAGCACCAGTGGTTCAACAACTGTTCCAGATATTAAAATTCAGGCTGCTAGAATTCAGTTTATTGGATTAGGACTAAGATACGCATTTTGATATAACCTAAACCTACAGCTTAAACTCGTGAGGATGTATGTAATTGAGTACATTCTCATGCTTTCATTCCCCAACCATTCCCCTTTCGACATCAAACAAAAACACCGACGCTTCTTCGAAAAATTTCAACGTTTTACGCTATAATACGCGGCATTAAATTGATTGAATTAAGGAACTAAAGCATGCAACTTTCGGAATTGACCGCTATCTCTCCTGTTGACGGACGCTACGGCGCTCGTTTGTCAAACCTAAAAGAAATTTTCAGTGAATACGGTTTAATCAAAAACCGTGTTAAGGTTGAAGTTTCCTGGTTGAGAATGTTGGCGAATCACCCTGGCATTCCTGAAGTACCTGCACTAAGCTCTGAAGCAGAAAACCACTTGATGAAATTGGTTGATGAGTTCACTTTAGACATGGCTCAGCGCGTTAAAGAAATTGAACGTACGACTAACCATGATGTTAAAGCGGTTGAGTATTTAATCAAAGAACATTTTGGTGATAATTCAGAGCTTAATGCCATTGGTGAGTTTGTTCACTTTGCTTGTACTTCAGAAGACATCAATAACCTAGCTTATGCTTTGATGCTGAAAGATGCACGAGCCAATGTTATCGTGCCAGAAATGCAGACCACTATTGATAAAATTGCTGAGATGGCAAACGATATGGCTGATATCCCAATGATGTCACGTACACATGGTCAACCTGCTTCTCCGACAACTGCTGGTAAAGAGTTCGCCAACGTTGCTTATCGCCTACAACGTCAAGTTAAGCAATTAATGAACGTACAGATTATGGGTAAGATCAATGGCGCAACTGGTAACTATAATGCGCACTTGGCTGCCTACCCTGCGATCAATTGGTATGAATTGTCTGAACAGTTTGTTCAAAGCCTAGGCTTAGCTTGGAACCCTTATACCATCCAAATCGAACCTCATGACTACATTGCAGAATACTTCCATGCGATGCAGCGTTTCAACACGATCTTAATCGACTTTGATCGAGATGTTTGGAGCTATATTTCTATCGGCTTCTTCAAGCAAAAAACTGTTGCGGGTGAAATTGGTTCTTCAACCATGCCACATAAAGTTAACCCAATTGACTTTGAAAACTCCGAAGGTAACTTGGGGATTGCAAATGCGATTTTCGATCACCTAGGTCAAAAACTACCGATTTCTCGCTGGCAGCGTGACCTAACTGACTCAACCGTATTGCGTAACTTGGGTGTTGGTGTTGCACACACCATGATCTCGCTACAAGCAACGTTGAAAGGCCTAAACAAATTGGAAGTGAATGCCGAAGCAATGGCTGATGACCTAGATAATAACTGGGAAGTTTTGGCCGAAGCCATTCAAACTGTAATGCGTCGTTACGGCATTGAAAAACCTTATGAAAAATTGAAAGAGTTAACGCGTGGTCGTCGTGTTAACAAGCAAATCATGCAAGACTTTGTTGATACACTAGAGCTACCTGAAGAAGCTAAACAAGCATTGAAAGAAATGACGCCTGCTTCTTACATCGGTAACGCTAAACAACAAGCTGCGAATATTGAATTGGCTTTGACGATGTTAAAAGGTCGCTAGGCCAACTCAAACAGTAAATAATAAAAATCTGCCAGGCTGGGGTCGCTTTTATCTTGACCCAGCCTGGCAGATTTTTTCATTTTATAGACAGGAAAAACCATGCTGAACTTTGGCAACATTACCCTAGACGTTTTTTTAAAAGATTACTGGCAGAAAAAGCCCCTTCTGATTAAAAACGCTTTTCCGAATTTTGTTTCGCCAATTTCTGCTGAAGAGCTGGCTGGTTTATCTTTGGAAGACGAAGTCGAAAGCCGCATCGTTATTCAGAAAGGCAATCAAGACTACGAACTCAAATCTGGTCCTTTTGACGAAAACTTTTACGGCACCCTTCCCGAACAAAACTGGACACTTCTGGTTCAGGGGATGGATCGCCTAATTCCCGACGTTGGTACTTTGCTTGAACAATTCGATTTCATTCCCCAGTGGCGTCTTGATGACATTATGATCAGTTATGCCACTACTGGCGGCAATGTTGGGCCTCACTTCGATCACTACGATGTATTTCTACTGCAAGCTGCAGGTAAACGTAATTGGAAACTTACTTCTCAAGATTGCGAGCTCTCAAACTACATTGAAGGCGTTGATTTACGCCTTATGGAACGCTTTGTTGTTGAAGACGACTACATCTGTGAAACGGGTGATCTGCTCTATGTACCGCCAAAATGGGGACATCATGGTGTAAGTTTAACGGATGATTGTATGACTTGGTCGATTGGGTATCGTACTTACAAAGGCTTGGAGCTTTGGGATAGTTTTGGTGACTATCTTGCCGAAAACAATGCCTTCCAAACACTTTACCAAGACCCAAACTGGCAAGACTCAGCATCAGGTGAAATCACCGAAGGCAGCTGGCAACAAGCTAAATCACTTTTACAATCTGCTTTGCAGGACGAAGACACTCTAAAACGTTGGTTTGGACGCTTTGCAACGCAATTAGATCAAGGAGCAGCGCAGCAATTACCAGAACCTTTATCAGAGGACGAACAATCTGACATAGAAACTTTGATTGATGTATTACGTGAAGCTGAAGGCATTGTGCGTGATCCGGTTTGTCGTTTTGCCTACCTGAATGAAGACCGGAATGTAACGCTTTATATCAACAGTGCGATTTGGCAGGATTTTGATGCAACACCAGAATTTCTGCAGCTGCTTGCCAACCAACGTCGCATCCTACAAGAAGATCTAACACCGCATCTAGATCACGCAGGTAATCAAAAACTGCTAGCTGACTTATGGCAGCTACAGTTTTTTGAAATCCTAGACGCAGAGTAATCGGTTTTAAATCAAGTCCTTTTTCTGAAAATTCGCTAAAGGACTTGCCACATCCTCGCCGAGGTAATTTTCCAAGCGATCACACAATGTTAGTACCTGATCTTTGACTTGATCATAGAACACAGCGGCTTTATCCGACTCACCTTCTAGTTGCCCCGGCAAATCTCTAAAATGCGATGCGTTAAAGCGAATCAAGTTAGCATTAACGACACTAATATCGGCAATAAACGCAACTTTCAACACTTTGTTTTTGATGTGGATAGAAACTATCCCCTTGGCTTTCAAAGCGTTCTCTTTAGCAGATACAAAGGTTAATGTGTCTTCACCCTTGTTAGCTTGATTGTTCATCCATTGCTGTACCTTTTTAAGTACACTTTCATTCGTTGGCTCATAATCCGGCATTTCAAACTGCAACATAGCCAATACTTGTTTATCGTCTGGACGAATTAATTGTTCACCACAGGCCGACAAATTCAATAATGCGCCAACCGTGCCTAACCCGAGCATTGCTTTGATTAAAGTTCTACGATTCATATTAAATACTCTTACAGTCTGAAAGTTTCAAATGCATGTTCTTCTAGCAGCTCTTTTTTCGCTTCAGACGTCAAAACAGCAAAAGAACCACGCTCAGGCACAATATATTTCTGAGCGACTTCGCGTAAATCCGCCAATGTCGTCGATAAAACACCTTCTCGATATTGCATCAGCATATTGTGTTCTCTGCCATACAAGTGTTGATAGAAAGCTTTCTTCGCTTCTCCAGCTGGTGAACCTGGCTTATCCATCGCACTGATAACATTCAAAATAGCTTCTTCTACCTGCGCTTGTGTCGCATCACTCGACATTAGCCAACCTAAAGCCCTGTCAAAGTCTTCATAGGTTTCCAGCAATCTTGGGTCACGATATGAATAGAAACAGAAAGAGGCTGTTTCTGCATTAAACGAAGCACCTCCACCGTAAGCACCACCCTTTTCACGCACTGCAGAATGTAAGAAACCGTTGCGCAAGCAAGCACCCAATACCGATAGCTTAGGTGCATCAGGATGAGCAGAAGTTACCGCAGGGTAAGCTTTTGCACAGAAGTTAACTTGCGTACTGGTTAACCATGCTTGCTTGATTGGATTATGTGATGCCGTCAGTTTAAAACCTGCATTTGTATTACTACTTATCAAACCATTCCATGAAGACTGCATGGTTTGATAAGCGTCATCAACCACTGAATCATCTGCAACCAATAAAGCTTGTTTTGGTGCATTCAACAACTTGTCTCGAATAGACGTAAAGTGCGAAACCATCTTATCAAGCCCCGCATCTTCCTCTAGAGATTTATGTATAGATTTAATGGCCTTAATCCCTTCAAACCCTGTACGGTCAAATTGCCATTTGGCAACTGGAGAGAAGTTTTGCATGGCTGCTCTCATTGCATGGCTGTGACCACTACCTGTCACGCCATGATCAATAGAACTGCGAATTTGATCAATTAGATCTTTAATACGGTCCGTTTCATCAAAACGTGCTGTCTGTAAAGTTTCTTGCATTAAATCTGCCAGGCTGGCCTGGTTGCGACTCAATGCCTTACCAGACAAGATTGTATGACTGTGATACTTATCTACATCATGGACATTTGCACGAATAGAAGATTTAGCACTTAAACCGCCTGTTACCGCGGCTTGCAGTGACTGAGTTTGCAAATAATCTCTTCCACCAGAGCCCAATTCAGGCAAACAACTGTGAAACAGCGGCAAAACAGCTTTTTCTTCTTCTGATAAATCTGGTAAATCAATTAACAATTGTTCATAAACAATGCCGTTTGTACCTGCCTCATAGACGCTGTAAGGTGACTTTTTCGTTGCCGATACCTTTGCCGGAATAATCTTAATGTCCGCAGGCACATCATCTTTAGTCACTTCCGGCAAAATAGAAGCGTCATCTTCTTGGTCTTGACGTTCTTTTAAAGCGGCTGCCAAGTCAACAATTGCTTGTGCTTCGTCTTTGCTTAAGCCGGCTTTGATTTGTGCTAATTTGGCTTTTTCTGCATCATCTTTTTTCTGCGCCAACTCGGTATCAGGCACTAAGGTCAAACATACTCTGTGAGGGTTATCCAACAACCATTCCTGTACCAGATTCGGAATAAACTCTGGTTGTTTAATCGCTTTACCTAAGGTTAACAAAGCTTTATCCGTATCTAGTAACGCGATAGGATCACCATCATGCATCGCTCCGGCAAGCGATTGAAGAATGAGTTGCAGTCCATAAGGGTAACTGTCTCCACCAATTTCGCGCTGAGACAATTCTAATTGATGCAGCATGGCATCAACTTGGTCGGCATCCACCCCTTCTTTTGCAATGCGTTGTAACTCATTTAAAACCAGCTCTTCAATTGCATCTGCATGTTCCGCTTCACTGCCTTGCACACCAACGGCAAAAACCATTTCTTTGTTTGAATCTTCCAACCCACAAAGCGGAGAAGGTGCTGACGCCAATTCTGTTTCTTCCAACACTTTTCGCAATGGTGATGCACTGTTATCCAACAGTACAGCTGACAGCAAATGCCCTTTCAGAACATCTAGCTCATTTTTGTTTTCCCCTAGCAACCAACCCAAAACAATATGCGTTTTCTTTTCAAGAGATTCTTCATCTAGAGCATAGTGTTCTAAAACTTTTTTCGGTTTAGTTAATCGCTGCTCACTAGGAACTTTAATAACATCCACTTTTTCTTTAAAACGAGACAAGCCAAGTGTCTCAAACTGAGTTTGGTGTTCTAACGCACTAATATCACCGTAAGTCATAAACACTGAGTTAGATGGGTGATAATGCAACTTGTGGAAATCAAGCAACTGCTGGTGTGTTAAATCTGGAATATCTGCCGGCTCACCACCACTGTTATAGTGATAAGTTGAAGTAGGATAAAGCTCCGTCGTGAACGTTTGCCATAAGGTAGAAATTGGCGAACTCATCGCCCCTTTCATCTCATTAAAAACAACACCTTTATAGGTTAAATCCGATTGTGGATTTTCCGGTTCCTCAAATTCAAAGCGGTGCCCTTCTTGCGCAAAATCCAACACATCCAAACTCGGAAAGAACACAGCATCCATATAGACTTGCAATAGGTTTTGAAAGTCTTTTCGGTTTTCAGTCGCAAAGGGGTAAGCCGTCCAGTCACTAGAGGTAAAAGCGTTCATAAAGGTATTCAGAGAACGGCGAATCATCATAAAGAAAGGATCTCGAACCGGATAATTTTCACTACCACACAACACCGTATGCTCAAGAATGTGTGCCACACCTGTAGAGTCCATTGGTACAGTACGTAAAGCAACCATAAATACATTCTGAGGATCATCTGCAGCAAGATGATAATGCTCTGCACCTGTTACTTTGTGCTTAAAGTGCTGAACATTAATATTTAAAGACTCAATCGGATGCTGACGAATAAATTCAAACGCAGAATGACATTCGGTGGTTTTCGACATAGTGCTCTCTTATTAGTGATTAGACTGAGTTGCTGTGGATTTTAATCACCTCACAACAACATAAATTTTGAATACAAAAAAACGGTCATTTAGACCGTTTCATTATAGCAAGTTTCGCCCTTTTTACGGGGACGAAACCTGACAAGAAGATTAAATTATCTTAATAAAAATCAGCTTACTATTTATCAGCGTCTTTCATTGATAATTTAACACGTCCTTGCTTGTCGATATCCGTCAACTTAACACGGATTTGCTGGCCTTCAGATAGGTAATCAGCAACATTCTCAACACGCTCTTCTGCAATTTGAGAAACGTGAACCAAACCTTCTCTATTAGGCATATAACTAACGAAAGCACCGAAATCAACCAACTTAACGACTGTTGCATCGTAAGTTTTTCCGATTTCTGGTTCAACAACGATTTCTGCAATTCTGGCTTTAGCCAAGTCTGCTGCTTCCTGGTTAGTGGCAGCAATTTTGACGTTACCATCATCATCAATTTCAATGACGGTTCCAGTTTCTTCAGTCAACGCACGAATAGTTGCGCCGCCTTTACCAATGATTTCACGTACTTTTTCAGGTTTCACTTTAATCATAGTAAAACGAGGTGCAGTACTGGCAACATCTTGATTAGAATGATCAATTGCACCAGACATTTCTTTCAAAATGTGTAGACGACCATCTTTCGCTTGCCCCAAAGCAACTTTCATAATCTCTTCAGTGATACCAGAAATCTTAATATCCATTTGAAGAGCCGTTATACCTTGATCAGTACCGGCAACTTTAAAGTCCATGTCACCTAGATGATCTTCATCACCCAAAATGTCAGAAAGAACAGCAAAACCAGATTCTTCTTTAACCAAGCCCATTGCAATACCAGCGATTGGTGCAGCGATTGGTACACCTGCGTGCATCAATGACATAGAGGTTCCGCAAACCGTTGCCATTGAAGAGGAACCATTTGATTCTGTAATTTCAGAAACAACACGAATGGTATATGGGAATTCTTCCGCAGTTGGTAACAATGCAGATACACCACGGCGCGCTAACATTCCGTGACCGATTTCACGACGACCAGGAGAACCAACACGACCACACTCACCAACTGAGTACGGAGGGAAGTTGTAATGCAACATAAAGCGGTCATGATATGAGCCCGTCAGTTGATCAACAATTTTGGCGTCTTTTTCAGTACCAAGTGTTGTCACAACCAAAGCCTGCGTTTCACCACGTGTAAACAATGCAGAACCATGAACTTTTGGTAACACACCTACTTTACATTCAATTGGACGAATGGTTTTGGTATCACGGCCATCAATACGCGGCTCACCTGCAATAATGCGTCCACGAACGATGTCTTTTTGTAGCTTACCAAATAATTTTTCGATTTCGCCTGCATCTGCACCATCAGGATTTTCTTCTGATGCTGCTAGAGAAGCCATTACTTTTGCTTTTGCGGCATCATTCGCTGCATAACGTTCCATCTTATCTGCGATGTTGTAAGCTGCTTCAACATCTGATCGAACCGCTGCGTAAACTTGATCTTTTAGCTCAGTATTTTCAGTTGCTGGCTGCCAATCCCAAGCAGGCTTTCCTGCTTCTGCTTTTAATTCGGTGATGGCGTTAATTGCAACTTGGAATTGCTCGTGACCAAACATCACAGCACCCAACATGACTTCTTCAGAGAGTTCTGCCGCTTCAGACTCAACCATCAATACGGCTTCAGACGTACCCGCAACGCTCAACTCTAGGTCAGATTCTTCTAGTTCCAACTCAGATGGGTTCAACATATAACCCACTTCATCGTTATAACCAACAACCGCTGCACCGATTGGTCCATCGAATGGAATACCTGAGATTGCCAAAGCTGCGGATGTACCTAGCATCGCTGGCACTTCTGTTCCAACTGATTCATCTAGCGATACAACTGTCGCAATGATTTGTACTTCATTCATGAAGCCTTTAGGGAACAAAGGACGAATTGGACGGTCAATCAAACGAGAGGTTAACGTTTCTTTTTCAGAAGGACGCCCTTCACGCTTTAAAAAACCGCCAGGGATTTTACCCGCTGCATAAGCTTTCTCTTGATATTGGACCGTTAAAGGGAAAAAGTCTTGCCCTTCTTTTGCACTCTTAGCACCAACAACAGTGACCAAAAGTTGCGTATCACCCATTGAAACCATGACTGCACCATCTGCCTGGCGTGCAATTTCACCTGTTTCAAAAGTAACTTGATGCTTACCATATTGGAAAGTTTTTATGTACTTTGCCATGTAATTTCCTTTTTCAAATTTCGCTTTAACCGAAACCTGAATCCCAAGTATCCGACTTTAATCATTTTCTTATCGAGTACTTGGGATTCAGGCTTAACCTGGGTTTCCAGTTAAAGTCTATATCGTTAAAAACCGTCAGTAAAACGCATCCATTTTACATCAAAGATGCCGTTTAACAACACGGGAAAATTATTTTTTTCAAACAAAAAAGCCCGCAAATTTGCGGGCTTTTTTAAAGTCAAAAGACGAGTCTTACTTACGTAAGCCAAGTTTCTTGATAAGCGTGAAGTATCTTTCAGCTTCTTTTTTGTGTAAGTAATCTAATAACTTACGACGACGGCTAACCAAACGCAACAAACCAGTACGAGAATGGTTGTCTTGCTTGTGAGATTTAAAGTGTTCTGTTAAGTATTGAATGCGGTGAGTCATCAACGCAACTTGAACTTCTGGAGAACCAGTATCGCCTTCTGAAGTAGCATATTCAGCAACGATTGCAGCTTTATCTTGAGCTGTTAGCATAGTTTTATCCTTTGATAATCGGTTTTAATACAATTTTTTATTTCCGTAACCGATGACAGAAATAAAAACGGAATTATACTGAGTTTTGCTTTAAAAACAAGACTTAACAGAAAATTCCATATATTTTTATCGCAAAGTCGTGTTAATGACGACCAAACCCTTTCATATAATGTTCAAATTGAGAAATATCACTACTCAACGCACGAATTAAGTGATCCAAACTGACCACAGCATTTTCAATAATATTTACCGCGATATAAGGATGCTCTACTTTTAAACGCTGATACATAGGTTGAGTAAGCTGCAGCAATTTAACTTTTTTAGAATATGCCGACATTCTCATCATTCTAGGTACTTTATCAAAGAAAGACATTTCCCCAATTAAATTACCAGGCCCTTGACGACCGACCTCGGCTTCATCCTGGCCATCTGTCGTTGTAAAAGAAACTTTTCCATCAACGATAAAGTACATGGAATCACCAACATCACCCATATCCGAAATAACTTCACCTTGTTTTAAAGTCTTTTCCTGTAAAAACTGAGCCAAGACTTCAACGTCATCTCGCTTCAGAGACTCACAAATTTTACTTTGTTGAAAGTAGTCAAATAATTCCGCTGGTGTCATTTCTAACATGATTCTTACTCTTCCTTCTTCTTCGCGATAAAGGACGCAATCGGGCGCCCATCTTTGAGTTGCTCTATTCTATCAATAATTATTTCAAAATCCGAAAATGTTTTCGCTAGCTCACCTGTCTGCAAAATAAAATTTGGATTTTTTGGCGATGAAAATTTTTCAACGCCTTCCGTAAAGGTTTGCATTATTAAAACCCCACCAGGATTAAGGTGAGCTCTTAACCAATCATAAAGCGAGCGATTCAAATAACGAACCATCACAATCAAGTCAAAAGTTTTGTCGGGCAAACAAGTTAACTCAGATAGGTCACAACCACGAAAATTAATAGATTGATGGTTATAGTCTGCTAGCTGTTTTGCCCGCTGTAAGACAGCGTCTTGCTTGTCTATAGCTGTAACCTGCCAACCTTGTTGTGATAAATAAACTGCATCTCGCCCGCCGCCGCAGCCAATATCTAAAGCCTGGCCACAACTGCCATCTAGTTTTTCTATATAGTTTTTGAGCAAAGCGCAAGGCTGCCATAGAGCCCGAGAGCTAGACCCAGCCTGGCAGATTTTAGGGAATTGATTTAAGAACAGTGTTAGATCATTTGAGGACACCTGCAATACGACCTCATAACCTTTTTCTACCAAAAAGCGAGAAGCGGCGCCCAAAACAGAAGCTTCAGCCACAATTTGTAATTGAGCGGGTCTTGCTGGCAATTCATTCAATCTTTCAAGCAAACTGGGCCAAGGAAGATGGGTAGAGCCAACCACATGCTCTTTTTGATAGTCATCTGTTTGACGCAAATCTAGAAGTGGTAAATTGCTATCAAACATCTCAGAACCGTTATTCAGATAGGTTAAACAATCGCTTTGGCTTAAGCAGTTGCTTTTCTAACTGCCACTCTCCTACACCAAAAAAGCGCCCTTCAGGATCATAAAAACGCACTAAGTCGGTTTGTGGCTTTTCTACAGCGAGCTTACCACCATGTTGAATGCAATTCGTATCTTCAGCGTTTAAGTGAATCGCCTGCAAATGTGCTAAAGGCAAATCTAATGGCTTCAAAAAGGATTCAGCATCTTGTGAAATTTCTTCAAGTGTATGCATGTCACTTGACGTTAGAGAACCGGTTTGGGTACGGCGTAAGGCTGTCAAATGACCAACTGTACCCAACACTTTAGCGATGTCTTCCCCCAACGTTCGCACATAGGTCCCTTTGGAGCAATAAACTTCAAAACGAATTTCGTCAGGTTGAAAGTCAATTAACTGTAATTCAAAGACATGTATTTTTCTTGCTGGACGCTCAATTTCAATGCCTTTTCTGGCATATTCATAAAGCGGCTTTCCTTGAAACTTCAGTGCAGAGTACATCGGCGGAATCTGTGAGACTTCACCTGTAAAACTGTCGAAAACAGAGCGAATTGCTTCCTCTGTTAAATCTGGAATGGCTTGGGTTAAAGCAACCTGCCCATCTTTATCCCCTGTGTCTGTTGCCTCACCTAACTTAAGCGTTGCTTGATAACGTTTATCAGAATCCAACAAGAGCCCTGAGACCTTTGTGGCTTCCCCTAAGCAGATTGGCAACAACCCTGTAGCAAAAGGATCTAAAGCTCCGGTATGACCGGCTTTTTTTGCTTGATAAACGCGACGAATCTTTTGTAATAAATCATTGGATGTTATGCCTTCTGGTTTATCCACCAAAACAATACCATCCACTTTTTGCCACTGTTTTTTAGCCATTAGATATACAACTGTAAAATGCCGAATGAACCTCGGCATTATGAAGATTATTTATATTCGTCTTTTTTGTGCAACGCTTGAAAAATCAACTCTTCGATATGACTAGCTTTCTCTGCTACCGTATCATAAAAAAAGCGAACTTCTGGTGTGATACGCAGATTCATACGCTTACCTATTTCGGTACGGAAAAAACCTTTGGCTTTTTCCAAAGCTTTGATCGCATCTTGAGCGGCTTGATCTGATTCATTCTGACCGATAATAGTGAAATAAACCGTCACCACACCCAAATCCTTTGAAATCTTACATTCGGTAATATTTACTTTAGCTAAGCGAGGATCTTTCGTATCTCGGTGTAGAATTTCCGATAATGTTTTACGAATCTCAAGCGCAATTCTTTTGGTACGACTGACTTCTGGATTCATTTATATTCCTTTTACAACTAAGCACTAAATATGAATTAAAACTGTTGTTCTATAAACAGAAAAACCCCCATTTCTAGAATCAATCTTCTAAAAACGGAGGTCTATCAATCAAAGTTTAACGATATTTAATCAATAGTACGTTTTATTTGAATGCGCTCGTAAACCTCAATTTGGTCACCAACTTTGACATCGTTGTAATCTTTCACACCGATACCACATTCCATGCCTTGACGTACATCGTTTACATCATCTTTAAAACGTCTAAGTGATTCAAGAGCACCTTGATAGATAACGACGTTTTCTCTCAATACACGGATAGGATTATTACGCTTAACAACCCCTTCAGTAACCATACAACCTGCAATTGCGCCAATTTTAGGTGCTTTAAAGACATCACGAACATCTGCAACACCAATAATTTCTTCTTTAAATTCAGGAGCTAGTTTACCTTCAATTGCACGTTTAACTTCATCAACGATCTCATAAATAACGCTGTAGTACTTCAAGAATACACCTTCGTTATCAATAATACGTTTTGCTTTAGCGTCAGCACGAACATTAAAACCAAAGAGCAGAGCATCAGAAGCTAGCGCCAAGTTAGCATCCGTTTCGGTAATACCACCTACGCCTGAAGAAACAACACCGACTTTAACTTCATCATTAGATAGCTTCAACAAAGCATCAACGATTGCTTCAATCGACCCTTGTACATCCGCTTTAAGGATAATGTTAACGTTCTGCACTTCACCTTCAGCCATTCTGTTGAACATATTGTCCAACTTAGATTTTTGCTGACGTGCAATTTTCTTCTCTTTGTTCTTAGATTGTCTGAACATCGCGACTTCACGCGCTTTACGCTCAGATTCAACCGTAATCATATCATCACCCGCAACTGGTACCGCAGATAAACCAAGAAGCTCAACTGGCATAGATGGTCCAGCACTTTCAACAGGATCACCATTTTCGTTTACAAGTGCACGAACGCGACCATATTCCATACCACAAAGGGCAATATCGCCTTTTCTTAAAGTTCCAGCCTGTACCAATACCGTTGCAACTGGACCACGTCCTTTATCTAGACGAGACTCAACAACAACCCCTTTAGCAGGGCCATCAACAGGCGCTTCTAGCTCAAGAATTTCAGAAGACAATAGGATTGCATCTAACAGCTCATCAACCCCTTGTCCTGTTTTGGCAGATACGCGCATGAACTGTACGTCACCACCCCATTCTTCAGGAACAACTTCTTCAGATACTAGTTCTTGCATAACACGATCCGGGTTTGCACCCTCTTTATCGATCTTGTTAATTGCAACAACCATTGTCAGGCCAGCTGCTTTTGCATGCTGAATCGCTTCTTTTGTTTGAGGCATCACACCATCATCAGCTGCCACAACAATAACAACCACATCAGTTACTTTCGCACCACGGGCACGCATCGCTGTAAAGGCCTCATGACCTGGAGTATCGATAAAGGTAATCCCACCATGTCCAGTTTCTACATGATAAGCACCAATATGCTGAGTGATCCCACCTGACTCACCGTGAGCTACTTTCGCTTTACGGATGTAATCCAATAACGATGTTTTACCATGGTCAACATGCCCCATGATTGTAACTACTGGTGAACGTTTAATCGTGTCACTACTCAACACTTGGTTCATAACATCGTCTTCGATTTGGTTTTCATTAACCAATACGGCTGTATGCCCCATTTCTTCGACGATCAGTTGTGCTGTTTCTTGATCCAAAACTTGGTTAATGGTAACCATTGAACCCATTGTCATCATAAACTTGATAACTTCAGTCGCTTTGATTGCCATCTTATCGGCAAGCTCGGATACCTTAATAGATTCTCCAATAGCAACTTCATGCACACGCTTCTCAACTGGTTTTTGGAAACCATGCTCATTATCTTGTTGTGCTTTCTTGTGATGTCCTTTATGACGTCTACGACCAAACACACGATCATCACCAGAAAAGGCTAGGCTTTTCTTAGGTTGCTTTTCTTTAACCTTAGGCTTGCCTTTGTGTTTTAAATCTTCTGCATTGTCTGATTTTTTGTGAGGCTCAGCATGTTTATGCTTTTTATCTTGCTTAGCTTTTTTGTCAACGACAGGCTCTTCAACAACTGGTTCAACTGGAATGACTACTTCTTCAACAACAGGTGTTTCTACTGGCTCAGTAGATGCGACTTCTTGAACAGACGTTTCTTCAATCACCTCGTCAACAACCGGTACATCTTCGACGATTTCTTCAACCGACTCTTCATTAGAGTCTGGTTTTTTGACATAAGTTCGTTTTTTACGCACTTCAACATTTACAGTACGTTTGCCCGAACCTGATGAAAGGTTCAGAGTTTGTACCTTTTTACGCTTCAACGTGACTTTCTCTGGTGCATCGGCAGAATCACCATGCAAACCTTTTAAATAAGCCAGCAATGTCATTTTTTCTTCTTCAGAAAGTGAGTCCGACGCCTTTTTACCGGAAACTCCCGCTGTTTCCAGCTGAGATAGCAGCTTCTCTACTGAAAGGTTCAGTGTTTCTGCAAATTTTGTTATGGATACTTGCGACATCTATTATTTGTCTCCCGGAGTTTATTCGAACCAAGGGGCGCGAGCTTTGAGAATCAATTCTCCAGCGGCCACTTCGTCAATCTCAATCATTTCCATTAATTCATCTGTGCCAAGCTCGGCCAAGTCTTCTTGAGACTTAATGCCTTTAGAAGCTAAAGCTTTCGCCATATCTAGCGTCATGCCTTCCAAGCTTTTTAGATCTTCATCCGGCTCAGCAAGCGCAGCTTTTTCTTCGTTAGCAATTGCTTGAGTTAACAGTGCGTCTTTTGCTCTATCTTTTAGAGCCGTTACGATATCTTCATCAAAACCTTCGATGTCCAACATCTCTGCTGCTGGCACATAAGCGACTTCTTCAAGCGACGTGAAACCTTCAGCAACCAAAACTTCAGCTAATTCTTCATCAACATCCAGTCCGTTAATGAAAAGTTCAATCTGATCTTTAGACTCAGTCTCATGCTTAGTAGCCATATCAGACTGGGTCATAACATTTAATTCCCAACCAGTAAGTTCTGTCGCTAAACGGATATTTTGTCCATTTTTACCAATTGCCTGAGACAACTGTTCGTCTTCTACCGCTAGGTCCATAACATGTCTGTCTTCATCAACCATGATTGAAGTGACTTCAGCAGGCGCCATAGCATTGATAACGAATTGCGCATCATTCGGATCCCAAAGGATAATATCAATACGTTCACCGTTCAATTCATTAGTGACCGCTTGAACACGCCCACCACGCATTCCGACACAAGCACCAATTGGGTCTAAACGTGGATCATTTGCTCGCACAGCTACTTTCGCTCGCAAACCAACATCTCGTGCTGCTGACATGATATCAATCAGGTCATCGCCAATCTCAGGCACTTCAATCTTGAACAGCTCCATCAACATTTCTTTCGCTGAACGTGACATGATGATTTGAGGACCACGTGGACGATAGCCAACTTCTTGCACATAAGCACGAACACGATCACCCATTTTAAAGGTTTCACGATTAATCAGTTCAGCACGAGGAATAACTGCGTCAACGTTATCACCTAAATCTAGGATAACATCACCACGATCTATTCTCTTCACTTGACCTGTCAGAATCTCACCAACACGTTTAGTGTACTCTTCAACAACTTTCTTGCGCTCAGCTTCACGCACTTTTTGAATAATAACTTGCTTCGCTGTTTGTGCTCCAATGCGACCGAATTCAATAGATTCCATTGGCTCTTCAATAAATTGCCCTGGTTCTATATGAGGATCAATATCCACTGCATCCATATGACGCATATACCAACCAACATTTTCTTCGATCTGAACATCATCTTCGATCACTTCCCAACGACGAAAAGTTTCATACTCTCCTGTTTGACGGTCAATTGAAACGCGAGCATCTAACTCATCATTATGACTTTTACGAGTGGCGGTTGCTAGTGCAGCTTCGATTGCATCGAAGATAATTTCTTTTTCCACGCCTTTTTCATTAGACATGATTTCAACAACGGCTAATACTTCCTTGCTCATTTCAACTTTCCTCAAAAATAGGAGTTAATACTTAACCTTAAAAGAATTCAATATAAATAGTTTAGTGTTGTACAGAGTGTGAATTAAAACTCTGGAACGACATTGGCTTTTTCTATCATGCTGAAGGCAATCGGATAAATTTCATTATCGACTTCCACTTCAATACCTTCTTCACTGACTTGAACCATCTTGCCCTTAAAACGCTTACGCCCCATAACGTCAACTGCCGTTCTAACCTGAACCAAAGCATTTTCATACGCTTTAAATTGTTCAGGTCTCATTAACGGACGATCCATACCAGGGGAAGAAACTTCCAGCATATACGCATTGGAAATAGGATCTTCGACATCTAAAATCGCGCTTGCCTGACGGCTTACAGAACCACAGTCGCTAACAGTGACGCCTTCTGGCTTTTCAATATAAACTCTTAGGGTAGAGTGTTTTCCCGCAGGTAAATATTCACACCCCCAAAGGTCAAATCCCATTGATTCAACAGTGGGTTTTAGCAACTGCTCGATTTTATCCTCTAATGTCACGCACTTTCCTTATTTCTAAAAACAAAAAACCCCGTAAAACGGGGTTTTTAAATGGTATCAGCATAGAGTATTCAGAAGCTTGCCGATAAATCGGACAAAAAGTCATCGTGACCAAACCCTAGTTTCTGAATATCTTCTGTTAAACAGATTTAAAAAACTGGCGTCATTATAAGGACTTTACCGCTAATTTTCAATGCAAAACCTTATTTTTGTTTACCTTTCTATCTGACATTCATCAAAGATTTCAATTTAAGGAAAACCAATGCCGTCATCATCGCATCATTCCGAGCGTTATGCTGTCCAAGATTGGGTAGCGCCAATTGTTCAAGAATGTGCTCAAACGACAAGTCTATATTAGGCAGGTAAACAGACTGATATTTCGACTTCAACTTATAATCATAAAAAAGCTCAGACACTTCTACCTGAAGGTTTGGAAGCACTATATTCAACCAAGGTTTAAGCACTCTATTAACAAGTTCAACATCAAACTCTAGGTAGTACCCCACTAGCGGACGACTGCCAATAAAGTATAAAAATTGCCGTATAGCTTCTTTTTCACCAATACCTTCTACTAAATCTAAATATCTCAACTGGTGTACTTTTATACTGTTCTCATGAATTTGACCGGCATGCCTTACTGTAATATCCAAAGATTGTCCTGCAAGGATTTGATTGCCTTTTATCCTGACTGCTGAGAGCGTTAATATCTTGTCTTTTTTGGGGTTTAATCCAGTTGTTTCGCAGTCAAAACACACATACTCATCTTCTGGTGCCTGCTCAAACAAAAATTGATACTCAGGCTCTTTGAGCCAATATTTCTGCCAAATATGAAAAATTGCATGCTTAAATTTTTTTAACCCAACCACAGGGTCCCCTTAAAGCAAAGTATCGAGTTTATAGTGGTGATTAAGCATTTTCTTAAACCGCTTAACCACATCAAAAGCATCTTTTAATAAATCTTGTTGAATCGTAGTTAAATTCGTTACTTGTATCTTATTTTGCTTAGACTCGAATTCAGATGCATTAACGCCAGATTGTTTTAAATCAATCATATTTTCTAAACGTAGCGTATTAAAAAAGTTCAAACTTTCCCCTAATTCATGACCAAAAGATTCAGAGAAAAAACCACTTTCCATTAGTGCTTTTATACGCCAATGAGTATTGGTTTGGGAAATACCAAACTCCAGTGCCAAGCAACGCACGCCGTGAACAATGGCAAAAATACCGCCTTTCTTTAAATCCAAAAGATCTTGTTGATCTTGCTTTTCAGACACCAAACGACCAAAGAAATTGACCGGTGTTTCAAACTGAAAAACAGGTTTGGCAAAATGCCTTAAAAATTGAGGGTAATTTTTTACCCAGTCCGAAACCAACTGTTTACAATCTTTTAAAAGCGCTTCATCACCAAACACAACTTCGGCATCAAGAAAAATAGACACATTCATAAAACCCGTTTCATCTTGTGTATTCATCCAAGATTTAAGCTGTTGCTTAAAACTATTAATTGGCTGAAACCACAATGGGTTGCAGACCATAACTTCACCAGGACAACGCGGAAAACCCAAATCAATAAGGGATTGAGTCAAACGCTCTGCAAATGGCTTTAGTGTTTCAAACGTTTGCTCATCCATTTCAGGCAAGATAAAAGCATTGTCCTGATCGGTTCTCATAACCTGTTCAGCACGACCTTCACTTCCCATTACAATAAAACACCCTGATTGCAGCACTGCATCTGGCTCTAGCAAGTCAAATACTTTTTGAAAAACCTTCCGGTAAACCTCTGTTGCCAATTTGGCGATATAGTGTGTTTTCACGCCACGCGCATTTAAATTTGTAATCAGATCATCCACCTGCCTTAAGACAGGCTCAATTTCTTCTCTACTTGTTACCTGTTCTAAGCTCAACATCCCTAAACCAGACTGGGTAGCAAAGTGCCCCATTAAATCTTTTTGATAAAGAAAGCCAACGGGTTCGTTGTCACCTCTAATAACCAAACGATTCACATAGTGGCGAGTCATTTTAAGCAATGCGTTGAACAAATAGTCATGTCGGTGAACACTTATTACCGGAGATTGAGCAAATGGATCAACGGCTTGATTCAGCACGTTTGGATCATGAGAAATGGCTTTTAACAAATCCATCGCCGTCAAAATGCCATACTCACTCATAACGTCTTGGACTTCGTGTGATGCCCTGTCCAATTTAACCAAACAAGCATCCACTTGCGTTGTTGCCATCTGACTTATGGCCGATGCAACCGTTGCTTGTGCACTTAGGATATTAAGCGGTTTTACTGGAGCATCCACAACCAACTCCATCAAGGCTTCACTTGATGACGCCATTTGCCGGCTTTTGTGTAGCTGATCCAGCTTATCCGTAATGGAATTAAAGAAGTAGTTTGCCAACTCAGGCATCTTTACCCATTCCAGAAACTTACCCCCTGGCAAACGATAAGCTATAGCCTCTTCTTTAACCTCATAGTTGCTTTCATTGAGTTTCTTCAATAAAACCGACTCGCCAAAGAACGTATGGTGAAGATACAAAGCTGTTTGACGACCTTCATTATCGAACTCTGCAATACGACCTTTAATCAAAATATAAAGTGATGCATTTTCCTCAGGATTTTCATGTAACTGTAGTGCGAATTTTGAACCCTGAGGAAAATAAACCACATCCATTGAAGCAGCTAGCTCTTGTAGCGATTGTTCAGGTAAATTAGAAAAAGGCTCTAACTGGTGAAGTAAGTTTATTACCGGACTATTATGCATATAAGACTGACTTTATTGTTTCGTTCATCTTGTATCAGTTTTACAAGGATTTCAAGACAAAAAAGGAGGCATAAGCCCCCTTTTTATTACATCATCATATAACTGACAAATAACATTTAGTGGTCTGAAGCACCTTCAGCACCAATACCTGTTTGAGAACGAATGAACTGCGCTTCAAATCCTTCTCTGTCAATTTTTGCTCTTTCTGATTTATCAGTAATTGAGAAGAACCAAATACCGATAAATGCAATCGCTACCGTAAACAAGGCAGGGAATTTGTAAGGAACAATTGCTTCACCCATATGTAGGATTTGCGTCCAAACAACAGGCCCAAGCACAACAGCTACAACAGCCGAAATTAGCCCTAGCCAACCACCGATAACTGCACCACGTGTAGTCATTTTATCCCAGAACATAGACATAATCAGAACTGGGAAGTTAGCAGATGCAGCAATCGTAAATGCAAGTGCTACCACGAAAGCGATGTTTTGATCTTTAAAGCCGATACCGAAAATAATCGCCAAAGCACCAATAACAAACGTCGCTTTTTTCGCTACTTTGGTTTCTTGCTCTTCTGTTGCGTTAGGGTTAATAACATTCGCATAAATATCATGTGAAATTGCAGACGCACCAGCCAAGGTCAACCCTGAAACTACTGCAAGAATCGTTGCAAAAGCTACCGCAGAGATGAAACCAAGGAATGCATCACCACCTAACACATGTGACAAGTGAATCGCCGCCATGTTGTTACCACCGATCAACTTACCAGCATGCATATACATATCAGCTGTAATCAACGCAATTGCGCCAAAACCGATAATGAATGCAAGAATATAGAAGTAACCGATGAAACCTGTAGCAAAGAAAACAGACTTACGAGCTTCTTTTGCATCAGGAACAGTGAAGAATCGCATTAGGATATGTGGCAAACCAGCTGTACCAAACATCAAGGCGATACCAAGAGAAATCGCATTCACAGGGTCAGAAACAAACCCACCTGAGAACAGGATATTCATATTATTACCACGGTTTTCGACTGCAGTTTTAAACAAGGTTTCAAAACTAAAGCCCATATTAACCATTACCATTAAGGCAATAAAGGTCGCACCACCAAGCAGCAAGACGGCTTTAATGATTTGTACCCAGGTAGTTGCCAACATTCCACCAAATGAAACGTATGCAATAATCAAAACACCAACCATCACAACAGCATAGGCAAAGTCTAGACCGAATAGCAATTCAATCAATTTACCCGCACCAACCATCTGCGCAATAAGATATAGGATAACAACAGCAATCCCACCGAAAGCAGCAAGAATACGAATAGGCTTTTGTTTAAAACGATAAGCAGCTACATCCGTAAAGGTGTACTTACCTAGGTTTCTCAAGCGCTCTGACATCAAGAACAGGATAATAGGCCAACCAACAAGGAAACCGATGGCAAAAATCAAACCATCATAACCTTTTAGATAAACCATCCCAGTAATACCCAGGAATGACGCCGCAGACATATAGTCTCCCGCAATCGCCAAACCGTTCTGAAGACCTGTAATACCACCACCAGCAGCATAAAAATCTTTTGCTGACTTAGTGCGCTTTGCAGCCCAATAAGTGATATAAAGCGTTAAACCAACAAACACAACAAACATCGCAATCGCAGAGAAATTTGTTTCAGACTTGGTTCCGTCTGTTTGCATATCGCCAGCAGCAAATGCAATTGTTGGCATTAATAATAGTGCAGCTAATCCGAAGATTTTGTTCCATTTAATCATCGTCATTACTCCACCTCTTTTTTAATTTCAGCAGTTAATTTATCAAAATCGCTATTCGCTTTTTTAACGTAATAACCCGTCAATAAGAAAGAAAAAATAATGATTGCCACCCCGACTGGAAATCCTATCGAAACGTACTGACCGCTTACAATAGTTGTAAAAAATGCTGGGTCAAATGCCAGCAACAAAATATAACCATAATAAACGACTAGCATTGCGATAGAGAGTTTCCACGCCAAGCTAGAACGTTCCTTCACCAATTGGTGATATTGCGGAAGACTTTTAATCTTCTCTACTTTGGATTGTTCCATCCGTTCCTCCTTTGGTTTAATAGAACAACTACATTAAACCTACTAGGCTAAGTTATTGTTATTAGCCCCAGCCTGGTAGATTTTCTTTTTACATCTATTCTTTGAACTTCTTACATTAATGATATGCAGAAGTTTCTTTTATTTATTTTGCTGCATGAACTGATCAAGAATGCTTGGATCTTCTAAAGTAGATGTATCCGAAGTAATTTCTTCACCTTTAGCAATCGTTCTCAGTAAACGACGCATAATTTTTCCTGAACGCGTTTTTGGTAAGTTGGAACCAAAACGAATATCATCCGGTTTTGCTATAGGCCCAATTTCTTTTGCTACGTGATTACGAAGTTCCTGAATCAACTCGTTACGCAACTCACCATCTGGGATATCAATATTCAAGACCACAAATGCAAATACCGACTCACCTTTCACATCATGTGGTTTTCCAACCACCGCCGCTTCAGCAACGTTTTCATGAGATACCAATGCAGACTCAATCTCCATCGTTCCTAAACGGTGTCCAGAAACATTCAAGACATCATCAATACGCCCCATAATCCAGAAGTTTCCGTCATTGTCCAAGTGAGCACTATCACCAACAACGTAGTACTTATTTTTAAACATCGCAAAATAGGTATCAACAAAACGTTCATCATCATGCCAGATAGTTCTCAACATTGAAGGCCATGGCTTCTCGACAACCAGATACCCACCTTCACCATGTGTAAGAGGGTTACCTTCTTCATCAACGATCTTGGCATCAATACCTGGTAACGGCTTAGTACAAGAACCTGGTTTCAAAGGCGTAACACCTGGTAATGGTGCAATCATGTTGGCACCTGTTTCAGTTTGCCACCAAGTATCCACAATAGGACACTCTTCTCGACCGATAATCGTGTGATACCACATCCAAGCTTCAGGGTTAATAGGCTCACCTACCGTACCTAAAAGACGTAGCTTAGATAAATCGTATTGTTTTGGTAGATCATCACCAAACTTCATCAGTGCACGAATTGCCGTTGGTGCCGTATAGAAAACAGTCACCGCATGGTCTTGGCACACTTGCCAGAAACGCCCTGCATCAGGGTATGTAGGCACACCTTCAAACATTACTATCGTTGCACCAACAGACAATGGGCCATAAGCAACATAAGTATGCCCTGTAATCCAACCTACATCCGCAGTACACCAAAATACATCATTGTCTTTTAAGTCAAATACCCACTCATTGGTAAGGTGGGCGTTTAGTAAATAACCAGCGGAGCTATGCTGAATTCCTTTAGGTTTACCTGTTGAACCAGAAGTATAAAGAAGAAATAGTGGATGTTCCGCATTAACCATCAAAGGATCATGATAATTGCTCATGCCTGCAATGGCATCATGCCATGTAATATCACGCCCTTCTTTCATAGTGACAGCATCGTTAGTACGGTGATACACAATAACCTTACGAATTGAGTCTCCACCTTTTTCTAACGCTTCATCCACTGAAGTCTTTAGAGGGATAGTCTTGCCACCACGGACACTCACGTTTGCAGTAATAACCATACGAGCAGAAGCATCTTCAATGCGATCTTTCAACGCTTCTGCAGAAAAACCACCAAATACGACTGAATGAATAGCACCAATACGAGCGCAAGCTTGCATAGCAAATACCGCTTGAGGAATCATTGGCATATAGATAACAACTCTATCGCCCGCCTCAATGCCTTGAGCGGTTAAAGCGTTTGCAAAACGGCTGACTTCGTCATGTAATTCTTTATAGGTATATTGTTCAACTCGACCATCATCCGTTTCAAAAATGATTGCTAGCTTATCTTGCTTTTCAGCAAGGTGGCGATCGATACAGTTATAGGAAACGTTAAGTTCACCGTCAGAAAACCATTTATAAAAAGGAGCATTAGAGTCATCAAGTGTTTTGGTGAAAGGTTTTGACCAAGTTAATTTTTCTCTCGCTAGTTCTGCCCAAAAACCTTCATAATCATCATCTGCTTTTTTCATCAACGCTGCGTAAGTTTCATCGTTAACGTTCGCTTGCGCTTTGAATGATTCTGTAGGATTAAACACACGCGTTTCATGCAAAATGGATTCAATATTGTTGGACATCTCTTCTCCCTTTTTTCTACCAGATATCACTTGGCATTCTATTTTTTAGTTTGAGCCATACTACACGGTTAGCCAAACTTTAGAAATTAAAATTCTTTATCACTTAAAACCATACTTAAACTGCCGTTATTAAGTAATAGACTATACTAAACAACCCATTCAACCTTTAGGCAGCCATAAAATGCGCTTATTGTAGTCATTTTTTTCGCTTAAAGCACTATTTCTGCCTGCCAACCATTCGATTTTAACGCTTCCAACAAAGCATCATCGGGATAGAAGATAAATCCCTCTTGAGTAATCAATTGTGCGCGTGCATTCGAATTTTGATAATCGATTACCAAAGGCAATCCTTGTTCGGAACGAGAGGTCAGCATAATATTCTGCAACTCATGAATATCCGACAACGCCATAGGCTTATGCACAAGAATTTTGATAGCCCTTGCTCTTTCAATACGTGATTCCGCAAGCGTTACCACTTGCTCCGCATCAAGCTTAATACCGCCATTAAACGTATCTTCTGCCACCTCGCCATAAACCATTACAATATTGTCTGGCTCAAGAAGTTCACGACAAGACTCAAAAACTGCTGGTCTTAAAACTACTTCCAATCGCGAGGTTTGGTCATCTAAAGACACGAACCCCATTTTATTACCACTCTTAGTAACCTTGGCTCGAGCTTCAACAATTAAGCCTGCTACCCACTTCTTAGCCCATTTTTCTGGTTTTAAATCCACCAGTTGGCTATCCACAAGTCTGGATAATTCATCACGATAAGCTGCAATTGGGTGCCCCGACAAGTACAAGCCTAAAACATCTTTTTCAGCTTTAAGCTTTTGCTTCTCAGGCATTTCCGGCACTTGTACGAGTTCTGATGCATTTTCACTTTCGAAAGCATCGCTATCGCCAAATAAATCACTTTGACCGGCCTCATCATCTTTTTGTTTTTGCTCAGCCTTTTGCAACGCTGTACCAATAGATGCCAATACAGCATTACGATTGTCATGCAAGTGATCAAAGGCACCCGACACGACGAGCGCTTCAATAACACGCTTATTGGCTTTTTTATTGGCGCGCATACAGAAATCAAACAAATCCTTAAATGGACCGTTCTGTTCTCTTTCTTGAATAATTCCTTCCAAAGCAGACTCACCAACACCTTTAATAGCGCCAAGCCCGTAACGAAGGCGCTTCTCACCTTTTACAGCCTTAAAGTGAATTTGACCGAGATTAATATCAGGTGCATCAACCTCCAAGCCCATTTGATAACACTCATTAATCATATGAACCACTTTATCGGTATTGTCCATATCAGAGGAAATCTGTGCCGCCATGAAGTCGGCAGGATAATGCGTTTTCAACCAGGCAGATTGATAAGAAACTAAAGCATAAGCCGCTGAGTGAGATTTATTGAAACCGTAACCTGCAAATTTTTCCACCAAATCGAAGATTTTCATGGATAGGTCGCCATCCACCCCAATACGAATCGATCCTTCTTTAAAAACCGATCGCTGCTTGGCCATTTCTTCTGGTTTCTTTTTACCCATAGCTCGACGCAACATATCTGCGCCACCTAGCGTATATCCAGCTAACACCTGAGCAATTTGCATAACCTGTTCTTGGTAAAGAATAACCCCATAAGTGGGTTCAAGAATAGGCTGTAGAGACATGTGTTGATATTGTGCATCAGGATAAGAAACTTTTTCTTTACCATGTTTACGAGCAATAAAGTTATCAACCATTCCAGATTCCAAAGGACCGGGACGGAACAATGCCACCAAGGCGATAATATCTTCAAAGCAATCAGGTCTCAAGCGCACAATCAGGTTCTGCATTCCTGAAGATTCAAGCTGGAAAACCCCTGTTGTTTTCCCTGTTTTAATTAGCCTAAACGTTTCAGCATCATCTAAAGGTATCCGTTCGATTTCAATAAAACCTTCGTCACCTTTCTGCTTACCTTCATTAATGGATTGTAGTGCCCAGTCGATAATGGTGAGGGTTCTTAACCCCAAAAAGTCAAACTTAACCAGCCCGGCAGTTTCAACATCGTTTTTGTCGAGCTGTGTAACCACACTTGTTCCATCTGGTTCACACAATATTGGGCAAAACTCATCTAATGGTTTCGGACCAATAACAACCCCACCCGCGTGCTTTCCTGTATTACGCACCGTACCTTCGAGCTTCAATGCTAAATCAAGCAACTGCTGAACATCTTCTTCTTCATCGTAGCGACTTTGAAGCATTTCTTCTTGCTCGAGAGCGGCGGATAATTTAATTCCTAAATCGTTTGGAATGAGCTTGGCAATGCCATCAACCACCCCATAACCAAGCCCTAATACACGACCGACATCTCGAACCACCGCTTTCGCAGCCATGGTACCAAAGGTCACTATCTGAGAAACGTGATCCTTTCCATATTGTCGAGATACATAGTCAATCACTTCATCACGTCGATCCATACAGAAGTCGACGTCAAAGTCAGGCATGGAAACCCTTTCTGGGTTAAGAAAACGTTCGAATAGAAGATCATATTCAAGCGGATCAAGATCCGTGATTTTTAAAGCGTAAGCCACCAAAGACCCGGCACCCGACCCACGACCTGGCCCTACCGGTACTTGATGATTTTTACCCCATTGAATAAAGTCAGCAACGATAAAGAAATAACCAGGGAATCCCATTTGAAGGATGATATCTAACTCAAATTTGAGACGTTCATCATATTCCTTACGTGTTTCTAAAAACTCAGCTTCTGATAAATGTCCAAATAGAAAATTCAGGCGTTCTTCAAGGCCTTGTTGTGATGAGTGAATAAAGTATTCATCCATCGTCATACCTTCCGGCACAGGAAAATCTGGAAGGAAATAAGTACCAAGCGTTAAATCAAGGTTACAACGCTTGGCAATTTCAACTGTATTCTCTATGGCTTCAGGAATATCCTGAAACAATGCCACCATTTCTTCACTACTACGGAAATACTGTTGTTCAGAATAAGGCTTAGGTCGGTTAGGATCATCCAACACATACCCGCCATGGATACAGACTCGGACTTCATGCGCATCAAAATCATCGGGTGACTCAAAACGCACATCATTAGTTGCAACGACTGGCAACTCGTAGCACTGAGCTACTTCTACTGCTGCAGCAATATATTGTTCTTCTTGATTGCGACCAGTACGCACCAACTCAAGGTAAAATCGATCCGGGAAGTGTGTTTGCCACCAGTTAGTACGTGCTGCAGCTAAATTTGGTTTTTCTGCCAACAAGGCCTGTCCAATATCACCGTAAAGCCCACCAGATAAAACAATCAACCCTTTATTGCGTTCTGCCAACCAATCCTGCTTGACCAACGCCTTCATTTCATTTCCCACTATCTTCTGGTTTTTCAGATAACTCATGGAGATTAAGTGGGATAGATTTAAATAACCTTGTTCATCCTGACATAAACAAACAATCTTAAAGACATTGCCATCTTCCGCTTCAACATCAATATCAGCACCGATAATAGGCTTAATTCCTTCGCCTATCGCACTACTGTAAAACTTAACCAAAGCAAACATATTGCTTTGATCTGTCAACGCCATTGCGGGTTGATTATGTTTTTTAGCCAACGAAATCGCTTGCTTAACTCTCAGCGTAGCATCGACAACGGAATATTCAGAATGGACATGTAGGTGGATAAATTGAGACATTAAGTACTTCGACAAAACTTTATTATTTAGGTTTAGATAGGCTTAACAATGACTTCATAAATACGTTATGATTTAAAAATCACGACTTCAGCCGCTACCTATTTTAAGCGAATTTAACCCTAGCGACAGCTAATATTTCCTGCGATTTTTTATGGACGAACAACAAACCTCTTTTCAACCCAAACCAATTACCCAGCCTTTTTGGCTAGATCCCTTCCCAGTCATGTTTCCTCCAACCAACATCGCAATGACGGAGCCTAATGGATTACTGGCAGTCGGCGGCGAACTCACACCAGAATGGTTGTTACTCGCCTACAGCAAAGGTTTATTTCCCTGGTTTAGTGAAGATGACCCTATTCTATGGTGGACACCAGACCCAAGAGCAGTTTTGATGATTGAGCACTTAAAGGTCAGAAGAAGCCTTAAAAAAACCATCCGTAAAAGTCATTTCAAAGTAACCATGGACACCGCTTTTGAAAAGGTTATGCGCGCTTGTGCGCAAGCACCTAGAGAGGGTCAGGATGGCACATGGATTACCGACGACATGCTTACAGCCTATACAGTCTTACACGAAAAAGGACATGCCCATTCAGTTGAAGTTTGGCACGACGACGAACTGGTTGGTGGACTGTATGGGGTTGCCATAGGTAAAGTATTTTTTGGAGAGTCAATGTTTTCCAAACAAACGGATGCATCAAAGGTTGCATTGGTTGCTTTGTGCAAACAGCTAAAATCCTGGGGCTTTAATATGATTGATGCGCAAGTGACTTCAGAGCATATGCTTTCTCTTGGCGCAACAGAAATCCCTCGCGTAGAATTTGAAAAGCAGCTTATTCTCGACTCTCAAAAGCCTTTTCCAGCACAAAAATGGCAGCTTGATAGCGATTGGCAACTTGAATTTACACAAAGTAAAAATCAACACATTTAACCTAGTATTTCAATCATTTAAAAAACACACCTAGAAACAACATAAATAAAAAACACCCTATTTCTTAAGACACCATTAAAAGATTATTACCCATAAATTGAACATCTCTGAAGGAACTGGTATAATCCCCGCTTCTCTTTTTTAATGGGGCTAATAAAGCTAATAAACTATGTCAAAACAAGACGTTATTGAATTCGATGGTGAAGTGTTAGAAACACTTCCAAACACTATGTTTAAAGTTCGTTTAGAAAACGGACATGAAATTCTTGCTCACATCTCTGGTCGTATGCGTAAAAATTACATCCGCATCTTGGCTGGTGATAAGGTAAAAGTAGAATTGACGCCTTACGACCTAACAAAAGGTCGCATTACCTACCGCGGAAAATAAAACACCGTCTTTTCATAATTTTTCCCATTAAAAAAGAATGAATAGCAAAAAGCCCCATCAGAAATCTGATGGGGCTTTTTAGTTTATGGGAAACATACAGTTAAACGCCAAAACTAGAACTACCCAGCCTGGCAGATTTTAACTGCGATTAAAACTAAACCTCTGCGGGTTCATCTACCAGTAAAACAAGCTTGTCTTTTTCCAGATCCACAACTACTTTTCCACCATCTTTCAACGATGAAAAGAGCAATTTATCTGCTAAAGGTTTCTTGATGGCATTTTGAATCAATCTTGCCATCGGTCTAGCCCCCATTAATGGGTCATAACCTTTCTCAGCCAACCAGTCTTGTGCTGTTTTGGTAAGAGAAATTTCAACCTTTTTATCTGCCAAGCTTGCTTCAAGCCCATAGATAAACTTGTTAACAACAGAATGCATAACCTCAGATGACAATCGTTTAAACTGAATAACGGCATCTAAACGATTACGAAACTCAGGCGTAAACACTTTCTTCAACTCACCATCCACATCAAATGAATGATCTTGCTCTAAAAAGCCCATAGAAGAACGTGAGGCATAAGTTGCACCAACGTTTGAGGTCATTATCAACACCACGTTTCTAAAGTCTGCTTTGCGTCCATTATTATCCGTCAGCGTTCCATTATCCATCACCTGTAGCAACAGATTGAACACGTCTGGATGCGCCTTCTCTATTTCATCTAACAAGACAACTGAATGAGGATGCTTGTTTACCGCCTCAGTCAATAAACCACCTTGGTCAAAACCAACATAGCCAGGCGGTGCACCAATCAAACGAGAAACGGAATGAGCTTCCATGTATTCAGACATATCAAAACGAACCATCTCAATACCTAGATGGTGTGCCAACTGTTTGGTTAATTCTGTTTTACCAACCCCTGTCGGACCTGTAAATAAGAAAGAAGCCGTTGGTCTATCAGGCTCATTCAAACCTGAACGAGCAAGCTTAATTGCAGACACGACTTGAGCAACTGCTTCATCCTGCCCAAATACAACGCGTCTCAAACTTTCTTCTAGCGTATGCAGCTTATCACGCTCTTTTTGCGTGATTTGCGATACTGGAATACGCGCAATATTGGCAACGATTTGCTGAATTTCATTCACAGAAATCTGTTTACGTCGTTTACTCTTTGGCATCAACGCTTGTTTTGCACCTGCTTCATCAATGACATCAATCGCTTTATCCGGCAAATGGCGGTCATTAATATAACGTGCTGACAAATCTACCGCCGTACGCAGAGCTGGCAAGGTGTATTTAACACCATGATGTTCTTCAAACTGGGTCTTCAATCCTTTTAGAATTTCAAACGCTTCCTGCTGTGTTGGTTCACGCACATCAACTTTTTGGAAACGTCTTGCCAAAGCACGGTCTTTTTCGAAAATACCACGATACTCTTCATAGGTTGTCGCACCGATACAACGTAACTTACCAGAAGCCAAAGCAGGCTTCATCAAGTTAGAGGCATCCATTGCTCCACCTTGAACAGAACCGGCACCAATAATGGTATGAATTTCATCTATAAACAATATTGAATGCGGTTGTTCTTCCAATGCTTTTAGAAGTGCTTTAAAACGCTTCTCAAAATCACCACGATAACGCGTTCCTGCAAGCAAAGCTCCCATATCTAAACTATAAACGACAGCATCTTGAAGCTGCTCTGGAATATCGTTATGAACAATTTTATAAGCCAAGCCTTCTGCCACTGCAGTTTTACCCACGCCAGGTTCACCAACCAATAACGGATTATTTTTACGACGACGCGACAGGACTTCTAGCGTACGATTCAACTCCCAATCTCGACCAATAATAGGGTCTATTTGCCCTTTTTTAACTGACTCATTAAGGTTCAGACTGAAGCTTGTTAGAGGATCACTTTCTTGCTCACCCGTAACTTCTTCTTTGGTTTCTTGTGTTGAACTGGTATTTAAAAAATCTTCTTGTTGCTGCGCGATCACACCATGAGAAATGTAACTCAATACATCCACACGATGCACACCACAAGATTCAAGCACGTAAACGGCTTGAGAATCCTGCTCAGAGAAAATAGAGGCCAGTGCGTGTAAACCGGTAACTTCGTTATATCCATTAGACTGCACTAGATAAATGGCACGTTCAATAACACGCTGAAAAGCCATGGTAGGCAAAAGTTCTTCTGGTTTTACCGAGGCGGTTTCAGTCTCAAGATAAGCTTCAAGCTCCGATTCAATTTTTTGAACAGAAGCACCACATGCCTCAACCACCTCTCTTACTGACGGTAGTCCAAGCAACTCTAGCAGCAAATGCTCTAACGTGACATATTCATGCTCGTACTCACTCGCCAAACTGAAGGCATTGCTCAGAGTTAATTGCAATTCTTTACTTAACATTAAACAATCTCCATTTGGCACTGCAAGGGATGCTGATTTTCTCTTGAATAATGATTTACTTGCATTACTTTCATTTCAGCGACTTCTTTACTATACACGCCACACACGCCTTTTCCTTGAGAATGTACTGACATCATAACCGCAACGGCTTTTGCTTCGTCCATACCAAAAAAACGCATCAGCACCTCTACTACAAAATCCATCGGTGTAAAATCATCATTTAACAATACAACTTGATAACGTCTCGGTGGCTTTACCGGAATTTTTACCGCTTCTAAAATTGCGCCGTCATCATCATAAGGCCTAGTTGCCATTTAATATCCTATAAAATCTGCATTTATGCAAAGCGGAAAACCAATCCATTTATGCATTTCTTCCTAATCATAATATATGGGCAAACAAACGGTAATCAAGCACGATTTTATTTGATACGCCAAAATTCTTGCTAACAAACGCTAACTAGCAACAATCACGCCGCAATCAGTTTTGCAAAAAGGTGCCCAGGGGAATGAAGCTCATCTCCTGGCAGTCCCATATTTTCAACTTTGATATATTGCTTTGACGAATAATTATTTGGAACGATCAATTTAAGCGGCCCAACAGGTGATTCCAACTCAATTTGATTTCCTGACATCAGCATAGGGCTTGGCACTTCTATCTCACCATATAAATCAGACCCTTTCAATTCCCATTTCAACCCAGTCATTTTTAAACTGAATTTCACTAGATAATCGCCATTTTCACCACCGAATAACCCAGGGTACCCTCTATTTTTAATTCGAAACGTTTTTCCCTGAAAAGCTAATCGCGAAAATTTCATCCGAATTTTTAATCCGGGTATATAGAAATAACCTATCTTTAGCAAACGAATCGCATAACGCAAAGTCAAAGGATAAGTAATCACTTTATCCTTTCCTCGAACAGGCTTTCTTGATTGCGTATAACGCCAGTAATCTGATTTTGCACCGTTTGTCTGCTGTGACGATTGCTGACCTGGCTTTTTATCCCCAGTCTCAGTTGAACGATTGTGGTAACGACAAAAAGCCGTCCAATATGAGTCTTTATGCTTGATTAAAATTTCAAACGCCTCAGAAACTTCCTGAAACTTTTGCGTCGCATTATGAATTTTGGAGACATCAGGATGATACCGCCTCGCCATTTTGCGGTAGGCTTGTTTAATGGTCTTATCACAAGCAAGATGATGTATGCCTAATATAGCAAAATAATCTTTTGTGACATCAAAGGGAGAATTAAGCATTCTAGAGTATGGGGAGCGCCTATAAAAACCTGATATAACTTCTTAAAATCGATTTTTATTCTAACGTGTTTATGGGGAAAAACAAAGCAAATAACAAAACAAAAACGACCTACCCAGCCTGGTAGATTTTTTCCAAAAAGCACTTCGAATAAAGGATAATACCCTCTCGAATTAAAAGGGATATCAATAATGAGTGTAGAACAAACTTTACAGGAAAGAAGTGGACATAAATGTGAACTTTGTGGATCAGAAGACAATTTACGCGTTTATGAAGTAGCGCCTAGTGATGGTTCTGCTGATCAGTCAATTCTTGTTTGCGAAACCTGTGCTAGCCAAATCGAAAACCCAGAAACTATGGATGCAAACCACTGGCGTTGTTTAAACGATAGCATGTGGAGCCAAGTGCCAGCTGTTCAAGTTATGGCTTACAGACAGTTGAATCTATTGAGAGGCGAAGGCTGGCCACAGGACTTGCTAGACATGATGTACTTAGCAGATGATGTACGTCAATGGGCTGAAGCAGGCATGCCTAGCGAAGATGATGACACAACACCAACAAAAGACAGCAACGGAACCATCTTAAATGAAGGTGATGATGTCACACTAATTAAAGACCTAGACGTTAAAGGCGCGGGCTTTACAGCCAAACGTGGAACGCTTGTGAAAAGCATTCACTTGACTGATAACCCTCTACACATTGAAGGTAAGGTTAACGGAACCCAGATCGTATTGGTTGCAGCTTTTTTAAAGAAAGCTTAAACAAACCAAACCGCCTATAAAAAACTCTCCTTATAGGAGAGTTTTTTATTTCTACCGTTGAATTTCTTAAACTTCCACATGATCGAGTAAGTCACTGACGCAAACCCGATTCCTGCCATCTCTTTTCGCTGCGTATAAAGCATGGTCTGCAGCGTTAAATAAAGTATCAAAGTCCACTTTCAAATCATCATGACACGTTTGTTCTGCACTGTCTAATAAAGCGACCAATCTTGAAATCACTCTTTTATCATGACAAGCAACACCTATACTAGCTGTTACGCCAACTCCCATTGGAGACAACTTCTCAATACCCGCTCTAACTTCCTCCATACGCTCTTCAACAACATGAGGTTCACAGCCAGGCATAAGCAAAACGATTTCATCGCCACCAAATCGAGCAACAACATCTCCAGAATGCCTCAAGCTCTTAACTAAAGAAGCCACCTGACGCAACACTTCATCACCGCAAGCATGACCACTTCCATCATTAATTTCTTTAAAGCGATCAATATCCAACAAGGCCAGTGCAACTCCCTCATTATTTTCAATTGCATCACTAACAATCTTAGAACCGAATTCTTCCATAAAATGCCGATTATTCAGACCTGTTACGGCATCTATATTGGCTTTTTCATACAAGGCCTTTTGCGTTTCTTTAACCTTATCCAACTTCTTCTTATTTAGTATCAGATTAATTGCTCTAGCTAAAAAATCTGTCTCATGAAAAGGCTTGGCAATGAAATCTCCAGCCCCATGTTTGAGCACATAAAACTGTCGCAACAAATCATTCCAGCCTGATACTGCTAAAATCGGAATACCGCGAATGGACTCATTTCCCTGACGAATCAGGTTTATCAAACCAATACCACTAATACGCCCTTCCAGCACCAAGTCAGTCACAACCAAATCAAAATGATGCTCTTCATCTAATAGCTCAGCAGCCTCTTCACCACTTTTAACATGCACCACTTCCCAACCAGCAGTTTTCATAATATAGGTTGTATAGTCAGCCGTACTTTGCGCATCTTCTATATACAGAACCTTTGCCGCAATATTGGTTGTTGCATAAAGCACAAGGCTTCGTAGTGCACGCTTCAACGTTGCAAAATCAGATTTGATAAACACTTCAGTAAAACCTGCATCATAGGCTTTACGCTTAAATTCCTGAGTAGTATTTGAAGTTAGAAGAAAGCTTGGAATATTATCCAACTTACTGTTTTCTTTTATTTTTTTTAGAAATGCAAAACTATCCATATCACCCAATTCATGGGAAATACTGATCGCATCGGGTTTGTTCTTTTCAAGATAGGCAAGTGCTTCAGCACCATTGACATACTCGAGCGCATTGACATCTTCAGCTAGTAGAATTTGCTTAACAATTTCACGATAACTCGATGACGGGTCTACAATCAAAACATTCATAAACTGTTTTAACCTTTTGAGCTGAAACAGAGACTCATAAAGATCCATTCATATAACATGACTTTCATTTACCCCTGTTTAAAGTTCTCTAAAAAGCCCGCAGAATAGCATCACACAAAGCGGGCTTTAAAGACTTAGATGTTGGTCACAATATCATTCAACTTTTGACTAGGTCGCATAACTTGATTAACCAACCCAAGATCTAACTTGTAGTAACCACCAATATCAACTGCCTGGCCTTGTACCTTATTCAACTCATCTATAATTGATGCTTCATCTTGTGTCATTGCATCTGCAACTGCCTGGAAAGTCGCTTTCAAATCAGCATCACTAGCTTGTGCAGCTAACTCTTGCGCCCAATACATTGCCAAATAAAAATGACTGCCTCGGTTATCAATCTCACCCACCTTACGAGAAGGTGATTTATTGTTCTCCAAGAAACGACCTGTCGCTTTATCTAGTGTTTCGGACAAAACTTTTGCTTTAGGGTTGTTAAAATGACTTGCCAAGTGCTCGAGAGACACTGCCAAAGCCAAAAACTCACCCAACGAATCCCAACGTAAATGGTTTTCAGACAACAGTTGCTGTACATGTTTAGGTGCAGAACCACCCGCGCCAGTTTCAAACAACCCACCGCCATTCATCAAAGGCACAATCGACAACATTTTGGCTGAAGTCCCCAATTCCAAAATTGGAAATAGGTCAGTCAAGTAATCACGTAAAACATTACCCGTCACCGAGATAACATCTTTACCCTCTTTAATATGACGCAAAGTGAAGCGTGTCGCTTCTTCAGGAGACATGATATGAATTTCTAAACCAGTCGTATCATGGTCAAGCAGGTAGTGATTCACTTTTTCAATAACCTGATGATCATGTGCACGATTTGGATCCAACCAAAACACTGCTGGTATATTAGCTGCACGGGCGCGAGTTACTGCTAGCTTCACCCAATCTTGAATTGGCGCATCTTTGACTTGGCACATACGGAACACATCGCCATCCTCTACAGGCTGTTCTAATAAAACGTTTCCATTTTTATCCAATGCACGTACAACACCTGCTCCTGTCATTTGGAAAGTTTTATCATGTGACCCATACTCTTCAGCTTTTTGCGCCATCAAACCAACATTAGGCACTGTTCCCATTGTCGTTGGATCAAAAGCTCCATGGTGTTTACAGAAATTAATTGTTTCTTGATAAACACCTGCATAACAGCGATCCGGAATCACAGCCAAGGTGTCTTGCTGCTTACCGTCTTTATTCCACATTTGACCAGAGGTACGAATCATCGCCGGCATAGAAGCATCAACAATCACATCCGAAGGAACATGTAAGTTTGTAATCCCTTTATCGGAATCAACCATTGCGATATCTGCTTTCGCATCAATCGTCGCTTGAATATCTGACTCTATCGCTTGTTGTTTTGCTTCTGGCAAGGTTTTGATTTTGGCAAACACATCTCCCAAGCCATTATTGGGGTTAACACCGGACGCTTTGAATTCATCTGCATATTTCTCAAATACTTCAGCAAAGTACGCCGAAACAGCTTGACCAAAAATAATCGGGTCTGAGACTTTCATCATGGTTGCTTTAAGGTGTACGGAAAACAACAGCCCTTCGACTTTTGCTTCGGCAACCGCCTCTTGCAAAAACGCATGAAGTGCCTTTTGGCTCATCACGGCTGCATCAATAATTTCACCAGCTTGCAATGGTGCATAACCTTTTAATTCTTTAATTTCACCCTTATCGGAAACAAATTCAATTTTAAACTCAGTTGCTTCTGACAAAGTCACCGACTTTTCAGAACCATAAAAATCACCATTAGACATATGTGCAACTTTTGTTTTGGAATCGGCTGACCAAGCCCCCATTGAATGCGGGTGTTTCTTTGCATAGTTTTTAACGGAAAGAGGTGCGCGGCGATCTGAATTCCCTTCTCTCAATACAGGGTTAACTGCGCTTCCTAAAACCTTCGCATAAGTTGCTTTAACTTTTTCTTCTTCTGCGTTTGCTGGATTAGCAGGGTAATCAGGTATGTTATAACCTTTTTCTTGCAACTCTTTGATTGCTGCGTTTAATTGCGGGATAGAAGCACTGATATTTGGTAACTTAATAATGTTTGCATCAGGTGTTTTTGCCAACTCGCCTAATTCAGCCAAAGCATCACCAATGCGTTGCTCAGAAGATAGTTTTTCAGGGAAGTTCGCCAAAATACGACCCGCCAACGAAATATCTCTAGTTTCAACCGAAACCCCTGCCGCCTTTGTAAAAGCTTCAACAATCGGTAAAAATGAAAAGGTTGCCAGAGCTGGCGCTTCGTCAGTTAAGGTATAAATAATCTTTGCAGTCATGAAATGAAATCCTAATTTCGAGCATCGGTGAGTTGACTATTAAAGAACTGCAGTCGCAGAACTTCTTTGCCAAATGCATCAACATTAAAAGAAAGTGTTAAAATACGCATTATTTTAACTTACTCTGGCGTGCTTTGCATAACTTCAAGCCCTGTGATTGTAAGCTTTATTCTTCGCATCATTGAATGCCACAAATCAAAAATACCATGCGACAAATATTATTATTCAACAAACCTTTTAATGTCTTATGTCAGTTTACAGATGAACCTCAATATCGAGAGCAACGTCAAACTCTGGCAGACTATATTGACTGCCCTGGTTTCTATGCCGCTGGCCGCCTAGACAGAGATTCCGAAGGTCTATTGCTTCTCACCAATGACGGACAGCTGCAAAATCAAATTGCTGACCCAAAACACAAACTCCCTAAAACTTACTTGGTTCAGGTCGAAGGCGACATTTCTTCTAATGCAATCAGCCAGCTAAAAACAGGTGTTGTGCTCAAAGATGGTACTACTCGCCCGGCTCAAGCTAAAAAAGTTAACGAGCCTAAGTGGCTTTGGCCACGCAATCCACCCATTCGAGAGCGTAAAAACATTCCTACTTCTTGGGTTGAACTAACAATTACTGAGGGGAAAAACCGCCAAGTCCGCCGTATGACGGCTGCCGTAGGCTTCCCAACGTTACGCTTAATCCGCATAAAAATTGGCCCTTACCAACTAAAAAATCTACCGTCGGGCGAATCCATCATGCAAGAAATTTCATGATAAAATAACTTTATGAAAGAAACATTATCATTTGCTGACACCTCAGCATCAAAACCCAAAACAGACACCAAAGTTATCGTAGGCTTATCTGGTGGTGTAGACTCGTCCGTCACAGCTTTGTTACTTAAGCAACAAGGTTATCAAGTGGAGGGACTTTTCATGAAAAACTGGGAAGGTGACGATACGGAAGACTACTGCCCTGCTGCCGAAGACTTAAAAGATGTTTTGGCAATTTGCGAAAAGCTAGACATTCCTCTACATGTCGAAAATTTCTCCAAAGAATATTGGGATCGCGTATTTGAGCATTTTTTAACCGAATATGCTGCCGGCAGAACCCCTAACCCAGACATTCTTTGTAATAAAGAAGTCAAATTCAAAGCTTTTCTTGATCACGCCATGACACTGGGGGCCGACTATATTGCAACCGGTCACTATGCACGCATTCATCAAGATGAAAAAGGGAAATTCCACCTACTGAAAGGCTTGGATAACAATAAGGATCAAACCTACTTTCTTTATACTTTGCAACAAAACCAGTTGGCAAAATCACTCTTTCCGATTGGTGAGCTTGAAAAACCTTATGTGCGTCAATTGGCAGAAGAAGCCGATTTAATCACGCACGATAAAAAAGACAGCACAGGTATTTGCTTTATTGGTGAACGCAAGTTCAAAGACTTTTTGCAGCAGTTTTTGCCTGCCAAACCTGGCGACATTGTCGATACAAGTGGCAACATCATAGGTAAGCATGATGGCCTTATGTACCTTACGTTAGGGCAACGCAAAGGTTTAGGAATTGGTGGTGGTCATGGCGACTCTGGACTACCTTGGTTTTCGGCTGATAAAGATCTAGAAAAAAATCAATTAATCGCCGTTCAAGGTGCCGACCACCCTTTGCTCAACCACCGTTACTTGGTGGCAGACACTTGCGATTGGGCAGCAGGCCATGCACCTGAAGTCGGCGTTGCTTTAAAGGCTAAAGTGCGTTATCGACAACCTGAACAACCTTGTATAATCGTCATGCAAAACGACGATACCATTATCGTTGCTTTTGACGAACCTCAAACAGCGATTACCCCTGGGCAATCAATTGTTTTCTATCAAGGAGAAGATTGTTTAGGGGGCGCCATTATTTCTCAGCGTTATCATGAGCTAGAAAACATCCCTGAATACTGTTCAGACAAACTGTCATCAAGCAAAGTGGAATGTGTATGAATCAAAACTATACTGATCAAGATAAAACCATTGCACTCATTGGTATTTACCAAGTTGCTCAACAGGTTTTTGAACTCGCTACAACAGGTAAAACAGATACGCTTGCCTATGAAACCAGCATCAACTCTTTGTTTTGTGACAATCCGAAAGATACGCTGGATGTTTTTGGTGGCGATGTCATGAACATCCAAAAAGGCGTCACTACCCTATTAGGACAAATGAATTCAAGCCAAGCTGCTCAAATACGCAATATTGAGGTCACCAAGTACGTACTGAACTTAATGATTCTTGAGAAGAAGGTATCCGACTCTCCTGAAGCACTTAACAAAATTTTTAGCGTGATAGAGTCAGCTCGTTCCAGCCGTGAACACTTTGGTGATTTTCACGAAAACGTCATTGCCTCATTGGCTAGAGCTTATACCGAAAACATTAGTTCGCTATCGCCACGCATTATGGTCAATGGTGCACATGGTCATCTGCAAAACCCATTAATCGCCAACAAAATTCGCAGCCTGCTTCTAGCAGGTATCCGCGCATCTATGTTATGGCGTCAAGTGGGAGGTAGTCGTTGGGGGCTTCTCTGGTCAAGAAAAAGATACTTAAGAGATGCACAAACACTGTCGCGCACACCACCGCCATCAGATTCGTCTTATTTCAATCAAGATTAAATTTCTCAATTTCGTTATCAATTGCAACGGAGTAACTATGGCAGATGTCAAAATACAAAATCAACCAGCCGAAGACAGCTTAAACAAGCTTGGTGTTTTTAACTGGCCAATATGGGAAAAAGAAGCATCCAACTTTCCTTGGCACTATGATACGGAAGAAGTGTGTTACCTACTTGAAGGTAAAGTAACCGTTACCGCCAATGGACAAACATTTGAATTTGGTAAAGGGGACTTGGTAACCTTCCCACAAGGCTTAAGTTGTGAGTGGACTATTCACTCACCAGTCAAAAAGCACTATCAATTTAAATAAAATTCATTTTTCTTTAAACATAAAAAAAAGCGCCTAAAAGGCGCTTTTTTTGTACTGGTTAATTCCAACTTATTTAATCTTTTTATAAATTGGCTTCTTAACGACTTTTGCAGCGGCTAACAATGCCTTAATGCGTGCATGCACTTCTGCATCACCTAGTACACCAGCAACTGAATCTTTAAGCTGCTTTAACTCTTCTTTATCACCAGGCAACTTGCCTTCGCGCACGCCTGTCACTTCAATCACAACAGAATCGCCTGAAGGCAACTTATAAGTTGAATATGAAGGTTTACCATTTTTTGGCTTAGGCGCTTTAAACAACGCAGCTATCAGCTGTGGTAAGACTTTTCTATTCTGACGATCAAGCCAGTCAGTTTGCTGATAAGTGACGCCATTGCGCACCATAGACTTCAGATCTGCCCCCGCTTTAACTTTAGCCAAAATACCTTTAGCCAAGTCAGCAGAAGCTTGAACGCCTGCATCTTTTCTTAGAGCCTGCTCAACTTCGTCTTTTACTTCGTCAAATGCTTGTTGTTTTTCAGGAATCATTTTATGAATACGAATAACAACAGATGACGTAGGCGATAATTCAATTGAAGAACTATTATTCCCCTTCATAACATCTTCCGAGAATGCAGCCTTAATCACTTTTGAATTTTGCGTTAACTCATCATCACCACCTGCTTTAGAGAATGGTTCTGAGGTTTTAACATCAATACCTGCAACATCAGCGGCAGGCTCTAAAGTATCTGGCTGTTCATAAGCAACAGAGCTCAGCTTATCAAGTAAATCAAAATACTGTTTCTCAGCCTGTTTTTTACGGTACATGCCTTCAACATCCGATTTCACTTCCGCAAAACTCTTAGTACGTTTAGGTTCAATTTTCGTCAGCTTAATTAAGTGATACCCAAAGTTGGTCTTAACTGGTTCACTGATTTCATTTAACTTCATTGAGAAAACCGCTTTATCAAAAGCTGGCACCATCATACCCTGCTGGAACAAACCTAAATCACCACCCAGTTTAGCTGAGCCAGGATCTTGAGAGTATTTCTTAGCTAAATCCGAAAACTTCGCACCAGCTACAAGCTGCTTACGAATATCCTGAATTTTCTTTAATGCCTGCTTTGCATCGGTTTTACCATCAATACGAATCAAAATATGGCTAGCTTGTCTTTGCTCTGACTCAGTGAATTGATCCTTGTTATCTTGATAATAAGCTTTCAATTCATCATCAGTAACTTTAACTTTTTTTGCTAACTCATCTTCAGACAACAAAACATAATCAATGCTAACTTGCTCTGGAATGACAAATTTAGCTTTATGCTTGTCGTAATAATCTTGCATCTCGTCTTGTGAAATAACCGCCATTTTCATTAATGGAGTTTGATCAATTTTTAAAACATTCATTTTGCGTTGTTGATATTGCAAATCAACTAAATGTTTAAACAAACTGTTTGGTGCCACTTCTGAAGCTGAAGTGAGTTGACGGGTTTGCGTTTCCAATAAGAAGTCACGTTGCTCCTGCTCAAAGCCTCCAACCGTTAAGCCATTACGTGCCAATAGGTTTTCATAGGTTTGTTGATCAAACTTACCGTTTTTTTGGAAAACTTTTGCAGACTGAATCACCATTGATAATTCAGCATTAGTAATCGCCATATTATGAGATTTCGCCCATTGCTCAATAACTGATGATTCAATTAACGCATCAAGAACTTGGTCTCTAAGCTGGTCGTCTTTCACTACCTGGTCGTACATGTCGCCAAATTGCTGTTTAAGACGTGCTTTTTGACGATGATAAAGCTTCAGAAAATCTGTTGCTGTAATATCTTTACCATTTACTTCTGCTACTGCGGTCTTTTTCTCGCCTTGAGCATATTGCTGAATACCGAAAAGTGCAAAAGTGATAATAATCAAACCTACGATAATCCACGCAATCCATCCTTGCGCGTGTTCTCTAATGCTTTGTAACATTACCGACAACCTATTTTCTAATGAAATTTAAATTTAAAGTCGGTATTTTATCAGGCTATTGCATGGGTTTCATATTAATTTCACCTAGCCCTGCTTCTAGGATATTTAACCAAGAGCTATGATAGAATTGCGTACAAAAATATAAGAGAAAACAGGCCATGAACAAAATACTTTATGTCGATGATGCTCCCTCCATGAGAAAGCTGGTAGAAATGGTTTTAAGTCCAGAATTTGACATTACACTGGCATCTAACGGGCAAGAAGGATTAGATGCTGCCCAGCAGTCACAATACGATGTCATTATTTCCGACATCAATATGCCGGTAATGAATGGTTTAGAGTTTTTAGAAAACGTTCGTGCCATTGAAAACTATAAATTTATTCCAGTTTTGATGATGACAACTGAAGCCAGTCGCGAAATGAAAGACCAAGGGAAAAAATTGGGCGCAACGGGCTGGATTGTTAAGCCTTTCGACCCTGCAAAACTCCCAGCCATTATCCGAAAAGTTCTATAACAAATATCTGCCAGGCTGGGGTATAACCATAGCCCAACTAAAAACATCAATTATAAAAAAACCGCCTGTTGGCGGTTTTTTTATTACAAACACTTCTTTTATCTTAAGACGAAAAAGGGTCTTGTAAAATTAACGTTTCTGCACGGTCTGGACCTGTTGAAAGAATCGAAACAGGAACTCCCATTTGCTCTTCTAAGAATCGAATATAGGTTTTCGCTTCTTCAGGCAAGGCATCCCATGACGCAATACCAACAGTTGAAGTTTTCCAACCTTTTAACGTATGAAACTGAGGCTCCACTTCTTCATATTCATCTGCACTATATGGCGGCAAAGACAAAGTCTCACCATCACGCAAATAATGTGTACAGACCTTGATTTCATCCAACGTATCCAATACGTCCAATTTCGTCAAACAGACCCCCGTTAAACTGTTAACTTGAGCAGAGCGACGCAACGCAACTGCATCAAACCAACCACAACGTCTTTGACGACCTGTCGTTGCACCGAACTCTTGTCCACGTGTGCCTAGAGTCTTGCCTATTTCATCACCTTCATCATTGGCAACATCATAAACAAGTTCTGTTGGGAAAGGTCCTGCACCGACACGTGTTGCATAAGCCTTAGTAATGCCCAATACATAATCAATCTGACAAGGGCCAACACCACTACCTGCCGCTGCACCACCTGCTGTGGTGTTTGACGAAGTCACATAAGGGTAAGTTCCTTGGTCAATATCCAATAACGTTCCCTGAGCACCTTCAAACATCAAGTTTTTGCCAGCACGGTTATATTGGTCAATTAAGTTTGGAATATCGGCCAACATCGGCAAAATCATTTTTTCATAGTCTAGGCATTTTGCCCATTGAGCATCAAAATCAACTGGATCCGTTTTATAGTAGTTTGTCAGCATATAATTGTGATATTCCAAAGTCGATGCTAACTTTTCTTTTAACGATGCCATATCTTTTAGATCACCTGCTCGCAAACCACGACGAGCAACCTTATCTTCATAAGCTGGCCCAATACCGCGCCCTGTAGTTCCAATTGCCTTAGAACCTCTTTCTCTTTCACGAGCTTGATCTAAAGCAACGTGATAATCCAAGATCAATGGGCAGGCTTCACTGATTTTCAAACGACTTCTAACAGAAAGTCCCGAAGCCTCTAGCTCCGAAACTTCTTTGGCTAATGCCTGCGGACACAAAACCACGCCGTTACCGATAAAACACTCTACTTCTTCTCTTAAGATTCCAGACGGAATCAAATGCAATACGGTTTTTTTACCATCAATGACCAAGGTATGTCCGGCGTTATGCCCGCCTTGAAAGCGAACCACTGCTGCTACACGATCTGTTAACAAATCGACTATTTTACCTTTACCTTCATCGCCCCACTGGGTACCGACTACAACGATATTCTTTTTTGCCATTTCTTTCTTCTTTACTCAAAGGAACTATTTTTGAACACACTGCCAGATGTCATTTTGCTTACTTAAATACTCACTACCTGTAGGAACTTCAGACAATTCGTAATAGCGTTTAACAACCGCACTTTTTTTCAAATTTAAAATTTCTTGAACCAACTCTGGATCGGCCTCAATAGGCGCATAAATCACTTTCTTTTCTGGAGTCGGCGGACAAGCAAGCAAATCTAGCGTACTTCTCAAATCCAAACTAAACCCTGTCGCTGGTTGGGCTGAACCAAAATCCGAACCGATTTCATCATAACGACCACCCTTGGCAATCATATAAAGCTTTTGGCCTGCCGCATAACATCCAAAAATAATACCGGTATGATATTGAAAACCACGTAAATCAGCTAAATCCAAATGAATCCCCTGTAATTTAGAGGCCGCTTGAAAATAAGACATGACTTGTTTTAAACGTTCGATACATTCGTCCATTTCTGCGGACAACCCTGTCAAAACAGTTTGTGCCTTGGTCAAGGCTTCATCCGCATCACCGCATAACGACAACAAACTTTCAAAGGCTGTTTTTAAAGAACCGTTTAAAGATAAACTAGCAACAAACTCATTGTATTCTGGCACTGACTTTCGCATCAGAATATCAACCAACTGCTGTGTTTGCTTTTTATTCAACTGAGCCAATCGCATTAACTCTTCAACAACAGAAACATGACCCAAGCTCAAGGTTAAGTCATTCAAACCCAAAGCTCGAATAGAGCTTAGCATTAACGCAATGACTTCAATATCACTTTCAACACCTTGGTGACCAAAAAGCTCTGCGCCAACTTGGATAGGGCTACGTGATCCTTTAGCCTTATTGTTTCGAGTTTTCAGTACTTCACCAACATAACAAAGACGAGTAATTTGACCTTTGTTTTTCAAGCGATTCACCGCAATACGGGCAACTTGAGGGGTCATATCAGCTCTTACCCCCATCATACGACCAGATTCTTGGTCTGGAAAGCGACAAGTATCGGTTGCTAGATGTCGTGCAGTACCCGTTAAAAGTGAGTCTGTATATTCTGCAATTGGCGGTAAAACTAAATCATATCCTGATGACTCAAAACCATCCAAAAGCTGGCGTCGGTAATATTCAAGCTTCTTTGCTTCTTCAGGAAGCAAATCTTCAATACCGTCAGGGGTGAACCAAATATTCTGTTGCATTAAAACTCTTTCTATCGTTTTCTAAAATAAAATTTGTCTAGTTTAGCCAAAAGTGACCGAAGGATAATTAGGCCATTAAAAACAAAATAACCATGCCGACTACCAAGCTAATCAAACCCATTAACCTAATCTTTTTCTCTTCCATTTTTACAGCTTCTGACATCATTTTTTGCCAAAAGTGCGGAAATACGAAAGGCATCAAACCTTCAAATATAAAGACTAAAGCAATCGCACTAATTAATATATTATCCAACATAATTTATTTCCATAAAAAAGGTGGTCAATGCCACCTTCTTCATTTTAAAACCTAAGGGTTTATTTTTTCTGTTGATTAAAGTATTTAAAGAATTCCGACTTAGGATCAACAACCATCACATCAGACTTGTCTTTAAACGCTTGCTGGTAAGCATTTAAGCTTTGATAAAAAGCATAAAACTCATCATCTTTGTTGTATGCCTTAGCATAAATGCCTGCTGCCTTAGCGTCCCCTTCCCCGCGGATGCTCTCAGCATCACGGTAGGCATCTGCTGAAATAATCGTACGTTGTCTGTCTGCATCAGCACGAATTTTCTCTGCCGCTTCAGCACCTTGAGAACGTAAGTCTTTAGCCACACGATTTCGCTCAGCTTCCATTCTTCTGTAAACCGATTCACTGACATTCTGTGGTAGATCAACGCGCTTGATTTGAACATCAACTAAGTCAATACCGAAAGAAGTTACAGCCTGCGCTGTCTTCTTACGAATATCACTTACAATCAGTTTTCTATCTTGTGAAATAACTTCTTGAACAGTACGGCTACCAAATTCAGCTCTTAAGCCGTCTTTGATAATCTGAGCAAGGCGCATATTCGCCAAACGAATATCACCATTCATCGTGGTATAAAAGCGCTTCGCATCAGCAATACGCCATTTAACAAAAGAATCCACAATCAGGTTTTTCTTTTCACTGGTTAAATAACGTTCAGGTGCAGCGTCCAATGTTTGTAAACGCGCATCAAAAGTACGCACATTGTTCACGAATGGCATTTTAAAATGCAGCCCGGGCTTGATATTACTACTAACAATCTCACCAAAGCGGAATAAAAGGCCTGTTTGTCCTTGTTGTACGGTATACACAGAACTAACACCCAGCAGAACTGCCGCAGCAGCGATAACTAATAAAATTGCTCTCATCTTAACGCAGCTCCCTAGTTCTTAACAGTTCGCGAATATTGCTCCGTGGATTCGAGCTTTTCACTGGTTGAGAAGATGTATTTGTATTCAAGCCCCCCCCTTGCTTATCTGCTGACTTGAAAGGAACTTTTGGCGCATTATTACCAATCATTTTATCTAAAGGCAAATACAACAGATTATTACTGCTGCTAGACCCTACGAAAATCTTAGACGTAGATTCCAATACATTAGTAATCGCATCAATATACAAACGCTCACGCGTAACTTTAGGTGCTTTTTTATACTCAGCTACAATACTGTCAAATCGACTCGCTTGACCTGTTGCTCTTGCAATAACTGAGTCATGGTAAGCTCGCGCATCTTCAATTTGTCTTGCCGCATTACCTCTTGCTTTCGGCAAAATATCGTTTGAATAAGCTTCCGCTTCGTTAATTAAACGTTCTCTATCTTCACGGGCTTTTACCACATCAGCAAAAGCATCCTGCACCTGCTCAGGTGGCTGAGCATCTTGCAAGTTTAGAGAAGTAATGAACAAGCCTGTTTCATACTTATCCAAGTTCTTTTGTGTAATGATTTTAACTTTGTTAACAACTTCGTCACGACCTTCTGTCAAAACGAAATCCATTGTATTTTGTCCAACAACTTCACGTAGCGCGCTTTCAGTTAAAGCACGAAGTGTCATATCAGGATCGGAGACATCATAAAGATATTTCTTAGCATCGCTAACTTTGTACTGTACCGCGATTTTAATATCAACGATGTTTTCGTCCTTAGACAGCATCAATGACTCAGAAGGAACATTACTGCCCTTATTACGCGAGTCTGAACGATAACCAATTTCTGCTGTACGGATACGATCAACATTCACCAACGTGACTGATTCAATCGGCCAAGGCAAATGCCAATGCAAACCAGCTGTTGTCTGTTCAGCATAAGCACCAAAGCGTTTCACAACTCCTCTTTCTGGAGAATCAACGGTATAAATACCGCTTAATAGCCATACGATAATTGCAACAATCACCGCAACACCAGCACCTTTAGCACTAAAGCCACCGCTACTGCCGCCGCCACCTAAAAAGCTCTGCAATTTTTTTAACAGTTCATCCAAATCAGGATCAGGTTTCTGACCCTTTGGTTTATTAGGACCGTTAGAGTTATTGCCCCATGGATCTTGTCCTGGTTTACCCGGCTCGTTCCACGCCATTCTTTTCTCCAGAAATTGAAATAGATTCGATATTTTAGTTTTAATGACCACAAAAGTCATCAATTATTCTTATTAGCAAGCTATCCTGCTTATCAAGCTTGCAACTCAGTTTGGATTATTTCCGGCCAGTTTTGAATGCTTGCCCATTCCTGCTCAGTCAAACACATGGTAAATTCACTATTACCTTGCTCATCAAACCCTTCATTTAAAATCGTTCCTAGCGTATAAAGTTCGGCACGTTGCTTTCCGGCAGAAACATCTAGCGTCAGTTTCACCGTTATAAACTTACCTCTAAAATAGCTAGCAACAGAGTCTAACATCAATTCTATGCCTTGCTGGTCTTTTGCAGAAACCCATACTCGCTCTGGCAGTTGCTGATCATTCAAATCAACGTGAGGCTGTACAGGTGGATCAAGCAAGTCGATCTTGTTATATACCAATAACTGCGGAACCTCTTCTGCACCGACTTCTTTAATCACTTCTTGCACATCAGCAATTTTTTCTTCTCTGTGAGGGTCAGACGCATCCACCAAATGAATCAACAAATTGGCTTCACTGGTTTCTTCTAAGGTTGAACGAAATGCCGCCACCAAATCATGTGGAATATGTCTGATAAATCCTACTGTATCCGCAAAAATAACCGAACCAGCGCCAGGCAAACGAACCTTACGAAGCGTCGCATCCAAGGTTGCAAAGAGTCGATCCTCTGCATAAACACCAGCCTGCGTCATCTGATTAAATAAAGTAGATTTCCCAGCGTTAGTGTAACCAACAATCGTTACAGTTAACATGTCTGATTTTTTGCGCGAACGTCTCCCGAGTTGACGTTGATGACGTACTTTTTCAATACGGGATTCGAGCTGTTTGATTTTACCTTGAATCAAACGTCTGTCCGTTTCAAGCTGGGTTTCCCCTGGCCCTCTCGCACCAATACCACCCTGACGATCTAAATGCGACCATCCTTTTACAAGACGTGTTGCCATGCGTTTAAGCTGTGCCAATTCAACCTGCAATTTCCCTTCATGTGAACGCGCACGCTGCGCAAAGATGTCGAGAATCAGCCCCACACGATCAAGTACCTGACATTCCAAATACTGACTCAGGTTGCGTTCTTGAGCAGGCGATAAAGCATGATTAACAATCACCACATCTGCTTCATGCAACTCAACGGCATCTTTAATTTCTTCGGCTTTGCCTTTACCAACAAAATATTTAGGGTCAGGAGATTGACGTTTTGTCGTGATCAACTCTGCGATTTCAGCACCTGCTGAATCAACAAGTTCATAGAACTCTTCGAGAATCTCACGGTCTGCTTCTTGGTAGAAATCAACATGAACCAAAACGGCTTTTTCAAGTTCACGCTGCTCAAGCCTTCCAAATAACTCCATGGTTACTTGAAAGACTCACGCTTGATAGGAAAATTTTGTTTCAACAAGGAATTATGCGTCAGAAGAGTCTGTAGATTCAAATTCGTAAGCTTTAGGATCACGAGCAGGAACGATAGTTGAAATTGCATGTTTGTAAACCATTTGTGTTACGTTGCTGCGCAACAGTACGACAAACTGATCGAAAGAATCGATTCGGCCTTGCAACTTAACCCCGTTTACCAAATAAATGGCTACGCTGATTTTTTCTTTTCTAAGCGCGTTCAAATACGGGTCCTGAATCGGCAAAGCTTTGGTCACTTTCTTATTCTCCATGATTATTCCTTGTTCTAAGAGTTTTCTTGCGTTGTATGTTGTATTTGTATTTTTATGTTCTGCGTAACTGTCTGTCTATTTCTGATACACGCAGATAGCAAAATAATACCATAACGCAATCACAAACGTAAACAGCAATCAAAAGTAAACTAAAGATCGCCTTTCAAAAGGCCACAGGTCTCTGCGACTTGTTGATCTAAACTTGTTTCAAAAGGGTCTATAACCAAATCCACCGCTTCCTTTCGTAACCAAGTAATTTGTCGTTTAGCCAACTGTCGTGTCGCCACAATTCCTTTCTCAACAAACGTTTGAAAGCCATACTCCCCACGGTAGAAAGGCCAAGCCTGTCGATAACCAACGCTTCTTACTGAAGGTAAATCCGGATGAATCGCTGGCGTCTGAAACAAACAACCCGCCTCCGCCAAAAAACCCTGGTCAATCATGTGTTGAAAACGAACTGCAATCTGTTCATGCAACTTGGCGCGATCTTCTGCCATCAAAGCGACCTTCGCCAATTTAAATTCAGTCAACCCCTCACCTTGTTCCGCTTTTTGCAACTCACTCAAGGGCCTGCCCGTCAGTTCATAAACCTCTAAGGCTCTCGTTAAGCGCTGTGAATCATTAGCATGGATTCTATCCGCCGCTTCAGGATCCACTTCCGCGAGCCTGGCATGCACTTCTTTCGGGTTTGCCTGCCATGCAGCAAACAGCTTTTCACGCAAAGCCTCATCTGCCGACGGTAATTTCGCCATTCCCTTTTGCAAAGCATTGAAGTACATCATTGTCCCACCTACCAAAAGCGGGATACGACCTCGTGCAAAAATCTCCGGCACCAGTCTATGTACGTCATCAACAAAATCGGCCGCCGAGTAACTCTCTGTCGGCTCTAAAATAGAAATCAGATGATGCGGCACTTGCTGCATTTCCTCTTCCGAAGGCTTAGCAGTCCCTATATCCATTCCTTTATAAATCAATGCAGAATCGACACTAATTATTTCTACTGGCAAGCACTCTGCAACCGCCATCGATAAGCGGCTTTTACCGGATGCCGTCGGTCCCATAATCGCCAGACATTGTTTTTGTTCGATTAATTTTTCAATCTCATCGTTAGAGAATTTCAAGTTGTCTTGCAAGTTATTGCCCTCTCATAAACAGCCCATCCAGCTGTTCCATTGATAACTGCACCCATGTTGGACGGCCATGATTACATTGTGAAGAGGCATCCGTTGCCTCCATGTCGCGCAACAAAGCATTCATTTCTTCTAGTGTTAGCTGACGGTGTGCTCGCACTGATCCATGGCATGCCATGGTAGATAAAATAGCATTGATTTTTTCTTCAACCGCTTGAGATTCGCCAACCACTGCAAAATCTGCAATCATGTCATGAATAAGATTGGTTACATCGGATTTTGCCAAAAGCGCAGGCACCGCTGTCACTTTTAACTGCTCAGGGCCAAAAGGTTCCATTTCAAAGCCCAAACGCTGAAATTCAGGTTCAAAACTCTGCCATGTTTTTAATTGTGATGTTTCCATCGCAATAACAATCGGCACCAATAGCGGTTGTGAAATAAGTCGATCCTTTTGCCATTGTGTCTTCATACGCTCATACACAATACGCTCATGCGCTGCGTGCATATCCACCAATACCAAACCTTGTTCATTTTCTGCCAAAATAAACACGCCTTTAATTTGTGCTTTGGCATAACCCAATACCGGTGAGCTTGATGACCGCGCATCCTGCTCAATTTTTTCAAATGCATCATAACTGGGCTGCAACTTAGAAACATCAACCGTTTGGCCGTAAGAAAGACCTGGCTCCGAAACAGTCATATTGGATTGGCTATCTGATGCATTATCATAACTTTGAAATGCCATCGATGCTTGATAAGCCTGTTCGTTATGATTCATATCTCCGGCAATATTTAACGACTTACCGGGTGAACTAGCACCACCTACATTACCGACAGGTTTAGTCACAATTTCACGAACAGAACGTCTCAAAAAATCATAAACCCAACGACCATTAGCGAAACGTACCTCATACTTGGCAGGATGAACATTCACATCCACTAAATCAAATGGCATTTCAATAAACAGTAAATAAGCTGGGTGACGACCATGGTACAAAACATCTGCATAGGCTTGCTTAACAGCATAAGACAGTAAACGATCACGAACAATACGACCATTCACAAACAAATACTGCATATCGGTTTGTGCACGGTTAAACGTTGGATAACCTGCCCAACCACTCAATCGAATATCTTGCGCTTCAAAATCGACACTAAAGCTCTGGTCGACAAAAGGCGCTCCCATTAAATGCTTTAGACGTACTTTTAATGCGGCCAAGTCCTGTGCAACCTGCACTTGACGCACCACGCTATTGTTATGCACCAGCTTCATCGAAACATCTGGGCGACTTAACATCACACGTTTAACCAATTGGTCGATATGAGAGAACTCTGTGCGTGCAGAGCGTAAAAACTTTTTGCGTGCTGGTGTGTTAAAAAAGAGATCACACACTTCTATACATGTGCCCTGAGGATGCGCCGTAGGTTGCACCTCTTGCCAACCAGACTCACCTTCTCCACTCAATTTCCACGCGTGCTTACTTTGGTGATGACAACTGGTTAACGTAAATCTAGAAACGGAGCTAATACTTGCCAATGCCTCTCCACGAAAGCCCAGTGTTGAAACCGCTGTTAGATCATCATAACTTGCAATTTTACTGGTTGCATGACGGCTCACAGCTAACATCATTTGCTCTTTGCGAATACCACAACCGTTATCTACCACCGTAATGCGTTTTTCACCGCCTTCTTCAATATAAATATCTACTTGCGTTGCGCCAGAATCCAAGGCATTTTCCAACAACTCTTTCACAACAGATGCAGGTCTCTCCACCACTTCACCAGCGGCAATCTGATCCGCTAAATAATTGGGTAATAATGCAATTTCCTTATCAAAGGAGTTAGACACATTCATTTCGGTAGGTTCGGGCATATCTGAAAGACTGGAAGTTTCTGTTTGCAAAACGATTTAAACCACACATTTAAAGACTTGAATTAATGGCTAACGATTATACAGATTCCAAACTGCAATTCACACGGCAATCAACTCAAACACAGCAAACAACACATAAATTCAAGACGAAAAAAAAGGCCAATGAAGGCCTTTAAATACTTAGGAGTAGTTCATTAAAGCGATGCTACGACACTATCGGATACCGGAATGCGTAGTTTTTTGCCAACATAAAGACGGTCAGCTTTCTTAATATGGTTAATGCGTTTTAGCGTTCGCGTTGAGATTTTATAATTGGCAGCTATCTCCGAAAGCGTATCGCCACTTTGTACGCGATAATGCAAATACAGTTTTTCACCCCATCTAGGCTCATCAGCGTTATTACGGACAAACTTTGTTACACCCAAAGCAATCGACTTCGCCATTCTATCCTGGAAAAAGCTATTCTTCAGTTTGCGTGCTTCCTTAGGATTCGACACAAACGCAGTTTCAATCAACATAGACGGCATATCAATTGACTTTAACACCGCAAAATTAGCAGCTTGTACACTACGCTTATGCAGTGTTACCGAACGCCCCATTGATCCCAAGACTGTTCTAGCAAGCTTACGACTCGCACGAATATTTGCCTCGCGAGACAAATCAGACAACACAAATGCCACATCCGAATCACGGCCTTTCAATTTAATATCGTTCAAAGAAGCATTTTCAGACTTGGCTAAAATGCGCGCCATAACAGAACTTGCACCACGAGTTGACAATACATAAACAGAACCACCTCGCGCACTTCTGTCTGGGAAGGAATCTGCATGAATTGAAATAAATATATCCGCATTCATCTTATGCGCTAAACGCACACGCTTCCCTAAAGGAATAAAAACATCACGATCACGCGTCAGAACGGCATGCATACCCGGTTGGGCATCAATGTACTTTTTCAGTTTTTTCGCCATTGCCAACACAACATTTTTTTCATAAATGCCGTGTACCCCGATTGCACCAGTATCTTTACCACCGTGCCCTGGATCAATCGCCACAATTAAATCTTTATTCTCTGGATAGAACACTGAGCTTCCAGCATTCATCACATCTCGCGTACTTTGCTCATCCGCAATATCTTTAGTGAATTTTTTTACGTGTTTAACACTGGCTACTGCTTTCTTTGAACCAGCATCCGCAAGCTTAACCTTGACAACTTTAGGTTTCGCGCTTGTTTTAACCGCTACCTTTTTAACAGGAGGCTTAGCCACTTTTTTAATAACTGGTTTTGCTTTAGCAATAATCTTTGGTTTCGGTTTTGAAACCTTCTTCGCAATGGTTTTAGGCTTAACACTTGGCAAACGCTTGGTAATGTCCACCACTACTCGCTCCGCACCAAACTTGTTTTTTGCCAAAGTGAAATAACGGAAATCATAATTTTTTCTTAAATCCAAAACCACACGTGTTCTAGCTTTTTGGCTGTACAAACGAATTCTGCTTAACCTTGGATCAAGAAACTTCATTTTCTTGAAGGAAACATCGTTTTTCGCTTTATAGAAATCAACAACAATTCGAGAAGGGTTATTTAGTTTTCGTACTTTGAAATAGTGGTTATGCTTGATATCGAACACAATGCGAGTTTTTTCATTGGTTTGACCTACACGAATTTTCGACAAGGTTGCCGAAGCCATTGCATTAGACGTATAAATCAACGCCAAAAACATTATCAGCATCGAGATAAAAGAGGACTTTCCGGTTGTATGCATTTTTCTAGTCATGGCATTACCCATCGCTTTTCCAAGTTCTTCATTTATACATCTTGTGAACCAAATTCCATGCCAGAGTTTTTAACCAACTCTGACAGTTTTTTGGCAAGACGACCACCTGTATCCGTAACGGGGGTTATTGTAAAAGAGCGACCTTCTCCTTCCCCCAACTCACTCGCATATTGCAAATGAATCACAAGGTCTGCTCCCTGTAAAACGCCTTCACCTTTAGATGGCCATTCCACCAAAGATAAAAAATGCGTTTTTAACAAATCTCGTATACCTAAAAACTCTAACTCTTCAGGATCACACAATCGATATAAATCAAAATGATGTATCTCACCCAAAGGGCCTTCATAAGTTTCAACCAACGTATAGGTTGGGCTTTTTACCTTTTGTCCTGGTAAAAAACTCTGAATTAACGCTCTAGTAAAAAAGGACTTCCCCGCACCGAGGTTACCTTCTAAATAAATAACCAGCCCGTTATCTAGTTTGTTATCGCTACCCCAGCCTGGCAGATTTTTATGCTCTCTTTCGTGCTCATCTGCCAACTGGCTTAACGCTTGCGCCAATAATTTTGCTAAAGCTTCGGTTGCCGACTCATCTGCCAACTTACCGTTAATATTTGTTTGTGTTGTCTGCATCGTCTTTTGTTAAAAATATCCGCTATCAACTAGCAATTTATTGATTTTATTTTTTGTTTGCCAATAAAGCCTACTTTGCTTCAAATGGCCATTACAAAAGCCTTTAAAGCCATCTCAACACAGAAAAAATATAATAAATACAACAAAGTAGAAGCAATTTAGCTCCAAAAAAATTACTGTATTTGATATATATTTCAACTAATTAGCTATCATTCTATAGAAATTAGATAAAAAAGAAACCCTAAAATCAACAAAATTTGCAACTGTGGATTTTTTACTACAAAAAAACATGCTTATTTCGCACAATCTTTTGAATATTTTTTCCAAAATCTCAGCGCATAACGCCACTCTGTTTTAAGAAGCGGATAAAATGAGTGCATCCATTTTTACAGACTAAAAGAAATCCATTGAACGTAGAATCTCGCCAACAACTTGTTAAAGACATCAAAAACTGGGGCCGAGAACTCGGTTTTGCCGATATTGGTATTGCTTCTATAGACCTTTCTGCTTATGAAGCAGATTACTTCAACTGGATTGGCGAAAACTATCATGGCGACATGACATACATGGAAACCCATGGCATCAAACGTACACGCCCAAATGAACTCGTGCCCGGCACGCAATCCGTCATCAGTGTTCGCATGAATTATTTTGATGGTGATGCACAATCCGCCATTGAAGAATTACAACAGCCAAACCAAGCCTATGTTTCGCGTTATGCCTTACATAAGGACTATCACAAACTCATGCGCAAACGCCTGCAACAACTGGCCGCTAAAATTCAAGAAAAAATACCAGACTTCAGCTATCGCGCTTTTTCAGACTCCGCACCCGTACTCGAGAGACCCCTCGCCCAACAATCTGGGCTTGGGTTTATCGGTAAAAACAGCTTAATCATTCACCCCCGCGCAGGTTCTTGGTTTTTTCTAGGTGAACTATACTGCAACCTTGATTTGCCAAATGATTCACCCTTTGAAAAACAAGGTTGTGGCCCTTGCACTGCATGTATAGATGAGTGCCCGACACAAGCGATTTTACCTAACAACCAAGTGGATTCTCGGCGCTGTATTTCTTATCTCACTATTGAGTACCATGGTTCTATTAACGAAGAGTTACGCCCATTGATTGGAAACCGTATTTACGGTTGTGATGACTGCCAGTTGGTTTGTCCGTGGAATAAATTCACCGAACCAACTCAAGAAAGCGCCTTTCAAGCAAAACAATCTCGCGCACATTTAGATAAAACTTCATTACTCGAACTTTTGGCTTGGGATGAAGACCAGTTTTTAAAACAAATGGAAGGTTCGCCAATCAGAAGGATTGGCTTTGAGCTTTGGCAACGCAATCTATGCATTGCTATTGGCAATGACGAATACCGTCCTGAAAATCTATCTGCATTATCAAACCTACAAACGGGTTCAGCACTCGTCAAAGAACATTGTGATTGGGCGATTGAACAGCAACAGCAAAAACTAACAAAATCTACCAGGCTGGGGGCATTCCCAACACCTGGCAAACCTGCTGTTGCACCGAAATACTACCTACCTAAAAGCAAGCAAACTAACTAGGCTCTACAATCTATCAAAAATAGACCCTTGAGATGCTGTAAAGAACTTCTCATACAAACGAGAAGCATAGGTATTGGTCATACCTGAAATATAGTCAGAAATAATGCGTTGTTGTACTCGCTCGGATTCAGCGCGTTCATATTTATGATACGTATTGCGTGGCAACAAAGCTTCTGGGTTAGCGCGTAGTGATTTAAACAAATCCAACACAATCAACTGCCCTTTGTACTCCATACCTTTTACTTCCGGCAAGGTAATCACGTGCACATAAACAAATGTTTTCAGCAGCTCCAACACTGCCATTTCCGATTCACCCAGCTTCGCTTGATAGCGCAATAGTGGATGTTCAAAAAGCGGATTCTCATCCACAAAAACACTTTCCACCATAATGCCGACCATTTTACTAATGGCATGCTTGCGATCTTTTGAGCGAGAGCTGAACAACATATCAGTCATTTCACTACCCCAAAGTGGATAGTGTTTAAACACCTCATTATTCATGACTTCTTCTTGCCAAAGGTCACGTTGCACCATTCCCATCGCCACTGCATCTTCAAGATCGTGAATACCGTAGGCAATGTCGTCTGCCAATTCCATAATGGTCGTATCAAACGCTTTATATTGCGTTTTATGGAAGTAGCCTTGTTTGTCATCAGGCTTTTCGCTTGCTAACAACTTAGTAAACAATTCTTTATCTTGATCGGAGAACATATCCAACACCCAATCAAACTGCTCACGTTCTTCCATATAAACGCTCGCTTTAGGCGGATACCAGCGGCTCATATCCAAAGTACGGAAGTCAAAGGCATCTTGTTGATGAATGCGCGCTTGATAATCCGAACTCTGCGCCACCACCTCATCGTAAATCGACGGATACTTCAGCACACCCAAGGTTGCACGGCGAGACAAATCAATACCATTTTTTGGCGTGTACTCTCCCAACCGAGAAAGAATACGCAACGTTTGCGCATTGCCTTCAAAACCACCATGCTTACGCATCATATAGTTCAGTGCCACTTCGCCGCCATGGCCATAAGGCGGATGCCCCAGATCATGCGCCAAACAAATCGCTTCTATCAGATAAAACGACGGCAACCAATCCATATAATCTTTACCATCGCCCACCGTAATCAACTGCTCCACCAAACCAGAACCGATTTGCGCCACTTCCATTGAATGCGTTAAACGCGTGCGATAAAAGTCCGATTCATTCAATCCGAAAATCTGCGTTTTCGCCTGCAAACGACGAAACGCCGCTGAGTGAATAACCCGCGCTCTATCTCGCTGGTAAACAATACGCGAAGGACGCGATTCTTTGCTCTCCAAATAGTCGGTATAACGTTGTGTCCAATCAAACTCTTGTTCTTGTGCAGAAATCGTCACGAATCTTCCTTTTATCTCAAACGCTTGTCGCAATAGGCATTTATGGTAGATATATTTTGCGACCATCATAACCAATTTCGACCCATTCACCAATATATTCAGACTTTTCAGCCCCTTAGGCGCTGGTTTTCAGTCTATATTTTTTTTGAAAAAGCCATAAAAATCTGCCAGGCTGGGTCAAAGAATGTTTAAATAATGCTAAGCTTTACAGACAAAAAATAAAAAGCAAAGTTCAAATCAGATAACGCACTTCATGATGGACATAGGAGATTTCCCCATGAAAACAGCAGTATTAGGTCTATTAACTTTCTTAACTTTAGCGCTAACACTACCCATGCTAAGTGGTTGTGAAAGTGCAGAATACACAGCATGTAAAGACAGAGCCAGTGCCCTTTGGGACAACACCAAAGGTGGCGATCCTCACAAAAACGACGCCTATTGGGCCGCCATTAAAAGATGCAAAGAAAAATACAACAACTAACCCTCTGCACTTTTATCACTACTTAAAACGCACTTAAAATGTACCACTCAGAAAAATTCAACAGTATCTCCCACCTTGTCGGCACCGTACTCGCCGTCATGGCATTCGGGTCTTTAATCACCGTCGGCATACAGCAACAAAGTATCCCATTATTTATCGGCTTCGTTATTTTTGGCATCACACTGGTTTTGCTCTATAGTTTTTCCACGCTTTACCACAGTTTCAAACACCCATTGGTCAAACGCATTTTTCAAAAGCTAGACCATATTGCTATCTACCTACTCATTGCCGGAACCTATACCCCATTCACCCTAGTTACCTTGATGGGTAATGGTGGTCTCTGGATGCTCATTGCCATCTGGTCACTTGCCATCGTTGGCATCACCCTTGAGCTGGCCATCAAAAAACGTATCGAATGGTTACAACTCGGCATCTACCTCATTATGGGTTGGCTCGTCGTTTTCGATTTCGCAGCCCTAAAAGCCGCCCTACCCGCTGCCGGGCTTTACTGGCTAACCGCAGGGGGTCTTGCCTATACCATCGGTATTATTTTCTATGTATTGGATGACAAAAACCTACTCAAACACGCCCACGGCATTTGGCACCTGTTTGTATTGCTTGGTTCCTTTAGTCACTTTATCGCTATTATTGTCTACGTCAGATAAGCGTTTATTTTCCCTTCAGCCAAACCCACCTCAAACCACACGCTTCAACCACATAGTTTTTCAAAATACGCTTTTCGACATGCTAAAATATCGACTTTTAACGTTACACTTAATTCAACTGATATTTCATCGTTAACACCCAAATTTAAAGAGTCTTGTCCACGAAATGAAAACCTCTAATCTATTACTAGCCACTACCCGAGAAACTCCAGCCGATGCCGTTGTTATCAGCCATCAATTGATGCTCCGCGCAGGACTGATTCGCCCACTTGCAGGCGGTCTTTACAACTGGCTACCGCTTGGGTTGAAAGTGCTGCGTAAAGTAGAACAAATCGTTCGTGAAGAAATGAACCGTTCCAACGCCCAAGAGTTGTTGATGCCTGTCGTCCAGCCACTTGAGCTATGGGAAGAATCCGGTCGTGCGCAAGACTACGGCCCAGAACTATTGCGCTTCAAAGATCGCCATCAACGTGACTTCGCCCTCGGCCCAACGCATGAAGAAATCATTACCGATTTGGTTCGCAAAGAAATCCGCAGCTACAAACAACTGCCTATCAACTTCTACCAAATCCAAACCAAATTCCGTGACGAAATCCGTCCACGTTTCGGTGTGATGCGTTCACGTGAATTCATTATGAAAGACGCCTACTCTTTCCATATGGATCGCGACAGCCTGCAAGAAACCTACGAAGAAATGTACGATGCCTATAACCGCATCTTCACTCGCCTAGGGCTAAACTTCCGCCCAGTACAAGCCGACACAGGCTCTATCGGTGGCGACGGTTCGCATGAGTTCCACGTATTGGCAGACTCAGGTGAAGACGACATCGCCTTCTCTACCGAATCAGACTTCGCGGCAAACGTTGAGCTGGCAGAAGCCCTAGCGCCAAAAGGTGAACGTGCCGCACCAAGTGAAGAACTCACAAAAGTAGAAACACCAAACAAACACAGCATCGAAGAAGTGTGTGACTTCCTACAACTTAAGAAAAAGAAAGTCCTCAAAACTTTGTTGGTGAAAGGCGCTACCGAAGCCGCACCTGTGGTTGCATTGGTTGTGCGTGGCGATCACGAACTGAATGAAATAAAAGCCGAGAAATTGGAATTGGTTGCAGAACCTTTCGAGATGGCGACGGATGAAGAAATCAAAGCCGCCGCAGGTTGCGGTGCGGGTTCTATTGGCCCTGTGGGCTTGAATATTCCTGTGATTGTTGACCGCACAGCCGCACACGCTGCGGACTTCGTTTGTGGTGCCAATGAAGATGGCTTCCATTTCACAGGTGCAAACTGGGACAGAGACGCTACCCCGACTTTGGTTGCAGACATTCGCAACGTGGTCAAAGGCGACCCAAGCCCATGTGGACAAGGTAAAATCGAAATCCGTCGTGGGATTGAAGTCGGTCATATCTTCCAGTTGGGTAACAAATATTCCACTGCTTTGAATGCAACTGTGTTGAATGAAAACAGTCGTGCGCAAGTATTGGAAATGGGTTGTTACGGTATCGGTATCACCCGTGTGGTTGCCGCTGCCATCGAGCAAAACCATGACGACAAAGGCATTATCTGGCCAGAAGCACTAGCACCTTTCCAGGTGTGTATTGTGCCAATGCAAATGCACAAATCACCACGCGTAGCAGAAGCCGCTATCAAAATGTACAACGACCTTAAAGCCAAAGGCATTGAAGTGTTGTTTGACGACCGTAACGAACGCCCGGGCGTCATGTTTAACGATATGGAGTTAATCGGTATTCCACACCGCATCGTTATCGGTGAACGCGGATTGGACAAAGGCGAGATTGAATATAAATATCGCCGTGATGAAAAGGCGCAGGATATTCCAGAAACCGAGTTTATGGATTTCTTGCTTGGAAAACTAAGCAACAACTAAGATTAAGAGCGGCTTTTTAGCCGCTTTTTATTGCAAAAAACTGTCTCAATTTTTCTAAATCGCTATATTTAAGAAATGAAAAACCACACAGAAATACTATTCTAGGAGTGAAAGAGTCAAATGTTATTAGTTAACAGGATGTTAATTATGAGTGTTTTTACAAAAACTCTCCATTTAATTAAGAATGAAAAACTAGGCATCATAAGCACATTTACCTTACCGATTGCCTTCATTACTGTTCTTAATATGATAATAGAGAAAAAAATCAATCTTGCTATGCATAAAACTCCATCGCTAGTAGGAATACACCTCATCGAACAATTGTTGAGCCAAAACATTATCTATATCTTAATTGTCCTAATTCTCTATATATCATTCACAATCAATATTTGTCGGTTCACCATCCTAGGAAATGAATCCGTGCCAAGCTTTGGAATCTCTACGCCCCGAAAAAGGGAGTTTCTGTTTTTCTTATATTCTCTTGTTTTGTTTTTTATTTTTACATTAGTCATCATAACTTGCCTGTTAATCCCTATTATCGGCATATTTATTGGCTTTTTTATAATTGTGGTGTTATCAGCAAGACTATATTTTATATTTCCAGCCATAGCAATAGATGACAAAGCTAGCAGAAGAGAAGCTTGGAAAATATCAAAAGGATACACATTGAGTATTGCAATAATTATGCTTCTATTCCCATACCTTGTAACCCTTCCCTTTGAAATATTGATAAACTCAGTTCCCCTATTTAGTAGCTTTTTTAAATCAACTCCCGCGGGGGAGATTACATCAAGCGTAGTTAATTTATTATTTTATGCCTTTAACTGCATGTTAATGGCTATGAGTTTTAAAATAATCAAAGAACAACATCAGGAAGAAGTGCTTGAAGCTTAAAAATAAATATTGCTGAATGATGAAATGAAAATCGAAATTCTGGTAACCACAAGAGTAAGCAATGCAAATCAATGGGGTCAGACCCCATTGACTTTTGATTGAGTTACACAGGAAGGTCAATGAATATACTTAAGGAATTTACCGAAGTTAAAGCTAACTTTCAGAAGAGCAGTATATTATTCAAAATAATTTCTGTACTTGGATTCTTTCTCAGCTTCAGCTCATTAACCTCAATTTCTAACTCAATAGTTGAATGGAAGGGTTTCATACTGGATGCACTGAATTTTTACAATTTTTATTACGTTAATACCATCAGAAGCTTTTCAGGCATGATAGGACTTTCATACCGACCAGTTGAAATCCATGTCGCCACTGTATCATCGATTTGCATGATAACTGAAATTCGCGCACAAAAATCTACGTTGGAAAGCATGAATCGAAAATATGACTCAAATGATAAACCGCAACTTCTTTCTCTGTGGATAATAGGGGGTGTGACGGTGTCGGGTCTTTGGATATGGTTTGGACTTTTTGAACCAAAGATTCACGCATTGTTGAACATTATTTTTCTGATACTCTTGCCTATATTCATGACTTTACCAACATTTATACCTTTAATGCCTAAACCTAGTTTTGATAACCTCATGAAAGAAGCAAGCGCAACCTATTTCAAAAAATACTATTTTTACTTAGGTTCTTTGTTCCTAGTTGTTTGCATTTTAGCTGCTATAAACACAGGAATTCATAAAAGTGCTCAACCAAAAAGTTCTCAAGTAATTATCTACAGCAATTAATTCAAGAAATCAATGGGGGCAGACTCCATTGATTCGTGTCAGATAAAACTAAATCATAACAAGACAAAAAAGCCAGATACTGTCTGGCTTTAATATTTCGAAACATGGCTATTTAGTCTGTTGGTAAGGACTTAATCCATACCTTATTGGTTAGGAACGAAGGAATCAGCAATCGGTTTCGTTTCGTGTCATACCCTAAGTCCGCTGGTGATTTCAGCCCTGTAAAGAGGGTTTTCGGGTTGGCGTCGGGTTGAATTTCCTTGATCGCTTGCGCTTTCCAGCTAGAGAAAATCACATTGCCCTTGTTGTCCATAATCAAACCGTCCAGCTTGTTATAAGGAAAGGCTTCAGCCCCTAACCATTCACCGTTTAAGTCGAAATGATGCACTTGACCGCTGGCGATGGTCACCACAATCAACTGACCGTCTTTTTCCAAAATACCGTTTGGACGACCTAAGTCTTTGCCTTTGGTCAGGGTTTTGATTTTCCGCTTGGCTGACACATGATAAATCGCATCCGTACCGGCTGGCTTGAAGCCAGGTGCCACCCCACTGTCAGTGACCCACACGCCGCCTTTTGATGAAGGCGTCATGCCATTTAAAAATGAGCTGCCTGCAATAGGATAATTGGCAATCGGTTTGCCCGTGGTCAAGTTAAAGGTACGAATGGTGTCGATATCGGCAACGTATAAGGTATTTCCATCAGCGACCATGCCTTTGGGTGCATTTAGGGTTACCCCTTTCTTACCCCCCGCAATCCATTTTAAATCCAGTACTTTACCTTCTGGACTAAGCTTAGAGATAAAACCATTATTGTCTTTATCAAATGGGCTTCCATTAATATTGGAAACCAAATACGAATCACCTTGAGGATTGTATTCAACCGACTCCGGCGTTTGAAAGCCTACGTCTTTTACAACAATATCCGCTGCAGAAGCCGTTGTTAAAACAGAAGACAATAAAACAGTACCTGCAAATAAAAACCCTAATGTTGCAAACACTTTCTTTTTATTAAAAACTTTAACACTCATAACAAAACTCCAAATTAATACACCCGTTATTAACACTTAATCATGAGCAAACTTCGTCACCTCAAAGACAATTCGATTTTAGCAAAATTATTCTCTACAACGACAAATATACTTGTGAATTACCCACCCTTTCAACATATGTAAAAAGACAAAACCTACTGATGTTATTGACTGTAAATCACAACCATTTCATCAACTCCTTTTAGGCTCTCTAAAATCATTATTCAGAATTCAATAATATTATTATTTTCTTTTATATAACAAACATATACAGCATAAATTAATTCAATAAATGCCTGATTAATATTGTGTATAGTTATTAATAACCTACCTGAATAGTAGGAAATAATAAATAAGACAACTAATTGAGTTACCACTAAGGAGCCTTTGCAGAAGTCAAAGCCTCTAAATTTGCAGGATGCAAATAAAGGAGAACATATGCCACAAGCAATTTCATCTTCAAACTTACATGACTCTCATTTACACGATCACTATCTGGAAAACGGTGAACACCTGATTTCACATGATGCGAAAGTTTCAGATATCGGGATTTGGTTGAAAAAAGCCTGGGACGACATTCCCAATGCACCGGGAGTATCTTTGTTCTACGGTTTTATGATGTGGTTTGCGATATTGAGTGTTTTCCTGCTGTTTCACCAAGAGCCGGTTTGGATTTTTAAGTTATCGACTTTTTTTGTGATGCTTTCTCCTTTCCTCGCCACTGGCCTGTATTACATTGCACAGCAATTGGAGCAGGGAAAACAGCCTTCTTTGCGTGCCTCTATGCTTGCTTGGTGTAACAACACCTCTGAAATTTGCTCTTTCGCTTTGGCGCTTGGGTTGATTACGGCAGCTTGGTCGTTGGCAACCCCGCTTATCGCTGCCCTCTCTCAAGCTGGTAGTCTTTTGATCGTAAACCCTGATGAAGGGGTTTTGGGCTTTTTGAAATCTGAAGCCGGGCTGAAATTCATGGTGTTCTTTATGATTGGCGCCTCCATTGTGTCGGCATTTGTATTTAGCATCAGTGTCATCACCCTGCCAATGTTGTTGAAAACCCCAAAAGTTGGCGTGATTAATGCCATGATCTTGAGCTTTAAGGTGGTGATGGAAAACAAATTGGTGATGGCTGCATGGGCATTGACCATTGCAGTACTTCTAACCATTGGTTTGGTGACGCTTGGCTTTGCAATGCTTATCATCATGCCGCTACTGGGCTATGCTAGCTGGCATGCTTTTAATCAACTGATTGAGTTTGACAACGCGCAATAAATTTAACACACGAAACACGTCGCCATTTCTCATGGTAGGCGTGTTTTTATTTATAAACCTACCCTTAATCACACACATCATTCGCTACCCCAGCCTGGTAGATTTTCACACCCTTTTCGCCCTTTTTTATCAGACTAATCTGTCTCCATTAATTTGGCTTTGATTTTTCTATTCAAACCCATTATTTGCACCAATATTCCTTCATTAACCTCATAAAGGTTTGATATATATTTGATGAAAAAATGACTGATTCCTGAAGATGCAAGTCACCCTGTTTTTTAAACTTTCATTCGGCGTATAGTGAAATTGAGTGAAAAACTTACTCGGGTTACTTTTTCTCTTTTAATGCTATGAAAATTCAGAGGTGACGTATGAAAACACAACTGATTGGAATATTGTTGGCAGCAGCCTTTAGCACGACTGCTTTTGCAGGTAATAACCTAAGCTCGTTTAAATTTCCGACCCCTAGTTCCGCCACGGGTGCCGGTTTTGAAAGCTGGGCTAAGGATGTTTTAAGATATGGTGGCCAAGGTGGCGGAGCCCTTGCTGGCGAAGCGATTGCCTGGGTTAAAAAAAGCAATCAAATCGATAAACAACACTCCTAATTCAAAATAAACGGGGCAAAGTAACGTTATTTTGCCCCATTCATAAATACCTAACCTTTGTTCATCCGCCTACACTTTTGACCCAGCCTGGCAGATTTTTAGCCCGAAACATCGGTGCAATCAATCATCCGACCATTTAAAAAAGTAGGCGCCAATGGCGATAAACAAGGCTGTCATCACACTTAAAACAATGATTGGTTGCGTTAAGTCAACCAAGCCTTTGCCATCAATGGTAATGGCGCGAACGGCTTCTAACATGTGCGTTAGTGGAAACAATTGCGCAAAATACTTTAAGGGCGGATAACTGCCGTCCAACGAAAACCATACACCTGACAATAGCATCATCGGCCAAGTCAACAGGTTCAACAACCCGCCTGCCAACTCTTCGGAGCTGACCCGTGCGGTGACCATCAAACTCATGGCGATCATCGACATACTGCCCAAAACGGTCACAAACAATAATGCCCAATAACTACCATTCATCGCGAAGCCTAAAATCGCTTTGGACACCATAAAGATAACCGCCGAGATAAACACGACGATAAACAGCCTTGAAATCAATTGAGCCAAAATAAACTCAACGGGTTTTAGAGGCGTTGCATTCAGTCGTTTGAGATAGCCACTACGACGATAGCGGACAATCACAAACCCCACACCAAACAAGGCTCCGAACATGATGTTCATGCCGAGCACCCCAGGAATCACCCAGTCGATATATTTAATCGGGTGGTTTTCGGTATCGTGACGTTTGAGATGGGCATCCAGACTTTTCAGCAATTTCTCCATCATATAGCCATTGGGAGAATCGTCATTCACCCAATAGCCTTGTTCAGCTTTTGGCGTGCTGGGATTTAAGTTGATGAGTAAATCGGTTTGGTGACGCGCCACTTTGTTAATCGCGGTTTGTAGATTATCGACCGCATAAAAATGCACGTGCTTTAATGAAAAAATCGGGTTTAATTGCGCATTCATCTCACCAGCAGGTTGATAAACCGCCACTTTAAACAACGGCTTGTTGTCACCGTAAAAAGCCAACGCCAAGGCGAATACCAAAAAGAAAGGCATTGCCACACTCCAACCGAGTGAAGCCTTGTCTCGAAAGAACTCTAGGTTACGGGCATGAATCAGGATAAGTATTCTTTTAAACATGCGACTCTCCAGCGTGTGCTTGTTCGTTCTCTTGTTGGGTCTTTAATCCACTTGAATCTTTAGCCGTCAACTCTAAAAACAAATCGTCCAAGGTGCGAGAGCGGATTTTCAAATCGGTTAGGTCGATACCTGCATCTATCAAATTGTGCAGGGTTTGATTCATGGTGCGGGTAAAAATCTCGGTTTTTTCACCCTGATGAAAATGAACTTCTGTCGGTTGATAATCCCCTAAAACTTTTGTGGGCAGTTCCAAAATATTGTCGCCAAAATGCTGGGTCAACAGGTTGTCAGGCGTACCTTGGGCAATCAACTTGCCGTGCGCCATAATGGCGATTTCATCGCATAGCAAATAGGCTTCTTCCATGTAATGCGTGGTGAGGATAATGGTTTTGTTTTGCGCTTTGATTTTTTGAATCAGCGACCAAAACTGGCGACGCGCTTGCGGATCTAAGCCAGTCGTCGGTTCGTCCAGAAAAATGACTTCGGGATCATGAACCAATGCCAGTGCCAGCAATAACCGCTGACGTTGCCCACCGGATAATTTCGAGGCGTCTTGCGCCAAAAAGGCGGTTAAGTCGCAATCCAAAATCAAGTCCTGCAAATCGGTATGCCGATCATAAAAACTGCGGAATAACGCTAAATTGTCCGACACGCTTAAAAAGTCTTGTAAGGCGGTGCTTTGAAACTGAATGCCAGCCACTTTTTTGAAGTCCGCAGTCATGGGCTGGCCGCGAAATAAGATTTCGCCTGAAGTCGGTTTTTTCAGGCCTTCAATCATTTCAATGGTGGTCGATTTCCCTGCACCGTTTGGCCCGAGCAAACCAAAACAACTGCCTTCTTCAATGGCAAAATCAACACCATCCACCGCAGTTAGTTTGGGATACTCTTTTCTCAAGGCTTTCACTTCTATAATGGCTGTCAAAATAACCTCTTTCTCAAAAATAGATGACACTCGATGTTGTTATTGTTTCACACTTACCGAAAAAACTCGACTGGCTAACGACCCCAGCCTGGCAGATTTTTGGGCTTTCGATGATTTACACATTTACTCTCCAAAGTGAAAAGCGTAAACTTGCATTCTTCCTTGTTTAACCGATTGATTTGGCTTTTCAAGCTCAACTACCAAGCTAAACAACAAACAAACCCGCGCTGACCTTTCTTATCAATCCGTCTAGCGCATAGTGCAAGCGTAAGACTTTTTGACCTTGCCATAAATCATAATGATATTTCCCGACGCTTAGAGACCTTAAATGAAAAAAACCTTTAAATTAACCGACGAAAAAATTGCCCCTGCCAGATTGGTTGAAGCCATTAAAAATGAAGTGCGTAAATACTTGAAACGTGAACGCAGACGTGCCCTGCCTGTGGATGCGGACTATTGGGATTTTGATTGCAAATTCGGCGCCACTGCGGCAGATAGCCAAGTGATTCACGTCAAAGAAATTGACCAGTACATCAATCAAGCGGAAGCGGATAAACTGGAAAGCTTTTATTTGGAAATACTTGCCAAACCTGCGGTACGAGGTCAAGCTTCATACAGTGATGAGACTATTGAAGAGATTGATGAGGCTGATGACGAATAAAGCGTCTGACCACCCTCTTTAGCAGCTACCCCAGCCTGGCAGATTTTAGAGTTTTTTAGCTCTAAACTATGGCTGGGCACAATTCAGTTCTAATCAACTCACCGAGCTCTTTTACCAAACCAAATCGTCTGGTATCTCAAACTGAGCGTAATAATCTTGATCTTCTTTTGAAAGGGATTTGTCCACGCCTGCAAGTGGAATCAGCACGTCTTTATCGCGTTGTTCAATCTTTTCAACCGCCGTGTCCGGCACCAGGGCATAATCACCATTAAAACGGGCAATGCGGATTTTATCGGCAACCAATCGTTTATGAATCTCTGCATTAACGTAGAGTGTTTTAACTTTACTGTCATCGGCAAAGTTGTAGGCGATGTCGCCATTGGTGTTTTTTAAGCGGTTGGATTCGATGACTTGGCGTAGCTCAGCCTGCAAAGCTTTCTTGGCTTGCTGTTGTTGACGCTCTAAATTCAACTGGCGATCACGTTCGGCTTTTTGTTGTGCGGCCTCGGCAGCCAGCTTAGCGGCTTCGCTTTGTTGCACCTCGCCCTTTTTGCCTTTGTTTTTCTTGGTTTGCTGATACTTTTCTTGCTTGGCTTTTTTGGCTTTTTTCTCATCCACCAAACCGGCTTTTTTCAGCTGATCAAATAACGATCCTGCCATAGTCATTACCCATCTCTATAAAATTAATGGCAGTATTTTACCCTATCAATCAACGCTCCGATTGAGTACCTGATTTAAAAACCTTTATTCTCAAACGATATTTTTCAATAACGCTCTTCGTAAGTTTTGCTTGTTTAAATTAAACGGTTTATTTAAACTAACAAACGTTAGTTAGCTAAATTAAGGATAGGCAAACATGGATAGAATTATGAACAAGGTTTGGGGTTATTGGTTTATCACCGATATTTTATTGATATTGGATGTGAGCGGTTGGCACTATGGTTTGCCTTTGGCAACGGCTTTGACGGTGGTACAAATCTTTCATTTTTATGCGGAGAGCAAGTCCATCACGGCCTTTCCGGTCCAGGTTCGCATCGCTTATACCCTCTTGCTGCTCATCGCTTTCTGGGCGCCTATGTATTGGGTGTTGTATTTCGTGATTCTAGGTACAACCGCAATGGTACTGTTTGACTACTGTTTCTTGGCGCGTTTTATGTCGCTTATGCCGTGGAATCACGCTGAACGCTATTCACTTTCAATGATTTTCCGCACTTTTTTCAGCAAGCCTGTTACTGGCTCGGTTCAAAAAGTTTAAGCCTATCATCAATAAGGAGGCAAAGATGTCTTGGTTAAAAAACACTTGGTTTAGAGACCCTAAGGAAGAAATTCTTTTTATCAATGATACAGCGGTGCGCATCCGTGCAGGGATGATGCTGTCGATTCCGCTGTTTATGGCGTTGACCTTATTTGATGTGGCTTACACTTCACCTTGGATTGTGAACCCGAATAGCATTGAAGACACTTACGAGGTGAATGATGCCTCGCAAATCATCTATTCGGGTGAAATGACACGCCGTACTTATGACTACACGGTGCAAACGACCTTGTTGCTCTACGGTTTGTTTGAGTTGTTTGCGGGCATGTTTGTGTGGACGTCTCGTTTATCGCCAACCATTCATCTATCCACTTACCTTGCGCGCAACAAACGCCCAGAGTGGAAACCGCTGACACCAAAACGCTTCGCCTGGAGTTTGGGGATAAGTTTGGTGACTTTGTGCTTGGTGTTTTTCAACCCTGATACGGTTGCGAACTGGGTCAATGCACTCTTGGGTGCGAATACGTTACCGACAACCTATAACTATATTCCCTATTGGTTTCCGGTGAACTTGGTTTGGGTGTGTATCGCACTAATGTGGTTTGAAGCTGTACTTGGTTTCTGTTTAGGTTGTAAAATACATAGCCTATTGGTTTGGATGGGCGTGATCAAAGAACCCTGTTACGCTTGCAATAATATCGACTGGGACGCAATCAAACGTAAACACGAAGCGACATGACAACAAACAACACACAACAACGCATCTTAGAAACCGCTGCGGCACTTTTTGCCAACAAAGGCTATGATGCGTTGACGATGCGTGATATTGCCACAGCCTGCAATATCAAAGCGCCCTCGCTCTACAATCATTTCAAAGACAAGCAGCAACTCTATTTGGCGACATTGAGATTTGTCTTCACGCGTGAAGGCGATGCGCTGATGGCGTGCCTTCAATCAGACTTGCCTGCACAACAAAAACTGGATGATTTTATTGCCTTGGCTTGCCGCCAGATGGCAGGCAGTTTTATCTTCCGCCAACTGTTCATTCGCGAACTGCTTGGGCAAGATGAGGATAGATTGAAGTTTTTGGCTAATGAAGTGATGTTGGATAATTGCCTTGCTTTGCAAAAGGTGTTTGTTGACATCAATCCCGATTGTGACCCGCATTTTTTGACGACCAGTTTGATGTCATTGCTATTTTTTCACTTTCAATCCAACGCCTTACGCTTGCATCTACCCGGTGGTAGCGAAGAAACTCAGTCGATAGACTACTTGACAAAAAACATCCAACAAATGATTAACCATCATTTGAACTGCTAATTACTCTAAAAGGAAACCCAATGTTTGCCGTTGTTATCACTTATAAATGCCCAATTGAAGATGTTGAAAAATACCACGCGGAACACGTCGAGTTTTTAACCAAACAATATGATGCAGGCGTATTTGTCGCCTCCGGCAGAAGAAATCCAAGAGTTGGCGGTGTTATCCTTGCGTCAGGCGTAGAAAAAGACGAGTTGGAAAGTATTCTGGCGCTTGACCCTTTCAAAAGAGAAAACCTTGCTGATTATGACGTGATCGAATTCATACCAAGCAGAATGCAACCCGGCTTTGAAGCGTTTATTGGCGAATAAGGTTACGACCAGTTTTTTTATTCCAGCATACAAATTCACAATATTGAAAGATTTCTGCCCAACTAGACGCGTTAAGATAAGCACTCATAACACCGAAGTATGGAAAGCAGAATGAACTCAACGCAGAAAGAAATCCTCAGCAAAGTCCCCGAAGTCACCCTCGTATATTGGATCATCAAAATCTTCGCAACCACTTTAGGCGAAACCGGTGGGGATGCCGTTTCCATGTCTTTGGGGCTGGGCTATCTCGAAAGCACTTATATTTTTGCCGCAGTTTTCGTCATAGCAGTTGCCGCCCAAATGTTTGCCAAAGCATTTCACCCGGTGATTTACTGGACAACGATTATTGCCACCACCACTGTCGGCACGACCATGGCGGACTTTACTGACCGTTCTTTGGGTATAGGGTATGCGGGTGGCTCGACTATTTTGTTGCTGCTGCTTTTGAGTTCACTATTCATCTGGCGCAAGACACTGGGAACGGTTTCCATTAACTCGGTCAGTTCACCGAAATCCGAAGCTTTTTACTGGCTGACGATTATGTTCTCGCAAACGTTGGGGACGGCTTTAGGCGATTGGGTTGCGGATACGCAAGGTTTGGGCTATGAAGCGAGTATATTTATCTTTGGCGGTGCGCTGGCCTTGATTGCTATCGCCTACTACAAAACCAAAATTTCGCACGTGGTGCTGTTCTGGTTGGCGTTTATTTTGACGCGTCCACTGGGTGCGGTTGTCGGTGATTTCCTAGATAAACCAGTGGCAAACGGTGGCTTGGAATTGAGCAGATTTTCAGCAACCGCCACACTATTGTTCTTGATTATTTTCTTCCTATTCGCCTTCAAGCAACGCGCAGCAAAAAGCGGACATTAAACAAATCAAAGCGATGACCCCAGCCTGGTAGATTTTAGAAACTTACCCTTCAGAAATATCTCGAAAATAAGCTGCCGGTGACTTGCCTAGTTTTTTGCGGAACATGGCGATAAACGCGCTGGGGCTGTTATAGCCCAAGTCAATCGCAACGTTAGTCACCGATTGCCCTTGCCCTAGTCGATCTATCGCTTCAATCAAGCGTAACTGATTGCGCCATTGCCCGAAATTCATGCCGGTTTCCTTGTTGAATAGTCTTGCCAAAGTTCGACTACTGGCTCCGACATAGGATGCCCACTCTTCCAGAGTTAGGCTGTTATCAGGGGTTTGTAGCAGTTCACCGATCACTTTGTTTAGTTTCGGATCTTTTCCCATTGGTAGGTGCAAGATTGTTGGCTGTGCTTCTTTGAGCGTGTCCAGAATCACCTGCATGATTCGGTATTCACTGGAATCCGGTTGATATTCATTTCCGATTGAAACGGCTTTTAAAATCAACTCCCGCAGCAAAGTGGAAACATTAAAAACACAAACGTTTTTGGGTAAGTCTGCTGTTGCCGTAGGATCAATAAACAGATTGCGCACCGACACCTTATTGACCGCCAAAGTCTCATGCATGACACCGGATGGAATCCACACCGCCTGAGAGGGCGGCACCAGCCAAGTACCTTCATCAGTCAACACTCTCACTACGCCATTAATGGCGTAAATCAATTGCGCTCTGGGATGGTTATGAAACCGCGTTTGTCTCGCTTTTTGCATTTCCACAGCGCGAGCCAGCACCGGCCGGTTTTCATCCAGATAGTAAGAAGCTGGAGATGGCGGCTCGATTGCCTGTGATTCACTTGTCACTTTTTCGATATTCATTGTCAAATTGTAGCAAGACAGCCCCCGTAATTTTCAAGAAAATACTCATAACCGATTATTTTTGGAGCAAGCCATGTCATCCATCACTCAACACAAACCTGCTTACTTGTCTTTTTCAAGCTTAGTGGCTTTGTTTGCTGCCATCTCCGGCATCGTAATCATGTTTTTCCCTATCTTGAATTTACCGGCAGAACAACGGCATGTCGCTGGGCTGGGCATTATTATCATCAGCCTTTGGGCGACGGCAAAACTCCCCGAGCATTTAACAGCCGTGTTGTTTTTCCTCGTCGCGATGTTGATGAGTCTGGGCGCGCCTTCGGTAATTTTTTCAGGCTTTGCCTCTTCGGCTTTCTGGATGGTTTTTGGTGGTTTGGTGATTGCATCCGCAGTAAAAAATACCGGGTTAAGCGACCGCATCGTTCACAGTGTCGCAGACAAATTGAACGGCAGCTATGCACGGCTGGTGTTAGGTGTCATCGTAGTGGGCATTTTATTGGGCTTTGTCATGCCGTCGGCAACTGCACGCATTGCCTTGCTGATTCCCATCATTATTGTCATGGCAGAAGGCTTTGGCTTTCACAGCGGTTCAAAGGGCAGAACCGGGTTAGTGCTGGCCGCCATTTTCGGCACTTTTTTCCCGACCTTTTCGGTGCTTCCGAACAACGTACCCAATATGGTTTTGGTGGGAAGTATCGAAACCCTTTATAAAATCGAACCACTATACGGTGAATACCTCATGCTACATTTTCCAGTATTGGGATTGTTGAAAGCCTTGATAATTTGGGGATTGATCTTGTGGCAATTCCCGGACACACCCAAACCTTATGTATCACCCCATGAAACCAAACCGCCTTTCACCAATGCACAGTTCAAAATGTCGGTGATTCTGGTGCTTACCGTCGGCCTATGGTTAACAGATTTCATACACCATATTTCTCCAGCATGGATTGCGGTAGGCGCGGCCTTTTTGTTATTGCTCCCCGGGTTTGGCTTAGTGAGCAGCAAACAGTTTAATGATGACATCAAACTCCCGCCCTTTCTGATTGTTGCCGGGATATTGGGATTGGGAGCTTTGCTGTCCAGCTCAGGATTAAGTGCCGTCATTGCCAAGCAACTGACGCAGATATTACCCTTGTCTGCCGGACACGATTTCATGAACTTTATGTCTCTGGCATTTATGGCAATGACAACATCGATTGCCACCACAACGCCCGGAGTACCCGCTGTATTGACGCCTCTGGCGCAACAACTGGCACAGGCCGCTGGCTTGCCTTTGAACAGCGTATTGATGACTCAGGTGCTGGGGTTTTCCACACCGATTTTCATCTACCAAGTACCACCATTGGTAATTGGAATGCAGTTAGCAGGTGAAAAGATGATTCACGGCATGAAGCTGGTACTGATTTTGGCTATAGCAACGGTTCTGTTGCTGCTACCACTAGATTACTTCTGGTGGAAACTGCTTGGCATGCTATAACCCAACGACCCCAGCCTGGTAGATTTTTAGGCTTTCACCGCTACTTTTCTACCGGGCGTTTTTGCAGTTTTCTTTGCAGGGTACGGCGGTGCATATTGAGTGCTTGCGCAGTGGCGCTGATATTACCGTCGTGCTCAACCAATACTTTTTGGATATGCTCCCACTCAAGGCGTTTCACAGACATAGGTTGAAAATCATCTTCAACCTCTTCTTCACTCATTTCTTTTGGCTCTTCATCGGTAGTGTCTGAGGTTTCTGGTTGTAGTGCTTTTAAAATGTCCGCCACAGTTGCTGGTTTGCAAAGGTAGTCCATCGCGCCTAATCGCATGGCTTCTACCGCTGTTGCGACGCTGGCATAGCCTGTCAAAATCAACACTTTGCAGTCAGGGCGTAATTGCAGCAGTTCTTTCATTAGGTTTAAACCACTTTGTCCATCAAGGTTCAAATCCAAAATCGCAAAACCAAATTCTTCTTTATCGATTAACCCCAAAGCTTCTTCAGGTGTAGATGCGGTTACAACGGTTAGCTGATGATTGATAAGCGTTTGTTTTAAAACCCTTAAAAATGTCTCGTCATCATCAACAATTAAAATTGGTGAGTTAATTGAATTGCTCATTTGTTCCCTATTGCCTCTGCACTAATTTCTTGAGGGCGAATCAATTCGGTCGGTAGCCATATTTCGGCTAAAAGTCCTTTTTTATCTTCGCCTTTAAGTTGACCTTTATGATTAGAGAAATGCAATTTTCCATGCAGCCGTTCGATAATCATACGGCTGAGAAAAACGCCCATACCTAGGCCATGACTGTGTTCACGAGGTTGCGTCCCTAATACGGATAGCTCTGATTCTAACATACCACCACCAAAATCTTTAATCGTAACTTTGAGTGCTTGTTCATCCAACTGCCATGCTACCTGAATAAAATCTGGGCTGTAACGCGCGGCGTTATCCAACAGGTTCAACAGAGCCAATTTAAAATTAGGATCTGTTTGCAAAACGAAATTTTCAGTTGGTTTGAGTTGTTCATCTATTTTTAGATCAAGCGTGCTTTGTTGTTGAATCAGTGCAAACTCTTGCTTTAATTCCGATAAGAATTTTGACAAGGATACTGGCCTGCTTTGGCTTTGTTGTGCATAATCGGCACGATTTCTAAGGGTATCCAGCGCTTGATTACATACTTTGAGTTGCTCAGCAAATGTCTCTAGGTACTCTTTGCCTTCTTTTGTGTTCACTTCGTTTTTTAATAAATCATTAAGTAGCGCCATCGTATTGAGTGGTGTACTGAGTTGATGCACAGATGACAAAGCTAAACCTGCCATAGACATAAAATATTCGTTTTGAACAGCTAGATTTTTGTGGCGCTCCAAAATTTCTTTTTGTCTTTCCAGCCGATGTTTCAATGGCAAAATAAACAATGCCAGAAACAGTACCAACAACATAAATACCAGCACGGAACCATGCAAATACCAAGCAAAGAAAGCTTGTAAACTTTGTACCTTCATCGACATGATAGGCACATAGTAGCTGCTTAAAAATAAATAGAACAACGCAACGATAATCGCCAAGCTCATAAAGTAACCCGGCGAGAGAATCAACATACCCAATGCTAATGGCAAGAGCAATAGATTCATCATCGGGTTAATAGTGCCTCCGGTTTCGTAAAGAAGCCCGGTATTGAGCAGCATGATCCACAGCAACAATGCCAACCAAGTCAGATTGAATTTGTTATGTGTTCTGTTTTGTAGAACGGGAATATTGGGTAAGAAGTAACTTAGCCCTAGTGTTAGTAAAATGGAACCAAACCAAAAGCCAACGGCCAACACTGAAAAGTTAATTTTTAGATATAGCGAAAACCAAGATAAAGTTGCCAACCAGATAACAGACAAAAACAGCAACATACTGCGATAGTAAGTCAGCTCAGATGAAATATTTCGCCCCCTATTTGCCTTGAAACTTTTAGCCAAAATCTTTTCTCTTATCTAATTCAGAAAACACACCACGCCCCAAAACATTTGTTTGAAACCTAGTGTATAGTTTATTAGACAAAAACCGCCATTTGGCGGTTTTTTTAGTTAAAAAATTCAGTGCTGTTTAGCCATCAACCTGGAATGCATTAAAAATAACATCCATCGCCATATTACGAGCACCATGCGCTAAGCCATCGTATATATCCTTATCCGTCCAACCAAGCGTTTTTAAGGCCACTATGTCTTCAGCAGTAATACTTTTGGAGTTCTGAGTCGCTTTCAACACAAACAACAACATCGCTTTCTCTTTATCACTGAGCGGTGCAGTTGACGGGTCGGCTTTAATGCCTTGGATTTGCTCAATGGTATAACCCGCCTTGTTAATCAATAAGGCTTCATTTAAACCTATGCAGTAATCACATTGATTGTCTTGCGAAACAAGCATCCGAATCAATGCCAATAACGGAAAACTCAGTGATTTGTGTTCCATGAAGTAACTGATATTTCGCCAGTTATCATCAAACAATTCCGGGCTAACACTGTGAAGCTGAAAGCCGGTTGGAACGCTGCCGAAAGTCCAAGTGATTTCATCATAGATTTCAGCGACTCTACCTGTTGCATTTTCAGGTGTGACCAAACTTAATAAAGACATTTTTCTCTCCTTAAAGACGAAACATTAAATAGGATACCGACCGTCCGGTATGTATTTAATTTCAAAAAAATGGCGAACGCTCGCCATCACTTTTTCGACCAAAATTACTGGTCGTTTTTCAAGCTGGCTACATAATCATGCAACCGATCAATACAACTAGCCAATACTTCGGCTGATTGCATATTCTTTGCAGCACCGATACATCCCTCGAAAGCCGCGAAAATAAACAGTGCCGTATCTTTGCAATTTACATCGTTACGAATCTCACCAAGTTGCTGGCTACGAACCAATGCATCTTCAACAACTCCTTGCCAAGTGGATACGACTCTTGCCAAATGATCTTTAAACTGCTCGTCCAAAGGGCTCATTTCCTGAATCAGGTTATTGAGTGGACACCCCAACTCGACTCTAATCAGACTACGTTCTTTGGTTTGCTCAATGGTATCAAGCAATGCTTGCAATGGTGCTTTACTGTTTCTCAAAGGACTGAAAAACCTTTCATCTAACGTCTCGTAAATCACCTCATCAATAACAGCTAAACCCAAGTCTTTTTTATTCGGAAAGTGATGATATAGCGCCCCTTTTGTCAAACCGGTTTCAGATAAAATTGCTGAAAGGCTTGCCGACTGAAAGCCTCGCTTATAGATTTCTTGAAAAGCGCTTCCGAGTAATTTAGAACGACTGTCATCTGGTGTATTTTGTTTCATGGTTTTCATTACATACCAATCGGTATGTTACTGTCAAGAATTTATTTTCTTCGGCCAAAGTATCATCACCAAAGCAGCCATGATGAACAGAATCCCTAACGCCTCAAATTCGTTCGGTCGCTCTCCAAGCTGAATCCAAGCACCCAAAACACCTACTGTTGGAATCAAAAGCGATCCAAACCCGGCTACTTTAGTTGGTAAATTGTGTAGCGCATAAAACCATAACAACCAACCTAACGCACCCGCAGGAATAAGGTTATAGAAAAGCACCCAACCTAAATTTGCATTCCAATTGAAGTGCCATTTATCAAACAATATCGCTGCTATTAATATGGCAATACCACCGTAAAGCATTTGCCAGGCGGTAAGATTAATCATTTCCAACTTGTATAGATGACCATACTTTTTCTGCCAAATAGAACCGCTCGCCCAAGTCAAACCTGACATAACCGCAAAGATACTTGCAGCCATTGCCAAGTGGCCTTCCCAGGGTGCTATCAATAAAAACAAACCTACCGCTGCAACACCTAACGCCCACCATTGCAACCGAGACAAGTGCTCATGCAAAAATAAGTGCGCCATTAACGTTAACCAAATCGGCATGGTAAAGACTAAAACTGCTGTTTCCCCAGCCGCTCCATTTTCAAGTGCCCACATCATAAAACCAACAAATCCAGCGGTTTGCAGTATGCCCAATGGCACCACAAACTTTAGTGGTGGCGATGCCATGGGTTTTCCGAGTAAAGGCAATAATAGAATCAGCAAAATGGCAGGCACTATGGTTCGTATCGCACCAAACCATAAAGGCGCTATATCAGGCAAACCGCCTTTCATAACAACCCAGTTGTACCCCCAAATCAAACCGAGTACTAACAAAGCAATTGCAGGACGAAAAGAAACTTGCGAGGAAGACATAAATAGAAACCCTTCTTTGGGATTAAAGTGGCGGCTTAAACCGCTATAAAACAAGCATTTCAGCCTGAATCAAGCATACCGTTAAAGATAGTGTAGCATACGTTACACTTAGTCCACCAATGCTATATCAGCAAACACTAAAATATTTTTTTATCAAATCACTAAGAAAACTACCGTCTGGGTAAATCCCCTTAATAATCATATTATTAGGTAAATCTTGATTGACTACGTCTTTTAACCCATCTAACATGACTAGCAACCATTACTGATACTCAATCTCGAATGAGGGGGCTATAGAATGCAAATAAAAAAGTTCATTCACACTTTAATGGGAACACTGTTATTACTCAGTGCCCTTACCACCTCTGTTCAAGCCTGCACAGGCATTCGCCTTACCACAGAAGATGGTTCAACCGTTTATGGTAGAACCAATGAATGGGGTGCCTTTGACCTCAACTCAAGAGTAGCTGCAGTTCCGAGTGGATATCACTTTAGAGGATTAACACCAGATGGTAACAATGGTAAAAAGTGGACTGGAAAATATAATTTTTTAGGGCTTGATGCCATCGGCAAAGACGTATTCATTGATGGTATGAACGAAAAAGGACTTGCTGTGGGATTCTTCTACCACAAAGGGTTTGCCCACTATATGAAATACGATAAGAAAAAAGCTCGCAACACTATCACTGCAACAGATATGGTTTCTTATCTTCTGTCTCAATTCAAAAATGTCGATGAAGTTGAAAAGGCTGTGAAACACGTACGCGTTGTAGCGGTTAAAGAAGCTTCTCTTGGAATTCCAGCCTACGCACACTGGATGGTCACAGAAGCTTCTGGAAAATCCATCGTTATTGAATATATAGACGGCAAACTGAAACTCTATAAAAACCCATTGGGTGTAATTACCAACAACCCAACCTACGACTGGCAAATGACCAACCTGCGTAATTACTTAAACCTTAGCATCAACCCCGCCCCTAACAGAAAAATAGCAGGCATAGAATTTACGCCACTAAGTGGCGGAAGCGGTATGGTTGGTCTGCCGGGAGATTTCACTTCGACGTCTCGATTTGTTCGTGCCGCAGTCTGGTCACACACTGACCAGCCATTGAAAAACTCTAACGATGCCGTTTACGAACTGTTCCGAATTCTTGATAACTTTGATGTGCCGTTGAAATCCGCAGAAGGTTCGGATAACAAAGAAAAAAATGTAACAGGCATGCGAAGCTCAACACAATGGACGACAGCTTGGGATCTTAAACATCGAGTTCTCTTTTTCCATACTCAGTACAATCGTAGAGTGCAGGAAGTTGATCTCAATAAAGTTAAGTTTGTCCCTAACACTATTGTCCATACCCCTATGGATCCAACAAAACAGCAAGATATTCATAACATTACTATGAACTTAAAATAACAACCTTCATCAAAAATGGCGAATTCGGCAGTGAATCGTCGTTTCTGATGCAGAAAATGTATCTTGTTAATACACCACCCTACTGGACTCAAACATAAATGGATATTATTTGGTTTAAAACCTTTTTTCTTGTCATCATTTTTATTACAGGTTTTGTGGCTGGCGTTATACCAAGACGTATCGGTTTAACCGAAGCAGGTATAAAACAGCTCACTTTAAGTAATGCTTTTTCAGGTGGGGTATTTTTAGGGGCGGCATTGTTACACCTTCTTCCCGATGCACAAGAAAACTTTACCGCTTACGCTGGTGATGTAGACTTTCCCTTCCCGACATTGGTTGCAGGCTTAGGTTTTATCCTCATTTTATTGTTAGAAAAAGCAGCTTTAAATGTGAAAGAGGAAGATGTTGCCAGCATATCGAAGCAACGTATCGTTTATCCCATTATTTTGTCATTTATCTTGTCGATTCATTCCATCATCGCGGGGATTTCTCTTGGTCTAGAAACCACTTTACTATCAGCAATGGCATTGTTTATTGCCATAATCGCGCACAAAGGAGCCGCTGCTTTTTCACTAGGTGTGAGTTTGAGAGAAAATGACTTTTCAGCTTATCGCCATCTAATAATGATTGCTACTTTTGCAATTATGACGCCCATAGGTTTAGCTTTAGGAACTGCGTTTTCACAAGCACTAACAGACAAAAACGCTTACGCTTATGAAGCTTTATTTGATGCTCTAGCATCAGGTACGTTTTTGTACATTGCGGTGGTTGATATTATGGAAGACGTATTCAAGAAACCAAAGTTCGAATGGAGCAAAGTTTTCTTGATTGCCAGCGGTTTCAGTTTGATGGCACTTATTGCGATTTGGGCTTAAAGACTGGAGTCACAGCTTTAACAACAGCAACAACTAAAGCGCCTAACACCAGACCAATCCCCAAGGTAAACAAGAGTTCATAAACCATTGTCATTAAATGGTTGTTTACAGCCGTCACTTCATACCAATGGTGTAAAAATGGTAGGTGATGAATCAAGATACCGCCACCCACTAAAAACATTGCTACCATGCCGATCACGCCAAGTGATTTAATCAACTTTGGTGCTGCCATTACCAACCCGCGACCAACCATGCGCCATACTTTCTGGAAGCTGCCCTTTCCTTCAGACTGTAGCATCATAAAGCCAATGTCATCCAACCGAACAATCAACGCAACCACTGCATAAACACCAAGCGTCACTGCAAAAGCAATCAAAGCAACCACCAATGCTTGGTATAAGAAACTGACATCTTGCACCGTGCCTAAAGCGATGACAATGATTTCTATGGATAAAATAAAATCGGTACGAATAGCGCCACGAATTTTTGTTTTTTCCAGTTCAGCAGAGGATTTTTTGGATAGCTTTGGCAGCATGGATTCTTGCTGTTCATCTTTAGGTTTGTCTTTGCGATGCTGCCAATCATGAAGTAGTTTCTCAAACCCTTCGTAACAAAGGTAAGCGCCCCCTATCATCAAAACAATGGGGATTAACCACGGCATCAAAGCACTTAGAATCAAAGCAGAAGGCACCAAAATCACTTTATTGAGCAATGAACCTTTTGCCACAGCCCAGATAATCGGCAGCTCTCGCTCTGCCGCCACACCAGAAACTTGTTGGGCGTTTACCGCCAGATCATCCCCTAATACACCGGCTGTTTTTTTAGCCGCTATTTTGGAATAGGCTGCAACATCATCCATTAAACTGGCGATGTCATCTAATAAAACCAAAAGTCCTGCTGCCATTCTTTATCCTTTACTCAGTCTAATCACTATCAAAATTTATCGCAGTTTACCGTAATCCTACACAAAATCTACCAGGCTGGGGGGTAATGGCGTAGCAATTTATTACTTCTATTTCCCCTATTTTCTGTAAGTTGAATAGTTGAAAAGGTTCTTTTAGACTAAATGAAGTCGGTTTGTTGGAAGAATTTATGTTTATCAGCGTATTGGAATTATTCAAAATCGGCATAGGCCCTTCAAGCTCTCATACCGTCGGCCCAATGGCTGCTGCCAATCAGTTTTTGTCTGAAGCATCAAATTATTTATCCGAAAAAGACCTACCTGAAAACAGTTTTATACGCTGTACTTTAAAAGGGTCTTTGGCTTTTACCGGTAAAGGACATGCAACTGACCGAGCGGTCGCTTTAGGGTTACACGGTTACAAACCTTATGCGTTAACGGGCATCAACCTAAATAAACTGCATGACGAACTAAGATCAAAAAGTTCTATCGAATTAACCGAGGGTAGAGCAATTCACTTCTCCCCCAAAGAGAATATTATTTTCGATTTCGGCGACCCTTTACCTGAACATCCTAATGGGATGATTTTTGAAGTTGTCACTTCAGATGGCAAGTTACTCTTTAGCGAAACCTATTTCTCTATTGGCGGCGGTTTTATCAGCACCGCTTCAGACATCAATAAGCTCACTGCTCCACTCAAAATAGGAACACGAGCTTCTTGTCCCTACCCTTTTGATTCCGCAAAAACCATGCTTTCTATGGCTGAAGAAAGTGGCTTAACCATCGCACAGATGAAACGTGAAAATGAACTCGCACATATGAATGAAAGTGAATTAAACGAGGGCTTAGACAAGGTTTGGAAAAGTATGTGTCACTGCACGGTTTCAGGCCTGAATGCTCAAGGAATTTTACCGGGCGGCTTGAATGTACAACGACGCGCCAAACATCTTTTTGAGCAACTTGTTGAAGCCCCGCATGACGCAAATCTAAACGACTGGCTTTGTGCCTATGCCATGGCGGTGAATGAAGAAAATGCCGATGGTCACATGGTCGTGACTGCGCCGACAAATGGCGCGGCAGGCGTTATTCCTGCGGTCATTTATTACTATACAAAACATGAAAATGGCTCTCTTGAGCAAGTGCGAGAGTTCTTACTCACTGCCAGTGCTATTGGTGGATTGATTAAACATCTCAGCTCGATTTCCGGTGCAGAAGTTGGATGCCAGGGTGAGGTTGGTTCTGCTTCAGCAATGGCTGCCGCGGGACTTTGTGCAGTAAAAGGAGGCACGCCAGAGCAGATTGAAAATGCTGCCGAAATTGCTTTGGAACACCATCTAGGAATGACGTGCGATCCAGTTAAAGGGTTGGTACAAGTACCCTGTATTGAGCGTAATGGATTTGGCGCTATCAAAGCTTACGCCGCAGCCTCTTTAGCATTGCGTGGTGGCGGACAACATATTATGCATCTGGATAACTGTATTTCTGCAATGAAACAAACCGGATTGGAAATGTCTCACAAATACAAAGAAACCTCACTAGGTGGTTTAGCCGTAAGCATTACAGAATGCTAAACACTTACGCTTGCCCATTCGCTCATTAACAAAGTAAAGCACTAGGCTCTAGAAATAAACTTGCCTGTTAGCGTGCTGACTTTAACTTTTTCATTGGGTTCAATGAATTCAGGTACTTGAATTTCATAACCTGTCGATAATACTGCAGGCTTAGTTCTGCCCGCTCCACTCGCTTTACTACCAGGATTGGTTTCAGTGACTTCCAAATCAACATTCGTTGGCAGTTCAATGCTTAATATTTGGTCTTCATACAATAGTGCCGTAATACCCGTCAAACCTTCGGTTAGATATCTTTTCTCTTCTTCCAAAACATCTCCATCCAATAAATATTGGCTGAAGTCTTCATTATTCATGAATACATAGCTATCGCCGTCGATATACGAAAACATTACTGAAACTTTAGCGGTATCCACTTCTTTAAGCATATCTTCGCCCTTAAAAGTTTCATCCACTTTTTGGCCAGTTCTTAAGTTATAGAAACGTACCTTGTACATAGTGGAAGCACCACGAGAAGAAGGGTTACGGACATCGTAAGTCTTTACAATATGCGGAGCACCATCAATTTCGACAACACTGCCCTTCTTAAGTTCACTAATTTTAGGCATGACCTTGAATCCTTTATATTTGGAATAACGGCTTAAAATAAATTTGCGCTATTTTCAGCAGTTTCATGGGGTAAAGCAAGTGATACATTAATAAAAATGCTTTAAAACAATTTGTTCTCAAGTCCATCCCGATTAGAATAGCCAACATTTCCAACCCAATTTTTCTGGTTACTTATGACTCGATTCTTATTGATTCAGACAACAATTTTGACTCTGCTATCTATTACAGCTTTCGCTGCCAACGCCATCATTTGTCGCTGGGCTTTGAGTGATGGTTTCATTGATCCCGTTAGCTTCACCAGTCTACGATTAGGTTCAGGGGCGGTCATGTTGTTTATCGTCATGAGTTGGTTTGCTTGGCGAAAAAAACATTTATCCGCGGTGGATGCATCGAATGACCCCATATCAAAAGGCAGCTGGAAAGCGGCACTCATGCTATTTTTCTATGCCATTACCTTTTCATTTAGCTATGTCACTATTAGCACTGCGACAGGCTCTTTGATCCTTGCCGTTATCGTTCAACTTACGATGCTAGGCTATGCAGTACGCGCTGGAGACAAACTCCACAAAGCCGAGTGGATTGGTGTCGCCTTGGCTCTCGCGGGATTGGCTTACTTGATGTACCCGAAACTCACTACGCCTTCTTGGTGGGGATTGGTGATGGTGTTTATTTCCGCCTATAGCTGGGCGTTGTATAGCTTGAATGGCCGCAAGTCTAAAAACCCTATGTTTGACACGGCTTATAATTTCTATCGTACCCTGCCGATGATTGCCATTGCCAGCTTGCTGGCAATGCTGTTTGAAGACCATATTCACCTAACAGAATACGGCGTACTCTTAGCAGTCATTTCCGGTGCAGTCACTTCAGGTTTAGGCTATATACTTTGGTACACCGCTTTACCGCATCTTTCATCCAGCCTAGCTTCCGGCTCACAATTATTAATGCCTTTAATCGCCGCCTTCGGTGCAGCCTGGTTGATTGCTGAACCTTTGACCTTACGTTTCTGGCTGGCTGCAATACTGATGTTGGGTGGTTTAGCGTTGGTGCTGATAGGAAGAAACCAACACCGAAAAGCATCATTAAAATCCGTCTCACCCTCTTAAAGCTTGCTCTTCTAGTGTACGTATTATCACCACCTATCACTATCAGCTCGTCTCTATCAAATATTCAGCCATGAACAAAGCCTACTAAGACATTGGCTTATCAATTATTACCTCAACGACATAATTAGATATTATTTGATAATATTAACTCTATGGACTATGGTGAATAGAGTTCAGCATATATGATGAATAAAATCCCCCCTACATTCATGAGGCATTCTCAATGAGCAAGCCGATAGATTTCAAGGGCATAAACCCTCTTCATTACTGGGTTTCTGCACTAGATTCCGTTACAGACCCCATTATCATCTACGATAATGATTTCCATATTCTTCTATGTAATAAGGCTTACCAACAACTCGCGAAACTAAAGTTTAAGGAAATTATCGGAAAACGTTATTTTGAAGTTTTTCCTAAACTTGATGAACCACTTCACGCTTACACTGCGTCACTGAAAACACTTACACCCAAAGAACAAGAAATACACATAGATGACAAATGTTTTCGTTCACGCGCCTACATAACTCATGATGAAGAAAGAACGACCTCATACATAGTAAATATTCTTGAGGACATTACCGATCATAAGCAAACCCAAGAACACTTAAAACTATTCCGTAAGCTACTCGACCATTCGGGTGATGCCATTGAAGTGCTTGACCCTTCAAACATGGCATTTTTGGATGTCAATGAAACCAGTTGCGTCCAACTCGGCTATTCTCGTGAAGAGTTGCTTTCAATGAGCATTTTTGATGTTGATCCAATGACCATACAAAACTCTGGCGAATACAAGCAACTCATAGCTCAAGTTAAACAAACTGGGAACATCCATTTCGAGTCCCACCATCAACGTAAAGACGGCTCCACCTTTCCGGTCGAGGTCAGTTTGTCACTGGTCAATCTTGAAAAACCCTATTTCATATCAATTGCGAGAGACATTACAGAACGGAAAGAGGCAGAGGAACGCACCGGCATCCTACGAATGCTGTTGGATCACTCAAATGATGCCATTGAAGTGATTGATCCTTCAACACTTCGTATTTTAGACGTCAATGAAGCCGAATGTAGTTCGCTAGGCTATAGTCGAGAAGAATTGCTCAATATGAAAGCCTTTGATATTGACGCTGAGTACAACAAAGCATCTGCAAATTCCATCAAAGAAATGACTAAAAAATCGGGCGGTATAACTATTGAAAGTGTCCATCGCCGTAAAGACGGGACTGAGTTTCCGGTGGAAATCAGTACCTCCTACATTGAATTAGGCCAACCCTATATCTTTGGTATCGTCAGAGATATTACGGATCGAAAGCAATCCGAAAATGCACTGAAACGGGCTAATCGTGCACTTCAAACCCTATCTTCAGTCAATATAGCCCTGATTCAAGCGAAAAATGAAGATACATTCTTAAAGACCGTAACCGATATTATCGTGGCTACAGGTGGATATAGTATGGCGATGGTTTGTTATGCTGAAGACAATGCAGAAAAGTCTCTCACACCGAAGGCCTGGTCCGGAGAAAAAAATAGTTATTTTTGGGAAGGCCACCCTAGTTGGGAAGATAACGAACAAGGCCAGCTCCCTATTTCACAAGCGATTCGTGATGGTAAAACCTCCATTCGTCGAAACATCGCTACTGAATCAAAATACGAACCTTGGCGAGAAGCAGCTTTAGCACGTGGTTACGTATCAAATATAGCACTACCACTGTGTAATGAAGATAACATTTTAGGGGCTTTAAGCATTTACACCTCAACCTCTAACGTTTTTGATAAAGATGAAGTGACATTATTGGAAGAATTAACCGGTGATTTAGCTTATGGCATCATTACCTTGAGAGCTAGAGAAGAACGTGAACAACAAGCCCTATTATTGAAAAAAAGTTTGGAACAAACAATACAAGCTATTGCCACTACTGTAGAGATACGTGATCCTTATACTGCGGGTCATCAAAGACGTGTTAGTGAACTGTCTGTGGCAATCGCCCAGAAAATGGGGTTGCCGCCAGATCAAACTCAAGGAATTGAGTTTGCTGCAATCATTCATGATCTTGGAAAAATTCAAATTCCGGCAGAAATTCTATCAAAGCCAGGAAAACTCACCGAAATTGAATACCAACTTGTGCAAAACCATGCACAAGCTGGCCATGATATTGTAAAAGATATCGATTTCCCTTGGCCTATTGCGGAGATCATCCTACAACATCATGAAAGGATCGACGGTTCAGGTTATCCACAAGGGCTAAAAGGAGATCAAATACTACTCGAATCGAAAATCATTGCAGTCGCAGATGTCGTTGATGCCATATCTTCTCACCGCCCCTATCGCGCGGCACTAGGAATTGAACTTGCACTAGAAGAAATCCAACAAGGGAAAGGTAGATTTTACGATGCTGACGTCGTAGAGGCTTGTTTAGAATTATTCGCCAACAATGAGTTCACCATATCGGACTGAATCTTATAGTATCCCCACTTAAAATCTACTAGGCGAGAGAGGTATCATTCCAATCTTGATAACGTCGTTGCCACTTAGCTTTTTGACGTGCTTTATACCATTCGTGATTGAGCAATAACAAGATTGGGAAAGGAATCAATAACCATAAGTCTTCCAATGGAACGGTCGCAGTATTGAACACAGTTTGCACAGCCGGCACATAAAGTATCAATGCGATAAACACAGCCTCCATTGCCACCCCGAACCAAATCATCTTATTGGTACGTGTCAGATTCCACATAGAGTCTTCCCAAGAGCGTAGCGTGAACACGTTCGCCATCTGACAGGTAATTGCCCCTAACAGCGTCATGGTCATCGCCTGACGATGAAATTCGTTATCGATACTCAAATCGCCATAAGTCCAGCCGTTGAGAAATAGAAACCCAAGGAATGCGAACATGGCTGCCGAACCTTCAAACACCCCTGACATGAAATAACCGCGTTTAAAGACTTCCCAATCCAGAATTTTCTCGTTACGCCCAATTGGCGGACGCTGCATAATGTGTTTTTCCGGCTTTTCCGCCCCTAGCCCCAAACCTGGTAACTGATCCGTACCCAAGTCGATTAATAGAATTTGAATCACCGATAATGGCATTGGAATCTTGAGGAAAAACTGCAATACGTAAGGCACGATTTCCGGCACGTTGGAGCTGAGAATATAAGTGGTGAGCTTTTTGATATTGAAATAGACTGTGCGCCCTTCTTCCACTGCGGAAACGATGGATTTGAAATTATCATCTAGCAGAATCATATCGCCAGCCTCTTTCGCTACATCCGTTCCTGAGCCCATTGCAATACCGATGTCGGCTTGTTTGAGCGCAGGAGAATCATTAACCCCATCTCCAGTCATGGCAACCACTTCACCATTTGCTTGAAGTAGCTCGGCAATACGCAGCTTTTGCGCTGACGCCATACGCGCAAACAACAAGTGTTTATCCAACAGTTTTTGTTGCAACGCTTTATTCGACAAATGCTCTAGCTCAGGCCCCGTAATGACTTCATCCACCTTCAAACCGATTCGGCCCGCTATGGCACTGGCGGTAACAGGGTTATCACCAGTAATCATCATAATACGGATTCTGGCGGAGTAGCATTGGGCTATCGCTTCTTTTACCCCTATACGAGGTGGGTCAATAATACCGACTAGGCCTAAGAATATAAGGTCTTCTTCGCCATCCCCAGATTTCATCGCTATTGCCAATACACGATAGGATTGCTCAGCTAACAGGTTGTTTTTCGCATGGATACGATCAATGGTTTCTTGCGTTAACGGAATCACCTCACCATCTTGCTCATACTGACACAAGGGCAAAACATTCTCTACTGCACCTTTCACAAACAGCTGCTGTTCACCGTTGTTATCAACCAAGGTGGACATCATTTTTCGGTCGGACGAAAAAGCATATTCCTTAACTTTTTCTATCTCAGGCAGCTCGACTACTTTTGTAGCGGCTACAACCAATGCCAATTCGGTTGGGTCTCCAATGGCACTGTGTTGTGCAACATTGACAGAAGCATGCGTATTAATAGCTGCTGCGGTAAGCAATTGTTGAAGATGTTGCTCGCAGTCTGTTGAAGCTCTATTCTCAAATGTAATTTCACCCGGCTGGAAATAACCGTTACCCGATACGGATACTTCACTTCCATCTGCCAAATAGATGGTTTTTACTGTCATCTCATTTTGTGTCAGCGTACCGGTTTTGTCGGTACAAATAACCGTTGCAGAACCCAGTGTTTCTACTGAGTTGAGGTTTTTGATCAATGCATGACGTTTTGCCATGCGCTGCGATGCGAGTGATAGTGATAGCGTAATCGTCGGCAACAACCCTTCCGGTACGTTCGCAACAATCAAAGATAAGGCGAAAATGGCGGAAATCAATAGCCCTCTATCCGAAAACCAACCCAAAACAAAGAACACGACACCCGCAGCCAAAGCCAATAGAGTCAAAATAGTGGTCATGTGTTTGATTTCTTTTTCGATAGGCGTGACGGTAATAGCAACTTCTGCCGTCATACGAGCAATTTTACCGAACTCAGTTGCATCACCAGTGGCAGTAACCACCGCCAAACCATTCCCATTACTGACAGATGAACCGGCAAACACCATGTTTTTAGCTTCAAGTTCGCGTTTGGCATCACCCGCTTCTATTGTGCGTTCAGAAGGAGTGGATTCACCATTTAATACAGACAGGTTTAAATAAAGGTCATTTGCATCAAGTAAAATGGCATCGGCAGCAACCTTCTCCCCTTCTTCTAAACGCAAAATATCACCGGGTACCACTTCTACCGCATCAATGACTTGCCATTCACCATCGCGCAGAACATTGGCTTCAGATTTAATTAATTTGAGTAAGGCTTCCATTGCCTTATCTGCCTTAAATTTTTGCCAGAAAGTAAAAGTGGCATTTAGAAAAACGGCTGTAAAAATCGCATAGGCTAGAATGCTATTGCCTTCACCAGGCTGAAAATGGTCTGCTACCAGTGCCAATACACCAGCTATTTCAAGCAAGATTGGAAAAAAAGAAATGTATTCTTTCAAATACTCGATTCGATAGTCTTTTTTCTTTTTTTGACTGATCTGATTCAAACCAAAAGACTGGAGGCGTCTTGATACTTCGGTTTTATCTAACCCTGATTCGCTGGTTTGTAACGTTTTGAGGATTTGTTCTTTTGTTTGTTGAAATAGCATTGCGTCTAAGCTCCTCAGCTTTATATCATCCAAGGATAAAACAAAATACTATTGGTACTGGATTCATCCGTGACCTCATCCAACAGTTTTTTTGAATAGTCCGACGCGTTGTAAACAGCCAAGTCGAAATCATTTTCCACTAAATAATTATTAATGCGCTCCGTACTCATCGGCTGTAAAACTTGTACAACATCAACATCTTGATTCAACATATTGGCGATTTGCATAAAGGGCGCTGATTCATATTTAAAACCAGATTTTGTTGAAGCATGCTTTGCTGAATGACTGTTTTGCAGATAAAGCTTTCCACTGGCTTCGTTACCGATGAGCAGCCCCAGCCATAACAAATACGCATGAGGGTTGATATGCACACCTGAAACCAATAATGAACGACGATAAGACCGGACTTGAGATACGTTTTTGACTTTTACGACAGCAATATCAGTTTCCAAACCAGCCTTAACAATGGTGTCACTGAACGAATGTGAATTGGAGAGTTTTCGAGTCGCGCAAAATAAGGTATCAATAGAATAAAGTTTGGCGTAATGTTGCAACTGAGAAAGCACGCCGCCTTCTAAGATAACCGCTTCTGTTTCGACATCATGGGCTTCTGCAATTTCTTGAAGGGTGGCAATAGATGATTCCAACCGTTCAAGCGATTCTTTACCATTGTCTATAAACAAAAAGCTCAATGGCAGCTTAACTGATTTGGCGTAGGCAATAGCATAAAAGCTGGCAGCTTCCGACAATAAAGACCCGTTAACCAAGGAAACCACGCGCATAGCTTTCTCCTACTAAAAAGCACTTACCATCATCTTAATAGATAAACTGAACCCAGCACAATAAATTGTACGACTTTTTTATTAAAATCTACCAGGCTGGGTCAGGCTCGCGTTGCTATCTCATATCTGTTTTTGAGTTATCTATATTACTCAACCAGATAATCCATCAAGTTGATATAGAGTTTTTCGAGCACAAGAATGTTGTACTCCGTTGCCTCGCGATTACACTCGGGATAGTTTAACGCTTGTTTGTTCAAGTGCCATAGGCGCTTACAAGTTTGAATGGTGGTTGCAAGCTCATAATGAGTAGGGTTACCTACCTCTGCCCAGTCACCGGGCATCATATTCACTTCTCTAGGCTTAAAAGCCACAACTTTATTAGACTTGCTGTCATTGTGTGCAACTTCACGCTTTGTTGGTGCAGTGTTGCGCTTATAAACAGGTTTTAACCTGGTGTCAGGTTTTCTTGCGTATGGCATAGTTATCTCCTTGAATTGACGAACAAAATCGACAAAAAGAGATTCAATATCAGGCTTCCCCCGAAAAAACCAACCGAATCTGCTACTAAATTACCACAGCATTTAATGTTCCAATATTTGAATTATCTATTTCTCTGATAGTTAAACATCTATTAGATTTTGGTAAACGGGCTTGGTTTTTAATGCTTTCTCACTTACACTTTTGAAACAATGAATTTAATCCACAAGGGTAGATAAATGGATATCTGGACAAAGCTTTTTCTTTATGGTGGTGCCGCAATCGGTGCGGTAATGCTGATGGTGGCAATCATGATGTTGGGACATGCCGAAAACGGTGTGCTCACAGCAGAGAGTTTGAAACCCATGGCAGGACAACTTCAATCTTTCTACGCTGTCTTTAAATGGTTTGTCTATCTTTGGATGATTTCAGCCTTGGTATTATTTGTCCGTTTTGTTAAAGGGTTTTTCTCGCGCTAAACACCTGTTAAAGACTGGTATAATGCGGCTTAAAATTACTAGACACTAAACTACATTTCAGGACAACAACATGCAAATCCAATGGTATCCAGGTCACATGCACAAAGCGCAAAAAGAAGTGCGCGAAATCCTGCCCCAAGTGGATTTAATTATAGAAGTCCTGGATGCACGCATTCCCTACAGCAGCGAAAACCCAATGATTGCCGAACTACGCGGTGATAAACCTACGATCAAAATTTTTAACAAGTCAGATTTGGCAGATGAAGAAAAAACGCAGCTCTGGCAAGACTATTTTGAACAACACAAAAACATCAAAACATTGGCATTAAACTCTCAACAGGGTGATCGAAAAACGCAGATTTTCGACCTTATTCATAGAATGTTCCCACGAGAAGAAAACTCTATTAAGGTAATTCATGCATTGATCTTAGGGATTCCGAATGTTGGGAAATCAACATTGATTAACTCCCTTGCCAATCGCCCTATTGCCAAAACAGGCAATGAACCTGCTGTCACCAAAATGCTGCAACGTATTAAGCTTGAAGACAATATCACACTGTTCGATACCCCCGGTATGCTTTGGGCAAACATTGAAAATATACATTCCGGTTACCGGCTTGCCATTACTGGCGGTATCAAAGAAACAGCTTTTGAACTGCCTGATGTTGCTAGCTATGCCGCCGAATACTTGCTCAAGCACTACCCTGAAAGGTTGATGGAACGCTATCAACTCAAAGAACTGCCATCATTGGACAACCCTTATGCGGATGTTGAACTATTGGAGGGCATTGGTCGCCTACGAGGCTGTTTAGTGGGCGGCGGTCGTGTTGATATGGACAAGGTTTCTCGTATTTTGATTACTGAAATCCGTGATGGAAGCCTAGGAAATCTTACTTTTGAAATGCCTAGCATGATGGAAGCAGAGCTTAAAGAAGTCGAAATTCTGCGCGCTGAAAAAGAAGCCAAAAAACTGGCTCGCGAAGAAGCCAAAAGACAAAAAAAGAACAAGCGTAATCGTAATCGCTAAAACAATTAAGAGCTTATCCTATGCTGAGTTATCTCCACTCTTTTCACGCCGGCAATTTTGCCGATGTACTGAAACACATGATTTGTGTTCATACCTTGGGTTACATGACTCAAAAAGACAAACCTATTTTTTATTTAGACACTCACTCCGGTGCAGGCGCGTTTCAACTCGACAATAGTGAAGCACAAAAAAACCGCGAATATGAGAATGGGATCGGTAAACTCTGGTCTCTTAATAAGGCCGAGCTACCTGATTCAGTTCAGATTTATTTAGATGTAGTATCTGACTTCAATCCAGGTGAAGATTTAACACACTACCCTGGTTCGCCTTGGTTTGCTGAGCACTTACTGCGGGATCATGACAGGTTATCTTTGTTTGAACTGCATCCACGCGAATACAAAACACTTTGCCATAACTTCAAACAAAATCGTCGCCTTCATATTTCGAACTCAAACGGCTTCCAAGCCTGTTTGAGTCAACTACCACCAAAAGAAAAACGTGGTTTTATCCTGATGGATCCGCCTTATGAGGTCAAAGATGATTACAAGCTGGTGGTTGAGAGTATTGTCAAAGCACACAAGAAGTTCGCAACCGGCACTTATGCACTCTGGTATCCGGTGGTGGAACGCCAACGCATCACTCAACTTGAAAAAGCCTTTATCAAAAGCGGTATTAGCAATATTCAATTGTTTGAATTAGGCTTAATGCCTGACAATGGTGCGCGAGGCATGACATCCAGTGGTATGCTGGTCATTAACCCACCTTGGACGCTTTATGCTGCTATGGAAAAGGCCTTGCCGTTCTTAGCGAAAACACTGGCAGGCAATGAAGGCGTTTATAGAATTAAACAATTGGTTGCAGAGTAATCAATCCGATTGGCTTGGTAAAAGTTAGTGATTCTCTTTTGAGGAATTCTCTGACAGCATATATTCATCCGCCAGTTTAATTGCTTCCTCCGCACTCAAACCTTGGTGCATAAAGTCATAGGCAATTTGCTGCCCCTCTGTCAGAAAACGGGTTTCAAAATCTGAAATTAAAGTTTTCCATGCTAAACGATGTTGTTCTTTATTTGGCGTATGTGCTAACAATTTTGCCAGTGTGGCAAAAGCGATGGTGCTTTCATTCATTTGTCCGAGGTGACTTTTAAAAGCATCAAACTCTTTTTGTAAATCGGCAAGTTTAACGTCTGCTCTGGCATCAACACGCATAATAGACTCTACATCAACAATAAAGCGTTCAATTTCATGCTGATTACGTTCGGATTGAGAGACTGCTAGATTTAATGCCAGGCTGGCCTCTTGGAAGTCAGCTTCATCTTTGGACAGTTCAGAACCATCTTCAACAAAGTTGAACTCAGATAACTTTGAGGTTTGCATAGATACAATTGCGGTTTGCGCATCGGTCATCACCAAACGATGGTGCGCCAATAACTGACCACTTGTTACTTTAGAAATGTGACAACCGCAGATAAACTTGCCCTTTTCTTCTTCCGTTCCTTCTTCGAAGGGATGCAGGTGAACAACTTCAACCCCTTCTAGGCAATAAACTTCATCTGTTTGGGTATTTTTAACTCTTAAACTGATTTCCTGCTCAGGTAAAAACCAATCACTTGAGTCCACCAAAAAACCGACGCCCGTCAGGTTGACATCAAAGCCTTCAAACGGTTGTTCAAAGTCAGTGTCTTCATGATCTGTTACTAAAAAGGGACGAGAAAAACGATGTGACTGTCTTTGCTCTAAATCCATTTGAATCATGGGCGTACCCTGCTTAAGTTTAAAGAGTGTTACTCAATGCCAAAGTTACAAATCGCGGTGAACCACTTTATCATAACCCAACGCTTCGCAATCAGCTTGCGGCATCCAGCCAAGGCAACTTCTCACTCTTAAAGATTGATAGTTACGCCAAATCGGCATGATGGTCAAAATACCCCAACAAATTTCATACCAATGCCAACCGATTGCGGAAGGTTGTTGTGCCCACCAAAGGTTATTTACACCAAAATGTTTGGTTTTGAAAATCAAGTGAATGGCTAAGCGCCAGTACTTCAATCCAAATGTCAGTTGTGCTTTGTTCATAAAAATCTGTTCAACTATTTGCTATTTTTTTGTTTACCTGAATACATGCTGTCGTACTTTTCCATAAAGGATTCCAACATATTTTGATCAACCATACCTGTTCTAGCGGCAACCAAATCTCCTGTTGGGGTAACCATATAAGTCGTTGGCAGACCTTTCAATGGACCAAAAACGGTAGACCGACCATTTGCGCCGCCTTTCTCACGAACAATCGGATAAGACACCATTTGTTGGCGTGCAAAGTCCTTCACGTGTTTAACATCACCCGTTTCATAGTTTACACCTAGAACAACAGCGTCTTTATCTTTGTGCTTTTCATAAAACATTTCAAGCTCTGGTATTTCCATTCTACACGGTGGACACCAAGTCGCCCAATAGTTGACAATGACCCACTTCCCTTTGAAGTCCGATAATTTAACGTTTTTGCCATCTAGAGTGACAAACACAGGATCATCACTTGAATCCGCTGCAACTGCATTCGTTTGCAGCACAAACATCACGACTAAAGCCAACAACAAAAAAGCCAAGATTTTTTTCGAAGATTCTAACGGGGATTTCAATGATCCAACCGAAACCTGATCAAGCATTACCATTCCTTTTGAATTTAATTTTTAATTTAAAACTGATTATTTTCGATATTTTAACTCAGACAACCAATCAACTCTTGAATAAAGTCTGACCTTAGCGTCTTTACATGAAACAGATACTTGACGCTTGATTAGTCGAATTTAGGCATCAAAATTTGTTTGGCAAAAGGCAAGGTAACACGCCTTTTTTGTACTATTGATGCTTCGGCTAGCAAGCCTAAAACAGCAAGCAGTTCCTGTAAGTTATTTGAGTACTGCTTGATAAGATAATTACAAACATCCAGAGACAAATGAAACCCCAACATTTCGGCATGTTTCTGTAATGCCTGAACTAAAACCTTTTCACTCTTGATTCGTTCTAGTGGAATCGGCAAAACATTGACCATCGCCGAAGCCAATTCTTTTGTAACCAGCTTCCATTCATGCATCGGCTGACTGGCAGCAAGAAAAACAGCATGTCCCATATTTTTGGATTTCATTAATAAGTTAGCTAATGCTTTTTCCCAGTCTTCTTGACCAATCACCAAGTCAATATCGTCAACACAGACTAAATCAACCTGCTCCATCCCCTCTAGAACCATAGGAATGAAAGGCAAAGTTACATCACCTAATGGTAAATAAACACCTGCACCAGTAGATTGTGGATTTGATTGAGAGGCAACGTCTGATTGTGATTCCAATTGAAAGCGACAAGCTGCTTGCAATAAATGCGTCTTACCCGAACCAAAATCACCAATAAAACAACAAGCTTTTGTTGATAAAAGCGTCTGATTCCCTTTTGACAGCTCTGTGTTCGTTTGGCCTTTTAAGGCCAACTGTAAAGCATCTAGCGTTTGCTTTAACGCATCACTTTCACAAGCATAAGTGGAAAAGCGCGCTTCATCTTTTAGGCCGATTTTTAAAGGCAATTGAGCGTACATCATTGCATTGTTACTCTTAAGAAAAGTGTTGCATAGGTTGATAGTCGTGAATCAAAACTTGAAGACATCACACCTAAGGTGCAATAGACGTTCCTTGCGGCATGGTTTCAATCACAGCACCTTCAGTTTGCACACCAGCACTTTTTTCTACCTGACTAGTCGAATCATTTGTCTGAGAAGTAAAGGGGTTGGTTGCTGAATCCAATGATTCTTGTGTAGCCGGTGCTTGAGATGGTTGATCATCATTGCCAGCAGGTGGTATTGCTGACTGGCTGGCGGACGAATCATCTGTTGAATTGGTAACAGGCATTACTTCATCAGACCACTTGGCCTGCACAACACCAATTACGGCATCATTATCCGTAACCAACACATGAGGAATCTTCTGAATTTTTGCCAATAAATTGGTATAGAACCCTTGGTAAATGATTTCAAAGTTGGCTTGATAGTTTTGCAATGAATGCAATCTAACCGAGTGCACCATTGGCTTCATATTATTCAACACATTTTCAATAGATGTTAGGTTATCAACTTGCGTCATATTATCCAGCGTCAGTGTCAACGACCCCAAAACATCCGCTTGTGCACGATAACCCTGCGAATAGTAATCCAATAAACGTGCAAAAATATCTTTTAGATTATCCATCGCCAAGGTGTTATCGGCCTGACCATCTAATACTTTGTTGCCTGTCTTATCGAACAACTCCCAATGAAAAGTTTTCTCCCCAGTCTCGGTGAGTTCTTCCTGATAAGTCATTAGGTAATTGGCTTTGGCTTGAGACTCTAAAAATGCAATTTGTTCAGGCAATGCATTTTGCAGCGGATAAATCCACAAAGAGGAACTCATGTCTGCAGAAGGTTCTAAAACAGGAACGCCCAATCTTTCTGCTGGCTTTCGGTAATCCAACGATGGGTTGTCACCTAAAGCATCGGCTGTCAGGTTTGTCGTATCATTACCAAGTTTTTGAGAACCCAATACTAACGTTTTAGGTCGACTACTGTAAGGCCACAAAACTAGGTTATGTTTTTGAAAATATTGATAGATATGTTTTTGATCGAAATTGAATTCGATTTGCGTACCAACCGCAACGCCTTCTTGCAAAATAGGCTGATAGCTATAACGACTTAGCCATTCTTTCGGGTTTTTCAATAGTTCCTGAAACTCGTCATCATCATTAACATCCAAACGCCCGGTTAAACGCATAAGCTCAACACGAGATGCTTCAGTTAACGCTTTATCGATCTGTTGCTGTTTTGACAGGTTTGTTTCAGAGTCAGAAAGTGGAATTGTCACGTCAAACAGCACATCATCCGCATGTGCTACTGCGGCAAAAAATAACATCCCAAAAACAAAAAACATGGTGATGAGTTTTTGAGTGACTGTTTTTTGAGTTCCAATTTGAATGCTTTGCCCGTTTCCGCGCATCAAAGTTTCCTGCTTATAACTTAAATTTTAGTTACAATATGTTATCCGATTTTTTGACCAAAAATTAATAAACCTAAAAATTAATAAACGCTTTATTCCGTACCTGTTTTAAAACCAAAACTCGGTAACTCTCGAATAAGCGCAAAACAACAAGAAACATATCCACTATGACAACAGAAAGCCAATCAATCAGTTATAAAGACGCCGGTGTTGATATTGACGCAGGTAATGCCTTAGTAGAAGCAATTAAACCTATTGCAAAAGCAACACGCAGACCTGAAGTTTCGGCTTCATTGGGCGGCTTTGGTGCTTTGTTCGAACTACCAATGGACAAATACAAAAACCCATTATTGGTTTCAGGTACAGACGGTGTCGGCACCAAGCTAAGATTAGCCATTGAAAGTGGTAAACATGACCAAGTCGGTATTGACTTAGTTGCTATGTGCGTTAACGACCTAATCGTTCAAGGCGCTGAACCTCTTTTCTTTTTAGACTACTACGCGACAGGCAAGCTAGATATCTCTGTTGCCAAGGATGTCGTTTCAGGTATTGGTGAAGGCTGTTTGCAATCAGGTTGTGCTTTGATTGGTGGTGAAACCGCTGAAATGCCAGGCATGTATCCTGACGGTGACTACGACTTAGCTGGTTTCTGTGTTGGTATTGTTGAAAAGGCTGACCTGATTGACGGCACTAAAGTGAAAGAAGGCGATGTCATGCTTGGCTTAGCATCTTCCGGCCCTCACTCAAATGGTTATTCTTTGATTCGTAAAATCATCGAAGTAAGCGGTGTTGATCTTCAATCTGATTGTGATGGTCAACCACTGATCGATGCCCTTATGGCGCCTACTCGCATTTACGTTAAATCCGTTTTAGAGCTAATGAAACAAGTCGATATTCACGCTATTTCTCACATTACCGGTGGCGGCTTACTTGAAAACCTACCGCGCGTTATGCCAGAAAATACACTAGCGAAAATTGACACCTCTAGTTGGAAACGTCCTGCGGTATTTGATTGGATTCAACAAGCTGGAAACGTAGAGTTTCATGAAATGCACCGTACTTTGAACTGTGGTATTGGTCTTGTCATCGTTGTTGATGCAGCAGAAAAAGACAAAGCAATTGATACCCTAAGCAAACTAGGGGAAACCGTAGTTGAGATTGGTAGAGTTGAAGCTTCAAATCAAGCTGAACCTCATGTGGAATTGGTTTAACGCCAACCACTTTTTGCATAAACTTAACGACATATATCGCCATTTGTTTCTTAATGGCGATGACTACCGGGTATGACAAAAAACTCAAATAAAATGCCCATTGCCGTTTTAATTTCGGGAAATGGCAGTAACCTTCAAGCGTTGATAGATGCCCAACCAACGGCCAACTACGAAATCAAACTGGTGATTTCAAACCGCCCCTCAGTAAAAGGCATAGAGCGCGCTCAAAACGCTGGCATTAGCACACTCGTGCTAGACCACAAGGCTTATGATTCACGCGAAGCATTTGACCTCGCTATGATTGAAGCTTTAGACAGCAAACACATAAAAGCCGTTATTTTGGCTGGCTTTATGAGAATTCTGACACCAGAATTCACTAGCCACTTTTTAGGGCGAATGCTCAATATCCACCCTTCTCTTTTACCCAAATACCCAGGCCTCGACACCCATCAAAAAGCACTTGATGCTGGAGATAAAGAGCACGGTTTGAGCATTCACTTTGTGACCGCTGAACTAGATGGTGGCCCAGTCATCCTTCAAGCTAAGGTTTCTGTTGATGCTAACGATAATGTAGAATCACTTAAACAGAAAATCCATGCTCTTGAGCATCAAGCTTACCCTCTTGTGGCTGATTGGCTGGCTTCCAGTAAGGTTGAATTAAAAGACAATCAGGTGTGGTTTAATAATCATCTACTGAAATCACCTATCGACTTCGACCAAGCATTGGTCAACAAGTCTTAGGCTTTAATATGGCAAGTGTAATGATGACTTCTCAAAAAAGATTCTCCAACCGTCTATTGTTATCATTATTCGCCGGAATCTCTATATTTTCGTCTTCAGTATTTGCAGAAACACTTTTACCTTTTAAAGCCACCTTCAATGTTCGTGTATTTGGTTTTAATGTTGGTGAAGCACGCCAATCGCTTTCTTGCCGACAACAAAACTGCTTGTTGACCAGCGAAGCTTCTCCACCAAGGTGGGCGCAACGTTTTATTAACGAATCAGCCAAAGAACAAATTCATTTGATTCAAAATGACCACGAATTCAAATGGTTGAAATACAAAAAGTTTTTAACGCGCCGTTATGACGATCGCACTGAACATAAAACCTATACACTGGTTAGAGATGAAACGCATAAACATATTCATTACGTAGAAGAAAATAAAAACTGGCCATTACGCAACTTGGTTTATGACCCCATTTCTATCGCCTACGCAATTCAATACCGAATACTTAATCACTTGCCGCTGAACAACCTCTATCTGCAAGATGATAAAGTTCAACAAAAAATCATTTTTTCAACCCAGAATAAGTCAGATGAAATTGATTTAGACTTTAAGGATGAGCTACAAACAAAGCGTTTCGAGTTCCATAATGATAAAATGAGCATTAAATTATGGCTTGTCCCTGAAATGGCTTATTTTCCTGGACAAATTCAAGTAGAAAATAAAATAGAAAAACGTACGATTACCCTTGAATTAAACCGGGTGCCGGACTTCTCCAACTGATACATGAAAATCCAATTATGAAGCTAAGCGACAGAGACATTATTCAGCATTTAAAAATCGGTAAAATCGGCATTGAACCACAACCGGATCAAAGCAAAATCAAAGGGATTAGTGTCGATTTAAGACTTGATAACAAATTCCGTGTATTTAACGACCATACCGCTCCCTACATTGACCTTAGTGGGCCAAGTGATCAAATGCAAAAGATCATGGATACCATTATGGGAGATGAGATCATCATTAAAGAAGGTGATGCTTTTTTCTTACATCCTGGTGAACTTGCACTGGCTGCGACTTTTGAGTCCGTCTCCATTCCAGATGATTTGGTAGGCTGGTTGGATGGGCGTTCAAGCTTGGCTCGCCTAGGCTTAATGGTACACGTCACAGCGCATCGAATTGACCCTGGCTGGAATGGACAAATCGTACTAGAAATCTTCAATAGCGGCAAACTACCACTCGCCTTGAGACCTGGCATGGAAATTTGCGCAATCAACTTTGAAACGCTATCCAGCGCAGCTATCAAACCCTACAACAAACGTGCTGATGCGAAATATCGCGATCAAAAAGGCCCTACTGCCAGCCGTATCACACAAGATCAAAATAATAGCAAAGACGAACGTCAACTAGACCTGCTCAGCTAAAATCTACCAGGCTGGGTACAAACGAATTTTAAGCAAATACCTATACCGTATTTGCTTACTACCTAAATACAAAACGAAACCGTCAATGTTTGAAGGACGTTATCATGAGTTTTTTAAAAAAAATCTTTTCCAGTGCTTTACCTGAAAACCTACAACAAGCTTTAGAAAAAGCAATTAACACCCTATCCATAGAGGGTATTGATGCCGCAGTATTCCAAGACAAAATCGTCACCGATGCAACCTTTAAGAAAGGCGTTTTAACGCTTAAACTTTGCTTACCTTTTGCTGCCCGCTCACTATGGCCTGCACTTGAACAACAACTAAACCACTCATTACAGCAAACTGAGGATGTTAATGAAGTTAAGTTTGAGTGGAATACTGAAATCATTGCTCACCAAACACACAACCAAGCACAACCTCTGGAAGGTGTAAAAAACATTATTGCCGTTGCCTCAGGTAAAGGCGGGGTTGGTAAATCAACGACCAGTGTTAATTTAGCGCTGGCTTTGCAGCAAGAAGGCGCTCGCGTTGGTATTTTGGATGCAGATATTTATGGGCCTAGTATTCCAACCATGCTGGGCATTCATGAAAAACCGCAAACGCTTGATGGCAAAAGCATGGAGCCACTTATCGCACATGGACTTAAACTCATGTCTATCGGCTTCTTAATCGACCCTGCCGAACCTATGATTTGGCGTGGTCCGATTGTGACACAAACCCTGATGCAATTGCTAAACGAAACCAACTGGTCAGACTTAGATTATCTTGTTATTGACCTACCACCAGGAACTGGGGACGTTCAACTGACTTTATCACAACAAATACCCGTAACTGGCGCTGTTGTCGTTACTACACCTCAGGAAATAGCCTTAATTGATGCGCGCAAAGGCCTAAAAATGTTTGAAAAAGTAAATATTCCTATTCTGGGTATTATTGAAAACATGAGTACACATATCTGTAGCCAATGTGGACATGAAGAGGCTATTTTCGGTGAACATGGTGGAGAAAAACTAGCGTCCGAATCTAACACAAAGTTACTTGGCAAACTGCCTTTGGACGGTAAAATTAGACTAGCGATGGACCAAGGAAAACCGACACTGGTTGAGCAGCCTTCTGGAGAAATTGCCAGTCGTTATCGTGAAATGGTTTGGACTATTGGAAGTGATATTGCATTACAACGTAAAAGCTATGCCTCGGTATTCCCGAATATTGTGGTCGAAAACAGCTAAGTCAAACGTATACAAAATGCATCGATAAGGGGAGTACCAACTTAACGGTTCCCCCTGTTTTCCAACCCTTCACTGGTAATTGAAAAGTTGCCATGCACTTTTTCTATCGTTTCAGAACAACGCAGCATGAAATGCCGATATTTTTTGTGGCGCTCCCCAATAACAAAACCTTAGATTTCATTCATCACCTCAGGTTGTTGCCACGTATAGACAGCTGTTGCGCACGCTTGCACAACGTCTAACTCAAGTGATTGGCATAGACTCTGAACCAAAAACAACCCCCTGCCAGAAAATGCATGATCACTCTCATCAATGGGTTCAGGAATTTTGCCCATTTTAGAAGTAAATTGTTGTCCCTCATGAAAGACTTTAATTTTGATATTACCAGCATAGTTTGATGTTGGGGTTTGGTTAATACAAATTGTCACCTTGCCCTCCTCTAACAGAGACAAACGATCTCTTTTTTGCTGATTAAATTTTTGGAAGCCGTCTTCTTCATCCTTAAGGCTTGAATCTAAATTCAACAACCCATGTTCAACTGCATTGATATAAAGCTCTGAAATCACTAAATACAAATCTTCTTTAAAGGAAATCAGCGGCTGCATCGCCATAATGGCATCTACGATACCCTCTGTTGGATTCCCATTAATTTTGATATTCCTATGGCAAAATTCAAACGTCAAACGCCATTGTGAGGCTGGCTTAATATCTGTATTAGAAGCCTGAAGCAGTTGTTGTTGCGTCTCTTTCAGAATGGCTTTCATGGACAGTTTGATAATAGAAACATCATCTTCAAATAGAGAGTCTTTACTGAACTCTTTTGCTGCATCAACCAGGTCAGGAATGCCAGGATTCTCGTAGGAGGTCATAACTTCAACTAATCGCTCAACCCCAAACATTTCTCGTTGATTATCCAAGACTTCAATAATGCCATCTGTATAGAGAAAGAAACTGTCATTTGATGAGACATTGACGCTCGTAAAGTCAAACGTCATATCTTTGTTATCTAAAATACCCAAAGGAGGTGAAGTTGATTTAAATTGTCGTGTTTCGCGAGTGTCGCTAGTTAACTGAATAATAGGCTGCATTCCAGCATTAAAGACAGATACCGTACGTCTGTTTGGCTGGATTTTCATCATGATACACCCGAAAAAAATATGTATCGGCAAAATATCTTTTAATTTGCTATTGATAACATTCAACACCTCTCCTGGTGTTCGCCCCCTTTTTACCATGGAATAAAATACTTCTGCTACAGGAATTGCCCCTATTGCAGCAGGTAAACCATGACCGGTAAAATCTCCTAACAAAACGAGTACACTGCCAGATGGCATCACCGTTGACAGAAAGACATCACCATTGAAAATTGAAGCCGGGGTTACATGAGTTTCCAGTCCTGGTACTAACTTACCTGGCCCATGAACGAACTTTTCGAAGATGCGTTCTGCTGAACGATGCTCTAGTTCAAGGTTTTTGTGCAATAAAGAAATGGTTTGATGTGATTCATATAGCTCTGATGTCAGGCGTTTCATTCTTATCAAAGAACGAATTTTTGCCAGAAACAGTTGCTCAGAATAGGGTTTTTGCAAAAAATCGTCTGCACCGACTTCCAGCACATTTTGAATTACTTCAGAGCTGACTTCATCAGTAACGATAAAAACAGGAATCATCTGCTGCAATGAATGTGATTTGATTTTTTTAACCAAATCATAAGCTGACATGAAAGGTAACGTAATTTCAGAAATAACTAAATCGAAGGATTCAGTTTCAAAAATTTGATAGGCATCCAACCCATTGGATGCAAAAAGAACTTGGTAACCGTTTTTTTCAAGAATCTGTTTTAAATAAAAGCGGTTGGTTTCTGAAGGGTCTACTACGAGAATTCTCATAGACTTCCCTTAGTTGCATTCAAACAATTGTGAATAATTGATCAAATTTTGCCACCTTCAGTATATTCATCACTTCAGGGGTTACATGCGAGAACTCAACTTTATTAGGATTTCCACCCGTTTTCTCTCTAAGTAACAAAAGCATACCTAGTGCAGAACTATCCATATAAGTGGTTTCTGACAAGTTAATAACAAATTTAGATGCCGAATCCAAGTGCTCATTCAACGTCTTGTTGAAGTCATCATAACAACTGATATCAAAATTCCCTTTAATGTAGATATTCACTACACCATCATTCACTTGTGTCTTTACACCCATTATTACGCCCCCTATTTTAGGCCAACCCCATCACACTCATTCCAACACAAAAAGCATTCGTTTTTAGGCTGTAACAGTTTTCATTTCGAGCCAAAATAATAAAATTGTCGTTTTATGTCATATTAAATCAGACTCCGATGGACTGCAATTAAAACTTAAACAAAACCTTTTTGTTCGCTAATAGATTTTTTAATTGTTATCTCAAACACTAAAATCCTACAAAACAGCCTGTTTTTCTCATTCTTTTGGCAAAAAAATATCTGCAAAAAGCATATAATGTCTCTCCTAATTTTTAGATAACTGATTCAGAAAACAATGACAAAAAAAGCAAGCCGAAAAATCCTGATTACAAGTGCACTTCCTTATGCAAATGGTCCAATACACCTAGGGCATTTGGTTGAATACATCCAAACCGACATTTGGTCTCGCTTTCAAAAAATGCGTGGCAACGAGTGTTACTATGTTTGTGCAGATGACGCACACGGCACGCCAATTATGTTGCGAGCTCAAACAGAAGGCATTACACCAGAAGAGCTTATCGCCCGCGTTTCTAAAGAACATCAACAGGATTTTGCAGGGTTTAACATTGCTTTCGATCATTATCACTCTACTCACTCACCAGAAAACCGTGAGTTTGCCGGCTACATTTATGAACAGTTAAAAGAAAAAGGTCATATTTCACGTAAAACAATTACCCAGTTTTATGACCCTGAAAAACAAATGTTCTTGCCTGATCGTTTTATCAAGGGTACTTGCCCTAAGTGTAAAGCTGAAGACCAGTATGGTGACAATTGTGAAGTCTGTGGTGCTACCTACAGCCCAACTGAACTGATAAACCCAACATCCGTGGTTTCTGGTGCAACGCCTGTTGAAAAAGAAACTGAACACTTATTCTTTGAGTTGGAACATTTCGGCGACATGTTAAAAGACTGGACTCATAAGGGACATTTGCAAACACAAATCGCTAACAAACTGGATGAGTGGTTTGAGTCAGGCTTACGTGGCTGGGATATTTCACGTGATGCCCCTTATTTTGGTTTTGAAATTCCTGGCGAAAAAGACAAATTCTTTTATGTGTGGCTAGATGCACCAGTCGGTTATATGGCAAGCTTCAAGGCATTGTGTGACAAGACAGGTCTAAACTTCGACGATTTCTGGAAAGCGGATAGTGATGCTGAGCTTTATCACTTTATCGGAAAAGACATCATCTACTTCCATGCCCTTTTCTGGCCTGCAATGTTATCTGGTGCAGGCTTTAGAACGCCTGACGCGATTTTCGCGCACGGATTCCTAACGGTTGATGGTCAGAAAATGTCCAAGTCTCGCGGTACATTCATTATGGCGAAGACTTATCTAGACCATCTAAACCCAGAATATTTACGCTACTACTTCGCTGCCAAGCTTAGCAGCCGCATTGATGATCTGGATTTGAACATGGAAGACTTCGTCCAGCGTGTCAACTCTGACCTAGTGGGTAAAGTCGTCAATATCGCCAGCCGCTGTGCAGGTTTCGTAGTGAAAAAGTTTGATGGCAAACTAGCATCAAACTGGGGTGACGACGCCAGCAAACTTTATGATACATTCATTGCCCAATCCGAAAACATTGCTTCTCTGTATGAAAACCGTGAATACGGGCATGCGATGCGTGAAATCATGGCTTTAGCTGATAAAGCCAACGAATACATTGATGAAACCGCACCTTGGGTACTGGCTAAACAAGAAGGTAAAGAAGCTGAGCTTCACGAATCCGTCAGTGTAGGTATCAACCTATTCCGCGTACTTCTAACTTACCTGACACCAGTTCTACCTGAAACAGCTGAAAAAGCACGTGGTTTTCTACAACTGAATGAACTAAGTTGGCAAGCGATTGAAGTCCCTTTAATGGACCATGAAATCCAGAAATTCAAACCACTAATGACTCGTGTTGAGATGGATGCAGTTGAAAAAATGATTGAAGATTCCAAACAAAATATGCCAAGCGCACAACCACAAACTGAAGTCAGTGCAAACTCAGATATCGAACCAATTGCGCCTGAAATCAGTTTTGATGATTTTGCAAAATTGGATTTCCGTATTGCCAAAATCGTCAATGCAGAAGCCGTACCCGAAGCAAATAAGTTATTGAAACTAACACTTGATATTGGCCTAGGTGAACGTCAAGTATTTGCAGGTATAAAGTCTGCCTACCAACCTGAAGAGTTGGTTGGCAAATTAACAGTAATGGTGGCGAACCTTGCGCCAAGAAAAATGCGCTTCGGCATGTCTGAAGGCATGGTACTGGCCGCAGGACCAGGTGGTAAAGATCTATTTATTCTTAACCCTGATGAGGGCGCCCAACCAGGTATGCGCGTAAAATAAGGTCATCGTTTCAATAACCTTTCTTTATAGGGCAGCGTTAAAAATCTCTGCTGCCTTAAAGGTTGTTTTTCACTATACTGTATCGTTTGACCGGCTTTATTAATAAGACAATCCTTCATACGAAGGCACATAACGACGGAATGCTATGACAGAGTATTTTTTAATATTAATCAGTACCATATTAGTCAATAATTTCGTATTGGTTAAATTCCTAGGACTTTGCCCATTCATGGGGGTTTCCAAGAAAACCGATGCCGCGGTCGGCATGGGCTTGGCAACAACCTTTGTTATGACACTGTCTTCTGTCTTAAGCTATCTGATCAACACCTATCTATTGGTGCCGTTCCATTTAGAGTTTCTGCAAACCATCGGTTTTATCCTAGCGATTGCAGCAGTGGTCGGCTTTACCGAAATGGCTATTCATAAAACCAGCCCCGTGCTTTACCAAGTGCTTGGTATTTATATTCCGCTTATCACAACCAACTGTGCCGTATTGGGTGTTGCCCTATTGAATGTGGGCGAACGCCACAACTTTGTCGAATCTGCTCTTTACGGCTTTGGTGCCGCGGTCGGTTTTTCGTTGGTGATGGTATTGTTTGCCTCCATTCGTGAGCGTGTGGAATATGCCGATGTTCCTAAACCCTTCCAAGGGGTTCCAATTGCATTGATTACCGCCGGACTCATGTCCATTGCGTTTATGGGCTTTGGCGGCCTCGTCAAGTAAAGGAAAACAAAGACAAATGTTATCCGCACTTCTCGTTTTCTTAGGTTTGGCACTCGTTTTCGGTCTGCTACTCGGTTACGCCTCTATTCGATTCAAAGTCGAAGGCAACCCGATGGCTGATCAAATCGATAACGTTTTACCGCAAACGCAATGCGGACAATGTGGATTCCCAGGCTGTCGCCCTTATGCAGATGCACTTGCCAACGATGAAACAGAAGTTAACCTCTGCGTTCCTGGCGGGCACGAAGTCATGTTGCAAATCGCTGAAATCACTGGCCGTGAACCCAAAGAAATGGAAGAAGTTCCAGATGTCCCAGAAGGCAAAATCATTGCTGTTATCGACGAAGACATTTGTATTGGTTGCGTACACTGCATCAAGGCTTGCCCTGTTGATGCCATCGTCGGTGCGACCAAATTGATGCATACTGTTATTGAATCGGAATGTACAGGTTGCGAAAAATGTATACCGGTTTGCCCTGTTGACTGTATTGAAATGGTACCTGTCGAACCGACTTTGCAAAGTTGGACCTGGGCGGAACCCGACCCTACTGAAAGTGCAAAACCGTTAATAGAGAAGTTTTCATGAAGATAAGTTTGCTTAAATTTATCGCCAACATTTACCCTATGGCTAAACGAGGGTTATACCGTTTTAGTGGTGGTGTTTTCCCGCGCTACAACAAAAGTCTTTCAAAACAACATCCTGTACATAAAACTTTTATCCCTGATGAACTTATTCTGCCACTGCATCAACACGTAGGAGTTGAAACAGAACCTAAAGTACAAGTCGGAGACAAAGTTCTAAAAAACCAATGCCTTGCAGAAAGTAAAAAAGGTCTAAGTGCGCCTGTTCATGCACCCACTTCTGGTGAAATTATAGCTATAGAAAACCGTACGCTACCTCACCCTTCCGGTTTGAGCGGACTTTGTATCGTGCTAAAGCCTGACTTTAAAGACGAAGCTATTGATAACATTTTAAAAGTCGATGGCAATACGCCTGCTACTCCAAAAGAGCTTAAAGAAATCGTTTACCGTGCTGGTATCGTTGGAATGGGAGGCGCTGGTTTCCCCACTTTTGCCAAGATTCCTGATGAAAAAGGCAAAATCCATACGCTATTAGTCAATGGTGCCGAGTGTGAGCCATTTATCACTTGTGACGATATTCTGATGCAAACCAATCCAAAAGACATTATTCAGGGTGCCTTGATCGTTGCAGAGTCGCTCGGCTGTGAACGCATTATTTGTGGAATAGAAGACAATAAACCAGAAGCGATCGAATGCATGCAATCGGCCGTTGAAGAGCTTGACAACCCCAGCCTGGTAGAAATTCAACCTGTACCAACGGTTTACCCAATGGGTGGACAAAAACAGCTAACACAACAACTGACAGGCATAGAAGTTCCTGCACATGCTCATGCGGTGGATATCGGCTTATTAATGATGAATGTTGCTACTTTTGCCGCCATCCATCATGCGGTACGTCATGGTAAACCTTTAACTTCGCGCTATGTTACCGTTTCAGGTTTAGGGCTGAACCAGCCATACAATATAGAAGCACTTATCGGAACCTCTTTCGATGCTTTAGTTGAGCTCGCGGAACCAAAAGCAAAACTCGACTTCCCTCTTATTCAGGGAGGCCCAATGATGGGCTTTGAAATGCCCAATAATCATGTGCCTGTGATTAAAACCACTAACTGTATTCTAGCAAACCCACCAGAACCATCAGAAATGGTGATGCCTTGTATTCGCTGTGGTGAATGTATGGATGCCTGTCCAATCAATCTTCTGCCACAACAACTTTACTGGCATTCTCGCAGCCATGAGTTTGAAAAAGCAGAAAAACTCAACCTGTTTGATTGTATTGAATGTGGTTGTTGCAGCTTCGTTTGCCCAAGCCATATTCCACTTGTTCAGTACTATCGTTTTGCCAAAGGTGAAGTGAAAAAGAACAAGCAAGAAGCGTTTGCGACACAGCATGCTAAAGAACGCCATGAAGCGAAGTTAGCTCGTGAAGCACGCATCAAACAAGAGCGTGAAGCTAAGTTAAAAGCGAAAAAAGAAGCGGTTAAACGTAAAGCAGCATCTGAAACTGAACAGCCTGAAGAGAAAAAAGCACCATCTTCCGCAGCGGCAGCCGCCGCTCGTGCAGCTGCTGCCCGTAAAAAAGCGGCTCAAAAAAACACTACAACAGAAAACGAAATAGCCGAAACGTCACAAGAACAAACGCCTACATCTGCTCCAATGTCGGCTAGAGAAAAGGCCATCGCAGCAGCCAAAAAGCGTGCGCAAGCTGCTGCAAATAAACCTGAAAAAACGCAATCATCAGCGCCTTCAGAAACAAATACTGAAGCCGCACCTATATCTGCCAGAGAAAAAGCGATTGCAGCCGCCAAAAAACGTGCGCAATCCGCTGCTCAAAAAGCAAACAAAGAAGATGCCGTTGAAGCTGAAAGCCAGTCAAATAAAACCGAGCCAACAACTGATGCACCTGAAATAGATGCCAAAACACGTGCACGCCAAGCTGCGCAAAAACGAGCACAAGCAGCGGCAGCAGCAAAACGTCGTGCAAAAGATAACGAAACTAATAACGAAATTGATAGCGACGCGATAAATAAAACAGCTAAATCAGATAGTGAAACTGAAACAACACCGTCTGCTACAACAGAAAAAAATGCCCCTGAAAACACAGTCGTTGATAAACGCAAAGCAGCAATGGAAGCAGCACGAAAGCGTGCTGCTGCACGTAAAAAAACAAATCATGAAGACGGAAGTGATGCATGAGCGATAACTCTTTATTTAATACCGCAACATCTCCTTTTACACACGACGTTGTTTCCGTGCGTAAAACCATGATTCAAGTGCAATATGCGGCCTTCCCTGCACTATTAGCGCATATATACTTCTTTGGCTATGGTATTACCATTCAGTGGGCATTAGCAGTCATTACCCTTTTGGTTGTTGAAACCGCTCTATTAAAACTACGCAATCGACCTGTAATTCCCTATCTTGCTGATTTAAGCGGATTGATTACGATTACAGGTATTGTCTTTTGTATTCCACCTGAAGCGCCTTGGTGGGTTGTGGTTACTGGCGTGACCTTTGCACTGGTATTCGGCAAACATCTGTACGGTGGTTTGGGTTACAACCCTTTTAACCCCGCTATGTTGGGCTATGCATTTCTATTGATTTCTTTCCCCGCGCAAGTAACTCAATGGACGCTTCCAGCAGAAGTATTAGGTCAACACCTCAGTTTTATGGATTCTGCTTCAATCATTTTCTTTGGTCATACGCCTAACTTTGGACTGGACCAAATCACCGGTGCAACCCCATTAGGTGAGGTCAAAACAGCTTTATCTACAGGCGTGCCCGTTGGAGCAACACTCAATAGTCATACTTTCGGTAAAGACGCTTTCCCTATTGGGTGGGGTGAAGTCAATCTAGCATTTTTATTAGGTGGTTTATGGTTACTCTATAAACGCACCATCCGCTGGCAGTACCCAGTTGGTTTCTTAGGCGCTTTAGCAGCCATGGCGTTTATTTTCCACGAAATCGACCCAAGCACCTACGCACCAGTCAGCTATCACCTATTATCAGGCGGCGTTATGCTAGCAGCCTTCTTTATCATTACCGACCCTGTAACCTCATGCACCACCCCTCGAGGCCGACTGGTTTACGCGATAGGCATCGGTATTATGGTGTATATCATTCGTAACTGGGGCGCTTTCCCGGATGGTATTGCCTTCGGGGTTTTAATTCTGAATATGTTTGTCCCTTTGATAGACCAATACACCACTCCACGCGTACTAGGACATAAAAAATAAGGTTTTCGCTATGACAGATACAAAAGAAAACTTGCCAGAAAACGAAAATGCCGCGCCTGAAAAGCGCTCGCTGATTCAACAAATGTTGCGTTCTGCTCGTGTACTGAGTTTTTATGTCATTTTAGGTGTCGGTTTACTATTGATTGTAAAACTTGTCACGCAAGAAATGATTGATGATGCCGAAAAATCAAATAAATTGGCGGCTTTCAACGAAGTACTTCCGGCTTCTAAATACGATAATGATCCATTAAAAGACACTAAGCAGTTTACTAACGAAGCTTTACTTGGTTCAGAAACACCAGTTACCTTCTACCGTGCACGCAAAGATGGCAAACCCGTCGGCGTTATCTTTGAAGCCATTGCACCTGATGGTTATAGCGGTAAAATTAAAATCCTACTCGGTGTTTTCCCTGATGGTCGTATTTCCGGTGTTCGTGTTTTACACCACAAAGAAACACCAGGGTTAGGTGATAAAATTGAACTCAGAAAATCCAATTGGATTCTTTCTTTTAATGGCATGAAATTACGTGATGACAATGCCGCTAACTGGCGCGTAAAAAAAGACGGCGGTATTTTCGACCAATTTACTGGTGCGACTATCACACCTCGTGCCGTAGTTAAAGCGGTGAGAAAAGCAATGGAATTCGTCAATCAGAAAGGAGACAAACTCTATGACTGACACAACCAAACCAAGCAAACTAGCAGAATACGGCAAAATTGCTCGTAGCGGTATTTGGGACAACAACCAAGCACTTGTTGCCATGCTGGGGCTTTGCCCACTCCTTGCTGTCACCAACAATACGGTAAACGGTTTAGGTCTTGGGCTTGCGACTATGGCTGTTTTAATCGTTTCTAACGTACTGGTTTCCCTAATTCGTAATCATGTTTCACCGGAAATCCGTATTCCCATATTCATTGCCATTATCGCGTCTGCCGTAACCATTATCGATATGATGATGGATGCTTACCTGCACACCCTACATGGTATTCTCGGTATCTTCATTCCTTTAATCGTAACCAATTGTGCCATCTTAGGGCGTGCAGAAGCCTTTGCGTCTAAAAATACGGTCGATAAATCGCTAGTGGACGCCATTTTTATGGGGCTAGGTTTTACGGCAGTATTGGTAGTGTTGGGCGCTATGCGTGAAATCATCGGTAACGGTACCCTTTTCGACCAAATGAACTTGATGTTTGGTGATGCTGCGAAAAACTTAACGCTTTATATGCCTTCTGATTTTCATCCTGTATTGCTTGCGATTCTTCCTCCTGGTGCCTTTATCGGTTTAGGGCTTTTGGTCGCGTTGAAAAACGCTATCGAACAAAGAAAGCTGGAAAAGAAAACCAATGCATTGGGTATTCAAGTAGCGGTCAATCAGTCCTAAGATCGCTAGATAAAGATTATGAACAAACAAAAGCGCCTTGAAATCTTCCAACGCCTGTCAGAAGCTATTCCCAACCCGGAAACCGAGCTGAACTACTCAAATTCTTTTGAGCTGCTCATAGCCGTTATACTCTCTGCGCAAGCAACGGATAAAGGCGTGAATATCGCAACGGCAAAACTCTTTCCTGTTGCTAACACACCGGAAGCTATTTATGCGCTTGGTGAGGATGGCCTAAAAGAATACATAAAAACCATCGGACTCTTTAACAGCAAAGCTGCCAATATCATCAAAACTTGCAAAATGTTGATAGAGCTACACAACTCACAGATTCCTGAAAACAGAGAAGATCTGGAAGCTCTACCCGGTGTTGGCCGTAAAACGGCCAATGTCGTATTAAATACTGCCTTTGGACACCCAACCATGGCGGTGGACACACATATTTTCCGTGTGTCTAACCGCACCAAACTTGCACCCGGTAAAAACGTATTAGAGGTAGAAAAAAACCTCCTAAAATTCGTCCCTAAGGAATATCTTATTCCAGCGCATCATTTACTGATCTTACATGGACGTTATACTTGTACCGCACGCAAGCCAAGATGTGGTGCTTGTTGTATTTATGATCTTTGCGAATACAAAGATAAAACAGAATAAAAAGGATTCTTTATGTGGGATGAACGTTACAACACGGAAGAATATATCTACGGTACAGAGCCTAATGACTTTTTAAAGGCTCATTTCCATGAACTTCCTAAAGGAAAAATACTTTGTTTGGCTGATGGCGAAGGCCGTAATTCCGTTTTTCTTGCTGAAAATGGATATGAAGTTACCGCTGTGGATGGTTCACCTTTTGCGGTTGAAAAAGCTAAACAACTTGCCGAACAGCGGGGTGTAAAAGTAGAAAACATTGTTGCTGATTTAGGCGAATTTGATTTAGGTGAATCTCAATGGGATGGCATAGTATCCATCTTCTGTCATCTGCCACCAGCTTTACGCCAACGCATTCATGCACAGATTCCAAAAGCCTTAAAGCCAAATGGAGTATTTTTGTTGGAATCTTATCGTCCAGAGCAGCTTGAATATAAAACAGGTGGTCCGCAGGTTGCAGAAATGACCATCAGCCTAGATAATCTAAATACTGAAATCCAGGGCTTAAACTTTTTAATGACGCAGGAAACCGTAAGAGATGTCACAGAAGGCTCACTTCATACGGGTATGGCTGCGGTTACAAACTTCATTGCAAAGAAGTAGCACTCACAAAATAATATTAAATTAACTTCGCAAATACGCGTTGTTGGAGGTAAGGTTTCATGGAATCGATACGAACTATCAAAGGAACGATAGTAGCCTTCTTAACTTTATGGCTGGCTTGTTATTCTGCATTCACCCAAGCTGATAATGCTCAAAATGCACAAACATATTTTTCTCAGCAAATATCTGAACTGGAAAAAAACTACGGTGGCAAACTTGGTGTTGCCGTTTGGGATGCCAACACAGGCACCCAATTACACCACCGAGGCAATGAACGCTTTGCGCTATGCAGTACCTTTAAATTTCTGCTCACTGCTGCCGTTTTGGCTAAAGTAGACTCTAAAGACGAAAAACTAAATCGTGTAGTCACCTATTCCAAATCCAGTTTATTGGAGTATGCACCCGTTACTCGCAAACATATGCAAGGCAATGAAGGCAAAATGACCATTGCCCAACTTGCCGCCGCCGCAATGGAGTATAGTGACAATACCGCTGCTAACCTTTTATTCGAACCTGCCAGAGGGCCGATGGGGCTTACCACCTTTATGAGAAGCATTGGTGACACAGTCACTCGTATTGACAGAACCGAACCCTACCTCAACACCAACCTTCCAAATGATGACAGAGATACCACCACGCCCAATGCCATGCTAACAAGTATGAAAAAAATTCTGATTGGCAATGCCCTATCCCCTGCATCAAGAAATCAACTAACACAATGGATGCTCAACAATACAACCGGCACAAACAAACTTCGTGCAGGTATTCCTACACACTGGCCTATTGGCGATAAAACCGGGTCTGGTGATAATGGCGCCACTAGCGACATTGCGATTGTATGGCCGGATGCCGACAACCCTATTCTCATCGCGGTCTACTATACTGGCAGTAAAGAGCCTTATGAAATTAAAAATCATGTGATTGAACAGGTGGGTAGAATTGTTAGTGAGCAGTTTTCACCGCATTGACATTATTTTTAAATAAGCATTTGTTTTCTTTACCTAAATTCCTTGAAAAGGAATTTTCTGACTATATGAAACTTTTGATACATAAGTATCAGAAATTAACCAGAATAGGAAATAGCTTATGGCAAAAAGTACTCATGTAGTTCCCAATAAACAAAAGGGTGGTTGGGATATTAAGCAATCGAATGGTGAACGATCTTCTGGCCACTTTGATACCAAAAAAGAAGCAGAAGAACGAGCTCGGGAAATTAGTAAAAACCAAAAAACTGAATTAGTAATACACAACAAAGATGGAAAAATAAGTCAGAAAGATAGTCATGGAAATGACCCTCATCCACCTAAAGGTTAAACAAAAAACATTTTTCATTTCAAATAAAAAGCCAAACGAACAATATTCTGCACAAGGTTGAATAACAAGGGTTTGGCTTCTTTAAAACAATCTTCAAGCGCCAGAGGTCGGTCGGTGATGCTGAATATGGCATCAATACCGAGTTTGTGAATATCGGTTATTGGGAAATCAATTCCGCCGACAATGCCGACGACAAATACATCATATTTCTTGGCGAGTTTAGCCACTTCTACCGGAACTTTGCCATATTGGCTTTGTTCATTAAATTGCCCTTCTCCGGTAATGACTAAATCAAATTGATGTTTTTGAAATTGTTGTTCTAGCTCTAGCAGTTCAGACACAATTTGAAAGCCGGAGGCGAGTTGTCCACCCAGTAAAACCAGCCCCGCCCCCATACCGCCGGCAGCGCCTGCGCCGGGGATATTGGCAATATCCATTCCCAAGTCTTTTTGCACCACGCGAGCGAAGTTTTTTAACCCTTGATCTAGCAATGCAACTTCTTCAGACGTTGCGCCCTTTTGTGGGCCAAACATATGTGCGGCACCAGTTTCACCATAGAGAGGATTGGAAATATCACAGGCCACTTGCACACTAATGCTGTCTAAATCGAAGTTTTCAGGTGGGATAATGGTGTCTAATGCAAGTAACCCTTCTCCATCTAGAGAAACAGATTCTTTATTGGCATTCAAAAATTGAAAACCAAGTGCTGCCAGACATCCAATACCCGCATCAGTAGTGGCACTGCCGCCTAAACCGAGAATAAAGTGCTTAGCGCCCTTGGCAAGTGCATCTTGAATCAACTCCCCCGTACCATAAGTGGAGGTTTTCATGGCTTTGCGTTGTTCTGGTTTTAGAAGTGGCAAGCCAGATGCCGCAGCCATCTCGATAATGGCGGTATCACTGTCGGCTAGATAAGCATAGTTTGCCGTAACAGTTTCACCGATAGGGTTTTGTACTTTTACCGCAATTTTTTCGGCACCGTTTAAGCTGGATAAGGTATCAACCATACCTTCACCACCATCTGCCATGGGCTGGCTAATGACTTCGGCTTGCGGGTAAACGCTATGGATGGCTTGAGTAGCGACTTCGCAGAAGGTAACAGCTTCTAAACTGCCTTTGAATGAATCGGGAGCGATTAAAATTTTCATAAACGATGCCTTTAAGATCGGTCTTACGACAAGTGTTTGAACATGAGTTCTCTTGCACAAGATCTCATTATAAAATGTGGCCGCTTAGGATGAACTAGCCGAATTTAGTCGTTATTGACGCTGGGAAACCAAGTAGATTTTTCAACCTTATGATAGAGGTTACGATAATCATCTTTATAGCTTTGCTCTAGGCCTTTTTTACGAGCTGGTTGACAGCCGCCCATCTTGGCAATAGTTTGGTTCACTTTATTGACGATTTTCTGTTTTACATCTCTTGGGTCATTCGCATCTTTAGACATGTAGTTCATCATATAGTCATTTAAGGTAATACCGAATTTTCGTAGAAATAATCGATTTACCTTGGACGTATTATAGGCCGCGCTCACCCCTCTGCATCGTTGGTTAAAGGTGTCGTATTTGATGGCTGTTACAATCAATCGAGTGTGTAAAGCTTCATTGCTTAACTCGGCTTGTACCTCGGGACTGATGCCCGTTGCATGATGTTCTAAAACTTCATCGGAAAATGATGGCGCGGAGACAAGACTTAACACCAATGCTACCAAAGTCAAAACATGAGGTACTCGCACAGAAAAAATAGCGTGAAGTGTTTTAAACAATGATGAAAATAGTGGTGACAAGAGCTTTCTCCAGTTCGTTGACTTGTCCGATGTTGAATAAACATCCTACAAATTAAGATTTTACCAGCTTAAGTTTGAGTATGTTTATTGATTTTGACGCTTTTAAATTCGTTAAAATAGAGCGCGTTAAGAATAAAGATTAGAGACCTATGATTTACACCACCGAAAGAGATCGTCTACGTCAATTTTATGTAGATACCTGGCAGAAAGCCCGCTCCAACCAACCAATGGATGCGATGGAAACTTTAGTTGCCCGCGTGATTGAACTGCATCCTGAATATCATGCAATGCTTTCCAATAGTCAACACTTGGGAAACGAATATCATCCTGAGATGGGTGAAACCAATCCGTTCTTACACATGGGGATGCACCTTGGTTTACAAGAACAAGTGTCGATGGATCGCCCGGCAGGTATTCAAGACGTCTATAAAAAACTCGGTGAAAAACTTAGAGACGTGCACGAAACTGAACATGCCATGATGGATTGCCTTGGCGAAGCCATGTGGCAAGCTCAACGAGACCAAACCGAGCCGGATGAGCAAGCCTATCTCAAGTGTTTGCAAGCACTTTTAAAAGAGAATAGCTAGTTCTATAAATTTTCGGAATAGGAGACCTTATGACTCGCTTACTTAAATCAGCATTTTTAGCCATTGGCTTATTTTTTATGTCTGCCAGTGTTTTTGCCGCAACACAAACACCCGTTTTTGTATCGCCAAAGTGGGCTTACGATCATCGTAAACAAGTTAAATTTGTCGACTTAAGCCAGCAATACCAAAAGTATCACCTGCCGGGAGCAATCATGGTCAACTATGGCTGGTTGATTCGCCCTCAAGGTAAACGCCGAATGGAAATGAGTGGCGGTGCAAAGTATATGGTCAAAGCTTTGTCGGAACTGGGTATCTCTCCTAAAGACGATGTTGTGATCTACGATGATATTGGTGAGTTGGAGTCTAGCCGTCTTTATTGGGAGCTAAAAAAATTAGGTCACAAAAAAGTATCTTTACTAGACGGAGGCTCTGTTGCTTGGATTTTAGACGGTTACCCTGTTACACAGAAAATGGTTAAACCTGTCAAAACCAACTACCCTCTTCCAAAGAAAAACTATGAAGCTACCTATACAGCTACCAAAAAAGATGTACTTGCCGCGATTAAGAACCCAAAAATTCATTTGTTGGATGCTCGTTCAGAACAAGAATATCTAGGGTCGAAAAAAGTCGCTCGTAGTGGACATATTCCTTCGGCAATATTCTTTCCTTGGCAAGCTTCAGTAAACCCTGAAAACAAGTTTAAACAACGCAGCACTGCACAGCTTAAAAACATATTCACAAAACTTGGTTTAACCAATAAAAATGATGAAATTATTGTTTACTGTCATACAGGGCACAGGGCAGCACGTTTGTTTACGTTATTTGAAAGCCAAGGCTATAAAAACGTAAAACTTTACGATGGCTCCATGCAAGAATGGGAAGCAGACATTACACTACCAGTTAAACAGGGTAAGCAAGCGTAAGCGACTGCCTGCTCTAAAATAAGTTAAGGAACTAAGGATGATGCAATCACCCTTTAAACGCGCTTTGCGAAATGCGCTTTTGATTATGTTTGTTGTCGGTATCTCTGTGCACTTACAAGGCACGACGGTTGCTGCCAGCATTATGTCTATGATTTATACCATCGTAGTTGTTTTTCCGATTTTGTGGGTTACCTACAACTACACCCATAAAATCCGTGCAAAATACGAAGCCGAACGTCAAGCAGAAGAAGATTCTGCCCCTGATAACAACAACGACAAACAAGCTTAACCTTCCTTTCAAAATCTGCCAGGCTGGGGTTCAAACCTCTATACCCCAGCCTGGCGGATTTTCATCAATTCAATCAATTTTGCCGATTTGCCTCTTTACCTCGCACTGATCTTTAGTAGAATAGCCGTTTTCTGGTGCTTGCTTGGTAACATCCAACAAGTTAAACGGGAAACTCGTGCGATGTTGAAATAGGCATCTAGTCGAGTGCTGCCCCCGCAACGGTGATAGAAAAGACCTAATAGAAACCCATTGGAGATGCTCACATAAGCTTCCGAGAAGGGGTTAGGAAATTGTTCTTCAGCCCGGATACCGGCCAGAAAGAAAGGTTTCAATTAAATTGAAACCCATTTTTGACCGATTGCGGTGGGCAATACGGAAAAAGAGATTTTTTGACGCTTATTAATTGGCGCCCATTTCCTCTTTTTAGTTCGAAGTATTCACTTCGATCCGTTGTTGCCTTCGTAGATATTTTACGAAGGAATATTATGAACCTTAAAAAAACACCTATAGCTTTAGCTATATTCTCCGTGCTTTCAACAGCACACGCGGCTGACTCAGCAAAGACCAATTTAGATTCGGTGATTGTTACTGCAAATAACGCGCCTCAAAGCTTAAAAAGCGTTACCTCCAATACAACAGTGATTACCGCAGAAGACATTGAAAGTCACCAGTACCAAACGCTGCAAGATGCTATGAGACAAGTCCCCGGTTTAACGACTTATTCCAATGGTGGTTTGGGAACGACAACCAGCCTGTTTATGCGCGGTATGGGTGGAAAAAACATTCTGGTACTGCAAAACGGTATGCAGTTGAATGACCCGACTTTAACGGACGGCACGACTAACTTTGCCAATATTATGTTGGATGATGTTGAGCGTATTGAAATCATCAAAGGCCCTCAATCCGGCGTTTGGGGTGCCAATGCTTCTGCTGGTGTCATCAACATCATTACCAAAAAAGGCGGAAAACGAGCCAGTGTTAATTTTGAAGTCGGCAGCAACAACCGTAAAAAATTAGCTGCAACTTTAGGTGCAGGAAACGATAAAGTGGATTTCACATTCAACTTTAGTGATTTATCTACTGACGGTTTTACGGCTATCAAAAAATATAAGACCTCCGGTGCGGGTGATGAAAAAGATCCGTTTGCGCAGCAGGAAGCGTCTTTTAATCTTGGTATCAACCTAACAAAACAACAACGTTTAGAAGCCTTTATCAAACACGGTTCAGGCAACTCGGAAAGTGATTACAGCACCCCCAACACTTCATCTTCTAGTACTTATGAAAGTACCCTACGTCAAATTCAATATCTAGCGACATTGGGTGATTTGAGTACTAAGTTGTATGCACAAGACAGTCATATTCGTCGCGGCTATCCCGCTTATTCTTCTGTCTATGAAGGTAAGGTTAATCAGTTTGGCGCACAAGCCGATTGGCACTACGCAGATAAACAGCAAGCAAATTTTTCTTTAACGTCTAAGCAACTGGAAGATTTGCAGAAAAGTAACAGCTATTACAATCAAGCTGCATCTTTGAACAACACCAACCAGTTGTTTGGCGAACGTTGGACTGTGACTGAGGCTTTACGCCATGACGAATATAATCAGTTCGATAATAAGACCACAGGCAAAATTGGTACAAAATACCACCTTATGCCAAAAGTCTTCATTTCTGCCAATGTCGGAACCGGCTATAACGCGCCATCTTTGTATCAGTTAACCAACCTATCAACTCAAACCAGCAAGCTAAAGCCCGAATCGTCAACAGGTTACGATGCGACTTTAAGGCTATTTGGATTGACGTTGACTTACTTTAACAATGAAATCAAAGACGAGTTGGTAACAGACAGTAGCTATAAATACTACAACCAAAATGGTACTTCTAAATATGATGGTGTAGAAGCAAGCTATAAGCGTAGCATTAATGCGATTAACAGTGATTTCACTCTAAACTTCACCCAACAAACGGCAAAAGACAAAGACGGCAAATGGCTAGCTCGTCGCCCAGAACAACAAGGTGATTTAACTTTTGATTACTTCGGTTTGAGTCAAACGCATATTGGTGTGCAAACCAAATACATCGGCACCATGTATGACAAAGCTAATCAGAAAGGCGCCAATATTGGAAACTATAGTGTGACGGATTTGGTTGCTGACTACCAAGTCAATAAACATCTTTCTGTTTACGGTAAAGTCCAAAATCTGTTCAATGAAGACTACACGCCTGCCGTTGCTAGCTACGAAAGCGATAATGTCACACCTAAATACGTCTATAACAACGGTGGAACTCTTTGGTTCGTTGGTGTTAGAGGCAAGCTGTAACCCCATCAGGAGAAGCGCATGACGGCAGCCTCATCAAATACGAGCAACCCTTCTCGTTGCTTAATGATTCAAGGCTGTACGTCTGATGTAGGGAAAAGTACATTGGTGGCAGGGCTTTGTCGGGCTTTGGCTCGACAAGGTTTATCCGTTGCTCCGTTCAAGCCGCAAAACATGGCATTGAACAGTGCAGTAACGGATGATGGCGGTGAGATTGGACGTGCGCAAGCACTACAAGCCTTTGCCGCTGGCGTGCAAACCAGTGTACACATGAACCCCGTGCTTCTCAAACCCAATTCCGATGTCGGTGCTCAGGTCATCATTCAAGGCCATAGCATCGGCAATTACAATGCATTGAATTATCATCAATACAAACCAACAGCGGCAAAAGCCGTACAAGATTCTTTTCAAGTACTACAAAGCCAATACGACTGGATTCTGACTGAAGGCGCAGGCAGCCCTGCCGAAATCAACCTTCGCCAAGGCGATATCGCCAATATGGGCTTTGCCGAAAGGGTCGATTGCCCTGTCGTGCTTGTGGCAGACATTGATAAAGGCGGTGTATTCGCTCATATTATCGGCACTTTGGCCTGCTTATCCGAGTCGGAACAAAACCGCATCAAAGGCTTTATCATCAATAAATTCCGTGGGGATTTAAGCCTGCTACAAGACGGATTGGACTGGCTTGAAGCCAAAACAGGCAAGCCCGTTTTGGGGGTACTGCCCTATTTACACGGCTTGCATCTAGATGCGGAAGACGCCATTGACTTTGCTGCCCCCGAAAAGCAAGCAACCTCAATCAATGTCATCGCGCCTTTGTTGCCTCACATCAGCAACCACACTGATTTTGACCCTTTGATATTGCATCCAAACATTCACTTTCAATGGGTGAAGCATAATGAGGCCATTCCGTCTGCTGATTTGATTATTCTGCCGGGCAGCAAGAATGTCGCTTTTGACATGCAGTGGCTAAAAGATCAAGGCTGGGAAAACCATATCAATCACCACCTTCGTTATGGCGGCAAAGTCATCGGTATTTGTGGCGGCCTTCAAATGCTGGGCAAAGCCATTCACGACCCTCATCGCATAGAATCCGACAACTTGAGTCAACAAGGATTTGGCTTATTAGATTATGAAACCACCTTAATGAAAGAAAAGGTTCTACAAAAACAAACGGGGCATTTTATGGGTGAAAACGCAGCAAGCGTTGCGGGCTATGAAATCCATTGTGGTCAAACTGAACTCGATATGCTGAAGCCGGCCATTCAGCTAAGTGATGGCAAAGTCGAAGGCGGTTTCAGTCAAGACAATCAAATTTTCGTCAGCTATTTACACGGTATCTTCGACCAGCCTGAATCGCTGAATCACTTGATGGCGTGGGCAACACAAAATCAAAACCATGATTGGTTTGTAGATGACACTGTCCACTCTTTTGACGCTGATCAACAACGCCTCTCACAATTAGATAGATTGGCTGATACAATCGAATCTAATTTAGACCTAGGCAAACTATTTAAAATACTGGGAGTTAATAATGACCGATAAACAAACCGCCTACCACAAGGTAAAAATGGAGCGCAAGAAAACGCAAATCGATGCCTCTATTGCCAAAGCAACAATAGAAAAAGGTATTTTGTTGGTGATTACCGGTAATGGCAAGGGCAAGTCCACCTCTGCTTTCGGTATGGTAGCTCGTGCACTCGGTCACGGTTTAAAAGTCGGTGTTTGCCAGTTTATTAAAAACCGAACCGATACTGGGGAAGAAGCTTTTTTCAGCGCACAAAAGAATTGTGAATGGCACGTGCTAGGCGATGGTTTTACCTGGGACACACAAAACCGTGAACAAGATATTGCAACCTCAGAGCGTGGTTGGCAGATTGCAGAACGCATGCTTTCTGACCCTAGCTTTGACTTGGTTGTCTTAGATGAGCTCACTTACCTTTTGAGCTACGACTATATTGATAAAGACCGTGTATTAAAAGCTCTGCAAAATCGACCAGCAATGCAGCATGTCGTCGTTACTGGGCGCTCTGCTGCCGCAGAACTCAAAGAAATAGCCGATACGGTTTCCGATATTCATGATGAAAAACATGCTTATAAAAGCGGTGTTAAAGCGCAAGTTGGCGTGGATTACTAAAGATGATTTCTTTGCGAAGCTTTGTTCGATCTTTGGCTTTAGTGTACTTACTAAGCTTTGGCGGACTATCTCATGCTGAAGACAAAGCCTTTCGCATTATCTCCCTATCACCACATTTAACTGAAATGGTTTTTTCTGCTGGCGCTGGTAAAGATTTAGTGGGCGTCGATACCTATTCCAACTACCCTTCTCAGGTAAAACAACTCCCTAAAGTGGGGGATGCCTTCCATTTGAATTTTGAGCAAATTATCGCTTTAAAACCAAACTTAATTTTAGCTTGGCAAGCATCGATCAAACCCCAAGATTTAAAACGTTTAAAAGATCTTGGGTTAAGCGTATTTGTTTCCAGCATTCAAACACTCAATGACATTCCCAATAATATTGAGGAAATTGGCCGCCGAGCAGGAACACAGCAACATGCCTTTTCCACTGCACAAGCATTACGTCATCGATTGAATTTTTTACGACAGAAGTATTCAGATAAAAAACCTGTCACCGTTTTTTATGAAGTATGGAATCAACCTCTAATTACCATCAATCGACAACAGTTTATTAGCCAAGGGTTGGCTTTATGCGGTGCCCAGAACGTTTTTGAAGATTTGGCGCCAATCGCCCCACAAGTCAATATGGAAAGTATTTTGATGAAAAATCCGCAAATGATTTTGATGGGAGGGCCTAAGCACAATCAGAAGATTTGGCGTAAAGATTGGCAAGCTTTTCCAATGCTACAGGCTGTAAAAAATCATCAAATTATTGGGGGGAACAGTGATTTATATCAACGCCCTACTGAACGTTTCATCGAAGCTTTGCCGCAGCTATGCGCCCAAGTGAATACGGCAAGAAAGGTTTACGCCAAACAACGCTCTGATCGTTAAGCCATGTTCCAAAAATGAACAACCAGATAGATGCCGTAAATAGACAGTAACACGATACTGAAAACTGTAATCGGACGTAACCCTTTTTGTTCAATCACAATGCCTTCCTGACGTAATTTACGTTCACGGAAATAGCGTTTAATCATCCAGTAAGCAAAAGCGATTAATCCGACAAGAGTTAAGAAATTTAAAAGTTTAGACATGTAAGTTTTATATGTTTTACCAAAATCTACCAGGCTGGGGTTAAAAGGTTTTGCTTATGGCTAGGCTTTCTGTGAAATTAACTGACGAACTTTATCTAAATCTTTTTGGGTATCAACACCAATACCCGCGTCACATAAGGCATCCAATACCAAAATATCTTCTCCATGCCAAAGAACACGAAGTTGCTCCAAACGCTCTACATGTTCCAAGTCACATTCCGGCCAGGCAACATATCGCTTAACGAAACCGGCACGATAGGCATAAAGACCGATATGACGTTTATAGTGCCAATTATGCGGTAAGGTAGCAGATTCATTGGAAAAGGTATCTCGTGACCAAGGCATTGGCGCACGAGTGAAGTTAAGTGCAAAATCTTGTTGATTACGAATGACTTTCACTGCATGAGGATCAAATACGGTTTCAACGTCTTCAATCGGTTCGCACAAGGTTGCCATTTGCACGGTTTCATGTGTAGATAAACCATCGGCGACCTGGACAATTAATGCTGGCGGTAGCATAGGTTCATCACCCTGCACATTAACGATAATTTCATCGTCGCCCAACCCTAGTGTTTCAACCACTTCCGCTATGCGCTCTGTACCGGATTGGTGAGATGAAGACGTCATACAAACTTCCGCACCGAAAGCCTCACAAGCTTGTTTAACAGCTTCAGATTCTGTCGCAATAACAATACGGCTAGCACCAGACTGCTTGGCTTGTTGCCAAGTCCATTGAATCATTGGTTTACCGGCAATATCCATGAGCGGTTTGCCATGGAGGCGGCTTGACTCATATCGAGCTGGAATAATAACAACAAAGCCCATTATTATGCGTGCTGCCCTTTTTTCTTGCGGTAAGCTTCTACTTCCTCAAGCGTTAATTCACGCGCTTCGTTTTCAAGCATGATTGGAATACCGTCACGAACAGGATAAGCTAAATTAGCCGCAGTAGAAATAAGCTCCTGCTTTTCCTTATCAAATACTAGAGATGTTTTTGTAACGGGACAGACGAGTATGTCCAATAGTTTTGGATCCATGAGTAACCACTCTTCCTCAGTTGCATGAACTTATCGATTCAACAGCTTTAAGACGAACTTAAGGCAACTTAAGCCTTCTTCAATTTCTTTATAATTTTTTCGGCGAAGACATCACTGCATTTGGGTTTGACTTCCAAATACCACCAATCATCTTCAGCAAACGACTGACATTTTACCGCATCTTTCTCGGTCATCAGTAATGGAATTGCTTCCTTTTGCTCTTTTAGCCACAAAAAATCTTTTGGCTGATAATCCTTATGGTCTGCAAAATCTTTTGATTCAACAATTGCACCGAGCCGCTTTAGTGTCCGATAGAAGCGTGCAGGATTACCAATACCCGCTATGGCAAAAACGGCTTTATTTTTTAATGCATCAATCGGCAGGGTTTGGTCTGGATGTTTTAAATTACGAAAACCAACAGGCTCTAAACGCATCACTTCAATGTTATCTGCAATTGCGTTGGGATAACGAAGCGTACCATTGCTAACCACAAAATCGACTTTCTTTAAACGACGTTTAGGCTCTCTCAAAGGACCGGACGGCATGCACATTCCATTCCCCAACCCTCTTTCACCATCAACCATGGCGATTTCCATGTCTCTCGCCATCGCATAATGTTGAAGTCCGTCATCCGAAATAATAATGTCTAATGCTTGCCCTTGCTCCTTAGCCATAGTTTCTAAATATTGAATGGCTTCAACGCGATTAGGTGACACTGCCATGGGAATTTTAAGCTGTTTAACCAACATCACTGGCTCATCACCTACTAACTTAGGATCAGAATCTTGCGTAACCAATTGAGGCCAATGTTTGGCTTTACCACCATAACCTCGACTCACAAGGCCACAAGCCAAGCCTTGTTGCTGTAAATGTTCTACCAGCCACATAATGAAAGGTGTTTTACCCGAACCGCCGACAACAACATTACCTACAACAATGACTTTTGCTTGAGTGGCCTTTGGCGGATGCTGAGTTTCATAAGCTTGCAAACGACGTCGAGCAGTTCTACAGACCAACCAAGAAAGCGGCTGCAATAAACGACTCTGCCAAGCGATTTTATTGTGATCGGCTCTCAACCAGAAACTAGGCCAACTCATGGGATCCTCATTGCTCAGTAATTAAGTAGGAATAAAACAGGCTATAAGCCTTTATCATTACTGCGTTTGCGACAGGTAACATTGATGATGATACCAATTTTTGTGATCAATGCGTTGACGATTTGTTACTTGAAAGCTATTTGGTGTCATCTCTAACTGTATCGCACCACTACAAGCCGTATTCAACATAGAAATACCAAGCTTGTGTACATGTTGCACAACCGACTCATTAGGAAAATGATAGCGGTTTAAATAGCCAGCTGAAAATAATACCAATTTAGGGTCTAGTGCTTTTAACCAAGCCTCTGAAGTTGCTGTGTGGCTGCCATGATGCCCTGCGATAAGAATTTGTGAGTATAATTTTTCAGCTTGACCTTGAGCCTTTTTCAATTGGATAAGGTTTTGCTCTATGTGTTTTGAAGCATCCCCCATCACCATCATTGCCTGACTGCCCGTAGACACTCTAAGTACGCAAGACGTGTCATTATCATTTTCAAACTTAGCGCCTTTTGTCGGAGACAATACTTCAAAATGCACCTGATCAAACGTCCAACTTTGTCCTGCATAGCAAGGGCTGAAATGCATTGTATTTTGGTTCTTTAAACGATGATTCAAAATATTTGCTTGACCGGAAATAGCTTGATGCACAGAAATATTTTGCAACAAGGTGTTGGTGCCACCTGCATGATCCATATCTGAATGACTGACCACCAACAGGTCAAGCTTGTTACGCCTTTCAACCGTCAAGTAAGGTAACACGGCCATACTGGCACCATCGAGCGCATCACTGAACTTTGGGCCGGTATCGTAGACGACTGTATGAGCTGCCGTTTCAAACACCATTGCTTGTCCCTGCCCCACATCCAATAAGGTCAATTTAACCTGACCTGGCGCTAATGATTTTTGTACTGCAGTATGTAAAAAGGAAAAAATGAAGAACAAAGCTACCAACCCAACGGCTCCCAACCATCGGTAACTCTCGCGCCAAGGATATTTCTTTCCATTCAACTTAAATGTTTGCGGCCATTTCATATTCAGCCAAAACGCTAATGCTGCATAAACAAAAATCAACCCTAATGCAGATACCTGTCCGTTTTGCCAATAGCCAGATGTAATGAAATGGTGGGCAAACGTTTCTAATTCGTTCAATACAAACCAAAGCACCTGCCATATTTCATCATTGAGACCAATAAGGTTTGATCCAATAGATGGAAAGAGATGACCAAACAGCAAAATAAAAACTGCCGTTGCCATTAACAATGGTAACGCCAACAGGGTCACGACGGGTACAGCTATCAAGTTTGCAAAAAAACTAACTATGGGAATCTGACCATAAAACCAAGCCAAAACAGGCATCATGCCTATCGTCAGTGCAAGCTGTAACCAAAGCAGTTGCTGCCAAGTTCTACGTTCAGAAAATCCGGGAGAAGCGATCACTGTATAGATAATCGCTACTGCGGAAAAAGACAGCCAAAATCCTTGACTGAGAACAGCCCTTGAATCCAGTAACACGATTAAGAATGCCGCCAGAGCAAGTGCCGACCAAACATGAAAACGACGACGAAAAACAATGAAGACTAGAACCACCAAAACCATTAAGCCTGCTCGAACAGTTGGAATCGCAAATCCAGCCAGTTCCATATATACAAAAGCAAACATGGCCGCACCACTGCTGCTCCAAATCATTTTTGGTGTAAATGACAACTTCTCCCTTAATGGTTTGTAAGGAAAATAAAGTATCGCTCCTCGCCATAGAAAACCAAATAACCAAAAACCAATTGTCGCCATGATACCGATATGCAAGCCAGAAATTGCCATCAAGTGAATGGTTCCCGTTTGGCGAAAAAGCTGCCATTGTTCGGCGTTGATATTAGATTTATCACCATAAAGCAGCGCCGAGAATACACCGCCGAAGGAACTTTTTTGAAACCAAGGTGCAAGCTGTTGCCTAACCGTTTGCTGTAAACTCGTCTGGGATGAAGGGGCTAAACGCAAGGCATGAATTTGAGGCGTTGTTGAATTCAAATGGTGTTTTTTTGCGTTTAAAATATAACCATGTGCCTGAATATGCTGTTGAAACAAGTAGGTTTCGTAATCAAATGCACCGGGGTTTAAACTGTAGTGATTGGGTTTTAACTTAATATAAAAACGCCGCGTCTCTCCGGCTTTAGGTAAGTCTTTAGTCTTTACTGATGATCTTTTATCTAAATACCAAGACAAACGAACTTTGGGTGCAAAAATCTGCCAGGTTGGGGCGGTTTCATGGTGATTCAACTTATCAACAGCCAGTGTAAATTGCACTTTTTGTTTGCCAAATCCAGAAGGTTTTTCGGTCGTTAACCCGACTATTTCACCTTCCACCCATACTTTATGGTTAAAAGCCGATTCAGGCAGCTTGCCTTGCATATTTTCGACCAAAAAGCTCAATAAAAATGCAATAAGTGCGCCCAGAATAATTTGTATAATAATTCGGATTAGCTGGATTGTTTGATACAAGCGAGATTTGATGACGACCAAAATGGAAATCAACAGCGCGGACACAACTAGCCAAAAAACCAAATTGGTAAAAAGATTGGGGGAAGCACCCAAATACCACGGCGTTTCTGAAACGTGGTAAAGACCAACTAATGCGCTGATATAGCCTAAAACAAAATAACGAAACATATACGGATAGTTATGCCGAGAAAACTCATCAAAAAATACGCACCTAATCCTGAAAAAATACGAGAAATAAAAGGAATTGGTTTTCTAGCCAAATGGATTGCAGATCCAAACCTATGGCATGTTCATCGACATAATACGGCAAAAGCTTTTGCAAGTGGCTTGTTTTGGATGTCGATTCCTATTCCTTCACAAATGTTAACTTCGGCAATTACCGCAATTATTTTTCGCGCCAACTTGCCTATTAGCGTGGCCTTAGTATGGATTAGCAATCCAATAACCATGCCTCCAATCTTTTATTTCAACTATTTAGTCGGCTCTTGGCTTTTAGGCGATAAAGCTCAATCTTCTAAACATTTTCATTTGTCTTTTGACAGTCTGTTAAATACATTAGATCAGATCTGGTTACCACTCTACTTAGGTAGCGCGGTTGTGGGAATTGTATTAGCAGTTATCAGCTACTTTGGTATTCATATTTTTTGGCGCTGGCATGTCGCGCATTCTTGGAAAAAACGCCAACAAAAACGTTCCACTGAAAAGTAGCCAAATAAAACCATAAAATTAAAAAACCATCCGCTACTCTAAATGAATAACGAATGGTTTCTGCATAAAAAAGTGTGTAGCAAGCATGCTCAGGCTTATGCCTGAGTACAAAAATCAATGCGAATGTTCTTCTTCATCTTTGGCATTCATTTTGACTAAGGCTTTAACGACTTTATCATTTACGCTTCCTTCAGGAAACTCACCCTCTTCATTTTCTTTGCCAACCGCCATATTGCTAAATAAGCCCAATGCATCATCAATGTGACTCATTGCATAAATATGGAATTGCCCCGACTCTACCGCCTCGCGGACTTCTGCATTCAGCATTAAATGCTTGGTATTTGCTTCTGGAATAACCGCGCCTTGTGTCCCGGTTAATCCTCTTGCTTTACATACCTTGAAAAAGCCTTCAATTTTCTCGTTTACTCCGCCAATTGGTTGAATTTCACCAAACTGATTTACCGATCCTGTCACGGCTAAATCTTGGCGCAAAGGTACTTGTGAAATTGAAGAAATCAATGCCAGTAACTCTGCAGAAGAAGCACTGTCCCCCTCAACACCATCATAAGTCTGCTCCATAACAATAGAAGCACTAAAGCCCCATGCCTTGAACCTCATGTATCGACCGCGCAAGTAGCCAGACAAAATCAACATCCCTTTGGAGTGAATTGGGCCTGCCATCTCAATTTCGCGCTCAATATCCACTACACCTTCATCACCAGAAGAAGCCTGTGCTGTAATTCTAACCGGCTGACCGAAAGACTGACGCCCCACTGTCAACACAGTCAAACCATTGACCTGACCAATATGCGTATCGGTAACCGAAATCAAAACCTGTTCTTCAATAATCGCTCTATGGAAATAGTCTTCCATTAATCCGGTATGAAAATCTCGCTGTAGGATTGTTGCCTCAATCGTTTTACGCGTAATCTCGCTTTCGTCATTGGCTCTGGCATAAGCATTAGCCTCTGCCAGCACATCACGCAAAATCGCTTTATTGGTATAAAGACGACTCTCAGACTCCGCCAAACGTGATGCATATTCAATTAGGCGTTCATAAGCAGATACGGAAACAGGTAGGTCATCCCATTCACGAATTTCATTTTCCAACTGCTTAGCCAAAACCAACTCGTGCTCTTCAGTACGTTCCAGTTCACTTTCGAACTCTACCTGTACTTTAAACAAACGACTGAACTGACCATCAATTTCTTGCAAAGCATAAAAATGAACAGCACGTCCTAACAATACCAAGGTAACGTTTAGTGGATAGTCCGGCAAATGATAAGGCACCACGCTACTTGCTGAAGGAATTTCAAAAGTCAGGCGTTTACTCAATAAAGCAGCTTTTAGGTTCGACCAAATTTCTGGTTCTTTTAATAATGACTCCACGTTCAACATCAAGAAACCACCATTGGCTTTTTGCAGCAAACCAGCTTGATGGTTCATCGCCAAGGTCAAGGTATCCGTCGCATTTGCGCTGGCAGAATTGATGGTATAGCCAAACAGTTTCGGCATAGTCGCATTTTGCTCATAGATAACCGGGGCATGCTTCAATCCAGAATGATCGACCAGTAGATTGACTTCAAAGATAGAAAAACCATGCTGTTCGGCAAGTAGCTCTTCCATCGAGCTTTGTGTGTTTGTTGTAACACTGTCTGCAGACTGATCCCAGAATAGGTGTAACTTGGAAATAACAGCATCTTTCAAAGATTCTAAATACTGCTTAATAGAGTCCGTTTCACCAAACTCCATTTTCAAAGAATCAATCAATGGTGATAAATGTTCATTAGCAAAACGCGTATTAAGTTTTTTACCCGCGTCCATGTATTCATGCTGCAAAAATGGAAAACGAGTTAAGCCTTTATTGAGTTCTTCTTCAACCTGATCCAAAGCATCCAAAAAATGCTTTTGCAAAGGTTCTTCAAGATGTTTTAGCTCCGACATACGCAGACGCTCACCATCAACCACCGCAAGCAGCACGAAATTATTTTCATTCTGTTGAATTTCGATGCTTAAAGACTCAGCCAAATCAAATGCTGGTGTTAAAGCTTCTTCTTGCTTTTGCGCCAAATCATTCTCAAGCTGCTGATTCTTCAACTGATAGACATGGCCATCAAATACCACTGGCAATTGCGTTTTAAGCTGCGTAATAAGCTCTTCCATTGCTTGCTTAAATGCATGACCATGACCTGCTTTAAAATATAAATATCGCGTCTTATTGGCTTCACTAAAATCTGAAACCAATACGACATCACTAGGAATATCTCTTCGCGTCGCGGCGTCTCGTAACACTGACTTGGTCATACCGATACGACCTACGCCCGGCTCTCCCATAATAAAGATATGATTTTGGTTACGCTTCAGGTGTAAGCCAAAATTCAGCGATTGATAAGCTCTCGGATGAAAACGCTTCATAAAAGCATTAACAGTCGTCTCTTGCTCTTCAAATTTATTCGGGTTGATATGAGTGTAACGGTAGAGTTGGTCAGCAGAAAGTTTGCGCATAGTTAGTTCATTTTTCCAAAAATTTGGCTACAAGAATAGCATAAAAAAACCCGCTTGGAGAAAGCGGGTTATTTTTTAATTCGTCTAACTAAATTCGTTTTGATATAACGACTTGATAAAGCACTTAAAACGAATTAATAAAATCAATAAGTTACCTTATTAATACTCTTCTCTAGGTGGGTTTGCATGAATTTTATGAATACTCAAATCCGCACCTAAATGTTGCTCTTCATCGTCCATACGGATACCAAAGAACATATCAATCAATTTATAAACGATATAACCGCCAACTAAAGCCACTGCTAAACCAATCAAAGTTCCGATCAACTGAGACATAAAGGATACGCCGCCCAATCCACCTAACGCGGAAGACCCAAAAATACCCGCTGCAATTGCGCCCCAAACACCACACAAACCATGCAAAGGCCAAACACCAAGTACATCGTCTATTTTTAATGTTTTTTGTGTCCAAACAAAGGCTTTAACAAACAACGCACCCGCTATCAATCCTATCACCAATGCACCCAATGGGCTCACGACGTCTGAACCGGCACAAATTGCGACCAAACCAGCCAATGGACCGTTATGCACAAAACCAGGATCTTTATCACTCATAAAGGTTGCTGCCAAAATTCCACCGACCATCGCCATCAAAGAGTTCATGGCAACCAACCCCTGAACCCCTTCGATTTGCTGAGCAGACATCACGTTAAAACCAAACCAGCCAACGGTTAGTATCCAAGAACCTAAAGCTAGAAAAGGAATGCTTGATGGTGGGTATACTTGTTTGATATTACCATCTCGACCATAACGACCATGTCGAGCACCTAGTACCAAAATCGCTGTCAATGCAATCCATCCCCCTACGGCATGAACTACAATCGACCCTGCAAAATCATGAAAAGTTGCGCCAAAGCTAGACTTCAACCAGTCTTGAATACCAAAGTTATCATTCCAAGCAATACCTTCAAAAAATGGGTAAATAAAAGCAACAATAAAGAAAGTGGATAACAAAATTGGATAAAACTTCGCACGCTCAGCAATACCACCGGAAACAATCGCAGGAATAGCTGCTGCAAACGTCATCAAGAAAAAGAATTTAACCAACTCATATCCAGATTTTTCGGTCATGGCTTTAGTCAATGAGCCATCAAAGTTAAACCCTAGAAACACGCCGTAAGCAATACCATAGCCGACAAAGAAGTATGCAACCGTCGATACGCCCAAATCAGACATGATCTTAACCAAAGCATTGACTTGGTTTTTATGTTGCACCGTTCCTACTTCTAAAAAAGCAAAACCGGCATGCATGAACAAGACTAAAATAGCCCCTAAAAGAATGAATAAGACATCTAAACTTGTAGTTAAATGTTCCACACGAACTCCTCGTTGAATCGAATAGAATTTGGATAAAGGGCGCATTTTATCAAGTCCTAGGCTTAAAAGGTTCAAATTTGACTCAGAAAATATTAATGCATCATCAAACCCTTTTATCGCAACTTGAGCACCCTCTGTTTACAGAGAAGAAAATTGACGTTTGGATAAAGCGCGACGATCTCAATCATCCAGCGATACAAGGCAACAAGTGGCATAAGCTCAAACTTAATCTAGAAGCTGCTAAACGAAAGAACAGAACCACTCTCGTAACTTTCGGTGGCGCCTACTCTAATCATCTTGCTGCTACTGCGGCCGCAGGCAAGGCTTACGGATTTGAAACGAATGGTTACGTGAGAGGCGACGAATTAGAAAACCATTCTGAAAACTGGAGCTCGACATTAATTGATGCTCAGCAAAACGGAATGCAATTACATTTTTTATCACGTGAAGCTTACCGCCAAAAACACAGCTCTGAATTTTTAACTTCATTAACAAGTCTGCACCCTAATGCTTATATTTTGCCAGAAGGTGGCACTAATGAATTAGCCATAAAAGGGTTCGCTGAATTATGTAATGACTTAGAAAATCAATGCCCTAACTGGACACATTTATTAACAGCCGTTGGCACTGGTGGCACCCTAACAGGTTTTATTAGCAATACAGATTTTCAACAAAATCGAGAAATTTTAGGCATTTCAACTTTAAAAAATGCTGAGTACCTGAAAGAGGATATTGAGACTTGGTTGTGCAGTTCAAACACTTCTCAACGCTATAACTCATGGCAACTTCTCCAAAACTATCACGGGGGCGGCTATGCAAAATCCACAGCAGAAATGAGAACAACACAAGCGTGGTTTGAAAAAAAATTTGATCTTTTACTTGATCCTATTTATACACAAAAAATGATTTATGCATTTCTTTCAGAACTAAAACAGGATCGCTTCCCCCCAGGATCAAACGTTATCCTCTACCACTCTGGTGGTCTACAGGGCCGATAAAAACTTTATTCTCAATAAAGCTTCCTCTTACTTATTTTGATACAAAAAAATTAGCCTACCAGCTAACTAATTGATTTTTAATAACGATAAAATGCCACACCATTTTTCAATACAAAACCTACGCAATGCGACACAAAAAAAGGGTAAAATTCTTCCCTAAACCAGATTAATCATAGCTTCTTAGCTAAACTGCTTTTGTTTAAATTTTCAGGCAAAATAGGATGCATAATGCTCCCCCTTAAACACCGAATTGAACACGCTCAAACACTTTTCGACATGAATAAGATTTCTGCTATTCCTAAAGAAATCCTTAAGTTGAATAGCCTTCTTTCCCAACTTGAAATGCCTGAAACTAGTGAAGTCGTTAAACTCATTTCACAAAATATGAATTTAACCGCAGAACTTATTAAAACGGCGAACTACCCCGTCTTCTCAAAAAACAGAGCTACAAATGTCTCAAGCATACGTGATGCCGTTGATGTTATTGGCCTAAAAAGTCTCAAGTCACTGGTTATGGGAATCTATTACAGCATGGAATATTTGGGGAGAGCCAGAGCTGAAATCAACCAATTAAGTTTAAATACAGCGGCCATGTGCAGTTTTTTGAGCCCCAATGTTATGAATGTAAACCCAGATCAAGCTTATCTAGCAGGCTTATTTTATAACTCTGGAGCCATTTTAATGGCAACCAAATTTAAAGACTATGATGATGCCTTTATGGAAACCCTTTCCTCTCCTTTTCACAATAAACTCATCGAAAACAAACGCTATACAGTTTGTCGCCATGTTGCAGGATTGCTATTAGTCAAAAAATGGCAGTTAGGAAAGTTTATGGGGCACGTCATCTACCAATCACATAAAAAACAGTTAAGCGATATTGAGGATGACCAAATACGTGCTCTGGTTGCGTTAATTCAATTAAGTGAAGCTTGTATTATTCAGCACGAAATGGCAGATTATTACTCAGAAGAAGTCGAAATGATGCGGCAGAATGCCAATAAAGAATTAATGATTGAGGAACAAGAAATTAGCGAAACCATCGCATTTCTTTTTCCTCAACCTAGTGGAGGCTAAGTTTTCTGACTAAACAGGAATTAACTTAACTTTTTTTACGCATTTAGAAAGAAGCAATATATGCAGCTACAACCTTAATATCTTCATCACTCAATTGCTGCGCATTCGGTATCATCATTGCGCTCATTGGCCCAGCTTGTTTACCTGCTTTAAAATCTATTAACTTTTTAATAATCGTTTCTTTGCTCTGCCCTTGCAACTTCGGCCCTACACCACCTTGTCCATGATCGCCATGACATGCAGAGCAAGTAGCATAGAGTTCTTGCCCAGTTTTTGCGGGCAGTTTAGGTTCATTTTCAATGGCTGTTTTTTCAGGTTCTGCCTTTTCAACTTCTGTCGAGGCTTCGTCACCTTCAGGCTTTTTAGGCTGATCCGCTACTAAATTCTTGGTTTTAACATCTACGGTAGATGTTTGGTTTTCAGTCGGTGGCATCAGGTTTTGATCAGCCTGACTAGATAGCTTTGTTTCTGGTGCTTTTGATGAAGAGGCCGATTCAGAAGATTGACCACAAGCACTTAACAATAAGGGTGAACAACACACAACTGCCGCTAACAAAAAAGGTCTCAATTGCATCTATCTTTTCCTTTAATTTATTTTTTACAAAAACCACTTTCAACAATAAGCCCAAAGCTTGAATCGCTTAATTAAGCTACAGTCACATTTAGTCACGAAGGGAATTTTTTTTCAAGCTTTCAATAATTACAAAATAAATTTAACCTATTTTCTTATTGAAATTATGAAAGCACAATTGACAAATAATGCTCACATGATACTATAAACGATAATTATTATTATTTACTTTACCTTTCTATAGCTTGGCTATCTAAAAAAGGAATGGAAACAATTATGCCGGACAACACTGTCATTCGACTGGATGAATGCCACCAACACCAAACCTGTAGCATTTCAGCGCTTACTGGTGACTTAGAGACAAAATTACACTTAGTAAACTTGGGCTTTCATACCAATAGTCATATTAAGGTTTCATTGGTTCGCGGTGATAGCTTCATTGTGTGTGTAGACGGTAGCCGTTTTGCTATAGATAAGAAAATCGCTCATTTTATTAAGGTTCACCCGTTGTCATGACTGTTACAGACCTACCTACTGCTCAATCAAACAAAGGTTTTCGCCATCAAGTTGCACTTATCGGAAACCCGAATTGCGGCAAAACAACTCTATTTAATCGCCTAACTGGTTCGCAACAAACCACAGGTAACTGGCCTGGTGTGACTGTTGAACAAAAAACCGGACAGTTCACTCTCGGCACAGATAAGTACAAATTGATAGATTTGCCAGGTGTTTACAGTCTAGAAAACTCTTCACGTTCAGGCTTGGATGAAAAAGTTGCCCGTGACTTTCTACAATGCCAACCTGCCGAACTGATTTTAAATATTGTTGATGCCACCAGTATTGAACGCCAACTCTTTCTTACTGCCCAATTGCTACACATGGGGTTGCCGGTTGTTGTTGTACTGAATCGTATGGATTTATTACCTGAACGTCATTTATCTATCGACATTGACAAGCTGTCTAAAAAACTAGGCTGCCCTGTTATTCCGGTTTCTGCCTACTTTAATCAAGGTATTGACGAATTAAAAGAAAAAATTCCTGATTTACTAAATAAACGCTCCAATTTGCACTTTGATTTACCAGACATGTTGCATGAGTGTGTTCATGAAATACGGGATCTTCAACCTCAGAGCAACGAGTCTTGCTGGAAAACACTGCAAACACTCATAAAACCAGAACAAGCGCCTTTAGAACTGCGTAGCTATGCCATCGCCTCTAAGAAAAAACTGGAAGAACATTACGAAGAAGATCTAGCCATTGTCGCGACGGATCTCTACTTCCAATTTGCTCATGACGCCACTCATGCAAGCCTTACACACACCGATCAGTTCACACGGAACACCACGGATATTTTAGATCGTTGGGCGCTCCATCCTTTCTGGGGCATGCCTATCTTTCTAACGATTATGTATTTGGTATTCGCCTTCTCCATTACGATTGGTAATGCTTTTTTAGACTTTTTCGATCAAGGTGCACAAGCCCTATTCGTTGATGGTCCAACGCATTTATTACAAAGCATCTCCGCACCAGATTGGTTAATTACTCTATTGGCAACAGGTATTGGCGGCGGGATTCAGGTCGTAGCCACTTTCATTCCGGTTATCGGTTCTTTATTCTTATTACTATCCCTACTGGAAGAAACAGGCTATATGCAGCGCGCTGCCTTAATTATGGACCGTTCCATGAGACGTATTGGCCTATCCGGTCAAGCCTTTATCCCTCTGGTTGTTGGCTTTGGATGTAATATTCCTGGTGTTATGGCAAGCCGCGTGCTCCCGGACGAGCGAGATCGAATCATGACCATCATGATGACCCCTTTTATGTCATGTAGTGCGCGTTTAACCGTTTACGTATTATTTGCAACGGCTTTCTTCTCAGACCACGCAACCTTGCTTGTTTTCTCGCTGTATTTAACAGGGATTGCTGCAGCCGTGTTAACAGCGCTAGTATTAAAGAAAACGCTATTGCCCGGTGAAGCACCTAGTTTGTTGATGGAATTGCCCATTTACCACAGACCAGCTTTTATTAACGTACTGCTAAACTCTCGTAATAAACTTAAAGGCTTCATTACGGATGCCGGAAAAATCATTGTGATCGTCGTGTTACTAATTAACTTTTTCAACAGCCTTGGCACCGACGGCACTTTTGGTCATGAAAATCAAAACAACTCTGTTCTCAGCGAAGTAGCTAAAGTAACCACGCCTATTTTTGAGCCGCTTGGTGTTAGCCAAGACAACTGGCCAGCAACGGTTGGTTTAATTACAGGGATACTGGCAAAAGAAGTGGTTGTTGGTTCGTTGGATGCACTTTATCAAAGCAAACAAACGCCCGTTTCATCAAAAGAAGAAAGTTATGATTTTATCGGCGCACTAGAAAGTGCAATTAAAACCATTCCTGCCAATATCACAGGCATTTTCACCAACCTTGACGACCCACTAGGGCTTGAAGCTTTGAAACATGTAGAAAACAGCGAAGAAGCGGCCCAAGAATTAGACGTAAATGTCTCCACGCTACAAAAAATGCAACACCATTTTGGCGGAGCCGTTGCAGCCTATGCTTATTTGCTATTAATTCTGCTCTATTTTCCTTGTGTGGCAACTGTTGGCGCCATTAAAAAGGAACTGGGATGGAAATGGGCCTTGATGAGTGGCAGTTGGAGTTTATTCTTAGGATATAGCGTGGCTGTTGCCTTTTACCAGACCATGACATTTAGCCAACATCCACTATATTCAGGTGTTTGGCTGGCAACTATCGTTTTAGCGTTCATTACCTTATACTGGATTTTAAAGCGTGCAGGAAAACAAAAAATACCTGCTCACAAAAAGCCAGTATTGCGTTAACAATATCGGAAAACGAAAAGGAGTGTAACTATGATTTTATTAGACATAAAACGTTACATTCGCGATCATCAACAAGTCAGTGCCGATGATTTAAAAAATCGGTTTGATCTTGATGATAGCGCGCTTGAAGGCATTCTTGCGCCACTTATTCAGCAAGGCCATATTCAATCCGTCTCTAGCGAAGGGGGAAGCTGTTCGACTGGCGGTTGCAACAGTGGCTGTGGTTCTGCTGCCAAACAAATGTATTATTGGACGTCCAAACGACTTAAAACAGTGGGCATTCCGATACAAACCTATTGATTCTAAAAAGGTTTATTTCTAGTTCATTACCTCTCAAACAAAAATAACAAATAAATAATTGATTTTGTTTGACTTATGTTTTTTATGCTATATACTCACCCTCATAGGAAGAAATTCCATTTGTTTACATCGTTTAATCTATCGTCATCGTTGTGTTAGTCATAATCCTCCGTTCAGAAGTAGTTTCGTAAAGTATCAAAAATTTTTTCCTTTAAGCCCTAAGAAGTTTCTTCGGGTAAATATTTAACATCTTCATAATAGGAATGACTATGTCTACACAAACAGGTACCGTTAAGTGGTTCAACGAATCTAAAGGTTTTGGTTTTATTCAGCAAGAGTCTGGTCCAGATCTTTTCGCACATTTCAGTGCAATCTCTGGTTCAGGTTTCAAAACCTTAGCTGAAGGTCAAAAAGTGGAATTTACAGTTGCTCAAGGTCCTAAAGGTCCTCAAGCTGAGAACATCGTAGCGCTATAATTCGCACGAAGTTCACTGTAATAAAAAAGCGAGCATATGCTCGCTTTTTTTATGCCTGCAATAACCTAAAGTGCTTTCAATTGTTTTTCTAGACGTTGAATAGAAACCGGTTTAAGCGTTTTCATCGGCTGAGCAAACAGTGAAATGCGGAGCTCTTCCAACATCCAGCGAAAATCTGCCAGGCTGGGGTCATTAGCATAAGCAGGCTCTCTTGCCAATTTGTTATAGTCTGCCAACAAAGGCTGGAGCTGACGGATCGCCACTTGATCCTTTGCCGGATCTAAATCCAATTTTTCTAAACGTTTTTCCAACCCTTGCAAATATCTCGGTAATTGAAGCAACCAAGTTTCTGGTGTATCACGCACAAAATCTTTAGAAATCAACCCATCCAACTGATGTTGAATATCGGCAATAGAAGCAAGCCAACGAGGATTCACTCTTCCTTTTACTTGCTTGGCAATCTTTTGATGTCCAATCAAAATCTCACTGACTTGTTTGGCAATCTTTTGCGCCTTTTCAATCCACTGGCTGCGTACCAACTCTAATGTTTGCTCAAAATCTACCTGTTTACGAATCGTTTCAGGTTTCGGTACTAATTGATTCAGAGCGCGATCGATAATCTGTTGCGTTAAATCCTGGCAAGTACCGTAAGGTGCGTAGCACAAGCAAGCTTTTTGTAACGGTAGTTTCTTGAAAAGATATTTTTGTTTATCCATCAATTGATATTTAACCAGTGCCAGTACGGCTTCACCATGCACTTGTTGTGCTGTAGCTTCATCACCGATTAGCGCAATTTCAAAGCCTTCTTTTGTTTCTTGCAATGCAGGATAAACCACCATTTTCGCACCAGACTTACCAGTACGAAGCCATTCAGTTTCTGCCAAGTCTCCAAAATCCCAACTATCAACTTTCTTGTTTTCGTTTTGAGATGCCTGCCCAACTTTCTCTTGATGCTTCTCTATCAACTTATCGACTAAATGCAGGTACTCAGATTTTATCTTGTCTAAATCCGTGCCTTCAGCCAATAGCTTGCCTTTTTCATCTTCCAGCAAGTAATAAGGAATAAGGTGCTCTGGTAAAGTAACATCCTGAAAATCGTTAACGGAAACTTTATCTGAAGCACGACGATTCAATGACCAAACCAACTGATTGATAAACGGTTCTGGAGCAGAACTGCCCTTATACCGCTTATCTTTCGACATATCTTCTAGTGCTAAATCAGCGTAATTGGGCGCAGGAATAAATTGCTTACGAAGACCTTTCGGTAAGGCTTTTATATAACATGCTATCTTTTCTTTAAGCAAACCTGGCGTTAGCCATTCAAAGTCGTCGGTTTGAACCAAGTTCAGATTAGATAAAGGAATATGCACCACCATTCCATCTTGTTTTTTGCCGGGTTCAAAACGGTAATCCACTTCTAGCTGAAGTCGGTTTTGCAACGCAATTTGATCCGGAAACGCTACTTCCAAACTTTCATCGATAGATTGCTTGAGTAAAAATTCTCTTGTTAAATATAGAGATTCAATCAATTCCGGTTGTTTTTCTTTGGTCTTTTGTGCCCACTTTTCAAATGCTGGTTGGCTGTATATATGCTCAGGAATCTTATCAGCATAAAAGTCGTACAACACCTCATCATCTACCAAAAAGTCTGGCCGACGCAGCTTGGATTCAATTTGCTGAATATCTTCAATCAACTTTTGGTTGTGAACAAAAAATTCAACTCGGCTTCGCATATCGCCCTCTACCAAGGCATGGCGAAGAAAGATTTTATGCGACTCTTTTGGATTAAGCGGTCCATAATTACAAGGACGACGGTTCACTATCGGCAAACCATAGAGGGTAACGGACTCATAAGCTCCTACTTGACCGGATTTCTTCTGCCAGTGCGGATCCGCATAGCTATGCTTAATCAAATGTGAAGCCAAGCTTTCAACCCAACGCACATCGATTGCCGCATTATTACGCGCATAAAGCTTGGTGGTTTCTACCAATTCACCGGATAACATCCATTTGGGTTTACGTTTAAACAACACGGAACTCGGGTGAATAAACAACTTGGTACTGCGTGCGCCCAGATAAGTATTTTCTTCATCACGCATAGCGACGTTACCGAGTAACCCTGTCATAAGTGAACGATGCACAGCAATAGAATGCAAATCAGACAAACGCTCTCCAATCACCTTGCCATGCTGGGAAATTTCTTCATAAAGATGCAGCTCACCAACTGACATACCGATGCGCTTTAAACTGACTTCTAATTGGAAAAAGAGGTCGTGCCACTCTTTCATGCGCAGATAAGACAGATAATTGGTTTTACAAAGCTTACGCAGCTTGTTTTGGCTTAAATGACGGCGCTGTTCTTCATAAAAACGCCAGAGATTAAGGAAAAACAAAAAGTCCGATCGTTCATCTTCAAAGCGTTTATGTGCTTGATTTGCCGCTTGACGTGTAGATTCATTCATATCACGCGGGTCTTGAATACTCAGTGCGGAAGCGATAATCAACACTTCTGCCAACACATTGTTTTTCTGCCCTTCCAACACCATTTTTGCCATGCGAGGATCAAGCGGTAGACTTGCCAGCTTGCGCCCGGAATCAGTCAATTTACGCTGCTCATCCAATGCACCGATTTCTTGTAACTGGCGGAACCCATCATTTACCGCTTTATCTTCTGGCGGTTCAATAAAAGGGAAGTGTTTCACCGAGCCTAGACGTAACATCGACATCTGCAAAATAACCGATGCTAGGGAGGTGCGATGGATTTCCGGTGCGGTAAATTCTGGTCTGGATTGAAAGTCGGCTTCTTCATACAAGCGCACACAAATACCGGATGACACACGACCACAACGCCCTGCTCTTTGGTTAGCAGAGGCCTGTGAAATCTTTTCTATAGGCAAACGCTGCACCTTGGAACGAACACTATAACGACTGATACGCACCTGCCCAGGGTCGATCACAAACTTAATCCCCGGCACGGTTAAAGACGTTTCCGCCACATTAGTGGAAAGGATCACTCGGCGTTTTTGTGAGGTTTGAAATACCTTATTTTGCTCTGCCAATGACAAGCGGGCATAAAGTGGAACGATTTCTGTGTTTTTCAGATTTTGTTTGCGCAGTACTTCGGCAGTTTCCTTGATGTCACGCTCACCGACTTGAAACACCAACACATCGCCAAACGGATCTTCTTGCGCTAACTCATCTAACGCATGAGCAATCGCCAGAGGAATATCTTTCTCAAACTCATTGCCATCGTCGTCTTCTAACTTCACTAATGGTCGATAACGAATTTCTACTGGATACGTTCGACCACTGACTTCTACAATAGGTGCTCCAGAGAAATAATCAGCGAACCTTTGAGTATCAATGGTTGCAGACGTAATAATGAGTTTTAGATCAGGCCGTTTCGGCAAAAGTTTTTTTAGAATGCCAAGCAAAAAGTCAATATTGATAGAACGCTCATGCGCTTCATCGATAATGATGGTGTCATATTGATTTAAAAATGAATCTTTTTGAATTTCTGCCAGCAGAATCCCGTCTGTCATCACCTTAATTAAACTTTGCTGGTGAACTTGGTCATGAAAACGCACTTGATAACCAACAAGTTGACCAATAGATGACCCCAATTCTTCCGCAATACGCTCGGCAACACTTCTTGCCGCTAATCGTCTCGGCTGAGTACAACCAATACGACCTAAAACACCTCTACCCGCTTCAAGACATATTTTTGGAATCTGCGTGGTCTTACCAGAGCCTGTTTCCCCTGCAATAACAACCACCTGATGCTGCTCAATCAGAGCTTTCAGTTCGTCTCTACGTTTAGAAACAGGTAATTTATCATCAAACTCAATTTTAGGGACTGTTTGACGGTTAGCCTCAACTTGAGAGAATGAACGCTCCAACTTTTGAATAAATTTCTGCCAGGCTGGGGTTTGAGCCAAAGCCTCTCTTTCCTGCTCAGACAAACGGAGCAACTTAAAATCAGACACTTGACGTTGCAAAACATAACGATCTTTAGACAATACATTGCCTAATACCTCATCCCAATTTTTCGAGGCAAGTGCGTGAATATCAAATAATGGTAAGGCGTTATCGGGCATAAAAAATTGAGTAGAAAGCATTTATTAATCTAAACGCGCATTTTACGTTAGATGGCGCTTAAGCGCCAACTTCGCGCTAGGTTTTATCACCCAGTAGAATTAGAACTCTGCTTTCTTTTGTGTAGAATGCTATCAGATCAAAAAAAGGAAACAATATGGGCCAACACACTAAAGCCAAAGCACGTCATATTTTGGTTGCAACACAAGAAGAATGTTTAGCACTCAAGGAACAGATTCATTCATTTGGAGACTTTGAAGCATTGGCGAAAGAACACTCTCAGTGTCCATCTAGCAAGATTGGCGGCGATCTGGGTATTTTTGGAAAAGGCGTAATGGTATCCGAATTCGATGAAGTCGTTTTTTCAGCACCACTGAATGAAGCTCAAGGGCCAGTTAAAACACAATTTGGTTATCACCTAATTTGGGTTACTGCGCGAAAATAATAGAGTGATTTCTCAACATAATTTCAATTGTTCTTTCTTTTTTGACAAAGTTGGCAATTAACAACATATCTAAACAATTATGGACAATTTGCATTACTTTAGCATCACTTAAACTGCTTACACAAACAACCAAGCATTTGTTTTTACTAAATAATTCAAACTTGGCCTTGTATGAGCGTTTACTTATCCGCTTTACTAATGCGATAATAAAAAAACTTGATTAATCCAATCAATCACTCTAAGAAATACGGTCGTTCCTGAAATTAGAGCGTGAATTCCAATGGAGGAAAATATGAAAATTCGACAACTTTTTGACTATGAAACCTGGACTTACACTTACTTGCTTTGGGATGAAGACACCAAAGAAGCCGCAGTGATAGATACGGTTGCAGAGCAAGTTGAACGTGATATACAGCATATCGAAGAGCTTGGTTTGAAGGTTAAATACTTATTGGAAACTCATATTCATGCAGACCATATTACTGGTGCAGGACCGATTCGCAAACATACCGGCGCAAAAATTGTTGTGCATAAAAACTCTGGTTCAGAGTGTGCGGATATTTTAGCGGAAGAAGGTGATAGCTTTATGTTGGGGCAACAATCAATTCGCGTGCTTCACACACCTGGTCACACCGACAATGACATCACATATCAAATTGATGGTGCTGTATTTACGGGTGATACCTTGTTGGTAAGAGATTGTGGTCGTACTGACTTTCAACTGGGCAGCAATGAAGCCATGTATGAATCTTTAACCGAAAAGCTATTTAAACTGCCTGCTGAAACACTTGTATTCCCAGCACATGATTACAAAGGATTCTCTCAATCTACTATCGGTGAAGAAGTGGAATACAACTCAAGAGTTGGAAAAGGCAAGTCTTTTGAAGATTTTTCAGTGATCATGGATAATCTTAACCTTCCAAGACCACGTAAAATCGACATTGCCGTTCCGGGCAATATGCAGTGTGGTAACGTGGCTTAACCCCTTACCCCAGCCTGGCAGATTTTGTCAGATTCACAAACAAAAAAAGCCCCGCATGCGGGGCTTTTTTATTGCCGTAAAAACAACTTAATTAAGCAACTTCAACAACTTCAACTTTGTAGTGCAGTGTTTTATCTGCCAACGGATGGTTACCATCTAAGTAAACCTTATCTTCATCAACTTCCACAATGCGGAATGCAATGATGTCACCATTAGGGTCTTCAGTCTCTACAACTTCGCCAATTTTGATTTCTACGTTATCGTCAAAATTTTCTGGTGACGCATAGACAATCAAATCCTGACTTGTGACTCCGTAACCTTTTTCTGGCGGAATTTCAGCTTTAGCTTCAAAACCTGGCTCTTCACCTTCTAACAGCTCTTCCAAACCATCAATAATCTCGCCTTCTCCATGAACGTAATGTACCGGCTCTCCACCATACGTTGAATCAAGTAACTCACCCGAATCGTCGCGTAATTCATAATGAAAAGTGACTTCACTACCTTTTTTAATTCTCATCAATCTGTCCTTTTTATCACCAACGTATCGCCAAAATTACGGTACACGTCCTGCTTTTACTTTCCCTCACAAAGCAAGGGTTGGGTTACAATAGCGCATATTTTAACCGAAACAAGCAATGAGTCTATCAGAAATGCGTCAAATCATTATGGATACTGAAACCACAGGGCTTGACCCGAAAAGCGGCGACAAAGTTATCGAAATTGGTGCTGTCGAAATGGTTAAACGAAAGCTCACACACAATAATTATCATCAATATATTCAACCAGAACGAGACGTACCGGAAGATGCGATAGCGGTTCATGGTATTACTAATGAATTTTTGGAAGGTAAGCCAATTTTTGCCGATGTGATTGATGATTTTATGGAGTACGTTTCCGGTGCGGAACTAATTATTCATAACGCCCCTTTCGATGTCGGTTTTATCAACCATGAGTTATCTCAATTGAAAAATAACCGTTGGGGCAAAATTGAAGACCACTGCACTATTACTGATAGTTTAAAAATGGCTCGCAAATCATTTCCTGGGCAACGAAATACGTTGGATGCCTTGTGTAAACGATTTGGTATAGACAATTCAAGCCGAACGCTCCATGGCGCCTTACTCGATTCCGAGATCCTTGCGGATGTTTATTTGGCGATGACAGGCGGTCAAACCGACTTAATGCTGCATGATTCTTTTGAAAACGATGGAGAAAATCATGTGGTTAAACTGGACATCAACCGACAAAAATTGAAAGTATTAAAAGCTACACCTGAAGAGCTTGAACGCCACCAAAAGAAATTGGAGGCAATCAGCGAAAAATTCGGGGAACCTCTAAGCTGGTAAATCCAACGTTTATTTAGCGTTGGCTTTAAGTGCAACTTCTTTTTCTAAAGGCTCTTTTTCACTTAATACCATTGCCGAAGGCGATACTCTATCCCCCGGTTTTAAGTTACGTTTTAACAGTAAAGAAGGGTCAAGACGAACATTGAACCAGCTCATCCCCCAATGAACGTGCGGCCCAGTTGCTCGCCCTGTTTGCCCCACTTCACCAATAACTTGCCCTTTTTTTACCAACTCACCCTGTTTAACAAATACTTTATGTAGGTGCATTACGGTTGAACGCAAACCATAGCCATGGTCGATCATCACAGTATTACCACTTAGAACCATACTTTCATTCAGCGTAATTTTTCCATCCGCAGGGGCATGTAAAGGCGTTCCCTGAGGTGCTGCAATATCAACGCCTAAATGCGGTGCACGCGGTTTGCCATTTAAAATACGTTGGCTACCGTAAATACCGCTGATAATCCCCTTTGTCGGCCAATCGAAACCGCTATCAAAATACGGGTTGGGTAAATTAATTTTTCGTGCTTTTTTCGCTTCAGCAATATCATGGTAAATCAGTTTTAGCGTCGCCTTATCAGGTGAAACTTTATTTTTTGGTAAGCCATTAATACGTTGAACTGTATAACTACGCTTGGTAATTTTGAGTGTTTTCTTGAATTTTTTACCGTTATTTTCTAGCAGTGTAATCGTTTGTTTTGCACGATCATTACGTGAAAATCCAATTAACACACGACCTTCACCGTCTGGCTTCAACATATGATGTTTATAACTCACATCAAACCCCGGGGCCACCTTCAGAACAACAAACCCACCCTGCTCTAAAACACCCTTTTCAACTTGAACAATTGGGGTTTGAGCATAAAGAGATTGAGATACAAACAACCCAGCTATCAATACGGGTTTCACTAAATTGGCTAATAACTTTTTATACATTTAACAGTTCATCCATTGCTTGATTGGCTAATTCATCTACGCGTTCATTTTCGTCGTGACCCGCATGACCTTTAACCCATTTCCACTCTATGTTATGTTGCTGAATAGCTTCATCAAGTTGCTGCCATAAGTCCTGATTCTTTACTGGCTTTTTGGCTGCGGTACGCCATTGATTTTTTTTCCAGTTTGGCATCCATTGCGTAATACCATTTTTAACATATTGAGAGTCCGTTGTCAGTATCACTTTGCAAGGGAATTTCAAGGCTTTTAACGCTTGTATAGCAGCCGTTAACTCCATGCGATTATTAGTGGTATCAGGTTCTGAACCTTTAAGCTCTTTTTCATGCCCACCCATTCTTAGCAAAGCACCCCAGCCGCCAACACCTGGGTTTCCACGACAACCACCATCGGTAAATATTTCTACTTCTTTCATCAATCTCTCTTGTTTCTATTTATTACTTGAATCAACCGCTCTGGACTGATGTACTTCTGAGTTAGCGATTACCCGCCCTTTTTTAACAGTTTGCCAAGGTGCTAAACGCCAGTTAAGACCAACAGGCGTAGGTGAACCGACTTTTTTCTTAGCTAACACACAATACACATTACCCAAATCCAACCCAACTTTATCCATCCAATACTCTAAAGATAATAAAAATCGACTCGGCTGATAAGTTTCTACATCCTTTGTGGCACAGCTTAAAGTACTAAAGCTAACTTTTTGGATCTCGTACCCCAACACATTTAACCAATCAACCACCCTACTCTCTTTAACCAAGTTGGCTCGATTAAAACTTTGACGATTTTCACCCATTTTCTGGCGAATAATCTGACAACCAAAGGGATTAAACCCCGTAATGAGAATATGTCCTTCTGGCACAAGCATTTTATCAACCTGCCTTAGCAAATGATATGGATCAGAAACCGATTCGAGCGTGTGAGGCATAACGGCGGCATCTATCGAATCATCTTTAAAAGGCAAATAATTCAAATCCGCTACCACGAATTCTTGAGCCTGTTCTGGAGAAACATTCTTGGGTAAGGCTAAATCGGTAAAAACTTTATGGCTAACGCGGCATTTCTGAGTTAAATCTGCTTCGCAGGTCATACCCATCTGCACAAGATAATAACCAAATACCTTATCTAAACTACGTTCTATCAACAGTTTTTCGTCATTCAATAAAGACAAGCCTTTCGGCGTTTGATAAAAGTGTGACAAAAATGTTTGGAAAGGCAGATTCCGCATGAAATAGTGTCATCAGATTTGTTAGAATTTCAACGATTATAACAATTCTCAGGATGGCGCATGAAAATCATTGGTTTACCAACTGATTACGACAATTATATTTGGATTATACAATCAGAAGACCCAGCTATTCATGATGCTTGGGTGGTTGATCCTGGTGAAAGTAAACGCGTCATTCCTTACTTTCAGGAAAACCAGCTAAAACTAGCAGGTATTTTACTCACGCATCATCATTACGACCATACAGACGGTATTCAGGAAGTATTAAACGCTCTTGGTGACACACCGGTTGTCAGTAATCCTCGCGGTCCCTATAAGCATGTCACATATCCCGTTTTAGAAGGCGACAAGGTTCAGGTGCTTGACGAAGTTTTTGAAATACTTGAAGTGCCCGGTCACACCCATGAGCATATCGTCTTCTACCACCCAAAAGCACTATTTTCCGGTGACGTTCTCTTTACCGCTGGTTGCGGCAAAACTTGGACCATGTCTCCAAAACCTATGGCGGAATCCCTACTTAAATTGAGAGCCCTAAATGACGATTGCATGGTGTATTGTGGTCACGAATACACTATGGCGAACATCAATTTTGCTGCGATTGCAGAACCAGATAATGAAGCCGTACTCAAAAGACAACAAGAAGTTACGCAAAAAACACTAGCGGGCATACCGTGCGTGCCAGAAAAGCTTGGCGTGGAAAAACAAACCAACCCTTTTTTACGCTTTGATACAGAAAATTTAAAAGAAATACTTATCAAACGTCACCAATCCTTCTATAATTTCCAATTGGATTCAAATGCTAATCTTTATGCTACGTTAAGAAGTTGGAAAGATTCGTTAGATAAAACTGGTATTTTAGAGTCTGTTAAATCTATTTAACAAATGCGTGTTAGTGTTAACAGGCCACAAGAATCTATACTGATTGACTTTTAAATTATGAGCTTTGTGCAAAAATACTTTTTTCTTATTAGCTGCTTTCTCCTACCGTTATTATTGAATGGTTGTGAGCTCATGCCTACCAAAGCAGATCAAAGCTCAAACAAACAAAGTTCTCAGCTAAGCAACAGCATTGATGATGCCACCACGAGTACGGATAACGAATCCAATCCCAAACTCCCTATCACCATGCCTTCTGAAATGGATGATGCTGAGAGCTTAAGCTTCGAGCAAACCATTCAAAAAGCCACCTTTGAAAAATACGATGTTGCAGAGGCTGATACTCAGCACCTCAAAAACTTTGTCCATGCGCCAAGCGCCTATGAAACAGACAATCTATGGGAAGTACTTAGCCACAACTTTTTTCTTGCGCCAGCTCACGCTGAAGAATATAAATCCTATATCAACTACTATCTCAAACGCCGTAAATACTTAAAACGCGTTTCTATTCGTGCAAAACCCTATTTGTACTACATCATGCAAGAAATCAAAAAGCGCAAAATGCCTTATGAAATTGCACTCTTGCCAGTCATTGAAAGTGGTTACTATCCATTTGCCCGCTCTTATGTAAGTGCTTCAGGACTATGGCAATTTATGCCCTCAACAGGTCACTTATATGGTCTACAACATAACTGGTGGTACGACGGTCGCCAAGACATCTATAAAAGCACTATAGCCGCGCTAGATTATCTACAACAGCTTTATGTCATGAATGACTATGATTGGCTATTGGCCTTGGCATCCTATAATGCAGGGCTGGGCAATGTACTTAAAGCTCAAAGAAAATATTTAAGAAAGCATCCAAATGGTAATCCAAATTTTTGGAATATCCGTCGCTACCTGCCGCAAGAGACCAAGCGTTATGTTCCACAATTGCTTGCTGTTGCTTACTTGATTGATCACCAGACAGAATACAACATCCACTTAGAGCCTATCGAGAACGCACCCTATTTTGATGATTTAAAACTGACTCAACAAATCAACTTGAGAAATGTGGCAAAAGCGACACAAACCGATTTAAAACTCATCAAAGTTCTAAACCCTGGTTTCTTACGCGCTGCAACACCACCAAACTCCAAACATCGTTTGTTATTACCTGCGGATATTGCCAATGACTTCCGTGAACAATATGAGAAAAACCCTAATAAATTCAAAGTTAACTGGGCTAGACATATTATCAAACCAGGTGAAAGCATATTATTGATTGCACACAGATACCATACCTCAGCACATGAGATTAAGAAGTTGAACGGCCTACATAACAACCTTATTCGAGCCGGGAAAACCTTATTAATCCCTATCCCTAAAAATCAAATCAAGGCTGTACGTTTAGCTGAACGAACCAAAAAAGCCTATAGAGGCCGCAAGTACTATCACACCGTACGCCCTGGTGAAAGCCTATGGACAATCGCCCGCTACTATAATGTATCTACGCGTACCCTATGCGAGTGGAACCGCATTAGTATTCGCTCTCCTTTACGCAAGGGACAGAAACTTGAAATTCGTTCCAATAAATACGGTAAGAAGTTCACCTATACACTCAAAAAAGGGGAAAGTTTATGGATCGTGGCACAGAAGTATTCTGTCACCACAACCGAACTTTGCAATTGGAATGGAATCCGGAAATCACAGATTGTTCAACCTGGTACAAAACTTGATGTCTGGGTAAAGAGTTAGCGTGATTTTTAAAAGAATCATTCATTCAATCATTCAATCAACGTTTCTTTCGACCCTACTCTTTGTTTCTTTACTCTGTGCAGCCATCATCCTATCTATTTTCCCTATTTCAAGTAGCGCAGCATATAATCCAAATACCCCTCTTGATCGAACAAAACTCACACCAGATCAGCGGAAGTTTCTAAATGCTTACGAAGCTATTAAGGCAAATGATCGCCCTCTTATTGCTGTCTATAAAAAAGAACTTCAAAACTACATCCTTTACCCTTACTTGTCTTATCTAGATTTTAGATACCATTTCAAGTCCACACCCGAATCCCAAATTGCTCAATTTATCCGAAGCTACCCTGACCATACACTCACCCCTTTCTTAATCAAACATTATCTCGAATACTTAGGAAGCACACATCAATCAAGGCGCTATCTAAAATATTTCAATATACGCAAACAAAGTTCAACCGAACTCCAATGCTACTACTTTGATGCACGAATTCGTCTAGGACAAACCGATGCTATTCTGGACAAAGGCGCACAGTTTTGGGAATCTCAGGAGAGCCTTCCTCGTGCTTGCCGTTTACTAAACAAAACCTTACATAGTAAAAAACGCATTACAGGGTCTATGGTTTGGCAACGAATAGAGCTCAACATGCGTAAAGGGCATCTTAAACAAGCGAAAAGACTTTCACGAGAGCTTTCTCCCCAAGGTCGAAAGACATTAAACTTCTGGGTAAAAACCTACAGAAAACCTCAGCTTATCAACAGAAAAATGCCGAGCTATGTACCTGCTGTCATTAGAAAACCCATTTTTAAACAAGGTGTCAGACGTATTTCTTATTCAAATCCAAAACTGGCTCTTAGTACATTAAAACTACGTGCAGACCAATATGGTCTCAATCATTTGGAAAAGCAAAAATTATCACGCCAAATCTCTCTACGCTTTGCTTATAAGTATTTACCCGAGGCACAGGATTACTTGAAAAACCTCGACCAAGCAGTGCAAAGCGAGAAAGTTATGAACTGGCGTTTACAACTTGCCATACGCGAGTCAAACTGGGTTAACTACCTTGATCTATATGATTTACTGCCAAATGACATGCAACAACAGAATCGTTGGTTATATTGGAAAGCACGGTCTTATGAAGCACTAAACGAATTCAAACAAGCTAAACCTATTTATCAAAACTTGGCAAAAGAACGCAATTTCTATGGGTTTATGTCTGCTGACAAACTACACCAACCCTATCAATTTAATCCTGCGCCAGATAAATCATTTAATATGGATAAACTAATAAAAAAATACCCTCAACTGAGCGCCATCAAAGAACTCATTGCCATCCATTGGAGTTTAAGCCTCCGACGAGCGTGGTATCACTTATTAAAACGGATTGAGCCGGATGATATTGAAGCGGTTGCAAACTATATGTCTGAAGGACAACAACACCACCTTGCCATTCAAACCATTGCTAAAGCCAAAATGTGGGATGATCTTGACCTCCGCTTCCCAACCCCCTATAAAAAACCGGTTTTAAATGCCGCTAAAAAACATACGATAGATCCTGCCTGGGTATATGGCGTTATGCGTCGTGAGAGTGCTTTTTCACCAACAATTAGCTCTCATGCTGGTGCAGTAGGGTTGATGCAGATTCTGCCCAATACTGCGCGTTATATTGGACGTAAACTGGGCTTTAAACGCAAACAATATACACAGTTAACCAATGCAGAATCCAATATTCAGCTGGGCAGCGCCTACTTAAATTATTTAGACGATAAATATGATGGTAATCGCATCTTAGCAACAGCTGCTTACAATGCAGGGCCAGACAGAGTTGATACCTGGATTCCTAAGAACTCAAAAATGTCTGCCGATCAATGGATAGATACGATTCCATTTACAGAAACGCGAGACTACGTCAAAGCCGTTATGGAATATACAACCATTTTCAAGTCGGTACTCAGTAAGCACTACGATAGACTGGAAAACTTCATGAAACCGATTGGCGGTGACACCAAAGTTGTCGCCAGTAAATAGCGCTATCCACTATTCAGCAAATACTTAGATTCATAAGAAAGAAATTTTAGGCGAAAAAAAAGCCCTAGGGACAAACCAGGGCTTAAATAAAATTATTTCTTGGATTATTAAGAAATAATCAGAGGAGGATACTCATGAAGAAACATGAATGCGCAAATTATATGAGTCTTTTCTTATATTGTCAAACATTAATATGAAAAAAGTTATTAAAAATTATAAACTTAACGAATATAATTCCATATTTTTTAAAAGGTTTTTGTCTGCTAACACTTATAAAATGGGCTTTTCAACAGCCCTTTATTTATAAATTTTTTTAATTATTTATCAATTTTTTGTTACAAAACTCAAACTTTTCGCCAAGTTGTTCCTTGAGCAGAGTCCAATAACTCAATTCCTTGCTCCAATAATTCATCACGAATTTGATCGGAACGAGCAAAATCTTTGTTTTTTCTGGCTTCTGCGCGCTCATCGATCAGACCTTGAATCATTTCATCAGTCAAATCAGATTGTGAAGGCTGAGATTTAAAGAAAACTTCTGCGTCCTGCTCTAACAATCCAATTTGATTTGCTAGTTTTTTCAATAAACCAGCAAGCGTTTCAGATTTAGTTTTATTGACTTCTTTTGCCAGCTCAAACAATACTGCCATCGCCTGAGGGGTATTAAAATCGTCATTCATCACACTGGTAAATTCTGTTTCAAAAGACGTATTCTGTTCCGCTGTCGTAAGTTGTTCAACATCAAACCCTTCCAATGCCGAATACAAACGAGAAACACTTGATTTAGCTACTTCCAAATTGTCTTCAGAATAATTCACAGGGCTGCGGTAATGGCTCGCCAACAAGAAGTAACGAATCACTTCTGGATGGTATAACTTCAACACTTCACGAATGGTAAAGAAGTTACCTAGTGATTTAGACATCTTTTCATCATCAATACGAACAAAACCACAATGCATCCAAGTGTTCACATAATGCTCACCTGTCGCACATTCTGATTGCGCAATTTCGTTTTCGTGATGAGGAAAGCTTAAGTCCATACCGCCACCGTGAATATCAAAATGATTACCTAGGCACTTGGTGGACATTGCGGAACATTCGATATGCCAACCGGGACGCCCTTCTCCCCAAGGAGAGCTCCATGCCGGTTCATTTTCTTTGGAAGCTTTCCACAACACGAAATCCAAAGGATCTTTTTTCACGTCATTGACTTCAACACGCGCACCGGATTCAAGGTCATCAATATTCTTACCCGACAAACGACCGTAATCTTCATCGGATTTCACATTGAAATATACATCGCCATTTTCTGCCGGATACGCATGTCCTTTTTCAATTAAGGTCGAAATCATGCTTTCAATGTCCGACATATGTTCCGTTGCCAAAGGCTCACTATCAGGTCGCAATACATTCATTGCCGCTTCATCTTCATGCATAGCATCAATAAAGCGACTTGTTAGTGACTGAATGCTTTCACCGTTTTCTAACGCACGCTTAATGATTTTGTCGTCAATATCGGTAATGTTTCTCACATAGTTCACATCGTAGCCAAGGGATCTTAAATGGCGAACAACAGTATCAAACACCACCATCACTCGTGCATGACCGATATGGCAATAATCGTAAACGGTTACACCACAGACATACATACCGACCTTATTTTCATGAATCGGTTTGAAGATTTCTTTTTGACGCGTCTCTGTGTTGTAAATCTGTAAGGACATTCTCAGTTCTCTGTTTTAATTCTGAAAGTTTCGTACGCACAAGAGCGTGCGTACAATTTTGAAATGATTATTTGGATTGGTTCCAGGTATCACGCAATCCAACCGTTTTATTAAACACCAAGCCTTTGGCTTTGCTATCGCGACAGAAATACCCTTCTCGCTCAAACTGATAGGCCACTTCAGGCACAGAATCTACCAGGCTGGGTTCAACAAAACCTTGCATGGTTTTTAAAGAATCTGCGTTCAATACTGCTTCAAAATCTTCTTCTTTAGCAGGATTTTCAACCGTGAACAAACGGTCATACAAACGGAACTCAGCCGGTACGGCTTTCGTCGCTTCTACAAAATGAATCACGCCTTTTACCTTGCGACCGTCTGCTGGGTTTTTACCCAATGTTTCAGGGTCGTAAGAGCAATAAATCGTCGTAAAGTTACCATCGGCATCCGTTTCAAAACGCTCAGCTTTAACAATATAAGCATTACGTAAGCGAACTTCTTTATCAATGGCTAATCGTTGCCATTTCTTGTTTGGTGCTTCTTCAATGAAGTCGGCACGGTCAATATAAAGCTCACGGCTAAAGAAAATCTCGCGTTTACCCATCTCTTCATTTTGAGGATGAACAGGTGCCTGAATGGACTCAACTTGGCCTTCCGGGTAGTTTTCAATGACCAATTTAATTGGGTCGATAATGCCCATCGTTCTTGGCGCAACCACATTTAAATCATCACGAATTGACGCTTCCAAAATACTCATTTCGGTCATGCTATCCACTTTGGAAATACCAATGCGCTCTGCAAAATCACGCAAAGCCGCAGGCGTATAACCACGACGACGCATACCGGAAACAGTCGGCATACGAGGGTCATCCCAACCAGAAACCAGCTTATCGTCCACTAACTGATGTAGCTTACGCTTAGACATCACCGTATAGGCTAGGTTTAATCTCGAAAATTCATACTGGTGTGGGCGATCCGGCTTATTGAAGTCATCCAAGTTATCCAATACCCAATCGTAAAGACGACGGTTATCTTGGAATTCCAGTGTACAAAGTGAGTGCGTAATACCTTCAATCGCATCTGAAATACAGTGTGCAAAATCGTACATAGGGTAAATGCACCAGGCATCACCGGTTTGGTGATGCGTTTCAAAACGAATGCGGTAAAGTGTTGGGTCGCGCATACACATAAAGCTCGATGCCATATCGATTTTGGCTCTTAATACACACTCACCTTCTTTAAAACCACCTTCTCGCATTTTAGCGAAAAGCTGTAAGTTCTCTTCAACAGAAGTATCACGGTAAGGCGTGTTTGTTCCAGGCTCTTTCAGAGTACCGCGGGCTTCACGCATTTCTTCCGGTGATGAGAAATCCACATAGGCCAATCCTTTTTGAATCAACTCAACCGCATAGTCATGAAACTGCTGGAAATAGTTGGATGAATAACGAGGTTCTCCATCCCAATCAAATCCAAGCCAAGCAACATCACGCTTGATAGAGTCAACATACTCCATGTCTTCTTTTGCTGGATTGGTGTCGTCAAAACGCAGGTTGCATGCCCCCTTATAATCTTCAGCCAAACCAAAATTCAAACAAATAGACTTTGCATGCCCAATATGCAAATAACCGTTTGGTTCTGGCGGAAAACGTGTGTGAACTTGCGTGTGTTTATGACTGGCTAAATCTTCGTCGATAATATGACGAATAAAGTTGGTCGGTTTATCAATTGCTTCGTTTTGACTCATTATGCAAAAACCCTTTACTCCAATCCTTTTGAACAAATCTAGAATAGATATTTAATCGCAAAATTATAGCATTATCGGCTCCGGCAAAGCGGGGAATTCATGTTAGAATCACTACAATTTTGTGCTTCACTGCCACTTCATCGTCATTCATTAATTCTCAATGACTCATTAATGAAGTTTCATGCACAATAACCTAACTCGAAGACTTCACTTGCGAACAATCACCGTGAGAAAATTTATGAACCAAAATACAACATTGCTTAACAAACGATTCTTATTAACCAGCCTATTTTCAGCTTTACTTGTGCTAGCGACCTTGGGGTTAATGTTCTCCCCCTTCTCAAATGCTAACGCCAGCTCAACGGACAATACAAAAGCCAACCCACAAGTGCTTATTAAAACCAACTATGGTGATATTACGCTAGAGCTTTACCCTGACAAGGCTCCGAAAAGCGTTGCCAACTTTTTACGCTATGTGAATGAACACTTTTACGACGGCACAATTTTTCACCGTGTTATCCCAAGCTTTATGATTCAAGGTGGTGGATTCACACCAGATTTACAAAAAAAGCCAACTCATGCACCAATCCCAAATGAAGCGGACAATGGCTTACGCAACCGCATCGGCACCGTTGCAATGGCAAGAACCAATGATCCTAACTCTGCAACCGCACAGTTTTTTATTAATGTCGCGCAAAACACCTTTTTAGATTTCCGTGAAAAAACGGCTCGTGCATGGGGCTATGCCGTATTTGGTCGCGTTATCAAAGGCATGAAAGTCGTTAATCACATTCGACTAGTCAAAACAGGCTTTAAAAACGGCATGGGCGATGTACCACTTCAACCAGTAGTGATTATTAAAGCAACGCAAATACAATAATTGCTTACTTCACCTGCTTTAAATAGCAAGTGAAGTCACCCCCAGCCTGGTAGATTTTAACTTTCCGCTTGAAAAAAGCGGAAACACCCCTATTTATCTTTAGAATTTAATTTTAATTAAGAAGGAAAACAGCATGACTCAAGTCACCTTTAAAACCAATATGGGCGACATCACTGTCGAAGTCGACTACGAAAACGCACCTATCGGCGCAGAGAACTTTGTTCACTACGCAATGGAAGGTTTCTATAACGGAACCATCTTCCACCGCATTATTCCTGGCTTTATGGTGCAAGGTGGCGGCATGCTCCCTGGTATGGAAGAAAAACCTGCTGGTGACCCTATTGAAAATGAAGCTGACAATGGCTTGAAAAACGTTCGTGGGGCTCTTTCTTATGCCCGTACCATGGATCCAAACTCAGCAACCACTCAGTTCTTTATGAACCTTGTGGATAACGCTTTCCTTGACCACAGATCAAAAGACACTAACGGTTGGGGTTATGCTGTATTCGGAAACATCATTGAAGGTATGGATGTACTTGACGCAATGGCAAAAGTTGAAACAACTAGTCGACGTGGTCACCAAGACGTACCTGTTGAAGATATTGTAATCGAAAAAACCATCGTTAAAGAAGACGATTAATCATTTCACTCAAAAGCATTCAGTAACGCGCTGAGTGCTTTTTAACCTCCCCCTCTCTCACTCTCACTCTCAATTCGATATTCATTATTTCTACTTTCACTTTTCCAATGGTTCAGGCTAGAATGCCTAGAACATAAATAAACAAATTGGGCTCAGGTAAACTAAAAACCACTAGGCCTTAACCCTAATTTTCTTCAACCGCTTAGTCTCTATGATTATTTATCCTTACTTAGCCCCAAGGAAAATTATGAGCCAAAATCCGAAATATTCAGAACATCAAGAAACACTAATTGCTTTAGTCACTCACTTAGCCATGACTGACTGGTCAATGAGAACGCCAACTAACCTTTCTAAAGCGCTTTCAATTGATGTGAATGAAATAAAAATTGTTCTGGAGGACTTTAAGGGACTTTTTCGTAAATCAAATAAAAAATCGAAAAAAACAGATGACCCCTTCTATACCTTGCAAATTCGATATGCTAAACAGTGGTTAGATGAAAATGAGGAAGAAAACGAAAATGATAAAAAGCCTCCTCTTGAGTCAGAAATTCTCATAAAACTTCTTGATTTTGTGATTGCGAAAGCAGCCGAGGAAAGAGCTAATAAAATCTTAAGTATTGCACCGTGGATTACTGCACTAGCCTCTCTTGTTGTCGCTGCACTGGCACTTATATTTTCTTAAAACAATTAATTGAAACAATCATTCATGCCCTTTTCTCTTATTACCTCTGATATTCATTTACAACCCGACGAGAATCATCCGATCAATCAGGCGTTTTATCGTTTTCTACAAGAAGATGCCTCGCAAGCGGAAGCTTGTGTACGGATGACCATGAATACCAAAAAATGCATCGTTGGTTTCGTAACCCAATCATTCAATGGCTGTTTTTGCATTTACCAAAATAAAGGGGTCAAAGCCCTTTTTAATAAGCTTTTTCTTGAGAATCATCTCTTAATAAAAACTTTTTAAGTTGTTAATTAATAAATAAAAATATATAAAATTAAATCACTAAATTTATAGTAAGAAATTCTAATTTTAGAATTTATCATCGTACGTAATATATTAAGTTAAGATATTATAATTATAGTTGCTGTCATTGGAGGGACATCTATGCATTCTGTTAGCAAACAAGAATTACAAGATACATTACAGCAACTGAACCAGGCTATTTACAACCATGACCAGTGGTCCAAAGATCTCATCCGTTCGATGATCTGTCGATTGCCCTACGACAACCGAGACATCGCTGATGATGCCCATCACCATTGCCGCTTCGGGCAGTGGTATTACGGTGCTCCGCCGCAAGCATTTCTCGAACACCCTGCATTCAAGGCGATTGGAACCGAACATCGTCGTATGCACCAAGTTACGGCGCAGTTGCTTCTTGAATCTGCAAGTAAAGGGTCAGTTAATCCACTGGACTATGACAACTTTGTGAGTGCTACAGAGCGTCTGCGTCTGGAGATTTATTCGTTCAAGCATGAAATCGAGGAATCACTCAATACTCGCGATCCATTGACGGGTGCTGAGAACCGTTTCAACATGCTTTCCCGCTTGCGCGAGCTAAATGAGTTGAGCAAGCGCGGTATTCAGGACAGTAGTATTGCGATCATGGATCTGGATTATTTTAAGAAGGTCAATGATACCTATGGCCATGCTGCTGGCGATCAGGTACTCGTGGCTTGGGTCAATTACATCAGAAAAAACCTGAGAAAGTACGACAGAATATACCGTTATGGAGGCGAGGAATTTCTACTGTCCTTTCCTGGTAATGGTCAACAGAGCGTAAAGGAACTAATTGAGCGCTTACGTAATGGAATGCCTGAAATTACCATCGAAGGAGGTGAAACAAAATCCATTGTGGTCACAGCCTCGTTCGGGATCGCGACACTTGATCCGAGCTTAAACGTTGAGGAGTCGATTAATCGTGCGGATACTGCATTGTATGCAGCCAAGAAGGCCGGGCGCAATTGTAGTTGTATATGGGATTCTACTATGGCGCCCATGCAGAATGCTGGAGAGGGTCATCTGAGCGCAATTTCCGGAGAAATAAACGAGTCTCACTGATCGGGGAACAACGTCATTAAGGCCGACGGCAAAAAACGCCGCCTCTTATGCCAAACGTTAGGGGTTTCCTGATTTAAACATACAGTATTAACGATAATTATATTTTCAATAGAGAGCATTCTCATGAATAGAATAATATTTTTACTATCTACGTCAGTACTTTTATTTGCGGTTCAACCTGCATACAGCGAGGAAATAACACCTTCTGGTGGAGATCTCCGTCAATTAGTATCAATGCCTGATCAAGCACGCGAATTTATGCGTAAAGACATGTTGGACCACCTATCTGCCTTGAACGAAATCATTGGTTACCTAGCTGAAAACAAGCTTGATGCCGCAGCAGATGTTGCAGAAACCAGAATGGGCAGAACTTCAATGGGGAAACACCGCGGCACCGGTATGGGGCCAGGCAGGTTTATGCCCCTTGAAATGCGAAAATTGGGATGGGGTATGCATGATGCGGCATCAGAGTTTTCGAAAATTGCTAAACAAGGTGACATAAAGAGTGCATATAGTGCCCTTCAGAAAATAACCAGCTCATGCGTAGCATGCCATTATAGTTATCGCACGCGATGACCCTTGAACTGCTTCATCACCACAAAAGTCCCTGACAAATCGCTCGTTTGGACGCTTCGCGCTGAAGCGCTCAGCACCCTACACTCAAACGTTAGCCGTCAAAGGAGAATGAAGTGACCGAAATTAAACAAAAGATTGTTACGCACCTGTAACAATAAAGGGGGCAAAGCCATTTAGAAGCTTCACCTTAACTTTTCTCGTGGTTCAAGTTAGAATGCCTAGAACTTATTAAATTAAAACACTTCGATGCCCTTTTCTCTCATTACTGCTGATATTCATTTACAACCGGACGAGAATCATCCGATCAATCAGGCGTTTTATCGTTTTCTGCAAGAAGACGCACCACAAGCCGAAGCTTTGTATTTAATTGGCGATATTTTTGAAATGTGGGTGGGTGATGATATTGGGCTGGAAACCTATCCAAAAGCGATACAACTGCTTTCAGACTTGGTTAAAAAAGGTACTCGCGTTTACTTGATGTTTGGCAACCGTGATTTTTTAATGAAATCCGCCTTTTGGCAAGCAACAGGCATACAACCATTAGCCGACCCCAGCCTGGTAGATTTTTATAGTGAGCAAATACTGCTCAGTCATGGCGACAGCTTGTGCACTGATGACCATGAATACCAAAAAATGCGACGTTGGTTTCGCAACCCAATCATTCAATGGCTGTTTTTGCATTTACCGAAATCCAAACGCCTATCCATTGGCGAAGGCATGCGAAAGAAATCTCAGCAATATAGCCAAAACAAAGCGGAAAATATTATGGATGTGAACCAACAAGCGATTGCGGCAATGATGTCACGCTACCCTACTTGCAACCACTTGATTCACGGACATACACATCGCCCTGGCGAGCAATCTTTTGAAGTGAATGGTGAAATGAAGCACCGTTGGACATTGGGCGATTGGCGTCCGCAAACGCAGCTAGTTAAAATCAGCGAGCAACCTGATACTCAACCGTTGATTGAGTGGGTTTATCTTGATTAAAACTCCAGCTTTAAAAATTTAAACTTCAAACTGCCATCTGGTTCTAGAGAGAACCGAACCTTCTCATTTACCCGCCCTTCTTCTTGCGTACCGGAACAAGTCCAGCCGATTTGCCAATCGTACGAGTAATCACAGCGGAATAGATTGTCTTTAACCCAGTCGATATTATCTACAGTCAAATTGCCCGCGTAAACTGCGGCTTGGCTGATATGCGACATGTCTTGAACCATCTCAGCTTCAAGCTTGGATTTGTCCATTTCTGCTAACTGATAGGTGATGCAGGATTTCAGTTTATTGAGTAGTGATGCAAGATATTCCGTTTGTTCTGAAGAGGAAAGCAAAACATCCGTTTCTCCGGCCAATTGCGCGCAATGGAGTTTCATAAAATACACTCTAGCTCTTAAAAGATGAGAGCATCATACTGAAAAGCTGCCATAAATCCAAAGAAAACAGAATAGTTTATGAAAGACTAAACCGAAATGCTTTTCTCATCTTCAGCCTTTTCTTCGGCTTTATCATTTGCTTGAGAAGAGAATGCCTTCTGAGTAACGTGATCAATATCCACCCAACGTAGCAACTTCATTTTGCCATCCGTTGTTTCAACGATAGCCGTGCAACTTTCTACCCAATCACCACAGTTGTAATAATCTATGCCATCTATATCACGAATTTCAGGATGATGAATATGCCCACAAACTACGCCACGATAACCATGCAATTGACAGTCTTTCACCACGGCTTCTTCATAAGCGGTAATAAAGGATACTGCCGACTTAACCTTTTGCTTAACATACGAAGATAGTGACCAATAACGCATACCGAACAACTGACGGACTTTATTGAAATGCGTGTTGAATCGCACCAACGTCTCATAACCCCAGTCACCCAATACTGCCAGCCACTTACGCGTTTGTACAACGCTGTCATATTTGTCGCCATGAACCACGAGCAAACGGTCACCATTTACACAAATATGTTCGGTTTGATCCGTTAATAGAATATTACCGAAATCGATACCGGAATAGCGACGTAAAAATTCATCATGGTTGCCTGTGACAAAAACCACTTTGGTGCCACGCTTGGCTTTCGTCAAAATACGACGAATCACGTTGGTGTGTTCTTGTGGCCAAAAGATACGTTTTCTCAAACGCCAACCGTCAATAATATCGCCCACCAAATAAAGGTTGTCGCAGTGATTGTATTTAAGAAAATCTGCTAAAAATTGGGCTTTAGCCCCTTTAGAACCGAGATGGACATCCGAAATAAAAATAGACTTGTAGTGCTGATGTTGATGGGTGTTTTCCGCAACAATCAAATCATCATTGGCAATAGAAGCCATCCAATCAGGCATAGTATCGAGCTTTTGTTGGTCTTGCATATCCACACTTCCTCAATTATTTTCGTCAGTCTAACCAGAGAAAGTTTCATTTAAATCACAGTTACGTGTCGGTTAGATGACAAGCGAAGCACTTCTAGGTTTTGTTTCACAAATGTTTCATTTCAAACACTTTTTTTTCGTCTAACTTATCTACCAACTCATTTACAACAGAAAAAGAATCATAAACATGCAGGTTGAATCCCCCATTCGTAAGTTTGCCTTAATCACCGATGCTTGGACACCACAGGTTAACGGTGTCGTCACCACCCTCACTCAAATGGTCAAAGAGCTTGAAGCAAAAGAGATTACCGTTGAGGTCTTTCAGCCTAATGACTACAAACATTTTCCCATGCCGACCTACCCGGAAATTCCCGTTGTCTGGTCTGCTGAAAATCTAGAACAACGACTACTCGACTTTTTACCCGATGCGATTCACATCGCTACCGAAGGCGGTTTGGGCTGGCGCGCACGCAACATCTGCCTAAAATATAAATTGCCTTTTACCACGGGCTACCACACTAAATATCCAGAATATATTCACCAAAGATTACCTATTCCTGCAAGCTGGGTTTATGCGCTGTTAAGACGCTTTCATAACAGAGGGAAAATGACCTATGTTCCTTCTGATTCAACTTTACAAGAACTCAAAGAACATGGTTTTAAATCTCTAACAGTGGTAACGCGAGGTGTCGATACTGAGACCTTCAATCCAGAGCGTAAGATTGACTTAGACCTACCTCGCCCGATTTATTTATCTGTTGGTCGAGTCGCACCAGAGAAAAATTTAGAGGCATTTTTGGATATGGATTTACCCGGCACAAAAGTCGTCGTTGGTAAAGGCCCATCGCAAGAAGAGTTGCAAGAACGTTATCCCGATGCTGTTTTTGTTGGCGCGAAATTCGGTAAAGAACTCGCAGCTTACTATGCCAGTGCAGATGTTTTTGTTTTCCCTTCCTTGACGGACACTTACGGTGTGGTGAATATCGAGGCTATTGCTTGTGGTTTACCGGTGGCGGCCTTCCCTGTCACAGGACCGAAAGACATTATTACTCAAGGCCTCAATGGTTGGATGGATGAGGATTTAAAAGTCGCTGTGAATAAGTGTTTAACACTAGATCGCAGCCAAGTTTCTGAATCAATTTCCGGGCTAACTTGGAATGAAGCGGCAGATCAATTCCTTAGCCATCTTAGTTATATTGATTGGAATAATGTCCTGTAAAACAGCCTCCATCTAACTGAGCACTACCGCGCAATATTGGCCATCAAGTATGTAATAGGTGGCCTGTCATATACCCATCACAAATTCGTCATATAACTGCTTTGTTTTGTTCATGGTTTCTTCACATTTGACGGTTAAGTTATTGTCTAATGCAATTTAGATGAAGACAAAGCCATGACCCTAGTCAATCCGACTTTAGAAACAGATCGCAACAACGAGCAAACCCCTGAGACGAAAGAGTTATTAAAATCCGCTGTCAATAACACCTCCATTTTCAGCCGTAAGGGGCTGCTAGACCGTCTATTCACTAAATGGTTTGATCGTTTGGTTTACCCTCAAATTTGGGAAGATCCTGAAGTTGATATTCAAGCGCTAGATTTAAATGAGCAGTCTCATGTTTTCACCATCTCGTCTGGCGGTTGTAATGCATTAAATTATCTAACTGTTAAACCTGAGTCCATCACTGTGGTTGATTTAAACGAAGCACACATTGCTTTGATTAACCTAAAGTTAGCGGCCATCAAGCATTTGGAAAAAGAAGCTTTCTTTGACTTATTTGGTCGAGCGAACCTCACTAAAAATTTAGACACCTACTACGGAAAACTGTCTCAGCATCTAGATGAAAAAACACGCCAGTATTGGGAGAGCAAAGAAAACTTCTGGTCTAAACCTCGCATTCATTATTTCACTGATGGTTTTTATCGCCATGGTCTTCTTGGACGCTTTATCGGGGCAATACACTGGGTATGTAAACTTTATGGTTATGACATCAGCAAAGTCATGCTTGCACGTACGCAAGAAGAACAACAGTCCCTCTTTAACGAGCATGTCGCGCCCGTTTTCGACACACGCTTATTAAAGTTCTTATGCAGCCGTTCGGTGGTTATGTATAGCTTGGGCATCCCTCCCGCTCAGTTTGATGAAATGGATAAAGAATCTAAACAAATGAAATTGGGTATGCACGAGTTAATGAAAGAGCGTGCACGACGCCTAGCCTGTGACTTTCCATTAGAAACCAACTATTTCGCATGGCAAGCTTTTAACCGTAGCTATGATGTCAAACGCCGCCTTGCCGTACCAAGATATTTAATGGCCGAGCATTACGCCACACTGCAACAAAATTTAGATAAAGTGGAAGTATTCCATCAATCAATGACGGATCGTTTAAAGGCGATGCCGGACAACAGCTTGAACGCATATCTGTTCCTTGATGCACAAGATTGGATGGATGAAGCTCAACTGACTGAACTTTGGCAAGAAGTGAATCGTACGGCAATGCCGGGTGCGCGAGTGGTGTTTAGAACCGCTGGGGAAACCTCTCCTCTGGAAGATAAGTTGCCTACACAAATTCTTGATCCTTGGAAAACCGATGTTGAAGAAAACCGTGCTTGGACATTGAAAGACCGTTCAGCTATCTACGGCGGTGTTCATGTCTACTATCACCAGTAAACACCCCGTACTAAATGATAAATACGATATAGAGTTAACCTCCAACAAGGTTAGCTCTAGTCATTATCACGACGCATCTTTACTAGAACAACTTTCTAACCTGCAGGCTGAAAAGTTTGTTGAACTCATTCATAATGCAAACACTTCCCAGCAGCCTGTCATAAACAATATTGAAACCTTATATAGAACAGTCAGTATTGGCAATACGACTTTACCTATGAGCATCAACAGTGCTGAATATGAAAACAGCTACGTCTGCTCGCCTTATACCGCTTATATCAGCTATGCCAAGGATGAATTGGGCTTATTGAAACGCCCTTTATTGGAAAAGTTGCTTTCTGCAAGTATGACCCTGGCTGGCAGATTTTTAAAGCTTGGCCAGATAAATCGTACTATCTCGGTAAACAACTGGCTGGTATCAACCAATCTCTTACCAAAATTCAATCCGTATGAACTGCAGAAAACTACTCAAAAGCTAATCCGAGAATACCCTTCTCACTCTTTAAGCATTCGCTCACTCAATGCCGAACATAACGCTGAACTAATGCAAACCCTATCCGATCAAGGTTGGTTGTTAATCCCTGCAAGACAAGTCTATTTATTCGACACGAATCAAACGTGGTGGAAACGCAATCACACCAAAAAAGACCAGTCACTATTAAGAAAAGTTGAGGCAGGAAAAACAACGCTTAAATGGTTAAAGCCAGAAGCGCTAGAAACGCATCATTTTGCTGAGATTCAACAATGCTTTAATCAACTGTTTATTGAAAAGCACTCTCGCTACAACCCTCAGTTTACTGAAAGTTTTTTGAAAGCATTACATGATAATGCGTTAGTCGAATTCCATAGTTTTACCGATGAAACGGGTCGCATCGTGGCTTCAATTGGACTATTCACCCAGCAAAACACCATCACCACACCTATTGTCGGCTACGACACCAGCTTACCGCAGGAATTGGGACTTTATCGACTTTTGATGGCTGTTTTACTGCGTCTAACTTATGAGCGCAAACAACCGATGAATTTGAGTTCTGGTGCGGGGAGTTTTAAACGTGCTCGCGGTGGTGAACCAACTTTGGAATATACCGCTTTTTATTGCCATCATTTGCCTTGGCATCGCCGTATTATTCACAAAAACTTTTCAAGCTTGGTTAACCGTTACGCACCGCAAATGTTTGAACAGCATCAGATTTAAAGATACTTTATTTATTTAGTTCGTTTTCTGTCACTTGATCTTCTATGGCAACCATTTCAGCCTCTCGTTTGGCCTGTTTTCCCGTCCAAATATAACGCGCTAGCCAAGCCACTATCGCCAATACGGCAAGTGCAACTAAAAACCAGATTTCATAGTGTTTGATTTCGCCCATCACGCTTTCAAACACCTGACCAAACATGTAACCAAGCACGCCAACGGTAATCGCCCAAACCAAAGCGCCAATAACATTTAAAATCAAAAAACGGATAGGTGAAATACCACTCGCACCTATCGCAAATGGCGTCACACTTCTTAAACCATAGAGAAATCGGAACCCTAAAATTAACGGGGTTTGGTGACGGTGCAACAGATCAAATACTTTTTTTGCAGGCTTATGCCAACGTGGACGTTTTTCGATAAAGTCCATGCCCTTTGCTCGACCGATATAAAAATACAACTGGTCTCCGCTTAAGGAGCCGATAAACGCTATTGTTATCAACCAGGGTAAACTCAGATAACCACTATGTGCCGCTAAACCACCCAAAACAAGAATGGTTTCCCCTTCAAAAAAAGTACCTATCAGAATGGCCCAATAGCCATAGTGTGAAATCAATGCATCCAGCGACATTTCAAAAAACTCATCAGCCTATAAAAGGCATAAGATAACAGTTATTTTTGAAATAATTATGACCATATCTTTAACTTGTTAAGCTAGCAGCAAAACATGAAAACAACAGTAAACTCTTAACGACATTAAGTTGCAAAGAAATACTGTCCTTTTCCTGCTTTTTTTGCATGGTACATTGCATGATCTGCCGCATCAATTAATTGATTAATTTCTGAGCAAGTTTCAGAATAACACGCAATACCGATACTGGCACCCACTTGAAGTTGCTTATCCCCTACGTGGATTGTTTCCCCAATTTTCTCTATGAGTTTCTGAGCTAAATGCTCAGCTCCTACTTTAGCCATTGTATCGCAAGCTATCACGGCAAACTCATCACCACCAACGCGAACCACAACGTCTTCAGAACGAACACTACCCACAATTCTTTTCGCTACAATTTTTAGTACTTCATCGCCTACATGATGACCGTGCTTATCGTTAATCGGCTTAAACCCGTCTAAATCCAAAAAGAAAACAGCATAGGGCCGCTGATCTTCTGTCTGTTTAAAGAAAACCTTACTTTCCTTACTGGTCAAAGAATGTCGATTCAACAACCCAGTCAATTCATCATGGTATGCCATATGTTTGATTCTATTGCGCAGATAAGTCTGGTCTACACGATAACCGGCGAGTATAAAGGCTAAAAATGCCATCATTGTCATTGCCATTGCAACGTAAGCAAGCCCTCTTTTCAATTGCATATTCGTTATGACCGAAAATCTGTTTTTAGGCAAAAAAGAGATCAACACCCATTCATATTGCTTACTATCATCACTGATAAATTGCTTATCCGCAAAATTGTAACGTCCCCTGGGTGAAGTAAATTTTGGATTTAACGGATTTAAAACTGTATAACTATACAGCCCTTTATCCGTCAACACCTGTCCCTCAGGTTCGTGTTGAATTGCCTGCCAAAGTTTTGGGGATTCATTAGCCAAAGTATGGTTCTGCTTGTTAGGATACATAAAACCAAATTCTTTATCTTGACTTGGTCCTTTCAGCCAATAACCATCTTGGTCAACCAAGTATAAAAACGATAGCTGTTCATAAACGCGATGACTATTTTTCATAGAATCAAACAACCAATTCCCCAAATAGTTCAATATAACCATGCCTTGCTCTTTCCCATTTTTGTCATAGAGACCGATCCCCATCCGTATAACAGGTTTCGGTGGCTGCTCAATTTTTCCATGCTCAATATTTAAGTCTAGCTTAGAAATATAGATTTGATTTGGCTTAAGATGCGACATGGTTTTGACATAATACCGGGAAGACTTGTTCTGTAATTCAGAGTCGGGCACAACTTGAGGGTTCCCATCGTAGTCATTAACTCGCACACGCTCATGCCCTTGAGTATCCAAATAACGAATTTGATCGTATCGACCGCGTGTTTTTGCATAGCTTATATAGGTTTTCGCCAATTCTGGTTTTACATGTTTGAAATTAAATGGCGAAGATCCTTTATCTATATGAACAGGCAAAGAGGCTAAATTAATTAGATCTGATAAAACAGATCGATATTCATCTACAACAGCTTTTTTATGCACATGCAGCAATAAATGCTCTTTCTGTTTTTGGCTTTTATACTCTTGCTCAACCGAAAACAAATACCAACCAACAATAAGGGTCAGCATCATAGCCAACAACAAAGCATAAATAACAGCAAATTGCTTCATTAGGAAAAGTTTTGTCGGCACAGCAGGTGAAGTTTTCATCATATCCATCAATAAATTTAAGTCTTATAAATTTATTATACTGAATAATACCAATCGCAGAAAAAAAGCTAATTGCACCAAATAAATAGCAAGGCGATATAGTTCTTTTGCAACTTAGAATGCTTAAAGTAGAGGTGCGCTCAGGAGATTCGCGAATCTTAGTTTTCTTTAAATTGATCTCAAACCGTTTTTTCTCGATTCGTTTGAAAAGCTTAAAAGAGAGTTGTGAAAATGATTGATTTAATTGGTACGACCGAGTGGATTCGAACCACCGACCCCCACCATGTCAACGTACAAAAAAGAAAAACAGAATCAAACAGTTAGAAACACATTAAAACGATTTAAAACAAATAAACACGAATATTCAACAGGTTACACACTTCAATGTTTGTTTTAAATTGTTTAAACAAGTGTCTATTTGTTTAAATTTGTGTTGTATTTGGTTTCCTATACGTTTCCTCGATACCACTAAAATGGCTAAATAGTGCCGTGAAATTAGTGGAGATTCGCAAACGTCTCCAACGAGAATTCATTTTTAATCTTTTTATCTCTTCTTAAGGTTCAAAACACGTTCTTTGATATTGTATTCTTCTGTAATTTCTACGAAACTAAGAAACTTTCCATCAAGACGATTTAATGAGTCAAATACATCTAAAAAAACTTGATATTCTTCATCATCTGAAAAACTGTTTACATCCCTATCGCTAAACGGAATCATATATAAAAATATCAAACTACCCACTCTTAATTCAGAAGCTATGAAAGGCAAATCGCAACATTCTTCTATTCTTATATAATTTGTAATTCTTGGCTCTTCAAAAAACTCATTCTCAGTAACGCCAATCATAATTTTAGGTAAAGTAGCAAAGCTAAACTCATTAAACCTAAGCCAACGGACAGTATCTGTCAGACTAGAAATATCCTCTTCATGAAGAGTTGATAATGTAATTTTACAAAGTGCTTTATATATTTTTTTTGGAGAGATATTTTGTTGTTTTTTTAAGACCAGTGTAAACTCATCTCCAGCCTTTTTTAAAGCAGTCTCATCATTAACAATAATAAATGTTCCATTCTCTGTATACTGAATATGACAATTATCAAATACTACTTTAGGGTGTCCTTTTTTTCCTTTTATGCCATTAGTAGCTCTATATAAATCTAAATATTGAACTAATGCAGGTTCTATTTCATCGCCAAAATAGCGATTGCATTCATCGCATTCATCACCCAAAATTAACGTCTTATTTCCTAATGCTTCTGGAATAGCATGTGCTATTTTTGTAAACATAACACCTTCGCTTAAACCTTTTTTGCAAAACCTGCAGCACCTAGCATCTTTATTTCTATTTCCAAGCACAACTCTTTTATCAGTTCTAGGTATGTAAAAATCATACTTTTGTAAAACTTTCTTTCCGTCCCACATTCTAGACACTTCTTTCTCTACAAGAATCAGGGCTTCTTCTTTATCGTATCCTTTATTCAGATAATCTAAGTAAATCTCAAAATATAATTTTAGTTTTGATCCATTAGGTTCGGAGGGTAAAAGTACAAAATATTGATTATCAGAAAGGTTTTTTACTTGAGTATTTAATCGATTTAATTCAGGTCTAACATTCGAATATTGATTAACGAAGCTACTAAGCTTTGTTTTTATACCTACTGATGCCTTTTGGAAACTTTGAACTGAATACTCTTTATGATCGCTACTAACAACTTCCATCTCAAAGCATTGAAGAAACTCTTCGACAACACTCATAGGAAGAAATAGTCTAAATGTCTCATTACCACCAAATTTAAAGTAAAATTCGATATTTTTCATTCAAAACTCCCGGCAAGAAAGATATTAACAATCCTCAAAGCATTACTTATATATGAAATCGTTCAGATCGCCAATACTATATGGACAAAATTACTCCATTTCCTATTCGAACAAGATATTGATATATAAAGATAATTAGGGCAGTGACCCCATTCTTTTAAGAGATATGGTGAAGTTTAAACTTGAATGCTAAAAAAAATAATACTTTAAAATCAATTGGTTACAAATATTAAACCAGAGTATAACATTGAATACTTTATACTAATAAATTTCCTATAGGTTTCCTCGCAAATTTTTTAGTTAATTAAAAACTACAGGAAAAATAAAGTAATTTATTGATTTTTAAGGAAAAAAATTGGTACGACCGAGTGGATTCGAACCACCGACCCCCACCATGTCAAGGTGGTGCTCTAACCAACTGAGCTACGGTCGTATAGAGGGGAAAAATAATGGTACCAGTGGGCGGACTCGAACCGCCACGGTGTCACCACCATCGGATTTTGAATCCGACATGTCTACCAATTTCATCACACTGGCATGTAAAGAATGGAGCGAATTATAGAGAGTATAAGACCCGAAGTCAAACGATTATTAGCGTTCTATTCGGGTTTTGATGGGATTTATTTAACTCTTGAGCTTAAGTCTTTGATTTTCCGAATCCAAGGTGAAATTTGGAGTTTAGATTTATAGGTCGTTGCTGCATTTTCAGCTTGCTGACGCGTCTTATAACTACCGGACACAAGAACGTAATTGACTTCTCCACCGCGTTCTTGAGGAATGATTTTTGTACCATGAAGGTTTTTGCTATCGACCATCTTTTGTACCGAGGCACGGTCAGACATACTGGCAAGCTGTAAGGTGTAGTTATATGCGGGTTGAGACATAAGCCATTTAACACCTTGCGTATAATCTTTTAAAGGAGCTTTAGCTGGCTTTGGCGACTCGGGCTTAGTTGGCGCACTCGGTTTGGTTGGTGCTGGTGCTTTTTGAACTAAACGCACTAGTGGCTGATCCATTGGCTTAACATTGGGTGCCTTAGGCTCTGCAATTTGCTCATCTGGTTCTTCTTTGCTGACAGTTACCTTTGATTGGGTTTCAGCTTTGGCTGCTGGCTTAGGTGTAGTTGCTGTAGCAGCATCCATAGTAAGGTTCAAATGTTTTAGAATCTTTTCTAGCTTGGCATCAATACCTTTGGTGTATTCTTTTAACTTAGAGTCCAATACTTCTGTGGTAACAACATTGTTTGGTAGTTGAGATGCGCCAACAACAGATAAGTTCGCACGTTGTGCTTTGAGTGCTTTTACTTCTTTTTCTAGCGCTGCAACACGGTTCTGCAAGTCTTCAAATAATTTACCTTTACCGTTTGCTGCTGCGTCTGTTTGTAATTTTTCAACAGAAGCTTTAAGTTCTTTTATTTCTTTAACCGCCCCGCCTTTTGTTGCCATAACGGTTTTGAGCTCATTATGAATGCTTGTATAGGCGATATAAAGCACACCCAAGATTGTCAGTAATAAGGCGAGCATAATGATGACACCAAAAAATGAGGCTTTATTGCTCTTAGCTGATTTGTCTTTACTTGGTCTAGAAGCAGCTGATTGCTGTGATTGTGAGCTACGGGTTTTTGGATTATTAGGCATAACTTCCTCGGCGGCGTTTAACCAATCTTGCAATGTATGTTCTTGGGGTTCCTGTTCTCCTGATCGAGAGGAAGACATGGTCTGTGCTTGGTTTTCAATTGCTTGAAGCAATTCCGCTCTTTCTTTCTCGAGCTCAGAGATGGTTTGGGCCATTGATGTTCAAAACTTCTATAATGAATTAAATGCAACTATTGTAGAATGTACCAAAGATTTTAAGCAATGGAAATAGTAGAAACGTATTCTTTGCGATTTATTCAGGTTTCATTCTCGTTAGAAAATTTAATTGAGAATTCTGATTTGTTTCGAACCTTTTCATCAGACAATTAAAGAGGTGCTTTGTGCATAGTATAGGAATGAATGACGTCGGTTCAGCTTTGGTAATTACTTTCGGTTTACTTGCAGCTTCTATTGTTATCGTTGGTGGCTCTGTATGGTGGCTATACCGAGTTTTTAGAAATAAGGATGACGTCAATACTAATGAGGCTCAAGACAACTTAACGAGTGAGCCACAAAAGGACTAGTCACCTTACTGTCTAATGCTTAGCGGTCATTTACAGATCGCTCAAGCTTTTATCACTTAGCTCTTAACATCGCCGGTTAAATACACCCAATGCTGATTTTCATCTCGTATAAATTGGCTAACTTCTTCCATTACACCCGACTCTAAAACCTTACCGCCCTCTTTCAGTTGGTAATGAGCCTTGAAATGAACTTTTCCGGTATCATCAAAAGGCATACCTTGTTCAGTTGCAATGATCTCTAAACGATTCCAGACCAAATTATCTTCTAAGTCCAAAGACCCCAGCCTGGTAGATTTTGCCCAGGTGGTTTGTAAATAGCTTTCTAAACCCAGCGCAAAGGCAACAAAGCGAGAACGCATGAGCTGCTCTGCCGTTGCTGGCCAAGTTTGATATAGATGATAGGGTTGGCAACAATCTGCATAATTTAAACCTGAACCACATGGGCAAAGTTTTACTTGTTTGTCTGTCATACAAGCTCCCCTCTTCGTTCAAGCTTGCGGATAAGGTGTACTAATTTTAACTGTAAGGCTATGGCCGCAAAAACAAGACCTGATAGGATGCCGATCCAAAAACCGGCTACGCCAAGCGGTTCATTCCACGGTGAACCAAATGTTAGCATATAACCACCACCTAAGCCGATGCCCCAATAGCTAACCAACGTTATCCACATAGTGACTTGGGTTGAGTGTAATCCACGCAAAGCACCTGCAGTTGTAACTTGAATGGCATCAAACACTTGATAAAGCGCCGCTATAACCAGCAATACACTTGTCAGCTGAATAACCTGAGGGTTTTCATTATAGAGGCTCACAATCTCATGGCGAAACACCAACGTTAGAACCATCGTCAGTAATCCCACTGAGGCTGCAAAAATGATTGCGGAATAAGCTTTGGTGACTAGCTCTTGACGATTGCCTTTACCTAAGGCCTGACCACTTCGTATCGCTACAGCTAATGAAATACTCAAAGGCACCATAAAAATCAATGAGGAAAAGCTTAATGTAACTTGATGCGCAGCTATAACCACAGTTCCGAGCTGCGCAATTAAAAGAGCTATCAAACTGAATAAACTGACCTCAAACAACTGTGCCAATGTATTAGGAATGCCTAGTGCTAATAGAGGCTTGATCCCCCCTATCCATTTTGGTTTATGTAAAAGTCTTAGGTTTAAACCTATTTGTTGTTTATTTAACTTAAAGTAGATATACCACATGCCGGCAAATAACATACCCCACATCACTAGGGTTGATGCGATGCCACAGCCAGCTGCACCATGCGCTTGGATAGGGCCCCATCCATAAATAAAAATGGCGTTTAAGGGAATGTTTAAAATTAGAGCCGCAAGACTGATGATCATCGTTGGCAAGGTAAGACTTAACCCTTCCCAGAAAAAACGATACACGAAATACAACCCTAACCCAGGCAATCCCCAGGCAATGTAGTCTAAATAATCATCGGTTAAATGAAAGACTTTAGGCGTAAGAGGCAAGTAGTCTAAGACATAATCTGCTGAGGTTAATAAAAACCACATCAACACACCAAGCGGCAGAGCCAACCATAGCCCTTGAGAAAGGTGCATAGCCAGAGACTGATGTTCACCTTTAGAGTCGATTTTGGCAACGATAGGCGTTAATGGCATCAAAATACCAAGTGCTAAAATCATGACGGGAAATAAAATACTACTGCCCAAACCAATGGCTGCCAAATCATCTGTGCCCACACGACCAGACATAATGGTATCTACGACACCTAGCCCGGCAACAGCGAGCTGAGCAATCAAAATAGGAAAAGCGATAACGATTAAACGCTTAACTTCATGAGAAAAGTCACTGAAAGAAAAGTGGGAAAAAATCATGATTTTAAAAGGGGGAAACCAGTACGCTTAGTCATGAGTTTTCGGTGTGTCTTGTGCTTGTGTTTTTTTCTTGTCTTGCTCTGAAGCGGTTTGGCTTTGCTCTTCGTCCAAAAGCTCTGATGATTCAGGAGCTTTCATCCAATAGTCTTCACCCAGCTCTGGATCTAGCTCACCATCTTCTGGCTCCAGTGGTTTAAGTGGTACTATTTGACTTGGCCAAAGTAAAATCACGATCAGCTTTAAAACCCAAAAGACCATTGCATAAATCACAACCGCAAAAATAAGCACGACAGGCAAACCAAGTAATAAATCAACAAATAACGTTTTGCCATTAACGAAGTTGTGCAAAAAATCTTTTTCAACCAACGTAAAGTACAACCAGTAAAACACAGGCGCAATGCTGATAAACAAAACCCAAAGATTAAGTGGATAAGCTATTTTGGAGTTACGAAATAAACAAAACATGGAATGGGTTTATCCTTAATGGGTTAGAACAATGGATTTAACTTTTGAAAAAACAACCATTGCAAAGCGATAATGGTACTGGCGACATTGAATTCAGCATTTTTAAGCTTTAGCTTAACTTCTTCAAACGTATATTGAATAATGCGAATGTCTTCGCCCTCATGCTCTAAACCTGCATATTCAGGCAATTGACTGGCATCTATATCTGCGGCATAAAGATGTAGTATTTCATCACTGCCACCCGGGCTAGGATAGAAGCGACAAACAAACTCAAACTTTGCCGACTTAACGCCGGCTTCTTCATCCGCTTCTCTTTGGCAAGCATCAAGAGCAGACTCACCTTCATCTATCATGCCGGCGACTGGTTCTATCAACCAAGCGGTATGTGCTTTTTGTGCATCCCTGCCTAAACCTGCTCGTCCCAAAGCGCCTGCTCTGCATTGCTCAATCAATACAACCTTTTCGGCTTTGGAATCATAAAGCAAAACAATAACGGCTTCACCGCGACCAAATAACTCACGCTTAATTTCCGATGACCAGCCACCACGATAAAGTGTATGACGAAAGGTAATCTCATCTATTTTGAAAAAGCCGTCAAAATGACGACTTTCGGAAATCAGTTCAAGTTGCTTTGTCATACTTCACTTACTCTTCAATTTCTATACGAGGCACACGTGGAGTGACCTGACATAAAAGCTCATAACCTATTGTGCCGCATTTTTCGGCTACTTCATCAACGGTTACGCCTTCACCCCAAAGAACGGCTTCATCTCCAATACGAATATCATCGGCTAGTTCGGTAACATCAACCGTAATCATATCCATTGACACTCGTCCCGCTAAAGGCACTTTTCGATGATGAATCCAAACAGGTGTTCCCGCTGGTGCATGTCGAGGATAACCGTCACCATAACCAACAGCAACTACAGCCAGAAGCGTCGGTTTTTCTGCCTGCCAAATACCACCATAACCTACCGCTTCGCCAGCTTCTACCCACTTTAAACTGGTGACTTTGGACTTAAGCACCATTGCTGGCTTTAATGCTATAGATTCGGCTTCAAATTCGGGAAGCCCTGCACTGGCACCATACAGCATAATGCCTGGACGAACCCAATCCAAATGGGCTTGAGGATAACGTTGAATAGCCGCAGAATTAGCAATGCTCTTTGGTGCTTGAAAGGTTTTATCAACATCTAGTAAATGCTGCAATTGCGTTAAGGTGTAAGCCTCATCGGTATCCGCACAAGAAAAATGCGACATCAAATGTACTTGAGCCGTGCATTTCAATTTGGAAAGGCGTTTTGCAACCTTATCAACATCAGAAAGATCAAAGCCCAATCGATGCATACCCGTATCAAACTTCAACCAGAGCGTAACATGTTGAGTACCGCTCAAAGAATCGAGCCAATCAAACTGGTGGAAAGCATGAACAACAAAATCAAGGCGATGGTTTATTGCCAAGGGCAATTCGGCTTCTGAAAACAATCCTTCCAATAAGACAATTCGGTGTAAAAGACCAGACTGCCTTAGAGCAATGGCTTCATCAATAGAGGCAACACCATAAGCATCACAAGCTGAAAGTGCATTGGCAACACGTTGAATGCCATGACCATATCCATTTGCTTTGATAACCGCCATCGCTTTTGATTTAGGAGCAAGTTTTCTCACTTGCTGAAGATTATGCTTGAGTGCTGCAAGTTTGATAATAGCTTGTACTGGACGATAGAGAGTCATCAGCTTTTACCTTTGCAGACGTTAAGGAGTGGAGTTTTTGAGTTTTTACTAATAAGGGTCATCACCCGTATCCATATGAGCAAAGTTCTCAAATTTGGTGTACTTACCAAGGAACGCAAGACGAACGTTTGCCAAAGCACCATTACGGTGTTTGCCGAGGATAATTTCCGCCGTGCCCTTATCTTGTGTATCAGGGTTATAGACTTCATCACGATAGATGAAGATGATTAAATCCGCATCCTGCTCGATTGCACCCGACTCCCTCAAATCCGCCATTTTAGGACGTTTGTCTGGACGGTTTTCCAAGTTACGACTTAACTGTGACAGTGCGATAACTGGCGCATTCAGTTCTTTTGCGATGGTTTTTAAGCCACGAGAAATTTCAGAAATCTCATTTACACGGTTATCTGTGTTGGTTGAACCTCGCATCAATTGAAGGTAGTCGATAACAATCAATCCTAAACCGGTTACATGCGCCTCTGGGTTTTCTTTGCCATCCGCAACAGCTTGTTTAAATTGCTCGTCTCGTATGTCTTTATCGATACGTCGCGCACGTGCTCTTAAGTCTGTAATCATCAAGGCTGGCGTATCATCGATGTACATCTTAGCCTGCGACAAAACCGTTACGGCACGATTCAAACTGGTGAAGTCTTCTTGTTCAAAGTTACCTTTACGAATTCTCTCAGCATCGATATGACCGATCGAACTGATCATTCTTAAGACCAACTGCTCAGCCGGCATCTCCATACTGAAGACTGCAACGGGTGCTTGGCTTTTGACTGCCGCGTTTTCGGCTATGTTCATCGAAAAAGTGGTTTTACCCATCGATGGACGACCGGCAACGATAATCAAGTCACCATTTTGCAAACCGGAGGTAACGCCATCAAATTCAGATAAGTGAGTTTCGAGACCGGTAATAGAACCATCAGAATTAAAACGCTCGTCAATGGTGTTAACTGCAGAACCCAGAAGTGTCGAAAGAGTGTGATATTCGCGTTGCTCGCCTGCACCATGTTCAGCAATGCCCATGATTTTGCGTTCGGACAAGTCTAGAATTTCGCGAACATCTTTTCCTTGAGGAAAGTAACTGGCTTCAGAAATTTCATTTGAGGCATGAATCAATGAGCGAAGAATGGCTTTTTCTCGCACAATATCTGCATAAAATTGGATATTGACGGCACCGGGCGTATTGGTGACCAAATCCATAAGATATTGTTTGTCGCCGGCATCTTGCAACTTGCCCGTTGATTGAAGTTTTTCCAGCACGGTCACCAAATCAAACGGCTTACTGCTTTGATGCAATTGTGCTATCGCAGAGAAAATAATTTGATGCTGCTGGGTATAAAAATCCTGCTCATTGAGTTTTATGGCAACGTCTTCAAACTTCTCATTATCCAGCATTAAACCGCCGATAACCGACTGTTCAGATTCTATGGAATGCGGAGGCGTTTTAAATAAGGCTTCTTCAGTCATTTACTCTATGAATTTTTATGAAATTTATGGGACTTATCAACGTAGTTAACGCTAAACGAAAGTGTATTATAACCGTTTAAAAAAGTGTGACGATTGTAAGTTTATTGTATTTTTTAACCTACAGACTGTTACCCCCAGCCTGGTAGATTTTGATGAATTTTGGACATAAAAAAAGCGAGGCAATGCCTCGCTTTTTTACAGCTTAGTATTTAATTAAGCTTCAGAAGCTTTAACTTCAACTGTGATTGACGCAACTACATCAGAGTGTAGCTCAACATCAATTTCAAAAGTACCTACATGACGTAGAGCACCTTCTGGCATACGAACAGCTTTACGCTCAGTTTCGAAACCAGCAGCTTTAAGTGCATCTGCAATATCCGCAGTTCCAACAGAACCGAACAATTTCCCTTCGTCACCTGCAACAGATTCGATAGAAACAACTGTTCCATTCATTTTTTCGAAAATTGCTTGTGCAGCAGCCAAAGCTTCTGCAGCTTGCTTTTCAAGCTCAACACGAATTGCTTCGAACTCAGCAATATTTTCTTTAGTTGCTGGTTTTGCCTTCCCTTTTGGAATTAGGAAGTTACGTGCATAACCAGATTTAACAGCAACTTGATCGCCCAAGCCACCTAGGTTTTGTACTTTTTCAAGCAGAATAACGTTCATCGCTCAAACCTCTAATTTATCTTTAACTATCTTGTGACCAACGGCTTCTAATATCTAACCAAGTATCAATTAAGCCAATTGTCGCTAAAATCAATATCGTTTGCGGAAACAGAAACAATAAAATGTACAGACCGATTAACCAGCCACTACCCATCTTTTTTATCGCTACGGCATGGTGTGCAATTGCCAACCCTGGAAACATCAGGCCAGCCATCATCACGCCAGACAAGTCTTGAATCAAGCCAGTCTTAATCAACAATCCGACAATAGCCAGAACAATTGCTAAGTAAGCAAGATTCTTTGGCAGTCGAATTTGATAAAAATCCTGCTGAAACTGTCCTGGATTGAACAGTCTCCCTTGCCACCATCTACCCAATAACAGAATAGAAAACCATAACACCACCATAAACATGGCAAGTAACATGGTTGCTACATCTGACATGGTTTCAATCAGCTTTACAGGAGCTTGCACTCCAGCTTCTTGAATAAATGGCAGCAATGCCGTATTCATCATCTTCGACCACCAAGCTGAAGCATCGCCCACAATAAAGTGGAAAACAATGACTACAGCACCGGTCATTAACATGCCTAAACTTAATGCCGAAGCTAAGGAGTTGGTACGTCTCAGTACCCAAGCCATTAGCCAAACCGGCAACATGTATTCTGCAATAGCAACCCACGCTGGTAGCATACTGCCCATAAAGACTTGTGTAGCTACCAGATTAATCGCTATCGCTGCGATTAAAAGTTTAAACCCTTCGGCAGTATCTACTCGCAACGTAATTAGGGCAATAACTGCACCTAACAACATACCAAGTGGACCGAACCAAACGGTCAATAATGCTAGAAGTGCTGTGGCTATGTAGGCCTGAATTTGACCCTTCATGACATAGTTCGCAACAAATAGCATGGGCGTTCCTTATCGTTTCTTTTCAGCCAAACTTATTTATGCTGATCTGTATAAGGTAATAACGCAAGGTAACGAGCACGCTTGATAGCTGTTGCTAGCTGACGTTGGTATCTTGCGCTCGTTCCAGTGATACGACTTGGAACGATTTTACCTGTTTCAGTGATGTAGCTTTTTAAAGTATCTAAATCTTTGTAATCGATTTCTTTAACGCCTTCTGCAGTAAAACGACAGAATTTTTTTCTTCCAAAATTTCTAGCCATTGTTCTCAGCTCCTCTACGCTTATCTTCTTTGTAGTTAGCCATTACAGAAGGTTCTGTAACTGCTTCGTTACGTTTAACAAACATATTACGAAGAACGGCATCGTTGTAGTAGAACAAGTTCTCTAATTCATTTAGAGTTTCTTGATCACACTCGATGTTCATTAGAATGTAATGAGCTTTGTGGACTTTGTTAATAAGGTAAGCTAGTTGACGACGACCCCAATCTTCCAAACGGTGAATTGAACCACCCTTTTCTTCGATTAGACCACGGTAACGTTCGATCATTGCTGGCACCTGTTCACTTTGATCTGGGTGCACTAAAAATACGACTTCATAATGACGCATTTATGGATCTCCTTATGGATTAATAAAAAAGCCTCCCAACTCATGAATCAATGTGGATTCAGTCAGTGAAGCAAGGAAATTCAGATAAATATGCTCTGAAAGAGCGGAATTATACGGTTTTTTATTGAAATAACAAGCGAAAACAGCTGGTTTTTAAGAAAAAACAAGGAGATAGTGTAAAGAATTACAGGTTTGAACATATCTGCCAGACCCAGCCTGGCAGATTTTAGCAAATAGGCTAATCAAAGAAATTTAAAGAGACATTTCTTCTTTAACTTGGTCCACCCATTGGTCAACGCGCTCAGCGGTCATTTCTGGCTGTTGATCCTCATCAATCGCCAAACCAACAAAGAATTCTCCATCTTCGGTGACTGCCTTAGACTCATCAAACTGGTAACCATCTGTTGACCAATAGCCAACTGGAATAGAACCATTTTCAAGCGCAATGTCATGCATCAAACCCATTGCATCTAAGAAATATTCGGCATAGTCCGCTTGGTCTCCCAATCCAAAACATGCAACTTGTTTATCGGTGAAATCAATACCCTTGAATTCATCCCAAAAATCATCCCAGCTGCTTTGAAGTTCACCATAGTACCAAGTCGGCTGTCCCAAAATAATCTTGTCATATTTGGCAAAATCCGCAGCACTTGCAGAAGCAATATCATAAACATCAACGATATCTGCACCGATTTTATCTTTAATCATATCGGCAACACGCTCGGTGTTCCCTGTATCTGTTCCGTAGAAAAGACCGACTTGAGCCATAATCAATCCCTTTGTTAAGGTTATTTAAAATTTAAATTCAAAACTTATCACGAAAGTTCACACTATCGAATAGTTTGTTTTAGAATTTATTTAAAAGCATTTCTTAGTATTTTTGCAGAATATTAGCATAACAACTATTAATTGGGATTTAAAAAAAATTTATACCCTAAGATGAGTAAGGTTAATTCAGAATCCAACTTTGAGCCAATAGATTGCTTCAAGTGTAAACATTTTTATATTACTTGGGATGATGCCAACCCTAAAGGGTGCCGTGCATTTGGTTTTAAAACCCAACGCTTACCAAGTGTTGTTGTGTTTGAAGCATCAGGCGAACCTTGCATGAAGTTCTCTCCAAAAACAGATGAACCAACTACTTCCTCCCGAAACAAAAAAAATAATGACGGTTGGATTGCCTAGTCTTTAAGACAGAGTAACTCGTTTTTTTCAAAACGGTTTTTATACTTTATTCGTTATAGCACGAATCGCTGACCACATAAAATAAGGGCCTGGATCATTTTTTCTACCAGGTGCAATATGCTCATGCCCCGTTACCGCGTCTTTTGAAATCGTTGGATAAGCGTTAAAAAGCGCTTGAATAACATGCTTCAAAGATTCATATTGAGACGCAGTATAAGGCGTAAAATCCGTGCCTTCGAGCTCTATGCCTATAGAAAAATCGTTGCATTTATCACGCCCTTGGTAACGCGAAACCCCAGCATGCCAAGCTCTTTTATTAAAAGGAACAAATTGGGTAACTTCCCCTCTTCTGTTAATAAAAAGATGTGCAGACACTTTCAAGTGCGCAATGGTTTCGTAATAAGGATCTTCTTTCGGGTTGAGCTGGTTGGTAAAGAGTTGTTCGACACCTTGACCACCGAACTTGCCTGGTGGCAGGCTAATGCCATGTATAACAACCAATTCAATCTCACCGTCTTGAGGGCGCTCGTCACAATTTTCACTTTGCACATAACGCACACCGTTCAACAAATGTGTTTGAAGATTAACGGCGTAAGGTCTGGTGAATGATTTTTTAAACTGTTGAGTCATAGACAACAAGTATAATCACAAGCCGTAACTTATTAAATGATTCTGCCTATATTTAGCATTTTTTTGTAATAAGAAAAGCTAGATAATTGGTAAAAATCTTTTAATTTGCTTCCAAATATTTCACAACGTTAATCGGCTTTTAAGCTAAACTAAATAGCAATCAATCCGTGCTAAAAATAAATACAGCACCCTATAAAACTATTACAAAAACGACTGAATATGCCGACTCTAGATTATTTCAAAGACCTAGAAAAAAACGTACAAGCTGCTTTAGAAGAAGACATTGGTTCTGGTGATTTAAGCGCTTCATTAATTGCAGACAATCAACAAGCTAAGGCTCGCATCATTACCAAAGAAGATGCCGTTATTTGCGGCAGACCTTGGTTCGATGCTGTTTTTAATCATCTTGATTCAGCGATTGAAATAACCTGGCACTGCAATGAAGGCGACCAAGTAAAAGCGGGTAGTTTGCTATGCGAGTTGAACGGCAATGCAAAAACCCTACTCTCCGGCGAACGAAGTGCGTTGAACTTTTTGCAAACACTGTCAGCAACAGCAACTGAAACAGCAAGCTATGTCACGCAGTTAAAAAACTCTCACACACAATTGCTAGACACCAGAAAAACCCTACCAGGTCTACGTTTGGCACAAAAGTATGCTGTACATTGCGGTGGTGGTAAAAACCATCGTATAGGCTTGTATGACGCTATTTTATTGAAAGAAAATCACATTATGGCTGCTGGCGGTATTCACAATGCAGTGACTTCTGCTAAGCAACATTATCCTGAAATCATGGTTGAGGTTGAAACCGAAACACTGGATGAAGTGAATCAAGCACTTAGCGCCGGTGCAGATATTATTATGCTCGATAACTTCAATCTGGAAATGATTCACGAAGCCGTTGCTCTCAACAATAAACTAGCAAAATTAGAAGTCTCGGGTAATGTGGAATTAGATCAGTTAGCGATTTTAGCGGTAACACAAGTAGACTATATTTCAACAGGTGCTATTACCAAACACATTCGCGCCATTGATTTATCCATGAGATTTGAATTTGCTTGAATTCATTCACAACGATCTAACTTAACAAAACACAGGCAAAGCACGGAAAAGCAGCCTGTAATCTTTGACATTATCATTAATAATCAATACATTAAATGATAAAGTTAGAAACAAATTTATACTATTTACTACCAACCCCATTAACAGGAAAGTTGTATTGATGGCCGACCACCATATGTTCGTTAAAATTGTCTCCATCCTGATTTTAACAGTCTTACTGATTTCTATTTCTCGTAGAGCGCATGTCCCAGCTATCCTGAACTATATTGCCGTAGGGGTTTTGGTCGGTCCTTTTGGCTTTGCACTTATTCAGAGTGAAGAGAACGTTAAATTCCTCGCTGAGTTTGGCATCGTCTTCCTCCTGTTTGCCATAGGGCTTGAATTTTCACTTTCACAAATGATTGCTATGCGTAAAGCCGTGTTTGGCTTGGGTTCGGTGCAGGTTTTCATAACGGGGTTGGTGGTCTACCTAGTTTCTAAATTTGGTTTTGGGCTTAACTTTGAAACCAGCTTTGTCATTGCAAGCGCCTTTGCGCTATCCTCCACTGCGATTGTGATTAAGCAACTCACCGAACAATCAGAAATTCAAACACGTCATGGCCGAGCAGCTGTCGGTATTCTGATTTTCCAGGATATCATGGCGATTCCACTCCTAATCCTTATTCCTGCATTGGCTAGCGCTACGGGAGATGGCTTGGCGGCTGAATTAGGCTTGGCTTTATTAAAAGGTTTGGTTGTCGTCGCTGTAATTTTGTTGGCTGGACGTTATGTCTTGCGACCGATTTTTCAGGAAGTTGCCTCATCCAAGTCGCAAGAACTTTTCACACTTACGGTTCTCACCATGGTTTTGGCTGCCGCAGCCTTTACTGAAGAAATGGGTATATCCATGACGCTTGGTGCTTTTATGGCGGGGATGATGTTAGGTGAAACGGAATATAAACACCAAGTTGAAGCGGATATTCGTCCGTTTCAAGATATTTTATTAGGGTTGTTTTTTATCACGGTTGGGATGATTATCTCTCCGCAATTGGTGATAGATCACTTCATGTCCGTTCTGTTGATTACCCTAGGCATTATCCTGCTAAAAATTGCTTCGATTTTCTTTATCATGAAAGTTTCAAAACACCCGGAAGGGGTTGCTCTAAGAACGGCGCTTTCGCTTGGTCAAGTCGGTGAATTCGGCCTAGTTCTGATTACTCTCGCCCTCTCCAACAATTTGCTGAGCTTGGAACTGAGTCAGCTCATCTTAACCTCTGCTGTACTCAGCATGATAGCTTCTCCTTTCATTATCAAATTCAACGGTAGCATTGCCAAAACCATTTGCAAAGAAAGCTACACCTCGAACTTTGTGGAAATCGAAAAAACCATTGAAGAAGACTCCAAGTTCTTAAAAGATCATGTGGTGATTTTAGGGTTTGGTCGTGTCGGACAAACAACTGCCAAATTTTTAGAAAAGTCCCACCAAGCCTTCGTAGCATTAGATATGGACATACGTCGTGTACAAGAAGCTGCACAAAGTGGTGAACCCGTTTATTTTGGCGATTCTGCAAAAGAAAGTGTGTTGAAAGCAACTAATATTCACAATGCTAAAGTTGCGATTATCAGTTTCCATGACTATCACTCGGTACTTAAAACTTTAAAAACCCTTAAACGTGTTGCGCCTGAGCTACCAGTATTGGTCAGAACACAAGACGATACCAATTTACAGGAGTTGCTTGCTGAGGGTGCCACCGAAGTTATACCAGACACTTTTGAATCAAGCATTATGTTCGCGTCTCATTTATTGCTGATGCTGGGGCATCCGCCTAGTCAAGTAATCAGACAAACGCGAGAAGCGCGTAAAAACCGTTATGGCTTGTTAGATGGTCTATATCCTGGTGACACAGACATCATCCCCTTTGATCAATCGCAAAGTGGGCAAATCATCCAGCCTGTCCACATCAATGAATCCTCTTATGCCGTTGGTAAAACGCTGGAAGAACTGTATACAGAACAATTTAATGTCATCGTAAAATCTGTTAAACGTGGTCATGTTCGCGGTGATGACCCTGATCCAAAAACAAAAATACGCGTTGATGATGATTTAATTATTCAGGGGTTACCAGAAGATATTGAGCAATGTGAAGGCTTTATTAATAGCGGTTTTCTGTAGAACTAATTATTAGCATCCAACCAAATCAAGGTTGCCATACGACCTGTTTCACCGTCTCTACGATAAGAATAAAAAAGTTCTGGTTGTGCGTAACTACACAAACTACTTAAGGTCACGCGATTCACTCCGCTTTCTTTTAAGATAAAATCTGCCAGGCTGGGTAGGTCAGCAAAATACTTTGTTGCATCTGCCTCGGACTGCTTAAAGCAATCAAGCAATTGCACACGTTTCTCGACAAACGCATCCAACACTTCACCACCCACCTCAAAATACTGCTGAGATATTGCAGGGCCTATCCAAGCCTGTAATTGGTCAGCCGTTATTGGCAACTGCTTTAAAATGTTTTCGATAATACCGTCCGCTAACCCACGCCAACCGGCATGGATCACAGCTACCATGGTTTCTGCGTTATCGACAAGGATAATAGGCAAGCAATCCGCTGTCATGACGGTTAAAACTTGCCCTGGGGTTTGGGTCCAAGCTGCATCTGCAACCGGCACATTTAATGCCGGAGAAAAGGCTACTGCTTGACTGGTATGTTGTTGGTTGAGCCAAAAAGGTTCAGTAGGTAGCTGTAAAGACTGTTGCAACTTTTTGCGATTAGAAACAACTGCATTAGAATCATCTTTCACATGAGTGGCGAGATTAAAAGAATCGTAAACACCTTTGCTTATACCGGATTGTCGGGTTGTCGTAAAAGCCTTTACTTTTGATGATACAGGCCAATCCGGCCGGATTAATGTTAAGTCATCAATCTGAGATATCGGCATCCGTCACCCACTCTACTTCCACACCGTTGTCATGGTCATAATCATAATCATCATAACCATTATATTGTGCTTGGAAATCGTCCATATCATCTCGAAGCATATCAATCAATTCCAACATATCATCCGGCATAGGCGCTTTCCACTTCATGGTTTTACCCGTGACTGGATGCGTTAAGCTTAACGAACCCGCATGCAATGCTTGTCGTTTAAACTCTCTAATGTAATCTACAAATTCCGGCATCATCTTCTTAGGAATACGAAGTCTACCGCCATAAACTGGATCACCCACCAATGGATAATCTATAGAAGACATATGTACACGAATTTGATGCGTGCGACCCGTTTCTAATTGAACACGCACATGTGTGTGCTCACGAAAACGCTCAAGAACACGATAATGAGAAACTGCGGGTTTCCCGCCAATCTTCAAAGCCGCCATACGTTTACGATCTGTTGGGTGGCGACCAATATTTTTCTTAACCGAACCACCTGAAATCATTTTTCCAACCACAACAGCATCATAAACACGTTCCACCGCATGGCGCTGCAACTGCTCTACCAAATGCGTTTGTGCCGGCACAGTTTTAGCCACAACCATAAGGCCAGAAGTGTCTTTATCTAAACGATGTACGATACCTGCTCTTGGTACTTCACGTAATTTTTCCGAATAAAATAACAGACCGTTTAACAGGGTACCATCAGGATTGCCTGCACCAGGGTGAACGACCAAACCAACTGGCTTGTTAATGACAAGAATATGTTCATCTTCATAAACGATATCCAATTCTATTTCCTGTGCTTCATAAACAACGTCATCAGCCAACTCTGCCTGTAAAACAACTTTCTCGCCGCCTAATACTTTAAAATTAGGTTTGCGTTGAACAACACCATCCAAAGTCACATTACCCGCTTTGATCCAATCTTGGATTCTATTACGAGAATAATCTGAGTAAATCTCCGCTAATACAGCATCTAGCCTAGCTGAAATTTTATCTAACGGAATAATGGTAGTCAGTTCCTGATGCGTCAAAATTGCTCCTTAGCTGATTAAACTTTCAATGTATGACAAACTTATTGAGAAGAGCCGAATAATAGTTTAGAAATTTCGGCATGTGCTATAATTCGCACTTTGTATATTCTAACCGAATTCTAACCAACTAGACTAAATGAACTCATTATCGATGCGTTGTCCTAAACCGCTGAAATCACTCTTAACCTTTCTTTTATTACTTTCTGTTTTTGTTTTAGCTGGCTGTTCTTCTTTGATTGAAAAAGACGAGTCAAAATGGACTGTTAAAGAGTTCTACGACCACGCAAAAGAAGCTTATAGCAGTGAACAATGGGAAACTGCAATTAAGTACTATGAAAAACTTCAGTCTTACTTTCCTTATGGTAAATATGCAGAACAATCTTACCTAGAGTTAGCTTATGCTTACTACAAATATGATGAACCTGAATCGGCCAAACGTGAGCTTGCAGAGTTTATTCGACTTTATCCTAAGCATCGCGCCATTCCTTATGCCTTATATTTGAAAGCACTAGCCGCAGATTCTATTAATAAAAGCTGGTTTGACAGTTGGTTAACTGATCCGGCTTATCGAGATATGGCTTCCACTAAAGATGCCTATAATGATTATTTAACTCTGGTTACTCGCTTTCCTGCCAGTAAGTATGCAGAAGCTTCACGCAAACGCCTTATTATTTTACGTAACCGGTTGGCGCGTCATGAATATCAGGTTGCTGAATACTATTTCAAACGCAAAGCCTACCTTGCCGCTGCAAACCGCGCTAAAGAAGTCATTAAACACTATCCGCGTTCTGTTGTGAATTTAGATGCTCTGGAGTTAATGCGTGACAGCTACCAAAAGCTTGGTATGAAAGGTAATGCTAATGACGTTCAGAAAGTCATTGAATTCAATAAAAAATCAGAAGCTAAGAACCCTTCCCAACCTTCTGAATGATTCATTATATTTTTCTTAACTAAAGCTTTTTTCAATATAAGTGGTTACTTCGGCCGATGTTACAGGCTTAGAGAAAACAAAGCCTTGTAAATAATCCACTCCCAACTCAGAAAGCAACTCGCTATGTGAGCCTGTCTCAACCCCCTCAGCAACTACTTTCAAATTTAGACTTCTTGCCATGGCAACAACCGCCTTTGTGATTGCCAAATCATTGGCATCAAATACAACATCCTTAATCAAAGACTGGTCGATTTTAATTTTATCTACCGGAAATTTTTTCAGATAACTCAATGATGAATAACCCGTACCAAAATCATCAATCGCAATACTAATGCCGCGTTTTCTAATTGAGTTCAATAATGAAATAACCTCTTCCGCATTTTCCATTAAATAGCTTTCTAATAATTCAAACTCAAAACAATGCATTAAGTCATGCTCTTCAATAACAGACATCAACTCATTGATATGTTTAGGATTAAATTCTCGTCCTGATAAGTTAATTGACACACGACACAAAGGTATATTAGCGACTTTCAATTCATTAAGAAAAGATATGACCTGCCCAACCACAAAAGTTGAAACTTTAGGAATGAGTCCTGCTTCCTCTGCAAGCGGAATAAAAACTAACGGCGAAATCATACCTTTTTCGGGATGATGCCAACGAATCAATGCCTCTAATGAATGAACGACCTTGCCATCAGCGTCCATAATTGGCTGATAAAAGACTTCAAACTCCTGATTATTTATCGCATGATGTAAGTCTCTTTCAAGTTGCAATTCTTCTTGCACCTTGTCGGCCATTGCTGGTGAAAACACCGCAAAATTTTGCTCATTCGATGCTTTGGCAGCATACATAGCCGTGTCAGCACGCTTCATCAGTTCTGCAACCGAATCAAGCTCGTCCAGTGGATAGGTAAAACCAACACAAGCACGAATAAAGAATTCAGCATCATTAAAACTAAATGAAGGGGCCAAAACCGTTTCTATTTGCGCTGCCAAAGCAATAAACGCATCCGTAAATTGAGGGCTTTCAATAACAACAGCAAACTCATCCCCAGTAATGCGATACACACCCAATGCAATGCCACAGCCTGAAGATAATCGTTTTGCCACTTGGGATAAAACATAATCCCCTGTCTCGTGACCATAGGTATCATTCACAGACTTGAATCTATCCAACCCTATAAAAGCAAGAACAAACTCTCGACCTTCTTCGATATAGCCCTGTAAATCGAGTTGCAGTTTTTTACGATTTGACAATTGCGTAAGTGAATCATAATAGGCAGCATCAACCAAACGCTTTTCTAACTTTTCACGTTTAAGAACAATACCAATCAAGAAACCGCAGGTATCCAAAAGGCGACGATGAAATAGTGAAGGTGCACGTGTTTCAAAGCTGGTTAGAGCAAAAGTCCCTACCAGTTCATCAACCTCCGTCCTAACAGGCACAGACCAACAAGCCCTCAAGTTAAAGTCCTCAGCAATTGGCATAAGGTCCTTCCAACGGTCATCGGTAAACGTATCGGAGACAAAAGCGGGGGTTTTCTTAAAACAAACATTACCGCAAGAGCCAGCATTGGGACCTGGCTGCAATCCATTTAAACGCTCAATACCTTCTTTTGAAATACTTGGAGCACAATAAACATCTAGCTTGTTATCTTTTAGCAACATGACTGAAGCAACAGAGTTTGGTAATAATTCTTCTGCTAAATAACAGATTTTTTCAACTACACCATTGGCATCTGTAGAAAAGACAATGTCTTCTAATACATCTCGCTGAAGCTGAAGTAAAAGCTCAATTTGTTCAAGAGAAAGGGAGTCGGAAGGGTCAGTCGGGCATAGCGGATCTTCAGGAAGTTGAATAAAACTCTTAGAAACCATTTGATCAACCATAACTCGTTTTACTCCCGATACTTATTAGTAATTGGATAACGTCGATCTCTGCCAAATGCTCTTTTGGTAATCTTAATACCCGGTGCAGCTTGGCGCCTTTTGTATTCGCTTCTATCAATCATCTTCACCACGGATTCAACTTGCTGTTGATCAAAGCCAAATTCTTCCGCAATTTTTTTAGGTGATTTATCGCATTTTACATAGTTCTCAATAACAACATCAAGTACATCATAATCTGGTAATGTGTCTTGGTCTTTCTGGTCTGGTCGCAACTCTGCCGACGGCGGACGAATAATCACTCTTTCAGGAATCACAACAGATAAGCTATTTCGATATTTCGCCAAACGATACACCAAAGTTTTAGGCACATCCTTTAGAGGCGAAAATCCACCAACCATATCACCATAAAGCGTGGAATACCCCACAGCCACTTCCGATTTATTACTGGTTGCTAAAACTAGTTTACCAACTTTGTTGGAAATTGCCATCAACAAAGTGCCTCGAATACGCGCTTGCAGGTTTTCTTCTGTTAAATCGTGTTCATAACCTTCAAACCTAGGCACTAATGCCGATTCAAAAGCTGCATACATAGTCTCAATTGGAATGGAATGGTAATGGACACCCAAAATATCCGCTTCTAGTTTAGCATCTTCAATACTAATGTCCGCGGTATAACGGAACGGCATCATCACCGCTTCAACTTTATCTGCCCCCAGTGCATCGACAGCTATCGCCAAAGTTAATGCAGAATCAATGCCTCCAGACAAACCTAATAACGCACCGTTAAAACCATTTTTTTGAATATAGTCTTTAACACCCATCACCAACGCTTGGTACACACGAGCTTCATCTTCATAGAGTTCGGCTTGTTCGCCTGGCATAATGGCTACTGAGTTACCTTGCTTTAACAAGGTGACAGGCATTAAGCATTCTTTAAACTCTGGCGCTTGAACTTGAACCTCACCTTCAGAACAGGTGGCAAAAGAACCACCATCAAACACTAGTTCATCTTGCCCACCAATCTGATTGACGTAAATAACAGGCACAGAAACTTCCGAAATACGACGTTTAACGACATCGATTCTGTCTTGATGTTTTTCAGCGAAAAAGGGAGAAGAATTTAAAATCAGTAAGGCCTGAGCACCGGCTGCAACAGCCTGACTGGCTGGTGAGATTTTCCAAATATCTTCACAAACGAGCAAACCAAATGAAACGCCTTTGAAGTTAACCACACAAGGTTGATCACCCGATTCAAAATAGCGTTTTTCATCAAATACACTGTAATTTGGCAGGTTTTGTTTGATATAACTGGCTTGAATTTGCCCGCCTTCAATCCAGGCAGCCATATTAAAGCGTTCACCCAAATCATCCATCATGGGATAACCAATCACCACAGCAACGTCTTTGACAGTATTGCATATGAGTGAAAGCGCCTGGTCGACTTGGACGTAAAGTTCTTCTCGGAAAAGTAAATCTTCTGGTGGGTAACCTGTAATCGTCATTTCAGGAAAAACAACAATATCAGCACCCTCTTGTTGTTTGGCTTGATGGGCTGAGTCAATGATTAGCTGAACATTGCCATTGATATCCCCTACTACGGGGTTAATTTGAGCCATGACAATTTTTATTTGTTCAGACATAACCTTGTCCCATTAACCTCAATGTTTTTTCATATTTATTATTAAGCTAAACGTTTCTGGATGGCAACACCCAAATCCGCTGGCGATCGCACTACCGTCACACCTGCTGCTTCCAATGCGGCAAACTTAGCTTCAGCCGTCCCTTTACCACCGCTAACAATAGCGCCGGCATGTCCCATACGTTTGCCAGCGGGTGCGGTAACGCCGGCAATATAAGCAACAACAGGCTTAGTCACATGTTGCTGAATAAATTGCGCTGCATCTTCCTCTGCCTGACCACCAATTTCCCCTACCAAAATAATTCCTTCGGTTTGTGGATCTTGCTCAAACAAACGTAAACAATCAATAAAGTTCATACCTTGAATCGGGTCTCCGCCAATACCAACACAAGTTGATTGACCTAAACCGTTCTGCGTAGTTTGATGCACTGCTTCATAAGTCAAAGTTCCAGAACGAGACACAATACCAATCTTACCTGGTTGGTGAATGTGGCCTGGCATAATACCAATTTTACAACCATCACCATCATTGCCCGGTGTAATTAACCCTGGACAATTCGGCCCAATTAAATAAGCATCCGATTTATCCAATACGGCACGAACTTTTAGCATATCGTTAACCGGAATCCCTTCGGTAATACAGGTAATCACTTTAATTCCAGCGTTGATAGCTTCGATAATAGAGTCGGCAGCAAAAGCTGGTGGCACGTAAATCATTGAGGCTTCAGCCCCCGTTTGCTCTACCGCTTCTTTGACCGTATTAAAAACGGGTAGATCAAGGTGCATGGTACCACCTTTTCCTGGTGTTACACCGCCTACCATTTTGGTTCCGTAAGCTATGGCTTGCTCAGAATGGAAAGAGCCTTGTTTTCCAGTAAAGCCCTGGCAAATCACCTTGGTGTTGCTATCAATCAAAATACTCATTAGATAGCACCTCCATTGGTTGTGCTCTCATTCGCTACAGCAACAACTTTTTGTGCGGCATCTGCCAAACCATCCGCTGTGATAATCGCCAAACCGCTTTGTGCCAATTTTTCTTTCCCCAGCTCCACATTTGTTCCTTCCAAACGCACAACCACAGGAATGGTCAAACCTACTTCCTGCACTGCTTGAATAATACCGTCTGCAATCAGGTCACAACGGACGATACCACCAAAAATATTAACCAAAATCGATTTCACATCTGGAGAAGATAAAATCAATTTAAATGCTTCAGATACTCGCTCCGGTGTAGCACCGCCCCCCACATCTAGGAAGTTAGCTGGCTCACCGCCATTAAGCTTAATTAAGTCCATCGTAGCCATTGCCAAGCCTGCGCCATTAACCATACAACCGATGTCACCATCCAGTGCAATATAGTTCAACTGATGGTCGGCTGCTTTAGCTTCGCGTTCATCTTCTTGCGTTGCATCACGCATTGCCACCAACGCTGGCTGGCGATAAAGCGCATTAGAATCAATATTGATTTTTGCATCCAATGCAATCAATTCATTATCAGCTGTAACAATCAATGGATTGATTTCCAATAAAGAAATATCTTTATCCAGCGCTAAACGATACAGACCTTGCATCACACCCATTAACTGTTTAAACGCTGTGCCTTTCAACTCTAAAGCAAAACCGATTTCTCGGCATTGGTAAGGCATAAGTCCGACAGTAGGATCAACATGTACGGTTAGGATTTTGTCTGGCGTCGCTTCTGCAACGGCTTCAATATCCATACCGCCCGCTTCAGAGATAATAAATGTGTGGGTTTTGGTAACACGATCCACCAGCAAACTTAAATACAATTCAGTTTGAATATTTAGCGTTTGCTCAATCAATAGCGAGTGAATAGGAAGTGCTTTACCTGCTGTTTGAATCGTTGCTAAAGAACTGCCAAGTAACTGTTCTGCAACTTGATGAGCCTCATCACGAGAGGAAACCAGTTTGACACCGCCAGCCTTACCTCTAGCACCCGCATGAATCTGAGCTTTAACAACCCATTTATCGCCTTCAATTTCTGTTAAAGCGGCATCAAGCTGTGACATACTTGAAATCATGACGCCTTGAGGGATAGGAATCTTGTAATCGGAAAACAGGGATTTTGCTTGGTATTCGTGTAAATTCATTCTGCGCTCTAATACTATCTGTATTTAATCTTGTGACGACGTATTTAACAATTTCCAACTACTTAAAGTGCTTAAAAACACGGCTTAAACCATCTTTTTCTTCAGCAAGCGTTTAACTTTATTGGAAGGACGTTTTTAATTTTAATTAGCGCTCTATTCTAAGGTTTTTAAGCTTGAATTGCATTAAAAATAGCGCGCGGGTACCCAGCCTGGTAGATTTTCAGCAGAGTACCAACGAATCAATTTATAACAATCAAAAACGTTTTTCAGTTAAAACGTCTGTCTCACCTTCTGAACGGGCAATAATAACCGCACCAACAGAATCACTAAATACATTCACCGCAGTGCGCATCATATCCAATAGGCGATCAACCACCAACAATAAACCAATAGCTTCAGCCGGCAAGCCAACTGCAACCAGAATAATACTGATCGCTACCAAGCTCGCAGAAGGAATACCTGCCACGCCGATAGACGTTGTCAAAGCAACCACAACTATCAGTAACTGAGTAGACCAATCCAATGGAATACCAAACATTTGTGCGATAAAGATAGCGGCAACACATTCATAAAGCGCAGTACCATCCATATTAACGGTAGCGCCTAGTGGCAATACAAAACTCGAAATTCGGTTGGATACCCCTGCTCTTTTTTCAACAGATGCAATCGTGACCGGCAGAGTCGAAGAAGAAGAGCTTGTTGAAAATGCCGTTAGTAGCACGGGCGCCATCGCCTGAAAATGCAGCCAAGGGTTGGATACTTTACCCAATGTTCTAAGCAAAATTGGCATCACAATCAGCAAATGAGTTGCCAGTGCTAAAGTTACTGTCATAAAGAACATCGCCAAGTTTTCAAATTGATCGAACCCGGTTTTGGCAATAGATGCGGCAACCAAACCAAACACACCAATTGGAGCAAACTTCATCACCCACCCGGTCATCAACATCATAACTTCAAATATTCCACTCCAAAAACGCGAGAGTGTTGTTTTGAAATCCGGCTGGATTTTGGTCATAAAATACCCAAACAAAAGACTAAAGAATATAAGCCCTAGCATCTGGCCTGTTGCCGCAGCATCAACAACATTGACAGGAATCATTCGAAGAAAGACTTCAACAATATCTCCGGCAGTTTTTCCTTGCACTGCTTGTGTGACTTCAGCACTTGCATGCAAAACCGGTACGCCATTATCTGACACACCTGGATGAATCAAATTTACCAGTGTCAACCCCACTACAATTGCGATTGTCGAGGTCATAAGATAATAACCAATAGTTTTCATCCCCAAGCGCCCAAAACCACCTTGACTACCTACGTTTGCCACCCCGGAAATAATAGCTGAAACCACCAAAGGCACCACGATCATTTTCAGTGCATTTAAAAATAGCGTTCCAATAAAAGTGAATACTGACAGCCATTGCACACCAAACACAGCTTTATCTGTGCCGGCCCAACTTCCCAACAAGGCCGCCAATATCAGCGCAATTAGAATCTGCCAATGAAGCGCGATTTTCATACTCTTCTCCGAAATGATTAGGTCGTTCAAAAAAAAAGTACCCTAAGGTACTTTTCTAATTGGTAAACAATAGCACAATAAACTTTAAAGTTCTGTGGCTAACGCTTTGCTTAAAGATCAGGACATTGATACCAAGCTTGGTAAGGGCCCATGTTATAGACTTCGTCAAAGCCTAATGACAATAAAATTTGCATTGCCATGTGAGAACGTTGACCAGAACGACAAAAAACAACAACAGGCATATCTTTATCCAACATACTGTTACCGACTTGATCAATATCTTGTAAAGGAATGTTTACCGCACCAGGTAATTTGCTCATTGAAAATTCTTCTGGCGTTCTTACATCAACAAATTGTGCATTTTTTTCTTTAATGAGTTTTTTTGCATCTTCACACGAAATGAACATTTTTACTTCTCCAACCTAGAATTGTCTTATATTTTCTTTTTTCATATTTTCAGAATTATCTCTTATCCGCCTACAAAAAACTAGCGGAAGCACCCCAAATAATCATTATGCTGTAACAAGCAGCAATTATGTCATCCAGCATAATGCCAAAGCCGCCTTGCACACGTTTGTCCACCCAGCCGATAGGCCAAGGCTTGATAATATCGAAAAAACGAAACGCGACAAACGCAAACAGCCAATAGAACCATGTTTGTTGAGGCAAACACAGCAAAACCAACCAGATCGCAACAAACTCATCCCATACAATACCACCGTGGTCATGCACGCCTGACCAATCCGCTGATTGGCCGCAAATACGACTACCGAAGACTAGACCTACAAGCGTCAAAACCCATGCTAAAGGAGGATTCCACAGCAATAGCGGTAAAAAAATCACCCCGCCAAACAGAGTGCCAACGGTTCCGGGCGCTTTGGGCGAAAGACCTGATCCCAGCCCAAACCCCAAAAACAGAATGGGGTGTTTCAGTAAGTCTTCAAAGCTAGGTGTGCGCATCATCAAAATCCGAAAAGTTTATACAAAAAAACCGCTCAAAACCCTGTCGGATTTAACTGAGCGGTTTCGCAATCATTACAATTATTTTGAACGTCTTTTGGCAGCCGTTTTCAAACGTAGTGCATTCAGCTTAATAAAGCCTTCTGCGTCTTTATGGTTATAAGCACCACCATCTTCTTCAAAGGTCGCAATCGCTTCATCAAACAAGCTGTATTCAGAGCTGCGTCCGACGATAATCACATTACCTTTATAAAGCTTCAAACGCACTTCACCAGTCACATAAGTTTGCGACTGATCGATCAATGCTTGTAGCATTTCACGCTCTGGTGCAAACCAGAAACCGTTATAAATCATCTCTGCATATTTAGGCATCAATTCATCTTTCAAATGCGCGGCATTACGATCCAGTGTCAAAGACTCCATTGCTCGGTGTGCTTTCAACATAATGGTTCCAGCTGGTGTTTCATAGCAACCACGTGCTTTCATACCAACAAAACGGTTTTCAACGATGTCATCGCGACCGATACCGTTTTCACCACCAACTTTGTTCAAATATTCCATTACCGTTGCTGGTGACATTTTTTCACCATTGATTGCGACGATGTCACCTTTTTCGAATTCGATATTCAGATAAGTTGGTTCATCAGGCGCACTTTCTGGCGAAACCGTCCACAACCACATATCTTCTTCTGGTTCATTTTCAGGGTTTTCGATGATGCCACCTTCATAAGAAATATGAAGTAGGTTTGCATCCATTGAATAAGGAGACTTCTTGCCTTTTTTCTTTTCAATCGAAATGTTGTGTTTCTCAGCGTAAGCCATCAACTTTTCGCGAGATAACAAATCCCATTCACGCCAAGGTGCGATGACCTTAACATCCGGCATTAATGCATAAGCATTTAGCTCAAAACGTACTTGGTCGTTTCCTTTACCCGTTGCACCATGAGAGATGGCATCCGCACCTGTTTCCTGAGCAATTTCTACCAAACGTTTTGAAATCAAAGGACGTGCAATCGAAGTTCCTAAACGGTACTCACCTTCATAAATGGCATTGGCACGCATCATTGGGAAAACAAAATCACTTGCGAATTCTTCACGCAAATCTTCAATGTAGATTTCTTTGATACCCATCGCTTCAGCTTTGGCACGAGCAGGCTCAACCTCCTCTCCTTGCCCAATATCAGCGGTAAAAGTAACAACTTCACACTGATACTCATCTTGTAACCACTTAGCGATAATTGACGTATCCAAACCACCTGAATAAGCTAAAACCACTTTTTTAACTTGCGACATTTTGTTTTCCCCTGAAATCTATAGCTGTTAAACGCGCGAATTATACATTAAAATCAGTTTACTTTCTCAACAACCTAGCCACATAAAGCAAAGATAACAAATGAGTTTAATCGATTTTATTAAAGTCTCACCGCAATATATTTTGCCGCAACATTTAGCCTCCAAAGCCATGCATTGGTTTATGCAAATTGAACAGCCTTGGATCAAAACCAACATCACTAAACTAATGATTAAGGCATTCAACATTAATGTCGAAGAAGCCGAGTATGAAGACTTGGACTACTATGCTAACTTTAATGCTTTCTTTACCCGTGCACTCAAACCAAGCGCTCGCCCAATAGATACGACCGCCGATGCTTGGTGTAGCCCAGTCGACGGCCTCGTTAGCCAATCCATGCCAGTTAACGGTAACCGTTTGGTGCAAGCAAAATGCCATGAATACACGTTAGAAGCTTTAGTTGGTGGCGACATAGAATATGCCAAACAATTCCAAAACGGCGATTCTGCTGTCATCTATCTTTCACCTAAAGATTACCACCGTATCCACTGCCCAACTAACGCCACTCTACAATCTATGACTTATGTACCAGGCGATTTATTTGCAGTTAATCCATCCACTGTTCGTACGGTAGAAGGATTATTTGCCAGAAACGAACGCTTAGTACTGCGTTTTGAAAATGGACACGGTCCATTTTGTTTGATTATGGTCGGTGCAATTTTCGTGGGCAGCATGGAAACGGTTTGGCAGGGGAAAATTACACCTGACTATCGCCCAACAATTGAGCATTGGGATTATTCGGATAAACTTATCTCTTTTGCAAAAGGTGAAGAAATCGGTCGATTCAACATGGGTTCAACTGTCGTTTTGTTAACGCCAGAAGGCCAAATGCCTGATTTGGGCAAAATTCCCGAAAATACGCCTGTTAAAATGGGACAACATCTGGCAAACTATTCAAAATCTATTTTTTAAGAAAATATGACAATAGTATTGAAACCGAAATTTACTCAAAAGGATTCTGAACAATGAAAATGGTGACTGCGATTATCAAACCTTTCAAACTTGACGATGTCCGTGAAGCACTACACGATATTGGCGTACACGGTATGACAGTCATTGACGTCAAAGGTTATGGTCGTCAAAAAGGCCATACAGAAATGTACAGAGGTGCAGAATATGTTGTCGACTTTCTACCTAAATTGAAACTAGAGATTGCTGTAGCTAGCGATAAAGTAGATCAAGTGATTGAAGCAATTACCACCACTGCACAAACCGGTAAAATCGGTGATGGAAAAATCTTCGTTACTCCAATCGAACAAACTATTCGTATTCGTACTGGTGAAACCGGGCCAGAAGCACTTTAAAAAACTGCTTACGAACAAAAAAAGCCCGCTTATGCGGGCTTTTTTATAGCTTACTTTCCAATCTCATTCCAAAATCAAAATTACTTCTTAAGCTTTTTTTGATTTCAGCATGAGTAGTTAGAAAATTAAAATCTGCCAGGCTGGGTATTTTCACATACCCCCACAGCATGGTAGATTTTAATAAAGCATGATAGACAGGGCTAACAAACCTTATGTAGCCTTATTACGCAGCATCAACATGCCAAGTATTCTCATCAGAAGACTTCCCTCGCCAAGGCATAATCCACATCTGATACAGTGATGTGAAAATCATAATACTGGATGCCAGGCTATAACCAAACCCTCCAATAATAACCAGCCATGCAAACTCAGGGTTCCACTTAGTTAACCACCAAGACGCCACATCCACCACCAAGAAAGCAAACGGAATAAAAATGAGCGTTCCTTTTACCCAACGATTCCAACCCACCGTCATGGAAAAGATCAATCCCACAAAAAAGAAGATAAAGGAAATTCCGAACAGATGGATATGAGCTACACGAACCATAGAAGTCTCAGATGCACCATGATCCACTTTGGCAAATATTTTAATTACATCATACTTTGGGATATCAGGAATTCCGGCAAGCTTGCCATGACATTTAGCGCAGTACTTATCAACAATGGGTTGAATCTTTGGCTCCCACTCAGATTTCGGCGCGCCATCTCGAGCCCATTGTATTAAGGTAAATCTCGCTTGCGGTGGCGCATTTACTTTCATCGAACCATTAAGCTTCGCCTCTAGGGTCGTTCCTGTTCGATTACCATAATAACTATAAACAATATCATTAACCGACAAACCAAACTTACCGTCTGCCATGCCATGCGTTAGCATAATTTGTGCGCCCGCCATCAACAATCCCAAGCCAGTCACCATTAAATACCCTGTAAACAAGGTCTTAACAGGAAACGACAAACTAGGCAGATTAAGCCATGAAGTTTTTTCCACTGAATCCTCTCTCTCACTGTATTAAAAAATTATTATTAGTTGATATAAATCAAGAGCCAGTTTAAGCCCAATAAGTGAAAAGACTAATCAATTATTTTTATTTTGAAGAATACAAAACCCTGATATTTCCAATCAGACTTTGATTTAATTTGCTTTCAAACAAATCGATTCATTTATCAAAAGAAAATTTCAAGAGTTTCTCAAAGATTATTGATTCTTCAAGACAAAATGGAAACGCCAACTTGGTTGACTTGAGAAGTTCCTACTGCTGATTCAGACGATGGGATGACTTCCCAGTTCCAGCTAAGATCGGACTCAGGCAATACAACATCCCACGCAGGGTCGAATCCATCCACCTGATTACCTTGCTTATCATATTCGGTAATCCAACGATCAGAAATCAAACACTTAACACCTGGCTGTGCATTAAGCCAATTTAAATGTGATTCCGTCATTTTCTTTCCAAAGACACCCGCTTCTTTTTCCTGCATGTTAAATTTTTTCATCATCCAACTCACAGGAATCAAAGGCAATTGTGTTGTTAAGTTCAATGAAACCACACAGTCAATATCATTAACCCCATCCATCCAACTGAAATCTTTATCACAATCGGCTTTTCCTTGGTAAACCTGAGCTAAACACCCCGTCACATCCGCTTCAATTAGATGAATATTTTGAAAATGAGACGCTTGTTTTCTCGCATCACGCAAAAAAACCAAATCAACAAGATAAACAGAGGAAAATTCTTTTGATAACTTTTCTAAGGGTATATCTCGGAGAGAGCCCGCCCCAACAATCAAAATTGAACGCTTTTGCTGACATTGAGATGCTGCCTGCAAGATCGCTTGTCGACATTGATCAAAGTGAAATTGCCATTGCTGCTGACAACGGCTATAACGGCTGTCCATGGCAATGGCTTCATAAAGAAAACCCATCTTTCGCACCCAAGGCGCAAAAGTGGGTGTGGTGTAGAGTTGAAAAAATTCTTTTAACAAATCAGTTTGCCACTCAGTGAATAAAAAACATACTGAGACCTTTGCATGAGTGGGGTGCGAGGTAAAAAAGTGAGAAAATTTTGCAGTTCAAGGCAGAAAACACCGTCAATAGCTAGCTATTGGCAAGTTTTTTAACGCTGAAATGCAAAATTTTAACCTTTTTTATCCGTGACCCCATCTCGTGCAAAGGCCTCATACTATTCAGAAGTCGAAGCATCACGCTCTTCTAAAGCCTGTGTTTTTCTAGTGAGTGTGTTACGACCCCATCCTAGCAACTGTGCTGCTTTCTGACGATGGTTCATGCTGGCACGCATAGCAACGTCAATCAAAACCTTCTCAAACAAAGGTTCGGCTTCAGTATGCAAACCACTTTTCCCTGATGCTAGGAATGCTTCCGCCCAATGTTGTAATGGCGTTTCCCAATCATCGGTACCCGAGCTTCCCGCAACAGTATCATCTGTGACGGTACCTGATTTTAATTCCAAAGGCAGGTCTTCCATATGAACCGTTTTATCCGGTGCCATTATAGTTAACCAAGTACACAAACTGCGAATCTGACGAACATTACCCGGCCAAGGTAAATTTTCCAAATACTTTTCAACAGGGCGACTCAATTGCTTTTCTTCTAGCCCGTAAATTTTCGCTTCTTCAGACAAGTAGTAACGCAAAATCGGAATAATGTCATCGCGGCGTTCACGCAAAGCGGGCACTTTTATACGAATAACATTCAAACGATAAAGTAAATCCTCACGAAAGCGTCCTTGTTTAACCAGTTCACGCATATTTTGGTGAGTTGCCGCAATAATACGCACATCGGTTTTAATCGGTGTTTTGCCACCCACACGATAAAAAGTACCATCATTCAACACACGTAATAAACGTGTTTGCAAATCTACCGGCATATCCCCGATTTCATCCAAAAACAACGTCCCGCCATTAGCTTCTTCAAAGCGCCCCATACGTTGGGTCAAAGCACCGGTAAAGGCTCCTTTTTCATGCCCAAACAATTCAGACTCCAGCAAGTCTCGCGGAATAGCGGCAGTATTGATGGCAACAAAGGGTTGGTTTGCCCGGCTACTAAGCTCATAAAGTGCTCTGGCAACCAACTCTTTACCTGTTCCCGTTTCACCATTAATCAATACCGTTACATCCAACTGTGAAACGCGCCCCAAGATACGGAACACTTCCTGCATGGCCGGAGCAGAACCAATGATATTCAATGGCTGTTTAGTTGTTTTGGATTTTCTCGGTTTTTTTCCACCTGACAAATGACGTTTAACGGCACGGTCTATGACCGTCAATGCATCATCGATTTCAAAAGGTTTAGGCAAATATTCGAATGCACTACTTTGTAACGATCGTACTGCAGTACTCAAGTCGGCATGGGCAGTCATAATAATGACTGGAATATTCTTATCAAACAGATGAATTTCTTCCATGAACTCCAAACCGCTCATTTCAGGCATGCGAACATCCGAAATAACAACCGTTGGTGGCGCTGTTTCAATATGCTTAAGAGCTTCCAAAGGCGACTCAAATGCATGCACCTCATAAGAACGGTCTTCAAGTGCTTCGTTTAACACCCAACGAATAGAAGCATCGTCATCGACGATCCATACTACTGGTTCTTGAAATTCAGGCGAGTTTTGATGGTTCATGTTAATTCCTGATAATTATTTTTCTGTGATTCTTCCCGATTATGATCAAACGGCAAATAAATGTTAAAAGTTGTTTTGCCCGGTTCGCTTTCAGCAACAATTAACCCGCCATGTTGACGCACAATATTTTGCGACACTGGTAAACCTAAACCAGTTCCGTCTTTTTTACTACTCACCATTGGGTAGAAAATAGCATCAAATACTTCTGGATCGATCCCTTCCCCTTCATCGATAACACTGATGACAGCGACAAGAGGATAAGTTTTTGTACCTAAGGTAAATTTAGACTCTACACGCGTCCGAAAAGTCAGTAACCCACCACGTTCTTCCATTGCTTGAATGCCGTTTTTAGCCAAATTCAGCACAGCTTGAACCATTGCACCAAAGTCCATAGAAATCTCTGGAATACTCGGGTCATAATCTAACTTAACTGCAACATTCTTTGGCTTTTCACCATTCACAATTTCAAGTACATAGCCAATTAATTCATGGATATTATGCGGCTCCTGAAGATCATTGCCTTTTGGCCCAAGCATTCTATCCACTAAATCTTTCAAACGATTCACTTCATTGGAGATAACATCCAAAAACTTTTCCGCTTTGTCATTGTCCGGAAAACGTTTTCTCAACAACTGAGTCGAACCGTAAATCCCCGCCAAAGGATTTTTGATTTCATGCGCTAGCGTTCTAACCAGAAGATTACCTGCTTCATATTGATGCCAACGCTCGTCTTCTTCTGCAATACGATGGTGACGTTCAGTATCATAAAGCTCAATTAACCAACCATCTTCCCCGTCCATTTCATAATATGAAATGGTACAAGTCACATGCGACTTTTGGCCATCCGGTAAACGAATAGCATATTCATGAATAGTTAATCGCCCTGTCCCACAAGCATGAATATCGTCTAATAGTCTCGGCAGAATATAGCGCCAATTAACACCAATCACCCGATACTGACTTAATTGCAACAGCTCAGCCGCTGCCAAATTAATAAAGCCAATATTTTCATTTTTGTCGATCCAAACTACAGAAGTTGTTAGTCCTGCTAAAATTTCAGACTCTGAAACTTTTTGCTCAATCTTGCTGTGATTCAAAGGTATCACTCCTAAACTAGCGAACAAAAATAGATTGCGCTAAACGAAAATCCAACGCTTGGGTTTCACCACCCACCTCTATCGAAATCGGTCCATTAAAAGGGGCTTTTGCCTGCACTTTAACCTGTGTTTTTCTCGCCAACCCTATTGAAGACAAATAACGTAATTCTTCTGGTGATCGATTCTGAATACGGACAACCATGCAGACTTTACCGACATCAACACCGGATAAGCTTTCTCCCGTTTCACTCGCCATTTCCCCAGCTTCATTTGGAATTGGAGAACCATGAGGATCACGAGTTGGACGCCCCAATGCATCCCACATATGATTGATTAAACGATCAGAAACTGCATGCTCTAATATTTCGGCCTCAGCATCCACCTCATCCCAAGAGTAATCAAGATTTTCAACAAGATATTGCTCCAAAATTCGATGTTTCCGAATCATGTTCAGCGCAATCTTATTACCTTCATCAGTTAAGATTACGCCATAATAAGGTTCATAGCGAATCAAATTCTTATCGGCAAGCTTTTTAAGCATATTGGAAACAGAGGCTTTAGAAATAGACAAACGCTCGGCTATCGCCGTCGTGCTCACACCTTTACCATCTTTATCAGGCAAAGATTCTTCCAACTTATAAATGATTTTTAAATAATCTTCTAAAGCTTTACTAGGCACAATACTCTCCTACTAAGCTAAGAATGCGCCACATCACTCGCCATCATAGATTTAACCACGGCAGGATCTGGAAAAGAAAACACATACAATATGGCAAACAGGATCAAGAAAACAAATCGACCAACCCCTGCAAACCGTATGACTGGATGAGATAAAATCGTAAATGCCAAAGCGCTGATAGTGGCGCCCCAAGCGGAAAGTGTCACAGCCAACAATGCCATCAACGCACCGAACGCCATAAAATAATAATGCCACGTAAATTTTGCTTTTTTGGCATTCATTGGTAATATCCTTTCCCAAATTATGAGGTTCTCCTGCACCAAATATTTCTCATTAAATTGAGGCGTAAAACAGGAGGGTTAAACACTATGCACTATTTTAAAACAAACTGATTCGAAAAAGGGGCATTTATGCAAAATCCAATCATTGTTGTCGGAATGGGAGAGCTCGGTAGCGTCTTCGCTCGTGGCTTTTTAAAACTTGGCTATCCTGTACAAGCGGTTAGCCGCCAACAATCCATGAAAGATGTTGCAGAAAGCATTCCAAAACCTGTTGCTGTTCTGATCTCTGTTGGTGAAGCAGACATCCACCAAACCTTGGCAGATTGCCCAGTAGAATGGCAAGACAAAGTCATTCTATTACAAAACGAATTACTCCCTCGCGACTGGGAAAATACAACCATCGAAAACCCAACGGTTATTTCAGTATGGTTTGAAAAGAAAAAAGGCATGGACAGCAAAGTCGTTCTGCCTTCTCCTGTATATGGGCAACACGCAAAGTTAGTTTTCGATGCATTAGCAACCCTTGACCTACCTTGCATGCAGCTTGATTCAGCAGATGAACTGCTTTATGAGCTGGTCAGAAAAAACCTCTATATTTTGACCACCAATATCGCGGGACTAAAAGTGGGCGGCAATGTTGAAGAGCTGGCGAAAAACCACGCAGGTGTAATGAATGCCGTTGCACAAGATGTACTGGATATTCAAGATTACCTAACCCAATCCAAACAAGATAGAGAAAAGCTTATTAAAGGCATGCTAGAAGCCTTTGAAGGTGATCCACAACACGGTTGTATGGGACGCTCCGCACCAGCTAGATTAAAACGCGCGCTTGGCTTTGCCGATGAAGCTGGACTTAAAGTTCCGACACTAAGAGACATCCAAGCCTCTCTTTAAACAACTAAAATCTACCAGGCAGGGTCTCTGACCTTTACCCCAGCCTGGCAGATTTTTTAAAAAATTTAAACAAAAAATAAACCCGGAAACTTCCGGGTTTATTCTATGTAGAAAATAGCAACTAAAGACTTATGCTGTCATTTTCCAATTTGATGCCACAATTTGATTAAACTGCGTTTTTTCATCATCAGTCATATTTACAGCTGAATCACCACCCTCAGGGAAGGAAGCCAAAGCATCTACCAACTGTGAAACACCGCTAACATCCAATGATTCCCCCGAGTCTAAGTTTATGCTTTCAATTTTATTTCTATCTGAATAATACCAATCATTAACCGTAATAGAATCACTAGTTCCAATAAGATTAATTTTCATGTCATCTCCATTTTTTGAAAACCAAAGACCTTCTTTAGAAACACCATGTAAATCAATGGAGTCAGTGCCACCTTGAGTTGAGTCAAAAGAGTAGTCCAGTATCTGGTCTTGTCCATCTCCTACATTGAAGTGATAGCTGTCATTACCTGCTCCACCTTTCAGAAGATCGTTTCCTTTACCACCAGTAATAACGTCATCTTTGAATGACCCATAGATCGTCTCATCTGAATCTGTTCCTGTCATGGCTAAGGCTTCGAATTCTTCGGAGGTGTAACTTGAACCGTCATCGAAAACAATGTTCTCGACTTTGTTTCTATCGTAGTTCAGTTGATCTTGAATACTGATACTGTCATTTGTTCCGTAGTGCACAACCACTCGACCATCTGTGGTGCTGAAGCTGACATCGTCTTTAGTGACGCCATGTAGGTAAATGCTATCTACACCACCTTGAGTATAGCCAAAAGAGTAGTCCAGTATCTGGTCTTGACCATCTCCTACATTGAAGTGATAGCTGTCATTACTTGCTCCACCTTTCAGAAGATCGTTTCCTTTACCACCAGTAATAACGTCATCTTTGAATGACCCATAGATCGTCTCATCTGAATCTGTTCCTGTCATGGCTAAGGCTTCAAATTCTTCGGAGGTGTAACTTGAACCGTCATCGAAAACAATTTGTTCTATTTGATAACGTTCCGACTCAAGTGAGTTTTCTATTATGATTTGATCACTGTCTCCATAATGAACTAATAGATCACCCCAGTTATTTGTTGTGAAGGCCACATCTTCTTTTGCAACACCATGCAGGAGAATCTGATCAACTTCCCCGGTTACTGAAGAGTTGTCATTGATAGCATCTTGGCCGTCTCCTACATTGAACTCGTATGTGTCGTTACCTGTGCCTCCGACCATTCGGTCATTGCCTTTGCCGCCGATAATGACATCATCTTTACCCGTTCCATAAATAGATTCATCTATATCTGTCCCGATCATGGCCTGCGCTGTGGCTTCATCCGCACTAATAACACTTCCATCATCAAAAACAATTTGTTCTATTTGATAACGTTCCGACTCAAGTGAGTTTTCTATTATGATTTGATCACTGTCTCCATAATGAACTAATAGATCACCCCAGTTATTTGTTGTGAAGGCCACATCTTCTTTTGCAACACCATGCAGGAGAATCTTATCAACTTCCCCGGTTACTGAAGAGTTGTCATTGATAGCATCTTGGCCGTCTCCTACATTGAACTCGTATGTGTCGTTACCTGTGCCTCCGACCATTCGGTCATTGCCTTTGCCGCCGATAATGACATCATCTTTACCCGTTCCATAAATAGATTCATCTATATCTGTCCCGATCATGGCCTGCGCTGTGGCTTCATCCGCACTAATAACACTTCCATCATCAAAAACAATTTGTTCTATTTGATAACGTTCCGACTCAAGTGAGTTTTCTATTATGATTTGATCACTGTCTCCATAATGAACTAATAGATCACCCCAGTTATTTGTTGTGAAGGCCACATCTTCTTTTGCAACACCATGCAGGAGAATCTTATCAACTTCCCCGGTTACTGAAGAGTTGTCATTGATAGCATCTTGGCCGTCTCCTACATTGAACTCGTATGTGTCGTTACCTGTGCCTCCGACCATTCGGTCATTGCCTTTTCGGCCAATAATTAAATTATCATCTGATGTACCGATTATCGTATCGTTCCCATCGGTACTGCCAAGTATCGCACAAGCAACCAGTTCGTCAGCATTAAATTCAGTTCCATCGTCCAACACCAACTTTTCAATCTGATTACGCGAACTTTCCATAAAGTTTAGAACTTTAACCTGATCACTTTCACCATAACCAATCAGTAAGTCTCCACTGCTGTTTGAGGTAAAGCTAACTTGGTCAGATGTCACTCCATGAAGGTAAACTGTATCCGTGTAACCACTGTAGTAGTCATACTCGTCAATAGTATCTTGTCCATCTCCTACACTGAAGTGATAACTGTCTGATCCACTCGTAAAGGAGTCGCTGTTAAAGTAGTCATTACCCTTACCTCCTACAAAAACATCCCCTTTGTAAGAACCGTAGATCGTCTCATCTGCATCTGTGCCTGTAGTGGCTTGAGCTACCATGTCATCTACGTTCAATTCAGTACCGTCATCCAGCACTAACTTTTCGATTTGGTATTCAGGTGAGCCCATAAAGTTTTGAATCTTGATTTGGTCACTATCGCTATAACCAATCAATAAATCCCCATCACTATTTGAGGTAAAACTTAATTGATCCGAGGTTACTCCGTGGATATAAATCGCATCCGTATCTTCGTTGTAATAATCTCGGTCATTAATCGTATCTTGACCGTCTCCTACACTGAAGTGATAACTGTCTGATCCACTCGTAAAGGAGTCGCTGTTAAAGTAGTCATTACCCTTACCTCCTACAAAAACATCCCCTTTGTAAGAACCGTAGATCGTCTCATCTGCATCTGTGCCTGTAGTGGCTTGAGCTACCATGTCATCTACGTTCAATTCAGTACCGTCATCCAGCACTAACTTTTCGATTTGGTATTCAGGTGAGCCCATAAAGTTTTGAATCTTGATTTGGTCACTATCGCTATAACCAATCAATAAATCCCCATCACTATTTGAGGTAAAACTTAATTGATCCGAGGTTACTCCGTGGATATAAATCGCATCTGTATCTTCGTTGTAATAATCTCGGTCATTAATCGTATCTTGACCGTCTCCTACACTGAAATGATAACTATCCGAACCGGTAGATAAGCCATTACCACCTTTCAGGTAGTCATTACCCTTACCTCCTACAAAAACATCATCAGCATTGCTTCCATATATAGAGTCATCTCCAGCCAGAGCATACAGTGTGCTTCCAGAATCATCACCATAAACAACATCATCTTCTGATGTCGCTCCCAATATACCACTGGTAATAATATCTATAGTAGATTGCGAATAAGCAGACAACGCCTTCAAGGCATCTATAATTGGTAAATAGTGTCTTAATGTTTGATCTAAGATTTTACTATTCATTTCACTATATGGGTTAACTCCTCGTACTGCTTCAGCAAAATCCGAGACATAGGCTTCACCTTGATTCGGGTTATTTTTTGCATATTCAAGCAAATCAGAAACTGCCTTTGAGAAATCACCTTCCCATTCTCCTGCCTCATTTTGAGTCCAGGTAACATCTGAAAACACTGGCTTCAAATAACTGTTTGCTGACAACTGATAAAAAATTGTATCAGACAAGTCTTGATAAATTCCTTCATATAGCGTTGCAAAATCTTGTCCTGATCCATTAGGCGTGTCTAAATCATGACCATAAAACGCTTCAAGTGCTCCGATCTTTCTTGCATCAATTGGAGACTGATAATATTGACTATACTCGTCGCCCTGGTTTGTCCAAGCAAAAATGATAGGGTCAATCAGGGAGTGACGTTCTTCACTTGTAGTCGCATCAACAAACTGTTGAACCAATTGCTGTAACTTACCTGTTTCATCTATTGCCATTGCTTGATGTAATGAATGAGCTGTCCCAAAATTCATTGCATCTGGAAGTTCTGCTATTTCATCAGAAACAGCTACTGTTTCTTCAACTGAATTTGTTAAATCTCTTGTAAACCAAACATCTTCGACAGAATGTGTTTCTCCAGCAGTGGTTGTAAAACTTCCTATCTGTCTATGTTCGTTACCATTTTCATCTACTGAAGAAGAACTGTTATATCCTAATGAAATAGACTGAACACCAGCATCCGAGAGTGTTATAAGCTCACCATCGTCAGCTTGACCGTTTTGATTTTTATCTTGAAACACTCTAAGTGCAGAGAACTTGTCATCATTAACATCAAAAACTCCATCCCCATTTGAGTCCAAATCTGCCAATGCCAAAAATCCATTGTCAGCTTTTGTACCATCACCTAAAACAGTTTCATTCCCAAATAGCTCGGAGCCCGAATTGATTTCTCCATCTCCGTTTCTGTCCCAGACCAACAAACCGTCATCGGCACCAACAAAGCCAGATAATTCATTAAATCCGTCTCCTGCATGGTCAAAATGGATATTGGCATCCAATCCAACCGTTTCAACACCATCTCCATCTAAATCCAACACCAATGGTGATGCGGGCGCTGCTGGAGGTGTTGGTAATGGCGGTGGCGACGGAAATGGGCATTTGCCAGGATCACCACCTGTAGGATCACCACCTGTAGGATCACCACCTGTAGGATCACCACCTGTAGGAATAGGTTCTGCCAACGCATCATTGATTGCTTTTTTGGCGTCATCACCCAATAATTCAGAGTATAGAACACCAGCTAAAACTCCAGTAGCCCAAACACCTGCTGCTCCAGCACCCATTGTAAATGCTAACGAACCAGCTATAAAACCAAGACCTCCAGCTATAGCATTTGCATATAATGCTCCGGGAGAGTCCGACTCTATCAGAGACAATGCCGACAGTACCCCCCCCTTTTAAATTTGTTATTGCTCCCTCAGGAAGCGGTTGCCCATGTGACTTAGCATAATCTTCTAAAGCAGAAAAACCACCATCAACTATATTTCCCAACTCTCCTAACACGTCACTGTTTGAAGGCTGTTGTGCTGCTGTATCTCCATTACTATCCGTGCTCATTATTTTCCTCCATTTAAACAAATTCTTAACGCTGCAAAATACTGTAAGCAGCCTATTGAGAATGACCATATAACAGTCAATTGAACCCACCTAGTAAACAAAAAAGTCCATTTAATATTCCACATAGCTTCCACAGAAACTAACCAAGCAAATCCTGTTCTTTGTTTAACGTGTTCCAGTGAATCCAGCCAGATATTTGAACCCTGATATATTTCAGAAAATCCGGCCATATATATAAAAAAACATAGAAAAAATAAGACAAAAATTATTGGGAGTATATTCTTGCAATCGATGCGCATAGGAGGCACAAAATCAACAGTAAAAAACTTTCTGTTTTTCCATAGTGCCAAACTAGTAGAAATTAAAATGTAAATACCTGTAAGCACAAAAAGCACATATATAAGAGCCATTTTTTCTCTATACACTACAGAAACGTTTACCCATGTCTGAGCTGGTTCTATCCAAGTTAAAAGCCATGATGAAGATGCTTTGATAACCTCTCCAAATGGTTCAGGTTCTTTACTTAAAACTAATACCACTAAAATCGAAAAAAACAAAAAAGGTAGATGTAAAACTCGAATACTTAAAGCATTAAAATATTTCTTCCTTTCTTTGATTAAAGAAGCGTTACTTTCCATTCATCTCTCCCTAATACTTTCTTGCTTGTACCTTAATAAAGGCGTTAGTAAATACTCAATAATCCGTCTTTGCCCTGTTTTAATCTCTGCCACCACTTCCATACCCGGGCTTAACTTGACGGTTTTGCCATTGACTCTAATGTTGTTTTTATCAATGGCGAGTTTCATGTCGTAAACCCAACCTAAATCTTTGTCTTGTGCTGCGGCATCAGAAATATTTTCCACCGTTGCGTCAATCATGCCGTACTTGGTGAAATTGAAGGTATTGACCTTTACTTCTGCTGCTTGATTTTCATTCACAAACCCGATGTCTTTGTTTAACAGTTTGGCACTGACTTCTAAAGATTGGTTACTTGGCACAATAACCATAAGCTCTTCTGCTGGTGTTACCACGCCTCCGATAGTAGTAATGGCGAGTTGTTGAACATCGCCATCAATGGGAGAACGCAAATCTGTGTAATCCTTGCTTTCTTTTGCCTTGACCAGTTCTTGTTGCAAGGCCAGTTTTTGATGCTTGGCATCCATTAGGCTTTGGAGTAATTTTTGTTGGGTTTGGCTATCCAAAAGATTACGCTGTGTATTTATTTGCTCCAATAGTGCTTGGTTTTTCTGGATATTGTACTTTTCAACTTCCAAATCCTGTTTTTGAGAAATATAGTCCTGCTTCAGTTTGAGATATTGGTCTTCTGATACATAAGACTTGTGATAGAGGTTTTCGGTAGATTGCAGGCGTTTTTCAACAATCGGCAGAGTATTTTTAAGCTTTAGAAAAGTCGCTTTAGAAGCAAATATTTCAGACTGATATTGCAACTCTTGAGATTTAAGATTTGCCAGCTGTTCGTTGTATTCTGAAATCTGTTTTTTCAAATAAAGTATCTGTGAATTCTCCAGCCCTTCTGGAATCGTTACTTTATTAAAATCTGACTTTTTGTTGATATAAGACAACACAGAGTTGATTCGCTTGATGTCATTTTCATACTGATGCAGTTGTTCACTCAGTTTCTGGACGTCTGCCTGACTCATGGTGCTATTTAAAGAAACCAGTATTTGACCTTTTTTAACATGATCACCGTCTTTCACATAAATACCACTTATTTTTCCTGCTTCAACTGGCTGGATAACTTTGCTTTTACCGGATGGAATCAGTTGACCCGTTGACGTCGCAATGATGTCGACCTTTCCAAACCATGCCCAAACAAACGCTAAAGTGAAAAACAACATAATCAACCAAAGAATAGTACGACCAATAGGTGAAGGTGGTGTTTTTTGCACTTCCAAAGCTGCGGGTAAAAACGCTAGGCTTTCTCTATGATGTCTGCTGGCTAGCCACCTGCCATAGAGTTTGCCAAAACTATTTTTCACACTTTGTTCAAACTTCATGCCGTTTTCCCTTTGGCAGAACCTTGTTGACTGCGGTTCTGTACCATCGGTTTACGATTTTGATGCGCCCAAAGTTCCGCATAGAAACCTTTTTGATGAATTAACCTTTCGTGATCGCCCTGTTCTACAATCCGGCCTTTATCCATAACAACAATATGATTGGCATCTCTAACGGTTGAGAGCCTATGAGCGATAATAAACACTGTCCGATTATGGCTAATGGCTTTCATGTTTCTCTGAATAATGCTTTCAGACTCATAATCCAATGCAGAAGTGGCTTCATCTAATATCAAAATACTTGGGTTATTGATTAAGGCTCTAGCAATGGCGATACGTTGACGTTGACCACCTGATAGATTCACTCCCTGTTCTTCGACCAAGGTGTCATAACCTTCTTCAAGCTCCAAAATAAAGTCATGCGCACCTGAAAGCTTGGCCGCATGAATGACGCGTTCAATCGGCACACCCGGGTCGGCAACCGCAATGTTTTCTCGAATACTACGGTTGAAAAGGAAATTTTCTTGGAGCACAACGCCGATTTGGCTTCTCAACCAGCTGGTATTAACCATATTTAAGTCAATACCATCAACAAGCACCCGACCTGTAGCAGGTGAATAGAGTCTTTGGATAAGTTTGGTCAAAGTGCTTTTGCCAGAACCAGAGCGCCCTACCAAACCTATCACTTGACCTGGTTCAACAGATAATGAGAAGTTCTTAATAATCTCTTTTCCATCTGGACGATATTTAAAAGACACGTGATCAAACTCTACCTTGCCTTTTAAATTAGGTAGAGTTGTTCTACTTGGATTGTATTTGGGTTCGGTTGGCATGTTTAGAATATCACCCAGCCGCTTAACGGAAATACCTGCCTGTTGAAAATCTTGCCATAAATGCACAATTTTAAGAATAGGCCCACTAACTCTGCCTGCTAGCATATTAAAGGCGATGAACTGACCGATAGTTAAGTCCCCAGCAATCACCGCATGCGCTCCAAAGTACAAAATACCTAGCATCATGATTTTGCTGATAAACTCTGCCGATTGGTTGGCGATATTGTTTAGGTTATTGGCCTTAAAGGATGCCTGAACATAAGCAGCAGATTGATCTTCCCAACGGCGTTGACTGTCCGGCTCTATAGACAAAGATTTAATGGTTTCAACACCAGAAATGCTTTCCACTAAAAAGGACTGTCTTTCAGCACCATGAGCAAATTTTTCATTGAGGCGCTTTCTCAGAACCGGCGTAATCAAGAAGGATAGAAGAATAAAAAATGGAATGGCACCTAAAACAATTAGCGTGAGCATTGGGCTATACAAGAACAAGACCGCAATAATGATGAGGGTAAACCCCAGATCAATGGTGAGCGTTAGTGCCGAACCGGTGATGAATTCACGAATTGTGTCTACTTCTCTAATTCTGGCAACACTATCTCCCACTCGTCTCGTCTGAAAATAGGCCAGAGGTAAAGCAAGCGTATGATTATAAAGTTTAGCCCCTAACTCGACATCAACTCTACTGGTTGTATGCGTCAGAATGTAACTTCTTAAGCCGGAAAGGATGACATCAAAAATAGCGACGAACACCAAGCCCATAGCTAAAACATCAAGGGTCGTAAACCCCTTATGAGCCATGACCTTGTCCATAACCACCTGGAAGAAAATGGGGGTTAATAGCGCAAAAAACTGGATGAATGCTGATGCAATAAGCACTTCGGAAAGAATAGTTTTGTATTTAAGTAAAGCGGGAACAAACCATTTAAAACCAAATGCTGTCGAACTATTAGAAAACCCTGCCCTTTTGGTTACCAAAACAAGGCGACCGTTCCAGTTTTCTTTCAGCCACTGTTCATCTTTGACTTCAACTTCGTTAGAGCCTGGCTCTTGAACTAAATAGCCTTCAGCTTCATGAGAAATAACTTTTTTGGCAAGAATAAAGTATTCACCCGTCGACTTCTGTGCAATAGCAGGTAGAGGTATATTAGATAGACTTGAATGTTTTACATTAACTTCTTTTGCTTTCAAACCAATAGATTTAAAAATACGAAGAATGTCTATAGTAGTAGCCTGTTCTTCTGGCTTAACATATTGACGCCTAAGCTGATCAATATTAGTCGCTAAACCAAAAAAACGGGAAATTGTGTGCGTGCAATATAAACCCGAATCCATGGAAAATTTCAAATCGTCCCTGATAAATAAAATCTATAAAGATCTTACAATCAAAAGTATATTTTATGCTAATCAAAATTACTTATTTATAAATAAAAATGCTTAAGAAATGCTTTAGAAAGAATGGGCAAACTCTAAACACATGAAACATAAAAATTCGGACTTAATAGCTTTTTGAAGAAAAAACCATTACACAGCCCAGCCTGGCAGATTTTTAACGTCAGACACAGAAAAATCTTTGCTGTTAAGCAACTTGGGAAATATTAAGGTATTGAGAGAGTAAATGGTGGGTCGTGCGCGATTCGAACGCGCGACCAATTGGTTAAAAGCCAACTGCTCTACCAGCTGAGCTAACGACCCATATGGAGATTATGCAAAAGCATAGATATGTTTGGTTCCGAAGAAAATGGTGGGTCGTGCGCGATTCGAACGCGCGACCAATTGGTTAAAAGCCAACTGCTCTACCAGCTGAGCTAACGACCCTCTCTGGAATGGGGCGTATTATACAAGCTGAAAACGAATTGGCAAGACATTTTAGCCATCTTTTGAGAATCTTTTTTTGATTCTATGTGAAATCAAAGGTTTGGCTCTTTGAGCCAATCAAATCAATGAGAAAAGTAATGCGTTGGGTCAGCAACACCCGCGTCAGCAAAGCCTTGTTTCCTCAGACGACATGAGTCGCAAACACCGCAAGCTTCGCCTTCTTCGTTTGCTTGATAACAAGAGACCGTCAATCCATAATCTACGCCTAGAGACACCCCTGCTTGAATAATCTCTGCTTTGGTCATAGAGATCAATGGCGTTTCAATATGCGTCTTGTGCCCTTCTATACCTTTTTTTGTTGCTAGATTAGCCATCTTTTCAAAGGCTTCAATATACTCTGGACGACAATCAGGGTAACCAGAATAATCGACAGCATTAACACCGATACAAATCGTATCGGCATCTATCACTTCTGCCAAACCAAGTGCGTAGGATAAGAAAATGGTATTACGTGCAGGTACATAAGTAACTGGAATGGTGTTGTCTTCCACGCCACCTATCGGCACGTCAATATTATTATCGGTCAAAGCAGAACCGCCAATGGCGTGCATATTCATTTGCATGACACGATGAGAGGCCACATTAGCAGCTTCTGCAATGCGTAGTGCGGCTTGCAACTCTACTTGATGGCGTTGCCCGTAATCAAAGCTTAAAGCGTGACACTCATAGCCTTGTGACTGCGCAATCGCCAGTACCGTTGTTGAGTCTAGACCGCCAGATAAAAGAACAACAGCGCGTTTATTTTCTGTTTTCATAGAACTTGTTTCTTATTTTTTCTTTTTTAGGGCAGCCATTCGCTTTTTGGCCTTAGCTGCCATTTTTGACTTTGGATACTGCTTGATTAGCAACTGATAAGTTGATTTCGCATCCGCAACCTGTGATTGATTCACATAGGTATCACCCAAGCGTAATAATGCCGCTGGTGCTTTAGCTGAATCAGGGTAAGTTTGATTCACATCTTGAAATGCTTTAATGGCTTTATCGGGTTGCTCCAAAACAAGATAAGACTCTGCTGCCCAATAAGAAGCGTTACTTGCTAAAGCACTTTTAGGATATTTATTACGGAAAACCGAGAAAGCTTTCGCAGCACTTTTATAGTTTGATGACTTAATCAGAGCAAAAGCATCTTGGTAAGCTGCGTTTTCCGCTTTAGTCGGTGCATGAGTAGCAATTGGCTTAACGACGTCACTTGCGGTTTTTGCTGCTTTAGCATCCTTTGTTTTAGTGCCTTTAGCTTTTGCGGAAACCTTAGCATTCGTACCAACTTTCGTCGAAGCTGTTTTCTTTGTAGTCACTGCTACAGGAGCAACCGCGGCTTGGTTGGTTGCTGTATCAGCTGGCGTATCATCAGTATCCACTGCATCAGATTGCGCATCCGCTGCCTGCTTTTGCGCTGCTGCTTCTAACTTACTTAAACGGTCATCAGTTTCTTTATAACGTTCATTCTGCTGTTTTGTAAGCTGATCCATTTTATAGTTCATGCGATCAATCAAGTCATGCATATCTTGAATTTCACGCTCTTGTTCAGCTAACTGTCTACTTAACTGAATCAAAACAGGATTATTCACCATTCTTTCCAGGCGCGCGACACGATCTTCAAGCGACTGCTCTTTGGCAAAGGCCTGAACAGAAAACAGCGAAAGCAGCACAACACCTAGTACAAACACTTTTTCCTTTTTGCCCATATCCTTTCCTATCACCTTTGTTCTGTTTTTACTTGCTTAATGGCATTATTGGTTAATTTTGATTTCAACACGACGATTTTTTTCCCATGCAGCTTCATCATGACCATCTACCGCAGGGTTCTCTTCCCCCATTGAAACCACTTCGATTTGTGCTTGAGACACACCGTAAAGCATCATCACTTGCTCAACGGCTTTAGCACGCTTTTCACCCAACGCAAGGTTATAACCCGGTGTACCACGCTCATCGGTATTCCCGATTAATTTTACGGATTCTTGAGGATTATCAACCAAAATTTTCGCGTAATACTTGGCGATATCAACCCCTTTGTCACTCACTTCATATTGATCGTAATCAAAGTAGATAACTGGTTTGTATACCTGAGCTTGCTCACCCGAATTTTGACCTGTCTGGCTACCATTTAAATTTGAACCACTAATATCTTGTCCATTAGCACCATTTGCACCGATAACTTCTACGCCCTTATCTTCGGAGCTCGATGAGGTAGCTGCACCGTCTTCAGTTTGTGATGCGGTAGCTTGGTCTGAATCAGCAGATGACTTTTTCGGCAGAGTGCTACAACCGGTTAAGGACATGACGGAAAATAGCGATAAAACGCCAATTACCATTAAAGATTTGCTTGCTGTCTTTTGCGTGATATTTGTTGCTGTTTTCAGCATTTTTTCACTCTGCATTCTTTTCTCCCGTTATCAATTTTCGGCATAACTTGTTGATGAAGGTTATGAATTAATTAGTTCAATAAGGCTTCTGCTTCTAGTTTAAGTAAGGTCCCCAAGAAGGCGCTCTTACTTCTCCGTCTTTCACGCTTAGAACTTGCGTGACACTATTATCGATAGAAACAACTGCTAAACGTGCTTTACCATTCTTATTCATCGCATAAAGAATCATTTCTCCATTAGGCGAGAAACTTGGCGATTCATCAAGATAGGTTTTCGTCATCAGGCGGAAATCATTGGTATATAAGTCCAACAAGGCAACATTAAACCCATTGTTATTGCCATTAATCATAGCAACATAGCGTCCATCAGGCGAAACCGCAGGATTTGAATTGTAACGCCCTATAAAAGAAATACGACGAATCTCTCCCGTGTCTAAAAACGCCTGAAAGATTTGTGGTTGCCCACGACGGTCTGAGTTAAAGAATAGAGAGTGTCCATTCGGTGCCCAAGTCGACTCTGTCTCAATTGCTAGGTTACGCGTGATGCGTCGTAACTTTCCAGTTTTCATATTCATAATATAAATGTCAGCAGAACCGTCTTTAGAAAGCGTTAATGCTAAATTTTTACCATCAGGTGACCAGGCTGGCGCGCCATTTATACCTTTAAACTTGGCTATGATTTTACGCATTTTGCCATCTAAACTTTGCAGCACTATTTCCGAACGACCATTTTCAAACGATACATAGGCAAGTTGCTTCCCGTCAGGAGACCAGCTTGGCGACATAATCGGTTCAGAAGATTTCAAAATCGGCTGTGCGTTAAAGCCATCAGAGTCAGCGATTTCTAAACTGTATTGTCTTTTTCCATCAACTTTTCTCACAACAACGTACGCAATCTTAGTGTTGTAAGCGCCACGAATACCGGTCAACTCTTTGTACAACATATCACTGATTACATGGGCAACCTGGCGCAACAATCGGGCGGGAATATTCGTCCATTTTTTACCAATGACTTGCTCTTGGCGCAAAATATCGATAAAACGCATTTCAATATCATAATTGCCTTGTGCGTTTTTCTGAATACTACCAATCAGCATATTGTCTGCACCCAACGCACGCCAGTCTGGAAAATTAATATCTTCCAGTTTAGAGGGTCTTGCAGGTAACTTCGCATCATCCACCGGACGGAACTTTCCACTACGGTCTAAGTCTGCGCCAATAATCTGCGCCAGATCTTGGGGCGGAGCATCATTCGGATCTTTCCACTCGAACGGAACGATCGCAATCGGCGTCGCATTGGTTGAACTATGATCTATTTCAATCGTTAAATCAGCTTTCGCAACTGAAAACCAACTCAGCAAGAAAGTTAAAACAACTAAGCGATATACAAACCGATTCATATGACGATATATAGACATAATTTCTCTTACAGATACTTATTAAGGTTTAAATTTGAATTGAATGTTACGATCAAACAATTCTTTCATTGGCGGCTGAGGTAGCGGCTGTGAACGCAATACCGCACTTTCAGCATCCTTTTTGAACTGGGCATTAGCATACTGATTACACTGGTTCACTTTAACACTACTCACCATACCGTTAGGTGTTTGCGTAATGGTAATCAAACACTCTGCTTTGTCAGAAATCTTAGCTGCCGTACGCCAGTTCTGTCTCACTGCTGAGGCAATGGTTGTTTTATAAACTTCCGTCAAATCCTGTAATTGTTTGGCTTTTGCTTTTTCACGTTTTTTAGCTTCTTCAGCAGCTATCTGTTGCTGAATTTGTGTTTCCTGTTCTTCTTGCTCTTTAAGCAATCTGGCTTTTAAAGCCTCTTGCTCTAGAAGTTTTTTCTCTTCCGAATGCTGCTTAATCTGTTCTTGTAGTGCCAATTTTTTAGCTTCTTCCGCTTTACGCGCAGCTTGCGCCTGCTCAACCTGCTTTTTAGCTTCTTGGCGCTGTTTTTCAGCCAATAAAGCTTCTTTTTTAGCCTGTTCAGCCTTTTGTGATTCAGCTATGGCACGCTGTTTTTCAGCTTCGACTTTTTGTTTTTGAATTGCTGCAAGCTTAGCTGCTTCTTCCGCTTTACGATTTTCCGCTTCGGTTTGCAATTTAGCTTGTTCTATCTTCTTACGCTCAGCCATTTTTTGCTGTTGTAGCAAAGCAATTCTGCGCTTTTCCGCTTGGGTTTTAGCAGCCAACTCTTTTTGCTGACGCTTTTTATCAGCTTCTTCTTTCTTAACTTTATCTAATGCCGCTTGCACTGTTTTTGCATCCAACAAAGTCGTTTTCATTGGCTTCATTTTTTCTACAGTTGTCTTTTCACCTGTCGCTTTATCGTCCGGTGAAGTCAAAGTAACCTGAATGGTATTGTCATCCGGTGACATAAAATTCTGATACGTAAGCCCCAATAAAATAAAGATATGGAGAAGCACAGCGAAGGAAAATGCAACGGGGTGTCTTAAAATAAATGGAATCATAACTACGTTTTTATAACCTACTGTTCAGGCTGAGTAACCAAAGAAACTTTTTCAACACCGTTTGCTTTTAGTGTGACAAATAATCGCATCACATTCTGATAAGGTGTTAAACGATCCCCTTGGATAGTAAATTGTTGATTCGGGTGTAATTGTGCTCGTGCAACAATCTGCGCAGCAATATCACCAAAACTCAATAACGTCTTTGGGTCATCTGATGTTTTGTAATACCCTTCTTTGGTGACACTGATAACAAAAGGCACCTGCTGAGAAGTGGCTTTTTTCTTATTTTGAATCTTAGGCGTTTGTGGCAGGTTAACCGTAACGGCTTGCTGCACAATCGGCGCCGTAATCATAAAGATAATTAACAATATCAAAGTAACGTCGATATAAGGCACGACGTTCATTTCAGACATCAGCTTTTTACGGTTGCCATTTCTTAGGCTTGAGCGCATCGACATAAGTACTCCGTTACCCTTTGTCTTCTGCTTGTTCTGCCAAGTGTGCTTGACGTTGAATAATTGTCAGAAACCCTTCTGCAAAATTTTCGTATTGCGTAATCAGTTTTTCTGCTTTAACTGTCAGGCGGTTAAAAGCTACTGAAGCAGGAATCGCTGCAAACAAACCAATCGCTGTCGCAATCAAGGCTTCCGAAATACCCGGTGCAACTGTAGAAAGTGTGGCGTTTTGTACATCTCCCAGTGAGGCGAATGCATGCATAACCCCCCACACTGTTCCAAACAGCCCGATATAAGGTGCAGAAGATCCTACTGTTGCTAAAGAAGCAATACGGTTTTCCATAATTTCAGCTTGCTTGGTAAAAGCAACTTTCATGACACGTTGTGTACCTGTCACCAAGTCTGACGCATCCTTCACGCCTTGCTTTTTAAGACGAACAAACTCTTTAAAGCCGGCATCAAAAATAAGTGACGAACCCGTCATCTGCAGATCACCATTATTAATTTGGTTATACAGCACGGAAAGTTCAGGCGTATTCCAAAACAGCTCATCAAATTCATTCGCAGCTTGTCTGGCTTTTTTCAACTGATAAGATTTGGCGAAAATAATCGCCCAAGACATAATCGACATAATCAGCAACAACGCCATCACCCCTTGAACAACAGGGCTGGCGTGAAAGACCAATTCTGTTAAAGACAAACCATCACTCATTCAATCAATCCTTCTTCAAATATTCTTTAATCAAAAAATTCTTTTTCAGGCATATCCAAACCTAAATGTTTAAAAGCATGTTTCGTTACCACTCTGCCGCGCGGGGTTCTTACCAAAAAGCCATGCTGAACCAAAAAGGGTTCAATCACATCTTCAATCGTACCCCGCTCTTCACCCAAAGCCGTCGAAATACTGTCAATACCAACCGGACGCCCTTCAAATTTATGAATCAACAGTTCCAGTAAGCGGCGATCCATCTTATCCAGCCCTAAAGGGTCGACTTCTAAAAGATTTAACGCTGCATCCGCAATTTCTACCGTCACCACGCCATTACCTTTTACCTGCGCAAAATCTCTTACGCGTCGCAATAAACGGTTTGCAATACGTGGTGTACCTCGTGAACGTTTGGCAATTTCTATCGCCCCCATCTCATCCGACTCAATACCGAGAATATTCGCAGAACGATGAACAATCTGGCTTAGCTCTTCAACCGAATAAAACTCCAAACGCTGCACGATACCAAAACGATCTCTTAGAGGAGACGTCAGTAAGCCCGCACGCGTCGTCGCGCCCACTAAGGTAAAAGGTGGAATATCAATTTTGACACTTTGCGCTGCTGGGCCTTCGCCAATCACGATATCAATCTGAAAGTCTTCCATTGCAGGATAAAGCACTTCTTCCACGATAGGACTCAAACGATGAATTTCATCTACAAACAAAACATCATGGGGTTCAAGACGCGTCAGAATAGCCGCAAGATCACCTGGTTTTTCAATAACCGGACCTGACGTTTGGCGCAACGTTACGCCCATTTCTTGCGCAATAATATGAGAAAGCGTGGTTTTACCCAGCCCTGGTGGGCCGTAAAGTAGCACATGATCCAAGTGTTCACTACGCATTTTGGCAGCTGTAATCGAAAGTTGAAGCTGTTCGCGAACTGCTTGCTGACCGATATAGTCGGCAATAATTTGAGGGCGGACGCTTGGAGACACATACATGTCTTCTTCTTGAGCCTGGCCTCCGACAATTCGATCTGTTTCAATCATTCGTTACAAGTCCTTAGTAGGGTTTTCCCCGCGTATCATCTATTTTTTTACTGGGGTCAATTATAAACATTTATAGCGTGCGTTTTAAGACCAATTTTATGACAAAAAAATGAAGACAAACATCAGGCAAGACAATGCTTACAGCCTGATAGGCTAACCCCAGCCTGGCAGATTTTTAACTTAAAATGGAAATTAAAGTTTGATGGACTGTAATGCCTTACGAATGGTTTCTTCTGTACTCAAACCTTCTGGTACAGCTTGAACCATTTTCTCTGCTTGTGCAGATTTATAACCTAAGGCAATCAGTGCCTGTATCGCCGTTGATACATTTGCCCCCTGAATAGCAGCAGTTGCAGATGAAGCTGTTGTTGAAGCAGTCAAACCTGACCATGCTTCACCTTGCCATCCTTTTAGTCGATCTCGCATTTCGATCACCAAGCGCTCGGCAGTCTTTTTGCCCACGCCTGGGATTTTGGTCAATGCAGTGGTATCAGCAATTTCCACCAAGCCAACAAATTCATTAACAGTCATTGCCGATAAAATACCGATAGCCATCTTCGCACCAATGCCGTTTACCTTAACCAGTTCACGAAATAAGCTTCTTTCCAATTCTGTGGCAAAGCCAAACAACAGCATAGCATCTTCACGCACATGCATGTGTGTAACCACCGTTACCTGACTACCCGCCTCTCCAAGCGCATAAAAAGTAGACATAGGTGCTTCAACTTCATAACCAACGCCATTGACATCGATCAGCAACATCGGTGGTTGTTTTGCATGAAGTTTTCCAGATAAAAAGCCAATCATAATCGTTCCTAAAAAATATCGTGTCCTAAAACTTCGTGCCCTTAGAAATATCTTCGGGATTAATTCCCAGCGTTAAATAGCGGTCGTGGCACAAGGCGGTTGCCAAAGCATCTGCTGCATCTTCTTGTGGCGTTTCCGTTAGCTTGAGTAAGTTTTTAACCATATATTGCACCTGATCCTTACTGGCATGCCCATTGCCAACAATCGTACTTTTAATTTGTGTTGGCGTATATTCCATAATCGGCACGCTTTTCAAAGCAGCAGCACACAAAATTACACCGCGCGCTTGACCCAATTTAATAGCAGAATTGGGGTTTTTATAAACAAATACCTTTTCGATTGCCATCACATCCGGCTGGTATTGATCAATAATCTGCATGACTGATTCAAAAATGGTTTTTAAACGCTCTGCACCCGAGAGCTTCTCGACACGGATAACACCGCTAATCAGATAGTTGGGATGATAACGCCCCGATTCAATAATACCGAACCCTGCTTTGCGCGAGCCCGGATCTATGCCCAATATACGTTGAATCTTCGGCACTTACTCTCCACTCAAAGACACTATTTATTACCCTTAACCAAACCGGCTTGTCTAGAAAACTCTAGCATACGGTTCACGGAAGCCAAAGCTTTTTGGCGAATGGATTCTTCGAGCAAAATTTCACCCGTTTCATCACGAAGGCAATGATAAAGATTTTCCGAACCATTCATCGCCATCCATGGGCAATGAGCGCAACTGATGCAATGCCCATCTTTACCTGCCGTAGGTGCGACAATCAAATTTTTATTGGGTGCCAATTGCTGCATCTTGTAAAAAATACCCAAATCAGTCGCCACAATAAACTCTTGATCAGGCAAATCTCTTACCGCTTCAATCATAACACGGGTAGAGCCAACGACATCCGCTAACTCAACAACATCTGCTGGTGATTCTGGGTGTACCAATACCTTGGCATTTGGGTGTTTTTCTTTCAGAGTTTTTAACTCATACACCTGAAATTCATTATGAACAATACACTGACCCTGCCAAAGAATCATATCAATACCAGTTTCTTTTTGAATCCAATGACCTAAATGACGATCTGGCGCCCAAATGATTTTTTCACCCTGCTCTTTCAAATGTGTAACGATTTCCAACGCATTACCTGAAGTTACAACCCAGTCAGCAATCGCTTTCACTTCTACACTGGTATTGGCGTAAACCACAACTTTGCGATCAGGATACTGCTGACAAAACTCAGCAAACTCTTTAGCTGGACAGCCAATATCTAGAGAACAATTCGCTTCCAAATCTGGCATCAAAATGGTTTTTTCAGGGCTTAACATCTTGGCGGTTTCACCCATAAAACGGACACCACAAACTACTAAAATATCTGCGTCTGACTGCGCACCGAAATTCGCCATTTCAAGCGAATCGGCAACCTTACCACCAGTTTCTTCCGCTAAAGCCTGCAACTCTGCATCCACATAATAGTGAGCTACAATTTGTGCATTTTTTTCTTTTAACAAGGCTTTGATTTTGCTTTTAAGTGATGCGCGCTCTGCTTCATCAAGATATTTTGCAGGCGTAGCTGACTGTGCCAATAAGTTAATACTATTGACTAGCTCAAGCGGAATAGAATTTGCCAAGCTTGAAGCCTGTTTCGTTGGAGATGATTTAGACATGGTATTTCCAGCAAATGAAACACAAGGCGTGTTTTAAAAACCACACGCCTTTTTGTTTATTTTATGCCCTTTTTCAAGGTTCAGAGCGTTTTTTTGACGCTCTTTTATAAAGATAGCGACTCGATTAGTCTTTAACTGGTTTACGGAAACGCAAAGCCAAATCCATAAGCTGACCATCATCAACCAAACCTGGTGCTTCAGTCAGCATACAGGCGGCAGACTGAGTTTTCGGAAAGGCAATAACATCACGAATGGAATCACGGTTCGCCATCAACATGACTAGACGATCCAGACCAAATGCCATACCCGCATGCGGAGGACAACCATACTTCAATGCGTTTAATAAGAAGCCGAATTTTTCATTGGCTTCTTCATCGGAAATACCAAGCATTTTCAAAACGGCTGCTTGCATATTTGTGTCATGGATACGAACAGATCCACCCCCCACTTCAATACCGTTGATAACCAAGTCATAAGCACGAGATAACATTTGTTCCGGCTTATCGTGGTTTAGAATTTCTTCCGTCGTCGCTTTTGGCTGGGTGAACGGATGGTGAATTGCTGTCAATCTAGCGGTTTTTTCATCCATTTCAAACATTGGGAAATCAACAACCCAAACTGGCGCCCATTCTTTTTCAATCATGCCTAGGTCTTCACCCAGTTTGCAACGCAATGCACCCAGCGCTTCGTTAACGATTTTCGCGTTGTCCGCACCGAAGAAAACGATGTCACCATCTTCCGCGCCAACACGACTCATGATTTCCATTGCTTGTTCAGGGAAGAACTTAACGATTGGTGATTGCAATCCATCAAGCCCTGCAGACAAATCATTCACTTTGATGTAAGCCAAACCTTTCGCACCGTAGATACTGACAAATTTGGTGTAATCATCAATTTCTTTACGAGACAGTTTACCGCCTTGAGGAACTCTAAGTGCTGCAACACGTCCCATAGGGTCTTTTGCTGGACCAGAGAATACTTTAAATTCGATATCTTGCAGTAAATCCGCAACATCAACCAATTGCAATGGAATACGCAAATCTGGACGGTCAATACCGTACTTTTCAATAGCTTCTGAGTAAGGCATGCGTGGGAAGTCATAATCAAAATTCACATCAACCGCTTCACGGAAAATGGTTTTCGCCAACCCTTCCATCATATCCATGACTTCTTCTTCTGTCATGAAAGAAGTTTCGATATCCAACTGAGTAAATTCTGGCTGACGATCCGCACGCAAATCTTCATCACGGAAACAACGCGTGATTTGATAGTAGCGATCGAAGCCTGACATCATCAACAATTGTTTAAACAACTGCGGCGACTGAGGTAAAGCAAAGAATTTGTTTTGATGAGTACGACTTGGCACCAAATAATCACGCGCACCTTCTGGTGTTGATTTGGTCAAGATTGGTGTTTCAATATCCATAAAGTCATTGTCATCAAGATAACGGCGCATAGAACGAGTTACTTCATAACGCGTTCTCATGGTTTGTTGCATTTCATCACGACGCAAATCTAAATAACGATAAACCAAACGTACTTCTTCAGAAATATGTTTATCATCCAACTGGAAAGGAATCGGGTCAGACGCGCTTAGAATCTCAATGCTTTCAGCAACGATTTCAACCTTACCGGTTACCATTTTAGGATTGATGGTTTCCGGTGTTCTCGCGCAAACCTGCCCTTCGACTTTCAACACATATTCAGAACGTACTCTTTCCGCTTTAGCGAACTTGTCCGCATCATCTGGATTCACCACTACTTGAACCAAGCCACTGCGATCACGCAAGTCGATAAAAATTACACCGCCGTGATCTCGACGTCTGTGCACCCATCCTGCAACCGTGACTTTTTGGCCTTCTAAAACTTCTGTAACTTGTCCACAGTAGTGTGTACGCATCATGTGTTGTATACCTTTAAATTGAACTTTTAATTTAATTTTAACTATTTGATTATTTGTTTACTTAACCAGCTGCTGGTTTATTTGAATCTGACTCTACAACCGGAGCAATGTCTGCTTCTGGATGCTTTTTCCATGGTGGGACGACAACACCACCAGAGATGACCATTTTCAATGCATTGTCCACACTCATATCTAACTCGATAATTTCATGCCTTGAAGCAATCAGAAAAAAACCGGAAGTTGGGTTTGGCGTTGTTGGCACGAACAAATTAACCGCATCTATCTCACCCGTTTTCAATTGTGCTTCGCCATGAGTACGGCTCGTTTGAAAGGCCAATGTCCATAGACCTTCACGTGGATACTGAATCAAATACACTTTTTGAAAGGTATCTGCACCAGAACCAAATAAGGCCTCAGCAATCTGCTTGACCGCCATATAGATCGAGCGCACCAACGGTATTCTAGCTAAGAATTTTTCCCACCATCCATATAGATAACGACCGAAGAAATTGGCAACCAGCATCCCCGTAATCAAAATCAGAAAAAACGATAGGATGACACCAAATCCGGGAATTTCGTACCCCAACCAATATTCAGGGCGGAGGTGTTTCGGCAATAGCACCAAGCTCTTATCAAACAAGTTAACAAGAAAAATCAATGCCGCAATCGTGACACCCAACGGCAGCCACACGAGTAATCCGGCAATTAAATAACGTTTAATATAAGACATGGTTGTATTGAAAACAAAACTCTATATAAAAAAGAATGGCTTATTATATAAGAATTCCGAGGTTTTATCGAAATTAAAACCCCTTCAAAATGAAATCATTTTTAGTTAATGCTAGTTGGAATTAAACGGGATACGATGATCTTCTTAAACATAAATACACTCACTAATGACTTGGGCAAGCCTGAAAAATACTCTAAGATGGCAAGCATCATATTCACAAACAGTATTTTGAGCAATCTATGAAACCACTTTCCTCCTCAACCATCTTTATTACAGGCTGTTCAACAGGCATTGGCCATTACACATTAAAAGCACTTCATGCTAAAGGTTATAAGGCTATAGGCAGCTGCCGCAATCCGGAAGATGTAAACAGAATTCAACAGATGGGTATTCCCTGCCTGCAATTAGACTTGGTAGATTCGGGCTCTATTCAACAAGCAGTCAAAACTTTGGTTGAAATGACCAACGGTCAAATTGATGTTCTATTCAACAATGGTGCCTTTGGCTTACCTGGTGCGGTAGAAGACCTATCACGCGATGCGTTGCGTTATCAATTTGAAACCAATGTCTTTGGCACCCAAGAGCTCACCAATCTCATAGTGCCGATTATGCGTGAAAATGGCGGTGGAAAAATCATCTATAACAGCTCCATACTCGGTTTCGCAGCTATGGCTTATCGTGGCGCTTACAATGCCAGTAAATTTGCTATTGAAGGCTTGGCGGACACACTCAGATTGGAAGTTGCTAAAGACAATATACAGGTCAGTTTGATTGAGCCTGGCCCGATATTATCGGAGTTTCGCGCCAACTCTTTCCGACAATATCAACGCTGGATTGCCGGCAAACCAAGTGCTCATCAAGACAGCTATGACTCTATGATTCAACGCTTAGAAACTGAAGGCGCTGCAGCCCCATTTACACTTGGCCCAGAAGCCGTCTGCGCAAGAGTGGAAAAGATTATCCAATCAAAAAGACCAAAAATACGCTATCCGGTTACTTTTCCAACCTATTTATTTGCTTGGCTCAAACGCTTGCTACCAAACCGCTGGCTTGATGCGTTATTGCTCAAAGCAGGTGGAAACGGTAAACGCTAAACAGGACTAGAGCCAGATGTTAAACAGGAAAGTTAAATGACAAAAAAATTACTTTTTTCTGTCTTGCTGATTGGCTTCCAGCTCATTAAACCAGCATTCGCGCAAACGCCAACTACAACAAACAACGCCACAAAACAGGTCGTACAAAACTCTGCTGATTCTAAACAAGTCCATCGTCCCAAAATTGGACTGGTACTCGCGGGTGGTGGCGCTAGAGGAATTGCCCATATTGGGGTAATTAAAGCACTTGAAGCCCAACATATTCACATCGACTATATTGCCGGTACCAGCATGGGGGCATTGGTCGGCGGGCTCTATGCCGCTGGTTTGCCCATTAACCAGATTGAACACTTTGTAACCCATATCAACTGGGAACAAACCTTTAATGACGATCCAAACCGTTACTATCAATCTTTTCGACGTAAACATGAACAGTTTGGCTATTCCATCAAAGGCGAACTTGGCATGCATAACTGGCGCTTTAGACTACCTAATGGATTGATTCAAGGGCAAAAACAAGATGTCCTTTTAGAAAGCATGCTCCTCAATACAGCACCATCTCAGGATTTTGATAAACTCCCCATTCCTTTTCGAGCTGTTGCAACCGATATTGCTACTGGACAAAGCATTGTCCTGAAACAAGGCAACCTTGCTCAAACGCTCAGAGCCAGTATGTCTGTACCCGGAATTTTTGCACCCGTCAAAATAGGCAACCACCTTTTGGTTGATGGCGGTATTACCGACAACACCCCCATTGATGTTGTCCGAAAAATGGGCGCAGATATTGTCATCGTTTCTGACATTCATGATGAACGGGCTCACAGAGATAAGCTCAAAAGTTTTGTCGACATCACCAACCAACTCATTACGGGCTTAACGTTAAATAACAGCCTACAGCAGCTTTCAACCCTGACAGACAAAGACATTTTAATTCGCCCTGAATTAACTGGCCTAACCTCAACCGACTTCGACAAGGCAAAGCTATTCATTCAAAAAGGTGAAGAAGCCGTATCTGCCCAGCAGGCTTCTTTAGCAAAATTAAAATCTTCAAAGCCTTACTTAATACCAAATCACCACCAAAATCATTCATTAGTTGTCAGGCAAATACGGTTAGAAAATCACACGCAGATTTCCAACAAGGTTATCCACCATTATTTACACCAAAAAACGGGCGAACCACTAAATCGAACTCAGCTAGAAACAGATTTATCTTCTCTATACGGCCTAGGCTTTTTTCAGAACGTCAGTTATGACTTTATTAATGACCACAATCAAGGCATATTGATTATTCACAGCACTGCACCGAGCTGGGGGCCAAACTTTTTTAAACTTAAATTCAACCTAGCATCTAACTTAAGTGATGACACTCAATTCAATCTTGGCGTGCGCCATACCTACCAACCGGTAAACGATCTTGGTGCTGAATGGCGCAACAAAATTCAGATTGGTGAAATTCAACATGCTCGTTCAGCGTTTTATCAACCCGTAACGGTTAATCAACGCTATTACGTCAAACCCTTTATTGATTTCCACGAAGAAAATTACCTTTATAACTCGGCTGCCCTCGGCACATATTCTATCTCCATGGACAAACAGCGAACACAAACGGGCGTTGAATTTGGCATTAACCTTTCAAACGACAACCGATTATTTACACAGTATTTTTATGAAAGTGGTGAGTTGGTTTATGGACACAAAACCACCAAAGAAATTAAGGATAGATATCACCAAGTCGTCACGACAGTCGGTTTTATGCGTGACACGCTAAATCAAGTCGCCTTCCCATCTAAAGGAACGCTACTCTATTTCGGATTTTCCGGTATATCCAATAAATTTGAACCCTCATTGGAGAGTCATACGGATGTATTTAAGCTTTCTAATTACCTCAGCTATCAACGCCACACACTAAACCTCTACGCAGAATATTCAGACATGAACGGCCCTATCGGCTTTGAAAGCAGTCAATTTTATTCACTGGGAGGCTTCCAAAGACTTTCAGGTTTTAGACAAAATGAACTCATCGGCAATCAGATTGTTTTTGCCAGACTCAAATACCTTTACCGATTACTGGGCGACAGTAATAACGTCTTCCATTTCCCGGTTTACCTTGGTGCCACCTTAGAGGCAGGTAATGTTTTCGGTGACTATACACAACCGGAAAAAATTGATTGGAACAACACCAAACAATCCGGCAGTTTGTTTATCGGCATGAATACCCCTCTTGGCCCCACTTACTTGGCCTATGGTTATCACAATGCGGATAAACAATCGGTATATTTCTATTTTGGAAAGAGTTTTAACTAGAACAAGAAATGGATAAATACCCCAGCCTGGCAGATTTTACAAAATCTGCCAGGCTGGGTAGAAAGGTAAATTAGTCTTCTACTTCAACGTTATGGTAGATTTCTTGCACATCATCAAGATCGTTTAACAAGTCCAAGAATTTATCGAAAGTTTCCAAATCCTCACCCTGCAACAAAGTATAGGTTTGTGGAATAAACGTAATCTCATCTGTTTCAAACGTCACATCAGGAAAAGCTTCCATTAAAGCCGTTCTCGCCTTGAAGTATTCCGTTGGTGGCGTCAAGACACGAACTATCTCACCTTCAGATTCAACGTCCGATACATCAATATCGGCTTCCATCAGCGCTTCCAAAACGGCATCTTCATCATCATATTTAAATTCGAATACCGCTCGGTGATCAAACATATGTGCCGTGGTACCAGGAGTTCCCAACTTAGCTTTAATCTTGTTGAAAACGCCGCGTACTTCACCAAAAGTACGGTTATTGTTATCGGTTAAACAATCCACAATCATCATACAGCCGCCTGGCCCAAAGCCTTCAAAGCGAACGGTTATAAAATCTTCACCGCCGGCACCAGAAGCCTTTTCCAACGCCTTATCAATAACGTGTGCAGGTACTTGGTTTTGCTTCGCTTTTTCAATCAAATGGGACAGCGCCAAGTTTGCGCTAGGATCAGCACCGCTATTTTTTGCACACACATAAATTTCTTTACTGAATTTTGAGTAAACCTTAGCCTTCATATTGGAGGTTTTGGCCATTGAATCCTTACGGTTTTGGTAAGCTCTTCCCATTGATATCACTCTCTAAGCGGATAACTAAAATTTTGGTTTTATTTGGGCAGGCATTTTACTGCGATGCTTGGGGTTTGTCCATCTAAGACGCAATAATTGGATTGGTTTTGTTAAGACATGGAATATAAAAAATGCTTAAAAAACAAAGCATAAAAAAAACCATTCATAAAGAGGGAATTTATGAATGGCTCAATGGAGGTGTTATGACTAAAAAGAAACCTAAACGGATTCTTAGATAAATACTTCACTGCTACTTAACTTGCTAGATTTCGTTGAACACTCTAACAAACCATTAATAACGTTACTAAGTCAAAAAGATCTCGCACAAAACAATAATCGCTTTGCGCGAGCAAGGCACTCTAACTTAACACCTATTTTATAACAATCGACATGCCTATAAAAAAATAACTTTTAATTTCAAACAGTTACAACATTTTTAGCAAAAATACCATCAATTTTAATTCATTATTTATTAATATTTGCTTCACACTTAAACATTTATGTTTTAAAGCGGTGCAAACAACAATCTATGGCACACTTATGGCGTGAAAGGTGCCCATAGTGCCGAGACGCTATCAATAGATTCAGGCATCAACCAAACAGATTGATAAGGTTGTATCACGTACTTCTCTTCCTGACTCGAAACACCTTGGTTATCCAATAAGTTAACCCAGTAGTTGTGTCGTTTAATACCCTGCACATCAGAAAGATTTAAAATCTTAATCTCACTTGTTAGATTATGGATGGCCAATAATGGAAACGTCAAATCTTTACCATCACGCCAAAGCGCGAAAAAGTCACTCCCCAAATCAACAATGGTCTGCGGTGTATCTGGATGAAAGGCTTTATGCTTTTTACGTCTTTGCAGAATATTGGTTAAACGCTTAATCACTTCGGCATTTGAGGTTCTGCCACTTTCGATCAACGCTTGCAAATATTCATAGTCCCATTTTCTGCGGTTAATGGAACGCGTACGTCCACTTTTCTCAACACCATCCAAATCATTAGGTGTTGCTACCAAACTATGGATGTAAAACGCTGGAATCCCTTGCAGGGTCATCATAATGTTTTGAGAACAGATAAAGCGATCCACCTGCCATTGATCGGGGCCGTTTGATTGATGCGTTTCACGGAAAGCACTAAACAGAGCGATGTTAATTTCATAAGGACTTTCCGTACCATCCGCGTTCGTCTTCATTGATACGAAACCACCTAAACGGTGCATGCTGGTAATCAAATCATCCACTTCACGTTTCGGCAGGATACCTTCAATCGGACGCACCCCAATACCGTCATGAGAAGCGGTAAAGTTTAGGAAAGTACACCCTTCAGGCGGTTCACCCAATTCTTGAGCCCATTGCGTTAAATACTGCCCTTCTCCACGGTGCAACGCATGCAACACCAAAGGTGCCAATGCAAACTGATACACCATATGCGCTTCATCCCGCTCACCAAAATAAGACAAATTTTCTTGGTGAGGTACATTGGTTTCCGTCAACAAAATAGCTTCTGGGCTAACCAACGCCATAATATCTCGGAAGAGTTTTACCGCCTCATGAGTTTTAGGCAAATGAATACAATTAGTACCTAGCTCTTTCCACAAAAAAGCAATCGCATCCAAACGAATCAATCTTGCACCCTTTTCAAGATAGAGTAGCAACACTTCAACCATTTTGATTAGCACTTCTACTTCTTTAAAGTTCAAATCAACCTGATCTGAACTAAAGGTAGCCCATACCATCTTGCGACCTCTGTGTGTATAGGCTGGCACAAGCAATGGTGTATTTCTAGGGCGCGTGACTTGTGACACATCTTCATCGCCCTCCATCTCGATAAAAAATCGATTGTATGGCTCTCTATCCGCCTTATAGTCGGTAAACCATAAGCTTTCACGCGACACATGATTCACCACTAAATCAAACATCAAATCATATGATTCTTTTATGCTTTCAACATGCTCCCACTCCCCCAGATCAGGGTCGACCATGGTGTAATCAATAACCGAAAAACCATCATCTGAACTGTAAGGAAAGAAAGGCAAAATATGAACGGTATTAATCGCGTCTTTAATGTGCGCCTGTAAAAACTTCTTCAGTGTTCCCAGAGGAGTTAAATCTTCATGAAGAAAGGTATCTCCGTAGGTAATCAACAACACATCTTGCTGATCCCAGCGCTCTTCTTTTACTGTTGAGTTTTTAGGAAACGCATCAACCAGTTGCATAATTTTGCTATAAGCATAATCAGCCTCTTTTTCAGGATAGAGGGATTTCAACTTGGTTTCGATCTGACGGAGCGTTTCTTGACTCATATTTTCTCCAATGGTTTTAATGAAGTATTTTCTAAACTGTTTTAAACAGTTTTAAATGCGCTTAGGCATTATCCAATTCAACAGCCAACTTAATCTCTTCCAAAATGGTTGGGCAAGCACTTACCACACGGTTCCAGTTTGGCATAAACGGCATTTCGCCAGGGTTATCGATAAAGCCAACACCCGCATCCATAATGTTTTTGGCAAACAACTCAATCACTTTTTCTTCTGAGTGCAAATCTAGACCAAGCCCGTTCATCTCCGCATCAAAAGCGTAAGATTCAAGCTGATCTAATGCGGTGCGGTAATATTTGGCACGAATGGTTCGCAGAGTACTACGCGAAAACTCATGCCCTCGCACAGCTAGCTTTCTAAATAACGACTTGGCAATATCTTGACTCATACGAGACAAACCAGCCGTCTTGTCTTCAAAAGATACGTCTTGATGTTTGTGATCGTAAACATCGGCAATATCCACCTGACAAATACGACGGTTGGAATAGTTTCTCAGCACTTCAGACAACACGCCTATTTCCAATCCCCAATCATAAGGAATACGAATTTCTTTCAAGCAATGAACATCCATCGCGAACTCACCTGCCAGCGGATAACGGAAGCTGTCTAGATATTCAAGCAAGGCATCATTCCCCAACACGCCTTGCAGCGCACGCAACAATGGTGTCACCAATAAGCGCGAAGCCCGACCGTTAAGTTTGCCTTCTGAATAACGAGGGTAATACCCTTTTGAGAAAACAAAGTTAAATGTCGGATGCGCTACTGGGTAAATCAACCTCGCCAGTAAACTGCGGTCATAAGTCAAAACATCGCAATCGTGTAGCGCAACCGCCTCCACTTGATTTGAAGCCAGTACGTAACCATAACAATTCCAAACATTACTGCCTTTGCCACGTTCCAATGGCGCAAGGTCCTTTTCTTTCAGCTTTGCGGTAATGGCTTGCATTCTTGGACCATCATTCCAAATAATTTTGAAGTCTTGCGGTAACTCGGAAAAATACTGTTTAGCATATTCAAATTGTTCAGCGTTTGCTCGATCCAGCCCTATAACGATTTGCTTAAGATAAGGCACTTTTTTCAATTCACTGACAATATGTGCTAAAGCCTCGCCTTCGAGTTCACTAAACAATGAAGGTAAAATAATCCCCAAAGGTTTTGTCTGGCTAAAGTTCATGAGCTCTCTTTCCAGCTCTTCAATCGGTCTATCCGTTAAATTGTGAAAGGTCGTTACTGTTCCGTTTTGAAAAAAATCACCCATAACTAAAGCTCCTATGCTTTCTACATTTACTACTTCGTTACTTACAAACCGACAATGGATTCCACAGCTTTTACCCAGCCTACAGGCGCTGCCTCTTCAACATAAATTGCGCCGTTCACTTCTAAACGATCGCCTGAAGCCGAAGGCAGAACCACTGGGATATCTGCATAATTCAACATAGACAAATCATTTTCTCCGTCTCCAAGTGCTACAATTTTACACATGCTGCCACAACTAAAATATTCTTTATTCACCAGAAATTGCATCGCATCGGCTTTATCGTGCTTACCCATTACGTGATAAAAACGGCCGCCTTTTTTAAGAATCAAATCTTCTTTTTCTAGCTCTATTGCAAAAAGCGCCAATGCCTCTTCGCTATCATTCCAGATAATCGGCTCAGTGACTTCTCGCTCTTTTGCTAATGCTGCTTCCTTAGCCTTAAGTCCTGTTTTATTCATGACTTCTGCTACCGTCCAATCACCAAATCCTTCAAAATTCCAGTGATGCGATTTTCTCAAATGCTTTAAATAGGAACGTATTTCAGCATAAGGCTTACCAATCAAAACTTTTTGCGTGCCATTGTGTGTAGGTAGTAAAACCACACCGCCATTTTCCGCAATCACAGGTGGGTCAAGTTGAAGCATTTCCTGCCACCTTGAAAGTTCATCCAATGTCTTACTCGAATTTAGAATAACTGGAATGTTCATTTCTTTAAGTCGACCCAAAAGCGGGCACACCCCTGCATAATCATAGTTATGATGATTTAACAGGGTGCCATCCAAATCTGTAAAAATGACTATTTGACTCATATAAGCCGATTTCCTATTTACCTAAAATACCTCAATACGACAATATTGAAACATCAGTCGTTGGGTTTCTTAATGACAAACTTGTTATAAAAGGCTAGCGACATAATAATCAGTGCTATGCCCACAATTAAATACAATGCATAAAGCATTTGTGCAGGATCGTTCAGCGCCACCTTAAACACTACCATCAGTGCTTCAATGGACAATGCAATAATAATCGCCGTTAAAAACTTGGCTAACAACCTCGCATCATCTTTTTTATCCGAATAGGCTTTAAAGAATACTTCTCTTTCTAAAAGAGTTTTTGCCAAATCAAAAATTGCCAACCCCATCGTTAAAGAAATAATGGGCTTAAAGATACTTTCCAAACTGTACTGAGCTATATGCTTTAGTTGTACCACATAGTCATAAAACGCATAAGCAATAGACATGATAGAAAAAAACATCAATGACAGCCCTATCACCAAATAAAAACTTTTGGTGACTTGGTTAAATAGCGGATGACGCTCAAGCAACCCAAAACGGGTTAATAACTTTGGCAGATTAAAATCGAAAAAGTAATAGTAATCGTCATTCGACATCATTACCGTCACACAAGACTCTCCTGTCGCTGAACTGATATAGGGATCACTAATGGAAACCTCATCACCTCTGGATTGCACTTTGGCAACCAAATAATCCCGGTTTTTACCGACAACAGACTTATCTAGCTTGGATTTGAATACGTTGGGAGAAATTTGTGTGAACGTTTTATCGGTGATATACACCAACTCAAGACTCGGCAGTATTGGGTAAAATGCTTTTATCCCAACAACATGAGGTTGTAACCACTGTCCATTATTTCGGATCGTTTCAATCAGAAACTTCTCGATTTCAACTCTATGGTCATGGTAAAGACTAATAAACTCCTGCATACACTCAAATCTCTCTTCTATTACACTCAATCTAGCGAGAAGGAGACCCGTTTAAGTTTTGTTTTATATTTCAGAAGGTTACTTCAAAAAACACACCAAACGACTCAGGTTACTTTTGAGCTTTGATGTTCATTTTGGTGCAATATGAAATGCAATGACAAAGCGTCATTAATACTGACTAGACCGAGATTTGAATACTCTCTGTTGATTTATCGACATAGCTCACATCAAAACAAGCCACAAACTGCTCTCCATCAATATCCACCATTCTGGAAACCGTTAGACAAAGCTGCATATCGATTAAAGATCGGTAAGGTTCAGACACATACAAATTGCCGGGCTTATTTGCTGCCTTAATAAAATAGCGACGGTTTTTCCAACACAACCCCTTACCTTTTTTCAACACACTAACCTGTTTCACCATGCTAGGTACATTGTGCTCATCACTCACTTGATAGCCCTCTTTATCTAAGATAAAAAAGCGTTTCACAAATGAAAGCGTTAAGAGCTTTTCCATGCAAAGTTCAAGTTCGACAAAACTATTTAAATCAACAAAGTTTTCAAATAGCGTTTCATACCCTCGGCGTTGAATCTGTTTTAAGAAGCTTTTTTCTTCAATATAAGCGGGATATTGTTCAGTCACTTCTTTGATACAAGCTTCGCCTTGTTTAATGCGATCCAGCAACTGCCTTGGTCTTGCAAAGTAAAACCCTTGCACCAAGTCAACACCTACATCCATTGCCAACAAGGCTTGTTCTTTATTTTCTATCCCTTCCAGCAAACAAATACTACCCGCCTGCTTGATTAGATTCGTAAGGTTTCGTAATACACTTTGGGTTCTTAGACTTTTGGTCGCTTCTAGCAAGACACCGCGATCCAACTTAACGATATCAGGCTGAGCCTTCCATATACGATCAACATTAGAATGACCGGCACCGAAGTCATCTAATGCTATCAGGCAGCCCAACCCCCGCAAGGTTGAAATTATGGTTTCAAATAGAGCCTCATCTTTAATCTCACTTTCAACCACTTCAATAACAACCTCATGTCCTTCCACATTTAACTCTGCGAGCAAATCTGCAATACATAAGTCTTCTAATGAAGTTACGCCTTCAAAATCGAGATTTAGAAATAACCAATTATCAGGGCGCCTGAGTTTTGCCCAGTTTTCAAAATGAATTCTATTTAATTGATGACTAAACTCTGCTTGAGTTTGATCTTCTGGCACTTGCAAGCAGGTATAAACTGGCACCTGAAAACCACTCTTTAAGGAGCGTCCTCTTACCAAAGCTTCGGCGCCTATACAGGCTTGATTGGAAAAACTATAAATTGGCTGAAACACTGAAAACAATTCAAGTTCATGGGTATTTAATGTCGAAAGCTCCGACAAATCTATTTGCTCCATATTCAGCCTATTTATGTTTTCCATTATTTGCAAACCTAATTTATTAGTTCTTTGAACTGAATTTATTTCGTTTTCTGCTTCCGGCAGACACAAAAACGCATTTCAAATGAAATGCGTTTTTAAATTTATTCTTCGGTCGTGCTAGATCTAATATTTGATCAGACACTTGACATAGAACGTTCTAGACCAGCAACCACGTCACAAATTTCATGTGCAATCGTCGAAATTTTTTTGCCTTGATCCATTGCCATTTTGCGCATGGTTTTATATGCCTGATCTTCAGACATATTTCTATGTTCAATCAACAAACCTTTCGCTTTTTCGATTACTGCTCTTTGTGACAGCTTATCCTTAACCTGCATCAACTCTTTTTTAACTGCTTGGCACGCATTAAAACGTAACATCGCCACATCAATAATCGGCTTTAAACGAGACGCATCTTTTCCTTCCACAATATAAGCTGCCACACCAGCCTTTACAGACTGCTCAATGACTTTGCTGTCTCGCTCGTCACTAAAGCAAATGATCGGCTTAGGACAGTACTCACTTACCAACTCAAACTGTTCAAACATTTTGGCCGTAGGTTTCTGTACATCCAGAACCATCAAATCTACCGGCATATCATTAAGCGCTTTTAGAATATTTTGTTCTATCGGTAGCACTTTGATTTGGTTTGCACCGATAGCAAGCAGACCTGCCTCAAGCTCACCAACGTCACCGCCATCCGAGACAATCAATACATCAAACTTTGAACGCATCTTTGCACCTCCAAACTAATAGCAGCTAACTAACAAGTAACATTCCAAATATTAATTTATAGAACCTAATCAATTACTTAATACTTTCAATGACAAATACAGGGATAAAAATGAAGCAACTGTGAACCAATATGGTTCACGCAAAGGTGGTTCACAATGAAAAATGTGCACTACTGATTGAGGCTAACTGAGAAGTAAATGAATGAAATTTATAAAAAATTAGCAAAATTACTCAATAAAATTAAAGGGGATGACTAAACAATGGGCGATAGACAACTCCATTATCTGACGACTCACTACTAAAGATCGTCACCGCACAAATATTTAAACGAACTGAAACATCTTGAGGCCAAGAAATTTCTTGTACATCAAATTCTTTTAAAGGTTTTCCCTTATGCCTAGCAAGTGAAACATGAGGTAAAAAAGGTAAATCAGGTTTTTCAAAACCCAAACAGTTTAAACCCCCATTAATTTTATCCACCATTAACTGTAAAGAGGGGTCATTTACAAAAGCTAAAGCAACCACTCGAACCTTTTCATCACTTGGCAAAAGCTTAAGAGTCGTACTTTCTACGCTTATCTCTTTATCTTCAGAGACCCAGCCTGGCAGATTTTCAGCGATTTCATGAATACGATGCTCTTCTACCTGACCCAAAAACCTCAACGTTAAATGCAAGTTATCAGGCTTTGTCATGCGCCAGCGTTCGCTCAAAAAAGATTCAGACCTGTGCTGCCATGCAGTCAAAGATTGCCGCAAATCACCGTCACTTACTTCAACACCAATAAAAATTCGCATTTATTTTCTATACTATTATTTCAATTAATTTTGCTTTCGCTTTGCCATTAAAAAAATGTATTATCCATAAACATTGTTTATAACTATTATTTACCAGTTAATTAACCTAGGCAATCACGTCCAACCAGGAGAAATCATCATGCAACAACAATTCTTCCAAGAAAAGTTTCCTATCTACAAGCTTCAGTTTAACAAGTCCGAATCCAAATTCGCCACTGTAGACGACATCATTGCACAATTGCAATCAGAAATCGAAGCCAACCCGAAGGCGACACTAATCGCTATTTTCGACCACTACAGCCATACGCAAAGCATTGATGGCGAAATTCGTGGTGACATCAAAGACGCCAAAAACATCATCTTCTGTTTCGGCATGAAAATCCCTAACCCAGAAGTGCTGGCGGTTCGCCCACGCTCAATTGCGGTTACCGACCTAGGAGACAGCTTCATGGTCAGCTTTATGGAACCACCAATGCAAGTCGCTACCGACTTTATGGAAGACTGGTGTAAAGCACTTGTGAAATAAACAACGTTAAAACAAAAAAGGTCAGCGTAGCTGACCTTTTTCATTTCTATCCCACAAAATGACATCTCAAAAGACTAGAATTTAGTCTTCTGAAACAACAACTCTATCCCTGCCCTCTCTTTTTGCCTGATAAAGTGCTTGGTCAGCGCTATTTAAACTCGTTTTAAAATCTCGCTCAGGTAAAACACAAGACACCCCGACACTAAAAGTCATTCTCTTATTGAGAACCGAAGGAGATTGATAAGATGCATGCAAGTCTGAAATTCTTTTTGCCGCATCCGCCAAGGAGGTTTCCGGCATAACGACCATGAACTCTTCCCCGCCCATCCGTCCAATTAAATCAGATGAACGAACCGATGCCTTTAAGTAGTTGGCGACATGAACCAACGCCTGATCGCCTATTTCGTGACCATACTCATCGTTTATTGACTTGAAGTAATCTATATCAATAATCGCTATACATAATGGCGTGTTGTGGCGCTTGGCATAGTCGCAGTATTTTGGCAATTCGCTATCCAAATATCTTCTATTACCAATGCCGGTGAGAGAGTCCGTCAAACTCTGCTCTCGTATCTTTTCTGTCAACATCATGAGCTGAGATTCCATGATGTAATGCGTTGTCAGATCCTTAAAAACCCAAACCAACCCGACATATTCTCCATTCTCGAAAATAGGAATAAAGTCCCTTTCCAAAAACTTATCTCCCACCATTTCAAGCAACTCATGGCGAACGGGTTCTTTATCCTTAAGTATTTCGTTTTTTCTTTCAATAAAACGTTCAGGGTCTTTAAACAGATGCTTTGATTGCTGAGCCGAATACGAGCAGTCCATGCCGATGAGATCATCAGGTGAGGCGGTGATATTGAACAAATCACAAAAGGCTTGGTTAGCTAAGACGAGCTCTCCACTCTCGTTCTCAACAACAATGGCATCGTTCATATTTTCGATGAATGTCTTAAATCTATAACAATCTGAAGAGCTAAAATCCACACTTAACTCCTTTTGAGGTGGTTTAGTTTCTGAAAACCATATTAGCACAACTTTACCGGAAGCAAATACAATGAAATTTGTGGAGAGAATAGATTGATTTGTAAGACAACAGCAGGATGAATGATCTTCTAAGACAATTGATTACAAAACTAAGATAAATGGCGCGCCCGAAGTGGGCTTACTATTGATAACTGACATTAACAAACCTTTAGACTAACAGCTATAACCAATTGATTTAACTTGATTTAAAAATACTTAATGGATGTAACACAAGAATCCAGATACCCCCAGCTTTATGCTCAACAACTCTAACTAAGTGCCAGTTAAACTGGATTTGAGGGGAAACTATACACCTCTAAAGTTTTACCAACTCATCAACGAACCTAGGGTTGCGTGTCATGAATGAAAGATAGGATCGACCCGCCAAGGTCAAAGTGTATTTATCTCCACCATCACTGGAGAACAGTCTGACTTCAATTGGGTACGCTATATACTTAACCCAATCCCAATCAGAAAATACATCCCCTGCTAAATTTTTAGTAGCCAAAAAGTGGTTTTGAATATCGTCTTTTGAAAGAGAGCCACCTGTGCTTAACATCATGGAGAGCAGATTGAACTGAGACCTAAATAAAAATTTATTCACATCTACATAGAACAATACACTCTTCAATATTGAAGCTTCTTTCGACAGGATATTGACCTGTTCTTCAGATGACACACCCAAAGCATGAATATGCTCTTGAATATCTTTATAGAGTTTTTCACTAAACTCTGTCTGCTGTTCATTATGTTGTTTATGAATTTCTTCGACAGAGTTCATCGTTCCAGGTAAGCTGGTAGCAGTATTGGAAGGTTTCTTTGTTTCTGTGGACTGCTTCTCTGCTAATTTAACATATACACCACCAGCTCCTGCTGAAAACTCTGAAACGGTGTTTTTTGAAAAAAAACCTTTAATCCACTCAAGGATATTTGATCGAAACTTAAGCACAATAAATATAACAGTAAGAGGCCAAACAACCCCTTTGATTAAATCAACTATTAATTGAGGTGTCCAAGTACATGTTGCTTCAACCATTGCTTATCCTTTAATACCGTATTTTTCACATATTTATACAATTAAAACAACAAAGTCCATTACCTATAAAATGCACCAATAACTTGCTCTACAAATGTTTTTGCTTCTTCTTCCAAATAAACAATAAAGTTTCTTTTTCCTTCAAAGTTCCTTGCACCTAATGATTTTCTAGTTCTAAGCTCAAAATATTTCACTTTATCCCCAATTTCTTTGTCCAAAACTGAATATAGTTCAGATTCTTCTTTTTCGATAGATAACTGTTCCACTGAAACTTCTGGATTTTCTAGCTTAACTTTATTCCTAGGGTAAACAGCTTTAATAAGAATTCGATCAGCAATAGCAATACCATTAAGAATGCTAAGTAACTTTGATGTCTGAGCTTGAGCTTTACCTTTATCTATTTCAACCTTGTAAACACAATTAACAGCCTGCCTAATAAAGTCCACCTCAATATCAAAGGAACTGTTTCTGTCATAATCAATTACATAAGTTGAGGTTATACATTTGTAGCTATTTAACATTTCACTTAGTTCATCATCCCTAGCTTTTGATTTAGTAAGACGTAACTCTATAAAGTATTTAGATGAATCCGTTAAGTGCAGACTTAAATCTTTTTCTTCTTGTGTATATGCTGAAACTACAGAGGTCAAAAGTCTAGAAGAAATTTTTTCATCTTCTCTCATATGCTGAATTTGACCAACAGCAGCTTTCCATTCACTCCCCATATCGTCAAAATGAGATACATTCCTATGTGAATCCAAATACCTTCTAAGCTCACTTAAAATATACACATGATCTTCATCTGCTACTTGATCCGTTCTTATCAAATAAGAAGCTATGACTTTTATATAACTCCACGACCAATGATATAAGTCAAAACCAGTCCTTTTTGTGACCACTGGAGTGTCGTAAGGCGTAGTAACCATCTGATTCGAGATTGTAATAATATTTTTTACCCCGATTTCGTTACCATAACTCAAATATCTTTCTACTTGATCACTATCCACCAAGTTGTTTCCCACTTTCGCCTCAACAAAAGAAATCCACTCTATAATTGGAGACCTAACTCCACTTGTTATTACTATTAAACCATCTGGTCGATCTAATTTGCTTTCGCTAAAAATTTCTCTATATACATGAATTTGAGCTGACTTAGCATTAATTTTAGTTACACCAATTTTCGACAACAATTCCATTCTAAATTCTTTTACAGCACTCAGTGATGCTAAGAATATCGAAGTAGTAGGTACTTCCAATTCAGAATTTCCTATGGGAAAAAGTCTAGCTTTTTTTGCTTCAAAATCTTCTTTTGACAACTTAAAAACCTGATGGAGTTCATCAATCGGAGTATTTTCAGTTACCTTTTTTCTCATTTCCTTCCACCCTTAGTATCTTCCAAATAAATTTGTCGCTATTAATCAAAAACCTGAAATTATTATTTAAGTCTATAACAACATGATGAATAAGAGCAAAAAAAATGAATAATACACTCATTTATGAAATAAATTGTTTTGTCTGGGCAGGCTATTTTCAATGTTTTAATACAAGAAAAAATTTGTAGCAACGAATCTACGAAAAAGTCATTAGAGTACTAGGTTTATTCCCAAGCATACAATCCTTAAATATCAACAACTTATATTTCGAGTACTAGGGCGGGAAATTCTTGGGGGAAAGCAGTGTTTTTGGGGGAAATTTTTTGGGATAAAATTAGCCGTCCAGATTGACGTAAGTTATTGATTTATATAAAAAATAAATGGTGCGCCCGAAGGGAGTCGAACCCCTAACCGCTCGGTTCGTAGCCGAGTACTCTATCCAATTGAGCTACGGGCGCTTATTGAGAACTTTGTAATGAAAATTCAAAGTAAGCTGTGAATGGTAGTTATTTATGACATTGCGTCAAGTTTTCTGACTATTCACTTTGTTCCTCATTTTCTATGACATGCATTGGAAAATGGCGGTGGACTAGGGATTCGAACCCCAGGTAGGCTACAAACCTACAACGGTTTTCAAGACCGCCGCCTTCAACCGCTCAGCCAGTCCACCGGAACAGGTGCGTATTATAGAGTGTGGCAGAATAATTGCAAGCAAATAACGCACTTTTTATTTATTTTTTTGTAACAACTCGGTCTTCAATAAAAAAACATAAATAAGACGTTACTTACAAGCAATAATCAACTTGTTAAAGCGTCTCTGCACCACCCAAATAAGGTCTTAATGCTTTAGGTACGGTAACACTTCCATCTGCATTCTGATAGTTTTCTAGAACAGCAACCAATGTGCGCCCTACTGCCAAACCAGAACCGTTTAGGGTATGAACGAGTTGTGGTTTATCTTGCCCACTTCTATAGCGTGTCATTAAACGTCTTGCTTGGAAATCTTCGAAGTTAGAGCAAGAAGAAATTTCACGATAAGCGCTTTGCCCAGGCAACCAAACTTCCAAATCATAGGTCTTGGCTGAGGAGAAGCCAATATCACCCGTACAAAGTGACATTAAACGATATGGCAGCTCTAGCTTTTGCAGGATGAGTTCAGCTTGTTGCGTTAATTCTTCTAGTGCTTGGTAAGAGGTTTCAGGTTCAACCACTTGTACCAACTCGACTTTTTCAAACTGGTGCTGACGAATCAGACCTTTGGTGTCCTTACCGTAAGAACCTGCTTCTGAACGGAAGCATGGCGTATGAGCGGTAAACTTAAGTGGCAAGTTAGCTTGATCTATGATTTCATCACGAACCAAGTTAGTCACAGGCACTTCTGCTGTCGGTATCAAATAAAGATCACGATCGGAAGTATCATGCTCTTCGTGCTTGTCGATCTTATATAAGTCTGCTTCAAACTTTGGTAATTGCCCAGTACCACGCAAACTGTCTTGGTTGACCAAAAATGGTACATAAACTTCTTCATAACCTGCTTCTGCATGGGTATCTAGCATAAATTGAGTAATGGCACGCTGTAGCTTGGCCATAGACCCTTTTAAAACTGAGAATCTTGATGAGGTAATTTTAACTGCGGCATCATTGTCATACCAACCACGTGACTCTGCTAAATCAACATGATCTTTGACCTCAAAATCAAATTGTTTCGGTTCACCCCACTGGCGCACCAATACATTGTCGTCTTCTCCGCCACCAACAGGCGTGCTTTCGTGAGGAAGGTTCGGAATACCGGCATAGATTTCTTCCATTTTTGCTTGGATAGATTGGCTGGCTTCTTCTGCTTCTTTTAAGCTATCGCCCAAAGTTGCGACTTCATCTAATAGTGGCTGAATGTCTTGACCGGATGCTTTCGCTTTACCTATTTCTTTAGAACGACTGTTGCGTTGCGCTTGAAGTTCTTGCGCTTTAACTTGCAGCTCTTTACGTTGCGTTTCAAGTGATTGGATATGTGCAACATCTAAATCAAAACCGCGTGTTTTCAGTTTTTCTGCAACTTGTTCCAGTTCCGTTCTCAGTAACTTTGCGTCTAGCATGGTAATCTCTTAGTTTAGTTCTGTTTTTAAATAATAATTCGTTATGCGCGTATTGTAAGTGAGCTTTGCAACATCTGCCAATTTGTTACGTGCTGTTTATGCATCTGCCAATTGAATATCGGCAATCAGTTCATTTGCAATGGCTTCTAATGCCTGCTGAATTTCATTTCGATCAATATCTAATGGAATCTTTAGCGAGAGCTGCGCTTTAAATAATTGCTCACCCGACATACTGGCTTCAATTACTTCGGACTCTAGTGTTTCAACACTACCGCCTAAGCGCGCCAGAGCATCAGTTAAACGATGAACGATGCCAGGGCGATCTTGACCAATCAATTCAATGTCATATTGTTTAAATGCCTGAGATACGTCATCTGGCTCTGACATTTCATACATTACTTTAAGCCCTAAATTTTCTGACTCAAGCGCTTTTGTAAAAGCTTCAACCTGATCTTTAGGTAAATCGACACGCAAAATACCGGCAAATTTTCCTGCCAGGCCAGCCATGCTACTTTCTACCCAGTCTCCTTGATAGCTGACAATCAACTTTGATAAAGCCGCAACCAAACCGGGAGAATCTTCACCTAAAACACTGACCACTATCGATTGTCTCATCTGATTTCCTCTTATGTTATTCGGTATTACTCATAAGCCGAAACTGGCAAACAAGAACACATAAGGTTCTTATCACCATAGACATTATCGACCCTAGCAACTGGAGACCAATATTTTTCACGCTTCAGGCTTTCTAGCGGATAAGCAGCTTGCTGTCTTGAGTAGGCATGCGACCATTCGTCTTCTGTCACTTCCAATGCAGTATGAGGTGCATTAATCAATGGGTTGTCTTGTTCACTAAATTGACCTTCCATTATTTGAGCGATCTCATGTTTAATCTGAATCATGGCGTCACAAAAACGATCCAGTTCAATTTGAGATTCTGACTCGGTTGGTTCAATCATCAAAGTCCCTGCAACCGGGAAAGACATAGTCGGTGCGTGGAAACCATAATCAATCAATCGCTTGGCGATATCATCTACCGTAATGCCGGAGTCATTTTTAATAGGGCGTAAATCGACAATACACTCATGGGCAACATGACCGTTTTTGTCGGTATATAAAATAGGGAAATGTGGTGCCAAACGGTGTGCAATATAATTGGCATTCAAAATGGCATTTGCCGTTGCTTTATATAAACCGTCTTTACCCATCATGGCAATATACATCCAACTGATTGGTAAAATGCCGGCACTCCCCCAAGGCGCTGCGGACACTTGCCCTACAGTTGAATCTTGTTTTGGGGTACAAGGCAAGAAAGGCGCGAGATGCTTACCTACACCAATAGGCCCAACACCTGGTCCACCGCCACCATGAGGAATGGCAAAAGTTTTATGCAGGTTTAAGTGGGAAACATCACCACCGAACTCACCTGGCGAAGAAACCCCCACCATCGCATTCATGTTGGCACCATCAATATAGACTTGCCCACCTTGCTGATGCACCATATCGCAAACGGTTTTGACGTCTTCTTCAAACACACCGTGTGTAGAAGGATAGGTAATCATAATGGCGGAGATATTTTGACCATGCTGCTCGCACTTGGCTTGTAAATCAGCCAAGTCAATATCGCCCTTCTCTGAAGTTTTGACCACGACCACTTTCATTCCCGCCATGTGGGCAGAAGCTGGGTTGGTTCCGTGAGCAGAAGCTGGAATCAAACAGATATCTCTATGCCCTTCACCACGGCTTTCATGATAAGCACGAATAGCTAATAAACCTGCGTATTCGCCTTGAGCACCAGAGTTTGGTTGTAAAGAAACGGCATCATAGCCTGTCGCTTCGCAAAGCATATTTTCCAGGTCTTCAATCATCTCTTGATAACCCTCTACTTGATGCAAAGGCGCAAAAGGATGAATCCCACTAAATTCTAGCCAGGAAATCGGCATAAGTTCCGCTGCCGCATTCAGCTTCATGGTGCATGACCCCAATGGAATCATTGCTCTATCGAGCGCCAAATCTTTGTCGGCAAGATGACGCATATAACGCATCATTTCTGTTTCTGAGTGATAGCGATTAAAGACTTCGTGCGTCAAGAAATCCGTTTGACGTTGCAACTCACCCGGAATACTGAAAGCTGCGCGTTCACCATACTCCGTTGCATCACAAGTGGTATCTGGTACAAGCACTTTAATCAATAAGGCGACGTCTTCCAGTGTTGTCATTTCATCAAAAGATACACCTACTTGCGTATCACTGATTTTTCTCAGGTTGTAACCTTCTGCTTCTGCTGCCTGCAATACCGCATCCGCAGATGGCACGACAAAACTAACCGTATCAAAGAAAGTTTTATTGTTAACTTCAAAGCCTGCTTTCTCTAAAGCCAAAACAAATACTGAGGTCAATTGAAACACTTTATTGGCTATGCGTTTAAGTCCTTTTGGCCCGTGATAAGCAGCGTAAAAACTTGCCATGACAGCCAATAGTGCTTGTGCCGTACAAATGTTACTGGTCGCTTTTTCACGACGGATATGTTGCTCACGGGTTTGAAGCGCTAGGCGATAAGCGTGATTTCCCAAACGGTCAACAGATACCCCAATCAAGCGACCCGGCATAGAGCGTTTATAAGCATCTTGCGTTGCCATAAACGCAGCATGTGGTCCGCCATAACCTAAAGGCACACCAAAACGTTGTGAGTTACCAATGGCAACATCCGCGCCCATTTCACCTGGTGACTTCAATAACGTTAGCGCCAATAAATCGGTTGCCACCGCAACTAAAGCTTTTTTGTTATGCGCTTCTTCAATGATGGTTGATAGGTCTTTAACATCCCCATAAGTTCCTGGGTATTGTAACAACACACCAAATAAATCAAGGTCATCAAACCCGTGTTCTGGGTTACCAACAACGACCTCAATACCAAGTGGTTCAGCACGTGTTTTAAGGACTTCAATATTTTGTGGATGACAATCCTCAGCAACAAAAAAAACATTGCCTTTCGATTTAGATACCCGTTGGCATAAGGTCATGGCCTCGGCACAAGCAGTGGCTTCATCCAACATAGAGGCATTAGCGAGCTCCATACCAGTGAGATCAGCAATCATGGTTTGGAAATTAAGCATGGCCTCCATTCGGCCTTGCGAAATCTCTGCTTGATAAGGAGTATAAGCGGTGTACCAAGCTGGATTTTCCAAAACATTACGCAAAACCACTGGTGGCGTTAGAGTATTGTAAAAACCCATTCCGATAAAAGACTTAACGGATTGGTTTTTATCCGCCATAGATTTAAGCTTTTCTAAGGCATCATGCTCAGACAAACCATTACCGAGCGCCATGCTTGATTGACGACGGATAGATTGCGGTACGATGGCATCGAGAAGTGCTTCAAGAGAATCGTAGCCAAGAGCAGACAACATTGCCTGCTGTTGCTCTGTATTTGAGCCAATATGACGCTGACTAAAATCATCGTTTTTCATTAAGCCTGCAATTTTTTGGTCCATAAACTTTTCTCTTAAATCACTCTTTTTTACAACATCACACCATCTTTAGGAATAAAGCTTTATTCAATACATGCTTGATATGCTGCTTCATCCATCAAATCTTCCAATTCAGATTCGTCGTCAATCTGAACCTTTATAAACCAACCAGCCCCCATAGGATCTTCATTGACCATTTCTGGTTCATCATCCAAAACATGATTCACTTCAACAATAGTTCCTGTCACTGGAGCAATCAGATCTGAAGCAGCTTTTACTGATTCGATGACTGAAACCGCGTCACCCTTGGTAATCACAGAACCTTCTTCAGGTACTTCAACGTACACCAAATCACCTAGTTGTTCTTGCGCGAAATCGGTAATTCCAATTGTCGCAGTACCATCACCGTGAATCTCAATCCACTCATGATCTTCTGTATATTTAATTTGACTCATCACTCATCTCCTCTGAACCAACTGAACGGTATTTATTTAGTGCTTACACACCACGATAATAATTCTGTTTTACAAACGGTAAAGACGTTATTTCAACAGGTATAGCTTTGCCACGAACCATTGCAAAAAGTGGTTGTTGGCTTTGAACAACTTTAGAATCCAATAATGCTATGGCAATAGGTGCATTCAGACTAGGCCCAAACCCGCCACTGGTTACCACACCTACAAGTGTTTGATCTTCGGTAACGATTTCTGCGCCATCACGAACTGGCATTTTTCCTTGAGGCAATAACGCAACTCTTTTACGTGGTGCGCCAGATTGCATTTGTGAGCCTATAATGTCAGCGCCAGGATAACCGCCTGCTCTTTCACCGTCTGGGCGTCGGGCTTTGGAGATTGCCCAATTTAAACTGGCTTCGATAGGTGTGATATCTGTTGCAAGCTCATGGCCATATAAACACAGACCCGCTTCCAATCTCAAAGAATCACGCGCGCCTAACCCAATCCATTCAACAGCATCGTCGGCCAGTAATAATTTAGCCAAGGCTTCGGCCTGATCTTTAGCAACTGAAATCTCAAAACCGTCTTCGCCAGTATAACCAGAACGTGTTACAAAACAGGGAATGCCACCAATTTCCAACGATTTCGCCGTCATAAACACCATAGATTCAGACTCTGGCGCAAGTTTCGCCATGACAGTTTTAGCTTCTGGCCCTTGTAGCGCCAACAAAGCTTTATCATCTAGCACTTGCACTTCAACCGAACTGTCTAAATTCGCCTTTAAATGGGCAATATCTTGCTCTTTACAGGCTGCGTTGACCACTAGAAATAAACCGTCTTCAACACTGGTGACCATTAAGTCATCCAACACACCGCCTTGGTCATTAGTAAACAATGCATAACGCTGCTTCAAAAGAGGTAAATCAATAATATCAACTGGAACCAATGCTTCTAATGCTTGAGCTGCCTTCTCCCCTTTTAGCTTAACTTGCCCCATGTGAGAAACATCAAACAAACCGGCTTTTTCACGGGTATGTAAATGCTCTTTTTTAATGCCTAAAGGATATTGCACAGGCATGTCATAACCAGCAAAAGGAACCATTCTGGCTCCCGCTTCAACATGTAGGTCATAAAAGGGTGTTTTAAGAAGATTGGCGGACTCTGTCATAGTGTCTCTCTAATTGCATTAAATTGCGAAATTCGAAGCCAAAAGTTTATCAAAATGTGGCGCTTGACGAGAAAATTTATCTTATAAAAGAAACTGTTTTCCTGACCAAACCCCAAACCAAACCATGTACAAACATAGAACCACATTGGCAACGATATTCATCATGGCTTTTTCAAACAGCCCTTCTTGCAAAAACAATAGCGTTTCAAAAGCAAATGTTGAAAATGTCGTAAATGAACCTAGGAAGCCAACAATCAATAATGCTCGCCACTCTAGAGCCAATTGCAATTTATCGATCATTAAGATTGTCATCAGACCAATCAAAAAAGACCCTAGTGCGTTAACGGTAAGCGTACCCCAAACAAAATCACGCCCCCACCAGGCATACATTTGGTTCGATAATAAAAAACGCGACATAGCACCAAAAGTACCGCCAACGCCGACTGCCAACAATTGCATTATGTGAAAACTTTGCATGATAATTGCCTCCCAAATCTTGTTAAATCAACGTTTCAAACGTCTTATTCATTCCATTAATCTTTGTCTTTGGCATCTATGCCAACTAACAGCTTTGTTAGGCCAAAACCAGCCTTAATCTTCACGCCGTTTAATTGGCGATTGCAAATTCATCTGCTTGAGTCTTGCCATTTTTTCAGCAATCTTTATTTCCAGCCCTCTTGGTACGGGTTGGTAATAATCACGCTCTGGCATATCTTCAGGGAAATAACATTCTCCCGCTGCGAAAGCTTCTGGCTCATCATGCGCATAACGGTAGCCTTCACCATAATCCAAATTCTTCATCAGTTTGGTTGGTGCATTGCGCAAATGAAGTGGTACCTCGGAGGTTCCCTGCTCTTGAATATCTCTAACCGCAGCTTTGTATGCCATATAAACCGCATTGGATTTTGGCGCCACCGCTAAGTAAACTGCCGCTTGTGCTAGCGCCAATTCGCCTTCAGGCGAACCAAGTCGTTCATAGGACTCTGCAGCATCCAAACAAAGTCTTAAAGCTTTGACATCTGCATTACCAATATCTTCACTGGCCATACGAATCAAACGCCTTGATAGGTAACGCGCATCCACGCCCGTTTCAAGCATACGTGTCAGCCAATATAAAGCAGCATTGGCATCTGACCCTCGTATCGATTTATGCAAAGCGGAGATTTGATCGTAAAAAAGCTCACCACCTTTATCTTGGCGACGCACACCGCCCTGAACGATTTCACGACAATGCTCAGCCGTTAGCACAACCCTGCCTGGCAGATTTTGCTCGGCAAAATCCACAGCTTGTTCGAGCAAATTTAACAACCGACGTGCATCGCCATCAGCATATTGCACCAATAACTCTTCTGCTTGGGGTTCTAGCTCAAGTGTTGCACCTAAATCTTCACTTAACAGTTCAATGCCTCGATGCAAAACCTGAGTTAAATCCTCTTGCTCTAAAGGTCTTAAAACATAGACCCGTGCTCGAGATAGCAAGGCGTTATTGAGTTCAAACGATGGATTCTCGGTCGTTGCACCTATAAAAATAAAGGTGCCATCTTCAATATAAGGTAAAAATGCATCTTGCTGCGCTTTGTTAAAACGGTGGACTTCGTCCACGAATAACAAGGTGCCTTGGTTAAATTGTGCTTGATGGAGCTTTGCCTGTTCCACTGCTTCGCGTACCGATTTCACACCATCCAATACAGCAGAAAGACTGATAAATTGTAAGTCGGATTGTTTGGCTATCAATCTCGCAAGCGTGGTTTTACCCGTGCCCGGCGGCCCCCAAAAAATCATGGAGTGTAAACGCCCTGAATCCAACAATTTAGATAAAGCACGATTTGTCCCGAGCAAATGTTTTTGCCCAACATAATGTTCTAAGCTAGTAGGACGCAACCTGTCAGAAAGTGGTTTATAACTCATGGTTATTTAACGTTTTGTACCTGCTGCCCAACAACATCAACCCCTTCCGGCGGCTTAAAATCAAACTGGTTACTGGCAATCGTTGGATTCTGCTGAATATCGGTAAACTTCACTTTAGTCACATTATCCATGCTTTGATACATCCAGATTTGCTGCAATTGATCGCCTTTAATCGCGACTTCTAAGCTTTGGAAAAAGGTGGAATCTTTCGGCGTTAGATTATACCAACTCACACCGCCTCTAATGCTTTCAGGCTGGATATTGAAGTTACTTTCAATTCTGTCGTTATACAACAACCAACGCAATGGAAAATCAGTTTGTACTGAGGTTAATGGACGAACGGTGACTTGATCAATATCTGGCTCATAAACCCAAAGGTTTAAGCTGTCGGTAATAATTTCTTGGCGATCTGGTTTTTTGTAAACCCAAATCAGTTTACCTGGACGGGATAAGACAACATACCCAGTGGACTTGTTTAATTGAAACAACTCTTCGTCAGGCTGTGTTTGAACAAAGTTGGCTTTAAAAGTATGCAGATTTTCTAAGAAGTGATGTAACGTCTCTATTTTTGATTTAGGCACTTCTGCTTGGGCCTGCCAGCTAGCCATTACTAAAACCAATAGACCTATCCAAGTTAATAATTGTTTTTTCATATGTTATCTTCAAAATCTGCCAGGCTGGGTGCCCGCTGTTAGTTAATATATTAAGTTAAATGTGTAAATTTTAGTTTGTGCAAGTTGACTAGGTCGACTTAGGAGCTAATACATCACGATTTCCGTTTGACTTCATTGTTGAAACCACACCAGAAGATTCCATTGCTTCAACAATCCGCGCTGCACGGTTATAACCAATTTTAAAATGACGCTGTACTAAAGAAACAGAAACTCGTTGATTGTCGGTAACAAATGCAACCACTTGATCGTAGAGCAAGTCTTGCTCTGCATCTTGTTCTAAACCACCACCATTTTCAGCAACATTAGCTTGAGTAACGCTTTCTAAATACTGAGGTTCACCTTGAGATTTCACAAACTCGGCAACTCGATGCACTTCTTCATCCGTCATGAAAGCACCATGCACACGACGCGGATTACCGCTACCAGGCGGCATAAAGAGCATATCCCCCATACCAAGAAGCTGTTCAGCTCCCCCTTGATCTAGAATGGTTCTGGAATCTATTTTGGTATTAACCATAAAGGAAATTCGCGTAGGGATATTCGCTTTAATCAGACCGGTAATTACGTTAACAGAAGGTCTTTGCGTTGCCAGAATCAAATGAATACCGGCGGCACGCGCTTTTTGCGCGATGCGCGCAATCAACTGTTCAACCTCTTTACCAACCACCATAATCATATCGGCAAACTCATCCACAACGACGACGATATAAGGTAAAGGTTCCAGTGTTGGCGGTTGCTCACCAAGCTCATGCCCAAAGTTGGCAACTTGCTCATACATTGGATCAACCAACGGTTCGCCCCTATCAATAGCGCCCTTCACTTTGGCATTAAAACCAGCAATATTTCGCACACCGAGCTTCGCCATTAATTGATAACGACGATCCATTTCAAACACACTCCAACGCAAGGCGTTAGCCGCATCAGACATATCCGTTACCACTGGCGTTAGTAAATGCGGAATATCTTCATAAATGGACAACTCCAGCATTTTTGGGTCAACCATAATAAGGCGAACTTCTTCTGGCGTGCTTTTATAAAGCAAACTCAGAATCATACTATTCACCCCAACCGACTTACCGGAACCCGTAGTCCCAGCAACAAGAAGATGTGGCATTTTGCCAATATCTGCAACAACGGGTTTACCGGAAATATCTTTCCCCAAAGCAACCGTTAAAGGGGATTTTGAGTTTTGGAATTCTTCTGAAGAAATCACTTCGCGGAAGCTCACGACTTCACGTTCTTCATTTGGAATTTCGATCCCTACTACCGCCTTACCGGGAATAATATCGACAACACGAACTGACTTAACCGATAGAACACGAGCCAAATCTTTCGCTAAGTTAGAAATTTGACTGACCTTCACCCCTGCTGCTGGTAAAACTTCAAAACGCGTGACGACAGGACCAGGTTGAACTGCTTCTACCTTAATAGATACACCAAACTCTTCTAAGCGTTTTTCTAGCAACAATGACAGTGATGTTAGCTCATCTGCCGAGAAACCTTCATCTGAACTATCAGGAATTGGATCAAGTAGTTCAACGCTTGGCAAGTCCCCCGTTTGATGTACAGGAACAGTAATATTTGAAGAAACTTTACGCCCTACTTTTACAGAAACATCACTATTAGAACTGCCGTCGATAGATATTTCATGATCAGCCGCATTAGAAAGCTTTTCATCTTTTCTTTCCAAGACTGATAGAGTCTTTGACTTGACCTTTTCCGCAAGCTTTTCAACGATAGGACTTCGTGTCTTTTGTTCGTCTTCCTCTTTAGAGGCGATTACCGGATAAGCTCTTCTTTCTTGGTCATCACGATCCGTTTTATTTTTTGTATTTTCCCACAAGGCTTGCAAGTGTGGTTTTGCTTTATTGATGACAAACCAAGTCAACTGGCCTGTTTTATCTAAAATTGACATCCAAGACAGCTGGGTAAACAAACTGATGCCAACGGCAAAAACAATCAGTAGTAAAAGCGTGGTACCCAATAAATCAATGGCATTTACCAATGTATTACTGACTTCATATCCCAAAACACCGCCGCCGGAATAAGGTAACTTCAGCGCCCCTAAGTCAGGAGAAAGAAACAAGGTTGATAACGCTGAGCCAGAAATAATTAATAAGATCAGTCCGGCTAAGCTCAAACCAAAATGTAGGTAATCCGTTTCCCCTTGCGCACGAATTTTTAAGGTAACCATGCCGGCCATAAAGATACCGAAGGGAATCAAAAACCCGACCAAGCCGAATAAATATAGCAATAGCGATGCAATCCATGCACCTGTTCTACCACCATAGTTTTGAATATCTTGAGAAGCTGATGCAGTTTCAAACCCTGGGTCAGAGCCATGGTAACTAAACAAAACCAAAAATAAGAAAAACGACAGGCCAATGCACGCAAGCACAATGGCATCTTTTAATATCCAATGAATAGGTTGCTTTGACACTTCGACTTGCTCGTCATTTTTTTTTGAAGCTTGAGATCGAGAATAATCCGGCATGGTTTCGCTTTAAATCACTTAATTTTTGTTTGAACACCCATGAGAAAACGAAGTTATTCGACATCTCAAGGCGAAGTTATATGTTAAAAAAGGTTTTATGGAAATACTCTTGAGAGAATCATAATTCCTTAACTTGCCGTTACAAAAGCTGCTAGAATTTTAGCACAAAAGCACAGAATTTAATTCTCGGATTGATACCCGCTACACCTAGCAAAAATGACCAGCCTAGTGGTAAGCATTAAACTTCACAAAGGCTCGACGGGGTATTTTGCCTAAAATTCTAGCTAGTTTAGCATCAAAAAATAGAGGAACCAATTAATGGCTGCAAGACATTGTAAACTACTTATTCTCGGCTCAGGACCAGCTGGTTACACCGCTGCGGTTTACGCGGCGCGCGCAAACCTTGAGCCTGTGATGATTACAGGTATGCAACAAGGCGGACAACTAACGACAACTACAGAAGTTGATAACTGGCCAGGTGATGTTGAAGGATTGACCGGACCGGACTTGATGGTACGCATGCAAAAACACGCCGAGCGTTTTGGGACTGAAATCATTTTCGACCACATTCACACAGCCGACTTAAAAAACCGCCCTTTTAAATTGACAGGCGATGCTGGTGAATATACTTGTGACGCTCTAATTATTGCAACGGGTGCATCAGCAAAATATCTTGGCCTACCTTCAGAAGAAGCTTTCAAAGGAAAAGGCGTTTCTGCTTGTGCGACTTGTGATGGATTCTTCTACCGCAACCAAAAGGTTGCTGTTATTGGTGGTGGTAACACCGCAGTGGAGGAAGCACTTTATTTATCAAATATCGCTGCTGAAGTGACCATTGTTCATCGTCGTGATTACTTTTCTTCTGAAAAAATTCTAGCGCAACAACTGATGGATAAAGCTGAAAACGGCAACATCAACATTGAATTCCACAGCGAAGTTGATGAAGTACTTGGTGACAACATGGGGGTAACAGGCGTAAGACTGAAAAGCACCCAGACAGGTGAAACCAAAGACCTTGATGTTTCAGGCGTTTTTATCGCCATTGGTCACACACCAAACACCGGTATTTTTGAAGGCCAAATGCTGATGGATCATGGTTACATTAAAGTACAAAGTGGCATCCAAGGCAATGCGACACAAACGTCTGTTGAAGGTGTCTTTGCTGCTGGCGATGTCATGGATCAAGTCTATAAGCAAGCAATCACTTCAGCTGGTGCTGGTTGCATGGCTGCGCTTGATGCTGAAAAATATTTAGATCTTCTTGAGTCAAAAAAATCCTAATTTTTAAAAGGGTTTGAATAAGAATGCATCTTCTTGTATAGTCAAATTTCACTTAAATCTACCTGGCCCAGCCTGGTAGATTTTATTATCTAACACATCCAAGGATTGATATGAAACATACCGCCTTAATTTCAATACTCACCACATCTTTGCTTGCGCCAGCCGTTTTTGCCGCTGATGCTAATGTAGATCTTAAAACTGCAAATCAAAAAGCAAGCTATGCACTGGGAATTGACTTGGCAAAAAGCTTTGAAAAACAAGGATTAGAAATTGATTCCAAAGCTTTAATGTTGGGTTTGACTGATGTAATGAATAAACAAAAAATCCGTCTAACTGAAAAAGACATGGAAACCGCTGTCGAAAAAGTTAAAAAAGACTTGATGAAAAAACAAATGGAAGCACACAAAATGCTAGGTGAGCAAAACGCCAAAGCAGGACAAGCTTTCTTAGAAAAAAATAAAACCAAACCTGGTGTAAAAGTAACTAAAAGTGGCCTTCAGTATATTGTTCTAAAAAAAGGTAAAGGCACGCCTCCTTCTGAAAAAGATTACATCACTGCCAACTATGAAGGGACGTCCATTGATGGTAAAGTCTTTGATAGCTCTTACCAAAGAGGAACGCCTATTGAAATTCAAATGAGTAATGTCATTGCAGGTTGGTCTGAAGCTCTAAAAATGATGAAACCTGGTTCTAAGTGGAAAATTTTTGTTCCACCTTCACTTGGTTATGGATCAAAAGGCGCAGGGAAAGTGATCGGACCTAACCAAACATTAGTCTTCACAATTGAACTGATTACATACAGTAAAGATAAGCCTACTCATTAATCAACGAAATTGACTTCTCTGAAATAAAAAAACCCCAGAAAATTCTGGGGTCAGTATTATCTTAAATACCAAGTGGGAGGATTAGTTGAAGTTTCAACTGGCGCACATCATAAGCCAATACTTTACCCCTTCCTAATATAATATTCTTTTATACCTATAGATAAGACTAATAAATAGCCTTATTATTTATCAATTTACATCCAAAATTTCGTAAAAATCATAGGCAGGCGTTTCGTAGGGATGAGCCTCTAACAATGCTGTCTGAACCACTTTCACCAAGCTTTCCTTTAGAACCATCTCAACCTTATATTCACTAACAGTCTCAACCTCATCTTGTTTACCCAAAAATGGCTGACTCCCTTCTAAGGGACGAAATTGCCCTTGACCTTGCACTTGCCAACAACAACTATCATAATGTCCTATTTTTCCTGCTCCAACGGAAAATAATGCCGTTTTAACATGCTCTAAATGAGATTCGGGAACATAAAAAACTAACTTTAACAATCTGCTTACCCTCCCCTTAACAACCAATAGCGGATACAATAAATCTTCTTAAAAAAAAGCGTTAGGACAACTGATATGCAATCCATGAAATTAATTTTAATTACCTATGCCGTCATTCTTACACTGGGTATTCTTTCAATGGTTACTAAAATACATTATTTCGCCAATATTGCTGGCTTTATTGCCGCAATTGGTTTTATGGTCGTATTTTTTAAAGATCCTTCTGCTAATGAAGACAAAAACTCAGAAGTCGCAGTCAAAGCTACTACCTACAAAAAATACTGGTATATCGTATTTGCTACAGGCTTATTCTTTAGCTTAATTTTTGGTACCCTTTGGAATTCTCAAATGGGTGGCATGTAAAATAAAATAATAAAATGCCTAATAAAAAAGCCCGTCAAGGGCTTTTTTATTAGGCATTATCTCTCAGCTTATTTTAGAAAAGGTCAACTTCACCTTCATCCATAGAGGCCGACGTAACGCGTTTCATACGCTGACTTTCAATTGACTCTCGCTGAGAATGGATAGTCGCACGGAAATCTGCCATTTTATCTTTATACTCTTCAAACGAAAGTGATGGTGTTTCACAGTCTTCATGCACATGCTTATTAATCTCTTGCGAGAAAGATTGCAAATTATCTAAATGATGCGTAATTTGCTCAACCAGCTGTCTCACAATATCTTCAAACTGAAGTGAACGCATCGCATTAGATACCGAAACTTCAATTTCAGAAATCAAGCCTGATACATCACCCAGTTTTGTAGAAATCCCCGTATTCATAGACTCAAGATCAGTCAACAAGTTGGTAACCAGATCTCGAGAAGTATTGGCTTCTTGAATATCTTTAGCTGCTGTATCACTTACCAGCTTACGTACGTGATCAACAGTTTGCTTCGCTTTTTCTGCTTGCTTACGAATTTGTTCATTCAATTGATTAGAGTTTAGAGAGAGCTTTCTAACTTCATCTGCCACAACGGCAAACCCTCTACCTGCTTCGCCAGCTCTTGCCGCTTCGATTGCCGCATTCAGTGCAAGCAGGTTAGTTTGATCAGCAATACCTTTTACATCTTCCAACAATATAAAGATTGATTCAATTTGTTCAACCATGTTATCGATTTTGTTGACAGTTTCATTACTACGTTGACTCGAAACAGTTAAAAGTTCGATGAGAGAGGCTAAAAGTATTTTGATCTCTTCAGAGAACTTTTGGATACTCATGCCTTCCGAACCACCACCCAAGTTATCTAAAAGTGATAATACCAGCTGGTATTCTGCCTGGGTTTGTTCGTGCAACCCCATGAAACTATCATTTAAAGTTTCTATTGCTTCAGCAACTAGAGTTTTAACTTGCGTTAGCTCACCTCTAACTACTTCAACTTCCTGCCCCATAACTGAATCAATATCATCCAAAATCGTTGCAAGCGTCGTTTCGATCATATCAATATCGCCGCCTTTAGCCGCTTCTTTAGCGATAGGCTTACTTACTTTTTCAAGCAATACATTCTCAGTTTTATCGGCAGTATTTGCCGCTAAAAGCGTCCAAGTAATAGAAACAATAAAAAGGAAGATAACACCGATATAAGGTATGACAGTAAAAGACAAGCCCACACCTATTATAGTAAGCAACCATGCAATCCAAAAACGCTGTAGTACACGTAACATATTGAGACCTTATTTCGACAATAACAATGTATTTTTGAGAGCAGACATCGTGCCAAGTAACCGATTAAGACTTTACTTCGCCCAACTAAGAATTTTTTCCGATATTTTATCTAAAGATAACACTTCTTCTGCGGCACCAATTTTAGTGGCTTCTCCAGGCATTCCCCAAACAACGCTGGTTTTTTCATCTTGTGCTATTGTGTGTACCCCAATTTCACGTAATTCTTTCAACCCCTGAGCACCATCAGCCCCCATACCCGTCAAGATAACACCGATAGCATTAGTACCTACTGTTTGCAATACGCTACGAAACATGACATCCACAGAGGGTTTATGACGGTTTACAGGTGGACCATCATTTAAGCGGCAAACATATTTCCCACCTAGCTTTTCAACTAAGAGATGCCTATCACCTGGGGCAATATAAACCCAGCCTGGCAGAATTTCTTGTCCATCTTCCGCCTGAACAACTCTCATTGCCGAAATAGAATCCATACGATTAGCGAATGGCAAACTAAACGCAGCTGGAATATGCTGTGAAATCACTATTGGAGGCGTATTTTCAGGAAGGCGCATCAAAACTTCTTTAATCGCTTCAGTCCCACCAGTTGACGCTCCTAGTGCAATGACTTGTTGTGTTTTTCCAAAACTTTTTGGCGCAGGCTTTGACGGTAAGATAGCATCCACACTTAACTTCTCTGGTACAGAAGATGGTGTTTGAACTCGATTTGGTTGATATTTAGGCTTGGACTCTAAGTTTTTTACGTAACGCTCATACTGCCTTGCAAGTTGCTCTTTTTCAACTTTGGCAGCAATTTTAACCTTGCGACGAATTTCTAATGAATAGGCTTCGAAGGTATGTTCTAAATCAATTTTAGGTTTGGTAACAAAATCAACAGCGCCTAAATCAAGCGCTTCAAAAGTGATGTCAGCACCCTTCTCCGTCAAAGTTGAAACCATCACAACTGGTAAAGGGTGTAAACGCATCAAGTTTTTTAAGAAAGTCACGCCATCCATACGTGGCATTTCTATATCCAAGGTCAGAACGTCTGGGCGAAGTGACTTTACTTTATCTCTGGCATCATAAGGATCAGATGCAGTTCCTACCACTTCAATAAAAGGGTCTGAACTCAACATATCCGACAACATTTGTCTTACCAACGACGAATCATCAACAACGAGTACCTTTACTTTTGACATACTGCCACCCTATCTAATTTTTTCTTTTGTATGAGTGCTGTCATATAACTCAATATTTTTTCTGATAAATGGTCTTGCCCAGCAACTCAAAGCGGTCACAGACTTTATATAGTGACTCTGAGTGACCAACAAATAGATATCTTTTTTCACTCAACAAGTCCGCATAACGATCAAACAAGCGTGACTGAGTTTCTTTATCAAAATAAATCACAACATTTCGACAAAAGATAACATCTATTTGATCTTTAATTGGCCAGTCATTCATCAGATTAATTTGGCCAAACTCAATAATAGATTGAACTTCTGGTTTAACCTTGACATACCCACTATTACTGCCTTTTCCTTTCAGAAACCAATTTTTTTTACGCTCTTCAGACACCCCTTTCAATCTGTCGATTTTATAAACACCTTTCTGAGCTGTGTTGACAACATTAGTATCTAAATCAGTAGCAATAACTTTGGCATCCCAATCTTTTGGAACGGCTTCCTTCAATACAATCGCTAAAGAATAAGGTTCTTCACCCGTAGAACAACCAGCAGACCAAATACGAATTTTTTTACTCGACTGGTTTTTTTGTAGCAACTCGGGAACAACCGTTTCTGCCAGAAACTCAAAATGGTGATTTTCTCTGAAGAAGAAGGTCAGATTGGTAGTGATTGCATTAATAAGATGAATGAATTCAGACTCACCTTGTGCCTCGACATAAGTTAAGTATTCATCAAAAGAATCTTGCTCAAGAAAACGGATACGCTTAGCTAGTCGGTTATAAACTAAATTCTTTTTCGATTCATTTAAATCAATACCAGCAAAATCATAAACCAGTTTTTTTACACGCAAAAAATCATTATCTGTATAGTGAAATTCTCTTTCTGAACTCATCTTACACCTTCTTTTTGATCTAAATATACTCTAATAGCAGTTTAGAATTTTGTTTTGACCAAGGCTTTATCTATGGTTAGATTATATAAAAGATAATAAACTTCAATTTAATTAAATTCACTCGTTTGAGAACTAATTTATGGCTTTATCACCACCAACTCCCCCTCAAACAAATGAGACACTCTCTTCTCTTGGAAAAGCCAGCTCTTCAGATAAGGGGGGGCTACAAATTGTTCTAGGGCAAAAATTGGCTGCAACGGTCGTTAAAATAAGTAATGGCCAAGCACTCCTCAATATAGCAGGACAAACCATAACAGCAAAACTGCCACAACAAACATTGACTGAAGGCCAACAATTACAAGTAAAGGTGACACAAATCAAACCTAGTGTGGTTTTAACTTTTTCCAATCCACAAGCTATATCAACTACCAATACTCCAAGCTCTATAGCGCCAGAAAAACTTATGCAACAACTTCTCACACAGATACTGCCCAACCAAACGTCAATATCACACGGCATGGCACAACTGGTTCAGCTTACACAAACGAGCAACTTTCCCACCGCAATTCAAGGGTATTTATTCAAACTCTTTGACGGTCTTTTTAAACTTAGCGGACGAGTCAAACCTGAAGAATTTCAAGCAGCCCTTTTATCCAGTGGATTATTTTTAGAAAGCGCCATTGCCAAAAATAAACAGCCACCTCGAAACGACTTTAAAGCAAACCTTTTAAAACTCCTTAATCTGGTACAAAGTGAATCAACGCAGTCACCCGAGCTTAAAACACTTGCCAAAACGCTACAACAGCTCTTAAATAAAATCACTCATCAACAGATTCAAGCAATCGAAAACCCGAACTCATGGCACGTTCAAATACCCACATCTCCAGACCATTCATTAATCGAATTTCAACTGGATATTCGAAAAACAACCACTAAAAGTGATGCTATTTGGGAGACTATCATTTCGCTTGAAATCGAAGACATGGGTACGCTAATTAGCAAATGTACGTTACAAAATGAAGAATTTGGATTTCAATTCTGGGCTGAAAAACCCATTTTAAAATCAGAGCTTGAAACACAAATAGAAACATTCAGACATCAGCTCAACCAGAATGGGTTAAAGGTAAAGCATATTCTAATTAACCAGCAGAAACCCGAACCCAACCCAATAGCTACAAAAATTGCGTTGATTGACATTAAAGTTTAATCAATAAAACCACTGGCTTTTTAACGTTAAAACAACAACATATTTTTTCATCTCTTAAAATTTACTAATCCTCACATCAATTATCATCAAAATGGGCTAGACCTTTTGACTCAAATCGGTTAACTTTTACGCATACGAAACGATTTCGGGTACTAATGGTGTTTTATGAATGCAGAAGTAGAAACTGAAAACAGTCCGAACCAATATGAGCCTACAGATGGCGTTGATGAACAAATCTTAAGCTTCGTTCTGGGCGGAGAAGAATATGGCGTTGATATTCTTCGTGTTCAAGAAATTAAAGACTGGGAAAAAACCACGAGTATTCCAAACTCACCAGATTATGTTAAGGGTGTCATTAACCTTCGCGGTGCTGTTGTTCCAGTTATAGACCTGCGAGTTCGTTTCGGCCTACCAAATATCACTTATGATGACAGTACAGTTGTCATTATTTTGAGATCCAACGACGAAAATACTGGAACACAAAAAATCATCGGCATTGTGGTTGATGGTGTTTCAGATGTGCACACATTAGATAATAATACTATTCAAAGTGCTCCTGATATAAATGGCTCTATTCACTCTGATTACGTAAAAGGACTGGCTACCGTTTCTGAAAAAATGGTTATCGTCTTGAATGTCGATCAATTGATCACTCAAGGCATCTTAAGTGCCATTAAAAAAAGCTTGCGTATAGAAGAATAACGTTATAATTCATTTTAAAATTTAATTTTTTTTGAGAGGAAAAAAATGTCTAAAATTCTCGCAGTAGATGATTCTAAATCAATGCGTCAAATGGTAAGTATGTCTTTAAAATCTGCTGGCCACGACGTTACTGAAGCTGAAGACGGCGCCATTGCACTTGATATTGCAAAACGTGAACAGTTTGATTTAGTCGTTACTGACATCAATATGCCAAATATGAATGGTATTGAGTTAATTCAGGCGTTAAGAGGCATGCCAAATTACAAATTCACACCTGTTTTATGTTTAACAACAGAGTCATCAGGTGATATGAAGCAAAAGGGTAAAGAAGCCGGTGCAACAGGGTGGATTGTTAAACCTTTCAGCCCTGAAAAATTGCTATCTGTCATTTCTCGCGTACTGTAACCCCTAATCTCAACCCCGGAGTAGAACGTCATGAGTGAAACCAGCATTACTCTCCCTGAAAGCTTGACGATTCATCAAATAGAAGGTCATCTAGGGGACTTAAGAATGGCCTTTCAAGCTGATGCCGACACTTTAAACTTGGAAGCATCCAGTATAGAAGCGATAGACACTTCAGGATTGCAGTTGTTATTGGCTCTCATAAAGCAGGCACAATCTCAAAATAAAACCATTCAGTGGATTACTCCGTCAGAACAATTAACCACAAGCGCAACAAAATTAGGCTTAACCGAAAAGCTTATGCTCTCTTAAAAAAACCTAAACTTTATACTATTTATTGGTAGATTCAATCTCGTAAAAGCCAATTAATCACGCTTAATCGCTTTCAGATAGTGAGTATTTTTTGGAAAAGATTACATTAGATAAATCCGTTGCGATATCGCTAGAATATGATGGCTCAAGTGCACCTAAAGTTTCTGCGAAAGGCTACGGATATATTGCTGATGAGATTATTAAAATTGCCAAGGAACATGACATTCCAATTACTTCAGATCACAACTTAGTCTCTTTGCTATCACAAGTAGAACTCGATAGCGAAATTCCTGAATCCCTCTATGAAGCTGTCGTTCAAGTGTTGATTTTTGCCTATCAACTTTCTGGGAAACAGTTTGACCTTAAGCCTTAAACATACTGTCAACATCAACAAGAATAATCACATTTCCATTAAAATGCGCTATTCCTTGAAGATAACGTGAAGCACCTTCTTTCGTTGATGACATAGGTTCAAATTGTTTTTCAGGAATATCTTTAACTTCTAGAACGCAATCTACTAACATTCCCACAATATTTTCTTCATCCATTTCAACAATAATGATTCTTGATAGATCATCGATAGGCTTAGGCGAAATCCCGTAAGAAAGTCGAGTATCTACAACTGTTACAATAACACCGCGGACATTAATAATGCCAAGCACGTTATAGCCTGACCCTTCAACTTTTCGGATAGAACCTACTCGCAATACTTCACGAATTTTCTTAACATTGATACCGTAAACTTCCGAGTCTAATTCAAATAAAACGCATCGAATACTGGGACCAGAATACTTTTCCTGATCCTCTTCATTCATAAGAGCTAAATCGACGTCTTTATTTTGACCTGCTGCAACTAAAGCCATGTGCATCCTTCCTTAACATTGAAAACGTTGAATTACACCTGGTAAATCCAGAATTAGAGCAATATTCCCATTACCTGTAATGGTAGCGCCAGCATATCCTTCAATATGCTTCATCATAACCCCCAAAGGTTTGATAACCACTTCTTCTTGACCATTAACCTGATCAACAACAAAACCTGCCCTTTGATTGCCAATAGAAACAATAATAACCTTGTCTCCATCAAAACCTTCTTTTTGACTGTCTGGTGCCAACCACTCTGATAAGAAGAATAGAGGAATACTCTTCTCACGCAAACGAACCATCATTTGTCCATCTATCTTGTTAGTTTGACTTGAGTCAAAATCGAAAATTTCTTGTACGCTAGTCAAAGGAATCGCATAACTATCTTCTTCAAAGGCAACCATTAACGTTGGTAAAATAGCCAAGGTTAAAGGCACTCGAATATTAATCTGAGTTCCCTTGCCAAGAACAGAGTGGATATCAATACTGCCGTTCAGTTTGGTAATCATGTTTTTAACCACATCCATACCAACACCACGTCCGGAAATATCACTAATTACTTCTGCTGTCGAAAAACCAGCAGACATAATCAATTCAAACGCTGACTTATCATCTAGCTGATTGGCACTAACCTCATCCATCATGCCCTTTTCAACAGCTTTTCTTCTCAAGACATCTGGATCCATCCCTTTACCATCATCGGTAATAGAGAGAAGAATATGATCACCTTCCTGTTCCGCAGCTAAAATTACTGTGCCTTTTCTCGGTTTATTCGCTTGCTCACGAACATCAGGCATTTCAACACCATGATCAACAGAGTTTCTTACTAAATGAACTAAAGGATCAGCCAATGCTTCAACCAAGTTTTTATCTAAATCTGTTTCTTCACCCTGCAACTCTAGCTCAATCTCTTTGCCCAGTTTTCTCGCTAAATCTCTTACGACACGAGGAAAACGTCCAAAGACTTTTTTCACGGGTTGCATCCGTGTTTTCATAACTGAATTTTGTAGATCCGTAGTGACATGATCAAGGTTTCCAACAGCATTGGATAGCTCTTCCTGAGAGTCCTCAAGCGACTTCAAAGTCAGCAAGCGGTTACGAACCAATACCAACTCACCGACTAAATTCATAATCTCATCTAAACGACGTGTATCGACCCTTACTGTTGACTCTGCAGCAGCCTTAGAATGTTGCTTATCATCAGATTTACCTTCTTCTGCTGTCTTAGAAGCAGGTTTTGCGGTAGGTTTTGGCGCAGGAGGAGGTGTTTCTACTTTTGGTGGTTCAGGTGGTTGTGAAGATTGAACTGGCTCTGAACTCAACATATCCCTTTGGTTCAATAAAGCTTCAAACTCATCGTCAGTAATATCACCATCAGGGTCAAGTCCTTCATCCAGCTCAAGTTTAACTGGCGCAGACTCAGTACCGCCAGCCCCACCTTCGGAGAGTGCGTCTCGTTGATTCAGTAACGCTTCAAATTCATCATCACTAATTTCACCATCAGGATCAAGCCCTTCATCTAATTGAAGCTTAACCTCTGGTTGTGCAGAGGCAACTTCAGCCTCATGAGTGGCAACATCTTCCTCTTGCGATGCGTCACCTGAAGAGACAGCCTGTCCGCGCCACAAACCATCTAACTCATCAAGTAATCCTTGATCTGCATCTTCAAGCTCTCTTGCACCATCCTTTAACTGCTCTATATAGTCTGTAATAACATCAAAGGCACGCATGATGATATCACTTGCAACATGGTCATAAGCTATCTCATCATTTCTAATTTTATCAAAAACATTTTCAGCTCTATGACACACTTCAATCAAGGCAGTTACGCCCAGAAACCCTGCGCCGCCTTTAATTGTGTGGAAACCTCTGAAAATTGCGTTTAATAAATCAGAATCCGTCGGTGAATTGGCTAGATCTGTTAATTGTTCATCGAGCTGTTCTACCAGCTCAGACGCTTCAACTAAAAAATCCTGTAAAATTTCTTCATCCACAATTCAGTCCTCGTCTAGATGCCTGTCAACAAAGTGACTATTTTCCAATAGTTTAAATATAGGAAATTTAAAGCAACGAGTATGCCACTCAAGTTATATCCCTAGATCTCCAAGCAAATCATCCACATCATCCTGTGAAGAAACAGCATCCTTTTTACTTGCCTTAGTCACATTTGGACCAATTCCTTTCATTTCATCTGAATGTTTCTTATCGCCTGAAACTTCCAGATTTGTGATTAGATCCAAATCAACACCAGCTTTCACAATTAATTCATTTAAACTTTTTTCTAGACTGGTCACCAAATCAACAATACGATTCAGAACTTGACCTGTTAAGTCTTGGAATGATTGTGCAACCATAATATCCGTCATTTGCGACTGAACAGCGGAAAGCGTATCCAAAATTGACTTATCTGTTGTTTTAGACTCTATGGCTTCGATTTTTTCCAATACCGATTCAGCCGCTGCCAGAGTTTTGTTGCTAGCCTCTTCTGTAGCATCGATAACATATTTAAGCCTCTCAGAGGCATCAGGAAGATCATGTTTGGTATGTTTCAATATAACAGCATCATTTCCAAAGCTTTCCAGTGATTTGTGTAAACTGGTTGATAACTCTTGAACTTCTTTTACCAAGCTCTCATTTTTAACTTTTACCAATTCATCAATAATTGAAGCAGCTTCTTGATAATTTTTGTCTTTTATCGACTTTAACAAAGACTCTACTTGTTCAACACTTATGCTCTCCATTTTCTCCCCTCTTTGTTAAAAAAAAAGCCCTATATAATTAACATTATATAAGGCTTTTTCTATAGATTTTATCGAAGTGAATTTAACCGGCATTGGCTTTTTTACGTTCTTCAACTCTTTCAAAAATCTTTTGAATTTTGGCATTTAATGTTGCCGCGGTAAATGGTTTAACAATATAACCATCAACACCTGCTTCAGCAGCTTCCAATATCTGACTTCTTTTTGCTTCTGCAGTAATCAACAAAAATGGCGTATCTTTTAGTGCCGCATCTGCTCTAACATGTCTCAAAAGATCGATTCCTGTCATCTGAGGCATATTCCAGTCACTAACAATAAAATCGTATTTACCACTTTGAATCATCGGCCAGGCAGTCGCGCCATCATCTGCTTCATCAAACTTACTAAAACCTAATTCTTTCAATAAGTTCTTTACAATTCTTCTCATGGTAGAAAAATCGTCCACAACCAATATATTCATATTTCTATCAATTTGCATTGTTTATTCCTTCAGTTAACACTGACCTTTCAATTTTAAATCCAATCTTTTAGCCTAGCTTTTAATCTTTTTATTGCTTGGCTATGAATCTGGCTTACACGAGATTCACTGACTTCTAATACTTCACCAATTTCTTTTAAGTTAAGCTCTTCATCATAGTAAAGAGCCATCACAAGCTTCTCTTTTTCAGGCAAATTATCAATTTCCCGTGATAATTCCTTGTGGAACCCATCTTCAGAAATCTCTAATAACTGAGATTTCATTTGTCCAACCATTCTGTCTTCTGACAACTCATCGTGGTCAGGTTGGTCAATGGAAAGCAATTGTACCGAATTTGTATCTTGGAGAATATGATAGTATTCGTCCAAACTTACCTGCATTTCTTTAGCGACTTCTGGGTCTTTTGCTTCTCGCCCCTCTCTCGCTTCAATTTTCGAAATAGCGTCAGATACTTCTCTAGATTTTCGATAAACAGACCTTGGCGTCCAATCACCTCTACGAATTTCATCTAACATAGCACCACGAATTCGAATACCGGCATAGGTTTCGAAACTAGCACCTTGGCTGGCATCAAATTTCTGTGATGCTTCAATCAACCCAATAACACCAGATTGAATAAGATCATCAACCATGACACTATCTGGCAAACGCCCTTTCAAGTGATAAGCAATTCGATTGACAAGCGGCAAAAATTCTTCAATATCAATAGGTTGACCCAATTGCTTTTGAATATTTGCATAAATTTGAGTACCCGTCATGAATTACCCAACCTTTAATTAACTGTTCTGCGTTTGAAACAAACGCTCGACAAAGAACTGTAAATACCCCGTTACTCCCGTTGGTATTGGCCAGTTATTAATTTCTACTGCTATTTTTTTAAAAGCTTTAGCAGACTCACTATCCGGCTTTGCTATTGTAACCGGTGTTTGTCGTTGCACTGCTTCTCTCAAATCATGGTCAAAAGGAATTGTTCCTAAATAGTCAATATACACATCCAAAAACTGTTCACAAACCTTAGAAAACTTGTCATATAGCATTAAACCATGCTTTTCTGACCTAACCATGTTGGCTAACAATTTAAACTTTGTAAGATTATATTCCCTACTTAATACTTTTATCAATGCGTAAGCATCTGTCATTGATGCAGGTTCATCGTTTACGACAACAATCACTTCTTGAGAAGCTCTACAAAAACTCACAACACTATCTGCAATCCCCGCAGCAGTATCAATCACTAATACATCAAGAAAACCATCTATCTCGGAAAAAGCGTTAATTATGCCGGCATTCTCTGCTGGCGTTAATTGAGCCATACGCCTGACACCTGATGCGGCTGGTATAACCTTAATACCACCTGGGGCATCAACCATGACTTCTCTAAGCGTTTTTTCTCCATCCAAAACATCGGCTAAATTATATTTCGTTTGCAGGCCGAGCATGATATCTACATTAGCTAACCCCATATCTGCATCCATAAGCAAAACACGATTGCCTAACTGACCTAAAGAGACAGCCAAATTTACGGAGACATTAGTCTTACCAACACCACCTTTCCCACTTGCTACAGCTAGAACTCTAACTGGCTTTGATGGACGCCCAGAAGTTTTTTTCGGCTCGGTTTCATTTACCGGACTAGTATTATGAGATTGCATAGCTCTTAAACCAGCTGCTTGATCATTGTGCATCTGAAATATCCTTACCCATACCTAAACGAAATGCCATTTCTTCTTCGTTTACTGATTTCTGTTGTCCTAGTACCATTGCTTTGTCGACTAAATCTCTTATTTTTATTGGTTCCAAATCTTCAGGAACCCGTTGTCCATTAGAAGCATAAACAGGTGCTAACTTTTGTTCAATTAAAACGGTCAACACATTGCCAAGCTGAGTAGCTTCATCCAATTTGGTTAAAATACATCCTTTGAGCCCTACTCTACCAAAGGAACCAACAATATCTTTCATCACACTAAGTTGCGTTGCCGCCGACATAACCAAATAGTTCCGAATCATTTCTAATCCCATTTTGGTTTTTGTTGGTTGCTGGTCAATTAATGCATCTTTTTGGCTTAAACCAGCTGTGTCAATCAATATCAACTTCTTACTCGTTAATGATGCCAATAAGTTCAATAGTTCACCTTCTGTTGCAGCAACATAAACTGGCACGCCCAACAAATCAGCAAAAGTCTTTAGTTGCGCTTGAGCCCCTATTTTATAACAATCCGTGGTAATAAGTGCGAGTTGACTTGCACTATTCCGCATTACAAAACGGCTTGCCATTTTAGCAATCGTCGTTGTTTTCCCTACACCTGTGGGTCCAACTAAAGCAACCACCCCACCTGAATCAACTACATCACCAGCACCTGAAGGAATACGTCTTTCTAGTTCAAATAAAACTTCAGACCAAGCACTCTCATCAATTGTTTCTATGCCATTTACCAAGTTCTGAGCTAAATCCCAACCTATGCCTAACTGAACCAACCGTTTTAACAACCTGACCTTTTCAGGTTCCATTTTTTCAGAATGATTCCAGGCCAAGCCTGATAACTGATCTTGCAGCATCGTCTTGACTGACTGCAGTTCTGCTGCCATTTTTTGTATTTCTTGGTTACCGCGAGCGCTCATCTGCGCATTCTGTGATAACTCAGGAGAAGCAAAACTTGCCTTAGCTACAGCATTATTTTTGTCTTCTTTTGGTGATGAATCTGGATCCATCGCAGCAACTATTTCAACACCTTCATCCGTATTTCGGGTTGACATAATGACCGCATCGTCGCCCAGTTCATCACGAACTAACGCCATTACTTGCCGCATGTTAGGCCCAAGATAACGTTTTAGCTTCATCTAGCTAGCCTCCTGTCCAACATTTGCAACCACACTAATTTGACGATTTTCTGGCACTTCTGAATAAGCCAATATATTCAAATTAGGTAAACTGAACTTAAACAGTTTAGCTAATTGAGCTCGGATTTGTGGTGCGACAAGAAGAACTGCCGACTGCCCTTCTATTTCAACCTTTTGCGACTCTTCTTTTAAAGTCGCATGCAATCTTTCGGCTAAGCCTGGCTCTATAGCCAACTGTCCTTCTGGAGACCCTTGAGAAGCTTGTAGCAATAACTGTTCCAATCCTGGATCAAGAGTAATCACTTTCAAGTCACCTTCAGAGCCCACAAGGTTCTGAATGATAGATCGTCCCAACGCAGCCCTAACTTGCATAGTCAGCAACTCTGGATCCTGTAAACGACCTGCATTTTCCGTCAAGGTTTCCAAGATTGTTCTTAAATCTTTAATTGAAACTTTTTCTATCAAAAGATTCTGCAATACTTTTACTACAGCAGACAAAGATAATTTATCTGGTATCAGCTCACTCACCAACTTAGGTGAAACCTCTTTAAGCTTATCTAATAGTTTTTGCGTTTCATCATAACCAAGCAGTTCAGATGCATAATCTTGAATAATTTGGCTAATATGTGTTGCTACAACGGTACTAGAGTCTACAACGGTATAACCGAGGGCTTGAGCCTGCTCACGGTCTGCCAACGAAATCCAAACAGCATCTAAACCAAACGTAGGATCTTTTGTAGGCGTTCCTTGAACCTCTCCAAATACTTGTCCTGGATTAATTGCCAACTCTTTGTCAGGAAAAACTTCACCTTCACCGGCAGCAACACCTAACAGCATAATTTTATAATGATTTGGCGCTAAATCTAAGTTATCTCGAATATGTACAGGTGGTACAAGAAAACCGAGTTCCTGTGAAACCTTGCGCCTAACGCCTTTAACACGTTCTAACAACTGGCCATTTTGCGCCTGATCCACCATTGGAATCAAACGATAACCCACTTCCAACCCAAGTGTATCGACGGATTGAACATCATCCCAACTCAACTCAGAACCCTGTTCTACCGTATCCCCTTCAGCATCATTCAATAATTCTTCTACAGGCGGCGTTTCTTGTTGTTTTTTATGGATTAAATAAGCGCCAAGCCCTGAAACTGCGGCAAAAGACAGAAAAGCAACATTAGGCATACCTGGAACCAATCCAAAAATACCTACTATACCTGCACTCATTCCCAGTGCTTTAGGATTGGCGAACATTTGCATCTGCACCTGTTGCGACATATCTTTTTTGTCACCAGTAACACGGGTAACGATAATTGCTGTCGCGGTGGAGAGTAAAAGTGATGGGATTTGCGCAACCAACCCATCCCCTAGAGTCAAAATCGTATATACATGTGTCGCATCACTAAAGGACATATCATGTTGCCCAACCCCTATCGCAAAACCACCCAGTAAGTTAATGAAAAGAATCACTATCCCGGCAACGGCGTCACCTCGAACAAATTTACTCGCACCATCCATAGAACCGTAAAAGTCTGCTTCAGTTGCAATTTCACCACGTCGTTCTTGTGCCTGCTCTTGAGTAATCAACCCGGCATTCAAGTCCGCATCTATCGCCATTTGCTTCCCCGGCATGGAGTCCAAAGTAAAACGTGCACTAACTTCTGCGACACGGCCTGCACCTTTTGTGATAACCACAAAGTTGATGACAACTAAAATGGCAAAAACAACCAAACCAACGGCAAAGTTTCCACCGATAACAAATTCACCAAATGATTCAATAACATAACCGGCTGATGCCCCACCATTGTGCCCTTCTAAAAGAATGACTCGAGTAGAAGCAATGTTTAAAGAAAGTCTAAATAGTGTTGTTAATAGGATAATAGTTGGGAAAATAGAAAATTCTACAGGGCGCTTAGAGTAAAGCGTTACCATCAAGACAACGAGCGACAGAGCTATGTTAAATGTAAAAAAGACATCAAGCAAAAACGGTGGTAAAGGAACAACTACCATCGCTAACAGAGCTAAAATAGCGATAGGTATCCCTAACCCATTTTTAAATGATTGCTTGATCTGATTGAGTAGCTGAGAAAAATTCATCTAATTATTGTTCTGTTAGTTCCTGTTCACTACTCTCTGAAGACGACTCCGTTTTCATTCCATCAGGAATAGGCAAGGTTTCAAAATCCAACTCTTGTGGTACTCGTCCATCTTTCAGCTGATAGACATAAGCCAATACCGCTGCTACAGCTTTAAATAACTCATAAGGTATTGGTTTATCAACATCTGCATTATAGTATAAAGCACGTGCTAAGGGTGGCGCTTCTACTAATGGAATATTATTATCTGTCGCCAGTGTTCTAATTTGTGCCGCCATAAAATCTGCCCCCATTGCAAGAACAATTGGTTCCTGCATACCATCTGCATCATATTTTAAAGCCACAGCAAAGTGTGTTGGGTTGGTAATAACAACATCAGCCTCTGGTACTCGCTGCATCATACGCTGTTGGGACATTTCTCTTTGTAGCTGACGAATACGCCCTTTAACCTCGGGACTCCCTTCTTGTTGCTTATGCTCATCTTTTACTTCTTGTTTTGTCATTTTTAATTGACTGATATGTTGATACACCTGAAACGGAACATCAATAGCAGCAATCACTATCAGAGACAAACTTACAAAAATAAAAGCTTCAAGCACTAGCTTAGCGGAATGCGCCATAGCCATTTTTAACGGTTCCAGACCAATAGAAACGACTTCATGGTAGGTATGCCACAAAAAATATGCCGCCACGGCCGCAATCAGTACAAATTTGAGAATTGCTTTAATAAGTTCAACTAACGCTGTCTTGGAAAACATCCGCTTTATTCCACTAACAGGATTAAGTTTACTCAACTTAGGCATTAACGGATGTGTACTAAAATTCCAACCACCTAAAAGCAGCGGAGAAACCACCGCTACAACGACCATTAATGTCAGAAAGGGTAGCGACATATAAATCGACTCTAGCAACATACCCAGTACCCTGTTTGTCAACATACCAATGTCATAAGCATGGGCTCGATCTAACTGTAGCCCTTTGGTCATAATCTCCTCAAACTGAGCGACCATATAGTGACCAAAAAAATATAAAAAAATAGCTGCAGACAGGGTCATCATAAGAGTTGATAGCTCTTTTGACCTTGGAACCTGACCTTTCTCCCTAGCTTCACGGAGTTTTTTGTCGGAGGGGTCTTCTGTTTTTTCTGTACCGTCTTCGTTTTCAGCCATCTAGCACTCTTCAGGCGAACCCTATCACCTTATTGATTCAATTTTAAAGTACCAATTAAATCGTGAACAGAAACCATTAAATGTTGCATCGTTGGCAACAACAATGGAGTAATAAAAATCAACATCACCAAACCTACAGTCAAAGTAATTGGAAAACCAACCGCAAAAATATTAAGGGCTGGCGCAGCTCTCGCAACCACTCCAAACGAAATATTTACTAATAAAAGCGCCGTTACCAGAGGTAAAGCCAATAACACACCAGATTCAAACATAATCGACCCAAAACTATAAATTTGCTTCAAGCTCATAGTGTCAAAAAAATGTAACCCCACAGGTAGCGTTTGAAAACTGTCCATAACCATTTTAAAAACCAACACATGCCCGTTCATCAACAAAAACAGTAAAGTGGCAACAATCGTAAAATAACGCCCTATAATTGGCGTATTCACACCTGTCGAGGGATCCACCATTGTTGCCATTGCCAATCCCATTGACATAGAAGCCAAATGCCCCGCTATAACGAACACCTGAAATATAACAGCAAAAATCAGTCCTATTGCCAAACCTATACCAAACTGCTGCACAATCAACAAAACGCCATGCCAGGTAAAAGGATCAATAGGATCAGGAAGTGGTAAAGACGGTGCAACTGCTAAAGTAATGAAAACAGCCAACATCAAACGAATATTAACCGAAACATAACTTGCAGAAAATAGTGGCACCATCATTAGCATGCCCGTGATACGAATAAAGGGCCAAAAATAAAGCCCTAATAAACTAAGAAAATCATCATAGTTGAATGTCAACATTATGACTAACCAATCAGTGCTGGAATATTTTCATAAAGCTCTTTGGTAAAAGAAACCAAGGTGTTTAGCATCCAAGGACCACCTACAACTAGAACAACGCCGACGATAGCAACTTTCGGGATAAAGCTCAGAGTCATTTCATTAATCTGGGTTGCTGCTTGAAACATACCAACCAACAAACCTACTGCTAATGCAGGTAGCAACAATGGCGCTGCCAACATAGTCACAACTTCCAGCATTCTTTGACCTAGGGTTAGTACAAATTCAGGTGTCATCACGTACCTCCTGCAACTACGAAACTATTCGCCAACGTTCCCATAATCAATGCCCACCCATCTATTAAAACAAACAACATAAGTTTAAAAGGCATAGAAATAATCATCGGAGATAACATCATCATCCCCATCGCCATCAACAATGTGGCCACGACCAGATCGATAATCAAAAATGGGATAAATATCATAAATCCAATTTGAAAGGCGGTCTTCAATTCACTGGTCATAAATGCAGGAATCAATACTTTGAAAGGCACGGTATCTGGGTCTTTAAGTTCTACATCAGCCATCTGAGCAAACATACCAAGATCAGATTCTCGTGTTTGCTGGATCATAAACTTATGTAAAGGCTTAGCACCGACATCAATAGCTTCTTTAAACTTAATTTGCTCATTAAGATAAGGGGTAACTGCGTTTTTATAAATCTGATCGAGTATGGGAGACATAACAAACAAAGTTAAAAATAGCGCCAAACCAATCAAAACTTGATTCGAAGGTGTCGATTGCACCCCTAGTGCTTGCCTTAATAAGGCTAACACGACGATTATTCGCAAAAAAGATGTCATTGCAATAAGCGCTGCCGGTAGCAGCGTCAAGCCAGTCATCAGCAATAAAATTTGAATGGTTAAGGTATAGTCCTGATTTCCTTGCGCATCCGTTTGAACCGTGAAAGCAGGAATTCCAGGGACAGCAGCAGCCCCCATTACAGGAAAAAGAAGGGTAAAAATAAAGAGTAAGAAAGGTAGTCTTTTAGTCATTTTCCGGCTTTTTTCTATTGGCTATGGCTTCTTGAAGCTTTTGAGCAAAGGCACTGTTCATTGGTGTCGTAACCTCTCGAACTTCAATAGGTTCTTTTAATTCGTGCAATAGCGATATTCGACTAGAAGTTACCCCTATTAACAACTGTTCTTTTCCAACCTGTAACAGCAAAATACGCTCTCTCTGACCTATGGCCATGTTGCCCAGAATGCGCATATCTTTGCTCACCAGCCCATTAACTCTACCAAATCTTTTTAGCAACCATGCACCGGCAAAAATAACCAATACAATAAACATTAAAGAAATGAGAATTTGTCCGAAATAACTTGATGGTTCTATATTATTCTTTGAAAGACCAACGCTATCAGCTGTCGAAGCGTATACATTGGCTGAAAACCAACTCACAACAAGCACCCCAGCCTGGCAGATTTTTCTTGAAAAAACAATCATTAATCGCTTCATAGCTAGCATTGTATTAAATCTTGTTGAAAAGTGTAAGCGGAATAATTCATCCGTGTATTCTTCCTTATTTTTTTTCTAGACCAATCTATGAAACTAATCAGCCTCTGCAACGACAAAAGCAATTGCATAATGTTTTTCATCACTAATACTAATAGACCAATACTTTATCTGCCTTTCCTCAGACAAAGCAAGTGTTTTACCATGTAACTTCACCAAAGGTTGTCCTAGATCAGTATGTCCAATAGTCATCTCCCCAAAAGTTACACCATTAGAAAAACCTGTACCCAATGCTTTTGCGATCGCTTCTTTTGCAGCCCATCGTTTCGCTAAATAAATTTCAGGATGCATTTGCGCTGCAAATTCCTTCATTTCAATGCTTGAAAGAATCTTATGTGCAAACACCTCCCCTCTTTTGGAGAGCAAGGAGGAAATTCTTGCTATTTCTACAATGTCTGTTCCAATTCCAACAATCATTCCGAAGCCAGCCCAATTATCCTAGGTATGCTTGTTTACGGCTTTCCACCATAATACGTTTCATTTCTCTAACGGCTTCAGGCATACCTGAAAACAATGCTTGAGCAATAATCGCATGACCGATATTTAACTCTTCAATATCTTTAATCGCAGCAATCGCTTGAACATTGTGATAATGAAGTCCATGACCAGCGTTAACAACTAATCCTAAAGATTTAGCTAGAGCAGTCGCTTGTTTAATGCGCTCTAACTCAGCTGAAATTGCAGTTGAATCTGTTAGCTCGGCATAAGTACCCGTATGAAGCTCAATAACTGGTACACCAACGGCTTTTGCTGCACGAATTTGCGACTCTTCTGCATCAATAAACAAAGAGACTCGCGTTTTATTTTCAGCTAACTTACCACAAAAATCTGTCAACCATGCCTGCTGAGAAACGACATCAAGTCCACCTTCCGTTGTCAGTTCTTCTCTTTTCTCTGGAACCAAACAAACATCTTCTGGACAAGTCTGCAATGCAATAGACAACATTTCAGAAGTGGCTGCCATTTCTAAATTTACTTTAGTTTGGCGTGCTTCACTAATTCGACGTACATCTTCATCTTGAATATGACGGCGATCTTCTCTTAGGTGCAGTGTAATACTATCTGCGCCGGCCATCTCAGCATCTAATGCAGCTTTAACAGGATCAGGATAACGCGTTCCTCTTGCCTGACGAATTGTTGCTACATGGTCAATATTCAGTCCTAAATAAATCGGATTCATTTTTATTCCTTCTTACCTCTATATGCGCCCATTTTTTATCCTATTCCCCTTGAAATAAAGCCCTGGCTTGAACAGGTTTTTCTCCCAGGTAATAGGCCAATACCTGTCTAAAGAATTTTTTCATTTCATTAAGACAGTTCTCAGAATACTTTTGCTCCAAAAACTGCAAAATACACTTTCCTGATAGGATTGTTGTTTGTAAATCTTGCGAAGGAAAATGTTCAATAAAGCCCATTTCCGGTATAAATCTATAGACCCGATTTTCATCAATAGGCAGACCATTGGCATCTACTGACAAATCAAACCCATAACCTAGATCACCCAACAACTGAAATTCGAATTTACGCAACACCCATGCTTGTTCAAATCGAGTTCCGGCTTTTGCCAACCCTAATAAAGCTTGCTGATAGTCTTCATAAATCGACTCAGAAGCAATTCTTGGATACAGCAAACGATAAAGTAATTCATTGAGATAAAGACCACAAATACTAGCATCGCCAACCAGAGGAAAACGAACCGATGAAGGTTCTAACAATCTCAAGTTAACTAGGTCTGACTGATGAACTGAACGCTCTAACCAACTAATATTTAAGCTTTGAAAGGGTTGTAACCAGGCTTGTTTGATCCGACTAGACTTGGACTGGCCTCTAACGCCCTTGATAACCGCATTTTGTCGCCCCTTTTCTGATGTTAAAAAGGTAACCAACAAACTCGTTTCCCGGTAGGGTCTTTTATGCAAGACATAGGCTTGTTGTTGTACTTCTAAAGCCAAAGCCTATTTCTCCATGCATCAATTTATTTCGTCGGTGTAACCCAAACTTGCCAAAGCGCGATCATCATCCGCCCAATTTTCTTTCACTTTGACCCAAAGCTCAAGATGCACTCGGCCATCCAGCATTTTCATTAGGTCTTTTCGCGCTTGAATACCAACTTGCTTGATCAGTTGCCCCTGTTTACCGATAACGATTTGCTTTTGCCCTGATCTTTCAACGAGAATCAGTGCATGAATGACCCAACGCCCCTCGTCTTCTTCAAACTTAAACTGTTCAATCTCTACTGTCACGCCATAAGGCACTTCATCACCAAGACTTCGCATCAGTTTTTCACGCACAATTTCCGATGCTAAAAAACGAGAAGAACGATCCGTAATATAGTCTTCTGGGAAAATGGCTGGTTGATTCGGCAAGTGCTTCAAGACTTCTTTTTCTACAATGTCTAAACCAGATTTCTTGTAAGCCGAAACAGGAATCACTTCATCAAAATCAATCTTTTCTGCAATTTTGTGCAGGTAAGGCAACAAGACTTCTTTTTGCTGCATCTTATCGATCTTATTCACTAAAACAATAACGGGAATATCTAAATTTTGACATTTTTGAGCGACCGCTTGATCTTCTTTTGTCCAACGTCCAGCTTCAACAACAAACAGCACAACATCTACATCTGCAAATGCACTGGTAGCTGCACGGTTCATATAACGATTAATCGACTTTTGTCCACCCAGGTGCATTCCTGGAGTATCAACAAAAACAATTTGAAACTGATCTGTAGAATGAATGCCATGAATACGATGACGCGTGGTTTGAGGCTTAGGTGAGGTAATGCTTAGTTTTTGCCCAAGCAGCATATTCATTAGCGTAGACTTTCCAACATTTGGTCGGCCTATAACAGCAACAAATCCAGCTTTAAAATCCGTCTCTTCCGTCATTATTGATTCTCCAAAACGTCCAAAGCTTGTTCAGCAGCCAGTTGCTCTGCCTTTCTACGATTAGTTGCCGTTGCTTCAAACTTACGGTTTAATTGACCAACATAACAACTGACAATAAACTCTTGTGCATGCGCCGGGCCGTTAACACTTATCACGCTATATTCAGGTAACTGTTGGTGACGCGACTGTAAAAACTCCTGTAAACGTGTTTTAGGGTCTTTACCCACCTTTTCAGGCTCAAGCTCATTCAACCTTTCTTTATAAAGACGTGATACCAACTCTCTACAAGGCGTTAACCCACCATCTTCATAAACAGATGCAATAATTGCTTCAACTGCATCCGCAATAATTGATTCACGTCGATAACCACCGCTTTTCAACTCTCCGGGGCCAAGCATCAAATAATCTGAAAGCTGGTACTCTTTGCCTATTTTGGCAAGCGTTTCTCCTTTTACCAAAAAGGCACGAATTCGACTTAAATCACCTTCCGAAATTTTTTCAAACTGGTGAAACAGCGCATCCGCAATCATAAAGTTAACAAGGCTATCCCCTAAAAACTCAAGCCTTTCGTTATTTTTAGAACCCACACTTCGATGAGTCAAAGCCTTTTCAAGGAAACCTAAATCTTTATATTCGTAGCCTAACGCTTTTGAAAGTCGTTTTAACTTAGCCTCTTTTTCCCATTCGGACATGGTTAATTAATTCCCTTACCTATACGATCAAAGTGAATACCGTCATCCCAATTCATCCAAATTCCGAAAGCCTTACCTTTAATATTTTGTTCAGGAACAAAGCCCCAGAAACGGCTGTCGTTAGAATAGTCACGATTGTCCCCCATCATAAAATAATGTCCTGGCGGCACTGTAACAGTTTGCATATCCTGACTAAATTTATCCTTATCCAAAAGAATCATGTGTTTTTTACCAGACGGAAAAGTTTCTGAAAGTTCAGACGTTCCATCCATATTTGCACCCGCACCATGAGTTTTATAACTACCAATATAAGACTGCTTCAAAGGCTCACCATTAATGAAAACTGTACGTCCAACATAGGTAATTTTATCGCCAGGCAAACCAATTACGCGCTTAATGTAATCCACATCTGGATCTTTAGGATATTTAAAAACAACCACATCACCACGTTTAGGTTCACCGATTGGCACAATTTTAGTCTGCGTTACTGGCAACTTTAAGCCATAAGCAAACTTATTCACAATAATGAAGTCACCAATTTCCAATGTAGGATACATTGAACCAGAAGGGATTCTAAAAGGCTCAACCACAAATGAACGTAGAACCAATACAACTAAAAACACCGGAAACAATGAACGCGCATACTCAACGACCAGCGGCTCACTTTCTGTTGTAACAGATCGATCACGCTTAGGTTTCCATACTAATTTATCGACATAGGCAATCGCCCCTGTTATAGCCGTTGCGATGACCAGTATCAATTCAAAACTCATAGTCGTATCCTGTCTTCCTTAATCGTCTGAGGTATTCAATACAGCTAAAAACGCTTCTTGCGGCAGTTCAACGCTACCGATTGATTTCATGCGTTTTTTCCCTTCTTTCTGTTTCTGTAGCAATTTCTTCTTACGAGACACATCACCACCATAACACTTAGCCGTTACGTTCTTTCTGAGTGCCTTCACATTTGTTCTGCCGATGATTTTAGCACCAATGGCCGCCTGAATGGCAACATCAAACATCTGACGCGGAATAATGTCCTTCAGTTTTTCAATTAAGACTTTACCTCGTTGAACTGCCGTAGAGCGGTGAACGATAATTGCCAGCGCATCTACAGGTTCACCATTAATTAAAAACTCTAATTTTACTAAGTCATCAGACTGGAAACGCTTAAATTCGTAATCCATGGAAGCATAGCCACGACTGGTAGATTTTAGGCGATCAAAGAAATCCAGAACCACTTCATTCAAAGGCAGCTCATAAGTGATAGATACTTGATTTCCTGCATATTGCATATTTTTTTGAACGCCACGCTTTTCCAAACAAAGCTTCATCACCGCACCGACATACTCGTTTGGCACCAAAATATTCGCTTGAATAATCGGTTCACGTATTTCATCAATGACAGTAATTTCAGGCAAACTAGAAGGGTTATCTACCTTAACAACCTCACCACTTTTAGTCAGCACTTCATAAATAACGGTTGGAGCAGTGGTAATCAAATCCAGGTTATATTCACGTTCCAAACGCTCTTGGATAATCTCCATATGAAGCATTCCTAAGAAACCGCAACGGAAACCAAATCCCAAAGCATCTGACGACTCAGGTTCAAAATGCAAAGCCGCATCATTTAATCTTAGCTTTCTGAGAGCTTCACGAAGGTCTTCATAATCTTCGGAACTAATCGGAAAAAGACCGGCAAATACTCGAGGTTGAACAGGTTTAAATCCGGGGAGTGGTTCAACATCATTACCCGCCAAGGTAATGGTATCTCCAACCGGGGCACCATCGATATCTTTAATTCCCGAAACAACAAAACCAACTTCGCCAGCAGACAAATACTCCGTTGGTGTATGTTTTGGTGTAAAAATCCCGACTTGATCAACCATATACTCTTCCTTGGTTGAACAAATCTTCATTTTCATTTTTTTACCAATTCTGCCATCAACAACACGAACGAGAGAGACAACACCCAAATAGTTATCAAACCAAGAATCAATAATCAAAGCTTTTAGTGGTGCATCTGCATTACCTTCCGGTGCAGGTACTCTCTGAACAATTTGCTCTAAAGTTTCTTTAATACCAACACCCGCTTTGGCGCTAGCATGAACCGCGTCATGTGCTTCAATACCAATAATTTCTTCAATCTCATCAACCACACGGTCAGGTTCAGCAGCAGGCAGGTCAATCTTATTCAAAACAGGCAGTACTTCAAGCCCTTGCTCAATTGCGGTATAACAATTGGCAACAGTTTGAGCTTCTACCCCTTGCGAAGCATCCACAACCAACAATGCACCTTCACAAGCAGCAAGAGAACGTGAGACTTCATAGGAAAAATCAACGTGGCCCGGCGTATCGATAAAGTTTAATTGATAGACTTGTCCATCATCAGCTTCATAGTTTAACGTAACACTTTGCGCTTTAATGGTAATACCGCGTTCACGTTCTATATCCATAGAATCCAGCACTTGGGCAGCCATTTCACGGTCAGTTAAACCACCGCATAAATGAATAAAACGGTCTGCAATAGTGGATTTACCATGGTCAATGTGCGCAATGATGGAAAAATTTCTGATGTGGTCAATATTTACTGACATCTAAGCCTCGATAACCTTCAAATTCTTTCATCTCGTATTTACCTTCAGCACCACAAAAAAAGGGCGCTTATTCCGACGGAATTTGCACCCTTTCCTCAACGTTGTAGCACATAAAAATACATGCTACGCTGTGATTCAAAACAAGCCAAATCAGCAATAAATACGAGAACAACTCAATAATCTGCGTATTTTACGCTAATTTGACTTTAAACTCACTCATTAAAATATCTTGTCAGCCGAGTTTTATTTATCAAACTTCACTGGCAAGAAAATAGAGCGACTCCCTCTCACAATTCTCACTGGCACTGCTCTATCTTTAGGCACAGCTTTTGTGATTTTTTCGAGCCCCTTAACAGACTCTATTGAGTGGAAATTAACTGTTACTAAAATATCGCCATTTCTTAAACCTGCTCTGGCTGCCGCACCATCATTGTCAACATGCACCAAACGAATACCAAACGGCAGGTTCAATTTATGTAGAACTTTAGGATTTACCATTTTCACTTGTGCGCCCAATGCAGCATTGTGAATGGCAGCACCTTCGCTCACTCCATCGAACTTATCAAGTGCTCTGAGCTTAACCGAAACATACTTAACATCACCTGCTCTCAGCAGCTTAACTTTTACCTTCTTACCAATTGGTGTAGCACCTACAACTGGAGGTAGGTCAGCAGATTTATTGATTGGATGACCATTGAAAGCAAGAATAATATCACCGGCCAAAATCCCCGCTTTCTCAGCAGGTGTTCCTTTTACAGCTTCTGCAACCAAAGCACCTTTTGGCACAGTTAAACCAAAAGATTTTGCCAAATCACCAGATACATCTTGAACGCTCACACCCAAGAAGCCACGAGTCACATGCCCTTGCGCTTTTAATTGTTCGGCAACCGACATAGCAATATCAATTGGAATTGAGAAAGACAACCCCATTGAACCGCCGCTACTGCTGTAAATTTGAGAATTAATACCAACAACTTCACCATTCATGTTAAATAATGGTCCACCAGAGTTACCTGGATTAATAGGTACATCTGTTTGAATAAATGGGACATAGGTATCATCTGGTAACGCACGCCCAATAGCTGAAACGATACCGTGTGTAACTGTATAGTCAAGACCAAATGGTTCGCCAATAGCCAGTACCCATTGACCTACTTTCAAGTTTTTAGATGACCCTATTTTTGCGACAGGCAAACCAGTGGCATCAACTTTTAATACCGCTACATCTGTACGCTTATCTTGACCAATAATTTTTGCTTTAAGCTCTTTACGGTCACTTAATTTGACCACCACATCATCAGCACCATCAACCACGTGGTTATTCGTCAAAATATAACCGTCTGAACTAATAATAAAACCTGAACCCAAGGAAGTTACTTGTCGCTCTTGTGCTCCTGGACTCTGCCCCTCAGGAATACCAAAGAAACGGCGTAGCATTTCGTCCGGCAAACCTCGAAACTGTTTTGGCACCGTTGAAACATGTTTGGTTGTACTAATATTTACGACAACCGGACTGTTTTGTGCCGCTAATACCGAAAAGTCTGGCAAAGAAACCATTGGCGTTTGTGCCGATGCCGTTGCCGAAAAACTTAACAAAACTGCCAACCACATAGCAGATAAGAACTTATGTTTACTTGTAAACATGTTTTCTCCCTTAGATTTTTTACTTACGCGTTCGAAACTTCCCATTGAAATTTCTAGTTATTCGGCTTGGATCACTCTTTCCAACTTAGGTTGTTTCGGATGGTAAAAATGTCGAGCTGACCACCAGCCCAGTCCCAAACCAAAAAAACCAAACAAAATCGAAAACTGATCTGATTGCGTCACTGCCAAACCAACCGAAGCCAAGCCAATCATTAAAAATAATGGTAAGCCATAAGCCATCATAGAATGTTTAAATAAGTCTGACTCATCTATTGAGAGTAAGACGAGATCTCCCTTTTTCACTCCAAGATCATTCAACATCAATAAAGGCGCATTCTTGTTAGGTGAAAACAATTTAGCCAAAGCTGAGGTTCCACAACCCGATTCTGTTGCACAACCTTTACATCCAGCATCCTGTTCAGTTACAACCCAAATCTTTTCTTCTTGCTGCTCAACAACAGTACCTAGCGCAACTAGTTTGCCTTGACTGGCATAATTTTCTTTTTCCGCTTCCAAAGAAAAAGGGCTCAAAATTCTATTTTGGTCTTCCACAACAACATCCTGATAAATCTATTCTATGCCAAGGGTATAATAATGTAACTCGACAAGTTCACACCAGAACAAAAATTGTTCAGATTAAACTCAAACCCAAAGCAGTAGGATACCTCTTTTGACAAGTGCTTTTAAGCAACAAACAGATATTTTGGTTATTGGTAGCGGAATTGCAGGCTTATCAATTGCCTTAAAACTAGCTCGACATTATCAAGTCACCGTCGTTGCAAAAGCTTCATTGCAAGAAGGTAGTACTCAGTATGCCCAAGGAGGCATTGCTGCTGTACTTGATCCTTTTGACTCAGTGGAATCACATATTAAAGACACTTTAGAAGCTGGTGCAGGGCTTTGTGAAGAAAATGCCGTTCGCTTAGTCGCAACCAAAGGCATTCAAGCCATCTACGAACTCATCGAGTTAGGCGTACCTTTTAGCAAAGACACCTCTTCTGATGATTACCACCTCACACAAGAAGGTGGACACAGCCATCGCCGCGTCATCCACGCTGCTGACCATACAGGTAAAACAGTCGCGGAAACGCTTATTGAAAGAGTTACAGAGAATCCAAACATAACATTACTACCAGAACATATGACGGTTGACCTGATTTTAAACAGCGACCGAACTGAGTGCTTAGGCAGTTATGTACTAGACAAAAAGACAGATAAGGTTGAAGCACTAATTGCACACTACACTGTGCTAGCAACTGGCGGTGCCAGCAAAACCTATCTCTATACCAGCAACCCGGATACCTCCACTGGAGATGGCATTGCGATGGCATGGCGCGCTGGCTGCTCGGTAACGAATATGGAATTTAACCAGTTCCACCCTACTTGTTTATACCATCCTCAGGATCGTTCTTTTTTGATTTCCGAAGCGGTTCGTGGTGAAGGCGGCATCCTTAAGCTACCAAATGGTCATGCTTTCATGTCCGAACACGACTCAAGAGCCGACCTTGCACCAAGAGATATTGTTGCACGCGCCATTGACCATGAAATGAAAAAGCACGGGATTGATTGTGTCTATTTAGACATCTCTCATCGTCCAGAGGACTTTATTATTCATCACTTCCCAACCATTTATGCACGTTGCTTAAAAGTTGGTATCGACATCACTAAAGACCCTATCCCCGTCGTCCCTGCTGCCCACTATACTTGCGGCGGCATTAAAACGGATTTAAATGGCAAAACCGACCTAAAAAGACTCTTCGCGATAGGTGAAACTGCCTACACAGGATTACATGGTGCTAATCGTCTAGCCAGCAACTCTTTAGCAGAAGGACTAGTGTTCGCCGAAACAGCTTATGAATGGATAGAAACGCATTTCGAACCCGTATCATCCGAAACTTTTTTCTGTGTAAAAAACTGGGATACCAGCTTTGTCACCCAGGCTAAAGAAAAAGTACTTATTAGCCACGATTGGGATGAGTTACGTCGATTGATGTGGGACTATGTCGGGATTGTCCGTACTAATAAACGTCTTAACCGAGCATTAAAACGTATCCGCATACTAAAGCAAGAAATTCGTGAATACTTTTATGCACACACACTAACAAGTGATTTATTAGAGCTTAGAAATCTTACTGAAGTGGCGGACTTGATGGTAAAAAGTGCAATCAAACGCAAGGAAAGCAGAGGTCTGCATTACAATCTGGATTATCCAAAAACAAAGCTAAAATCCAAACCAACCACTTTAAAGCCTAAGAAAAAACTACCTAAGCACGAAAAGAAAAATTAAAACTGTTTAGGCCGATAATGTTAGGCGGTTCCGCCTAACATCATATTGAATTAACCGTTTTGTAACGGCATGTTATCAACATTGTCGCTGATTTGTTCAAGCATTCCGTCAGAAGCCAGTTTATCAATATCAATCAAGATAACCATTCGCTTGGTACCAGCGGATTCACCTTCTTTTTCTGCTTGAGACATGGAATTAGAAGCATGGTTTTTCTCGACAATAGTTGTTAATCCCATCATAAATTGATTATCAATAGCTGCAACATCAGGTGCAGGCTGAATAGTGTTTAAATCAAACTGATGCACATCAGACACCGCATCCACTACAAAACCAACAATACGCTCACCATTTTTTGTAGAAACATTCACAACAATAACTACCGTGGTTGCGTTATAACTAACGTTCAAATGAAAACGTTCTCGCAGGTCAAGGATTGGTACCACTTCACCACGAAGGTCAATCACTCCTTTTACAAATGCAGGCACATTTGGCAAAGGACTTGGCTCTTGCCATCCTCGAATCTCTTGAACACGATTAATTTCAACCGCATAATCTTCTTTACCCAGCTTAAATGTTAAAAATTCTTTTTTTGATTCAGACACAATCTATCTCCAAAACTAATGCTTAGTGCACTCTTAATCTTTATTCAAAGATATTACCGATTAAGTTTGCACATATCAATAGTATAATAACGCCAAAAAACGGGACTAAAGTAATAATGAATAGTGAATGGAAATCTTTTTTACAAGAACAAGGCGCTAATTTTAATGAACAGGGTAGCATCAAAGACTTTGGCAACCCTGAATTAGAGCATTTTCTAGTTAAACATGGACCAATACTAGCTGACCTATCACACCAAACCTTAATCAAAGTAACTGGTGAAGAAACAGCAACTTTTCTTCAAGGTCAGTTCTCAAACGATCTTAATGACGTAACGGACACAAAAGGTCAGTTAACTGCTTACTGTGAACCTCAAGGTAAAGTGCTTGCGCTGATCACTGTTTTTAAGCAGGGTGAAGCTTACTACTTAAGCTTTGATAGTTCTTTAAAAGATCAAATCATGCAACGCCTGACCATGTTCAAACTACGTTCAAAGGTTGAACTTGAAGATGTCTCCGAGCAAATGATACAAATTGGTTATGCCGGCGAGTTTGCCGATTTAGATTTACAAAGAGCCCTTTCCACAAAAATCAAAGAAACTTACCAAGTTGAAAGCGTTTCCAAAGAAGGATTAGAAGGTGTTATTGGTATCAAGCTACCAGGGCCTTATCATCGTTATAGCTTATTCGGTGATATCGAAACCATCAAACAAATTTGGAACACGCTAAGCGGTAACAGTGAAGGTGTTGGACAAAATGATTGGGCGCTTTTGAATATCGTTTCAGGTCAACCAGAAGTCACTGTAAACACTTCAAATGAATTTATAGCTCAATTCCTAAACTTGGATAAACTTGAAGCCATCAACTTTAAAAAGGGGTGTTTCCCAGGGCAAGAAATCATCGCGCGTATGCACTATCGTGGAAAAGCAACCAAGCGCATGGTAAGACTTCATATTAATGAACCACTATCCTTAACTTCTGGTGAAGAACTGGTTCTACAAGATGATGCTGATCGTAACTATAAGTTTGCGATTATTTCTATTGGGCAAGATATCTATGAAGGCTCGATAGCCCTAGCAGTAACCACTTTAAAGCCTCTAGAATCCGCACAAGGTGATTTAAAAACAGCTACTGGTTCAATCGCCACCATTGAACCTATGCCTTATGACTTAGCGGAAGAATAACGCCTCTACCCCAGCCTGGCAGATTTTGATGAAAATCTGCCAGGCTGGGTATCAAAACTTTCGGCGTAAAAACAAAAAAGCCTTTGCAAAATGCAAAGGCTTTTTTATTGACTGCTACAACTAATTACAAATCACTCTGCTGGTCTCATATGCGGGAATAACAGCACATCACGAATAGAAGCCGAATCGGTAAATAACATAACCAAACGGTCGATACCAATCCCTTCTCCTGCAGTTGGTGGCATACCATGTTCCAGCGCAACAATATAATCTTCATCATAATGCATCGCTTCATCATCACCAGCATCTTTAGCTTCTACTTGCGCTCTAAAGCGCTCTGCCTGATCTTCAGCATCATTCAACTCATTAAAACCGTTTGCCAACTCTCTACCACCGATAAACAACTCAAAACGATCAGTGATGAATGGATCATTGTCATTACGGCGTGCTAAAGGTGAAACCTCTGCTGGATATTCTGTAATAAAGGTCGGATCAAGCAGCTTTTCTTCAACATGCTCTTCAAAGATTTCGGTAATCACTTTCCCTAAACCATAAGAATCATCAATAGAAACATGCATTTCTTTTGCCAAAGCTTTTGCAGACTCTAAATCCGCTAATTGCGCTTCAGCTACATTTGGATAGAAATGCATAATCGACTCTTTCATCGTCATACGAGCAAACGGCTTACCAAAGTCAAATTCCTGACCTTGATATGGTACTTTAGTTGAGCCGACTGTCAGCTCAGCCAATTCTTTCAATAGCTCTTCCGTATGATCCATCAACTGATGATAATCGGTGTAAGCCGAATAAAACTCAACCATTGTAAACTCTGGGTTATGGCGAGTAGACAGCCCTTCGTTACGGAAACTACGGTTAATTTCAAATACTTTTTCGAAACCACCAACAACCAAACGCTTCAAATATAACTCTGGTGCAATACGCAAATACAGGGGCATATCCAACGCATTATGATGTGTATTAAACGGCTTGGCCGTTGCACCACCTGGAATGACGTGCATCATTGGCGTTTCAACTTCCATAAAGCCTTTACCAATCAAAAACTCACGTACATGCTGTACGATTTTTGAGCGCACAACAAAACGGTTACGACTTTCCTCGTTCACAATTAAATCAACATAACGTTGACGATATTTGATTTCTTGGTCTTGCAAACCATGAAACTTATCCGGCAAAGGACGAATTGATTTGGTAATCAGTTCAATGCTTTGCACATGCACCGACAACTCACCTGTATTCGTTTTAAACAAGTAACCTTCTGCACCGACAATATCACCCAAATCCCATTTTTTGAATTGCGTGTTATAAAAACCTTCCGGCAATTCATCACGAGTAACATAAATTTGAATACGCCCTTGAGTATCTTGCAAGGTTGCAAAACTGGCTTTACCCATAATACGACGCAACATCATACGTCCAGCAACTCTCACACGAACAGGTTCCATTTCTGCCAAATCTTCTTTAGAAATCTCACCATATTCGGCTTGCAAATCTACTGAAATATCCTGACGTCGAAAAGTATTCGGATAAGAATGCCCCTCTTCACGTAATGCCGTCAATTTTGCACGACGTTCGGCAATAATTTTATTCTCATCAACTGCATTAGCTTGTTCTGAGGACTGATTCTCGTTTTTTGACATGATATTTCCTATTAACTTAAACTCTGTATAGAATATTTACTTTCAGGTAGTTATTGGCTAAACGCCCGCTTTCAGGTTTGGAATAATAAACTGATCCAAATCACCATCCAATACAGCACCGGTATTTCCCGTTTCGATATTACTTCTCAAGTCTTTGATTCGTCCCGAATCTAAGACATAAGATCGAATTTGACTTCCCCAACCAATATCGGACTTACTATCTTCTAACTGCTGCTTTTCAGCATTACGGCTTTGCATTTCTAATTCATAAAGCTTAGCTCGTAGCTGCTTCATTGCTTCCGCTTTATTTTGATGCTGTGATCGACCATTTTGACACTGAGTCACCGTATTTGTCGGTAAATGCGTAATACGTACAGCAGACTCTGTTCGGTTGACATGCTGCCCACCTGCACCACTCGCACGATAAACATCAATCCTCAAATCGGCTGGGTTGATTTCAATCTCAAAACTGTCATCAATTTCAGGTGAAATAAATACGGATGCAAAAGAGGTGTGTCGACGATTTCCTGAATCAAAAGGTGATTTTCGCACCAAACGATGTACACCTGTTTCTGTTCTTAACCAACCGTAGGCATAATCACCTTGCACATGAACAGTCGCACCTTTAATACCCGCAACATCACCATCCGAAATTTCTAAAATTTCTGCTTTAAAGTCATGTGACTCGGCCCAACGCAAATACATTCTGAGCAATATATTTGCCCAATCTTGCGCTTCGGTTCCACCAGAACCTGACTGAATTTCGAGATAGCAACTATTAGCATCCAACTCGCCTGAGAACATTCTCTGAAATTCCAGCTTATCAAGCATCTGTTCAAGGCGGGATAATTCTTCTTCAACCTCATTGACCATTTCTTCATCTTCATCCATCTCCGCCATTTCAAGAATTTCTTGAACAGACTCAAGACTAGATTCCAAGTCATTGATAGTTTTTACAACCAAATCTAATTGAGATTTTTCTTTTCCTAGCGCTTGGGCTTTTTCTGGATCATTCCAAATCGTAGGGTCTTCTAACTCTCTATCGACTTCGACTAAGCGCTCTTGTTTGGTTTCAAAGTCAAAGATACCCCCTAAGCACTTGCGTACGCTCAGAGTAATCTTTGATTTTGCTATAAATCGGGTTTAATTCCATTGTTGTTAGGTGTCTTTTACGGCTATGAGGACTTTATCCGGATCAAAGATAAAAATCTTTTTTGACCTCGCCATAAAGCTGCCCCAATAAAAAAGGAGAATTTTATCACTTTTGCCAAGAGTATTCAGCCATGTTACAGCACAAAAAACACAATTCTTACATACTTAATCCAAATACACCTAACAATGAAACATTTCTCAAGAAATAGCACTTATGGCCGATAACTTATTTACAAAAATATAAAGCTTTTCAGTCATTTATGAGAAGCGTAAAATAAAAAAACATTAGAAGAAAATTCTTCATTGACCAGAAGGAAATAGATTATGGCTGCCACAACTATTACTGACTTAGTTCAGACTTACCAAAACAATGCCAATCAAACGAATAACAAAGCAAAAGGATTGGATATTGCTGCGCAGAGAGCCGCACAATATGGTGTTGAAATCAGCTCTTCTAAAAGCTCTCAACAATCCAGCATTGTAACATCACTGTTTAGCAATAAAGAAAGTGCGCCTAGTGATGCGCTGAAAATGACTTATCAAGCAGCAATTAGCAAACTGAATGAAATCCTATCTGCTGATGCAAAAGCTACTGGTGAAACAAGTACAGACAAGAGCAAGAATAATTCTGACACAGCGCCTATCAGTGAAAAAAACCTTAAAAAACAAGGTGGGATAGAATACTGGTCTCCAGAAAACACCGCAAACCGTATTGTTTCAGGCTCAACTGCCTTTTTAAACGGCTTTCAAAAAATTCACCCTGAATTGCAGGGGCAAGCTTTAATGGATAAATTCAATGAAGTTGTCGGTGGCGGTTTAAAACAAGGGTTTGATGAGGCTAAAGGTATTTTGAGTGACCTCAAGGTTTTTGATGGTCAAATCAAAGACAACTTCAATAGTACGTGGGACTTAGTTACCAAAGGCATGACCGATTTCACCAACAAATACTTAGGCATCACACCAACTCAAACAGCTTCAACGGATACCGAATCAGCAGCTGACAATGCTTCAAAAACTGATGAAAAAGATGCTTAATCTATAAAAAATCTGTTACAAAAAAGCCCGGCAATTGCCGGGCTTTTTTTATTCAATTCCATACTTACAATTCATAAGCTGCTTGCAAGGTATTTTGTAATAACGTTGCAATGGTCATTGGCCCTACACCACCAGGCACAGGCGTAATCCAACTGGCTTTTTCTTTAGCGACTTCATATTCAACATCACCGACTAAACGACCATCTTCCAAACGATTAATACCAACATCAATAACAATGGCGCCGTCCTTAATCCAGTCACCTTTCACCATCTCAGGGATACCAACACCAACTACAACAATATCCGCTTCACTCACTTTTTTCGCAAGGTCTTTAGTAGCGCTATGACAAACCGTGACCGTTGCACGCTCGTTTAGCAGCTCAAGTGTCATAGGTACACCCACAATATTAGATGCTCCCACTACTACTGCATTCAATCCTCTTAACGGAATACCTGTTTTTGCAAGCATCGTCATCACACCATGTGGCGTACAAGGCGCCAATACAGGCATACGTGTTGCCAAACGCCCCATATTATATGGATGAAAACCATCAACATCTTTTTTAGGATCAATGCGCTCGATCAATTCTTCAGGATCAATATGTTTAGGCACGGGCAATTGAACAATAATGCCATGAACATCATCTCTAGCATTCAGCTCATCAATTCTTGCTAATAATTCTTCTTGTGTGGTCGAAGCAGGTAACTCCATTGATACATCAACAAAACCAGCCTTCTCACAAGCAATCTTTTTATTTCTTACATACACTTGTGATGCAGGATCTTCGCCCACCAAAATAACAGCCAATCCAGGTGCTTTATTTCCTTTAGCAACCTGACTCTTTATTTCTTCAGCAATTGACTCTCTCAACTCAAGAGCAATGGCTTTTCCATCCAAAATTTTTGCCGCCATAAACAATTCTCCATCGTATTTTTCTCTTGGCGCATATCATAACGCATTTCAAAAAATCTAGCTAAAACTAAGAAGCTCTTCCCACTTTGTTTTTTAACTCTATTATTTTTAAAAAATCTTATTTTATAGGTTGACAGCTTTAGCAGTGCTCTATAAAATACGCCGCATCTTATCGGAGTATAGCGCAGCCTGGTAGCGCACTTGTTTTGGGTACAAGTGGTCGGGGGTTCAAATCCCTCTACTCCGACCAATAATTCCGTGTTTGATTTTATATAAATTGAATACAACAAGGTTCGAAAGAGCGCCCATAGCACAACTGGATAGTGCATCGCCCTTCTAAGGCGAGGGTTTCAGGTTCGAATCCTGATGGGCGCACCATTTTAAGGTGTGTCATACTCTTTTGAAACACCTACTATGGCGGATGTAGCTCAGTTGGTAGAGCCCAGGATTGTGATTCCTGTTGTCGCGGGTTCAATCCCCGTCATTCGCCCCACTTTCTTTTGTCTTTTAAATCCCATCCAAATTCTATAGCTTAAACTCGACATTGCCTCAATACTCCACCCCTCTATTCTTTTACAAACATTTCATTAAATTATAGCTACAACCCTAACAACACTCTTAACACAATACAAACCGTAGCACATTTAGACCACAAGCAAAGCCTTGAGATCACTCCCTACATATATATCTCCAACACCAATGAACAACTAAACACCTAACCAGCTCCCCCTTTTTCTAACGCGCATAAAAAAACCCGCGCAAGGCGGGTTTTTTTATTAGCTTCAGTATATATAAAATATTAAAGCATTTTACCTGGGTATGCTTCGATACCTGGGTTGTTTTTAACACCCTTAAGTGTTGGGTGATTCACCTTCTTAAGCTTCATGTCGTTCTTATGATTACGTAGGTAATCAGCAGCAACATCCCACATCAAACGGCCACTACCAACTGACTCAACTTGAGCCCAACCAGCAACACTGTACTTTTTGCTTGGATCAAGAGGTGTACCATCATCTAAACGCATATTAGAGATACGGTTACCAAGTGAAGCGTTTGGCTCACAAGTGTAATCCATACCACCTAGACGCACCATATCACCACCAGATTGTAGGTATGGATCTTTTTGGAATAGGTTTTCACAGATACCTTCTAGGATATCTTTCATTTGAGCACCTGTTACTTCAGACTTATAAGTTTCACCATAAGTCATAGAAGTTTCATCCATTACACGCTCCATAGTAATAGTTTCACCAGCTAGAACGGAAGTACCCCAACGAACACCAGCTGACATAGCTAATTGAGTATCATGCTCTTCACGTAGTGAGTTTACGATGATTTGATCCCAAGTACCCATGAAGTTACCACGACGGTAAAGTGTATCTTCAGCTACAGCTAACTCTTCACTTAGAATCTCACCGTAAGTTTTACCTAGACGGTCTTTGTTATAAGCGCGAGAAGGATCACGAGATTCTACGATATTCGTGTCATATTTCTTAGTATATAGGTGATCCAAGAAAGTAGTTACTTCTTGGTCAGCTGGCAATACGTTAGAGAAAACAGGCAATAGTGAGTAGTTAACACCTCTCAACTTACCGTTCTGAATATCCAAATCCATACAACCAACGAACTTACCGTTAGAACCAGCGTTCGTTACGTAACATACACCACCTTCAGGTGTTTTTACGTCGATCGTTTTTGGAACACCATCATGTGTATGACCACCGAAGATTGCATCGATACCGTTAACACGAGAAGCCATCTTGATATCAACATCCATACCGTTATGAGAAATCATTACAACAGCTGCAACTTTTTCTTGTTTACGGATCTTATCAACAGTCTCTTGAAGCGCTTGTTCACGAAGACCAAATGACCAATCTGGGAAGTTAGACTGTGGGTTAGCATTTGCCGTACGTGGGAAAGCTTGACCAACAACAGCAATACGCTCACCATTAACAATCTTCACAGTATATGGTTTGAATGCACGAGCTTCATCTTCATTGTAAAGACCAATACCATTATGACGATCCGTCATATCTTTATAGTCATCACCAAATAAAGAATCTTCTTTAATACGAATGTTTTGCGCTAAGAATTCACCTTTGAATTTACCAAGGTTAGTCAAAACCTCATCTTCTTTATAAGTAAACTCCCAGTGACCAGTCATAATATCAATACCTAGGATATTTGACGCTTCAACCATATCTTGACCACGAGTCCAAAGCGCTGTAGCAGAACCATGCCACAAGTCACCACCATCCATAGTCAAAGTGTTATCACGTCCACCAGCAGTTTCACGCAACTTGTCTAACAAAGTTTTAACGTGAGCAAAACCACCAACTTTACCGTATTGAGCAGCCGCATCAGGGAAGTTCAAATAAGAAAACGCATATGACAAAGGTGTATTTTCTTTGATGCCTAACTCTTTAATCAACTTGTGACCTACAACATGTGGCAACTTACCGAATGCTGGACCAGTACCCAAGTTAACGTTAGGCTCACGGAAGTAGATAGGCTTCAACTGTGCATGAGTATCTGTAATGTGCAACAAGCGAACTTTACCCTTCATAGGCAAGTTATACATATCCATTGATGCCGCAGCACCTTTTTTCTTTTCTGGGCTAGATGACATAGCGCTTGCAGTACCTGGTAACATACCTGCTGCAGCGGCCATAGACATCACATGAAGAAATTCACGACGATTTAAAGACATAGTCTCCTACTCCGTTTTGCTAAATTGAAAATTGTTATTAAATTTCTTTAATAATCGCTATAAGTAATAAGTTTTTTTAAAGTCGGATAACATTATAGAAATACGCTATAAAAGTCAAATAAAGACATATTATTGCTTTCCTACTAAATTTTATGGAATAAACTCCATTTACAAACGTTTTAACGCTTTTATCCAACCCATTTTCTGGCATTTCTAAACAAACGCATCCATGGAGCATCTTCCTGCCAATCGTCAGGATGCCATGAATTTTGTACTGTTCTAAAGACTCGCTCTGGGTGTGGCATCATAATCGTCACACGACCATCTTTAGTCGTTAAACCTGTCATACCTGCTTCCGTACCATTTGGATTAAAAGGATACGTTTCTGTTGGTTCGCCATCGGCATTGATGTAACGCACACCAACCAAACCATCCACACTTGCAGACGATCCTTCTCCAAAATCCATTCGTCCTTCACCATGCGCTACCGCAACCGGAATTCTAGATCCTTCCATACCTTGCAATAAAATCGAAGGGGAAGATTGAATCTCAACCAGAGAAAAACGTGCTTCAAACTGCTCTGACTGATTTCGAACAAATTTCGGCCAACCTTCTGCACCAGGAATAATTTCTTTCAAATTCGACAGCATTTGACAACCGTTGCAAACACCTAATGTAAAAGTATCTTCTCGGTTAAAAAAGCTCTCAAATTCATTTCTTGCTACAGGGTTAAACAAAATTGAATTTGCCCAACCTCTACCTGCACCAAGCACATCACCATATGAGAAACCACCACAAGCAACAAGACCTTTATAGTCTCTAAAGCTCACTTCTCCAGACAACACATCTGTCATATGAACATCAACAGCATCAAAACCTGCTTTTTCAAAAGCTGCGGCCATTTCTTGCTGCCCATTAACACCTTGCTCTCTGAGAATAGCTACTTTTGGTCGATTTTCACGACTGAAGCCTATTGTAATATCTTCATTTTGATCAAAGCTGACGAAAGGCTTAATCTCAGTCTTATCATCATTAACAATCGCATCAAATTCTTGTTTTGCACACTCTTCATTATCACGGTAAGCTTGCATCTTATAGCTAGTTTCCGACCACCAAGATTGATACTGCTTACGCTCACCTTGAAGCACTGTTTTTCCATGCGCTTGAATCGAAACGCGATCATCCGAAGTGGTAGAGCCGATATCAAACGTCATTTCAGCCAAACCATATTGAGACAATACTGCGTTAACCACCTCTAAATCCGAAGCTTTAACTTGAATCAACGCACCCACTTCTTCAGCACAAAGTGCAGACACTGACTCAGAACCTAAAGGACTGACATCCAAAGCCAAACCACAATGACCCGCAAACGCCATTTCTAACGCAGTGATTAAGAACCCACCATCAGCACGATCGTGATAAGCCAATAACTTATCATCCGCCATCAATGCCTGAATAGCGACAAAGAAGTTCTTCAAATCTTGCGCAGAATCCAAGTCCGCTGCTTCATCACCAATTTGGTTATAAACCTGAGCTAAGCAACTTCCACCTAAACGGTTTTGGCCTTTCCCTAAATCAATAGCAAGAATGCGAGTATCGCCCAAGTCTGTTCTCAATTGAGGTGTAACCGTTTTGCGAACATCCTCAACACGTGCAAAAGTAGTGATATTCAATGATACTGGAGACGTCACTGACTTTTGCTCACCATCATCATCTTGCCAAACTGTTTTCATCGACATAGAGTCTTTACCAACTGGCACAGCAATACCTAACTCAGGACACAATTCCAAACCGACCGTTTCAACGGCATCATATAAAGCAGAATCTTCACCTGGATGCCCTGCTGCTGCCATCCAGTTTGCAGAAATTTTAATCTCACTAATATCGGAAATTTTTGCACAAGCAATATTAGTAATTGCTTCGGCGATTGACAAACGCGCTGATGCTTTTGGATTAATTAATGCAACAGGCGGTCTTTCACCTGAAGCCATCGCTTCACCGGTATAACCAAGATAATCAGAACAAGTAATACCCGCATTTGCTACAGGTACTTGCCATGGGCCAACCATTTGATCTCTTGTCACCATACCGGTGATACTTCTATCTCCGATAGTAATCAAAAAGTTTTTGCTGGCAATTGTCGGTAATTTTAATAATCTCTCAGCAACATCATCCATATTCAATACTGCAGGTTCAAAACCTGGTTGAGGAATAAGACGTGTTTCTACCGCACGATGCATTTTAGGTGGCTTACCTAGTAAAACATTTAACGGCATATCAACAGGGTTGTTATCAAACACCGTATCATTCACAACCAACTTCTGTTCTTTAGTCGCCTCACCAACCACAGCATAAAGACAGCGTTCACGACGACAAATCGCTTCAAATTCCTCTAATTTATCAGGGTAAATGGCGATAACATAACGTTCTTGAGATTCGTTACACCAAATCTCCATTGGCGACATACCCGGCTCGTCATTTGGTACATTTCTTAAATTAAAGCTTCCACCTCGACCAGCATCATTCACCAGTTCAGGAAAAGCATTGGACAAACCGCCAGCCCCCACATCATGAATTGAAGCAACAGGAGAGTCATCACCTAAATAGGTACAACGATCAATTACTTCTTGTGCGCGTCTTTCCATTTCTGGGTTTTCACGTTGCACAGAAGCAAAATCAAGTGTTTCGGAGCCTTTCCCACTATCCACAGAGGAAGCTGCACCGCCACCTAAACCAATCAACATGGCAGGACCGCCTAGCACAACTAATTTCGCACCTACAGGAATATCGTTTTTCTGGATATGCTGCTCACGGATATTACCCAAACCACCTGCCAACATAATTGGCTTGTGGTAACCACGAATTTCTTCACCATCATGGGTAATCATGGCATTTTCATAAGTACGAAAATAACCATTGATTGCAGGTCGACCAAACTCGTTATTAAAGCCTGCTGCACCCAATGGTCCTTCGACCATAATATCAAACGCAGACACAATGCGAGAAGGCTTGCCATACTCTCTTTCCCAAGGCTGTTTGTAGCCAGGAATATTCAAGTTCGAAACGGTAAAACCTGTTAATCCTGCTTTAGGCTTGGACCCACGCCCCGTTGCCCCTTCATCACGAATCTCCCCACCGGAACCAGTGGCCGCTCCAGGCCACGGTGAAATTGCCGTAGGATGGTTGTGTGTCTCTACTTTTATCTGGAAATGAACATTTTCTTCATTATATTTGTAACGTCTTGTTGATGGATCAGGGTAAAAACGCGATGCTTTAGAACCTTCAACAACCGCAGCGTTATCACTGTAGGCCGATAACACGCCCTGAGGATTTTTTTGATAAGTGTTACGAATCATCCCAAACAACGAATTAGGCTTATTTTGACCGTCAATCGTCCAATCCGCATTAAAGATTTTGTGGCGACAGTGTTCAGAGTTGGCTTGTGCGAACATCATTAACTCAGCATCAACGGGATTTCGATTCAAACTCGTGAATGCATCTACTAGGTAATCAATTTCATCAACTGACAATGCCAACCCCATTGCGCTATTAGCCGCAATCAAAGCCTCTCTACCACCACCTAAAACATCAACCGTGTTGTAAGGTTTTGGGGACTGATGAGAGAACAACCCTGACAAACCATCAAAGCTATAGAAAACCTGCTCCATCATACGATCATAAATTTCTGCAGCAATCTCTTGCTGATTAACGCCAACGACACCCTCAACAAAATAGACAATCCCTCGTTCAATTCTCTGAACCGACTCAATTCCGCAAGTGTGGGTAATATCCGTTGCTTTAGACGACCAAGGAGAAATCGTTCCCAATCGTGGTACAACGATAAATGATGAATCATCTAGCGCACCTGAAACCATCTGTTCTGTTTCATTTAACAACACATTTAAACTACGAATATCCGTTTCAGAAAGATCTACACCCTCATTGGTTTCAACAAAGTAAACATACTGTGAACGAATTGATTCGACAGTCTGTTTTTGACGAAGTTTCGCCAATAGTTTTTCTAAACGATATTGAGAATGTGCAGGATTTCCCCAAATAATTTGCATGACAATTCCTTAGATTGAGGCAATAAAAAAAACCCCATTTTTCAGGGGCTTAATTAAACTTAATATTATTTTGTAAGCAGACCCATCGACTGAACAATCGCTTTCTGTTGATCTGCATTTAATGGCGTTGCCGATTCAAGAGCTTGAACTCTCAAGAGGCTTTGCGTCGTTTTAGCATCTTTAACATCACTTAATGATAATTTAACGACCACTGGCTTAGCTACGCCATCAGACTTCCAAAAAGCCAGTTTGGACATAAAGCTCTTATCTTTTTTAAGACCTTCAGGAATTTTCACCCAAAGCGCATAGGATTTAGGTTTCATATGGTCAATCTGCCAACCTGAACGATAAACCATCGCGATTAGATAATTCCAAACAGTATCTTTATCTGCATTGAACAAAACACCTTCAAACTCACTATCGCCACCCACTAACTGACGCTGCTGTTCAACTGACTGAATTTGTTTTAAGGCATCTTCTTGTGATGTCCCAAAGAAGATCAAAGCCTGGTATAGCGTAACCGCTTCAGCTAACGGGCTATAATGTCGGATTCGCCAGCCAGTTGCATCTTCTACCGTAATCGAGTCATTATCATTTATTGAAGTCGCATCATAAATAGTTGTGTTATAGAAGTAGACACGAGTTTCATTCTTGTCTGCATCATAAACAATTCTAGCGGTCACTCTATCATAACCACCTGTTGCCAACTCTGGGCGCCAGCTATTCAAGACTCGTGTAATAGAACTCATTGCATCTGGCGGCACTATTTCTTTTCTAGGCGTAAAGTCCGTCTTAATTAACCCTATATCTTTACGAGATTCTTTAATTTTAAAGCCACTGGAAGTTAAAAATGCTGTCACACCTTTCCAGACCTGGTCGCTACTTAAGCTTTTAATCACCAGCCAACGTTCAGAAAAATTGGATTCCACTTTTATATTTTGAGCCTTATAGGTGGGAATCGTTTGCTTAGGCTCGTCAGCCTTTTCTTCTTTTAGCGCTTGAGCGAAACCATCAGGGGCAGCGCGTGGTGCCAATAAATTAGGTGGCACTTCAAGATTCGGTGCCAACTTAGTTTCAGTTGTACGATAGTCAGTATCGTCATAATTATTTAAAACATCGTTGGCATTTTTAGAAGCTGTGGATGAACAAGATGCGAGAAAAAATGCTGCCATCATGATGACAGCCGCACGCTTTAAAAAGTGAATAAATTTCATAATAATTTAGAGTGCCCCAGCGGTTCTTAATGCCTGTCTAACAACATCATGATAGGCTGATGATAAAGAAGTTAAAGGTAAACGTATTGCGGAGCCAATCAGCCCCATTTCAAACATTGCCCATTTAACAGGAATAGGATTGGCTTCCACAAACAACTTGGAGTGTAACTCAGCAACTTTTGCGTCAAGCGCTCTAGCTTTATCTGCATTACCAGCTAAGGCTTCATCAAAAGCTTCCGCCATTATCGCAGGCGCAACGTTTGCCGTTACTGAAATAGTTCCGTGCCCGCCTAATAAAACAAATTCGATACCGGTTGCATCATCACCCGTATAAAGATCAAAATCCTCTGAAACCAAGGCTTTTATTTTTGCAACACGAGATAGATCGCCCGTTGCTTCTTTTATACCGATAATATTTTTAATAGAAGCTAGACGACCCACCGTTTCTGGCAAAAGATCACAAGCAGTACGGCCAGGAACATTGTATAGAATCTGAGGGATATCAACCGTTTCAGCTATCTTTTTATAATGCAGATACAGCCCTTCTTGCGTAGGCTTGTTGTAATAAGGCGTCACCAACAAACAAGCATCTGCCCCCGCTTCTTTAGCGCATTGTGTCAACTCAATAGCTTCAGAAGTCGAGTTTGCGCCTGTTCCAGCAATCACCGGGATACGTCCCGCAGCCTTTTCAACAACAAAACGCACGACTCGACAGTGCTCTTCCATATCAAGGGTCGCAGACTCTCCCGTGGTACCGACCGCGACAATTGCCTTGGTCTTGGATTTGACATGTAGCTCAATTAAGTTTTCAAGCGCATCGAAATCCACGGATTCGTCCGCCAACATTGGCGTGACCAAAGCAACCATACTTCCTCTAAACACAGTAAAATTCTCCAAAAAAATAACCGAAGGGCAAAGGCATAATATTACCTTTTCCCCCCCTTTTCTTCAAGCAGACTTTTCGCCTTTCAACCAGCTTTCCACGCTTTTTTTGTTTTCACAAAATTTTCATTGAACAATGTTTTTTTTCATTGCATACTGATTAAAAAAAAGGAGCCAAAATGAGCCTGAAAATTGGGGACGTTATTCCAACGTTTAACTTAGAAGCCACATCCAACCAGACTATAACGCAAGACCTTTTATTCGGCCACTATACAGTCATTTACTTTTACCCCAAAGACAATACGCCAGGCTGTACTAATGAAGGCCTAGATTTCACTCAGCACTTTGATGACTTTCAAGCACTAAACACGCAAATTTTCGGCGTTTCAAAAGACAGCATCAAAAAACATGAAAACTTTAAAGCAAAATACAGCTTTCCATTTGAATTGATCAGTGATGACAACGAGGTCCTCTGTCAAATCTTCGATGTTATCAAACTTAAAAAGAACTACGGTCGTGAATATCTTGGTATCGAAAGGAGTACTTTCTTGATCGACCCTGAGGGCAAATTGATTTACGAATGGCGTAAAGTCAGAGTAAAAGAACACGTCAATGACGTGCTCAACCAAGTTCGCCAACTACAATCCAATTAAAAATGAAACTTTGATATAGGAAAAGTTCATGACTGATACCGTAAAAAGACTTTTTATTCTCGACACTAATGTATTGATGCATGATCCCATGGCATTGTTCAACTTTGAAGAGCACGACATCTTTTTGCCAATGACCGTGCTGGAAGAGTTAGATGCAGGCAAAAAAGGGATGTCGGAAGTTTCCCGAAACGTACGTGAAACCAACCGCTTGATTGATCAGATTATCAACAAAGCAACTTTTGAAGAAATCAAACAGGGCTTAGATTTAGAGCGCATACACCCTAATAAAGACGCTGATAATTCTCATCTTGGCAAATTGTTCTTTGAAACTGAACCATTACTGGCAGAACTACCAAAATCACTACCTAGCCATAAAGCGGATAACCATATTCTTCAAACCGGTTTAGCACTGAAAGCCATGTATCCAGATCGTGGCGTAACACTGGTCACGAAAGATATTAACATGCGCATCAAGTCTTCTGCAGCAGGCCTCCACTCTGAAGACTACTACAACGACCGCGTACTAGAAGATGCTGATCTATTATTCAGTGGCTGGGAAGTTTTGCCTGAGAACTTTTTTGAAGACAATTTCAGCAAAATGAAGTCCTGGCAAGAAAACAACAATACCTTTTATGAAATTGAAGTTGGAGACAATAGCCACTGGTATCCAAACCAATGTTTAGTCAGTGAAAACGAATCAGGGTTTAGCGCCATTGTTCGCAATATTCACAATGGTGTGGCTACGCTCGAATACATGCACAATTTTGAAAACAACAAACATAATGTTTGGGGCATTAGTGCAAGAAACCACGAACAAAACATGGCTTTGAACTTTTTACTCGACCCAGGGATCGACTTTGTTTCACTATTAGGCGTTGCAGGTACAGGGAAAACATTACTTGCCTTAGCTGCTGCCTTGCAACAAACGCTTGACGAAGGTGTTTACAACGAAATCATTATGACTCGTGCGACAATTCCAATTGGTGATGACATTGGTTTTTTACCTGGAACGGAAGAAGAGAAAATGACGCCGTGGATGGGAGCCTTAATGGATAACCTTGAGGTTCTCACCAAATCCGAAGGACATACCGACTGGGAAAAAGAAACCACACAGGAATTGCTAAACAAACGCATCAAAATCAAATCTCTAAACTTTATGCGTGGGCGCACCTTCCAAAACAAATACATTATTTTAGATGAAGCGCAAAACCTCACTCCAAAACAAATGAAAACGCTGGTCACTCGTGCAGGCGAAGGCACCAAAATCGTTTGTTTAGGAAACATCGGACAAATTGACTCTCCTTACCTAACGGAGACGACAACGGGCTTAACTTATATCGTTGACCGTTTTAAAAGCTGGCCTCATGCAGCACACATCACCTTAAAACAAGGTGAACGTTCTCGTTTGGCAGAGTTTGCTTCGGACAACCTTTAAACTGGCTATCGAAACAAAAAATCTACCAGGCTGGGTTAATGATGTTTTTTTACATACCCAGCCTGGCAGATTTTTTTTAAAATGCCAATAACAAAAAAGCGGGCAAATGCCCGCTTTTTTTTTAAAGCTCTAAACCTTAATCACCATCCATCAATTTGATGACGACTTAGAAGTATACTTCTCCATATCTTCTTCAGAAGGTAATTTAAACCCTTGCTCAACAGCTTTCTCTTTACAGTAATCTACCGCAAAATCCAAAAGCTCACCAACTGCTCTATGTCTAAACTTGTGTTTTTGACGCACATGAGAGAACGGACGATCTAGTGGCGGATCTAATGGAATAGCTTTTAGAGTGCCTAACTTCAGTTCTTTGGTAATGGTTGTTCTAGATACAATCGCAACCCCTACATCTGATTCTACTGCCATCTTAACGGCTTCTGGACTACCAAGTTCCATAACCACTCTCAAGTCAGAGTAACTCAAACCTTGTTCACGGATATAGCTATCAATCACTGAACGAGAACCTGAACCTTCTTCACGTGAGATATAGTGATACTTACGAATATCTTCAACTGAAATTTTGTCTCGATTAGAAAGCGGATGCCCTAATGGAACAATCAACACCATCTCATCTAAACGGCAAACTTCTACTTCCAAGTTTTTGTTATAAACAGGTGCCTCTACCACGCCAAGATCAATCATATTGTTCTCGACCATAGCAACGATAGCATCCGTATTCCCAACTTGCAGGCGAATATTAACATCTTCAAATTGCTTCTTGAACGCACCAAGCAGGCTAGGCAACATATATTCAGCAATCGTGGTACTTGCCCCAATAAGTAAGCTACCGGTCACCTCACCCGTAAGCTCCCTCACCTCACTATTCATCTTATCGTAGTGATCGAGAATCTTCTCGGCATAGTCATAGACAATCTTGCCGGCATCCGTCAATGAGATTTTGTTATGCGTTCTGTCAAAGAGACGAGTATTAAAAAATTCTTCGAGTTGCTTTACTTGTAATGTGACCGCTGGTTGGGTCATATGAAGGGTTTCTGCTGCTTTTGTAAAACTTAGAACTTTTGCAACAGTATAAAAAACTTGGAGCCTTCTATCTGCCATTCATTTTGCCTCTTTGTTCAAGGAAACGGTGAAATGAATTTTTTCAACCGTCTCATAAAAAAATTTAGTGTTTCGACTATAGAACCATTGCCGCTAAAAGTCAAAAACTTTCACTAAAAACCTGCTTTAACTGCCGATTTACTCTAATTCTTGAGCACGTCTATTAATATGCTTTTCAATTTCATCTAACCGACGCTGGAAATGCATTGAGTCGTTTGACAGTTTATCTTCAAATTCATTAACACGTTTTGCCAGTCGGTGCGCATGTTGCCTTTCTTCGATTTCATCCTCAATCGTTTCAAGCTTTTCGGTTAACTGCGTCAAGATATGGTTCATACGTTTTTCATGCAACTCAGACTGCTCTTCCAAGCGCAACTTAGTGATTTTAACGTACTCTAAAATTTCTTTTTCAGTTCTTCTTTGCTCCGCACCAACTAAGAACGCTGAAATATTCGCCGTAATCAGTGAAAAGAAGACCACACCAAATACAATCAAAATCGCGCCAAAAATGCGCCCTTTTTCAGTATAAGGGACAACATCTCCATAACCTACTGTCGTAATGGTGACCAATGAATACCAGATACCCGTTGAGAAATCTCGGTGTTCCAATGCTGCAAAAATAGCACCCGAAACAATAATCAAAATAGTTTCAGCTAAAAGCACCAACCAAAAGTTATTGCGTTTCAAGACAAGCACGACATCCCAAAAAATATCCACAACAACCCTAATGAGCAGCATAAACCTCAATATTCTTAGAATAGCTGCCCACTCTGTTCCATAATCAAACCATGGAAATGCAAAAACGACAATGGCAACATTCAACCAATTATGAAGTAGATAGCGTTTCCTATTTTTTACCAAGAGAAGGTTCACACCTAACTCAGCAGCAAATACCACCCAAACGCCTACTGTGACATAAAAATCACCTTGATGATCACGAGCAAGCCCTAATACCAGTTGAATTAAAACAGCAATTAGAGCTATAACAACCGCGACTGTAAATATTCGCCCCACCGTTATCGCTAACTGACTTTCATCCGCATTAACGCTCTCTACCCCAAGGATAGCTCTCAGGTTAACCTGCTTGATTCTTTCTTGCACTGAATCCTTCAACAGACCCGGGGACTCTAAATCTTCATCTCTCATATTCGCATCTAATCTCTAGCAAGTTCAGGCAAAGCATGTCGCCCTTTAAGTGCTTGTGACATCAACCAATTTTTTGCAGCTTGCATACGATTTGCCATCGGTAGCAAAGCTTTTCTTACTGCATTTTTTGCATTATTGTCTTGTTCAAACAACCAGTCAAATCCTTCCATCGATCGTTGAACGATTTGGTTATCACCTTTGCGCCAGCGCTCATATCGGCGCAAAACAGAAAAACGGCTCCAAGATACTGCATTTTCTTGCTTGGCATTTACCAAGGTTTCAATAAGTGCAGCTGCATCTAACAAACCTAAGTTTACACCTTGGCCTGCTTGCGGATGGATTGTGTGTGCAGCATCACCCACTAAGGCAATACCTGGCTTAACGTATTCCAAAGCATGACGTCTTGTCAAAGGAAAAGCATCACGCTTATTAACACTGATGACTCTCCCCAAACAGCCACCCGAAGCCTTTTCCACTTCTTCAGCAAATGCTTTATCATCTAATGACATGGCCCAATCCATTTTCTCAACAGGCATATACCATGCAATAGAACTGATATTACCATTCATGCAAAGGTAAGCGAAAGGTCCTTCCTCTCGATAACGTTGCCAACAAGTGTTTTGATGGCTCAACTCGGTTTCGACACACCCCACCACAGCACATTGCTCATAATCATGAGATTCTAAGCCAATACCAGACATCTGTCGCACTTTAGAAAAAGCACCATCAGCTCCAACTACTAGACTAGCTTGAATAGTGTTTCCATTATCAAATTCTAGATAAGTTGAACTTATTCCCCCAGGCTGAACCGCCACTTGGATTGAAGCCAATAAACCATCCGTTAAGATCGTTACGTTTTGCTGCTCAAGCAACTGTTCCCATAACGCAATTTGAATCACTTTGTTTTCAACCACGAAGCCCAGATTAGATTCCTCTATATCCTTCGCAGCAAAATGAACCTGAGCATTGGAAATATCTTCCCAAACATGCATATCAGTAAAGGCGTGATAGCGCTTGCTGAGAATACCCGGCCAAGCGCCCAAACTTTTTAAAATGTTTTCCGATGCACGCGTCAGAGCACTCACACGCGTTTCAAAAGAATCCGAAGATTGCCATTCCAAAGACGGACGAGACTTTTCAATCAAAGCTACCTTAAATCCACCTTTAGCCAAGCCAAGTGCAACCGTCGCACCAACCATGCCACCCCCTACAACTGCAACATCGTAAAGAGAATCTTCTGATTGATTGTATTGATTCTTAACTTGCTTCGTCTTTGCCATCTTATTTCCTGACTGAACTCACTTACTTTGCCAAACCCATTGCCATTTTAGACAATCTTTTCCGCAAACTCGGCATAGCTTCCATTGCCATTAAGCCTATGCCTCTCATGTGCCCCACCACTGAAGAGGGCGCTTGAAATACCTGAATTAAACTGTCTGTGAAACCCATAATCTTCTGATGATGCGTTTGTTGCGATGTTTGATAACTCAGTAATGCCTCTGCATTCCCCAGATCATTCTCTGCCTCAACCGCTGACAAAAACGCTTGGATATCACTAATCCCTAGATTCAATCCTTGGGCCGCAACTGGGTGCTGAGTATGAGAAGCATTGCCCATCAATACCGCTCGTCCTACAACCATTTGCGGCACATAAGTTTCTTTTAATGGATAAGCCACTCGTTCACTGACACTGACAAAACGCCCCAGCCTTTCGCCCATTTTTTCAGTGAAACGAGCGATAAACTCATCATCACTCAAAGCTTTTACTTCATCCATTTTTGCACTAGGCACAACCATAACAGCCTTATGGAAATGGCCGCCCATAGGCAGCAAAGCTACCGGACCTTCAGAAGTAAAGCGCTCAAAAGCCCAACCATTTGGATTCAGCTCAGTTTCAATTTTAGCAATAAAACCGAAAGCACCATAATCACTTTCTTCTAAGGAAAGCTTAAGAACTTCTCTTACTTTTGAGTAAGTACCATCCGCGCCCACCAAAATCTTGGCGTCAAACGCCAAAGGTCGACTTTCATTTTTAGAGCATTGAATATCAATCGATACCCGAGTTTCGTTTTGCTCAAAGCCTTCCAAACTACACTCTGTAAAAAGCTGTATATTTTGTGTTTGCTGAGCGATTTCCCAAAGCACTTGCCCCAAGTCAAATGCCGTCACACTATAACCAAGTGCAGGCACTTTCACCTCAGAAGCATGTAAATGTGTCACACCCATAAAACCTTTTTGCGAAACATGGATATCCAATATTTCTGTCACATAAGGTTCAAGTTTTTGCCAGATACCAAGCTGTTCCAACACTAAACGTGAGCCATAGCTTAGTGCCAGAACTCGTCCATCAAAAGAAGGTCCTTTTTTGGGAAGCGACTTTTCAACCAAAACTACTTGCCTGTTTTGCGCTGCCAGCCCTATCGCCAAAATCAATCCTACAGGACCTCCACCATTGATGAAGGCATCTATAGATGTTCTTTCGGCTTCACTTGGTGCTGCTTTAGACACTATGACTAAACCTCATTTTGCATAAAGTTTTCGATTTCTTGCGGCGTTCTCGGCAAGCCTGTGGTCAGTACTTCATGACCTGAACTCGTGACAAGCACGTCATCCTCAATCCGAATACCTATATTCCAAAATTTTTGATCAACTTGGTATTCTTTACCAACATCCGCAGAAATATAAAGACCAGGCTCAACCGTTATCACCATACCAGGTTCTAAAAGTCGCCACTCTCCACCTATCTTATAACGCCCCACATCATGCACATCCATACCCAACCAGTGGCCAGTACCGTGCATAAAGAAAGGTTTATAGGCTTCTTCTTTTAGTAAGCTATCAATATCGTCATTTAAAATACCCAGTGAAACCAGGCCTTCCACTAATACTTGTGACGATGCTTTATGCATCTCATCATAACGAACACCAGGAGCAATAACGGCAATCGCAGCTTGCTGAGCCTGCAAAACGACTTCATACAAAGCTTTTTGCGCTTCTGAAAAACGGCCATTCAATGGAAAAGTGTTGGTAATATCACCCGCATAACCTTGATACTCAGCACCTGCATCGACCAACACCAAATCACCATCTTTTAATGGTGCATTATTTTCTGTGTAATGCAGAATACAGGCATTTTCTCCACCAGCAGCAATAGAGTTAAAAGCCACTCGCATGGAACCTTGTTCTTTGAACTTATGTTCAAGTGCAGCCTGCATCTGATATTCGTAAACAGGTTCTTCCGACCCCAGCCTGGCAGATTTTTGCATAAACTGTTTTGCCGCCCAAGACATCGCTGCCAAATGACCTTGCACTGAAATTTGCGCAGCCTTTCTCATGACGTCGATTTCACTACCGGATTTAATAACGCGCATTTCATGCAGCATCACATCCGCATCTAACAAACTAGAAGGCGCTTCAATTCCTTTTCTCGCTTTCGCTTTTTGTGCCGCTATCCAACCTGTTAACAACTCTGACCAATCAGACAACTGCGTAAAGCTAAAATAAAGCTTTTCTATACCTTCAATCAGATCAGACATTTCATCCGAAAAATCTTCTATGGAAAAAGCATCATCCATCTTAAGGGCTGAAGGTGCATCTATGACACCAAGGCGACGCCCTTGCCAGATTTCTTTTTCAATGTCTTTCGGACGTAAAAACAACACACTTTTTTGCTGTTCGAAATGGTCATTTGAGGAACGTTTTATCAGCACAAGCACAGCATCAGGCTCTTCAAAACCCGTTAGATAGTAAAAATCTGACTGCACACGAAAGGGATATTCAACATCATGATTGCGGATCTGTTCTTCACCAGAAGAGATCATCAACAAAGAATGATCAACCATGGCATCCAGTACTTTCTGTCTTCTCTGCACAAAAGAATTTTGGGGGTTCATGAAAACTATTTCCTAATGATTTTAATGCAAAGAATCCGTCGGTGGTTGTTGCGTCATAACGGGAGAACCTTCAACAGGATTGAGCTCTTCGTTAATCGTCAACACACCGATTCTAACGAACTCCATTAATTGCATAAAGTCAGACTCTTCTTCATCCGTTGGTTCTTCCAAATCCAAAATTTCGATACGGGCAATATCGCCAAAGTCACGGAACAGTTCGCTAACATCTCCTGTTAACTTACCTTCGTCCTGTCCGACCAATCCCATACCGTATAAAAATCCTTCGCACCATTGCCCGAGCATGGCTGCCCGAAACTTCAAAGATTCATTCTCGTCTGGCAAGCATAGTTCCAGCTCAAATCCTGAACCATTCAGCCCTTTTTCGGCTTCTAAATAAAGCTCATGCAACACCAGTAAAAAACTTTCTTTTACAGACTTAATATCTGCTTCTTCTAAAATTCTTTTGACCCAAGCACTTTCTTTTAAATCCGAATCGCCACACATAAGGCCCATCAGCAAACCTTGTAAAAAAGAAGGGGATTCAAGTTCAGGGTAAGCGACCATTGCTTCGCTAATTTGATCAAAATTCATTGTTGACTAACCTAAGTAAAAATTGTGAAACAAGCCAAGTAATTGCCTTGAGTAATTGCCGTAAATAATGAATAATAACATAAATCACTAATTCCAATGACCCCTTGAGAAACCTATGCTGACCCTATCTTTAATGAATCATACCTTCCAAGTTCCTTGCGAACCGGAAGACAAAGAAAAACTGATTGAAGCTGCCACCTTATTGGAAGATAAACTTGATCAGGTGTCGGGACTTAAAGGTGAAAGTAAGGTTCTTATGGTTGCACTGAATATGTGTTATGAGTATTTACAGCTTAAAACGGAAACAACACAATATTGCTTGCAGCTTGAAGATCAACTTGATGAAACCATTGCTCAAGTCGCACAATCTCGAAAATAAAACACCCAAAATTCTCTAGCCATCATTATATTCTCTAATTCGAAATCAGTTTTTCTAATGAATTTACAGCTTGCTCCAGCTGAATTCTTGTTATAATGAACCCACATACGGGCTAGGTTTAACCCCTGCCGATAGCTTTGATCTCGGGCCAGAAACTTAAATGGTGCGCATCTCGCTTATGTCCGAGAAGCCTAAATTTTAGTGGAGGCTGCCACCTGAACTTAACGGTTCAGGGTTCGTACCTAGTCCGTATCCAAAATTTCTCGGTATCCACTTAACAAACCTAATTCTACTCATGACGTCCCAAGCTACTCTTCGCCAACAATGCCGTCAAAGAAGAAGATCATTACCTCCTGAGCTTCAACAACTGCATGCGCAAACGGCTGCTCGTTTCATCTTAAGAAGCAGAACCATTATGCGCGCTCGAAAAGTTGCCGTGTTCCTGTCTGAAGATGGTGAAATGAATACCATGCCATTAATACAAGCATTATGGCAAAGGAAAGTGAATATCTATCTACCCGTCTTAACTCGGTACAATCGCCGTCCAATGATGTTTGCACCTTTCACGACTAAAACCAAACTTGAACCAAAGTACTTTGGTATTCACGAACCTCAAGTAGGTAAACACGAACTTATTGATGGAAAGCATTTAGACTTGGTCATTACACCTTTAGCTTGCTTTGATGCATCAGGAAACCGAATTGGCATGGGCGGTGGCTACTATGACAAAACGTTTCAGTTCAAAAGATACTTTAAAAACGCTTCCCCAAAATTAATTGGCTGGGCGCACCAATGCCAGGAAGTTAAAGAGCTGCAAAGCCAACCTTGGGATGTTAGATTAAATGGCCTCGTTACCGAAATGCAGTTTACTCTTTTTAATAACTGAGTTGCACAGGCCCAACATTCATTCAAGCTTTAGCCATCGTCTTAAGCTTGACCTCCACACACGGATAGTTTCTAATAAGCAAACTATTTGTTTAAATACATGAAATGAGAAAGCAAAATGAAAAAAACGACTTTAGCCCTAGTAACCTCTTTAGCGACTTTGACACTTGCACCTTCCATGGCTAATGCAGCAGATGCGCCTGCCAAAGTTAAAACCTGTGTAGGCTGTCATGGTCAGGGCGGTCATAGTGTGGTTCCAAATTTCCCAGTTCTTGCTGGTCAACATGCTGCGTATATTGAAAAAGCTTTAAAAGACTTTAGAGATGGCTTCCGCAGAAATGCTACTATGCAAATGTTCGCCAAAGGCCTTACTGATGACGAAATTAAGGAATTGGCTGCTTACTATTCATCTCAAAAATAAGAAGAATAGTTCAGACACAAAAAAACCTCCAAATTGGAGGTTTTTTTGTATTTGGCATTTAAAAAAATGCCTACAACAACACTTTCTCAACACCACCGTTTTTCAACTTCTCATAGAACTCTTTATTCCAAGCCTTGCCATAACGGTTCTTCATTAGCTCAACAACAATATAATCCGTATCTAACCCCGTATTATCGTGATAACGGTTTAAGCCTTGCTGACACGCAGGACAAGAGGTCAGAAGCTTCACCTCACCATTTTTCACTTTTGACTCACCAGTCAACTCGACAATACCTTTTGTCAGTTCTTCTTCTTTTCGAAAACGAAGCTGATTTGCAATGTCTGGACGACTGGTTGCCAATGTCCCTGCTTCTGCACAACAACGATCTGAGAAAAGAACCTCAGACTTCAACAAGTCTTTTGCGACTTGTGTTCCATCCATTTTCTTCATTGGGTCATGACATGGTGCATGATACAAATACTGCTTACCTGTCGCATTTTCCAGACCTAAACCTTTTTCAGTTAGATATTCATGAATATCCATTAAACGGCAACCTGGGAAAATACGCTCGAATTCATATTTGGTCAATTGGTCATAACAAGTTCCACAAGAAACGATAACCGTTGTAATATCCATGTAATTCAACGTATTGGCAACACGGTGGAACAGCGCACGATTCTCAGTCGTAATTTGAGAACTTTTTTGTGCCAGACCTGCAGCAGCCTGAGGGTAACCACAACACAAATAACCTGGCGGCAATATCGTTTGCACACCCGCATCGTAAAGTGATGAAATCGTTGCTAACCCTATATCGCTAAACAAACGCTCTGAACCACAGCCTGGGAAATAAAACACCGCTTCAGAATCTTCTGTAGTTTTATTCGGATCTCTAACAATCGGAACTTGCGTTGCATCTTCCAAACCGAGTACAGAACGATAGCTGCTTTGATTCGGCCCAGTATCTAAGGGTTTACGAACAAAGTTAATAACGTGTTGTTGAAGTGGCGCAGGCTCACTCGTACTTGCAGGCAAAGCATTTTTTCTTTCAACCAAGCCAAACAGTTTAGCGAAACGGTGTCCCAACGTCATGGCAATCGCTCCCCAACCAATCATCGTTTTACGCAACAAACCGATGGTAAATGGGCTCTTAGTATTTAAGAAATAAATCGCCAACTTAACCATAATGCTGGTTTTTTTCTGCCCCATATTGGTCAGAATCGTACGCATACGGATGGACACGTCACCAAAGTCAATATCAACAGGACAAGGAGACTCACACTTGTGACAAGTCGTACAATGGTCAGCTACATCATTCATCGCATCAAAGTGATGCAAAGAAATACCACGACGTGTTTGTTCTTCATACAAGAAGGCTTCAATCACCTGCCCTGTCGCTAAAATCTTATTACGGGGCGAGTAAAGTAAATTAGCTCTAGGAATGTGCGTCTGACAAACTGGCTTACACTTACCGCAGCGTAAACAGTCTTTAATGTCTTTATTCAATAAATCCAAATCATTTGCTTCAAGAATCAACGCTTCTTGTTCAACCAAATGTAAGGAAGGTGTATAGGCATTATCCAAACCTGAACCAGGCATTAACTTGCCTTTATTGAATCGTCCATGCGGATCAACTTTGTTTTTATATTCAACAAATGCCTGAACTTTGTCTTCATCCAAATACTGGAATTTGGTCAAACCAATGCCATGCTCTCCAGAAATAACTCCGTTCAATCGTTTGGCAATCTCCATAATACGATCGACAAGGACTTCTGCTTGATGAACCATTTCATAATTATTCGAGTGTACTGGGATATTGGTGTGAATATTTCCATCCCCAGCATGCATGTGTAAAGCAACAAACAAACGTGCATTACGGATATCAAAATGCAATTTCTTCAGACGTATATGCAAGGCTTCAAAATCGTGCCCCATAAAGACTTCTTGCAAGAAGGTGACTATCTCGTCTTTGTAAGAAATCTTAATTTCACGTTTCAACAACAAAGTAGCAAAGGTATCATCTGCACTTAATTTCAGCGCTTCGCCTTCCAGCAATAAATCCGGTTGGGCTGAAACTTGTGTATCTAGGCTTTCTAGAATACCCGCCCATCTAGCTTTGGTTTTATCAATATGCTCAAGCGTAGTAGACACTTTATCTTTGAAGTAGCTAGCAGGCTGACCTTCAGAATTTTCAAAATCATCTTCCAAGGTATATTCAAGAATTTCACCCGCAAAATAAGCATGAAGCTGATCTAATATCTGAAGTTTGTTTTTGATAGACTCTTCGATATTAATACGCTCAATTTCGGTATTGTATTCATTCAGATTTTCAAGCGGGATAACCACGTCTTCATTGATCTTAAAGGCATTGGTGTGCTTGGAAATCGCTGCCGTTCTAGAACGATCTGCCCAGAAACGTTTTCTAGCCTCTTCTGAAACAGCAATAAACCCTTCTGCATCACGCTGCTTTGCTAACTCTACAATCTCTTGTGCGGTATTCGCGACTTCAAAACCATTTTCACCTGCAATATCAGCAAGCAAAATCATTTTAGGCAAACCTTTACGATTGGCTTTGGTGTTATAGTTTACTGCTTTAATGTAACGATCATCTAGGTGCTCAAGACCAGACAATAAAATACCGTGAAGCTTTTTAGACTCAATGTATTCGGTAATCTCAACAATTGCAGGAACCGCTTTACTTAGGTCAGTACCAAAAAATTCTAAACAAACGGTACGAGTATGGCTCGGCATGCGATGAACAACAAAGCGCGCTGAAGTAATCAACCCATCACACCCTTCTTTCTGCACGCCCGGCAAACCACTTAGGAATTTATCGGTAACGTCTTTACCCAGCCCTGCTTTTCGGAATGCCGAACCTGGCATTTCGAGCATTTCAGGCTCTCCAACAGGGGTTTTACCATCCTTTTCAAAACGATTAATTCGGAAAGAAACCGTCTGCTGATCTTGCAACTTACCTAAGTTGTGATTAATTCTTTCAACTTCTAACCACTCTGCATCAGGCGTCACCATTTTCCATGACGCCAAATTATCGAGCGTGGTTCCCCAAAGAACGGCTTTTTTACCACCGGCATTCATGGCGATATTACCACCAATACAAGAAGCATCTTGTGAGGTCGGGTCTACAGCAAAAGCATAACCAAAACGCTCAGCTTGCTCTGAAACTCGTCGAGTAACAACACCTGCTCCAGTTTGGATAGTTGGCACTTTACCAATACCTGACAACTCAACCTGCTCAACCAGACTCATGTATTCCAATTTTTCAGTGTTGATAACAACAGAATCTTGGTACAGCGGAATAGCGCCACCGGTATAACCTGTACCGCCACCACGAGGAATAATGGTTAAGCCAAGTTGAATACAATCATCAACCAGATAGGCGACTTCTTCTTCGGTATCCGGGGAAACAACGACCAGAGGCAGCTCAACACGCCAGTCAGTGGCATCAGTTGCATGAGATACACGCGCCAAACCACCAAAGTCTATATTGTCTAAACGCGTATGTTTGGCAAGTTTTTTACGGACTTTGCTGCGCAATTGAATTTGATGCGGAAACCACTCTGTAAACTTGTCTACCGCATTGCGAATGGTACGCAATAATTCTTCGGCTTTTTTATTACCATTCAGCCTTGCTTCAACTTGCTTAAGTCTATGTTCAAGTGCTCCAATCAAAGCATCTCGACGCTTCGGACTTTCAATCAAATCATCTTGAATATAAGGGTTACGCGACACCACCCACATATCACCCAGCACTTCAAATAGCATGCGCGCTGAACGACCCGTGTTACGGGAATCTCGTAAAGATTCAATACATTTCCAACCGTCCATTCCTACGAAACGTAAAGCAATTTCTTTATCTGAAAAGGAGGTGTAGTTGTAAGGAATCTCTCTAATTCTATGACCCATGAAAATATCCCAAGCTACGACGTCTAGCGTCGATAACAAAAACTGCACTCAAACATTGAGTACCACATAAATCTTCTTTGAATAGCTGGCAAAAATCTGCCAGGCAGGGCGGATATGGTTGTTTTTTTTCAACTTGAAGATTAAGTTAACAACCCGCTTTTTTTGAGACAACTTAATGTCATATCAAAAAAAGTCTATTCTAACAATTTGAATAACCCCATAAAATAAACTTCATACTAAACTAGTAGGTTTTTATTATTTTACTCAACTCAGCTAACCCAATAGATTCGTACTTTAAGCAACAACGATTAATTTGTTCGTCGTTTTTGCTGTGAATTTTTCTTTTTACGTCGTTTTAAAGCAAGGTTTTCTGCTTGTGTTTCAGATTTACCTCGACGAGCTTTAAACTCACTTTTTCTATTCTCATAAGGGTTTGCCGTTACCTTGTATTCAATAAATACAGGTGTTCCTTCCCATTTAAAGGCTTTACGGAAAACATTCATCAAATATTTGGTATAAGCCTGAGGCAGCTTATCAACCTGAGTACCATGAATAATCACTCTCGGCGGGTTGGAACCACCTAAATGTGCATAACGAAGTTTTATACGTCGCCCGCCAATCAATGGTGGTTGATGGTCCAGAATTGCTTGTTCCAAAACACGATTCAAATCAGCCGTCGAAACTTTCTTCATTACAGCTTGATACACACCACGAATCGTTTTAAACAAATCCCCTACGCCTGAGCCGTGCAATGCCGAAATCAAATGTTTCTTGGCATAGTCAACAAAAGGCATCTTAAACTCTAACTCATGTTTAATCTTGTTACGCTGATCTTCCGATAAGTTATCCCATTTGTTAATCGTAATCACCAAACCACGACCTGACTCAAGTGCTAAACCAAGTAACGTCAAATCTTGATCGGTTATGCCTTCTGAACCATCGATAACCAATACAACAATGTTGCATGATTCCATAGCTTCAATCGCTTTCACGATACTAAATTTTTCTATTTTTTCTTTGATGTTTTTACGACGCCTAACACCTGCCGTATCAATCAAAGTATAGGCTTGACCATCTCGCTCAAAGGGTACAAAAATACTGTCGCGTGTCGTTCCTGGCATATCAAAAGCAACAACACGCTCTTCACCAATCATACGGTTAATTAGTGTGGACTTTCCAACATTAGGGCGACCAACAACTGCAACACGAATCCCAGGGTGTTCATCAAGGTCAAAAGGCTTTTCTTCCTCTTCATGCCCCACCTCTTCCAATACGTGCTCAATGGTTTCTGTAACGTTATCGCCATGAGCAGAAGAAATGACATAAGGCTGGCCTAGACCCATTTGGAAAAAGTCGGCCGAAATTAGCTGTTGATTGTGGCCTTCTGCCTTATTCACGACTAAATAAATTGGCTTGTTAAATTGACGGATATAGTTAGCAATAGCCTCATCTGCTGGAATCAATCCTGCTCGCCCATCAACTAAAAACAAAATAGCATCAGCTTCTTCAATTGCAGAGCGAACTTGACCAGCCATTAAAGGGTCAACTCCTTCCTGCTCACCACTCAAACCACCTGTATCAACCACAATATAAGGTGAACTACCTGTACGCCCTGTTCCATACTGACGATCACGCGTCAAACCTGGATAGTCGGCAACGATAGCATCTCTCGTACGAGTCAAACGATTAAATAAAGTCGATTTACCGACATTAGGACGACCGACAAGTGCAATAACCGGTTTACTCACTAGTGACTCTCTTTGTGTGAAGTTTTCATAATACCCATAGGGTCATTTGGACGATTAAATTCATACCAATCAGAAGGGACAACATTGTAAGCAGTGATATAGCCACCAGTATCTTGTAAATAGAGTCGTTTATGATCAAACCAAACGCGTACAAGTTTTGATCTAACTGAATCTGCCGCACTATGACGTGCACGTGCAACAATAGTCCCATCAAGCTTATCTATCCAGTGGACCACGCCATAGCCATCTGCAACTAAAATCTGATTATTGTTATAAAAAGATAAATCGGTTAAGCGACGATATTTTAGGTGCTCTTGCTTCCAAATTTCTGTACCTGTATAAAGGTCATAAGCATGCAAAATATCATTTTCATCAGACAAATAAACTGCTTTGCCATCTACTAAAAAATCTCTAAATCCAGAAACGTCTTTAGCCCAGTAAAGGTTGCCATTTTCTGGATTCAAAGCAGCAAGCTTGCCGTGATAGCCCAGTACATACAAACGCCCTGCTTTTAATACCAGCTCAGATTGAATATCAACCATTCTCTCTAAGTCTGTTCTACCTTTTGGCACCAACAGCTGAGTTTGCCATTTCGTTTGCCCAGTTTTAGCATCTAGGGCTTGTACCGATCCTGACTCCCAACCAACATAAAGCGTACCGTCAGAATAGGTAACTGGCGCAATCCCTCTCAAAGAAAGGTTTGGGAGCTGGTGATCGACAGTCCAATTAATTTTACCCGTTCCTGCATTCACAGAATAAAGCTTACCATCTACTGTACGTACAAAAATCTGTCCATTTTCGATTACAGGTAAACTCAGAACTTCACTGGATAATTCTGCACGCCATTGAATGGCACCAGACGCCTGAGAAACACTCAACAGACTGCCTTTTGCGGTACCAATAATTAAGTTTGATTGATAAATAGTTGGCCCTGACAAAATCGGCTCATTGAACTTTCTTTGCCAATTCACCTGATCCGTCCAACGGCTTTGATTCGCTTTTAGAGCTGATGTCAAAACACCATCTGGGTTTGCAAAAAAGATTGCCTTGTCATTCTCTGCAAAATACAGGCCTTCACTGTCTGAATACTTAAATTTATCCAGCTGAATTTGCCAATCCTTATGCAAGGCATAAGGCGATGACATTTTCACCAACGGAGTAGGATCTCGAACAATACCTGGTTGAGAACACGATTGTAAAACCCCTGCCAAAAATAGTAGCAGCAGAGCTGAAAAAGAGTGACGGTTAAACGAAAGACGCTTCAAAAGAAAACCTTATCTATTTAATAATTAACTAAGGCGTCAAATCGCCTAATTGCAAACGCGCAACATTTTGCAAGTTTGCTGCTGCAGCTTTGTTATCCACAACTTGTTGTAAAAGTTTGCGAGCTGTGTCCAATTGGTTTTGCTGTAATGCAAGAAACCCGGATGTGAAATCAAAATTGGCTTTTTCAGCTGCCGCTAACTTCGTAACATCGATGGTTTTAAGCGTTGAATTAGCTTTAGCATAATTTTTTTGATCAATATAGATGCCAACCATTCTTAGCTTTGCAATAAACACCAGTGCAGAATCCAGATTTTGTTTAACAACCCACTGCAAATTTTCCAATGCTTTATCTGTATGACCTTTTTCAAGCTCAAACTTAGCTTCCATTAAAGCTGTTGCAGTTGCATAAGGACTTTTAGGCTGATTTTCCATCAGTTTCAAACCTTCACGCGCAACATCCCCAAAAGCGTTTTGCTGTACTTTGGATTGCAATACTTCAAACGTTGTTGAAGCGTTTGATGCTTTAGCAAATTGTGTTTTTTGATAATAGTTCCAACCAGCCCAACCTAGTGCAACTACCAATATAGCTGAAAGAAGCATGGTGCCATTCTTATCCCACCAATTTTTCAGCGCAGCAACTTGTTCATCATCTGTTTCGTAACGATTCATTGGACATTTCCTATGATTTATAAACTTTACAATTCATTAAAATAATTTGTTATTTCAGCTTCTAGAGATTGCCAACCTAGTGTCACTTGGTCTCTTTCTTCGCGAAGAAACTTCACACCGACTTGTTGGTTATTAACTTCGTCTTCAGCCATAATTAATGCAATCCTTGCGCCGGACTTATCTGCCTTTTTAAATTGGCTTTTAAAGCTACCACCGCCACAGTTCATCACCACCTTAACATCAGGTAAGGATTCTCTGAGTTGCTCGGCAATGACCATGCCTGGACGTGAAGCTGCATCCCCCACCAAAACCATAAAAATATCGGCTTCGGCAACATCAGCAACTAGATTCTTATCCATCAAAAGTGACATTAAACGTTCAAGCCCCATCGCAAAACCACTTGCTGGCGTTGCTTTACCACCTATTTGTTCAACCAGACCGTCATAACGTCCACCTGCACAAACCGTACCCTGAGCACCTAATTCGGTTGTTACCCATTCAAATACGGTTTTATTGTAGTAATCTAAGCCACGAACTAAATTAGGGTTAACGACATACTCAATACCCAAGTCATCAAGATAGGTTTTTAACAATTCAAAATGCGCTTTGGATTCTTCATCAAGATGATCCATCAATTTTGGTGCAGCTTCGATTAATGATTTCATATCCGGATTTTTGCTATCCAAAATTCTCAACGGATTCGTTTCAAGACGTCTTAAACTGTCTTCATCCAACTGGTCTTTATGCTGAGAAAGGTAGTTCACCAAAATATCTTTATACGCTTGTCTTGCCTCTAAACTGCCTAGTGAATTAATTTGCAATTCCAAGTTATCTAGGCCGAGTTTATCCCAGAGTCTTGCTGTCAGAGCAATCAATTCGGCATCAACATCCGCATTAGACAAGCCGAAAACTTCAACACCAAACTGGTGAAATTGACGATAACGCCCCTTTTGCGGACGCTCATACCTGAACATAGGGCCCATATAATAAAGCTTTTGAATTTGATTATGGGTCAGACCATTTTCAATCACTGCCCTAACACAACCAGCAGTCCCTTCTGGGCGTAAGGTCAAGCTATCACCATTACGATCTTCAAAGGTATACATTTCTTTCTCAACGATATCGGTTACTTCACCGATAGAGCGCGCAAAAAGCTCCGTCTTTTCTACGATCGGCAAACGGATAGATTGATAGCCATATTGATGCAATACAGTTTCTGCCGTCTCGACAATAAAATCTAATGCTTGAGCAGAGCTTCCATAATAATCATTCATGCCACGAATGGCAGAAATTTGTTTCGACATACTTTTCTCTTAAATTTGTTCTTATTATTCTTTATTGGTTAATCACAATTAAAACTACCACGATCAAAACGATAACGCCCCACATTATCCAACGCATAAGACGATTAGATATAACTGGCTTATGATGCGCTTCATCTTGCTCAACTCGAGACAAATCTGAACTCACAGAAACACCCTCTGGAAAGTGGCCTTCAAACTCGCCAATATCAATCGATAGCATATTGGCATAGTTCCGTAAATACCCTCTCTGAAAAGTGTTTAAGGCATCTAAATCTAACTCAGGACTCTCAAAGTACTCTATCTGGGCCTTAGTCAACTTCAATCTTTCACTTACCATTTCAAGCGTCAGCGTTTGCGCTTTCCTGGCTGTTTTTAGTGTTTCATGCAGTTCTAGTTTCACGGTATTTGTCATGATTACTTCCTGTGATTCAGACGGACTTTACTTCCACCTTGTTCAAAGTTCTTTTCGTTCTATCCGTAATTTTTCCTGCCAATTGCCCACATGCAGCATCTATGTCATCACCGCGTGTTCTGCGTACGGTACATTTAAGACCCGCATTAACCAATTTATCTTGAAAGCGTCTTACCGCGTTATTTGATGATCTAAGATAAGGCGTGCCTTTAAAAGGGTTAAATGGGATTAAATTAACTTTACATGGCAAATCCCCCAACAACTCAATAAGTTGCTGAGCATGCTCTAAAGAATCATTAATGCCATCTAACATCACATACTCAACCGTAACGTGTTTTTTACTATGGCCACCTTCAACGTAACGATGTAAAGCAGGCATAAGCACTTCCAACGGATATCTCTGGTTGATTGGCACCAACTCATCTCTTAATGCGTTATTAGGAGCGTGCAATGAAATAGCAAGACTGACATCAAGGCTTTCTTTAATTCTATCAATTGCAGGTACAACACCCGCAGTACTAATGGTGACACGGCGTTTAGACAAGCCATAAGCATTGTCATCCATCAAAATTCTTGCTGCTGGAAAAGTATGCGTCACATTTAAGAGAGGCTCGCCCATTCCCATAAAAACAACGTTTGAAATCACACGCTCTTCTTTAGGTTTACAGCCTAAGGCCTTATTCGCCACCCACATCTGAGCAACAATTTCCCAGTTTTCCAAGTTACGGTTAAAGCCCTGCTTACCGGTCGCACAAAAACTGCAATCTAAAGCACAGCCAACTTGTGAAGAAATACAAAGTGTCCCTCTGGATTTTTCAGGAATAAAAACAGCTTCAACACTATTATTGTTATCCACTTCCACCAGCCACTTAATCGTGCCATCTTCCGACTTCTGTTCAGCAATAATTTTTGGTGTACGAATAATGGCCGTCTGCTTAAGCTTTTCACGCAATGCCTTGCTTAGGTTAGTCATTTCGTCAAAGTCGCTCACACCAAATTGGTGAATCCATTTCATCACCTGCGTAGAGCGAAAGGCTTTCTCACCAATAGACGTAAAAAAGTCTGCCAACCCTTTAGCATCAAGACCCAGCAAATCAACCTTGCCATCATAAATAACCGGCTGACTTTCTTCGATTTTTTCTTCAACGAACTGCAAGCGTTTCTTCCTTAAACTTTTAAGTCTTACTTAACGAGGACAAATATCTTCTTCATTAAAAAAGAATGCAATCTCTCTTGCCGCACTTTCGGGAGAATCAGAACCATGCACGGAGTTTTGCTGCATGGAAACAGCAAAGTCTTTACGAATTGTACCTTCCTCAGCTTTTTCAGGGTCAGTTGCCCCCATCACTTCACGATTCTTTGCAATGGCACCTTCCCCTTGCAACACTTGCACAACAATTGGCCCAGCCGTCATGTTGGTCATCAGTGTCTCATAAAAAGGCTTGCCTTCGTGTTCTGCATAAAAACCCGCAGCCTGTTCACGTGTCAAGTGAATCATTTTGGAAGCGATTACAGATAGACCACTTTTTTCTAATCTTGCTGTAATTTCACCAATTAAATTTCTATTAACCGCATCCGGTTTGATAATAGAAAACGTGCGCTGAATCATATCGTAATTATCCTGTAGTGTCTTGAATGACAAAATATGAGGTATTTTAACAATCTAGCATTGGGATTGTTGAAAAAAGTCTGAAAATAAAAGACCCCAGTTAAAACTGGGGTCCTTTGTTTTTAACGCCTGCTTAGAAATTACACGCTAAATGATTCACCACAACCACAAGAATCTTTTACTCTAGGATTGTGAAACTCAAACCCTTCATTCAGCAAACTTTCTTTCACATAGTCTAATTCAGTACCATCGACCAACTCTAAACTCTTCTGAGGGACGACTACTTTTTGACCATGACTTTCGAATACAGCGTCCGAATCCGTAATCTCATCTGCATAATCAACTACATAAGCAAAGCCTGCACAACCACTTACTTTTGTTGCTAATTTAATACCAAGACCATGACCTCTTTTAGCCAACATAGTTCTGACTCTTTCAGCCGCAGCTTCTGTTAAAGTGACAGACATTAATTCTCTCCTTTGAAAAAACGACTAAGCAAATACGATTTCTTTTACGCTTGAACGTTTTTCAATAATTTTTTCTAGTGTAATGTTTTCTAAAAATTGCTCGATCATTTCACTTAGATCTGACCATAGTTCATGCGACAAACACTCTTCGCCGCCCTTACAATTTTCTTTCCCTTTACATTTTCTGGCTTCGAGATCTTCATTAACTGCCGCAATAACTTCGCTAACAGAAATTTCTCCCGGATTACGACTGAGTCGATAACCACCACCTGGACCTCTTGCACTCAACACTAAATCGGATTTTTTTAATTTAGCAAAGATCTGCTCTAAATAAGAGAGTGAGATATCTTGTCTTTCAGAAATCATCGCCAAAGTAATCGGTCCTTTAGACTGATTAATAGCAATATCAAGCATCGCTGTAACAGCGTAGCGGCCTTTCGAAGTCAGCTTCATTTAGTTTCCCCTTTAAAGTTTTCATGTACTTTAAAGCTTGATTAACATGTAAAAATTAAGGTTATTTTATAATAACCTAGTCAACAACTCAAGAATTAACGAAATCAAATGAAGAGTTTATGAAAAACCTTTACCGAATCAGTCTTTAGCATCAACGGCTTTTTTAATATGCGCCTGATTCTCTGGGTTATCAGGCTCCAATACCGCACCTTGCAAGCTTGGCAAATCAACATGCGAATCCGTACCGCCTAGTTGCTTGACAGCTTGATTAAGCTTTTCTAGTTGCTCATCTTGGCTTTGAACATGATCCAATAAACTAAAAATTGCCTTTTCAATCGGATCTTGTACGTCTTGGCTTACACCGTAAGCATCAAAGCCAATTTTCTCTGCCATTTTTTCCCTACGTGACTTTTTAACATCCCTATCAGGGTCAACAATACGCCCAGGAATCCCAACAACCGTACGATCAGCTGGCACAGACTTCAAAACCACAGCATTAGAACCTATTCGAACATCATCATTAATAAGAATAGGACCAAGAACTTTGGCACCAGCACCTACAACGACTCTGTTACCCAGTGTTGGGTGACGCTTTCCTTCGGAACTACTAATCCCACCAAGCGTCACGCCATGATACAAAGTACAATCATCGCCAATCTCGGCTGTTTCACCGATAACAATACCCATACCATGATCGATAAAAAAACGATCACCAATTTTTGCCGCGGGATGAATCTCGATCCCCGTAAACCATCTTGCGAAACCTGAAATAAATCTCGCGAGCCATTTCAATCCCTTGCCCCACAGCCAATGAGTCAAACGATAAAATAAAATCGCATGGACGCCAGGATAAGTTGTTAAAACTTCAAACGTACTTCTCGCAGCAGGATCACGATCAAAAACGGATTTAACATCTGATTTAATTCTTTTAAACATTCTATGCCTACGTTATTTTTGTTCTTTTTCTAATTCAAGCGCTTGTAAGTTTATCGCCTGACGCTGTGTAGCTGTCAGAATACCTCTTAAAATATCAATTTCCTTAACATCTAATTGCGTACGGTTGAACATTCGTCGCATTCGTCGCATAAAACGCGCGTTTTTGGCAGGGTCAAGAAACCCAATATCCTGCAAACTTTGATATAGATGATCATAAAAACCTTCCAATTGTTCAGAAGATGCTAATCTATGATTGTACTGTCCTGATGAAAAGCTGTGCTTCAGATCTGTTGCCATCAAACACTCATATACAAACACTTGCACAGCTGCTGCAATATTTAGTGAACTATAGGTTGGGTTTGTTGGTATATGAGCTAAATAATGACATTTATCTAACTCTGCATTACTTAAACCAGAGTCTTCACGGCCAAATAACAAAGCCACTTGATCACTCTCATTTTCAGTAACTTCCATAATCATATTGGCTGTTTCACGTACATCCATTTGAGGCCATGAAACCTTGCGCAGACGAGCACTTGCTCCAACTACCAATTTACAATCCGCAATAGCCTCATCCAAAGACTCTTTAACCACAGCTTGACTCAATATATCCGCTGCACCAGAAGCTCTAGCTGAAGCAACTTGGCTTGGAAACTCTTTAGGGTTTACCAATACTAACTGGCTTAAACCCATGTTTTTCATAGCTCTTGCAACAGCCCCAATATTGCCCGGATGAGATGTCTCAATCAAAACAATTTTAATTTTTGACAGTTTCGGGTGGCTTCTGTAATCTTCTATCATCTATTTTCCGCTATAATCTCTTGAAAATTAACTTGATATTCTAACAATTGGAAAACCACTTATGCATCCTATTTTGAATGTTGCCAGCATTGCTGCCAAAGAAGCTGGAAACTTTATTGTCAGCCAGATACGAAACGTTGAACAACTCACTATCGAAGAAAAGGGTCGTAATGACTATGTCAGCGAGATTGACAAGCGTGCTGAACAAATCATTATTGATACCATTCACAAATACTACCCACAACATAGCATTCTGGCTGAAGAAAGTGGTGCGCATAAAAAAGACTCTGATTTCGAATGGATTATCGACCCACTTGACGGCACCACCAACTTTTTACATGGCTTCCCGCAATTTTCTGTTTCAATTGCTGTGACTGAAAAAGGCCGCTTAATGCATGGTGTTGTGTTTGACCCAACAAGAGATGAACTTTTTTCAGCTTCACGAGGCAGCGGCGCACGTTTAAACAACTATCGCATTCGTGTCAGTGAGCAAAAAACACTGCAAAATGCCCTTTTGGCAACGGGGATTCCTTATTACGACTTTGATCATATTGACGATTACCTAGCATGCTTTAAAGAATTCATGCTACAAACCGCAGGTATTCGCAGACCTGGCTCTGCAGCTCTAGACTTGGCTTATGTTGCTTGTGGTCGTGTTGACGGTTATTGGGAATTAAACCTTAAGCCTTGGGATATCGCCGCAGGCGCGTTAATCGTGGCCGAAGCTGGTGGATTGGTTTCCGATATGGTTGGCGGTGGAAAATTCCTCGAATCCGGCAATATTATTGCCGCCAACCCAAAAATGATGAAAGCGATGGCGCAAGTAATCAGCAACACTTTATCTAAAGAATACCGTTCATAACAAAATCTACCAGGCTGGGTTATCTACTTAGACCCAGCCTGGCAGATTTTGACACATCACAGTTACAGCAAAGCCCAAGACATTAAAACTGCATCTTCTTTTTGAGGCGAATTTTTCACAGGGTAATAACCTTTGCGAATACCATCCTCAACAAACCCTAACTTTTGATACATCGTTTTAGCGGGATTAGACTGCCTAACTTCCAACAACATCTTTTCATAATCCGAATCGACAAAATAGTCTTTAAACTTATCTAGTGCTTGTAGCGCAATACCTTGTCGACGAAAATTCGGTGATATGCATAAATTTAAGAGATGAATCTCATCCAAAACAGCAAGAAAACAGGCGTAACCCAAGGCTTGGTCATCCATATCACATAAAATATATGCCAATCCATCATCCATAACTTTGGTAAAACCTTGTTGAGACCAAGGAAAATCATAAGATGCCTTTTCCGTACTCAACACCCACTTAAGATCATACTCATCCATAGGACGAAAATAACTCAATTCAGTGACCATAATTCGCTAACCGATAATAAACTTGTTTCTTTGCAAAACCTTGCGCCAACATTTCGTCTAAGCTTGGTAAAACTTCAACATGAAGCCCTTCAGCAAGCGCTTCATTTAGCATACTCTCTTCATCGAAGCTAAACACCTGCTCAACCCCAGTCTCAATAATTTCTTCAATAGTCATCATAATCGCATCTTCGGTATGCAACAATGCTGTATCAAAGTAAACCACCTCTTCTTGATGAATATTCAATGCATCCAAAATATTCAACATCAAACCCCAAGTAGGCGTTTCATCATTCTGCCAAACCTGCTCCAACCCCTCACCAACGAACACCAAAGCCACTTTTTCAGTCGCTAAAGATGTTAACAGGTCATCAGATACTCCTACCTGACTTTCTTCAACTTGTGACTTATCAGCATGATAATCCGCGGCTTCAGAAGCAACATGCAATACAGAATCCGAATCCACTACTTCTGTTTCACTATCATTTTGAACGGTATCTGAAGTATTTTCAGCTAAATTGGAATGGTTGAATTGCGTGTGCATGCGCCAATCTTTAACACCTAATTCTTCAAGTAAAGATGAGTCAATTGCTACTTTAGACATAACTTACTCGATACACTATGTGTCCGACTTTAAGGTCATTTATCAGCTTAAGTCGGATCAGTTGACTGCTTCCCATACAAGAAAACATAAAAAACACTTTATAGAGATGCTTGAGGGTGGGATTTTTGCGGGTTAGATTCAAGCTTATTCAAAGCATTAATATAAGCTTTGGCAGAAGCCGTCACAATATCTGTGTCAGAACCTTGACCGTTCACAATACGACCGGATTTTTCCATTCTCACTGTTGTCTCGCCTAGAGAGTCTGTTCCGTTCGTCACATTACTGACAGAATAAAGTTCTAAGCTAGCACCAGAATCCACCATTTTCTCAATCGCTTTAAAGGTCGCATCAACAACACCGCCACCACTTGCTTGTGCAGTCTTTTCTACACCGTCAATCCACAAGGTAACTTCTGCATGAGGCGCGTCTCCAGTCATTGTCCCTGCATTCAAAGCAACCAAACGATAACTTTCATTTTCCAAACGTTGCGTACTATTGTCCGTCACCAATGCCTGCAAATCTTCATCATAAATTTCGTGTTTAAGATCAGCTAACTCTTTAAAGCGACCAAACGCTTCATTCAATTCCTGCTCAGTATCAAACTCTATACCAAGCTCTTCCAAACGACTACGGAACGCACTGCGACCAGAGTGTTTACCCAATACCATTTTATTGGTACTCCAGCCCACATCTTCCGCACGCATAATTTCATAGGTTTCACGGTGTTTCAGCACACCATCCTGATGAATTCCAGATTCATGTGCAAACGCATTTGCTCCCACAATCGCTTTATTCGGTTGAACCGCAAAACCAGTAATCCCAGAAACCAAACGAGATGTCGCCAGAATTTCTTTGGTGTTAATACGGGTATTCACAGCAAAAGTATCCTGACGCGTATGCACCGCCATCACAACTTCTTCAAGCGCTGTATTTCCCGCTCGTTCACCTAAACCATTAATGGTACATTCCACCTGTCTAGCGCCAGCTTTTACTGCTGCCAACGAGTTTGCTACAGCCAATCCTAAATCATTGTGACAATGGGCTGAGAAAATAGCTTTATCCGAATTAGGGATTTTAGTCAGAAGGTTATGAATCAATTCGCCAAACTGCTCGGGAATGTTATAGCCGACAGTATCGGGAATATTAATTGTTGTTGCACCTGCATCAATTGCGGCTTCAATGACTCGGCATAAAAAATCCAGATCCGAACGCCCAGCATCTTCAGGTGAAAACTCTACGTTATCAGTAAAATCTCTTGCTCTTTTTACCGCCCAAACCGCACGTTCAACCACTTCATCTGGCGACATACGCAATTTCATTTCCATATGAATCGGCGAGGTGGCAATAAAAGTGTGGATACGCCCTGAATTTGCAAGTTTAATAGCTTCTCCCGCGCGAGCAATATCATTTTCAACTGCACGTGCCAACCCACAAACGGTACTATCTTTCACAACGGAAGCTACGGCTTGAACCGACTCAAAATCTCCCTGGCTTGCTGCAGGAAAACCTGCTTCAATCACATCAACCTTAAGCTTTTCAAGTTGACGGGCAATACGAATTTTTTCACCTTTTGTCATTGAGGCGCCAGGGCTTTGTTCCCCGTCACGCAAAGTCGTATCAAAAATAACAAGCTGTTGCTTCATGCTTTTCTCTTCTATTTAAACTGATTGAATTTATCAAAATTGGGTTAGGAAGCATCTACCTCAGATGAAGGATTTTCCGTTTCGTTTTTTCCTACCAATTTACGTTTTTTGCTTCGTCTTTCAGAGCGTTTTTGCTGCAACAGCCTTAAGGTCAAAACTGGACCTGAAAGAGCGTATAGAAAAAACACACCAAACAAAATGACAGCTGGCTTTAAGGTAATGACCACAAAGACCAAAACAATTACCAACAACGTAACAAAGGGTACTTTTCCCTTGAGATTTAACTCTTTAAAAGAATTAAAACGTACATTACTAACCATCATCAAACCGACCGCTAAGGTCAAAAATAAGGCAAAGAATGATTCCAATCCCGTTTGAATATGATTTGTTTCCACCATCCAAACAAAACCTGCCAGTAAAGCAGCGGCAGCCGGACTTGGCAAACCTTGGAAATAGCGTTTATCAGCAATACCGACCTGCGTATTGAATCTTGCCAACCTTAAAGCTGCACCGACCGTATAGACAAAAGCAATTAACCAACCGAGCTTACCAAAGTCATGAAGCGCCCATTGATAAAGCAATAACGCAGGCGCCAAGCCAAAGGAAATCATATCTGCAAGACTATCGTACTCAGCACCAAAAGCACTACAGGAGTTGGTCATACGTGCGACCCGACCATCTAAACCATCAAAAATCATGGCTACAAAAATGGCGATAGCTCCTTGCTCAAAATAACCATTCATCCCTGCAATTACAGCGTAAAATCCAGCAAAAAGTGCTGTGGTCGTCATGAGATTGGGTAGTAGATAGATGCCTTTTTCGAACGAAGGTTTCATATAGGATTCTTTTTATTTTGTAGTAGGAGGACATTCTATAAAGAAAGCCGTAATTGAACAAGATAAGCACCCACTATTTTCTTTATTAAATGAAAGAGAAATAGTGGATATTTATCCATTGAAGGATAATTTAGCTAAATAAAACTACCGCGACCGACACCAAAATACTCAAAGCCTTTTGATTTCATTATATTTAAATCATAAATATTTCGCCCATCAAAAATAACTGGTAAAGCCATCATTTCTTTCATTCGAGCATAATCTGGATTCCAAAAATGTTTCCACTCCGTCAACACCATTAATGCATCTGCCCCATCCAAGGCTTGATACATATCATCAACATAGGAAACCCCAGGTCGACTTTCTCCCCAGTAACGCTGAAATGCACTCTTAGCCTTTGGGTCATAGGCAACGACATTTGCACCCTGCGCGACAAGTGCCTCGATAGTTTTTAAGCTTGGTGCATTATCAACCGTAGCCGTATTCGGCTTAAAAGAAAGCCCCCATACAGCGATAGTTTTGCCTTTTAAATTATTATGGAAATAACGCCACGCCTTCCTAAACAAAACCTCTTTTTGAGAATCATTATTAGTCAAAACAGTCTTTAAAAGGTCGGCATCATAGCCTTTCGACTCAAGAGTACTAACCAAGGTTTTCACATCTTCGGCAAAACTGGGACCACCAAAACCACACCCAGGGTAAAGGTAGCTGAACCCCACACGTCCATCTGACCCCAAACCTTGTCGCACCTGCTCCATATCAATATCAAAGTGTTCAGCATTATTGGCTAATTCATTTACCAAACTCATACGCGTTGCCAAAAGCGCATTTACCGCATACTTGGTATATTCCGCCGCTCGAGTTGACATGACCTTAACCTGATCGACCGCATAGTTAAAAGGCCTCATAACATCTCTTATGGTTGCAATTGCTTCCTCACAGTCCCCACCTAACACTACACGGTCAGGGTGCGTAAAATCTTTAATAGCCGACCCTTCGCTCATAAACTCAGGCATGGCGATAACGGCAACTTTTGCTTGCACACCTCGGCGCGTAAAACCATCTTTAATCGTTTGCTTAAATCGATCCGCCGTGCCAATCGGAAAGGTACTTTGGTTAACAACAATCAAATCTTTCTCAGCAGTATCTGCAACCAAATTGACAATATCTTCTGCACGGTCAATATTCCAAGACGGCATGCTCAAAAAAAGCACCTCTGCATAAGCAACACCTTGTGACCAATCCGCTTCAAAAAACAAGCGCTCTTCGTCGTACTGAGACTTTACCAAAGTCTCTAAACCAGGCTCTTCCCTTGGCAAAATACCTTTCTTTAAATCTTCGACTTTAACAACACCAATGGGTAAAGCCATTACTTCATTTCCTGTCTGCGCTAAAGCTGCTGATGTCACCAAACCAGTTAACTCACAACCAAATACCGAAATCTTCATGACATCACCTTCTCAATCAATCCTTTTGTGGATGAATCAAATTGCTCTGCTAACTTTGTATCCTGGAGTGCAGCACGGGTTTCTTTTGCGATAAGCTTCCCTAGTTCGACCCCCCACTGATCAAACGAATTAATCTCCCAAATAACGCCTTCCACAAAGGTTTTATGCTCATAAAGAGCAATCAACATTCCCAATGTTTTTGGTGATATTTCCTTCATCAAAATCGTATTCGATGGTTGGTTGCCTGGATAGTGTTTAAAAGGTGAATCAAAGCTAGACTTTAAACTATCAGGAATGGCATCATCCCCTAACATCAAAACTCGTGATTGAGCAAAACAATTTGCTAAAGCCAACCCATGCTGAGCCTTCAAACTTTCATTTTTATCACTATGGGAACTCGGATCAAAATCATCTCGGATTTTAAGCGCAACAAAGTCACACATCACTTTTTGCGTGCCTTGATGCAGCAATTGATAAAAAGCATGCTGTGCATTTGGCCCAACTTCTCCCCATAACACTGGGCAAGTTTTATAGCCCACCTGCTGTCCATCACGATTAACGGACTTACCATTACTTTCCATCACTAATTGCTCTAAATAAGACGGTAAATATTTCAGACGTGCGTCATAAGGCAAAATCGCTTTTTTCTGAATATTAAGAAAGTTGATATTCCACACATCTATCAACCCCAAAATTACAGGGAGGTTTCGCTCATAAGGTTCTGTACCAAAATGCTCATCCATAATTCGAGCGCCATCAAGCAGTTCTCTAAACTTTTCCATGCCAATTTGCAATGCAATGGGCAGCCCAATAGCTGACCACAAGGAATAGCGACCACCAACCCAATCCCAAAAAATCAGCTGATTTTCTGGCGGAATACCCCATTCAGTCATCATATCAGGCTTAGTAGATACACCAATAAAGTGTTGAGAATAGATTTCTTGCTTATCTACAATAACTTCTTCCAGCCAATCTATGGCCGTTTCAGCATTAGACAACGTATCTATTGTTGTGAAGGACTTAGAGGCTAAAATAAACAAGGTCGTTTCTTGTTTGAGCTTACCCAATAGATTTGAGGTCTGTGAACCATCGATAGAAGATATAAAATGCAAATTCACTGGCGATTTGATCGTTTGTAAACTATTCGTAATCATCAAAGGCCCTAAATCGGACCCACCTACACCAATATTCACCACATCAGTAATCGCTTTACCGCTAAACCCACGCCAGTGCCCAGTACGAATCTTTTCAACAATAACCGCCATATTAGCAAGCTGCTCATCTACTTTGTCCTGTACTTCTTCTGCATATCCAGTCACAAACTGATGATTCGCTCTTAATGCGGTATGGAGTGCCGGACGACCTTCTGTATCATTGACTTTTTCTCCAGACAACAATTTATGTATCCAGCCAGATAAATCTTGTTGCTCAGCCAAATCAAAAAGCAAAGATAATGTCTCTTCAGTAATTCGATTCTTGGAATAATCGATATAAATATCATCAAATTCATGGGAAAACTTATCAGTCCGGTTACCATCATCTTTAAACAACCGAGACATAGCCATCGTTCCAAGCCCTGAATCACAATGAACTTGCAATGCCTGCCAGGCAGGTGAAGCATCTAATGTCATAAGCCCCCTTCTCTTTTTATTCTAGTATTTGTCTGTCTTTAAATTTTTTCGATATCCAAGGATTTCAAATAGGCTTTGAAGTCGGCTCCAAGCTTTGGGTCTCTTAAAGCATATTCAATATTGGCTTGCAAGAAACCTTGTTTATCGCCGCAGTCATAGCTTTTACCATTTTTAAACTCAAAGCCAAACATAACTTCTTCATCTAGCAAGCGATCCATTGCATCCGTCAGCTGAATTTCACCACCAGCTCCAGGTTTTGTTGTTTTAAGAAGTTGCATTAAACGAGGAGTAAAAATATATCGCCCCACTACCGACAGATTAGAAGGCGCATCCTTTTTCTTAGGCTTTTCTACCAGGCTGGCTATTCTCATATCCGCGCCATTAATCTCCGCGATACCATACTTCTCAACCTGATCTTCAGGCACTGCTTCAAGCGCAATAACACTTGTATGTACCTTCTCATAAAAATCAACCATTTGCGCCAAACAGCCTTTCTTTGAATGGTGCATCAGAACATCAGGCAATAAAACTGCAAAAGGTTCATCACTGGCAATAACAGGTTCCGCACAAAGTATGGCATGCCCTAAGCCTAACGCTTCTGGCTGACGAACACTTACAATACGCACACCTTCAGGGGTAATTTCTTTTATAGGTATAAGACGCTCTTCTTTGCCACGTAACTGCAATTCTGCTTCCAGCTCATAGTGTTTGTCAAAATGGTTTTCTATGGCATTTTTACTGGAGTGTGTTACTAAAACAATATCCGTAATACCCGCTTCAGCAGCTTCATGAACGATATACTGAATCAAAGGCTTATCAACTACCGTCAACATTTCTTTTGGTATCGCCTTTGTTGCAGGTAAGAAACGTGTACCCAATCCTGCCACAGGTAAAATAGCTTTGGTAATTTTTTTATATAACATTAAACCTATCTCTTTTTACTTGTTTTAATACCCCAATATCTCAGTCTAGTTATATAAAAAGACTCTGAGAAGATGGGCTTTCAGCAAAGTACGTCGCTGCACCTGCAATTTCAACCTCAGCTATGAGGTCCTTTTCATCAATCCCCAATACTTCAAAAGCCATTGAGCATGCCGTAAATTTAACGCCCAACTCCAAACACAAATCTCTTAACTCTTCGATTGGCAGTTGGTTTTGTCGTTTCATCTTCATTTTAAATGCATAGGTAACCAAATAAAGCATACCTGGAAACACCCAAACTATTTGCGGCAAGACTTTATTCCAATCCAGTTTGCGGAACCATTTAGGCCCTACTGGAGACTTAAGTATCATTGCCGGATTGGCTAAAGGTGAGATTTTTAATTCAGACATGTCTTTATATAGACACTTCATTCCGTAGAACGAACAGAAAACTTCGACACGTTTTCCCATAGCAGCAGCAGTACTTGCGAGAATTAACGTAGAATACGCCCAGTCCAAAGTGCCTTTAGTATGAATAATACTCACCAACTCTTGCGATGATTCCTGATTCATTTATAGATTCTTGTTAACTTAAACTGAAAAATACCCTGATCTTCCCCTTCATACAAACAATCAATTTGCTGTAGGCGGCAAAATGCAGGAATATCTTTTAATGTTCCCTTATCAGTTGCCTTTAACGCAACTATAAGACTCTCGTTGACATGCTCAGCCAAAAATTTCTTTAACTTAACGATTGGCATGGGGCATGCCAGTCCAGATACATCTAATTTATAGTTACTATGCAAAACTGTAACACCGAATAAAATTAAGGTTTGATAAAGCTTAAATGACAAATTTATATCAAAACATTCAAATCCATCATTCTTTAATGAATGTTTGTTCATGCTTCGTCTTATAATATTGTCTAGTTAAAGACTAACCGAATTTTATGAAAAAGACCATACTCTTCACCTATTTCACTCTAATCCTGAGCATACCTGCTCTCGTCTTCGGCAGCAATTTGCCGGATTTAGGTGCCCCTGACCTCAAAGATTATGATTCACAAACAGAAACATCTTTAGGCCGAGCCTTCTCTGTCGCCTTACATGAGCAGTATGATCTTTTCTATGATGCAACAACATTAAGTTATGTTCGACACATAGGAAACAAAATCACTAGCCAGACAGGGCAAGCCAGACAATTTAGTTTTTATATTATTAACGACTCTGAAATTAATGCCTTTGCAGGACCAAACGGTGTCATAGGTATTCACACAGGCTTAATTCTTGCCGCCAAAACTGAGGATGAACTGGCTTCCGTTATGGCTCATGAGATCGCTCATGTTACGCAACGCCATTTATCGAGAACCTTTGAATACCAAGATAACGTTAGTATCACAAGCATTGCATCCCTTATTGCAGCAATTTTAGTTGGCTCACAAGATCTTAGTGCAGGCATTGCAACCTACATGGGGGGCATGGGACTAAATATCCAACAACAATTAAAAAACTCGCGCATACACGAAAATGAAGCCGATTATTTCGGTATCAAGTATTTAGAAAAAGCAGGATATAACCCTTATGCAATGTCTGACTTTTTCGGACGACTGGAAAAAGAATCCCAACTTAATGAGTACAAACCACCAGAAATCTTACTCACCCACCCTGTCACTGAGGAACGCTTAGCAAAAGCGAAAGAGCGCGCTTATCAACTGTCTAAAATTGCGCCAAGAACCTACCATAAAAAGTCATTAAAACTAATTCAACTTCGTATGCAGGTACTTTTAGGAATCAAAGACTTTTATGGAGACAAGCAACTCGATAAAAATGAAAAATGCTATCTAAAAAACCTAGAGTCCTTACAAAAAGCATCCGCGAACAAAACTTCGTTCGACCCTCAGTGCCTCAAAGAGGCAACGCGCCAATACCCAAACAACAAACTCTATCGTTTATTATCTGCTCAAGTTGAAGCCTACCTAAACCCAGATAAAAGCGATAAAGACTTCACCTACTTAGCAGCTATCTACCCATCAGACTTTAGCATCCCTTATTTACATGCACTTGCATTAGTGCAAAACAGTAAAGTTGATAAAGCAATTGCTTTACTAAAAAAAGCGACCCCTAAATTTCACTACCAACAACTAATGTATTCTGAGTTGTCAAAGCTCTACTCACAAAAACAACAGCCCAAATACTCTTACTACTACAATGCATTGGCTAACTACAACATCGGCAATACAGCCAAAGCACTTTATTTGCTAAAACAAGCAAAACACCTTGAAAAAAATCAAAACAGCTTATTTTTCAACAAACTAATCCAACTTGAACAACAAATTGCCTATGAGCAAAAAATAGCCAATCAAAAATTAAAATAATAACTAGGCATAAATTTTTTTTTAGCTCTATTAAATATTGCTATCGAGATTTTCGATAAAACACTTGCGTATCTGTCATATATCAGTAACCTATGCCTCTAAGAGCAGAAACTGCTCACAAACCTATTCAAATAAATAGGAAGAATGATAAGAAAAGTCATCTGACTTTTTTCAGGAGGATAAGAATGTTGAAAACTAAGATGAAGCACTTACTGACTGCTGCCGCAATCACTACTGCATTTGCTGTTGCTCCGTTATCAGCGCAAGCTGGTGATAAAGCAATGACAAGTGTCGAAGCCGGTAAAAAGCTAGCTTTCAGTAGATCAAAAGGTAACTGTCTTGCATGCCATGCTATTCAAGGCGGGAAACTAGCTGGGAATATTGGCCCTGCATTAATTGCCATGAAGTTGCGTTTTCCAGATAAACAAAAACTTTTTGACAAGGTTTGGGGTAAAGCCAATACACAGATTCCAAACAGCATGATGCCTCCGTTCGGACAAAACGGAATCCTTACAGATAAACAAATACATGAAATCGTTGATTTCATCTATACACTGTAATTATTAACTAAACCTTAAACGGGAGTTTAAAACCTTATGAAACGTAGATCTTTCCTTAAAGGTACTCTAGCTACTGGTGCTGCTGCAGTTGCAGTTAACGCTGGTCTTTTGACACCTTCAACTGTTTTAGCTGACTGGAACAAAAAAGCTTTCGCAGCTAAAAAAGTAGACGAAGCTCTTAACGGCATGTACGGTACTGCTACAGCTACTACTTCTGGTGACATCAGTCTTAAAGCACCTGCTATCGCTGAAAACGGTGCAGTAACACCTATTACAATTGACGCTTCAAAAATGAAAGGTGTTGAATCTATTTCTATTATTGCAGCAAAAAACCCTACGCCTTTAGTTTGTGAATACACATTTGCAAGTGCAGCAGAAGGTTATGTTTCTACGCGTATCAAAATGGGTGAAACTCAAAACGTTGTAGCAATCGTTAAAGCTGGTGGCAAACTATATAAAGCAGAACAAGAAGTTAAAGTTACTATCGGTGGATGTGGTGGTTAATCCATCCTTCTAAGTAAACTTTATTTAGTCTAACTGCAAATTTAAAGGAAATAATATGTCAATTAAAATCAGAATGCGCGGAAAAGCAAAAGGTGGTCTTGCAGAAGTTAAGGCTCTTATCAAGCACCCAATGGAATCTGGCGCTCGTATGAACAAAAAAACTGGTAAGCCATATCCAGCTAACTACATCAACGTTGTTGAAGTTTTAGTTAACGGTACAAAAGCTATTGATGCTCAATGGGGCGGTGCTGTTTCTGCTAACCCATATGTTGGTGTTAAAGTTAAAGCAAACAAAGGTGATAAAGTAACTCTAAACGTTGCTTCTAACATCGGTGACAAAGGTACAGATTCAATCACTTTGAGATAATCTGATATCTGGTGCTTATCATAAGATAAGCACCAAAATTCTCTATAATAATACTTTATAAATAAAGAGTTCTCGGACGGAGGAATGGGATGAAGAAAACACTGCTAGTCGCCTTAGCATTAGGTGCAACAGCTACAGCCACAGTTTCTATGGCTGCCAGCATTGATCCAGAACAAAGTCGTCAAGACTTACTTAACTATTACAAAGCAAAAAACCCGAATATACCTTTTGCAGCATATAAAAACGGTGCATATAACTATTCTGCTGACAAGATGGAGCAATTTAAAGCTGCTATGGAGTTTCCTCCATACCTTGATGCTCTTGATGCAGGTGAAGCGTTATACAACAAAGATAAAGCCGTTTATGACAAATGTTTCGGTTCTGATGTGACAAAAGTACGCGTTATGTTTCCTCGCTTTGATGAGAAAACACAACAAGTACAGACACTTGAAGGACAGATCAACAAATGTCGTACAGATGCTGGATTAAAAGCATTCAAGTGGAAGAAAGGCAAAATCGCTCAACTTTCTGCTTTCTATGCAAACCAAGCAGCAGGTCAAAAGATCCATGTTGAAATTAACTCAGAAGGTGCTAAAAAAGCTTTCTTAAGTGGTGAAAAGTTCTTTATTACGCCACATGGTCAGCTAAACTTGTCTTGTGCGAAGTGTCACACATACAACGCCGGCCGCAAAGCTCGTGCTAACCTTTTGTCTCCTAACCTAGGACATACAACTGGATTCCCTGTTTTCCGTGCTAAATGGCAAAACCTTGGAACATTACACCGTCGTTATGGTGGTTGTAATAAAAACATGCGTTTAAAACCATTTAAGGCTCAAAGTGAAACTTACAGAAATCTAGAGTTCTTTGAAGCTTATATGGATAATGGACTAGAAATTAATGGTCCAAGTTACCGCGAGTAAAATTACTACGTGATAACAAATAAAAAACCCAGCTCTGCTGGGTTTTTTATTGCCTAAATATTATAAAAATTTAAGCCAAAAAAAGGTCTCATATGAGACCTTTTAAATCAAGTAGTTGAATACTAGAGATTAAATTAATACCCATCCTCTAGCATTTGCTCTCCTTCAAACAGCCAGTCAGCACCTTGTCTAACCCACTTTTCAATCTTTAGAAACAAGTCAGAGTCATTCATACCAATTTTTTGAGCAATCATAAACACCTTGTCTTGCTCTTCTTCTCCAAAATGCCCATCTTTGTAGGAAAGTTTAATTAGCTCTTGAAGCAATATAATTTTAGATTTCTTTGTATCGAACGTACGTAAGGCATCTTCTAAATTTACGTCTGACTTATCCAAATCAAACTCAATATCAAAAGCTTCACTGAAAGTTCTCAAGTAACCTAATTCTTCTTCTGAGACATCCATGTCGGCATTAGCCAACATAACAGCTAAGTCAAAAACTGCCTGTCTTTGTTCAACCGTTAATCTATCTGCAAACATTCTTTACTCCCAAATAATAATTGGTTAAAAAGCAAAAATCTGACAAGTTAAACCCTCTTTGGCTTCTCTTTATCAACTTATTTTTCAATTTGTTCAACGTTTCTTACCGCACCAAATGCAGCACTTGTCGTCATGGCAGCATAAGCTCTTAAGGCAGGGCTTACTTTTCTTGGACGCTCCTTAACAGGCTTCCATGCAAGCTTCCCCTTTGAAACCATTGCTTGACGTCTTTCAGCAAGCTCTTCATCAGTTAACTTAACTTGAATACTGCGGTTAGGAATATCAATTTCAATCAAATCACCTTCTTCAATCAAACCTATATTTCCACCTTCAGCAGCTTCCGGAGAACAGTGTCCAATGGACAAACCAGAAGTTCCGCCAGAAAAACGTCCATCTGTTAGTAGGGCACAACTTTTACCCAACCCTTTAGACTTTAGATAACTGGTTGGGTAGAGCATTTCTTGCATACCTGGCCCACCTCTTGGACCTTCGTAACGGATAACAACAACATCTCCAGCTTTTACTGTATCATCCAAGATGCCTGCTACAGCATCTTCTTGACTCTCGAAAATTTTAGCTGGGCCTGAAAACTTAAAGATTTCCTCATCCACGCCAGCTGTTTTTACAATACAGCCATCCAATGCAATATTGCCGTAAAGCACAGCTAACCCACCTTCTTGAGTATAGGCATGCTCCAGGCTTCTAACACAACCTTTTTCCTCGTCATCATCAACGGTTTTCCAACGTTTATCCTGACTAAAAGCTTGAGTTGTTCTGACATTACCCGGTGCCGCACGATAAAAGGTTTTAACTGCTTCGTCTTCGGTACGGGTAATATCCCACAATTCTAAAGCCGCCCCCATGCTAGAAGCGTGAACAGTATTCACATCGGTATTGATAAGCCCACCACGTTCGAGCTCACCTAAAATACGCATAATACCGCCAGCGCGATGAACATCTTCCATATGGAAGACTTTTGAATTAGGTGCTACCTTCACCAAACAAGGGACTTTACGTGAAATATGATCCATATCTGCCATAGTGAAATCCACTTCAGCTTCACGAGCAATGGCAAGTAAATGTAAAACAGTATTCGTTGATCCACCCATTGCGACATCTAATGCCATTGCATTTTCAAATGCTTCTCGAGTAGCAATAGATCTTGGCAAAACACTCGCGTCATCTTGCTCATAATATTGTTTCGCAAGCTCAACAATTCTACGCCCAGCTTCTTCGAACAAATGCTTTCTATCTGCATGTGTTGCCAAAGTAGTACCATTACCTGGCAAAGCAATACCTAATGCTTCCGCCAAACAGTTCATAGAGTTTGCGGTAAACATACCAGAACATGAACCACAGGTTGGGCAGGCAGAACGTTCGACTTCATCAACATCTGAATCAGAACAATGGCTATCGGCAGCCATTACCATGGCATCAACCAAATCGAGCTTGATCCCCTCTCCTCCCAATACAGTTTTTCCAGACTCCATTGGCCCACCAGTGACAAAAATGGTTGGAATATTGAGACGCATAGCAGCCATCATCATGCCTGGTGTGATTTTGTCGCAGTTTGAAATACAGACTAAAGCGTCTGCGCAATGTGCATTACACATATATTCGACAGAGTCAGCAATCAAATCTCTGGATGGCAATGAATACAACATACCGTCATGACCCATTGCAATACCATCGTCTACAGCAATGGTATTAAATTCTTTGGCAACACCGCCTGCACCTTCAATAACGCGTGCAACCAACTGACCCATATCTTTCAAATGCACATGCCCTGGCACAAACTGAGTAAAAGAGTTTGCGATTGCAATAATCGGTTTACCAAAGTCTTCCGTTTGCATACCTGTCGCACGCCATAGTGCGCGTGCTCCAGCCATATTTCTTCCATGGGTACTCGTTTTCGAACGATATGCTGGCATAGTTAATTATCTCCTGTGATGCAGGCTTAAGTGCGTTAAAATCTTTGCCGTTCAAAATGCTTTTTAAACGCATTTTCTTTGTTTTTTACGGCAGCCTGTTATACTAATTCAAATAACTAAGTATTCTCTCACAACTATGCAGCAATCTGAATTAGATTTTATTAATAACCTACGCCAATCTTCGCCTTACATTGCCGCTCACAGAGGCAAAACGCTGGTTATTTATCTGCCTGGGGAAATGCTTCAACATCCCGGAACATTGCTACAATTTGCAAAAGACATCGTTTTACTGAATAACCTAGGCATCAAAGTAGTACTCACACTTGGTGCAAGCGTACAAATTAACGATGCTTTAATTGAACAAAAATTCTCATGGGAAACCTCACAGCATTGCAGAATTACCTTGCCGGAACATATAGTAACCATTCAAAAAACAATCGGATGGGTACGTTCTCAACTTGAAGCTGCTTTTAGTCAGGCATGTGCTGAGCAACATTCCCCTTTATCTCTAGTATCAGGGAATTGGGTTATCGCCAAACCAAAAGGCGTGATCAATGGTGTCGACTTTCAACATACTGGCTCGCTCAGAAAAATAAATAGCGAAGCCATTCATGCAAGCCTACAAAGTAACCAAGTTTGTTTACTGACACCTCTTGCATACTCCTTAACAGGCGAAGTCTTCAATCTTAACACTTTAGATCAAGCCTTTGCAGTGTCTCAAGCTATTCATGCAGATAAGCTTATCATCTATTCGGACATAGACAGTTTCAAAGCATTGCCTAAAGCAATGAGTTTATTGGATGCCCAACATCATCTTGACCTAATTCAAAAAGATGATAATCAACAGGAACTCCATACCCTTCTCAAGCTTTCATTAGATGCTGCCAGCTCTGTAAAACGCATACACATCATCTCTCAACAAGAGCCTAGTGCCATGCTTTTTGAACTCTTCAGTAGAGATGGAATGGGTACCTTGATTTATGCAGATCGTTACCACCAGTTACGCCCTGCAACAGTTGACGATGTTGCGGGCATACTAAAGTTGATTGAACCAATGGAAGAAGAAGGCATACTGGTCAAGCGATCAAGAGAAGTGCTTGAACTGGAAATTGATAACTTTATCATTGCGGAAGTCGACCAACAAATTATTGGCTGTGCAGCTCTTTACCCAATGGAAAATCACCAGGGAGAACTAGCTTGCTTGGCTGTTGACCCAAGTTATCAAGGCGATGATCTAGGCCAAGAAATATTAAATCACATTGAAGTCATGGCAAAACAACAAACCATTCAGCAACTATTTCTCTTAACTACCCACACTGACCATTGGTTTCAAGAGCAAGGGTTTGAGCGCTCAAGTCTTGAAATACTACCTGAAAAACGCCAATCACTTTATAACTTTCAAAGACAATCCAAAGTATTAATAAAGACACTCTAAATATCAAAAATATGAAACCTGTAACACTTATTAAAGACAGATTCCGCGGCTTCTTGCCCGTGGTAGTAGATGTTGAAACTGCTGGCTTCGATCCACAAACCAATGCATTAATCGAAATTGCCGTCGTCACCTTAAAAATGAATGCGGAAGGTGTGCTTGAAAAGGATCAAACGATTCAGGCAAATGTACTTCCGTTTAAAGGTTCCAAGCTTGACCAAGGTGCATTGAAGTTTATTGGCGTAGAAGACCCTACCCATCCATTTCGAATGGCCGTTTCAGAAAAAGACGCTCTAGAAAAATGCTTCAGCCCGATTCGACAATTACTTAAAGAACAGGACTGTAGTCGAGCGATACTTGTTGGACATAATGCATTCTTTGACCTAAGTTTTGTGAAGGCTGCATCCGATAGATGTAAAGTTAAATCCCCCTTCCACGAGTTCAGTACTTTTGATACTGTTTCACTTGCAGGGCTAGTGTATGGTCAAACAGTGCTCGCAAAGTCAGTGACTGAAGCAGGCATAGACTGGGAAGACAGCAAAGCACATTCAGCAGAATATGATACGGAAAAAACTGCAGAATTATTTTGCAAAATCGTCAATCAATGGCCCCTAGCCAAAGCACAGCAAGAAACAGCCAATTAACGCTGGGGTACCTCGGCCTGGCAGATTTTAGACATAAAAAAAGCACCGAATTCGGTGCTTTTTTATAGCTTCAGACAAACTTAAGATGCGTCTGAATTGGTGTGTTTTTCATTAGCTGCTTGCATCAACTTTTTCAAGTCACCTGACTCTGCTAGCTCAAGCGTAATATCACAGCCCCCCTGAAGCTCTCCATCGATATATACTTGAGGAAAAGTCGGCCAATCTTGATACTTAGGCAAATGCTCAAAAATATATGGGTCTGCCAACACATTTACAAAAGCAAACTTTTCACCCGTTTCCACCAATGCTTGTGCAGTACGACTTGAAAATCCGCAAGATGGCATCTGTGGCGTACCTTTCATATAGATAACGACCGGATTGCTCGTTACTTGTTGATGAATTCGATCAAGGGTTTCTTGTTGCTGATTGTCCATTTTATCTCCTGAATAATGTTTAAAACTAAAACACTGGTTTTGAACCTTGCTTCTAGTCTAATTCCCGACTCATTTAGTCAGTTATTATAGCAAACTTTTTGCGCCAAGAGAAAATCCCTGATGTGAATCACTTCACCCAAGGGTCAACATTTCGTTGCAACCAAAGCTCTAACAATGCTGCATGCCATAATTTACTGCCTTTAATGGCGGTAAAACTTTTTTCACTTTCAGGATCAGCTAACAGCTTTTCAATATAGTCAGTTTTAAAAATACCGCGTTTTTTAGCAGCATCACTCGTAAGCAAAGACTTCATCCATTGGTAGAAATCATCACGCACATATTTCAAAGCAGGCATTGGAAAATAACCTTTGGGACGGTCAATAACACTATCCGGAACAATGCCGCGCGCAATCTTTTTCAATACATATTTGAAATCTTTACGCTTCAAAGATTCTGGAGCTGACATCGCCAACTCAACCAAAGCATGATCCAAGAAAGGCACTCTAGCTTCCAACCCCCATGCCATTGTCATATTATCTACGCGTTTAACAGGGTCATCCACAATCAGACTAGATGCGTCCAAACGCAACACTTGATCTAGGAAAGTCGTTGCACCCGGCTCCGTCAAACGATCATTTACCCACTCTCGAGTAACATCATAAACATGGTGTTTATCTTCTATCATTTCCAGCCACTCTTCATGAGAACGGTCAAAATAAAAAGGCGCAAAGGCATTCACTGGCGGTTCATCAGCCCCAAGATTTTCATAGGCTTCGGCCATTTGTGGATACCAAAAATAGCCACCGAACACCTCATCAGCTCCTTGGCCAGACATCACAACTTTGACATCTTGTGAAACTTGCTCAGACAGCAGATAAAAAGCGACTGCATCTTGACCAAACATTGGTTCCGCCATAGCATCGACGGCCTCTGTTAGTCTTGGCAGTACCGCTTGATTAGAAATTAAATATTTTTTATGTTGTGTTTGATAACGTTCAACGACTTGATCAGAATATTCAAACTCACTGCCTTTTTCTTCCGGTACATCTTCAAACCCTATAGAAAAAGTACGAATATTCTCTACTCCAGCTTCAGCCAAGAGTGCAACAATCAAACTGGAATCTAAACCACCGGAAAGCAACACGCCAACAGGTACATCTGCAGCGGTTAAACGTTTGTGAACGGCTTGCTTTAAAGACTCATGAATACGATCTATCCAAGCTTCTTCGGTAAGATTTTCTGAATCTGCAGGTCTTTCTGCCATTAAATGCCAGTAGGATTTCTTAAATATCTGACCATCAGGATTAACGATCATCCAATGACCAGGCTCTAACTTTCGAATACCTTTCAAAATGGTGTAAGGCGCCGGAATCACGCCGTGCAGGGTAAATTGATGATGCAAACCAACTGGATCAATTTCTGTATCAATACCGCCAGATGCCAACAAGGCTTGTGTGTTTGACGCAAACTTTACCCCACCTTCAACAGGTGCATAGTACAAAGGCTTAATACCGAATCTGTCACGTGCAATCAACAACTGCTGATGATCATCATCCCAAATAGCAAAGGCAAACATGCCCTCAAAATGCTTAACGCACTCCATGCCCCATTGACGATAAGCTTTTAAAATGACCTCTGTGTCAGAGTGAGAGCGGAACTCATGCCCTAGCTCAATCAAAGTTTCTCTGAGCGTTTGATAGTTATAGATACAACCGTTAAAGACAAGTGACAACTCTTCATCCAACATTGGCTGATGACCGGCATCACTTAAATCGATAATAGACAAGCGGCGATGGCCAAGACCTACGTGATTCTGTATCCAGCTTCCACCATCATCAGGCCCTCTTTTTTCCAATGCCTTTAGCATGGGGGTTAAGGCTTTTTCTGAAGAAAGCTGTCCATTCCAGTAGATTTCGCCACAAATACCGCACATAAAATTTTCTCTTTTTAGTTCACTAAAACCATTATTTTAACTGAATCACTTTACCATTTCCTGATATGTACCCCTCTCTACAATTTTTCAGGTAGAATCTTCTGCTTAAAGGGATTTTTTTAAACATTACAATACATAGATTCGTACATACCGCATGAGACTTCCTCGACTGTCCGCCAAAGTTTATTTAGCCGTTTTCGTTATTACAATGCTTGGCATCTATTCGTTTTTTCATTACCAACTCTATAATGAAATCCAGTCTTTACAATCCCAAGTAGAAGCTAAAACAAAAACATTAGCCAAAAAAGAGTTACAACGTGAAATTCTCTCCAGCATAGACAGAATCAATAAAAATCTCGATCTAATAACTTATTGGAACGACACTTACAAACAACTCACTACTAAGCATAAAGTTGAATTTCAAAACTGGTATCAAAAAACCTTGCTGCAATCCCGGTTTTGGCAACAAAACGACCTTCAACTACAACTTTATAATGAAAGCGGGCAAGTATTACTGTCAAGCCCTGCTGGTAACGAAAGTAGCAATATCTTACCCACCAACATACCAAAGCATCCGTTATATTTTGACATTCAACATGATGAATTGGTTTTAGTTCAGTTTAAGCCCATTTATCAACCTGATACAAACAATATCGTCGGCTATGCAGGCTTAGCCGTCCGTTTTCTTCCTGAGCTGCACGGAGATGAACGTTTTTCGCATATAGGTCGTCACACATTAAAATTAAACACTTCAAATACACCAGCGACATTCACTCCTGACCAACTTTATAAACACCTAACCTATCAAGTGCTCAGCAACCCGACAAACGATTATGTATGGGGGTTAATACAACATTTCCTTGTACAAATTGTTATCTTAGGTCTACTGATATCTTTTATGTTTGTCCTGTTGTTTGCCAACTTTATTGTCAGACCACTACATCAAATCACCAATTATATTGAGCAGCTAAAAAATAACCCAAACAAGCTGATGTCACCGCTTAATAAGCATTACATCCTTAAAGAGTTTGAGCGCTTAAAAGATACTATTTACCACTATCATAAACAAATCATCAGCGCCAATATTGAAATAGAAGAGCAACGTCAAATTGCTCATGAACAAGCTAGGGTTGATGCATTATCGCTTGTCATGAATCGTCGTGCTTTTGAAGAAAACTGGCATACACTTACCCAAAACTACCCTAAAAACCCACGTAACATTGCCTTTCTTTTATTTGACTGCGACTTTTTCAAGGCTATTAACGATACCTATGGTCATGAAGTTGGTGATGAAATCATCCGAATCTCAGCATCCACGATTAAAAGAGCATTGCCTTTAGATGCAGACCTCTATCGACTCGGTGGCGATGAGTTTGCAGCAATCATCAAAGATCGTAGCCCTGACGACAGTATCAAAATCGCCGAAAAGTGCTATGAAGCTATTTCCAAATTCGATTTTGAACAACTACTTGGTATCAATGAAAAAGTCGTTTTCAGTATTGGGGTGAGCATCGTCACGCCAGACATTGCTAATGAAATTTACCTAATGAATCGTCAGGCTGATATAGCACTTTACCGCGCTAAAAAATCTCTTCAGACAAAGATCAGTATTTACGAACACGAAATTGAATCTGAAGAAGCTGTCTTGCTTTCTAAAAGCCACATTAATGCCATTGTCGAAGGTCTACAATGCAACAACGCCCTTCAAATGCACGGCCAAACCATTTTGTCTATTGAAGATGAAAGCACCTCTTATAAAGAGGCTCTTGTTCGTATCAAAGATGGTGACAGCCTCATTTTACCTGTTGAAATTCTCAAGGTTGTTCACCACCGACATTTAGAAACTGAACTTGACCAATGTGTTTTAAGCACGCTGCTTACATTACTTACACAGAATAAGATTCCAAAAGGAACTGGGTTATCTATCAACATTTCTGTGCAAACACTTCTTCAAGGCAACCTTCCTTCGCTTTTAGGTCCTTTCAGAAGATTTTTACCTGAGCATAAATTGGTGATCGAAATTCTTGAAAGTACGCTGATTACCAATATTGATCAAGTGACAGAAATGCTGAACACCATTCGATCTCAAGGCTTTAAAGTGGCTCTGGATGACTTTGGAAGTGGATACTCCTCTATTAAATACCTTTCTTGGATGCCGGTTGATATCGTTAAATTCGATATGACCTTAACAAGAGGTTTATTGTCAGATGTTAAAACAAAAAATATTATTGAAAAAACTGCTGCTATGATTCGCTCCGCAGGTTATGACCTAGTCATGGAAGGAATTGAAACTGAAGAAATGAAAGACGCCGCTATTGCAGCGGGCGCAACGCATTTGCAAGGTTATTTATTTGACAAACCCAGCCCTCTTGATCAAGATGAATAAATTAAAGAATTTATTTTAGTCAAAACCATGAAAACCTACGCAATCACTGGTGGCATTGGCAGTGGAAAATCCACGCTCAAACACTGGTTTGAAAAACATAACATTCCAACATTAGACGCAGACCAGATTGCTCGCGAACAAGTTCAGCCTGGCCAACCTGCTCTTGCAGCTATAGCAAAAACATTTGGTGCTGACTTTATGCTGAAAGATGGTCATCTCGACCGAGAAGCCCTTCGCCAAAAAATATTTTCTGACCAAGAAAGTAAAACTACACTGGAATCCATTCTTCATCCATTAATACGCCAAGCGACCGCAAAAAAACTCCAAGTGCTTGCTGATGAAGGCCACACTATCGCTGTCGTAGAAATTCCGTTATTGATTGAAACAGGCAAGCCAGATTATATTGATAAAGTCATCTTATCCGATTGTTCGCCTTCTCAACAAATTGCTCGTGTGCAACGGAGAAGTCATTGGCGTTATGAGGACATTGCGAATGTGATGAAACAGCAAACTGCACGAAAGGATAGGTATCAGCACGCGGATATTATTATTGATACATCTGCTGATCTAACTTCTGTAGAGCTGCAACTCCAGCATCATTTTCCAAAACTTTGAGTTTTAGATAACCCAATTTCTAATACAGCTATTCCATAAAACCTTCATCTAAAACAATTGTAAAACTCATGTTTTTCCTATAGCCTAGGGAAACTAAAACACTACAACCGAAAGAGACGAACTTATGCCTTATCAGGTAACTTCTCTACAAGATGGTTATTGTTACACGGCTGTCGTGCCGCGCAGGCTACTCGCCCACACCATTATCAAATACTTGGCAAAAAAAGGACTGTCATTAGCTGACTTCAAGCATATTGTTGAAGAAAGCCATCTGAACCCTTTAATGATTATCGATGAGAGTGAATTTCAATCTATGCTCTCTGATAATCCTGGATTAGACTTAATTTATGACTCCGTCCAACTCAAAGACAACAGCTTAATTCACTACCATACGAATTGGACAGTGCCACAAAACAACTGGCAACTAATGGCTGCTCAATTGAACGTTTATGACATAAACGTCACAACCATTCAGACGCAGGATTTACCTTCGTCTATTAAAACTAAAACAAAAATGGAAGATAGCGAGCCTTCTAAATAGTAGATGGCCAAAAACTTGAAATGGCCGCTACACCTTGTGCACCGTAACGTTTCGCCTCCGTAATGTCTGAAGCTTTCATACCGCCCAATGCGTACACCGGAACAGGCACATTTTGAATAAGTGACTGGAAGCTTTGCCAGCCTAAAGCTTCCATATCAGGATGAGAAGAAGTCGGTTTAACAGGGGACAATAAAATCATGTTCGCACCAAGCTCCAATGCCTTAGCTATCTCCAAAGCATTGTGCGTTGAAACACTCAATAATTTATCTTCAGGAACAGGTCGTTCAGACCAGTGCATTAATTCAGTTGACGCCAGTTGCAAACCATCTGCTTCCGGCAATAAATCGAGCCACTCAGGTTTACCATTAATCAGAACCGTTCCACCATGACCGTGTATTTTATGAATAGCAATCTTTGCAAATTCAATAAAATCGGCTTCTTCCATTTTTTTAGCGCGGAGCTGCACCAAACGAACACCATCCAATAGCGCAGCATCGAGTTTTGCCAAGGCATCATGCTGATCGGCAAAAGCGCCTGTAATCATCATCGCATCCGGCAATCTTAATGCAGACACTACACCGGCATTGGCTTCAGGAAAGCGATAATTATCTAACTCTCTGGTTTCAACCCATGCAACTGTTTGCCCTTCTTTACCATGAGGTTCACCAATAAACTCTTCCGAAACAAAAACATTCAGCACAACCGATGCATGCTCGTAATCCCAAGGAATTTGAATCAAAGGTTGCCAACTATGAGTTTCCACACCTACCTCTTCTTGAAACTCTCTTTTAAGTGCTTCTTCAAACGCTTCCCCAGATTCAACTTTTCCTCCAGGGAATTCCCAATAGTCGGCATAAGCTTGGTGCTTCTGTCTAACGGACAACAACACTTTCGAGCCTTGTCTCAAAACACCAACAACGATTTGCTTTCGATTAGAATTCATTTGCATGTGAACATCCTTCATTTTCTATTGTGTAGTATTTTGACAAAAATCTGCCAAGCAGGGGTAGCTTTTCGCTGCGAGACATCTGCTTTTTACAGTAAAATACTCACTTTATTGCCTGGTTTTACTAGGCTTATTTCAGCAGAAACAAATCAAGAGAATCATTATGAGCCAATTCTGGAGCGATCTGGTACACACACTGACACCTTATGTACCAGGTGAACAACCAAAAGTTGACAACCTTGTTAAGCTCAATACCAATGAAAACCCTTATCCGCCATCACAAAAGATATACGACGCCATTGCATCGGTGAATGATGAGCGCCTGAGACTTTATCCTGACCCTAACTCGGATAATTTAAAAACCGCACTACAGACTCACTACAACCTGAATTCTGGTCAAGTCTTTGTTGGTAATGGTTCAGATGAGGTATTGGCTCATATCTTTTCTGCGCTGCTTAAACATGATAAACCACTCTTATTTCCAGACATTACCTACAGCTTTTACCCAGTCTATTGCGGACTGTATGGCATTGATTATCAAACCATCCCACTAACGGAAAACTTTGAGATCAACCCTGACGATTATGCAATTGAAAACGGCGGCATTATCTTTCCTAACCCAAATGCACCTACAGGTAGGCTACTGGCATTAGATGCCATTGAAACACTACTAAAAAACAATCCAGACTCGGTTATTGTAGTTGATGAAGCTTATATTGATTTCGGCGGAGAATCCGCTGTTTCTTTAATCCAGGATTACGCTAACCTGTTGGTGGTACAAACCTATTCAAAATCTCGCTCATTGGCTGGACTTCGCATTGGCTATGCCATGGGTCAACAACACCTAATTGAAGGGCTTGAGCGCGTTAAAAACAGCTTTAATTCTTATCCTATAGATCGTGTTGCTTTAGCTGCTGGTGTTGCTGCGATCGAAGATCAACCTTACTTTGATGATTGTTGTGAGAAAATTATTCAGACGCGTAACAACTTGGTAGAGTTTTTAACGGCAAACGGATTTGAAGTAATTCCGTCTTCAGCAAACTTCGTGTTTACCAAACACAAAACATTAGATGCCAGTACTATCGCGCAACAGCTTCGTGAAAAAGCGATTATCGTTCGTCACTTCAAATTGCCACGCATTGATCAGTATTTGAGAATTACAATCGGAACAGATGAAGAAAACCAAGCGTTATGCAATGCACTTGCAGATATTATAAAAAGCGCATAATTTCTGACCGGTTAATTGAATAGATAAAATCTACCAGGCTTGAGTCGTTACCAAAAGACCCAGCCTGGCAGATTTTAAGCTTTAATGGTCGATACTGTTAAGTACGGTACTCTGCGTTTATCTTAACGTAGTCATAAGAAAAATCGGTTGTCCAGACCACTTCGCCTGCTTCACCACGGTTCAGAATAATTTTAATATTAATATCCGTTTCATTCATAACAGCCTGTCCAGCTTCTTCCGTATAAGAATCCGCTCTACCACCATTTTCCACCAACAGAACATCACCTAGATAAATTTGGATAGCATCAATATCAAAGTTCTCAACACCAGCACGCCCGACAGCAGCCAAAATACGTCCCCAGTTTGGATCTGAAGCAAATAATGCTGTCTTAACCAGTGGTGACAAAGCAACGGCATGAGCAACCTTTAAGGCTTCTTCTGAAGAACGTGCGTTCTCCACTTCAACCGCCACAAACTTAGTTGCCCCTTCCCCATCGCGCACAATTTTTTGCGCCAATGTCATCATGCAATGATTCAGTGCGTTCGCAAATTCTTGATACGCCATAGAGTGACTATCTTCAATTGTTGGCATATCCGCTTGCTGTGTTGCCGTCAAAGTGCAAGCATCATTGGTAGAGGTATCTCCATCCACAGTAATACGGTTAAACGAAAGGTTTACTGCATCCGTCATAGCTTGCTGCAAACACTCACGCGTGATTTTCGCATCAGTAGCTACAAAGCCAAGCATTGTTGCCATATTTGGGTGAATCATCCCTGAGCCTTTAGAAATACCCGTTAAGGTAATTTCGTGACCTTGGATAGAGACTTTTTCGCTATAGATTTTTTCAACCGTATCGGTCGTCATAATGCCTTTCATTGCATCTGACCAACCGTCGATTTTTAAATTAGCGGCTGCCATAGGAATCGCTTGTTGAACTTTTTGCATCGGCAAGTTTTGACCAATAACCCCTGTAGAAAAAGGCAAAACTTCATCGGCAGAACACCCTAACTCATTTGCAACCCATGCACAGGTTTGCTCGGCATCCATCATGCCTTGCTTACCGGTTCCTGCATTGGCATTACCACTATTAATCACCAAAGCTTTTGGCGCTTTAACAGCAAGGTGGCGTTTTGCTAAAGTCACAGGTGCGGCACAAAATGCATTTTGAGTAAAGGTCGCCACCGTAACGGCCGCGTCGTTAAACTGCAACAACACAAAATCTTCTGCGCCCGATTTTTTGATTTTGGCGCAGGTTGTTCCCAAATAAACACCTTGTACAGGGTGAGCAGTATTTGTATTCATAACAAGTTCCTAAACTAAAAAAGCCCACCGTACAAAACAAGTGGGCTTTATTTTTTGCTGTTAAACCAAAATAATAGCGGTAATTAACTCAGTTTTCCACAGCATTGTTTATATTTTTTACCCGAGCCACATGGACAAGGATCATTACGCCCAACTTTAGGTGCTTCGCGTCTAAAGGTAGTTTCTTCAGCTGATTCACTATCTTGTGCTTCATCTGCTTGCGTAGCGCCCATCACACCAGAAATTGACTGCGCTGCTGGATGATTTGCTTCAAGCTGTTGTGGGCGTTCATCTTTCTGTTGCTTTTCATAAGCATCCACATCATCAGAACCATGGATTTGTACTAAAGATAAAGTTTGAACTGTATCGTACATAACTGCATTCAAAAACGCTTCAAACATTTCTGCTGAAGTTGAACGATACTCTTGGAATGGATCTTTCTGTGCAAACCCTTTTAAATGAATCCAACGACGTAAATAATCCATTTCATTTAAGTGTTCACGCCATTGCTGGTCAATGGTTCGCAGCAACACTTCTTTTTCAAAGTGATGACGAGTTTCTTCATCAATCACCTGCATTTTTGCATCATAAAGCGTTTTCGCTTCTGCAATAACTTTATCGCGTAACTTTTCTTCATACAGAGATTTATCATCAGAAACCCATTGTGCAACAGGTAAATCAAGTGCAAAATCTTCTTTTAGAGCGTTTTCAAAACCTTCAATATCCCACTGTTCTTCAAGGCTTCCCGGTGGAATAAAACTTGCCATCAAAGATTCAAGCACGTTTTCACGCAATGAATCGATGACTTCTGAAACATCATCTTCTTCCATTAACTCATTACGCTGCGCGTAAACAACTTTGCGTTGTTCATTGGAGATGTTATCGAACTTCAAAAGGTTTGCACGTTCATCCTGATGCATACGCTCAACTTGCTTTTGCGCACGCTCGATAGATTTGGTCACCATGTTGTGTTCAATCGCTTCATCCGACTTCATGCCCAAACGGCGCATCATGTTTTTGACTTTTTCTGATGCAAAACGACGCATTAGGTCATCATCTAATGACAAATAAAAGCGTGTAACCCCAGGATCACCTTGACGACCAGAACGACCTCTAAGCTGATTATCAATACGTCTAGATTCGTGACGTTCAGAACCAATGACCATCAACCCACCGGCATCTAAAACTTGTTGGTGACGAACTTTCCATGCCGCTTTAACTTCAGCAACCTTTTCTTCATTTGGGCTTTCTAATCCCGCCAATTCTGCTTCAAGGTTCCCCCCCAAAACAATATCCGTTCCTCGACCCGCCATGTTGGTTGCAATAGTAATTGCACCTGGACGACCTGCTTCTGCAATGATCCCGGCTTCGCGTTGATGCTGTTTTGCGTTCAATACATTGTGAGGAATATTTTCTCCACTCAACAACTCTGATAACACTTCTGACATCTCGATAGAAGCTGTCCCGACCAATATAGGTTGTTGTGTTGCGTGAACTTCTTTAATGTCACGAACGATCGATGCAAATTTACCTTCAATATCCAAAAATACCAGATCAGGTAAATCATTTCGTGTAGGTGGAATATTGGTTGGAATAACCACAACTTCCAACGAGTAGGTAGATAAAAACTCACCCGCTTCGGTATCAGCTGTACCGGTCATACCTGACAATTTCTCATACTGACGGAAGTAATTTTGAAAGGTAATAGATGCGTAAGTTTGGCTTTCTGCTTGGATTTGCACACCTTCTTTAGCTTCTACGGCTTGGTGCAAACCATCGCCCCAGCGGCGACCTTGCATTTTACGCCCCGTGAATTCATCGATAATGACAACTTCATTGCCTTCAATAATATAATCACGGTTTTTTTCAAATAACAGGTTTGCTCGCAAAGCCGCATTGATATGACGCATTAGCGTAATATGCTCAGCATCATACAAAGATTCATTTTCACCAATCATGCCTATCTCAGCCAGCATAGCTTCAATTTTAGAGTGCCCTTCATCTGTTAAATGAACTTGTTTAGACTTTTCGTCTATGGTGAAGTCACCCGTTGAAGTTTTGGTTTCTTTGTCTTCTTCACCTTGTTCAAGATGAGCAATTAAAGGATTGATTTGCTGATAAAGTGCCGACTTATCTTCAGCAGGGCCGGAAATAATCAGTGGCGTTCGCGCTTCATCGATAAGAATGGAATCCACCTCATCGACAATTGCAAAATTCTGCTTACGCATTACACGCTCTTCAGTTTGAATCGCCATGTTGTCACGTAAGTAATCAAAACCAAATTCATTATTGGTTCCGTAAGTGATATCACAGGCATAAGCGGCTTGCTTTTGCTCACTGTCCTGGCCAGACAAAATCACGCCTGTAGTCAAACCAAGGAAACCGTATAACTGTCCCATCTGCTCTGCATCTCGCGAAGCAAGATAGTCGTTTACGGTAATAACGTGAACACCTTGTCCAGAAAGCGCATTCAGGTAAGCGGGCAAGGTTGCAACCAATGTCTTCCCTTCACCAGTACGCATTTCCGCGATATTACCCTCATGCAATACCATTCCACCGATCAACTGTACGTCATAGTGACGCAGCCCAAGAACTCGCTTTCCAGCCTCTCTAACCACCGCAAAAGCTTCCGGTAAGATATGTTCAAGACTTTCACCAGCTGCAATTCGCTCTTTAAAGGCTTGCTGCTTAGCTTTTAGCTGCTCATCTGATAGTTCGGAAACTTCTGATTCAAGAGCATTAATCTGCTGCACTTTCTTATAGTATTTTTTAAGTAAACGGTCATTCCGGCTGCCAAAAATTTTGGTGAAAAAAGACAAATCCATTCGTAATAGCGTCCAAGGTTTTAAGCGTTAAATTATGTTTAAATCATTTTATATCAAGCCTGTGACCAAGCCCGGTTCATCTAAACACGCTAAAGTTTCAATAAGATTAAAAATGAGGCTTATTCTAGCATAAGTCCATGCTAAAAATGATGAGATAATCTTGAGAAGTAACAAGAGGTTAACCTAGAAGCTAACCCCATGATTCAATAGAAAATGGTTCTACAATAAAACTTTTGAACTGCCATATTCTATTGGCGGTTCTTTGCCAAGATAATCGGCTATTTCATAAGCGTCTGGATCAGCCATTAAAGCGCGTAATAACTGGTTATTCAAAGCATGACCTGATTTGTGGGCGGTAAACTCGCCAACGATAGGGTGACCTGCCATAAACAAATCGCCCACAGCATCGAGAATTTTGTGACGAACGAATTCATCTTTATCTCGTAAGCCTTCTAAATTCATGACGCCGTTTTCATCCAAACCGATTGCGTTATGCAGCCCGGCACCCAGACCAAGGTTTTGTGCTCGAAGTTTTTCCATATCTTTCATAAAACCAAAAGTACGAGCACGACTGACTTCTTTAAAATAAGATGTGGAAGAGAAGTCTAATGTCATTTTTTCCGCTGTCTGTTCAAATGCAGGATGATCGAACTCTATAGAGAAGTTTAGACGATATCCTTCATAAGGACTGAACTCAGCAACACCGCCCTTATCATTCTCGACACGAATATGTTTCAGCACACGAATAAACTTTTTGGGCGCATCTTGAAACTCAATACCAGCAGCCTGCAATAAAAAGATAAAGTGTGACGCACTACCATCCATAATAGGCACTTCATCCGAATCAATATCGATATAGACATTATCAATTCCAATTCCGGCTAAGGCAGACATCAAATGTTCTATAGTCGCAATCTTAACAAGCCCCTGCTCAACATCTTTAACAATTGTCGTGCAAAGCGTGGTTTCTTGAACCAAATTCGGCGAAATAGGAAACTCAACAACGGGAGAAGTATCAATACGGCGGAAAACGATCCCTGTATTTGCAGGAGCAGGTTTAAGGGTCATCAATGCTTCATGTCCAGTATGAAGCCCAACACCTCTTGCTTTGATAGGGTTTGCTAAAGTTTTTTGTTTCACGCCTTTATTCGCTCCTGATTGGGCAGCATTTTAATGATAAATAAAAGGCGAATTTTAACACACTGAACAAGTAAGGATTTCAATAAATAAACAGGATTTTTACACAAAAATTTAAAAGCTGTTACTAAACCAGTTTTTCATTTTTTCTAAAATGGTCTCTTCACTCATCTGCTGTTTGCGGGCAGATACATTAGTATGTTGAGAGAAAGTCTGGTGTTCTTTAGCATAAAGCAACAAACCAACTGTTGTTGCAAATGCAGGACTAGAAACCTCATCTTTCAGGCCACTGACTCCCATTGGTACACCAAGCCTAACTGGCATATGAAAAACTTCTTCCGCCAATTCAACCGCGCCTTCAACCTTGGAACTACCTCCGGTTAAAACAATACCTGCTGCGATTTTGTTTTCGAAGTTAGTACGACGTAATTCAGCTTGAATCAATTGAAACAATTCTTCATAACGAGGCTCAATGACTTCAACCAAAGTGTTTCTTGACAAACAACGTGCAGGACGATCACCTACCGAAGGGACTTCAATTTCTTCATCTTGATCAATTAACTGAGGTAATGCACAAGCGTATTGGCGTTTGATTTGTTCTGCAGCTGGTGTTGGCGTACGCAATGCAACCGCAATATCATTAGTAACTTGGTCACCAGCGACAGGAATAACCGCAGTATGTCGAATAGCACCGTTTTGGAAAACAGCAATATCCGTAGTACCGCCACCAATATCTACCAAACAAACCCCTAGCTCTTTTTCATCTTCTGACAAAACTGCTTCGGCGGAAGCCAACTGTTCTAAAATCAAGTTATCAACAGTTAAAGAGCATTTTTCAACGCACTTGGTAATATTTTGTGCCGCACTAACAGAGCCTGTCACCATATGGACTTTGGCTTCTAAACGAACGCCAGACATTCCAATCGGTTCACGAATGCCACCTTGGTTATCAATCATGAACTCTTGCGGCAAAATATGAAGTATTTGCTGGTCACCTGGAATAGCAATGGTCTGTGCAGCATCGATAACTCGTTGCACATCCTGCTCCTGGACTTCTTGGTTACTGATCGCCACCATGCCATTTGAATTAAAGCTATTGATATGACTACCCGCAATACCAACTGAAACCGAGTTGACTTGAATACCCGACATGCGTTCAGCTTCATCAATGGCTCTTTGAATCGACTCAACAGTCGAATCAATATTGACCACAACCCCTTTTTTAAGGCCTTTAGATGGGTGAGTTCCCATCCCTATCACTTCTATTTTGCCATCATCTTTTACTTTACCAACGATTGCAGCGATTTTTGAAGTGCCGATATCCAGCCCGATCACAATGTTTGAATGAGAAGTAGGTTGCTTTTTTGCCATTTACATCAATACCTTTAGGTCCAGTCTAATTGCATAAGCCAAGGTAAAAACTCTTAACCTTTTTTGCAAAGTATCAAGAATCTGTTTTGTCCGTTTTTTGCGTTTCAGAAATTCGCTTGATCGCGAAACCATTACTATAGCGCAAATCATACAGACGTGCATTTTTTCTTAGCGCTTCTTTTATTTGTGGATAAGCTCTAATAAAACGTTTTAGTTTATGTTTCCAATCAGTTTCATCCAGCTCAACTTGCGGATGTTTAACAAAGTGAATTTGCCAGACATTATCCGCATTCTTAACAAGTTTGGAAATTGTCCAGCCAAGTTTATTGAATGCCCCCTGAAATACCACCAAATCCTTTAATAACTGTTGTGATTTGCCATCATCACCATCTAATTCCACTAGATTTTGGAAGGAGGCTATATTCGTTGGGTAAAAAATGTCACCATTTTTATTCAATAAACCATCTTTGCCCCAGCGGACAACCGGTTTCTGCTCTTCTATGGAAATATCAATTTGACCAGGCCATCTGCGCGTTACCGTTGCATGGTACACCCAATCTAATTGAACAATTTTTGCGTGCAAACTGTCCAAATCAAGGCGCCAAAAAGATTGACCTAAATAAGGTTTTACCACCTTATCAACCTGAGATGTTTCAACTTTTTTCAGATGCGTTTCTATTTGATAATTTTTCAAAACGCGATTGGGTGAAAATATTATCCAACCAAGCGCACTAATCAAAAGCACCAATAAAACAACAGTAGAAACAAGCTTTTTATTTAACATCTAGTATCGTTTCTCAGTGCTTATTTACGAAGATTCATGTCGGTTCATGGTCAAAGCCAAAAGCCTGACAACCAATTCTTCAAAACTAATACCTTGAACTCTTGCTGCCATAGGCACCAAGCTATGATCCGTCATTCCAGGCACCGTATTCAATTCAATCAACCAAACCTGATTATTCGAATCCATCATAAGGTCTACACGCCCCCAATCTCTTGCACCAGCAACATCAAATGCTTTTAAACACAAAGCTTGTATCGCTTTTTCTTGCTGCTCTGGTAAATTGGTCGGGCAAAGATATTGTGTATCATTTGACAAGTATTTAGCTTCATAATCATAGAAAGAATGTGACGTTTTCAATTCAATCAAAGGCAAGGCTTCACCATCCAAAATTGAACAGGTGAACTCTCGTCCGGTCACCCAACGTTCAATCAAAACTTCATGGTCAAACTCTTGGGCATAGCCTACTGCCTCAATCAGTTCCTCTAATGAATCAACTTTACGCATGCCAATACTAGAACCTTCATGGCATGGCTTAACAATCACAGGAAATGGTAATGAGAAGCCTATGGAATCAAACGGCTGCGTTTTAGAAACTCTTACAAATTCAGGTGTCGGTAACCCAGCACCTTGCCAGAGCCATTTGGTACGAAGCTTGTCCATTGTTAAAGCGGAAGCTCCTTGTTCACTACCAGTGTAAGGCACATCCAAAGCATCAAGTACTGCTTGGATACCACCATCTTCTCCCCAACGACCATGCACTACATTAAAAACACGGTCATAATGCTTGGCAATATCCAACAATTGTTCAACTGTTACAACATCAACTCCCTCAGCATCGACGCCTTTAGCAACAAGCGCGTTCAAAACTGCCTTACCGCTCCTTAAAGAAACCTCTCTCTCTGCTGCTGTACCACCCATCAATACGGCGACTTTGCCAAGAGCCTTAACATCGATTTGCTTGTTGGACATGCTTATGCTCCCAATTCCTTCCAATCTTTTGAAATTTGTCCTACATCACCAGCGCCCATTACCAGAACAATATCGCCCTCATTCAGTAAGTTCGGCATCACTTCATCCAGTTGCTGGCGGTCTTCAATATGCACACTTTCTTTGCGGCCCAAAAGTCTTAACGACTGCAACAACGACTTGGAATCAAACGCTGTCAACGCTGTTTCACCTGCTGCATAAACATCCATCAACACCAGTAGATCTGGCTCCATCAACACCTGTACAAAATCATCAAACAAATCTCTTGTACGCGAATAGCGATGTGGTTGAAACACCAAGACCAACCGTTTATCGGGAAAAGCTTCTCTAGCTGTATTTAAAGTAGCTGCAAGTTCTGTTGGGTGATGTCCGTAATCATCCACAAGAGTAACCAGCTGATTACCAATCATTCGATTGGGATAAACCTCGAAGCGTCGTCCAACACCACCAAAATCAGACAAGCCGATTTGAATATTTTCTACCGAAACGTCTAACTCCAATGCAATGGAAATAGCTGCCAATGCGTTCAAAATATTGTGCCTACCAGGCTGATTTAAAGTTACATTAAATGAAGGTAAATCTTCTGTTTCAACGGTGAACTGCATTTGCAGCCCTTTCGCTTTAACATTACTGGCTCGTACATCTGCAGCTTCAGAAAAACCATATGTGTAAATTTTACGGGAAAGCTTTGGAATGATTTTTTGTATATTCTCGTCATCAATGCAGAGCACAGCCATACCATAAAAGGGTAAACGATGAATAAACTCAATAAAGGTGTTTTCTAACTGCTGATAATCCCCTTGATACGTTTCCATATGATCTTCATCAATATTGGTAACGACCGACATCATGGGAGAAAGGTGTAAGAAGGAGGCATCGGACTCATCAGCCTCGGCAATCAAGTATTGACTCGATCCCAAACGCGCATTGGCATCCACCTGATTTAATTTACCACCAATAACAAATGTCGGATCTAGTCCGCCTTGCGTTAAGATTGCAGCGACTAAACTTGTCGTCGTCGTTTTACCATGTGTTCCTGCGATGGCGATACCAAAACGCATTCTCATCAGTTCCGCCAGCATCGCAGCACGAGGAATCACTGGAATGCGCATTTCTCGAGCGTAACTAACTTCTGGATTTTCTTTGTCAATTGCCGTTGAAACCACAACTACATCACTGGTTTTAACATAGCTGGCATCATGACCAATTTGAACTTGAGCGCCTAAAGACTTTAAACGCGTAATGGTGATATTTTCTCTAATATCGGAACCGGATACTTCGTATCCTAGGTTAAGGCATACTTCAGCAATGCCTGCCATGCCGACACCACCGATGCCGACAAAATGAATTTGCTTGACGTAATCTTTCATAAATTTGGGTAGAATCTCGCCCAGTACAGGCACAGCCTGTTTGAGTTGTTTATCTGTGTTTTCTATTTAGGTTTTATATTTTCGTTATATGATAACTAAAACGCGAGCAAAGCATAGATGAAAATTTAATCTGAATTAATGAAGTAAGTGTATTGAATCAACTTCTTTCATTGCATTTTCTTCTGGCGAGGAAACTGGTTCAGGAATAACCCAATAATATTGCGCCAAAATAGCCGCTAATTCAGAAGGTTGTGTCAATGGGCTCACTATCTCAAAATGCGTTAGGGTTGGCGTACTGATATAGCCTTTTTGTTCAGCGTCAGCTACCCATTGAAGAATCTGTTCTGCTGCATCACCTAATATTTTCTGCTCATTCGGATTCCAAAAAACTACGCAAGGATCAAAACGACTATCCGGTAATGGAATACATTCCAAGCGAATCCAATCTAAAGAAGCAGTCATAACCCAGCCACTTCAGTTGGAACAAGTCACAAAAGACAAAGGGAGAAGTAGAATTTCCATAACTTGCGGGAAGATTAATCCCAGAGGAAAAACGATCAGAACAAAAATCAAGAATACTTTTTGATAAGTTTCCAAACCTGCCCAAGCAGATTTGAACTTGCTAGACAAATTTTCCGTCTGCTCTGCCATATCACACCCCATAAAACTTCTTTTATATTTTTATGGATTAATCATACTCCAAACAGACTTAATCGTCCAAACATCAGAATAACTACACGTTACAAAGCAACGTTATTAAAGCAGCATATCCTTAGCTTCTATGATTGCAGCAACCAGTCTATCAATATCATCAAAGTTATTATAAACACCAAAAGACGCGCGGACTGTAGCAGGTACATTGAAATGTTGCATTACCGGCATTGCACAGTGATGACTAGCGCGTACGGCAATACCATCTTGATCCATTAAAGTGGCCATGTCATGCGGATGTGCACCATCAACAATAAAGGAAATCACACCACCTTTATGCTCGGCTTCACCAATAATGCGCAGCCCTTCAATCGTTTTAAGCTTTTCTGTGGCATAGACAAGCAACTGATTTTCGTAGTCAGCAATGGCATCTTGTCCAATAGACAGCATAAAATCCACCGCAGCACCTAAAGCAATACCACCAGCAATATGAGGGGTACCTGCTTCAAACTTATAAGGCAAAACGTTGTATTCGGTTTTCTCAAAGGTCACAGAATAAATCATATCGCCGCCCCCTTGATACGGAGGCATCACTTCAAGCAATTCCTCTTTACCATATAAAACGCCAATCCCTGTTGGACCATACATTTTATGTGCAGAAAACGCATAGAAATCGCAACCGATATCCTGCACATCTACCTTCATATGCGGAACCGCTTGAGCACCGTCAACCAAAACTTTTGCACCCACTTTATGGGCTAATGCAGTCATTTCTTTTACTGGATTAATGGAACCCAATGCATTTGACATATGGGTAATCGAAAGGAGTTTAGTTCGCTCGGACAACAAACTTTCCAAAGCATTTAAACAGACTTCACCATTTTGGTTAATACGAAGCACAGTCAAACGAATACCCAATTCATCTCGCAACAGCTGCCAAGGCACGATGTTAGAGTGATGCTCCATCTCCGTGATAATGACTTCATCACCAGGATTTAAATTTACGCGCCCCCAGCTTGCAGCTACTAAATTAATCGCCTCAGTTGTGCCTCGCACAAATACCACTTCCTTAGTTGAAGCGGCATTAATAAAGCCTCTAATTTTCTCGCGTGCGCCTTCATAAGCTTCCGTTGCTCTTTCACTTAAACCGTATACACCACGATGCACATTGGCATTTTCCATGGTGTAGTAATTGGTAATCGCATCAATCACTTCTTGCGGTTTTTGGGAAGTTGCACCACTGTCCAAGTAAACCAAAGGTTGACCATTTTCGGTTTGTTTTAGAATTGGAAAACGTTGACGAATCTCTGAAAAGTCGTTCATTAAGTTACTCATAAAAAGGGATATTTCCGAAAATAGGGCAAAGTCAGGCCAAAAGCTTGCTGATGCGCTGCGACAACCAGTTTCGAATGGCATCATTCGAAACAGCATCCAAAGGTTCTAGTAAGAAAGCCTTGGTAATCAGTTGCATTGCATCTTGCTTACGAATACCACGTGCCTGACAATAGAACACTTGGTTTTCATCAATCTGACCAGATGCACAACCGTGCGAACACTTCACATCATCAGCATAGATTTCCAACTGAGGCTTGGTATCCATCTTAGCCTTATTGGACAGCAGTAGATTTTTGTTATCCATCTGACCATCAGTTTTTTGAGCATCTTTTGCAACATAAATCATACCGTTGAACACGCCTCTGGCTTGTTCATCCAACACAAACTTATGCAATTGTTGGCTGGTGCAATGTGAAACCAAGTGTTGGGTATCAGTACGCGAATCAATAATCTGATTACCTTTAGCAAAAGCAATGCTACTTTGTGACGAGTCAGCATGCTCTCCGCACAGACTAACGTAATTTTGATGACGAGACACTTCGGCACCCAAACCGACATAAAGTGAATTGAATACAGAAGATGCTTGCTGGCGAATATGTTGTGCATTGAAGTAAAAATCATTGTCATTCAAATCCTGAACAACATATTGTTTGCAAATCGCGTTTGCGGCTAAATCCATCTGCATCACACCGTTTATACAAACAGGTCCACCAGTTAATGCAATCACTTGTTGAATCAACGTCACTTGTGCGTTCTCTTCAACCTCAACAGCCAAGCTCAAGGTTGCCAAGTGCTTTGGCTGAGTTTGCACATAAACCAATTCGATTGGTGTTTCTATCGCTGCACCTTTCTTTACACGGATTTTGGTTCGCGTTTCCGCCAATAAATCATGTAGCAATTCAAATGCACGATCCGAGTTTGCCAAATCCGCATTGGTAATTTCATTATTTTCGAGTGTTAAGCCGGCTGGAAGGCTTTCAACATCACAAGATAAATCTGATGAAAAAACACCATCTACCCAAACAAAACGATAGGTTTCAAACTCCGGCAACAACCCTTCAAGCTGGCTCGCTTCAAGCTTACCCCAGCCTGGCAGATTTTGTTCAAATGCAATCTGCATCCAGGCGTTTAATGAAGTGTACTGCCAATCCTCATCACGACGCACAGGCAAGCCAAGCGTTTGAAATTTTTTCTGCGCTTCCAAACGTTTTGCAGACAGCATTTGATTCTGCGTCTTGGCATTCAACGTTTGAGACAAGCCAACATAGTGCTCAATCGCCTTTTGCGCGACAGGGCTCTGCTTTCTTGGTTTAATTTGGTTTTCAGTTACGGCTGCCATAGATATTATCCAGCCAACTCTGCTTCATGAGATTGAATAATCGCATCATAACCATGATCTTCAAGCTCATGTACCAACTCAAAACCACCGGATTTAACGATCTTCCCGTCATACAATACATGAACGAAATCAGGCTTGATGTAATCCAGCAAGCGTTGATAATGCGTTACTACGATAAAACTTCTATCAGGGCTACGTAGTGTATTCACGCCATTGGCAACCACTTTTAAGGCATCGATATCCAAGCCGGAGTCAGTTTCATCCATAATGCAAAGCTTAGGTTCCAACAACGACATTTGGTAAATATCATTACGCTTTTTCTCACCACCCGAAAAGCCAACATTCACAGAACGCTCAAGCATATCTTTACTCATGCCCATCAATTTCATTTTGTCCTGTGCATATTCGTCAAAGTCGAACATATCCAACGCAGGCAACCCCTTCTCTTCACGAATGGCATTCAATGCAGTTTGCATAAATAGCTTATTACTCACACCTGGAATTTCAACAGGGTACTGAAATGCTAAAAACAATCCTTTACGTGCACGTTCTTCGGCATCCATTTCCAGCAAATCTTCACCATCAAAATCAACCGCCCCTTCGGTAACTTCATAGTCTTCACGACCTGCTAATACGCTAGATAAAGTACTTTTACCCGCACCGTTTGGCCCCATAATCGCATGAACCTCACCCGGGTTAACTTGCAGGTTTAATCCCTTCAGAATTTGCTTGCCATCTTCGGCGACTGCCGCTTTTAAATTTTTAACGTTAAGTAGCATGTTTTTTAACCCTATTCGGTCGCACTAAAATATGCAGGACGACCATTCCATTTCAATAATTTGATTTCTAAATAATTCTAAAGACTGATCAGACAGTTCCATTAACCAACGGAACCTTCTAAGCTGATTGCCAACAACTCTTCGGCTTCTTGCGCGAACTCTAATGGAAGTTCTTTAAATACTTCTTTACAGTATCCGTTAACGATCATCGAAATCGCATCCTGTTCGCTGATACCTCGTTGCTGACAATAGAACAACTGATCCTCACCGATACGTGAGGTTGTTGCTTCATGCTCCATCTTGGCCGTGGCATTTTCTACTTCAATATATGGGAAGGTATGTGCACCGCATTGGTCACCAATCAACATAGAGTCACATTGCGTGAAGTTACGTGCGTTTTCCGCAGACGGCAGAATTTTCACCAATCCACGATAGGTATTATCTGATTTACCGGCAGACAGTCCTTTGGAGATAATGGTACTGCGTGTGTTTTTACCGATATGAATCATCTTGGTTCCAGTATCCGCTTGCTGACGACGATTGGTCAAAGCTACAGAATAAAACTCACCAATTGAGTTATCACCTTTCAGGATACAACTTGGGTATTTCCAAGTAATCGCCGAACCCGTTTCTGCTTGTGTCCAAGACAATTTAGAGTTTTTACCCTCACAAATACCGCGTTTGGTTACGAAGTTTAAAATCCCACCTTCGCAATCCTCATCACCTGGATACCAGTTTTGCACTGTTGAATATTTCACTTCTGCATCATCATGAACAATCACTTCTACCACAGCCGCATGCAATTGGTAGGTATCACGAACTGGCGCAGAACAACCTTCCAAATAGCTGACGTAACTGTTCTTATCGGCAATCAAAATGGTACGTTCAAACTGCCCTGTTTTTGCTTCATTAATGCGGAAGTAAGTTGACAGGTCGATCGGACAGCGAACATTTTCTGGGATGTAAACAAAGGTACCATCTGACGCCACAGCTGAATTCAACGCCGCGAAATAGTTATCATGATAAGGAACAACTGTGCCTAGATATTTCTGCACCAACTCTGGGTATTCATGAACAGCTTCAGAGAAAGAACAGAAGATAATACCTAACTTTTCGAGCTCTTCACGCTTGGTCGTCGAAACGGAAACAGAGTCAAATATTGCATCCACTGCAATATTCGGGTTCTCGGCTCCTTCATTACCCGCTACTGGCACGCCCAATGCAGCGAAAGCCTTGGCTACTTCCGCATCCATTTGCGAAATTTCAGCTTTCTTGTCTTCTTCTGTAGCACAAGAATCGTCACCACAAGCAGAGCATTCAGGCGCTGAATAATAGCTATAATCCTGATAATCCAATGGATTGTAATTGGCTTTTGCCCAGTGCGGCTCTTCCATTGTTTGCCAGTGTTGAAAAGCTTTTAAACGAAACGCCAGCATCCACTCAGGTTCATTTTTTTTCGCTGAAATAGCGCGCACAACGTCCTCATTAATTCCTTTATCAAAGGTCTCAACTTGGGTTTGTGTAACAAAACCTTCTTTATAGCCGGTTTTCTTGCTTAACAGGTCGTTAATTTCTTCGTATTGCGTCGCTTCTGACATAGTTTTTACAGCTTTAAATTTAATATCCGAGTATTTTAGTAGGAAATTAGATTATTGTCCAGCTTTTGAATACTCGACGAGGTGGATTAAAATGCTTAAAGCAGGCTCTTAAATTACACTAATTTGCTTGCTGTCACGATCTCTTGCAACATGGTTTCATCTAAGGCTGTTCCAAGTATCTCTAACTTTTCTTCTACCTTGTTCGCTGCAAAAGTATCCCAACGATTAACCGTCCCTTCAATGGCTACTGGATTTTCATACTCTTGCGTTTGAAGATTGGCTTTAACGCGCCAAATATCCATCCCAAGATTTTGTTTAACCGCATCTAAACCAAACAATAAATGCTCAAGATAGACCTTTTCAACATCAAAGGTTATTTGCTCCAACTCTAACAAAGGAAGCTTAACCATTTCTGATTGTCTTTGATCACCCAAGTCCTGCCAGTGCCAATTTTCAGGAAATGCCTGCGAAAACCAACGCATAATTGGCAATTGAACATCATGCTTTTTCATCCAGTTTTGCCAAAAAGCCTGTACCGATAAATCAGCAGACTCTGCAAAAGTAAAAACCACTGCAGAGCTTTGTTGTAAACAATTAAGCAAATAAGCTTCTGCCTCTGAGTGAGACAGTTCCGAACGGATATCAATTAATGTCCAAGTACGTATAGCATCCCCATCACAAACTTCACTTGTCGTTAAAAACTCTGGAAGCTCATGCTGGTTTGCATGACAATAATCCCCAACAGATTGTACAAAGCGGCTTTGCCCACAACCAGGCAAGCCAAGCAACAAAAGCTTATTGCTCATTTTTTTCCAGCCAAGCAATTTAAATATTGGTTAGCTAAGCTCTGCATGAATTGCGCAGAATCCATACTTCCATCTCCCAAAGGATCCAAAGTTCCCAATCGTACTTTTGAGCCTTTTATCAACCCGGTCAATTGCTTGTTTGACAATTGTGGTTCTTGAAAAACGCATTTCACCTGGTTATTTTGAATCATGTCATCCACGCTGACTAAACGCTTAACACCTGCTTTACGCTCGGCACTGTTATGAAGTGCGCCTTTGTTATCCAAACCATATCGTTTTTCAAAATAAACAAAGGCATTATGAAAGACTAAATAAGGCACTTTTTTTACCGGTTCAAGTTGTTGCTGGATGTGATTATCCGTTGCTTTTAATTTTGCTATCCAAGTTTTGGTTTTAACGGCAATCTCTTGTGCTTGCGCAACATCCGTTTTTTGCAAAGCTTGACTAAATACGGCTACCAACTTTTCGATATTGTCCATATCCAGCCACAAATGAGGATTAATACCCATTAAGACTTCATCATCGTCATGATGCAACTCACCATCATGATGCTCATCATGTCCGCCTTCAATCAAAGTAACATTCGGAATATCCGTCATAGTGACCACTTCAACTGGATGAGTTCGCTCAACATTATGAATTGTTTTTTGTGCCCACTGATCGACGCCAGATCCAACACTGACAATAATATCCGCTCTTTGCAGCGCCAACGCATGTGAAGGTTTCATACTAAAACCATGAGGCGACTGGCCTCTAGTCAACAAAACCGTTACCTGATCCTCTGATGTTAGTAAAGGTTTTATCGCTGACAATAGAGGTGGAATGGTGACGACAATTCTTGCTGCTTCGGCACTCTGTATCATGAGCAACAAAGCTGCAGACAACAATAGACGTTGAAAAAAATTGTTCATTTAAAAGTCCTCATCTCATGACTTACATTACAAAACATTCTACAAACCTGCTATATCGTTCAATTATCATGCAAAATCTTATGCACAGAAAGTTAAGTGTCACTTACAATAGTCTTATGAACGCATCACTTAATCTGTCACAAATCGATACTAATGAAATTCTGGTTCAAGCGACCAATATCAGCCACTTTTTTGGTTCTCAAAGGGTGCTGCATAACATTGATGTCACCATCAAGCGTAATGAAATTACAACGCTAATCGGCCCAAATGGTGCTGGAAAATCGACCCTGCTTAAAATTTTGACCAAACTTATTAAACCAACACACGGAAAGATTTGGCAATCTCCGCATATAACGGTTGGCTTTATGCCACAAAAAATTCATGTGGATGCATCCTTGCCGATGACTGTCGAGCGTTTTTTAAAGCTTGGATTACGCACTACGGTTCAACAAGATAAACAAAATCTAGCAGCGAATTTTACCACAGAGCTAGAATCAACCGCTGCACTTCTGAAGCTGGAAAAATTCCTAGATACACCTATACAAAAAATCTCAGGTGGCGAGATGCAACGCGTGCTTTTAGCAAGAGCACTAATCAGAAAGCCCGATCTATTAGTATTGGATGAACCAGTACAAGGCGTTGACCTACAAGGACAAGTTGAGTTATACCACCTAATTAACGAAATCAAAGATCAACTTCATTGTGGTATTTTAATGGTCAGTCATGACTTACATATCGTGATGAAAAGCACCCATCAAGTGCTTTGCCTTAATGAACATATTTGCTGTTCAGGTCACCCGCTATCAGTAAGTGAGTCGCCAGCATTCAAAAGTCTTTTTGGCCAAGAATTTGACGAAATCGCCATTTACGAACACCACCACGATGCTACCAGCTGCGATCATGACCACGGGCTATTGAAATGATAGATATTTTGCTACACCCACCAGGCTTTCTGATTCTCGCGCTTATCGGCGGTTTATTGATTGCTTCTATCGCCACGCCACTAGGCGTATTTATGGTTTGGCAGCGCCAATCCTACTTTAGCGCGACCTTAGCCCACTCAGCCTTGCTTGGTGTCAGCCTGGGGTTATTACTGCAAATCAACTTAACCTTAGCGGTTATGCTTACGTCTGTTGTCATTGCCATTGCCATCTTCTTTCTATCGAAGAGAACCGTACTTTCTTCCGATACTTTACTTGGATTACTTGCTCACAGCACTCTTGCCGTTGGTTTAGTTATATTGAGTTTTCAAGACCACATCCAAATCGATATTATGAGCTATCTGTTTGGCGATATTCTCAGCATCAACAATACAGACATTATGTTTATGACAGGGTTATTGGTTGCTGTAGCAGCATATTTCTATCGCTATTGGCAGGACATGCTAAACATCACATTAAACGTCGAGCTCGCACAGGTTGAAGGCGTTCAAACGCAAAAAGTACAACTACTCTATACACTGTTGCTAGCACTTTTAATCGCTCTAGCCATTAAAGTCGTCGGCATTTTATTGATTACGTCTTTATTAATCATCCCTTCTGCCGCTGCTCATAGACACGCCAAATCACCTGAGCAGATGGTGGTTATCAGCTACATATTTGCTCTACTATCGGTTATTCTCGGGTTGTTGTTTTCGATGCAATGGGATACGCCAGCGGGACCGTCTATTGTTGTAGTTGCCAGCTTACTGTTTTTACTTAGCTTTATTCGAAAAGCACATTAAACATTCTATAAAAAACGCTGCTTTAGATGGTTTGATTTCAAAAAGAAAATCTGCCAGGCTGGGGTAAGACGAAAAGAAACTGAAATGCCCTTTTAATCCTTATAAAAGGGCACAGACAAGTTTAAGAAACTTGATCTTCTAGTTGCTGCAGGATGGACACCACTTTTTCGGACTGTTGATCGACTTGGCTTAAACCTTCCGCTACCAATTCGGCATCCCCAATCTCTTTAGCATCCATTACTTTTTTAATCGCCTGGTGCATTTCCATATGCTCCTGTCCAAGCTCTTTCATAAGCGGCAAATGCATCAAGTTTTGGCCTTCGCCGTAGTACCATTTACCTAAAATACAAGCGGTATGGTCAGTCGCCACATCATAGGTAACACCAATATCCATACCATCAACGAAGCCACGAATCTTACCTTTCCAAGCTCGGTGCGCTTCAACCATTTTTTCGAACTGCTGTGCAAGCTCGGAATGCTGATGTTTTGCAATTCTTTGCACAATAGCCTGGTCAAGTTTAAAGCCTTGCACCAATTGCAACAATTGCTCAGATTGACTGAATAGGTCTTTACTACCGGAAGCAGACTCTTCAACCAAACTGGAATTTTTCTGTGTGCCGGATTCCATCTCAACAATGGCTTCGTTAACTCTAGAAATACCAGTCGCCTGTTCATGGCTGGCAGATGCAATTTCTGAAATCATGGCCGACATCTTTTGCATAGAGTCGTTCACTTCAACTAAAGCATCACTAGTTTGTCTCACATAGCGACCACTTTCATCACTGATGCTTACCGAGTTATCAATGAGTTTTTTGATTTGTGCTGCAGCATCAGAAGACTTTCCAGCCAAACTACGAACTTCCCCGGCTACTACAGCAAATCCTCGCCCATGCTCTCCAGCTCTAGCGGCCTCAACCGCCGCATTCAAGGCTAACAAATTGGTTTGAAAAGCAATACTATCGATAATAGAAATAATGTCATTTATTTTCTGACTGGCTTCATTCATTTCATCCATCGAGCTTAATGCTCTACGCATGATTTCAACGCCAGCAGTCAATTTTTCTTGAGCCTGCTGCGTCATAGCATTTGCATTAGTAGCTGCATCTGCATTTTGTTGTACCGTAATGGTCATTTGCTCCATTTGTGTTGAGGTACTTTCTAATGACAAAGTTTGCTCCTGAATACGCTCAGAAACAGTCTCACTACTATCAGCAATGCTGTTGGCTTCATCTGCCACCAGTTTAGAAACCGCACCAACCTTGGCAATCATAGAAGCAATGTTTTGTGTAGAGAAGTTCAAACTGTCTTTTAACGCAGCCATTTTTCCGTGGTAATTTTTCTTAACGAAATCTGTCAAATCGCCATCACTAATTTTTGTCTGAACGCTCACCACCTCACCAACAAATTGATCTAAGCTATCAATCGTTTGGTTGATTGCATTTTTTAGTTTTGCAAACTCACCCAGTGCTTCCACTTCAACACGTTTGCTGAAGTCACCATAAGCAAGACTATTTAGTGTAACGGCAATATCTTCTACGGTGTGTTGAATGGTGTCCATGGCCGTTTTCATATCATCAATAACCGCCGCATAGTCACCTTTCATTTCTGCGTGCTCATTATGAATAGCTTCCAAAGAACCATTTCTTAAATTGGATGCTGTACCTCGCAACATAACAACCATGTTGTAAATTTGATTGTAAGAGTTATTAACCCCCGACTTGAGGACATCAAAATCACCTAAGTAATCACTTTCAATTTTCTGCTTGAAGCTACCGTTAGAAATCTCATTCATCACAGAGTTAACATCATCAATAGCTGCATGAATGGTTGTCAGAAGCTCATTAATGGCTTTAGCGCTTTGTCCTATTTCGTCGTTGGAATAAACAGGCGTTCTATGACTTAAATCGCCCGTTTCGATAATTTTTGTCATGGTGTCACGCATCGCATTAATAGGCTTTAAGAAGCTACGTGCAACAATCACACCCACAATTGAGAAAATCAAAACACTTAAAACCAACACCGCCCATAAAGCGTTTTTACCCCAAGACTGCTGTTCATCAAGAGTTTGAACTAAATGCACATTTTGCACTTCTTCATACTTTTTGAAATCTGAAACAATTTTCGAAAACGCAAGAAACTTTGGGTTAAATTCATTAATGAGAATATCATGTGCATCTTCAGGAAACCCTTCATCCAATGCGGTAATAAAGCTACCGAAAGACTGGTTAGCACTGACCACATTATCTTTAATCTTCTGAAAGTAATCTTTCTCTTTTGCATTTAAGTTCGATTTTTCTAGCTCTTTAAAAATCTCACCTATGTCATTTGCTGTTTGTTTCAGCGCTTCGCGAGTTTTTTTCAATAGTTCAGGTTTTTGATAAATAACTAGGTCGCGAAAAAAAATTGCTCGCTTATCAGAAAGGTTTTTTAGTCGATTGAGTAAATCAACTTTATGGTAGTTAACATCGGTAATCTCTCTTGATGTGGCCGTGGTTGAGTTAAATACATACTGAGCAATTACATTCGAAATAAATAGGAAAAAAACGGCTCCCAAAATACCAATAAACATTCTTGTTTTTATACTCATTACACCTACATCCTCTGATTTTTTTTATTTTTTATTTTTTATTTTTTATTTTTTATTTTTTATTTTTTGCCAGCGTTACAAACTCGAATGGGTATTGATGCTTCTCATCAGCTTCATGCCATTCTTTTTCCATAACACCCCATTCTTCCTCTTTCCATTCAGGAAACTCTGTATCACCCGCCACCTTCGTTTGCACCCAAGTGACATAAAGCTTGCTGGCATAAGGCAGCATTTGTCTATAAAGCTCCCCGCCTCCCATAATCACAACTTCTGGTTCAGCCTGACAAGTCTGCAATGCATCGGTAATCGAGGTAAAGACTTCAGCCCCTTCAGCGATATAATCAGCATTACGACTAATCACCAAATTACGTCTCTTTGGCAAAGGCTTTGACCCTAAAGATTCAAAGGTTTTTCGGCCCATTACAACGGTTTTGCCAAGCGTTTTGGCTTTAAAAAATTTTAGATCATCCGGCAAATGCCAAGGCATCTGATTATCAATACCAATTACACGGTTTAAATCCATCGCTGCAATCATCGAAATATTGCAGGCAGAGAAGTCAAAATCCTGAGTTTCGGTCATACCGACACCTGTGCCTTAATATGAGGGTGAGATTCATAATCAACAATTTCAAAATCATCAAACTCATAATCAAAAATAGAAGCTGGTTTGCGTTTAATGTGAAGCTTCGGTAGAGGAAAAGGCGCTCTTGTTAACTGGAGTTGTGCCTGTTCCATAGTATTGTTATACAAATGAACATCTCCCCCCGTCCAAACAAAATCGCCCACTTCCAAACCTGTTTGCTGAGCAATCATATGTGTCAAAAGTGCATAACTGGCAATATTAAAAGGCACTCCTAAAAAAGTATCCGCACTTCTTTGGTAAAGCTGGCAAGATAGTTTACCGCCTGCAACATAAAACTGGAAAAAGGCATGACAAGTGGCTAACGCCATACGTCCTTGTTTCACGTTTTCTTGAGGCGAGATAGATTCATCTGGCAAATCAGCCGGATTCCAGGCAGAAACAATCATGCGACGACTATTCGGATTGCTCTTTAGGGTTTCAATCACTTCTTGTATTTGGTTAATCGTTGAACCATCAGGCTTTTCCCAAGCAACCCACTGTTTTCCATATAAAGGACCAAGATCACCCTCTTCTGTCGCCCACTCATCCCAAATACGAACACCATGTTCTTTTAGATAACCGATATTGGTGTCACCTTTTAAAAACCACAGTAATTCGTAAACAATAGACTTTAAATGCAACTTCTTAGTCGTTACAAGAGGAAAACCTTGTTGTAAATCAAATCGCATTTGATAGCCAAAAACAGAGCGCGTTCCGGTACCCGTTCTATCGCCCTTATCATAGCCGTTATCAATAATATGCTGTAGCAAATCCAAATATTGTTTCATCTTTATCTCAAGTTATACGCTTTTAGTTTGTTTACGATATGCCCAAGCAATCATGGCTAGTCCAATCAAAATCATTGGCAGTGACAAAATTTGTCCCATTGTCACCCATCCCCACATTAAATACCCTAATTGTGGATCCGGCATTCTGAAAAATTCAACAAAGAATCTGAAGGTACCATAAAGCACTAGGAACATTCCTGAAACAGCACCTACTGGTCTATTACCTCGACGGTAAAACGCCAACGCGGTAAATAAGACAATACCTTCTAAAAAAGCTTCTAGTAATTGCGTAGGATATTTAGCAACCACTTGGTTTAATGTAGGGTCGAATACTTTCATCGCAAACATGGAGTGTGTATCAACAACCTTTCCCCAAAGCTCACCGTTGATAAAGTTCCCAATTCGTCCGAAAAACAAGCCAAAAGGTACCAAAGGTGCTACAAAATCTGCCACAACAAAAACAGAGACTTTCATTTTGTAGCGAGCAAACCAGAGCATCGCGATAGTAACACCGATCAAACCGCCGTGGAATGACATACCGCCCATCCATAGCTTGAGCATATCTGCTGGATGATCTATGTAATGAGGAAGGTCGTAAAATAAAATGTAACCAATCCTGCCCCCTAAAATAACACCTAGGGCACCATAGAAAAGAAAGTCACTTACAAGATCTTTATTCCAATTTTTATCATTTCGAGCTTGGTAAGAACCATACAACCAAAAACAAAGAAAACCGGCTAAATACATGAGTCCATACCAATGAATCTGTATGGGGCCTAAAGATAAGGCAATAGGGTCAATCGAGGGATAAGTCCACATAGGTATTTTCAAACACAAAAGTTAGGATAAAAATTACAAAACGTAAGTCTAGCAAAACCTAGGCGGAAGCGAAAATGAATATCTCTTATGGAATATAAAAAAAACTGCCAGTTGGCAGTTTTTTAGTGAAATTAGATTTTAAACTGGTGAACAAGTTGCTCAAGTTTGTCAGCTAACTGTTGTAAACGATTACCTGAAGTTTCTGTATTGGCAGCGCCTTCAACCGTGTTTTGAGTTACTCGGTGAATTTGGTTAATATTATTATTCACCTCATTAACCAGCTCATTTTGTGATTGCGCTGATGACAACATCTGATTACTCATATTATTAATGTCATCCATCAATATAATGACTGGACTCAAAACTTTTTGAACTTTCATGACTGAGTCATAACCAATTTTAGTCGTTTCTTGTCCTTGCTCAACCACAGTAACCGTTTCTTCCGTCGCCTTACGAATCTTCTGAATCACTGCTTCAATTTGCAAAGTTGACTCTTGCGTTCTTTGAGCCAAGCCACGAACTTCATCTGCTACAACGGCAAACCCTCGTCCATGCTCACCGGCTCTGGCTGCTTCAATTGCAGCATTTAGAGCCAACAAGTTTGTTTGTTCTGCAATTTCACGAATAACATTAATGACTGTACTAATCGTCTGACTATCATTATTCAACTGCATAACCGCTTGAGTAATTTCATCCATGCGATTTGAAACCAATTTAATCGTATCCGCAGCACTTGTCACCACTTCTCCACTCTCTTTAACACGGGACACTGCTTGTGCAGTTGCACTAGAAGTATTGTGAGAGTGGTCTTCAACGCTCTTGGCTTTTTCATCCATAATAACCATTGAACGACTCAATTTTTCCGATGCAGCCATTTGCTCTTCAACGCCATCTTTAGTTTCGTGCGTTACATGCAAAAGACCGCTAGAAGCTTCTTCCAACTCATGAACTGTCTCAGTAACTTCTTTCAGCATTTCTTGAATACGCTCAATGAACAAATTAAAGTAATTCGCTAAATCGGCAAGCTCATCTTTACCTTTAATTGCCAGACGTTTTGTTAAATCACCTTCGCCCTGAGAAATGTTTTTCATTGCCTCAGTCAAGTTTTCAATTGGTGAGACAACTGATTTTGTTACCTTACGAGAGATAATCATACCAATCAACTGACCGAAGATTGATAAACTTAACAGCAAGATTAAGTTACGTAATGTGCTGTCAACAACATCCTGACTTGTATCTTGCATATCACTAATTGCTTGACCTGAAATTGAATTCAAATGTTCTTCAATTTGTCTGAAAACAGGTTGAATTTTATTTTCCATTAACCAAGTATCCATTCGCCATTTAGGGCCTTGATGGATTTGTTTTAGCTTCATGAAACTTTCACGGTAATCGACATATTCTGTTTTGATTGCATCGACACCATCTTCTTCTTCCAGTGTCAACTCAACATCCTTTTGCTGAGATAATGTATCTACACCAGACTCAAACTGGTTAAGGTAGTTTTCCGCATCGGCAGACATACCATCCGTTCTGAAGGCAACGTAACCTCGAATACTGCTCAAAACATTTAACCAGTCTTTTTGCATCGATAGCAAGGTGGAAAGTACTGGCTTTCTTCTAGCCTGCAAGTCTTCGAGCTCAGATGAAATCATCAAGCTGATTTGCTGTTGAATCTTTTGCGCTGGACCCACCATGTGTTTATTAACGAACTCAAATGCTGGGAATTTTTTATTACGGTCGGTTTGCAGAAGCTTCACTTCATCAACCAGAGGAGGAAGCTCTTTTAAAGACTTTTGAATGGCTGCCAAATCAGCAGCTTGTGATGATTCGCTAGAATCAATATTCTTACGAACCTCCATCAATAATTCTTCCGCCTTCTTAATGCCAGTTTGGTAAGCATCTAGAGTTTTAGAATCTTTTGTCAGCATATACATGCTCAAAGAATTCATGCTCTTTTCAAGTGTCATTGACATCTCGCTGGATTTCAACGCCACGGGCTGCTTGTTATCCACTACTTTTTGAACATTCACTCGTACAATGTATAAGTTAACTGCGGCCTGTATAGTGATTACTGCTAGAACAGCCCAAATTACGCCAAAACCAAAGCGCATTTTTCGTTTGACTGTGAGCTTGTTTAGAAATTCCACCATGATTCTATCCGTTATATTTTCTTGACGTCTATGCCAAGCAATTAAAATGCCAAAACCCTTTATCTATGAGGGTAATTCCCTCTGGCAATTAACCCGCCATCCAATGTTAGTACACTTCCCGTCATCCAACTGGTTGCATCAGATAACAGGTAAGCCGTTGCTAGCCCCATATCTTCGACACTTCCATAACGCCCAGCGGGCATGGCACCGACCCATTTTTTTTCCATAGCTGGCTGATATAACACATCAAAAGTTCTCTCTACTGGCACGACTCCTGGCGCCAAGGAATTGACACGTATGCCGTACTGCCCCCACTCAACTGCATGTACCTTAGTTAAAGCATCTAACCCTGCCTTGGTTGAAGCATAAGCGGCAAACCATTCACATGTGGCTTGCCCATGAATACTAGAGTTATTCACTATGACACCAGGTTTATCATCAGCAAGACAATACTTAGCGAAAAGTGTACTCAGACGGTAAGGCGCCTGTAAGTTTACCGCCAAAGTATAATCAAATTCTTTGGCTTGATCATCTGCCAAACTTAAACTTTTAGTAACCACACCTGCGTTGTTTACTAAGCCATCTAACCCGGCAAAAACTGCCCATGCTTGTTCAAAAAACTCTTCAATCTGATCTAATCTACTAAAATCACACTGAAGAGTTTGCACTTCAACACCAGAATCTTTAATTTCATCTAAAGTACGGCTGATACCTTCTGGGTTAGAGTGATAATGAAGCACTAAACGACAGCCTGCTTCCGACAATACTTTTGCCATACCTGCGCCAATGCCACTTGAAGCACCCGTAATCAGAATACGCTTCCCCTTTAAATCAGGGAAAACGGGTTGTAGAGATGACTTATCTGTACGGCTTGGCATAACGGCTCCTGCTAGGAAAATGTTTTCTAAATAAGTGTTAAAGATTTAGCAACAAAGAAACAATTTGTTCTTTTGCTTTCTGAGGGACTTGTTTTCGAATATTCTCTGATGCGACTTGTAATTTATTATCTTGTTGCCAAGTTTCTAACATGCTTGCCAACTTTTCAGGAGTTAACTCACTTTGCTGAATAACCTCTCCTCCTATTGATGCTAGAACTTGCGCATTAGCTGTTTGGTGATCGTCCACAGCATAAGGAAAAGGAACCATAATGGCTGGTCTGGCAGCCGCCATCAATTCCGACACAGTCAAGGCACCGGAACGGCAAATCACCAAATCTGCATATTGATAAGCGGCTTGCATATCTTCAATAAAAGGAACGATCTGCGCAAAAATTTTGGCCTTTTCATAAGCCTGTTTGGCTTCCTCCAGTGTTTTACTCCCCGTTTGGTGCATAATTTCTGGACGATTAGTTTCAGGAAGTAATGCCAATGCTTGCGGCACGATTTGATTTAAAGCCAAAGCACCACGGCTACCGCCAAGAACCAATATCCGAAGTGGCTGGTGTTTAATTACTGTTGAAATGGATTCTAAGCCTTCTCGTACAGGGTTACCTAAACACACCACCTTATCACCTTGCAGTTGGCTCTGAGGAAACGCGGTAATAATACGTTTGGCAAAAGGGGCAAGCCAGCGGTTGGTTAACCCAACAATTGCATTTTGCTCATGCAATACCAAATCAATTCCTAGGCTTTTTGCTGCTAACCCACCAGGGCCACAAACAAACCCCCCCATACCCAAAACTACATCAGGTTGAATTTTTTTTATGATTTTACGAGCCTGCCACCAAGCTCGTAACACGTTTAAAGGCGCTTTAAGCCAACCTCGTAAACCATTACCTCGTAATCCTCTGATACGAATCTGGTAAAAATCAATATTATGTTTGGTAACCCACTCTTGCTCCATACCTCCTAAAGTACCGAGCCAACTGATATGAACATCATGTGCTTTTAGTGCATCTGCAAGAGCCAACCCCGGGAAAACATGCCCACCAGTACCACCAGCCATAATCAAAATTCGTTTCATTCTTTTTTCTCCGTGTCGTAATAGCGAGTTTCATAATCAACACGAAAAACCAATGCGATGGCTATGGAAAGTATGAGCACACTACTCCCTCCATAACTCATAAACGGTAATGTCAGCCCCTTGGTTGGGAACAATCCAAGATTTACCCCCATATTGATAATGGCTTGCAGCACTATCCAGATACCGACACCATATGCAATCAAGCCTCCGAACACTTTAGACTGCTCGACTGCTTTACGCCCGATTCTGAAACAACGGAATAAAATCCATAGATAGAGCAAAATCAAGCATGCAACACCAACAAGACCGAATTCTTCTGCATAAATAGAAAACAAAAAGTCAGTATGTGCATCTGGTAAATACAAGAGTTTTTGTACAGATTTTCCGATACCGACACCAAACCATTCGCCGCGACCACTGGCTATAAGCGCTTGTGTCAACTGATAACCTTTTCCAAAAGGGTCTGACCAAGGATCCAAAAAGTTCGTAACCCTTGCCATTCGATAGGGTGAAGTGATAACCATGGTGACAAGAATGGCAGCCATCGGCAAAACGGTTAATACAAAAAATCGCCAAGGTGCGCCAGCAATTAATAGCATGCCCGTAATGACGACAGCGATAACAAAAGTACTTCCGAAATCTGGCTCCATTAACAGCAATATCGCCATAAAACCAAACGGGATTGCCAACCTCATTACGGCTTCAAAACTTTCTCTTACCGCATTTGCATGTCGATTAAGATAACCCGCCATGAAAATAACAACTGCCAGTTTCATAAATTCAGAAACTTGAAAATTCATAACAACCAATGGTAACCAACGCTTTGAACCATTGATTTCTCGACCAATGCCTAGCACCAAAACCAGTAATATTAGACCAACAATAAAGATTCTGCCGCGGTGCTTTTGCCAAAAAGATAAAGGCACATGCAATACGACATAGGCAACAAACACACCCAGCCCCATCGAAAAAGCTTGGCGGAGAAAATAGTGCAGCGTCGTGCCGAAACGCTTTTCACTAATAGCCACCGAACTGGAAGCAACCATGGTTAAGCCCAATACCATTAAAATTAGCAATGCGCCTAATAACCAAAAATCAATTGGCCACTGCTTACTGAGTTCACGCCAATCGCCTATTCTATTAATGGAAAGCGGCTTATCTGTTTGATTCATACAATCATCGCTTTATGGGTTAGTACTTAAGGTTTGTTTCACAAGCTGTTCAAACACTTCGCCCCGTTCTACATAGTTAGCGAATTGATCAAAAGAAGCGCAAGCTGGCGAAAACAATACAACATCATCTGTCAATGCTTGCTCTTTAGCTATTGCTACAGCTTCTGCTAAGTTTTCAGTTAGCACGATTTTTTCTTTACTTACATTTGGTAGTAGATTTTCTTCAATAAGGGCTTTATCTCTTCCAAACAAAATCACTTTACGGCAAGCTTTCTGTACATCATCTGCCATCATTGAAAAATCAGCTTCTTTTCCAACACCACCAGCGATCAGGATAATTTTCCCTTCCGTCTGCGCAGTTTGTTTTGCAATACTGTTAATCGCTGTTTGGGTTGCGCCAACATTGGTGCCCTTAGAATCATTAATCCATTGAACACCTTCTTTTTCCATCACCAATTGCGTGCGATGCGGCAACCCTTTAAAGGAAGAAAATACTTGCTGGTAATCTGAAGGTGAAACTTCAAAAGGTCGGCATAAAGCCATAACTGCCAGTGCATTGAGTTGATGATGCTCCCCTTTTAAAGCCATTTTTTCTACTGCTAATAAAGGCGTATGGTTATAGCCAAGGTAAGAAGCGCCATCTTTCTCAATCAAACCATATTGAGTATCTTTTAACTCGCAGCCTTCATTTTGTAAACCAAAATGCAAAGCATGGGTTTGATCACTGGTCGGGCTATCCGCAAGATCATAGGGCAACACACTCCATTGTGTGTTATTTAAAATCGTCATCTTCGCCTGTAAATAGTCCTCCAGACCTGTGTAACGATCCATATGATCTTCGGATACATTCAGTACCGTGGCAGAGGTAGGCTGTAAAGAATAAGTCGTCTCAAGCTGAAAACTGGATAATTCCAGCACGAATACATCAAAATATTGATCGCTTCGCAACAAATCCAAAGCAGGCACACCTATGTTACCGCCAAGGCCAACATAGTAGCCTGCTTGTGCTAACACCTGTGCAGTCAAAGTCGCTACCGTACTTTTCCCATTCGAGCCCGTAATCGCCACAACAGGCTTACCCACTGCGCGAGCAAATAATTCAATATCGCCAATAATCGGCACCCCTTTTTCGCGAAAGGTATCCAACCAAGGCTCAGAAGTGGCAACACCAGGACTGATAACGATATTCGTAACTTCTTGCTCAACCCAAGCAGCTGGCAACTGCCCACAAGCAAAAGTTACCATCGGGAATTCGTTTTGCAATGCTGAACAATCAAATTCTTCTCTTGTATCATAAGCAAAACAAGCTTCGCCTTGTGACAGCAAATACTGTAAAACACTTTTTCCGGTGATTCCTAATCCAACCACTAGGTGCACGTTTGTTTTCCTTTAAAAATAATTTAAGATTAGCGAATTTTCAAACTAGCAAGACCAATCAGCACTAAGAAAATGGTGATAATCCAAAAACGAACAATCACTTGAGATTCATGCCAACCTTTTTGCTCAAAATGATGATGCAAAGGCGCCATCAAGAAAATGCGTTTACCCTTGCGGAGCTTGTAGGATCCTACTTGCAAAATCACCGATAGGGTTTCTGCAACAAAAATTCCACCCATAATAAACAGAATCAATTCTTGCTTCACGGCCACGGCAACCACGCCAAGTGCAGCACCGATAGACAAAGAACCTACATCACCCATAAACACTTGCGCAGGGTGAGCATTAAACCAAAGGAATCCCAAACCCGCTCCTGCTAAGGCTGCACAAAAAATCGTTAATTCTTCTACACCTGGAATATAAGGAATGGTTAGATAAGCTGAAAAGTACAGGTGACCTGTCATATAGGCGAATATACCCAAAGCGGCAGAGACCATAACCGTCGGCATAATCGCCAACCCGTCCAAACCATCAGTTAGATTTACTGCATTAGAGGTTCCGACAATCACAAAATAGGATAAAACAACCGTCCATGCCCCTAAATTAATGAAGGTATCTTTCATATACGGAATCAATAACTGGTGCTCAGCCGGTACTTGTGCCAAAGAAAAAAGACTGTAAGCCGCAATCAAACCGACAATCGATTGCCAAAGGTATTTGGTACGAGAACGCATACCGTTGGGATCTTTGTAGGCCACTTTTTTGTAATCGTCAATAAAGCCTATAACACCAAAAGCCAGCATGGTAAGCGTGACAATCAACAAATAGTGATTGGTCAAATCCCCCCATAAAAGAACTGAAATGGTAACGGAAAACAAAATCATCACACCGCCCATTGTCGGTGTGCCCGTTTTTACTAAATGGGTTTCTGGGCCATCCAAACGTACACTTTGACCAACCTTCAGGCGAATCAGCCAGCGAATGACTTTAGGCCCGATTATGAAGGACAGCATCAGCGCCGTTAGAACACTCATAATTGTGCGCATGGTGATGTATTTGAAAACACCAAAACCTGAAATGTAGTGCGCTAGAAATTCGGTTAAATAAATTAACATAAGACTATCCTAAGTGTTCTGTGATTCTAAAGTTTGGTCATTCATGCACTGCAAGATGCCCTGACTGACTAGTTCCATACGGCTGGAGCGCGAGCCCTTTACCAGGCAATGGTTAAGATTATGTGCCTGCATAAGTTCAACGGCTTTGGTAACTAAATCCTGATGAGAGTCAAACCAATAGGCACCAGCACCAAATGCTTTCACCATGGGCTTTGCCCCTTCACCATAAACAAGCAAATAAGGCACTCCGATAGATTTAGCGTAACGTGCTACTTCTTCATGAGCGATTACAGACGTCTCACCAATCTCTGCCATAGCACCTAAACAAGCAATACTATCGCCTGGCAAACCTATAAGTGTTTTTAACGCTGCCTTCATTGAATCTGGGTTTGCATTATAGCTATCGTCAATCAAAATACCATTCGGCAAATTCACTTTCTGTAGCCGTCCAACAACCCCACCAAAATCTGCCAGGCTGGGTATCAAGTCATCTAACTCAAAACCGCAAGCCATTGCTACAGTTAAGGCGGCACAAGCATTTTTTGCATTATGCTCACCCAATAATGGCGCTACAGCATGCAGTCTAGTCATACCAAAAAATTCGCTATCACGCGTTTGCACATCAAACTCTATTGTTTGAGGGGATTGCTCAAAGTTCTCATAATGCACATCGGAAATATTTGTTGAACCAAAAGTCAAGACTCTCAAGCCTCTGTCATGACACATCAGGCGCCAAATATCGATACCTGGCGAATCGCTATTCAACACTGCGACACCTGCATTGTCTTCCAAGCCAGATAAGATTTCGGCTTTGGTCTGAATAACCCCTTCCAATGAGCCAAATCCTTCAAGATGTGCAGCTGCTGCCACTGTAATCAATGCAATATCAGGCTTAGCTATTTGCGTTACATATTCAATTTCTTTTGAATGGTTTGCGCCCATTTCAATGACCGCATACTCATGTTCTTCAGTGATTTGTAGTAGTGTTCTCGGCACACCAAAATCGTTGTTCAAGTTACCTTGTGTCGCCAATACATTCGCGTGTTTGGATAATAAGTGCTGAACCATATTTTTACAGGTGGTTTTGCCATTGCTACCCGTAATGGCAATGAGCTTTTTCAACGGCATTTGTTGACGGTGCCACGCTGCAAAAAGGCCTAGAGCAATACGAGTATCTTTTACCAAAACCACCGGAACAGATGTCTCAATAACTTCAGATGACAATATGACAGCAGCCCCTTGTTGCACCGCTTGTTGAATGAAGCCATGCCCATCGAATCTTACGCCTTTAATCGCGATATAAAGACTAGCTGCATCAACTTCACGACTGTCGGTGGATACTGAATTAAAGCCAACGGCAGAGTCTTGTTGACCAAGCAATGTACCGCCAGTGGCCTCGATCAAATTATCCAACGACCACTTCATGTATTGGTTTCCTTCTCAAGGTCTCTTAACGTTAAATCTGTCAACACGGCGTCACTCATAAAATAACGTTGCCCTTGAATTTCTTGATAATTTTCATGTCCTTTACCGGCAATTAGCACAACATCCTGAGGTTCCGCATGACGAATTGCATACTCTATGGCTTGCGCTCGATCATGAATAATTTCTACATCAGCCGAGCTAGACATGCCTTGACGAATTTGGTCTGCAATTTGTTCCGGGTCTTCATTACGAGGATTATCATCGGTAATCACAATTTGATCAGACAATTGTTCCGCAACTTTTCCCATAAGCGGTCGCTTGCCTGCATCTCTATCACCACCACAGCCAAACACCAACCATAATTTCATATCTTCAGTAGAAAAGTGCTGTTTTACCGCATTTAATGCTGAGTCCAGTGCATCTGGTGTATGCGCATAATCAATCAAAATTAATGGATGCTCATTAACCTTTTCCATTCGCCCACTTACTGGAGAAAGAAGTTTAATTCCATCTTCAATTGCAGGAAAATCCAACCCACAGCCAAGCGCAACGGTTACCGCACAAAGTAAGTTTTCCGCGTTAAAACTTCCCATCAGGTTCGATAAAAAAGGCATCTGTGAAATTTGTGTCGAACTTGGGTTATCCTCACCCAAATTAGATATTGAAATCTCTCCCTCCATACCTGAAGGTAATAGAGTCAACTCCTGAAAAGTTACGCAAGTAAAACTGGCATCCAGTTCAGGGTGTAAATTCATTCTAGCTTGGTTGCACAGATCATCATTTAACGCATAACCAAACACTTTCTCGCCAACACTTTGTACAAGCGTTTCCATAAGGCTTTTACCAAGCTCATCAGATAGATTTAACACTCTGAATTTAGCAGGAAACTCCAAAAACAGGCGTGCCTTGGTTTCACGATAAGCTTCTTCTGTTTCATGAAAATCTAGGTGATCTCGCGTAACCTGTGTTAAAGCTAAAGCTTCAAACCTTATATTCTGAATCCGACCCAACGCGATCGCATGGGATGAAACTTCCATAACCACATAATCCACGCCTAATTGAACAAACTCATAGAGTTTACGGTTAAGCGATACAACCTCAAGAGTCGTATTGGCTGAAGGCAACAAGGCCCCAAAAACACCATTACCCAGTGTTCCCAATATTGCCACGGAGTAAGATTGGCTAAATATCTGCGCAATATAATGCGCCGTTGATGTTTTACCATTGGTACCCGTAATGCCAATCACTTTTATTTTTTGACTGGGTCTTTGATAAAACCAATCTGCAAGACCCGCTAAACGCTGGGCTAGATCGTCAATCATCAATAATGGAATTTGAAGTGCTACGGGTTCTGCTGGCATTTTATCTGTTATGACACAAACAGCCCCTTTTTCAAGAGCCTGATCCAAGAATTCAATACCATGTTTTTGCGTTCCTGCAAGCGCCAAAAATACGCCACCTTGGGCCATCTCAGAGGAATTTGTAAAAAGGTTTTTTAAGGCTTGAGTCAATATCGCCTCATTATCTTGAGGTAAATAGTGCTCTTGCAAATCTATTGCCAAAAAGTCAACCAGCTCTTGAAAGCTTTTCATCTTTCCTCCTTATGACTTGTTGGGGTTTGATCTGGCGGTACATTTTTGATGCGCAAAACATCTTGCATCACTTCCTTAAAAATCGGCGCCGCCACTAAACCACCATAATACACGCCTCGGCTCGGCTCATTCACCACCGTTGCCATCACATACTTCGGGTTTGACGCTGGCACTAATCCAACAAATACAGAAAAATATTCGTTTTGATGGTAACCACCAACTTTTGTTTTATGGACAGTACCTGTTTTGCCCGCAACTGTATACCCTGGTATTCTTGCTTTCTTCGCCGTTCCCTCTGGGGAAACGACTGTTTGCATCATAGCCAAAACTTCATCAGCAGTTTTAGCAGAAATAACTCGATGAACCTCTGTTGCTGAGTAATTTGTATCTAAGCCGATATCTTTTTCATTGCCATTTTTTATACCATAAGCCTTGGTTTTCTCTGTTTTCTTTAATCGCTCTGTCAGTTGCTTTGACGTCAATTTCAAAATAGATACCGGCTCAAGTACACCATGGTTGGCAAAAATGGTATACGCTCTTGCCAACTGAAGCAGGTTGATATTAAACCCATAGCCAAATGAAGCAGATGCCTGATCAATTTTTTGCCATTCAACAGGAGACTTCATGTAGCCAATAGATTCTCCTGGTAAATAAATCCCCAAATCTTGACCAAAGCCAACCCCGTTTAACATCTGCCACTCTTGATCTGGCGTCATTTTGAAGGCAACTTTACTGGCACCAATATTACTGGATTTCTCGATAATACCCTGCGGGGTTAACTTGCCGTGATCACTTGTATCTGTAATGCGCTGACCTTGTATCCACATTGCACCTGGTGAAGTATCTATGATTGTATCCAGCTTAATCAAACCTAAGTCGAGTGCTTTTGAAATAATAAAAGGCTTAGCAGGTGACCCCGGTTCAAAAACATCAGTAATTACTCTGTTTCTTAATCGACTACCTTGTAATTGACTTCGATTATTTGGATTAAAACTTGGAATGGTTGCCATACCCAGAATTTCACCAGTCTTTGCATCCAGGATAACCGATTGAACTGATTTTGCTTGATGACGAATATAGGCTTTTTTTAGCGCATGATAAAGAAAGAATTGAATATCCTTATCGATACTTAATGTAATGCTATGCCCTGGCTTCGCGGGCACCAAGTCTTTAACAAAATCAACGACTCTGCCCGCGCGGTCTTTAATCACTTCTTTTTTGCCCTGCTGACCAGTCAGCCATTTGTCATAAGCCTTCTCAATACCTGAAATCCCTTTATCATCTATATTGGTAAAGCCAACAACATGTCCAAGTATTTCGCCTGCTGGATAATAACGTTTATATTGATTTTGTATAAAAACTCCAGGTACATCCAAGTTTTCGACCTGTCTGGTAACAGGAGGCAACACGCTACGTTTTATATACAAAAATCGCTTGTTTTTCTTTGCCAATAGAGTCTGAGTAATATTTTTCTCATCTAGTCCTAAAATACGAAGCATTTCTTTATAACGCTTAACATCTTGCGAAATTTGTGCCTGCTGTTTTTGCACATCCTTCACACTTAAATGTTCTTTGATTGCGTTTTGTTGCTGTTGAACAGGGTCAAGATAATAGCTTAGGATTTTGGGATCGACCCAAATAGAATCAATAGGTGTACTCAGAGCAAGCAAATTACCATTTCGATCATAAATTTCTCCCCTAGGGGCTGGAATCGTCATGGTACGAATTTGTCGCTTATTACCTTCATTTTGCAAAAATGAAGATTGGACGATCTGAACATCGAAGGCTTTCGCAAGGACCACCATAAACAAAATAAAAACCAAGCTATAGACAACCGTGTCTCGCTTAATTCTTTGGTATTGAAAATGGTTATTCACCTGAGATTCCTTTTTTAAAAGTAGCTGACTGATCTACAGGTAAAGGATCAAGAAAAATTGTTTGAACGTTGTTTTTATCAGGTGCTTTATCAATAGTAAGGTTCAATTGCTTGGTTGCAACTTCCTCAACACGAGCTAAAGCTGTTAAATGATGTAATTCTAAAGTAAGTTTGCCAAAATCCTGGTGAAGCTCAACTTCTTTTTGGAGGGCATTCGCATAGCGAGTTTCAAGATGTCGAACTTGATGCTGAACCTGAACAATTAAAATGAAAAGAAAACAAATAATACCCAACAGCAGGAGTGCAATGGTCCGTTGCCAGTTAAATAAATTAAACTGACGTGAACCGGGGAGAGATTGCATCACCATGCTGCCGAGCAAATGGACCGATAAGCTAATTCCTATCGGTCAAACCAATTAATCGGCTTGACGACGAAGAAATGCTGGGATATCCAAGTAATTGGAATTTGACTCAACACTTGCCGTCACACCACCATTAACAACCATTTTTGGTCGCACAACTTCAGGGGCTTTCTCGACCTCTTCCAATACCTGCTGCTTTTCTTCTGCTTTATTTGCTTCAACAGCTTGAAGGTTTGGTTTAACCATTTCAGGGCGCTGCCCGCTTCCTGAAACGTTACTCAGTCCAGTTGCTACAACGGTTACACGAATTTCATCCGTCATGGTTTCATCAATCGAAGTTCCGATAATAACTTTTGCATCTTCAGAAGCAACTTGGTCGATTACCTCACCTACTTCATTGAACTCACCAAGTGTAAAATCCAAACCAGAAGTAATGTTAACAAGTAAGCCTTTTGCACCAGAAACGGAAATATCTTCTAGCAAAGGATTGGCAATCGCTTTTTCTGCTGCTTTGATTGCTCGATCTTCACCACTCGCATGACCGACACCCATCATAGCTACACCACGCTCACTCATAACTGTACGCAAATCTTCAAAGTCGACGTTAATCATACCTGGACGAGTTACCAGTTCAGAAATCCCCTGTACCGCACCATGCAAAACTTCATTTGCATAATCAAAAGCCTTGGCTAGTACAAAATCTTTACCTAAAACTTTTAGTAGCTTGTCATTAGGCACTGTAATTAAAGAATCAACATGCTCTTCAAGTTGTGCAATCCCGGCTTCGGCAACCTTGTGACGTCTTTCAAAACCAAAAGGCTTGCTTACGACACCAACAGTCAAGATACCCATTTCTCTTGCCGCTTGCGCAACAACTGGAGCTGAACCTGTTCCAGTACCACCGCCCATACCAGCAGTAATAAAGACCATATCAGCACCTTTAAGCACTTCCTTGACCTGTTCAATATTTTCCTTAGCTGCTTCCATCCCTTTTTCAGGATTCGCACCAGCACCTAAACCATTCAAACCTAGCTGAATACAAGTTTCAACACTTGAATTTTTAAGTGCTTGAACATCAGTATTTGCACAAACAAAATCAACACCCTCTACTTGAGAGCGAACCATATAATCAACAGCGTTTCCGCCGCCGCCACCGAGACCGATGACTTTTATTTTTGGCATACCAGCATCTTCTGGAATGGTTTCTTGCAGATTAAACTTCATGTGACTCTCCCCTTACAACACACGTTAAAAAACTTGTCCGTCTTAATAAAAACCTCACCGCATTAGCGCGAGGCAGCTACCTTAAATTTTTTGCGCAATTCGCAATACCGCACTACGTGAACGCGGATTTTCTTTACACTCTTCGGCTGATGGAAAAATTGGTTTCCCTACTTTCTTCAGAATAGGTTCAACCACTTCCAACTGCACCGGAGAGTCTGGAAACAGATCCTTCATCTGAGACTGATCTCTAATAAACTGCTTCACAATTCTATCTTCTAGCGAATGAAAGCTGATAGCCGACAACCGCCCTCCTGGCGATAACACTGCAACTGCAGCTTCCAACACATTCTTTAACACATCCAACTCGCGGTTAACCGCTATACGAATCGCTTGAAACGTCCGCGTAGCAGGATGCTTATTTTTTTCAGTTTTTGGCGATGCTTTTTTTACCAACTCTGCAAGATCCAGTGTTGTTTCCAAATGACCTTGCTGAACAGCTTCTTTTATGACTCGAGCTATACGCCCTGAAAACCGCTCTTCTCCGTATTGCTTCAATACTTGAGCCAGTGTTTTTTCATCCACTTGAGCAAGCCACTCTTTAGCGCTCAAACCCTGCTCTGGATTCATTCGCATATCAAGAGGCCCCTCACGCATAAAGCTAAACCCTCTAGCAGCATCATCTAACTGAGGGGAAGAAACCCCCAAATCAATCAGAACGCCATCTACTTTTCCCAGCCAGCCTCTGGCCTCACAATAGTCTTTTAATTGCTCAAAACTACCGTACTGAATCTCAAAGCCATCTTGTTTAAAATTATTTTGTGCGTACTCAATGGCTTCAGGATCTTGATCAATTGCCAACAATTTACCCGACGTTAACTTGTCTAATATTGCCCGACTATGTCCGCCTCGACCAAAAGTACAATCAACGTAAATACCATCCGGTTTTATTGCCAACCCTTCTACGGATTCCTTCAGCATTACTGAGTAATGCGAGAATTGCTCCTGAGTCTCCATAAACTACAAACTCAATGTTGATAGCGCGTCAGACACATCACCCGCCGAAGCTGTATCCAACATATCTGGTCGAGAGGCATCCCATGCTTCTTGCGACCAGAGCTCAAACTTATTTCCCTGCCCAAGCAAAATCACATTTTTATCTAGCTTTGCATGATCTCTCAGCATGCTCGGCAAAAGAATTCTCCCTTGAGAATCCATTTCCATCTCAGTAGCATGCCCAAGCAAAAGCCTCTGAACCAATCTGGCTTGTGGATCCATATTGGGTAATGACATCAGCTTTCGCTCAATCACTTCCCATTCATCCATGGTGTAAATCAGCAGGCACGGGCTATTTAAATCAATGGTTGCCACCAATTGACTTTCGCTCGCTTCCTCAATCGACTCACGATACTTTTTGGGAATTGCTAACCTTCCCTTTGTATCCATGTTGATTGAATTTATACCTCTGAAAAACAACATTATGTTTCCACTTTACACCACATTTCTCCACTTGACGCCACTATATTCAACTTAAACCCCACTGTCAAGCAACCCCATAGCGTTTTTGTATACTTTTTCCATACAGACCAATAACTTAGCGAGATCTAGACAAGGATGAATACCAAAATATAACTTTTTTCAAATTCAACTAAATCAATAAGTTACAAGTAATACATCAAGAAGAGATTAAGGTTATAAATGCAATACATTGAACAAAAACAAATTTCACAACCCAGCAACAAAAACACCATATATACATCGGAAATAAAAATAGAACACCACATATAGTATTAAATTCATTTTTTTAGAAAAAAGTGGTGGTAAGTGGGGATTTTTTACAAAAAATAGATAAAAAGGCACAAAACAAGGACAAAAATAATCAAGAAGGGGTTACACGAAAGACATGTAATAAAAAAAACAAGAAACTAAGAAGAAAAAATAAAGTGGATCGATAAGCCGGGTTCTGTACCATTGCTGGCGACAATCATTCATCTAGGCGAAGCATCACTACTCCGCTCAAGCAACCTACCCGAAAATAAGGTGCGAGCCACACCCTGTACCGAAGTACGTATTTTCCTATTTGGTCTTGCACCGAATGGGGTTTACCAAGCCTCAAACTGTTACCAGTTGAGCGGTGCGCTCTTACCGCACCCTTTCACCCTTACCTTTAGTAAGCCAAAGGCAAACCAAAGGCGGTCTACTCTCTGCTGCACTTTCCATCGACTCACGCCGCCCAGCCGTTAGCTGGCATTCTGCTCTATGGTGCCCGGACTTTCCTCAAGACAAAGTCTTGCGATTGTCTAATCCACTTCGGCGCAAACTATACAGAATTGAGACTCAAAAGTCTAAACAAATGAAAATAAAGATTTATACAAAGATAAAGAAGAGTGATTAGTCTTAAAAAGATGCGTTTGCTAAAATTCTCGAACGCATAAACATGGATAGCATATGAACAACACGCACCCTATAAAAAAACGCTTTTTAGCCCAAGCTCGGCCCTATATACTTTTAATAGGCTTATCGTTTTTAGCTATCGCTAGCCTATTATCCATGTACGGCAAAAACAATGGCTTGAGCTTTCTGCTGTAACCCTACAGTTTTAGGGTTGTTTACGTGTAAACACCCAATCCGTTTCACTTGAAAGTTCCGGCGCAAACTTATAACCTTCATAATCAAAATGTTTTAAGTCTTCAACCTGTTCAACCTGTTCAACAGCAGCATAACGAACCATTAAACCACGAGCTTTTTTTGCATAAAAACTAATCATTTTATACTGGCCATTTTTCCAGTCTTTGAACTGAGGGGTAATAATGGTCGCATCCAGTTTTTTACGATCAACCGCTTTAAAATACTCATTTGACGCAAGGTTTACCAAAACCTTCCCTGTTTTAGCGTTTAAATGCGCATTAATCCAATCGGTAATACGACCTCCCCAAAACTGATACAAGTTTTTTCCGCGCTCATTCTCCAGCCCAGTACCCATTTCCAAACGATAAGGCAATATGACATCCATTGGTCTAACGATGCCATATAAGCCTGACAAAATACCTAAATGCGTTTGCAAATAAGATACTTGTTGCTCATCCAAGCTACGTATATCAAGTCCTTGATAAACATCACCCTTAAATAAAAACCCTGCAGGCCGAGCGGATTCTGCTGGCATAGGTAATTGCCAATCCTGGTATCTTTGATAGTTAAGCTCAGACAACTTATCACTCAAGCCCATTAGGTTCGCGATATCAACAGGTCCAAAACCTTTAAGCTGATTAACCAAAATCTGAGATTGATCCAGAAAATCTGACTGACTCTCTTTAAGTGACAAAGACGCTGGTGATGAGTCTAACGATTTAGCCGGGGAAATAACAAATAACATCAATAACACCTTAGATCATTAATTACACAGACCTCAAACGCGATCCATTTCTTACAACAAACAATCGTAACAATTATATTTCAAACCACATAAAAAAAGAGCTAGGCAAACGCACTAGCTCTTCTTTAATCAGATAAGATTTTTTGCTAAAACTTAGCAATCACCATCTGTATCAGCATCAGGGTTATAAGCTTTTGCTGGAGCTGCTGCTGGAGCTGACGCTGCCTTTTCGCTAGCAGATTTACCGGAATCACTTCCGCCAGAACAAGCTGTTAGACCTAAAGCCATCATCATTGTTAGTAGTAAAGCTGTTAATCTCATTTTTTATCCTTTCATTAAGGTTGGTTGAAACTTAATAAGTCCGCAACATTATTAAATACTCGTAAAGCAATTGCAACCGAACCACTCTTTCTTTCGTAGAGATTCTCTTTATCCTACCGTTCTTCGATTTTATAACGATTACTATTGCCCTTTAATACCATTTTCTTCTAAAAAGTGCTTAAGCCTGGCAATATCATCACGATTATTCAACTCATGACCATGGTGTGGCAAACTCAAATTAAACTCACTACCATTCACTATGATTTTTGCATGGTTACTTTCTGAAACGGTAATTTCAGCACCAAAATGCGTTAATGCTGAGGATAACTTTTTCCAATCTAAGTTCATTGCCATTGGGTGTGCAAATACCTTATCTACCATTGCTTGATGTTTATGTCCCATAAAATCTCCATTTATTTATTTTTATTAAAATTTAGTTCAAAATCTTGTCTTGTCTTTTCCAAGCGATCCAGCGTACCAACGTCACTCCAATAACCTTCATAAAGCTCCGCCGTCACCTTTTGCTCTGCAATTGCTTGCTTCAACAGCCCTCCCAAAGCTAAACGCCCTGGCTGTAACCCTTGAAACAATGTAGGATGCAACACACTCAAGCCGGAAAAAGTATAGTCTTTTTCTAAGGTTGCCATACTGCCTTTGATACCAAAGTCACCCTGCTCTTTAAAGGTCGGATTCGGCACCAAGATCAAATGTGCTAGAACACCGTCTGGCAAAATTCGCTTAACCAGGCTTTCAAATGGATAGTCAGTAAAAACATCGCCATTTACCACACAAAATGGCTGCACACCATCCGTCAAGCTTGGCAAAGCTTGTAAAATGCCACCAGCCGTTTCCAATCCTTCTTCTGGCTCAGGTGAATAGTCGATTTTTAGACCGTAATCTGAACCATCACCTAGTGCACGCTCTATTTCTTTACCCAACCAAGCGTGATTCACTACTAACTCTCTAACCCCAGCCTGGCAGAATTTATGCAAATGATGCTCTATTAATGAACAGTCACCAACCTTCACCAGTGGCTTTGGAACTGTGTCCGTTAACGGCCTTAACCTATTCCCCCGGCCTGCAGCCAGAATCATCGCTTGCCTATCCATACTTTTAATTTACCACTCAATACTGTATTGAAAAGAATATTAAACGGCTTTATTGACTTCTATCAAGGTTGGCAACAGTTTTTCTTCAACCAAGTTAGCAACAAAGCGCATTTCGGGATACTCTCGTCCCACTTCTACAATATAGTTCAAAGTATTGGGGATATCCGCCAAGTAACCATCCTTTCCATCACGATGATACAAGCGAGCGAAAATACCAGATGCTTTCAGATGGCGTTGAATTCCCATTAGATCAATCGATTTAACGAACGGTTTCCATTCATCACGTGAAAGCAATCTAAGCTCAACCAATCTCAAAAAATACTCGCGAATCCACTCTTTGACTTGTTCAGCTGGCCAACGCACATAACAATCTCTAAATAAAGAAACCGCATCATAGGTCAAAGGCCCGTGAACAGCATCCTGAAAATCCAAAACACCTGGGTTTCCCTTTGCCAACACCATAAGATTCCGACTATGATAATCTCGATGCACATAAGTCCGGGGTTGCTGTAAAGCAGATTGAATCAAAACATCCTGCGTATCCTGCCACTCTATTTTCTCGAGTTTACTCATATGCAAACCAAGATGTTTCTCGCACAGCCAATCACTAAACAAAGACATCTCAGTTGCCAATAACGGACCATCATAGGATGGCAACCCATTTACATAAGGTTCACTCAGACTTTGTAACTTAATCAAAGCCCGCATCGCATCGCGATAAAGATAGTCCGCTGTTGATTCATTTAATTTAGATGCATAAGTATCCGCACCCAAATCAGTCAACAACAAAAAACCTTGCTCAAGATTCTGCTCAATCACTCTTGGAACATTCACCCCCATCGCAGTCATTTCCTGAGAAACTTTAATAAAAGGACGACAATCCTCATGCTGAGGTGGCGCATCCATAACAATAAAAGTTTGTCCTTGTGAGTATTCACCAATAGAGTGCTTTAACTGCGTGCGAAAATAACGCCTAAAACTGGCATCATTAGAAGCAGGTTCTGGAGTGGTAAAAATGTCTTGAGTAAAGGAATCAAGCTGCTCAAGCCAGCTCTGTAGGTTATCAAATCGTTGTGTCATGCAAATCTTTGGTCGTACGGAGAGTAATCTCGGTTAGAATAGGCGTTTAATTCATAATTCACGATTTTTAATTGGATGTCAATTCATCTTCGTTCTCTTGTACAAACAAGTTTAATTTTTTTTGTCTTAGGGAGTGGTATTTTCTCTACCGCTCAAGCTAGTGCGACAGAACAAAAACAACAAGACTCACAAGATAAGTGTGCCACATCCGCACAAGACTCATGTAAACCTGACTGGATAGCTACGCCACGAGCTATACCAGGTCCTAGCACGCAAAACAACGCCAGCGCCGATGAATTAATACAGACTACACCAAACAATTACAGGCTCTTAGGAAACGTTGTCATTGAGCGTCCTGGTAGCATCCTTATATCAGATCAAGCAAAATTTAATCGTTTAAAACAAACAGCCCATGCATTTGGGCAGGTTGAGTTACATCGCAGTGACCTAATTTTAACTGGAACCTCTGCAATACTTAACCAAAATGCCAAAACAGCTATATTCGATAACTCGCAATACCAATTCACAGCAAGTCGTGCACATGGTACTGCAAAGAAAGTATCTCTCGACCAACAAGACCGTCTAGCAAATTTAGATGATGCCAACTATACCACCTGTAAAGGCGTGGTTTTTCAGGATAGAGACCAAAAATCATCACCCACTAAAAAATACGACTGGGAACTGGATTTCAGCCATCTAAAAATAGACGATGCAAAACGCCGTATTTATGGCAAGAATGCCGTATTGTATTTTAAATCCGTTCCTATGTTTTATACCCCTTACATCAACTTTCCAATGGATAATCGCGCAAGCGGTTTTCTATTTCCAACCTTTGGAACACATCAATCGATAACACAAACCACACCGGAATCTTATTTATCAGTTCCTTACTACTTTAACCTAGCGCCCAACTACGATGACACGCTAACCATTACCCAAATGGAAAAACGCGGTACCGTTTTAGGCAATGAATTCCGCTACTTAGAACCAAATCATAGTGCGACGTTAACAACCCATTGGTTAAGAGATCAAATCACAAATAACAGCGGAACACTTCAACAGACCACACCTATCGCTGACCGCTGGGACGCTCAACTCACAGCTAACCAACACTGGGCACCAGGTCTCAATAGTGATATTTTGTGGCGTGAAGTGTCTGATGAAAACTTCTATGCTGACATTCCGGTGGATACCACTTTAGATACCGTTACCACCACTGAAAGGCACATTAACCTTAACTATCAAAATCAAAACTTTTCATCCCATATTTCTATGCTCAACTATTTGCGTTTGCGACAAAATGCGCCTTATAACTATGAGAAAAAACCCGAAATAGGTATGAGTTATTTACATAATTTTGAACAAGGTGGGTTAAAAAACTTCAGTACCAACATTATTGCCGAAGCAACCGACTTTCAGGTGGCATCAGCACTTGCGCAAAAACCAGAAGCCAAACGAACTTATTTATCTCCGAGCATCGACTACACACTAACGAAACCTTATGGACATATAAAAGCAGAAGTCGTTGCTAACAAGGTGCACTATACGATGAAAAATAATGGCTTCAATAATACAGGAGCCAATGAACATGATATTACCATTCCTCAATACGCCCTTAATGGCGGTCTAAAATTTGAACGAAATCTGAACCTAGACTCACATAGCTTGATACAAACACTAGAACCTAAAATTCAATATCTATTTGTGCCTTATCAAGATCAAAGCAATATTCCTGTTTTTGATACTGGCGTTCATAGCTTGGATTTCAGCAATCTGTTTTCATACAATCGTTTTTCAGGTTATGACCGCATTGGCGATACACAGCAAGTTTCCGCAGCGCTAACAACACGATTTTTAACTTCGGACGGCACACCCATTGCCCAAGCTGGTTTAGGACAGATTTTTTATTTAGACGACCGGAAAGTACAACTCAGCGGCAATGCAATTGACACCAACCGTACTTCTGACTACTACCTTAACCTCGGATTTACTGCATCTAAATTTACCTTTGCTTCAACCAGCCAATATTCCAGACAAAACTTCGAGCTTACCAACGCCAACAGCCGATTAAAACTGGACTTATCACCTAAGTTTAAACTCTTGGTAACCAATACAGTGACAAACAATAACCGACCCGGCGAACAAGAAAATCTCGCTGCTGGATTTAACTGGCGAATGAACGACAAATGGACACTCGGCAGCTACTGGAACCATGACTTCACAGCAGGCCTCAATACAGAAATTAACTCAGCCTTACGCTATGATAGTTGCTGCTGGGCAAGCGAACTCTCACTTAAAGAAGCACAATTAGGAAATGGCTTGTATAATTACAGCATCCAATACCTGATTGAGCTTAAAGGGCTCAGCTCTGTGGGGACCTCTTTTTCAAAATACTTAACCAATAAACTAGATTTCTAATATGACACTTTCAAAGTTCTGGCAACGCAACTTAATCCTCTTCGCCTTCATCACACTCCTTCCTTCTGTATTATTAGCAGCACCGGAAAAAGGGCAATTACTTGATCGCATCGTGGCGACCGTAAATGATGACATTATCTTAAAAAGTGAACTGGATCGACAGGTTGCTACCACCGAAAAAGATTTGACTGCCCGCAACGTACAAATTACAGACATTGAGCAACTTAAGCGTAAAGTACTTGATAAAATGATTATGGAAAAGTTGCAATTACAGCGCATCAAAGCGCATGGCATCCAAGTTCAAGATGAAGAAGTGCTTGGTCAAATCCAACAAATAGCAAAACGTAACAACCTAACGGTTTTAGAGCTTCGTGACCGCCTAAATTTATCCGAGCCAGATGGTTTCAAACATTTTCGTCAGCGCATTCGTCAACAGATGCTATTCCAAAAACTTCGACAAGTTGAAGTCCTAGACCAAACACAAGTTACTGAAGATGAAATCAACAGCTACCTACAACGCCAAAGCTTAATTCAAAATAACTTTGAATATCATGTTGGTCATATCATGGTGAATTTACCTGACTCTGCAACGCCAGAACAACGTGACAAAGCAAAGCAAAAAGCAGAAGCAATCCTTGAACGATTACAAGATGGAGAAGATTTCAGTCAAGTTGCCGTACGCTACTCAGAAGGCAGTAAAGCACTTAATGGCGGTGACCTAGGCTGGCTCACAACTGATCAAATCCCAACTTTCTTTACCAATACTGTCGAGTCTTTAAAAGTTGGACAACTCAGTAACATTATCCACAGCCCAGTTGGTTACCACATTATCAAGCTGCTTGGAAAACGAGATAAAGGCAGCAAATTGGTAGAACAATACCATCTCTATCGCTTTATCCTTTTATCAGATAATGCCAAAAAGCAATCCAATCCACCCAAAGCATTAATAGAATTGGCTAAGAACATCAAGTCTCTTGAAGACTTCAAGAAATTGAATAAAAAATATTCCGATATCCCAGCTTCTGTAAATGCTCATGGCAACCTGGGATGGCAAACTACCCAACAAATGCCACTCGAATATGCCAAAGCGATCTCTGATGTACCCCCTAAGCATGCGGCTATCCCTTTTGCTACCGAAAAAGGTTGGGTTATTTTGTTTGTAGATGGTAAGCGCTTGCAAGATATGAATGCCGCAGGAAAACGTAAACAAGCCGAAGAAACATTACGCTTGAAAAAAGCAAATGAAGCCTATGAGATTTGGTTACGTCGCCTGAAAGATGATGCTGTAATCAACATCAACCTTGGCAAACAAAACGACCTCGATAGTGAAAAAATGGATGATAAGTAATGCCCAAGGTTAAGCGCATTGTCATTACATCTGGTGAGCCTGCAGGCATCGGTCCTGAACAGATCGTACAATTAGCCAATTCTGACATTGATCTTGGTTCCAATGTCGAATGGGTCGTAATTGGCAATAAAGACCTACTTGAAGCACGTGCTAAGCAAATCGGCTTATCAATTAACATAGAAGCTTTTGACGTCAGTACCCTTGCTAGCAAAAATCTACCAGGCTGGGTCAAGCTGATTGACATACCCCTTGCTGCCCCCTCTATCGCGGGACAGCTTAATGTTAAAAATGCCGACTACGTTTTACAAATGCTGGATACTGCCATTCAAGGCTGTATGTCTGGTGATTTCGATGCCATGGTTACCGGTCCGATACATAAAGGCATCATCAATGAGGCAGGTCTGAAATTTACTGGACACACTGAACTTCTGGCCGAGACTTCCGGCGCCGAACAAGTTGTCATGATGCTGGCAACACCACAACTTCGCGTGCCGTTGGTAACGACTCATTTGCCATTACGAGAAGTACCAGATGCCATTACACCTGAATTGCTGGAAAGTGTTATTCGCATTTTGCATGACTCGCTACAGAATCAATTTGGCATTGCACGCCCAAAAATCTTTATTATGGGGCTTAACCCACATGCAGGCGAAGATGGGCACTTGGGCACAGAAGAGCTCACAACCATTAACCCTGTTATCCATAAACTTCAACAAGAAGGCATGGATCTTATTGGCAGCTTACCTGCTGACACCATTTTCAGCCCAACAAACTTAGAAGCTGCTGATGCATTTTTAGCGATGTATCACGATCAGGGATTGCCTGTGTTGAAGACGCTTGGATTTGGAAAAGCCGTTAATGTTACCTTGGGTCTACCTTTTATCAGAACATCGGTTGATCACGGTACCGCACTAAGTATTGCCGGCACAGGTCAAGCTGACATCAATAGTTTTCATTATGCAATACAAGTCGCCATTGAGATGACAGGAGCATCATGAAACCTAAACGCGGTCATTCAGGATATCAACACAAAAAACGTTTCGGTCAGAACTTCTTAAATAACCAGACAATCATTGACCGTATCGTTATGTCTATCCAACCAAAACCAGAACAACACTTGGTAGAAATTGGCCCTGGTGAAGCTGCTTTAACAGCACCATTACTTGAAGTCGTTCGCAAACTCGACATTATCGAAATAGACAACGACTTGATTAAGCCACTAACACAACGTTTTAGCCAAAATAAAGCTTTCCACCTTCACCATCATGATGCCTTAACGTTTGATTATGCATCACTGATAGAGAAATCCGAAGAAGATGAAGCTACCCCATTGAGAGTTGTTGGCAATCTTCCCTATAATATTTCCAGCCCACTTCTTTTTCATTTACTGAACTATGCGCCTTTAATTCGCGACATGCATTTTATGCTACAAAAAGAAGTCGTAGATCGTATGACGGCTGAACCAGGAAGTAAGACATTCGGACGACTAAGCGTAATGATTCAATACGCTTGCCAAGCTGAATATTTATTTACCGTAGGACCGGCAAATTTTACACCGCCACCCAAAGTAGATTCAGCGATTGTCCGATTATCACCTTATCCAACAAAGCCATTTCAGGCCACAAACGAAGAAGCTTTTGGTAAGCTGGTTAAACAAGCTTTTTCACAAAAACGTAAAACCTTACGTAATAATTTAAAAGGCTTGCTATCTTCGGAACAAATAGAAGCTTGTGGCATCTCACCTTCAGATAGAGCTGAAAGCATTGGTGTTGAAGGGTTTGTAAAACTCGCGAACCTTTATCAGGAGACTTTGTAAACCATGGCAACCTATATCATAGGAGACTTACAGGGCTGTTATGATGACTTAATGAATTTGTTGGATAAAATCAAATATGATCCGGCAAAAGACGAACTCTGGTTTGCTGGAGACATCGTAAATCGTGGCCCAAAATCTTTAGAGTGCTTGAGGTTTGTAAAAAACCTTGGCGATTCAGGCAAAATGGTACTTGGTAACCATGACTTCCACTTATTGGCAGCCTATGCAGGGCTTGATAAATACCGAGCAAAGACAGATACACTCCAACCTATCCTAAAAGCAAAAGATGCTGACGACCTCATTAACTGGCTAAGGCATCAACCATTATTTGTTGAGCATTCTAAATTTCCTGCTGTAATGGTTCACGCTGGCATTCCTCCACAATGGTCCATTAAACAGGCTAAAGAGCGCGCTCAAGAAGTCGAAGCAGTGATTCAAGCAGACGACTGGAAAAAAAGCCTTAAGCACCATCTTTTTGGCAGTGAACCCAACGAATGGGACGACAAATTAAAAGACTGGGACCGTATTCGCTATATTCTAAATGCGTTAGTTAGAATGCGTTATTGTGATAAAAATGGCAAACTTGAATTTAAAAGTAAAATGGCACCATCAGGTACAATCCTAAAATCCAAGTACCAACCTTGGTTTTGTTTTGAAGAACGACAAAACCTCGATAAGCAAATTTTCTTCGGGCACTGGTCAACACTTGGCGCAATCGATGCTTATGAAATTCATTCAACAGATACAGGCTGCTTATGGGGTGGACAACTCACGGCATACTGTTTGGATACCAATCAAAGGCATACGGTAAACTGTCCAGAAAATTGCCGTAAATAAGACTTAGGTAAGAAATGGCGGAAGAAAACGAATATATACAACCTGAAGCAGAAGAGGAAGCAACTTTCTCTCCGCCAACAGCGGAAGAGATGCTTACTCGTCTTCAACAAGTTAACCTTGATGACCTTGACTTGGCAAACTTAACTGAAGAAGTCAAAGGCAATCAGGCATGGCTATTTGTTATGACTATGCCTGTAAGCGCCCTGATACTGGTCATAGGTACATTGCTTGGCACCTTTTTAACAGGTTACTTCATTGCCAGCTTCATTATATCTGCCGCCATAATCTTTATCATCGGTCAAATGTTAGACCAATATGAGCGCAAATTTAAAGGGCTCGCCAGACTCGAAGCCATTAGACGCATCGAGGCACTTGAGGGAGAGTATGGGTTAATCCCACATTTTCATGATTTTTTACCCACAAAATATCGTCACCTATGGCAAAGTGTTCGCAGAAAAAATTTCATCTATATTGAGCAATACATCGCTGCTATACGCTTACTACAAAACAAACTGGACCTTGAAAAGTTCATTTATATTTGGCGTCTAAAACACCCTGAAACAGATCCAAACTACGTACCTGAAGAAGAAGAGTAGCTTCCTACTTTCCACCGCCTTGACATAACGGAGAGTCCGCAACACTAGGTGTTTCTTGCCACTCTGTCGGCGAAAACGTATGTAATGCCAAGGCATGAAACTTTGGCATTTCTTCGGCTAAAGCTTTATATACAGCTTGATGCCTTTTTACCTTTGACATCCCCTCAAACTCATTGGCTACTAGCGTCATTTTAAAGTGTGATTCAACTGCAGATCCTGAGTGCATATGACTTTCGTTCTCTATGGCTAAATACTTAACTTGAAATGCTGTTTGGATTTTCGATTCTATTACAGCTTGTAAACTCATTTTTTTCTCAATACATACTTTGGAATAATTCGCTATATAATAACGTTTATACTTAAAACTATATATTTGATTTTTTTCATCAGACCTCATAAAGGACTTGATATGAAACAGTTCATCATTCCCAAACCTTTCCAATTAAACTTAATTGCTTTAATTGTACTCATTGCTTTGCCGGTTATAAGTCACGCAGATATGACCAAACAAGCAAACCACACTTTAAAAGTCCTTCCCGAACTTCAAATACCACCAAGCGACCGTTTCCCGGGTGACCCACCGGAACATAAAGCGGTTTACATGTGGAATAAATCTGACCCAGACTATCAAACACATATTCTTAACTCAATCCAAGCTATGATTACTGAATTCGGTGACAATGTTGGCATTGCAGTGGTTGCTATCGGCCCTGGTATTCACGTATTGGCAAAACATCCACAACGAAAAGTCCCTCCCGAAATCTACGCTCGAGTGAAAAGTTTGGCGACAGATTATCATGTTCGATGGATTGCTTGCGGAAACACAATGAAAACCATTGGTTGGACCGACAAGGACATGCGCCCTTTTGCGGAATATGCTCAAGTTGGTGCTGCTGCACTCATGGCCTTACAAGAAAAAGGCTACAAACTACTCGTTTGGTAAACTGCTATAGTTCCGATTAAAGGAGCCTCAAGAGCTCCTTTAATTTATTTTTTCACTCCAGATCCGCCCAATCACCTCCTCATAAATGCAACTTATTAGCTTCAGCGAATCTGTTAGAATAATTCTGTTTTTAATCGCACAACGCTAAGAACTAAGGAACAAAGAGTTATGCATAAAATTACCGTAATTGGGCAAGGTGAATGTGAATTTGATGGACAGTTCTCACTTTTAGAATGCTTAGATGAAGCTGGCTTTGATATGCCCTATAGCTGCCGTGGTGGCAACTGTGGTGCCTGTGAAGTACGTTTACTATCAGGCAGCATCGAAAACATTCAAGAAGCAGTTTATGAGACAGAGGGACAAGATATTCTGACTTGTAGTGTTATCCCTACTTCAGATATTGAAATAGAGTTAATTTAAAACATTCTTCCTTTTTGGCTTTATTCATTCGACAAATAAAGCCAGGAATTCATTCTTGAGAAATAAACTCTAAAATCTGACCAGATGACTCTCCAGCTCTATCAATTGCCGTCTCTGAAATTGCCTGAGTAGACGCCACAGAACTCAACACACCAATCACCAACACAACAAACCTTTTCACTTCTCAACCTTTTGGCAAAATTAAAAGCTAATATTCTGACTTGTTGCATCTGTACTTATGTGACATATCAATGAAAATTTTTCAGCTAATTCTCCTGAAAATTTTGCTAAAACAGCTCATTAGTTATTTTTTGTCACATTTTTGTCATAAAACCCACTTAATTGATTACAATCTGCACACGAATATCAAAATTGCAAAAGTCTCATGGAATTTCGAAATATAAATGAAATTGAAGATGCTACTCAAAAGAGTCGCAAAGAGATGTTCCGCTTAGGGGCATCACTGCTTTTTATTATCTCCATTATGATCTTTTCTGCGAACCTTCACCTTGGAACGGGTTCTTTCAGCATTGAGCTCATTGTCGGTGCGATGATTGGTGGCTACATGGCCATGAATATCGGTGCTAATGATGTCGCCAATAATGTTGGACCTGCGGTTGGTTCAAAAGCCGTTACATTGACCGGCGCAATTATTATTGCTGCTATCTGTGAATCTGCCGGGGCATTGATTGCTGGCGGCGATGTTGTAAACACCATTAAAAATGGCATCATAGACCCAGCACTTATTGAAAATAGCCATACCTTTGTTTGGTTAATGATGGCAGCTCTTTTATCTGGTGCTATTTGGCTAAATATTGCTACTGCTGTTGGCGCACCAGTTTCAACAACGCACTCCATTGTTGGCGGTGTACTCGGCGCAGGTATCGCTGCCGCCGGCTGGGACATTGCAAACTGGGATAAAATGGGCTCTATTGTTGCAAGCTGGGTCATCTCACCTGTAATAGGCGGAGCCATTGCTGCTGCCTTTCTGCTTTGGATCAAGCGCAGTATTACTTACAAAGAAGACATGATCGCGGCCGCCCGCAAAATGGTTCCCATTATGGTTTCCATCATGGCATGGGCATTCTCAACCTATCTCATTCTAAAAGGCTTCAAAAAGATTTGGAAAACCGATTTCTCTATCGCAACGCTTATCGGTCTTATTGTCGCTATTGTGGTTTACATCATCGTCAAACAAGTCATGAAGGGTCAATCAATACATATGAAAAATGAAAAGGCGAGTGTAAACACCCTTTTCACGATTCCTCTTATCTTTGCTGCAGCACTCCTTAGCTTTGCTCATGGTGCCAATGATGTCGCAAATGCCGTAGGGCCTTTAGCTGCAATCAATGATGCCATCGTTCATGACGGCGTTGCATCGACAGCAAGCATTCCTCTTTGGATTATGCTTATTGGCGCCCTAGGGATTAGTTTAGGCTTAGCTTTATTTGGTCCTAAACTGATAAAAACAGTGGGCGAAGAAATTACTGATTTAGATCAAATGCGGGCCTTTTCGATCGCCATGGCTGCAGCTATTACAGTTATCGTGGCATCACAACTAGGTTTACCTGTCAGCTCAACACACATTGCAGTTGGTGGGATTTTCGGTGTTGGATTTCTGCGGGAATATTTAAAGCGCAATCATGCAAAAACCCTGCAAAACATTCGGGAGCACTATCAAAGTCTCGGACAAACCGATGTTGACCAATACATTAAGCAATTTTCTAGTGCTAGCCTTATTCAAAAAAAGCAAATGTTGGCAGAATTAAAGCAACATAAAGCTTCTATTGAGCTGACCAAAAAAGAACGTAAATCTTTAAATAAGGTTTATCAAAAAGAGTTAGTTAAGCGTTCTGCCTTTCTGAAAATTGTTGCTGCATGGCTTATTACCGTACCCGCTTCTGCATTAATTGCAGCACTGATTTACTTCACGATTAGAGGCATTATGCTACCGTAAGGTTCAGTTCAAGCAAACAAGCTTCAATATACTGGACTTTAAGCTTCTTCTGTCTTCGCATCTGATTTTGCAGTCAGTGGAAAACGGCAAATAAAAGTGGAACCAACCCTTACCTGACTTTTAATAACCAGCTCAGCTTGGTGCCTTTCTAAGATATGTTTAACAATGGCTAAACCAAGACCTGTTCCACCAGTGTCACGTGATCTTGCCGTATCAACCCGATAAAATCTTTCCGTAACTCTTGGTATGTGCTCTTGCGCAATGCCTATCCCAGTATCCTCAACTTCAAAAAACACGCCCTTTGAATTTTGATACCACCTAACGGTAATCGACCCATTTTCTGGTGTATAGCGAACCGCATTAGCAATCAAGTTTGTAAATACACTGGTTAATGGCGTTAAGTAACCTACTATTTTTAAACCAGGCTCTATCTCAAATTTAAACTGATGTTTATCTGAGCTAATCAGCCCTGCATTTAATTGAAGGCCATTAAGAATAGATGGTACATCAATAACTTTTTTATCTTCAGTCAACGTTTCAGACTCCATCGCTGACAAGGTTAGCAAGTCATTGATGATGGATTGCATTCTTTGCGACTGAGTATGCATTTGTTCTAAAGGTTTTTGCCACGTGGACTCATCCGACTGCATTTCCAGCATCATTTCCAAATAGCCATTAAATACCGTCAAAGGCGTTCTTAACTCATGAGAGGCATTGGCGATAAAATCTTTACGAATTTGTGCCAAGTTGTAAAGCTCATGAATATCTTTAATCACAATAAGTTTGTGATGCTGGTAATATTCAAAAACGGATACACTCAAAACTCTTTTTACACCTTTAAATGAGGGCAAAATTAGAGGTTTAGTGTAATTTTCTTGCTTTAAATAAGAAATAAACTCTGGGACACGAACAAGCGGTTCAAGAGAAAGGGAAACGTCAGAATGCCTTAAGTGCAGCATACGCTTAGCTGCCGCATTGAACCACTCTATTTTACCACCGGGATCAATAGAGATAATGGCATCCGGTATAGACATGGATGCTGCTTGCAGTTGCTGGTATTTATGTGCTTGTAATTCAGCTAGTTTTTCAAGCGAGCGTTGCTTACGAGAAACCAAATAGCCTATTTCAGACCAAAAACCTGAAGCGGGAGGGTATGATGCTTTAGAGCTCCCTTTTAGCCATAGTTCAAACTTCCTCAAACTGTAAAAATGGCGCCCCAAGAAGAAAACAAGATAACCCGCTAAAGCCACCTCATAATCTTCAATTAACCAGCCTATAAAAAGTGCACCCCAAAGCGTTGTAATCGTCCAGGTAAGTTCTCTTGAAACACCTTCAGTCAATGCAATAACCTACTTGCATTTAGTCAGTAGAAAAGCGGTAACCCGCTCCTCTAACTGTTTGAATAACATCAGCAACACCTACTGGTTCCAAGATTTTTCTGAGTCGTCGAATATGAACATCCACAGTTCTTTCTTCAACAATAATACTCTCACCCCAGACGTGATCTAATAATTGGGAACGCGTATACACGCGATTAGAATGAGTCATAAAGAAATGCATTAATTTGAATTCGGTTGGACCAAGCTTCACTTCTTGACCATCAACAGTAAAACGATAGCTACTCAAATCTAATTGCAAAAGCCCCGCTTTGATAATTTCAGAAGAATGCTTATCCGGCATGTGACGTCTAAGCAACGCTTGACATCTTGCTACCAATGCACGTGGTGAAAAAGGCTTCACAACATAGTCGTCTGCACCAGCCTCAAACCCCTTAACCTGATCATTTTCTTCGCCTTTTGCAGTCAGCATTAAAATAGGCGTATGTCCTACTTGATCATGCTGGCGAATTCGTTGCGCTAAAGAAACACCTGAGGTACCCGGCAACATCCAATCTAGAATGACACAGTCAGGCTGGTGCTCCAAAAGCAAATTCCAGCCCTGTTCTGCATTCGGTGCTTCAATGACTTTAAAATCTGCTGCCGAAAGCGTGAAATTCAACATATCACGAATGGCCGCTTCATCCTCTACAACCAATACAGTGTGGTTCGCCATCCTATCTTAATCCTCAAGAGAGTTAATAAATGCCACTAAAGTTTCGCGATCCATTTCTCTCACGTCTTTACCCTTAATCAAATAAATAATGCTTTCACCAATATTGCGGGCATGATCAGAAATGCGCTCTAAGGCACGCAAAGTTATTAATACTTCCGCTAAACACGCTGCTTTCTCAGGTGTATTTTTGAAACCTTCAATCACTTCTCGATAACCTTCTTTATAAATCCTATCCACATTCTCTTCTTCTTGGATAAGCTTTAGAGACGCTTCTGTTGTTACACGAGCAAATCCATCTAATGCATCATGCAACATATTAATTGATCGGTTGGCCATATCTATCAACGAAAGATAACCAGGTAAGGTTGCACAGCTATCAATTTGATCTTCTTTCGCAAAGGTCATTACCATTTTGGCAACCTTCACAATTTCGTCACCAATACGTTCTAAATCAATGGCGATGCGAATTGTCGCGATAATCAATCTCAAGTCGGATGCCGTAGGGTGCTGTCTGGACAAGACCTTAGCGCATAATTTATCAATCGTCATTTCAGCGTTATTCACAGCACGGTCAAGCAAAATTACTTCTTGTGCTCGATTAACGTTGTTCTCGGTCAAAGCCATCATCGCACCTTCGAACTGACTTTCAACCAAACCACCCATCTCCAAAATATGGTTAAATAAAGCCTCGAGATTTCGATTTAATTCGGTCGAGATGTGTGACGTAAAATCCTGCTTATCCATTTACCTTTCCTCTTTAAAAATTTTAGGAGCTGCTTTTTTGTTTTTATAACCTTAGAAACCAAACTGTCGACAAGTCTCTTCAATCAAGGATCTTAATTTTGCGTGGAGCTCCTAATTGGAACAATAATAACTTAGACAGCGTTTTTTTCAATAAAACTTTATTGAAGCCAACTCAATTATGTTCAAATCTCAACCAATACTTTCCAACTAGGGGTATTGCACATAGGACAATTAAAGAAACAAAAAACAGAACAAAAATTCACGCAAACTACTATTGGCCTGAAATATAACCCATACAAATTACAAACAGATTAAATTTTCTTATAATACTTGACACTTTTGTTACGCCCCAAAATAATCAAAACTCTGCACCAAACTAGGGCGTGATTGGTATTTTTCATTATCACTACAAACTAGACACAAATAGTTTTTTTGATAAAATTCATACACTTATTTTATTCAAAAAAATAATTGGAATTTTGGCACAGTTCAAGCTATCATCATGCCTGTTTAAACAGGTAATCAGAGCACCTATTTTGAGTGCCAATCAACACAAACATAAGGACACAGCATGTCACAAGAAATCTTTGATCTAATGAAAGACAACGACGTTAAGTGGGTTGATCTTCGATTCACTGACACTCATGGTAAAGAACAACACGTTACTATCCCAGCATCGAAAGTTGATGAAGACTTTTTCGCAGACGGCGAAACCTTTGATGGTTCTTCTATTCAGGGCTGGAAAGGTATTAACGATTCAGACATGCTGCTAATGCCACAAACTGATGGTTTCTTTATGGACCCATTCACTAACGATCCAACACTAATCATTCGTTGTATGATCGTTGAGCCAGCTACAATGGAATCTTATGAAAAAGATCCTCGCGGAATCTCTAAAAAAGCTGAAGCTTACCTAAAATCAACTGGTATTGCAGATGCAGCATTCTTCGGTCCAGAGCCAGAATTCTTTATCTTCGACGATGTTCGTTGGGGTTCTGACATGTCAGGTAGCTTCGTAAAAATTGATGGTAATGAAGCCGCTTGGAACACTGAAAAAGTATATTCTGACGGTAACCTTGGTCACCGTCCAAAAGTTAAAGGTGGTTACTTCCCAGTTCCTCCTGTTGATCAACTTCATGAAGTTCGTGCAGATATCTGTGCTATGGCAGAAGCTATGGGCCTAAAACTTGAAGCACATCACCATGAAGTGGCAGCAGGTGGACAGTGTGAGCTAGCAGTTGCTGGTAATACTTTGACAGCGAAAGCAGATGAAGTTCAAATCTTGAAATACGCTGTACACAACACTTGTAACGCACTTGGTAAAACAGCTACTTTCATGCCTAAACCAATCGTTGGTGATAACGGTTCTGGTATGCACATCAACATGTCTTTATCTAAAGGTGGTAAAAACATTTTTGCGGGTGACATCTACTCAGGTCTTTCTCAAGAAGCTATCTGGTACATCGGTGGTCTAATGAAGCATGCTCGCGCATTGAACGCTTTCACTAACCCTGGTACAAACTCTTATAAGCGTTTGGTTCCTGGTTTTGAAGCACCAATCCTGCTAGCTTACTCTGGTAAAAACCGTTCAGCTTCTATTCGTATTCCATACGCACCTTCTGAGCGTTCACGTCGTGTTGAGCTTCGTTTCCCAGATCCAACTGCTAACCCATACCTAGCATTCACAGCTTCGTTGATGGCAGGTCTTGACGGTATCCTAAACAAGATCGATCCAGGCGAGCCAGCAGAGAAAGATCTATATGACCTTCCTCCTGAAGAAGAAGCAACTTATAACACAGTTTGTGCGTCTCTAGACGAAGCATTGTCTGAATTAGACAAAGATCGTGAGTTCTTGAAAGCTGGTGGGGTATTCACTGATGAAGCTATCGACTCTTACATTGAGTTAAAAATGGAAGAAGTTACACGTTTCCGTGCAACAACTCACCCAATCGAATTCGACATGTATTATTCTTCATAATCGGAATCGATTACAAAAAACCCGCCTTGTGCGGGTTTTTTTATACCTAAAATTTATCTCTAATATTTTTCCCGCACAATAATTCTTAAAAAACACTGAATGCACAATGAAAATAACGCATTAACGCTTCTGTCGGTCATAAATATCAACTAAACTGTCTGCAAAGAAAAATCATAAGGGTAAATGATGTTAAAAAGTTTTTTTGGTCGTAAGGAGTGGGCTCTTTGGGCCTGGGGAGGATTATTTCTACTGATTGGCGTAACCTGGCTTCAAGTCTACTTAACCGTATTGCTAAATAGCTGGTATGGCAAGTTTTACGACATCCTGCAAAAAGCGAAAGATATTCAAGCGTTTTGGCACAGCATGATTGAATTTACCTATATCGCTATCCCCTATATTTTCATTGCGATGTTTGCCTTTTATTTTGCTCAACACTATTCTTTCCGTTGGCGACAAGCGATAACCTTCCACTATCTTCCTCACTGGGAAAAAACACCACACACCATTGAAGGTGCTTCACAACGTATTCAACAAGACACCTATGACTTTGCTAAAAGCTTAGAAAGTTTGGGGTTAGGTATGTTCCGAGCAACGCTCACTCTAATTGCCTTTATCCCAATTCTTTGGACACTGTCGAGCAAAGTCACTTTACCTTTCCTTGAAGACATTGAAGGTTCTCTGGTATGGATTGCACTAATTACTTCTATCGGTGGTATTTTCATCTCATATTTTGTCGGCATAAAACTACCGGGGCTAGAATACAACAACCAACGTGTAGAAGCAGCCTACCGGAAGCAATTAGTCTACTCTGAAGATGATAAATCCTTTGCGCACATCCCTTCTTTAACTGAGCTCTTCACAGGGTTAAGAACCAACTACTTCAGAATGTTTAATCACTACTCCTACTTTACGCTCTGGAGCACTCTATACGGGCAAATAATGATTATCCTACCTTACCTATTAATGGCGCCTTCTCTGTTTACTGGTGCTATATCATTGGGAGTTGTAACACAAACAGGAAATGCCTTCGGCAAAGTTAACGATAGCTTCTCTTACTTAATTGACCGCTGGACAGACATCACCAAATTCATCTCCGTCGTCAAACGTTTGAACGAGTTTGAAAAACACCTAGTACATGGCATAGAACCCAACCAACCAAATTTGGTCACCACACCAAAAGACTATTCTGCTTAATCTTCAAACAAAAAAAAGCCCCGAAATCGGGGCTTTTTTAATACTGACAAAATCTGCCAGGCTGGGGTCTATCGCTTAATGAGCGCTATGATTAGGATCCCAACCTTCCAATACATATTCAGTGCCACAATAAGGACACTTAGATTTACCAGTTTCTTCAATCGGTAACATGACTTTAGGGTGAGAATTCCACTGCTCCTGGCCGTTCATTGGGCAAGTTAAAGGAACATCATCATAAGTTATTTTTACAACGCTTTGATCTGACATAATCTCTCTCTTAAAAACTTTATCTCATTAGGCAACTGTCGTTAACCAGTCCAAGTGTTTAGATGAACGCCCATGCACTACATCAAAATATTTTGCCTGTAATAATTCCGTAATCGGCCCTCTAGAACCCGTACCAATTTCGCGATTATCCAATTCACGAATCGGCGTCACTTCTGCGGCCGTTCCTGTAAAAAACGCTTCATCTGCGATATAAACCTCATCGCGCGTAATATTACGCTCTACAACTTCAAATCCTTCTTCTTTAGCAAATTGAATAATGGTTTTACGCGTAATTCCATCAAGAGCAGAAGTCAGGAAAGGTGTATAAATAACACCTTCCTTAACCATAAAGAAGTTTTCACCGGAACCTTCGGAAACAAAGCCATCTTTATCCAACAACAACGCTTCATCGCAACCGTGACTGGTTGCTTCCTGTAGTGCCAACATTGAATTCATGTACTGACCGTTTGACTTGGCTTTAGTCATCGTAATATTTGGATGATGACGCGTAAATGAAGAGGTTGCAATCTTAATGCCGCGTTGCAAATTCTCTTCACCCATATAAGCACCCCATTCCCAGGCTGCAACAACAATATGCGTTTTCAAGTTATCTGCTCTTAGCCCCATCCCCTCTGATCCGTAAAATACCATCGGGCGGATATAAGCCGATTTTAGATTATTTTCACGTACTGCCGCACGTTGCGCTTCATTAATTTCTTCTTTTGAAAACGGCATTGCCATATTCATGATTTTTGCTGAATTGAACAATCGATCCGTATGTGCTTCCAAACGGAAAATCGAAGTCCCTTGCTCCGCATCATAAGCGCGCACACCTTCAAACACCCCCATTCCATAATGTAGAGTGTGGGTTAACACATGAGTCTTAGCTTCACGCCAGTCCACCATCTCACCATCTAACCAAATCAGGCCATCGCGGTCGCTCATTGTTTGCATTGCAAATATCCTTCGTTAATCATGAATTAATAATTATCTGAAACGGATTATTCTATCCCAATCATTGGATTTTATAAAACGAAAAGATGACAAAATAACCCTGTTTAGCTTGAAATTCATTTTTTTATCGCTAAAATCATTACTTTGATTCCTCATCAAAATCAAAAAACTAACTTTCATGAAGAAAGCAATCCCAAGCCCGTCTTGCGATTGCTTTTTTGTTTTTAGGCACAACGGCATCAAGCAGGATAGCTTAATACCAAAAGAGATAAAAGAACGAACAATTATGACAACAACCGTTGACCCCATTATGAATACCTATGCACGCTTACCAATCACTTTTATTTCTGGTGACGGTGCCGTGCTTCGTGATGAAAACCACCAGGAATACTTGGATGCGGTAAGCGGCATTGCCGTATGTAGCCTAGGCCACACACACCCTGCTGTTACAGAAGCGATTTGTCATCAAGCTGGCCAACTCATTCACACCTCAAACCTGTATCAAGTAGAAAAACAAAATCTATTAGCGGAAAAACTCATTGAGCTATCTCAAATGGATCGCGTTTTCTTCTCCAACTCCGGTGCAGAAGCGAATGAAGCCACATTGAAAATCGCACGTAAATATGGCCATCAAAAAAACATTGATCGCGCTAAAATCATCGTCATGGAAAATAGTTTCCACGGGCGTACATTAGCAACGCTGTCCGCAACGGGTAATGAAAAAGTACATGAAGGCTTCTACCCTTTAGTAGAAGGTTTTGTACGCGTACCGTTCGATGACGTTCAAGCGGTTAAAGAACTAAGTAATGACCCAGACATTGTCGCCATATTGGTTGAACCAATTCAGGGCGAAGGTGGCGTTCACGTTCCAAAACCTGGATACCTAAAACAGCTTAAAGAAATTTGTGAACAAAACGACTGGCTATTGATGCTTGATGAAATACAAACAGGCATTGGCAGAACAGGAAAATGGTTTGCACACCAGCATGACGACATAGTGCCGGATGTTATGACACTTGCCAAAGCACTTGGAAACGGTGTCCCCATTGGCGCTTGCTTAGCGAAAGGGAAAGCTGCAGAAGTACTTGTTCCGGGTAACCACGGCACTACCTTTGGCGGCAACCCTCTGGCTTGTGCCGCTGGTCTTGCGACGCTTAATGTTATGGAAACACATAGCCTTATCGATCAAGTTCATACCAAAGGACAGATGATTGTCGAGCGTTTCCAAGAAGCACTAAAAAACCAATCAAACGTAGTCAATGTTCGTGGAAAAGGCTTTATGATAGGTATCCAACTTGATTCGCCATGTGGTGAACTGGTCAAACAAGCCTTAGAACAAAAGCTACTTATTAATGTCACCCGTGGTGACACCATTCGCTTGCTGCCGCCATTTGTTATTCAAAACCAACAAATTGATGAGCTTATTGAAAAAGTGGTCGCACTTATTAAAAACCACTCAAGCGCAGAGTAACAAGCAACCAAAATTAAAAACTACCCTATAAGATTATGAGACATTTTTTAACGCTAAAAGATTTCACCCCTGATGAACTGCATAAACTTTTGATTCGAGCAACCGAACTCAAAGCTATGCAAAAAGCAGGTGAAATTTACGAACCTTTAAAAAACCAAACTTTGGCGATGATTTTCGAAAAATCTTCAACTCGTACTCGTCTCTCGTTTGAAATTGGTATGACACAATTAGGCGGTCACGCTTTATTTATGTCGCCGGATGCAACTCAACTAGGCCGCGGTGAACCAATTGAAGACAGCGCAAAAGTCATTTCAAGCATGGCTGATGGCATCATGATCCGCACTTTCGGTCACGATATTGTCGAAACCTTTGCCCAGTACTCCTCCGTTCCAGTTATCAATGCATTGACAGATGATTTTCATCCTTGCCAACTTTTGGCAGACATGCAAACCTATTATGAACACCGAGGTTCCATTCAAGGTAAAACCGTACTTTGGGTTGGTGATGGCAACAATATGTGTCATTCCTATATTAATGCAGCTGCACAATACGGTTTCAAGTTACGCATAGCTGCGCCAGAAGGCTACGATCCAAATAGCGATCTCGTTAAAGCTCATGCTGACATAGTAGAAGTATTCAGAGACCCTATGGAAGCTGCCGAAAACGTTGATGTCGTCGTTACTGACGTTTGGGCAAGCATGGGGCAAGAAGAAGAACAGAAAAAGCGTGAAAAAGCTTTTAAAAGCTTCCAGGTCAATCAAGACCTAATGCAACGTGCAGATAATGATGCATTATTTATGCACTGCTTACCTGCACACCGCGGTGAAGAAGTTTGTACATCTGTAATAGATGCTCCTGACTCCGTCGTCTGGGATGAAGCAGAAAACCGCCTACATGCTCAAAAGGCACTATTGGAATTCTTAATGGCAAAAAAATAAGCCTTATTCCAATGACAAAAAAGCCCTCATTATGAGGGCTTTTTTATTTCTACAACTTAAATTATTTCCGACCAGCAAAGGCTTGCCCTAGTGTACCGCTGTCAATATATTCCAGCTCACCACCTAGAGGAATACCTTGCGCCAAACGCGTTACCTTCACTTCTAAACGATTTGCCATCTGCTGAATATAATGCGCTGTCGCTTCCCCTTCAACTGTCGGGTTAGTCGCCAAAATTAATTCATCAATATTTTCATTCTTAAGGCGATCTTCAAGCTGAGACAATCCTATCTCTTCGGGACCGATACCATCAATTGGAGATAAGTGCCCCATCAAGACGAAATACAACCCTCTATAAATGCCTGACTGTTCAATTGCCAACACATCTGAAGGCGATTCCACAACACAAAGCTCATTAGCATGACGCGAAGGAGAGCGACACAAATGGCACACAGTGTCTTCTGACAAATCACGACAGCGCTCGCAATGCCCTATCTTCTCCAAAGACTCCTGCAACACTTCAGCCAAGTGTTCTGCGCCCGTTCTATTACGCTCCAACAAATAGTAGGCCATGCGCTGTGCAGACTTAGGCCCAACACCTGGCAAAATCTTCAGCGCATTTACCAGTTCTGTCAGCAAAGGACTTTGCATAAAATCTACCAGGCTGGGTTAGACTAAAATGGCATTTTCATGCCTGGCGGCATGTCAAGACCAGAAGTTAATCCACCCATTTTTTCTTGAGTTGTCTCTTCCACTTTACGTGCAGCACTGTTCACCGCAGCCGCAAACAAATCTTCAAGCATTTCCTTGTCATCCATCAAACCATCATCTAGCTCAACTTTTACCAATTCATGCTTTCCTGTCATTACAACTTTGACCATGCCGCCACCAGCTTCACCAACGACTTCCATTTTGGTTATTTCTTCCTGCGCAGCTTGCATATTCTTTTGCATTTCTTGCGCCTGCTTCATGATGTTACCTAGACCACCTTTCCCACCAAACATGGTTTCTCCTTATTCTCTTTAAAACATTATTGCGTTTTGCCAAGTGACTGAATCGACGAATCAATCACTCGCATATTTAGAATATCTACAAAACCCTGAATACTCGGGTCTTGATAAATAGATTGCACTGCATCTTGTTGCTGCAACTGTTTTTGATGCTGCCAATATTTTGCAGGCGTATAGTGCTCCCCCTGAGTTTCAACATAAACAAGCTCACATCCAAGTCTTTGCTGCACCACCTCTGTTAACTTGCTCAATGCCAAATCGGATTTAGCCGAAGCTTGTTCAGGATCAATACTTAATACAAGCTTTTGTTGATCATAAGAAACCAACATAGATTGATTCACTAGCTCAGCAGCCCAACCATCTATATTTAAACTTTGTATCAACCTAACCCAATTTTCAATAGATTCGGCATTTTCAGGCAACTCGATAACAGGCTCTTCTGGCTGTGGCTGCAAAGTGCTCTGCTCTTCACGATCTTCCACAACATTAGAAATCGATTGTTCTGCGACTGTATTGTGGCTCATAGCCTCAGCAGCTGAAGCCATCTGTCCATCATTAAATGCACCAGCATGACTATCAGACACATCACCCTGTTCTTCAACAGCCATAGATGAGATATCATTTTCATAAGCCTCAACTGGAATTGATTCCAAAAACGAATCTGATTGCGTTAATTCTGCTTGCTCAGACGATGCCGTCTCCAGCGGAGTATTTTCAATTACAGGCTCTTCTGCTACTTGTTGTTCTGAAGACTGACTATCTTCAAATATTGGTACATTCGATTCTAAAGCGGTCGAAGAAGAAACTTCTTTCTGAACATCACTTTTAACCGAATTTTTAGCCTGGAGCTTTCCCAATGATTGACTAATCTTCTCCTTTAAGCTCATTAGATGTTGAGCATCTTTATCTTTCTGCAACGAAGGCTCAGGAGATATTTCTTGAGACGCCACAACTGGAGAAGGTGTCGTTTGAATTGTTTGTTCTACACTGTCCGAAGCAGGCACTTGCGATTGAATATTAGCCGCATTTTCACTTGCTATTGGTTGTTGAGGGGCTTGAGCATTGCTTTCAGGCATAGAGGTTGGCTGCATTTTTGGTGCCGCCTGTACGGATTGCGGTGCAACAACACTGTTTGCACCATTCTGTATACCTGATGACGCTACATTCGAACCTGAACCACCACCTTGTGCAGGTTCAAACGCCAGCATTCTCAGCAAAGCCATTTCAAACCCTATCCGCACATCAGGGGCTAAACGCATATCCTGTTGAGCCAAAAGTGCAATTTGATATAACACCTGCACCTTTTCAGGGAATAAAGTTTGTGCAACCTGTTGCAAGAAAGATTCGTCGACAACCGCTAAGTCGTTCAACGCACCCAACACTTGAAGCAAAGAAAGCTGGTGAAACGCCTCTATCAACTGATGATTCAGCGCTTCATAATCCACACCCATTTGTGACAACTCTTGCATCACCGCTTTGATCTCTTGCGGCGCTTGGTTCAACAAAGCTGTCAAAATTTTCACGACAAATTGCTGATCCACTAAACCAAGCATTGCTTGGACTGGCTCAAACATTACTTGACCACCACCATAGGCAATGGCTTGATCTAAAATACTTAAAGAATCACGCGCAGACCCATCGGCACTTTTTGCAATCATACTCAAAGCCGCATCTTCAAAAGACACCTGCTCTTGTTGAAGAATATAAGCCAAATGATTCTGAATTTGGGTTGGCGTCAAACGCATTAGATTGAATTGCAAACAACGCGATAAAACGGTAATCGGTAATTTATGCGGATCAGTTGTCGCCAGCAGGAACTTCACATGCTCTGGCGGCTCCTCCAAAGTTTTCAGCAGGGCATTGAAGCTGCTTTTGGAAAGCATATGAACTTCATCTATCAGATAGACTTTGAAGCGCCCTTGAACGGGTGCGTATTGAACATTTTCTAGTAGCTCGCGAGTATCTTCAACCTTAGTTCTTGACGCAGCATCCACTTCGATCAAGTCAACAAAACGCCCTTCATCAATAGAACGACAAGTTGCACATTGCCCACAAGGCTTTGAGGTAATACCTTGCTCGCAATTTAAGGCCTTGGCGAAAATACGTGCTATCGTCGTCTTACCGACCCCTCGAGTACCTGTAAACAGATAAGCATGGTGCAAACGCTGTTGATCCAACGCATTGGACAAAGCCTGCATAACATGCTGCTGCCCTACCAACTCGGAAAAATTTTTCGGACGCCACTTTCGGGCAAGTACGGTATAACTCACGAATCAAATACTTCACATTTAAAATTTAGATTATTTTAACCTGTCTCGAATCACAATAGAAAAAAGTTCAACAGACATTGAAGCAAGAAAAATATTCTTAAAAAGAAAAGGAAAACTAAAAAAAGGGTGGCGACCCTATCCGCCGATCCTCGGCGCATGAATCAGAAGGTACCGTTGCTTCCTTCCGGACCTGGCGGGGTTCCCAACCTATCATCGCGAGGGGACGAACAGAGTCACCATATTGTGAGGCGCTTATTATACAGAGTTCACTCTCATCTTTAAATAAAGTTTGAAAAATTCCACCTGATTTCAATATAAAGCATTGCAAACAATAACTCACCAAAAAATTACAAAATTCGCACCAAAATAAATCAACTATGATAGAAAAATCAAAAAAATCTTACACATAAATAAAAATTATTCTTTTATTTCAATAACTTAAATTTAATGGTATACCTAATGCTTAAGAATTATTACCTTTTTGGTAAATCATAATAACTGGGAGATGTGTAATGAAATCCAAACTTATATCCAAAACGCTTGGTTTCGTCGCTGGATTAACGCTAAGCGCAATGAGCTGGCAGGCTAATGCTGCCGAACCTTTAAAAATTGGCTACAGTGACTGGCCTGGCTGGGTTGCTTGGGAAATTCCTTTGCAAAAAGGCTGGTTTAAAGAAGCTGGCGTTGATGTAGACTTCGAATGGTTTGACTATGTAGCCTCCATGGATGCCTACGCTGCCGGTAAACTAGATGCCACTCACATGACTAATGGTGATGCATTAGTAACTGGTTCGACTGGTGCTCCAAGTACCATGATTCTTATCAATGACTACTCCGATGGTAATGACATGATTATCGGTCAGCCTGGAATTACGTCAATAAAGCAACTTAAAGGTAAGAAAATTGGTGTTGAAGTTGGTTTCGTAGATCATCTTTTAGTTTTAAAAGCACTTGAATCCGCTGGCATGAAAGAGTCAGATGTGACATTGGTGAATGTACCTACAAATGAAACACCTCAAGTATTAGCTTCTGGTCAAGTATCAGCTATCGCAGCTTGGCAACCTAGCTCTGGACAGGCTTTAACATCTGTTCCTGGTTCAAAAGCTTTCTATACTTCTGCAAGTGAACCTGGCTTAATTTACGATGGTTTATCTGTAAACCCTGCTAGCTTGGAAGCTCGTAAAGCTGACTGGGAAAAAGTTCTAAAAGTTTGGTATAAAACTGTTGCCTACATTAATGATCCTAAAACACATGCAGATGCTGTTAAGATCATGGCTTCACGAGTCAACATTTCACCCAAAGCTTATGAACCTTTATTAAAAGGAACCAAAATTCTAACTCTGTCTGAAGCTAAAGCAGCATTCAAAAAAGGACCAGGGCTAGATTCAATCTACGGTTCATCAAAAGTAACTGATGACTTCAACGTTGCCAACAAGGTGTATGACAAGCCACAAGATGTCAATGCATACTTTGACGGTAGCCTAACTGAATCATTGAAATAAATACTAACCCTCTCGATCCCTTGAGCAACATTCGTTGCTCGTCTGGGATCATTTATACAACTTACCCTTAAGCCCACCATTTAAAACAAAGGTGAAGCTCATGAAAAACAAATCCATTTTTAGGCACGAAGACGCGCTGATTCCAAATCTACTTGCCTTCAGCTACGTGTTAATCACCTATACAGGTGGGTTTACCCTCATCCTCACCGAGAATCTGATTGCCAATATTTTGGGCATTCTTATTCTTGCACACGCCATGGTCATTGCCGCTTATCTCATACATGAAACCGCTCACATGAGCTTGTTCCGAGATAAAAAACACAACCAATGGTATGCAGAACTTCTGCTTTGGGTAACGGGAAATAGTTATTCCCATTTCGAAGATATTCGAAACAAGCATAACCGCCATCATATAGATCGCGCCGATGTTGTCTCTTTCGACTTTAGACCCTTACTAGCACAACATCCCAAATTTCTAAAACTCATCAAAGCACTCGAATGGGCTTATATTCCCGCTCTTGAAATTCTGATGCACGCTTTGGTGATTATCTTGCCTTTCGTTAAACAAAATCGCAAAGCAAGACGCCCACGAATCATCACGGTTTTAATTCTACGAATTGCCTTCTTTACCTTGTTAGCAAGCATTAGCATTCAAGTACTCTGGCTCTACCCTATTGCTTATTTGCTGTTTTTAACCGTTATGCGTTTTATGGACATCCACCAACATACTTACGAAGTTTTCGAAACACTTGATCAGCCTAGGGGCCCGGAAGCCAGACTCCGTGATCGTGAATTTGAACACAAAAACACCTACTCGAACCTACTCTCGGAAAAATATCCTTGGGTAAATTTATTGGTGCTGAACTTCTGTTATCACAATGTGCATCATGACCAACAATTACAACCTTGGTATCGCCTACCAAAGCTGCACCAAGAAATCTATGGCTCAGATAAACAACAAGTTCTGACTTTAAGACACCTGATTAAAAGTTTTCATCACTATCGTGTACCCAGAATCTTGAATGGTGATCCAGTTTATCTCGATGTCAAAACCGACGAAGGCGAAACTTTCATTGGTGTTGACGGCGTGTCTTTCCTGACCGCCCACTAACGAATCACAAGGATATAAACATGACGCAAGTAAAAAAATTCTGGCCCATTCTGACAGGCCGTCACACCTACGAAAAAACCTTATCGACGCGTGGACGCGGCCACGGTGAAATCATTAAAGCCCCTATCTTGGCCTATTTAATCGAAACCGCAAATGGTCGCATCTTATTTGATGTGGGCTGTGATTACGAAAAGATTCAGAATGCCGAACAACGCAAATTTTACTATGAGCATGAAGGCTTTCCGTTTGGCCCTCCAGAAATGGATGAAGAAGAGCGTCTGCCAAACCGTTTAGAAGTCTTGGGCCTACAACCAGAAGATGTCGATATGGTTTTTTGTAGCCACCTCCACTTTGACCATGCAGGTGGCTTGTGCGAATTTTGCAATGCAGAAGTCCATGTTCATACCAAAGAAATGGAAGCTGCAAAGGAACCTGCAGATGAAGCCTACTTTGCCTCAGACTTTGCGCTACCTCTAAACTGGAAACTACAAACCGGTGAATATGATTTAGCACCAGGCGTCAGTGCCATTGAAACCCCGGGCCATACAGCAGGCCACATGTCGATGCTGATAGAACTGCCAAAGGGGAAACCAATACTACTTGCCGGTGACGCTGCCGATTTAATGGAGAATATCGAAGATGAAATCGCACCCGGCCTGTGCTGGCAAGATCAAGAACAACTGGCGATTCAAAGTATTCAAAAGCTAAAGCAAGTCAGTAAAACCACTCAAGCGAATATCTGGCCCAATCACGACTGGCAGTTTTTTCAAGAACACAATCGTTTCCCTAACTTTTTCGACTGATGAAATCGTTACTTCATAAAATAAAGACAAGCAAAGATGCAGCTAAAAACCTTTAAAACCCTTTGGGGCAACCAATTATCTATCGACGATGCCTGTGATCAGGCTATTAGTGCAGGATTCAGTGGCATTGAAGGTCAGGCTCCAAGTAGCCGAGAGCAACAAATCGAAATGTTAAATGCCATCAAAAACTCCGGTAGTGACTATATCGCTGAAATCGTCACGGGAGGAGACTATGTTCCCAATAGAAATTGGACAGTAGAGCAGCACCTTGATGATCTAAAACGACAAATAGAAAGCAGCCTAATGATTGCGCCTTTATTTGCGACTTGCATTACCGGCTGTGATGCTTGGGAAGAATCGCAAAGTATTGATTTTTTCCAGCGAGCCATTGAACTGTCTGACAGCTATGGCTTAACCATCAGTTTTGAAACCCATCGTAGTCGCAGTCTATTTAACCCTTGGACAACCCTTCGCATTATCGAACAGCTGCCAAATATGAAGTTAACCGCTGACATCAGCCACTGGTGTGTCGTATGTGAACGTTTAATGGACTCTGAAATACCGACTCTCGAAGCCTTATCGAATAACGTCCATCATATTCATGGGCGCGTCGGCTACGATCAAGGCCCACAAGTGCCAAATCCTGCCGCTCCAGAATACGCTGATGCTTTAAAATCTCATCAAGGCATCTGGGAAATGTTTTGGACAAAACAGTACCTAAAAGGCTATGCTTTTTCCACATTAACCCCTGAATTTGGGCCTGATGGTTACTTACATTTAATGCCTTTTACTCAGAAGCCTGTTGCCGACCTGTGGGAAGTCAACCAATGGATGGGCGCAACTGAACGCGAACACTTTAAGCAGTTCCGACAAACGCTACAACCCTAATATAAGAATACATTCCTATGAACACAAGACATGATGCTTTTCCGGTAATGGTGTTGCTTTTTGCCTCAATTTTTTGGGGATTGAGTTGGCTACCACTCAAAATCCTTCATCAATCCGGTTTTGATGGTTCACTCATCGTTTTCTTTGCCTATGCGTTATTGTCATTAGCATTCATCCCCTTTCTTCTCCAGCAAAAGAAATATTTAGTATCACATTTAAGACCTTGGCTGCTCATTGCTCTACTCGGGGGCGGTGCGAACCTCGCTTTCAATACCGCGCTGATTTATGGCGAGGTCATTCGTGTGATGGTACTTTTCTATTTACTGCCACTATGGGGTGTATTGGGGGGGAAATTTATTCTAAAAGAACATGTGGATGCAAAAGGTTGGCTCGCGGCCGGGTTGGCTATCTTTGGTGCCTTCCTGATTGTGGGCGGAATGACCATATTTGAAAATCCGCCAGGCTGGGTCGATGGTGTTGCTTTATTGTCCGGCTTTTTATTTGCGATGAATAATCTCGCATTCCGAGCCCATCAGGACATTCCGATGGTACCAAAACTCAGCGCTTTGTTTATAGGTACCATGATCTTGTCTGGCGTTTTGGCTCTGGTCACTGACGCCCCTCTCCCCAACCTCATCCATCAATCGGACTGGGCTCTGCTGGTCTTCTACGGACTTGTCTGGTTGCTGATTGCTAACTATGGTTCACAATGGGGAGTGACCCATATGCCCGCCAGCCGTTCTTCAGTGATTATCATTATGGAACTCGTCGTTGCCGTTATCTCAGCGGTGCTCTTGACCAATGAAAGTCTAGACATAACCGAATCAATCGGTGGTTTTTTGATTTTATGCGCTGCGTTGTTAGAAGCGCTTCGATCACAATCCCATATTGCCGCTGCACCTCATTAATTAGGCTTGGTGCAGCCAATAAAATCCAAACCGAGGAATCAGCAACATATTTTTATAAATATCAGGAGATTTACCTGAATAAAGGTCAACGATTTGATCTTTCTGGTTTTTCCATTCTCCAATCTCTTCTAGGTTCAAGTATTGGGGTTCGGCATTAAAATTCGCCACTACAAGCACATGGTCACCCTGTTTGTGCAGGTTGTAACGTTCGAATACAAACAGATTAGGGTTATCTACATCAATCAGTTCACGATTGTTAAAGTCTGCAAAAACATCTATCTCTTTTCTGACCGCAATCATCCGTTTGAGTTCACTGAAAATGGCATACTCCACTGTACCCGGCGCATGCCTTAAATCGGCTTTCTCCCAATCAATGGTGGGTCTATGCACCCAACGAGTGTCATCCATCTTATAAGGGTTAGCCAAATAGGAATCGTCATTCAAGGTACCAATTTCATCACCATAGTAGAGCAGAGGAATGCCACCAAAAGAAAAAATAAGACTGTGTAGCAGCAAAATCATTTTGATTGAATTATCGGTTGCCTCAATATCTCCAACTTCCAATGCATATTGCAAACCCACAAGAGAGGCTAACGAGCCAGATATTCGCATATCACCCGTTTTCAGATTTTGCCCAAAGGGTAACCCTCGGGCGTGCGAGTGATCAAACTTTCCTAAAAAATACTCAACTAAAAAATGCCTATGTGATGTCGGCTCATACCCAGCTTTAATCACATCCTTATCATCGAACCCTAAACCGATATCATCATGGCACCGTACATAGTTGAGCCATGTAGCGCGATCCAATTTCACAGGCAAGCTCTTAATACCCTGATTGAGAAGTTTGGCGTTTTTAGTGGCTACCGCATCCCACATCAAGGCCATAAAGGTTGCGTTATAGGCAACCTCACACTCTTTGGCGATAACCGCATCTTCACCAAAGTACTTAATCACTTCTGACGGCGCCACTATCGCTTCAGCAATGAAAAGGACACTTGGTGCAACAACTTGGCAACAGTCTTTTAAAAGCTGCAAAATCAAATGCGCTTCACGTTCATTTTGACAGGTACTACCAATTTTTTTCCACAAAAACGCCACCGCATCCAATCGCAGTACATCAACACCTTGGTTCGCCCAAAAGAGAATAATATCAAGCATTTCAATAAACACTGCTGGGTTGTTATAGTTCAAATCCCATTGGTAGTTATTAAATACCGTCATCACCCAGCGCTGCATTTCCTCATTCCAGGTAAAATTGCCCGGTGCAGTCTGTGGGAACACCTCCAACATGCTTTGTTCAAACATATCTGGCACCGTTCGGTTCTCAAACGTATAGTAATAATCCAAGTATTTTTGTTCGCCTTTACGCGCTTTACAGGCCCATTCATGCTCATCGGATGTATGATTCAGAACCACATCCATCACCAGCAAAAGATCACGCTGGCGCATATCTTTTGCTAGGTCATTCAAATCTTCTAATGTACCGATTCTGTCATCTATCTGTCTGAAATTACTGACCGCATAACCACCATCACTACTGCCATCCGGGCACTCCATAATTGGCATGATATGCACCATATTCACGCCTAATTCCTGGAAGTAGCCCAAGTGATCTCTCAACCCTTTCAGGTCGCCAGCAAATCCATTGGCATACAACGCCATACCAACCCACTTCTGGCTTAAGAACCAGTTATAATCCCGTTCTCTACTTTCATCCAATAGTTTGAGTTCTTCTGAGCGGTTAATGTACTTACGCGCCATAGTTTCAACCAAACGCAAAGCGTGTTCGGCAAAGTCGTCCCGATCCCCATAAAGCTTCTCAAATAACGAATGTATCGCGTAAAAGTTCGCCCCCAACCTAGTATAAAAATGACGCAAATCTGCCTTGGAAATTTCCGGTTTAATTTGGTTGAGAATATCATTTAACAGGGTGTGCGAGATCTGTTCGTACATATATTTCCTTTCTACTCTTTAATGGTATTTAGGATTGTTTGGTAAAAGTCACAGTCATTTGTAGTCGCGCCACGCATGCTGATAATTTGTGACGCAAAGGCCTGTGCCATTTTAAGGGTTTTATCTATTGGCCATTCATGCACTAATCCATGCAAATAGACCGAAGTGAAGGCATCGCCCGCTCCCACTGCATCGACAATTTCAGCATTGTTATTGGATAAAACAGTTTCAGGTTTTATTTCAAAGAAGCCTTCTTCAGCATCAAACACCATCGCTCCCATTTCGCCGCGAGTCAGTATGACTTGTTCCAACGCATAGTTTTCAGCCAGCTCCGTCAAAGCCGATTTTAAATCTGGCGTAGTAAAACCTAGCGCTCTCAACTCGTCTTGGTTTAGCTTTACCCAACGCGCAGAATCCAGCCAATAAAGAACTTCTTGTTTCGTCCACCAAGGTTCTCGTAAATTCACATCTAAGAAAATAGAGTTTCCCAAAGTCGAGGACATTTCAACCAGAGCATGACGCGAAACACGATTACGTAACCCTAGCGTTCCATGATAAAGAATCCTTTCTTCAGGCAAAGGGCTTATTTCATGAAAATCAATAAAATCATAAGCACAGTCTGGTGTAATCTCATAATGTGGCTCACCATCTAGTAACGATATATCAACCTGACCGGTAGGATGAGTGGCATCGACTTGAAGTTGCGTCAAATCCATACCCCATTGACGCATTTCATAAACCACCTTTTGCCCTCTCGGGTCATTGCCGATTCGAGAAATAAAAATTGGATTATCACCAAATGCTTGTAGATGCCAAGCTACATTAAATGGTGCGCCCCCTAACACCTCATTTCCATCCGAAAAACAATCGAATAGAACCTCTCCAAATACAACTATTTGAGTTTGATCCGCCATCTTCCCTTTACCTCAATCAATCGCCTGATTTAAGCCTTAAATTACAAAATTTAAAGTATTCCAATCCTTGCAAAATACCATCCACGTAATTGCCGTTACCTTGTTGCTGCTTTTTCGCTAAATAAAGTGCTCTTTCATTTCCCAGTTTTCTTGCCTGCAATTGCGCTTCTTTTCTAACTGAATCCGTCGCATTTGCCACTAAAACCGAAGGAATTTCACTTGCCAACACAGGCAAATCATTACCACTATCTCCAGCAAAAAACACCTGATTTTCTCCATGATTCAGGCGTTGATGTAAAAAGCGAATCGCATGAAGTTTTGTTGCAGAAGCAGGCAAAATATCCAGCAATCCAACATTAGTTAAATCATCAATACTCCAAATCAGATTCGCCTTAATCGCATTTTCTGCCAGGCTGGCCTCGACTTGTTTCATCAAGATTTTTTCATCTACAGGCAAAGAAACGTAATAACTCAATTTATGATGATTCTGCTTACTTTCTTCTTGAGGTAAGAGTTGCTCTATTGGCGCTAACAGTTTTCGAATACTCTGGTTTGTCCAACCTTGCCAATCCGGCGCGATTTCGTCTTCCCAAACTTGCCAAACTTGCCACTTACCGTTATCGACATGATAGATTTGTGTACCAACATCGGTAATCGCGTAATCCGGTGTCGGTAAGTTATATTCCGCTATTGCTTCTTCTACAAGAGCTTTATGCCTACCTGTTACATAAATCAAGCTTACGTCATCCAAACGACAACACTGAGCAAATAAACGCCTTGATTCAGGTTCATCTGGCTGTTCACCATTAGGAATCAATGTACGATCCATGTCGGTACACAAGAGTATCGATTGCTGATTCACGAACCTTCAACCTCCATGGTTTTGATTACGTCCTGTTCTTCACGCGGATCACGACAGCTACCAAAGAAATCATAAAATTCTAAGGCTTCCAATATTCCTTTTTCATAAGGTTGGTCGGCAAAATAAATACGATCAATATCCACCAATTTAGATAACTCTTCATCATGGCGGTTTGCCACGACTGCAGCCAATGAATTGCCTCGCATCATATCTTCATCCGAGCCAGCACCACCTGCAACAAAAACCCTTTCCAAAGGAATTTGCCATTGATTGACAACATAGCGCAGAGCCATGCCTTTTGACGCGCGTATCGGCAAGATATCTAAAAACTGTCCAAATGACAGTTGTACATTCACCGACTGCTCTTCTTTATGCAACAAACGTTTAATCTCTTCTACATCGGCTATATCGGGATCAATAAAATAACTGAGTTTGAAGAAGCTTTGTTCAAGTTTTGGCTGACGTTCCAAACCTGGATATTCATCCAAAAGCTGCTTTAATTTATGCCTTGTCCAGTGATAATCGATGTGTTTTGCCCATGCAGTATCCATGGTAAGTTTGGGTGCATAATTGATTTCGGTTCCGCCACTACTAATCAAAATATCCGGCTCCGGCATGCCATTTTTTTTCATTAGCTTCAATGCAGAATCTAGACGCCTTCCGGTTGCGACGATAAATAATGTGTTCTTACGATTTTGACGCAACAGACCTATCAACTCATGCAATGATTCACTGTCGCCCATTAAGTTTTGATCCAAACTCGTGACAAAGACACGATCAGGATAAATATCTCGACGCTGCCCTGATACACTCGGCTTCAGTCGTTGTTCTGAATCTTTCGCTATGGTTTCCGTAACATCCAAATAGCGTTCAACGTGCGCGTCCCAAGAGTAATGCTCTCGCACACCTTTTAAACCGTTCTCTACATAGCGACTATACAAGTCAGGAAAAGTCAGTAGCTTTAATAAGGCATCACTGAGGGTTTCAGGCTCCAAAGGATCAATCAAAATACCGTTATGACAATTGCCAATGATGTCTCTCGGCCCACCATCTTCTGTTGCCACGATGGGCAGCCCAGAAGCGGCTGCTTCTATCAGAGTCAATCCAAAAGGTTCGGTCAGTGCGGGATTGACAAAAATACCTTTGGTCGCGGCGGCAATTCGATAAATTTGGGAAACTTGTTCTCGTTTATGATGCTTTGGTAATGCAACTTTGCCGTAAAGATCATAACGGTCTATCGCCACAAAAATCTCTTGAAATACAGATTGTGCTCCATGCTCCAAATCGTCTATATCATCTCGATTACCCGCAATAATGACCAAATTCGCCAATGATTGCAGTCTTAAAGATTGACCATAGGCCTCAACCAAAGAAACAATATTTTTTCGCTTGTCAGGTCTGGATAAAGCAAGAATTATCGGACGGAATGGTTCTTTCAGATGTTTCACCAGTTCGTAAAACAAAGGGGTATCCAACTCATGATCACCATCAGGTGGCATAAAATCATTTAGATTCGTTCCTGGTGGCAATACACGCATTTTTTCAGGCTGATAGAAGTCATAGAGCTCGTATTGTTCTTCTATTTCCTGGTGAGTGCTGGTAATCACCCTTTCGGCAACAGCCAACACATTTTCTTCCGCATCGATTCGACGCGTCATGTTGTAGAGAACTTCAATTTCTTGTGCGGACAATCCACTGGCTAACAATCGCCTACGCTTCACGCGCCCTAAAGAATGCCCTGTATGAACCAAAGGAATACCGAGTTGATTCGCCAGATGTTCTGCCACATAACCACCATCCGCATAATGACTATGTAAGATATCCGGGTAAGCATCCTGCTCGCGAAAATAGTTCATCATATTGTCGGTAAAAGCGTCTAGGTAGTCCCAAAGCTGTTCTTTTTGCACATACTGGTTTGGGCCGGCTTCAATCCGAACTATTTGCAAATGATTAGGCAGTTTTTCACGAGGTACGGCATAGTCTTTTGAAACATCATCATCTACCACTTTACGGGTAAACAAATCCACACGGCCAACAGCAGGATGTTTGGCTAAAGCCTGAGCAAGTTCAAGCACATAGAGTGTTTGCCCGCCGGTATCAGCATCTCGCCCCAACTCAAGATTTTTTCCACGAATCAAACCATGCACACTGATTAACGCAATGTACAACTTCCCTGTCTCAGGCATAGAATCCTATTCCTCCCTTATTCAAGGCTTTGACGGTTCATAGTTTCGATGCACGACTTACGCCATCATGGCACGCACACAGACACACATCATCGATTGATGCGATTTAAAAAAGACTGTTTGTTCTACCCCAAATATCGTCATCAGGATAAAAAACGTTTGAAATTTAAATACTTAAATTAAAAGATTAGATGTTTTGATTGTACAAAACACAGCAAAGAAAACAAGCTTTGAAACAAAATTAAACCAAGATTCCAGACTTTCTCCAAGGTAATTACAAAAGTCTGGAGCCTTAGCTAAAGTGGAAAGTTAATGATCTCTTTCCGACATCCAGTTGCGCCAACCACCGGTTTGGCTGATACTCTTGGCACCTTCTATACCATAAGGCTCACAAATAAAACCGACCACTTGCGAACCATCAACCAACTCAACCTTACCCAAACCCAACGGTGATGGAATCAATGCCAGAAAAGAGCCTAAATGCTGCTTAGGCATCGCCCATACTTCTACTTCAATGCTAAAGCCTGTTGCTTCATTTTTCACTAGACCTGGCTTTAGAATTGGTCTTTCAGAGAGTTCGTAAAAATTATATTTTGCTGCTGTTTGCGTGGTCTGCAACAATTTTGCACCGCGCTCAGTTAACTGCCAATTCAAAGGAAAGCCCGTCAAATGCGCTCCAACCACCGCCAGCGAAATGCTATGCGGATTAACGAAGTGTGATGAATTCCTTTCCGTCACAGGGGTTTGCTTCGCTCCTGATGTTTGCACGAATTGACCGTGCAATTTATCGGCAAGTTGCATCAACAAACGATCAGAACCTGCTGGTGCAAACATAGTCAGACCTGCTGGCAAACTGTCTTCTCTGAATCCAGTCGGCATTGCCAAAGCAGCATAATCCAACAGGTTCATGAAATTAGTGTAAGTTCCCAACATTGAATTGAGCTTAATCGGTTCTTTCTGCATCTGCTCAATAGAGTAAATGGTCGGTGTGGTTGGTGTAATCATGCAATCAATCTCACCCCACAAAAACTCGGTTAACTTCTGTGCTTTCTGTAGAGCATAACTGCCTTTGTATGCATCTGCTGCACTCAAGCTTCTCGCCCCAGCGATAATGCTTCCAACACTCGGATCCATTACCTCTTCATGCGTTTCCATAAAGTCAGCAATCGCGACATAGCGTTCAGCAACCCAAGCACCTTCATAGAGTAGTTTTGCAGTGTCCAACCAAGGCTGAAAGTCGATTTCTTTAACTTCATAGCCTTGTTTTTTCAATGTAGCGATTGAATCGTAAAAATGCTTCTCAGCTTGCTTATCACCCGCAAACTCCAAAGTCTCCGCAGTAGGAATCCCAAATACCGGACGCGCGCCCCAAGCTGGTGGCATCAACGCCATTTCATCACGACTGAACTCATCTTCATCGTCAGCTTGTGCTGCCACTTCAAATACGTCATAGGCATCTTGCGAATTCAGCGCAAACACGCTCACCACATCTTGAGAGCGAACCGCTGGCACAACACCTTTGGTACTTAACAGTCCTTTAGAAGGCTTTAATCCAATCAAGTTGTTGAATGCAGCCGGCACACGACCAGAGCCTGCCGTGTCAGTTCCCAAAGAAAAACTACATAGGTTTAATGCCACAGAAACTGCCGAACCAGAACTTGAACCGCCAGAAATCATATCGAAATCAAACGAGTTGTGACACACACCATAAGGCGAACGCGTGCCGACTAAGCCGGTTGCGAACTGGTCCATATTGGCTTTACCCAAAGGAATCGCTCCAGCATCAATCAACAACTGAACCACCGTTGCCGAAGATTCAGGTACATAAGCGTACTCAGGGCAAGCCGCAGTAGTTGGAATACCCGCCAAATCGATATTATCTTTAATGACAAACGGAACGCCCCACAACGGCAAACTATTTGGTTCACTGGCTTCCAGTTTCGACAAATAAGGGTCTAGCTCAGCTTCAGACAATAAATGGATAAAAATATTATGATTGCTATAACCTTGCGCTTCTTTCACAAGCTCAGACATAAGCTCACGAGGCGACAGCTCGCCGGAAGCATAAAGCTGCTTCAACGATGAAATACGTAAGTCTCTTTGAGTACTCATTCCTCACCTACCTCCAAAATCATTAACGCCTGCCCGTTTTGAATCAGGTCACCTTCATTCACCAAAATTTCTGCCACGGTGCCATCGCACTCTGCTTCAACGGGAATCTCAATTTTCATCGTTTCCAGAATGGCAATCACACCCCCTTCCTCGACTCTGTCGCCTGGTTTAACCGTAATTTTCCAAGCACTACCGGTAATCGGTGACATGGCGGCTTCAAAGCCTTCAGGAATTTCTATTGGCGTCTCACCCAGCACTTCTTCTTGCGCAGCGTTAGACTCGAAATTCGCTTGTCCGGTTTCCTCCCAACGCTGACGCTCTGCTTCAAAAGCAGCTTGTTGCTTAGTTTGGAAAGTTTGGATGCTATCGGCTTCTTCTGCTAAGAACCCTTGATACGCGCTTAAAGATAAAGTCGTTTCCTCGATTTCAATGTCATAGCGCCCAAGCGGGAAATCATTTCTCGCCTTGGCCAACTCTTCTTCGCTGACTGGATAAAATTGAATCTGGTCGAAGAAATCCAACAGCCAAGGTTTTCCTTGCTGGAAAAATGGCGTATTGAAATAGGCATTCCACATCTGGATGGTACGCCCGACAAACTGATAACCACCTGGGCCTTCCATACCGTAGACACACATATAGGCGCCGCCGATACCAACGGCATTTTCTGGTGTCCAGGTACGAGCTGGATTGTATTTAGTGGTAACCAAGCGGTGACGAGGGTCCAAAGGTGTCGCCACTGGAGCTCCTAGATAAACATCTCCCAAGCCCATGACCAAATATTTGGCATCGAACACAATACGCTTCACATCTTCAATCGAATCCAATCCATTGATACGACGAATAAACTCAATATTACTTGGACACCAAGGCGCATCTGGACGCACAGTTGTCATGTATTTTTCAATCGCCAAACGCGTGCTTGGATCATCCCAAGACAAAGGCAGACGAACAACACGGCTTTTCACCGTTAAATCTTTTGCTGAAGAAATCTCATCTTCCAGTGCTTTCAGCATTTGAATCAAATGATTCTGAGAAACTTTTTTCGGATCATAGTGAACTTGTAGTGAACGAATCCCTGGCGTCAAATCACGTAAAAACTGCCAGGCTGGGTCTTCATCTTTCAGTGTTTTCAACTTCTCTACCAACACTTGAATACGGAAACGCAGTGCCAAATCCAGCTCCATTGCACCGTACTCAATCAACACATGACTATCACCTGAGCGGCGATATTTGACACCAAACTCATGTTCATCTGAAGAAATTTCTAGTGCAAGACATGATTGCTCTGTTGGCGAAGCCAGAAATTTTGTATCGGCCAACATCCAGTCCGTCAATCCTGCTAAAGCGGCTTCTTGAGCTTTAAGCTCTTCTTCAGCCATCTCAATCGAAACGGGTCTAAAGCGAACTTTATCACCTGGACGCAATTGCCCCATTTTCCATTGCTCTGCTTCGATAATGGTTGCCGGGCAAACGAAACCGCCCAAACTAGGGCCATCTTGCGCCAGGATAACCGGCATATCACCCGTGAAGTCGATAGCACCAATCGCATAAGGATTATCGTGAATATTCGATGGATGCAGTCCGGCTTCACCACCATCTGTTCGCGCCCACTTGGGTTTTGGCCCGATCAGGCGAATCCCGGTGCGGCTCGAGTTGTAATGCACTTCCCAATCGGTTGAAAAGAAGGTGTCTATATCTTCATCGGTAAAGAAATCCGGTGCGCCCTGTGGCCCGTAAATCACCGCAATCTCGACACGGTTATCCAATTTTGGAATTAAACCTTTCGGTAAGTCATTCAATACGGCATCCTGAACACTATGGCGGGATAAACGTAATACATCCCCTGCACGTAATAGACGACCGCCATGTCCACCAAACCCACCTAGCGAGAAAGTGGTTTTACTGCCCATATAATCCGGCACATCAAATCCACCTAACACGGCCAAGTAAGCTCTTTGCCCGGTTTCTTTGATGACTTTCGATTTAAATTGTTGACCCGCTTTAACATGAACCGCCTGCCATTGTGGAATCGGCTCTTTATCTAAAGTCGGTTGAATGTCTGCTCCAGTGACGCAGATCACCGTATCACGGTCAAACTTCAGGCTGATGCCCGACACGGTCATTTCAATAGTCGCAGCATCTTCGGGGTTGTTCAAACAACGGTTTGCAAGACGATGCGATAAAGCATCCATCGGCCCCGAAGGCGGAACACCAATATCCCAAAAACCGACACGCCCAGGATAGCTCACCAACATGGAGTGAGTACCAGGATTGGTCACTTCTACCGTATAAGGGTCATGGCTAAAACTATTGAGAAATTGCGTATATAAGTTTTTTGCTTTGATGAAATCTGGCGATTCGCTTAAGGCCTCCAAGTAAAACACATTGGTTTCAAAACCGTAAATACGCGTTGATTTCAATGCCATGTTCAACTTACTAACTGCATCGTTTCGGTCTTTCCCTGTAACGATGATTTTCGCCAGCATAGGATCATAGAAAGAGCTGACTTCCTGACCTTTGGAACACCAGGTATCCACTCGGCAATCAGTTGGCATATCCCAACCCGTCAATTTACCGGAACTTGGCTGGAAGTTTTTAAATGGGTCTTCGGCATAAACACGTACTTCGATGGCATGTCCTGTTGCTGGGTTAACCTTACCCCCGCCTGGCAGATTTTGGTCAAAGGCGACTTGCACCATCCATTCGACTAAATCGACATTACGAACTGCCTCGGTAATACCGTGCTCTACCTGCAAACGCGTGTTTACTTCCAAGAAATAATATTGATTGGCATCGGCATCATAAACATACTCAACCGTACCGGCAGATTGGTAACTGACCAACTCTCCCAAACGCACCGCATGGGCTTCCATTTCAGCAACCATATCTCGGCTAATGCCGACCGCAGGCGTTTCTTCCACCACCTTTTGGTTACGACGTTGCAATGAACAATCACGCTCGCCAAGCGAAACGACCTTGCCTTTACCATCACCGAAAATCTGGATTTCGATATGACGGGCGTTAACAACAAACTTCTCTAGGAAAATACCGGCTTGACCGAATGAGTTCTGACTCAGACGTGCGACCTGCTCAAATGCTTCCGACAACACCTCTGCCGAATCACATTTCTGCATCCCAATACCGCCACCGCCCGCGGTACTTTTCAACATTACGGGATAACCGATACGATCCGCTTCTTTTAGAGCCTCTTCTACAGTTTCCAACAGGTCTGAACCTGGTAGCAAAGGCACTTTTGCCTCAATCGCCAATTCACGGGCTGTGTGCTTTAAACCAAACTCTCGAATATGCTTTGGTGACGGCCCGATAAAACGGATTCCCATGTGTTCACAATCTTCCGCAAAGCTGGCGTTTTCACTCAAGAAACCATAACCAGGGTGTATCGCTTCCACCCCCAATGCTTTTGCTCGCTCAAGAATCAACGGAACATTCAAATAAGTTTCTGTCGCTGCGTTGCCTTTAAGAAAAATGACTTCATCGGCTTCTTTTACATGCAACGATGCTCGGTCAGCATCCGATGCCAAAACAACAGAAGTGATATTCATTTTTTTCAGGGTGCGAATAATACGCGTAGCGATGGCACCGCGGTTTGCAATCAGCACTTTATTAAACATAGGTTTTCCTTTTTCAGATCGTTCTGAAGCTACCATCTTCAACTGGGTCGTCCCAGCCGGCTTTACTCTTTAATTAGTCGTCATTGACTGTTTAGTTATTCCCAAATCACCATTTCTACAGGCGTCGGGTTATAACCATTACATGGGTTGTTCAATTGCGGACAGTTCGACACCAACACAAGCACGTCCATATGCGCCTGCATTTCGACATAACGCCCTGGCGCTGAAATACCATCATCAAAATCCAAATGCCCGTCTGGTGATACCGGTACATTCATAAAGAAATTAATGTTGCTCGCCAAATCTCCTTTTGTCATCGGATGGTCGGCATGGCAATCGCACGTGTTCAACGCCATCAAGAAGGAATCACGGCAAGAGTGCATATGACGTTTCTCAATCGCATAACGCACTGTGTTACTTTCAGCTGAACACGCACCGCCAATGGTATCGTGACGACCACAGGTATCATCAACAATCGTCAACATCGGGTTAATAAAATTAGATTGCAACACACTACCAGTCGTCAAGTAAATATTGCCTTGTTCACGAATGGTATCCGCTGCTGAATAGCGTTCTGAATGGTCTTTCGCGTTATAGAATAAAGTGTCTACTGCTTGGTTACCTTCCAAGTCGACAATACGGAAAAACTGCCCCGCTTTTACTTCGTGCATCCAAGGTTTACCTGCCTCAACCACTTCTCGGTAAACGATACGGCTATCGTCAAAAGTTTCTGTCTGCATCACATTAGCCATTTGGGTTTTCTCCATAATAAACTTTGGTGTTGTAGTAAGCGCGCTCGTTTTCTGCTCTATGCAAACGACATGGGTCGTCATTCTCTACTGGCATGGCTTTGAAGACGCTTAGTTCAATCGGTTTTGGGTCATACGCTGTATTCGGATCCAATGGGTGTTGAGCCGTAGCTAAACTGACAATACAGTCCATCTCAAAACGTAAATCGACCGTATCGCCCGCTTTTGAGTTGCCTTCCACAAAGGTCATCGCACCACTTTCTTCCACGCGAACTTTACTGAACCAGTTAATGTTAGGCATGATGTCACTAACACCCAAGCCCCATTTTTCCAGCTCGTTGATCAAGCTATCAAACCCGCTTTTGTAATAATCATTGTGCGCTTCTTGATAAGTCTTCACACCGAACTTTTTCTCGACCATGCGTGCATTAGAAATACCGCCAATGGTGTCGTGCCAACCGCAGCTATCGCCAATAATGGAACACATGACGCGTCCCATATCGCTAAAGCACATATTCGGAGTGGTTAGAAAAGCGGTTTTCTGTGCTTTCAAGGTATCCGGCATGTTATAGCGTTCGTTTTTCACTTCGATGTTGTTCATCAGCATGGAAACGTTTGCACCGCCCTCAACATCCATGATTCTCAAAACGGTGCCACGGCGAATCACGCCTGACCAATGGGCGCCACCCGGTAGGTTTTCACGCCAAATCAAATCACCCAGCCTGGCAGATTTTGATAGATTGTTTTCAGTCATTCGACTTCTCCTGTGTTGTGTCTTTCACCCGGGTATAAATGGGTGGCAAAGCAGAATGGGTTAAATATAAATTTCCGGTTTTTACACCGCGGTTAGATAACATTTCATCACCGATACGTTTCAAGTCTTGTGCAGGTCCCTGCATCAAGTTCACCTCTAATGTATATTGATCCATTAACTGGATCTGCGTAGAGGAAATAATCTCGGCAACATTTTGATGCTTCAAGTGATTTAATTTTTGCTGTAAGCCAGAAATCGTGTGGTCATAAACCAAAGTCAGCGTACCTGCCATAACCTCGTTGGTGTAGTTTTGGCGATAGGAAGCAACTTCTTTTTGAATCATTTCCGCCAACAGTGCCGAGCGATTCTGAAAACCCCGATCGACAACCAGTTGATCTAAATCTTCAAGCACCTTCGCTGGCAATGAAGCACTGGTCCTTACTAAGCTGTTTGTGTTTTTAGGTTGTTGTGCCATATCAATAAATATCCGGAACTTCTGCGTTAACAGGAACCATGCGCACCATACTAAGCTTATCTTCCATTGAAGTGTCTTCTTCCACTTCAGGCGGGTGCACAAGCGTTTCTAAATATTCTTTGGTTGCTAAGAAGGCTGGGCTTAACAAGGTATCGTCTTCTCTCGGTCTAGGTAAAGGCACCTTCACCACTTCTCGAACACGCCCAGGATTGGCATCCAAAACTAAGATACGGTCTGCAAGATAAATCGCTTCATCCAAATCATGCGTAATAAAGAAAATGGTAATGTCGATATTGCGCCATATTTCCAATAAATACTGCTGCATTTTCAAACGGTTTTTCGGGTCTAGTGCCGCAAAAGGCTCATCCATCAACAAAATTTTCGGTTGATTTGCCAACGCTCTCACGATAGCAACACGTTGTTTCATACCGCCTGACAGCTGGTGAGGATAAGCATCGGCAAACTTAGACAAACCAACCAAATCAATCCATTGCAAGGCTTCTGTTTCTGCTGTGCTTTTCGCCATACCCGATTCAGTTAAACCAAACATCACATTTTGTTTTACCGACATCCAAGGAAATAACGAATAGCCCTGAAACACCATGCCACGATCTGGCCCGGGCTCAACAACATCTTGACCATCAACTAGAATCTGCCCGCTTTCCTTTTGCTCCAAACCTGAAATCAGTCTTGCCAAGGTCGACTTACCACAACCTGATGGTCCAACCACACAAATAAATTCACGCTTAAAAACACTAAAATCAATGCCATCCAAAACTTTATTGACGTTGCCCTTATGTTCAAACGATTTGTGCAGCTCTTTCAACTCAAGCGAAACGGGGCGCTGCTCAATGCGCTCATTTCTTTCTGCAATTTCCGGCGTTATCCATTCATCCAATGGGTGCTTGTCTGGTGAAGTGTGTGTCGTATTAGTCATTAATTACTCCAGAATTGCTTAATTTGAATTATTCCAAGGGAACAAACGTTTACCAAGTTTTGCTAAGATCATGTCGGTCACAATACCAAAAATACTGATCATCAATATCGCCGCGAACACATTGTCAAAGTTCTTATAGCGTGCTTGTTGCGTGATAAAAAAGGTAATCCCCGAGCTGGTTCCAATCAATTCCGCAACGATCAGATACGTCCATGCCCAACCTAGCAGAATACGCATGTCACGGAACAAATCAGGCAAGACACCCGGCAAGATGACTCGACGAATCAACGAACCACCTTTACAGCCCAGCGTTAATGCTGCTTCTACTAAAGCCATATTCAACTTACGCGTCGTGGTAGCAACAATCAGCACCATTTGAAAGAAAGTACCTATAAAGATAATGGCAATTTTCGGTGCGTCATAAATACCCAAAATTGCAACTGCTAGCGCTCCAAACGCAGGTGCTGGCAAATAACGGAAAAACTCGGTAAAGGGTTCAATTAATCGTGATGCAGAATGATAGGTTCCCGCCAAAATACCAAGCGGCACGCCAAACACCATCGACCAGAAAAATCCCCAGAAAATAATTTGAATTGAGTGCCAAAGACTTTCGTGCAACCAAGGTTCGTTATAGCGCTTAGGCGGCGTGGTAAATGCCGTATACATTGCCTTAGCAACCTGATCTGGAGCGGGCAAGTAAACAGGGTTGGCTGGTATGCCTTGTGGAATTTTTACAGGGTTTTCATTCTTAATCGCCAAACGTTTTTCAACTTCACGATTAAAAACATCCTTATTGACTAAAGTGCCAACTCGGAAATAACTTACATCACCAGGATGCGTTACTTGAATTTGAGGGTGCCATATAAAAGGAACATAGCTGACTAAACTCCAAAGCAAAAGCGGAATGGCAAAACTCGCAAAAGTCAGCCAAAGTTTAGATTTTTTATCAAGCTCTGTTCTAGGTGTTGTCCAAGTCTTAGGGAAGATTGCCATAGTGCTTTCTCTTGGTTTATCAGTATTTTATTACGATTTACTATATTCGTAATAAGCAACCTGCATACCAAAAGAAAAAATACTTATAAATCAATGGTTTAATAAGATTAAATCAAGAATATTGTTCAACAAAAAAACAGATTTGCACCAAACTAAATCATGAGTGCATCACAAAGTTAACGGTGTGCCTGCTGAAAGGATGACATAAAGTCTACTAACTGTTCTGCTGCAGATATCGTTAAACCATTATAGATAGAAGCCCTGACGCCACCTAAAGAACGGTGTCCATCTAAACCTGAAAAACCGGCTTCGCCTGCGGCCTGCAAAAAGCTTTGCTCTAACTCCTGCGTAGCTAAATTAAACGCCACGTTCATCAAGGAGCGATCTTCTTGTCGCGCCCAGCCGGTATAAAACCCGTCACTACCATCAATGGCCTGGTACAACAATTCTGCTTTTTTACGATTGATTGCTTCCATGTTTTTCAAGCCACCGACTTCATCTTTAATCCAACGGGTTACTAAAAGCGTGACATAGATAGCGAATACGGGTGGCGTGTTGTAATTAGAATGTGCAGAAACTTGGTTTCTATAATCTAGAAATGATGGCAAATTGCCCTGTTCTCTTGCACTATCCAAAACAGATTTTTTAATAAGAACAACCGTCACACCTGCAGGTCCAATGTTTTTCTGGGCATGTGCATAGATAATTGAAAAACGATTCGCTTCAATAGGCCGTGACAAGAAGTCAGATGACATATCACAAACTCTCGGAACACTGTCATGACCTAAAACTCTGTGAAACTGTAGACCTTCAACCGTTTCGTTTGAAACATAATGAAAATAAGCCGCATCCTTAGAAAAAGTAAGCTCTTCATCATCCGGCAAACGATGATAGCCTGCATCTTCTCCCGACCATAGCACCTTTACTTTCCCTTCTTTTTTCGCTTCTGCAACGGCCTTTTGTCCCCAGTAACCTGTTTGCAGATATTCCGCTTCCAGCCCTGAACCTCGCAACAAAGTGATTGGAATCATTGAGAACTGCTGAGTTGCGCCCCCTTGTAAAAAGAGCACATGAAACTCGTCATCAATACCCAATAGCTCACGAACATTCGCCTCAGCTTCTTCTAGAACTGAAAGAAACCAAGCTGAACGGTGACTCATCCCTAAAACAGACATGCCGGTTTCTGGTAATGCAATAATGGACTGTTGAACTTGATCAAGAACGCTTTGAGGTAAAGCACCAGGACCCGCGGAGAAGTTTAATTCATTCAAGTTTTTCATATAAGTTTACATATTAAGTTAGACAGAAGAGCCATTTAAACTAAGAGCCTGCAGTTATTTTATCGTCCACCATTTGATTGAACGCATCTTTAATCTTTTGGATAGGCTCTAATTTATATGCAAACATATCTACCGGATCCATACCGTGAACCACCATAACATGATCAATTTCAAATATTAAAAGCTGTCCATCCATCGTTTCAGCACAATCAATACCAAGATAATCCAATCCCGTTTTTTCATAAATAGCGCTTAGCGCATCTTTATGACGACCAATAAACTCATCAAAATGCAACATGCTTTTGGCTTCATCATCACGCTTATCTTGCTCTTCCAGCATGCCAGCATTCACATAATGAATCATCCAATGCGTAGAAATGGCTTTATGACAGATATAGGCATCACCTTCAATCAATACCACCCTGTATTTACTAAAGTTCCCTTTTTCATCACTGTAGTCAATAAAATTGGAGATAAAGAACTCATCACAATCCACAGCCTGTAAATAATCCGCCAAAGCATCTAGGTCATTCATTTTTTCCAAATCACGACCTGCATGTGAATCGCGAGGTCTAATAATAATAGGGAACCTTACGCCTTCAAAACTATCTGCTAGCCGATCTTTATTAGCGACCAAACCTGTTAATACAGGCTTTTCAACTAGAAAAGTCATAGGGATCTCAATACCAGGAACATCCTGTAACAATTCACTGGCACGGGTTCTGTAGGTATTACCTATAAACTCAGGAAGGTTGAGAACTGGTTTATCCCATCCCGCTAACTTTTTTGTTAAAGCTTCCAGTGCAGGCCCATTCTGTTCAGACGCACAAACACCAACCATCGCAATATCATGTTCGGGAATATCTTCTAAAAACCAAGGTTCTTTATCATCGAGAAAATAGAAAATCAGCTCAACGGCTTCCCCTTCCAGTAAGCAATCAAGAGGTGTGTTCTCGGATACAACACCTGGAACCATAAACAATAGCAACCTGTATTTTGCAGGTTGAATAGCTGGAGGAATTCGGTATGTTCGTTTTAAAAGAAGCGCCTGTTTCTGGATATCTAGTCCCAGTTCTTCACCACCGAGAATCTGCATAATCATCGATAAATTCATCAACAAATCGGCGTTTGCAGAATGTTCTTCTAATTTCTCAAATATTTTTTGCGATAGAGGAAGTAAGTCTTGTCCCTCTAAGCTTAAGCGTAAAAACGGCGCTAGCCCAAGAAATGTATTAAGAGGTGTACGTTCACCTGAAAAATCGTTCATCAATATCCTTTACTCTATCGTCTTCCTTGATTGCCACAACACACAATCAACGAACATAGTATATAACATCAACATCATCACTCAGAATACCAATTGAAACTTAATTCATTATGAAGACATTATTGATTTAAACCTTTCAGTTAAATTACACAAAACCCTATAACCAACTGTTTGACATAAACAATAAAAAGATTAACAATCAACAACATAGAGTCTTTGACAACAACATATACATTCAAAGTCTTGCTTCAAAATCGTTTTCTATTTTTAACACCGCAACGACAGGAGGTCAGCTCGCGAGGTAAGTCGTATTTTGTCTATTTAATTTTTTTTATAGTTATAAAGGATTACAAAATGAAAACAATAATTAAAGCACTCTTACTGACATTCACTTTATCCTCACCTTTTACAATTGCACAGGCTGATGATCACAACTATCCACCGATGGGTTATGGTGGCATGAGCATGATGGGCGGTGGCTACAGCCCAGGCATGATGAATGGTCAAGGCATGGGGTATGGAAATGGCTACCACATGCGCAATGGATATGCTCCAGGAATGATGGGAGGTTACGGTATGAGCATGATGGGTGGCTTTGGCATGGGCTATGGTATGCGAGGTCAAGGCATGGGCATGATCAACCTGAGTGACGAACAAATGAAGCAAATGCAAAAAATTCGTTCTGATGCAATGAAAGACATGCAGCCAATCATGCGCAAAATGTGGAAAGCCAGAACCGCTTTATGGAAAGCGATGCGTACTGACAAACGTGATTATAAAATGATCGGTAAGGCTTACGACAACCTTTCTGCTCGCAAAAAAGAAGCCTTTGTACAGCGATTGAAAATGCAAGAAAAAATGAGAAAAGTCCTTACCAAAGAGCAAAAAGAAGAGCTCAAAGATGCTTATGAAAACATGATGATGGGTAACTAATACTTTCAATCTAAACTGGATCAGGCCTCATCGCATTGATGAGGCCTAGCTTTTTAAATACGTTAAACTCAAAACCTAATCAGGTTACTTAAAAAAGTTCTCCGTGCCTCCTGTATGCAACAGGTTCGATAACGGCCGATCATTGCGGGTAATATCCGACAGACTATAGTTATCCAGAGTCGTTAAAAAAGCTTCCATCGCTTCATTTAACACTGGTTTAAGCAAACAAACCTCCTTAATACAACACATGGGTTCATCACAGTTAACAGGGTTTAAAGTCATTTCCAAACGGCGGACCACCTGCCCTACCGTAATCGTCGAAGGTGCCCGACACAAGAAAATGCCGCCTCCCTTTCCTTTTACCGTGCTGATAAAACCCTCCTGACCCAATCGGTGCACAACCTTAATTAAATGATTTTTGGGAATACCAAACTTATCTGCAATGGTTTGAATCTGTATTTTCTCAGTTCTATCTTCTTGAATCGCCAAAAACATCAGCACCCGCAAAGCGTAATCAGTATATTTTGTTAACTGCATAAAATGTATCTTATATATATCTTATAGACTTCTAGTTTCTTTTCATTTAAGATGCATCTTAAATACATCTTAAATCAGGAGTCGCCTTATGTCACAACACGCCTTTGATTATAACCAAAAAAGACGGGCTAGAACGCCACATAACATTTTCAACATGAACATTATTCTGGTTCATCTATTTGCCGTTGTTATTCTATTTGAACTCAATCTGATTCACTGGTTTTGGCTAATTCCAGTTATCTCCATCAGCATTATGCTATTTCAATATTTTTATTGGAAATCATTACTTACCGAAATCAAAAAACATGCTCAGTCTCATTGGTATATCGTTGCAAATTGGTCATTGGCAATCAGACACAATAAAATTGTATTTATCGCTTATCTGGTCTGTGGAACGATATTCTTAACTGGCTATGGCATCTCCAACTACATGACGACTGATCCAAACATGGGCAATATCGGCATGATGGTATTTCTATATTTATCTGGCAATCTCATGCTTATCACCTTAGTTGTGACCTTTGTGCTCAGTAGTGGCGCCATCTGGCACACAAACAAAGGGGAAATCACCCGTGCACTGGAAAAAATAAAAGCCGGATTAGAACTTCCACGATAACATCAAACCTATCGCTCAAGGCAAGTACATACTTGCCTTGAACAATTGAAACCATTCTTTAACCCTATGAAAAACCTCTTCAACATACTCTCTGATTTCGCAGGCTGGGAACAACAGCCTGTTAGCCATCATGAAAAATTCATTTCCGCAATCGGTGGCTTTATCTCTATTCTAGCCATCACCATCATCAGTAGATATTTTTTAGGACAAGACGCTTTCTGGCTGCTAATTCCATCAATGGGGGCATCTGCAGTCCTTTTATTCGCTGTACCTCATGGTCCACTTTCACAGCCTTGGCCCTTAATTGGTGGAAACTTAATTTCCGCCATCATTGGCGTAACGAGTGCCTTGCTCATTTCTGATCAAGTCATCGCCATTGCTTCCGCAGTGGGGCTTTCCATTCTCGGGATGTATTATTTCAAGTGTATCCACCCTCCTGGAGGAGCAACCGCAATGATCACTGTTCTGGCGACCAAAAGTGTTCATTCACTTGGTTATAGCTTCATCATGACCCCAGTACTTTTGAACACCCTATCCATTTTCATCATCGCCATGTTATTCAATTCATTTTTCAAATGGCGTAGATACCCAGCATTTCTCAATCAAAAAAGAAATGTTGAACTAGATTATCAGGAACATTTTTTTAATCATGAGGATTTCATCAACGCCCTCAAGAAAATCGATTCCTTTGTGGATATAAACGAATATGACTTGAAAAGAATTTTCGCATTGATCAATCTAAGTGCCAATTTGAGTCGAATGAACAAGAATGAAATTAAGCTAGGCAGCTACTATAGTAACGGCGAGCCTGGAAGTGAATGGGCAGTCCGACAGGTCATTGACGAAGACGTCAAAAAAGAGCTCATTATTTTCAAAGAAATTACAGGAAAAGATAAAACTGCCAGTGAATGCCTAACCAAGACACAATTCGCTAACTGGGCTAAATATGAAATCAGCAAAGAAAACGGTCAATGGGAGAGAAAACCTAGCATTACAAAGTGAAGCCACCTAAAAGTGGCTTCATTAAAAAGCAGGGAAAGTCTATCAACTCAACTTGGTCGTTGGGCCAAAGACTTCATAGTGTAGTTGATCCTCTTCATACCCCAACGCCATACAAAGTTTATTCACCTCTGACATAAAGCTTTTCGGCCCACAGAAATAAACATCCGCCTCATTTTCAGGCAGCCATTCACTCAGAATATGCTTGGTCAAATACCCCTGATGATCGCCACTTTCATCAGATTCATAGGCAACGTAATATTTAAAACCATAGTTTTCTTGAAGCGTTCTGAGCTCCTTTTCCATAATATGGTGTTTTTTATCTCTACAACATTGAATAAAAGTGATCTGCTCACTATCAAAATACCTCAGTTCATTTAGCAGCATGCTTAAAACAGGCGTAATCCCTACACCGCCAGCAATAAACACTTTGCTGCGAAAACTTTCCTTTAAAACAAAATCTCCAGTTGGAGGTTGTAGCCAAACAGCATCGCCAACGTCAGCAGAATGTAAATAATTTGAGACAACACCCGGATTGCTACTCATATTCTCTGCTTTAACCGTAATACGATAAAAATCATCTCCTGGTGCATTTGAAAGCGAATATTGACGAATTTCATCATACCCATCATTCGCAGGCTTAGTCTTAACCCCGACATATTGTCCAGCTTTAAAAGAAACCAACTCTTTATCCTCTGGCAACAAATAAAAGGATTTTACGCCTTCCGCTTCTTCGACAATCTGGTCTATTAAAAATGGCTTAAACCCTCTCCAGCCCCCCAACTTATTTTCATTCTCCGCATAAATTTGCTCTTCAACATCAATGAAAATACACGCCAAAGCATCATAAGCAACTGCCCAGGCTTCAAGAATGGGATCATTGTCACCTAACCCTAAATACTCCTTGATGGACTCCAAAAGATATTTTCCAACTATCGGGTAATGCTCTGGGAGAATATGCAAACTTGCGTGCTTATGCGCAATGCGCTTTACCATCGGTGTCAGGTAATCCAATTGGTCTATATAACTCGCATACATAAAAACCGACTCCGCAAGTGCCTTCGATTGCTCACCTTGTGCTTGATTTGCCATATTAAAAATATTTTTTAGCTCAGGATGATTGGCAAACAATTTCGTATAAAAAATATCTGTAATTTGTACGCCTTGCTCAGCCAATACTGGAGCAGTTTCTTTTATTGTTTGGATGATTTGGTCTGACAACATAATTGAATTTCCTGTTTTTTATGTGAACTTTATAAAGATTCATCTATTTTGAATCTTTATAAAGATGCATATTAGATGAATCTAATGTAGAATGTCAAACACAATAAAAGTTTAAATTCAGGACGGCACTATTTCATGCAACTGACCAAACAGACAGATTACGCTTTCCGCGTACTGATTTACCTCGGCTCACAAAATGATGAAAAACTGGCTACCATACAAGCCATATCCGAGACCTTTGATATTTCAAAAAGTCATTTGATGAAAGTGGTTCAGAAACTGGTAAATCATGGGTTCATCCAATCCGTTCGTGGCCCTACTGGCGGAATCAAACTAGGCAAAAATAAAAATGAGATAAACCTGAGGCAGGTCATTGAATTAATGGAAGTCACACTTAAGCCCGTTAACTGCGATGTTCCAGTTTGTAGAATCAACCAAAGCTGCGAACTCAGAAAGTTCTTAGATCAGGCTCAAAGTAAATATCTTGAATATGCTGAACAATTCACACTTGCAGACCTAGTGACCAATCCAGTACAAAAAGATATTTTTTTCAAAGCTAAATAGTGAAATTTGCACTACAACTAAAAATTTGAAACAATAAAAAAGCCAGACTTCATTCACTCGTAAGTGTTTGAAATATCTGGCTTTAGAATGTGGCTCCCGATGCTGGACTCGAACCAGCGACATACGGATTAACAGTCCGGTGTTCTACCAACTGAACTAATCGGGAATAGCTTTTTGCTTTTCAACTTCCTTAGAGGGGGTTGGAAAGTCGTTTCTCAACTTACCCTTAGGCGTTGAGTTCTTCGTTTGATGGAGCGTATTATAGAGAAAATATCGTTCTCTGCAACCCCTTTTTAACAAAAATATCACATTTAATGATGTGATCAAAGAGTTAAAAACCAAGCTGTCTAAAAGCGCCTAAAAGCTACCTTTTGAAAGACAACTTCAAGTCGTTTGCTTTTCATTTAATGAAAAACAAAAAACCAATAAAAACAAGGTATTTAAGCACCATCACGCTTCTTGTGAAATACTGGTTTCTGTATGATGCACATCCAAGAAATGATAAAAATCTGTTTCAGGCAGAGGCCGAGAACAGTAGTACCCTTGATAAATATCACAACCAACTTGTTTTAAATACTCTAGCTGACTGATAGTTTCCACGCCTTCGGCGACAACGGTCATATTGAGGCTTTTGGCCATTTTAACGATGGTTTCAATAAACACAGCCCCCTGTTTACTGCTGTAGTCATCAACAAAAGATTTATCGATCTTCAGGCAATTGATCGGGAATTTTTTAAGGTAAGACAATGAAGAATACCCTGTACCGAAATCATCTAATGAAACCGTCACACCAAGTGTCTGTATGTTTTTTAAAACCTGATAGTTTTGCTGACTCTGTTCAAAAAACAGGTATTCTGTGATTTCTATATCTAATTTGCTTGGCTCAACTGGATAAGTTTGTAACAAGTGCCTGAACTCTTGCTCAAAACTATCCGCAATCAACTGCTTGGTTGCAATATTGATTGATAGGTTAATATCTAGTCCACGCTGCTGCCAATCATAGAGTTGTTTAACCCCTTGTTCTAGAATCCATTGGCCCAACTCGACAATAAACCCATTTTCTTCTGCCAATGGGATAAATTCAATAGGTGGAATCAAGGTCCCATCAGGTTTTATCCACCGGATTAGTGCTTCTGCGCCTAGGATTCGATTGCTACGCATATCAACTTTAGGTTGATAATAAAGTTCAAAATGACCATTTTTTAGAGCTTGACTCATTTCCTTTTCAAGCGAGATAGTTTTTTGTACCTGCTGATTCAATTCATCCGTATAAAAATAGTATTGTGCTCGCCCCTTCTTTTTGGCCTCATACATGGCAATATCTGAACATTGCATGAGTCGAATAAAGTCCTTACCATCATGCGGGTAAAACGCAACACCTACACTGCTAGAAATATTGATAGTATGCTCTTGAATTTGGAAAGGACGAGACAGCTGACTTTGCATACGCTCAATGGTTTCTATTACATGAGACGCATGATCATAGTTATGCAATAGCAAGATAAACTCATCACCACCAACACGAGCAACAAAATCATCATCCTCTAAATTATTTTCAAGGAGTCTACCCACTTTTTTCAGCAGCTCGTCCCCTATGTGGTGTCCAAGAGAATCATTGACAGTTTTAAACAAATCCAAATCAAGAAACAAAAAGGCAAATGCTTCTTGCTTTTGATCCGATTCCTTAATCATTTTTTCTAAATGCTCATTTAAGTGCATTACGATTTGGCAAGCCTGTTAATGCATCTTTTCTAGACAACCAGAAAAGTTGTTTCTGCTCTGTTTCCAAACGTTCAAATGCCTCTATCATTTTGGCTCGAATCAGATCCAACTCAAACAAACGAAGTGGACGGTCAATATTTTTTCCATCGGTCAAATACGCTTTAAGTTTTTCTAAAGGTCTAGAGATAAAAACAAACAAAATAGCAAAGAGTATCAGTGCAAGTAAGGTACCGATAACGCCATGATAGAGAAGAAATTTATTTTTGTTATAAGTGACATAACGTGAAATCTCACTCTTATCGAGCAAGAATATCAATCTTAAAAGTTTTAAATTACCGTTTTGATAAAACCGTATTTTCCCTTCAAAACTTTTGCTATCGTTCAAATATTTATATGAAAATTCCATTCCAGCATTAAAAACACTGAGATTATTATTAGGTAATGTTCGATGATTAGGATCTGTTGTCATCAACAGTTTAGAGTTATCAAAAACCATAATTGACTGAACGAAATCATTATTGGCGGCTGCTCTATCAAGAATTGCTCGTTCGCCTTTTAAAGCGTCCTCATTTTCTATGTTTTTCGACAAGACATAACTGATTTCAGACATATCGTCTTTAAGGTTTTTTAAAATTGCTTTAGCGGTTTGTTCCCTTTGCGACGAGTAATAGTCATAGGATACGGTGTAAAACACCACCAACATCAGTACTACTATCAAAACCACAAATTGTTTAATGTTGACTTGCGCCCTTAATTTCACAACACTTCTCACAATAAATGATCAATCGGGTAATGCGACTGTTTTAAGCGCTGCTTTAATGCTCGCGTCAAAGAATCATTAATCCATTCAATATCCTTAAGTGAAGCTACAAAATCTTGATAACTTAACTCCAGCAAATAAGGCTTAATGGTCTGATAAAATTCATTCGGATTATCATGCAAAGCTTTTACAGCACGAGCAACCGCCTTTTTTAATCCTTGGAATTGTTTCCGATGTTTGTTCAAAACGTCCTTGGTCGTAAAGAGCGCATCAACCACAAATATATCCAAGTTATCTCGGGTAGAGGCAATTTCTTTAAACCCTTTCTTTTCTAAAGAAAGGTTATATGGCGTGTAAGTTACGATCATTGTCGGACTTGTATTTTGCTTAAGCTTAACGGTAGAAATGGTTGCTTGATCTTCATTAATAAAATTGAAGCGCGACTTCTCTAAACCATATTTGGCCATAAAGTCATCTATCAACGTACGATTAATGGAATCCATTTCCAAATAGACTTTAATAGGTTGGGTGGCCGCTTTCAGTTCATCAATCGTTCTATTACTCAATATGAGGTCACCACCGTTTGAACGGTCAAACATCATCACGGCGGTTAAATTTGGTTTTTTGTTATGCATCACATTGTATTCATACTGCGTACCAACATAGGCATCGGCATTACCCGCTTGATATAAGTACATATTTTCACTAAGTGAAACTACATGCAGTAATTTGATATTAAGAGGATCAAGCCAGCCTTTCGCTTTAGCATAGAATAAAGGAGAGTAACCAACCCAAGTGGTTGCGGAAATTCTTAGCTTTTCTGGCGGCGCCGAACAAGACGAAAGCACCAAGACAAATAGGCTTGTTAAAAATAGACGTAGAAAAGTAGTTCGCATAGCAGGTGCGCTCAAATATTGATACCCAGCATTTATGGAAGAATTTAAGTACATGTTATCATAAGAAATTAAAAAACTATATTTTCTATGAAAGCTCTTGTTTGGATACAACGTGAATTCCGCATCGACTACTTAGAGTCGCTTCAAAATGCGCTCTGCGAAGCGGATGAAGTCATCGTCGCTTACTTTCACGACAAAGCCCAAACCATTGGTGATGCCAATACAGTTTGGTTAACTATGGCACTAGAGCAACTCAAAGCGGATTATCAAAAACTAGGCGCTGATATATGGATATTATCAGGAAGTTTTGAAACCATATTTGAAACTTTATTGCGCCAAGAAAACATCCAAAAAGTCTACTATTGCTTTCAAGTCGGAGAACCATTCACTAGCCAACGAAACCTTGCTTTGTCAGTCTGCCAACGCAACAAAGTAAAACTCAAACCATCTTTTTCCGAGTTCTGGTTTGCACCCGACCAAATACATAACCTACAGGGCAAACCCTATTTGGTGTTTACGCCTTTCTACAAAACATTAATGAAGCAAATTCATCGCCTTGAACCTTTAGACACAACTCAACAAAACAACCTTAGCAAGTTGCTACTGCCGCCTAAAATCCATGCGACACTACCAGCAGATCTTAAACAGATATCTCAAACCGCTTGGGCTAAAAAACTCCTAACTCACTGGCAAATTGGGGAGACCCCAGCCTGGCAGATTTTTAATGATTTTCTACTGCATAAAATAAGCGAATATAACGAGCTAAGAGATTATCCTGCACATGATGCCACATCAAGACTGTCACCTTATTTGCATTTTGGCCACTTACCTGCAAGGCAGCTTTATTTTGAAACTCAAAGTTTTTTACTAGAGCTCCCCAATAAGAGGGAGGTTTCTCAAGCTTGGTTACGCCAACTGATATGGAAAGAGTTTGCCAGACATTTGCTTTTTTGGTTTCCTCACACCCAAACCCAACCTTTTCAATCGAAATATATACAAATGCCTTGGAATAATGAAGCTGACGAAGAAAGTGTCATCGCAATTAAAGCTTGGCAACAAGGTTTAACAGGTATACCAATTATAGATGCGGGTATGAGAGAGCTGTGGGAAACAGGTACAATGCATAACAGAGTTCGTATGCTGGTTGCATCCTTCTTAACAAAAAACCTTAATCTCCATTGGTTGATTGGTCAAAAATGGTTTGATGAAACTTTATTGGATGCTGACCCTGCAAACAATGCCATGGGTTGGCAATGGGTTGCTGGTTGTGGTGTGGATGCCGCCCCCTATTACAGACTCTTCAATCCTGTGAGGCAAAGTATAAAGTTTGATGCTGATGGCACATACTTGCGCCACTGGCTACCGGAAGTTGCGCCCCTCTCTAACAAAGCCATTCATCAACCATGGGAATATAAGGATGAATGCTTGGAAAAGCATATCATTCTTGGGAAAACCTACCCTTCTCCCATTATTAACTTGCCGGCAAGCCAACAAGAACACAAAAATAGAGTCGGAAGCTTAAAAGCAATTAAATAAGTTCTTTCTCTATTAAAACTTACAGAAGAAAAATTAAACCAAACTTAATTTTTCCTTAACAAATATCGAGTAACCTAAAGGCAGAGGAATAGGAAGAAATAAAGAGGTAGTTTAAAAAGGTCGTACAACCCAATAAGATAAAACCTCGGCTTATCAAAAAAGGCTGTACGAAATATTACTACCTTCCTAGTTACCAACGTTTTTACCCGCCGAAATATTCCCTTTTTTTCTATAGAATTTTCCGCACTACTTATTAAATAAAACGATAAACGAAATAACAAGAACCCTCTCAATATCCATTATCATTTACAGATAAAAATTATAAAAAATACAAAATATCGTTCAAAGGAGTTCGACGTGTTAAATAGACTGACGATTAAGTCCAAATTATTACTATTGGCTTTTATCCCCTTAGCAACCAGCCTTTTTTTCTCAGGGCAATATCTGTCAAAAAACCTAGAACTACTGACACAAAGCCAAGAAAGCCAAGTCTTATTCAACAACACACTCGTACTCAACAAACTCATTAAAAGCTTACAACTTGAAAGAACATATACTGCAGGCTATATGGGTTCAAAGGGAAAAAAATATGCCTCTGAACTGGTTTCTCAGCGAAAAAAATCGCATGAAGCCTATAGTCAATTCATGACATCTTTAAACCAAGTGTCACAAAAGATTAAATCTCCTGCTCTGCTCAAACAAATTGAAAAACAAAAAAAGACCATTGCGACCAATTACCAAAATTTGACAAACATATATGAACTAATCGATAACTTAAAAACAAAGAAAGGCGGAAAGTTTTTTTCAAAACTGGATAGTGTACTGTTAAAAATTATTTCAATTTATGCCAACAACACACCTGACCATGGTCTATCTTCCTCACTGAATAGTCTTTATTACTTTATGTTCGCCAAACAGACTGTTGGCGTTGAAGGTGCAGTATTTAATAATGTTTTATCTCGCGCCCATTTCACTAAATTACTAGGCTTTAAGTTCAACCAAGCTTACTTCAAAAAGTCCGCTTATTTGAGTGGATTTAAACAATATGCTACACATGCTGAGCTGACGAACTTATCCCAAATGTTAAGCTCGCCTGCATTTAAAAGCATGAATCAATTTGAGACACTAGCGCTAAACAACTTAAACGCAACTAACATTGACGCCAATGCTGAAGAATGGCAGCAAATCATTAAGTCCGTACTGGAAAAAATGGATGGTTTCCAATCCAGTTTACTGACAAATGGTACTCAAATGGCTGATAACCTTTACGACTCTGCATTACAATCCGTATGGTTTGCTTCTGCGGCGATAATACTTAGCCTATTGATTGTTTTAAGCATGATGTACTTCATTATCGTCAGTGTGCAACGCGCAGTGCAAAACTTATTAAATTCAATGAAGTCTGTAGAGGAAGATGGAGACTTCTCTATTCGAGCCAATATAAATGGTTCAGACGAATTTGCTTTACTGGCACAAACTTACAACCACTTACTTGCGAGCATGGAAAAAACCATCCAAGAAGTAAACCAAGTGTTATCTGCTGTCAGTAATGGTGACTTTAGCCAATCCATTGAAGAGAATACCAAGGGAAATCTACTTTCTCTACAACATGGAACCAATACAGCCACAAGTTCAGTTTCCATGATGACAAATGAACTGGATAAAGTGATGACAGCTATCACACAAGGTGAATTCAATGTCCGATTAAGCCAGGACGTGCCACAATCTTTTAGAGAAAAAGTCGATATGGCAATGGAAACGCTTGATCAATCTTTTACACAAACTATGAAGGCAATTGACGGATTGGTTAAAGGAGATTTCTCTCAACATATCGACTGTCCATCAGCAAAAGGAATGATTAAACGCTTAATCGAGAGCATCAACTCTTCTATTTCCGAAATTCAATCAACATTTGATGAAATCAACCAAGTGATGTACGCACAAACTGAAGGTGATCTGACACAACGTGTCTCAGGAAACTATCAAGGTTCTTATGAAACCCTCAAAAACTCTATCAACAAAAGTATTGAGGAAATGGCTCAGATTATTCAACAAATCCAGCAGGTTTCATTATCTGTAGACCAAAATGCTCTTGAACTCAGTCAATCTAGTAGTCAGCTCTCTGAGCGCGTACAACAACAAGCGGCATCTTTAGAAGAAACTGCGGCCGCATTAGAACAAATCACAGCAACGGTACAAAATGCCACTGAACTCACTGAAGATGCTTTCAAAAATGCTTCTGTCGCACATAAGCAAGCTAATCAGGGAGAGGTGGTTATTAACGAAACGGCTAAAGCAATGAATGAAATCAAGAATATGTCACACAATATTACAAATATTGTTGCATTGATTGACTCAATTGCCTTCCAAACCAATTTACTAGCACTGAATGCAGCCGTTGAAGCTGCCCGTGCAGGTGAGCATGGAAGAGGCTTTGCAGTTGTAGCAGGTGAAGTCCGTAGCCTAGCCCAAAAATCTGCTGATGCTGCAAAAGAAATTTCGACCCTCATCACAAAAACAACTGAAGAGGTTGATAAGGGTGAAGCGTTAATGCAATCTTCGGTAACCGAGTTACAACAAATCAGTCAGGGCGTTAATTCCTTGAGTCAGACCATTCAGCAAGTAAATGCTTCTGCCAAAGAACAGGCCGATGGCGTACAGCAGATTAATATTGCTGTCAGCAGTCTTGACCAAGATACACAACAAAATGCAACCGTGGTTGAAATTACCTCAGAAACAGCTCAGAAGCTTAAGCAAGAAGCCTCTTTATTAGCTAGTGTTATTTTAAAATTTAAGGTATAAATCTTTTACTACTTTTGCTTCACTTGCAAAAGTGATTAAAGTAATTAACCTATCAACGAGGTGTGCAATGAAGACGGTAATATATGCTTTTCTATTAATGTTTAGTTTGTCTCATTCGGCATTTGCTAAAGAAGTTAAAATTCCGTTTGGAGAATTAACTTTGAACGGAGAGTTACTTTTAGCTGATGGTAAAACTCTGAAAGATGGTGTGGTACTTTTCACTCATGGTACATGGATGAATAATAACTACAGCACAGCCAACACGCTAAAGAACTACTTGCCGGATTCAGGCATCAACATCCTCACTATCAACTTAAGCTTCAATGTGAATGATCGCCATGATAACGCGATGATTTCCTGTGACCGAATCCACACTCATAAGCATACTGATGCGATGAAAGAAATTGGAGCATGGGTCAAGTGGCTTGAAAAGCAAGGCGTTCACAACATCACGCTTGCTGGCCACTCTCGCGGTGGCAACCAAACAGCTTGGTATGCATCAGAACACAATGCAGATGCGAATATTAAACACGTCGTGCTATTTGCACCGCAACTTTGGTCAAAGAAAAGTGAAATTGCTGAGTATAAACAACGTTTCCACAAAGACTTGACCAAAGAAGTCGCTAAAGCCGATAAACTGGTTAAAGCAGGTAAAGGCAATGAAGTGATGCCTCATACTGATTTAGTCTATTGTGAAGATGCCAAAGTAACAGCTGCTAGTTTTGCAAGCTACTATGATTTTAATCCGAATATGGACACGGTTCATTTACTGCCGAAGATCAAAAAACCCGTTTTGGTTTTTGCAGGGACGGATGATACTGTCGTGAAAGATTTGCCTGAGAGAATGAAACCTGTTTTACAAAAGCATGCAAACATTCATCTTGATGTAATTGATGGTGCCACGCACTTTTACCGTGATTTCGCGGGAGAGGATGCGGTTGAGAAAATGGTCTCTTTCATCCAAAAAGACTAACTAAAATTATCATGCTGGCCGTTTATCGGCCAGTAACGTTTGAATCTCTTGAATTGACTCTTCTTCCTCTATCAACGCTTGAACACAACTTTGACACAATAACCCTTTGTTTGACATACGAAGCAACTCTTCAAAAGCTTCCTCATTACTCCAAGACAATTTATAAGGTCGAACCGTCGTTAACGCATCAAAAATATCCGCTACTGCAACGATTTTCGCCTCTGTAGGAATCTCTTTTTCTTTAAGACCATCTGGATAACCAGAGCCATCTAACTTCTCGTGATGAGATCGTATGATATTTTTGATTACGCCAGCTTGCTTTATTTTTTCAAGGCCATAATTTTTTAACATTGTTTTACTTAAGTCATAACCTTTGATCGTGTGCGTCTTCATCACTTCAAACTCTTCAACGGTTAATTTTCCAGGTTTTCGAAGAATATCATCTGGTATCGAAATTTTACCGATATCATGCAAAGGTGAAAACATGAAAACGTACTCTATAAACTCATCATTGAGTTGATATTTGCTTGCTACGCCCTTAGCTATATGGCGTGCATAGTATGCAACTCGACTAACATGCTCCCGTGTTTCAGGGTCTTTTTCATGCGTTAATTCAAGCGTTGTTTGGATAGTGGCTTCTAGTGTATGTTGCGTACGTTTAAGATTGGTCATCAATAGGCTAATAAAATTCACCGCCAACTTAAGAGCTATAATCACGTCATCTTGAAAATAGTCTTTTTCTTTAGAATTAAAAGAGACCATTCCAATAAACTTTTCTGCATCATAAATAGGGACAATATAACTGGATTTATAACCCGCTTTTCTTATGCTTTCAGTGTGTTCTCGACCATTAGAGCTAAAAGCAGTTATATCCTGTACAATTCGAGGCTGTCGGGTTTCCTTAAGCTTTCTTAATGACTCCGAATTCGACAACTTATATTCGTAAAAGGTTAGGTTCTCTGCTTCATCACCTGAAAAAGCAAAAGTCTTTAAACTTCCAGTCGTTTCATCATACAAAGCAACGCCAATACGATGAATAAAGCTTAGCCTTTGATTCAAATAACTACGAACCCAAGATAACTGTTCACCAAAAGATTGACTCTTAGACTCCGTAAGTGAGAACATAAAATAACCCTTATCTTTATAATGTTATATTCACATTCTAATACAAAAGTCTGTAAAAACAACTATCTAAAAGCATCGACTTTTGATCTGAGGGCTAAACCTGCGGGATAGGGGTTTAAGAAAACCTAAGTAGATAAGTAATTCTAGCCGTGTTGAAGCAACACAAAAGCACCCATCTTTACGAAGTCGATGGTGCATCGCACTCTTGTCTGGATTTTGCAATGGGAAGAAGCTGTCGAGAAAATGGTCAACTTCATCAGGTCTAAATAGCAGGTATATAAAGCTTAGGTCAGCTTATCTTAGGGTCTGCGAGTGTCTCTTGTATCTCACAGACCTTTTCTTTGTGTTCAACCAGAGCTTCAACGCAGGTTTTGTCCAGCAAACCTTGATTTGCCATTTCCTCTAACTCCGCAAACGCGGCCGCATTTGACCAAGCCTGTTTATAGGGTCTTACGGTGGTCAAAGCGTCGAAAATATCTGCAACCGCCACAATCTTAGATTCCAAAGGAATTTCATCGCCCTTCAGACCGTCCGGATAACCGCTGCCATCGACTTTTTCATGATGATACCGGATAACGTTCTTAATCATGGGCGCGAACTTTATATTTTCCAAGTCAAAATTTTTCAACAAAAGGCCTGCCAAATCTGACCCTTTTGTCGTGTGCACCTTCATGAAATCAAATTCCTCATCCGTCAACTTACCGGGCTTCCTTAAAATTTCATCCGGAATGGAAATTTTGCCGATGTCATGCAATGGTGCAAACATGAATACGTGCTCTACGAATTCATCATCATACCCATAATCCGGCGCTACCTCTTTAGCGATAATTCTTGCATAATGAGCCACACGAGCCATGTGTTCTTGTGTTTCTGGGTCTCTTTCCTTGCTCAGTTCCAGAGTTGTATGCACCGTGGCAAGTAAGAGATTTTCTACCCGTTTTTCATTTGCGACCATCACGGTCAGTAATGGACAGACCAACTCGATGTCATAAACCATCTCGTCGGTGAATGCCGATTTCTGTTTTGAATTAAAAAAAATCATCCCCAGAAAATTATTTCCGTTGAACATCGGGTAGGTATAACTGGATTTGAAGCCCGCTTTACGAATTTGGTCGGTATGAACTCTACTGTTAGGTTCATACAAATCAATATCATCCACGATTCTAGGAAGCCGGCTCTGCCTTACTTTATTCAAAGATTCTGATTGGGAAAATTGAAAATCATACATGGATAAAGGCGTGTCGTACTCACCTGTGTAGGCAAAGGTGATAAGAATATCGGTACTTGGTTCATAAAGGGCGACAGCCACTCGCTCGATAGCAGGGTATTTACTGTGAAGATAGTGATAGATTTCCTTCAGTTCTTCACTGAAAGTCACTTCATTTGAAAGGGTGATTTCATCCACAATCCTTTACCCTATATTGTATTGTTGATTTCATTTGACCAGTTTATTTGGGCAAAAACAAGCATATGTTTTGAATCCGTCCCCAAATATAACTCATCGAAACAGTCGCTACCTAAAAGCCGATACTTCCGATCTCAAAGCGAGGTCCGCAGGATAGGGGTGGAAAAACACTTGGGTGGACAGGTAATCGGAACCATAGTGATTCAAAAATTGCTCCAGCACCTTTATCACGGCAATCAATGGAATAACCCCCTGAATGAATTCCTGTACCGTCTGCTGATAATGATCTTTCTCATCAGCACTGATCTGCTCTTTAAAATAACCATAAACATGATCTAACACATTTCTTACCTGCCCTTTGGTGGAACGATGTGCTAGCAGTTCAAACATTTTTTCTTGGTAAGCTTGAAGTTGATCCTCTAAATTATCAGCTCTTGTATTGGCAACCAAGGGTCCCATCTCTCGGTAAATCACTTCACTTTTAGACATGAATAGGTATTTATGATCTCGGTGAAAAATCTGAAAATCTGCCAGGCTGGGGGTCGCTTCTAATAGTTCTCGCCAACGAGCGGAAGTAAAAGCATGCAGCATAAAGTTCTCTCTCAACCATGCATCTTGCAAGCGCCCTTCATCTTCTATCGCCAAATAAGGCGCTTGCTCTCTTAACTGCCCTGTAAATAATCCAGATGTCATAGGGTCTTTAGAGCCATGCCATTCACCATTGGGTTGATAAACTTTAATGCGTTCTATCCCACAACTAGGTGATTTTGATTTCACCACAGCGGCATCAAGATGCATTCCTAATAATTTAGGTACCATTTTATCGCCGTAAGCTTTAAGGCCTTCTGTGTAGTCGGTTGCACTTTTGTGTCCTTTAACGCGTACGCCTTGTTGCTCTTCCACCAAACGAATGGTTTCTCGAGGCGTACCTATTACAGCGGCTTCAGGACAGAAAGGATAAAAATCCGCGTATTTTGCTAAATGGTGATTAACGAAATCATCCTGTGCATGACCACCGTTATAACGACATTCTGTGCCTCTTAAACAGTCGGATACGGCAATCTTTAATCTAGGAAAATGCATCTTTGCTCCCTTTGACTTAGAACACACACCACAATTAAAAACCTCTGCTTTATCAGGTGTTTTCTAATGTAGATTTGAATTAGTATAGTGTTATATATCATCACAAGGGTAACGTCATGTCACTACCGAAACCATATTTTGTTTACACTTTTCTATTACTGGCGCTTGCTTCTGCTGCTTATTTTCATACCGCTCAAGCTCAGACATTACAGGTTGGTGAGATGGCACCAGATTTTTCATTGAAAAATCAACACGACAAAACGGTGACCTTATCTCAGTTTAAAGGGCACTGGGTGATACTTTACTTTTACCCCAAAGATGAAACGCCGGGCTGTACGACAGAAGCTTGTAGTTTTCGTGACAATATCAATAAACTCATTGCACAAAAAGCAACCATACTTGGCGTATCGGTTGACTCGGTGAGTTCACATAAAGAGTTTCAAACTAAACACAAACTACCGTTTGACCTTTTAGCAGACAAGAATGGCCTTGTGGCAAAACAGTATGATTCTTTACTTGATTTGATTGTGATGAAATTCGCGAAGCGTCATACTTTCATTATTAATCCAGAAGGACGCATCGCAAAAATCTATACTGACGTAGACCCTAAAGAACACGTTCGGATCGTGTTGACGGATCTAAAGGCACTACAAAGGTCAGACCATTAATGCTAAAAATCCGGTTAAGCATGGCCTTTGATGTTATAACTAGACTCCAACCAGTCTAGTAGTTTTTTGCGTGCTTCGATCTCTTTTTCAATATATTCCTGCAATTGCTCAAACAGGGTTTTAGGTTTTTCCGTTTCCTCAGTTCGTCGCGAAATAGACCAACCAAAGTGTGCATTGAATGAGTTGGATAACTTAAAGCTATTTTTCATAGATTGACGAGCTTGCTGCATATGATTGAAATCATCAGCCATTTTTTGCAGCTGCTTAAATGCTCGACTATTTTCTATCGTCTTTAACGCCCTATCCTTCGGAAGCTCAGCTAAATCAATCGCCTGAGACGTTTTCACTTGCCCATTTTCCATCAGCACAACCCCTGCTTGCTTGGTTTTACCTAATAACTCTCCCTGAGAACCTCGTAACTCCTGTGCATAATTAGCATTGCCCAGATAAATCGCACCAACCCCTGCTTCGGTTAACGTAAGAGTTGCGTTTGGATCAGCCTGATTTTGCCATAATTTCAAACGTTTAAAAATGGCATCATTTTCGTCTATCCAGCCATTGTGATCATCATCGTATTGCGCAAGTTCACCGTAAGCATTACCGGTTTTCGTACCAAACAATTCAGAACCATCCGTCACCTTGCCATCGCCATTGGCATCAAAGGTAAGATAACCACTTCCCTTTCCAAGAGAAGCATATTTTCCTGTTTTGCCATTGGCTTGCATATCGAATGCAAAACTGGTGTCTTGCAGTTGCACAGTATCGCTACCGAAATTAATGACTAAAGGGTCTTTCAGTTTTGTTAAACCAAACTCAACCTGAGTTTGTGCATCGACTTGTGTACTTTGTTGCTGACTAAGTGTGAGTGCAAAATCTACCTCCCGCCCATCTGCTAAAGTCACTGTGCCATGAGAGCTCAAAAAGCTATTACTCTCCTGTTGGTAATGAATTTGATGTGTAAAATTAAACGCGACTTCGCCACTCAAACTCATCTCCGTCGCTGGTCCAGAAGGAAATGCTTTTTGAAGTGCTATTTGCGCATTATCTGCACTTAAACTTGCTTGGCTAAGCTTTTCTGTAACCTGACTCAAGGTATATTGCTGTGAGTCATCACCCTGTCGAATCTCACTTTGTGCATTGATTTTTGTTCGATTGTATTGCGAGTAATCGTAAGTATTTTTTGACGAAGCTACCATTACCAACCTGCCCTCGTTGCTTGTAGTATCCGCGTGCGAGATATCGGTTCGGGTTCTTTGTGTCAGCTTAGTGCTGTCAGACTGTGCGTGCCCCAGAGACACCTGGGAAGAAGATATAATCATATTATGTGCTCCACTTATCGTTGACTTATCACAACTCTATTAAGTTGCGCTTTCCCTTGATAGCGGATTCACTTTGTTTTCTGGTCTAAAGTGATATTTTTATATTTTTTTGCGGTTCTAAATGACCACTGTTTCGCATAAGATTATCGGCTGAATAGCCAAAATATTGAGCAATATATAAAACAAATATGAGTATGTTTATGTGCAAAACATGACTAAACTGTGACCACTCAGGTTCCTGTGGAAGATATTCACCTCTACTCGGTCTATTACAATAAGACTCACAAAAAATGGATGAAACTTATGGCAACGAAATTTCAACGCTCTCGAATCTGGTCAACCTTTTGGTTTGCGCTAGTGAGCATGTTATTCTTTTCGGTACAAGGCTGTGCACAGGAGAAACAAATGAACACTACACAAGCAATGGGTGATGTCGTCGCCGCTAAAGAAACACCTATGAAAACCGAAACGATTGTTGTAGGTATGGGATGTTTTTGGGGGGCAGAAAAACGCATGGGCGAAATCCCAGGGGTCACTCATGTAGAAGTTGGCTATGCTGGTGGTGATGCGAAACATGCTGGGTACTACGATGTACTTGGGCTTGAGCGTGAAATTGAAATGGGAAAATCTCACGCACGCAACCATGCTGAAGTGGTGAAAGTAACCTTTAACCCTGCTGTCGTTAGTCTAAAAACCGTTCTTATCAAATTCTGGGAAAATCACGACCCAACGCAAGGAAATCGACAAGGCAACGACATCGGCACCAACTACCGTAGCGTCATTTACTATACAGAACCAGATCAAAAGGCTATTGCCGAAGAAACTAAGAAAATCTACCAGGCTGCCCTAACCAAAGCAGGCTATGGCAAAATCACCACGGAAATCGCACCACTACACAATTACATCAAGGCGGAAGATTACCATCAGGATTATTTGAAAAAGAACCCTAATGGCTATTGTGGGCTTGGAGGAACAGGTGTTGCCTACCCGGGATCAACCAACAAGCCATCAGGACACCCTATTTTAGATGCTTCTAAGTTGCATATGGACAAGCAATTGATTGTGTTTGAAGCCGAAGACTGCCCTTACTGCAAACTCTTCACCAAAGAGATTCTAAATAGCTGGAAAGCGGATGTTCCGGTTATCACCACTTTAAACCCTAACCCGCCAAAAGGCTGGACATTGGAAAAACCCTTGTTTGCCACACCGACCATTGTCTTTTTCGAACATGGCAAAGAAGTGTCACGCTACACAGGGTATAGCGGTGATAAAGACCGATTCTGGAAATGGCTTGGTTTTCGTCTACTCACACCCGAACAGCGAAAAATCGCTTTTCACAAAGGAACCGAATGGGCCTTTACAGGGTCTCATTTAGATGAAAAACGTCCCGGCACTTATGTTGACCCTATTACAGGTGCAGCCCTGTTCCGTAGTGATACAAAATTCAACAGTGGTACGGGGTGGCCTAGTTTCTTTAATCCTGTCAAAGGGGCTGTTGAGGAACGCGAAGATGATTCCCACGGCATGAAGCGTACAGAGGTTATAAGCGCCAGCTCAGGTATCCATTTAGGTCATGTGTTTAATGATGGCCCGCCACCAACACATAAACGTTATTGTATCAATGGCAATGTTCTGAAATTTGTTCCTGATGAAGAGCAAACAAAATAACAATAACCAATCGCTTTAAACAAAAACGGCAAGCTAAAAAGCTTGCCGTTTTTTTATCCCTCAAATGAAAAGACTGACTTAGAAGTCTTCCCATTCATCATCTGCACTCTTTGACTTGCCTTGCAAAGGTGAAACGATTTTTTCCGATGCGGGTTTGTCATTAGCTCGTTTTTCTTCCGATTTAGGCGCTTCCTTCGTTGCAGGTTTCGCTTGTGAGGCGGCTGTTGAAGCAGGCTTAGCTTCTAACTTTGTTACACTTGCTGGCTTTTTATCTCCTGCCGATAATTTTTTAGCCGCTGGCGGCTGAGAATGATGCGTTCTATTGGTTTTAAAGAACGCAATATTTTGACTCAAGCTAACTGCCTGTTCACTCATACTTTCCGCTGCCGCTGATGTTTCTTCAACCAAAGCCGCATTTTGCTGTGTTGCAGAATCCAAATCGTTCATTGCCTGATGCACTTGCTCAACACCTTTGGCCTGCTCTTCTGAAGCCTGAGCGATTTGTCCCATCATTTTGGCAATATTATTCACTTCCTCAGTAATACCCTGTAACACATCTCCAGACTCAGTCGCCAACTTAGTACCTTGATTAATTCGATCGACACTTTCGTTGATTAAAGATGTGATGTCCTTAGCTGCATCCGCTGACTTCTGTGCAAGACTACGAACTTCTCCGGCAACTACAGCAAAGCCACGACCATGTTCACCTGCACGCGCGGCTTCAACAGCCGCATTTAACGCCAACAGATTGGTCTGGAAGGCAATACCATCAATCAGAGTAACTATTTCAGAAATCTTATGACTTGATTCTTGAATAGCATTCATGGCTTCAATGGTTTGATGCATAACTTCATTTGCTTCTGTAGAACCCGATTGTACTTTTTGCACAACAATCGCAGCTTCACTCGCATTATCCGAGTTGTTCTGTACTGCAGCATTCATTTCTTCCATTGAAGCAGAAGTCTGCTCAAGTGCAGCTGCCTGGCGCTGTACACGTGAACTCAAATCTAACGCTCCTTGCGCCACTTCTTCTGAAGCAGTATTGACAACATCCGAAGCCTCTATCACCTGACCAACAATAACCGATAGCTTTTCAACTGATTGATTCACCGCATCAGACAGACGTCCCAATTCACCAGGGTAATTGGTGTCAATTAATTGCGTTAAATCGCCTTCACTTTGTGCCACAACGATTCTTGTAATGTCCTGCATTGCTTTGTTAAGCGAGTCCAACGATGTGTTAATACGATCTTTTAATCGTTTTAACTCTCCTTGAGCATCTGCCTCTACACGCTGACTGAAGTTACCACCACTCATTTGATCCATTACTTGGTTCACATCAGCAATAATACTATTAGTAACGGTCATAGTTTGTTGCGCACTATCAATGATTCGGTGATATTCGCCAGAAGCCGTATTTTGCAATTGGATATCGAAATTACCGCGCTTCATTTCATCCATGACTGTTGCAATCTGTTTGATAACATCGGCAATATTATCCAAACTCTGATTCATACCATCTTTCAGATTCAATAAGTCACCTTTATAGTCACCTTCAATACGCTGTGAGAAGTCTCCTGCTGCAATCGCAGTAATGGTTGAGTTTGACTCTCTTAGAGCCTCACCGACCTGTGCGAGCAATTCATTAACAGCGAGTGCAGTTCTACCCACCTCATCCTCACTGGAAACATCTGCACGAATAGAAAAATCACCTGTTTTCATAATATCGTCAGTGGTTTTTTGCATCTTGGCTAAAGGAGTTACAACCATACGATTGATTGCCATCACCAATATTACTGCTAGGATAAAGATACCCAACATTACGCCTGCAAGTGACATCCATGCGGCATCTTTTGCTTTGTTCATCGGGTCAAAGTAGAACGATGATGGCAGCATAAACATATGACGCCCCATAACATCGCCATTACTGTCATAAGCCGGTAGGTCCATCACAACATAATTATCTTTTAGATAAAATTCGATTTTCTTACCATCAACCGGCTTATAAACGCGCTTTAGTTCATTAACAGTGTCTTTTGAGAACCAACGGTTGTTTGCCAATATATAGTTTTTATCGATTGCTTCGTTGTTTTCAACAACTGGCATTTTGCCGTAATGATCTTTTATGTAACGACGATCGGCCAAAAGCACCCACTCACCATGCTCAACTTTTCTAAAGTTTTTCGCTACAGATGCCAACCCTTGCACAAATGTAATTAGACCACTGAATTCATCGCCATCATAAATGGGTGACACAGATATAATCCCAACACCCTTGTCCCCTATTGCCAATGCACCGAACGCTTGTTTTTCTTTCATGGCTCTTTGTATGATTGGACTGTTAGAGACGTTTTGCCCATAACTGTCTAAATCCCAAGATTTTAATAAAGAACGCCCATCAAACGTAATCAGCTGTACACCGATGTTTTTATAAACGGTTTTCTTTGCATAGCCGGATTTAATGCCTTTGAAGAACGGCAATAATGAGTCTCTGTCTTCGACTTGCAAAGCGGAAATGATATTGGAAGACAAGCTGATTGCAGATGCACCCGCGATACCAACCTGTGATTTTTGTTCTATTTGGTGATCTATAAACACCTGAACCTTATCCAGCAACTTTTGCTGCACTTGGGACTCTACGGGCTTAACAAGCATTATATACATCACAAAACCAACGACTGATGCGACTATGACACCAACAATAATAGAAATAAACGTTACTTTTGCTTTTAATGAACGCTTTATCACAATACCCCTCCATGCGATATGTACGAATAACGACACACAGCTTTTGTTATTAAAAATCCTAATAGATACTGTAGCACTGAGTTGCCACTAAACGAACCCAAAATCGACCTATCATTATAATTAAAATTTTTAATAAACCATTCCGCGACAAACTGTATCTTCTTTATTTAAATCCCTCAATAGGGCAACAGTGCACCAAATTTACCAATTTCACACGCTAAATGTCCATTCGAACTTTTACCCATCAAACTCATTAACTTCCTGTATTTTAAATATTTACACAAGTTGGAACTACCATTGCTAGACCATAAAAGATATTAATAATATTCTTATATAGACACAGTGGTTTAAAAATATGTCAGCGCAAAACAAATCAGAAGATCATAAACAATTTACGCAATTCCTTCCTGAAGTGAAACGCTACTTAAACGAATTAGAGCACCAGGATCTATGGTGGACTACTGTTGCCATGGTCGGGAAAATCAACAATGAGAACATTGACCCGCAACTATTATTATCAATTGTTGAAACACAAAAAGAGTTTCAAAACCTCCGAGACACCATGATTAAAGAACTGATTGGCCGTTACTTAAACCAGGCTAACAGTGAAATCATGCTTAAAGCACAGGCTGCCATCGATATTTTGATTCGAAACCTATTCGAGCGTACTGCTGACGTTGGCTTCTTAGCAACAGATGATGATCTGGTCGACTTTATGGTTAAACCTAATGTGACAGATGAAGACAAGGAATTCATTCACGAGCGAATCATTGAATATGTTGCAAAATACACGGTTTACGATGATGTACTGCTGGTTTCAGTAAATGGAGATGTCAAAGCCAAGCTAGATTTAAATAATCCCGTTACACATAGTCGTGATCCAATCATCCATGAAGCCATCACCACCAAAGAAGAATATGTAGAAATTTATCGACGCTCAGACCTGTTTCCAAACAAAGCAGACAGTCATATTTACGCCAAGAAAATCGAAGCCAATGTGAATGGACAAATTGAAACGGTTGGTGTGCTATGTTTGAGTTTTAACTTCCAAGATGAAATGGAACGAATCTATAAAACCCTGTCTCAAGGGCAACAAGGCTATGAAATCATGCTTCTTGATGATCAAGGTAAAGCGATTTCATGTAACAGCTCTGACAAAACAAAACGCAACACGAAACAAGTTGACCCCCATGTTTTTAGTAGTCCAGAACGCTCTGGAGACAAACTTCAATATGCAACCAAAACACATGGTTATCAAGGTTATTACGGTCTTCCATGGCTGGGGTTCGTTCAGGTTCCAAACAATGTGGCCTTTGCCGACAAAACAGATGGCCATGAAATCGATGTAACCATTCCGTCTGACTCACCTCTTTACCTACGTGACCTGGAAGAAACCAACCTAAAAGTCAGTACTCTACTGCTCATTGTTATATTAAACGGTAAAATTTTGTCATTAAAACGAGATGTTAAAGCCTTTTTGCCGGTCCTTGATAGCTTTCAAAATATCAGCATTGATATTCAAGAGATCTTCAACAGTTTTATCCACCATATCCACCATGTACTGGTTAAGACCATTCAGGGTAAAGCTGCTTTTAGCGCAACACTTGGTGTTGAAGTAATGGACAGAAACCTCTACGAACGTGCCAATGACTGTCGTTGGTGGGCGTTAAACAGTTCTTTCCGTCAGATACTGTCACGTTATAACCAAACACAAGAAATTACCGAAGCAGAAACACGAAAGTTGACTGATATTCTCGGCTACATCAATAAGCTCTACACTGTTTATACAAATATCATGCTTTACGATCAGCGAGGGCGAATCCTCGCGGTATCTAATCCTGTTGAAGGACACTTAATCGATACCATTATTCCACGACCAAACGATACTTCTCGATGCTTGTCGTTAGAAGATACTCAATCGTATGTCGTTTCAGACTTCCATAACACAAACCTATATGGCGATGAATATACCTATATCTATCATGCAGCAGTTAAAGACTGGGAAAACGTGAACCGAAATGTTGGTGGTATTGCACTTGTGTTCGACAGCAAGCCTCAATTTGAAGCCATGCTAAAAGAAACCGAACCAAAATATCTTAATCAACAAATCAATAAAACCACTTTTAGTTTCTTTGTCGATAGACGAGGAATGATTATTGCCTCAACCAACGAAAAACATCAAATTGGTGAAACATTAGATTTACCCAGCGAGATTTTGACTGCTGATAATGGTCAAAATGACACTATCTACTGGCTATGGGATGAAGTACCTTACTTAGTGGGCTATAAAGTGAGCGAAGGCTACCGAGAATATAAAAATGGTGATGGTTATGACAATGATGTCATTGCTTTGGTCATGACAGGGATTTAACTCCCTCTTTTTGATGCAATGACGACTCAATCACACAAATTCTGCATTAAGTCATTTATTTGCTTACAGAATCTCGCTATAGTATGGAATACAGAATGTCGATTGTATGAGTCAATAACTCGGTAAATCGGCAATAGCCATGCAGGGAGATATGCAATGCAAGACTCTGTTTCAATCCCCAAAATCGTCATAGTCGGTGGCGGAGCAGGAGGCTTAGAACTTGCAACCACTTTGGGGCACAAGCTAGGCAAAAATCACCAAGCCCAAATCACCTTGATTGACCCCAATCGAGTGCATCTATGGAAACCTTTACTACATGAAGTGGTTGCTGGCTCACTTGATACGGGTATGGAAGCACTCAGCTACCGTGCGCATTCCTCGGAGAATCATTACTACTTCCGCCTGGGTGCAATGGATGGCCTCGATAAAACTCACAAACAAATTAGTCTAGCCCCGCTATTTGACCACCATGGCAAACAAATCCTTAAGCCAAGAAAGATTGATTACGACATTCTAGTCATCGCACTCGGAGCTAAATGCAATGACTTCGGCATAGAAGGTGTGCATGAAAATTGTTTCAAACTTGACAATAAGGAAGAAGCCGAAGACTTTCACCTCTCTTTTCTCAACCGGTTCTTACAGTTTTCAGAAACCGCTCATGATGGAGAAAACGTCAGTATCGCTATCGTGGGTGCTGGAGCGACAGGTGTGGAGCTTTCAGCTGAATTGTATAACGCGGTGGATAGGCTGGAACAATTCGGTGTTGACAAAATCCACCACCAAAGCCTTCAAGTCACCCTCATAGAAGCCGCACCAAGGATCTTGCCAGCTTTAGATGAAGGCATTGCAACTAAGGCAGGAAAAACCTTAACTGACCTCGGCGTCAACATTTGCGTGAACCGGAATGTTAAGGGCGTATCATCCTACACCCTTCACACTTCTGAAAGCGATATTCATGCAGACCTATTAGTCTGGGCAGCAGGCATTAAAGCCCCCGCTTTTTTATCCGAACTGCAGCTTATCACCAATCGTATTCACCAGATAGAAGTAGAGGAAACGCTCCATGCTATAGGAGAAGACGCTATCTATGCGATTGGAGATTGTGCCTTTCTAAAACCCGACCATGCAGAGCGACCCGTGCCGCCCACTGCACAAGCAGCACACCAAATGGCGGCTTTCTGCGCTAAAAATATTATTAGACAATTGAAGAAGCAGCCTCCTAAAAAATTCCGCTATTGCGATCATGGCGCGCTGGTTTCCCTTGGCCGTTTCCAAACATTCGGTAGCTTGCTGGATCAGCTTTTCCATAAACACTGGTTAATTGAAGGAGGGCTTGCGCATTGGGCTTATGCAAGCCTATATAGGCAGCACCAACTCGCCCTACATGGTTACTGGAAAACCTTTTGGATTATCGTCAGTAGTTTGATTGAAAAACGGATTAAACCTAAATTGAAGCTTTACTAACCAAACGCTTTAAGCTGCTTCTTCTGAAGACAACCGAAGACTGTTTGAACAAGCCATTTTTTTAAGTTTTTCAAGCAAGAAAACTATCAACAACTCCTCCCCCCAGCCTGGTAGATTTTAACCATAAAAAAAGCCGTCAATTGACGGCTTAATTTTTCAGCTAAAAATAAGTAACTATTTAGAAATCTTCCCAGTTATCGCTAGAATCAAGCTGTTTTTGAGCTGACTCTGAGCTCTCTGCTTTCTGCATTGGTTTAGGTTTAATTGTTTCAAGCTTGTCCTGAGCCAATGGCTTTTTAACTTCTCCCATTATTTTTGGTTGCGAAGTCGCTTGAACTTGAACCGGGTCCACTTGCTGGAATTCTTTTGAGATTTTGAATTGCTTCATCTGTTCCACCAGCCCAGAAGCTTTGTGTGCAATAGATTCCGCGCTGGAAGCAGACAATTCAACTAGGTGTGCATTTTCCTGCGTATTCTTATCGAGAGAAACAATTGCTTGATTCAGCTGCTCAATACCTTGTGACTGCTCAATCGATGAGGTGGCAATCTCTCCAACCATTTCCGTTACTTGGGTCATTGCCTGACTAATTTCACTTAGAGCCTGTCCTGATTGCTCTGCAAGGTGAGTTCCATCTTGAACTTGGGCAACAGAGCGATCAATCAATTGCTTGATTTCTTTAGCGGCATCAGCAGACTTACCAGCCAAACTACGAACTTCACCCGCCACCACTGCGAAACCACGACCATGCTCACCTGCTCTTGCCGCTTCAACCGCAGCATTCAAGGCCAACAGGTTAGTCTGGAAAGCAATTGAATCAATCAAACCAATAATCTGTTCGATCTGATCACTCGACTCTTTGATGCCAGTCATTGCCTGAATGGTCTGTTTCATGACCTCAGCACCTTCATTGGTCTTATGACTCGCCTTCAAGGTTAAATCATTGGCTTCTTTGGCATTTTGAGCATTATTGCGAACAGCAGAAGTCATCTCTTCCATTGTAGCTGCTGTTTCTTGAATGGATGCCGCCTGCTGTTGAATTCGACTCGAAAGATCGGCATTTTGACCAGACATATCGCGAACATCATTGGCAATATCTGCAATTGAAGAATTTACCTGCCCCATCACACGAGACAGATTATCCATTGACTGGTTAATGGCGTCCTTCATATCGCCAAGATCTGCCTCATAGTGCCCCTGAACTCTTGGGGTAAGATCACTTTCCGCCAACTTATGAATCACTGATGAAATATTGACGTTAGCATCATGAATGGCTTTAGACATATGGTTAATTTGCTCACCCAAATCACGGATAAATCCACCCAACTGTGACACATCAATTTGTGCGCCGATATGCCCCTTTGCAGCCATTTCTACCATGGTTTTCAGATTAGTTTCAACGGCTACTTGCATGCGTTCAAGATTGACAGATTCCGTTACGTCTTTCCATTCAGTTGCAAACCCTATACGTTCGCCCTGTTCATTCCAAATAGGGTTAACAATAATTTCCAGGTGCAACTCGCCCAATGTTAAGTTCGCAACGTAGGTTTCTTTTAGATTTGCTAATAACTTTCTCTGATGCTCTGGGTGAACATGAAAAATATCTATATTTTGTCCCACCAGTTTTTCAGTTGAAAAGTGTGGTAACAACTTCTGAATATCCGGTTCTACTTTCTTTAACGTATTCACCATGGATTGATTCATATAGGTGATGATAAGATCTTCATCAGCCATCATGACATTAGAAGTACTCTGATCAACAATTGTCCGAATACGACTCATATAATCGACATGGTTACTGATTCGATCTAACATCCAATTAATATAGCGACTCAACTCCTTAACTTCACGAGCACCGTGTGTTGCTACTTTTTTATCAGAGTCTATTTCACAATTATTTTCACAGACTGTTTTTATATCTGATCGCAGGTAAACCAAAGGCTTGATAAGAGGTCTGCGAATTAAGTATTCAAAGCCGAGTAGATTCATCAAAAACATAATCACAAACAGAGCAAGCAATGAAAACATTTCTTTATTTGCTGCTTCCTGATTAAAAGAACTAATTTTTTCAAGTTCAGCCGCAGTTAATTCTTTTTGCAAGCTTTCTAGCGCTAACAAAGCGTCTCTATCATCAACAACAACCGCATGGTCAATTTCGAAAACTGACTTTCCGTCCTGATACATTTGATTGATTATTGCCAACTTATCCTGATAGCTTTTAATCATTTTCTCTATTTGGTTGAGAGCATCAGTTTCAACAGGTTCTAAACCCGGCAACTGACGAAATGCATTGATATTTTTGAAAAGGTTTTCTAAATTTTCTTTTACTTTTTTACTGTAGCTTTGCGTTCGGTAATCGCTTTCCCCTCGAATCACTAAGTTTTTAAAGTTATGGATAAACCCTCCATACCCTAACTCCGACTCTATATTTTCAAAAAGCTGATTCTTATCGTCAATTTGGTGTTTCATGGTCACAAAACCATTATGTCGCTGTTTTTCGAGCACCGAAAACATACCCAGCCCGAACAGCAACATCAAACCAAAGAAAATTAAATAGACAATCAAACTTTGAATAGCAGTTCGACCCTTAACTTTTGGAAAGTCGATCACTTAAACACTTCCTTATATAATATTTTTTTAACGAATTATTGTTATTTCTAGGCCACTCACGGCCAAAACCTACGCGATTTTACTTGCTAAAAATAAAATCATATTATAGGTTTGTTATCTAGAAATAGATATGTTCAAGCCGTTCTTTTCTTAAAAAAAACAGCTTAAGCACTTTTAGTAGAACTGGTTATGAGGAAGATAAGTCATGCGAGTCAGATTTTCTGACCTTATAAAAGCATTGTACTTTGTAGGGGTCGCGGTGCTCGGAATGCATCATTTCTGTAACGTCTTCAAACAGTCCTGGGAATAAAACGCCATAGACCTGTTCAATTTTGTCAACATCGTTTTCATCGACAGGAACTTCGATAATGCGTAGTTTGGGACAAGAAAAAGCCGTAATATCTAAAGATTCAAGATTCATTCGATCCATTTCAAAATCGTATTCATCTTCATAATGATCTTTAATAATCCAACCCATGTGCGTATCCTCATTTAATTTTTGCTCAGCCACTTTTGTAGCTAGACTGCGTTTCATCTGTTTGCTTCCAAGTATAATTGCGTTAGCATTTCCTAGCAAACTTTCAGCCAATGTACATGGTTAATAACAGATCCCGCATCTACCTCGAAATTCATTTTAAAGAGCAAGCACCTTTGCTTCAAATAAAACTCTCTCTGCACCAAAATGCCATCAAATATCAATCACCTTCGGATCTTTGAATCTGTTTCAAATCTTCCATTTGTTGATAAATTTGCTTTTGTTGCTCTTGTATCTGCTTAAACTCTTGCTGCTGCTCTTGTTGCATTCTCATGATATGCTGTTGCTCATGCTGCAATTCTATTTGTTCATGCTGCTGCTGAAACATCTGTTCTTTCTGATCTTGAGAAAGCGCTCGGTTCGTTTTTAACGTATTAAGATCATCCGCTTCTTTTCTCATTTCACGATATTGTTCATTAACGTCAGGTTTTTCTATCCTTTTAAAATCTTGACCATCGCGCATTTTTGAGGAGTCATCAATGGGAACTCCTCTTTCTTTTGAGCGCATTTCTTTTAGGTTTTGCATGCGAAGATGTTCGTGATAACTCTCCATTGACTCAAGTTTCATGTTTCCGTTTTGATTCATTACCTCTAAGACAACACGATTATTGAGACTTTCCTTAGCCGAGTTTACAGTCACTTTCAATTGAGCAGCGTATTGCTTCAGCTGCCCATGGCCACTTTCAATAATCCATCTATTAACTTGATTTAGTTGTAATGCTTTTGGCACAACCTGATACAAGCTTTTATGTCCAGGGTTCAAGTTTAATCGGGTACCTACCCAATTATTTTCGGCTACTTGATAACCATTCACTGCGATGTAATTACCTTTGGACAATGACAAGCCTTTATCCATAAAGGTATCTTTGTTAATAGTCACTTTGTAATGACCCGATATTTCTATCGAACCTCCGTTTACCTTTGTAATTTTTCCGGCAACAGGATAGAAAACTTCGATTTTTCGTGTAAATGTTTTATTTTTGTTCGGTTCAGTTTGGAGCACAACCTGTTGACCAAGTTTTAACCCATCATGAGTTCTTAGGTTTGAAGTCACCTGCGTGTTTTTACCATAGGCTATCTCAATGCCATTTACCCATATACTGCCAAACTCGGTAATCGTTCCGATAATGCCTGTACCACCAAACCCTGAAGAAGATTTCCCAGTACCTCCAAACCCACTCGTAGGATCTAAATATTTGCCTGTACCACCAAATCCTGAGGTATTTGACGCTAAATAAGTCGAATCAGGTCTAGTCTGAGCACAAGAGCTAACCAATAGCAGAACTGACAAGACTGCTAGTATTTTAGAAAAACGAGTGGCTCTCACAGGTATACCTCAAAAGGTTTTCCATAGAAAATAAATCGAAATGAAAAATTAATTATCATCGTCTTTTTCCATGTCTTTAAATTCTTTATAAAAGTACGCACCTAAATGTATTTGTCCACTAGGCTTATTTTGTTTTTCATCTTGGACTTGCAACTCACTTGCTAGCTGATTCATTTCTATCAGAACCGCCATCATTTTTTGCTTAGCAATTCGCTCAAGTTGAACAACGGAATCTTCCGAGAGCTCACGATAATAAATCGCTCTATCGAACATAGGTGGGGATTTTTTTTCTAGATTAGAGGCCACAACAGCTAAATGATTACTGATATTTTTTCCTGCAAAAAACAATTTCTCTTCAAAATCATCTTCAGGAACATAGCCTTTTTCTCTTAACTGAATTTGTCCATCGTCGGTAATGCAAACAATGCCTTGAGCTAACCAGTCATCAAGCACCGAACGTGGATGTTTATCTTTTGATACGGAGAGCACCAAATTTTCAAATGATGGAACGCCATCTTGTTCCGTCTTAAACAATGGAAGAGGATTGCCATCTTCATCACTATAATGTGGATGAGAAAGCCAAACGGCCATTAGCTGTGCACCCAAACTGGCTTTCATTTCTTTTTCAAAAGGTTGCTCATCTGATGCTTGCCGAATGCGTTTCACATCGCCACGATGAATTCCCGTCAATAAACTGATGCGACTATCCGTTTGCTTTTTATTAGGCAAGCCAAAGTCTGCTTCAGCAACTTGCACATAAGCACGTTTCAATAGAGATTGAACGCCAACATAGGTAATATTATGGCTAATCAAAATTTTGACTAGAGGCTTTAATATCAATACCAATGCTTTAGCAAACAGCAGTTCTTTTTTATTCAGTAAATTCGATTCCATCATTACTCGGTAATTTTAGTTACCCTTATTTTATGTTTTCTTTTAGTTAACTTTTGATAACCACTAAGAATTAGAAATTATGTTTTACAACTAACATGAAGGTTGCAAAACATAATCAAAATTTTCTTGTGAAAGTCAGCCCCATGCTTTGAGTGCTTGTATTATCATAAGACCCAAATGCAGAAATGCTCCATTGTTTACTTAAACTTTTTCCAACAAATACAGAGACACCCGTTTGATCTTTCAGACTTGCATAAGAAGATTGGAGATAATCCAAAGATAAGCCAACGCTTGTTTTAGAAGGGAAAAAGTATCCCGCACCAACAGAGCCATATGCGCTATCTTTCATTCTTGCGCCCGCAACTTTACCTACAAACTTATAACCTGCTGTTGCAAAAAATGAGCTTCTTTGCCCTATCGCTGAAAAATAATCTAATTGTAAATAGTTGTCATCTTTACCTGTTGATAACCCTTTGCTTTTATCACCCGTTGCAAACTTGTGTTTCACGGTAACTGTCCATGATGGTTGGTCTGTTAAATCATAACCCAAGCTAAAGGTTAAATCCCCCATTCCTGATACCTTTGAACTAGTTCCAGTACTTGGATATCGACTGGTAATATCCATATAGGATGTTGAAAAGCCAGCATGCACTCGTTGTCCTCTAAAAGACAACATTAAAGGTATCGAATAAAGTGTGGAATCCGCACTACCAGTCGTTTGACTTTGACCAGAAGAATAAAACAACCCACTTGAAATTTTTGTACTCACGGCCGAATCTTCAGCGCTAGCCGAGAATGATGCCAAAATAGCGGCTGCGAAAAGCATTAATTTTATATATTTTTTCACGTTAAAACCCTTATTTTCAGACTTGAGTATATTCTAGCAACTCGACTTACCAATAGTTTAATCGAGTTGCTACTGCAGCTTATAATTATTGTGCCGCAGGTGCCGGAGCTGGTGTAGGTGTAGGTGTAGGTGTAGGTGTAGGCATTGATTGCAAATTGGTATTTTGATTTTGATTTTGATTCATAATACGCATTTTGTTTTGTATCAATGCAGGATCACCCATTTTTTCATTCATATTTGTTGCTTTTTCTTGCATTTCGTTTGAGCGCTCCGCTTTTTCGCTCATGTCATCAGACTTCTGTTGCATCTGCTGTGAACGATTAACATGCTCAGACATTTCTTGGGTACGTTCTTGCATTTGCTCAGATCGATTGGCATGTTCAGCCATTTCCTGCGCTCGCTCTTGCATTTGCTCAGATCGATTAGCATGTTCCGCCATTTCTTGCGCTCGCTCCTGCATCGATTCTGCTTTCTGCATTTGATCCGACATCTGACTCATGCGGTTTTGCATTTGCTCTACACGCTCAAGCTTTTGATTTTGTTCCTGAGCTTGCTCAGCTCTTTCTAATTGATGTTGAACCATTTCCATTTTTTGCTCTTGAGCATGCAATTGCTCTTCCGTATCAGCAAAAGCTGCCATTGGAAGTAGGCTAGCAACACTCAAAACAATTACTTTTTTAGACATTTGGGAAATTTTCATAAATGCTTTCATCTTTGTTCTCCTTATAAAAGCAAATGTAACTTTTTTACATTTCAGGATCATCATAAAACAACCAACCTTCCCCGTCAATAATAATATGTAATTTTTTTACATTTATAATCAATTTACTTTTATCCACTTTTTAATCACCGCACGTTAAAATAATCTAACGCTGTCTCAGCAAGATACTCTTATAAAAAACTAACACCCCGTTTTCCCACTTTAGAGGCTGAATGAAAACAAAACTAATTACTCGAGCAGGTTATGAAAAACTGTTACAAGAAGCTGATCAACTTTGGAAAGTAGAAAGACCTCAGGTTACTAAAATTGTTACTTGGGCGGCTGGCTTAGGAGACCGGTCGGAAAATGCTGATTATCAATACAACAAACGTAGGCTTCGTGAAATAGACCGTAGGGTGCGGTTTTTAAGAAAAACACTTGAAGAAATTAAAGTCATTGATGACATACCTAAAGACAGGCATAAAATTTTTTTTGGCGCTTGGGTGGCACTAGAAAATACAGCAGATGAAAGTTTAGAATTCAGAATCGTGGGCCCAGAAGAAATATACCACCACCCTAAGTACATCTCGATTGATGCACCTATGGCACGAGCTTGTTTACAAAAAACAATCGATGATGAAGTGGTGGTTCAGACTCCAGAAGGCACTAAAGTTTGGTTTGTAACAGCCATCGATTACGACAAACCACTCTCAGAAAGTTAAACGAGGAACACTCAATCTCATTTTTTTTAAATCAAGCCCTTCTTCTGCGCGAGAAGACCAATAGCATAATATATTGCAATAATTGAAAGGCCGAACCACACATTACTAATATGTGCCAACCAACCTACCAATACTGGTGTCAGGTAAGCGGTAATCAAACCATAACCAACCGCACAAAACACCACAAACAAGGTTAAACGCAGAAAGTACTTAAGCGACCCTATTTGACTTTTAACAAACAAACTAATGTCATTGCCATAAATGACCAACAAAGTTGCAGCCATCGACAAGCCTATTTCTGACAAATAAGGGCGCATCAATCCAGACAACCCCACCAAAAGTTTTACGACATACGCAAGAACAGGATCCAAACCCTTCTCCTCATTTTAATAATCGTCAAAATTATACTTTTCTCATTATAACGATATCCGTTTGTTTCTTATAAATCTTTATACCCACCTAGATAGATAAGGCTAAACAACACATAGGGAGTGACAAAAATAATCCTGAATCAAGGATAAATGAAGTATAAAAGAATTTACAACGAGAATGGCTTAGCCGTAGCCTGACTCAAGCATGGGAATTAATAGGTTTGACGAATATGATCTAAAAAAGCTCTAAGATCTGACTTCATATTTAAAAGGCTTTGATAAGCTTGATGATCTGCTTCGTTATCAAAGTTCACATCAGTCGGAACTTCAGCACGATTTAACCGTGCTTTCGCTCCTGGAATGGTAAACCCTTGATCATGTAAAAGGGTTTTTATCTCTAGCACCAGCTCAAGCTCACGACGCTGATAGTAACGACGGCCACGTCGTTTACTCGGCTCAAGTTGCGGAAAAACTTGCTCCCAATAACGAAGTACGTGCGGTTTTAAATCGCACAACTCACTGACTTCACCAATGGTAAAGTACTTTTTATCTGGAAGCTCTATTTCCAATTGCTTGGGATTTTCTCCCGACTTAGTCTTTACCATAGTTGTCGATACGAGCTCGTAATTTTTGACCTGGTTTAAATGTTACCACTCTTCTTGCAGAAATGGGAACATCTTCACCCGTTCTAGGGTTACGACCTGGACGGGCAGTTTTATCTCTAAGTTCAAAGTTACCGAAACCAGAAAGCTTAATCTGCTCACCTTTTACTAGAACAGTCGCCATCTCAGAATAAAACTGCTCAACCAATTCTTTTGATTCGCGTTTATTAAAACCAAACGTATCTGTTAATGTTTGGGCAAGTTCCGCTTTTGTTAATGCCATAAACCTTACCTTCTTAGTTATTTCATCAAAAATGGTTATCTTAATTCAGCGTTCGCTTTTTGCTTCGCCGCTTCAATCATTTGTTGCATTAGCGCATCAACTTCTTCATCTTGAAGCGTTCTATCCTGATGCTGCAGCTTAATTGTCAATGCAATTGACTTTTGATCTTCACCAACACCAGGGCCCTGGTACAAATCAAACACTTCAATTGACTGCACTATCTCAGAAGAAACTTCATGGAGCGCATCCAACAAGTCTTGTACAGGCAAACCTTGAGCTACAACAAAAGCCAAATCACGTTGTACAACTGGGAATTTAGAAAGCTGCTTCGCTTGAGGGACTTTGGTGGTCAAAATAGTATCAAGACGCATCTCAAACATAAATACTTTGCCAGATACATCAGCAACTTTTACATGTGATGGATGCAACTGACCAATAGAACCGATTTCTTGCCCATCCATTATCATCACAGCGGACTGTCCAGGGTGATAGATAGGCAAGGCTTTGGCCACAAATTTAACTTTATCACTTACATGACTCAGCGCTAATAAACTTTCGACATGCGCTTTCATATCATAGAAGTCTACCGCTCTGTCTTCTTCTGCCCAACCAGCAGAAGAGATTCCACCTACGATCACACCACCAATCATAGGCACTTGTTGTAGTTTTTCAATAGATGCATCTTCACTTAAAAACACCAACCCTGTTTCAAATAAACGCAGACGGTTTTGTTGGCGATTTTGGTTATATGCAGTCGTAGTCAACAAACTTGGCAATAGCGAAACGCGCATGGCCTTCATGTCATCCGAAATAGGGTTTTTCAAACAAATGGCTTGCTGCTCTGGGAAAAGCGTTTTTTGATATTGTTCTTCAACGAAGCTATATGTAATTGCTTCTTGATAGCCTTTATTCACTAATACTTGGCGAATAAGATGCATTTCCTGTTCTTGCTCTTCAAGTTTCGGCAAACGCATCGGCGCATTGACTTCTATTTCTGGCAGATTATTGTAGCCATACACACGCCCAACTTCTTCAATCAAATCCGCTTCAATTTCCATATCAAAACGATAAGTCGGTGCGGTCATTAACCAACCGTCATTGTTTGCTTCAATCGTGAAATTCAGTCGAGTAAAAATCGCTTCGACTTCTTCATTTGGCAATGCCACACCCAATAATTTTTCAATACGCTCTGGACGCAATTGAATTGGTTGAGGTTTATGTAGTGACGACTCGGCTACCACAGATTTAATATCTGAAACATCTCCACCTGCAATTTCGGTAAAGAGCTGTAAGGCACGATTCAATGCACGCTCTGGCAAGAAAGCATCGACACCACGCTCAAAACGATGTGAAGAATCTGTATGTAAACCATATTGGCGAGCACGTCCAGTAATCGCTAAAGGCGCAAAATGAGCGCATTCAAAGAATACAGAAGTCGTGTCATCGGACACGGCAGTCGCTAACCCGCCCATAATCCCTGCTAGAGCAATAGCACCGGAATCATCCGCGATCACCAAAGTGTTGCTTTGTAGAATTAATTCTTTTTCATCTAGCGTTGTAAGCTTTTCGCCCTCTTTTGCCATTCGTACTTGGACAGAGCCTTGCAACTTATCCGCATCAAATGCATGCATTGGCTGACCTAACTCAAGCAAAATATAATTGGTAATATCCACCGTTAAGCTTTTTGGGGCAAGACCACAACGCTCTAAACGTGTTTTCATCCAATCGGGTGTTTGTGCTTGGGCATTGTAGCCAGTAACCAAACAACCAAGATACTTAGGACAAGCGTCAGTTTCTTCAACAGTAATTTCTTGGTTACATGCACCAGAAGTAGCCATAGGCTCCAGCTCAAATGGCACTTTTATTTCAGCACCACTGATTGCTGTCACATCACGTGCGATCCCTTCAACACTTAAACAATCTGCACGATTTGGTGTTAAATCAACATCAATAATGGCATCATTTAAATCAAGATATTCACGAATATTCATACCAATAGGCGCATCTAGTGGCAGCACATGAAGACCATCAACCCCATCATCAGGCAAACCAATTTCCGTTGCGCCGCATAACATGCCATGAGATGGCACACCACGTAACTTCGCTTTTTTGATCTTAAAATCACCTGGCAAAACCGCACCGACTTTAGCGCAACAAGCTTTCATGCCTGCAACAACATTTTTAGCGCCACAAACGATCTGGACTGTTTCAGCTTCACCGACATCCACTTGCGTTACATTCAATTTGTCTGCATCAGGATGCTTCTCAACAGAAAGCACGTGACCAACCACCACATTTGAAAACTCAGGCGCAACCAAACAAACTTCATCTACCTCGAGGCCAGCCAAACTTAGCTCTTCTGCCAAGGTTTCTGTATCCCAATTCGGGTTAACCCACTCTCTTAACCAACTTTCACTAATTTTCATCTTTTATCTCAAATTCAATTCTGATCGCTAAGTTTTGCAATTACTTAAACTGCTGAAGGAAACGGACATCGTTTTCAAAGAACTGACGTAAATCCGTTACGCCGTAACGCAACATAGCCAAACGCTCTACCCCAAGACCAAATGCAAGGCCGGTATATTTTTCTGAATCGACATTCACGTTATTCAATACTTTTGGGTGCACCATACCGCAGCCCAACACTTCAATCCAACGGCCATCACCAAATAGGTTAGTGGCAATATCAACCTCAGCTGATGGCTCGGTAAATGGAAAATAAGATGGACGGAAACGTACTTTTAAGTTCTCATCCTCAAAGAATTGTCTTAAAAACTCGATAATCAAGGTTCTTAACTGCGCAAAGCTTGCGTTTTCTTCGACGATCAAACCTTCTACTTGATGGAACATCGGCGTGTGCGTTTGATCGGAATCACAACGATAAACACGACCTGGCGCAATAATACGCATAGGCACAGGTTTATCTTCCATAGTTCGGATTTGAACCCCTGATGTATGGGTTCTCAACACGGTTTGCGCATCAAAATAAAAAGTATCGTGCATTGCACGAGCTGGGTGTGTTTCAGGAATATTTAGCGCTTCGAAATTATGCCAGTCATCTTCGATTTCCGGTCCTGTTTCGACATCAAACCCTGCTTTAGCAAAAATATTTTCAATGCGACGCAAAGTACGCGTTACAGGGTGCAAACCGCCCAACTGAGAGTTTCTACCAGGCAGGGTGACATCGATAGATTCTGAAGCTAGTTGTTCTGCCAAAATAGCTGCTTCTATAGAAGCTTTCTTTTCAGACAAAAATTTCTGCACTGCTTGTTTTGCTTCATTAATCATTTGCCCAGCTTTAGGCTTCTCTTCAGGAGAAAGTGTGCCAAGCTGTTTCATCATAGACGTCAGTTCGCCTTTTTTTCCGAGATACTGAACGCGAATTTCGTCGAGCGAAGCAAGTTCTGTAACGGATGCCACAGCATCTTTCGCTTTTGAAATAATGTCTTGCAGTTGTTGTTGCATGAACGCAAAGTTCCTTATTTAGATTTTTCCATCACTGATCGAGTGGCAAAAAAAATGAATAAACACCGATGCGACCTGAGCCGATTGGTTTTAGAATTTTATGGATAAATACTTTGAAGCCAGACACAAATCATAGCGCCTTAACAAATATCACAGCATTTAGCCATTAAATCCCGGTATAAAAAATGAGAAAAAAAGGGGACATAAAGTCCCCTTTCAATCGTTCAGTAAAGCTTACGCTAAAGCTGCTTTAGCTTTTTCTACAATTGCAGAGAAAGCGGCCGCATCATGAATAGCGATGTCTGACAATACTTTACGGTCAACCGCGATTTCGGCTTTATTCAAACCAGAAATAAAGCGGCTGTAAGTCATTCCGTTCAAACGAGCTGCAGCGTTAATACGCGCAATCCATAAACGACGGAATTGACGTTTTTTCTGACGACGGTCACGATAAGCATATTGACCTGCTTTGATTACAGCTTGCTTCGCAACGCGAAATACTTTGCGACGTGCACCATAATAACCTTTAGCGGCTTTTAGTACTTTGTTATGTCTTCTGCGTGCAATTACGCCTCTTTTAACTCTTGCCATCTGTCAATCTCCTTAAGCGTATGGAAGCATGCGGCGAACCATTGCCACATCTCTATCATGAATCATGCTTGCAGCACGAAGTTGACGTTTACGCTTAGTTGATTTCTTGGTCAAGATATGACGAAGATGCGCTTGTTTGCATTTAAAACCGCCAGAACCGGTTTTTTTAAAGCGCTTTTGAGCACTTTTATTGGTTTTCATCTTAGGCATTGCTAAAACTCCATAAAAGAATAGCGATTTAAAAGCTTAACCTTTAAAGTCGGTATTCATCAGTTTTCGATCTGCTTTCATTGCCGAAAGCCCTTTTTTACAATTAACAGCACTGAATGAGCTGCACCAGTAATGAGGTAAACCTCACCCCGGCTATTGTATTCTTGACTCGATTAATGGCTCGAACCAGCCTCTCTTAAAATAAAATTTCAAGAAATGTTCTTTAATAAATCAGACGATGGTTTTTTTAGTCGGTGCAATCATCATTTGCAATGAACGACCTTCCATCTTAGGCATTTGCTCTACCGTTGCGACTTCTTTTAGGTCTTCACGTATACGTTCAAGCATATCCATACCGAGTTCTTTGTGCGTAATTTCACGCCCACGGAACCAAATAGTTACTTTTACACGGTCGCCATTATCTAAAAACTTAACTACGTTACGTAGCTTAACCTGATAATCGCCAATATCCGTACCAGGTCGGAATTTAACTTCCTTAACCTGAATTTGTTTTTGTTTTTTCTTCGCTTCGTGTGCCTTCTTCTGTTTCTGGTAGTGATATTTACCATAATCCATGATTCGACACACTGGTGGGGAGGATTTTGCAGAGATTTCAACTAAATCTAGCTCTACCTCTTTCGCAGCCGCAAGGGCATCTGCCGTTGAAACGACGCCTTTTTGCTCGCCGTCTGCATCAATTAAACGTACTTCAGCAACCGTGATAGCTTCATTGATTCTATCTTTTGGTGCCTCTACTTGTTGTGGCTTACCACGTCCTCTTCTAACTGCGATGGTTTTATCCTCTTAATTACCAAATTATTCCACGACTCTACCAAGATTAGCGATGTCGTCCGATAACATTTGAAGCAATTGCTCAAAATCGAAACTACCGAGGTTATTTCCGCCTCGGGCACGTACGTTAACGGTACCACCTTCTTTTTCTTGATCCCCTACAACTAAAATATAAGGGACACGTTGTAAAGTGTGCTCGCGAATTTTAAACCCAACCTTCTCATTTCTCAAGTCTGTTTGCACTCTAAACCCATGTTTTTTCAATTTTTTTGCAAAATCGACGACATAATCGTTATGTACTTCAGAAATTGAGGCAATTACTAATTGCACTGGTGCCAACCAAGTTGGGAATTTTCCTTCGTAATGTTCTACCAAAATTCCAACAAAGCGTTCAAGCGAACCAAGAATGGCTCGGTGAATCATTACTGGATGATGTTTTTCGTTGTCTGCGCCAACATAAACGGCGTTCAAACGCTCTGCTTGCGTCATGGAAAAATCCAATTGAATCGTTCCACACTGCCACACACGACCGATACAATCCTTAAGCTGGAATTCGATTTTCGGCCCGTAAAAAGCCCCTTCTCCTGGCTGCAAGGCATATTCCAGCTCAGCATCTTTAAGCGTCTGCTCTAAAGCCGTCTCTGCCATATCCCAAACTTCGTCAGAACCGACGCGTTGCTCTGGGCGCGTAGAAAATTTAACCTGAATATTATCAAACCCGAAATCTGCATAAGTATTGAACACCAAATCAATACAAGCCTGAACTTCATCTTTGATTTGTTCCGGTGTACAGAAGATATGCGCATCATCCTGAGTAAAGGAGCGCACACGCATCAAACCATGCAAGGTTCCAGATGGTTCATTACGGTGTACCAAACCAAATTCCGCCAAGCGAATTGGCAAGTCGCGGTAACTGCTTAGGTCGCGATTGAACACTTGAATATGCCCAGGGCAATTCATCGGCTTAACGGCATAATCACGGTTCTCTGTTTCCGTGGTGAACATATTGTCTTTAAACTTATCCCAGTGACCGGATTTTTCCCACAGGGAACGATCCATAATCAAAGGCGTACGAATTTCTTGATAGCCACTTTCGTTCAACTGCTGACGCATATAGTCTTCAACTACTTTATATAAAGTAGTTCCTTTCGGATGCCAAAACGCCATACCCGGCGCCAACTCATCAACATGGAATAAATCCAGTAGCTTACCAAGCTTACGATGGTCACGCTTTTCCGCCTCTTCCATCATAACCAAGTATTCTTTTAATTCTTCTTTACTCGGGAAGGCAACGCCATAGATGCGCTGTAACATTTTATTATCAGAGTCACCGCGCCAGTATGCACCAGCAACGTGCGTCAGCTTAAACGCCTTAACAAAGCCCATATTTGGCAAGTGAGGACCACGGCACATATCAATATATTCTTGATGATGGTAAAAACCGAACTCTGTTTCATTCGGCATATCTTCAATCAATTCGACCTTATAGTCTTCGTCACGGCTTTTGAAAATCTCTAGCGCTTCAGCACGAGGCGTCATTTTCTTAACGACCTCATACTTAGTTTTCGCCAGCTCTTTCATACGCTGCTCGATCTTTGCCAGATCTTCAGAAGAAATACGTTCTTCCATATCAACGTCATAATAAAAGCCGTTTTCAATGACCGGACCAATTGCCATTTTAACGTTAGGATAAAGTTGCTTTAATGCATGACCCAAAAGATGCGCGCAAGTATGGCGCATAATATGCACACCATCTTCATCCTTTAAAGTAATGATTTGCACATCAGCATCTTCTGTAATCAAGTCACAAGCATCTTTCAGCTCACCATTCACACGCCCTGCTACCGTTGCCTTAGCCAATCCCGTTCCAATATCCGTAGCGATTTGCATCACAGATACAGCTTCGGGAAATTCTCTTTTTGAACCATCTGGCAAGGTAATGATTGGCATGTCTAAACTCTTACTCTTTAATCGTTAAAATAAAACATTAAGTGGATTGTCTGATTGAAAACACGTCTAATAAGCGAGATATCAGACCTCTTAATTGAACCGAGTAATTTTACCATACTTCATCCACCTCAAAACATGGATTTTGCATCAACTCCAACCTTATAAATCCATGCTTTCTATAGATTACCGGAATAGGTGCTTTGCCATTCTCTAGGCTTTCTTATAAAAATCCGTTATAATTCCCTGCCGATTTATTAATCGAAAACAAAATTTGAAACCAAAATAATAGTCAATGGCGACCCAAAAAGCCGTTGATGATGACAACATTTCACATTCAGGTAGGCACTATGAATTTAGAACAAGCACGCTTCAATATGGTGGAACAACAAATTCGTCCATGGGATGTCTTAGACCCTAAAGTGCTTGATTTATTCATGGCCATTCCTCGCCATGAATTCGTTTCAGAAGCACAACAGGCACTAGCCTACTCTGACCTTGAGCTTCCAATTGGTGAAGAGCAAACTATGCTACCACCAAGAATTGAAGGTCGCATGCTCCAAGCCTTAGATATCGAAGAAGATGAGACTGTTTTAGAAGTGGGTACAGGCTCTGGCTATATGACAGCGCTCATGGCTGCAATTGCCAACAAGGTCACCACCGTAGAAATTTTCCCGAGCTTACAAGCTACGGCTAAAGAGCGTCTGCAAAACTTTGATAATATCGAGTTTTTGATCGGCGATGCCAGTCACAACTGGGATGATGGTAAAACTTACGACATTATCGTTTTAACAGGTGCCGTAGCAGTGCTACCTGAAGCCTACAAAAATAAACTAAACCTTGGTGGACGCCTTGTTGTCACTATAGGTAATGCGCCAGCAATGACCTGCCAAGTATTAACACGCGTTAGTGAAACCGAGTGGGAAACTGAAACCATGTTTGAAACAGTCATTCCACACTTAATCAACGCGGAATTTTCAGAAAAATTCTCATTCTAAAACACCAAAATCTACCAGGCTGGGTTGCTGTAATTACACCCCAGCCTGGCAGATTTTACTCGCTAGGCCTCACCCTTAAAAACACCGGATGTCGAGGCAAGCCATTTGCCGTTAATTTTTGATATTTAAACGTAATCTGCTCACCAATTCTCGGTGGCGATTCCCTATCACGATCTTTCAAACCTGAACCAATATAAAATTCACGCCCACTTTTTAAACGACAATGAATAGATCCCACTTCGCCCTGATATTTGCCAGCTCCAGACTTATAGCCAATTACATTACATTCATCATCCTTAAAAGGCTTCACTTTTAAAGCATCTGCTGAGCGCCCGACTTCATAAGACACATTACCACGCCTTACAACTAAGCCCTCCCCTTTCAAAGCCAAAACCTCATCCAACCGGCTTTTAAATTGCTGCATAGAATCAATTCGTGTTTGCGGAATAATTCGGATCACACTTGAAGGATGGTTTTGCAAATAATGCCTTAACACCTCCAAACGGGCCTCTAAACCACCTCGTTGGTTCGGCACCTCAAAAATATTGTAGGTAATCTGGTGCCAGCGCTCATCAGGCAACTTCTGCCTGACAATAGATGAAATATTGGAAAAGTCATTGCGTTTAGTCCAAAGCTCACCATCAACTGCAAATGGCGGTAATTGCTCCACAAACCATTTTGGCGCATGAATCATTCTGCCACTACGAAAGTGCAACTGATGCCCATCCCAAACACCGCGAACACCATCCAACTTTTCACTCATCAACCAGCCAATAATATCCTGGTTAGATTGATAAACTTTTAACAAAAGTACTTTAGGCGGTTTGACCTGCGCCATAGCAGGCGTCACTAAAACATTACCTGCCATCATAAAAACAAAAAGGAGGCACAGCCTCCTTATGTGACAAACCAGCACTAACAAATTATTTTTCATCAGCATCTTTTAAAAGAATATCCTGTTCATTCTTTGCCAGAGTTTTCACCCCAATGCCTTTTACATGAGTCAAGTCTGCGACATGTTTAAAGTCGCCATGAGCTTTTCGATAAGCGACAATCGCCTCTGCTTTTTTCGAACCAACCCCAGTTAAACTAGAAGCAATTTTCTCTGCTGATGCCTTATTGATATTCACTGGTGACGCATAAACAATCGCTGAAAACATCAAACCAAACAGTAGAGTTAAAAACTTAAACATCTTCACCTCCTTAATCCATATAAAATATTACGTACTAAAATACGAAATGCCACTATAAATTCAAGGGGTCTTAAAATCAAACAAAAGTTTTCTCCCACGCCCAAGCATGGCGCACAATGGTTTCTAAATCGCCATACTTCGGCTGCCAACCTAATGTTTGTCTTGCCAAAGAAGAGTCTGCCACCAACACAGCTGGGTCACCGGCACGGCGCTCACCTTCTTCAACTACTAAGTTACAGCCATCTTCTGCCACAACTTTTTTCACTACATCAATCACTTGCTGCACCGAAAAACCGTGACCATTTCCTAAGTTATACGCCAAAGCTCCATCTTTTTTACCCGAAACAATCATATCTAATGCCAAAGCATGCGCTGAACATAAATCATTGATATGTATATAGTCTCGGACACAAGTGCCATCGCCAGTTGCGTAGTCACGACCAAAAACTGTAATACACTTTCTTCGACCCGATGCTGCTTGCAAGATAAGCGGGATTAAATGGGTTTCAGGGTCATGGCACTCACCCATTTCTCCTTCTGGATCAGCTCCACAGGCATTAAAGTAGCGCAAACTAACCGAATTTAAACCATATGCATTAGCGTAATCTTGCAAAATACGCTCAACCATTAGTTTGCTTGCACCATAAGGATTAATCGGTTTTTGTGGGTGCCTCTCATCTATTGGAGAATATTCAGGCTCACCAAATGTTGCAGCTGTAGAAGAAAATATAAAGTTTTTTACATCATGACGAACCATTGCATCCAGCAAATTAAGCGTATTACCAACATTGTTTTGGTAATACTTGGAAGGATTTGACATTGACTCTCCAACCAAACTATTAGCTGCAAAATGTATAACTCCATCAAACTCATTTTTCATTAATAAACTGTCAAGTAACTCTTGATTCGCTAAATCTCCCTGAACAAACTCCCCATACTTCACCATCTCTTGAAAGCCTGTGCTCAAATTATCCAAAACAATAATCTCACTACCGGAGTGCACAAGCATCTTACACATATGAGAGCCAATATAGCCGGCACCGCCAACAATCAAAATTTTCATACTAAAATCACTTAAATAAATTTTTATCGCGTTACAATTACTGGAACATAAAATTTACACATATAATACCCAATTCAAAACCGCTTACTAGAAGTTTTAGAGTCTTTACTATCTTTATATGGAATACAAAATAAAAACATACACTTCATACTTAGCTTGGCTCCACAGAGCAATTGATATCTTTGTACCATTCATAATACTTTTAGCGAGCATGCATTTATACAATGTGCCTTGGCAGGATCGCTATGCATTATTAGGGATACTTGGTGGGTTCATATTTATCACTTCTGCACAAATGCTAGGGTTATATGATTCTTGGAGAGAGAGACCAGTCATCACTAATGTACAAACGACATTAAATGCATGGTTAATGACATGGGTTTTCTTAGTCGTATTAGCTTTCTTATTCAAAGATTCAAGCAATTATTCAAGGGGAGTTTTACTGATATGGGCGGTAATGACTCCAGCCACATTTATCCTTTATCGCCTTTTTTTCAGAATCGCTTTGAGCCACATAAGAAAACAGGGAAAAAATAGCAAACGAATCGCCATTGTTGGCGCTGGAAAAATAGGAACCCACCTTTCTCAGGTAATACACGAAAATAAGTGGCTAGGTTACCAAATAATTGGCTTTTATGACGACAAAAAAGAAGTCTTGGATTCTAATATCAACAACTTTCCGGTTATCGGAACAACAGATAAGCTGTGCGATGATGCAAAAAACTTAGAATTTGATGAAGTATATCTGTGTCTTCCATTAAGAGCAGAAAATAAAATCAAACAACTGTTGAACGACCTAACCGAAACCACTGTCGCAGTCAAATACATTCCAGATCTTTTCACATTTGACTTAGTGCATGCAAAATGGACGGACATTAAAGGGCTGCCTGTCGTAAGTGTCTATGACACACCTTTAAACTCGAACTCTTCACGAGTGATTAAACGTGCTGAAGATATCATCCTGTCTTCATTGATTTTAATACTCATCTCTCCCATTATGATTCTAATTGCCATTGGCGTGAAACTATCTTCAACAGGTCCTATTTTCTATCGTCAAACAAGAGTAGGGTGGAATGGCAAAAACTTTCAAATGTTAAAATTCCGTTCTATGCCTGTTGATGTAGAACAGAACGGCATTAAATGGGGCGGAGCAAAAGATAAGGCAAATACTAAATTTGGCCAATTCATCCGCTCAACAAGCCTTGACGAACTCCCACAATTTTTAAACGTCTTAAAAGGCGATATGTCAATTGTTGGCCCTAGGCCAGAACGAGACATTTTTGTAGAACAATTTAAGAAAGAAATACCTCGTTATATGCAGAAACACATGGTAAAAGCAGGCATCACGGGCTGGGCACAAATTAACGGATGGCGTGGAGATACTTCCCTCGAAAAACGCGTCGAGTTCGACCTCCATTATATAAACAACTGGTCACTCTGGCTTGATATTAAAATCATTATTTTGACCGTGCTCAAAGGCTTTATAAATAAAAACGCCAGCTAATTTAAAAATAAAACTAATAAAAATTGACAACCAAGGAATACAACAATGTCTCTAATTTTAGCAGGTGATATTGGTGGCACCAAAACACTATTGGCTATTTTCAAAAGTCAAAATAACGGCAAACTTGAAGAACTCTGCAAAAAAAGCTATCCAAGTAATAGCTATACGAATTTCAACAGCTTACTTAAAAACTTCATCAGCGAGCATAGCTCGCTAGCAGATAAAGTTATCACCGCAACCTTTGGAGTTGCTGGACCGGTCCTTGATCAACGCTGTATGACAACCAAACTACCGTGGATTATAAACGCCATCGAAATTTCCAATGAATTTCAAATTCCAAATGTGCATCTTTTGAATGACTTGGAAGCAACTGCTTATGGAATTTTAACCCTTAATCATTTCCACAGCCTAAACCCTAATGCTCAAGAGAAATCCGGACACTTTTCGGTTATCGCGGCGGGAACAGGACTAGGCGAAGTTACCGTATTTTTTGACGGCCGCGAATACCACACAATGCCAAGTGAAGGAGGGCATTGCGATTTTGCGCCTCAAACACCTTTAGAAGATCAATTAATCGCATTCTTACGAAACCGTTTTAAAGGGCATGTCAGTATGGATAGGATTCTATCTGGTGATGGATTTGGAAATCTCTATGACTTTCTTAAAAGCATTAATTTCGCTCCAGTAAATCCCCCCCTAGAAGAACGAATGAAACAAGAAGATAGAAATGCTGTTATTAGCCATGCTGGCTTACATAATGAAGACCCACTGTGCACCGAAGTCATGAAACTTTTCTGCCGAATTTATGGAGCTGAAGCTGGCAATTTGGCACTAAAAGCTCTGCCATTTGGGGGAATTTATATCGCAGGCGGCATTGCAAAAAAAATTCGTCCCGCCCTTGAATCCGGTATTTTCATGGAAGGCTTTCTTGACAAAGGAAGGCTTTCACATTCGATCGAACATATCCCTATTCGCCTCGTTGATAATGAAGAAGCTCCGCTTCTTGGAGCTGCAAATTTTGCTTCTAAACAAATATAAAACTTCATACTGTTTTATCGGTCTACTTACCATAGAGTACTTTACAAAGACAACTCACACTGCGATCCCATTATGCTGTTCACTTATCAGCAGTAGTTTCACAAGGTAAAAAAGAAAAATAACTGACACTACTTTATGAAAGCTTTTCACCTAGAACTCTTCTGCGCATCAACCCCCAAGCCTTCAAAAACAGATTTTCCCCTTCCAAATTTACAACCGGAAGCCTCTTTATTTTCAAATAAGCTTTATTATTTTCTAACCAAACATTGAACAACCTTTCAGCAAGAAAACCAAAGACTCTTGTTTGATATGGCCCATACTCTTTATAAGGAATCCTTTTTTCCAGTTTGAAAAGCAAATTAAATAACCACTCCGCATATTCATTAAAATGCTTTTTATCCATTAAGAACATGTTATACAAAGACAAACACCTCGATTGAAACACTTTTTCAAATGCCTGAAGATATTCAGGAGCTTCCTGACTAATCACTTCCTCAAGAACGTTCACATCACTTATATAATGCGCCTTTTCATAATGAGATCTAATAGTTTCGATAAAATAACAACGACGCCTAGGTACGATTACATCAAAGCTTTCCATTAATGTGGCAAGGTCAAGTGAAGATGCAATACTTAAATTTTTGACCTTTAAACTTCTGTCTAAAATCGGTTTAAAGTACCTTCTGTAGTGAACCAAGCCGAAAATATCTGCCTCTTGGTTTTTCCATAACCAATACAGCCCAGTCAACTCGCAGAATGATTTGTTCAATAATGAAATATTATCTCCCGTTTCATCGCCGACAACGTCATAATCGGCTTTACTTAACGCCTTACCGACTTGAACAGGAAAATATCCCTTATCTTCTGGAAACTCATAATCCTTATGAGAAGCCACCATAATTTTGATTGATTGATTCTTCATTATATTGGCTCAACAAAAAAAACAGGCACTCTTTGCCCTTGCTCACGAGCTGCAAGAAAAGCCCTTGCTGCACGCATAGCTTCTTCAATAGTCACATCCATATCTAAATATCGATAAGTTCCAAGTCGACCTATAAATGAAATATTTTTTTCTTTTTTCGCAAGTTCAACATATCTTCGTAGCATACTTTGCTCACCTACCAAACGTATTGGGTAGTAAGGTATATCTTTTTCTCCACACTCACGACTATATTCTCTAAACGCAACCGTCTTATCATGCTCTTCCCAGGGAGAAAAATACTTATGTTCTGCAATACGGGTAAACGGCACATTTTCATCACCATAGTTCATGACAGCACACCCTTGAAAATCACCTTCCTCTCGAATTTCTTCAAAATCTAGCGTCCGATACCCCAACCTGCCCTCTTGATAACCAAACCACTCATCAAGAGCTCCGCTGTAGAAAACATGATGATATTCTTTAATATCATCACGATTAATTTTACAACTCAAACTAACTTCAATATTGGGATGCTTTAAAATGTTTTCAACCAGATCGGTGTACCCATCTTTTGGCATCCCTTGAAACTTATGGTTAAAGTAGTTGTCATCATAATTAAATCTCACCGGCAACCGCTTTAAAATACTCGCGGGTAAAAGCGAGGGCTCTAACCCCCACTGTTTTTTGGTGTAGCCTTTGAAAAAGGCTTCATACAAATCCTTACCCACAAATCTCAAAGCTTGCTCTTCAAAGGTTTGAGGGTTATCAATCGATCTGTCGCCTAACTGCTCGATAAATTCCACCGCTTCTTTTGGCGACAATGCTTTTTCAAAAAACTGATTGATGGTATGCAAATTGATCGGTAACGAATAAACCTTATCGTTTACCGTTGACTTCACCCTGTTTATATAAGGCATAAATTCTGCAAAATTTTTAACAAAACGCCATACCTCTTCATTATTTGTATGAAAAATATGTGGCCCATATTTATGCACCATGACACCTGTTTCTTCATCTCTCGCTGAATGGCAGTTACCGGCTATATGGCTCCTAGCATCAACAACAGACACTTTATAACCAGCTTCGCCTAGAAGTCTTGCGATGACCACGCCGGAAAGCCCAGCCCCGACAATTAAGATCTTTTGTTTATTCATTATCAATGTTTACGTTTTCCAAAAAAATTTGAGTTTCATTAATTCGCCTTTGAACATAGCGCTTATACAATACAGTAATTACCGGAGATATTATGGATACTGGCATTAAACAAATTAACCAAACCCACCAACGCTTAGCTCCAATAAGAAATTCTAAAACTTTCTTGTATTTCTCATAGTCTCTAATTGACAACTGTCCCAAACCCCTCAAGACTAACACCCCTTTAATACTAACAATTCCCGATTTTTGCCAAAGCGCCTTGACAGCAATAATTTTAGATTCAGCTGAATATTCAAGTGGTAAAGAAAAAATAGTATTAACCCAATTCTCTCCAAAAATTTCTAGCATTCTTGAATACCAACTTGGTAACTCGTCATCAACACGCAAAGTTGTAACCATCTCTTCTTCATTCCACAAAACCGATATAGAATCACAACTAGCTAAATACTTAAACACACTGTCTACATGAACAAAACCGGCATCATAGTAACTGCGAAACTCTGCCTTTTGGACAGCATCTTGACTAAAAATCAGTGAACTTATAAACGTCATATGCCATGATAAGTCTCGTAACAACTTATTAATATCCGAATACTTACTGTCCAGCTTTTCAAACACTTGATTTCTGGTATTAACCACCACAAGCTGACTGCTTGATTGCTTCAACTTTTCAACTAACGCATCAAAATGCTCAAAAATCAAATAATCATCATCACCCAATAACCAAGCATACTTAGCATTTTCTGGCAACTTCAGGACTAGTTCAAAGTTCTTATCAGGTCCCAAATTAGAGTAATTTCTGTGGTAGAAAATATTTCCATATTTCTCTGAATATTGACTAACGACATCTTGTGTTCCATCTTCACTTGCATTGTCGCTAATATAGATAGGAATCCCATACTTTGCTAACTTAGGCGCGTGATACGCTAAGCTTTTCTCTAGCTTATCTGCTCGATTATAAGTCGGAATACAAATGGCTAATAAATCACTCAACTTTATGCCTCCATGTATTTAAAATTTTTACCGCCCATAATGCAGCGACCAAAGAAGACGCTAGATATCCAATGAAATACCATTCATTAAAACTAGTATTTACCCCCCCCCATAAAACAATCAAACCAATTGTGCTGGAAACAATTGACATAACGCCAAACGGCTCTGACTTATGTGCTCTTATGTAGATTGCAACGGCATAAACAGATATCTGAAGACCGAAACCAACCGCTAAAAATAGCAAGTTAATATCTGTCAGCAACCTTTGGAAAATAAAGAAATTTGGGAATATTTTTATCGACACGAGTAAAACCAAAGACATTAGATAGAATATGGCAATAGACTTGATCCAACTTTTTTTCACGGTCATTGAAGCAAAACCCTTCGTGCCTTCTGCCACACTTCCGACAACCTTAGGAATAATTGAAACCAAGAAGACATTTGAAAAATTTTGTAATGCTATAAATACATTCAACGTCATACCTGCAAACCCTGAGGCAACAGGCCCTGCAATCATGTATACCAATGGCACAATAGCATGAGTGCCTAAATACCCCCCTGTCCAACTCATAGATGTTCTTCTAAACAAAGGCAAAAACTCTTCCTTTAACTGAGAAACGTTCATCTCTTGGCCAGGAGGAATAAAAACAAACACACAGGGCCGGACCCATTTAATTCCAATTAAAACAATCAAAACACCAGTAAACATCCCTAAGGCCAGTGCTTCAACCCCCTTTAGATAGAGCAACCCGGCCGAAGTAACAACAAAGGAAATGATATAAACCAACCCCCTTGAGAAATGAGCAAAAGCCACATCTCCTTCACCCTCTATATAGGATAGGAAATAATTAAGGTAGAAAAAAAATGCCAAGGACGCAATATAGGCAAACCAAACCAGAATAGCTGTCTTATGGACATGCTGTGTCAATAAGATTGCCGACCCAATGAAAAAAATGAGCGGAAAAACTAGTCGTATAACCTTGTTTCTCCATGCCTGAGTAAAAGCTGTAACCTCTTCTTTACTATGCCCGCTGTTAACCTTTGCGTGGCCGGAAAAAGTCAATACCAGCTGTAAAAACCCCATATCCGCTAGGCGACTCATTGCGCCTAGCGCCATAAGGGTAAACCAAATTCCTTGGCCATATTCCGTTAAATTGAGAGGAACAAAAACTAGAAGTGATCCACCATATAACATAGTGGCACTTTGAGAAAATAAAACTGAGATTGTACTTCGTGAGGTATTCAAAACGCCTCACTCTTCATTATCAAAGTTGATTCTTTCCTTGACAAAAACCAATGGCCTATTCAAAACTTGAGTATAAATAGCGCCAATATATTCACCAATAATACCTATGAAGAACAGCATAACTGAAAACATAAAAGAAACAAGGATCATAAGTGGCGCAATTCCCAACGACATTTCATCCCAGTAAACCAACTTCAAAACGCCATAAATAAACCCAATAATTAGGCTCAAAAAAGCTGCGACAGCACCTGTAAATATCGCTAATCTCAATGGAACTTTAGAATTACTGATAATTCCCAATATTCCCATATCATATAAGCTATAAAAATTATTCTTTGTAATCCCTCTTGCTCTCATAGGCTGTGCATATGGCAGCTTATAGACTTTAAAACCTGCTTCAGCCAACATCCCCCTGAAAAAAGGATATGGGTCGTTCATTTGCTTAAGTGCTTTAATGACCTTTCGATCAAACAACCCAAATCCTGTAAAATTTTTGAAAATGGGGACCTCTGATAAACGGAACAATAACTTATAATAGGCTTCACGAACTTTAAACATTAAACCGCGCTCTTCGCTATCAGCTTTAATAGCTAAAACCAAATCGTAACCTTCTTCCCATTTTTGCACAAATTCAGGTAACATCTCCGGCGGATCTTGCAAATCTGCCACCAAGGAAATAACTGCATCACCGTCCGCATGAAGTAAAGCATAGCTCGGTGACCTTACATGCCCAAAATTTCTCGAATTCACAATTATTTTTATACGTCCATCCGATTGCGACTGCTCTTTTAATAGGGCAACGGTATTATCTTCTGACGCATTATCAATGAATATGTGCTCATAATCGTAGTTGGATAAGTCAGTTGACATCACTATTCTTACACGATCAATAAGCTCTTCAACATTTTCTTCCTCGTTGTAACACGCGGTAACAATACTAATTTTTTTCACACATTTACCTGATTAAAAACATATTTTTTATTTAAAACAAAAGATAGCAAAGCTAAAGGGATCAACAAAATCGCTCCAGCAATATACTTATTATAAAGACCATATTGCTCCATTCCCCATAAACCGAGTACGTTAATAACATATATAACGGTATATACTGCAATAAAATGAAATATCCTAGAATGATCTCTATGTCCAAAGACCAGCCTACCAATTGTCTTAAAGTTAAACAAGACTCCAAGAATCGTTGCTAATAAAACAGATATTGGATAGTAAATCCCTAAATATATGAAATATGAAAATAACGAATAACCAAAAATTGTATTAAGAATCCCAACTAAAATAAAACTTATTATTCTTTTATCAAATATATTACTCACCACAATACTTATTCCTAAATTATTTTTGTTGGAACCCTTCAACCTTAAACTGGTTGCAACCTAATTGTGAATTGTAAATTTTGAATTGAGCATTGGGTTGCACAAAGATATAAACACCATCATCTGAGTCTTTAAAATAATTATAATCATATTGAACATGATTCACCCCGCTGACAACTGATAAACCGCCTAAGCATTTACGACCTGCTACTGGTGTAACCTTAAAGATTGTCGAGCTATTGGAATGATTAACGAGCATCTCATTCGCGACACCATTGCTCTGACTCATTTTAAAAAATGTTTTCTTGAACAATTTTTTACTCAGAAAAATCCTTTCCCTATATTGCTCAAACACGTCTTTTGGCCTAAAAAAATAAGCAATCAAAATATATTCATTGGCTACAATACCACCAAGGTCAGTCCATTTTGAAAGAAAGTCCTTCCCCCCCGACTTGTCTACATACAAATCTGGAGGATTCTTTCTCAACATATTCAATTGGCTTGTTCGTAGCTCTGGACGCCCCATATTATATGGCATAGTAAGGTCTTCGGCATAAGGCATTTTAGGTCTATAATTTGTATTAGATAAAAATAAAAAAGGATACTGACTAAAAGTTGAAACTGTTCTGTGATGTATCCTATTAGTCACTGCTAACAACCTTTTAGGAGTTGCATCCATTGCAGCGCCAGTTTTCAGTAGAACCGAAGGGAAGTAATACAACTTGTACCCTTTGTACATGAATGCAACACTTGGTAGCACAAAAATAAAGACTAACAATCCAACTAACAATAACCAATCCACAAACAATAACGAATTCTTTCGTGCTCCAGCAAAATTATTTATATAGCTCTCAAACTTCTTAAAGATATTAACAATTGACAAACTACTTAACACGGTTAGACAAACAATTATAGGCTGAATGCTATAGGATGCAGTCTTATTAATGATAATTTCAACTACAACAAAAGCCGGTAAAACAATATATTTTATAAAATTAATTAAATTGCTCTCAGTCTTAAAAAAGTATGATGTTAGGCCCAGTACTACTATAGGATAATATTGAAAAAGGTTATATGGATATGCGTAATAACCCGATGTTAAACGGTGTAAATTTTGCTCTAAACGCTCTAAAGAAAGTAGACCTCCAGAATACCGAAACCCCGCACCTGAGTGAAGCATATCAAAAAAGTACGTAGACCAATTGCCATATGCGGTAAGTAAAATCGCATTTATTGATAGCGCTAACGCTGCTGCTAATGAAAAACCAATTAATTCTTTCCACTTAATTTGATTCCTATAAACCTGGCTTAAAAAATAAACAAAGACTGCCAAAAGAATAAAAATAAATGGTTCTCGGTTAATGGCGGCCAACCCCAGCAATACCCCTCCGTATAAAGTTCTATAACGAATTTCTGAGAACCATACATGTATAAACAATAATACTAAAAATAATGAAACGACAATTGGCGTCCTGCCCAAGTCTAAGGTTACTTGGGGAGAATATAAAAGCAGAGTCGCTACAGATGCCAAAATAAAAGCCAAGAAGGGGTAACCACTCTCTTTTTTTATAATAAAGTAAAGCAACAGAGTTACACCTATATAGAAGGCCCAATAGTAGAGTCTAACCAACTCAAGTGATGGACCAAACACCTTCATAAGCCCAGCCATTAGGTAAATACTAATTCCATTGGTTGCCACGGGAATATCTGTGTGCAGTATAGCTCCATTAGCTATTGATTTAGCCAAAAAGCCATAAAAACCCGTATCTTCAGAGATGGGGAAATATAGAAAAATATACAGGTATAGACTATGGATGAGAACTAATAAAAAAGGTAACAAACCTTGTTCATAGAAGCTTCTTTTCCCAAAAAACAAACTTTGACCTTTCACATTACCCTCTCTTTCTATTTACAGTAATAGACAGTTTACTTTAGAACATTAAACTTGGTTGAACGCTAAAAATCTTCGGTCTGGCTTCAAACTCAACTCACGCACCTTATTATAGAAATTGATGAATATAACTAAATAAAGAAGAAAGAATGCTACTGGCCTTAAAACCATACCGATATAAAGTACCCTACCAAAATAAACCTCTGACTGAGACAGAACAGAAACAGTATCATAGATATTTCCTGTATCAACCAAAATAAAGCTTGTCGGAAGGACTGCTAAAAATAATAAAAAACGTGATGCCTTTGTCTCCACAAGTAGTTTTATAAAAACAAATAAAAGAACGAAAACATATCCACCTGCATTAGAGACAATCATCATTATCAACATCAGTAGCAATAATGACAGGTATGCGGCTAGTTCTCTGCGCTGATTAGCCGAGCCGTAGGTAAATAACGCGACAGCAAGTGCGTAAATACTCAGAACCAACACCTGGAACGTCCAGTTTACAATCTCCAACAGCTGAGAAAAATTGGTAGCTACAATGCTCGTACTAACTCCCATTTTGTAATGTGCTGCTGCGAGTAAACCCTTGAATGAATATGAGAAATAGGCCCACTCATAGTATCGATCGCCTGATGAAAACGAAAAGATGTTTGATAAAAGAGAATACCAATCTGGAGCATCAATAATGGTTGCTGAAATCTGGTTCACCACAATAAAGAAAAAAAGTGAAAGGAATATCTTCCAGAAATCTTTCATTAAAAACAGAACAAACACCAATGCAATCAAATATATTTTAAGTGAAATCGCTAACGCAAAAAACAATGAAAACAATAAGTTGTTTCTGTAATTAAGAAAAGCAATCACTAGAAAAAAATAACAAAAAATTATTAAATTACCTCTCTCCAAAGCATATAGCATAGGTGCCGATAAAAAAATTATCGCTAAAGCGTAACGATAATTTTTAGATAGTCTTATGAAATCCTTGAGGAAAATCACACTTACCAGAGGAATAAGAGTTAGCACAAACACTTTCCAGGCATAATCTCTGTACACTAATGCATTAGAAAACACATCCACCGGCATGAATACTGACAATAATTTCGCCAACAGAAAAGAAAAAGGCGGATAAATCGAGCCCCATACGTAGTACCTTCCTGGGTCATCGGACCATCTAAGGACATTAAAAAAGTCCATAAACAGGTCATTTCTATTATAAAAAAAAGGCGCTGGAAGGTAAGAATTAGAAAGGAAGAAATACCCTATATAACAAAATGCCAAGATGTAAAAAGCGGTATAGATTCTTATTTCATTCGTTTTCATGCGAAGCATTGTTATCCTTCTACGCTTCTGGGCCCATTACGGAGGGATAACAACAAAACCCCACACAAACTGACAAACAAAACCAGTGGATTTAAGAGTGTTTCAATGGACACATTGTTTATGTAGAAATAGCCTTTGGGAGACAACACAAAAATAATGGCAAAAAGAATAATGAAGTCTTCGGTTGAAAGACTCATTGTACTTCTAAAATAAATCAACAAGAAACCAAACAAAAAGAGCATGTGATATGTTGTAAAAATAGGAGTTCCAAGTACATACAAAGCTGAGATAACGAAGAAAAAATGCACCAATTTAATTTTTCGCTTCCAATACAAAGCCATTGAAAAAAGTCCAAGCATTCCAGTTGCCAGCATTATTCCCAAATTTAACTGTTTTAAAGTATCCAAAGAAAGGGCTATATTAAAAATGCTATAAAACCACCTCACTCCACCATAGAATGAATTGTTATACTGACTTCCTCCGTTTCCATAAACATAATTTTGAACGTACGAGGAAACGCTTGTAAAAAAATTAAATATCTCAAATTTGGCTATGAAATGACGAACCAACTCACCTACAAGCACCCATTCAAAAAATGCGAGCGCAATTGCCAAAATTAAATACTTAGCGCCTTTTTTAACGCCATACACAAGAAACAATGCAGAAAAAATAATCCCATTCAGTCGGATATTAATCAACAAACTAAAGCTAAGAACAGTCCATTTCCAATACTTTGGATTCAAAAGTAATACAAAAAAAGACATTAAAAGCATGGATCCGACAAAAGAAAATATATGACCTCGAGTCAACATAAACAAAACTGGATAACTCGCCAACATCAATAAAGAGACTACTAAAGCTTTTCTCCACTCTCTAATAAAAACGTAGTTAAAAACAAAAACACTGGATGCTACCAAGACATAAAAAACTTTAACTGCCGCAGCAGGCGAAAAATGGAAAATTATCTTATTAAAAAAGAGTGCTATCGTGACGTAAAAAGGCAGACCAGTTACATTAGGCTGATTATCAGGCCTATAAGGGTTGTATTGATAATAATTTTTATAAATAGCATCCCAGCTTGCCACATCTAAGCCTGAATTATAGGGTGAAAATGACATCGCATATTTGACTAAATCAGCATGAATATCCGCTGGAAGAAACATCATTGAAGTCAATTGGTAATTTGTAACTCCGTACGATACTGCAAGGGAATTGAATAACGCGTTTACCATAAATAAAAAGGTTACAAGAATAAAAGGTAACCACACTGAATCAAGTGTATAGGCTTGAGGATAGCTGGTTTTCATTTAGTCAATACCTATGAGGTTTTCAATCATTTTTTATAATTAAAATGCGGAGGTAAGCGAGAAATAAACCTAATAGCATGCCTATAACCACTGTAGCTGTAATAATAATTGGTTTATTCGGAGACACAGGCTTTCTTGAGACATCAATTGGCCCAACCAACTCCGTTGGAGATACAATTTCAAAGCCATGTTTTTCAAGTCGGGAATATATCTTCTGGTAACGTTCATTTATTACTTCAAACGCTTTTCTAACCTTTTCTTTAGCTTTATCAGGCGTCTGCGCTGTTGCAGTTATATACAATATCCCCTCAACTTTCTTAGGGTCAACCTTAATGGTTGCGGGTACAATTGCATCTAAAATCTCTTTTGTTTTCAAAGCTTTTTCTATCTCATTATATGGAACGTCCCCCTGAGAAGAAATTTGTTTTTCAGTGGTTTTTGCTCCTTTTATTACAGTCATCACCTGAACGACTGCTTTCGCTCCATAGAGATTTGGCAGTTGTACCAAATAAGACATTCCAATTAATATTACTACTAAAGTAACAACTGAAATCAGTTTGTATTGCGATTTAAAATCTTTGTACAAACGGGCAAAATCAACACTTTCTTTGTTATCAATATAGTCTTCCATAGACCCTCTATTTCAAAGCTTTTGAGCCAAAACCAACCGAGACCCCCCAACAGGAAAGTTAACTCCGGCTTTAATAAAAAATAATTCTACTTTCATTACCATTTCAAGAATCTTATCAAGGATTGGCGGTAAAGAAAGCTCCTCTCCAACCTCCACTTTCCGGTTTTTTTTAGTTATTCTTATCATCATCATTGGCAATAGAAAAGTAACAAATGACGTTGTTCTAACTATTTTGAACCCCCCTTGTTTTAACTTTTCTTGCAGTTCATTCCTCGTATAACGTCTTTCATGACAAGCTAGCACATCCATCTGACTCCAAAGCAATGGATGTTGAGGCACCGTTAAGATAACAAACCCTCCGGGCTTCAAAGCTTGATACATTTGCTGAAATACAGCCTTATCCTCTTTTATATGCTCGACTACGTCAAATGCACCTATTACATTAAACTCTTCATAATAAGGGATTTTTCTTGCATCCATCTGAAATAATGTAGTATCTGACAACCTATTTTTTGCTTGCTTAAGACCTGCAATGAATATTTCACTTCCATAAGTTTTAACATTGGGGAATGCTTCTTTGATTGCTCTCAATACATATCCGGTTCCACATCCCACCTCTAAATAAGAACTCATATTGGTGCAATATTTTTTCAACATCCAAACCAGAATCCGGTTTCTTGATCTAAACCAAAAACTATCCTCTTCAACTTGAGCTAAGTGGTCAAAAGAATCTGCCTCAAAGCCACCACCATCCTCAGCAAACTTTTCAGCATAAGCCTCAAAACCGTCAATAAATTTATATTCAAAATTACAAGCTGGGCATTTTAGTAAAGTTGACTCATATTTCTCACCACATTTAAGACATAACTTCATTCAACAAGCTCCCCATATCAATTCTTATATACAAAATGACGCATCATAACAAACAAAAACAGTGCTACTACAAAAATAGCCATAAGCTGCACATACTCATGCGGATAGCCCAAATAATCAACAAAAATGTAAATCATACCTAAGTTCAACAAAAAACCTAGCGTCTGTGCAATTAAATAGCGTTTACTAGAGGGCCAGAGTCTACCTTTATATGAAAAAGTATAGTTTTTGTTAAAGAAAAAACTTAATAAAAGTGAAGAGGGATAAAGAATGGAAACGACTACTAAAGGCTGAATTCCAACAATATTTGTCAACATTAAATAAACAGTATAACCACTAGCATTTAATGCTATACCTATTAAACCGTATCTATATAGCTGTAAAAACATTAACCGAACTTGACTTGCATTTTCTAACATCTTCCTCACTATTCCTCTAAGAAATCAATGGCTTTTCCATGGACAAAAATTCGTCTGACGATAGTATAAGGGCGTTGCTTAACCTCGATAAACATCTTTGACAAATAAATACCCAACATACCTATTGAAGAAATTATCATCCCCCCCAAAAGCCAAATAGATGCAATCAACGATGTCCAACCTTGGACCGGATTATCAAAGAACAGCCACAGAGCAATAAAGTACACAATTATTACAAGAGCAATAAACGACACAATCAACCCCAGATAAAACACCATCAACAAAGGTAAGTTACTGAACGATGCTATGGAGTCAATTGCCAAAGCCATTTTCTTTCTCAACGTGTAGGTGCTCTCGCTTCTGGAGTGCTTTACAACTTCTTCCGCTCTTTGCTGAAACCCTGTAATTTGAAAAAGTCCACCAATACTGATTGTTCTTTCTTGGTGCTGCACTAATGCTTTAACATATGCCCTTTTCATTAACCGTGCAGTTGTTATGCCTTTCGTTGGCAGCTGCAATCCTGTCAAAAAATTAAAGAGCTTATAAAATATTTTCCCGCCCCACTGCTCAAAAAAGTTTCCCTTTCTTTGTTTTTGAACACCATAGACGACATCACAATCTTCTGCTTGCAGTATTTCATCAAACACTAACAGCCACTCAGGCTCTTCTTCAAGATCGCTGTCAATCAGAAATACTTTCTGACCTGTTGCATGCATCAAGCCGGTCATCATCGCCTTGTGATGCCCAAAATTTCTTGAGAGGTCTACAACTCTGATATGCCCGTCATTTTTGGACATTTCCACTGCTATTTCCAAACTATTATCTGGAGAGCCATCGTTAACTAATATGATTTCATAGTCATCATCAACTAATTTTGTAGCTGTATCTTTTACTCGGCTACAAAATTCAGCTATATAACTGGATGAACAATAAAGAGTCGCTACAATTGATAAACGCATAAAAAATACACTAAGAATTAAAAAAATGACCTACAGAATCTACCACTGTTTCCAAATCTTCTTGTCTTAAACCAAAATACATTGGCAACCTGACCAACCGATTGCTTTCACTTGTGGTAAATCTATCTACACCATGAAAACGGCCAAACCTAGATCCTGCCGGTGAACTATGCAAAGGTACATAATGAAAGGGGGTAGTAATATTATTTGAAGCCATAAACTGTATAAAGTTACTACGCTGTTCCATATCTTCAAGTTTCAAATAAAAGAGATGTGCATTATGCGCACAACCTTCTGGAATCAACGGCAACTCCAACAGCCCTGATTCTTGAAGTCTTTCGAGCGAAGAGTAATAACCCTTCCAAATGTTTAACCTGTTATCATTAATTTCATCAGCAGACTCTAGCTGAGCTAATAAGAATGCTGCTTGGAGTTCAGAGGGCAAATAACTACTGCCGATGTCAACCCAGGTGTATTTATCTACCTGACCTCGAAAAAATTGTTTTCTATTGGTACCTTTTTCACGAATAATCTCTGACCGCTCTATAAACCGATCATCATTAATGACAAGAAGGCCGCCTTCTCCACCGCTAGTGTAATTTTTTGTTTCGTGAAAACTAAATGCCGCCAAGTGACCGATGCCACCTAAAAACTTTCCTTTATATGAGCACATCATAGCTTGAGCAGCATCTTCAACTACATATACACCCTTTTCTTCAGCCAGAACCATGATACGGTCCATATCACATGCAACCCCGCCATAATGTACAACAACAATTGCCTTGGTTTTATCAGTAATTGCAGCCTCTATCATTTCTGGATTGATATTCATAGTCTTAGGACAAATATCGACATACACAATGGATGCTCCACGCAGCACAAATGCATTCGCTGTACTGACAAAAGTAAAGCTTGGCAAAATCACTTCATCTTCAGGACCAACATCCAATAACAAAGCGGCCATTTCCAAAGCATGGGTACAAGATGGTGTAAGCAAGGTTTTTTTAAAACTGAACCTCTCTTCAAACCAGCCCTGGCAACGTCGAGAAAATTCTCCATCACCGCATAGTTTCTGGCTATTGATTGCCTCTATCACATACTCTTGTTCTTTTCCTGTGAATGGCGGAACATTAAACTTAATCACAAACACGAATCCTAATGAGCTTATTCAACCTTGGCAATAACTCTTCCATCTCAGCAATAGAGTCATATTCAATAAAAACAATACCGGCTTTATAGACCTTTTCATCAGCAATGTTTTCGCCAGACTTCCACCAAAACATACTATCAATAACTTTATCCTGTATCTTTGGATCAATGGTTACTTCCGTTATTTTTCCTGGTCTATCAGACATAATGCAATGACGAGTAATACACTTCGTAACAGGCATAGACGATATCGAATTGAAGTCTTCACCTAAATAACCTGACAATATCCAATCAGGATAGTTCCCACCCGTAGCCTTTTTAACTAATTCCACATACAAGTCTCCTGGTGGGCGTCGACACACTTCTAAAACATATGCTCTTTCTTCTTTTAAAATGAATTGCACATGAACCAATCCATCAACCAAACAAAGTTCTTCTGCTAGTCTTTCTACCTCATTGATAAGTTGACTAATAGTTTGTTCAGGAATATCAGCGGGTGCAGATGCACCTGACACTAAATATTTATTGATATAGTAATGCTCGTTATCGTAAAAATAAAAAACAACCTTTCTGTTTTTTATAATACACGTAAAGCCGTGATTAGTACCCTCAACAAACTCTTCAATAACAACTCTTTGAGCTCGTGATGAACTAAGAGCAAACTCCATTGCCTCATTCAATTCAGAAATTTCATGAATGACGGACACGCCTTTTCCTCCACTTAAATCTACAGGCTTAATGATCACAGGAAAAGATAACTCTGAAACTTTCGAGTGAGCTTCTGAAATTGTGTTTGCTGAAACCGCAATTGGTACACTATATTTATTTTTTATAGCAAACTGCCTAAATAAATCTTTGTGATGAATAATTCTTGCTGTTTCCAAGGAATCAAAATTTCCTATTTCAAGTTTCTTCGAAACATAAGCGCAAGAAAGAAATGAAAAGTCATTTGCAGATGGACATAGAGCTGTTACCTCTTCCATTTCCGCTACCTTTAACATTTCTTCGGGATTCGAGAAATCGGCTTGAATATATTTGTCTGAAAACTGATGACCCAAGTCACCTGGTCTATTTCCAGTTGTAATTACAAAATAGCCCCGTTTCTGAGCCTGTTTAATTATTGGGATATCAGCATGCCCGCCCCCCAAAACCAATATTTTCTTTTTCATCATTTCAATACTGACTACAGAATCAGACCTTTGATAAGCCTTTTCTCATCCAACTGCATTTCGCTGAACTTGCTGAGTATTTTTGGCGACCCTTGAACTGCAGAAATTAAAACTGGCAAATCATCTTCAAGAATTTTTTTAGATGAATACACAGGATATCCACCGAAAGAAGTACCTATTTTTGAAGGCGTATCATCAACTATATAAGCTACATTAACATTCTTTAAGAATAATGACTTCATTAACAGCTCTTTGGTTTGCGTACCCGCCCCCCATATAATTATCTCATGAAAATCATTGTAGTCTGCAATGGCATCTCCATGCCCCAACTCACTTAAAAAAGCTCGTACACTGACATACTGATCCTTCGACATATTATCCAACCTATGTCTTAGCAAATCATCAAAGAATATCAGCCTAGCCCCTAGTTTTTTCAGTAGTGCATATAAAGCCACAACTGCAAACATTGATTTCTGATCAACTTTCTCTTTGTTGAAGTCATAACTAATGTGAAAGTTACATCCTACAAGACCATACTCATGAACTAAACTGACAAATGATTGTATTTCTTCAAAACTGTTATTTTCATCAAGCACAATATATTTGACGGTTATATTTTCAGGTTTATTTTGGGCGTACTTCTGAAGATTCTGCAAAACCAAATGAAACTTCTTACTATCTCTGACTTGCTGAAATACTGCTTCACTTCCGGCATCGATACTTGTCGTAATCGTCACCTGATCCTTTTCAATTAAATTCGCAACAACTTCAAGATGGCGAGTCGCATTAGTAATTACCCGCTGCCTAACTTTTGGAAAAGCATTTGCCATCTTGCTTAATAATGTAGGGAACATCTTATCGGCTGTTGGCTCTCCGCCACCCCAAACGATAGAATTGCATGCATCCATTTTTTGCGATGAAATTAAACCATCTACCAAGCCCTCAATATCATATTGAACCTTCTTGCCCCCATAGTATGTATCACTGCAATAAGAGCATTTCATGTTACAAACTGAGTGATATTCAAAAGAGATGTGCTCGACATCCAAGGTCGGCGCATGCCCCCAATCTTTAAACTCTAAAAAAGGGCAGCCAGAGCATTCAGGTGCTTCATCTTTATTTATCCGAAAGTACAAATCCCTTTTCTGCTTCAAAATATTCTCTGCTGTAAACTCAGAAAAGGAGTACGATGGTGGCTTTAAAAGAACCACATCCCCCTTCTTCTCGTTATCTACAAAAAATCTTTTACAACATGCTCTAACTTCATCCGGACCAAGAAATATTGAACTATGTAAATCATAGCAACTCCAGCTTTTAGGAGCTATGTCAGTCATAAAGCGTCTGAGTTCTTGTACGCCATCCTTATCAAAACTTTCATTTCTAGAAAACTTAAGGAAAGCTTTGTAGATTCGGCCATACTTTGTAATTAAATGTGGCTTGGCAACACCTTCAAAATAAGATTCAATTATTTTAAGGTGCTCTTTATACAAAAAATGCAACATATCATAAGCATGAACATCATCAGGCTCGTAGTTACAAATATCGCGAACTCTAGTAGCTACCAAACCAATCAGCCCTTTGAAGCCACTTTCCTTTTCTATTTTTGTTAAGGAATCATTTGACTTCAAAAAAGAATAAATATCATTGAACGCTCTAAAATACCCTTTAAGGTGATCTATTGAAATTGAGTTTATTATGGAATCTTTGCGATTGTTTTTAACATACAGAGGCATGTCTAACACCCCTATGTTCTCAGCAAAAAAATAAACCAAGAAGATGAAGTCGACATCTTCATGCAACCCCGCCTTAAACCTAATTAAATTCTTTTCAAGAAACTCCCTTTGCATCGAGGTATAGATAACCGAACCATCCATTCCAAAGGAGAGGAAGTCTTTTATCCTTTCTTGCTTAGTTTTTTGTACACTATTTAAGTCTGTTCGACCACCTCTGTTAACTGGGATTTGAGAAGAACCTTCATCAAACTTCCAATTAAAACTAACCGCATCGAACTTTCTATCTGAGTTCGAAATGAAATCCGATAAATCTGATAACGCCCTATCTGTCATAGTGTCATCAGAATCTAGGAAAAGCACCCAATCACCAGTAGCTTTTGATAGTCCTAAATTTCTTGCAGCACCGGGGCCACCGTTTTTTTCCGTCTTAAAAGCAGATATGTCGTATTTCTTTTGTAATTCACTTAAGACATCTTGAGTAGAATCGGTGGAACAGTCATCGACAACGAGAATCTCTACTTGAAAACAGTCTTTTCTCTGTTGAAAGTAAATACTTTGAACACAAGCTTCAATGTGCCCAGCCCCGTTATACACTGGAATTATTACTGAGAATTTCACCGCATTTTACCTTTTCTTCATGAACCAACAACTCTTTGTTGTATAGCTTAAAAAACAACCTTGGACCAAGTTCTACTCTTTGCCGAGATTTCAACTGCCTCTAAAAATTTGAGCCCCTCGTATGCTAAGTCCGCACCAAACACATATTCTGACTTTGGGTCTCTTTTCCCTCTATAGCTCGTTATAGCATCTGCAACGTCATAATAATAGTTTGCAAAAGCTTCTATAAAACCTGAGGGATGACCAGGTTTAAATCGGTTATATTTCTTCAGATCTGCTACATTTACTTGAGCAGAAGACCTGTCAATTATCACCGTCTGACCTTTGTTATCGTTTAAAATCAAATTTTCGGGGTTTAACTGAACCCACTCTAATGATCCACAATCACCAAACATCCTGATTTTCAGTCCATTTCTGCATCCTAATGCGGATTTACTAAACCACATATTGCATAAAAGATTATTTGTGTAATTGATTATACACACAGTGTTATCAACAACTTGATGGTGTGTTCCATAATGATTCGTTCTTGAAACCACTTCTACAGGTTTTTCTGAGGTTAAGAAATCTACTAAATGATGTAAATGCACTCCCAAGTCTAGAGACAATGTAGGAATACTTCCATCTTTCATTCTCCACCCTTGGTGAGTGATCGGCTCACCATTTTTGCCCACCCTCAAAAAACCTTCCTGAGGCATCTCAATATGAACCTGCTCTATTTTCCCAATGGTTCCATTTTTCAGCATTTCTTTCAATTCCCGTATCATTGGGTAGCCAGTGTAATTGTAGGTAACCGCCAAAAAGCCTTGTGTGTCATTCACTTTTTGAACTATTTGACTAGCTTCATGTGAGCTGCTTACCAATGCTTTTTCGCAAATAACAGGAATATTCATATCCAATGCTGTATCTATTGCATCTTTATGGAGAGGAGTTGGCGTAAGTATAACAACTGCATCTATTTTTCCACACTCGCTGTTAAGCAGCTCACACCAATTGGAATAAATTCTGGTTTTACAAACACCCCACTGCTCAGCCGTTTCATTATTTATATTGGAGTCTTGGCTAAAACACCCCGCAACCAACTCAAAACGCCCATCCATTTGAGCCGCAATCTTGTGAACTTCCCCTACGGCAGAATTAATTCCTCCACCAATAAACCCCAACTTCAATTTTTGAAAACCCACAAATCCACCTTAGAAATACACAAAACTATAAAACATAGAAAACAAAAACATACCCACTAAATGTCTATCATACATAGCAATAGGCTCTATGATTGACAAAATTAGAAAATTAACTTTTCTAAATAACGACCATATCCGTTTTTTGACAGAGATCTTGCTGTCTGCATCAATTTTTCTTCTGTGAGCCATCCATTTCGCCAAGCTATTTCTTCAAGGCATGCAATTTTGTAGCCTTGTCGTTTTTCGATTGTCTCAACAAAAAGAGCCGCTTCTAACAAGCTTTCATGCGTCCCTGTATCCAACCATGCAAACCCTCTACCAAGTAGTTCTACATTAAGTTTCCCGTCTCCAAGATACCTCTGATTAATTGATGTAATCTCAAGCTCTCCTCTAGGAGAGGGCTTAACGTCTTTGGCAATTTCTACCACATCATTATCATAAAAATACAATCCCGTAACGGCATAATTGGATTTCGGTGATTCAGGCTTTTCTTCAATACTTGTTGCTTTATAGTCTTTATCAAATGCTACCACCCCAAATCTTTCAGGGTCATTTACTTGATAGCCAAATACCGTCGCCCCACTATCTCGAGCAACAGCTTTTTTCAAAACCGAGGTAAATCCTTGCCCCCAAAAAATATTATCACCCAAAATTAGACAAACACTATCATTGCCAATAAATTCTTCACCAATGGTAAAAGCTTGAGCCAGTCCTTCAGGTTTAGGTTGAATTGCATAATTCAGATTAACACCAAAATCACTACCACCTCCCAGCACTCTAACAAAACTCTCATGATCTTCTGGCGTTGTAATAATCAGGACATCTTGAATGCCTGCCAACATTAGCACCGACAATGGATAATAAATCATTGGTTTATCGTAAATAGGTAGTAATTGCTTAGACACACCTCTGGTTATAGGATAAAGCCTTGTTCCAGACCCGCCTGCTAAAATAATGCCTTTCATACTTTCTTTCCTAGGCGTTCCCCTAGATTACCACTGCCCAGGACCTTGTTACACCACGACTGATTATTTAGATACCAACATATCGTTTTTTTCAGCCCACTTTCAAAGGTTTCTTTAGGTTGCCACCCTAGCTCTCTAGCAATCTTGCTAGCATCTATTGCATAACGCATATCGTGTCCTGGTCTATCTGCTACTGTCGTTATAAGAGACCTGTATCCTCCCTTATTCCCAGAGGCTTTCGAAAACGGAATTTCCGGAGCCAACTCTTCCAAAATATCACAAATGGCATTTACCACTTCTATATTTTGTTTTTCATTATTGCCGCCAATATTATAAGTTTCGCCAACTTTGCCCGATGTAGCCACTAAAACCAACGCTTGAGCATGATCTTCAACATAGAGCCAGTCTCGAATCTGATTACCATTACCATATACTGGCAATGCTTTTCCCTGAAGAGCATTAAGAATCATCAACGGAATTAATTTTTCAGGAAAATGAAAAGGTCCATAATTGTTTGAACAATTGGTAACCAATGTAGGTAACCCATAAGTTCGAAACCAAGCTCTAACTAGGTGGTCTGAACTAGCTTTACTAGCACTATATGGTGAACTGGGTGCATAAGCAGAGCTTTCGGTAAAAAGTGGTAACAGCTCTCCATCAACATCTTCAGGATGAGGAAGATCCCCATATACTTCATCTGTTGATACATGATGAAACCTAAAAGCTTTTTGCCGGTGCTCCGAAAGTTGATTGAAATAATAACGCGCCTGCTCCAACAAGGTATATGTCCCAACCACATTGGTTTGTATAAATTCACCAGGACCATCAATAGAACGATCAACGTGTGACTCTGCCGCAAGGTGCATAATAATATCCGGCTGATAATCAGACAGAATGCGCTTTATCTCACTAGCATCACAAATATCTACTTTTTCAAAAAAATAACGATCATTTGAGCTTATGGGTTCAAGTGATGCCAAATTACCCGCATAGGTTAGTTTATCAACATTAATAACTATATTTGAAGTCTGCTCAATTAAATGTCGAACAACTGCAGAACCAATAAAGCCTGCCCCCCCAGTGATGAGAAATGTCTTGCTTTTGCTTTGCTCATCCAACATAAGTCACACCCTATAATATTTCATTTTTTAGAATTTGACTCAACGCAGTTCTTAGGTCAGTCCTCAACGAAACACCAAGAGAATGCTTAGCTAAATCAACAGATGGGACATATCTATCTATATAGTCAGATGTTTTCACATAACTGATATGTTCTCTTCCTGATATATCAGCAAGTAAGTTTGCTAAATCTCTTAATTCTATAGAAATATCAGAACCAACATTGTAAATTGGACAGTTTTGATTCCCACTTCCACACAATGTCATTAGCCATTCAACCAAATCATCTGAATACATATAGCTACGATATACTAAGTGGGGTGCTTTGACTTGAATAGACTGGCCTTTCAAAGTATCAGCAATAAAATTTCCGATTGCGAAATGTTGATCTCTTGGAAGGTATTTGCCCACAAAAGCAAAACACCTAGCTACACTTACATTCATATTGTTATCAACTGCTAAAGATTGAAAAGCTTTCTCTGAATCCCTCTTCGCGTAAGCGTAGGCTTTTTTGTTTTCTGCCAGGTTTTCTGCATCACCAAAGTCCATATTCTCTTCCAAAAAACCTACACCAGAAGGTTGCTGACCATAAACTGCACCTGAGCTGCAAAAAACTATTTTGCTGTTTTTATGGAAAATCGGTGCTAACCTACAATAATTAAGTGCTGCTGAAATGATATTCTTTCTTTCTTCTTCACCTTGTGAAAGATATTTTGAGGCATCTGTCGACGCCGCAGCATGAATAACATAGTCCGCATCTGGCAGGGAATCAACTTTAGCTATATCTGCCGAAAACAGTTCAACTTTGTCTGACAATAATTCAGGAGCTTCGCTCTTAAGCTTTCCCGGATTTCTGGCCATTACAATAATTTTCTGTATATTCCACTTGCCGAGCAACCCCCTATTAAATCCATCCAAAATGGATTTACCGAAAAAACCCGTACCCCCAATTATCAGTAAACTCGACATTTTTTTATTAGACTCTATTCTTTAGCATTTCATCTTCCGGCAAAAATGGATACATATCCTCTAATGTAGCAGACACCATTGTTCCATCCTCTAGTTTTCTCGAAGAAAGCTTCGGCATAAACTCTTGTTCAACATCGAGAAAGACCTCACATAGCACAGGGCCTTCACACCTTTGAATTTCTTTGTAAACCTGCTCAACAGCTCCCAGCTCTTTGACTGCAAAATAGGGTAAAGAATAACCATACGCAATTTTCTCAAAGTCCGGTAGTTTAACGCCATTATCTGGCTGAAATCCCATTTTCCCAGAGGGAAAATAATTATTTTGTGTCTGCCTAATTGAATGGTATCCATTGTTATTTAAAACAAAGATCTTTATTGGTATTTTGTTTCCAGCTATAGTCGCCAACTCTTGGATGTTCATCATAATACTCCCATCACCTGCAAGGCAATTTACCGTGCGGTTTGAAGCATAGTATGCTCCAATTGATGCAGGCACATCGTACCCCATTGATGCGCATCCTGAATTGGTGAACAATCTTTGATTCTCTTTCACCTGCATAGCTTGGAAACTTGCAACACAAGCAGTTCCATCACCTGTTATTGTTATTTGATCTTCAGAAAGATATTTTGATAACTCATGCATGAAGCGATATGGGTTAACTGCATTCGATTTTTCTGGCAAGTGCTCTTCATTTGCCATTTTGTATTTATCCCTTCTTTCAATACACCAATTCAACCACTCTTCATTACCTATGGGCTGTTCTCCACCGGGTAAACATGCCATAAAATTTTTCAAATCTGCATTAATCGGGAAATCTACATTTAATGTAGGCTTAAATAGTTCATTTGAATCTATATCGACCATAATAACATGTGCATTCGGAGCAAAATTTTCCCAGTTATAACTAATTTGCCGAATATTTAATCTAGACCCTAGAACAACTAAGCAGTCACTTGCCTGTACTGCGAAATTTCCTGCTCTATCACCTACAGTACCCGGCCTTCCGACATAGCAAGGGTGAGAATCCGGTACTAAATCATTATTATTCCATGCGGTAACAACAGGTATATTGTGTTTGCGACTGAAGTTCAAAACATTTTCTTTTTGCCCTGAGATATGTACACCTGTACCCAAATATAATAATGGTCTTTTTGAGTTTTTAATTTTTGAAAAAACTTCTTTTGCCTGTGTTACTAATCTCTGTTTAGTTTGAGCATTTTTATGCTGCACAACCTCAAATCCCACTAAGGTTTCAGGGTCGATTTGAGCACCTTGAATATCGAGAGGAATATCTATCCAAACTGGTCCAGGCCTTCCATTTGTTACCTCAAACCAAGCTTTTTCTAAAACATATCTAATTTGATTTTTATCCCATACGGTAACGGCATACTTCGTTATGCTATCAACAAGCGGAATAATATCTAACTCTTGGTCACCAAGTTGTCTTAAATTCAAATCAGGATAATATCCCACCATTGTTTCACGTTTCACCTGACCAGAGATGACAATCATTGAAGCTGAGTCAACCCATGCCCCATAAACACCCGTAATAGCATTTGTTCCACCAGGCCCAGAAGTAACATTTACTAATGGAACTTTATTAGAAACTCTATAATATCCTTCAGCAGCAATTGCACATGCTTGTTCATGGTGATTAAAAACACACGTCAAATCGGATTTCCCAAGTGAATCATTCAAATGCATGGCTCCACCACCGGTAACCATGAATACATGCTCACACCCCTTCTTTACAAAAAAATCCGCTACATAATCGCTTAATCGCATTTAGTAATCCTCACAGCAATAACACTGAATAATCTAAAAATTTAATTTACCAACTTCTTACTTTATTTTTTACCAGCAACCTTAACCCGTTTAACGCATCCTCTTTGACTTCTGGTAAATAAACTGGCAAATCCTGATTTAATTGAAACATGCGAACTATTAAATTCAGCTTTGAAGGTATTCCACCTGACAGTAAAATTGATTCTATGACACCAGTTTCTTTTAGCTGTTCAATCGCTTTGATGTGATTTTCAACGATATCAAATAAAAAGGCTTTCACCAGAGCGTTCAAATGAAAATTATTCTCTGTAATATTTTTGATGCTACCCCCATCAGAGCTGAAACTGCCTATCAAGTCTGTATCTACTTTCAAAAATTCCTTTTCAGAATCTAAGCTTGAGTTTTCTTCAATGGAATTGATATATTTTGAAAAATAATTCCAAATTTGATCATATGAAAAATTTTCTTGGAAAAGCTCATTTGAAATACTCTGAAAAAACACAACTAGAGAGTTTAGCACTCTTCCTGCGGGTATAAATGGGATTGTAAATAGATATGAGTCATCAATAAATGGTCGGGTCTGAAAACCACTACTCATGATTAATTTGGAACTCACTACTGTAGCCTGACTTCCTGTCGCTATATTGCTAACAGCTTTTCTATCCAGGTTTTGCTCTAATCCATAAAGGGCAGCTTGTTGATCCCCTATCGGAGAAAAAACATCAACCCCCTTATACTGACCAATAGGCTGATTCAGCCCATACATTACGTCTGGCAAGTCAAATTCAAGGCCAAGCAATTCTATTAATTCATAATTCCAATCATTTATTTCAAGGTTAAATAAGCCTGTCCCAGCCGCATTACTTAAACTTGTTGCCATATCTGATTCAGTCAATTTGCATACAACATAATCAGCAATGGTTCCAAAAGTCTTATTTTTGGCCAGTTCACTGTCCTGTCGATTTATTACAAACAAATTAACTGAGGGCAAACCCGAACGAAGAGGCATTCCCGTTTTCTTTAGTGAAGTTAAGGGGATTATTTTAGACAAATGCTCTAACGCACTGCCACCACCAACATAAAAATGTTCACTTCGTCGATCTTTCCAACTTATATAACTTGAAGCTATACGGTTCTGCTTATTAAACAAAACAACCCCATGCATTTGAGTAGAAAACAGAATTCCTTTTATGGATTCATAACGGCTTGCAAAATCATCTAAATTTGACTTAACTAATTCAAAAAAAAGCTCTGCATCCGTTTCATGCAAATAACCTACTTGATGCTTAGAAGTTGGTGCTGGAACTCGCTTTACACTTAAAATTGTGTCTTCATCAAATAAAGCAAATTTAATGAAGCTAACACCTAAATCAACTCCGATGTACAAGACAGTTACTCACCATAATATTCTTTAATATTTTGCAAAAAATTATTGTCAATTTCGATTGGTTTAATAACTAATCTGCCAAGAGCTTCTGGGTATACAATATTAATTTTACTGCCTTCAACCTTCTTATCACTTTTCACTAAATTTAGTAATTTTTCATAATCACCAACTGTTATTTTTGAAATATCGTAGATGCTTACAATCAAGTGATTTATTCTTTGATATAAAGTTTCCGGCATATACCCTCTTTGTTTGGCAACATAATTCATGATATCCATACCCCATAAAACAGCCACACCGTGAGGAATTGCATAATTACTTAAAGACTCGACAGCATGCCCTAGAGTATGTCCATAGTTCAACACACGTCTTAAGTCTGATTCATACTCATCTTCTTCAATAACAGCTTTCTTCGATAACAAACTTCTAATGATAAGTTCTGCAAATCTTGACCGATCTTTTAAAGCATCAAGAATGTTATTTTCAAGAAAAATAAAATCTTCTTCACTACTAGTAATTAAAAGCTTAACAATCTCTCCAACACCAGAAACAATATCTTCATCTTTGAGTGTGTTCAAAAACTCCAGATTTTGAATAACACCAGAAGGTGAATAAAAAACTGCTATCTGGTTCTTTTTGTCTCTATAATTAATACCACATTTAGCTCCTATTGAACTATCTGCCATAGATAACAAAGTTGTCGGAACAAGATAGTGATCAATGCCTCTCCAATAAATTTTTGTTGTTAAGGAAACTATATCCTGAATAATTCCACCGCCTAGTGCTATTACAACATCTTTTTTCTGCATACCAATTTTTTGATAAAAATCAAATACCAAATCTAAGTTGTGAAAACTTTTTTGTTCTTCAGTCGCATCCAGCACCAGATAATCATATTTTTCATAATCTACAATATCAGGATATAAAGCCTTAATATTGGCATCAACTAAAATTACCAATTTTCTATATTTATTAGCGATCCCATCAAATTCACTTTGTAAACTTTTCTGATTTAAAACTGTAACTTCATAATTCTTTTCGCCCGAATTAATCGCAATTGTATTCATTCTTCAAACACCTTTTTAACCTAAAATAGAATATCCACCATCAACAAAAATAGACTGTCCTGTAATTGACTGATTTTCCTTTCTGCACAAAAAATAAGTTATCTGAGCAATTTCTTCAGCTGAAACAAGTTTATTAATTGGCGTATTATTTGTAATTTCATTAATACGTTCTTGACTCAAGTTTTTCCTAGTCAAGGGAGTATCTACAAATCCTGGGACAACAGAATTAATTAAAATATCGTATTTACCAAATTCGACAGCAATATTTCTCATCAGTGCGTCCAAGGCTGCTTTACTCATAGAATAAGAGGATCTACCTTCTCTGCCAAGAGTTGACCAAAGCGATGAAACGTAAACCATTCTTCCAAACTTTCTTTTTTTCATTTTTGTAAGCATATACTGAGAAATTTCGACGGCAGAAAGAACATTTACAGACAAAGTATCATTGAGAGAATCTTTTACTAAACTTAAAAACGGAACAGGTTCATTTATCCCTGCACAATGTATAAAAACATCAATCTCGGGCAATTTTTCAAGGTAACGGTAAATAGAATCTTCGGAAACAAGATCAACTTCCTTGCTACTAGGAGAAAATATGTTAGCTTGATTATCTAAAAAAACTTCTTTAATAGCAGAACCTATCCCACCATTACCACCGGTTATCAAAACATTCATAAAAATTAGTCTTCAATAACTGTTGTATCATATTGTTTGTATTTAATAATTTGCTGAACCAAGTCTCTTCTTCTATTATTAAACTCAACAGGATCAGGTTTTATTTCAAAAAACTCAAATATAAATTCTGATGTTAAGTTCCAATCATGCCACTTCCCACCGAATCCAAGTAATGTTGAATCGAATTTTCTGCACCCCATCTCATATGACATTGTCATCAGGTCTTTTGCTAAACCTCTCTTATCATGAAAATGCAATCCATAATTTGTCACATCAAGAGCATCACACTCTTCAATTAGCTCTTTTACATAATCTTCAGTAAACACACTTTCTGTGTCTGCAAAATAGACAGCTGAAACACCAGAATCCTTCGAAAATTGTAGAAAATCTCTATTCATTTCTCTTGTGTTATAGCCAGAACTCGTATAATTAATGCAAACTTCGTAACCTTTATTACTAAGCTCCTCAACTTTTTTAGCTAATGCGTTAAAATCATTTTCGTGTGACCTATTAATTATCCTTATTGTATCGATAATTGTGTCTTCCTGTGGCAGGATTTCTGAAAGTGGTCTTTGCAAGTCAAGCATAGATGACAGCTTAGTTCTACTTTTTATCCGCTCAAGAACATCCTTAATTTCCTGGTTTCTTTGAGAACAATATCGATAAATCCCTCGACCCGGATCATGCTTCTGATCATGAAAGAAACCTAATTCCATATAATCTATTTTCGAAGCCAAAAGTAACTGGTACCATTCAATAACAAATTTCTTATCAAAATGCCACCCTGTCTGGTAGCCAGCTTCCCTAATCGTACAGTCAAAAATTACTGAATCTTTCTTCATTTACACCACCTCTAACAGCTCGCTAAAGCTTTGAATTCTCGCGGCATAATCTTCTGCCAGACCAAAACCATAACTACAATAAACAAATTTAATTCCATTTTCCTTAGCAGCCTTACCGTCATCATACGAGTCTCCCACCATGACATATGAATCTCTACCAGCACAAATAATTTCAGTCACCATAGAAGACTTTGATAAATACTTGTCAGCATCAAAACATAAAATATTTTCAAACATTTTTTCGATCCCAGCGTCTTTCAAAATTTTACAGGTTGGAATTTTCGGCTTATTAGTTGCAACCGAAAGTTTATAGCCTTTCTTTTTCAATTTATTTAAAACAGACTTTATATCATCATATAGCTTATATTCTGACCAACCTTGACTATCGTAGTGTCCTCTAAACTCAGTAAGAGCAAGATTCATATCCTTACCTGAAACATCTGGAAAAAACAACTTCAGCATTTCCGCAATAGGAGGGCCTATTTGAGACACATTGCACTGAAATTTTGATCCTATAACCTTTTGACTTACAACATCCAACGTATTTAAAATCCCCTGCCTGCTATCAATCAGAGTCCCATCCAAATCAAAAATAATATGCATAATTCCAACTATTGCTCAATTAGAAATTCACACCAAAAAACTCTTCTAGTTTTTCAGCTATATAATCCAGCTGCTCTTTTCCTAAACCCGGATAAATACCAAGCCAAAGTGTTTGATTCATCGTTTCATCTGTATTAGTCAAATCTCCAACGACCCTATACTCAATATCTTTAAAGTATGGCTGTCGAATTAAATTTCCAGCAAACAACAATCTTGTTCCAATTTTCTGTTGATCCAGATATTTTGTTAAGTCAACGCGATTAATTCCCGTTGACTCTTTAACCGTAACTGGAAAACCAAACCATGAAGGATTAGACCCCTCTGTTGGCTCTGTTAGCTCGATAAAATCAGTTACAGAAGCTAAGCGCTTTTTCAGATAATCAAAATTAGTATTGCGCTTTTCTATAAATTCAGGCAATCGCTTTAACTGAGCTAATCCACAAGCGGCTTGCATATCTGAAATTTTTAAGTTATAGCCTAGGTGAGAGTAGGTATATTTATGATCATACCCCTGCGGAAGATCCCCTAGCTGCATATTAAATCTAGTACCGCAGGTGTTATCACATCCAGGCTTGCAATAACAGTCTCTACCCCAATCCCTAAATGATTCAGCAATCGCAATCAACTGTGGATTTTTAGTAAAAACCGCCCCTCCCTCACCCATTGTTATATGGTGGGCAGGATAGAAACTACAAGTTGCAATATCACCAAATGTCCCGACATGCTGACCATCATACTTTGCACCCAATGCATCACAACAATCTTCAACCAGCCATAAATTATGCTTTTCACATATTGCTTTTACTTTGGCTATATCAAATGGGTTACCAAGAGTATGAGCCAACATAATTGCTTTGGTTTTAGGTGTAATGGCAGCCTCAATCAAGTCCGCATTCACATTATGAGTTTTAATATCTACATCCACAAAAACAGGAATAGCACCGAATTGAACTATGGGGTTAACAGTTGTTGGAAATCCTGCAGCAACCCCGATAACCTCATCCCCTTTCTTAACAGCCCTATTACCTAATTTAGGTGATGTTAATGCTGCAAAGGCAACCAAATTTGCTGAAGAACCTGAGTTAACCGTAATAAGGTGGTTCACCCCAATAAATTCTGCCAATTCTTTTTCAAATTGTTCGTTAAAACGCCCTGTAGTCAACCAACCATCTAACGATGCTTCAACCATATATTGAAGCTCCAGTTCACCAATGACTTTTCCTGAGGGCGGCACAACCGACTTTCCTGGCTCAAATGGTTTTTCAGCGTACTGTAGTTCAGCATATTTCTTTACTAACTCAGAAATTTCGCTTCTAATTGATTCAGTGGTTTGCATTATTCATATCTCTCATGTAATCATTAATTTCTTCTAAACACACATGCTGCATATCTTCTTCACTTAACCATGCTTTGTGCCATCTAACAATCCGCTCTAAAGTTTGCTCCAGACGCCAAGTAGGTTGCCAATACAGGTAAGACTTGGCTTTTGAAATATCCAGCTTTAAATAACCTGCTTCATGCGGGTGATCACCTTCATCTAACTTCCATTCAGAGTCAGGCCAAAGCGCTGATATTTTGTCTAAAATCCAATCAACAGGTTTTGCATCTTCCTCATTAGGACCAAAATTCCAGCCTTCAGCATACTTATCTGGATTTTGATAAAGGTTTTGAGCCAGTACCAAATACCCTGACAATGGCTCAAGAACATGCTGCCATGGACGCGTTGATTTAGGGTTACGAACAACTACAGCATTATTTTTCTCAAAGGCACGTAGAATATCAGGAATCAATCTATCTTCTGCCCAATCACCACCCCCAATAACATTACCTGCCCGAGCCGAAGCTAGCCCTACATTTTCAGACTGCAAAAACGAACGTCGATATGCTGAAGTAACAAGCTCTGCACAACCTTTTGAGCTACTATATGGATCAAACCCTCCCATTGGCTCATCCTCACGATACCCCCAAACCCACTCTTTGTTTTCATAACACTTATCGGTGGTAACACTAACTATTGCTTTAAGATTTTCACAACTTCTTGCTGCCTCAAGTACCTTAGCCGTTCCCATAACATTGACATCATAGGTCTCGAGAGGCTCTTTATAAGACAACCTTACAAGGGGTTGAGCAGCCATATGAATGAGGATATCGGGATTAAAACCGTACATACTTGCTTTGAGTGCATCAAAATCTCTAATATCTCCAATCTGCGAATCTATTTTTCCGGAGATCTTGGCTTCTTGAAATAAACTGGGACTAGTTGGCGGGCTCAATGCATAACCTTTTACTATCGCTCCCATCTCAGCCAACCAAAGGGACATCCAACTCCCCTTAAAGCCAGTATGACCGGTTAGAAATACTTTTTTCCCTTGCCAAAAACTCTGATCAACCATGGCTCTAGTCTTCCCAACTTTTCCAAGGTGCTTGTTTGGAATCCCAAAGCTCTTCTAAATAAGTTTTGTCACGAAGAGTATCCATTGGCTGCCAAAAACCTTCATGCTCAAACGCCATCAACTCTCCTTCCTCAGCAAGACTCATTAAGGGTTTTTGCTCCCACACACAATCATCACCCGTGATTCGCTCCAACACCTTTGGGGTAAGCACAAAAAAACCACCATTAATCATTGCACCATCACCTTTAGGCTTCTCTTTAAACTGTTTAATTTGGTGATTTTGAATATCTAACGCCCCAAAACGCCCAGGAGGGTAAGTCGCCGTTAACGTAGCTTGTTTTCCGTGAGATTTATGAAATTCAACCAATGCTGAAATATTTACGTCAGAAACACCATCGCCGTATGTAAAACAAAAAGCTTCATCATCTTTAATATAATCTGCCACTCTTCCAAGCCTTCCACCTGTCATGGAACTATCCCCCGTATCAACAAGGGTTACAGTCCAAGGCTCTGCGCGCTTTTCATGAACATCCATTCGATTTTCTTTCATACAAAATGTCACATCAGACTGATGTAAAAAATAGTTCGCAAAATACTCCTTAATTACATACCCCTTATATCCACAGCAAATTACAAAGTCATTAATCCCATGTGATGAGTACATCTTCATAATATGCCACAAAATAGGCTTTCCGCCGATTTCCACCATAGGCTTAGGTCGTACACTTGTCTCTTCACTCAAGCGGGTTCCTAACCCACCGGCCAAAATCACTGCTTTCATTCAATTCATCCCATACTTTCTTAAAAATTAATAACTTTGTACAAATGCATCCGAAAAAAAGTTCTTTTCCAACAACCCTGCACCACAAAACAGCTCCCTAGCATTCTGAATCATCTGGTTTGACCCACAAGCATACACATGAAATTCTTTTATACTAGGCACTGTACCTAAAGCCACATCTTGAACATAACCTACCGATTTATCCCAAACCTCATCAGAACGAGATAAAACTTGATAAAATTCAACATTAAGCTTTTTCAACACAGGTTTCCAAACAAAATCTTCTACATGCCTATTACCCCAAAACACATATATCGGAAATTTTTGCACAAAACTTTTATCTTCATTCAAGCGTTTCAACATCGAAATAATTGGGGCAATCCCTGTACCTGTCCCCAAAAACAATAGCGGCTTATTTACATCCCTTACAAAAAACGTCCCTTTTGGCCCCTCTATGCGAACCAAATCGTTTTCTTTAGCAACCTCAAACCAATACTCACTCAAAACCCCACCTTCAACTTTTTTAATTAAAAGTGCGATCTCCTTATTCGCTGACGTACTTGCAACAGAATAACTTCTCTGAACACCATTTGGACCAATTACATCAATATACTGCCCTTCTAAAAATTGAAAATCTGCTGAAGGTGGTAGCCTCAACTTAACTTTCACTATACCCGCAGACTTTTGCTCAATAGCATTAATTCTTGCGGGAAGGGTTTTAACTTCTATTCCGTGTAACGCACTCAAATCTTCAGCATCAATCAACACATCTGAAACAGGCTCACAACAGCAACTCAAAACCATTCCTTTCTCACAGTCCTGTTGAGTAAGGGAAAGCTGCGGCTTTAACTCCTTAACCTCTCCTTCCAATAGTGCTGTTTTGCAGACGCCACACTGCCCATTCTTACAACTATACTCAAAAATCAACCCTGCATTTATTGCTGAATCCAATAAAGCCACACCTTGAACCGAAGAAAACTCTTTTCCCTCTACCGTTTTTACTTTCATACTCATTTATTCAACTGTCACTGATTTTGCTAAATTCCTAGGCTGATCCACATCAGTCCCCTTAATCAAGGCTACATGATAAGCCAACAACTGCAATGGGATATTAAAGGTAATTGGCGCAGTAATACGCCCAACATTTTTTGTCGACTTTACAACCATCAATTGATCTTCAGAGCCTATATTAGATTGCTCATCTTCAAAGATGATCATTTGCCCACCACGTGCTTTCACTTCCTGTAAGTTTGACTTGAGCTTTTCCAGCAAATCATCATGAGGCGCAATAGCAATAACCGGAATATTTTCATCAATCAAGGCAAGTGGACCATGCTTAAGCTCTCCTGCGGGGTAAGCCTCGGCATGAATATAGCTAATCTCTTTTAATTTAAGAGCACCTTCCATAGCGATCGGGTACATGGTTCCTCGCCCCAAAAACAAGGCATTCTCTTTATCAGCAAAGGTTTTTGCAATCTCAGTGATTCTTTCTTCATGTGCAAGCGCATTGCTAATTAGACCTGGAAGTTTTTGCAGACCTTTAACAATAATTGTTTCTCGCTCCTCTGAAATTCGCTGTTGAACCTTACCAATAACAGTAACCAGCAATGAGAGTGCAACCAACTGAGTGGTAAACGCTTTGGTAGAAGCCACACCAATCTCTGGACCGGCATGTGTTAGGAACGTTAAATCAGATTCACGCGTTAGACTAGATTCAGGAACATTACAAATGGTGAGCGTTGAAACATTCTTTTCTTTGGCAAATCGCTTAATTTGCTGAAGTGCGGCTAAGGTATCAGCCGTTTCACCGGACTGACTAATCGTGACAAACAATGTATTTTCTTGAACCACCGGATTTCGGTAACGATATTCACTTGCCACCTCAACGGAACAAGGCAAGCCAATAATATCTTCAAACCAATACTTTGACACCATTCCTGCGTGATAACTGGTGCCACAAGCAATAACTTGAACTTGTTTAATCGATTTAAAAGTAGATTCGGCTTGATAACCAAAAGCAGAAGGCAAAACATGCTCTTGCGAAATACGCCCTTCAAGCGTATCGATAACCGCCTGTGGCTGCTCAAAAATCTCTTTATGCATATAGTGACGATGCTCACCCAGCTCAACTGAATGCATATTCAAAGATGACTGCTTCACCTCTCTCTCAACCACCTGACCATCTTGATTAAAAATCTTCACGCCATGTCGAGTTAACTCTGCGACATCGCCATCCTCAAGAAACATGAAGTTCTGAGTAACAGGCAACAAAGCGGAAACATCCGAGGCAATAAAAAACTCACCTATCCCCACACCGATCACCAAAGGACTGCCTTTTCTTGCCGCTATAAGCGTATCAGGGAACTCAGGACTGATCACACCCAACGCATAAGCGCCTTCAAAATGTGTAATCGCCTGCTGAACTGCTATCAATAAAGAATGAGAGGTTTTGAGCTCATGATGCACTGCATGAGCAACCACTTCAGTATCTGTTTCAGAGGTAAAGCGGTAACCCTCTGCCAACTGGACGTCTTTTAATAAATGGTAATTTTCAATAATGCCATTATGAACAACAGCAACTTCATTATTACAAACATGAGGGTGTGCGTTATTTTCGGAAGGGATACCATGAGTTGCCCAACGAGTGTGAGCAATACCAACTTGACCATCAAACAAGGCACTTTGTTGGATTTTAGAATCGAGTTCTTTAATTTTCCCAACAGCTCTAAGGCGTTGAATTTGACAACCTACCGAGTCGGAAGCATTTAACAATGCAATACCAGATGAATCATACCCTCTATATTCGAGGCGTCTAAGCCCTTCTAAAAGGATAGGAACAACATTTCTTTCGGCGACTCCGCCAACAATTCCACACATTTAATTCTTATAACCCAAGCAGTCTGTCATTTTTTTTATTTTTTTTCATGTCTTATTTTGGCATTTTATCAAAAATCTTAACTGGTTTTATTCTTAATGTTGGCGCACTATGCACAAGCCATTCAACCCTTAAATAAGACAAGAGATAATACAATAGTTCAATGACACTATTATTTCAATGACAAAACCCGTTGATAAACAGCCTTTTTGGGCACAGAATAAAATTCCCCAACAATTTCAGATATTTGCTTTACAGGAAGATTCTGTGACAACAAAATTTTAACAAGCCCATCATAATCTTCTTGCTCAGAAACTACCCCGCTATCGCCAGAAACGATTACGACAAACTCACCACGCACCCAATCAGAATTCATTTCAAACTGCTCAACAACTTCCTCAAAATTGCCAGAAACAAAGCGTTCAAACTGCTTAGTCAGCTCTTTAGCAACAGTAACCTTTCTTTCTACACCGAATATAGATGCCATAGAACTCAAAGAATCCATCAATCGATGAGGCGACTCATAAAAAATCATGGTTCTTGTTTCATTTTGTAGTATTTGCAAAGCATTCAAACGCTTTTGTTCTTTGGCTGGTAAAAAGCCTTCAAATGTAAAACGATCCGTTGGCATGCCTGCCGCACTCAGAGCTGTCACTAATGCGGATGGCCCAGGAACGGGTTCTACTGCAACGTCATTTTCTCGTAGGTATGAAACCAAATGATACCCGGGATCACTAATCAAAGGTGTACCCGCATCGGAAATCAACGCGCCTTTTTCTCCAGCTTGCAACTTTGCAATCAACTCCAGTTTTTTATGCTGCTCATTGTGATCATGCAAACTAACTAAGGGTTTATTTATACCAAAATGCTGTAACAACCTTCTGGAATGTCGCGTATCTTCACAAGCAATCCAATCGACTGTCTCCAATATTTCCAGCGCTCTAAGGGTAATATCCTTCAAGTTTCCTATAGGTGTTGCAACAATAAATAATTTTCCGCTCATTTAACGCTTTTCCCTATCGCACTTCTGATTTGCTTTTATGTATAATGACTTCATTCATTTTTTGCATCATTTTAAACGGTCATCTTAACCACATGTTTCAGCGGATTTTATCACTTCCCACCTTTCTAAAGCGCTTAATTGCCATGACTAGATTCCTCGGCAAACTTTTTATCACGCTTTTATTACTTGGAACCACCGCTAACCTTTTAACATCCTGTAGCTCGACGCCTGTTACCCAACAAAAGTCAATTCTTGAGTCTCCGCGCACGGAAACTGGTCCGGCAAAAAAAACAGCTAGCCAAGTATTACAGGATGAAATACGCGAAGCTAAACAAGCAAAATCCTGGAACAATTATTTAGAACTTAGCCAACTGCTTTGGTCAGATACAACGCCAGATAACCAATTGGCGATTGAATATCAAATCTGGCAAACGCTCAAAGATTTGCCACAATCAGAAAAAGACAAGCTAGATATCGACGATAATTCGTCCCCAGAACTAAAAGACTGGCTTGCCTTTGTAAAGACAACAGAATTACACCCCATTTGGCAAAAACCTGCTTTAGCAGACTTGAAGCGTTTCAACCCGACTGCGCTTTTTAATCAACACTTAAATCAAGCCATAAGCACAAACCTACTAAAACCAAACCAAGTCCACCAGGTTGCGGTATTTTTACCCTTAACAGGGCCTTATAAAAACATTGCCATGCAAATCCGTGACGGCATTATCCGCAATCAACTGACTCAAGCACCGGGCATTAAACTCACTTTTTACAACACCCGCTTTAATCCGAGCGAACCCAATCAAATTCTATCCACTTATCAATCGGCAAAGCAAAACGGTGCTGATGTCATTATCGGACCATTACAAAAAGAAAACATTGAAATCCTAACCAAAAAACTCAATGCGATTGGTGGCGACAACTCTGTTATTGCCCTTAATGATGCTTTTGGCATGCAACACTTCAATTTCATTTCAAATAGTGAAGCCCTGCAAATTGCGACCAAACTCTGTAAAAAGCACTATAAGAGCATTGCTATTTTAACCAGCACTACCTCAGCAGACAGCAGCTTAGCTGTGCAAATTGCGGACTATTGGCAACAAACACCTGGCCATAGACTTAGTCTAAAAAGCTACCCTGCTAAACACCCAAAATTACGTGAAGCTTTGGGAAGCGTTATCAACGAAACCAATAGCCAAGCTAGAAAAAACAACCTTCAATGGTTATTTAAAGAACACCTCTCTTTTACCCCTCGTACTCGAAAAGACTTAAACGCCATCGTCCTCTTGGGTAATGCAAGACAAGTTGCTGTTTTCAAACCTCAGTTTGCTTTTTTTGAACTCAAACTTCCCGTTTATGGTTCCTCAAAACTCACGCCGATTAATCTCGACAAAACAGCGCCAAATAAAGATTTGTCTAACGTCATCTTCCCTACCCTAAAAGCAACACTAGAACCCACCGCTCTTAGCTCCACACTTGAAGCCTATGGCTGGGACAGTTTCACTTTAGCAACACAAAAATACCGCTTAGGGCCAGCTATTTGCTTAAATGGTGGCATGATGGGAAAACTGAGCAAACTAGGCAATCAATTTGATTACAAAATGTCGTGGGCAAAATACAATTCAAAAGGTCAGGTCGTGCCACTTGCAGACACTGATACCAATACCGATCAATATATCGACTTACCACAACCACCTACCACAGACTCCGATAATCTCTTGATTAACACGACACCTGCACCTTAAACGCTTATCTGGCTATAACATTGGGATTACTCAGTAAAATTATCGGCCAGAAAAAAGAACAGGATGCGGCTACCTACCTTCAGTCTCAACAACTGCAAATCATCAATCAAAACTATCGCTGTAAAGGCGGTGAGATTGATCTGATTTGTTTAGACAAAGACACTAGCAATCACAAAAATGAAGAAATCATTTTGGTGTTTGTTGAAGTTAAACACAGAAAGACAACAAATTATGGTCAGCCGGAAGAAGCTGTCGATAAAAGCAAACAGCGAAAAATCATTCTCTGTGCCCAAACCTTTCTACAAAAGAATCCAGAATATCAAAATCATGCCATGCGATTTGACACACTGAGTTTTATTGCTGAGCAAACCTCACCCAACTGGATTCAAAACGCCTTTTGGCTCGACTAAAAATCGTGCCATCAAAATCTGCCAGGCTGGGGTAACTTCATTCGATTTTTAGGACGAAATTCACTAGAATATTTACTTTGGATATAACAATGAATGTCCGAATTCTGCTGTAAAAATAACTCCTCCGAGGCTACTAGGCAGCTTAAATTCTACAAAAAATTGTTGCTAAAAATGAGGACATTACAAACCTACCTAAAATATTCAACAGGTACTTTAACCACCGTTTTATAAACCAATTGTTTGGTTTCAAAAAACGCTAACCCCAAATGTGCGTCATTAGGAAAGTAAACTGATAAATCCTCGTGTTGCATAACAATCTTTGATGCTTTTGTACTGTCTTCATAAGAAATAAAATCTTTATCTTCTTCAAAGTTTTTGAAGGACAAGTGACGAATATCGATTACTTCCATTTGCTCGCAACCTGATAAGATCAATTGAAAGTCTACATACTTCTTATGAGACTCAAAGAAGCAGCTCTCGCGCTCTTTAGTCATGTAAACCTGCTCCATTGCAAAACATTCGCCATCAATATCGTTTTTTTGTACTCTTGGTTCTTTACTTGAGAAAATACGTTGATGAACTTCCGATGTTGGATCCAACGCATCGTCTAAGTACGCAAACACTTGATTAAGTTTGTTGTTAGTTTTGAAAAACTCTTTAACTTGAAAATAATTGCCGATTACAGCCATATTCCATTCCATTTAATTGACAAAAAGCCTAGCAACCCAAAATCTGCCAGGCTGGGGTAATAGACTTTCATGGTCTATTTTTCAACCACAAGCCAAACAAAGCGTCCATTACGCTGTAACGATTTTTCTATCACTTTAAAACCGCCTGCCGTTAGCATAAATTCGATGTCGTCGGCATGATAACGGTTGTGCTCCAAAAAGTGCTCAAACGCATCTTCCAAGTCTTCAACAGTCGTTTCTTCATCCCAAAGTGCTGTTCCCGGGTAACGTCTTTCAAGATAATCAGATAAAGGCTGTCTTACCAAATCGATAATACACAAACGACCACCCGGCTTTAACCATTGGTAAGCTGCGCGAAACATTTTGATTGGCTGAACCAGTTCATGAACAACCATATTTGCCATCACCATAGACAACGAATTTTCGGCAATATTCGATTTGGGGTCGTTTAAGTCATCAATCAGAATCTCAGCATTTTGTGGTAAAGCCAGAGGTTCTTCCAACATATAAGGTGCCGCTTCAATTCCATAAACTTGTGCATCTGGATAACGTTGCGCGCAATCTTGTACAAACTGTCCAATACCGGCGCCCATATCTAGAATGCCATCCCCTGCCTGGTAGTTTTTGGCCACTTTTTCTTGCCAAAAATGCCAGAACTCATCATCGTGTCTGCGCTCGTAGGTTTCGGTGATACGCTGCCTGGCAAACGCGCCATCCCCACCGTGATGCCTTAGAATCTGTTCTTGTGTTTTCGATAAATCACTCATGCTGTTTCCTTATTTTATTCTTAAGCAGTTTCAGCAACTTCAACCCACTCATCAAGATAGGTAAAGTACAAAACATGCTTTTGCGGGCGTTGTTCTATCTGAGAAAACAACTTCCCGTAGCGTTCCAGTTGAGAGCGATACTCATCGACTTTACTTTGAACAAAATCCTTTCTAGAAACACTCATTTGATCATGCCAGTAGCTAGTTTTATAATCAATAATCCAACGCACACCTTGCTCATCCACAAACGTACGATCGACAATGTGATGTTGTGTTGCGCCAAAGGTTTCTACGTTATCCCTTGCTTCAATATCGTCCACTTCCTCAAAAGCCAAACCAAAAGAACTGAGCGCCAATTCTGTTGCCGACTCTGTATGTTTAGGATTAAGCGCCCAGTTTAACTTTGAACTTTGTAACACATTCTTCAATGAAGTATTTACACGCTCAACCGCTGTATTTAATTGTTCGCCCGTTAAACCTTGTTGAGCCAACCAGTAACGGTAATAACCTGCTTGTCCTTCAAACTTCTTAACTGAATCTTGCTGCAACAAAGCACCTGTTTGCGCCCATTGCTCCAGCACTGCATGCACTAAATTGCCAATTGCCGTAATCATCATAGCGTCAGATTCGGATATTGCCATTTGTGCTTTATCAGTTGCTGAATATTTTGCTGGCGGCTTGGTTATCAGATCTCCTGTAACCAACGTCATACTTTCTTTTGCCAACTGTTTTTGCCACCAATTTTCTAAACTCACCAATCCTTGCAAAGGCATACGGCTTACTTTAGGCGCAACAACTTCCTCTTCCAATGCTTCTTGTTCAAAAACATAGTCTTTCAACAGCTTATCAAAGGCTTGTTTTTGGCTCTGCCACAGACCACTTAAAAGCGATTTCTCTGCTGGCAACAACTCTGCTTTACCTTCTTCGATTTTGATTAACTTAGTTTCACCAACCGCAACACTGGCAAACAGGTGCAATTGCGTTTTGGCTCGCGTGGCGGCTACGTAAAGCAAGCGCCCCAATTCATAGCCTTGCTTCTCAGCCTCAAACCGTTGGATAAAACCAACCAAATCTGACGTACTTTGCCCTTTTTGATCCAACGGCGCCATCACCAAATAGTCTTGCTGCTCGTCCTTAAAGTTCAACCAAGTCATTAGCGGCTTTTCATCGCCACGCGTCGCCTTGCCTAACCCTGGCAAAATGACCGTATCAAACTCCAGCCCTTTCGATTTATGCATGGTCATCAACTCAACAGTCTGAGCACCTTCTGAAGCATCTGGCGCAGCAAACAAATTATCCACCGCTGACTGCAAGCGTTCAAATGTCAAAGGTTCCGTCGAGTCTGCTTCCAAATCTTGCAACATTTGCCAATAAGCATTGACGTTCTGCAAAGCCGTTTCAGATTCGACAGATTGCGCCATCCCCAGCGCCAACCAAGTTTCTCTAATCAATCGAGACCACGCCAAATATCCCACTTGCGAAACCGCTCGCAACAAAATGGGCAATGCATGCGCCAAACGTTTTTGCCCTTCGTCCGATAAGGTCGCCACCAGCGCGGCATCATTCAATCGCTGCAAAACAGGTTGTTTGAAACTTTTTGCGTCCCCCAGCAAAGCATACAAGTCCGACAAGCTCAATCCGACAATAGGGCTTCGCAAGAGCGCCAACCAAGCAGGCCGATCCGACAAGTGCAATAACGCCCGTGTCAGTGCTTGCGCATCCTGTATTTCCTGGCGCTCACTAAGCGTCTCCAACTCTACTGCTCTAAACCCTATTCCTTGCTGTTTTAGCGTACGCGCAATCGGCATTAAGTGCCCACGAGAACGCCCGAGAATGCCGATTGACTCTGCTGGCTCCAACTCCCCCACCCGTTTTTTAATGAGGTCAACCACCTCAACCAACTCTTGCTCATCATTGCGATTGATTGCCCAATGGGTGACCACCTGACTGAAAGCGTCCGATTCTTTTTTCGCCAATGACGGGCTATAACAAACCGCTCCGCGCTCAATTTGATTTTGTGCTGGCAATACGCTTGGGAAAACGTCATTCACCCAATCAACTACCGCTTGATCTGAACGGAAATTCACAGTCAAATGTCGGCATGCCAAACTCACTTGCCCCAAGCGCCCCGACCAAACCTCCAAAAAATTACCCACTTCGGCTTCACGGAAACGATAAATTGACTGCATGGGATCACCAACGATAAACAAGCTGTGTTGATCATCGACCTGCCAACCGGCAATTAATTTTTTCAGAAATTTAAACTGACTAACCGATGTATCCTGAAACTCATCGATCAACAAGTGTTTAATTTGATAATCTAAGCGCTGCGCCAGATCAGTCGGTTGTTCTTCCTCGCCCAACGCTTCTGAAGCCGCTTGCGCCACTTCGATAAAATCCGTTTGTCCGGCATGAGAAAAGCCGATTTTCAAATAAGCTGCCGCGGTTTTCAGCAACGTCATCAAGTCGACAATACCTTGCCACTGATCTTCAGTATATTCAGCCGATGGCAACCCACGAATCGCGGCTAAACTCTGCGCACATTGTCCGCTCGCATCCTGCTCCGCCAAGCTAGACAAAACCTCAGACATTTGCTCCTTGATATCTTTTTGTTCTGCCGAAGCGTTTGGAAAACCCTCTTTTTTGGTCAAACGCGCTCTAAAGGTGCCGCTTGCTGTCAGCAAAGCATTTGCCAGCTGCTTCCACGCATTAAGCTGATTATCCAACGCCCCCCTGCCTGGCAGATTTTGCTCAATATCGAACGAGGACAACAAAGACCATTCACTTCCCTCTGGTCGATTACCCTCCTCAACGGAAAGCAAAATGGAACAAGCCTCTTTCAATAAGGATAGCTGTGGTTTCAACACAGCATGCCAAGCGGCAAATTCCGACACCACCAGCCTGTTGAGGGCATGGTCGAACAGTGATTTATCCTGTAGATTGCCGAGCTCAGCCAATAATGGCATCCATTGATCACGCTTTTTCAGCATCGAAACCAACAAATTCTCCGCGCGGCCAAGGTTGCCGTTTACCTTTTCAATCAGTGTGATACTGGCTTTAGCCGCATCAGGATCGTTCAACGCATCGCGAGCGGCTTGACGATATAAAACCTCGGCATCCGTAATCACGGATACCGAAGCGCCAAATCTCGACAGCAACGGCATTTGTTGCACCAGGGCGCTGTTCATAGAATCCAAGGTACGAATACGCAATCTTTGTGGGTTTTCCAGCAACTGCCACTGCTGTTTTTCACTATTTTGCAAAGCGGCTTGCGCCAACAACCAAGTGTTTTTTTCATAGATGCCGGCATCAGCTTTCAAAGGGTGTTGTGAAGCTTGCAGCGCATGATAAATACGCTCTTGCATCTCGGCAGCAGCTTTCTTGGTAAAAGTCATGGCAACAATCTGTTCTGGTGCCTCTACTTGCGAAAGTAGCGCCAAAAAACGCTGGGTGAGCAAAGCGGTTTTTCCAGAACCCGCTGGCGCTTGCACGATAAAAGAATGCTGTGGCTGAATCGCATCAAAACGTGCTTGCCCATCGTCCAACGCTGTGTCCGGTTGTAAATGCTGCAAAACCGATATACTCATCGTAAAAATATCCACTCTGTAAGGAATTTGACTATAATCATTACTAGATTTACTCTCGCTAAGGGCGGTGAAAACTATCATAGCAGACTCATGTATTCGAACTAAAAAAAACACTAAACGAATACATTTACAGCCATACACAGGTAATCTTAATGGAACTTAAAGATCAACTGGTTCAAGCACGTGTACTTCTTAACAAAACCGAAAAAATCTCCATCCCAAGGGAAGTCTTAAAACTTAGACAACTGCTTGCTGAGCAAGAGTTTCCAAACGCTCAGGAAATGGCGCATATCATTGGTCAGAACGCGATTTTAGCCGGTGAAATTGTCCAAGCCGCCAACCTACCGTCCATGCATGGCAAAAACTATCGTGTTATTCACACCATTCATGATGCGATTGATATTTTGGGGGTTAGACGCTTAAGAAACCTAGTGACGGCCATTTCTCTGAAACTAGGGTTAGAAAATTTCGGCCACAAACAGCTCATCAAACATAGTATAAAAGTAGCGGAAGCCTGTGCGGAAATTGCCAAAATGACGGGCGTCACCACTGGCGACGGGGCCTATCTACTGGGATTATTCCACAACATTGGGGCGATCATGATGACTAAACTTGACCCTAATTATGAAAACATTTTTGCCAAAAGCTTGTCTTCCCCTTTTTCAACCAACCAAGCTGAACTTGATACCTATCGAACTTCTCACGGCTTGGTGGGGGTTTTAGTTGCAGATGAGTGGGAATTGGATACCCCTTTCAAGAAAACCATGATTCTCCATCATGAGCCGAATCTTGACAGCATCCGCAACCCAGAATTAAAGCAGTTGGTTGCCTTGATTCAACTGGCAAACGGCCTGGTCAGCGAACAAGTATTTCAAGTGTATATGACACCAGAACTGAAAGAGATGATTGAGCGCAGTCAACAAGTACTAAACCTATCCGATGACCAACTTAACGAGTTACGTAAAGCGATTACCTAACCAAGTTGTAAACTGAGGTATTGAAATATTTACGTGGGTTAATCATCAGCTCAGTAGAGAGTAAATCACCACAAATCCAACGATTGGGTTCAATTTCGACAGCCTTCACAACCTCTTCTACCGTCAAATTGAACTGATCGTGTTCTGAAAAGTGTTTAACATCAATGCTAAAAACCGCTTGCGAAGCATCACCGCGGTTGACATAGGCATCAAAAGCTTCCTGGTGGTACTCAAACCCTAAAACCTCGGCTTGAGAGTTGATTGACAGGCGTAAAGATTCAATATCATGCAATACAGTCAGTAGATTCGGCTTTTCGCTGGGCATGATCCCGCTAGACTTCAAGATCGTCTCCACTGTTGCCCAACTCCAATTGGTCGGCATATCCATAAAATGATGGGTGATGACTTGGGTTTGGTACTTTTCAGACAGCATCTGTGCTGTGTTGATAATTTCCTGTAGGTCGTCATTATTGGCTTGGTCAGCCGCATCGATATATTCCGTACCGAAGTAAACGGCCGCATCGTCATCTTTGACCAAAATCAAATACACGTCTGGGTCGGCAGCGGCGTAACTTCGCAAACTGGCTTCACTTTGCATCATACGGGATGCTTCAGCTACATCGCGCCAAAGTGCGTCTGAAACAATTTGATGGATTTCGCTATCGGTCAAGATAACCCGTTTTTTCATCAGGTTTTCTTTCAAGTTTTGCGTTAGCGCAGTAAAAAAGTTGGGGCTGACATCATCGGCTAAAGCATAGGCAGCCTGTGCGCTTGAAGGAACAAAGCTCTCTGCTGAACTAGCGGATTCACTAGAAGCGTCCTGTCGTTCACTTTCTCCTGAAGCCGCATGATCTTGCACCGCGACAAACCAGGCTTTTCCCTTTAGTTGTCTGGCATATTGATTTTGTAACAGTGCCACTTCACCATAAGAGATTAAGGGTTCGACCACATCAGCAAGATATTTTTTAATACAGTCGTTGTAAAAATTGAGTACAGCCTCTTGCGCCTCTTCAATTGAAAAGACAATATCCTTCTCTACCTCGCTATCGGGCAGATCCTGATAATAAACCTCATAAAGGGCAGCGTTATGCGAACTCAATGTTTTCTCTTATTAAAAAAAGGGGAATGCACCCGTACAAAATTTCATTATAACGATGTCTGCGATCGGATTGAATGACATTTTTACCTATCCATCCGCTAATAGTGCTTGAGCTTCTGGCAACCTCAATGCCAATAGACTGGCAGCGTATTGCACATCAGTAGGCTTAGCAAATAGCATGTCTGCATTTCCTTGCTGGACAGACGTTGCCAACGCCAAAACAGACGCTTTCAAGTGTTGCAGAAACGCTTCCCAACTGGCTCCTTCAAACTCGCCTACCTTGTCAGCGAGTGCTTCAAAGTTCGTCGCCTTTTTATTTGGCAAGAAAGCTTCATTTTCAGCGACAACTGAAAACTTGACGCCATCATCACTGTGAATCATACCATAGCCCAAACCTTTCACCTCTGCCTGTTCCATGGGCAATCCTTCATCAAATGCATGTAGATAAATCGCTAGCTGTGGGGCTTCCAAAGGCACCTTTAGCAAATCGTTAATCGTCGCTTTTCCGGTTTTATAATCCAAAATAAAAACCGGAGGCTGACCGATGCCATCGGTTTCCAATTGATCGATTCGGTCAATCTTGATTGACAGCTTTATGCCTGCCAAATCCAGTTCCACCGCCTGTTCAAAAGCGACCACTTCGAAAGCCGGGCGTTGTTTCTCCAACTGCAGCCATTCAAACAACAAGTGACCGATTCGCTTTTTCTCAAGAGCCAAATAGTGCTCATTGAAATGCTGATCCATTGTCTGCATCGCCTGTTGCAACAAGTCATCAAGCTTTTGCTTGAGTTGTTCGTCGCTTAACCTGATCAGCGCTGATTGGTTTTTCACTTCTTGCCAAAACCACTCCAGCACTTGATGCACCAGCGTTCCCAAATGATTGCTTTGCATGCCTTGTTCAACCGTTTCCAATTGATACTTGGCACCGAGACGATAATCGAAAAATGCCATTAACGGGCATTTCTGCTGCGCGGTTAAAATCGCTGAACCGCCCGGCACCTTGTCACCAGGCGTAACGGCTGGCGCCTTATTATCCAAAACCATTTCGACAGGCGTTCTCTCTAAAAACATCACCTCAGCCAAAGACTGGTAAGGCAATGGGGCATACTCCATCGATTCTTCCGGCTGTTTTTGCAAATAACTTTCAACCAGAGGGCTGATGAGATTCAACTGCCCTTCTGACTGTTGCGCATAAGACCAAACCACTTGTTGAGCGGATGTCGCAAGTCGTTCGGTCAAGCGTTGGGCATAGCGCAACTCCCGGGCGACATCGGCACGAGGAAGCTGGTATTCACGTTGCAGCGCTATCGGTAAAAACGGGTTGGGCTTGGCTTCCCGCGGCCAGGCATTGGCAGTCATCCCCATGACCCAAAGCGCATCAAAATGCTGCCCACCGGCTTCCAACATCCCAATGACCTGAATCGGCGCATCGCTTACTGATTCTGGCTGATGCAATTGTTCTGCGACAAATTGGCGCAATCGTACTAGCCATTCAGTTGCCGCTAGCTGGTTTGACCCATGTTTTGACGTCAGGACAAGTTGGTCGGAAAATAGATAGAGCGCTTTTAAAAATGCCAGTTTTTGTTGAAACTCAACGCTGTTCAACGCGCCATCGGCTGAAGTCGTTGCCCAATCGGATGCTTCAAGCACCTCGATGGCAAACTCGTAAAACGCCTGTGCGCTCAGAGCTTTGCCTGCTTGTCGATTTAAAAATCTGCCAGACTGGGCCATGGCCTTTAATGCTTTCAATAAACCTTTTGGGGGATAAACGAAACTTTTTGCCGGCCCTGCATCCGCATCAGCTTCATTAACAGCATCAGGTGGTTGTAACGCCTTGAGCAATTCATTAAGCGACAGCTTCGCCCATTGCCAAGTGCGCAAACGAAAGTCCAGTGCCTGGCGTTCAACAAAATCGCCAGGCGTATAGGGTGAAATCAGCCATTCGGAAACCTGGTTATACTCAAACTTGGCGGCATCGCCTGCCTTGCACGATGCGCTGATGGCAAACTCTAATACCTGAAGCGCATTTTTGACCAGAGGCACATCGGCCAAAGAGCGCCCCAAGGAAACATTGTAAAATTTAGACGGTGTCGCCTGCGGTTGAAACAGCTTTAAAGGCTCGGCTTCTTGCAATAACAGTTGTTCATCCAACGCCCAAGTGAGTGCTGGCTCTACTGTCGAAATATCTGGGGCGACGATGGCGATGCGAGGTGCCTGAATTTCTCTCGAAAGATTTTGATATTGTTCATAAGCCCACGCTGCCGCTTGCTGCGCTTCATCCACCTCATCCATCGCGCGATAAAGCTGCTGGGGCGCTGTCATGGATGGTTCTGTTTCAGCCATCTCGACTTGACCACCCTTGGCTCGAACCAGTTGAATCCAATGTTTCATATAAGGCGGCAAATCATCCAAATGTTCAATATCAAACCCTTGCAGCTTGATGTCCATAGGAGCTTGTTCAATCGAATCAAACCAATCCAAACGATACTGCATCAACAAGGCTGAGTCCCACAACTGACGTTGCTGCAAAACTGCCAAGTAACGTTGTTTAAGATGAATATAGAGTTGTGTTTCTTCGGTTAAATAAAGGTCTGAAAACAGCGCATCGGGAACATCTTCTTGCCCCAACTGTCCATACAAATATTCATGATCGTAAAGCCATGCCTGATGCAGTTGTTTAGCTGTTTGCGCTTTATTGAGCAATAACAGACCTTCTTCCACACAAGCGTCTTCCAATAACGAATGCCAAAGATTTTGTGCTTCAAAATCGGAAATCACTTTTTTCGGCAAGGCCTCAAGTGACACTTCACCACGTAGTAGTAAAGCGTCTTGCCAAGTCTGCCACCATTGTATCCAAGTCATCACCTGAGGCGTAAGCGCAACTTTGATCGACTGGTCACCAGCTCGCCTTTCCGCTTGCTGCGCAATGAATGAGGATTTCAAGAATTGCGTTAATCGACTATTGACCGTGATATGCAAACAATTTGGTGACAAGTTCAAGCTGGTTTCCTAGGGCTTAATTGATTAACATAATGAATGATATTTACAAAGCTATTGTAGAGTATGGCGATACAAATACAACAACTCGATCATCTTGTGCTGACTGTTTCCAATCTGGAGGCCAGCTTGGCATTTTATCGTGATATTCTCGGGTTTGAAGCGGTTGAATTTGCCAAAGGTCGTTTTGCCCTTCACTTCGGCAATCAAAAAATCAATTTACACCAAACTTCCGATAACATCTTACCTCGGGCAAAACTCCCTACGCCCGGCTCAGCAGACCTATGTTTTCTTAGTCAAACACCCATGCAGCAAATCATTGATACGCTTGCCGCAAACCAAGTTAAAATCATCGAAGGGCCAATAGAACGGACTGGTGCACAAGGTAAAATATTATCGGTTTATATCCATGACCCAGATGACAATTTGATCGAAATCGCCCAATCTTTTACAAAAACCAACAATTTTTCTTAGTAATTTTCTCATTCACACAAAACACAAACCTTTTAAAGATAATAAGAAAACACTTATATTTCAATTAGATAATACCCAAAACTACCTACTAGAACACTTAGGTATAAATTTTTCTATACCTGTATAAATAAAATCTTTTGAATACCATTCATTTTCCATAGTCACTACAATCCAAACACGCATAATAAGAAATGCCGATCAAAACAACGTATTAATACGTATTAATATAAGGAAAATATTATGGACTTGATCAGTTTGTATCCAACTTGGTACGAACCAACTGTAGGATCGGGATGGGTGGTCGCCTTTATCGCAACCTTCCATGTTCTCGCTTCTCATACTTCGGTTGGTGCTGCACTCCTCTTCGCCTATCTCTCGCATAAAGCTTACCGTGAAGACCGTGAAGACTTACTGGACTTCGTTAAGAAGTATGGTTTGTTTTTATTGGTATTCACCTATGTGGCAGGTTCTATCACTGGGCCGGGTATTTGGTACTCAACTACAGTTGCCAGCCCGAACGGTATCGGAGCTTTGATTCACTCCTTTGTTTGGAAGTGGGCAACCGAATGGGTGTTCTTCGTCATCGAGGTGGTTGGTGTCTATATGATCGTCTATTTGGTCGGCAAGGTCGATAAACGCACCCACATGAAAATCTCGGTCATTTTCGGGGTCGCGTCCTTGGCAACGATGCTGATTATCGTCGGTATCCTGTCATTCATGATGTTGCCAGGTAAAGAAGCTTGGTTCCAAGATGGCGGTTATCTGAACGGCTTCTATGGCACAAACACCTTTATCCAAATGGCGATGCGTATGGCATTCATGTTCACCATGACAGCCGTCGTGGGGGGTATCGTTGTTGCAGGCATCAAAGATCCGGCATTCAAAAAAGAAATGGCGCGCAAACTGGGTTGGTTAGGGATTATTTCAACCATCATCGGTGCGGCACTCTTCCAGTTATATTTAAAAGCCGTTCCCGACCAAGCGCTTTTGGTCATGGAAAACCGTTTACCAAGCTACTTCCAACCAAGCATTATCGCGGTGTTGGCAGGGACTTTGGCTTACTTTATCTTGACCATGATTCGTCCACAAGTACTGGTACAGGCTTTTGCTGGCGGCATGGCGGTGGTGATTCTGGTGGCCGGTTTGTGGCCTGAAGAAACCGCTCGTGAATCGATGCGTAAACCTTGGGTTGCGGGTCAATATGTTTACTCGAACCAAGTGATTGGTCGTGACGTTCCTGGTATGGGTATCAAGTCTCAAATTCCATTATTGGAAAAAGAAGGAATTTTGAAAGCACATCCATTTACACCTGACAATCTACGTACGGTCAACGACGGAAACAAAATCCAGGCAGGTAAGTTTATTGCCATGGTGTATTGCTCTAACTGTCACTCACCTAGCAAAACAGGGATTCGCCCTTTGCATCGCTATATTCCCGACAATATCACCGAAGCGCGTATGGAAAAATACGTCAAGGGTGTTTTGACAACAGGCAATATCGCTTACATGCCAAAAATGCCAATGCTGGATTCAGAAGTCAAAGCGTTGTCTGCCTTCTTGGTTATGAACAAAAAAGGTGGTGAAAAAGCGGTTGATGCAGCAATTCAACAAGAAATCAAAGACCGCAATCATGCCTATGCCGAAAAACAGGCTGAAAGCAAAGTTGCAATGACACAGGAGGTTAAATAATGGATGCTTCTCAAGTCACTCAAATTACCGATTTGATGTATGCGTTGCGTAACCCTGCCGGGCTGCCAACCTACCCAATCATTTTTGTCGGGTTAAGCGTACTGACATTTGCGTTGCACATTTTGTTCGTGCAACTGATGCTGGGTACCTCAGTCATTACTTTAGTCGGTGCTTTTAGCCAAAACGCTTACTGGCGTCGCCTAGGCTCTGCCATGCTAGAAGTCGCCAAGGTCTCGGTATCGGTCGCCATCGTGGTCGGGGTTGCGCCACTGCTATTTGTGCAGGTGGTTTACGATCCACATTGGTACACCTCTAACGTGCTGTCGGCAGACTGGGTTATCGGCTTTATCGTATTGCTGATCTTGGGCTACTGGGCAATGTATTACTACTACTTCGTCAACGGCGCCAACAAAGACAAAACAGCTACCCCTAAAGCACGCTGGTCTATGTTGACAAGCTTGGCACTGATGTTAGTGGTTGGCTTCATCATGCACAGTTTGACCTCGCAAATCCTTCACCCTGAGTTGTGGAAGTCTTGGTACTTGCAGAAAAACGGCATGTTGGACTACAGCGGTGACAAGCTACACGAGTGGAACCTATGGCGTTATGCCTTCTTTATCAGTTTGTCGATTCCGGTTGCCGGTGGCATGTTGGTGACTTACCGTCGCTTCAAGTCAGTTCGTGAAGACGCAGATATGGCTTACCTCAACTGGGCTGCTGAAGTTGGTAAAAAATGGATCAAAGTCGGTTCTGTGATTTCCACCCTACTTTATGTTGGTTGGATGATGACTTTGCCAGAAACAGCAAGGAACTTTGCAACCTCTTTCTGGGGCATTGCCGGTGGCGTAGCGGTTATCTTCTACGCGATTTGGGCACAAATCCGCCTAAATGGTGAAGCAAGATTTTGTAGTTACATGGCACTGCCAATGGCTTTGGTTATCGGCTTAGTGGTTGCCATTTCCCGTGAGATGCTGCGCTACGACATCCTAAACGGCTTCTTCCACTACGACTTCTGGGATTACAAAATCGTCTTCGATTGGTATTCCACTGGTCTATTCTTCCTGACTTTTGCAATCGTGGGTGGTGTGGTTTTGTCTTACTTCCTAACCATTGCATGGAAAGCAGGTCAAACCGTTGGAGTTTACACACCTAGCGCATTCGTCAACAGACTGGGAACCCTATCTATCTGGATCGTGGTTCTATGGGTACTACAGTTCTTTGTTGTTGGCTTCTATATTTGGGCAAGATAGGAAAAGGAACGGATTATGAAAAAATTATTATTAATAAGTGCCATTACCGGTCTGACCTGCATGCTGCAAGCACCTGCTAGCTTCGCCATTTCAGGCGGAATCACGGCAGAAGAAAACGACAAGCTGCGTTCGGAGTATCCAATGCCTTCCGGTGACATGTTGGGCGACAACTGCTCGGCTTGTCACGGCACCAAAGGTGCAGAGTTTAACGAAGCTATGCCACCACTGGCAGGCATGGACAAAGCCAAATTCATCAAACTGATGAAGGATTATCGTGCAAACAAATTTCCATCCATCGTAATGCACGATGTGGCGCATGTTTTCTCGGATCAAGAAATCGAAGCCATGGCAGATTTCTTTGCCAAACAGAAGCCAGAAGAATGGACGCGTCCTGACTGGAACGCTTCGATCAAAGCGAATACCAAGGAGAACAGCCATGAATAAGATTACACGACGCGATCTGATCAAACTCTTCGGCGCGGGTGCTTTGAGCACCGGCTTAATGGGCGCATCCAGCTTGGCTTTCGCAAAACAGAGTGCTCATATCGTTATCGTTGGTGGCGGTGTCGGTGGTGCAGCTTCTGCTAAGTACATGCGTTTATTAAACCCTGATGTACGCATCACCATTGTCGAGCCGGAGCCAAAATACATTTTCTGCCCTGGCAGTAATGAAGTGGTTGCAGGTTTTGATACGCTTGAAACGCTAACGGTTGACTACAACACCCTGAAGTCACGTTATGCAGTGAATGTGATTCAAGACCGTGCAACGGAAATCGACTATGCGAATAAAAAACTGAAACTGGCAAAAGGTGACGTTTTGTCTTATGACAAACTGATCGTTTCACCTGGCCCGGATTTCAAGTACGGTGCGGTTGAAGGCTATAGCAAGCAGCTGGCGGAAGGTGACTTCCCTGCCGCTTGGCATGCAGGCCCACAGACCTTGACGCTAAGAGATCAAATCAATGCCTTGCCACAAGGTGGAACCGTGTTGATATCTTCACCGGTTGACCCTTACCGTTGTCCGCCGGCGCCTTATGAGCGCGCATCCTTCGTCGCCAATAAGTTGAAAGAAACCAACCCAACAGCCAAGGTGATTATTCTGGATTCCAAAGACGACTTCATCTTCCATGACGTCTATCTGGATTACTGGAAAAAAGAACACGGCTTGGGCACAGCTGATGCACGTATCGAATGGGTTCCAAAAAAGGCGGGCGGTCACGTCACCAAGCTGGACACTAAAAACCGCACACTTACAACTGCGGATGGTCAGGTGCATAAAGGGGATGTCATCAACATCATTCCACCGGAAATGGCCGGCTCTTTCGTGCGCATGAATGGTTTAGCTAAAGGTGATTGGGCACCGTTCAACTCACAAGACTTCTCGACCAAACGTGATAAAGACGTTTATATCATCGGGGATTCGGCTGCTGCAGACCCTATGCCGAAAACAGGGTATATCGCCAGTAACCAAGCCAAGGTTGTCACCAAAGCGATTCAAGCCGAATTGACCGGCAAGGAAATTGGCACGCCTTTCATCACTAACAACTGTGTCGCCATGGCGGCTGACGACTGGGGGATGACCGTTGCGGAAACTTTCCGTTACGCGGGTAATCATCATGCCTATGAAGAAAGCTACGTCATGTCCGATCCAACGGAAAATCCGTACTACCGTCATATTCGCGCAGAAGTTGCGAAAAACTGGCAGCGTACTTTCCGTAAAGACATCTTTAGTTGATAGGGATACAAGGAGAAAAAGAATGAAAAAATTATTACTAGTAAGCCTTGTTTCCATTAGCTCAACCGCTTTAGCAAGTGGGCATAGCATGCCGACTGCTGAAGCCTGGAGTAATATTTCTTGGGACAAAACGGCTAAAGACATGCCTAAGGGCGATTATGCCCGCGGTGAAAAGCTGCACAGTTATGGCTTGTGTATTACCTGTCATGGTGAGCAAGGCATTGCACCTGCACGCAACGCACCCAATTTAGCGGGTAATACCGTGGACTACACCTACAAAGCGCTACTGGATTATCAGTCTGGCTTGCGTAATGAAGGTAATGGTAAGTCTAGCGTGATGCATGCTGCTACAACGCCGATGTCCAAGCAAGACATGGCGGATTTGGCGGTTTACTATGCTGCGCAAAAACTACCTGCCCCAAGTGGTACCTATGTACCGCCAGCCAATATCAAAAAGCTAGTGACCAAGGGAGATGTGTCTCGCATGATTACACCATGTGCTTCTTGTCATGGCGTACATGCCGAGGGGCGAGGTATTACTCCCGCACTGGCCGGACAGGTACACTCTTATTTCATCCGCACCATGCAGGCCTACAAGCATAATAAGCGCAGTAATGATATCAATGCCGGTATGGCGCAGTTCACACATGATCTGACCGATGCGGAAATCCAAGGCTTGGCAGAGTACTATGCAAACCTGATGCCTAAGCATCCTGCAGGAAAGGAGTAGATTATGAACGGTCTAAAAGCAATTTTATGGGGGCTTATCCTAACATTTGGTTCTATCGCCCTTATCTATCTACTCAGCTTAGTTACTGTAGTGTCAACCTAATAGGCACAGAGGTAACACTTTCATCTGGCGCTGGTTCAAACCGACAGCGCCAGACATCCACAGAACATTCCTTACTCCAAGGAGAGGTAAAACGTGAAAATTGCTGTTAGCAGCGCCAATCAGAAACAAGTTTCTGGTCCAGCCACCTTATGTCCAAATTTTTGGGTTTACGATACGGATGACTCAAAAATCCTATCTAAAGAACTGGTTCATCTAGGCAATAATGACATCCTGGATAAACTAAAAGGAAACTTGTCTCAGAAGAGCGAACATGCACTTGCTGATGTGAGTTGTATCATCAGCCGAAATCTTGGGGATGGCTTAAATACTAAATTGCTTGATAGTGGCATTAAAACTATGTCGACTAATATTCTAGATCCTGACAGCGCGGTGTTGTCCTATTTAAAATATGTACACCCAGTTAAATAAGCGACTCTTAAGAACTCAACCCATGGATGGGTTTTACATTGTCAAGCCGCTTGAAAGGCAATCAATGCCGCCCCATTCTCTTTCAGCCAAGCTTTATGCATCTCATAATCGGGACAATGTTTAGCTACAAGCCCCCAAAAATCGGAAGAATGATTGGCATGAACCAAGTGACAGAGTTCATGTACAACAACATAGTCGATAACAGCTTTAGGTGCCATCACCAGTTTCCAGTTAAATTGAACGCGTCCATCCGAGTAACAACTACCCCAACGTGAACGGTAATTTTTAATCTGAACTGCCTGTGTTTGCACGCCAATGCGTTTTTCCCATTCAGCTACTTGCGCCAATAAATACGGATTGAGTTGTTGATGATAAAAATCGACTAAATGACGATAAACATGATGACGCTCGTTTTTCAGCGTTCGCGATTGCTTGCAAAATACCGTGATACAGGTGTCATCGTAAACCAGGTTCATTTTCTTAACTTGTGTATGGTGATCCTCTTTAAACATCACCTTCTCACCAAACAGCAAGAGTTCATGACCGGACTTCATCACGAGTTGCTTAGGCATCTGTGACTGCTGTTCTTGGATTTGTTGTAACAACCACCCCTGCTCACTTTCTACAAAAGCGGTAATCGCGGCATCTGCAAGCTGCTTAGGCACCATCAATGCTATGCGATTAGGCTCAACTTTCAACCCAATCGAGCCACGTCGGGCGGTTTTAATAATCTCTAATTCGTGGGAACCAACGGTAAATTGCATCATTCCAAATATCTTTATTTACGTCTTTGTTTGTTCATGTTTCTAGCGGAGAACATAATAGCTTAGAATACACCTTATGGACACCATAAATAATGCTCAAGACACAGCGCCACTCACCTTCACTCAGCAGTTTACAGTCAGTGCAGACATAACACTGATTGATGCCCTAGCCGAGCAAACACCGCTTTCAAAACAGCAACTTAAAGGCGCGCTGACGAAAGGATGCGTGTGGGTAAAAACCGACAAACCCAATGCCAAAACGGTACGCTTACGACGTGCAAAAAAAATCTTAGCACAAGGCAGTGAAGTGTCTATTTACTACAATGAAGCGGTGTTAAATACCGAAATCCCCAAACCGACATTGATTGAAGATTGCACCGACTTTAGCGTATGGTACAAACCGAAGGTCATGCTGTCTCAGGGCTCAAAATGGGGCGACCACACCACGCTTGCAAGATGGATAGAAAGCCATTATGAATTCGATGGCAAAAGCCGCCAAGCAATAGTGGTTCATCGCTTAGATCGCGCAACCGATGGCTTAATGCTGATTGCCCATAATCACCAAGCGGCCAAAACGCTGACGGAAGCGTTTATGAATAAGCAAATGACAAAAATCTACCAGGCTGGAGTAAGCGGATATTTCCCGGACAATGAGCAAACATTTGATGCACCTCTGGATGACAAACCAGCCATTAGCCATGTCAAACGGTTGGACTACGATGAGAAAGCCAATATCTCTTTAGTGGAAGTTCGCATAGAAACGGGGCGAAAACATCAAATTCGCCGTCATTTATCGGAAGCAGATTTTCCTTTGGTTGGCGACCGTCTTTACGGTCAAGCAATCGCCGAAGACACATCCCTGCCCGATTTAATGTTGACGGCCGTTTACCTACAATTGAAGACGGATAAACTTTACGAGTTTCGTTTACCAGACAATCTCAACCAAACGTTAAAAGACTTTAGCACTGCCCGATAAGGTGTTTATCGTCATCGCGATTAAACTCTGCCTGAAAATTACAGTGATTAATGCCAAAACGCTCCGCCAAATTCGCTTCTAATTGTTGAATCACTTTCGTTGATTCACTCAGGGTTACATCCTCTTTAAAATCTAGGTGCGCCTCTAGGTGTATGCGGTGATCATCCAACTGCCATAAATGCAGATGATGCATATTGTCGATAGCATCTATGCGATCTACTTCAGCAACCAACTTATCCAAGTCAATATCATTTGGCGCAAAGAGTAACAACACCCCTGAAGTATGTTTTAACAGTTTCCAAGCAGAAATCATCAGATAAAGCGCTATCACAATCGTCATGGCAGCATCCACCCAATAAATATTGAACCAAAGCACCAACACCCCACTTATCAACACCCCAACCGAGGTCAAGGTATCCGTCAGCAGATGCAAATACGCAGCACGAATATTTGAATTATGCTCGGAGTCCTTCGCAATCAACATGACACTCACCCAGTTCAAGATGACAGACAGTAGCGCAAGCCCGATGACCCAACCACCGGCAATCGGTTCAGGATGAAGTAAACGCTGGATAGCCTCAATGAACAGCAACAGACCAATACCAATTAATACCGATGCATTAAACAACGCAGCAAACATCTCTGCGCGCTTATAACCAAAGGTTTTATCTTGTGTCGATGGACGCTTAACCAAACGATTCGCCACATAAGCAATTACCAGCGCCACCACATCACTAAAATTATGCAATGCATCAGACAAAAGCGCCAAACTACCGGAAATCAAACCGCCAGCTATCTGTGATACGGTAATGACGATATTCAACAATACGGTCAATAGCAGCTTTGAACCGGTTAAGTCGCCATGATGGTGATGATGCCCGTGGTCATGACTATGATGATGGTGATTGGCGTGATCATCTTGATGAATCGATTTTTCTGAAGAAGGTGTTCCCATAAAAACTGCCTGTTTTGTGCTAAAAGTGAATACTGGTATTATCTGTATTTTAACGAGCAAACACAAAGTCCACCCACAATTAAAATAATGGAGCCGATTCTGAAACGCAAAACATTCACACTTCCCATCAAAGGCAGTTACTACTATTCTGCCGAATTGGCTGATGACATTGGATTATTGCAACTCGGCTCTCCCCTGCAACTTATTGCCGAACCAGATAATGCACAAGATAAAAATGCCATACAACTTTGGCTAGTGCACTTCCCCAGCTTGCTTTTAGGCTATGTGCCTCGGAGGAAAGCTCGTTTTATTGGTTTTTTATTAAAGCACCAGCTGATACAACAACCAATCACACTGCACAAAATAAACTACCAAGATGACCGTTTGAAACTACAGTTTCAATTGCATTACAGCTTATCTTGGCAATTGCGTTTGATTTATTGGCTAGGGTTTTTGCGCCCTTAGTTTTGCCGCTGAGGTTGTCTTCCTATTGGTATTCTCCAATCAAAGAATAGGCATGCTAAAATGATGAAAATCGAATCAATATGAATACAATCACTATGCAACCAACCTCAACTCATAACGACCTGGAACACCTTGCCCAACAGCTTGACCAGTCCGACGATTATCAAGTCTTACGACGCTTCAAACCTGTTTCCTATTACCATCCTGACAAAGGGGAAACCTTACATAAGGTTTGCATCATCGATACCGAAACCACCGGATTGGATACCGAACGCTGTGAAATCATCGAACTGGGTTATCAGATTCTCAGCTTCGATTCTCACGGACAGATGTATGAAGTGTTGTGCGCCAAAAACTTCCTCAATGAACCTAAGGGCGAAATCACCCCCGAAGTCACCCAAGTTACAGGACTAACGATTGATGATGTGAAAGGCCATCAAATTCCTTGGGATGAAGTGGTTGAAGACATGCAGGAAGTGCAGCTTATCGTCGCGCACAATGCCGGTTTTGATCGCCCTGTGGTGGAACGCTATAACGATGTGTTTGTCGACAAGGTTTGGGGCTGCTCAGCATCGCAAATCGACTGGTTTAATTTGGCCAAAGTCGGTTCGCGTAGTCAGGAATTTTTATGTTGGAAGGTTGGACAATTTTTCTACCATGCGCACCGCGCATTAGACGACGTACAAGCTTTAACCCACCTGCTCACGTTCACTATTTCCGAGCAACAACTGCCTGCATTTCACTTTTTACTCTCCGTTGTGCGTCAGCAGAAAGTAATGATCAAAGCGACCGGTGCACCGTTTGAGGTGAAAGATGACCTTAAATCTCGTGGCTATCGTTGGAACGCCGCAGAACGCGTTTGGCAGAAGGTATTTGATGTCAGCCTGCAAGAAAGTGAATTAGCCTGGTTGATTGAAAACAATACGCAAAACCCAACCCTCATTAAGCTTAAAGCAACAGATACTTTTTCCGTTCGAGCAAAGTAATCAGGAGGCCGCTATGCATAACTATCAAACCATTCTCGTCGCTGTCGATTTCTCACCAGACAGTGAAAAAGCCATTGCCCGCGGCAAACAGCTGGCAGAGATTTACCAAGCCGAACTCATGCTGTTGCACTTAGTCGAAGAGCCGACTTATCCTGTATTTGAAGACATCAGTCTAAGTGGTACTTCAGGAATTTGGATGCCGGAAATAGCTGAGTCCATGACCAAAGCTGCCAAAGCAAGACTTCACTCCATGGCGGAAGAATATGATATTCCCTCAGAACAATGCGAAGTCCTTTCAGGTTTTTCAAAAGTCGATATTGCCGAACGGGCAGATGAACTCAGTGTCGATTTAATTATTATGGGAAGACATGGTCATTCCTTCCTGGAAAAACTGATTGGTTCAACGACCACAAGTGTATTGCATCACGCTGATTGTGATGTGCTGACGGTTTCCAAATAACCATCGTTCACCCAGCATACCCCAGCCTGGTAGATTTTCTCGCCTTACCCACTTCGGGCGGCGAGTGCTACGTTTCTCGCCTTACCCACTTCGGGCGGCGAGTGCTACGTTTCTCGCCTTACCCACTTCGGGCGGCGAGTGCTACGTTTCTCGCCTTACCCCTTCAGGCAGCGAGTGCTACGTTTGTCTAAAAACTGCCAGGCTGGGGTAACCATTATTCGGTTTCATTAGTTTTTACTTCATCCGCGGTTTGTGAAAACACTTTAGCCTCCCCTCGCCCTCTTATATCTGAAGCAGCTTGCCATTTACCTTGTCGTTTAAAGACCAGTTGAACATCACCCAGATAATTATTTTTCCGTAGGTTATACCCCATCAAGCGTAATGCATCTTTGGTGGCTTTCGGCAAACTGGGGTTGTAGTTAATTTGATCTTTAGGAAAAAGCTGATGATGTACACGTGTTGCATTCACTGCATCTTGCGCATCCATTCCCTTATCGAACACATTGACGATGGTCTGGAATACCGAAGTAATGATTGAAGAACCGCCCGGTGTTCCGACCGCCATCACAACTTGGTCGCCTTTCAGTAAAATCGTTGGCGTCATGGATGACAACATACGTTTCTCTGGCGCAATGGCATTGGCATGTCCGCCCACCACACCAAACACATTTGCGACACCTGGCTTGGAACTGAAATCATCCATTTCATCATTCATCAAAAATCCTGCGCCTTCTATCACCACACCATTACCAAACGGCATATTCAAGGTATAGGTATTGGATACGGCATTACCGTTGAAATCGACTATAGAGAAATGTGTGGTTTCCGGTGATTCTATTTTACCGGGATGAATCGCTTTGGTGTCAGATGGCCCATCCCACTCAACGGATTGTGCACGTCGGGAAATATAGTCGTCTGATACTAATTGTGACACAGGAACTTTAACAAAATCCGGATCGCCGAGATATTTGGCTCTATCGGCATAAACACGCTTTTCCATCTCCGCATAATAGTGTGCTTCATATGCTTGTGCGGGAATCCCTTCTTTCACAGCCAAAAGCTGTTGACGATGATATTCAGGATCAAGCAACGCCTTCATTTTGAGCAATTGCACCAACGCCACCCCCCCAGAACTTGGAGGCGGTGCAGAAACAACCGTATAGTCTTTCCAGTTTTCTAAAATCGGCTTGCGCCATTTGGCTTCATAAGCAGCCAAGTCTTTCATGGTAATCAAGCCATCATGTGCCTGCATTTGTTTCACCAATGCCAAAGCCGTTTGTCCATGATAAAAATCATCGGCGCCCTCTTCGGCAATGCGCGACAAGGTTTTTGCCAGCTCTGGTTGCTTAAATAACACATTCGTTTTTAAGCCTGAAAAGTAATGGTTAAAGTTCAAATCATTTGATTTATTGGCAATCCATTTTTGATACCACTTACGCGTATTTTCCAAGTCGGCCGAGACAATAAAACCCTTTTTTGCGTAGTTAATAGCTGGCTGCAATAAAGTCGACCAGTCCATCGAACCAAATCGCTGATGAGCCGTCCAAAGACCCATGACAGTTCCAGGAACACCGGATGCCTGATAGCCAATTAACGACTTATAAGGGACAACCTGTTTTTTGCCATCTAGATACATGTCCATCGTTGCTGCTTTAGGCGCTTTTTCTCGGTAGTCTAAAAAATACGCATGCTGTTGTGCATCAACTGATACATTGGTTTTAGGTTGAAAGTTACTCGTTTCATTCGCATAAAGCGTCATGAAACCGCCTCCACCTAAATTACCTGCTTCAGGATAAGTGACCGCCAGAACAAACGCTGCGGCAACAGCCGCATCAACCGCATTTCCACCGTCTTGCAATACTTTTTCTGCGACCGCTGCGCTGTATTCATCCGGCATGGCAATGGCTGCCGTATTCTTCTGTGCTGAAGCAAGCGTACAAACAGACAGCAAACTGATAAACACAGCAAACTGGAATCGCTGTCTGCTACCTTTAATCCATCTATATGCTTTGGTTTTAAATAATAATTTCACGTGGAAGCACCTTAAATAAAAGAATTACGTACCAAATAATCCTGAAAAAATTGTTTGGCAATACGACCACTTCGACTGCCGCGAGAAGTTGCAAATCGAACCGCTTCTAAATGCAATTGTTCGAGTTCGCTTGATGATAGTGTCATTTGATGCTCTTTGAATAAAGCTTCAACCATTTCAAGATATAGAACTTGATCCGGTGCATAAAAAGATAAACTCAATCCAAAACGATCCGCCAAAGAAAGTTTTTCCTGCAAACGGTCACCAAGATGAATTTCGCCATTTGAGCGGGTTTCACTTTCGAGGTTGTCTTGATAATGTTCGGCAACCAAATGACGACGATTGGAGGTTGCCACCATTAAAATATTATCCGCAGGTGGCTCGATTGAACCTTCCATTAAAATTTTTAAATGTCGGTAACTGTTATCGTCCGCTGCAAACGAAAGATCGTCGCAATAAACCACAAAACGCCAGGGTTGCTTACGTAACTTATCGCTAATCTCAGGTAAATCAGAAATATCTTCTTTTTCCAATTCAATGACTCTCAACCCATCAGCATGAAACTCATTCAATGCGGCTTTCATTAAGGACGACTTACCTGTACCACGAGCACCCCAAAGCAAGACATGATTCGCAGGTTGCCCTGCCATAAAGCTTTGTAGGTTTTGGCAAAACAAATTCTTTTGACGCTCAATTCCAAGCAAGTTTGAAAGTCGAATTGGATCTAGTGCTTCTACCGGCTTGAACTTTTCTTTTTTAGCTCGCCAAATAGCGGCAAAGTGCTTATCCCAACGAATTTTTTTAGACATATCATTCCTATAAACAGACAGAATTCCACTACGGCTTAAAAACTAGATTATACGACTGATCCGATGAAACACAAAAATCTGCCAGGCTGGGTAAGACAAAGATGATGATTTTTACAGAAGAGATGAGCGCTAGGGCTCTGAGTGTTGGTCAAATCATCAGGTCAGAGCAAGGCAAGTCGATAATAACTAACAACGCCTTGCTCACAAAATGCATTATTCCGTTCTATCTGTCACTTCTATCAAGTGATAACCGAATTGTGTTTTAACAGGCCCTTCTAAAGACCCAACATCTGCACTGAAACAAACCTTATCAAACTCTGGAACCATCATACCCGGACCAAACTGCCCCAAGTCACCACCACTGCGGCTAGACGGACACTGAGAGTTCTCTTTTGCAACTTCTGCAAAATCCGCTCCATCTAAAATTTGTTGTTTTAATTCCAGTGCTTTTTCTTCACTATCGACCAAAATGTGACGTGCTGTTGCCATTGCCATATTATTTTTCCTTTATTGTATAAATGTTTATCTGACAAACCGCGCATTATAAAACATCTAAACGCTCAGGTCTCTAGTCTGTTCTTTTAGTGGAATGATTGTTTAAAACCAACAAAAAATTGATGGTCAAAATTACTCGATAAGACCGCAGCTTGCAGATGCCCTATCGACACTGCCGCTGAAACCCCTGACTTAACCCTTTGTGAACGTAAGTTGTCGGTTACATAACGCAAACTACCATCACCAACCGATTGCGGATGTTGATACCCAATGAGTGCATTATCCGTTTGCCAAAAACCTAACAAACCAAAACGAAGATCCGAATTTAAGTCACCTCTATAGCCCGCATAATAACGCTGACTATCGATATTGTAGTTTTGAATCAATGCCTGACCAGGTTGATTTTGCTGCGACCAATCCAACCCTGCGAGCCAACCACCAAAATGATATTCTGTTTGTACACCCGCTAGTGATTCAGCCTGAGCACCGACAAATGCACTGGTGTTGTTAACACCCAACCAATAAGGCATCACACTCACGTTTTTAAATCCAAGATGCGCTTTCATACCCTGTACCGTCGGTTCAACAGGTTTAGAAGTTGCCTGAAAAGAACTTGCACTTGGGTTTGGTGTGGTAGCGCTCATACCAAAGTGCATCGAACCGGTGTGACTTGACAAAGACACCTGTCCCAAAACAGAATTATTTAAGTGCTGTTGATAATCTGATGCCATACCTAAAAACCACAAACCAGCATCCTGACGATCCTTGGAAACCACGCCATTATTCATCGAAAAACCCAGTTTTAAGTGTGAACCAAGTTGTTGTTGGTAATTTTGAGGGGCAGAGACATAAGCTTGAACGGTTTTATCCAATCCTGACTGATAGGTTTGCACTGGCGTTTGGTATTTCAGGGTGAAGTCTCGACCATAACTATCGAGAAAAGCCGTACTCGCTGAAATACTTTTAAAACCTGCCGGTAAAGCTACTACTGATGAACTTAAGGATACGCTTGAAACACTGCTTGAAGTGCTTGATACCGGTACTGATGTTTTACCTACCGGAGAAAAAGCCGCATTCAAATCAACAATACCTTGTCCAAACTTTGTAACGTCATATCCACTAAAGCTTCGGTTAGCGGTATCTAAAATAATCTGCTCAAGCTGAACGCCAGTTAAAGACTGCCAACGCGATTTCATAACGGCCAAAGCACCCGATACATTCGCTGCCGCGCCAGATGTTCCCACTGTATAAAGCGTTGAATACCCATTCGTCACCTCACTTTTCGCAGGTGCAACTACAAAACGAGACTGAACATCGGTATCCGTCCCCGCATAGTTGGAAAAGCTGGCGAGATTCTTATTGTCGTAAGTTGCCCCCACAATCAGAATATTATTTTTGGCGTTAGACTTAACCCAGTCTTGATAACCTGCTGCATTATTAAGAACCGATGATACGCTTTTTGAATCATTCCCTGCAGAGTGCACAATGGCTACTTGGCTTGTCACAACTTTATTTTTTATATTATTGAGTTCACTTTCAATATTACTGGTTACTGAACCCGTATAAGAAAGTAAGGCAGAAAAAAGCTGGCCTGAAGAGTTCTGTGCAATGTAATCAAATGATAAGTTAATTACATCAGCTTGGTTATTGACCGCCCACTCAATACCTTTTACCGATGAGACTCTGTTTGAATAGCCTTGTGTATCAGCAATCACACCGTTTAATAAATTGGCGTTTGGTGCAGCGCCATAAATAGCGGAACCAATCACCTGAGACATGTCATCTCCATGATTGGCATTATAAATTGACGTATCGCTGTTTTTGACGATTTGATCCTTGGTAAAATCCGCATCGTATCGCACATTTGCTGACAAGGGGATATTACGATCGTGAATATCCCAAACAGGCATTCCCGTGTCTAATACGGCTACAGTCGCCCCTTTTCCCAAATACCCCGCATCACGCCAAGACTTTAATCCCATTTGAGTCGCATTCGACGTGAGCGTACTAGCAATGGCAACCGTTGAAGTTGCTTGATAATTTGATGACGTGGCGTTAGCTTCTGGATGGACTTGCGTTGAACTGCAGGCATCGAGTAAGCTGAACAGTAGCATCCATACTGTCAATTTCAACACACGTGTATTCATTAAATCGCTTTACTCATTACACTAATCCAATTCGATATATAATATCTCATTATGACTACTGAATCGATTAACCAAACCTTAAGTTTTGCCCAGATTCCAATGGAATCTGTTGGCCCACTGAAACTGATCGGTGACGTAAGCACCGATGACATCATGATCCCTATGGCTACCTATGAAACGCCACTATGGCCATCGGTAGCTCGCGGCGCTCGAGTAACACATCATGCTGGTGGCATTCGTGTCACAGTGATGGACGAACGCATGTCTCGATCTGTCTTGTTGCAAGCGCCAGATGCGGGGGTTGCACGTCAACGTTTAAGAGACATTCAACTGCGTCAAGATGACCTTCAAAACGTCATTGCAGAATCCAGTCGTTTTGCACAACTGATTGATCTGAACTGGCAAGTTGTTGGCAACTTGATTTATCTGCGTTTAGAACTAACAACTGGTGATGCATCCGGCCACAACATGGTGACGAATGCTGCGGATAAACTCATCCCTTGGCTATTAGAAAACTATTCCGATTTATCTTATGTATCGATTTCCGCTAACTACTGTACCGACAAAAAAGTATCTGCGGTCAACGGTATTTTAGGCCGTGGCAAAAATGTGGTTTGCGAGACAACGATTCCCCGCAAACTTTGCCAACGTTTTTTAAAAACCACGCCAGAAGCGCTGGTAGATTTACACATTAAAAAAGATTTAATCGGCAGCATCATTTCTGGTGGGCTACGCAGTGCCAATGCACATGTTGCCAATATGTTGCTCGGCTTTTACCTGGCTACCGGGCAAGATGCCGCCAATATTGTTGAAGGCTCTCAAGCCATTAATCACGCTGAAGTAACACCGGAAGGTGACCTCTACTTTTCAACTACCTTGCCGAACTTAATCGTCGGCAGCGTTGGTAACGGTAAAGGCTTAGATTTCGTACAACAAAATCTAGAACAACTTGGTTGCTTAAATGCTAAAGCACAACCTGGCGAAAATGCCAGACGTTTGGCTTGCATTGCGGGTGCAACGGCACTTTGTGGCGAGCTTTCATTGCTTGCAGCGCAAACCAACCCTGGTGAGCTGATGGCAGCTCATATCAAACTCGAACGCTCATAAGCACCAAGGCTGATTTTATTTACGATGACTCGCTCTAACGACAGCATCCATCAACGTAAACAAGACCACATCCAAGCAATGCTGGAGGATGCGGCTATTGAACGTAATCAAAGTGGTTTTGATCAAATCCAATTAATGCATCGTGCTCTACCTGAATGCGACTTTAATCAGATCAACACCTCCGCAGATTTTTTGGGCAAACAACTCACTCTGCCACTACTTATCTCTTCAATGACAGGTGGGAAGTCGGAAAACCTGACCCAAATAAACCAAGCCCTAGCAGAAGCGGCTGAAAGCATGCAGGTTGCTTTAGCGGTTGGCTCTCAAAGAGTGATGATAGAAGATGCTACTGCATACAAAAGCTTTCAACTGAGACAATACGCCCCTACGATTCCGCTCATAGCAAACATGGGCGCTGTACAACTTAATTACGGGTTTGGCAAAGACGAAGCAATGCGTATGGTTGACACGCTAGAAGCCGATGCGCTATACCTACACCTCAACCCTTTGCAAGAAGTCATTCAGCCAGAGGGCGATAAAAACTTCGCTGGACTGATGGATAAAATTGCCTCATTGGCAGATGCACTTCCTATTCCAGTTATTTTAAAAGAAGTCGGCTGTGGGCTTTCCGCTAAAGATATAGAACTCGGTCTGTCTGCCAGTGTGAAGTGGTTTGATTTAGCTGGTCGAGGCGGTACGTCATGGAGCAGAATCGAGGCGCACCGAAATCATGATGAACACTCATCAAATTTAGGGGTTTTATTTCAAGATTGGGGGCTAACAACACCGCAATCCCTATTACAGGCTCTGCCCTATCAAGACAGTGCAAATTTTATTGCCAGTGGCGGCATTCGTAATGGCATTGACATGGTGAAATCAGTTATAATGGGCGCCCAAATTTGTGGCATTGCAGCGCCCTTCCTAGAACCGGCAATGCATTCGACAGAAGCGACCATCGCGAAAATACAGCAGTTCTCAGATGAATTCCGTACCGCACAGTTTTTGTTAGGTGCTACAGACATCTCTCAACTGTTTTTAAATGACAATTTAATCCTGAATAGACAATAACGAAAAGAACCCATCAAAGATGACCGTTGGTATTGACTTAATCCACTTCTCAACCTCTGACTACTTTTTAGGGTTGGACACCTACGCAAAAGAGAAAAGCGTAGACTTGGATAAATTCCATATCGGCATCGGGCAGGAAAAAATGTCTATCGCGCCTCCGGATGAAGACATTATTACGCTCGCAGCTAAAGCAGCAGACCCTATTCTTGCCCAAATCAATAAAGACGAGATTACCGCGGTTTTGTTTGCTACAGAATCGGGGATTGACCAATCAAAGTCTGCGGGTGCTTTCCTTCACGGATTGCTGCAACTGCCTAACCGTTGTCGCACAGTAGAATTTAAACATGCCTGTTATGCCGGTACGGCTGCTCTGCAAATGGCAACCAAAATGGTTACTGCCAACCCAAAAGAGAAAATCTTGGTCATTGCAGCTGACATTGCAAAATATGATATCGACTCTTCAGGTGAAGCTACTCAAGGTTGTGGTGCTGTTGCCATGCTTATCACAGAGAACCCTCGTATTTTGTCTATAGAGCCAGGTTCTGGCTACTATACTGAAGATGTAAACGATTTTTGGCGCCCCAACCATCGTGAAACGGCGTTGGTGGATGGGAAATATTCAACCAAAGTTTATTTAAGCAGCTTGAAGCATGCGTGGGATAACTTTGTCGAAGAAACCGGGCGCAACTTCTATGATATTGATGCGTTTTGCTACCACATTCCTTTTTCTCGTATGACCGAAAAGGCTCATAAAACCCTGATCAAAAAAGTCGGTGCAAAAATTGACGATGCGACTTTCAAGCTTCAAACAGAAGCAGGTCAGGTATATAACCGCATTGTAGGCAACAGCTATAGCGCTTCACTTTATATCGGTTTTTGTTCTTTCTTAGATAATGCAAACGCATCGTTGGAAGGCAAACGCTTTGGATTCTTTAGTTATGGTTCAGGCTGTGTTGCAGAGTTCTTTACAGGTATTATTCAACCAGGCTACCAAGACTTGTTGATGGCTGACAGCCATCGTCAACAAATCGAGTCTCGCCAAGAATTGAACTATCAGCAATATTTGGCGTTCTACCACTCTGGCGATACAACGAAAGAAAATGTGAACTACCCAGCCACCAACCATGGTAAATACCGTTTAAAAGGTATTGAACACCACATTCGTCAATACGAAAAGAAAGACTAAACTTACCTCTTCAACCCCAGCCTGGTAGATTTTCAACGTGGTTTGAATCCCACAACTCATTTGCTTAATAATCGCAGTTACCCGAACACGTATCCTCTCTTCTCATATGTTCGGTCATAACTGTAACCTTCAAAAAATAGTTTCATTTTCTTATAAGAATAAAAATGAATAGCGATTATTCTTGGTCACTAAGCCCGATAGTCTTCACCTTAAATAACTCAGTATAATCAGCTGTTTTAGCCATTAAAACATCTGGCGGTATCATTAAAGATATAAAATCATCGGTCAACTCATAACCTTCATTTATTTTGGATTGATAAAAATGGTCTTTATAATCAAGCGCTTTATCAACCATTTTCCATATCTCCATACCTTTCTCTCTCAATGAAGGATAGTGCAACGCGTAAACACTATTAAGCAGTAACCTCGTTCCATGTAATTTTTCTGAATCCAATTTGATACTGTTTCTTCTCAGAAGAGTATTTATCAAGTTGATCGACATAAAAAAATTCAAATCATCTAGTGGGTGTTTATATAGCTTTTCAATACATTCGCTTTTAAGACTCAAAATTTTTCTAATTTTAGCTGACCAAAAACGCATGTCGTTAATATCATTCATGGATAAGTCGCCGACCAAATCAGTGAAATCTTCAATTTCATTCTGAGCAGCTCTCAATCCTCTTGAGGCTTGAATTTTATCAATAATTCGAATCATATTGCTTAAAGGCCATCTTTATATTTTACAACTAACAAAGATTATACTTGTGCAAGCAATAAATGGAATGATCCTGTAATTTTTTATGTGTTTTCTGTACGTTTCAGTAAACAGGTTATGGATAAGTTTTTACTTTGAAGGTGGTAAGCAAGAATAATTAAAAAATTACTATTGCGTACCGCCCGAAACCAAAGGGCATCAGTCATAGTAAAAATAATGGAAGATATCAGGGGATTACAAGCTTCTCTATTTACGTGACTTAGAAGAGAAATGTTACGACTAAAGCTCCAAAAATTTTAATAAAAAACACGCTTCAAGTGACGTTCATTTCCATCACATACCATTAACTTACATTCATGATCAAGCAGGGAAAACAGATAGAGAAAGTTTGAATCGCCACTAATTTACTTGACTACAACAACCTATCTACACTATATAGTTATATAAAGTTTGTGTTTAAAAGCTATGTAAGGACTCTAAACAATGCTGAAAACAATTGCCCTCTTATCCATTTCCATTTCCATTGGCATTATTGGCTTGACAGTATGGAGCAACAATCTTTTGAGCATTGCCACACAAATGCTGACATTGGCAATATTGGTATTTATTGATTTCGTTTTTATACTCAGTTTAAAAAAACACCGTATTCCAATCATTACACGCTATGCTTACTTAATAGATGGCGACATCTGTGAAAGGCGTGCCAAGTACACTCGACAGGTCACCCAAGCTTGGGTAACCATGCTCACCCTGGTTGTTTTAGCCAAACTCCTGACGCTCTTCTACTACTTTCAGTCTTTAGTGCTGCCATCACTACTAGCTTACTTGCAACCGAGTTTATTCGCTGGTTTAGCCATTCTTTTCTTTGGCGAATATGCTTTCAGGCAACTTTTATTCGGTAACAAAAGTCCTGAGAATCAACAGAATGAAAATTTCAAGCAAGACACCTTTTTATCTTTTTTAAAAAACGTAGCTAGAATCCCAATCCACGAAGTGCTTAAAAGCGACTTTTCTAAACCGGAAAAATAACCTAATCGCGCCACTCTAAGGTATAATCTACCAAAAAACGTATTGAATGACATGCTATCAAACACATATCAAATTACTGCCTCAACTTTAGTTTCTGGTATGGGGGTCGGTCTTGATGAACACATTCACGCCCTAAAATCTCATCAAACAGGTTTAAAAAATATCACTACCAATTTCGACACAAGATTGTCGTCTTTTTTTGGTGAAATCCGTAATCTTGATTCTGTGGCGCTTTCAACCTCTTTAGCCGACTATACTTGCCGAAATCACCAACTGGCTTGGATGGCTCTGAATACTGATGGTTTTGCCGAAGAGGTAGAATGCCTTAAAAAGAAGTACGGCGCTCACCGCATCGGCGTTGCGGTAGGAACCAGCACTTCCGGCATACTGGAAACTGAAATTGCACTGGCGGCGAAAGACAAAACCGGCGCTTTCCCGGAAAACTATCATTACCAAACCACTCATGAAATGGATGCCTTGGCAAACTTTTGCTGTGATGCTTTGGCATTGACTGGGCCTAGAATGGTGATTTCCACAGCCTGCTCTTCGAGTGCCAAAGTATTTGCCAGCGCAGTACGCTGGATTGAGTATAACTTGGTGGATGCTGTCGTAGTCGGCGGTGTAGACACTTTATGTTTGACCACAATTCATGGTTTTAATGCGCTTGGACTGATTAGCTCAGAGATTACCAGACCTTTTTCGGCTAATCGACAAGGCATTAATATCGGCGAGGCTGGTGGTTTTGCCATAGTTGAAAGAACACAAGCGGACTCTGATAAAGTTCGCCTCTCAGGCTATGGCGAAACCAGTGATGCCTATCATATCTCCACCCCTCACCCCGAAGGCAAGGGCGCGCAAATGGCGATGCAACAGGCATTGCAAAAAGCCAACCTAACACCAAAGAATATTGATTACCTGAATCTACACGGCACAGGAACACCAAGCAATGATTTGTCGGAATCCAAAGCTTTGAAAAGCGTCTTTACCGACAAGCTACCAAAATTAAGCTCCACCAAAGGGTTTACAGGTCATACATTGGGCGCTGCAGGTATTACTGAAGCGGTTTTCTGCCAACTGGCGCTGGAGTATCAATTGGTATTTGCCAATTTGAATCTTGACACCGTTGATGAAGAGATCAATTTGCCCATTGAACAGACCACTCATTCTCATGAAGTTAAACATTGCATGAGCAACTCCTTTGGTTTTGGTGGAAACAATGCGTGCTTGATTTTCAGTTTACCGGGAGAGCCCAAATGATTGCTTATATTGAATCTATCGGCCTACAAGCTCCGGGGCTGGAAGACTGGGATGCCTCGCAACCCGTGTTACAAGGCAAGCAACCTTACCAATCCGAACCGCTTTCTAAATACTCGCCAGGCTTTTTGCCCGCAAACGAGCGTCGCCGTACAACAGACACGATTAAGCTGGCATTGCGTACTGCTGAAAATACCGTAAAGAACTACTCTCAGGAAGAGGTCTCAAAACTGCCAACACTGTTTGCTTGCGTAGATGGTGATACACAAGTTTCAGCTAAAATGACGACCGCTATTTTGCAGGAAGAACCGATGATCTCCCCTATCCACTTCCATAATTCAGTTCATAATGCGCCAGCGGGCTACTGGATGATTGGTCAAAACAACATGCATGCAGCCTCTTCGATTTCAGCGGGGAAGTACCAGTTGAGCAATACCCTTATCGAAGCCATGACGCTACTGGATGACACCACGCCAAAAGTCATGGTGGTGTTATATGACTTGCCGATTGACCCTGTGGTCGAAACCTATCAACCAGAAATTGCCCTTTTTGGCTGTGGTTTGGTGCTCACACAGCAGGAAACGTCTCGCTCAATGGCAAAAATTGAATTAACACTCGTGCAACAGCCCTCTAAACGTGAAAACGATGCTTGGTTCGGGCAAAACTTTGCGGCGGACTTCATGCCACTATTAAAGGCCTTGGCTGCAAATCAAACAGGGAAACTTTTACACCCGGTTTCTTCAGCTTTAAGCGCTGAAATCACCGTCGCGCCTCGATCACTATGAGATTAGAGTTTCCATTATCCATCAGCGACTTGCCGAACTTAATCCCCCACAGCGGAGAAATGTGTTTGTGGCAGGAAGTAATAGCATTTGACAATGAAAAAATCCATTGTGCCACCAACAGCCATTTAAGCCCAACCAACCCGTTAAAGGTGAACGGAGAGTTGTCTTCGGTGAATTTAATTGAGTACGGTGCGCAGGCCATTGCCATTCATGGTGGCTTATTGGCACTCACAAAAGCTAGCGATCAAACATCTCAACCTACAATGGGCTACATCGCCTCTCTTAAAAAAATTCGATTCTTTGAGTTTGATGCCCGTACTTCAAAATTATTCGTAGATGCAATGCAACTCTCTGCGGATGAAGCTGCTAAGCTCTACACATTTGAAATAATCGATGCAGAAAACCGTAAAGTCTGCGAAGGCAATGTACTGGTAATGCACCCCAAATAACGTACATAGTCATAAAACAGCAATCATCAAAGGAACCAACATGACAAAACGTGCTCTCATCACTGGCGGTAGCGGCGACCTTGGCTCAGCCATTTCGCTGGAACTTGCTAAAGCAGGACTTGAAGTCATCGTACATGCCAATCAAAACTTTTCCAAAGCGGAAAAAGTCGTACAAGAAATTAAAACTTTAGGCTTTAAGGCGACAGCAGTTCAATTTGATGTCACTCAATCCGAACAAACTGCTCAAGCATTAGAAACCCTTTTGGAAAATGGTGCGATTCAAGTCATTGTCAACAATGCAGGCATTCATGATGATGCGGTGATGGCGGGCATGACAGAAGAACAGTGGAAAAAAGTAATCGATGTTTCGCTCAATGGTTTTTTCAACGTCACTCAACCGCTATTGATACCGATGACTCGTACTCGCTGGGGTCGTATCATCAATATCGCTTCGATTGCCGGAGTAACAGGCAATAGAGGACAAACCAACTATGCCGCAGCAAAAGCTGGCTTAATCGGTGCGAGCAAATCACTAGCTTTAGAACTGGCTTCGAGAAAGATTACGGTGAATGTGATAGCTCCTGGCATTATCGAAGGCGACATGGCACAAGAAGCCTTTCCACCCGAGCTTGTGAAAAAAATCGTGCCCATGCAACGAGTTGGAAAACCAGAAGAAATCGCATCAACAGTAAAATTCCTTACAGAAGAAAATTCAAGCTACATCACCGGCCAAGTCATTAACATCAATGGAGGGATGACATAAATTTATTTAATTTAATCTTCCTGTACCCTACACTTATTTCATGTAAACTTATAACTCAATTCATTATTTATTCATACTCTTCTATTAAAAAATTTAAGGATGGACTTTTTATGAGATTGAATAGCAATCTTTTTTCTTCATACGCAAACTTAATCAAGTTCTCAGTATTAGCTGTAGCTATTCTATTAGAAACTGGGTGTGCCTCAACATTAACTACCAAACATTTAGAACCATTCAAAGCTGATACACCTACTTCCAAAACATACGAAAGTGCAGTTCAAGTTAACCCTGTAACTGTTCAAATTAACACTGGAGCGGTGAAACCTTCTGAAAAAGAAGTAACAAAGGCTCTTCAGAACGTATTTCATGAATATGGTTTAGACTCAAAAGGTCTGCCAAAATATCGTATTACGACCCACCTAACAGTAAAACTTACTGGTTTTATGAATAATCATGCGAAATGCACAGGTCAATATATAATTCAAAACATCAATACATCAGAAGCTAAAACCATCAATATAACGTCAAACTATACTTCTCACATCACAAATAAAATGATGACTCAAGAGATGATATCAGGCGCCGAAGGTGTTGTTATTGGCGGTACAGTTGGGCATGCTATCGGCGGGAGCGGGAGCACTACTGTTGGTGCGATGGCAGGAGGAGTAATTGCCTCATCTACTGTTCGAGAAAAGGCCGATGTTTCAAAAGATGTGACGAAATACCATCAAGAATCTGGAACTCACAAATATACAGCTGCTGAGCTCGCTATTCTTGAACGATCAGGATATGCAAAACCTGGCACCCCATTAAGTGCATGGGATGGAATGGCTCGCCTGAAGCTAACCGTTGAAGGAGCAATACGCTCCAACTTTTTTAAGTTAATCCAGGAAATGGATAAAAGCTAGGTTAGCTAATAAATATTAGCCCTATCAAAAATAGAGACACACTCTCGTGTCTCTTTACAAACTATAAAACAAAGAAGATTAATTATGATTAATAATTTAAAACGTCTAATACTTAGTTCTGTCGTTATCGCTACATTTGTTACCCTCACTGCTTGCAGAACATCGCCAATTAGAGATTACAAGTCGCAACCAGTTCCATCAAACATCACGTCTGCTGCTCAAGTTGCAAAAGCTATTCAAATAGCAGGCACTTCATTGGGATGGGTTATTTCTAAAGAAGAAGATGGCAAAATGATGGGGGTATTAAACTTAAGATCGCATCAGGCCGTCGTTTCAATTCCATACTCAGCTACAGGCTACAGCATTCTATATTCATCAAGCATAGACCTAAAATACAATGCGGAAGATAGAACAATTCATAGCAATTACAATGGCTGGGTACTCAATCTGAACAGAGCTATTCAAGCCAACTTAGTATCTGTTAAATAGTTTAAGACCTACGATGCGCTTAAGCTCAAGTGCAGAACAAAGCAGAATAGATTTTGACGGTTTATTGACCTTAGCATTTTCTATTCTGCTTATCTTTATTACCTTTGGCACCTCTCTTCTGATTGAAGCATGGCGATGCCATCAAGTCGCAAAGCATACCCCACACATTCCAAATGCTGAAAAAGTCGATATAAGGCTTTCAATTCTCTTTGGCAATAAGCTATCTCTAGCTTCAGAAGTCAGAAATGACTACCGTGTTCGGCTTGATAAAAGCCTGTGGTTTTTGCGTCACAACCCGGAACGCAACTTAATCATCTTGGGTGGAAAAATGGGACAACACACCATTTCAGAAGCTCGAGCTGGACTCAATCACTTATTGAGCTCCGGGCTAACTGAGAATCACCATATCTTTTTAGAAGAAAGTTCCAGAAACACGCTGGAGAATTTAAAAGAGGCTCGTAAACATTTAACCTCTAGATTGAATATCCCCTTACACTATCCTATCGGTTTTATCACCAACCGTTACCATCTTCATCGTTGTAACGAAATGGCGAAAGGGTTAGGATACCACCCTGTTTTAATTGCTTCCGAAGAGTATTTTAAGTGCACACTGAGTGAATGTTATAAACTTTTCTTAGAAGCCTTTTATATTCATTGGTACCATACCGGCAAATTAATGAGTAAACTTTTTAAAAGCAAGCGTATGCTTGGAAAAATAGAATAATGACTTCCACTAATCTTTATCAAAACTGTGCCATTGTTATCCCGGCATATAACGAAGCAACTACGATAGTTGACGTAGTTAATAAAGCCCTTATTTACACGCCCAATGTCATCATTGTCAATGATGCTTCCACAGACAGCACCGCAGCCCTAGCTCAAGAAACCAAGGCTATCGTTATTTCTCATGCAGTGAACTCAGGTAAGGCTGAAGCCCTTATTACTGGGTTCAATCACGCTAAATCATTAAATGGCATCGACTTTGTTATCACCTTGGATGGTGACGGTCAACATAACCCAGACAATATTCCAGAGCTTATACAAGCTTATGCAGCTTATCCGAATCGTTTGATTATCGCAGCACGCCTAAACAACAGAGAAAATGCACCTAAAGCTCGCCTATTTGCCAATAAATTTGCAGACTTCTGGGTAAGCTGGGCAGCTTCCTATAAGATCGTCGACAGCCAATCAGGGTTTCGCCTCTACCCCATCTCATTGGTCTCACAAATAAAATCCCACTACAATAAAGCTCAGGGCTTTGTTTTTGAAAGTGAAATCCTAATCATTGCGGCAAAACTCGGCTTCAAGTTTGCATTTGTTGCAATTGACTCTTTCTATCCTGAACAACGAAGAGCTAGCCATTTTCGTCCTTTTTATGATATTAACCAAATAACTCGAATGGTTGCCCTTACACTTTTAAGAAAAGCTCTCAATCCAGTTGGTCTATTCCGTTACTTTTTTACTAAACCAATCATTAAACAAAAATAAATACTTAAACGACCTCCTTTCTATTCAGTAAAACCAGGAAAACAATGAACAGTTCAATACAAAAATTTGATGTCTTTATTATTGGAGCTGGCCCAGCAGGTTCAATCGCTGCGGCAAAACTGGTACAAAAAGGTTTTTGTGTTAAAGTTGTTGAGCGCCAGGTTTTTCCTCGCTTCGTCATAGGAGAATCCCTTCTGCCTCGCTGTAATGAATTATTAAGCGAAGCCAACATGCTGGAAGCCATAGAGAAAGCTAACTTTCAATTCAAGGGTGGCGTCGCATTCCAAGATACTGAACACTTTGAAATTTTCCATTTCAATAACAACCTTGGAGAGCCGTTCAATGGTTCTTTTCAAGTCAAACGCGAACAGTTCGACCATGAGTTAATTAAGGATGCAGAAAGCAAAGGTGCAGATGTCGAATTTGAGTCGGAAGTCATTGCCTATGACCCAGATTTAAATCAAGTCACAGTTAAAGCTAAAGACGGCCAAATCAAAATTTATCAAACCAAGAAAGTCATTGACGCATCAGGTTATGGTCGTGTCTTACCACGCTTGCTGAACCTGGATGCGAAGCCGAGTTTGGCACTCAGACGTGCGACTTTCTGCCGCGTAGAGGGTGATGTTCGCCCAACTGATGGCACGGATGGCTATATTTATGTCGATATCCACGGCAATAACGATGCTTGGGTTTGGAACATTCCGTTTAACGATGGTATCACCTCTGTGGGGATTGTCTGCACTGAAGAATATTTCCAGTCGTTTAATATGGCTGAAGCCGAATTCTGGGATCACATCATCTCAACCAACCCTAGCACGCAAAAGCGCTATGCTTCTGCACATAAAATCAATGAAGTCGGTTTCTTGAGTGGCTATTCCGCCGCGGTGAAAAAACTCTATGGCGACAATTTTGTACTGGTTGGAAATGCTTCTGAGTTCCTTGACCCAGTTTTTAGCTCAGGAGTCACTCTCGCGCTTGAATCAGGATCTGTTGCCGCGGATTTAACTGCTAAGGAATTACAAGGTAAAACCGTCGATTGGCAAACAGACTATGAAGATTACATGATGCGTGGTATCAATGTATTTAGAGAGTTCGTCGAGACTTGGTACAACGGTGACTTACAAACTGTGTTTTTTGCAGGCAACAAAGAAGAAAAAATCAAACAAGCCATTACTTCCGTATTGAGTGGCTATGTTTGGAATAAAGACAATTTCTTTGTCAAAAAATCCCCTCATGTCGTTAGTGCTTTAGCGCAGATTATTCAATTACGATAATCCTAAACAAACACTTCACGTTAAAAACGGTGGTATAACCTCGAAAAGAGGTAAACCAAAGGCACTCCCAACACAATGGTTTGCCCTATAGCTACCAAAATAGGTATTTGTGTAAAAAGTAACAACCCGAATGACACCACTGTTGTTGCCATAGCAATGGGAACGGAATGAAGTATTTCTTTAGCTGCTTGATGAGCAGAGTCATACTCTTTATTTTTTACGGATGCCGCTTGAACAAATAGGCTGTAATCTATGCCAATCGCAATCAATAGTAAGGATGCCAGCAAATGGAAAATCGATAGCTGCCCTGCCCACACATTCAAGCAAATGAACGTAATCAATACACCTAGTGTTACGGGTATTAATATATCTATGGCTTGCATCACAGAACGCTGTTGCCAAAGTAACAACAATGCAAACACCCCTAAAACCGCTGATGACAAATTCAATAACTGACCTCTTAAAGTTTGAACGGCATCGGCAACGAAAGCTCTTTGATTAAAATACAAAACCTGATTCTGTTTGCTCCAGGCTTCCATTGCAGCTCCGCTGCTTATACCGGTCAGTAAAACTTTTCCAGTCCACTCTGACTTACTCAGCTCATCATGCGTTACCAGCAACGGCAATAATCTTTTCTGCCAATCCACTGCCTTTTCTTTGAACATCTCTAGAGTTAACAACGGAAGTTGTTTTGTGTTCTCAACGGCATCTATAAATGGTTTAAGCACTTTTGAATTTAAAGGACTGTGTTGATGTGCAATCAGCTGATCCAATTCAGCTCTACTGGGCAAAGCTTGCATTCTTTGTTCTTGAAGTTTCTGGCTAGGCAACCAATTACTTAGGGACAGCGACTGCTTAATTATTCCCTGATGTTTCAGTAGCTGAAGCTGATGAGTTAAGGCTTCCTCTTTTTGCAGAAGGTCTTCAACTGAACTTGCCTGTAACATCAAAAACTGTGTGCTTTCCGGCTGTGAAAACAAAATTCTCAGCTCATGATCCTGTTTCAGCAAGGAGGCCGGTACCGGGCTTAAACTAGCCAAATCATCTTGCCAAGAAACTGGTGAGCGCCATAAGAATACGATCAAAAGCATCAACAAGCCAACCCACACAAACCTTAACTGATACTCATTATTTTTTGAAGTCTCTGTTTGAAGCTTGTCACCCGTTAACAAAGTGTGGTCTTCGTGATTGCTAAGTGCTGACGTCATATCTAACATCAGCATTCTTGACATCATCAATGCAGACAACAAACCAACTGTAGCAAAGACTGCAATCTGCTTAAAGCCTTCAATGCCCAAAACAACGAGAACCAAAAAACCAAATGCACTGGTTATACCTCCAAGCCGGACAACTCTCCACACTTGCTCTTTTTGACTTGGTGTTTTTAACGTAGCTGAAAAAACATGGATTGGGTAATCCACACTCACACCAATCAGCACAATGCCTAATGCTAACGTGATTGCTTCAATAGAACCGAACAACATATAAACAGCTAATGCGCCAAGCCAACTGGCGGCCACAAGAGGTACAAAACTAAATAATACCCAAACAGGCTTTCGAAATACCCAAAATAAAAATGCCAATACGATAAAAGAGGCCGCCGCTGATAACACTGTTACTTGAGTTTGTATCTGTTTTCGCGCCTGATAGGCAATAGTCGACGCACTTGAATAGCGTACTTTTACCTGCTGACTTTTATGAGCATTTTCAAAGGTTTCAACCACATCTTCAATTGATACTATGGGAAAAACAGCTTCGTGATTCAGTTCAATAAGCATAAGAGCTTGTGCGTTATCTCTGCCTTTTGTTTGAGGCACCAACCAAACTCCATCTTTGGTCGGCAGTCGAGAGGCGAAGAACGAACCCTTTAAATAATGAAGCCACTGATTGGTTGGGTCAGATAAGCTGTCTTTTTTATCCAACACAACACCAAGCTGCCAAGCTGACCACAGCGTTTCAATTGCTTCGGAAATATCATGCGCTCTAAAATCGGTTAATAAGTAACGATAGGAATTTAGCTGATGTTCGATGCGAAAGATATTGGGATTAGCGTTGGTAACTTTTTTAACTACCTTAGCATTTTCGAGTATTGCTTTTAAAGATTTACTCAAAGCTGCTAAACTCTCCTCATCTGCATTGGCTGTTACAGACAACAAAACAGGCTGATCAAAAGAACTGTTCTGCAATAGCTTAGCTAAGGTCTTCAGAAAAATCTGATTCTGTGGTGAGGAATTGTCGTTCGGAAAAAAATTGGTTAAATGATTTTCTACTTTCAGGTTAGGTGCAAAAAGTAATACCGAAACAAGCAATAACAAGAAAACGGTCAATGAACGCCAGCTGATAGCACCAAAAAAAAGCTTCCTTTTCTTATCTGTCATTTTCGACACCATCTAAACGAAATTCTCGCCAATCCCCATTAGCAAAAGTAAGTTTGATAGATGAAATCATTACTTTGCCTTTAAGCTCTCCCCCTTTAACCGTAACTTCCTTTGCTGACAAAACAATTGACCCCGGTGGTGATAGCGTCAATGTCCAACTTTGATTGACTTGACTGCTTTTATCCAATGCTACATTTTCACTTGAAAACATTACCTTATTTTCTTTGATAAGCTTTTCGACATCTCCACTCAACAAAGCTTTAACTGGCTCAATAAAACTTTTAACCTCAGGAACCTGCTCCAAAGAAACAGAGACTGTCTTAGAAGGAAAATTGACCGTAACAGACTGTCCTCTCAATTCAATACTGCCTTTAATCGGCGATGTATAGACAATTGAAATATCCGATTTATTGTTAAATTTGAACGCTCCTTTATATTCACTGGTCAGACCTAACAGAGTGTCATAGCGGGTTTCATTGAAGGGCTGGTTGTTTAAAGGCTGAGGCCAATTTTGAATCAAGTAAGGAAGGGATAGCGAGTCTTTAGCAAAAACTGACTGCGAAAAAATCAAACAAACAAAACTTAAAGCGATTCCTAAAAAAGTGCGGGATGTGAACACTTTACGCACCTCCAACCCAATAGTGATAGAAATTAAACCAGTTATAGGGAGAAATTCGACATTGCGCTTCAACTTCAGAGATATACAGTTGCGCCATTTCTTCTATTGCCATATCTGGGCAAAAATCTAACGGCTTACTGAACACATGATAATGATTTTTTCCTTCATATCGTCCGAAAAAAACAGTTACTGGAATATTTCTCTTCTGTGCCAGTTTAAATCCTGAAATCGGAATTCTAATCTTGTCTTTAAAAAATTGAACTTCTACAGTTTTTTCCTGACTAACCGAACGATCCTTTAAGATTGCCACCGAGCTTCCAGTCTTCAATGCGTCATAAATATCAAAAATCGTATTCATACCATCATTGGGAATTATTCCCGATTGCAACTCTGGATTTAGCTCATTAAATATTTTCATGATCCTTTCGTTCTGATCAACTTTCACTACAGCTTTAATTTTTATATTATGAATTTCTTGTGAAAGAAATCTGACTGCATCCAAACTACCAAAATGCGCTCCAAAATACAGTTGTGTGGGACGTTCCTGCATGGATTCTTTCCACTTCTCACGATTTTCATAGGTAATATTAAAGGCTGAATGTCTACCTGACAGAAAATAAACTCTGTCAAGAATGGTAGTTGCAAACCAAAAAAAATGACGATATACATCCCTTATCGTTGCAGGACGCCCCAGCGCTTGATTTAGATAATGGCGTGAAGCAATAATCTGATTACGCGATATCAACAAATAAAAACAGACGATAGGATGCAATAATAATTTAACCCAATTTCTAGGCAGCATTAATGCAATATTCAAAATCAACTTTAACCAGAAACTAGATACACGTTCTTTCTGGTTCGTCCAATCCGAATGATAATTATCGCTCACACCTACAGCTCCAATTCTTTAAAAAAAAGACAGGAACCTTTCACGCAAAGCCGTCCATCCTCATTCATCAAAGTAAACTTCACTTTAATTTCTGTGTCGTTCGCCACATCCATATCTGCTTGTAAACAAATATTTTGTCCTGGAAACACCAACTGCATGAACTTTGCCTGAGTAAATTCACTCAAACGAAATCCAAAGCACTTCTGCTTTACTAAACGCTCGACTTCATTCAACAGTACCACTGCCGGGACAACAGGATGCCCTGGAAAATGCCCTTCCAAACTAGGGTGTTCACTCGAAATGGAAAATAAGGCATCCAAACGTTCTGGCATGGAATCCACTTTTGCACTAATCATTGTGCCGCCCATCAATTTCTTCTAATAATTTATTCATTTGCAACTTTCCAAGTTCATTCCGAGGAAGGTTATCAATAAAGTAAATAGGTCGTGGTAAAAATACAGAATCCATTGATTCATTTAACTTCTGCTTAATATCTTTAATAGGCAAATCTGATTCGACCACCGCCGAGAGCCTTTCCTTTCCTAGGTTAAGAAAGACACCATCTCTGACACCATCAATAGATAAGAGCACACGGTTCAATTCACACAAAGAAGCTCTCTTTCCTGCAACCTTTATCATGTCAGACTGCCTGCCCAGCAACTTGAAACGGCCACCTACTTCCATCTGAATCTCATCTTGCAATGGATAAAACTCTCCTAAATCTGTAAAAGAAACCTCATACTTACTACCAGATAACTGAATATTCGTATTTTGATACGGTTCCCACAATTCTGATGACATTATTTCTCTTGATGCGAATGAGGCTGTTTCTGTGCTACCTAACACTTCAAACAATCTAACTTGCCACTGCATCGTAGCTTTTTCTGCCAACTCTTTATCCATTGGAGCCGTTGCAGAAAGAACTGAAACTTTCCTGCTCGGCCAGGACCCCCCTTGACTCTCAACCCAATTTTTTAAATGAAGGGGCGTCGATACAAGAAGAATTTCACCATGTGAGTTCTCAAAAACATCCATCATATCCCCAGCAAACAGAGGTTTCTCCGACCATAGTCTCGCTGTTGAAAATAATGGCCAAAACACTGTTGTTTCCAAGCCAAACATGTGCTGACTAGGAATAGTCCCAACGATTATCTTGTCACTTGTTAAGTGAAATCTGTCTATTGCCTTACTGGCCATCTTAGACATGCTATACCAGGATTTAATGACTTGTTTAGGATGTCCTGTCGTACCAGATGTATAAATCTTAATAACACCGTTTGGAAGTTCTCTTACTTTTTCTTCAAGTAAACTTCGATCAATAATTGAATCATTCAATAACGAAGAAAAATTAATTGCAGGTACAAGGTAATCTGAAAGATCACTGTAAAGTGGCTGGCTACTGGATATTAAGTTTTTTGCCCCCTCGACCAAAGTCAGCAATGCATTCTTTGCAATACTAGGGGGCAATATAGCCGAAACCTGTTTAAAGGCCGTTGCCATCAACACAACCATAAATTCATGGCGTAAATCATGCAAATTGATAATATTTGAAGTGTCGGGAAGTTGCTGACTTAAACGATAGGCAGCTGAAACAATTTGGAGGCGGCTATAACTTCGGCCTTTATATTCAACAAAAGGTGCTTCGGAGAGCAGCAGATCTATATCATCTCTCTCCAATGAGCAGAAAGTCATCTCAAATCAAAGCTTCATTTATTTGCTTCTATAAACTCTGAAAGAGAGGCTATGGATGCAAAAACCTGTGAAATATTTTTGTCACCAGACTTGATTTTAATGCCATAACGTTTTTGAATTTCAAGAGAGATTTCCAAGGCATCTATAGAGTCCAAACCTAATCCATCGTTAAATATAGGTTCGTTTGGTTCAATGTCATTAAGTGTTACATCTTCCAAGTTAACTGCATCAATAATCATCTTGGCTGTTTCTGCTTGTTCAGGCGTCATAACTTTTCTTCTTTTGTGTAAAGATTATGGTTTATTTTTAATAATGCTTATATTGTTTATTACCCATATTTGTGAGGCGCATTTTAATATTTTGTGGACAAGATTGCTACCACTTTACTGACACAATGCTTTCTTAGTATTTTTTACATCATATCTGGAGCTAGGAGAAACATGTGTATGTTTTTAAAAGTGCTTTCTAACTTACTTCATTCTTAACAAAAATCTATTTCTTATGATTTTTATAGCATTTTGTTCACTATAAATTCTAATCCTCACATAGGATGCGAGCTTTCGACAGTACTTCAATCTAGGATCATATGAACTTTTAAGATTTTTGCGGATGTGTATATTTGTCAGTATGCAGTTTTAACAAGTGTTCGTACTCACTTTTTACAATACGTTAGGAATTGGGATTCGAATTAAAAAACAATAAAAATAACGATGCAATAAAACGTAATCTATTGATTTTAATGCTTTTAAGTAATGGCGGATAGCGGGGGATTCGAACCCCCGATAGGCTATTAACCTATACACACTTTCCAGGCGTGCGCCTTCAACCGCTCAGCCAGCTATCCGTAAATGGGTGTTTCAAAAGAAGTGCGCATTATAATGGTTTCTTATCAAAATAGAAACCACCAACATTAGTCGTCTCAGTATTTAGTATTTATCCTCAAAAATGATATTGAAGCGATAAATTAGCGACATCCCAAGTATCTTCACTTGATCCCATAAAACTATTGCGTTGATAGGTTAAGTAATCGGCATTAAGTGAAAATTTTGGCGTTAGGTTAAAACCAAACCCACCGCCAAGCACCAGCCCAGAGTCATAAACGTATTGGGTTGTGCCACTAGTCATAGCCTTTTCCGTTTCCATATAGTTCAAACCGGTCAACAAATTGAAATCCAATAACTGAGTTGGTTGCCATTTAAATTTCAAAAGTCCTGTCAGGTTATAGTTATACTTATACTTGAAATTAGTTGTACTGCCGGTTTTCGCTTTGATGTACCCAGATGCGGTCGAGGCGCGGAATTCAAGATCTAGCCATGGCTTATAGTTATGACCAAAGGTAAACGCCAACCCTGGAATGCGCCCTTCCGAATACCCCTTCAGATTAATAATATTACTGTCATAACCTATACCGACATAACCATGATAAGGGTCAATACCGTAACCAGAAATGACAGGTTCCGATGACCAAGCAGTAGAACTTACACACAAACAAATTACTAAAACAATATTTTTCATTATCTTCTTCCTAAATTCCACTTTTTACCACCCATTCCAAATGGACGAACTAAACCATCTCATCTGTTTTGCTGAACATCCTGTCTCCCGATAAGTACGATCCCATACCTGCAATGGTGATGTCCAAATACGTCGCATAATTTGTATTACGCCACTTCTAGAAGACTGTAAGCCAGTAAAGTCACGGCAGCTATAATAGTGTTGATTCGCTCCGGTTGAACTATTGATTGCATTCATAAAAGGTTGCATAAAGTTTGCATAATCATATTTTGATGCAGGGTTTGCGGTATATCTCAAACAGTCTGTATTTCCAGTCATGTAGGTTTGTACATCCGACATTACCCCAAAGAAAAAGAATCCGTTTGATGGATAAGCACAGGTTCCCGAGCGACCAGCATAAAAAGTACCATCTACTTTCCATGGGTTTTTATATTTTTTAAACGAACCAAAAAGTGTACTTACATTTTTATATCCGGTAAATTGCATAAGAAAATTACCCTCTTTCCAGTCCTCAGTAGCTGGATCCCAGCTTGCTTCAGGAAATGGATTGTTTCCACTGGAAACATTTAAAGGCGCATCCTGTTTAACAGCCTGCCAAGCCGAACTCCCCGTATCCGTTTTTACAGTTCCATTTTCATAAGGTTTTCCAACCCATTGTGGAGAGAATTGAACACTATCAGCATCAGGATATTCAGGATCTCCTCCAAAAAACATCCCCATCATGCCGCCGCTAACAGAAGGCGCAATCCCCGTTTCACAGTATCTTTGCCTTTCTTTTGTATCCACACCTCCCATCGCACTATTGGTACTAGGCTGCTGCAAACACTGATCATAACGAGCGTCACAATAACAGCTAGCTACATCGGGAGAATCCTGGTCTTGATCCGTCAGACCATAAATAGCTCTGCCTTCAGGTACAAAACCAAAAGTAGATGGCCCTATAAACTGAACCGCTACAGCGGCAAATCCAGGAACAGTTGCTGTAGCCGACAAGCCAGCCTTTGGATTAGATGGATTTGAAGTTAAAGGGGTGAACTTCCCATTTGTGATATTACCAAATGATATATTTACTTTAACTGAACCAGGCTCGGTAACAGCATCCAAGGCTTTCTGCAAAGTATCCTTAGCAACATTGATAGATACTCCATTATCAACCATAGCCTTGCTTAAAGTTACTTCTGAACGAAGAGCAACAGGCGCCAATGATTGAGCATAATTATCCAAATGCCTGTCTAAAATTGTTGCATTCCCTAGTTGCATTACGCCGACTAGTGCGGTGAGCCCTACAAAAATACTTAGTACGCCTAATAAACTAATTGATCCTTGTTGTGCGTGTCTTCGTTGACGGGGGGTCATTCCTTTCTCCATTCGTTAGGGTTCAACTGTTTGAATCAACTTCAAGTTATTTCGTGCTTTTTCGTTCAAAGGATCTTTATTGATTGCTTTCTGAAAATAATCTTTAGCTTTTCGATAGTGCTTCTGCAGTAGTGCGCTGAATCCTAGGTTATTAAGAGCAATCACTTCCACACTGGTTGAGTCAGCATCATCTAGCCAGTGTTGATAGATCTTGTCAGCTTCAGCATAGTGATCTGTCATCAGCGCATATTTAGCATGCCTGTCTTCATCTTTACTATTTACACCCGATTTTTTTAACACTTGCTCACTGGAAACAAAGGCCATTGCATAATCCTGTTTTGCCTCGTAATAGTCGGTGTATAAACGATAGACACGAATGTCATCAGGTTTGTATTTTTTGAGCTTACCTAACAAACGATCTGCACGGCCAAACTGTTTGTTACGAATTTCAAGTGCTACCAAATCTAAACCAAATTTATACTCATCATCCTGAGTTAAATTACTTGCCAAAGGCTCAACCTGATCCACGGGAATTTCATTTGGATGAGATTTATCAGGAATGGCTGGCGAAGAAGTACAACCCACAACCATGAGTACAATGGTCGTTAGAAGACCACCTTTTAAATAAAGATGCATTACCAATTTCTCCCCAGCATGACCATTTTCTCGCCTAACATCAAAATGAAATACGGCAACATTAAAAAAGGCAAAATTACTATTGCCATTTTGGCTGATGTTTTTGCGGCCTTTTCTTCGATCTTACTCTCACGTTGTTGATAAAGCCTACGCGAAAACTCGTTGATTGCGGCACCAATAGGTGTACCCAGCTTTTCGTTTTGAGCCAGTACTTGGATAAGCTCTTTGATTTCATCTGATGGATTACGTTCGCTGAATTGCTTTAATGCTTCTTGTCTAGGCACACCTATCTGAATCTGTTCCAAGAGATAATTAAACTCATAACAAATTTCAGGGTACATAGATTTAAGCTCTTCCGTAACTCGCTTAAACGCGACCAAGTAACTCAAACCAGCATTCATACAAATGTTTGCCATATCCAAAAAATCTGGGAGTGCATCTTTAATACGATTAAGCCGTCTTTTGCCTAGTTCAATCAAAACCCTTTCTGGCAATAACAAACTAATAACCGGCATAAGAATCGCGATTGGTGTCTTGATACTAAACCAAGTCCAGAGCCCCAAACTAATGAGTACAACAAAAAGAACAAAACTGTATTTAATAAAAAAGTAAGCACCTAGGTGTTTTTCATCCCGATACCCACCCTTAACCAATAACCCCCTAATTTTGTTCAATTCTTTTTCATTAGAATCCCCTAACAATCGACCAAAAGCACACCACCAACACGCCTGCTCTTTTTGTTTTTCTTCGACATAATTGTTTATCAAACCAACTCTTGCCTTTAAGTGTTCTGCATGCATATGGCGTGTTTGTTTTAACGAAAAACGTTTTGCAAGTAAAAATACGGAAAAGAATGTTAAACCAGCCACTAACAATAAAAGACCAATCATCAGAATCTAACCTTTAACATTTTTCTTAATAGAAGTGTTCCTGTCGCAATGAGCGCTAGGGAAACATAGAGCATTTTTTGCCCTGTTGGGTCAGATAAAAAGAACGCCATGGACTTGTAATCAAACAGGTATTTATAGAGCAAATAAAGCAGTGGCGCGGAGCCAATAAACCAAGCGGTAAAACGAGATTCTGCCGTCATAGTTCGAAGTTTCGCCAGAAAAACTTCTCTACGACGCATTAACTTTGACAACTCGTTTAAAATCGCTGCTAACTGCCCTCCCGTTTCACGTTGGATAATCAGCGTCACAACAAAAAATTGAGCTTCTTGTAACTCAACACGGGATTGAAACTCTCGCAAAATATCTCTCATATTAATGCCAAGCGCCAACTGTCTTGTGACCTCTTTCATTTCTTGCCCTAGTGGTTTTGGGAACTCATTCGCAATCATATTCAAACCACCGTCAATGCCATAACCGGAATGAAGTGCTCGAACAAGAGAATCCAACATTTCAGGAAATTGTTTTTTCATTTTTTCCTGCCGCTGCTGTCGTCTAAATATGATGTAGGCACTAGGTAACAATGGAAGCATCACAGTGATCAGCCACATTTTAGAATCCATATCCTGCAAACGCGCCACAACCAAATAACTACTAATCATTAACAATACAATTTGCACCACAAGTATCTGATAAACCGTATTTGAATCACTAATCCCGGCTTTCTTTAGCCACACCATGGTGCTGAGATAGAGTTTCAAATTCTTCAGCTCATAAAAATTTTTACTAATTTTCTTTTGTTGAGCTGTTTCAACACCAACGCGCTTTAACAACAAGTGAAGCTGCTCAGCTCTATCTTGTTTAGATTGCCATGACAAACCAAAAGCTAAAATCACAAAAGGCGTGAGTACGGCAAAAATCAACAACAAAAAACTCATATCCATACGAAATTTCCTCGGAATTTTGCCTTTAAACCACTTCTTTACGGAAGTTGAACAAGTTCTCGGGCATAGTCATTCCTGCTGACTCACACTTCTTACCACAAGCTGGGCGCAATCCTGTTGCCCGAAAAACGCCGTACATCCGTTCATTCACAGGGTCAATTTTATTTTCAAAAACATAGACTTCTTGCAAGACTACATTGTCTTCTTCAACGCCCACTACCTCGGTAATCGACTCAACTCGACGTTTACCATCCCGCCCTCTGTTTACGTAAATGATCAAATCAATAGCACTGGAAATTTGCTTACGAATAGAAGCAGGAGGAATTTCAACCCCACTCAAGTTAATCATCAGCTCTAAACGTGCAATACAATCTCTAGGGCTGTTGGCATGCAAGGTTGCCAAAGAACCGTCATGCCCCGTATTCATCGCCTGAAGCATATCCAACACTTCACCACCACGAACCTCCCCCAGAACGATGCGGTCTGGGCGCATACGCAGTGCATTCTTCAACAATTCACGCTGGGAAATTTCTCCCTGCCCTTCTGCATTGGAAGGCCGCGTTTCAAGACGAACCACGTGGTCCTGTTGCATACGTAATTCGGCACTATCTTCAATAGTTACTGTCCGCTCATTTACAGGAATAAGACCTGAAAGCATGTTCAAAGTAGTGGTTTTCCCGGATCCCGTCCCACCACAAACCAATACATTCAGTCCAGATTTAACGCCATAATCCAAAAATTGATACATTTCTTCAGTCATGGTGCCAAATGCAATCATGTCTTTTGGGCGCAGATGCTGCTCAGGGAAACGACGAATTGAAACGGAGATACCATCAACAGCTAATGGTGGAATAATGATATTTATACGAGATCCATCAGGCAAACGAGCATCCACTAATGGAGAAGATTCGTCTACACGACGACCTGTACTGTAAAGCATACGGTCGACTTTGTTGCGCAAATGATCTTCACTGATAAATGAAACATCCGTCAACTCAAGTTTGCCTCGACGCTCTACGTAGATTTTGTTGTAACCATTAATTAATATATCTGATACCGTTGGATCAGACATCAAAGGTTCAATGGGACCTAAACCATAAATTTCGTCCAATAACTCTAGGCCAAGCTGCCGAACTTCCAACTCTGTAAGCGGATACCCCATTTCGGAAGCCACTTCTCTGACCAGCTCTTGAAGCCTTGGACGTAACTCATTTCGCGTTTCTTTACTGTCCGCCTCATAAAAGGCTTCATCTTCTGCTGCAAGTTTTTGACACCGCTCTTTAATTTCCAAAAATGAAGTATTTTGAACATTGCGTTTTTCGGCGGGTGAACTCTCCTCTTCTTCTTGCAACATCACCTCTTCAGAGGTTGGTTTCGTTATTTCTGTTTGACGAGTTTGTTCTACTTGGCGTAATCTTTCACGTATACCCATGTGACACTTTTCCTTTACGCAGCTTCACCGACGGTTTTTTGTCGAACTTTGCTTTTTAAATGCTTCAACATGTCTTTTGCTAATTGCAACCACTCATCCCAAGGCTTCGTCTCTATAGGCTGAAGATCCTCTTTCACCTCAACATTAATGCTTCCATTGTGTAACATATTGGCAATACAGTTCAGTTGTCGATTGACTTTAGATTCAGGGTTAAACTCTTTTAATAGCAGCCCTTCTTTCAACGATTCATTAAAGCTAATATAGTCGTTGGATACACGTGCCACCTTGTCTACTTCCAATGCGTCAATCACCTCTTCCAGCATTTCGTCCTGATTCGAAGTGTCTCGATTGATAATTAATTTAATTGAATCTTGCAAATAGCCTAAACGCTGCGTTAATCGAATAACGGCATTGACAGCTCTTAGAGAAGATAAAGACGGCTCGGTCACTAATACGATATTGTCAGACTCGTCCAAACAACTTAGCGTAACGTCTGACAAATCTGATGAACAATCAATAACAACATGGTCAAAATATTTTCTCAGCGAACTGATAATAGTTTTAATCATTTCTGAATTCAGGTTATCCAACTCACCAATATCAGAGGGAAGTGACAGCAAATACAAACCCGATTCATGTTGTGACAAAGATTTATAAATCAAGTTCTCATCAAAACGATTCAGGTTATAAATAAAGTCCGTAATGGTATATAAACGATCATTCTCCATATTCAGATAAAGTGCCGTATCTCCTAACGGCATATTCAAATCGACTAAAACCGTACGATTTTCTGTCATGGTAGAAATTTGAGCGGCTATATTTGTAGCTAAAGCCGTACACCCTACCCCGCCTTTTAAGCTAAACAAGGAAGACACATTACCGTTCTTACCTTTACGCCGACGGTCTTGCATGTGCAGAATCGATAAAATATGAAATATTTCATTCGGACACTCTATAAAACCTTGCACGCCTTGATGATTGGCTTCAATAATAAAATCAGCATCTTTTTGTTTAAGCAAAACGTACAAAGATACGCCCTTAGACAAAGTCAAAATCTGGCTGATTTTTTCTAAAATTCCCTTAGACTCTCCATCATATTCAACAAGCACTAAATCAATAGAGTCAGGCCAAACATGAGGCAGTTCATCCATTCGCTCTAATTGAAATTTAGACATAATAGAAACACGAACCGCTTCTTCAAGATCTTCATCTCTCCCGATAAAGACAGCTTGTTTTAGAGCAATTGATGTCGCAGACAATTGTTGTGTCATTCCACTGTCTCCAATCCAATCTTAACCATGCTTTTCGGTAATGCCGATTCACCTTGAGGTAATACTTTGGCAATTTTCCCTAAAAAGAACCCATCAAATGTGCTGGCACGAGTGACATTTTCGCCTGGCAGAATCACCTTTTTATTTGCTCCAATTGGATCAACCAGTGTAGGCGTAACCAAAATCGCCAGCTCTGACTTATCTTCTTCATAGGAGGTTGAACGGAATAGACTGCCCAATATTGGAATATCACCCAGTAGGGGTACCTTGTTAATCTGACTACGCAAGTTGTCGGATAACAGACCGCCAATAACAAAGCTTTGCCCTGGTGCTAACGTAATAGTGGTATTTGCTTTACGCGATTTAAAACCAGGAACAACTATATTTAAGTAGTTAGCACCAGAAGATTCATCAATATTACTTACCTCTGGTGCCACAGTTAGCTGGATATTGCCACCCTCGGTAATAATTGGACTAAACCTCAAACGGATTCCATATTCTTTATAAGTAACGGTAATGGTATTCTGATTTTGTGCCGTTGGAATTGGCACTTCTCCGCCCACAAGGAAAGAGGCCGTTTCTCCAGACTGCACAACCAACTCAGGCTTAGCCAAAACTCTGGCCAAATTATGCCCCTCCAACACGGATAGGACACCAAAAATGCTGCCATGTTGCGGGTTAAATCCAAGCTGAAAAGCATCAGCATGTGGAAAAGCAATACCTGCAGAATTAGATGGTGAGTTATTTAAGCTAAATAACGCCTGCGCTCCCAAATTACCAGGAGGGAAAATCCCAAAACGGTCTTTTTTATCTCGTACCGCCATACCGCTTCTAAACGGATTACCCTTACTTACTTCTGCGACACGAACTGAAAGCTTAACTTGATCACGGCCTTTAACCTTAATCATGTTTACCACACTCAAACCTAACGTAGAGATAACAGCTTGAATACGTTTCTTTCGTGCTTTATAAGGTACCGTTCCTTTCAAAAGCACCATATAATTACCCGCAATAGGGTGGATATTTAAACGCCCAACCTTTTGGGTTTTCTGCAGAATATCTTTATTCTTACCAGCTTCAACTTGCAAAGTACCATCATCGTCAATCTGATTACCCAGATTATCCAACTCTCGTCTCACCGAAGAATTTGAATCTATCCAAATATTCTTTAACTCGAAATTCACTGTTTTATCAGGGTCTAACTGCGAAATCAGTTCACTAACAGTTTTTGAAATTTCTTCACGTCTTGATGCGTCTGGCGAAACATTCAAAACAATGTTATGCCCTTCGTTTGGTGTATTTTGATACCACACAATCAGATCCGTTCGCCCAGACTGCTTTCCACTAACTAGCAATTCCTTCGAGTTAATAACCTTTAATGATGCTAAATCTGGGTTGGCAACCAAAGCACGTTTTATAGGGGAGTCGAACTTAATAATAATGCTCTCAGTTGCCATTATGTTATAGGTTTTGTTTGGCATTGCATTCACTTGACTAGACCAAACCAGTGTCAAACAAACCCAAACTAGCATTACAAATCTTTTTCCAGCATTCATCGCGTAATTACCTCTTGAACATCGCCACCTTGCATCACTTCAATTACATCGCGTTTTGATTTTGGTTTAAATTTCGGCGGACGTCCTTTACCTCTTTCCATGACTTTCAAATTCACTCCTTTGGTTTTAACCAAAGCTGTATCCGAAGGATTTCTTAGCATCAAATGGATTGCACCAACATTCATCGCCAGTGCCAGTTGTTCTGCCTGCTTATTATCGACTTCAACGGCAATCATTGATTCTGTAGCAGTTTTTTCACTATCCGCTCCGTCTTTAGAGTCTTCTTTACTGTTTTCACCCGAGACTTTCATTCGATTGGCTTGGCCAATAGAAAGAACCGGAATGTTTTGCAAAATGGTTCGGCTGATCATGCGCTTGTTATCCGTACTTTGAAATACGCTGATTACGTCAATATGATCGCCAGGATTCAAAATACCCAACAAGCCAGTATCTGCACGAACAGGAATTCTGATTGCTCGTTCACCTTTATCCAGCAGAGCCTCAACACTTTGTTTCTGCTTATCTTTTCCTGTACCAATTTTTTTATTAATCAGCCACTCACCGGCATATATTTTTTGATAGGCAATGTGCCCTACTGCATCTTGAGGATTAGTAATAACGCCATTAACAACGACACCATCAGTAGGAACATTCAATACTTTTAGGTCATCAACGGCAATTTTCTCGCCTCTATAAATGTCTCGATTGGCAACCACAACAGATAGCAACTTCGGCTTTTCAACAACTGTAATAGTCTTAACGTGGGCGTTTTTTTCTGCATTTTCAATGCGGTTTTGCACATACCCATATACAAACACTACCGCAAGAATTGCAGACAGCCCAGCAGAGCCGTAAATCAACCAATCACTGGTTTTCAGCTTCATATTATTTTTATCCAAAAATTATTACTTCAAGAGAAAGTGAAATTAACTGGCTCGACAGTTAAAGTGAATCTCGTAAATACTGGTTCCAGAAACTCTAATATTGTTAAACAGTGTTTTTAGTTCAGGCAAGACCAAGGTTTGCATTGGATAGCTAGCTTCAACAACGAAAAAACTATCCCCTGTCGCGTTAACGACCTGATTATTTTTTATCGTAATATCTGATGCACCAATAGGTAGAGTAGCACCAGCCAAATCGTATTTTGCTTTAAGCCATGTATATAACTGCTGTTGCATGAGAGAAGAGGCATCTCCACTAGGCTGAACAACACCGCTATTACAAGTCAACATCCCTGTTGTTGAACTAAAAACATTTTGTGTTCCCTGATCTGCATCCGCCATAATCCTGTGATAGAGGTTATTCATATTTTGATTCCAAACCAAACTATCACTAGAAAAATTGACCGTCTCCAAAATCATCAACACTGCAAGAACCATAAGAGGCAGCACATAAACTATTTCTAGCATGACTGCTCCCTTTTGCCTCTTTAAACAATGTCTTTCACGAGTTTTCATTCAATTTAAAAACGCATAAAGAACTTAGCTATTAATTTTGTTTGCAACACTTGTCATCTTGTCATTAAGAGCTTTTGAAATACCTGTAGAGTTATCTGCAGAAAAGAAATAACTAGCAATACCTACAACAGCAGCTACAACAAGTGCATACTCAATCATGCTAGCACCTTTTTGTTTTTGCTTTTTTTGTGCCATTTCAGCTTGAATGTTTTTAAGTTTTGCTTGATCCAACATAATTTATCTCCATTAAAAATATGTCCGTCAGAAGGTTTGACGGTCGCTATCTTAACGAAGGCAAACTCAAAGAATCAACATTTTTAATGGGCTTTTATAAGTGATTTTTTTAATAGAAGAATAAACATTTTTTCTATGGTTTTTTACGCAGCACCAAAAAACCTCAAGTCATTGATTTATAAGATAATATTTTTACTTATACCCTAAAAAAATATAAAAATATTATTATTTTTTAATATTAGAACAAGCTGTTTTGTTTTGCGTTTTCCCATAAAAAAAGCCCCGTTTGAAAAACAAACGGGGCTTTTAATAACGAAATAATAAACTAAAAAATTACATCATTTCTAGGTCATCAATAACGGAATTTAAACCTGCAGCTGCACACTTTTCATCATCTTTTCCATCTGGCGCACCGCTGACACCAATTGCACCATAAAGCTTACCGCCAGCTTGGATTGGCACAGAACCCGCCATAAATGCCAAGCCCTCTCCCAAATTAACCAATGGGCTGTTTGCGCGAGATTCCATTTGCGAACCTTTAACGTTAAACATCACTGAGGTATAGGCTTTTTTAAAGCTGATATTCCAAGAAACCGGCGGCGCCATAGTGTCGCGCAACTGCGCTTGAGGGATACCACTTCGATCAACTACCGTGACACTAATAGGAATCCCTTTTTCACGGCACGCTTCAATAGAAGCCATCGCAATTTTATTGGCAACATCCACTGTTAGACGACTAACATTTACCGCCAAATCTTGCGCTGCCCCAATAGATGGCAATGCACTTAAAGCACCAGCTAATAATAAAGTATTGATTCTTTTTTTCATATTTACACTCCTTAAGCCATGTTGGCTTCCATCATTTTGCAATATTGGAAACATTCGCCCTACAAGGAAAACATTTTTATTTAAAATTTGTCGTTTATAATCATAGGTAGAATAGATTTCATTATGCCCTTGATTTAAACCTTTTGTAAATGACATTTTAAATGAAAACTTTGTGCAAAACCCCGGCAAAATTAATTATCAGCGGAGAGCACGCTGTAGTGAACAATTGTCCTGCTATCAGTATGGCAGTAGACTTGCCGATGTTTTGTGAAATGACTTCTAACGCTACGGAAGTCGGTCAAACTCCTTTTATTGAAATCGAGCTTGTCGACTGCCACCAAAAACATGCATTTCCGTCCTCAGTATGGCAACAACTGGCCATAGATATTGAAAGCCGTTATCAACTATATGAGGCTGGAGCGCTTTCAATCCGTAGCGTATTGAAACAACCTATCGACTTAATACTTGTAACACTGCTCCACTTTCACCATCATTTCAAACTTCAACCCATGCACTGGGAAATTAAGCTTTACGGCCATGGCATGTTAGGCAAAGGCTTAGGGAGTTCTGCTGCGGTCATTATCAGCCTATTGCACAGCTTATTTAAGCATCACCACAAATCAATCAATACATTAGAATTACTCTCACTTGCAAAAACCGTTGAATCTCGACAGCACGGTCATTCTAGCGGCATAGATCCCAGTACGATTTTCCAAGGCGGGCTAATTTACTACCAGCAAAACAAACCATTTCAACACTTAACACCTCATAGTTTCAATGCTTGGTTAATTGATACAGGTTCACCAGAAAGCACGACTGGACAAGTCGTGAATCACGTAAAATCACGCTTTCCCAGTGATCATCCTATATGGAATCACTTTACCCAAATAACTGAAGAAATTCGCAACGCCTGGGAAGCTCAAGATGGCTTTTGTTTAAAAGAAGGCATTCAGAAAAACCAATCGCTACTGGAAGAAATCGGCATCGTTCCTGATAAGGTAAAACGCTTTATTAAAGAACTCGAACAAACCCCTGACCAAGTTGCAAAAGTCTGTGGCGCTGGTAATCATAAGGGGCAAAATGCTGGTATGCTACTTTGTATGAGCCCAATGCCACCATTAGCACTTTGTAATCACTATGGCTATAATTGCATAGCAATTAACCTAAGTGAGAAAGGAAGTCATTGTGAACTGGTCTAGTAGCGCTCCAGCCAATCTTATGCTTATGGGCGAACACAGTGTTGTTCATGGCTACCCTGCTATAGCAATGGCTTTATCGCAACGTTTAACCATTTTTTGGCAATCACGAAATGACCGTGAAATTACAATTGACTCCTCTTTGGGTAATCTTCAGACCAACTTAGATCAGCTTACAAACATTCCTCAGGATTCTCCTTTTAAGTGGATACTTTATCCAATACGCAACCTAAGCAATGAGCTAGATCGCGGGTTTGACATAAGAGTAGAAAGCGAATTTGAATCTACATTAGGGCTAGGCAGCTCTGCCGCAGTACTAGCAGCTACTTTAGGCGGCCTACAATTTTATTTAAATAAAACCTGCAACCTTGTCGACACCTTCAGACAAGGTTTAAAAGTTATTCACCAAATACAAGGTCAAGGTTCAGGAACAGACTTGGCAGCTTCCCTTGCTGGTGGCGTCATACTTTTTGAACCTAAGAAACAAAACATCACACCTATTGAAGCGTTTCTGCCTGCAATACTGGTCTATAGCGGCTATAAAACACCGACAGCTAAAGTACTTAGGAAAGTCCATCAAAACTGGCTTTCTCAACCAGAAATTTTGAAATCCCTATACAAACTCATGGGAAAAACAACACAAAAAGCGTTTAACGCATTAGCAAAAAACGACAGCGCAGGTTTCTACCAAATGGTTAATACCTATCAAGGCTTAATGGATGCGCTTGGCGTAAATGACAAAACACTTAGCCAAATTGTTTATGCCCTAAGAAATCAACCGGGTATCAGAGCGAGCAAAATCTCCGGATCAGGGCTTGGGGATTGCGCACTGGGATTAGGTACAAACACCATTGACGCGTCGTCAAACACCGAATTAAAAGATTTCCGTCATATCGAAATTCAAACCGCCTCTCAAGGCATGACCGTAAAAGACCTAACTAACAACTAATCAACCCCAATGACCAAAACACAAGAATTTATTAACGCAATTATTCCCCACAAGATTGCTAAAAAGACTGGTACTGGCTTAGCAGATGTCAATATTGCTTTAAGCAAATACTGGGGGAAACGCGATTCAGAATTAAACCTACCAACTAACAGCAGCCTGTCCATTTCTTTACCGGGGTTGGGCACGCGCACTCAAGTATCTGTGCACAACAATGCCGATATAACTTCTGACCAAATATGGTTAAACAACCAGAAGCTGGATGCAGACAATCCTTTTGCCACTCGCCTATCAAAATTTTTAGACTTGTTTCGCGCAACACCAAGCACCTACTTTGAAATTAATACTAAAAACACTGTTCCTACCGCAGCGGGGCTTGCATCCTCCGCATCAGGTTATGCGGCATTAGTCTTGGCATTGAACGACTGTTTTGATTGGCAACTCACAAAAAAAGACCTATCGTTGCTCGCTCGCTTAGGAAGTGGCAGTGCCAGTCGTTCAGTTTACGACGGCTTTGTTATTTGGCATAAAGGTAACGCGGAAAATGGATTGGACAGCTTTGCTGAAACCATCAACACCTGTTGGCCAGAATTCTGTGTCGGGCTATTGGAAATTGACTTAAAAGCAAAGAAAATAGGCTCAACAGCCGGAATGCAACAAACAGTAAACCATTGTGCCTTATACCAGGCTTGGCCTGAAAAAGCAGAAGAGGATGTAAAGGCCATTCAACAAGCTATTGTGCAAAAGGACTTTTCACAACTTGGTGCACTGGCAGAAAATAATGCGCTAAGCATGCACGCGACAATGATTGCGACTTGGCCACCGATTCTATATTGGCAACCAGAATCCGTTGAAGCGATGCAAACCGTTTGGGCATTACGCGAATCAGGTATAGATGTTTATTTCACTATGGATGCTGGCCCAAACTTAAAGCTGCTTTTTTTAGAAAAAGATGCTGACGCTATTCAACAAGCTTTTCCAAAACTAAAACTGATTCGGCCATTTCATTAGGAGTCGCCCCCCAGCCTGGCAGATTTTGAAAAATCTGCCAGGCTGGGGTAGCTAGAAACTATTTAACGATTGTTAAATGTGGTTTTTTAGAGGTTTTTTCTTTATCCATAGAAGACTTATCTTTGGAAGCCTTTTCACTGGACTCTGCAATTGCATGCTCAGCACTTTCTCCACTTCTTTCTGGATATTCTTCCGGAGGAAACGGCATTCCTTGTCCATTTTCTCTGGCAAAAATCGCCAACACTGATTCAGGTGGAAAGAAAAGCTGTTGCTCAACGCCCTGAAAACGCGCCTTAAAGCGAAACAGATGGTTATCCATCTGCAACTCTCTAACAGCTTCTGGATGCACATTCAGGACAATCATACCTTCTTGAACGTGTTGCTGCGGCACAACTACCCCAGGGTAATTCGCATCCACCTGCATATGCGGTGTCCAATGGTTATCGACTATCCAATCGAACATGGCACGAATTAAATAGGGGCGGTTTGAAATCATACAAAAACTCTCTTAAACAACGTCTCTCATGTCTAACTCATCGTCAGAAAGAGATTCCATGAAAACTTCTCGCGATAATACTTTTTCTGAGTAATCGATAATCGGTTTAGCTGACTTTGGTAAATCAATACCCAATGCTGGCAAACGCCACATTAATACCGCCAAACTAATATCAACCAAAGAGTATTCGTCACTCAAAAAATACGCTTGATGCTCAAACGCAGGAATCATTTGAATCAATCTTTCTTGGAAGTTACGACGTGCTTCTTTAACTTCTTTTTCATTTTCGTTGTTTTGAATAGTTTCAACCAACGGATACCACTCCATTTCGATTTGACGAAGCATTTGACGCGAACGTGCTTTTGAAATAGGGTCTACTGACATTAGCGGTGGGTGAGGAAAACGCTCATCCAAATATTCAATAATAACTTGTGGATCGTAAAGAACTAAGTCGCGATCAACTAGTGTTGGCAATGTACCATATGGATTTAATTCCATTAAATCTTCTGGCAAGCCTTCTTCTAGATTCACTTCAACGACTTCCATTGGAATATCTTTTTCTTTTGCCATCAAACGCACGCGATGAGAGCTTGGCCCTTTTGAATCAGAAAACAGGGTCATCACCGAACGTTGTACCATTGACACATCTGACATACTTTTTTAACTCCACATTAGAATCTTACGATAAGGTATCAATACATTATACCTTGCCTGTCAAGCCTTCTATTTTTTGGGTAATTATCAACGGTTTTGTTGCAAAGACACTTAAGTAATGCTGAAAACCTTATTAACTAAGCATTTAGAGTGTCAAAGCTTAATATATCGGCTAAATCTGTTTTGCCTTGCGATAAAGCAAATAAGCGATCAAACCCCATCGCAACGCCTGAACAATCCGGTAACCCTTGTTCTTTCAACGTCTGTAAAAGAGCTTCATCCAACGGTACTTCTGCCAAGCCGTTTTGTCGGCGCAGTAATTGATTGGCTTCAAAGCGTTGGCGATAAGCATCCGCATCTTGCAGTTCGTGATAACCATTTGCCAACTCCATGCCCTGATAAAAAACCTCAAAGCGTTCGGCGGTCAAATTATTATCAGGTGAAATTTGTGCCAATGCCGCCTCTCTTGCGGGAAAGTGTGTCAAGCAAGTCAATCCACCTTGCCCTAACTGTGGCTCAATCACTTCCGTTAAAACCAACTGTTCCCACAAAGGTTTATCGTCAGCATCCACGCCAATAATTTCTGATACTTGATGCTTTTGTAAACAAGCACGGCACACTTCAGCGGAAGTATGGTGAATATCATCAATACCCGCAAAACGAGAAAAAGCTTGTTGGTAAGTCATAACCTCTGTTGACAGTCTTCCGAGTAGTAGCTGGGCAACTGAAAGCGTTTCTTCAACCATCTCAGACAAATCGAAATCCAAACGATACCACTCCAACATGGTAAATTCCGGTTGGTGTCGTGGGCTTAAATCGCCATTACGAAACACCTTCCCAAGATAGTAAATGTCTCCAATACCTTCACACAAAAGGCGTTTCATTGGATATTCCGGCGAGGTATGCAGATAATAAATTTGCTGTTGGCCAACATTCGGCAAATCAATTGCCGTCTGTAATGACGACAAATGAACATCTGACACCGCCGCACGAGACAAAACCGGCGTATCGACCTCCATCACAGCATTTTTGCGAAAGTAGTCCCGCAAGACCGTTAAGGCTTGTGCTCGTTTCTGAAGGAGCTCGATGCGTTCTGAAGTCATGTTGGTTCTCAGCACTCAAACTTAATATTGAAAGTTGTATGGAAACATAAAGAAAGGAAGTTTGGTGAGTTGATACTGAATCACCTCACCAAAATAGAGAAATGTCGCTAAATTATTTTGCGCGAGAAACGTACTCGCCAGTCTCAGTATTACAAATGATTTTTTCACCAATTGTGATAAATAAAGGCACTTGCACGACTGCACCTGTAGATAGCGTTGCAGGTTTACCGCCTGTTCCAGCAGTATCGCCTTTTAAACCGGGATCAGTATCTGTCACTTCCAAGATAACTTGCTTAGGTGGTTTAACAACAATCGGGTCACCATTCCAAAGCGTCACCGTACACATATCTTGCTCAACTAACCATTTATCAACATCTACAACTGCTGCTGGCCCTGCTTGATACTGCTCAAATGAAGTAGGGTCCATAAAGTGCCAGAATTCACCATCGGCATAAAGGTATTGCAAGTCGGTGTCCATAACGTCAGCACTTTCAACTTTTTCACCTGATTTAAAAGTATTTTCCAATACTTTACCTGTAATCAGGTTACGATATTTTACGCGGTTAAACGCCTGACCTTTTCCTGGCTGAACGATTGTGTTATCAACAATGGTACAAGGCTGACCATCCATCAGAAACTTTAAACCGTTTTTAAATTCACTTGTACTAATACTAGCCATATTTCACCTATTTGATTATCTTGATTTTGTGAGGCGATTTAAACACGCGCCATCATTGGATTTGCGCTTGCAATTAAAATCTCTAAAATAAGCGGCATATTTTAACTTATGCACAGTCTGATGGGCAATCGTTAACAGTTTTCCCTTAGAATACTGCTTTCCGCCTAGCACTAATGCCCTATAAAACGGCCTACAAAGATGATTATCCAACGATTAGACGAACTTGCAGAAGTGATTGAAGTGCCTTTGGCAACGCTAAACCAGCATTATCTGGACACCAATTTTAAACTCAAAGTCCCCGTTCACTTTGCACGTCAAATCGAAAAAGGCAATCTTAACGACCCCCTACTTCGTCAAATTTTACCTAGCATTGACGAAGCAAAAAGCGTGAAAGGTTTCTCACAAGACCCTGTCGGAGACCTAAACGCCAACCCCATCGACAGCTTACTGCACAAATATCAAGGGCGAGCACTACTCATTACCAGCCCGCAATGTGATATCCATTGCCGTTATTGTTTTCGCCGTCACTTTCCTTATGAGCAGGCAAAAAAACGTCACTGGCAAACTGCACTTGAACACCTTGCCTCGGACAACTCCATTCACGAAATCATATTGAGTGGCGGCGACCCTTTAACCCTATCGGAAACTGGGTTGCTTGAATTACTTCGCCAGCTAGAGCAAATCCCTCATATTGAAACTTTACGTATCCATAGCCGCACCCCTGTGGTCGCCCCTGAACGAGCGCTAAAACTTGACTGGTTAGCAGCACTTAAAGCTTCACGTTTCAATGTAGTTTTGGTTGTGCACTGTAATCATCCAAATGAGTTAAGTGACGAAACAAAAACTCTATTTGAACAATATCGACGTGCGGACGTTACTTTATTAAACCAATCCGTACTACTCAAAGGCATTAATGATTCTGCACCTATCTTAAAAGCTTTGAGTAAAAAACTTTTTTCACAAGGCATCTTACCTTATTATTGTCACCTACTGGATAGAGTGGAAGGTGCTTCACACTTTGAAGTGGACGATACCCCAGCCTGGCAGATTTTTGAAACCTTGCGCAAAGAACTACCTGGGTATCTCGTACCAAAACTGGTTCGGGAAATTGCCGGCGAGCCCTATAAAACCCCTATAATCAAAACACTATAATTAAGAATCAGCTACTTGGAATTTATGCAAAACGCTTTTTATCGACACAACTTGCACCAAAACTCAGCTTACGGTTATGCATTACTGTTGATATTAGCAATGACGGCTTGGCATCTGATACTTGCTGGCCGTGTGAATTTGAGTGTTGATGAGGCCCACTATGCGCTTTACGGGCTAAAACTTGACTGGAGCTATTTTGACCATCCCCCGATGGTTGGTTGGTTAAATGCGATTGCCACCTATTTTTCTCATAGTGACTTCGGCTTAAGAGTCATTCCAATCACCTTCTTCGCCGCTTCTAATTTTGTACTTTATCATGTTGCTTGTCGCCTTTACCCTAGCTTCCGCTGGATCGGTTTCTGGACATTGGCATTGGTCAACTCCGCTTTTATGTTCGAACTCCTCGCCACATCCATGTTACCTGACACCCCCTTAATGTTTGCCAGCTTAATGGCTGTTTGGCACTTACTGAATCTTAGGGATGCGTCCGAACAGCGTCATTCAACACTTAAATACTGGCTATGGCTTGGCTTCTGGATAGGCATTGCTGGCCTTTCAAAATATACTTCGGTGATATTGATTGCCTCTTTGGTTTTGATTGTTCTACTTGAGCGCCGTTGGAACTGGTTATGGGATAAAGGCCTTTGGTTTGCAATTGTTTTAGCCGGCATCATGATAACGCCTGTACTTTATTGGAACGCAACCCACGACTGGATTTCTTTCCTCTACCAAATCCATCATGGCACCTACAATCAAGACTGGTCTTGGGTACGCGTTTTAAGCACTCAACTCGCACAATTTGCTCTCTATACACCAACCCTTTATCTACTGGGCGCTTGGCTAATGTTGTCAGCCTGGGTTTCTCACTCACCGTCCAATAAATTGCTTGCGGCGTTTTCTCTGCCTACTGTTATTTTATTTGCCATGAATTCCGGGCACGAAATGAGCCTACCACATTGGACACAACTGGCCTGGTTATTTATTGCACCTGCTGTGGTGTTTTGGGTATGGCAACATTGGGCATCAAAAGCATTACGCTGGTTTATTTACCTTTCAAGCAGTGTCAGCTTGATTATGGTAATCATTCTAAACTCACAACTTTACACGCCTTGGATGCCGGTAAAATCGAAAGACAATCCTGTACATGAATTACACGGCTGGCAACAAGCAGTGAATGAAGCGATATCACTGCAAAACCAGCACCCAAATACTGCATTATTCGCTGCAAACTGGTCACAAGCCAGCCGTATTGGTTGGTACGCTTATCCACAACCGGTTTATGTTACAGATAACCGTTTTGATCAATTCGACCTTTGGTTTGGCAACCCTAAACAGGGTTCTAATGGCATTGTCATCGTACCTAGCTACGAAAGCCAAGACCTTAAACTCAATCAACCCGGTCATTTTAAAACCTGTCAACTGGCAAAAACTTTGCCAATACAAGCGCACCACGACACCATTGTGACCTATCGTTTGTTTTACTGCCAAGACTTTGAAGCGCCAAGCTATTCAGGTTGGGCATTAAAGCTTCCAATCGTGCAACAAGTACAGACTTTACAAGCTCAGACTCAGTAGAAGAAAATTCTCCCTCAATCTCGATTGTATTTTTGCGATAATACCGACGTTATCAAAATGACTCAACACTCAGACAAAGCCAGCTTGGAGAACTTTTTTGGGCAACCTGATTAAACTTTTGTTATCTGCGGCCATTATCGGTTTTATCTTTTATAAATTCGAAATGAGCAGCGTGTTAAACACAATTTTATCCGCCAATATCGGATTATTGGCAGCTGCGCTTGTCGTACAAATTCTGAGTCAATCCATCGCCGCCTATCGCTGGTCTCTAATTATGGGGCTACTTAAATTCGACCACCCTTTTTCATTTTATTTCCGCAGTTATTTCAAAGGCAGTCTATTCAATCAGGTGCTGCCAACTAGTGTTGGCGGGGATGCCTATCGTATCGCTGAAGTCGCTGCCAATGGCGGGCTGGTCAAAGAAGCTTTCTATGGTATCTTTATCGACCGTATTGTCGGCTTGGTCGGGCTGTTGATATTAAACCTACTTGCCAACCTGATTGAAAGCAACCTCCTGCCAGAGGAAGTTTTCTGGAGTATCAACATTGTCTTGATACTCGGTATTGCGGGGCTGGTCGTTTTATTATTGATTCGCAAAGTTGCGTTATTTGACCGTTATAAAATCACTCGCTTGTTTTATCAGCTATCCAACCGCTTCCGCTTTATCTACCGCACGCCCAAACGTATTTCCCAGCAGCTAGGGCTCTCTTTATTGATTCACTTGCTTTCCATGATTTGTATTTTCGGCATAGGTCACAGCGTGGGTATCAATGAACCTTTAGTAACCTATTTAGTACTGATTCCACCTGCAATTTTATTAACCATCCTCCCTATCTCCTTTGCCGGCTGGGGCGTTAGAGAAGGTGCACTGGTTGCTTTATTCTTACTAATCGGCATTGACCAAACCCAAGTGCTAGCCATGTCTCTGCTCTATGGCATCATCTTGATTATCAGTGCTTTGCCAGGCCTTTATTACTACCTAAAAGGCAAACACAAATTTTTATAAAACGATTGATTACCCTTTTCAATCTGCGGCTAAAAATTATGGCTTTAGCCGTAAAAATGTCATAATGCGTTTTAAGTCGCGATTTAAACTAAACAACTAGGAAACTCTTGCAAAAATGAATGTTGATATGATGCGTAAAGTGGATCACCATATCGGAATTCCACTGACGTTTTTAGCTACTTACTGGCTTAAGCTGATTCATTGGATCACAGGCCAAAAAAAAGTTATCCCTAAAAACATCTTATTCGTTGAATTATCCGAAATGGGCAGCACCATCATCGCTGACCCTGCAATGAAGCGTACTCAGAAAAACTTTGATGCCAATTTGTTCTTTGTTATTTTCAAGAAAAACAAACCTAGTCTAGATTTACTGAAAACCATTCCTCAAGAAAACATCTTCACACTTTGCGAAGACAATCTATTCACCCTCATTCGCGATGCTGTCCGTTACTTGTTCTGGTGTCGAAAAAACAAAATCGATACCGCAATCGACCTAGAACTTTTTTCCAGAGTATCGGCGTTGTTGACCGGATTCAGTGGCGCCAACAATCGCGTCGGTTACCACAACTTCCACGGTGAAGGGTTATATCGTGGTGAAATGCTTACCCATAAAGTCAGCTACAACCCCCATATTCACATCGCTAAAAACTTCATCTCTTTGATTTATGCACTAGAAGCGAAAACAGCTGAAGTCCCTTTCTCCAAAATTTTGATTACCGATGAAGACGTTAAGCTCGATCAAGTCAGTTTTTCTGAAGCAGAGCAGCAACACGTTCTAAGGCAAGTTAAACATTGCTACCCAAGTTATGAAGAAAACACGCCTCAACTGGTGTTGATTAACCCTAACGCCAGTGACCTTTTACCGCAACGTCGTTGGCCAAAGCCAAACTTTGTCGAATTGATGCAACGCATTCTTAACGAATATCCGAATGTATTGGTATTGATTACCGGTGCGCCAAACGAGCAACCAGAAGCGGAAGCGTTGAGGAAACAAGTGAATCATGAGCGTTGCGTGAATTTTGCAGGCCAGCTTAAACTACTGGAAATGCCAATTTTGTATTGCTTGTCTAAATTGATGGTTACAAACGATTCTGGCCCTGGGCATTTTTCTGCTATCACACCGCTTAAAACATTTGTATTATTTGGACCAGAAACCCCAAAACTCTATGGCTCTCTTGGTAACAGCACCCCTATCTATGCAGGTCTTGCCTGCTCACCTTGTGTAAGTGCTGCCAACCACCGAAAAACTCCATGCACCGAGCCGGTTTGCATGGACGCCATTACGGTCGATACAGTTTATCAGCAAGTCAAAATCGAATTAGATTACTAAAACTTGCCCCCCAGCCTGGCAGATTTTCAAAATCTGCCAGGCTGGCTAGCACAATCATGTCATCAATTCGACTTTCTGAAAACCGCTAGTTGATTCATCAAGAAAGTGAAATATCGGTGCTGATAACCAGCCTTCACAATGTCCTGTTTGCTCAGGTAATACTTGTGATCATCAATATGGTCTTTATTGACCAGATGTATAAACGCCAGCGTTTCCAGTACGGGTTTCCCATAAACCGAAGGAGTTGTCGCGATGACAAGATGTTTAGCGACACGTTTCAACTCTTCCAATCCATTTTGCCAGTCGTGCAAATGCTCTAACACCGCCAAACAAATAACCACATCGAACGAATCGTCAGCGTAAGACAAGGGTTGATTCAAATCGCAGTAATCGCAAGAGCCATCAATATCACACGTTGTCACTTCAAAACCGAAACGCTCAAGTATTTGATGCGCACCGCCATAGCCACCGCCCACATTCAGGCATTTAAGGCCTTTTAATTTTGCTTCATCACCAAAATGTGCATGAAGGGTCTTTGCCAACTGCCGATAACGCAGTGTTTTTGTTACAACATCAAGTATTGCCATAGTGACCTTAAGGTTTTGAAAGTAAACTGTTCAACGCAACCGCCTCATCAAGAACAAGGAGAGAACAAAGAGCGTTACTGCGGGCAAGAACGCGCCCAAGATAGCGGAGATGTGATAAACCACGCTCAAGTTACCAAAAATCTGGTTGAGCAAATGGAACCCCATGCCAACCAAAATCCCAACAAAAACTCTTTGCCCCATACTGACTTGTCGTTGAGAACCAAATATCAATGGAAACACTAACGAGACCATACTGATAATCACCAGCGGCATGGCGATTTTTCGCCAAAATGCCAAGCGATAAGGTTCTGCATCTAAGTCGTTCTTTTCTAAGAAGTCGATATAGCGGTAAAGATCAACAATTCCCATATAACGGGTATCAACATGTAAACTTTGTAGCAACTCGGGGTTTACAGGTAAAGAGACTTGCATACTATGCATATGTTTTTGCTCATAAATAAGTTTTTGCCAATTCTTTTTATCGGGATAAATGTTTGGCAGAGGCAGTTTACGGTATTGCCAGCCGAGTGAGCTTTCAGTCACATTAATCAGTTCCCATTGATGCTCCGTACCTGCCAAGTAGTTTGCCTTTTGTGCAAAGATCCTGCTTTCCAATCTATCATCTTTAACCTTGTACAGACTCACATCAAAAAATTGACGCTCTGAAATCACTTTACCAACATGAACAAAAACATCTTCGTCCTTCATCCAAAAATCAGCTGAACTTCCAATCGAAAAACTTTGACTCAAGGCTTCACTACGCATCTTTTTTGCGTAGGCTTCGGCATGCGGCGCTATCCACTCCCCCATTACTGCAACCACAAACCAAAGAATCATTGCTGATTTCATTACGCCCCAAAAAATACGTCTAATTGGCCAGCCTGTAACACGCAGGATTGTCAACTCAGAATGGTTTGCCAAGCCACCAAGACCAAGTAAAGTTCCTATGAGTAAAGCAACTGGAAAAATTTCATAAGCATAAACAGGGAGCTTTAACAGAGTATAGAAAGTACCCTTTGCAAGCGTATAGCTATCATTTAACTTACCCAGTTGAATCATAAACTCTGAAAAGCCTAGAATAATTAGCAACACCATTAAAACAATAAGCGTATAACTTACTAAAACTCGGCCTAAGTAACGTTCAATTAAATTCATTCCGCACCTATCAACTCTTATTTTTAGACGCAGTTTTCTGAGAAAACTTATGTAGCCAATGATGCCAATCCGGCCACTCAAACCAACTGGGTTTCAAATTGTCTTGATAAAGTGCAAAGGCTAAAAATAGGATGGGGATTGGCCAAAGCCCGATAGTGGCTGGAAAAGCACCATGCTCGATAGAATCTCGAGTGGTTACCAGCAATTGATTGAAGATCACATAAAGAACCAAAGCCAAAAACACCTTAGCAAAACGCCCTTCTCTCGGTCCAGTTTTACTCACCTTCAGTCCAAGTAAACCCAATACTAAAATGGAAAGTGGGGTAATCAGGCGCCATTGCAACAAGGCTTTTGCCTCCACATCATCGGATTGCCAAAGCGCTGCTGTTGACGTTTCAAACTTTTGTTTTTGCGGCATAGTACCTTGCATGTCGGGTAAAAAACCTTCAAATCGAGCAAACGCTCGTACTCTAAAAGTATCACCATCAACCAGTCCTTCATAACTGTGGCCGTTAAATAACACTAACGCCAACTTACCATTTATCAACTCAAAACGTCCTTTTGGCGCCACCATCAACACATCTTGTTCGCCATAGAGTCGAACCCAAACTGATTGTAACTGCTTATCTTCAGAGATTGATTTTGCATAAAAAACCCCTTCACCGTTTGGAAGCTCATTAAACTTACCGGGTGTCAGCGCAGCTAAAGGCGTGGCAGTTTGCGTTTTAAGCATCAACAGTCTTTCCTGCTTAAAACTCCAAGGGGTGACATAAAGCGTTACATAAGCTGTCACAAGTGCCAATGGTAATAGAAACCAAAATACCCGCTTTTGAAAATAGCTCGGCTTCACACCACAACTGCTTAGCACAACCATTTCCTGATCTTGGTACAGTCGTCCCACTGCCAACATCACTGACAGCAAAGCCACTAAAGGCAAAATCACTTCAAGCGCGGGAGGTATTTTATAGAGAAGCACTTGCATTACAGCAGACGGAGCAATTTCTCCCTCTACAGCGACGCCTAAGAGCTTAGTAGCCTCGGTTCCCACTGTAATCAACAGCAACACCAATAGCACCGCGAAAAAGGTCGAATACAATTCTTTATAGAGATACTTATCAAGTATTCGCAAAAAACACCGCCAAACGCTAGAATAGAAACATTAATGGATAAAGGGTAAATAAACGGAACCATTATTCATAATCGTTCCTGGCAAAATTATACCCTAATCCACAATCCTATGACTTAAAGTGACTGTTCCGACAGCAAAATTAAAAGGTAATTCGATTCCATGAAGTCAATCAACTTTTCACTACAATCTTCTATCGATAACGCAGATTTTGATACTTTACTACTGCCTGTTTTTGATGATGGCACTTTCCCTGAAGCCGCTGAAAAATGGGAAATTTCCGGCCTGGTCAAAAAACTGATTGAACAGAAAGACTTTGCAGGTAAAGCGGGCGAGACCTTAATGCTGTTTGAACAAAAAGACTTTGCACGCGTTTGCTTAATTGGCTTTGGTGTAAAATCAGATCTCACAGATAAAGCACTAACTGAAACTGCAGATGCCATCGCTAAAGCAATTACCAAATCAAGTGCCGCAAATGTTCTGAGTTTGGCAGGTAGTATTTCTAACGATCAAATCAGTCAGGCTAGAGTAATATACCAGTTGACCCTAGCTGTACAAAAAAGCCTGTACGAATACACTCACATCAGCCGAAGCGGTGATTTGAAACCTAAAGAAATTCACCTTGAAAGTGTTACCTATTTGCTGAACGATAGAGAAGAGTGGCAAGCTAAAATTGACCAAGCACAGGCAACGGCACTTGGTATGGCACTCACGCAGGAACTAGCGGACATGCCGAGTAATTTCTGTACGCCGACTCACCTAGCTGAAACCGCTAAACAATTGGCTAAAGATTACGATTTTGACTGTGACATCCTAGAACGAGAAAAAATGCTTAATATGGGCATGGGCTCTTTCATGGCGGTCGCACAAGGTTCAATTACCCCTCCAAAAATGATTTGCTTGTCCTATAACGGGGCCGACAAATCTAAAGCACCTATTGCATTGGTTGGTAAAGGGGTTACTTTTGACACAGGTGGTATTTCTCTTAAGCCTGGCGCTGCCATGGATGAAATGAAATATGACATGGGCGGTGCCGCAACGGTTCTAGGTGTATTTGAAGCTTTAGGTCGCTTAAAGCCCGAAATCAATGTGGTTGGTGTTATTCCCGCAACGGAAAACATGCCTTCAGGCAATGCAATCAAGCCAGGTGATGTGGTCACCTCGCTTTCCGGTCAAACCATTGAAATTTTGAATACGGATGCTGAAGGTCGTTTGATTTTGTGTGATGCCCTAACCTACGCACAGCAAACCTACAAACCAAGCAAAATCATTGATATGGCAACCTTAACTGGTGCTTGCATCATCGCTTTAGGGCATCATATCTCTGCCGTATTGGGGAATAACCAAGACTTGGTAAATGATTTACTTAAGGCCAGCCAAATGACCTATGATCGTTTCTGGCAATTGCCTTTAAGTGAAGAATACGACGAACAGCTGAAATCTAACTTTGCAGACATGGCGAATATCGGTGGTCGCGCAGCGGGCACAATTACTGCAGCACAATTTCTTGCGCGCTTTACCAAAGACATTGACTGGGCACATCTGGATATTGCAGGAACTGCTTGGACAAGTGGTGCAAACAAAGGTGCGACTGGCCGCCCAGTACCAGCATTGGTGGAATACTTGGTAAGTCAAGCTTAGGCTGAGCAGTTCATGAATCAACAAACTTCACCAAAGATAGAAAAAGATGTGTTGTTCTATGTATTAGAAACGCAGGACACCGCAGCTAGAGATGCTTTTATAGCGAAGTTGGTCAACAAGATTTACCAACAAAGTCGCCTTTGTGATGTTCGTTGTGGCAATGAACAAGATACACAGCGTATTGACCAAGCTATTTGGCAGTTTCGTCCAGATGCTTTTATACCTCATGCTGTTGCCCTTGAAGTCAAAGCTCCTATTCAACTTTGGTCACAACACGTTGTTGAACCCTGCGAAGACGTATTACTCAACCTGCATACCGACTTCGCAGAAAACTTTCAGCAATATGCACGCACCATTGAAGTTTTGGATCAATCAGAAGCATTGATTGAACGGGGTCGCGAGCGCTGGCGCCAATACAAAGCACTGGGCGTTGAACCAACTGTGCATAAAATTCCATCTCCTTAAATAACAAGGCAAAACCCAATGATGGACATCAAGCAACTTCTCGAATTTTCGGTAAACCAAAATGCTTCAGACCTGCATTTGTCTGCCGGCATGCCCCCTTTACTCCGTAGAGATGGCGACATTCAGAAAATCGACACCCCCAGTTTAGATGCCGATGCCATTCAAACTTTGGCTTATGAAGTCATGACCGACCGGCAACAAGCGGAATTTGAAAAACATATGGAGGTTGATTTTTCGTTTGAATTACCAGGTATCGCTCGCTTTCGCGTTAATGTCTTCCAACAAAACCGAGGGATCGGAGCCGTATTTAGAACCATTCCAAGTGAAGTTCTGTCATTAGAAGCGATTCGTGCGCCGGAGATTTTTAAAAGCATCGCGGCCATGCCTAGAGGGTTAGTACTGGTAACAGGGCCTACCGGATCAGGCAAGTCAACCACATTAGCCGCAATGATAGACCACATCAACAACACGCAAAAACTACACATCCTCACCATTGAAGACCCGATAGAGTTTGTACATCAATCAAAAAATGCCTTAATAAATCAACGGGAAGTGCACCGTGATACCAAAAGCTTTAGCAGTGCATTAAGATCCGCGTTGCGAGAAGACCCTGATGTTATCTTGGTCGGTGAATTGCGCGATCTTGAAACCATCAGCCTAGCCATGACAGCCGCTGAAACTGGGCACCTGGTCTTTGCTACACTGCACACCAGCTCAGCCGCCAAAACCATTGACCGTATCATTGATATATTCCCGGGAGACGAAAAATCCATGGTGCGCTCCATGTTATCCGAGTCCCTACAAGCGGTTATTTCACAAACCCTATTAAAGAAAACTGGCGGTGGTCGCATTGCGGCACATGAAATTATGCTTGGTTCTTCAGCGATTCGAAACTTGATTCGTGAAGACAAAGTAGCGCAAATGTACTCTATGATTCAAACCTCTAACAAATTGGGTATGCAGACACTGGATCAAAACCTTAAACAACTATTAGACGATGGGCTTATCAACAAAGATGAAGCTCGCAGTAAAGCCGTCAATAAAACCGATTTCCTTTAAAATTTATCTCCAATGATTAAAATAACGCCATACATATCAAAAACACACAGCTCAAACACCGTATTATTCAAGTTTGTGCTATGTAATGGCCCTCAGGATTCTTAATACACCATGCATTTTTTTAAATTTTTACAACGTCTTATTTTGATTACCATTGCCGCCCTTAGTAGCTCTCAACTTGCTTATGCAAAAGCAACCTTACCCCCACCAGAAACGACGCAAGAATCGACTGAGCATTTGCAGAAAGACGATGTAAATCACTTATGTAAATTACTGTCCAATAAACTCCGTACCATAAACTATCAGGGCTGTGAATCTTTAAACTTACACGTCTCCGAATACTCGGTAAAGCACCTGCCCTTAACAACACGCGAAATTCTGCCCAAAGGAAATATGCCGCCAAAAGGAAAAATTCTTTTCATCGGGGGGATTCACGGCGATGAGTATGCCGCAATCAGCATTACCTATCTTTGGCTGCAAGCACTATTACACCCAGAGAATAGTACACCTTATCATTGGCTGTTTTTACCTGCCGCCAACCCAGATGGTCTTCTGCAAAAAAAATCTACACGCATGAATGCGCATGGAGTCGATTTAAACCGCAACTTCCCTTCTCCAGACTGGAATAAACTGGCAATCAAATCTTGGAAAAACCATACCCATTCAAGTCCACGCCGTTACCCTGGCCCCAAAGCCAATAGCGAACCAGAAACACAATGGATTGTAAAAATTATCAAAGCCTATAGACCGGATGCCATTATTTCTATCCACGCACCTTACGGGCTTTTGGACTACGATGGACCTGAACATGCTCAACCCAATAAAATCGGCCACTTAAAACGCCGCGAGCTGGGAACTTACCCTGGTTCATTGGGACGCTATGCGGGAGAATATTTGAATATTCCTGTTTTGACGTTGGAACTCACATCTGCAGGACGCATGCCGACTTCGCATGAAATACATAACATGCTAGAAGATTTAGAAGACTGGGTTAACGATAAAATCAAACAACGTGATGAAGATATGTAGAAATGAAAGCCCAGTTTGATAGATTTTAAAAATCTGCCAGGCTGGGTAAAAAACTATCTGCTAGCTAAGTCGTAGGCAACACTATGAGTTTGTGATGGGCTTGTTTGTTGTACTTTTAAAACTAGCTGCCAACCATTCTGATCTGTTTTCTTTTTCCAGAACTGTTCAACCATTTGCTCTTTGCCATCCATTAGCGTCGGGAAGCTAACATAGTACATCCCTTTTTCACCAGGATAGTGGAAAACACCTACCTTAGACCAATCTACCTGATACTGTTGCTGCTCACGCAACCATTCATTGATACGGCTTAGCACTTGTTGCTTGTCGTCTGCCATCGCAATCTCATCTGTTGCATTAAGCGGCTTCACATTCGCGCTAGACGCAATGATAACCGGTGTTTCAGATGGTAAATGGAATCGTCGAATCAAATCAGTCATCGCAGGGTTATTCAAAACAACGCAGCCTTTACTCGCCATTGGCGGACGGCTATAAGTAGAACGTGGTGTACCATGCAACCAGATACCGGAACCTGTACGCCCAAGCTCTCGATCCCATTGGTTTGGATAATTCAACGTAAGCGCAGCCACACCATACAGTTCAGGAAGTTGGCGGTCAGAAAGTTGTTTTACGATTTGATAAACGCCAACCGGCGTTTTTAAGTCGCCCCTTGTCTGCTTGCCAGCACCTTTACGCCCGATAGAAACATAGTAATTGGCAACTTCGTGATAACTGCCCGCGCTTTGTTGATAAAGAAACAAACGGTGTGCAATGGAGTTAACAATCACCAAGTAAGGTTGTGCGCTAGACTTCAAAACAAACTGCCCTAAAATCTCAGTTTCTTGTTGAGGTGTTAAACCTGTTGCTTGCCAACGAACTTTTGCTTCTTCCAATAATGATCTGACTTTTTTCGGATAAGCTTTTCGGTATTCTTCAATCCAGCGAGATTTTCCGGCTTTAATTGCTAAAAAGTCTGCTTTCATCAATTGAGCAAGCTGGTATTTAGGGTTCTCTTTAGCTAGCGTTTCAATATGATGCATCGCTCGATTAAAAGAATAATCGTGAATGGATTTAAACCCGCTCAACAGTTGTTTTTCAGCACTTTCGGCCATAACAGCAGTCGGCAACGCTAAAGCACCCAAACTTACCAATAGGTAGCCAGTGACAGCTCGCGCGCGAAATGCTTGAAACAAAACCTGCTTCCTATTAGCCATAAACCACTTTTTCCTGAATAATTTTCCAATTATTACCAGTTTCCTGCCAAACCAAATACTTCTTCACTGAATCTTTAAAACGGTTCGAGTGATAGCTTTGTTTAAAGCTCACTTGGAAAGTATGGTTTGCCAAAGGCACGATTTTAATATTAGATAACTTAATTTTAATATATTTAGGGCGCTTTAAGCTATTTTCACGATTTTTTACCCAATCTTTATGACTAGAGAATTTATCTGAATAATAGGTATTAGTATAAAAACTCAAATAGGCTTTTACGTCTTTTGCCGACCAAGCCATACGCCAGTTTTCAACACGATTCAACACACGCTGCATGTCTTTTTTCACTTTATCCATCTGAGCTTTTTCTGGTGTTTTAACCGCTTCACCAGCTAAAGCAACCCATTTACCTGTCGGATATTTAATTTCCGACGGTTTGAAAACAGACTGATAAGCAAGCTGCGCCTGATAGGCATAAATACCATTAAGGTTCGCCATAATGACCGAAATTTTAGGATCAGCATTCAGTGCAGATTCTAAATAATGCTGGGCTTCAGCATATTTCTTTTGCTTCATTAAGGTTGCCGCTAGGTTGTTGGATATCGCCAAATCATTTGGGTAATCCTTAAGCATGGCTTTCCACAAATCAATTGCTTTCTGAGCGCCATTTTCAGTATCTGATTGTGCCATTTGCTCAGCCTGCATAAAGCGCGTTTTATAGTTTTGATTGCTTTCTTGAGCAAACACTAACTGGCAAGTAAAAACACTTACCAACCAACCTATTAGCAAAATTCCGTTTTTCAAATTCCCTTTCCCGATATTTTTTGACACGCTCAACGACCTATTTGATTGCTTTTCGACTATAACCAGAAGCATTCATTAAAATTTTTACTTAGACTACATTTCACCCGATTTTCTATTATTCATACCACGGGCTTCGCGAGCTATTCCATTGATTAACCTTATCATTTTAACGTAAATCTCCAACACCGACCATAGAACTTTTCATGTGTTTGACTTCGTCTCTCAATTGAGCTGCCTTCTCAAAGTCTAAATCTTTGGCGGCCTTAAACATTGCCTTCTCCATTGACTTGATTTGTGAAGCTATTTGCGCCGGTGTCATCTTCACTAGCGCACTGTCATCATACTGCCCAGCTTGCTCTGCTGCCTTTTGCCCAGACCCTTTTTTCATACCTTTCACGGCATAAGGCGAATCTTCCAAAATATCCGTCACTTTTTTATTCAATGCCTGTGGCTGTATGCCTTTTTCTTCGTTATAAGCGATTTGCTTAGCACGACGTCTTTCCGTCTCGGAAATGGCTTTATTCATTGATGCGGTAATTTTGTCTGCATACAAAATCGCCTTACCGGCAACATTACGTGCAGCTCGCCCGATGGTCTGGATCAATGAACGCTCTGAGCGCAAGAAACCTTCCTTATCAGCATCCAAAATCGCCACCAAAGATACTTCTGGAATATCCAACCCTTCTCTTAACAGGTTAATACCGACCAATACATCAAACTCACCCAGTCGCAAATCCCGAATAATCTCAATTCGCTCAACAGTATCAATATCCGAATGCAAATAACGCACACGAACCTGATGATCTTCCAAATACTCGGTTAGATTTTCTGCCATGCGTTTTGTCAACGTCGTAACTAAAACTCGTTCGTTTAGGTCAGCGCGTATGCGAATTTCACCCAGCAAATCATCCACCTGCGTCAATGCTGGACGCACTTCAATGACAGGATCAAGCAATCCGGTCGGGCGAACCACCTGCTCAACCACTTTAGACTGATGCTCCGCTTCGTAGTTACCAGGTGTTGCACTGACAAAAATGGTTTGCGGCATAATTTTTTCAAACTCGTCAAATCGCATCGGACGATTGTCCATTGCTGACGGTAAACGGAAACCGTAAGTTACAAGATTTTCTTTACGAGAGCGATCCCCTTTATACATACCGCCAATCTGCGGAATGGTCACGTGACTTTCATCAATGAACATCAACGCATTTTTCGGCAAATAATCCAGCAAGGTCGGTGGTGGCTCTCCAGGATTGCGTCCAGATAAATAACGGGAGTAATTTTCAATACCAGAGCAGTAGCCCAGCTCTTGCATCATTTCAATATCCAATCGCGTGCGCTCTTCCAACCGCTGTGCTTCGACCAACTTATTCAAACTGCGCAACTCGTCCAAGCGGATTTTCAGATCTTCTTTCACCTGATCTATAGTTTGTAAAACCCGCTCTTTAGGCGTGACATAGTGAGACTTAGGATAAACGGTAATACGCGTAGGACGACTTAATATCTCCCCCGTCAAAGGATCAAACCAAGCGAGCGTTTCCACTTCATCATCAAACAACTCAATGCGCACGGCATATTCTTCGGATTCTGCAGGGTAAATATCAATCACATCACCGCGTACACGAAAAGTTCCTCGCCAGAGCTCAATGTCATTACGCGTATATTGCATGGTCGAAAGCTGACGCAAAATATCGCGTTGCGAAATTTGGTCACCCAAGCGCAATTGCAGAATCATTTTGAGATATTGTTCTGGATCCCCCAACCCATAGATGGCGGAAACCGTCGCAATCAACACCACATCTTGCCTTTCCAACAAGGCTTTGGTTGCTGACAAACGTAGTTGCTCAATCTGCTCGTTTACTGAAGAGTCTTTGGAAATATAAGTATCAGATGCAGGAACATAAGCTTCTGGCTGGTAGTAGTCATAGTAAGAAACAAAATATTCCACCGCATTATTCGGAAAGAATCCTTTCATCTCACCATACAATTGGGCGGCAAGTGTTTTGTTGTGTGCCAGAATAATCGTCGGACGTTGCACATTTTCAATGACATTTGCCATGGTAAACGTCTTACCTGAACCCGTTACCCCAAGCAAAGTCTGAAATGCTTCACCATCCTCCAAACCTTCCACCAAACCGGCTATTGCCGTCGGCTGATCCCCGGCTGGTTGATACTGTGATGAAATCTGAAAGCTTTTCGCCATGAAAAAACACTCTTAAAGGTCAAAATCTACTTAAAAAATCAAAAAATTGGTTGTAAAATGTCGGAAGCGCTTTAACAAGTCTAACCATATGAACGAATCACCGAATTCTCTGTTAAATGCTCTCTGTTTTTGCTGAAACTTGAGAAAACATTTAACACAGCGTTTTGCCAATCGAAAAAAACTTTGGTGCTGCGTTCACAAAGCTGCTAAATATAACACAAAACAGCACGAAACTATTCTAGCTAAAAACTTGGACGAGAACCGAAAACAATGCCCTCAAATTCTAGACTGTCTGATCGAGTAAACCGTGTCAAACCTTCCCTGACTTTAGTCATCACTGCAAAAGCTGCCGAACTACGTCGCGCAGGCCGCAACATTATCAGCCTTGGCGCTGGCGAACCAGATTTTGGTACACCTGATCACATCAAAGCAGCGGGCATTAAAGCCATTGAAACAGAGCACACACGTTATACTGCCGTTGACGGTATTCCTGAGCTAAAAGACGCCATTATCGCCAAGTTCAAGCGCGACAATAAGCTGGACTTTGAAGCGAATCAAATCCTGGTATCTTCCGGTGGTAAACAAAGCTTTTACAACCTATGCCAAGGCGTGTTAAACGATGGCGACGAAGTCATTATTCCAGCGCCTTACTGGGTATCTTATCCAGATATGGCGTTATTGGCTGGTGGCGAGCCAGTCATTATCGAAGCAGGCATTGAACAGGGCTTTAAAGTGACGGCTGCCCAGCTAGAAGCGGCAATCACCCCTAAAACCAAAATGTTCGTTTTAAACAGTCCATCCAACCCAACGGGTGCAATTTATTCTGCGGAAGAGCTGAAAGCGATTGGAGATGTGCTGGCAAAACATCCAAACATCATCATTGCTTCTGACGATATGTATGAGCATATTTTGCTATCAGACATGCCATTCACCAATATCTTGCAAGTTTGCCCAGAGCTAACAGATAGAACGGTTGTCATGAATGGTGTTTCAAAAGCCTATTCGATGACTGGGTGGCGTATTGGTTATGCCGGTGGCCCGGTTGACTTGATTGCAGCCATGCGCAAAGTACAATCGCAGAGCACATCAAACCCTTGCTCAATTTCACAATATGCATCGGTAGAAGCTTTGGATGGTCCGCAAGAGTGTATTCAAGTCATGTTGAAAGCATTCAAAGAACGCCACGAGTTTGTGGTTGAACGCATCAACCAGATTCCTGGCTTTAAATGCATTCCAGCGGCCGGTGCTTTTTATGCGTTTATGGATGTAAAAGAAGCCATCAAAATGAAAGGCTTTGATTCAGATGCGGATTTTGCAACTGCGATTCTAGAACAAGTAGATGTTGCCGCTGTTCCGGGTTCAGGGTTTGGCTCAGAAGGTTACTTACGTATCTCTTTTGCAACCAGTATGGAAAACTTGGTCGAAGCATTGAATCGCATCGACAGCTTTATGCAAGCCTAAGCTTTTCTCTCCAAGCACCCAGCCTGGTAGATTTTCTCGCCTTACCCCTTCGGGCGGCGAGTGCTTCGTTTCAAAATCTGCCAGGCTGGGTATCAACCCTTAAATCAATCCCTTGTTTTTCAACAACAGCATCAATGCGGCATAAGCGCGCCCTTCCGAAAATTCAGGGTGACTCAATAGGCTATGCCAGTCTGCCAGTGGCCAATGCACCACTTCCAAAGGTTCTGGTTCATCACCCTCTGCGGTTTGTGGCGTCAGCTCTTCTGCCAACACAATATGGGTATGATGCGTCATATAACCCGCTGCCAAACTGAGTGAATCCAAGAGTTCCAACTTCGCAGGCAAATAACCGATCTCTTCCTGACTCTCTCTAGCTGCCGCTTCATACCAGCCTTCGCCCTCGTCAATCTTGCCTTTCGGAAAGCCCAATTCGTAGCGTTCAACGCCCGCAGCATATTCTCGAATCAACACGATTTTATCGTCCAACACAGGCACCAGTAATACCGCACCGTTTTTGGAGCTGATGAGTCGTTCGTATTCCACCTCAACGCCGTTGGCAAATTGCAACGCCAGCGTCTCAACGGTAAAAATCCGCGACTTAACCGTTTGGTTTTTCGCTAAAATACGAGGAAAGCGTTCAGAAGAGTTTTCTTTTTTCATAAAACCAATCATACGAAAAGCCGCTCTAAAAAGCGACAAAAACTCCTGTTAAACGTTAATAACGTAATCCACAAAAAAACACGGCGAGCACCTAACTTTATGGCAATAGTTCCTTGGCAAAACATCGAAACCGTACTGCTGGATATGGACGGTACACTATTGGATTTACACTTCGACTGGCACTTTTGGATGACCTATTTACCTAGCATCTACGCCAAAGAAAACCATCTGACCGTCGATGAAGCCAATAAAATCATCCATAAAAAAATCCACTCGCAAACAGGTACTTTGAACTGGTATTGTTTGGATTATTGGTCACAAGAACTACAACTGCCCGTTGCCGAATTAAAGCGTGATTTAAAGCACATGATTCAGGCGCATCCAGAAGTCATCAACTTTCTAAAAAAATTGAAGGGATTAAATAAAACCGTGATTATGGTGACCAATGCCCATAGAGACAGCTTGGCGATTAAACTCGAAATGACTGAAATCGGCGACTATTTTGACGCCATGGTGTCCGCACATGACTATGGCATTCCCAAAGAAAATGCGGAGATTTGGCAAAAAATTCAACACGATTTCCCTTACAACCCGGAAACCACGCTACTAGTTGACGACAATATTCACGCGCTACAAACCGCACAAGATTTCGGCATCAAATACTGTTTAGCGGCAACCCATGTCAGCCCGAATATGGACAAAGTTGACCCGAAAGGCTTTCCGAATTTTGAGACATTCGATGAAATCATGCCTTAAACAAAAAACACTGAAAACATGCCAGGCAGGATGGCTGGTATCATTTTCTCTTGTACTCTTCTTAAGTGGATGTTCTCAAAATAAGCCTAGTGACGATAATCTTAAAACATCAGATCCACTTAAATATTTGGTTACACTTCAAGTTAACTCTCTACTTAATGATGACCAGAAAAAAAATTTTTCTCCAGGAATTCTGCGATGGAATAAACAAATTAGGTATCAAACATATTTTGCTACGCCTTATAAATTCAGTGCAGAGCAAAATGCCTTAATTTCTAAAAATTATGTCCAATTAAGAGTCTTAACAGGGTTAGATACACAAAAAGTAGATAACTGGAAGAAGACTAATACTGCATTACTATTTGCCAAAGATTGGCGTTTTGAAATTGCTTACAAAGCTAAATGGTATAAGTCAGGAAACCCTGCACTAGCACGAATGTCTGATAGGGAATTTATAGACTATTTGCACAGTCAGACAACTAGTTCAAAACAGATAATTAGGGGAAATGATCGATTTTTAGCTCGTTACATATTAATTTCTAATTTTTTAAAGGCAAGCGATTACTGCTATTTACAAAATGCTTTACTGGAAGGGCTTATTCCAGATAAAAATGCAGAAAAGAGTCCGTTAAATAAAACCGTTTTTAACTATCGAAATGAGTGTAATTTGGGACACTATTTTCCAATTGATAAAGCGATTCTAGTAAGTTTTTATTCACCTCAGTTAAAGTCGTTTTTTGGGGAAAATTTGCCTGAAGATCAAATGAAAGCCTTCAAGAAAGAGTTAATTGAGCTTACAGTTAATTACATTCAAAAACATCATTACGCGAACGTCATTTTAAACAGTAATGCTGCACTGTTAAAAGAGTCGAAATAATACCCCCAGCCTGGTAGATTTTTGGTGCTTTTTGTACTGAAAAACGATTCATTGAAATTCCTTTCATTTTGAATGCGGTATCAGCAAATAAGTGCTTTCCACCGTCTCAACTCCTTTGCGCTCAAACTTATCTTCCTGAACCTTTTCGACTTGGTAATGCTCGCCATAAAGTGTGTGTATTTCTTGTTCGCTCACGGCAAATGGAGGGCCATTTCTTAGGCTTTGATCGTAGTCCATTGCAATCAAAAGCATTGGGGTCTTTTCAGGCAATATTTCCAACAAATGTTTTGCGTAATCCGCTCGCATTTCCGGTGGCAGGGCAACCAGTGCGGCACGGTCATACACTGCGACTATATCCTTGCAATCTTCTTTGGTTAAATGAAAGAAGTCGCCACAAAACAAGCGCAAAGCTTCCAATTCATAACCACAGAAGCGTTCGTGCTCCAAATCTTGAATTTTGTAACGGCGATGCAATTCATTTTCTGCAATAAATTCATCCAATGCTTTTTGACTTAACTCCACCGCTAAAATATCATGCCCTTGCTCTTTGAGCCAAAGCATGTCCAATGTCTTGCCACTAAGAGGAACTAATACTTCTCCTGCGTGGTCAGAATCCACGCTCGGTAATAACTTGTGCCAGTAGTTTTTGAGATAGGGATTGACTTCGGGTTGATGAAAGCCGACTACACCAGATGCCCACATTTGATGCCAAAATTCGTTTTGCAACACTCTCTCCAATTTTGATATTGATGAATGCAGCTTATAATATCATGCTAATACTTTTCAATAAGATGATGACTTAAACCATGACAGAAACAAAACAGCCCGAACAATCCGAACACACCCCCGTTTCTTTTTGGAAAAAAGGTTGGGTTCAAAACACACTTTGGATACTGGGAGCGATTGTTCTGTATTTAGCAGCTCGGCCTTTCATGCAAGGTGATGTGATTCATGGGCAGGTGCCAAACATTCAAACCACCAGTATTACCGGCAAGCCAGTCAACATCCAGGACTATCATGGCAAACCGGTATTGATTCAGTTTTGGGCAACTTGGTGCCCTATTTGTGCTTATGAGCGCGAAGGAATTGAACGGGTTGCCGAAAAATACAATGTTATCAATATTGCGACACAATCCGGCAGCAACAAAGAGCTTCTGGCTTTTGCCAAACAAAATGGCATGAACCCAAACCTGATTGTTAATGATAAAGACGGCAATCTAATGAAGACATTCGGCGCACGCGCGGTACCCGCGACGTTTATTGTCGATAAAACAGGTCAAATTCGTTTTGTTGAAGTTGGCTTTTCGACTAGCATGGGGTTAAAAGCCCGACTTTGGTATCTTAAATAAACTCGGCGGTTATTCTTGTTCAATCTATTTCCAAAACGTAAAAGCAAAAAAGTCTCTCACCCTGTAAAAGGTCGGCTCATTCATTCGGAAAGGGATTATTTCGGTTTGATACAGGTAATCGATACAGACACTACGCGTAGCCTGTATTTTGACTCGCCCGTTGAGCAAGGTCGCATGTATTTTGAGGCACCTATGACATTGGCATTTGAATACCAGCAACTCATGCTGGATATGTTGGATGACTTTGCACAAAAAAATCGCGTGGAAAAAACACTCATGTTAGGCCTCGGTGGCGGACTGCTGACAAATCATCTACATTGCTATTGGCCAAAAGCACAGCATCATGTCGTTGAGTTACGTGCAGCGGTAATTGAAACCGCAAAAACCTTTTTCTATATGACGCAAGAGCCAACAATTCACATTCATAACACGGATGCCTATGCTTTTATTGAAAACGCTGTCGACAATAACGATAGCTACTCAGCTATTTTAATCGACCTTTATGATGGTGAATCCATGCCGGATGTTTTTTGTGAAGAGGATTTTTTACGTCTATTACATGAGCTCAAGCGCCCAGACACAGTATTGCTGTTTAATCTATGGTCATCATCTCCTCAATCTACTTTGAATATTATTCATTTTTGGGAAGCACAACCTGACTGCAAAATCCGTATGGAGAAAACCCAATCCACTGGAAATGTCATTGTTAGTGTTCAATAACTTCTTTCCTATTTAACTTCTTGATACTCTGACTATCTAGCCTGCGGCATTGGTATAATGTCGCCCGAGAAATTCTTAAACCTTACACGAGCACACTTGAATTTATGGCCTTACTTTTTTTACGCGACATGCAACTCAGCTACGGCACTCAAACGCTATTGGATAAAATTCACTTTCAAGTGGAGCCCAATGAACGGGTCTGTATTGTCGGTCGTAATGGTGAAGGTAAGTCGACTTTACTGAAAGTCATTGAAGGTAGCATCGAAGCGGATGACGGCAGCCGTATTATTCAGGATGGCGTTAAAATCGCCAAGCTTCAACAAGAAGTACCGCACGATATGCATGGCAGTGTATTTCACATTATCTCACAAGGTTTAGGCGATATTGGCGGGCTGATTGAGCAGTTCCACCAGCTTAGTCATCAGGTTGCAGAAAACTACTCTGATGACTTAATGGATCAAATGACCAAAGCACAGCAAAAGATCGAAGCTGCTGATGGCTGGGGCTTTAGTCAAAAAGTCGAAACCGTCATTTCCAAACTAGGCTTACCTGCCGATGCAGAATTTTCGTCGCTGTCGGGTGGGATGAAACGTCGCGTATTGTTAGCGCAGGCTTTGGTACAAACCCCAGATATTTTATTGCTGGATGAACCGACCAACCACTTAGATATTCCTTCAATTCAATGGCTGGAAGATTTCCTGAAAAATCTGAATTGCAGTCTGGTGTTTATTACGCATGACCGTGCCTTTTTACAAGCTTTGGCAACACGTATTGTTGAGCTTGATCGCGGAAACTTAAGCAACTGGGAATGTGACTACCAAACCTACCTGCAACGTAAAGAAGAAAAGCTTGAAGTAGAAGCCAAAGCGAATGCTGAGTTTGATAAGAAGCTTGCACAAGAAGAAACTTGGATTCGTCAGGGCATTAAAGCGCGCCGCACCCGAAATGAAGGGCGTGTGCGCGCACTTGAAAGACTAAGAGAAGAACATCAAGCACGCCGTAGTCAGCAAGGCAAGGCACAATTACAATCCAATACTGCTGACAAATCAGGTAAACAGGTGATTGAAGTTGAAAACCTGTCTTTTGCTTGGCCGAATCAAACGGTTATTCAAGACTTTAGTACGATGATTGTACGTGGCGACAAGGTCGGTATCATTGGTGAAAACGGCTGTGGAAAATCAACGCTATTGAACCTTTTACTGGGTAAATTGGAACCACAATCTGGCCAGGTAAAACTTGGAACTAACTTACAGATTGCTTATTTTGACCAACATCGTGCACAGCTTGATGAAGAAGCACCTGTTATCGAGAGCGTATTGGAAGAGTCTGACTATATTGAAATCAACGGTCAGCGTAAGCATGTAATGGGTTATTTGCAGGATTTCTTATTTTCACCTGAACGTGCTCGCCAGCCAGTTAAAGCTTTATCTGGTGGAGAACGTAACCGCTTATTGCTAGCACGCGTATTTGCGAAGCCATCGAACTTATTAATTCTCGATGAGCCAACCAACGACCTAGATGTCGAAACGCTTGAGCTCTTAGAAGAGTTGCTACTGAACTACCCGGGCACCGTTCTTATTGTTAGCCATGACCGCGCATTCTTGAACTCGGTAGTCACCAGCTCAATCGTATTTGATGCGCCTGGAGTGGTAAATGAATACGTTGGTGGCTATGACGACTGGTTACGCCAACGCCCAGAAGGCTTTGAAGCATTGCACGCTGCAAACAAAAATAAAGCCAGTTCAGACAAGCCTGCTGACATGGATTCATCCAACGCCGCAGCAACGGACAAACCAAAAACCAAAAAACTCAGCTTTAATGATCAACGCGAATATGATGCTTTACCTGCACTGATTGAGTCTTTAGAGCAGGCATTAGAACAATCAGCAGAAACTGTATCTCAAGCAGACTTTTACCAACAACCTGACTTTCAAAAGGTTTTGGATGAAATGGCAAAACACGAAGCGGAATTAGAACAAGCGTTTGAACGTTGGGAAATATTGGAAGCGAAACTATCTTAAACCTGAATTTTTTTAAGGGTTAGCGACTTAACTTAGCAGGGGCTGAAGCAGATTTTGCCAAAAGATGTTGTCGGCCTTTCCAACGATTCAAAAGTATTAGCAGGCGCTTTAACGCATCTTCGGCAACTGGTTGTTGTAATTCAAAACGAACATACCCATTTTTCATCAAGGTTTTTGCCAGCGCTGCATCTTTTGCTTCATACATCAAAGTGACAGGGGTTTGTAAAATACCAGGGTTGCCATTGGTAACGGCAATCCACTTGCTTTCAACACTCATTGCCAACTTCAAATCAATCAAAATAATCAGGTACATACGATAAGTGGTATAACGATGCCGCTCTATTTCAGACAGTACTTCATCGGGCGTGGAGAAAATCGCCACCTCCAAACCGAGCCGATCCAACAATTTCTTCAGTGTCTGTGCCCTTTCAGCGTCAGGCTCACACAAGGCAATCTTGCGTCCTTGTATCCAAGATAACTTATCCAAGGTGCCTCCTTCCGTTTGCCGTGTTTATTATATTTTCTTTTTTCATTATGCTAGAGCTGACAAAGGATTCCCAGCCCTCATATAAAATCTAGCGGAAAATTAGGCTTTTTCTTTAATGCCGAATAGCATTTTTAGGCTATACTATTTCGTCGAAATTATCATTTTCAAAAGACTTTTTATTCGGCCTTTTGGCTTTGTTCCGCACGCTAAGCAGCCGCTGAACAAAAATAGGATTAACAGGAAATAGGTTATATGAGCTGTAAAGATAAACATTCATACTCAACATTTTGTCGCTCTTCAAACAACGCGATGAAAGAGCCAATGTTCTTTGGTCAGAACGTCAATGTGGCACGTTACGACCAGCAAAAACACCCTATTTTTGAAAAGTTAATTGAAAAGCAGTTAAGCTTTTTCTGGCGCCCAGAAGAAATTGATTTGTCATCTGATCGCGGTGAATATTCCGACCTACCAGAACATGAAAAACACATTTTCATCAGTAATCTAAAATACCAGACCCTGCTAGATTCTGTTCAAGGCCGCTCACCAAACGTTGCTTTGTTACCATTGGTTTCCATTCCTGAATTGGAAACTTGGATTGAGACTTGGTCTTTCTCCGAAACGATTCATAGCCGTTCTTACACACATATCATCCGCAATATCGTCTCGAACCCATCATTGGTTTTCGATGACATTGTGACCAATGATGAAATCGTAAAACGCGCAGTGAGTGTAACGGAGTATTACGATGAGTTAATTGCGCTAACCAATAAAATGTATGCCGAAGAAATCGATATTACAAAAGACGATGCTTTCCGTAAGAAAATCAAAACCGCTTTATACCTGACCGTTGTATCGGTTAACGTGCTTGAAGCGATTCGTTTCTATGTCTCTTTTGCTTGCAGCTTCTCTTTTGCAGAACGCTCACTTATGGAAGGTAATGCCAAAGTTATCAAGCTGATTGCTCGTGATGAAGCCTTACACCTATCTGGCACGCAACACATGATCAATATCTTGAAAGAAGGTAAAGACGACCCAGAAATGGTTCAAATCGCGCAAGAACAAGAAGAAATGGTTTATCAAATCTTCCGGGAAGCGGCCGAGCAAGAAAAACAGTGGGCTGAATACTTGTTTAAAAACGGTTCCATGATTGGTTTAAACGCAAGCATCCTAAAAGACTATGTTGAGTACATCACCAATATCCGCATTAAGGCTCTGAAAATGGAGCCTATTTTCCCACAAAAAGGAAACCCGCTGCCTTGGATGAACAACTGGCTTGTGAGTGACAATGTACAGGTTGCACCGCAAGAATCGGAAATCAGTTCTTACTTGGTTGGCCAAGTCGATTCAACGGTTGAGAAAGCTGACTTTAACGACTTCTCACTTTAAGCCAAAAGCTCAAAAGCCCCTACCCAGCCTGGCAGATTTTCATCAAAATCTACCAGGCTGGGGTAATCTCCTCCGACTCCACTTCTAATCACAATCTCAACCAAAACTCACCGCTTTAAAAAAGTGCATTTGTGCCATGGCGAGCTGTTTATCGGTTGCTCCTACAATCGCAACCACCGCTCCTCTTACCGGGATAATTTGACCTTTTAAACCATTCTGAGCAAAAGTGTACATACCGTTTAACTGCCTATGCGGTAACACAATAATGGTAACGGGACCCGCCTCCTCTTGAAGCACAATGTGTAATCCTTTTTGGCCATCTACTTCACATTGGCCAGCATAGCTCATGAAGTCAATAGGTTTATGTAATGTTGCACCAACGTATTTAAAAATACGTTGTAATTCTTTAGCACCAGGTTCTGGCGCATTTTTAGCCATAATCTCAGGGTGATCTGTGGTGTGCTCGACAATATGTTGTAAAACGGCATTTTCCATTTCAACAGCATTGTTCTGCAATATCTGTGGTACATTTCGTCCCCACTGATAATCATAAAGTGATAAACCTATTGCCAGCACCATGAAAGAAGCGGCCAGAGCGGTCCATTTAGAAAATACATTCCAACTCAAAACCGTTTGTTTATTCGGCTCAGATTCTGTCGATAATTCACTTGCTGTTTCAAAGGTGTTCTTCATTAAAATGCGGGCGTGAAGACCTTCTGGCACATCCACATCCATTGTTCGCGTCAACTGCTCGTCAAACTGTTTAGCCTGCTTAACCAATTCGATTTTTTCGGGATGCGCCTCTAAGTAGGCCTGCATACTTTCATCCAACTCATTTGGTGCTTGCCACAAGCGCTGTTGGAAGCTGATATCGTCTAATTCTACTGGTTTCATAGACGGCCTCCTTGTCCTTGACGTTGTTCTTTTGGCGAGTCACCCATTATTTTTTTCAACTGCTGGCGCGCTCGAAACAATCGTGTATTAACTGTCGCCAATTTTAAGTCCAATTCTGCTGCAATTTCGTCACCAGAAAATCCCCAAATAATTTGCATGACCAAGGGTTCTTTAAATTCATCTTCTAATTTCATAATGGCACGATAAAGTTGTTGTTGTGCTAACTGTTCGACAGGTTCATAACGAGAATCCTCAGCAACTAAGGCTTCTTCAATCTCTAACCATTCCGGTGTTTTTTTCTCGAAACGTCTTGCATTTTCTCGGCGTAAAATCGTCATCAACCATGCTTTGGCCGCTTTTTCATCTTGTAAATTATCAATTGCTTTCCAAGCACGTGCAAAAGTTTCTTGGACTAAGTCTTCGGCAACCTGCTTGTCTTTTGCCAACCAAAAAGCTACCCGATACAAGTCACTTGCATAGGCTTTAACTAACTTTTCAAAAAAAGGATGTGCTCTTTTCAACTGTCGTGCTCTCCAATTTCCACTAACACTGGAAATGCTATTACTTATAAGACCGAGTTACGGCTGATTTATTCCGAGATTTTTTGTAGGGCTCGATATGCTGTGTCAAGTTCATGCACACAAGAAGCGCCGATGATAATGACCATCCAAACAAGGTACATCCAAAGCAAGAAAAGTGGTACTGCAGCAAATGCGCCATAGATAAGGTCATAACTTGGGAACCACTGCACATAAAAAACAAACCCTAGTTTCAAGACTTCAAGCAACAGGGTTACAATCAATGCGCCAAGAAATGATGCCCGCCAATTCACTCGCGAAATTGGTACATAATGAAATAAAAACCAAAAACCGAGCATGTTCATTAATAGTGGTAAGTTAAATACCCAATGCCACAAGACGTTACTCATACCAGAATGATTTAATGCCGGTAAAACGGAAGTTATCGCAAAACTGAGTACCAGCAGCAAAGGACCTAGCAATCCGATACTGAAGTAACTTAACAAGCTCACCCAAAGTTTTCTCTGCATGTTCTTGTCCCACATGGCATTGATCTTATTATCGACTGCCCACAGCATCATCAGGCTGGTGATAAAAATGAAAATAATGCCTATACCCTTTAAATGACTGGCATGAGAAGAAAATTCGATTAAATAACGTTCAACTAAGGGAGAACTACTCGGCAGAAGGTGAGCGAGTAATTGATTCAAGATTTGATTGGTCTGGTCTTTAAAGTAATTCGTCACCGAAAGTACGCTAACAATAACACCCAAAAAAGGGACTACGCCTACCAGTGAGGTATAAGATAAAACGGTCACAGCATCTAAACCGTCCTTTTGCAAAAAGTTACGAAAGGTACGTATCCAAAAATGACCACGTATCAACTGGAAAACCAGATAATTTTTCATTTAACAAATCGCCTCAAAGATACCTAAGTCACTGTTTTTAAAAATTAAAGATAGGGTTAACATTTAAACATGTCATCATTAATTTTTTTAAATTGCTTAGATAGCCTCATTCTATCAAAATATCCTCATGAATAAGTCGTCTAACACATTTGTTAATTTCCTAGTTATTGGTTATGCCTTTGTTATCATTTTGGTAGCGTTATCAGCGGGCATTTTCTTTAATTACGAACAAAAAATTTCTAAGTCTTTTCAATCCTATTCACAGAATGTTGGATACCAAGCAAATATCGATTCACTATTCCGTTCAGCAGCACAACGCAGCATTTTAATGGTCCGTATGCTCAACGCTAAAGATGCCTTTGCTATCGACGACTTACAAATGGATATGAACCACTATGAACATCAAATCAGCCTGGGTTTGATAGCACTTGAGAAACATGCTTCCGCCGATCAAATGCCTTTACTTTCATCTGTTCGAAAAACTATGTTAGTCACTAGAACCTATCAAAACCAAGTCTACTCGTTGTTAATGGGTAACAAAAAAAAGGAAGCCCTTGCTTTATTGGTTGATAAGGCAATACAAAGTCAGCTTGATGTGCAAACTATCCTGAACAAGCTACAAAACAACTATAGAAAAAATGCCAATCATTCTCAGCAAGAGTTTGCATCTTTAATCTCTGAAATGCGGAATATGATTTTGTCGGTTGCCATGCCAATCATTCTCAGTTTGCTGGTCATCGCACTTCTAACCATCCGTAAACTTAAACGTTTTGCCAATGCACAACAAGAGCTTCTTGAAAACCTAGAGAACATTGTTCATAACCGAACTCAAGAACTTTTACTTGATCGCCAGCTCATGCATAACTTGAACGAAGCGATTGGTATTTTTAGCCAGGACAACCGACTACAAATTACCAATAAAAAACTTTCTAAACTTCTCGATACTTTTAATATCCCATTGCAACAAACTATCTGGGAGATTCTGTCTACTCTATTTGCTGATCTTGACCTACAAGACGTTCAACACCAACTACTTAATCATCACGGTTGGCGTGGCGAGGGGAAAACCAACAGCGATCCAAGTCAGTTTATGATGCTTGATATATCGAGCATTCAAGACCCTAGTCTTCCAGAGCAATACTATTCGATTATATTAACGGACATTACAGAACTTAAAAACATACAGAACCAATTAGAGTTTACGGCAAACTTTGATGCAGTAACGCACTTACCAAACCGTTATAGCTTCAATAAAAAAGTTCAAACTGCCATAGAAGAAAACCCTGACCAAACCTTTCACCTGTTTTATTTGGATTTAGATGATTTTAAATGGGTAAATGACCATCTAGGGCATGCTGCGGGTGATGAATTCTTGATGCAAGTTGGAAAAACATTTAAAAACGCCCTACCACCGAATCAATTCCTTGCTCGCATTGGTGGAGATGAGTTTGCCATTCTTATCGATCAACCCATGGATACAAAACAGCTTGAACGTATGGCTATTATGCTTCTAGGCGACCTGAAAGGAGTCAATAAAGGCCATCACGTTGAGCACGAGATTGGATGCAGTATTGGTATTGCAAGTTATCCAACTCATGGCTACACGGCTGAAGCGCTTCTTAAAAGCGCTGATTTTGCTATGTATCAAGCGAAAAAAGGCGGTCGAAACCGTTATTGCCTTTTTTCACACAAATTGAGTGAAGAACTGCGCTATCTTCATGAGTTGGAACAAAACTTAAGAACCGCAGTTAAAAACAAAAGTTTTGAGTTACATTATCAACCTCAATACAGCCTGCACTCTTTAAAACTCGTCGGTGCCGAAGCACTGATACGCTGGCCTTTGGAAAACAAGCATATTCCACCTGATGAATTTATTCCTTTAGCCGAGCAATTCGGTCTAATTAACGAAATCGGTGAGTTCGTATTTAAAACGGCAATTAATCAGCTGGCGAAATGGAATAGCTGTCCAACTCCGCTCCCTCGCATGGCCATTAATGCCTCATCCATTCAACTCCTTGCAGGCAACTTCGGAACGTTTGTTGAAGACCAACTCAAGCTGAACAACATAAATGCAGATAGGGTAGATATTGAAGTAACAGAGTCGGTTATGATGAAAAACATCGAAAAAAATGATTCTCCAGACTCAACTTGCCTCAGCTTTCTTCAAGAAAAAGGACTCGAAATTTCTATCGATGATTTTGGAACGGGCTATTCATCACTGTCTTATATAAAACATTTAAACATTGATCGTATCAAAATCGACAAGAGCTTTATTGACGACATCGAGTTTAACCGTGAAGCACGGTCTATCGTTAAAGCTATTATAAAAATGGGGCATAGTTTAGGCTTAAAAGTACTTGCGGAAGGGATAGAAACTCCTAATCAACTCGACATTCTAAAGCAACTCGATTGTGATGAAGGACAAGGCTTTTTATTCAGCAAACCAATCAATGCTGAAAGATTTGAATTAAAATGTCTTTCTTAACTCAGGCATAATACAAACATGGCTCATCACTTTGTTTGGAGAAATAATTTCACAAATGCCTCAGTTTCTCCTCTTAGTTGCCTTTTTGCTCCTTACCTATAATGATCTGGCTCATGCCGATACAATCGTTTCAGATGAAATTCAACGTAACTTAGCCGCTACAACCGGCATTATTACCTTTTTGACTAGCCAGGAGTCGGTGTCAACTGGAAGCTATGCGGTTGAAAAAACAGATAACAATTCACCATCATCAAGCTTTTCAACTTTTAAGATACCCTATCGGAAAACATATGGTCTTCATAGCGACTCTTCCAAGTGGTCTATGTTACTAGGCTATGGTCGTTTTGACATGAACCAACAGTTTGAAGTTGCTAACGGCACAACCAATTCATCTTGGCAGGCAAACTCTTTGAGTGCAGGCATCGGCTACTCAAAGAACCTCAATCCAGATGTTCGATGGTTTTCTACGTTAGAACTCGCCTATAGTCGGATACACCACCATTACACCGTTCCAACAACTACTACACCAATAGACTACGTTCATTTTGATTGGAAAACTAACACGCTTTCAGTGATTCCAGCCTTGGGTCTTCGCTTTCCTATCTTGCCCAGACGCACAAATTGGCTGTTTGAAACAAAAGCGGTATACCTATTTACTGAAAGTGTATTCGCAAAAAGTGGTGTGGAAGACGTTTCTTCGCGCTCAGGTCTTTGGTCCAATAAAATTGACTTTGGTGAACCATGGAAGTTTTCCATGAATACTTGGGGGATTGCAATTAACCCTCAATTTAACCGAACGGATGCCTATGGCAAAGTTCAAGAAGCACTTTCAACCAATTATTGGTATGAAGCTAACTTAAATTTTCGTCTTAAATCTTATGAAGATAAATGGTGGAACAACCTAACGTATGGCTTTAGTTATCTGCAAGGTCGTCATTTTAGAGGTGGTCAATTAAGTATCAGCTTTAATTTTGATAACCTGATCCGGTAGTACGCTAGACAACGGGACGAATGATATTTTTGCTATACAACATCTCCAAAATGGTTTCGGAAAAAGGTAACAAACGCTCTAAGGGTTGATTATAATTTTCCGCTAAAGTCATCACTATCTCTCGAAATGTCATCTCAGCATGTTCATCAATATAAGCAACCAAATGATACAGTAAAGGTGAAAGCGCCATAAACTGAACTTCATCCTCTTCATCGCGATAAACCAATAAAGTGGATGGTTCCCCAATACTTTCTGGAACAGAATCTTTTGAAATCTCATGAACAGGCCATTGATAAGACAAATACCAGGCTACAGGTGAAAGCTCAAAACAATCATCAACTGAAGCGTCTGATGTATTCGTATTATTAAAGCCCAGCTCTGGTGCTATCGCTAAAGCAACCTCTACCCACTCGTAATGAGCCAACTCAAACATAAACGACGGATCACTTTCTATGGGCTGATATTCTTGCTGCAGAAATATCAAGAACTCTTGCCCTAATTCATGGAACAAAGGGGTTTTTGCACGGTGCTTAACCATGTATTCCCTTAAAATCTGATCCCAACGTTCTTCACCTAATAATGAATATAAAACTGGGAATTGACTCGTAAAGATTTCATAAATGTTATTAAAGAAAAGCTTTTCATAAAGCTTTAGACGACGATCTTCTATCGACAGCGCAGAAGGAATACCTTTAACATCGTATACATTATGATCGGGATCCCGTATATGGGCAGAAAAAGATTGCTGAATTTTCTGAAATGCAGGAGTAGAAGAATTCTTATCCATACTTCTTCGCTCCAAATTGCGCAAGATAACGTTGTTGAGCTTGGCGAATCTGCTCTACCTCCACCATCAAGTCAGGTAAAGGAGGAATATTGAAATCCCTTTCTAGAAGAGTCGGCTTCAAACCATGAACACTGTAAGTCTGATCCAATAAATCCCAAACTTCTTGTTTAACATCTTCACCATGAGTATCGACTTTTAAATCTTCTGCTTCGTCAAAATGACCTGCCATATGTAAATACATAATGGCATCTGTCGGCATGCTCTGCATAAAGTCCACTGCATCATAATCGTGATTAATGCTATTCACGTAGGTGTTGTTAACGTCAAACAATAAACCACACTTGGCTTCACTCACAACAGCATTTACAAAATCTTGCTCAGTCATTTCATTGCATGGCATAGCATAAAATGAAATATTTTCGATACCAATCGTTCTTTCTAAAATATCTTGAGCCCGTTTAATACGATCTGCAACATAGTGAACAGCCTCTTCGGTAAAAGGAATGGGCATCAAGTCATAAAGCTGACCAGAGTCGCCACAATAACTCAAATGCTCCGTGTAATACCGAATATCATGCTGTTGAAAAAATGTCTTGAGCTGATAAAGGTAGTCTTCATTTAACGGAGAAATCCCTCCCAGATCAAGTGACAGGCCATGACAAACAAAAGGATAGCGTTCAGTTAGACGCTGTAAATCACGCCCCATCTTCCCGCCTAGGTTAAGCCAGTTTTCAGGCGCTACTTCAAAAAAATCGACATCAATACTAGGAGCTTCCAAAACTTCATAAAAGAAATCTCTTCTCAGACCTAAGCCGACTCCATGGATTGCATTCGGGTCAAAACTCATACACAAACTGCCAAGCCATTATAAAAAAAACCGCATAAGCGGCTTTGAAAATGAGAGTTATTGCATTTGATAACCACATTTTCCTTCACTAGACTCTTTCTGATTTTTTTGTTTTTGTTGTGGCATCGCTGCTCCACAATTGCCGTTATGCTGCTTCATAACCGCTGCCCCACAACTGCCTTGACCATTTTTCATCTGCGACTGACTATTCTTTTGCATAGTCTCACCCTTAGATTGGTCATTATTCATTTGCTTATTTGCACCGCAATTACCTTGTGCAGCAGCAACTTGCTCATAACCACCCTCTAAAGATTTAAATTCGAACGGATTTTCTCCTGCCACAGCTACGCCGGATACACCAACAGCAACAGATGCGCCGGCTAACTTTAGAAAATTTCTTCTTGAATATTTAGACATGGTATTCTCCAATAAAACTAAATTAACGTGTTTATTTACTGCCGAAAAAATAAATGGGCTGACCTACAACTACTGCGTCTCAAAGTAATAGACCCAATAAAGTGAGTTTTCTTTCATTAGTAAGCCATTTTATTATGGTTCTTACCAATTAAAAGTTTGATTACTGGAATAAGTATGAATGATGTAGAAACAGAAAAACGGAAGTTGATTAAGTTGTTAGAGCAACTTGAAGATAAAGAATCCCAAACTCAAATTAAACTGAGTAAGGAACAAACTGAACAACTGGCTAGAGTCATTAAAAAACTATTAAAGCAACAGCTTCATTAAGCGCGAACAAGACCTGCTTCAACTTGAGATTTAACTTCCTTTCCAACCAATAACTCAATTAAAGTCAACGCAAAATCCATTGCTGTTCCAGGCCCTCTTGAAGTAATGATATTGCCATCGACGACAACAGCATCTTCTTGGTAAGTCATATTATTACCTGGTAACTTATCAATATGCCCTGGATAGCTTGTCGCTTGTTTATTATCAAGCAATCCTGCAGAAACCAGCACTTTCGGTGCAGCACAAATTGCCCCTATTAATGCATTCTTAGCAGACATTTCATTTAAAAACGCATGGAGCTCATCACTTGCATTAAGGTTATCGGCGCCAGGCAACCCGCCTGGCAAAACAACCATATCAAAGTCAGTTGAGTTCACTTCAGAAAGAGGTGTATCTACGATTAACTTAACCCCTCTACTAGCAACGATGGTGAGCTCTTTATCCAAACTAACTGTCGTAACCTTAACGCCAGCCCTGACTAGCAAATCGATAATGGTAACCGCTTCAAGCTCCTCACAGCCTTGCGCTAGAGGAACCATGGCGTGTTTGATCATTATTTACTGCCCATTTGCTGAGTGAAGTACATGCCTTTCAATAGACTTAATGCTTCATAAAGTTCAAAATCGTTTGCGAGTAAGCCTTTTACGTCATCCTTAGTTTTTACAGATGAGCCTTTAGGCTTGGTATCGTTCACTAAGTGACCTGACAAGTCTTTTTCTTTAATTCGACCAAACTCTCCAGCTTTAAGTTTTTCGACCTTCACTCGATCAATCTCGACATCAGGCACAATTCCTTTTGCCTGAATTGAACGTCCACTTGGCGTGTAATAACGAGCTGTGGTTAACTTAATTGCACCACCATTATTCAAAGGCATAAGAGTTTGCACAGATCCTTTACCAAAACTGTTTCTACCTGCGATCAATGCACGTTTTTGATCTTGTAACGCACCCGCTACGATTTCGGAAGCGGATGCTGACCCTTCATTAATCAAAACAACCATTGGACGACCTTTTAGGATATCTCCTTTTTCCGCCTCAAAACGTAACTGAGAGTCCTTTACTCTTCCTTTGGTATATACAATTAGACCTGAATTTATGAAAGAATCTGCTACTTGAACCGCAGCACGAAGAACACCACCAGGGTTATTTCTTAAATCCAGCACAAGTCCATTAAGTGGCTTTTTATTTTCTTTGTCTAATTTTTTGATAGCTTTAATTAAATCAGGACCCGTTCTAAGCTGGAACTGACTAATACGAACATATCCCATACCATTTGGTAGTAATTTTTGCTTAACACTCGTTACTTTTATAACAGCTCTCGTAAGCTCAAGCACGAGTGGCTTAGTCGCACCTTCGCGCACAATCGTTAACTTGATTTTTGAACCCGGCTTACCACGCATAATTTTAACGGCCTCAGCAAGTGTTTTCCCCTTTACTGGCTCATCATTCAATTTAATGATTAGATCGCCTGCTTTTACCCCTGCCTTCTGCGCTGGCGTATCATCAATAGGGGAAACTACTTTTACAAAACCATCTTCTAAGCCAACTTCCATGCCAAGACCACCAAACTCACCAGTCGTGTGTTCTTCCATTTCTTTGAAGTTTTTAGGCGAAAGATAGGCTGAATGAGGGTCAAGACTCGATAGCATCCCGCTAATCGCACCTTCTAATAGTTTTTTGTCATCAACTGGTTCAACGTAATCTTTAGAAATTCGTTCGAAGACTTCTACGAATGAGCGCAATTCATTTAAAGGTAACTGAGCTTCTACCTTTGTTGCTGGAGTTGTACCATTCTGTTTTTCGTTATCAGCAAATACACTGGTGGCAAGTACAATAAACGCACCCAAAATTGCTCCAGTACTTAACCATAAACCTTTTTTAGCCCAAGAAACTCTCACAGACAACTCCATTTATTTTTACGATTATCCAGATATCTATCCATATCTAACATTAAAAAATTCTCTCCAATTATAAGGTAACTTTTAATGACATTAGAGAAGTATTTCATTAGAATTACAATAGTTATTGATTTTAATGCAAATTAAATGGTGAAGGTACATGGAAGAAATTAGCCAGATGGCGATGAAAGAAGAAAACATAGAAAAGGCGTCTAAAGCATTAAAAGCAATGGGACACCCATTAAGACTTAAAATTCTCTGCGTTCTTGGTAATAATGAAATGCCTGTTATGGACATAGTATCTCGAGTAGGAACAACTCAAAGTAACATTTCCCAACACATTGATATTTTAAGAGAAAAAGAAATTATCACTTCAAGACGTGAAGGCAGCAAAATTCTTTGTAAAGTAAGAGATAATCAGATATTGAACCTTCTAGAATCAATGCAACAAACCTTCTGTCAAATATAATTCTATTTCAGGGGGGCTCTTTATCCCCCCATTCTCATCCTTATTTCAAAACTAAGCCTTGAAGAATCTGTGGTTTGAGGATTAATTCCCGAACTCCCAATACCTGAATGATTAAACATCCCTTTTTGATTAGCTAGATCACCGTTAGAAGCCAGTGAAAGACTGTTATTAGCTGTGTCGGTATTCTGTTTGCTCTTTTCATTTTGAAGCTCTTGAGATGCTTTCATTTCCATTTGCACAGCTTGTGCATGAACTTTTAAATCCTGAGCCGAAGGATCTGAAGGTGCCAACGCAGCTCTTTGAACAATTCTTGCTTTTTGTATTGTTGCCTGAAGATCCCCTTCTACTGGTGAAGTATTAATACCAACCTCACCACCTACAGCATAGCGTCTTCCATCAGGACCTACCTGATAGGTATATGAAGCCCCACCAGTCGCGTACCCACCAGCGGCACTTAAGTGTGCACGTTCATGAGCTCTGACATGCTGATCCCTGGCTTTTAATTCTGATATAGCTTGCTGATATTTTTGGGACTGTTGTAACTCTTTCTGACTACTTAATGAATTGGAAGAACTATCAGAGTTCGTTGCTGACTTGGAAACCGCTGAAACAGATCCAACAGAAGAGGTATTTATATACTTGGGCGCAATCGAATGAAGCTCAGATAGAGCTGAAAACATGGCTGTACTACTGTAAGTACTTGTAGACACATTCATAATCTACCCCCAAGTACATGATTTCTATATTTTTATTTTATCTTTTTTGACTTTCAGTTACAACCTGATTTCTTCCCGCTTGTTTCGCTTCGTAGAGAAGTTCATCTGCCTTAGCAATAGCTTTATCAAGTGAATTTCCACTAAATGCAACACCTTGACTGACAGTAAACTCTACTTCAATAGATGCATAAGACTGAACCTCGATTTCTTGTCTGAAGACTTCACAAAGAGATGAAACTTTATCCACAGAATCGCATTCACCTAAGACAATAAACTCCTCACCACCAAAACGCGCTACAAGTTCATTGGAAAAAACACTCTTCAAATAAGTGGCAGTAAAAATTATTGCCTGATCACCAATTTGATGACCATACTTGTCGTTTACTTGCTTAAAATGATCAATATCTACCATTATCAAGAAAAATTTTCTTTTCTCATTCTGATAACATTCAAACATCTGTTCTGCTTTTTCAAAAAAGGCACGGCGGTTATAAATTTGAGTCAGTGCATCCACTTCTGAAATACGTTTAATATCTTTATAAGCCTGACTTTGCTCAAGGTTTTTTCGAACCCGTAAGTAAAGCTCTTCAGGAGAATAGTTTTCAGAAACCAAATCGCCAACGCCATACTTCATTAACTTAATAGACTGATTAATCTTATTCTTTTTTTCAATAGATATTATAGGTAGGTCATGATCAGAATATTTTGTTCGAATTTCGCGAACAAGATCATATACACTCATCTTCCGCTCATCAGATAGGCGGTCAATAATCAATAAATCAGGAACTTCATCATCCAAAGCACGAATCAAGTCTATATAATCTTCAAAAACTTTTAATTGATACCGCTGAATTCTAAGAAGCCCTTGTGTTCTATGTATTGACCTTATGTTGTCAGAAAGAATCCAAATGGTTCTTTCTGGGTTTTGCAATAAGGAGTGCACACTCGACACAGCATAATCAATCGAAACTTGACCATCCTTTATGACATAGTCTGCAACATGTGCATCAAAAACTCTATGCCGAACAGCTTCACTATAAGATCCTGTGAACACAACTGTAGCAACTTTAAAACTCTTTAATAAGTCTACAATCTCATAATTGGATGAATCTGGTAAAGTAAGATCAGTCAGACAAACTTGAATTGAATCTTCTTTTTCTAGAATTTTTTTGGCTTCGCTAAATGTATGAGCTAAAAATATCTCAAATTTTGGACAGCACTCTAATAAACGTGCACGGAGCAAAAGCGCCATTGACTTCTGGTCTTCCACCAACAATATTTTTTCGTGTATCACAATTTGGCCAACTTAAATACTCTATCAACTTTATATACTAATTAAAACACGACACCAATACTAGATATTTACGGCTATAAGATCAGCTTTTATTCTCAAGAAGTGAAAAAGTGTGCTTGGCTGAATGTTTATGATAGATAACTTTGACTTCAAGTTAACGAATTAATGCAATACCATAAATCGCAAGCAAAAAAAAACCACTCATAGGAGTGGTTTTCAGAATATAAGCTTGGAGATGACCTACTCTCACATGGCACCTGCCACACTACCATCGGCGCTGAGACGTTTCACTACTGAGTTCGGAATGGGATCAGGTGGTTCCATCTCGCTATGGTCCCCAAGCAATTTGGTTATGTAAGCTGATGTTTTACCATCAACTCACTGAATTTGGATCAATCTTTATTAAGAGCATATTGTTCTACAACACATGTATCTTTCATTGCGTCATTTCTCTAGCTACTCAAGCTCAAACATGCCTTCAAAAGTCACTTTTGAGTTGTATAGTTAAGCCTCACGGGTAATTAGTACTGGTTAGCTTCATACATTACTGCACTTCCACATCCAGCCTATCAACGTCATAGTCTTTAACGGCCCTTTAGAAGACTTAAAGTCTAGGGAGAACTTATCTTGAGGCGGGTTTCCCGCTTAGATGCTTTCAGCGGTTATCCCTTCCGATCATAGCTACCCTGCAATGCCTCTGGCGAGACAACAGGAACACCAGCGGATCGTCCACTCCGGTCCTCTCGTACTAGGAGCAGCCCCTCTCAATTCTCCAACGCCCACGGCAGATAGGGACCGAACTGTCTCACGACGTTCTAAACCCAGCTCGCGTACCACTTTAAATGGCGAACAGCCATACCCTTGGGACCGACTTCAGCCCCAGGATGTGATGAGCCGACATCGAGGTGCCAAACACCGCCGTCGATATGAACTCTTGGGCGGTATCAGCCTGTTATCCCCGGAGTACCTTTTATCCGTTGAGCGATGGCCCTTCCACACAGAACCACCGGATCACTAGAACCTGCTTTCGCACCTGCTCGACGTGTCAGTCTCGCAGTCAAGCACCCTTTTACTCTTGCGCTCATTGCACGATGTCCGACCGTGCTGAGGGTACCTTCGCGCTCCTCCGTTACTCTTTAGGAGGAGACCGCCCCAGTCAAACTACCCACCATACACTGTCCCTGACCAGGATTCACTGGCCTAGGTTAGAACCTCAATAATATCAGGGTGGTATTTCAAGATTGGCTCCACAATAACTGGCGTTACTGCTTCAAAGCCTCCCACCTATCCTACACAGATAGTATCAAAGTCCAGTGCAAAGCTATAGTAAAGGTTCACGGGGTCTTTCCGTCTAGCCGCGGGTACGCAGCATCTTAACTGCGAGTTCAATTTCGCTGAGTCTCGGGTGGAGACAGTGTGGCCATCATTACGCCATTCGTGCAGGTCGGAACTTACCCGACAAGGAATTTCGCTACCTTAGGACCGTTATAGTTACGGCCGCCGTTTACCGGGGCTTCGATCAAGAGCTTCGCATAAGCTAACCCCATCAATTAACCTTCCGGCACCGGGCAGGCGTCACACCGTATACGTCATCTTTCGATTTTGCACAGTGCTATGTTTTTAGTAAACAGTTGCAGCCACCTAGTCTCTGCGGCCCACTCGCGTGGGCATACCTTCTCCCGAAGTTACGGTATCATTTTGCCTAGTTCCTTCACCCGAGTTCTCTCAAGCGCCTTGGAATTCTCATCCTGACCACCTGTGTTGGTTTGGGGTACGATTCTTTATTACCTGAAGCTTAGAAGCTTTTCTTGGAAGCATGGCATCAACAACTTCGTCCAAAAGAGGACTCCTCATCACGCCTCAGCATTAAGATCCCGGATTTGCCTAAGATCTCTGCCTAAACGCTTGAACTTGCAACCATCAGCAAGCTTGCCTAGCCTTCTCCGTCCCTCCATCGCAGTAATAAAAAGTATAGGAATATTAACCTATTTCCCATCGACTACGCCTCTCGGCCTCGCCTTAGGGGTCGACTAACCCTACGTCGATTAACGTTGCGTAGGAACCCTTGGTCTTTCGGCGAGGGAGCTTTTCACTCCCTTTATCGCTACTCATGTCAGCATTCGCACTCGTGATACCTCCAGGACACTTTACAATGCCCCTTCGCAGGCTTACACGACGCTCCTCTACCATGCCTTACGGCATCCGCAGCTTCGGTACACTATTTAGCCCCGTTAAATCTTCGGCGCAGGCCGACTCGATCAGTGAGCTATTACGCTTTCTTTAAAGGGTGGCTGCTTCTAAGCCAACCTCCTGACTGTCTAAGCCTTCCCACATCCTTTCCCACTTAATAGTGTTTAGGGACCTTAGCTGGCGGTCTGGGTTGTTTCCCTCTTGACAACGGACGTTAGCACCCGCAGTCTGTCTCCCATGATTGCACTTGTTGGTATTCGGAGTTTGCAATGGGCTGCTAAGCCTTGACGGCCCGCTAGACCATAACAGTGCTCTACCCCCAACAGTGATACATGAGGCTCTACCTAAATAGATTTCGAGGAGAACCAGCTATCTCCGGGCTTGATTAGCCTTTCACTCCGATCCACAGCTCATCCCTGCATTTTTCAACATACGTGGGTTCGGTCCTCCAGTTGGTGTTACCCAACCTTCAACCTGGCCATGGATAGATCGCCCGGTTTCGGGTCTACGCCATGCTACTAATCGCCCATTTAAGACTCGGTTTCCCTTCGGCTCCCCTATTCGGTTAACCTTGCAACATAACGTAAGTCGCTGACCCATTATACAAAAGGTACGCGGTCACACCACGAAGGTGCTCCCACTGCTTGTACGTACACGGTTTCAGGTTCTATTTCACTCCCCTTCCGGGGTTCTTTTCGCCTTTCCCTCACGGTACTGGTTCACTATCGGTCGGTAGAGAGTATTTAGCCTTGGAGGGTGGTCCCCCCATGTTCAGACAGAATTTCACGTGTTCCGTCCTACTCGAATAACACTTAATAAGATTTTGCATACAGGACTATCACCTTGTATCGTCACACTTTCCAGAGTGTTCTGCTATCTTAATAAATGCTTTAGGGCTGGTCCCCGTTCGCTCGCCGCTACTTAGGGAATCTCGGTTGATTTCTTTTCCTCTGGGTACTTAGATGTTTCAGTTCTCCAGGTTTGCCTCCCATAAAGGGATACTCATAAAATGAGTGGGTTTTCCCATTCGGAAATCCACGGATCAAAGCTTGTTTACTAACTCCCCGTGGCTTATCGCAAGTTACTACGTCCTTCATCGCCTTCTACCGCCTAGGCATCCACCGTGTACGCTTAGTCACTTAACTATACAACTCAAAAATAACCTTGACCTTTTGTGTTGCGCCCATCCCTTCAACTCTCTAATAACTTGCTAAAGTTATTAAAAATCCAGAACTTCTTCAATCAAAGCCTAATGAATTGCTTGTAACTAAAAGTTTTTCGCTGACATGTTCTCGCTTGAGTAAACTTTCAAAATTGACTCAATGTAAGATACATTGTTACCTAGATGCCAATGGCTTACGCCATTGACGTCTATTACTATGTATAAATGAGTTGGAGACTCATTTATACTGTTTATGACATGTCGGTGTCATAAACTTCTCTTTGCTTAATATTGAGAATCCGATTACTTTATTGGCAATGCCTTTAAAGCTTTCTTTTTCTCTCAATTAATTTGAGATTGATCCAAATTGTTAAAGAACTTCTTCAGTTATATCGTTACCAATATCACTGCTAATAACTTCTGTTTTTTTAAATTAAAAACAAAAACCATTCACCGGAATATTGGTGGAGCTATGCGGGATCGAACCGCAGACCTCCTGCGTGCAAGGCAGGCGCTCTCCCAGCTGAGCTATAGCCCCAAAGTCATGGTGGGTCTGGGTGGATTTGAACCACCGACCTCACCCTTATCAGGGGTGCGCTCTAACCAACTGAGCTACAGACCCAGGTCTTTTTCTTCTAGTAATACAGAGACAATTTATGTGGAAGCTAACTTAAGCTCGCGGTCACTTTTTTCTTAAAGGAGGTGATCCAGCCGCAGGTTCCCCTACGGCTACCTTGTTACGACTTCACCCCAGTCATGAATCACAAAGTGGTAAGCGCCCTCCCGAAGGTTAGACTACCTACTTCTTTTGCAACCCACTCCCATGGTGTGACGGGCGGTGTGTACAAGGCCCGGGAACGTATTCACCGTGACATTCTGATTCACGATTACTAGCGATTCCGACTTCACGGAGTCGAGTTGCAGACTCCGATCCGGACTACGAAGGGTTTTCTGAGATTTGCGCACTGTCGCCAGTTGGCTGCTCTTTGTACCCCCCATTGTAGCACGTGTGTAGCCCATCCCATAAGGGCCATGATGACTTGACGTCGTCCCCGCCTTCCTCCGGTTTATCACCGGCAGTCTCATTAGAGTTCTCAACTAAATGGTAGCAACTAATGATAAGGGTTGCGCTCGTTGCGGGACTTAACCCAACATCTCACGACACGAGCTGACGACAGCCATGCAGCACCTGTGTTAGAGTTCCCGAAGGCACCAATCTATCTCTAGAAAGTTCTCTACATGTCAAGGGATGGTAAGGTTCTTCGCGTTGCATCGAATTAAACCACATGCTCCACCGCTTGTGCGGGCCCCCGTCAATTCCTTTGAGTTTTAATCTTGCGACCGTACTCCCCAGGCGGTCAACTTATCGCGTTAGCTACGCTACTAATCTTTTTAATAAGACCAACAGCTAGTTGACATCGTTTACGGCGTGGACTACCGGGGTATCTAATCCCGTTCGCTACCCACGCTTTCGCACCTCAGCGTCAGTTTTAAGCCAGGAAGGCGCCTTCGCCACTGATGTTCCTCCAGATATCTACGCATTTCACTGCTACACCTGGAATTCCCCTTCCCTCTCTTAAACTCTAGATTGCCAGTATCGGATGCAATTCCTAGGTTGAGCCCAGGGCTTTCACAACCGACTTAACAGTCCGCCTACGCGCGCTTTACGCCCAGTAATTCCGAATAACGCTTGCACCCTCTGTATTACCGCGGCTGCTGGCACAGAGTTAGCCGGTGCTTCTTCTAATGCTAACGTCACACTAAGCAGTTATTAGCTACTTAGCTTTCCTCACAATTGAAAGTGCTTTACAACCCTCGGGCCTTCTTCACACACGCGGCATGGCTGCATCAAGGTTTCCCTCATTGTGCAATATTCCCCACTGCTGCCTCCCGTAGGAGTCTGGGCCGTGTCTCAGTCCCAGTGTGGCTGATCATCCTCTCAAACCAGCTATAGATCGTCGCCTTGGTAGGCCTTTACCCTACCAACTAGCTAATCTAACTTGGGCTCATCCTTTAGCGATACCTTCCAAGGAGAGGGCACCTTTAATCCGTAGATCACATTCGGTATTAGCATACGTTTCCATATGTTGTCCCCAACTAAAGGGCAGATTCCCAAGCATTACTCACCCGTCCGCCACTCGTCAGCAAGAAAGCAAGCTTTCTTCTGTTACCGTTCGACTTGCATGTGTTAAGCCTGCCGCCAGCGTTCATTCTGAGCCAGGATCAAACTCTTCAGTTTAATCTCTTGACTTGTTTTTTGGTTTGCTTTTCTGCAAATACAAATTAAACACTCGAAATTAACAAGGTACATGTATTATTAAATACCTAAGTATTCAATAATTAACCATATACATAGTTATCGAGATATTTATGATTTTAGTCACCACTTACTTAAGCAGCTCCCACATAAATTATCTCTGTATTACCTGATTTTTAAAGAACTAAGTCTTGCAAAAATATCTGATTTTATCGGACATTTTCTTTTTCGTTAAGCCGTGAATTGTAAGTTATTTTCTAGCAATCCGTCAACTTAAATTTTTAGTATTTTTGAAAAAAATTTAAATCCTTTTCAAAAATTCTACTCCAAATTTTGCACTCCAACATTCAATTAAACTTAACTAAATATTGAACAAATTTTGAAGCTCTTTCGTATTTCGAAGCAGTTGTTAAATTGCTTGTGTTCGAAAGAGATGCGTATTCTAATCATTCGTGAAATCTTTGCAAGCCTTTTAACTAACTTTTTTACAGTTTTTTGACATTTTTATCTACTCAACAAAATTATCAATGACTTACAAATCTTTAATACGAAAAAACCGCTATAAAGCGGTTTTTTTATAAATGACCCAGCCTGACTGATTTTAACTTTTTAAACTCCAGCTTCCACCGATAGCTTTATATAAACTAACAAGAGAGTCGTAATGTCTAAGCTTAGTATTAACTAAAGACAACTGAGCATTAAATAGACTTCTTTGCGCATCAAGCACCTCTAAGTAACTTGAATAACCCGCATCAAATCGTTTTTTTGCTAATTCAAGTGATTTGGACAATGCCGTAACCTGACGTTGTTGCGCTTCCAACTGTAGCTGACTACCATGATATTGTGTTAATGCATCAAGCGTTTCTGCAAACCCTCTTTTTACAGTATCCTGATAAGTAATCAACATTGCTTGCTTTTCAGCTTTACTAATTGCAACGTTCGCTTTTCTTTTACCATAATCAAAAATCGGTGCCGTTATGTTTGCTCCCGCGTTCCAGTTGAACGCATCGTCTTTAAATAAGTTAGACAACGACTCGCTTTGCACACCAAACATACCTGTCAAACTAATACTTGGAAATAAAGAAGCTCGCGCAACACCTATATTGGCATTTGCCGCAATAAGTTTCTGCTCTGCTGCAACAATATCAGGCCTTCTTAACAATAGGTCAGAAGGCACACCCACTGGAACAGATAACACTTTATGATCCTTAAAGACCTCGCCATCAGGCTTTTGACTATCGGCTAATATCTTCTGTGGCGACTCTCCCAGCAGCAGTGACAAAGCATGACGCTGTAAATCTCTTTGCTCCCTTAATTTATAAAGAGACACTTCAACAGAAGCCAAGTCTGCTTCAGCTTGTTGAACTGACAAAGGTGTAATACTTCCTAGCTGAAGTTGTTTTTTTCTTAGCTCTAATGCTTCTTTTCTTGATGTAACGGTATCCTCAGCCAAAATAACAGAGTGATCTAGCGCTCGCAAATTCAGATAAGCAGTTGCAATTGCTGACGAAATACTTAAGTCAACGGCATCTTTATTCGCTTCAGTTGCTTTCAAGTTAGCTTCTGCAGCAGACTTTAAAGAAGAAACTCTCCCCCAGATATCAACTTCATAGCTCAACAAACCTCCCAGAGAGTAGTTATTAAACTCTGCGCCTTGACCCTGTGGATAGGACTGATTACTGGATTTTGTTCGAGATGCACCAGCAGTCGCATCAAACTCAGGATAGCTTCCCGACTGTGCTTGAGTTAAATAAGAGCGCGCCTGTTTCAACCTCAAAACAGCTAGTTGAATATCTTTGTTTTGCGTACGACCTTTCTCAATCAGGCGATACAAAACCTTATCGCCTGACAAACTATCCCACCATTGTTCTTCTGTCATTTGTGCTTTCTGAACAGTTTTTGGCAAAGATTCAGCCCAAACCTTAGGCATATCAACTTTAGGTTTTTCATATGTCGGCATTTGACTACATGCCGCTAAAAGCAGCGGCGTCATTACCAGTAAATATTTAGGAGAAAATATTGTCATTGTTTTTTTAAATCTCAAATAACTCATAATGACTCTTCTTTTGATAAACGTTTTTCCGAAATTTTTTCTTTTGAGATGAATTCTGAAAATGCAGCAACCCATCTAAAGAACATAGGAATAAACAACGGCGCTAAGAAAGTTGCTGCAACCATACCACCAACAACCCCTGTACCAACCGCATGTCGAGCAGCTGCACCTGCACCCTCACTCATCATTAACGGCACTGCACCAATTGTAAACGCCAACGAAGTCATAACAATCGGTCTAAATCTCAATCTAGCCGCTTCCGTAGCGGCTTGAACCAAATCCATGCCTGCTTTACGTTTTTGCATAGCAAACTCGACAATCAAGATTGCATTCTTCGCGGATAAACCTATGAGCGTCAACAATCCTAACTCAAAGTAAATATCATTACTTAAGCCGGACAAGTGAACCGCTATTGATGCCCCAAGCACCGCAAATGGAACTGCAACAATAACGGCAAGCGGTATTGTCCAACGCTCATATTGGGCTGCAAGAATAAGGAATACAAATAACAGACCAAACATAAAGGCTTGTGCTCCAGCACCCGATGCTTGTTTCTCTTGGAAGGCTTCACCAACCCAGCCAAGCGTGTAGCCATTTGGCAACACCTGCTTAGCGACATCCTCAAAAGCTTGAATCGCTTGTCCAGATGTATAACCTGGTGCTGGCTCACCCATCAACTTCGCTGCCGGGAACAAGTTAAATCTATCTACAATATCCGCTCCCGTAACTCGCTTAAAGGTCACCAATGAACTCAAAGGTATCATTTTACCCGTCATTGATCTCACGAACACCTGAGACATATCTTTAGGCCCTTCGCGATAATGCGCTTCAGACTGTAGATTTACTCTATAAGTACGCCCGTAAAGATTAAAGTCATTGACATACAAGCTACCAAAAGTTGCCTGCATTGCAGAAAAGACTTCATTTACCGGTACTTGCATTGCGTTCGCTTTTTCACGATCTAAAACAGCACGGTACTGTGGCACCTTAGTTGAAAAAGTCGTTCTCACTTGCTTTAACTCAGGACGCGCACTGGCCTTTTTAATCAGTTCATCTGTTATTTTACTCAACTCAAGTGAGCCTGTTCCGTTACGGTTTTGTAAATACACTTCAAAACCACCCGTCATACTCAACCCCATAATCGTCGGCATACCGACTGGAATCGAGAATGCATCCGGCACACGCATAAGCTGACCAAACAAAGAACCGACGATAGCCTGCTCTGATAGGTTAGGCGCCTTACGCTCATCCCAAGGCTTCAGTTTTACAAAAGAAACCCCTGAATCTGTTTTCTCAGCAAAAGTCTGCAAATCAAACCCAGCAAAACTGATCGCATGCTCAACACCTGGGTGTTTACGCACCATATCTGAAACCTCATCCCTTACCTTTTCGGTTCTCGACAAAGAACTGGCTGGCGGCAAGTAAGATAAAACAAACATGGTCCCTTTATCTTCCTGTGGAATCAAACTTTTTGGAATCGTAGTTAACTGTTGATAAGTTAAAGCCCCTAAACCAATAAATAAAATAAGGCTCAGCAAGCTATAGCGCATAATCTTACTGACACCCGCGCCAAACTTATCGGTTAACCAACCAAAACCAGCATTGAATTTATCAAAAAACTTACCTGTTACTTGATGCTCAGGCTTAATTAAATTTGCGCACAATGCAGGTGTTAATGTCAGTGCAACAATTCCTGAAATAGTCACCGACACCACAATTGTTATCGCAAACTGTTTATACATCTCCCCTGTTAAACCTTGAATAAAGGCAACAGGAATAAATACCGCTGAAAGCACCAATACAATCGCAATGACCGGCGCCGTTACTTCTTGCATAGCTTTAATGGATGCCTTCCTAGGACTAAGTCCTTCGGAGGTCATAATTCTTTCAACGTTCTCGATAACAATAATGGCATCATCCACTACGATACCTATTGCCAAAATCATCCCAAACAAAGTTAACTGATTGATTGAAAAGTCAAGTAAATAGAGTCCCGCAAACGTACCCACAATCGAAACCGGAATGGCAAGCACCGGAATAATGGTTGCACGCCAGTTTTGCAAGAACAAGAAAACCACCAGCACAACCAGCAACAAGGCTTCGAATAAGGTTTGCACCACCTTTTCAATCGAAATTTTTACGAATTCAGAAGTGTCATACGGAATTGCATACTTCAACCCAACAGGAAACTTCTCAGACATGCGTTTCATTTCCTGATCAACCAGCTTTGAAACTTCTAAGGCATTTGCACCTGGCTGCAAGAAAATACCCATAGGTACAGTTGGTTTACCATCATAGGTCGCATTAAAGTTATACGCCTGTGCGCCTAGCTCAACACGAGCCACGTCCTTTAACCTTAAACGGCTACCGTCTTTGTTAGCGCGTAGAATAATATTTTCAAATTCTTTCGCGTCACTAAAACGACCCTCAGTGGTGACCGTATAAGTAAAGGCTTGCGGTTTATCCATTGGCTCTTGACCAAATCGACCCGCTGCAAATTGAGAGTTTTGGCTTCGAATAGCCGTAGCAATATCATTCGGCGTTAGGCCATATTTCGCCATCTTGTTTGGATCCAACCAAATACGCATCGAATAATCTTTACTACCAAACTGACGAACCTCACCCACACCAGGAATACGCTTTAAATCATCCAAAACGTTAATCAAGCCGTAGTTGGCAATAAACACCGTATTCAAGCTGGAATCAGGCGAATACAACGCGATAACTTTAAGAATGCTCGTCGAGCGCTTATTTACCTGCACCCCCAAACGTTGCACCTCGGAGGGCAAACGACTTAACGCACTCTGCACCTTATTATTTACATCAATGGTAGCCTTATCCGCGTCCGTTCCAATCTTAAACGTTACCGTAAGACTCAAAGTACCGGATGAAGAAGTGGTACTGTTAATATAAATCATATTATCAATACCATTGATTGCCTGCTCCAAGGGAGCTGCAACCGTACTTGAAATCGTCTCTGCGTTCGCACCGGGGTAACTAGCCGTTACCGTAACTTGTGGTGGCACAATCTGAGGATATTCAGAGATAGGGAGTGCTTTCAGCCCTATATAACCTGCTATTACAATAATTGCAGAAAAAACCGTCGCCATAACCGGACGGTCGATAAAAAACTTTGAAATCATGTAACCGTCCTTTTATTTAGGCTGTTTTTTCTGTTCAGACGCTTTTGGAACAATTGGCGAAACCGGCGTATTCGGACGAAGCTTAATTAAGTTAGCAATCACAACCTGATCACCTTCCTTTAGACCACCTGTTACAAGGAATTGATCACCATTCGTCGTCGCCAATTGAATAGGCATTAAATTAACCACGCCGTTCTTCACTACATAAACAAAGGCCTGTTGCCCAATCTGCAACACCGCTTTTTGAGGAATGGTAAATACGCCTAACCTCTTCGCGCCAGACAAACGTACACGCACAAATTCTCCAGGCAATAAAACATGATTAGCATTAGCAAAGGTTGCTCTAGCCACCACACTACCGGTATTTGTATCAATTCTACTATCAGTAAAATCAACTACACCTTTGGCAATTACCTTCTTATCTCGCCCAATCATTTCCACATCAAACTTTCTATCCTTAGGCATTTCCAACTGATGGGATGCAACCAAACTTCTTTGCTCACTCATATCACTATCAGGAATCGAGAAATTTGCATAAATAACATCCAAATTTGTAATTGTCGTCAACATGCTATTTGAAGCTGCCGTCCCAACCAAACTTCCCACATCTTGTAGCTTTTGACTGGTAAACCCAGAAATTTCAGCCTTAACCTTTGTATACCCCAGATCTATTTGCGCATCACTTAAAGAAGCCTTTGCTCCCTCAAGCCCAGCTTTTGCCAACTCAAAGCTAGACAAGGCATTATCCATTTCCTGCTCACTGACCGCTTTATTCTTATACAAACCTTTTACACGCTTATATTCACGTTCGGCTTGTTTCACCTTAGCTTCTTCTACATCTACTTGCGCTTTAGCCTTAACAACTTTCGCTTGGTAACGTCTCGGATCTATTAAATACAAGTCTTGTCCAGCTTTAACCTTATCACCGTCTTGATAATATTTTTTCTCCAAAATACCAGACACTTGCGCCACCACTGAAACTTGCTGTGCCGCTTGAGTTCTAGCAGGATATTCATAAGTTACTGGCACATCCGTTTTCTTTACCACTACTACAGGCACTGGCATTGGTGGTCGTTTTTGAGCAGCTATTGCCGACACACTAAATAAGGCAGCAACCAATGAAACTACAGTCACATTTTTTGCCATAACAGAGTTCAAGCCATACATATATAAACATCCCATTGAATAAAAAAATTAAATTTGAACAATAGTGTAGCATACATTACACTTTATTTGTCTACAGGCAATAGACATTATTTTTAAAATGGATGATAAAATACCGCACCATGGAAGATAACCTACAAACACAAAACAAAGACGAGCAGCTTCTCACTTCTCAAAACGCCGGCGTAGAGTGCGTTTGCACAACCAAAGGAGGCATAGCCAGACACCAAAAACTACTAGAAGTAGCCACAAAAGCATTTCTAGAAAACGGTTATGCTGGTGCCAGTGTTAACGAAATCGTTAAAGAAGCAGGTGGTTCGCTCGGAACTCTTTACAGACTTTTTGGTAATAAACTGGGCTTATTCGAAGCCGTTCTAAAGATTAAAACCAGCGAAATTTTTGATGAATTTGAATCTGACGGTGTATGGACTGACGATATTAAAACCAGCTTACTGAACTTTAGCCGAAGACTCCAGCAAGTTGCAATCTCTCCAGATGGTATTAGTATTTATCGACTGGTTATTGCAGAAAACAGTTTAGACAAAAAAGAAATCCAGAAAATCTTCTACACCTACGGCCCACAAAGAGCCAACCGAATTCTATCCACCTACCTTTCCAAACTCGTTAAAGCCAACAAACTAAAAATACAAGATTGTGACTTAGCAGCCTATCAATTACTTGAAATGGTTAAAGCACCCTTTTACTTAAAATCTCTACTTGGTGAAGAAATAAATGAAGGTGAACTAGAAACAGCCCTTCAACAAGGCGTTGATATATTCTTAAAAGGCACCGAGGTTCGCCACTAAATTAAGTCTTAACCTGTAATTTAATAAAGACAAACACTAAGTGCCAACTTTTGGCCCAATCCAAACTTGTTGAGCATTCACGAACTCCATAATTCCGTGGGGGCCTAACTCTCTACCATAACCTGAACGCTTGACACCTCCACTCGGCAACCTCGGATCTGTCTTCACAATCCCGTTAATAGCGACCTGACCTGCTTCGATATCTCGACTCATACGTTCGGCCAACGCAACATCTGCTGTCCACACCGAAGCCGCCAATCCATAAATCGTATCATTGGCAATTTCTAAGGAATGCTCAACCGACTCTGCTTTCATAACAACAGCAATGGGTCCAAAAGTTTCCTCGCATGAAACCTGCATTTCCGGCGTAACATCAACCAATAGCGTAACTGGATAGTAGTATCCCGGGCCTTCCGGCATTTCGCCTCCCAATAAACAACGTCCGCCTTGCTTAACTGTCGTAGTAACCTGACGGTGCAAACCATCTCGCAAGTCTTCCCGTGCAATCGGGCCGACTTGTGTCGTCTCATCGGCAGGGTCACCCATTTTCAAAGCAGATAGATGTGCATAAAACTTTTCGATGAAGGACTCATAAACTGGTGCCTCAACAATAATTCTCTTAGCCGCAATACAAGACTGACCCGCATTAATGATGCGAGACAATGCAAGCGTTTTGGCCGCCTCATCTAAGTCCGCATCAGAAAACACCAGGCTAGGGTCAGACCCACCAAGCTCCAATACTGCTGGCTTAATCTGACTCGCAGCCAAAGAAGCCACAGCACTACCTGCAGCACTGGATCCGGTCAAAGAAACCGCCTGAACCGCATCATGCTTTAAGACTGTTTCGACCTGCTCATTATTAATCCGTAGATTCTGCATCAAGCCCGCAGGAGCACCAACCCGTTCGAAAACTTCCGCAATCGCCTCGGCACAAGCAGGCACATGAGGATCATGCTTCATCAAACAAGTATTTCCTGCCATAATCGCGGGTGCACAAAATCGAAAGGCTAACCAAAAAGGCGCATTCCAGGGCAAAATACCCAGCACCGGCCCCAAAGGTAAATGCTGCACATAACTGTGGGTCGCATCCGATGGCAAGGTTACTGGGGCTAAATACTCAGCCCCTTTTTCCGCATAATGTTCAGCACACCAGGCCGCTTTTTGCACTTCCCCACGCGCTTCAACAATTGGCTTACCCATTTCATCGGTCATCAATCTAGCCAATCGTTCTTCATCATCCCGCATAAATCTGGCGACCTTTCTCAGTAATGCCGAGCGCTCTTCAAATGTCGTTTTTCGCCAACTTTTAAAGGTCTCCGCCGCTTGATCAATCTTTTTGGAAAGCGTCGCATTGTCATTCAAAGGGTAACGATGTAATTCCTCTCCCGTTGCAGGGTTAGTTGCGATAAACATAGACTCTCCTTTTGCCTTTTATTGAGGTGCTTTGGCAGCTTTCTTTTTCGGCTGATTCATTTTCTGCTGGATGTCACTTACATTTTTAGAAGGCACAGCGCCGTTATCAGGCTTCACCGTAAAGTCCTGCTCAAAGTCCTCAAAGAAAGTTCCACAGCCGTTTTCGGTGATATAAAAGGTATCAGAAATCCCACAAGACTTATCGCCATCAATCCCCCACATCCAGGGAATCAAATGAAACGTCATTCCAGGCATCAAAGGCGTGGAATCCCCCTGAAACAAACTCATAATATAGCCCTCATCCCAGCTGGGCGGAAACGCGATTCCGATTGAGTAGCCTGAACGGGTAATCAATTTGGCGCCGACATCGTTTTCACGAATGATATTACGCATCATCTTATCGGCATCCGAAACCGTCATCCCTGGACGAAATTCTTTACGCGCAGTTTTCAACGCGAGCTTCATCAGTTCCTGAGACTTATACATGCTGTCTGTCAATTCGCCGCACACCACCGTCCGCATCATCGCCGTATGATAACGGCGATAACAGCCGGCCATTTCCAAGAACACATGTTCTCCAGGCTGTACGATTCGACCTTCCCAAGAAGCATGCCCGATCATGGTTCTAGGCCCCGACGTCACATAAGGCATCACCGCTGGGATCTCTCCACCTGCCGCAAACATCGCCTGACAGGCCGCTGCACCGATCTCATTTTCAGTAGCCCCCGCTTGCACAGCTTCAATCCCCGCTTTCATCGCTGCTTTAGTCGCCACTGCCGCTTTTTGCATGACTTCCAACTCCACCGCCGATTTACGAATCCGACTTTCTTCGACGATACCAAAACAATCCATCAAACGACTTTTGGTAAAGGAAGTATGAAAATAATCCTGGTGATAAGCGGTGAAGTAATAAGAGTTACGCTCATAACCAATTGTTTGTCCGGCCAGACCGAACTCAACCAACGAACTCACCAACATCTGAATGGCATCCCCACTATCAGGGTAAGGACGGCTCAACTCCACCCAGGTACGGGCAATCACATTGGACTCTTCCAGTTTACGTGTCACCATCCACGGTTCACCTTCCAAAGGCACTACAAGCGCCTGAAAAAAGGAGTAGCCCGTCGTCTGATAATCCGTTAGGTACATAATGTTTTCGGCATCGGAAATAATCACCGCATCCAGAAGGCGCTCCGCCATGCGTCCCCGCAACTCCCCTAATCGGCGTTGATACTCTGAAAAGGGAAAGGTCATATCATCTCTTTCTCGCATAGCTTAGCCCTCCATTTGGCGATCAATAGCATCACTGAAAATTTCTAGACCCGACATTAAGTCTTCTTCAGGAATAGTCAAAGGTGGAATCAACTTAAGCACAGCACCGCCTACGCCGCATGGCCCAAACAGCATTCCATGCTCAAAACAATCTCCGGCAATAGCTTTGGCCAATGCCCCATCGCTGACATCCAATGCTTGCATCATGCCCTTTCCTCGAACACTGAAACCTTTTCCGGCATATTTTTCAGCTATTCCCTCTAGATGCTTGGCCATAATGTCACCTTTATGCAGGGTTTCCATCATCAGCGCATCATTTTCGAAATAACGCAGTGCTTCGCGACCAGCGACAAAGGAAATATTTTGCCCACGGAAAGTGCCGGTATGTTCTCCCGGCTGCCAATGCTTGTCATGCTCCGGCTTCACCAAATTCATTGCCATGGGCGTGCCTAGTCCGCCAATACCCTTGGCCAACGTAATAATGTCCGGATCAATGCCGCTACCTTCAAAACTAAAGTAAGTACCAGTACGGCCACAGCCAGATTGAATATCATCTACAATCAGCAGCGCGCCTAGGTCTTTTGCCAGTTGCTGTAAAGCCTGTAGCCATTCATTGCTGGCAAGGTTAACACCGCCTTCGGCCTGCAATACCTCAACAATAAATGCAGCCGGTTTTTCAACGCCACCCGAGGTGTTTTCATACAAAGCGCGTAACACTTCCAACCCTTCAAGACCACCGCCTTTATTGGTATCGAAAGGCCAATGCATCACATCATCCAGTGCTGTTCCAGCTGCATTTCGAAAATATTCGTTTGCAGTACAGGCCAAGGCACCCAGAGTCATGCCATGAAATCCCTGACTGAACGCTACTACCTGGCTTCGTCCAGTTACACGACGCGCCAATTTCAATGCCGCTTCCACCGCATTGGTACCTGTCGGCCCCATAAACTGCAATTTATAATCCATGTTTCGCGGCTGCAAAATGGTTTCCACAAAGGCCTGAATAAACTCCCGCTTCGGCGGTGTCATCATATCTAGCGTATGCACGACTCCTCCCGATTGCAGATAGTCAACCACGGCTTCGATCATACGCGGATTGTTGTGCCCGAAATTCAACACCCCCGCTCCCGCATAAAAATCGATATAAGTTTTCCCTGCTTCATCCACCTGTCGAGCATTGTCGCCTTTGACAAACACCGCAGGATAGATACGACTATAGGCCCGAATCTCTGATTCATAGCTCTCAAACCAGTCCATACTATCCTCCTGTTTACACTAACCAATAAAAACTGGATACTTTATGCTTTCGGCAGGTTCAACCCTACCAAACGCACAAACACCTTCATCACCCTTTCCACCAAACGATCATTAAATTGATAGTTTGGGCTGTGGCAGGGGTAACCGAAATCTTCTCCCTGCCTTTCAGACATGCCGATCAAGGCGAAAGCCCCCGGCACCTTTTGAAGGTAATAACTAAAATCCTCCGAGGCCATAATCGGCAACAACAAATCGGTACGATCAAATCCTTCGCCCAGTTCAGCTTTCAACGCATCGCGATAATATTGCGCCTCTGCCAGATGATTCACCGTGGCATCGTAACGTGGACGAATCTCTACCTGCGCTTCGACACCATAGGTCTTTGCTGTGTCCTCGCAAATTTGAACAATTGACTCATTGATTTGTTCACGCCACCGCGGGTCGGAAATACGGATACCGCCTTCCAATCGCACAGTTTCGGGAATAATGGTTGGGTTGCCATCCGCGATTAAAGACGTCACGCTGACTACGGCAGCAGCCTGTGGCGGTAAACGACGACTAACGATTTGTTGGAGATTTAAAGTGATGGCGGCAGCGGCCAATACCGGATCACGTGCCGCTTCCGGCTGAGATGCATGCCCACCCTGACCGGTAATATCGACATGAAAAGTACCATTGCCCGACATCACCGGCCCGTCTGGGCAAACTGCGATACCAAATGGCAAGGCTGGCCAGTTATGCCAGCCGAAGATACTATCTACACCTTCCAGTGCACCGTCTTCGATCATGGCTTTGGCACCATGCCCGCCTTCTTCGGCAGGCTGAAAAATCAACGAGACGGGGCCGGAAAGCTCGGATTCGTGTTGCTTCAACCAGTAGGCCGTGCCCAGTAAAGCCGCCATATGACCATCATGACCACAAGCATGCATCTTACCGAGATCGGTAGAACAATATTCAACGGAGGTTTTTTCAAGAATGGGTAGCGCGTCCATATCAGCGCGCAAACCGAGGTGACATCCTTTGGCATTAGGCGCCAAAGTTGCAACACAACCATGGGTGGCACAAGTCTTCCAGTCAATTTGCCAGGCATCTAGGCATTGACGAATCTTATCTGCCGTATTGGTTTCCTGCCACGTCAACTCTGGGTGACGATGAAACCAATGACGCAAATCGACGGCTTGTTGAACTGCTTTATTCCAGCCGATCACACTTCCCCTTTAACTTTGAGTATAGGGAGACTGTTAGCTGTTAAGTCTAGGAGTACCGCTGATTGTCGTAGCTTATTTTGTTGTTAGTATCGCTTTTACAGCCTCGACGCTAAACAGTGAACTCTATATAAATTGAAGAACTTACGGTTTTCATCATAGCACTGTCATTAAAACAAAAACCAGTCAATTTGCGAAAAAAGTCGTAAAAAGACCATTTCATCCGCTCAAAATGTAGACATATTTCTGGTCGCAAAAGACATGAAAATGGTGCCTCCTCTGTGACTTGAACACAGGACCTACCGATTATGAGTCGGGTGCTCTAACCAACTGAGCTAAGGAGGCGAATCTAGAAAGGAATTTTGAAAACTGCTAAGCAGATATTTAGGGTGCCTATTATATTCATATCAATAGACACCGCAAAATTTTTTGACGTTTTTAATCTAAGAAGCTTTTTAGGCGTTCTGCACGACTTGGATGACGTAGCTTACGCAGTGCTTTAGCTTCTATTTGACGAATACGCTCACGCGTTACATCAAACTGTTTACCAACTTCTTCCAACGTATGATCAGTGTTCATTCCTAAACCAAAACGCATTCTTAGTACTTTGGCTTCACGAGGTGTAAGCGTACTTAGCATTTCACGAACGGTTTCACCCATACCTTCTAAATCTGCAGAATCCTGCGGAGAAAGAATATTGGAGTCTTCGATAAAATCTCCTAGTGATGAATCTTCATCATCCCCAACAGGCGTTTCCATAGAAATTGGTTCTTTAGCGATCTTCATCACTTTGCGAACTTTATCTTCCGGCATTTCCATTTCTTCAGCCAGTTCTTCAGGAGTAGGTTCTCTACCCATTTTTTGTAGTAACTGACGTTGGATACGATTCAATTTATTGATAGTTTCAATCATATGAACCGGAATACGGATCGTTCTTGCTTGGTCAGCAATTGAACGCGTAATTGCCTGACGAATCCACCAAGTAGCATAGGTTGAGAATTTGTAACCACGACGGTACTCGAACTTCTCTACCGCTTTCATCAAACCAATGTTACCTTCCTGAATCAAGTCAAGGAATTGCAAACCACGGTTGGTGTATTTTTTGGCAATGGAAATAACCAAACGCAAGTTTGCTTCGATCATTTCACGCTTAGCAACACGTGCTTGGCTTTCAGATTTACTTAGGGTTTTATAAGTATCTTTGTAAACATTGATTGGCATCTTTTCTGATTTTTCAATCATAGCAAGACGTTTCTGAGCGCGCTTAATATCAGCACGAGATGCTTCAAGCTGCTCTGCCTTTTCTGGGAAAGCTTCAATCAAACGATCAACCATTGTATAGTCGGTTTCAGACCCTACAAAAGTTTTAAGGAATTTTGGACGAGGCACACCAATTTCACGCATAACCAAGTTAACAACATTACGTTCTTGTTCACGAATTGACGCGATACGAAGCTTAATGCCCTTAATGTTGCGGTTAACAAAAACTGGAGATAATTTTACAGAGCCCATCATCTCAACAAGTTCAGCGCGTTTCGCAACGGCTTTTTTGTCACTGTAGCCATGCTTTTCTTCTAGACTCAGTACTTTGTCATTAAGCTTTGTTAGATCAGATAAAAATTGATCCAACTCTTCTTGGTTAATCCCATCTTCTTTAGGTTCACCAGAATCACTGTCAGGCGACAACTCTTCAACAGGGATATCAATCAAATCGGCAGGGCGAATAAAACCTTGGATCAGGTCGGCAATTTTACCTTCCCCTTCGTCAATTTTAGCGAAGGAGGTTAATAACGATGATGCTGTAGCTGGGTATAAAGACATCGCCGCCAACATACTGCGAAGGCCGTTTTCGATCCGCTTGGCAATTTCTACTTCGCCTTGACGTGTCAATAGTTCAACAGAACCCATTTCACGCATATACATACGGACTGGGTCAGTTGTACGACCAAACTCAGCATCCACTTCGGCTAGAGCCAAAATTGCTGCTTCTGCCGCAGCATCATCGAAGGTTTCACCTTCTTTGGTCAGCAACTCATCTGCATCAGGTGCAGAGTCGAATAATTGAATACCGAAGTCACGCAGGATAGTTAAGACTTGACCTAATTGGTCTTCTTCAATATCATCCGGCAAAACATCGTTTACATCAGAAAAAGTCAGATAACCTAACTCTTTTGCTCTTTCAATCAAATCGATTAATTGCTGCTTTCTTTCTACTCTAGTCATGTTTGCCTCAATGATGTTGCGCCAAGCCTTGCTCTACCCGAAAAAACAAGACCGTGAATTATACTAAAAAATTCTTAAATAATTTGATTTTTTATTATCTATACAGGTGATAACGCCTTAATTTTGCAACGAAATGTGTAAATTATATGTAATGACGCTTGCAAAATATTCAACCCTTGAACAACGAATTACCTTATTTTTTTATCGATTTTTGTAATTCGAACCACGCTTCCAAAGCTCCCATATCTTCCGTATTCGTTGACACAGTCTTCTTCAATGCCGTTTCGCTGGTAAGGTCATAAGTGATTTGCATGGCAATCTGCTCGTGTAGCGATTGCAAAAATGCATCATCATTATCTAAGGGTATCGCCCGAATTTGTTCTAACACTTTCATTCTTTTGGGATCAGAAAACCAGGTCTCCCAAGGTTCTAGTAAATAACCATTTTCTTTAAGCATTACCAATGCTCGTGCAAAAAACCGATACTCTGCATTTTCCGAGCCACCTAACAACTCTAAAAACTCAGCATCAAAAACACCCGCCCAACTTGGGCGCTTAAACAAGACCGCAAACATCTGCAAGATAATGCTCTTAGCCTTCAAGCTTATTGGCTCAGTGGATTTACGTTCATTAAACTTTTGTGTGGAAGCAATTCTCAATCCCATAATCTGACCCAAGCGCCAAACTGGTAAATCAACTCTTTCCGATAATACCTTGGTCAGTAAATCGGGCATAGCACCTTGCGCTTGTGCAATATAGGGTTTTGAAACGGAAATTAATTGTTGTTGTCCTTCAATGGTCGAAATCGGCATAGAAAGCTTTGACTGAAGACCGTTAAACAAAAACTCGGAAACGGACATGCCTCGTGCTACCCTTTTCTGAAAACCTTCAACGCCTTCTTTTCTAACGGTAGAATCCGGATCTTCACCTTGATCGAGGAATAAAAACTTCACCGTTCGGGTATCTGTTAACAAAGGCAAAGCTAACTCTAATGCTTTCCAAGCAGCTTTTTTACCAGCCTCATCTCCGTCAAAACAAAAAACCACATCATCGACCTGACGAAACAAAATATCCAAATGCTCTACGGTAATTGCAGTACCTAAAGTGGCCACTGCATTACGAATACCAAATTGCGCTAAGGCCACGACATCCATATAACCTTCAACCACAAGCACATGATTGAACGATTGACGTGATTGACGCATTTCATACAAACCGTACAAGGTATAGGTTTTATGAAAAATAGAGGTTTCAGGTGAGTTGAGATACTTAGGCTGATCTTCTGGATTGATTATACGACCACCGAAGGCAATCACTCGCCCTCGACCATCACGAATCGGAAACATAATACGATTGCGGAAACGGTCGTAAACGCGACCATTGTCTTTTTGCACCAACATTCCAGTTTCAATTAACTGAGACTTTAAGGTTTCATCTGCATGTAACCCTGACATCAAATTATCCCAACCATCTGGTGCGTAACCAATAACAAACTCCTTAGCGATTTCGGATGTTAACCCTCGATCTTTTAAGTATGCTTTGGCTTGCTCTGATTGAGCGTGTGATCTAAGTTGTGAACGGTAGTATTTTGCAACTGCAAAGGTCACATCATACAAATCTTTGGTTTTTTTCTGCTCGGCTTGCTGCGTGGGAGACAACTTTTCTCTAGGCACTTCCATACCACTCATCGAAGCAAGCTGCTCTACTGCCTCAACAAATGACAAGCCATCATATTCCATTAGAAACTTTAAGGCATCACCACTCGCACCACAGCCAAAACAATGATAGAACTGTTTTTGTGGATTAACATTAAAGGAAGGTGTTTTTTCACTATGAAATGGACAACAGGCTTTGTAAGTCGCACCGGCTTTTTTTAAAGGCACACGCTGATTAATCACCTGCACAATATCACTACGTGCAAGCAAGTCCTCTATAAACGAACGCGGAATACTACCTTTATTTGATTGAGCCATCAGATTGTCTCATGCACACCTTATCCACAGAAAAATACACAGCCCCTAAAACGCAAAAAACCCGCCAGTTTTCACTGACGGGTTTTCGAAATAAATCAAAATGTCTTACTAAAGATTAGGCAAGCTTGGCTTTAATTAACTTACTCACTTCTGCCATATCAGCGCGACCTTGCATCTTAGGCTTTAGCAACCCCATGACTTTTCCCATATCCTGCATTGAAGCAGCGCCAGATTGCGCAACCGCTTCATCAATAAGCCCTGAAATTTCTTCTTCTGTCAAAGGGCTCGGCAAGAATTCTTGAATCACAGTCATCTCATAAGCTTCTTGCTCGGCAAGCTCAGGACGACCTGCGTCCGTGTATTGCTGATGAGAATCACGGCGCTGCTTAAGCATTTTATCTAGGATCGATAAAACTTCCGCATCATCTTCTATTGTAGTTTGTCCATCGATTTCAACTTGCTTAATCGCAGCAAGCATCGAACGGATAACCGCAAGGCGCTCTTTTTCTTTAGCCTTCATTGCCACCTTCATTTCTGAAGTTAGGCTGGCTTTGATTTCATTCGACATTAAATTTAACTTTTAACTATTTAAAGATAAATCTTAGTATAAACGTGTTGTACGACGAGTTTCACGAGACAAACGCTTTGCAAGACGCTTAACTGCAGCAGCTTTCATACGCTTCTTAGCCCAAGTTGGCTTTTCGTAGAATTCACGCTTACGTGATTCAGTCAATACACCTGCTTTTTCGCAAGCACGCTTGAAACGACGTAGTGCAACGTCAAATGGTTCTGTATCTCTAACTTTTACGCTTGGCATAATAATCTCTTTTTACAAATTCTTGATTTTGACTTTACAAAAGGCATAACCCTGAAAGTCAGGAAAACGCGAATTATAAATTTATGCGAACCGTTTTGCAAATGAATTTCACGAAAAACTGAGGGAATTTCAAGCAAATATCTAAATTCGCTGCTTGGAAGGTTCGCATTTGGTAAAATCCATTTTATTTTCATGCGTATCACATTAACCAGATACCAACTATAACACTTAATTAACACCGAGTTTTTCTATCCGCTAATTATGCAAACACTTCTTACTTTAGGCATCGAAAGTTCTTGTGACGAAACCGGTGTTGCACTATACCATTCTGAAAAAGGGCTACTGGCTCATACTTTATATAGTCAAGTTAAACTCCATGCAGAATATGGCGGCGTTGTGCCAGAGCTTGCTTCTCGTGACCATATCCGCAAGCTTCTACCTTTGATTCACCAAACACTTGAAACCGCTCAAGTCTCTTCGAAAGAAATCACAGGTATAGGTTACACAGCAGGCCCGGGGCTTATGGGCGCGTTACTTTCCGGTGCCGCCGTTGCCAGAAGCCTTGCTTATGCTTGGCAAATCCCAGCGGTAGGTGTACACCATATGGAAGGTCACCTTCTCGCCCCTATGCTAGAAGAGACTCAACCGGAATTTCCGTTTGTTTGCCTACTGATTTCCGGTGGCCATAGCATGATTATTCGCGTAGATGGCATTGGGCGTTACAAGTTATTGGGTGACACGCTTGATGATGCCGCTGGCGAAGCCTTTGACAAAACCGCAAAAATGCTTGGTTTAGGTTATCCAGGTGGTCCTGAGGTTTCCAAACTTGCTACTCAGGGTGAAACGGGACGTTATATTTTCCCAAGACCAATGGTGGATCGTCCTGGTTTAGACATGAGCTTTAGTGGACTAAAAACCTTTACCCTTAACACGTGGTTGGCTGCACAAAAGCAAAATGATAATAGTCAACAAACCAAAGCGGATATTTGCCGCGCCTTTGAAATTTCCGTTGCAGAAACACTGGCTATTAAATGTAAACGTGCTTTAGAGCAAGAAAGTTTAAATCGATTGGTGGTGTCAGGTGGCGTCAGCGCAAATCGAGAAATTCGTCTAAAACTGGATGCTTTGATGGCAAAACGCAAAGGCGAAACCTTCTACCCTCGACTGGAATTTTGTACGGATAATGGTGCGATGATTGCCTATGCTGCATCCAAAAGATTGGAAGCCGGTGAACATAACGATTTGAATTTCGCTTGTCGTCCAAGATGGAACTTAGAAGAGTTGTCTGCAATTTAACGCAACGACCCAGCCTGGCAGATTTCCATCAAACGAAGCACTCGTCGCCCGAAGGGGTAAGGCGAGAAAATCTGCCAGGCTGGGGTAACTCAAAAAACTAACTTTCTTCTTTTCTAATCAGACGCATGATATTGGTACGGTGACGCCAATATAAAATAATGGTCATGATCATCGTAACCGCTACCCACGAAGGCTCACCCGATAAGAAATGAATATAAAGCGGTGCCAGCAAGGTTGCAACCAAGGCAGAGATAGAAGATATTTTCAGCACCTTGGCGATAAACAACCAAGTACCTGCAACAGCTAACCCAATCGGCAACGACAAACCAAACATCACACCCAACATGGTCGCCACACCTTTTCCACCTTTAAAGCCGAAAAATACCGGATACAAATGTCCGATAAAAGCAGCAAATCCGGCAGAAATAACCAGCGCCGGAGACATACCCATAACATTTAAAATCGCAACCGGAATAAGACCTTTTAATAAATCTCCTGCAAGCGTAATTGCAGCCGGCTTGTTGCCATAAAGACGCTTAACATTTGTCGCCCCCGGATTCCCCGAACCGCCTTCTCTCGGATCATCCAATCCCATTAATTTACACACAATAATGGCGGATGAAAGTGATCCTAATAAATAAGACCCCGCTAGAATCGTAATATCTAAAATTGGTAAATCCATAATCATTCTCATTTTTGACTTGGCGATATTTTAGTCTCTTTGTGAGATAATTGCTTTGTTTTTGAAATTGATATTCGACACAAGAGAGCACTATGCAACAAGACATTATCTTTATTAAAGGCCTTGCCGTTAATGCGGTCATCGGTGTTTTCGACTGGGAAAAAGAGATTAAACAACCTCTCGTGTTTGACATAGATCTTTATACAGATCTTAAGCAAGCAAGTGAATCGGATAATTTACAAGATACGGTTTGTTATAAAACCGTTAGTGATGATGTTATTGCTTTAACGGAAGCTTCTCGATTTGATTTGATTGAATCTTTAGCAGAACAAGTTTGTGAGCATGTCCTTTCTACTCAACCAGGTGTAAAAGCATTAAAACTCACCTTAAACAAACCTGATGCAGTGCCCGCCGCACAATCCGTTGGCTTAAACATTTATCGTCAGCGATAGATTGTTATTATTCAGTGCCAATGCGGCGCTGCGCCACTTCGCGAATTAAAGGAACTACTTTTTCCATATTGACACAAGCCTGATATTCACTAATTTTATCTAGTGCTTGGTAGTCATCTTGAAACTGGTTACGGTTTTGACGAGATAGGTTTTTCACAATTTTTTGAAACAAGCCTTCTCCTCCCGCAAGTCTCGCAAGCGTTACTAGCTGCTCTGGCAACATTCTCAATGCAATTTGCTGAATAATTTGATCCTCAGCATTGATAAGCTTATTAGCCAACTCGCGATAAATTTTTAACTTTCTCTGTATCGCCTGTTGCTCAATATCAGAACCCTGGCTCAAGCGTTTACTAATAACTTGACTGAGACTCGTTACTGCTTCCTTAGACAACTCAAAAGTCACATAGCCAATATCCACATGGTACTCGCCAGTTTTGGTTCTCTTTGCTGAAATTTCCACTCTTAATCCTCTACAAGCTCAGTTCTTTATATGTAACGCTCTTCACCCGGTTGAACCTGAATGACGCCATCACCATCAAACTCAAACATTTTTCCAATCACTCTTCTGATAGAAGTTTTCGCATCTTCATGTGTCGGCATCGGCGTTCTCTGCAAATCGGCCTCTAATTGCTTGGCAAGAATCCCGCCCGTATTTGACAAAACTTTTTGTGTTAACTCAGCGTTATTAGCAATCAACAACAAACGTGACAAATCTTCATTTGCTATGGATCTAAGCAGGGTTTGCAAATCTGCCGAACTAAGTACCAACAGTCTCTCAGCCAAATGAATATAGCTTTTCAATACAGAATGCTCTTGGCCAGACTCTAACGCCTGCAAATGTTCTAATGCGATATTTAACAACTCCACAGAAAAACGATCCAAACGAACTGTTGTATGACCAACGTGCACTTGCCATTCATTTTCATGCAGTTTTTTAATACCTAGTTTCATGCCATTGCCTTTTTTAAGCGCCTGTTTTCTTTCTTCTATTTCAAAATATTGTGAAATTTATACTATGTAATCTCTAAGCAAATTAACTGCCAAAAAACCTTATTTTAGGCTGAGATGTGACTATAATAAGCAAAATTTCCATTTTTTTGCTATATCCACATCCAAAGAATGCCATCATGAAGCCAAAACATTCCTTACCAACGCCTAGCCAAGAGGCACAGCTTCATAGTGAAAAGCTCAGTCAGCGTATCCAACAACAGTTAAAACGAAAAGGCCGCTTAACCTTTGCAGAATTTATGCAAATGGTGCTTTACACCCCTAACCTCGGCTACTATGCAAACAGCCTGCCAAAAATTGGTGCGCACGGTGATTTTATTACCGCACCGGAAATATCCCCTTTGTTTTCCCAGTGCGTTGCCCGCCAAGCAATACAAGTACTCAAAACACTTGAGCACCCCAGCCTGGTAGAATTTGGTGCTGGTCGCGGCGTGATGGCAAAAAATATTCTGCTGGAGCTGGATGCTCAAGAACAAGCGATTGAACACTATTACATTCTTGAGCTCAGCGCAGATTTACAGCAGGTACAAAAAGAAACCCTGCAAACTTTGCCAGCTCATTTGTTTGAAAAAGTAGTTTGGCTCAATTCTTTACCTGAAGAACCACTTGAAGCGGTATTTATTGCCAATGAAGTGTTGGATGCCATGCCTGTTGAACGCCTAAAGCTTGAACCACAACAAACGTCTCAAGCCATGGTTATTTACAATGAGACCAAGCAGCAGTTTGAATGGGACTACATTCCTATCACTGATCGCCTGCTACAAAGATTTAGCAATGGCATTTTGAATTTTATTGGCAACCCTAGCCCAGACGGCTATGAAACCGAAATCAACCTCAATATTCGTCCTTGGTTAAAATCCGTTTTTGAAGCTATGGATAAAGGCTTATTGCTATTAATTGACTATGGTTATAGCCGCAAAGAATATTATCAACCAGCTCGCGTCATGGGCACACTACGTTGCCACTACCAACATCTGGCGCATAGCAATCCATTTTTCTACCCTGGATTACAAGACATCACCGCCCATGTCGATTTTACTGCAGTGGCGGAGTCTGGCTTTGATGTAGGTTTCAAAATTGCCGGTTTCTCAACCCAAGCGCACTTTTTAATGAGCAGTGGACTATTAGAACTATCGACTACTCAATCTGACGACATTACAGAATCATTAAAAATTGCGCAGCAAATCAAAACACTCACCCTACCGGATGAAATGGGCGAAACCTTTAAAGTCATTGCCCTCACCAAGAAAACTGACATCCCTCTTATGGGCTTTCAATTAAGAGATTTACGACACCAACTTTAATTCAAAGAGGACTAAACATGGATTTACTTCAAGCCGCCATTTTAGGCATTATCGAAGGGTTAACCGAGTTCTTACCGATTTCATCAACTGGACATCTGATTGTCGTCAGCGACTGGTTGGGCTTACAACAAACAGATCAAAACAAAGCGTTTGAAGTCATTATTCAGTTTGCGGCTATTTTGGCCGTGATCTCCCATTACAAAGAGAAGTTCAGTAGCGAACACGCCAGACTTTGGGGTAATGTTATTATCGCCTTTATTCCGATTGGGGCAATCGGCCTTCTTTTTCATCATCAAATCGCAGCGATGTTTACTATCCAAACCGTTGCTTGGATGTTTATTATCGGCGGGGTTGTTTTCTTAATCTTAGAACGCCTTTATACCGAAGGCACACACCGCACACACAACATTGAAGACTTAACAATCAGCCAAGCATTTTGGATTGGTATCGCACAGGTTTTTGCTTTGATTCCAGGTACTAGCCGCGCAGGAGCTTCTATTGTCGGCGGCATGATAGTTGGCCTAGACCGCAAAACATCGGCTGAATTTTCATTTTTACTGGCATTGCCAGTGTTAGCAGCAGCGTCCGGTCTGGACTTTGTAAAACACTATTCTGAATTTGCCAGTACCAGTTGGATGCCATTATTGGTTGGATTTGTTGTCGCCTTCGTTGTTGCCTACCTAACAATGGCGGTGTTTATTCGTTTCTTGGAACGTTTTACCTTTAATGCCTTTGGCATTTACCGTATTCTATTTGGTATTATCTTGTTGATCTTATTCGTCTAACCCCTACCGCAAGGAGGAGCCATGAAACTTTACAGCGCCGAACAAAGTCAGCAGCTGGACAGATTGGCAATAGCTTCAGGCAATTTTCCCGGCATCCTCCTTATGAAACGTGCGGCCTATCGTGCGTTTCAAACACTACGACAACATTGGCCACAAGCGAAAAAACTCTACATCCTTTGCGGCACTGGCAATAATGGTGGTGATGGCTTAGCATTAGCGCAGTACGCCATCCTAGAAGGCTTAGAAGTAGATATTGCCCTTGTTGGCAATAGCGACCATTTCAAACCAGATGCTCAGCAAGTTTTTTCAGAACTCACGCAACTTGGCGTCATCTCTCAAAATTTTTCCTCTGCAAAACTTGAAGAAGCCGACTTGGTAGTTGATGCTTTATTGGGTATCGGCTTGAATAAAGATATAGAAGGCAAATTGTCTGACATTATCAACCAAGTAAGCCAAGCGCATAAACCGATACTGGCATTAGACATTCCCACCGGCATCAATGCCACAACAGGGCAAATTCATGGCTGCGCGATTCGCGCGAATGTCACTATCAGTTTTATCACTCATAAACTTGGACTCTATACCGGTTTAGGTGCTGACCATATCGGTAAAAAAGTAATAGACGACTTAAACCTCCCCGCTACTTTGTTTGAACAGATACCCAGCCTGGCAGATTTTCATGATTTAGCTTACTGGCAGAACAAAATGCCTAAGCGTTCGATTGCTGCACATAAAGGATCTAGCGGCACCAGCTTACTAATTGGAGGCAACCACTCTATGGCTGGTGCAATCCAGCTGGCCGCCACTGCAGCTTTACGCGCAGGTTCAGGGTTGGTTAAAGTCATTTCACAACCAGGACACTTGCAAACATTAACCGAGCAACAACCTGAACTCATGACCTACCCAACCAAACAGTTAGAGATGCTTTTAACTCAAGTCAACGCCATTGCAATTGGCCCTGGGCTAGGCGAAGACAACTGGGCACAAAAGCTTTTCCAACAAACACTACAACACTCTATGCAGTCCCCAACACCATTAGTTATGGATGCAGATGCTTTAAAACTCTTGGCACAAAACCCACAACAACGACCAACAAAACCTAATTGGGTATTAACACCTCACCCAGGTGAAGCAGCACAAATGCTGGGCTGTTCAACGCAAGAAGTTCAAAGTGACCGCCTAGCGGCTATCCGAAAATTACATGAAATGTATGGTGGTGTGATTGTATTGAAAGGCAATGGCAGCTTGATTTTTGATGGTGAACAAATGGAGTTGTGCCCACTGGGCAATGCAGGTATGGCCGTTGGCGGCATGGGAGATGTGTTAACTGGCATGATAACCAGCTACCTGGCGCAAGGCTCAGGACAAGGTATGACACTAATGGATGCGGCTTGTTTGGGTGTTTATCAACATGCCGCTATTGCCGACCAAGTTATTGAGAACAGAAGCCTGACCAGCTTAATCCCGTCAGATATTATTGACGGGCTTTAAAACTGAGTTTTAAGCTTAGTTTCAAAGCTTTATTTCGGCATAAAATCCACAAGATTTTTTAGATCTTCAAACAAGGCTTCTTGAGAGTCAGAAATAATATTAATATGGCCTAGTTTTCGCCCCGCTCTTTCCCCTTTATCGTAAAGGTGTAAATGCGCGTTTGGCATTTTCAATACAGTTTCCACTGGCCCGGTTTCACCGATGATATTGACCATGGCTGCAATCTCCTGACGAGGTTTAGTGCTACCCAGAGGCAACCCAGAAATGGCGCGAATATGGTTTTCAAACTGACTTGTTTCAGCCCCTTCAATCGTCCAATGCCCAGAGTTATGTACACGAGGCGCCATTTCATTGGCAACCAAACCATCCAGCGTTTCGAACAATTCCAGCGTTAGCACACCAACATGATCCAGTTCATCAAGCAGCTTTTGCATATACGTTTCCGCTTGCTGTTGAATTTCTGCGCTGATTTGTTGTGCTGGTGCAATGGTGTAACGAAGAATGCCGTCCTGATGCACGTTTTGCACCAACGGATAATAAACATGTTCATTGTCAGCATTGCGCACGGCAATAATCGACAACTCTCGACTGAAGTCAACAAACCCTTCTAAAATCAATTCGCGATTACCGATAGTTTGCCAAGCCTGTTCGATTTGATCAGCCTCTTTAATCACAAACTGACCTTTACCGTCATAACCTTCTGTTGTGGTCTTTAAAACTGCAGGCAGTCCAATTTCTTCTACCGCAATTTTTAAGTTCTCTAGAGAATCAACCACCTGATAACGGGCACAAGGGATTTCCAACTGATCAAACATGCCTTTTTCTCGACCACGGTGTTGAGACACAAACAAAGACTTTTCACCTGGATAAACCGGCGTATGCTCAGCAATGGCTCGCACCTGTTCAACTGAAGTGTTTTCACTTTCATAAGTCACTACATCTGCAAACTTAGTCAAAGCCTCGACGGAAGTCGTATCATCCGAAGTATGGAAAAACATATGCCCCAATAAAGCTGAAGGCTCTTCGCCATTCATACCATAAAAACCGAATTTTTGGCCAAGCGGATAACCTGCAATCGCCATCATTCTGCCTAACTGACCAGCACCAAGTACACCGATTTTTTTTGTTATAGGGGTCATTCTGTCTCCTTGAAACACAGAAAAGTTTGTCTAAAAAAGCTAAGAATTAAGTATTAAAGGCTACTAACTAAAAAGCCACTTAAAGAGCGCATTTTACTCTAAAAGTGGCTTTTGTTATAGACTGACGGAATAACCGTTCAGAAATTAAACGCGAGGGTCAAAATTCTCTAAAACGATTTTTGTCTGCTCTTCGCGAAAAGCGCGTAGCGCCTCTCTAACTTGCGGCAAGTCGTTAGCAACGATTTGTGATGCGAGAATCCCCGCATTTTTTGCGCCGGCATCACCAATTGCCAAAGTACCGACTGGAATCCCACCTGGCATTTGTACAATAGACAACAAAGAATCTTTACCACTCAAAGCACGAGATTGCACAGGCACACCCAATACTGGGACAAGCGTTTTCGCGGCAACCATTCCAGGTAAGTGCGCTGCGCCACCTGCCCCAGCAACAATCACTTTCAGGCCTCTGGCTTCAGCTTGCTCCGCATACTCAAACATTAAATCAGGTGTTCGATGAGCTGAAACAACTTTTACTTCAAAAGGTACACCAAAGGTCTCAAGCATTTCTACCGTATGTTGCATGGTAGGCCAATCTGATTTGGACCCCATAATCACGCCAACCAACGGGCTAACAGATGCGTTTGTTTCAATATGACTGGACGACATTTCTCGACCCTTCCTAAATGTTTTTTGGAAAAAAGGGAGCTATTCTACAGACCTAAAACAAAAAATCAAGAATATCAAACTTAAGTCATTGACTCTACACGAAAATACCATTAAAAATTCAGCTAACAATCTATGGAACTGTTGTCAGCTTTACCTAGATATCAAAGCAAATTAATCTTCAATATAGTCACGTGAATCAATCACGAAATACTGATTACCACCCGCAGATTTCGCACCTTTTTTAGCCTTGGTTGCAATAGAAGACAGCTTCTGGGTATGGTCAAAAATATCAGGGTGAACAAGCAACACCCCCAAAGATAAAGTCATCATTGGGTAAAACTGACTTTCTCCATCACGATCTAATGCTCGAATACCACCTCTATTGCGATCTTCTTCAGTGTAAAAACTTTGGGAAACCATATAGAACTCATCCAGAACCCTGTTAGAAACCATTTCGTAATCTTCTTCCGTAACAATCACAAAGTCATCACCACCGATATGACCAACAAAGCCTTCTTTACCTGTCATAACAGATTCCAAAACATTGGCAATGGCACTAATTACCTGATCACCTTGCTCAAAACTATAACAATCGTTGTAAGCTTTAAAGTGATCTACATCGACATAAATCACTTTAAAAGCCATATTGCCATTTAAGTACTGTTGAATCTTATTTTGAATCGGTACATTTCCTGGCAAACCAGACAAAGGGTTGGCATATTTAGCACTACGAATCTTGAGATCTGTCATCACCTTCAGCAAATCCATAAAGCTACCGCAACCACCATACTTACCAGATTGCGTAATAATAAAGGCTGATTTATCCTGCTCGCCCATTTCAGTAATGTCATTACTGACATCAACCAAAGGTGTTTTAACATCATATACCAGTGGTTCATCCATGAATTTTCGAATCGCTTTACGTGCGTGTAAATTGCGACCATATTGTGTTGCCAATACATTCATTAAAGTATGGCGCCACACCATACCGATTGGTTGGCCTTTATCCACCACTGGAACAAAGGAAATGTCAGGATTATTCAATAAAAATTCTGACACTTCATAAACCGTTTCGCTTGGCTCAACCCATTTATAGTGTTTATTAATAACTTTAACCGTTTCATTATCGTTGACAGTAACCTGACGTTTATCAGGCCACTTATATGCCAAAGACAAGGTTGGTAAAGCTGACGGGCGCTTAAGCAAAAAACCCTGCACAAAATCGACACCTAATTTTTCTAGGATATGAAGTTCCTGCTCAGTTTCCACGCCTTCAGCAATAACTTTCGTCCCCAACCCTTTTGCCAAGATAAGGATAGTTTCCATAAAACGGTATTTATCCGCTTGCGTATCAATATTGGAAATAAAATGCTTATCGATTTTGACATAATCAGGTTTTACTGCCGACCATAACTTCAAGCCGTTATACCCAGAACCTAGGTCGTCTATCGCGACTTTAAATCCCATTGACCGATAGTGATTCAATGCCGTTAGGAAAATCTCACAATCATCAATTGGCTGTAATTCAGTAATTTCAATCACCACCTGACTCAAGTCCAACTGACTTTGAGCTAACAATTCTAGCGTTTTTCCGGAACGGTGATTCTTATCCAGCAACGAACTGACCGTAACGTTTATAAATACCTTGGCTTGGTTTTGGTGAAAGCTACTGGCTGAAACAAAATTACGAATGGCGACGTTTCTTGCCAGCACATCCATCTGCAACAAACAGCCCTGCTCCATAGCAAGACCAAACAAATTAATCGGTGAATAAAGAGGAGAATTTTCGGGACCACGCGTCAAGCATTCAAAAGCATACACGCTACGTTTTTTTAAATTTACAATCGGTTGAAAAAGCGTACTAATATTTTCTTGCTGAAAAATAGCCAACAACTCTCTGCCTAAAGGGCTAACAGCTAACTTGGCCTGAGTTTCTTCACACAATAAGGCTTCCGACATCCCGAGGTCTCCATAGACAGTTGTAAACGCGGTATCTTACTGAGCTACTATTCAGGTTTTTATGACGTTGAAATGACATTTTTATTACAGGCCAAGTAAAAATAACCAGCACCGCTCAACAATTATCTTAATTCAGTGTCTCTTATAAAAAGTAAGGTTAAATTTCAGAAAAAATTTGCATAATCATTGAATTTTCAAGACAATACGCACCATAGCGCCGATTTGATGAATCAGCTTGCGGGCGCATTAAAAGTACGGCTAAAGCGAGGAACCTCTACTTATTCCCTTCGCCTTGATTTCCGTACCTCACTTTTGAATCCACTGAATGAGGAACAAACATCATGACAACAACAGTATTTACTTCAGAATCCGTTTCAGAAGGTCATCCAGACAAAATCGCGGATCAAATTTCCGATGCGATGCTAGATGCTATTTTGAAGCAAGACCCTCGTGCGCGTGTTGCTTGCGAAACTTTCGTTAAAACCGGTATGGTTATTTTAGGTGGTGAAATCACGACTGAAGCTTGGGTTGATCAGGAAGACTTGGTACGCAAAGTCGTTAACGACATCGGTTATAACCACGGTGACCTTGGTTTTGATGGTTCTACTTGTGCCGTTTTAAGTTCTATCGGTAAACAGTCGCCAGAGATTGCTATGGGGGTTGATGAATCTACTGAACACGAACAAGGCGCGGGTGACCAAGGTTTAATGTTTGGTTATGCATCTAATGAAACCGATGTATTAATGCCTGCACCGATTTTCTATGCACATCGTTTGATGGAAAAACAAGCTGAGTTGAGAAAGAACGGTGTGTTGAGCTGGTTACGTCCTGATGCGAAAAGCCAGGTGACTTTACGTTATGAAAACGGTCAACCTGTTGCGATCGATGCAGTCGTTCTTTCAACTCAACACAGCCCGGACATAGCCAATAAAGATTTACATGAAGCGGTGATGGAAGAAATCATCAAGCCTGTTTTACCGGCAGAATGGTTGCATGCTGGTACGCAATATCACATCAACCCAACGGGGCGTTTTGTCATCGGTGGGCCTGTTGGTGATGCTGGTTTGACGGGGCGTAAAATCATTGTAGATACCTACGGCGGTATGGCTCGTCACGGTGGTGGTGCTTTCTCTGGAAAAGACCCTTCAAAAGTGGATCGTTCTGCTGCTTATGCCGGGCGTTATGTTGCGAAAAATGTGGTTGCCGCCGGTTTGGCAGATAAATGCGAAATCCAAGTTTCTTATGCGATTGGTGTGGCAGAGCCGACCTCTATCAGCATCGAAACTTTCGGCACTGAAAAGATTGCGGTATCCACCATTGAAAAATTGGTTCGTGAGCATTTTGACTTGAGACCTAAAGGTCTAATTGCCATGCTGGATTTATATCGTCCAATTTACCAAAAGACAGCAGCTTACGGTCATTTTGGCCGTGAACTACCAGAATTTACCTGGGAAAAAACCGACAAGGCTGAAGCTTTGAGAGCAGACGCCGGTTTATAATCAGAACAAGTCTGACAAAACCTAACGCCAGCCACTTTAAGCTGGCGTTGCACAAAGAACTAAAAATCTACCAGGCTGGCTAAGCCCCTTCGATTTTTAGAGGACAAAAAGCTATGAATTCACAAAAAAAATATCCGCAAAAACTAAGCCTAGAATTTTTTCCGCCGCGCACACCAGCAGGCGTAGAAAAACTCAAAACCGTTATTAATGAATTAGGCGAAATGGCTCCGGAATATATGTCTGTAACCTATGGTGCTGGCGGAACAACTCAAGAAAAAACACTGGAAACGGTCAGCTATATTCAGCAGCACACGCCATTTGACGCAGCGCCTCACCTGACTTGTATCGGTGCCTCAGAAGAAAGTGTTTTGGAACTGTTAAACACTTATGAAGCACTGGGAATCAAGCGTATCGTTGCGCTTCGAGGGGATTTACCTTCTGGCATGATGGATCCAGGCGAATTCAAATATGCCAGTGACCTCATCGCCTTTATCAAACAAGAAAAAGGCGACACCTTCCACCTAGAAGTGGCGGCTTACCCAGAAACACATCCGCAAGCACGCAACTGCGAAGTCGGTATCAAATGGTTCAAGCACAAAGTCAATCAAGGTGCCGATTCAGCTATTACACAATATTTCTACAATGTAGATAGCTACCTTTACTTTATCGACAATTGCGAACGTCACGGAATCGACTTGCCGATCATTCCAGGGGTGATGCCCATCACCAACTATGAAAACCTCGTACGTTTTTCCGAAGGCTGTGGCGCAGAAGTACCGCGCTGGTTGAAGTGTCGTTTAGAAAGTTTTGAGGATGATAAAGAAAGCTTACTGGCATTCGGTCAAGATGTCGTTACCGAAATGTGCCAACGCTTGTTGGATGCTGGTGCACCGGGCATTCATTTTTACAGCATGAACCAAACGCAACCTGTGCTTGATATTGCCAAGTCGTTGACCTTTCGAAACGATTAATTCACTTTAATCATCAAGAGCCTTTTATGAGAGTTTCACGGTTTTATCTTCCCGAAGCCTTTACAGAAGGGGCAACGCTTTCTCTTACAAAAGAACAGGCACATTATGCTTTAACCGTACTTCGTTTAAAGCATGAACGTCCTGTCGAATTATTCGACGGCAAAGGCACGCAAGCACAAGCAACGCTCATCCACACCAGCCGTCGCACCGCGGATGTGCTGATTAACAGTGTTGAAACACCAAACACCGAATCGCCGCTCAAGACCGTATTGCTACAAGGCATCTCCAAAGGCGACCGCATGGATTTCACCATCCAAAAATGTGTGGAGCTCGGCATCACCGATATCCAACCGCTTTGGACACAGCATTGCGATGTGAAATTGCAAGGCGACAAGCTCAGCAAAAAAGAACAGCATTGGCAGGAAATCGCCATCAATGCTTGCGAGCAATCGAACCGAAATGTGGTGCCTACCATTCTGCCAAGCCTGTCGCTTGATGACTGGTTTAAACAAAACCCAAAGATTGCCGGATTGGTTTTAGACCCTTATGCATCACAAAGCCTAAACACCCTTGAAGATAGCTTGGCTAAACAAACGCTACACTTGCTTGTAGGCCCAGAAGGTGGCTTGACTGACGATGAAGTCAAAAACGCACAACAACATGGCATGACACCCATAACACTTGGCCCCCGTATTTTGCGCACCGAAACTGCGGGCATGGCAGTTTTATCCATACTACAAGCCAAATGGGGCGATTTCTAACCCCAGCCTGGCAGATTTTCGTAAAAATAAAGCTAGCAAAATCTACCAGGCTGGGTAAGCAACCCTACAAGCAGTCATGTTATGTTCAGCTTTATCCTGACAGCCTACTATCTGTTCGCGACATGATTGCTTATAATAACCCTCTACTTTTACAGCTCAGAGAAAAGAATGAACTCACAAGTCCCGCATTTACAGACTGCCCAAACTGGCCCGCTTCATCAGCTTGAATCACATTTATTGGGTCACCAAGCACAAATCGAATCTTGGTTTAGAAAACAGTTCAAAGAAACACCGGCACCTTTTTATGCCTCGGTGGACTTACGTAATGCGGGCTATAAGTTAGCTCCAGTAGACACCAACCTATTTCCAGCAGGCTTTAACAACCTTCATCCAGATTTAAAACCTTTGGCTATTCAAGCTGCGCAAAGTGCCGTAACCCAAGCCTGCCCGATTACTGACGGCGTGTTGATCATTCCTGAAAACCATACGCGTAATACCTTCTACCTTGAAAACCTGTGTACGCTACAAGAAATCGTTACCCTGGCTGGTTATGAAGTACATATTGGCAGCATTAATCCTGAAATCACCGAACCAACTGATATTGAGTTACCTTCTGGTAAAACCCTAACGCTTAAACCAATAAAGCGCCAGGATGACCGTGTTGGGGTAGATGATTTTTTCCCTTGTGCGGTATTGTTGAACAACGATTTATCGGCTGGTCGTCCTGAGATTTTGGAAAACATTGACCAAACCTTATTGCCACCTTTGGATTTAGGTTGGGCAAACCGCTACAAAACGCATCACTTTACGCACTACCAAAATGTTGCCGAAGCATTTGCCAACCTAATTGGCATTGACCCTTGGTTGATTAGCCCACTTTCTGTGCAATGCGGCCCTATCAACTACAAAGAACGCACAGGCCTAGAAAGCTTGGCTGAAACCGTTAACCAAGTACTGGAAAAAACGCAAAGCTACTACAAAACCCATGGCATCCCTTGTAAGCCTTTTGCTATCGTTAAATCCGATAGCGGTACTTACGGCATGGCGATCATGTCTGTAAAAGACCCAGAAGATGTGCTCAACCTTAACCGCAAGCAACGTAACAAAATGGCCTCTGCTAAAGAAGGCGCGGTTGCCGAGCAAATGTTGGTTCAAGAAGGTGTTTATACTTACGAAACTTGGGAAGGTGCTGTTGCCGAGCCTGTTGTTTATATGATTCACAATCAAGTGGTTGGTGGTTTTTACCGAGTACATACAGGTAAAACGATAACCGACAACCTCAACTCTCCGGGTATGCACTTTGAACCACTTTCTTTTGATAGCTCTTTAGTTTCACCAGACAAATCTAAAGATTGTGATGCAACGCCTAACCGTTTTTACGCTTATGGCGTAGTGGCAAGATTGGCACTTTTAGCGGCAGCTCGTGAAATTGCCGATGCCAAGCAAAACATCGAAAATGCAAAAAAAGCTTAAAGTTTAAAAAAGGAAAATGACCATGCAAATCAAACTCGGCATTGTTATGGATCCGATTGAAAACATCAAACCCTATAAAGACAGTTCTTTTGCGATGCTGCTTGAAGCGCAACGTAGAGGTTACCAGCTTTTTTATATGCAACCTGAAGACATCTTCCTAAAGAATGGCAAGCCTTACGCCACCACGGCTGAGCTAAAAGTTTGGGATAGAGCAAAATCCGATACCACATCACAATACTTTGGGTTTGGCGCTTCTTATGAAACCGCTTTATCTGATTTGGATATTATCCTAATCCGTCAAGATCCACCTTTTAACAACGACTATCTTTACAGCACGCATATGCTGGAATTGGCTGAAGCCGATGGTGCATTGGTCGTCAATAAGCCACAAACGCTAAGAGACGCCAATGAAAAGCTGTTTGCCAGCTGGTTCCCTGAATGCATTCCTCCAACTTTGGTTTCCGCCAATGCCAATAAAATCAAAGAATTCATTCAAGACCATCAAGATACGATTCTTAAACCTCTAGATGCCATGGGGGGCGCGTCTATTTTCCGCGTTCGAAAAGATGACCCCAACATCAATGTCATTATCGAGACCATGACAGATCATGGTAAACACCACATTATGGCTCAGATTTATTTACCTGAAATTTCAGAAGGCGACAAACGCATTCTATTGGTCAATGGTGAACCTATGCCTTTCGCGCTGGCACGCATTCCTGCACAAGGCGAAACGCGAGGCAATATTGCCGCAGGTGGTACGGGCGTTGGTGTTGCCTTATCTGAACGTGACTATTGGCTTTGCGAACAGATTCGCCTTACACTGCAAGCTAAAGGCTTGCACTTTGTCGGTTTGGATGTGATTGGCGACTACATTACCGAAATCAATGTCACTAGCCCGACTTGTATTCGCGAACTTGATGAACAGTATCAACTGAATATCGCTGGCAACTTGTTTGACCACCTAGAAACCCTCTTAGACAAAACACAATAATGCCGCATTTTTTCCGCTTAGCGCTACTGAGCTTGCTTACCCTTTGGTTAAGTGGCTGCAACCCTTTTGCTGGCAAGCAAGAAGTGGTTCGTCAAACCTTTTATGTATTCGGCACCGCCGTGCATATCGAAATCGTCAATACCCCCAAAGACAAAGCCATGAGCGCGATCAACGCCATTGAAGTCGATTTCAACCACTTCAACCGTGAATGGCATGCCTGGGAAAAAGGCGGCCTGTTAAGCAAGGTGAATGATGCGATTGCACAACATCAATCCATAGTCGTACCGGCAAGCGTGAAAGCCTTTATTGTTAAGTCACAACGTTTATCGAAAGAATCCGATTATCTGTTTGATCCAGGCATCGGCAATTTGCTTAAACTCTGGGGATTCGAGTCTGAAGACTGGCATGGGCCACCACCCTCCCAACAAGCAATTAACCATTGGCTGAAAACGCGCCCCTCCATTGCCGACATCCGTTTTGACGGCAACAAACTCAGCAGTACAAATAGCGAAGTGAAGCTGGATTTTGGCGGTAATGCCAAAGGCTTGGCGCTGGATCGTGCTATCAACACGCTGAAATCCGAAGGAATTGAAAACGCCATCGTCAATATTGGTGGCGATATGCGCATTATCGGCACTAAAGACGGACACGCCTGGAAAATCGGCGTACAAGACCCTAAAGCACCCAGCAATGTCATCGGCATGGTCAAACTGTCTGGTGATGAAAGCATTGTTACCTCTGGATCTTATGAGCGTTTCTTTAAATGGAAAGGCAAAACCTATTCTCACATACTGGATCCAAACACAGGTTATCCCGCTGAGCACTTCCTTTCAGTAACGGTTATCGATAAAGATGCGACAACGGCTGATTCCGCTTCAACCGCCTTAATGGTTGCAGGACCCAAACGCTGGCAAAAAGTTGCCAAGCAAATGGGCATCACCAAAGCCTATCTGGTAGATGATAAAGGTCATGAAATCATTACTGATGCCATGAAGCCCTATTTAACGCTACTTCCTTCTCACAAAACGCCTTAAGGCTTTGCTTAAACAGGTTTTTGAGTAGTGATAGCCAGAATTGTTATAATGCCAACATGACTTCTCTGAACTCCTTCCAGCACCAGATTTTAATCGCCATGCCTTCTTTGGAGGATAGCTGGTTTGAAAAAACCGTGATTTATCTTGCTGAAGACAATCAGCATGGTTCAATGGGGCTGGTCATCAACTTGCCACATAAGCTTAGCGTTGCGCAATTGTTAGAACACTTTAAACTGGAAATTCAAACAGACTCACCCGAACTGGAAAATTCCGTTTTGATGGGCGGACCGGTTGATGTTGAACATGGCTTCATCCTACATAAAGGGGATGCTAACTGGCAAAAATCTATGGAACTACCAGATGGTTTATCCATGACCGTTTCAGAAGACTTACTCAAAGCCATTGCAAAAGGAACTGGACCTGAAAAATTCATTACCTGCCTCGGCTTTTCTGGCTGGGAAAAGGGCCAACTTCAGCAAGAAATTCAGGACAATAGCTGGCTAACCATCCCTTATAACGAATCCCTATTATTCGATGTTCCTATCGAATCCCGCTGGGAAGTCGCCATTCGTACACTGGGAATTTCTCCTGAAAACCTCAGTCTCGACGCGGGGCATGATTAGAATGGCTGAAAAAGCCATTGAAGGACAAGTGCTCGGATTCGACTTCGGGCTCAGACGCATTGGCGTTGCCGTTGGACAAACTATCACCTCTACTGCAAGTCCACTTACCATCGTTAAAAGTCAAGATGGCAAGCCGGACTGGGAAGCCATCACTGAAATTTTTGAACACTGGAAGCCTGCTGCCATTGTGGTTGGCTTGCCCATGAGACTCAATGGTGAAGAACAAGCCTTAACGCAACCAGCACGTAAATTTGGTCAACGCTTAAGTGGACGTTACCATACGCCAGTATTTTTTATTGAAGAGCAGCTCAGCTCAATTGAAGCCGAAAGCCGCCGTAAAAATACAAAACAGCACGTAGATGATCACGCTGCACAAATTATTTTAGAAAATTGGCTAGAATCCCGTTGAGCTTAGGTGACCTTAGGCTACAAAAAACGTACAATAGTCAAAATTTTATACAACACACTACCATCGCAGACAACAAACTAAATACCCAGCCTGGCAGATTTTTGGCAGAGGCGAGTTTAGAGGAACGTTCATGAGACTTTCTACGCCCAATATTCAGCTTAACGAAAAAGGCAAACTCCGCCATTTCTTGACCATTGAAGGTCTAAAGCATCACCACCTCACAGAAATACTAGATGTTGCAGAAAGCTTTATTGACCCTTCAACAGGCGACATCAACAAGCTAGATACCTTGCACGGCAAGGCAATCATGAACCTGTTCTTTGAACCAAGTACTCGCACACTCACCACCTTTGAAATAGCCGAAAAACGTTTGTCTGCTGACGTGGTAAACCTAAACATAGAAACTTCTTCCACTAAAAAAGGTGAAACACTACTCGATACTTTGTGGAACCTGGAAGCGATGCTGGCAGATATGTTTGTGGTTCGCCACAGCGAAAGTGGTGCAGCACACTTTATCGCCAAGCATGTTGCGCCCCACGTTCACATCGTCAACGCAGGTGACGGACAACACGCCCACCCGACTCAAGCCATGTTAGACATGTTCACCATCCGCAAACACAAAGGTGACATCTTCGACCTGAAAGTCGCAATTATTGGTGATGTACAACACTCTCGTGTTGTTCGTTCGCAAATACAGGCACTGAGCATATTAGAAGCAAGAGAAATTCGCGTTATTGGCCCCAAAACACTTATGCCTTCACACCCAGAAGCACTCGGAATTCACGTGTATGACAATGTTGAAGAAGGCTTGGAAGGGGTTGATGTTGTTATCAATGTACGCCTACAAAACGAACGTATGAAAAGTGCGCTTCTACCAAGCGAAAAAGAATTCTTTAATCTCTATGGATTAACCAAAGAGCGTTTGGCATTTGCCAAGCCAGATGCCATTGTCATGCACCCTGGCCCGATTAACCGAGGCGTGGAAATCGACTCAGAAGTAGCCGATGGCGAACAATCCGTTATCCTCGAACAGGTGACCTACGGTATTGCCGTGCGTATGGCGGTAATGGACATCATTTTCCGCAATGCCAAAGAACTTCTAGAAGAAAAACGACAAGCCCTGTTAGATATCAATACGATGGAGACATCAGAATGAGATTGACGGTTGAAAATATCCGCGTCCTAGATCCACAACAGGACATTGATCAAATCACCAATTTTTATGTTTCCAGAGGTCGAATCCTTGCTATAGGCAAAGAAGCACCGGAAGGCTTTGAAGCAGATAGAGTCATTAACGGTACAGGCAAATGGCTAATTCCAGGTCTAGTCGATTTACAAGCTCGACTTGCCGAGCCTGGTAGTCATTACGAAGGGAGCATAGCTTCAGAAACCAAAGCCGCTGTTTCAGGAGGCATTACCACTATTTGCTGCCCGCCGGATACCAATCCTGTCAATGATACGCAAGCTGTTACCGAACTTATTCAACGTCGTGCACGCCAAGCGGCAACGGCATTTGTTTTACCAATCGGTGCGATTACAAAAGGACTAGAGGGCAAACTTTTATCCAATATGGCGGCATTGAAAAATGCAGGCTGTATCGCGCTAAGCCAAGCTAACTCACCAATTCAAAATTCACTAACACTGAAAAACGCCATGGGTTATGCTGCCAGCAATGACATTTTGCTCATGATGCGTTCAGAAAACCATAACTTAAAAAATAATGGTGTTGCGCATAGTGGCGTTGTCAGCTCTCGCCTTGGACTAAACGAAATTCCAGCTTCTGCTGAAACGGCGGCACTGGCTCGTGACCTAATTTTGGTGGAAGAAACGGGCGTACGCGCACATTTTTCTTTAATCTCCACAGCTCGTTCGGTAGAAATGATTGCAGAGGCCAAAAAACGTGGCTTACCCGTAACCTGCGATGTTGCCGCACATCAACTACACCTAACCGAATATGACGTCATGGACTTTGATTCTCTTTTCCACGTCACCCCTCCTCTACGAAGCCATGAAGACAAAGCGGCTTTACGCATGGGATTAAAAGCCGGCGTTATTGATGCGATTGTCAGCGACCATACGCCACTTGATCGCGATAATAAACTCTTGCCTTTTGGTGAAAGTGAGCCTGGCATTAGCAGCCTGGAAACACTACTACCGCTTACCTTAAGACTGGTAGAAGAAGGCGTGCTGGACTTAAATCAAGCCTTAGCGAAAGTGACTAATCATCCTGCAAACATTCTAGGTTTACATCATGGCAGCTTGGAAATGGGTAATTCGGCAGACTTCTGTATCTTTGACCCGGAAACCAACTGGATTTTAGACCGTAATGAAATGATTAGCCGCGGTGATAACTCGCCTTTCAACGGCTGGGAATTCAACGGTATGATTGAAGCTACCTACTTCCAAGGTCGTCCTGTTTATCAAAACAATCCGGTTTAAGGTTAACTGCATTTTCTATGCACCAGAAACCTAAAGGGATATAGACAAATGCATTTGATTTCGCAAACGGAACAAAATGGCGGTTACTGGCTCATCACCCTGCAACTGGATAGCAACACCCTGTTGCCCTTTGGCTACCAACTTCACCTAGACAATCGTCAACCCTTGGCGCTCTTTCAGCAAAAAGAATATGAAGCACAATTTCTATCTTTAGCGCCACTGGATAATGCAGCGGAGTCACTGATAGCGACTTCTCCACCTGGTAATCAAAACACCCCAGCCTGGCAGATTTTATCCAAACAAGTTGCGGATGCGTCTCAAACGGAAAATCCAATATTGTTATTGGCCAAAAACGAAAATATAGCCAACTTACTCCACTTTGCTCAGATGAATGCTCAGCAACATGATTTGATTGCCATACTGGAAGCGACGGATGCATTTCCGTTTATCGTTAAACCTGCCAAGTTTCTATTTGAAGGCTTACCACCGGAAGCCATTGGCGCTTGTCCGTTATTAGAAGACTGGAAAGTGCCGAATCGACTCTGTGCTTTAAACGGATTAATGGGATGCTATGACGGTAGTATCGAAGACATTTTACAAAACTGGAAACCTGATGCGTCTTGGGCAACAATTGACTTCAGAAGTCTGAATAAACCTCTGACCAATTCTTAATAAAACCTGACATTAAAGGGTTTTTAGAGCCCATATTGCGAAAAGCTAAACGCTTGTCGCTATTGGATAAGCACTCTCTAATATTATTGTTTAACATTAGACCCATGACAAGGTTGAGGCTTTGTCTAAACATGTATTTTCATGTTTACACCTCCTTAGTTTAGCCCTCTCGCATATTGAGGGCTTTTTTTATGTAAACTTCTTAGCTCAACTCACCCCTTACCTTTTCCATTGAGATAATCTTCTAAATCCAAATAATGAGAGTCAACTCGTCCCGCTTCGTGTTTTAAGCTCTTTGCTAAGTCTGAAACCATTTTTGCAGCATCACTCTTACATTGAGATTCCACCACACCCAATGCAGCAGCGATCAACATTTCCAGCTCATCAAAATGTTCCTCGGTCATACTCTCAATCACTTCTGGGTCCAACATTCTTTTAAATCGAGTGACCACTTGTGTTGCGTGTCTCTTATAATGCATCTACCCTTCCTCAATCTTCTTGAAAAACTGCTTCCCCACTACTCACAATCAGTGGGTCAACTTCACCGACAATTTCTGCATTTTTTTCGTCATACTCAAACTTACCTAACACAAAACGCATGGCTTCAATTCGAGCACGTTTTTTGTCATTAGATTTCACAACCGTCCAAGGCGCATCAGTAGTATTGGTGTAAAAAAACATATCTTCTTTTGCTTGTGTGTAATCATCCCACCTATCAAGCGATGCCAAATCTATTGGGCTTAATTTCCATTGTTTTAACGGATCATGCTTACGTTCTTTAAAGCGCTTGAGTTGCTCTTTTTGCCCGACTGAAAACCAAAGCTTAATCAAAGTAACACCATCTGCCACAATCAAACGCTCAAACTCCGGTGCCTGATGCATAAACTGGGTGTACTCTAATGGCGTACAAAATCCCATCACTCTTTCAACCCCAGCTCGGTTATACCAAGAGCGGTCAAATAAAACGATTTCTCCAGCAGTTGGCAGGTGTTCTATATAACGCTGAAAATACCATTGCCCCTCTTCTGTTTCAGACGGCTTATCCAATGCTACCACGCGCGCGCCACGGGGGTTTAGGTGTTCCATAAAACGTTTGATGGTTCCACCTTTCCCCGCAGCGTCACGGCCTTCAAACAAGATAACAATACGTTTACCTTCTTGCTTTACCCAACTCTGTAGCTTTAGTAATTCAATTTGTAATGACTGTTTAATTGCTTCGTACTCTTCACGAGGCATCCTTTCGTCATAAGGATAACTGACGTCACTGGATTGTATTTTTTTCATACTTTATTTTCATCCCCTAATCTTGTCATTCTAACCCTAGTATAATGACACCCTAATGAATTTTTTGAATTTAGAAAATAAGCTGTCCTTATAAAGAGCCAACGGGCTAAAACGGAGTTGTTTGACATGAATATTGATAACCCTGAATTACTTGAACGCTATCATAAGGTACTCAACCATATCCGCAAGTTAGATCCTGACCAAAAGGTTTCCCTACTCGCTGTCAGCAAAACTAAACCGATTGAAGACATTATTTGCCTTGCTGAAGCCGGCCAAAAAAGCTTTGGCGAAAACTATCTGCAAGAAGCTCTGACAAAAATCAGTGCGCGCCCAGATTTGGATTGGCATTTTATTGGCCCTATCCAGTCAAACAAAACCAAGCCGATTGCCGAACATTTCAATTGGGTTCACAGCGTAGACCGCCTGAAAATAGCACAACGTTTAAGTAATCAACGCCCGACAAATTTACCACCATTGAAAATACTACTCGAAGTGAATGTGGATGCCGAAGAAAGTAAGTCTGGCTTCACGCCTGACGAAGTCATTTCAGTCGCAGCGGAAATTGCCGAATTGCCGAATTTAGCACTAAGAGGGTTGATGGCGATTCCAGCACACCATGATACTTTAGAAACGCAACGCAGACCCTTTCGTAAAATGCGAGAGTTACTTGAAACCCTTCAACTACAACTACCGGAACAAAACTTAGATACCTTATCAATGGGTATGTCCTCTGATCTGGAAGCTGCTATTTTAGAAGGTGCTACGATTGTACGAATTGGTACCGATATATTTGGCGCACGCGAAGTTAAAAATAACGCATAAAAAAACCAGGCAGAGTTAATACCCAGCCTGGCTGATTTTAATATAAGAGATCAGTATTGCAGAAAAGTTAAAACTTAAGCGTTCACCAAAGGCGTTGTTGTCTCAACTGACGAAGTATTATTCGTGCTCGTTGCGCCACTCACATTGCTTGTTTGGTCTGTAGCATTTGTATTACTTGTTTGATCCACTGTACTTGTCTTAGTTGTTTGATCTGCAGTATTTGTATTAGTTGCTTGATCAGCTTTGCTTGGAGCTGAAGAAATTACAACGCCACTTGGCTGCAAAGTCGTTTCACTTAAAGGTACGCTATTCACTAAGGCATCATGCAATTTCTGCAATCTTTGCAAAATAACGGACTGCGTACCTTCCTCAGGAAAACGCGAGGCTACTACATTAGAAAGCAATTGTTCTGCAACTTTACGCGCATCTTTAAAATGAGAGCTAAGTGTATCAATCGCTTTTTGCATGTTTTGCAAATGCTCAGGCAATGCAGCTACAGAAACGCCATCTTTACTCGCCGCTGAAGAAGCATCCGCCTGAGAAGCTGTTTGGTTTTGGTAAGCCGCAGCTTTCTGATAACTTGCAACATAAGACTGAGTTTGCGTTAAGTTTAGGCTTACGCTCTGTAATTGGCCAAAATCCACATTCAGATCTGAAGCTTTTTGAAAAGCCTTCTCAACATTTCCGTTAAAGAAATGGTTAGCTAACTTATCAATTTGCTGGAAAACACTATGAATGGCTTTCAACTCATCTTGATTCAAATCACCTTTCACAGAAAAACCAAAGCGCTCGTCAAAAGCAGTCAATTCCATTGCACTCGTGCTTTCAAAAGCACGAGAACCTTGTGGCCCTGAGTCAGTACCTTGTTGTTTTTGATATGCTTTATACTCTGAGTATAGCTGACGAAAATCGATACTGACTTTATCCCCTTCTTTCGTGGTTAAGTTCAGTGTCATCGTATTACTATAAGAATACTGAGTTTTTGCTTGTTCGGAGTAACTGGCTTGCTGCAATGCTTTGGATGGTAAAAAACTATCCAATTGTGATGACTTAGGCGCGCCTGCCTTATTATTGTTATCTCCATTCTCTTGACGACTTTTTAGCAAATCTGGAAGTACTGAAGCGTTACGAGCGCTATCAGCCAACAAATTTGCAGCCCTTTCATTTATAGGCAAGATGGAATTTGACATGTCATTGACCTCTTAGTTTAGAACACCTTTTCATCCGAAACACGCAACTTCTCTGTACGAATTTTGGACTCATCTCCTAACTTGGTATTCAAGCATCCATGCTAACGCATATTATTTGATATAAGGGTTATCGGCACATTTTCAAAAACTTAAGATAAATTCAATAGTTTATTTCTTGACACACAAAAAATTTTTATGGAATAAATTAAAAAAACACTATAAAAACTGATGTTATTAGTCAATAATGATTAACGCTTCAATTATCAATTAGTTATATCAATTAGTTACATCATTCTTTTATCCCATTAAGAAAGGCTAGTTAGTAAATATGAGAAATAACCAACCAATAATTAATGAAGAATATCAAGTCCCTCAAGGAATTCACCTTGTATCAAAAACAGATTTAGCTGGCAACATTATTGAATGTAACGATGCATTTGAAGCGGCTAGCGGCTTTACTCGAAACGAACTGATAGGACAACCCCACAACATTATCCGTCATCCCGATGTTCCACCAGCAGTATTTAAGGATTTGTGGAAAACGCTCAAAGAAGGCCTAACGTGGACTCAACTGGTAAAAAACCGACGCAAAAATGGTGGATTTTATTGGGTACTTGCACAGGCGACACCTCTTTTTTCAAATGGCAAAATTACCGGTTACATGTCCGTTCGATCTGCCATAAATGAAGAGCAAAAACGTGCTGCAACGCAAGCCTACAAAGATATTGCTTCAGGAAAAGCGCATATTTACTATGGCCAAATTCATTACGGCATCAACTGGAATAAATTCAATATTTTCGCCGGCATTAAACTGTCTATTCTTCTCCCTGCTATAGCAGTAGTTGGATTTCTTCCAATATTCGCTACTAAGTTTTTTGACGCACATTTCGCATTTGAATATTCTGGCCTAGCCTTCTTATTTATCTCACTTATTTGGTTTGGATTTAAACAAGAACGTAACTATGCCAAATTCACGAACCAACTACTACAACTCGCTAGTGGGGAAATATTAAATTCACCTAACATTAACCCAAAATCCTCTTCGGCAAGATTAATTAAAAGCATGGAATCCGTTTCTCTTGCTTACATGGCAAGCTGCGAAGATGCTGCCTATCAGGTTGATAAAGCACGTCAAATGCAATTGGTTCTAGACAAAACCAATAGCAATGTGATGATGGCTGATAAGAATTACAACATCACCTATATGAATGAGCGACTCAAAAGTCTTTTTGAAGAGAAATATGACCAAATCAAATCAGAATTCCCCAATTTTGATGTCAAAACACTCATCGGCTCCAATATCGACATTTTCCATAAACATCCTGAACATAACCGTGCCATGCTAGACAAAATGACGGATGAAATGAAAGCTAACATTTCTATCAACGGCCTTAGTTTCGAATTACACGTTATGGCGATGAATGATCGCACTGGCGAACGTATAGGAACCATTGTCGAGTGGGTAGATCGCACGCAAGACGTCATTATCATTCAAGAAGTTAAGCACACCATTGATTTAATGAAGTCCGGTATTCTTGACCAAAGAATAGATGTTTCAAAAATATCAGGCGTTACCCGAGAGGTAAGTGAGTCTATCAATGAACTGATTGATGCTTTGGAAACGCCAATTAATCAAGCAATCAAAGTCGCTACCGATATGGCAGAGGGTACATTAAACCACCATATCGAAACCAAAGCACATGGGCGTTTTGCATTACTACAAGATGCTTTAAATGTTGCCGTAGACAACCTTGGATCTTTAATTGGTCAGACCAAAAACGCCATCAACAGCGTCAAGGGGAGCGCACTAGAAATCAGTAATTCAAGTATTGAACTTAATGATCGTACGCAACAGCAAGCTGCCTCTATTGAAGAAACCGCTGCCAGCATGGAGCAGATGACATCTACAGTCAAACAAAATGCAGACAATGCTATGGAAGCCAGTAGAGTCACAAAAGATAGCGCTCGACAAGCGGGTAACGGAGTCAGCGTAATGGAAAGTGCCATCGAAGCAATGGAACAAATCCATGCATCCAGCCACAAAATCAATGACATTATCGGCTTAATAGACAATATTGCCTTCCAAACCAACCTACTGGCACTTAACGCTGCTGTTGAAGCGGCAAGAGCTGGAGAGCATGGACGGGGCTTTGCAGTAGTTGCGGGAGAAGTACGAAGTCTAGCTGGCAAATCCGCTGACGCAGCCAAAGACATCCGTAAGTTAATTGAAGATACCGTACAAAAAGTGTCCGAAGGAACACAGAACGTCAAAAACTCTGGTGACTCTCTAACAGAAATTGTAGATTCGATTCATAAAGTAAATCATATTATTGAAGAGATTGCCGCTTCAAGCCATGAGCAATCTGAAGGCGTTGATCAAGTCAATTTGGCAATTACCAATATTGATGGCGCAGTACAACAAAATGCTGCTCTGGTTGAAGAATCCACTGCTACGTCAGAACAACTAGGCAATATGGCTGAAGCGATGGATCATACGATTTCAGCATTTTCGATTGGTGACTTTATGTCTCATCTTTATACACCTGCTGAAACCATGGGATTCGACTTCTCTAATGCTCGCCGTGGACATAGACAATGGCGAGTCAAAGTCAGAGCTTATATCAACCATGTTGATATTGACTTTGACCGTCAAACTGCGGCAGATGGTAGAGCATGCGCACTAGGGCATTTTCTATATGGACCGGGCAAAGCGGTAAGTCATCTTGCAAGCTACAGTTCTCTTGAACAGGCACATGCTGACTTGCATGCATTTATCGGTTCAGTCTTAGACTTAGTTGATATTGGAGATATTGAAAAAGCCAATCTAGAAATGGATAAACTCGAAGCCATGAGCTTAGATGTCATTGACAAAATCACCGCGCTTGAAAAAGACATTGCTATGGGGGGTGCAAGTGTGGAGCATAGCGCACCACAGTCAAACATGAAATCTATTGATTCTAGCTCACCTGCTACATCAAAGCATGGCACAGAAAAACTTCCGGGCTCATTGACTGAGCAACCAAAATCTAGCGTGCAAACACCAAAGCCCTACAAATCTGAAATTAATCAAAATGATGAGTGGGGGGAGTTTTAAAAACATTCTTATATCATCTATTGCCGTTGGTCAAAAGTCTTTAAATAAGGCTTTTGACCTCATAATTTACAGCATAAAACCTTACTCTAAATTTTCATCTTTTCTAAAGATACACTTTCACTTCAAACAACAATACCTTAGATTTTTCAGCTTAATTTTGCCCTAAGCCCTGCTTTTGCTAACACCCAAATACCTAGTAAAATGATGTACAAAACACCATTTATATGATGAACTGCAAAACCATATAACCCACTAGATGGGCTTGCATGACCGATGTCCATCACGAATATCGATGTCACAGTACAGCAAAACTCGGCATTAACTGAAGAGTCTGTCGAAACTGCAGATCGCTTAGGAAATATGGCAGATGCTATGTAGGAATAGATACTCACCATACTTCACCATAAAAACCTGCTACAAAAACTGTTTCAGCGCAGGCAAATTCGGTAAAATCCTCTACTGAGAAGTCTAAAGTAGCGGTAACACACCAACAAGCCTCTGCAAGCAGCCAAAATCACATTAGCTTGCAAACACCAGCACCTTCAAACCCTAATAGAGGTGAAGGTGACGAATGGGGTGAGTTTTAGAAACGTGCCATTGAGTACGGTGTTAACCGCTAAATACATATAGGGAGCGGTTAGCAAATGAACACTAACATCAAAATTGGATTTATCGGTTCGGGAAATATGGCCTTAAGCCTTATTAAAGGGCTTTTAGCCAGTGGATTCCCAGCCAGCAACATTATTGCTACGGATCCAAGTGAAGCCAAAAGACAATCCATATCCCAAACACTCGGCATAGGCTGTTTAGAAGACAACACGACGGCTGTTGCAGAATCGGACATCATTGTATTAGCGGTTAAACCTCAAATATTGCAAAGTGTTTGTGAAGAAACACGTGATGCCGCACAACAAAAACAGCCCTTATTCATTTCAATAGCTGCTGGCATTCGCTCTACCGACATTACTCGCTGGCTAGGCGGCGATATAGCCGTTGTCCGCACTATGCCAAACACTCCCTCCATGATTCAAAGCGGTGCAACCGGTCTTTATGCAAACGAGTTTGTCTCTTCTGAACAAAAAAACCAGGCTGAAAACATTCTTCGCGCTGTTGGTATCACCGTTTGGGTCAATACCGAAAGTGACTTAGACACGGTTACCGCTGTATCCGGCTCTGGACCAGCCTACTTTTTCTTGTTTATGGAAGCAATGGAACAAGCCGCTCAAGGTATGGGGCTAAGTGAACAAACTGCTCGTATTTTAACCATTCAAACCGCATTTGGCGCTGCAAAAATGGCTCTTGAAAGCACGGATGACTGTGCACAGTTAAGACAAAATGTTACCTCACCAAATGGCACCACCGAAAAGGCTATACAATCATTTGAAAGCAATCATCTTCAGGACATTATTGCAGAGGCTATGATGTGTGCTAAACTTCGTGCAGAAACGCTGGCGGACGAACTTTCAGACTGCCCCCCAAATAAAAAACTAGAACAACGATAAACACACGTATTAGCAAAACGCGTACACGGAGAAAATTATGTCACCACTAAGTCAGGGCGGATTATTCTTAATTCAGTTCGCCGCAGGATTGATCGTCTTTCTACTCATCCTGCGATTTATGCTTAGAGCTGCACATGTTGACTGGCGCCACCCTATTGTTACCTTCATTGCAAAAGTAACCAACCCTCTTTGTGCGCCCATCAACAAATTACTAGCTGTTCGAGGGCGATGGGATTGGAGTGCACTCCTAACGGCTCTAGTTATCGAAGCCATATCAGCCTACTTATTAGGCTGGTTAGCAGGACAAAACTTTAGCCTCCTACTTATTACTATTTATAGCATTACCGAAATCCTAAACCAACTGCTTGATATGATGTTTTGGATTATCATTATTCAAGCTGTTCTTAGCTGGATAGTGCATGGTTACAATCCGAATGTAGCGATTTTTTATCAACTGGCAGAACCCATTCTTCGCCCCTTCCAAAAAGTCGTTCCTCCAATAAGTGGACTGGATCTTTCTCCTATCGTGGCGATTTTAGTTATCAAGCTCATTCAAATTGTCGTTGTCGGTTCTATTGCACAGCTTGGACAAGGATTAGTTGTTTAATGCGCATGGCGAATCGAGTAAAATAGCGCACATGAATTCGGTCGGTATTGTTCACTCTCAAACTTTGCATATTTCCACACCTTTAAACATGGTGTGCGGTTCAGTATTACCTGAATACGACCTTGCTTTCGAAACCTATGGCGAGCTGAACGATGATCACTCTAATGCCATCTTAATTTGTCATGCACTGAGTGGACATCAGCATGTAGCTGGTTTTCACGAAGGTGACAAAGACGCTGGCTGGTGGGATAGCTACATTGGCCCTGGTAAAGTTATTGATACCGATAGGTTTTTTGTCGTTTGTTCGAACAACCTTGGCGGTTGCCATGGTTCATCCGGCCCAACTTCGATCAATCCAGAAACTGGACAGGTTTATGGTCCTGATTTTCCAATTGTTACCTGTAAAGACTGGGTTAATAGCCAAAATGAGTTACGTAAATATCTAAAGATTGAAGCTTGGGCAGCGATCATCGGTGGTTCTATGGGCGGCATGCAAGTCATGCAGTGGGCTATCGACTATCCAGACAAAATAAAACATGCTGTTGTCATCGCATCCGCCCCCAAACTTTCCGCTCAAAACATCGCCTTTAACGAAGTGGCGCGCCGCGCAATCATGACTGATCCAGACTTTCTAGATGGGCGTTTTATCGAAAAGAATACCACACCAAAACGTGGTTTAGCCTTAGCCAGAATGTTAGGACACTTAACCTATTTATCAGATGACTTGATGGGCACCAAGTTTGGACGCGAACTGCGAGAAGGCAAGCTGAATTATAACTACGAAGTTGAATTCCAAGTAGAGAGCTACTTACGCTATCAAGGTGAAAAGTTTGCCACCAAGCAAAACTTTGACGCTAATACCTACTTGCTAATGACGAAAGCACTAGACTATTTTGACCCAGCCTCAGAGTATGACAACGACCTAACCAAAGCGCTCTCTCACGCTAAAGCAAAGTTTTTAGTTATTTCTTTTACGACTGATTGGCGCTTCGCACCAGAACGCTCTCATGAGATTGTTAAAGCTTTATTAGATAACGATGCCGATGTCAGCTATGCAGAAATTGAATCTAAGCACGGTCACGATGCTTTCTTACTGCCCAACCCTCATTATGAGAATGTTTTCAGAGCTTATCTAAATCAAGTAGTATGTAGAGATATTGCACCTGTTCCAGAGGAGAGTCAGCATGTTTGATACTGAACTATCCCCTGAATTTAACTTAATTTCTAAGTGGATAAGTCCTGATTCACGCGTGCTCGACTTAGGTTGCGGAGATGGGCAGCTGTTGAGTTATTTAAAGGCTTCTCGCAACACGACTGGTTACGGCATGGAAATAGATCCACAAAAAAACATCCAGGCAATTGCTGCAGGCATTAATGTTATTCAAAGCAACCTCAACAGCCATGATATAGATGTCTACTTTGATGAAGATTCATTTGACTATGTCATTATGACCCAAGCACTGCAAGTTGTTAGGCGTCCCGATATTTTATTGGAAAAAATGCTAACAGTAGGAAAAGAAAGCATCATCACCTTTCCAAACTTTGGTCACTGGAAAAACCGTGCTCAATTGCTTTGGGGAGGCCGCATGCCTCAAAACGATGCTTTGCCTAACACTTGGTACGATACGCCGAATATTCACTTGTGTACTTTTAAAGACTTTGAAGACTTATGTGCAGAAAAACACATCCAAGTCGTTGATAGAGCTGTGGTCAACCGTTATCATGAATCAAGCGTATTAATGAAGCTTGCCCCTAATCTTTTAGGTGAAGTCGCAATTTACCGTGTAAAAAAGAAATAAAACTTCAAACATCCATTTGAAAGCATTACTAATACATGCTTGAATAAAGAGAAATTTTGCATACTTATTGCTTAAGTCAAAAAGTTGTTTAACTTGAGAGCTAACTCACTGCATGAAAACTTGGTTTTTAAAACATAATTCTCGTCGGTACTTCCGCTTAGACATGCCGGTTAGAGTATTTATTGCGCCAAGCTCTCCCATTAAAGACCGAGAAATTTATGCAACCGGAATTGACTACTTCCCTCCTACTATTAAAAAACTGATCGCGCAACAAAAACGCGACACCCTTTATTGGCTTGAGCGAGTACAAGATCAAAAAGTTCTGGTAACCGAACTCTTTATGGAAGTTATCGCCTGCATTGAATTCTTCGGACAAAGCTCTGAAAAAATGTCAAAAGGGATTAACCCGCGTTTAGACCCACCTACCTGGTTATCCCTAGAGCAAAGAAAACTCGGTTTTACCAAAATCAATGCACTAAAAGATTCCTCACCTAAAACCTATACCTACTTCAAACATATTGAAGCAAAGTACCTAGTCTTTCTCAAGGCTATGGTAAACAGCATTGAAAACTCAACGGACCAGCACTTTGAAGCTGAACAACACTTACCTTATAACTTCAAAATAGATGAAATTTTAGAACATTTCCAAAAAGAACAATTTGAGAAAATTCCTTTGGTGCAATCGATTGCTGCACTTTGTGGTTTCATGGGAACTTACTTGGAAGCTTATCGTCAAATGAACGATGACAATGTTCTTCGAACCTTTCCAGAGCAATGGCCTTCTGTACAGGGAAATATAAGTGCTTGCGGCCTGGCCATGTTATTTACCAAACGCTTTAAAGACTTTGAACGGGTTGATGTATTCTTTTATTTTCCTGAAGAAAAGCGTACGTTAAAATTTGATGGTACTGTCGTCGACATTCGCAGTATTAATGATCAGTATAAAGAACGTATCGCTGTAAACTTCGACTTTCCTAATGGAAAAGATCAAGATTTTTTGCAGCACAAGATTCAACAGTTCGAACTTGATGAATGTCTTAGCTATGAGTTTTAAAGGGAATTAAATGCCAGGTACTAACCATTCTATGGAAACGGGGTTTCTTGATACCTTGCCCAACATGCTTAGACCCGCTGCGGCAGACTTACTGCAATACTATCGATTAAAACAACTCATCGAGATGCGTAAAGAAGGCCCCTATCCTGAACTCACTCAACGCTTCCAACTAACAACAGCACAATGGTTTAAAGCCCTCGATGCTGTCATCCTAACAAAAGTAACCTATTTTGAGCTCTTTCCAGGGATGAAAACTGAGCATATTAAATTGCTGTTAAAGGCCATTGGGTTGGCTATGAATGAACCAGGAATAACCATTAGTGAGTTGCTAAAACGTTCTGAAAACCGCTACATGTATTTCGAAGAATGGTTACGTAAACTCGTTGAAATCAATCGCGTAAAAATCGCTCTCGCACAACAAAACCGCAAAAAAAGTCAGCATCAATAAAGTTAAACGAGCGCTAAATCTAATTCCATAGCATGCTGAAGCTCAGTATACTGGATAAAATAGGTAATTTTCTGCGCGTTCTCCAAGCTCAAAAAGTCGAACTCAACCAGTAAATCATTCTTTGGCTCATCTTCATTTACTCGCTTTACAGGGCGACAAGCTACGAGCTTACCTCGACAGATTAAAATATCGTGCTTTAAATGCATAAAAACATCCAACACCGAAAATCTCGGAAACTCGTCATCCGTTTTAGCTCGAAAGCCCCCTGCGGACAAGTTGACATGACGAACCGGCCAATTGTCTGGATCGGAGATTATTTCACGGCTTTCTTTTAAACGGATAAACACAGTTTCTAAAAGATGCAATTTTTCGATAATAATCAGAAAAACTTTTGCGGCTGCAACACCTTGCTCACTTAAAGTATCGAGATTGGTAACAAACAACTTAGGATCAAACAAGGGCTGTACTTTCCTAGGGAAAAGAAAAATCTTGCCTTCAATATTGTTTTGAACTGACTCTAAAAGCTCCGCAATATGCACATTAATACATACGTTCATCCCTTCAATCAAGGTTTTAACCTTTGATGTTTCTTTAATAACAGGGAAATGAAGTTTTTTATTTTCGCGGATACGAAACTTATATTCTGATTGACTCGAAGGATCTTTATTTGAAATTAATTTATCCAACAACCAAGCCATAAAATCTATACGATGATTCAAGACGTGAAAAATTTGTAATACGTTTGATTCAACACCAAATATTTTTTCTAGGTAGCTGTTAATTTGATCATCTAAATTCGATAAATGATTTTCTTCCGCCTCAGACATCAGTTGCGAGCGACTGACCGGGTTTAAAATATCGAACTCTTCCACTTTTTCAAAGTAGATAGGTATATCAACATCGTACCGAAAAAAACGTCTACTATTAGCCATACACCACCTAAGTAAAACTTACTAGTTTCTATTTAACCCTGTATCGGCAGTTAAGAACAAGTCCAAATGCTTCCAATTCTTATTTTTACACAAAAAAATACAAAATCTGCCAGGCTGGGTGTCTATGCAAACACTCGGGTTAAATAACTACCTTTCTTAAAAACAAACTAAGCTGCCTTAACTCCTCATAGCAAACTTGATGCGCCATAGGGTAAGTATTCCATTCAACATCCAAGCCTAATTCTTCCAGTGTTTTTCTCGAAGCCTCCGCTGCACTAAGTGGGCAAATAGGATCAACCTCACCATGCGCATAAAAAACTGGCAATGTGTTTGCGTTTTTATACTGCAAAACGTCGGGGCCATCTTTTGGATCGGGGAAATAAGTAGACAAAGCCATGACTCCCGCTAAACGCGCTGGAAAAGTTAAAGCGGCATACAAAGCAACCACACCACCTTGAGAGAAACCCGCCAATAAAATCTTTTCATGGGGGATTCCCTTTGCCAACTGTTCATCAATCATACGATGCACGCTGGCCACACTTTGTTCAATCCCCTGCCAATCAGTCTCTATCAGTAAATTGGGATGACTAATATCATACCAAGCCGTCATTGGACTCCCCATATTAACGGTCACCGGCTGCACAGGCGCTGTTGGGAATACAAAGCGAATCGCTGCCTCTTCTGGCAAGTCCAACTGAGGCAACACTCCTTCAAAGTCATGCCCATCCGCCCCCAAACCGTGCAACCAAATCACACACGCTTCTGGAGCCTTACTCCCTACTTCTACAACAATTGGCGCAACAGTATCAGAATAGGTATTCAACATAAAAATCTCTTTGATAAATCAGGAAAAACACTTCAAAGAGCCCAGTTATTTCTTAATTGGTTTCTTATAAGTTCCTGATAAGTTTTCTGGGTTATTTGCTAAAATAACTCCCATTTTAAAACAGTTAACGGCGCAACACGTAAACACTATGAAACATTCTTCGCACAATGGTCGTTTTTTTCTGACTCAGTCGATACGACTTTGGGTACTTTTGGTTGGCGTTTCCGTTGCTGTGAGCATAAGTGGCTGCGGGCGGAAAGCTCCGCTTTATATTCCGACGGATGCTCAAAAAACACAAATGAAAAAAGAAAAAGCTGAGCGCGACGCCATACTCAAAGCAAGAGAGGAACGTGCACAAAAAGCAGCCGAAACTGATACGCCGACTGAAGACACGTCGAACAAATAACACAGGAATTTTTATGAGCTTTCAAGCCTTCCAATATCGCAATAACGCACTTCACGCAGAAGAAGTTGCATTAGCCGAGCTGGCACATAACTATGGTACGCCACTGTATGTCTATTCTCGCAAAGCATTTGAAACAAGCTGGCGTGAGTTTGATGAAGCCTTCGGCACACAACCTCACCTAGTTTGCTATTCGGTGAAAACCAACTCAAACCTGGCAGTATTAAACGTGCTGGCGAAACTGGGCTCCGGTTTTGATATCGTGTCACAAGGTGAATTAGAGCGTGTGCTCAAAGCTGGTGGCGACGCAAAAAAAGTTGTGTTCTCCGGCGTGTCCAAAAAGCATTCCGAAATCCGTCGTGCTTTGGAAGTAGGCATTCGTTGTTTCAACATAGAATCCCACGCTGAACTGGATCGTATTCAAGAAGTGGCAGCATCCATGGACAAAATCGCATCGATTTCCGTGCGCGTCAACCCAGATGTTGATGCAAAAACCCACCCTTACATTTCTACAGGCTTGAAAGACAATAAATTCGGTGTCGATATCAATACTGCACCTGCTCTGTATGCCAAAGCGCAGTCGCTATCGCACATTTCCATTCAAGGGATTGATTGCCACATCGGTTCTCAGTTGACTGAAGTCGCGCCTTTTGTCGATGCGCTGGAGCGCGTTCTGCAACTAAAATCCGACTTGGCTGCACAAGGTATCGAAATCCACCACCTAGACTTAGGCGGCGGACTAGGGATTCAATACACCGATGAACAACCACCAGAAATCGCAACCTACATTCAGGCTTTGCTGACGAAATTGAATGACTCAAGCATTGAAATCATTATCGAACCCGGCCGTGCCATCGCCGGTAACGCTGGCGTATTGCTAACAGAAGTGGAATACCTAAAACCGACTGACCACAAAAACTTTGCCATTATCGATGCTGCCATGAATGACTTGATTCGCCCGGCACTTTATCAATCTCACCATCATATCCAAGCGGTCACACCTAGAACGGACGGCGAAGATTGCAGCTGGGACTTGGTAGGCCCGGTTTGTGAAACTGGAGATTTTCTTGGCAAAAACCGCACACTGAATTTAAAAGCAGGCGATTACTTAGCAGTGATGTCTTCTGGAGCCTATGGCTTCACCATGAGCTCTAATTACAATACACGCCCTCGTGCAGCGGAAATCATGGTTGATGGCGACAAGGCCTTCGAAATTCGTCCTCGTGAGACTTACGAAGACCTAATGGGAACGGAAAAGCTACTGCCTTAAAACACAAAAATCTGCCAGGCTGGGTAATCACAGATAGGCCAGCCTGGCAGATTTTAATCAACTCAATTTCAATGTGGTTATTTTAAAGTTGCCCAGAGATGGATACGGCCCAACTGCTCAGATGTTGGCAATGCATTTTGCAACTGACGTACGCAAACAACCTCCTTGCTTTGCTCATTAAACAAAAAGCCGACCACTTCATCCTCAAGCGTAAAGGCATAAAGCGAGAACTCTGCGTCTTGCTCGCTCACTTTATCTGACCAATCCACAACCCAAGCGTGCCCTTGCTGTTCAGTTAATGCCAACCACTCTTCTTTTGAAACCAATTGTTGCGGTGTGTCCGATAATGTTAATGTCGGTAACGGCTCATCTTGCATCAGGGTTTTCAGCCAACTTTGGTAAAGCTGCTCGACCTCAACCAAATAGCGTGTGTTCGCGATCTTATCAACTTCACTTTTCGGCAGTTGCAGGTAATCGGCCAATTGATAGGCATCTTCAAGTAAAGCCACCATGCTTTGGCATTGCATAGGGCGACAAGGCATAGAAGCCAAAGCCAAGTGCAAACGACAACCGATCATATCCGGGAAACGCGCAGCCAGAGACAACGCCATTGAATTGACTCTCGGTAACGCCTGCAAAGCATCTAAACGTTTTTCATCCAACAAACAAACATCAACTTGTTCAGCAATTTGTTCATTCACCTGTCTCAAACGCAATTTTTTCAAGAAACGGAATGTCTCGACCTTGCCCGGCCAACCTACCTGCTCAACCAACTGAGTACGCTTGTCATTCAACATAGACACAATATCGCTCTCAGATAAATGAGAGCTCACCAAACGCCAAGCCAACACCGGAGAGTGGTCGAGCAACTCAAGTAGCTGCGGATAACGCCCAACATAATGTAAAAGCTTGAGCTGATAAGAAGGAAATAGCGCACAACTTTCTTTAACCCAAGAAGGAATCTGTTTCTGCCAAGCAGAGAGTTGAGGGTGGGCAGACGGTGCTAACAAAGAGAAATGCCGTGGATATTCTGGAATAGAGTCAGAACTCAGCATCATTTTATCCCAACTAGGAATCGCCAACACACCATGCTCAGGTAAAATTTTTCTGCAATCCACCCACAACTGCTGCTCTTCTTCATCCCAGAAGCAGTTTTGCATGATTTTTTTCAACATCAAATCTGATGCTAAATGGTGTGCGTGGCTATTCATTTGCTAAGTATCCATTCCAAAACGGGAACCGCTTTTAAAACCTTGGAACAAGCTGTACTCGTACAAAGATCCTTTTAACTACTTTACCAACTTTTGCTCACTTTGAAGAAGAAGGTTTTTAAATATTCTGTTTCCGCAATAGCAGGATGAATAGGATGATCTGGTCCTTGATGCCCTTGATCAAACATTTGCAATTGTCGATCAATATGACGAGACGCGGTTAGTACCTGGTTTAACAAACCATCTCGAGACATATGATGTGAGCACGAAGCAGAGATCAAAACCCCTTCATTTTCAACAAGACGCATCGCTAATTCATTTATGCGACGATAACCATCCGAACCTGATTTTAAGTCTTTCTTACGTTTCACAAAGGCTGGTGGATCAACAATCACCACGTCAAATTTTTGTGCTTCACTAGCAAGCATTTTTAAGACATCAAACGCATTGCCTTCGTAAGTCGTCAGTTTGTCAGCAACACCATTTAACGCTGCATTTTTTTCAACACCGTCTAATGCCGCAGATGATGCATCTACACAAACAATTTCTGTTGCTCCCGCAATCGCAGCTTCAATTCCCCAGCCGCCAAGATAACTAAAGACATCCAACACACGTTTACCTTTAACAAGAGACTGCATTCGTTTTCTTGCCATGCGATGGTCATAGAACCAGCCGGTTTTCTGACCTGTCGTCACAGGGATATCAAACCGTGCGCCATTTTCTTCAATCTCAATACTTTCAGGCAAAGAACCCAATGCAGTTTCTTCATAAAGGGTCAAACCTTCTAATTCACGGCTTGGTGAATCATTTCGGTAGACCAATGCTTGTGGATGAAAAAGATTTTCAATTGTTAACGTTATTTCATCTTTTACAACTTCCATGCCTGCTGTTGTGATTTGCGCAACAAAAACATCACCGAATCGGTCAATTACCAAACCTGGCAAACCATCTGACTCTCCAAAGACTAGGCGATAGTAAGGTGCATCAAAATTCAGCTCTCGCAAGGCTAGAGCAGCTTGAATACGCTTCTTTAGAAATGCTTGGTTAAACACCACTTTTGATGAACGGCTAAGCAGTCGCCCACAAATCAAAGTATTCGGGTTTACATAAGCCACTCCAATAGCTTTGCCATTAGACGCTTCAACCGTTACCGTTTGCCCAGGTTCAAATGACTTTAAAGGCGACGCTTGTGTATCTACTTCATTGCTGTAAATCCACAGGTGGCCTTGTTTTAAACGACGTTCTTCGTTTTTCTTCAACTTTAATACTGGGCGTTCAACTGGTGAGCTCATTATTTTTTTCCTACGAAATAATTTGTTTAGAAGAGAAAAGTGGAGGGGTATGTATTAGCTGTAGTCAATTAAACGCGCATATTCTTCATCAGATAAAAATTCTTCAAGTTCATTTTTATCGGAAGGCGCCATTTTAATAAGCCAACCACCATCATAGGGTTCATAATTGATTAGCCCAGGAGACTCTAGAAGCTCTTCATTGATTTCAACCACTTCGCCACTAAAAGGCGCAAAAACCTCAAAGTGATTGCGCTCTGCCGCCAAAGACATCAATGCAGAAGCTTGGGTAACTTCACACCCCTCTTCCGGCAAAAAGACCTCGATAACATCGCCTAAAGTCTCTTGTGCAAAATCAGTCAAACCGATTGTTACGTACCCTTCTTCATCCACCCACAACCAAAGATGGGTATCAGTATAAAGATAGTGATTTGGTAAAATACTCATGCAAATAATGTCCCTAAAGAATCAGGCGTATGCTAACAGATTGCTGAAGAAAAGCCTAATAGGCAGGCACAAGGCATTATGAAAAAGATGTAAGTCTAGCTGGAAATAACTTCAACACGGTTTCGGCCATTACCTTTTGCTTGATACAAAGCAATGTCCGAACGTTTGTACAGCGTAGAGGCATTATCCCAACGGTTTAACTTAGTGACCCCTAAACTGACCGTTACCGCTCTAGGTACATCAGAATAAGGAATTTCTTGGACTGATTTTCTTAAACGTTCAGCAGTTACAGTGGCATCTTCCAGGTCAGTTTCTGGCATTAAAATACAGAACTCTTCACCACCAACACGACACAACTTATCTGTATCTCTTAAGCTGCGAGCAACCTCTTTCGTTAAACGAATCAATACATTGTCTCCAATATCATGACCAAAATCATCATTAACACTTTTGAAATGATCAACATCAAAAGAAATCATCGAAAAAGGTACTTGATAACGGTGTGCGCGCTTAATTTCTTCTTCCAAAGCCTCATTAAAGTAATGTCGATTATAAACACCCGTTAACTCATCATGAATAATCAAGTGCTCCAACTCTTCTTTATAATGAACCTCTTCAGTGATATCTGTCAGCAACACACTAACATAGTCACTTCCAATACGATTATTAATCGAGTTGACCTTCACCTTGAATGTTCTAACACCATCTTTGGTTTCCAACTTTGCCAACAAAGTCTTGTGGTCGTCCTGCAACAAATATTCATACCACACAATACCATCAACATAACGAGTTAAATAACCTTCCTCTTCGATTAGAATGCTACTCAAACAATCATATTGATCATTAAAGGCTTCTACGGAGTTAACATCTTCAAATAGGTTAAAAAACTGTCTATTAGCTTGAACAACTTTGTGACGATCGGTTACATAAATAATTTCGGAAGACTCATCGAAAATTTGGTAAAAAAAGTGGCGTTCAAGATCAGACTTTTTCTTAAAGTAAAACAACAACATCGAGAGCAATAAAAATAATACGGTCCCTGCCATTGCCAATGTGTAGTTTTTATACAACTGATGGGTATTCGTCAAATCAATAACTTGCATCGGCTTAAAGCTAACCCAAACCGCTATCTTTTCACCCAGAATATTCTTTAATGGTGTCGCAATCACTAGCTTGCCATCAATAACTTCATGGTTCTTTGAGTGAAAGATCTTATCAGCACCATAATTCGAAATCAGTTGCAAAATGCTATTTGGCACACCCGCATTGGCCACATAATAACCACCTATAAATTGCCCAGTACGAGCCTTAGTGAGCTGATTTTTGTATCGTTTATCTACCAAAACTACTGACTCAACACCGCTGCCAGACTGTAAGTCTCTGTCAATAGAATCGACTTGAGAAATAACATCCAAAATTCCCAATAATTTACCGTTACGGTCAAAAATGGGGGCGAGTGATTTAAATGTCAGCGAGAACTTCCCCACACTAAAATTATTGATTTTTCTTGGGTTACGCAAAACATCAGCAATGTCTTTACGGATCATCGATAAATTATCACCCGAAGCTTTTGTCCAGCTTCGACCAATACTCACCCCTTTGGTATCAATAACTTGAATCCAAATCGACTTATAATCCGTGTGTAAAGCCAGTTCATCTGTAAATTTTTTGAGTCTCTGATGCAAGTCAGCAGGGCGTGTTTTTAGGACAGTTCGAAAATCCATCGAATTGGAAAGTGCAATCGCCAACACTTGCGTTGTCGCTTGTTTTTGACGTACTAAATTACCGATGGTTTCATGCAGATAACCTTCATACTGATTAATTTCATTTTTTTCGGCTAACGTAATTTGTGAATTGAAAAATGTGTTTAAGAAAAACACCGAAGACAGGAGCACAACGACAGCCACAAGCACAAAACGACGAGTAAATTCATCCCAATTTAATATCAAGTCTCCACCCCAAAAATTTTATTTTATTATTATGACTTTCTATAAATGTGCGTAACGGGTAATTTAATCGGAATAAGTAAAAAAGTCCATTTTATTTATTTTATAAACAAAAAAACCCGGTATAAAACCGGGTTTTAAAATATGGTGGCTACACCGTAATTCAAGACAAACGTCTACCTCTTTGTTTTATTTTCTATACTTATCTACAGCTAATACCGTAATAAATACCGCCAAAAATATTTTTGCTCCCTAATTAAAAAAATAAAAAAGCCCGCAAATGCGGGCTATATAAATTCAATATTTTCTTAAAATCACTTTTTTCTTTCAGAAAAGGTTTTTTTAATCAGGATTTTGGTTGTTTCATTTGCATTATCAAACTTAACTTTCTGTTTGAACACGTCATAACCAACTTCACTCATCAACACAGCCAAGCTGGAATCAACAAATGAAGGAGTCAAGTTCTTATTTGCTAAATCAAAAACTAAACACTCGTGTTCTTTCATTTTTTTTCTTAAAAACCTGCGAGCTTCCTCTCCTGCTTCACGAGAAGCTAATTGAGGAAAAACTTCAGGGAAAACAACCTTAAAACATGTCATCGTATTCATCATCTTCCTCCGAAGGCCAAGATTCATAAACAGGCAGAGAATCAAGAGGTTGGTCAAGATTCCATTCTAGAATTACAACTGTGCCATCCCATCTAGATTTTAAACCAAATGTACGAGAAACGCCAGCACATGATTCAAACCCTTCATCGCCAGAAATCACCAATAATTTACCACAATTTAAATCAATAACCCCTTTTGCTAAAGCTAAACCATAACCGGAATGCCCTTTACCTAACTTTCCTGACACACCAAATTCCGTTGCCATTTGACATGCATTATCGTAATTTAACCTTTCCAAAAGGTCTTCGTTTTGACCTAAAGCACATCTAATACCAATACCTGTATCGGCAATACATAACTGACCTTTATTACCACCTTCCCATGTTTGAACACAAGCCAGCCCAAACAAATCTTCTGATCTTTCAGCATGTCTATAACAGTTATCAAGTAACTCTGAAATTACAGTACCAAAATCATTTGAACAACCGTCTTCATAATGATGAGCTGCAATCACCTCAAATGCCTTAGATACCTCATCAATATCTTTGACATCTTCAATCGACCTAACTGGAATCAAACTGAAACGTCGATCATTCTCATTAACTTGATAAGGGGGCTCTAACCCGGCAGCTTCCCATAAATGCATTCTTGTTGCATAGCTTTGTATCTGACCCGGTAAGTCAATCACATCTATGCCATGTTTTTTTATCGCTAAAGCAAGAGTTACCAAGTGAAATGGCCTAAGAAAATCGGGAGCTTTTTCACCGTCAAATTGACCAGAAGTAGACATTCTTTTTAAAATAGACAGCCAATAATTAACAGAATGAGGGTTTATAAATTGCATAGAATTCCTTTAAAGAACAAATTAAAATCCACAGACAAAAATATAAAAACATCTTTGCTACTCAATAACTCATATTTAGCTACACCTTCTTTTTAAGACGCGTTGAAAATATCTAAAATTTTCTTTTTATTCTTAAATAACAGTGTTTCAGCCAGTTTCTGATAAGTAACATCTACAGAGTGCTTACTCCACTCCGAATCCGTTTTATATTTCAAACTAAGCATATCTTTATTAAAAAAAACATGTGCGTATCTATCCAATTCGTCAGCAAATGTAAAAAAATCATTTTTTATAATCACGCCGACTACTTGAAGGGCGTCATCTGATGCATTTCCTGAGTACTCATTCAAATGCACTAAATAATCCATAAATAAGCTTATTTCTCGCTTTATGTCAGAAGATAACCACCTGTCAAATAGGTTTTGAACTCTAGAAAATTCTGATAAGAAGTCTCCAAAGTTTTTTCTACTAAAGAGGGCTAGAGGACATCTTTTAAGCTCACCACCATCTGTTACCCCGCCTAGTTGAACTGTCGTTCTCATTACACCAATAAAGTTGATTAATTCTTCATGGGCTTCTGTCTTCCTATCTAATACTTTCTCGACTAGGCGTAGTTTTGTTTGTTTTGTTATAGAAACATAACCAATAAGACCTGTAAGCAATGAACCAAGAATCGCACCGGAAAGAGCAAAAATCGCACTTGAGTTTTTTAACAAAAAGTCTTCCACATTGACCACCATTAATATTAGCTAGATGAAACACCACCCGTTTTTATTGCCTCACAAACTCTTCCCTATTCCTGATTTCATTAGTTTTCAGAAAGTGTTCATAATCATCAATCCACACTTCTGCTGCGCTAGAGCTTATACCATGCTTTTCCAAAAGTTTTCTAATTTGATATGGTGTTGGAGGAAGCCAATTATCAAAATCCAATAGATCTTGTAACTCCCTGCCAGCATTCTTTTGAGAATCAGAAATTTCTGCGTTAACAATACTTGGGTGAGGTCTTTCTTCTAAGGCGTTTCTTATAGCCCTATGATAGATAACAGTAATACCTTTTTTCCACGACTCTTCCGCAGTGGAAATTTGTTCATCTGACACATTAATATTTTTCAATTCATCAATGACTTTATCATGAATTTCTAGCTTTTTCTCAAGCGTCATATTTCCCATAAAAGCTGTTGCTATCAAATTAGTAAGCTCTGCTTCTGCTATAGTCACAGAAACCTTTCTGAGCTGTTCTATAGTAGCTGAAGCCTCTTCTATTTTTTCTCTCATCTTTGCTTTTACTGGACCAAGAGACAGTTCAGCGATTCTCTCAAGTTTAGAAGCAAAAACAACAAAAGCTCCGCATGCAGCTGAAAGCCAACCGGCCGACACACTTTCAAAGCATATACTTAAAATAAAGGGAACAGTTAGTGTAAATAAAACACCTATCCAAAATAACACTTAAAACTTCCTCAAAATATTGAATACCTATCGCATATTAAACCTTCATTCGATAAATAGCACAATAAAATGACTGGGGCAGCTGCCCCAACGTTTTTTTAAACAATTTCCAAAAATAATTCATTAACCTCCCCCAGAAGCTCCCCATAAACCGCAATCATTCGAGGGAGTTTTTTTGTTTCGTTAGACGGAAGAGTTTGCAATCAAATCGGTCAACATCTTATCCCTCCTCTTTCCTTTAGCTCAGAAAGTAAGGCGCTTACAAAGAACTGTTGCGAATTTCAGGCATAAAAAAACCCGGTATAAAACCGGGTTTTAAAATATGGTGGCTACACCGGGATTTGAACCTGGGACCCCATCATTATGAGTGATGTGCTCTAACCAGCTGAGCTATGTAGCCTAAAAGAAGATGCGTATTATAATTTGTTTATAAAACTTGTCAATTACTTGGCTGGATTTTCTTCGTATTTTATTCATAAAACTGCAAAATCTACCAGGCTGGGTATTTTTTAATTACCCCCAGACTGGCAGATTTTAATCAATTCACTGAATTTGAATTTTAGACATTGAAACGGAAATGCATCACATCCCCGTCTTGAACGATGTATTCTTTTCCTTCCAAACGCTGTTTACCGGCTGCTTTGGCTCCTGAGTCGCCTTTGTACTCGATGAAGTCGTTGTAGGCAGTCACTTCAGCACGGATGAAGCCTTTTTCGAAATCGGTATGAATTACTCCAGCAGCTTGTGGAGCCGTTGCGCCTTTTTTAACTGTCCAAGCGCGAACTTCTTTTACACCGGCAGTAAAGTAGGTTTGTAGGCCTAAAAGGTCATAAGCTGCGCGGATAACGCGATTTAACCCAGGTTCTTCTTGCCCCATTTCTGCTAGAAAGTCTGCTTTTTCTTCATCGTCCAGCTCTGTAAGTTGTTCTTCTATCTCGGCACAGATAGGCACAACAACAGCACCTTGCTCTGCTGCGATTTTTTGTACCGCATCAAGGTATGGGTTGTTTTCAAACCCGTCATCGTTGACGTTGGCGATATACATCATTGGCTTAACGGTTAGCAAATGTAATTCGCTCAATAACAAATTTTCGTCATCGTTCGTGTCAATTAGGCGAACCAACTTACCGTCTTCAACTTCTTTCAGTACACGTTCATAAACAGCCATTTTTGCTGATGCTGTTTTATCACCACTTTTGGCAATACGCTGTACTTTTTGAATAGCTTTTTCAAGAGATTCCATATCAGCAAACATCAATTCCATATTGATGATTTCAATATCGGCAACAGGATCAACTTTACCTGCAACGTGAACAATATCGTCATTTTCAAAACAACGAACCACTTGCACAATCGCATCGGTTTCACGAATATTTGCTAAGAATTTATTGCCAAGCCCTTCCCCCTTGGAAGCGCCTTCTACCAAACCTGCGATATCCATAAAATCAACGGTGGCCGATAGCACTCTTTCTGGGTTAACGATTTCAGCCAATGCATCTTCTCTAGCATCTGGAACTGGAACCACACCAATGTTGGGCTCAATGGTACAGAAAGGATAGTTAGCGGATTCAATACCGGCATTGGTCAGTGCATTAAACAATGTAGATTTACCAACATTAGGCAACCCGACAATCCCACATTTAATTCCCATTCTGTACTCCTAGAATTCTGAAAGTTATTTTGTTTCTGTATGCAGTTGATTCATTGCTTTTTCTGTATTGCCGGATAATAAATCGGGTAATACTCGCGTTGCCTGATAAATGGCTTCATCAATTTGCTGGTATTCTGTTTTTGAAGGTGCTTTAAGAACAAAGTCAACCACTTGGCTTTTATCACCAGGATGACCAATGCCTAGTCTTAGGCGCTGATACTCTTTTGTGCCTAATGCTGCAATGGTATCTCGCAAGCCATTATGCCCGCCATGACCACCGCCCTGCTTTAAGCGCGCGACACCTGGGGGTAAATCGAGTTCGTCATGCACCACCAAGATTTCTTCTGGTGTGATTTTGTAAAACTTTGCTAGAGCTTGTATAGACTGCCCACTTCTATTCATAAAAGTAGTCGGTTTGAGTAACCAAAAATCCAGTCCATTTTGTTGCACCCTAGCGGCTTCACCTAAAAATTTGGTTTCTGGACGAAATTGCACACCAAATTGTCTGGCAACTTCCTCCACAAACCAAAAACCCGCATTATGTCGGGTCTGTTCGTATTTCGTTCCCGGGTTACCGAGACCTACAATCAACTTAACAGAGGACATATGCGGGCTTTCAGATAGCTTTATAGGCGCTTATTAGCGTCTAACTTTACCAATACCTACTACAGCTTGGTCGTAGTCAGCACTACCATGCGTCAAAGCTGTTAGTACAACACCTGCTGGCATTTCTAATTGAGATAGACGTAGGCTTTCACCCGCTTCCATCTTAGAAACGTCAACAATGATTTTAGTAGGTAAGTCTTTAGTCAGACAACGTACTTCAACTGTACGCTGCATGAAAGACATCAAACCACCAATTTTTACACCAGGTGATTTTTCACGACCCTGGAAGTCCAACGGTACACGCTTAACGATGTTTGAACCGTCAGATGCTCTTTGGAAATCGATATGGGTGATAGAACCTGTTGCTGGGTGACGCTGTAGATCCTTGATAACACAAGTTTCATCTTCGCCAGCACCTTTAACAGTTAGTACTGAGTTGAACATATCGTTATTTTGTAGCGTACGCTCAACAGTGTTGCTTAAAAGTGCAATTGATTTTGCTTCTTTACCAGCACCATAAATAATTGCTGGGATTTTCCCCGCATGACGAAGGCGGCGGCTCGCACCTTTCCCTTCTTCAGTACGAAGTTCTGCAGTCCATGATTGGCTCATTGTTTTACTCCAAAAAAATTGAGAAAAATCCATTCTCAATATTATAAATACTCCACGCCCGCGACCAAGCATGGAAATGAAGGCGGTATTATACAGAAAATCGATAAAAATAATAGACTTAGAAACAAAAAAGCCTTGATTTTTTTATCAAGGCTTTTAAGGGCAAAACAAGCATGCAATACTTAACGAATCGGCATAATCTCAGATACGGACTCTTCTTGGTGAACACGACGAATTGTCTCACCTAGTACAGGTGCAATGGTTACCTGACGAATCTTATCGGAGTCAATCGCTGCAGCTGATAAAGGAATAGTATCCGTTACCACCAACTCTGTTAGTACAGAGTTGTTAATATTTTCTACCGCAGGCCCGGATAAAACAGCATGAACAACATAAGCTGAAACACTCTTCGCGCCATGTTCGATCAACGCCTGAGCTGCTTTACAAAGTGTTCCCGCAGTATCAACCATATCGTCAACCAAGATACAGTCACGACCTTCAACATCACCAATGATATTCATAATCTGGGCAACATTGGCTTTTGGACGACGCTTATCAATAATCGCCATATCACAACCCAAAGCCTTAGCAACTGCTCTTGCTCGGACAACACCGCCCATATCAGGTGAAACTACCATCATATCGTCTTCAACAATATGTTTAGAAGTACGCATGTCAGCAACCAGTGTCGGTGAACCATAGATATTATCTACAGGAATATCAAAGAAACCCTGAATCTGATCGGCATGAAGGTCAACCGTAATCACTCGATCCGCACCTGCAACGGTAATCATATCCGCAGCCAATCTAGCTGTAATCGGCACACGTGCTGAATGAGGACGACGATCTTGCCTAGCAAAACCGTAATAAGGTACAACCGCTGTAATTCGTTTGGCAGATGCACGCTTAAGCGCATCAATCATCACCAATAATTCCATTAAATTTACAGCAGGTTCTGGTGTACAGGTAGGTTGTAAAACGTAGACATCTTTCCCACGAACTGATTCATTGATTTGAACCATGATTTCGCCATCACTAAAACGACCGACATCAGCTTTACCCAGAGGGATCTCGATAGAAGATGAAATATTTTCTGCTAGACTTACGTTTGCATTTCCTGCAAACAATCGGACATTTTTATAAGCCATTCAAGGCGACTCCTAAAGGGTAGGACAAGGAAAAATGTTTGATGAATTCTGTAAGGAATAATGGCTGGGCTAGCAGGATTCGAACCTGCGCATGACTGGATCAAAACCAGTTGCCTTACCGCTTGGCTATAGCCCAACTATGTGTGTCATTAAAGACAGGAGCGTATTATCCACTTTATGAAATTCAAATCAAGGAATTTTTTAAAAAATAAACATTAAATCTATAAACAATAGTCCGTTCGGCCTATTTCTTTAACACCGTCATTAAACGTTGCAGTTCAATATTTCTTGGAAAGTGATGATGAAACTCATCCCAAAGCTTTTTAGCCTCGTCTTTCTTACCAAGCTTCAACTTAGCTTTAATTAAATGCATCAAGACTTCTCCATCTTTTTGCATTTCAAATGCTCGTTGCAAATCTGCTTCAGCACTTTGATAATTGCCTTGTTGATAGTATAACCAACCACGGCTATCTAAAATGTAGTATTCATTCGGAGCTATGGCCAATGCTTTTTTCAGCAACTTCCCTGCTTCATCTAAATTCGTTTTTCGTTCTACATAGAAATATGCCAATGCATTAAGTGTTTCGACATCTTCAGGGTCAACTTTTAAGGCATGTTTCAAATTAGACTCATACGCATCAAATTGCTTCATATTGTAATAAAGCATTGCTTGTGAAAGCAGCAACGTCACATTATCTGGCTCTAACTTCAACGCAGATGAGTAGGTTTTTATCGCTTGTTTCTTTTCTCCGGCCAATTTATAAAAAATGGCCTGTGCGCGATACAATTTGATTTGTTGCTCGTTATTACTCGCTTCAAGTTTATTTAGGTTTTCTATCGTTCGTTCTAAACCAATATAGGGAAAACGAATTTCTGCTATATGTAATTGTGCATCTAAAAAATAATCACTATTTTTGACTGAACGATAATATTTAATCGCCTCTGACTCTTTGCCTTGACCTTGATTGGCTAAGCCCAAATAGTAACTCGAAGTTGAACGGTATTCATGCAACTTTCTCAACTGCTTCAAGTTTTCAATCGCATCTTTGTAGTCTTTTCGTTCAAGCTGTAACAAGGCAACAGACAATCTTGATGTAAAAGCTTTAGGTTCGTGCTTCAATACTTTTAAATAGCGTTTCTCAGCATCAGAAAACCTTCCTGCTTTAACTTCCAAGCGGGCAAACTTTTCCTGTAACTCCCAATCATCTTCATTTTCGTCCAAATAAGGCTGAACTTTTTTCATCCCTAATTTTGGTTGGTCTGATTTTAAGTAAGCCGTTGCCAGCAACAGATAAATCTCTCTATCAACCTTTTCAGGTTCAATCGCATCAGGAGAAGTCTCTTTACTCTCACGCTGCTTTTTATATAAAGCTTCTGACTTTTCCAATACGGGTATTGCTTCTTCATAAGCACGGTAATTAACCGCGGCAATCCCTAATGCAAAATAAGCCGATGGCTCATTTGAATATGATGCTGCTAGTTTATTTAGAAATGCTAAACCTTTGTCTCGTTCAGCAGATTGACTCACTTTCAAACCCGTTTCTATCAATACAGATTCAAGCGGAGCATTAGATAAGGTTTTATAGTGCTGCCATTGGGATAAGGCGGTTTTCAAATCTCCCACTCGTACAGACATTAAATAAGATGCTTTCCAAGGCAGTGCTTTTCCCGGCTCTACTTTGCGCCACAAATTAGTCGCATCTTGAATGGCCTGTAAGTTAAACGTTGTCATAGACAATTGGAAAGCACGCTCAGCCAAACCAGGATCACGAGATTCTTCTGCTGCAGCATACATTAAAGGATAGGCTTCTGCTGCTTGATTACGTTTAATCAAGACCTCGGCCACCAGTACCTTATACATGACATCAGGTGGAAAATGACGATAGGCTATTTTGGGTTCAGCTTGCTTTGACTTACCAACATTTTGGTCGACTGACGAGACCGCATTTTCTTGCGATTGCTTAGTTTGTGAACCTGGTTTGACATTTTGAGTACAAGCAGACACCAAAACAAGCATTATGACGACAGACAAAAAGGATAAAATCGTCTTGAAAATCGAAGGGGAATTCTGCACAGAAATCTATCCATAAACTTGCAATTAGATGCATAATTTAGCAAAATTACGCCTCTTTAGCGCGTTATTTTTTCTTTTTTATTAAAAAGAGACCTTTAGACAAGATCAATAAACGGATTAAAAGTGGCTAAAATTTCCCGGTTTTTCATTAGAAACTTTATGGGTAGCAAGCTGTTTGAGGCAGTTACATGCACCTACCAGGAAATTTTCTCTCGGCTTTATCACGTGCTTGGTTCATGCAAAGATCTCCGTAAATCGGTTCTTCAATGAAATTATTTGTGTTGGGCGTAAACCATAAAACAGCCCCAGTGGATGTTCGAGAAAAAGTCTCTTTTTCGCCTGAACAGGTTCAGCATGCGCTAGCAGAACTGAAAGAAAAGTGCCCTAGTGACGAATATATGATTCTTTCTACATGTAATCGTACCGAGATTTATTGCAACCTTAAAACTTTAGAATCGAACACGATAGAACAATGGCTACACGACTACTTTGAACTAACTCCAAATAGCTTAACAAACTATCTGTACCAAAAATCTGATCTAGATGCCATTAAGCACATCATGCGTGTCTCAAGCGGACTAAACTCCTTAATCTTAGGTGAACCGCAAATCTTTGGACAAATCAAGGATGCCTATACGCTTGCGCAAAAATCTGACAGCATCCACCAAAGAATGGACGCCCTATTTCAACACATTTTCAAGACGGTTAAACAGGTTCGTACCGATACAGCCATTGGCTCAAGCCCAGTCTCTGTTGCCTTCTCTGCTGTTGCACTGTCCAAGCAATTTTTTGGAGACTTGTCAGAACAAACCGCTTTATTACTGGGCGCAGGTGAAACCATTGAATTGGTTGCTCGCCACTTAAAAGAACACAATATTGGCAAACTCATTATTGCTAACAGAACCATAGCAAAAGCACACCAAATCACAGAAACACTTGGTGGGTACGCTATCGGGTTGAATGAGATTGAGGACCACCTACACGAAGCGGACATCATTATTTCCTCAACCGCTAGCCCAACGCCATTACTACAGAAAGATGATATCAAAGCAGCTTTAAAAGCCCGTAGGCACAAACCTATATTTATTGTCGACATTGCTGTACCACGAGACATAGCACCTGATGTTGGACAACTAGATAACGCTTATCTCTATACGGTAGATGACTTAACTGCCATTATTGAAGAAAACAAACAATCTCGTAAAGATGCATCGTTAGAAGCTGAAGAAATCGTCAGCACTCAGGCAGAAAACTTTATGATGCAATACCATGCATCTTTGCAAGCAAGCCCAATCATTCAAGATTATCGTAAACATGCCTATGAGCTGAAAGAGCTCGCACTTGAAGATGCATTGCAACAGCTGCAAAAAGGTGAAAAGCCTGAACAAGTTATTAAAAAACTGGCAAACCAGTTGACCAACAAAATCTTACATACACCTACCGCTAATATTCATCAGGCTGGGTTAAAAGGTGAGCAGCACATCATTGACGCAGCAAAAGCATTATTATTTGAAGCGGACAAACCAAACAATAAGCCTACTTATTAGTAAGCACCTACATAAAAAGACCATTTGCTATGAAAGACTCTATTCGCAAAAAACTCGACCTGCTCGTTGAGCGCCTCGATGAAGTAAACCACTTAATGTCTGATCCAGAAATCATCAGCGATCAAAACAAGTTTAGAAACTTGAACAAAGAGCACTCTCAAATCAGCTCTGTGGTGGAAACGTATACCCAATTCATGCAAGCTGAAAGTGACTTAGAAGAAGCGAAAGATATGATCTCTTCTGGCGATCCCGATTTAAAAGAAATGGGGCAAGAAGAACTTCCTATCTTAACAAAGCAAGTAGAAGAATTTGAGATCACACTACAAAAAATGCTACTCCCAAAAGATCCAAATGATGACTCAAACATCTTTTTGGAAATCCGTGCCGGAACTGGTGGTGATGAAGCTGCGATTTTTGCAGGCGATCTTTTCCGTATGTATAGCCGTTATGCTGAAACCATGAAATGGCAAATCGAAATCATCAACTCACAAGATGGTGAACACGGTGGCTATAAAGAAATCATTGCACGTATTATCGGTGATGGCGCTTATTCTCGCATGAAGTTTGAGTCTGGCGCACACCGAGTACAACGCGTTCCAGCAACGGAAACGCAAGGGCGAGTTCATACCTCTGCCGCAACCGTCGTTATTATGGCTGAAGCGCCAGATGTTGAAGCGATAGAACTGAACCCTGCTGACTTAAAAGTCGATACTTTCCGCGCATCTGGTGCAGGGGGGCAGCACGTTAACAAAACAGATTCTGCCATTCGCATCACTCATATACCAACAGGCACGGTTGTAGAGTGTCAAGATGAGCGTTCTCAGCATAAAAACCGTGCTCGCGCTATGTCATTACTTGCCGCACGCATTATGGATGAAAAACAACGCAAGCACGATCAAGAAATCGCTCAGGAACGTAAAAGCCTTGTCGGCACAGGAGATCGTTCTGATCGAATCCGCACCTATAACTATCCTCAAGGCCGCGTCACAGATCACCGTATCAACTTAACACTCTACAAGCTAGATGACATTATGCAGGGTGGTTTACAGCAAGTGATCGACCCTCTGATTAATGAATATCAAGCGGAACAACTCGCGTCTCTTAGCGACCAATAAGACAAGCTACGATGACCGTTGCCGAAGCCCTAAGTTATGGCAAAAGCCATATTAGCTCAGACTCCCCCGTTTTAGATGCTGAGCTACTTTTGGCTTATACACTTGGCAAGAATCGTACCTTTCTTTTTACTTGGCCAGAAACCGAACTAAGTGCCGCCCAAGAATCCGCATTTGAAAAACTTATTAAAAAACGCCAGGCTGGGATCCCCATTGCTCACTTAATTGGCCGTAGAGAATTTTGGGGCATGGACTTCAAAGTCACAGAAGATACACTCATCCCAAGACCTGACACTGAAATCCTTGTTGAACAGACCTTAACCAAAATCGACTTATGCCAAAAGTCTGGAACCGCCTCACCAAAAGTTTTAGATTTGGGCACAGGTTCAGGTGCAATTATTTGTGCACTCAAAAACGAAATACCTACCATTCAGGCATATGCGGTTGATTATCAAGCACCCGCGTTAGAGATAGCCAAACAAAATGCAAAAAACCACGCATTAGACATTAACTTTAAACTGGGTAGTTGGCTTGAACCTTTTGCTGACCATAAGTTCAATATTATTGTTTCCAACCCACCCTATATTGAAGAAAACGATCCCCACTTAAAACAAGGGGATGTGCGCTTTGAGCCGATCACAGCTCTCACATCGGGTGAAGATGGATTAAGAGACATACAAACACTAATCAAAAATAGTCGCTCGCATTTAGAGCAAAATGGCTGGTTACTCATTGAACATGGATACAATCAAGCCGATGCAGTACAACAGCTTTTAATAAAAAATGACTACCAAAAAATTGAAACCTTTTATGATTATGGCAATAACCCTCGTGTCACGATGGGATGTTATACCAATAAGGAAGCATAATGATGCACTCACTATCTGATGAAGAGTTAAGCCGCTATAGCCGCCAAATTTTACTGTCAGAAATTGATTATGACGGACAATTGAAATTAACCGAATCTCATGCCATTATTGTGGGGCTTGGCGGCTTAGGATCCCCCGTATCACTTTATCTTGCTGCAGCAGGTATCGGGAATTTGACGCTAATTGATTTCGACAAGGTTGATGACTCCAATCTGCAACGACAAATCGTGCATAGAGAACACAATATCGGCATGCCTAAAGTCGAGTCGGCAAAAGAGAATCTTGCAGCACTTAACCACTATATCAACATTCAGACAATCGACAAGCAACTTGATGAATCAGAAATGCAAGCATTGATAGAAACAGCCGATGTTGTGATTGATTGCACCGATAACTTTACAACTCGATTCGCTCTTAACCGAATTTGCCACGCGACAAAAAAGCCTCTAGTGTCAGGGGCTGCTATTCGACTGGAAGGACAACTCTCAACCTATGACTTTAGAAAAGAGCATTCTCCTTGCTATCAGTGTCTTTATAAAGAAGATTCCGGACAAGAACTGACCTGTAGCCAGAACGGCGTACTTTCTCCGGTAGTGGGCATGATTGGTTCCATGCAAGCAATAGAAGCTATCAAAGCATTATTAGACAAACCCACCTTGACAGGAAAGCTCATGATTGTGGATGCCTACACCATGAATATCCGTACGTTGAATTTGAAGAAAGACTCTAATTGCCCTGTTTGCGCCAGCAACTGATTGACCAACCAAGTTAAAGCTAGCGCTGAACAGGTGGCTGTATGTATTTCGTTGCCGCTGGAGCAACTTTAGAAGCGGTTTTGGCTGATTTGTTCTTAATCATAATAATTACCCTACGGTTTAAAGATCGACCATAGGAACTATTATTAGGCGCAACAGGTGAATTATCGGCTTTACCTTCAATAGTGATATATTTTTGCTCAACACCCATGTAAATAAAGGTTCTGGCAACTGTTGCCGCCCTAGCTGCCGATAATTCCCAGTTAGATGGAAACTGAAAATTAGAAATAGGAACATTATCGGTATAACCAGTGATCGTCATATCTTGTTTATGGCCAGCGAGTGTTTCGCCTAGCTTTTCAAGCTGCTCTCTAGTTTTATCAGTAATTGTTGCACGCCCACTTTCAAAAAAGCTATCCGATCTCAAAGTGATTTTGATGCCTTCTGGCGTTTTTTGAATATCAATATCTTTAGGATTAACCTTAGATACGGCAGCTTGAATATCTTCCGAAGTAACGGGCGTTTTGGGTTGCTCGATAGGCGGCTTTATCAATGAAGGTGAATTTTGCTCTAAAACCTTGTCTCCTCCTCCACTTTCTCCAACAAGGTTTTCAACGAAGGCTTTGCGCTTTTCAGGATCAATGATAGACGTCAGCCACATCACTAAAAAAAACACCATCAAAACGGTCATCAAGTCAGCAAGTGCAATTTCCCATGCGCTATCTTCTTGCTCACAATGATTGTCTCTTCTTGCCATTTTACCTGACTCCACTCATTTGATACTTCTTAACCAATTAAGAGCCTTCAGTCTTTGCGCTGAATTTCAAACTCTGGAGGAATGCGTTGTCTGCCGATTTCGGTAGCCATACTTGGTGACACACCATGTGAAAATGCATTTAAAAACGCAGCCGCTACTTCAAATATCGCTTGATCCTGACGAACCATTACTTCTGTGGCATGTGTAAAAGGCGCTACAACAGCAAACGAAAAGAAAATACCCGTCAAAGTACCGACCAACGCGGCACCGATAGATGAACCGATTTTTGCCACATCCATGTCACCACCAAGCAGGTTCATTGTCAAAATAACCCCCATAACGGCGGCAACAATACCGAAACCCGGCAATAAACTTGAAATTCTACCCGTTGCACGCGGCACTTCCATCATTGAATGGACAACATCATGAATCTGGTCTTCCAGATAATGTTGAAAGTTCAGGGACTGAGGGGGGTTCAGCAATAAAAAAGAAAAGTTATCAACGATAAACTTTTTCAACTCGCGGTGTTTCAGAATAAGAGGATAGTTCATAAAAATAGAACTGTCTTCCGGAGTTGTAATATGAGCTTCAAGCGCCAACACACCTTGTGAACGTGCCAAGCGAGAAAGCTCATCTAGCAGCCCAAGCAACTCGACATAAATTTGCTTATTTACCCGACCACCTTTAAAGAAACGTCCCAAGTAAACTAAAGTTTTAGTCCAAACATAAACAGGTGTTGCTGCAAGGAATACACCAAAGGCAATCCCCAAAATAATCACCAGTTCGGAAGGGTGCCACAATGAAGAAAGCACTCCACCTTCCATCAGGAAGCCGCCAATAAAACTCCCGATAATAATCAGTATGGCTAAAGGTTTTGAAATCACGTTCATATCGTTTCTACGAGCCTAATTAAATCTACTTGATGCAAAAGCAACTTTGAGACCAATTTTTTATTTTTGACTTTATTCTTTAATCAAACGGATTTCTGAAGCTTGTTTTAAGGTTCTCGGTAAAACGATACCGCGTTTAGCTCGAGACGAAAATGCCTCTTCTAAGGCACTCGGGCCAAACGCTTTTGCATAGTCTCCCGCAACAATTTCCAACTTTGAACCTGGCGCAAAGGCAAAGACTGCCGTAACGTCATCCTCTTTGGATAGTTGAATAAGTTTGTTACCCTTCCCTTTTGCTAGTTCTGGTAATTCAGACTGATCAAACACCAACATTCTTGGCTCGCTAGTCGTAACAACAACCCAGTCCCCCTCTTTCACTAATGTTGGTGGTAAAATTTTTGCGTCTTCGCCCATGCTCAATGCAGCTTTACCGGACTTATTTTTTGACGACAACTTTTCAAGCTGAGTCACAAAACCATAACCCGCAGAGCTGGATAAAATAAAGCGATCTTTATCTTGACCTAAAATAACGCTCTCAAAAGTCGCTCCCTTAGCAGGGCTCAATCTTCCCGTTAAAGGTTCGCCATGACTTCTTGCAGATGGCAAGCTATGTGCCGGCAATGCGTAAGCTCTGCCAGTAGAGTCAAGAAATATAGCCATTTGACGGCTTTGACCCTGAGCCTGGTGTTTAAAACTATCACCAGACTTATAACCCAAAGTACGACCATCTATATCATGACCTTTAGCCGCTCGCACCCAACCTGTCTCAGACAGCACCACTGTTACCGCTTCGGATGGCAATAAGTCTTGCTCACTCATCGCTCGAGCCATTTGCGCCGACACCATTGGAGAACGACGTTCATCACCATAAAGTTCGCTGTCAGCTAAAAGTTCTTTTTTTACCAGAGTTTTCATTCTGGCTTCACTTCCAAGTGTTTTTTCCAGCGATTGGCGTTCTTTATTCAATTCATCTTGTTCAGCACGAATCTTCATTTCTTCTAAACGTGCTAAATGACGTAATTTCAACTCAAGGATAGCTTCGGCTTGAGTATCGCTTAAACCAAAACGCTCCATCAGAACCTGCTTTGGTTTGTCTTCTTCACGGATAATAGCAATCACTTCATCGATATTAAGATAGGCAATCAACAAACCATCCAGAATATGTAAACGCGCCATGACTTTATCCAAACGGTGTTGCAAACGTTTACGAACCGTTTCTATTCGGAATACAAGCCATTCAATCAAAATGTCTTTTAGACTTTTAACTTGAGGGCGTCCATTTAGACCGATGACATTCAAATTGACACGGTAACTTCTTTCCAAGTCAGTCGTGGCGAATAGATGTAGCATAGCCGTTTCAACATCTACACGTTTAGAGCGTAATTCAATCACAATTCTGACTGGATTTTCATGATCCGATTCATCTCTTAAATCAACAACCATCGGTAATTTCTTAGCCCGCATTTGAGCGGCAATCTGCTCTAATACCTTTGATCCAGATACTTGAAATGGCAATGCATCGATAACGACATTAACACCGTCCTCAACTTCATAATGTGCACGCTGACGAATGGAGCCATTTCCAGTCTGGTACAGACGCTGCATTTCATCCTTAGGCGTAATAACTAACGCATTATTCGGGTAGTCTGGCCCAGGAATATGCTCAAAAATTTCTTCATCCGTTACATTTTTCTTTTCTAACAGCGTGACACAGGCATTAATTACTTCTTTCAAATTATGAGGTGGAATATCTGTTGCCATCCCCACGGCTATTCCAGAGGTTCCATTCAACAACACATGAGGCACACGAGAAGGCAGTACACTCGGTTCATCTAGCGAACCATCAAAATTAGGTACCCAATCAACTGTTCCTTTACCGACCTCTTCTAACAGAAGTTGGCTAAATTTTGACAGCTTAGCTTCGGTATAACGCATTGCCGCAAAAGACTTAGGATCATCAACTGATCCCCAATTACCCTGGCCATCAACCAATGGATAACGGAAAGAAAAGTTTTGAGCCATTAGCACCATTGCTTCATAACAAGCTGAATCACCATGGGGATGGAACTTACCAAGCACATCCCCCACTGTACGAGCAGACTTCTTATACTTAGCACTGGCTTTTAAACCCAGTTCGGACATGGCATAGATAATACGGCGCTGAACAGGTTTTAGGCCATCACCAATATGCGGCAAAGCCCTATCTAAAATGACATACATCGCATAATCAAGATAGGCTCGTTCAGTGAACTGGGCAATGGTTTGATGTTCAATGCCTTCGTAGTTAATGCTTTGCTGACTCATAATTTTTCTCTAAATTTGGAAAGAAATATTTTAAATATGATAATTAATCTTTTGCCGACATTCGGCCAACTGCACAAGATACATAAGACTTGGCTTTAGCAGTGGCAGAAGCAATCCCTTGACTACTTCCCTCTTCAGGGTAGCCCATTGCTTCAAGCTGATGTTTAACTTGTTCTACCTGTTCACTTGAGCTGGCCACAAACGAAACCTCTCCTGCCTCTATATTGACAACAATATTACTTACTCCTTCTAATGAAGAAAGCTTTTTCTCAATACTGTTTGCACACCCGCCGCACTTAATATTCTCAACCTGAAGCTTGTTATTCATTTACTCTTCCTAGACAAGATTATCTTTAATTGACACAACGAATAACCTAAAACACCTTAACTTTACTCTAAGAGACTTGCTTAAACCTTGCTCAATATTATCAAACTAATTTATCATAGAAATCTATACGAATAAATGAGCAATCTAGCTAAGCCATGAACACTTCTACAAATGATAGGCGTCACTTTGAACGCGTCTCCACTGAGCGACCTGTTACCCTTAGGATTCAAGAACAACCTATACAGGGAAAAATGATCGACCTATCTCTTAGAGGTGCCGGAGTTTTAATACATGACACTTGCGTCACAACCAACCAGATCGAGCTAAGCTTTGTTTTACCGACAAATACGAATTACGCATTAAGTTTATCAGCAACGATCACACATAGCAGTCCTGTTCGCGGTCAATGTCTTTTGGGCCTTGAATTCATCAATACTCCTCGATCACAAGAAACCGCTATTAAGGAATTTATTCGATTTCATCACAGATTGGATTAGAATAGGCAACTACGAAACAAAATTAACATAAAGTTTAACATAGCTTAGAGGCTTGACATGCTCTTCAACAGTCCATCTGTCCATACTGAACGCGCCGCCAAAGTAAGAGGCCAAACTGTAACGGTGGAAGCCATTCTTACAGAGATTTCTATCACTGGCGTGGTCGTTATGAGCCCGAAAAAAGCCAGCATAGGCACTCGTGTCGAGGTTTTTTTTGAAATTCCCGCAAAAGGCTATTTTAGAGAGCTGAGCACAACAGGTTTTGTCGAACATTTTCATAGCGCTGATAACGGCTATTTACTCGGCATACGATTTGAAGAAGTGCCTGACGATATTCGTGACTACATTCAGGATTTCATCGACTACAAAAACCGTCTTCATCAACTCGGCAAAAAAAGCCACCACCACTCAGACAACTAATACCCCAGCCTGGTAGATTTTGCCTTATTAGCTTAATTGCAAATAGCGCAACTGCTCTATAAAACCGCTGCCAAGTCGCCTTTTTCTTCCAACCATTCTTTTCGATCTCCCGATCGTTTTTTAGCGAGCATCATATCCATAACAGAAATGGAATCAGACTCATCCATACTTAGCTGCACCAAACGTCTTGTCGCTGGCAACATTGTTGTTTCACGTAACTGAGACGGGTTCATCTCACCAAGACCTTTAAAGCGCGTCACTTGAACTTTACCGGACATTTTTTCTGCCTGGATACGATCCAGTATTCCTTCTCGCTCGGCTTCGTCTAATGCATAAAAGACTTGTTTACCAACATCCACTCGATATAACGGCGGCATGGCAACATAAATGTGTCCATTTTCAATCAATGCGGGAAAGTGCTTCACAAACAGGGCACAAATCAAAGTAGCGATGTGCGCACCATCAGAGTCCGCATCCGCCAGAATACAAACCTTACCATATCGTAACCCGGATAAATCTCTCGACCCAGGGTCAACACCGACAGCAACGCTAATATCATGAATTTCTTGCGACGCCAGCACTTGTGAAGAATCCACTTCCCAAGTATTCAATATCTTCCCTCGCAACGGCATGATGGCCTGATAATTTTTATCACGCGCTTGTTTTGCAGAGCCTCCAGCAGAATCCCCTTCCACCAAAAATAACTCGGTCATATTGATGTCAGATTCTGTACAGTCCGCCAACTTACCTGGCAGAGCAGGCCCAGAAGTAATTTTCTTACGAGTGACCTTCTTCGCTTTTTTGTTACGACTTTGCGCATTGTTAATGACAATTTCTGCGATTTTTTCACCGATTTCCGTGTGCTGATTCAGCCACAAACTAAATGCATCTTTAACAACACCAGAAATAAAAGGTACGCACTCACGTGAAGACAATCGCTCTTTGGTTTGACCTGCAAATTGGGGTTCGCGTACTTTAGCTGAAAGGACAAAAGCAACATTCTGCCAAATATCTTCAGGCGTTAACTTAATGCCTCTTGGTAACAAATTTCTGAACTCACAAAACTCTCGAATGGCGTCCGTTGCACCAGCACGCAGTCCGTTAACGTGAGTTCCTCCTTGAGGTGTTGGAATCAAGTTAACATAGCTTTCCAATAAGTTTTCAGAAGGTTCTTCCAACCAGGCTATCGCCCAAGAAACCCCTTCATGTTCAGCATTAACATCACCGACAAACCCTTCTACTGGAAAACGCTCAATACCATCTAATGCATGGTTCAAATAGTCTCTTAAACCATCTTCATAGAACCATTCACATTTTTCTTCGCTCACTTCATCATAAAAAATAACCTGAAGCCCTGGGCTTAATACTGCTTTTGCACGAAGAAGATGTTTTAATTTTGATAAGGCATACTTAGGGCTGTCGAAAAAACTCGTATCAGGCCAAAATGTAACCTTGGTTCCCGTATTCTTTTTGCCGACTTTTCCTATCTCACTCAACGGCTCAACAAGATTACCGTTTTCAAAAGCAATTTGATATTTAACACCGTCACGCTTAATTTCGATTTCAACACGTTTAGACAATGCATTAACAACTGACACCCCCACACCGTGCAAACCACCAGAAAATTGGTAGGCTTTATTAGAAAACTTACCACCAGCATGTAGTTTTGTCAGAATGACTTCAACACCGGGAACCCCTTCTTCAGGGTGAATATCAACCGGCATACCGCGACCGTTGTCTTCTATCGACATACCACCATCTTTTAGATGGGTGACGATAATTTCATTTGAATAACCCGCTAAAGCTTCATCTACTGAGTTGTCGATAACCTCCTGTGCTAAATGGTTAGGACGGGTGGTATCCGTATACATTCCAGGTCTTTTTCTTACCGGGTCTAACCCTGTTAACACTTCTATTTCTGAGGCATTATAGTTTCCGCTCACTAGCAACAACTCCTGCAAACATTAGATGACGATTTAGCTTTTCAATAAAGATCGTTTGTTGAGTTACAAACGAGTCTCCGCTATATTACATAAAAAAAGGCGTAACACCAAGATTCCCTCCGAATCTGACCTTTCTAATTACTCATTACAATAACACTTTAAGAGGCGTCCACATGCCAAATCGCGATTACCACTCTGAACGGCGTGAATATAACTTTGCGACCTTAGACAAAGAGCAGATTAACGCCGACCCTTTTGCACAATTTTCGCAGTGGATGACATTTGCGCATCAACAAGAAGCCATTAAAGATCCTACAGCTATGTCCATCTCAACCGTGGACGTCACTGGTCAACCTCATAGCCGAGTCGTCTTGTTGAAAGAATTTTCTACCGATGGTTTTGTGTTCTACACCAACTACGAAAGTGCTAAAGCCAGTGAACTAATTTCTAATACTAAGGCTGCTTTACTTTTTTTCTGGCCAGAAATGGATCGTCAAATCCGAATAGAAGGGCAAATTACAAAAATTGCAGCCAACAAGTCAAAAGATTATTTTCTCAGCCGCCCAAGAGGAAGTCAGCTTGCAGCATTAATCTCCAAACAAAGCCAAGTCGTCAAAGACCGCCAAACACTTGAACAGCGACTACAAACAGCAGAAGAAACATATGAAAACCAAGAAATACCCGCGCCAGACAACTGGGGGGGCTATTTACTTCAAGCAAATTATTTTGAGTTTTGGCAAGGCCGCCCAAACCGTCTCCATGACCGCTTCAGATATCAAAAAGACAGCAATGGTAGCTGGGATATAAATCGTCTTTCGCCATAACACGCACAGCAACCTCAACTTAAATTTATGACTCATACAGACCATTCCATTGACTTAGAACAAAGCTGGTTATCACGCCTACACGCTGAATTTGATCAACCTTATATGCAAGCGTTAAAGCAGTTCTTGCTTGATGAAAAACAGCAAGGGAAACAAATTCTTCCTAAGGGAAACCTGTGGTTCAATGCTCTGAATTCAACACCTTTTGAACAAGTAAAAGTTGTTGTACTTGGCCAAGACCCCTACCCAACACCAGGACATGCGCATGGCCTAAGTTTTTCCGTTTTACCTGGTGTAACACCTTTGCCAAAGTCTTTACTCAATATCAACCGAGAATTACTAGACGATTTAAACATTAACAATTCACATACAGGTTTCTTACAGCCCTGGGCAAACCAAGGCGTCTTACTTCTCAATGCTGTTTTGACAGTAGAAGCAGGCAAGCCTAATGCCCATCAAAACCATGGCTGGGAACAGTTTACCGATAAAATCATTCACCTTTTAGCGCAAGAAAGGGAACATCTTGTGTTTATCCTTTGGGGTGCCTATGCACAGAAGAAAGGAAAATTTATCGACCGACAAAAACATTTTGTGATTGAGTCTCCGCATCCTTCACCGTTATCAGCCTATCGTGGTTTCTATGGCAGCAAACCTTTTTCAAGAAGCAATACTTACCTAGAACAGTATGGAAAAACGCCCATTAACTGGCAACTTCCGCCTATTTAACTTCTATTCATTTTTAAAAAGAATAACGAAACACACCTGCTAAAACCCAATACCCACAGGGCTTACAAGGATATTTTTCGATTCTTTACCCACTAAACAGCCGAAAAATTTTATGCTAGACTTAAGCATTTACTGAAATATACTTAATATTTGCACAACGTCGGTGCTAAAAGGGTTGGCTTGCATGAATAACCACATGAAAACTCATCAAAAAGCGGGAGTATGGAGTCGAGCGAAAATTTCGACCCTAAGCATTATTTTGCTAGTCATGATGGCAGGAGCTGGCGTATTTTTTACTACAGCATTTACCGTAATTCACACTCAACTCGCTACAACATTAAACCAGTGGCAGCATATCCACCATCTAGTCGCACAATCGGGAACCGCTGAAACAGCAAACTCCTATCAAGCAGTGAGCACTCAGTTAACACAAACCATTACATCTGTTAAAAACTTAACAGTTTACTTTATTGTGGCCGTACTTGTTGCTGTCGGCGCATTCTTTATTCTCATGTACAGCACCTTGATGATTAAGATCGTAAAACCGATCAAACAAATGGAAAAAGGGATATTAGAAATCACTACTACCAATGACTTTTCCAAAGTACTTGATGTGAAATACCAAGATGAAGTTGGACAAGTAATGACTTGCTTTAACGGCTTGACGGGCGATTTAAAAAATATCTTTGACCGAATTAATGCCAGCTTGTCAGAAGTTGCAAATGGTAACTTCGATCAACGCTGCACACTAGAAGTTCACGGCGACCTACAAACTTTAAAAAATATGGTGAATGCATCAGTTGACAGCGTACAAACCACAATGAATTCAATGGAAGACATTGCAGGTGCGATTTCAAATGGAGACTTTTCAGCTCGAATGAATCCTGAAGTAAAGGGAAATATTCGCATAAAAGTAGACCAAGCCATGCAAAATATGGACACCATTATTCAACAAATAAATTTTGTGATGGAAAAAGTGATGGTTTCCGACTTTAGCCAACGAATCACCGAAGATGCAAAAGGTCAAATGGCAGAGCTAAAGTCCTTTATCAACAAAGCCGTTGCAGAAATATCACAAAGCATTCAAGAGCTAAATACTTCAGCCAAACACTTAAGTGAAGGCGATCTCACTTATCACATGAGCCGGTCGTTTAGCGGTGATTTAAAAACCCTACAAGACAACTTATCTCATGCCGTCACCCAACTACATAACTCTATGACACAGGTTATCAACACTTCATCTGAAGTGGCACAGGGAACACTCGAAATCTCACAAGGTAACGACAACTTATCGGAAAGAACGCAATCTCAAGCAGCATCCTTAGAAGAAACTGCTTCTGCCGTAGAGCAAATAACATCTACTGTACAGCAAACATCCGAACATGCACAACGCGCCCATGAACTTGCAAGTGAAACCATGACACTGACGCATGACGGCCGTCAAGTAATGCAGGAATCGGTTGAATCTATGTCTCGTATTCAAGAATCCAGTGAACGCATCAGCGATATTATTGCATTAATTGACAGCATTGCTTTCCAAACCAATTTACTGGCCTTAAATGCAGCTGTGGAAGCGGCACGTGCTGGCGAACATGGCCGAGGATTTGCTGTTGTTGCTGGTGAGGTGAGAAGCTTGGCTGGTAAATCTTCCGATGCGGCCAACGACATTCGAAAACTGATAGATGAAGTCGTTGCTAAAGTAAATCAAGGCGCTTCACAATTAAATGAAACCAATGACGCTTTTGATAAAATCAATCAAGGCGTACAGACCGTAACTGAGATTGTTGCAGAAATAACCATTAGCGCTAAGGAGCAGGCTACAGGTATTGGCCAAGTAAATCAGGCAATCGCGCAGCTTGATAGTGCGGTACAGCAAAACGCTGCTTTAGTTGAACAAACTGCGGCAAGTGCTTCACACCTAACAGAACAAGCTGTGAAATTACAGCAAGATGTTTCAGGATTCGAAGTAGAAAAGGCAGGCGCATCTAAAACCCTCTCTCTACAAGAACAGTACTAGGATGACTTTTCCTCGACTTTTGACTGGTGTGTAAAGTTGGCTGTAATGACAATTTTTACTCGCCGATTTTTTGCACGACCATCAGGTGTATCATTTGAAGCTATAGGGCGATACATACCATAACCCGCGATCCCAAAAAGCTTTTGAGGTAAGCCACTCGATTCCATAAGCAGCTGCATTACACTTTCTGCTCGCATAGTGCTCAGAAACCAGTTATTTCTCAAACTTGATTCCGGGTTAATTTTCGCATTATCGGTATAACCTGCAATAGAAATCTCCCGACGTAAATTCAGCCCTTGTTTTTTTGCATCATAAGCCACACCAGCTGGCAAAACTTTAGACTGTTCTTCCGTTAATAAAGGAATTTTCTTTAACTCTTCTCCAACCAATGTTAATTCTTTTGCCAAACCTTCTGATGGATTAAACCCCCCTTCCACAAAAGCTTGATCATTATTGATATCAATTTCCACGCCGAGAGACGTTCTTTTAACCTTTACAAAAATTGCATCTTGAAATTGACCTGTTAACTCAATGGAAACCTGGTCTAAATCATCCTCTAACCACTTCTGTACTTTAGAAATCTCCCCTTTATTCAATACAATCATTAAAATAAAAAAGGTAATCAATAAAGTTATCATGTCTCCAAAAGAGAACAGCCATCCTGACTTAATTTTTTCAGACTTAACACTACTCATGACACTACCCCGGCTTAGTAATAATTTGCGGCAGCAAATAAATTTCTACACGCCGATTTATTGGATCCATCGGGTTACTAGAAATGGGACGTAAACTCCCATAACCTGCTATTCCAAAACGATTACCCGGTATCTGGCTATAGAGTTGAATGTAATTCATAATGGCATAAGCTCGAAACCCACTCAATTCAATATTACTTTGATACAGCGCCGTCTTTGCAAGCGCTGATGCATCGGTATGACCCTCAACCCTTAAGGTCATAATCAACTTTTGGTTTGGTTTCAATGGAATCGCTCGAACCAGAGCTCTATGATTTTGAATATAGTGCTCAAAATCTACCGTTTTCAACAACTGAATAAGCTGGTTCAAGTAAGGTAAATATAGCGGATTAATTTTTGCACGCGCAGAGGCAAAGAGGCGGTTTTTTTCAAATAAGGTAGGTTTAAACGTCAACTTAACGCCTTTGGCGACCGTATTATCGATAACTAACCAATTCATGCCTTCTTTAGACGATTGCACCTTAATATCATGATATAAGGCATTAATCGCTTTTTGGTAACTTCTTTTTGACTGGTTAGTTTCAATACCAACGATAGAGATAATAATTACAAAAAGAGCTAACAAGGAAGTAAACAATGCAATAAAAATGATTTGTGATGAACGATAGCGCTTGAGACGAAGAAAATCGGCTGCTTCTGTCTGAGATTCTTGCTTAGATTGATCAAGGAGCATTCGTTTCATATTTGTTTCACGCCCTAAACATTAATGAAGCTCTAAATCTAACTTCTGCTTCGTTTTATGGTTAACATAAGAGAGTAAACTTTCTTTCATCATCAATGGTGCTTGCTTCTGTTTTAAACCCATTACACCAAAAATGATAATTTCATCTTTAACCACTTCTGCATCAGAAAGCACTTTAAGTTTTCCTGACATGGGAATAAAAATAAAATTGGCAAACAACACACCATAAAAGGTAGTTACCAATGCCAACCCCATACCGGTTAACAAAGAGTTAAGCATGTTCTCAGATTGCCCAACCACATTAGCTGCATCTCCCCCTCCTACTTGAGAAGTCATCATCATAATCAACCCCATTACCGTCCCCATCATTCCGAATGCTGGTGCATAGGAAGCCATGTTATTGAACACATCCTGACAGTTCAAATGACGCATACGCATAGAGTTTAAATGATTCTCAAGGCTTGAACGCAGATGTTCTTCATCACGGTAAATCATCATTTCAGTTAGTGCAAAACCCAAAAAAGGGTCAGTCTGATTCTCAATTTCTTTTTCGAGAGCCAACTCGCCCTTTGTATAGGCTAGATGAGATAGATACATCAATTGTTCAATAATTGTGGATTGTGAAGCAGGTTCAGAAGTTAAAACTTTTATAAAACCTTTAAAAAAGCACATCATCTGACTGAAGGGATAGTTGATAAATGCAGCGGCGAAAGTCCCGCCTAAGACCACCATCAAAGCTTGCAAATTAAAGAATGCAGATAACAGTTCGCCTGACTTGAAATCGACCATGTTGAACAGGACGACGATCAAGCCAAGAATAATGCCTACTATACTTGCTAATTTGCTCATCTAGTTAGGGTTTAGGCACCTCCGTCTTAAACTCAGAAAGGGGCGTAAGGTGCGCTTTAAACCAATCCTCTAATTGCTGGTTAATCTCTTCAACTGAAAATTCCGATGGCTCTATCGGTGAACTGATATACACATCAATCGTTCCTGGATAAATAAGCAAACTACCCGTTGGCCAACATTGCCCCGCATTGTGAGAGACAAAGTAGGTATTAACACCTGATCGTTGGGCAAGAATTGCCCCTCCAGCATTAATTTTGCCTATTTTTCCATGGCGGGTTCGGGTGCCTTCTGGAAAGATTACCACCCAAACGCCTTGTGCAAGCTTTTCAGTCCCTTGATCAATTACCTGTTTCATCGCTTTGCGGCCGGCTTTGCGATCAATTGCAATCGGCCCCATCATCTTCAATCCCCATCCAAAAAAAGGAATTTTCAGTAATTCTTGTTTTAAAACAAACGTCTGACGTGGAAAGAACTCTTGAAACGCAAAAGTTTCCCAGGCCGACTCATGTTTAGCAAGGATTACGCCAGATTTTGAAAGGTCAATATTCTCGCGCCCATGAACCTGATAATTGACACCACAAGTCCACTTTAACCATCGGATGGTAAACCTCGCCCATAAGTGGATGTACGCATAGCGAACTGAGGCAGGCGCAACCCACAAGACTTGCGCGGTAACAACAAAGAAAATAAGCGTCGCAATATGCCCAGCAAAGAAAATAGACGACCTAAATACAGTTAAAAGCTTCATAGCAAGCTCTCCACAGCTGTCAAAAGGTTGTCGTAAACAGGTACATCCGATAACTCAGGTGATTTTTTTGACAAGGTACGTTCGCCTTTGCCCGTTCTAACAAGCATCGGTTTCATTTTCATCGCTTTGGCTACTTGAATATCAGCAAGAGAATCGCCAATCATTGGAACGTTAGCCAGAGACAAACCAAATCGATTTTGAATCGCTTGCAGCATCCCTGTTCCAGGTTTTCTACAAGGGGCATTGTCCTCAGAAACATAGGGGGAATAACTAATCCAATCAACGGCAACTTCGTACTCAGCCAACAGTTGAGTAAGCTTTTGATGCATGGCATGTAAAGTTTGACGGGAATAATAGCCACGACGAACACCGGACTGATTTGTTGCAATCGCAACAGTCCACCCTGACTTTTTCAATTTCGCAATTGCTTCAATACTACCAGGTTCAGGAATCCATTCATCGGGATGTTTAATGTAAGCATCTGAGTCTTGATTCACCACACCATCACGATCTAATACAATGATTTTGTTCATTTTTAAACCCTAGACAAAAAAACGAGTGGAGAAGCTTTCTCAACCCGTTTTTTCTAAATTACGCTGACAGACGAGAGATATCTGCTATCTGCAAAAAGAGTTGATAGATTTGATTCAATAATGCCAAGCGGTTATTACGAACAGACATGTCATCTGCCATTACCATAACTTCATCAAAGAACACATCCACTGGCTTGCGAATGCGAGCTAAAGCTTGCATTGCTTTTGCATAATCACGATCAGCAATCAAGCAACTTACCTCTTCTCTCAACTCATCAAGAGTTGCGAAAAGCACTTTTTCTGCATCCGTCTCAAACAGTCTTGTTTCGACAGTTTCTGCGAAAGGTTCATCTAGTTTTTTCAAAATATTGGCAATTCGCTTATTAGCCGCGCTCAGGCTTTCTGCCTCTTCCATCGCGCTAAATTGTTGAACAGCCGCAATACGCTTATCAAAATCTATTGGATGACTTGGTGCACACACGCGTACTGCTTCAAACTCTTCAGCAGAAACCCCTTTATCTGCATAATAGGCTTTTAGGCGACTGATAATAAAATCGTATATCTCGGCAGTCAATGCATCAGAGCTTTCAACCGCATCATGCAACTTGATACTTTCACGAATCAGTAATTCCAGATCAAGGTTTAGCTGTTTTTCAATCATGATTCGCAGCAAACCAAGTGCAGAACGACGTAACGCAAAAGGATCTTTATCACCCGTTGGCACCTGACCCAAACCGAAAATTCCGGTAATTGTGTCGAGCTTATCAGCAATTGCTAAAGCTTGAGCCACACCTGAATTTGGCAGCTCATCGCCAGCAAACCTTGGTTGATACTGTGCATCTAAGGCATCGGCTACCGCAGCATTCTCGCCCTGCTCTAATGCATAATAGCGCCCCATAATTCCTTGCAGATCAGGGAATTCTCCTACCATTTCAGACATCAAATCACACTTGGACAAACGTGCTGCTCTTTCTAGTAATTGTGGCTCTTCACCCAGAGGCTTACCAACTTTTACCGTTAGCGTTTCTAGACGTTCAATCTTGTCATACAAAGTCCCTAACTTTTGTTGGAAAACGACTGTTTTCAAACGAGGTAAGAAATCATCTAAAGATTGCTTGCGGTCTTGATCCCAGAAAAATTTTGCATCGGCAAGTCGAGGACGAATAACACGTTCGTTCCCTTTCTTCACAGAATCAGGATTGCTACTTTCAATATTGGAAAAAGTAATGAACTTAGCCATCAAGCTGCCATCTTGATTCAATAAATGGAAATATTTTTGATGGCCTTTCATCGCTGAAATCAATGCTTCGGAAGGTACGGATAGAAACACTTCATCAAAATCACCCACCACGGCTTGCGGCCACTCATTCAATGCGGTGACTTCTTCCAATAAATCTTCATCGATATCGGCAATACCGTTCATCGACTTCGCAGCGGCTTCAACTTGCGATCGAATCATTTCAGAACGCTCTGCAAAATCTACTTTAACCTTACCTTCCACTTCTAACTTAGAGACATAATCAACAGGCATCGCAATTTCAATTTCTTGTGGCGCATGGAAACGATGACCACGCGTTGTGTGACCAGAAGACAAGCCTAAAATTGTCGCAGGCACAATCTGATCATCCAACAACATCAACACCCAGTGAGCTGGACGCACAAATTCAACATCAGAAGCACCCCAACGCATACGTTTAGGAATTGGGAGTTTTGCCAAAGATTGACTCACTATTTCCGGTAACAAAACCTTGGCCGTTTCACCTTTTTGCTCAAGGTAATAAACCATCCATGTCCCTTTTTCAGTTTCAATCTCAGATAACGCATCGACTTCAGCACCGCAACCACGAGCAAAACCTAGCAATGCCTTGGTCGGTTCACCTTGATCGTCAAATGCGGCTTTTTTAGCTGGACCTTTGCGTTCAATCGTTTTGTCTGCCTGCACAGTTTGCAATGCTTGTACTCTAACCGCCAAACGACGAGGCGAAGCATAAGTGCTCACTTCGCCAAAAGACAATTCAGCCACTTCTAGTCCGGCAGTAATACCTTTTGCAAAAGCTTCTGACAAAGCTTTTAATGCTTTTGGCGGTAGCTCTTCAGTACCAATTTCAACCAAAAAATCTGCAGTTGTATCAGTCATTACTTGGCACCTCCGTCTTTTACCAACGGGAATCCTAGGGCTTCACGACCTTCATAATAAGCTTCGGCAATCTGTCTCGCCATGGTTCTAACTCTTCCAATAAATCTAGCTCTTTCTGTCACACTAATGGCATGACGTGCATCCAATAGGTTAAATGCATGTGATGCTTTCAAAACTTGTTCATAAGCAGGTAATGGCAACTTATCCTCTACCAGCTTGGCAAAAATCGTTTCACACTCATCAAACGTACGGAACAAAATTTCCGTATCTGCTTTTTCAAAGTTGTAAGTAGACATTTCAACTTCATTCTGATGAAAGACATCACCATAAGTTACTTTACCTTCCGGACCATTTACCCATGTCAGGTCATAAACACTGTTCACACCTTGCAAATACATCGCAATACGCTCTAAACCATAGGTAATTTCGCCGGTTACAGGGCGACACTCCAAACCACCGACCTGTTGAAAGTAGGTAAATTGTGTAACTTCCATACCATTCATCCAAACTTCCCAACCTAGACCCCAAGCACCTAATGTTGGCGACTCCCAGTTATCTTCAACAAACCTGATATCGTGCTCAAGCGGGTCAACACCGAGTTGACGCAAAGAATCCAAATATAGCTCTTGAATGTTATCTGGTGACGGTTTCAGCATCACTTGAAATTGGTAGTAATGCTGTAAGCGGTTAGGATTTTCACCATAGCGGCCGTCAGTTGGACGTCGACAAGGCTGAACATAAGCTGCACGCCAAGGCTCAGGACCTATTGAACGAAGAAAGGTTGCCGGATGAAAAGTTCCTGCTCCCATTTCATTGTCATAAGGCTGCATAATGACGCACCCTTGTTCTGCCCAAAAGGCTTGTAATGTTTGAATGAGTCCCTGAAAGGTTTGTATGTCAGTTGCTGCGTTTGAAGACACTTGAATTGATTCCTATCTGAGTGTTTCTATAAATTTTTTGGTTTAAAATATGTTGAGCCGTGTTTTACCACGAAAAATTCTGATAATTATACCAATTTAACGCCACAAAATTAGGAAGAAAAATGCCCTCCACCACAATAGATGCAAAAGGACTCAAGTGCCCCATGCCCGTCATCAAACTACAACAGGCGGTCAGAAACGCTACCTCTGGAGATCACATTGCAATAGAATGCACAGACATGGGCGCTGAAAAAGATATTGGCAGTTGGTGCAAAGTAAATAAACATCAACTCGTCAGCTGCATAATGGGCGAATCAAAATTCAAAGAACGGCTGACACCAACACTATTCATTACTATCGAAGTAAAATAATGGAAATTATTTTCCAGACACTTTAAGCACGCTAGATTCCAGTGTTATTTTGAGTATAATTGACTGATAGGCTTTCATTAGGTAAAAACATTCTGTGCAGATTTTTTTCAGCAAATTAGGACTCATTGTCTTTTCTCTTATTTTGGTTAGCTTCTATGCATTCAATTCCGATGCAAGCCAACCATTAGAAAAACAAAGACTCCCCCTTCCACCGCTACACTCTGCACTCAATCCAAGTTTAGGTATTACAGACACGCAAGAAACATCCTCTGCTAAATGGGCAAAGTATTCGATTAAGATCCCTAAAAACGGATCCCTTTCGGAAGCACTAGATGACCTTGGTGTGAGTAAAACAACTGCTTTTGAGATCAAGAAATTACCCAATAGCCGTCTGTTAACGCAGCTTCGCGTCGGCGACACTTTGAACATATGGGTAGACCAAGATCGTGAGCTACAAAAAATAGACTACCCAAAAACCAGAGCTACGCATTACCAACTAACTCGTTCGGATAATGGTTTTAAAATTCAACCCGTCGAGCACCCTGTCGAAATTAAAATCGCTTCAACCGCAGGCATTATTAAACATTCATTTTACTTGGGTGGACAAGATGCAGGATTAAGCGCCAACACCATTATGAACTTAGCGGACATCTTTAGTTGGGAGATTGATTTTATACGTCAACTTCGTCCCGGAGATCACTTTAAAGTCATCTATGAAAAACGTTTTATTGACAACAAATACGTCGGGGATGGCGACATACTGGCGGCAGAAATTACAACGGCTGGCGACGACAAACATACAGCTTTCTTACTAAGAAATGCTAAAGGCGAGAACATTGGCTATTACGACATCCATAAGCACAATTTGAAAAAAGCTTTTTTACGCAACCCTGTCGACTATGTTCGCATTACATCCACTTACAAACCCATGCGCTTTCACCCAGTTTTGAAAAAATGGCGCGCACATCGCGGTATTGATTATGGCGGACCTGTGGGCACACCCATTCATGCAACAGGCGAAGGACAAATCATTAGACGCGGCTGGAGCAAAAGCTATGGACGCGTTATTTACATCAAACACGCAGGAAAATACACCACCGTCTATGCTCACATGTCTAAGTTTGGTAAATTCAAAAAAGGGCAATGGGTAAAACAAGGTCAGGTTATTGGCTATATTGGTCAATCAGGTTTAGCAACTGGGCCCCATTTACACTATGAGCTTCGCATCAGTGGTCATTATGTCGATCCATTGAAAGTTAAATTCCCAGATGCCGCACCAGTACCTAGACGTTACCGTACTCAATTTGTAGAATATGCTTCTTTAATGCACGGCCAATTGAGTAGAATCAACCCTCACAATACACAGCTGGCAACCCGTTTTGAATAAAAATCTATTCATCGGACTCATGTCTGGCACCAGCTTAGATGGCGTAGATATTGCATTGACAGAAATTTCAAACGACACCATTTCTTGTCATGCATTTAAAACCATCCCCTACTCCGCTACACTCAAAGATCAATTGCACGCATTAAACCTAAACACTGAAGTCACTTTGCGAACTCTAGCGCAACTACAAACTCAATTAGGGCTACTTTATGCTGAAATCATTAATGACTTTCTAAACGTACAAGCCATTCCTCACAAGGATATTCAGGCAATAGGCTCCCATGGTCAAACTATTTTCCATGACCCCTCTTTGTCTATGTCGATACAGATTGGGCACCCTGCATTTATTGCAAAACACGCAGGCATTCAAACCGTTGCAGATTTTCGCATTGATGACATGGCTAATGGCGGCCAAGGGGCACCTTTGGCACCTGCTTTCCACAAGACATTATTTCAAAAACACAATGAACGACTTGCCATAGTAAATTTAGGTGGCATTGCAAATGTCACCTTACTATCCGAAAACGGCGAAATACACGGAGCTGACACAGGGCCTGCAAATGGTTTAATGGATGAAATTTGCCAAGCAAAACTTAACTTAGCCTATGATGCGAATGGAAAAATTGCTCAATCTTGTGAGCCAGATGAAATGCTATTAAAGCAAATGCTATCAGATCCATATTTTGAAAAACCCTTCCCTAAAAGCACGGGCCGGGACTACTTTAATCTGAAGTGGTTAAATCAATTTGCTACCGAACATTTATCAACTGAAGTACTTATTTCTACCTTAAACCAACTTACTGTTGAAACGGTTGCAAACGCCATTAAAGACTTTAAGCCAGAAAAAGTCATTCTATGTGGTGGTGGTGCAGACAACCGTACATTACAAAATAGGCTGAATAAATCTTTAGGCATTGAGGTCGTATCTAGCTCCAACTATAGTGCCAACCCTCATGCAATAGAAGCCATGATGATTTCTTGGCTGGCTCACCAGCGCTTGAATAAACTACCTATTGAACTTCAATCAATTACCGGTGCATCTGAAGCCTCTATATTGGGCGGAATCTGGGCGCCTTAACGGCATCACGAAATTGTTTAAAATCTACCAGGCCGGGGTGTAACTACGAAACAACACTTCTAAGTCCCAAAAACAAAAATGCCTGACAAGAGCCAGGCATTTTTTATAAGACATTCTACAAACTATCTAACCACTATTTATCCATAAAGTCTGGATCACCGTGACCACGCTGATCTAATGGAATATAGCATGCGCTTCCAGCACCGGTATAAATCTGAGTAGGACGAAAAATCTTATTGTCTTGCAATTGCTCACGCCAATGCGCCATCCAGCCAGCAGAACGAGCAACTGCAAAAATTGGTGTAAATAAACCAGCATCAAAGCCCATTTCTTTGTAAAGAATACCTGAGTAGAAATCCACATTCGGATAAACACCCTTATGAGCAAGTAACTCTTCACAAACTCTTTCAACTTCCAAGGCTGTATCGAAAGCAATACTCAAGCTACCAGACTTATTTTTCAAAATATCAGCAGATAACTTCTGCAAAATCGTCGCACGAGGGTCTTTGGTTTTGTACTCTCTATGTCCCATTCCCCAAATGACCTTCTTTTTCGCAAGGCGATCTTCAATATAAGCTCGGGCATTTTCTGGACGACCGATTTCATCCAACATTTCGATAACCATTTGATTGGCACCACCGTGCAATGGCCCTGACAAAGAAGCAATTGCAGATGAGATAACGGAACACGGATTTGCAAGCGTAGAACCAGTAACCATCGTTGTAAAGGTTGAAGCATTAATAGTGTGCTCCGCATGCAAAATCAAACATGCGTCCAGCAAGCGCGCCCAATCTTTATCAGGCTCTTCACCGGTAACCATATACAAAAAGTTTTCTGCATAATTCAGGTCAGTTCTTGGCTCAATAGGATCATACCCATTACGCATATGCTCCCACATGGCAACCAAAGTCCCCATGTGTGCAATAATTTTTACAGTAACATCATTGATATAGGTTTGGTTTTCAGTACCGCCCTTCATATACTCGGTACTAGGGTAAAAACTTGCCAAACTGGCTACCACAACTTGCAACATGTGCATTGGATGCGTGGTAGAAGGTAAGTTTCTCATGATTTCACGAATATTAAACTTTACACGGCGTGACTGGCGAAGTGATTGATCAAAAGTTTCCAATTCTTCTTTGGTTGGCAAACGACCAAAGAGCAGCAATAGTGTAGTTTCTTCAAATGAAGATTTTTCTGCCAGCTCCATAATATCGTAGCCGCGATATGACAAAATGCCATTTTGACCATCGATGAAAGAAATTTCTGATTTGGTAGCAGGAACACCTGCCAGTCCTGGGATATATTCCATAAGCCTATTTTTTATTCGTTAAACACTAAAGGATGAACCGCAACCACACGTCGTTGACGCATTAGGGTTTTCAATAACAAATCGAGCACCTTGCAAATCTTCAAGGTAATCGATTTTAGCACCCACCAGATATTGAAAACTCATTGGGTCAATCATCAACTTAATCCCGTTTTTATCGACCACAGTGTCATCTTCTGCTTGGCTTTCATCAAACGTAAAACCATACTGAAAACCAGAGCAACCGCCGCCAGTAATATAAACGCGAAGTTTCAACTCTGGATTACCTTCGTCATCAATCAGGCCACTGACTTTTGCTGCGGCCGCATCTGTGAAATTCACAGGAGTAGGCATTTGAGACATAACATTCTCCTTTTAGAGAGTTATAAATTCTTAAGAGGGATATTATATACCAAAACCCTCTCTTATAAGAATGTGAGCAAGAAAAGCCTGTTTCCAGGCTAAGGTAGAGTTAAGGCAATAAGGCGACCTGTTGCAGCCCCATTGTTTCTGGTAAGTCGAACATAATATTCATATTTTGCACTGCCTGCCCAGATGCACCCTTAACCAAGTTATCAATCACCGACGTGACCACCACTAAAGGACTGTCTTCAGGACGATAAATAGCCAAACGACACATGTTTGACCCTTTTACCATACGAGTCTCTGGCAAACTACCCGCTGGCATTACATCCACGAAAGCTTCATCCTGATAAACCGACTCATACAGCGCCTGAATTTCATCCTGCGTTTTATCCACAACCATTGTGGCGTAAATGGAACTTTCCATCCCACGAATCATTGGAACCAAGTGCGGCACAAATGTTAAACCGACTTCTTTGCCCGCTTGCTGAGCAAGTTTCTCTTTCATTTCAGGCAAATGACGATGACCCGCTACACCATAGGCTTTAAAGCTTTCGCTCATTTCCGCACCCAGCATTGCAACATTAGCCCCTTTACCAGCACCACTAACACCTGATTTTCCATCAGCAATCACAGAGTCTACACTGATCCAACCTGCTTTAACCAATGGTAACAAACCGATCATGATACTGGTCGGATAACAGCCTGGGTTACCAATGATATCGGCATTTTTAATTGCGTCACGATAATATTCAGGCAAACCATAAGCAACTTTAGGGAACAAATGCTTGCCGGTATGCTCATGCTTGTACCACTTTTGCCAGACTTCCAAATCTTCAATACGAAAATCGGCTGCCAAGTCGATGACCTTAACGCCTTTATCAACCAGAGCCTCAGCCATACTCATTGCAACCCCATGAGGTGTCGCAAAAAACACCACATCACAAGTTTGAAGTTTTTCCACATCAGGCACCGAGAAGCACAGATCATAAATACCTCTTAGGTTAGGATACATGTCTGCCACAGCAACACCTTCTTCACTACGAGAAGTAATCATCGCAACTTCGGCATTCGGGTGGTTTGCCAAAATTCTCAGCAATTCCACACCGGTATAGCCTGTTCCACCGACGATTCCAACCTTAATTTGTTTCATTATTTACGACCTTCAAAATTCTTTTAGACAGACATGTAATTTTGCCAGAAAACGGCAAAAAAATCAGTGATAGTTTATTTAACCACTTTCTTTTAGAGAAAAAAAAGCCGCAATAATTGCGGCTTTTTAAAAATAGTTTAAATCTCATTCCATCATTTTTCCAATACCCACGAGAGTTGAATGATTCGCCCTTGCCAATCTTGAATAGTTAACCATAGACGATCATCTGTTTTTATTACATCGGGAAAAGGTACATGAGCGTGCTGTATTGAGGTATTGCCATGTACAATTCCACTGTCATCATCTGGCAGATTGGGAGCGCTTGTGGCGACTTTCAAATACGCCTGCTTAACTCTATTGGCACAACTATCACCAAAAATCACACTAAAATCTTTCTCTCTTTCACCATCATGCAGGTATGGCGGCTCTTTATCCATCGGTCTAACCTCAGCCGAAAACTCTCCGTTCTGTTTTTTCGCCCATTTTGGCTCTAATGGCGGCGGCGTTAATGCCTGATATAAAAACCAGAATGGCAACAACAGAATAAAGCCATTTATCCAAAAACGATATCTCAGCCAAAATACTTTCATCACACCGCCTTCTTTGGCTTAATAATTGTGCGCTTACTCCACATCAAAAACCCCGTTATCGACATGGTCGAAAGCAACAAACCAAAAACAAACCATATTGCTTTACTCCACAATCCCGCAAAGGTGCCATAGTGCAATGGATCCGCTATATGCGAAATAACTTGCAACGCATTCATCTGACTAGGTTTTCTTACATCAGCAACTTCATCATTCCAAGGGTTGACCAACAATTGATATGAATAGTCATCAAACAGAAATGCGCCTTCAGTTCCCGCAACCCGAAAGTAGTCGCGATTATGCTCAGGAAAAGAGATCATCTTTGGTTGAAAGTTTTTAAATTCAGATTCAGACCTTTTCAGTGCTGCAGACAAAACATCTGGGGATTGCAGTGACTTCTGTTGCGCTTGAAACATTACCTGTTGAGAAATAGGCTTTGACTCCTTCCATAGAGGCACTTCGTTATGCCACATGACTGCTTGAACGAAATACCATATGCCTGTCAGCGACATAATGGCAAAAAACCAAATTGACCATATGGCAACCAAGCGGTGAAAGTCTTTATAGAAGGCTTGTATGCCTTGATTTAACCTTAACTTCGGTTGTAAAAAACACCGCCAAAATTTTTTATAAACGACCAAACCCGAGATCAACGCCCCCATGAGCACAAATGCCATCAAGGTCACCAAGTAATAACCCACGCTGTAATGATGGTGCCACGGAAATAAAAGCCAGCCATGCAACATTCGCATAAATCCGATAAACGTTAGACCTTGGTTCACTTCCTGAACTTTTGCGGAGTATGGATTCACATATAAAATTGCAGGTGGCTTATCTTCTCTATTTACAAATACGGCTGTCACCAAGTATGGCTCCAACTCCATGATTCGTGTTACTTTTGCATCTGGTACTTGCGCCTGTACTGCTTTAAAAAGCTCAACCATAGATTTTTTGGGCAAATTCTTAGGATTTTCAGCACGTGCTTCTGGATTGGTTATCCAAGTTATTTCATGACTCATAACGGCGATTGTTCCGGTAACACATACAAAGCTAAACAGCAACCAAACCGGCAGCGAAAACCAACCATGCAACTTAAACCAAAACCTGCGTGATCCAAACACCATACAGCTACCCTTTTTTAAAGTTCTACTTTCATGCCGGCTTCAACCGTTCTTGGTTTTCCGAACCAACACCAAGAAGTAGAGTAACAACCGGACACGTAACGCTCATCCGTCAAGTTATGTACAGACAAATTGAACAACACAGATTTGTCCATCATTTTTGTTTTGTAGGAAGCTGACGCATCATAAAGCGTATATCCAGGTGTCTTGCCTGTATTAGCGGCATCAACATAAGTTTCTCCTACATAACGCGCACCACCACCCAACTTCACACCACCTGTAAAGGCATATTGCCCCCATAAAGATGCTGTTTTGTCAGCGACCCATGTTGGCGTTTTCCCTTTGTTATCACCTTTTGTATACTCCATATCCAGAGCCGTATAAGTCAAGGCCACATCAAAGCGATCAACTGGAGTAAAGTTTGCCTCCATCTCAAACCCTTTAGATTGCGCTTCACCCGACTGAATTTTGTACCCCGTGTGAGCAGGATCTGTTGCCGTGATATTCTGCTTTTTCAAATCAAAAACAGATGCCGTCAAAGATACTTTCTTGTTCGGTGAGTTATACTTCGCTCCTAACTCTATTTGCTGACCTGTCGTCGGCTTAAAGGCTTTGCCGTCATAACCGGAACCAGACTGAGGCTCAAATGACTCGCTATAACTGATAAATGGCGCAATACCTGAATCAAACGTATAAAGTGCGCCCAATCTACTTGAAACATGATTTTGATTCACTTTGGTTTTTGTACCATTCGCAACCTCGGAACCATCATATTGATCGTAACGGGTGCCAGCCATCAAAACAAAATTGTCCCACTTCATTTGATCTTGCAAATAGGTTCCAACTTGCTTGGCTTTGATTTCGCGCTTGGTAATCGAATACATGGATGACATGATGCCTGCATGTGTCACCTGACTATTGTTAGGGTTAAAAATATCTAATGTTGGTGCACTGCCATACCCTGTATTCAGGTGAGCATCCATATTCTGATAATCCAACCCAACCAACAAATGATGCTTAACCTTTCCTGTTTTCAGTATGCCTGACAACTGGTTATCTATGGTTTGCGTATCCATACTTTCATAGGAGTAGATTGAATAGCGCGTCAGCGTATGATTATCAGCCTGTAGACCTGAACCATAAATGCTTTCATAATCGACCTTGCTATTCATCACTCTGGCATTTTGCTTAAAAGTAATACCGTTTTTAAACTCATGTCGAAGACTGTATCCAAGAGAACGTTGCTCCCGATTGAATTTTTCAAAATTAGTATCACCATCATAAAAATCAGGCTCTAACTGCCCCAATGGATTTGAGTAAAGCGAACCTTTGCTCGGTGCAGATCCATAAGAGCCAGATTTTGGATCATTCTGATACAGTGCCCGGACTGTCAACGAGGTTTTATCAGATGGCTCCCACTTTAAAGATGGAGCCAACACTACGCGCTCTGCTTCCGTTGTTTTAGCTTGCCCATCTTCAGTACGACCTAACGCAATTAACCTGTAACTAAAGTCACTACTACCGATACCGCCAGTAAAATCACCTGATAACTCTCTTAAATTGTAGTTACCAAGCTTAACTCCAATTTCATTCTTGGATTTGAAACTTGGTTCTTTACTCACCATGTTAACCAAACCACCTGGAGCAGCATTACCATACAGCACAGATGCTGGCCCTTTGAGTATCTCAATTCGATCCAAAATACTGTTATCCAACTGCGGATACAAATACCAGTTGTCATACATCAACGACAAGCCATTCCAGTAATTGTTGTTTGAAGAAAAACCACGAATGGTGAACATATCATAACGACTGACGACGCCACCTCTAGAATCAGGAGTAATCCCTGCCATATAGTGTGTTGCCTCACTTAAAGAACTTGCACCTTTAAACTCCAAGTCATCACTCTTGGCCACGCTCACCACAGCGGGGGTTTCAGCCAAAGAAAGAATTGACTTAGTCGCCGTACTTCCTTTTACAGTTGAAGCATCTTTACTAATAGTCGCCTTATCTTTATCAGACTGTACAACTACCGGCTTAAGCTCTGTTACTTTGGCAGCATGCGAGATTAGTGGATTTACAATCAAAGCCGACCCTAGTAGACATCGACTGATTACTGATGACAATGGATTCTTGCTTTGGTTTAGACAACTAATACCAATATTTTTTGATGACTCGTTCATTAAGATACCCAGCAAATTTCGTGAAGAAACGTAAGTATAATAATAACAATTATCATTTACAATACTTTTATTAAATAAAACTAAAACTCAACCATGAAAAACATAAGGTATATTAAGTAAGTACGCAAAAATCATTAAAATAAATATTTAAAAGGAAGGAAATATTAAAATTAGGTAATTAAAAAAGCCGGCATATGCCGGCTTTTGAGAGTAAACGAACTTATTTGAGTTCAATTTTGACATTCAGAGTTTCAGTTTTGCGCCAGACTTAAGGCGAGAATTTGACCCGAAACGGAGTGTGCAAATAGCACATAAGCATCGGAAGCAAATTCTCAACACAGAAGATTTCGTGAAAATGAACCTCTGAAACCAAAATTTACATCATGCCGCCCATTCCACCCATACCGCCTGCACCAGCAGCTGCCGCATCTGCGCCACCATCTTTAGCAGGTAGATCAGCAATTGCTGCACCAGTCGTTAGAACTAGACCTGCAACAGAAGCAGCGTTTTGCAATGCAGAACGCGTTACTTTAGCAGGGTCAATAATCCCTTTTTCAATCATGTCAACGTAGACTTCTTTTGAAGCGTCGAAACCGAAGTTACCTTCGCCTTCCATCACTTTGCTAACAATAACAGACCCTTCTAAACCGCAGTTAGACGCGATTTGACGCATAGGCTCTTCCATTGCACGTAATGCAATTTGAATCCCAACTTCTTGGTCATTGTTGTCGCCTTTAACGTTGATTTTTGACTTAGCACGAACCAAAGCAACACCACCACCTGCAACAATCCCTTCTTGAACTGCAGCACGAGTCGCATGCAATGCATCATCAACACGGTCTTTTTTCTCTTTCATTTCAAGCTCTGTCGCCGCACCTAATTTCAGTACTGCAACACCACCAGACAACTTAGCCAGGCGCTCTTGAAGTTTTTCTTTGTCATACTCAGAAGTTGTATTTTCAACTTGTGATTTGATTTGCGCGCAACGAGAAACGATATCTTCTTTTGCTCCAGCACCATCAATCAACTTAGTAGAGTCTTTACCAACAACAGCTGACTTAGTTTCACCCAATAATTCTAGAGTGATATTTTCTAGCGTTAGACCAACTTCTTCAGAAATTACCGTACCGCCAGTTAGAACCGCCATATCTTGCAACATAGCTTTACGACGCTCACCAAAACCTGGTGCTTTAACTGCAGCAACCTTAACGATACCACGCATATTGTTGATAACCAAAGTCGCTAGCGCTTCACCATCGACATCTTCAGCAATAATCAACAATGGACGACCTGCTTTAGAAACTGCTTCTAAAGTCGGTAATAATTCGCGAATGTTTGAAATCTTTTTGTCGTATAGCAAGACAAAAGGTGCTTCCAACTCAGCAATCATTTTTTCTTGGTTAGTTACAAAGTAAGGTGACAAATAACCACGGTCAAACTCCATACCTTCAACCACAACCAATTCATCAGTTAGAGAAGAACCTTCTTCAACAGTGATAACACCTTCTGTTGAAACTTTTTCCATTGCATCAGCAATCATTTTTCCGATCGCTGCATCTGAGTTTGCAGAAATCGTACCAACTTGAGCAATCGCTTCAGAAGTTGTACAAGGCACAGCCATTTTTTTGATTTCTTCAACAACAGCTTCAACCGCTTTATGAATACCACGATTTAGATCCATTGGGTTCATACCAGCAGCAACAGACTTCATTCCTTCACGAACGATAGACTGAGCCAAAACGGTTGCAGTTGTTGTGCCATCACCAGCAACATCATTGGTTTGAGAAGAAACTTCTTTCACCATTTGCGCACCCATGTTCATGAATTTATCTTCTAATTCAATTTCACGTGCAACGGTTACACCATCTTTAGTAACCGTTGGCGCACCAAAACTCTTCTCTAGAACAACGTTACGGCCTTTAGGCCCAAGCGTGACTTTTACTGCATCTGCAAGGACATTAATCCCTTCAACCATTTTTTCACGGGCATCTAAACCAAACTTTACTTCTTTTGCCATCTGCTTATTCCTTTACTTAATACTTTAAATTCTAATGATTTAATCGGTCTGAAATTATTCGATAATCGCAATAATGTCATCTTCACGCATTACTTTTAGCGCCTGACCATCGTCATCTTTCACTTCTTGACCAGAGTATTGACCGAATAGCACTTTATCACCAACCTTTACGGTCATTGAAATAATAGAACCGTTATCCGCAGCCTTACCTGGACCTACCGCAACCACTTCACCACGATTTTCTTTTTCTTGTGCAGAACCTGGAAGCAAAATTCCTCCAGCAGATTCTTTCTGCTCTTCTACTTGGCGAACAACAACACGGTCGTGTAAAGGTTTAATATTCATACATTATTACTCCTAAAAAAATGATTTGATTTCATAAATATATTGCATCAGATTAGCACTCTATTCATGAGAGTGCTAATTATTTTAGACAAAGATTCATAGCTGTCAAGAATATGGGGACGTTTTTATACTTTTTCAAGAAAGATGGGTAAAAAAAGATTAGATAATTCACAACCCAGCCTGGCAGATTTTAATAAAAATCTGCCTGGCTGGGGTATCAGAAGAGGTCAAAAAAATCTTACTCAGACAATACAAAGTTATCGCGATGAATTAAAAACTCACCATCGTTGTAACCTAGAATAGTTCCAATTTCGGAAGATGCCTTGCCAAGAATCTTTTGCGCATCATCCAGATCATAATTCACCAGACCTCGCCCAACTTCTTGGTTTTGTTGATTAACGCACACCACCATTTCACCACGGCGAAACTGACCAGAGACCTCAACTACACCGATTGGAAGTAAACTACGCCCAGTCTGCTTCAGTGCTTTAACTGCACCATCATCCAGCACCAGTTGTCCCTTAGCCTGAAGATGCCCCGCTAACCATTGTTTGCGCGCCGTCATCGGCTCTAAATCAGGAATCAACAAAGTTCCGATTTGCTCTCCAGATTTAAGCCTTGGCAAAATACTTTCTTCGCGACCAGATGCTATAAAGGTTGCTGTACCAGAACGGGCAGCACGCTTTGCGGCCATCACCTTGGTATACATACCACCTTTACCTAGCAATCCACCCTCTGGGCTTGCCATTGCTTCAATATCCTTACGACTGACTTTCGCCTCTGAAATCAATTGTGCATCAGGGTTTGTTCTCGGATTATCATCATACAACCCTTGCTGATCGGTCAAAATCACCAACACATCGGCAGATACAAGGTTTGCCGTTAAAGCGGCAAGCGTGTCGTTGTCACCAAAACGTATCTCATCAGTAACCACCGTATCATTTTCATTGATAATAGGAATAACACCTTGATCCAAAAGGGTTTGAATCGTATTAGAAGCATTTAGATAACGCGCACGGTTTGATAGATCATCATGCGTCATCAAAATCTGTGCAGTCAAAATACCATGTTTTGAAAATGCAGATTCATAAGCTTGAATTAACCCCATTTGACCTACCGCTGCCGCAGCCTGCAATTGGTTAATTTCAGTTGGTCGTTTTGACCACCCTAGTCGCTTAATACCTTCAGCTACAGAACCTGAAGAGACAATCACAACCTCGACACCCTGCGATCTCAAAGCCACCATCTGCTCAATCCACTGTTGCATCGCAGCTTGGTTAAGACCTTTACCATCATCTGTTAGCAACGCACTGCCAATCTTAACAACCCAACGTTTTGACTGTTTTACCGCTTCACGATTCTGCACGTTAATTAATCTCGCCTAAATCCAATGATGTTAATCCAAAATATCACTTTCTGATGACTCTGCAGACTCGTTGCGAGCATCCTGTCGGTTTTGATGAAGCGCATAAGCCACTTCTTTTACCAAGGTTTCCGTACCTTCTCTATTTGCTGCTGAGATTCGATAAACAGGCCCCTGCCAATCCAACTGCTGAACAATTTCATCGCATAACGTTTGCGCATCATCAGGTGGCAATAAATCCGTCTTATTCAGTACCAACCAACGATCTTTTGATGCCAATTGATCACTATACTTTTCAAGCTCTGCTTCAATAACACGAATTGCTTCGACCGGACTTAAATCATCCATCGGTGCGATATCGACCACATGAAGTAAAAGCCCCGTTCTGGACAAGTGCTTCAAAAACTGAATACCAAGACCCGCACCTTCTGAAGCACCTTCAATCAAACCAGGAATATCAGCAATAACAAAGCTGGACTCTTGAGAAACGCGAACAACCCCTAAATTGGGATACAGGGTTGTAAATGGATAATTAGCAACTTTTGGTCTTGCAGCCGAGACAGCAGTAATCAAACTTGATTTCCCCGCATTAGGCATGCCCAACAATCCTACATCGGCCAATACCGCCAGCTCTAACAAAAGGTTACGCTCTTCTCCAGGTTCTCCTGGTGTAAACTGACGTGGCGTACGGTTAGTACTGCTCTTAAAATGAACATTTCCTATACCATGACGACCGCCTTCTGCCACAAGCAACACCTGATCATGTTCAACAAGGTCACCAATAGTTTCTTCGGTATCAACATCACGAACTATGGTTCCAACAGGGACTTGTATGTACAAGTCTTCTCCTGCACGCCCTGTTTTTTGCTGCCCCATGCCGGCTTGACCATTCTGAGCCTTATAGTCACGCGTGAAACGAAAATCCACCAAGGTATTCAAGTTACGGTCCGCTTTTAAATAAACGCTACCACCATCACCGCCATCACCGCCATTAGGCCCACCGAACGGAATATACTTTTCACGGCGAAAACTCGCCACACCATTTCCGCCTCGACCAGCTAGCACGTGGATTGTCGCTTCATCTACAAATTGCATGACTATCTCTTTATGATTGTTCTTTTAACAATGGAAACTCAAAATTAAGATACCCATTATAAATTAAGCTGCCATTTTCAAAATAGCAGTTAATAACTTTTTCTCTGAAAACAAAAACGCCCCGTCAAAGCGGGGCGTTTTGCTAACCAACAATTAAAGCTAAAACTTACGCTGTTGCTTCAATCGTCACATAGGTGCGAACTGGCTTACCTTTGGTTACAAAAGCAACGGTACCGTTAGCTGTTGCAAACAAAGTATCATCTTTTCCGCGACCAACATTATCACCAGCGTGGAACTTAGTACCACGTTGACGAACAATGATGCTTCCAGCAGAAACTAGCTCACCACCAAAGCGTTTTACGCCAAGTCGCTTCGCATTAGAATCGCGACCGTTTTTAGTACTACCTGCAGCCTTCTTATGAGCCATGGTGCAATCTCCTGTTGACCTGTCTACTCCCTACTCAGAAGTAGCTCAAGTGCTATTTAATCAAGAATCCGAGTAAATACTCAGAAAATATTAAGCAGAAATCTTACCGATAACTACTTCAGTATAGTTTTGGCGATGGCCTTGCTTAGTACGTGATCTGTTCTTACGACGACGGAATTTAATGATAGTCACTTTTTTACCACGACCGTTAGACTTAACAGTTGCTGCTACTTTAGCGCCTTCAACAAGTGGTGCTCCAACTTTAACATCGGCACCTTCACCTACCATCATCACTTGATCAAACTCAACAGCATCACCTTCACTTGCATTTAGGGATTCTATTTTTAGAACTTGACCTTCACGGACTCTGTATTGCTTACCACCGGTTTTAATTACCGCATACATATTGGAAACTCCCGGTTTTACGTTATTCAAACTCTTTCTATCACTAACTTTCCATCAAATTTGATTTTAGTCAGGACATTCCCAAAAGAGTCGGTTTTCAAAAATTCTGTTTTTCACGCCGAATTACGGCAAAGGCGGGATTATAATGACTTTTTATATTTAGGTCAATTGAATTTAGAAAAAATTATCACTAAAAGCAAAACATTTCCACTCACTGGAAATTTAGCACCTTAAATTATAAATTAACTACGATTAAATGAATGAAAGCTTTGAAACAAAGTCACATTCATAATAAACTTTGCAAACTTATTTCTAATAACAAATTATATGACACTCAACGACATTCGCACACTCATTATTGATGACATCCAACAAACAGATCAACTGATTTTAAATCGCTTGGCTTCTGACGTCGTTTTAATCAATCAAATTGGTCATTACATCATCAGTAATGGCGGCAAACGTCTTAGGCCGTTACTGGTACTTTTGTCAGCCCGAACTTGCGGCTACCAAGGTAAAGACCACTTAACAATGGCTGCCGTTATTGAGTTCATACATACTTCAACCCTACTACATGATGATGTCGTAGACGAATCCTCTACTAGACGTGGAAACAAAACTGCCAATGAAGTTTGGGGGAATGCTGCAAGCGTCTTGGTTGGTGACTTTCTTTATTCTCGCTCTTTTGAAATGATGGTTGAACCTGGCAATCTGCGTATTATGGAGATCTTATCGGAAACGACTAATGTCATTGCGGAAGGAGAAGTTTTACAACTACTAAATTGTCATGACGCAGATACTACCGCCGAACGCTATCTAGAAGTGATTCACCGTAAAACAGCTAAGCTATTCGAAGCCGCTGCCGTATTAGGCCCTGTATTAGCAGATAAGCCAGAATACGAAGACGCCTTTACCAAATATGGCAAACACCTAGGGGCAGCGTTTCAATTAATTGACGATGCGCTGGACTATATGGCGAATGAAGAAGAGTTAGGAAAAAATATTGGCGATGACCTAGCAGAAGGCAAGCCAACACTTCCCTTGATTTATGTTTTAGAAAACGGCAAAGATGAGCAAAAAGACATTGTTCGTAGAGCAATTGAATCTGAAGGATTGAAACTACTGCCAGAAGTGACTGAAATCATTCAAAACAGCGGCGCCATTGACTTTACAGTTGAATCTGCGAAGAGTGAAGCAGAGAAAGCAAAACAGGCTATTAATATTTTGCCTGAGTCTGAGTATAAAGTCGCTTTAACCAGCCTGGCAGATTTAGCAGTTAACCGAAACCACTAAACCTACTCGCTATGTATTTGCTGCGGCAGCTTAGCATCCTTACCAAAGTGCTTATCAAGTGTCTTTTTCAACTCTAACGCTTCAATCTGAGCAATTTCTTCTGCCACTTTCTCTTCGTACTCTTGACGTTCCACTTCTTTAAATTGCTTGTACAAATCTAAGTTGCTAATCTTGGTTTTGTTCCAATCAACGCGCTTTGATATCCAGTTGGCAAAGTAACGAACGACATGGCACTCATCCACACTTGCATACAAAAGCTCCGGCTTTGGTCTATAACCATGCATTCGCTCTACCACAACTAACTGCTGTTGATAACATGGTCTAAGACGTATATACCCCTGAACATTCTCATCAAAACTGGTGGAATAATAAACTCGAACCACTTTATTGATACTAAACATGGCTTTTGCCAAAATCGTTGATTCATGTTTACCATTAATCCCAATGGTATGGATAAAAATATTCTGTGTCATTAAAGCACGTGAAAAAGATTCAACTTCATCAAAAGCAATCTCACGACGCGAGGCTAGATCAGCAGCTCTTTCTTCATCAAGCTGTTGAGATTTTTTCTCCAACTTTTTAAAGAAATACTTTAACCCTTTCGTAATTTCTTGCTTTTTCATAAACTCAGTCTCCCTCTGTAGAAATCTATCGGCAGGAAGCGAGGTTACTAAAGCAAAACAGTCCTAAAATTTTAAATAAAAAAAACCTCGATTTACGAGGCTTTTTTTATCAACAACTTACGTGAAGTTTTTTAAAAAGGTCAAAACGGTTAAACACACCTTATACCAATTCATACCTGATTTATGCAGCATATATCAGCTGATGTAAATATTTATGTTTATTTTGTACGCAAATAAAAACGAATTCTTTACATAAGAATATTGAATTCAATCTTCATCTTTTAAGATAAAGCAAATCCATTCTAAATGTTGTCACCACTTCATTTTAAAAGTAGCAGAAATATTATGATGAACATCAGACTCTGCAATCTCTCCCTGATATTTTAAATCAAACGAACTTTCTTCAGAAAATGCAGCATTCACCCCCAACCCAGCTCTTGCACGATTACGATCAAGCTTAACACCTTTCACATTAAATAGTATGTCAGACACACCGCCAAACCCCGCATAAAAACTTGCTTGATCATCTGCAAGTTCACGCACCCAAGCCAGTTCCGCAGAAGGTTTAATATGGTAACCTTTAGCTGTTATCCAGATCTTTTCTACACGAGCACCAATAGAAGATTTCAAAGAGTTTTGAGACTCTTCGCCAACTTGTAAATTGCTAGAACCCGCACCATGCTCAGTAAATCCTTCACGTTTAATGTGAGTATATTCTAGACCTGCGAATGGCGTAAGCATGGCTTTACCGCTCAATTCAAATGTATGACCACCTTCAATCGAAACATTCATCGTCTGAGAATCAAAGTCAGATTTTGCTGTCTGATTTGTAGTCCCCACATTTACTGTTCGATTAGCTTTTGTGTGGTGATAGCCCACTCCCGTCACTGCACTTATATAGTAATTGTTATCAAGTGACTTTTTCCCATACAGAGCGACTTGATAACTATTAACGTTTAAACTGGCTTCCTCTACATCAGTGTTAGTATGTGAATATCCAAAAGCGACCCCGATTGTCTGTTTATTGCTTAGACCCCAGTCAGCTCCCACACCCACTCCGCCAGTGCTATATCGAGCTCCTCTGGATTCAGAATTACTGCTAATATCGCCGAAGTTACCACTACCGCGTAGCCACCAATCCCGCTTGACTATTTGATCATCATCAAAAAGTTGCGGACCAACATCAATCATGGTTTCACCTTGATTGTAGGCCAATAGATGACGTTGATTATTCGCTGACATTGAAGTTTTCTGCCCTATGCGAGCGAAGAGCAGTCCTTTAAACTGGCCGACTGATTGAAGCGCAGCCAAATTACTGTAATTAAGCTGCACTCCACTTAGTGAGTCATAAGCCTGCCTTGCGCCCTTTTCGGTTAGCACATTTAGATTGTTATATATATCGTTTAGACTTTTATTCCCAGAGTTATAGATACTATCAAGCGCAGCACCTACTGCCACTTGGTTAGGGGTAACCGCGGTCTGAGAATACCTAGTGCTATTGCGGCGTATATTGAGATAGACATTATTGGCATCATAAGACAAAGTTGGAGTTACAAATGCAAGGCTTGAGCTAACACCACTAAAAGTCGTGCCACCTAATCCACCGGCGGCGGTAAGCACAGTGTAATTGGTACTGCCACCATAGCTTCCTGCTTTAGGTTTAACATTAATAGTTCCATTGGTCAGTGTAGCAGTTCCGCTTGCTTTGATTAAATCCGTATTGCCAGCGTCATCTATCTCTACCGCATAGACACCTCCAGCAGAAAAATCGACATTGCCGTTTACATTGAGAGTGCCAATGGAATTACCCGGAGCAACGGTGCCCCCTGCAATATACACACTTCCAACCGTTCCATTACCGCCTAAGGCACCTCCGGTGTTAACAGTCGTTGTCGAGTTGATAATCGAACCATTTACAGATAGAGTGCCTGCGTTAACAGTGGTTGTACCTGTGTAAGTATTGGCATTGCTTAGGTTTAAGCTGCCTGCCCCAAGCTTGGTTAAACTTCCCGTTCCACTGATTACATTCCCATAAGTCAAGACATCGGAACGGTTAAACGTTAACTTGCTATTATTCGCGATATCTCCGGTAATTGAGCCGATCGAGCCTCCACTACCTATTTGCAGGGTTCCCGCCATGATGGTTGTCCCGCCAGTGTAAGTATTGGCACCGGTTAAGGTAAAGGTTCCAGTGCCTGTTTTGGTCAAACCACCGGTGCCAGATGCAACACCTGCAAACGTGGTGTCGGTGGCATCTCCTGTTGTCAGCGTATTGGCACCCAGTGTGACCGTTGATGTTCCTGAGGCACTCGCCAATGAACCAATGGTCTCAGAACTGGTAATTTGTAATTGACCTGTACCATTCAACGTCAAGGCTGCAGCATCTGCAATTGAAGAGCCTCCAACCTGAAGTTTGCCGCCGGTATCGACGTTGACTGTTGTTGACGCAATAGAACCGGTTACATTTAACGTGCCTTCCGTTACAGTCGTTGTACCTGTGTAAGTATTGGCACCGGTTAAAGTAAAGGTTCCAGTACCTGTTTTAGCCAAATTACCTATATCAGATGCAAAAGCACCTCCGTCAGAGATAACTCCTGCAAACGTGGTATCGGCAGCATCTCCTGTTGTCAGAGTCTTATTACTATATATTATGACCGTTGATGTGCCTGAGGCACTCGCCAATGAACCAATGGTCTCAGAACCTGTCAGGGACAAATCACCTGTACCACTTAACGTCAAGGCTGCAGCATCTGCAATTGAAGAGCCTCCAACCTGAAGTTTGCCGCCGGTATCGACGTTGACTGTTGTTGACGCAATAGAACCGGTCACATTTAACGTGCCTTCCGTTACAGTCGTTATACCTGTGTAAGTATTGGCCTTGTTTAGGGCTAAGCCGCCTGCTCCAGTTTTGACAAAATCTCCAGTACCACTTATTACTTTATTTACATAGTAAGTTGTCAATGGTGACGTCACACCAAGCTCCAGCGTAGCATTATTGGTGATGTCGCCTGTATGATAAATAGCATTGTCAATGATTTGCAAAGTTCCCTGAGAAACAACGATACCTGTTGTCAGATTATCTCCACTTAGAGTCAGTTTCCCTGCACCAATTTTCTCAATTACGTACCCCCCCTGGACATTACCTGATTGGGTCGCTCCGCCATTTGTGACCTGAAACTGGGTTGCATTATTGGTTAGCGTGATAGCGCCGGTTTTATTTTCGCCATCGGCGTAGTCAATCACCGCAGCTGAAGCTGAATAGTTTGTGCTTAATGCCATCAACGGCGACATGACAACAATGAGTGGCTTCAATTTTGTATGAAAAATACGAGCACCCACTTCTTTTCCTGTGTTTCTATTGAAAAACATCTATCCACTTCCCAGTATCAAATAATGCACATAACCTTAAGCACTTAATACGTATTGCGCTATCCGGTTTCCGCAAAGGGATAGATTTCGGAAGTTTTTTACAGGAATTTACAATGGCTTTATGTAACGTAAACTGGAAAGCATTAATGACTTAAACAGCTATAACCAGTGATTTAACTAAATCATTTGCTTAACAGAATTCACAGAAATCAAAAGTGATGTAAAGATGCGTTAACAACTCAGGGAGAGGGTTTGTGAGGGTGTTTCGTTAAACAACTGGCGATAGTCAAGTGCAAATCGCCCTAGGTGAAAAAAACCAAACCGCATGGCAACTTCGGTCACTGTGACAGAAGATGGAGCAGAGGCACGAAGAATTGCTTGCACCCGGTTTAAACGACACAAACGCAGGTAAGCATTTGGAGGCATATCAACATAAGCATGAAAGGCATATTGCAGTGTTCTTTCAGAAACCCCTAAAAACTGACAAATATCAACGATTGTAGGCACAATATCCGCCGCAAGGGTTTCTTCTACAAAAGCCCGCGCCCTTTTACAAATAGCAAAAAAACGCTGTCGTTTTTCAGTACAGTCTGGTTGTGTAGCACCTTCTGAAAAAGCCGCTATCTGCACAATATTTTTTAACAACATACTGCGCATCTCATCTGTTTCTAAAAAGGGGCTTGCAGAACCATTTAATTCTGCCGCTTCAAGACAGCTATTCAATATTTCTTTTATGGCCCCTTTCTGCGCCGTAACCAGCCCAGCAAGCTGTTGAGGTGGTTGTTCCCATTCTGCTGGATTAATTACTCTTGCAATATTCAGAAAATCATCTTGATTCATGCTGATATAGGTGGATTGCACCCCCTCAGGCACATAAATATCAAATTCAGTATTTTCTGGCATGAAAAAGAGTGTCGCATCACTCTCTGCATTGAATTCTGAAAATCGAAACTTTTGATCTGGTGTGCAATACGAAATGGTACAAAAATTTGAAGGCATAACACCCTGTTTTTGCACAGTCGCCAACTGGGTTTCGCGAACAATATGATGATTACCAAAGTCAAGACATTCCATCTGTGTAACTTGGCTGCCTCGGCTCAACTGATAACATTCCATCTCAACCCAGGGCTGCATCAACGCTTGCTCTTCAGCGTAAAGAATTGTCTTTGAACATATTTTTTCTGATGATTTTATTGAAAATAATCCTGCTGAATTTTTATCCATACCCTACTCAATTTCTTGCCTAAACAGAACGGATACTAAATCGCCTATACTCAAAATAACTTTTTTTAGGACAAAAAAAAATACCCCACACAATTAGTGCAGGGTATTTTTATAAAATAACTTAATTTTCAAAATGATAACTTAAAATTTATTACATTTAAGCATCAGGTAAACCCTAAAACGGTACGTCATCATCACCAAAATCATTTTCTGGATACGCAGGTGCTTGCTGCATTGGCGGTGCTTGGTTTTGCATAGGCTGTTGCTGACCATAGTTAGGCTGCCCTTGATTTCCTTGAGGTGCAAAGCCCTGCCCACCTTGAGGCGCTTGCTGCCCCATTGGCGGCACCCCTGGATTCATACCCGCAGGTGCTTGACCAAAAGCAGCATCACCTTGACGATTTCCACCACCAAGCATTTGCATTTGACCGTTAAAATCAATAACTACTTCTGTTGAGTAACGATCCTGACCAGAGTTTTGATCCTGCCATTTGCGTGTTTGCAGCTTACCTTCTAAGTAAACTTGAGAGCCTTTTGTTAAGTATTGCCCAGCGATTTCAGCTAATTTGCCAAAAATCACTACGCGATGCCATTCGGTTTTTTCTTGTTTTTGACCGGAGGTTTTGTCTGTCCAGTTTTCTGATGTTGCAATACTCAGGTTAGCAATCGCATTTCCATTCGCAGCATACTTCATTTCTGGATCTCGCCCCAAGGTCCCCACCAAAATGACTTTGTTTACTCCTCTCACGCTCTACACTCCATCTTGTTCTTTTCATTCCCAAAAGGCTGATACCCAGCCTGGCAGATTTTGATTTCTAAGTTTTTAGCAACCATTTAGCTATTTATTATAACCAAGGCTATTCAGCTTGTTTGGAATTTTCAAGACAATCCGCGTTCAAGGTAATTAATCAAACCAACTTCATTGATTTTTTTACGGTCGATTTTAAAGTAGACACGGTTCTCTGCAAGAATGAACACCGCTTCATAAACACCATCGTATGAAAGAAGTTTTTCTGTCAACGCTGGGATCTCACTTTCCTTCATATCACCTTGAATAGGTACTGATGCAATACTTAATGGAAGTGGCTTTTGCATAGTCGCAGCAACAGCTGCCCACAACAGTGCGGCACCTGAAGTGAATAAGAAAACACCCTCAAAACCGTGATGCTGATACATCCAACCACCAACAAAACCACCTAGAGCAGCACCAAAGAACTGGCTACTTGAAAAGACACCACTTGCCGTTCCTTTTTTGTCCGCAGGAGAAAGCTTAACAACCAATGAAGGTAAAGAGGCTTCAAGTAAATTAAACGCTGTGAAAAACACCATCAAGATTAAGAAAATTGGCCAATAACCACCTGACAGACTTAGCAGGGCTACCTGCACCAACCCGATTGCGATGATTGAACCGACAAAAATCTGTTTCATCTTACCTTTCGACTCAGCCATGATAATAAACGGCACCATCAACACAAAAGACAACAGCATAACAGGCAAATACAATTCCCAATCATGCAAGGAATCCAGGTGAGCTGTATCACGAATCATTAAAGGCACGACAACAAACATTGCCGTTAGGATAGAATGCAGAATAAAAACGCCCATATCTAAACGTAGCAACTGGGTATTTTTCAAGACATCCTTAAACTGAGTTGTGTCCACTTCTGCTTCACGCTGGAAAGTTTGATGCTCAATTTTCGGTACCGCAAAAAGTACCAATAAAATCCCTGCCACAGCCAACAATGCTATTACCCAGAAGATACCTCGCACACCAAACAACTCACCTAAAAGTGGCCCCACGATTAGTGATACGGTAAATGAGAAGCCAATCGTCATCCCAACAATTGACATGGCTCTTAAGCGGAACTGTTCCGTTACCAAGTCTGCAACGGTTGCCATTAATACTGCTGCAACAGCCCCCATACCTTGAATCGCTCGCCCGACAATCATCATTTCTATCGAATCCGCCATGGCACAGATAATTGAACCAAACATAAAAATGAGCATACCCGCAATAATCAAAGGCTTACGCCCAAACTTATCGGACAACATGCCGTAAGGAATCTGCAAAAATGCTTGCGTCAAACCATATATCCCCATTGCTATCCCGATTTGCGTACCGGTAACATCTTTAAATTCTTGTTGCGCAAAAATAGCAAATACCGGAAAGATCATAAACAAACCAAGCATTCGGGTCGCAAAAATACCGGACACTGAAAGGGCAGCGCGTTTCTCTAAGGGTTGCATTGTCTGATTCTCTGAGGTCATGTCTATTCCTAAATCTTGTTTGATTGAAGTCCATTTTCTGAAATCACGTGTAACCGCCGTAGCTCTGGCGAATACCGCGTCGAATTATAGCAAAGCATAAGGTTTAAAGGATTGAAGAACCCTGCTTTTTGCTATAATGATCGTTTCGATTAATTCATTTCGAGTCCCCCTATGCTAGAAGAAATTATTGTCCGTGGTGCCAGAACCCACAACTTAAAAAATATCGACGTTAAACTTCCTCGCGATAAACTAATTGTTATTACTGGCTTATCAGGGTCCGGAAAATCTTCTCTAGCATTTGACACGATTTATGCTGAAGGTCAACGTCGCTACGTTGAGTCACTGTCAGCTTATGCTCGCCAATTCTTGTCGATAATGAACAAGCCTGACATAGATCACATTGAAGGTCTGTCGCCTGCTATTTCTATTGAGCAAAAATCCACCTCTCACAACCCACGCTCAACCGTAGGAACCGTGACAGAGGTTTATGATTATTTGAGATTATTGTTTGCACGCGCCGGAACACCGCGCTGCCCGACTCACGGCTGTGACTTAGAAGCACAAACCGTTAGCCAAATGGTCGATCACACGCTCGAACTATCTGAAGGCACCAAATGCCTGCTTATTGCGCCGGTTGTACGAGGTAAAAAAGGGACTCACATAAACTTACTCAATGAGTTGCAAGCTCAAGGCTATGTTCGTGCCCGAATTAACGGCAAACTCATGGAACTGGACGGATCAATCGAGCTGGATAAAAACATCAAGCACAACATTGAAGTGGTTGTTGACCGCTTCAAAATCCGCGACGATATTAAACAGCGCTTAGCTGAATCTTTTGAAACTGCTCTTCATTTAGCTGACGGTATTGCACAAGTTGTCCCCATGGATGATAGCGACGACTTTCAACTGTTATTCTCCGAAAGATTTTCCTGTCCACATTGTGGCTACTCTGTACCGGAGCTGGAACCAAGAATTTTTTCATTTAACAATCCACATGGCGCTTGCCCAACCTGTGATGGCTTAGGCATAAAAGAAAATTTTGATGCCAGTAAAGTGATTATCCACCCTGAACTTAGTCTGGCTGGTGGTGCAATTCGTGGGTGGGATCGACGCCATAAATACTACTATGACATTCTTAAAGCTGTGGCAGACCATTATCAATTTGATATCGAAACGCCTTGGAATGAGCTAACAGAAAAGCATCAACACATCATCCTATTCGGCTCAGGTAAAGAGAAACTTCCTCTTCCTCATGGGCGTTACTCAGATACTCGCCGCTTTGAAGGTGTTATTCCCAATATGGAGCGCCGCTTTGCAGAAACCGAAAGCAAAAGTGTAAGAGATGAACTGGACAAGTACCGTATTTCACAACCCTGTGGTAGCTGTCACGGTACTCGTTTAAACGAGGCCGCTCGTAATGTATTTGTTTTAGATCACACCTTGCCAAGCTTGACTGAACTACCCGTTGGACAATTGCACGACTTCTTTTCCAATCTTATTTTAGAAGGTACAAAAGGTCAGATTGCACAAAAGATTATTAAAGAAGTGCATGAACGCTTATCTTTCCTAGTGAATGTGGGTCTCAATTACTTAACACTTGGCAGAAGTGCTGACACCCTATCCGGTGGAGAAGCTCAACGCATCCGACTCGCCTCACAAATCGGTGCAGGCCTGGTTGGTGTAATGTATGTATTAGATGAACCTTCAATTGGATTACATCAACGCGATAACGACCGCCTGCTCAATACACTGACACACCTAAGAGATTTAGGAAACACAGTTATTGTAGTAGAGCACGATGAAGATGCTATCCGAGCGGCAGATTATGTTCTTGATATAGGTCCTGGCGCCGGCATACATGGTGGGCGAATCATGGCAGAAGGCACACCAGAAGAAGTTATGGCATCTCCCGCTTCTTTAACAGGACAATATTTGTCCGGCACAAGAAAAATAGAAGTTCCCGAAACCAGACTGCCTTACACCAATAAAACCTTAGTCATTGAAGGCGCTTCTGGCAACAATTTGAAAGATGTAACACTTGAAATTCCTGCTGGGCTTTTGACTTGTATTACAGGTGTTTCCGGTTCTGGTAAGTCAACATTGATTAACGAAACCCTTTACAAGATCACCGCAACTAAACTCAACAATGCACAACTAGAAGCTGCGCCTTACAAGAAAGTAAGTGGGCTTGAGCACTTTGACAAGGTGGTAAACATTGACCAAAGCCCTATTGGCCGAACGCCTCGTTCAAATCCTGCAACTTATACAGGCCTATTCACTCCAATACGCGAACTATTAGCTGCCACACCAGAATCTAGAGCCAGAGGCTATACGCCTGGACGCTTTAGCTTCAATGTTAAAGGCGGACGCTGTGAAGCATGCCAAGGGGATGGTGTACTAAAAGTTGAGATGCACTTCTTACCTGATGTTTATGTCGCTTGTGATACTTGTAATGGAGCTCGTTACAACCGTGAAACACTACAAGTTGAGTACAAAGGTAAAAATATCCACAAAATTCTTGAAATGACTGTCGAGGATGCCAGAGCGTTTTTTGATGCCATCCCTGTCATCGCAAGAAAACTGCAAATGCTAATGGAAGTAGGCTTGGGATACATCAAGCTAGGTCAAAGTGCGACTACCCTTTCCGGCGGTGAAGCACAACGTGTTAAGTTGGCAAAAGAGCTTTCTAAACGTGACACAGGAAACACACTTTATATCCTGGATGAACCGACAACTGGTTTACATTTTCATGATATCGAACTACTGTTAAAAGTGATTCGTAACCTTCGTGACCACGGAAATACAATCGTGATTATTGAGCACAATTTAGATGTAATAAAAACTGCCGACTGGATTGTTGATCTTGGCCCAGAAGGCGGTTCAGGTGGTGGTGAAATCATTGCTGTCGGCACTCCAGAAGAAATAGCAGATATCAAACGTTCACATACGGGGTATTATTTAAAACCTTTACTGAACTGAGCTTAGACATGAAAAAAGTTTGGCTTGCCTTAATCTCCACCCTTTTACTAGGCAGTGCAAATCCGAACAGCTGGCAAAAGCCAGCTTATATTGAAAAAGCTTTTATTGAAATTGCTCTAAAAAATGAATACCAAGCTTCAGACATGAAGATCAGCAAGTGGACGAAGCCAATTCATTACCAAATAACTTTCTTGCACCTCAAGCCCTACGAACCCGTTATTCAGATGATTGACGCCCATTTGAAACAGTTACAACACATCACTCACCACCCTATTTCTAGTGCACAAGAAGCTTCATTAACCAATTTGAAAATACTGATTACCAAAGACAAGTATTACCAGGCTGTCATTGATAAATATACTGGCAACAAGCAGCCGAACCTTTCAACCGAAAGTAACTGCATGGCAACAATTCACAAAAACAAAAGACATGAGATTGATCGTGCAACAGTTGTCATCCCCATAGACTACGCCATGACAAAAGGTTTATTGCCTGCTTGCGTGGTAGAAGAACTCACACAGATAATGGGGCTACCCAACGACTCAAACTGGGTTTACCCCTCTGTCGCTAATGATGTCAGTAAGGTTGAGCTTTTATCAGGGCTAGACTATATATTCTTAAAGCTTCTATATGCCAATGAGATAAAACCGGGCATGAACCTAACAGCAACGCGAAATATCGTTCAAAAGCTCATCAAAAAGTACCAGGCTGGGGGGGTAATAAAACGAGCAACCAGTAAAGTTCGCCAAGAAGGCATCTATCCCTTACTTTATTAATCTAATACTGAAAGATCCTGGATAACCTTGCCTGCAATCATCAAACCAAAAATACCAGGCATATAACTTGCCGTACCATTCACAACACGCCCTCTAGCCCCTTCTATTTCTTCCATAGGCCCTGGTGCTTTTGGTAGTTCAGTAGAAAAGACAACCGTCAATCCTTTCTTATAACCTTGCTTTTTAAGGCGCTGCCTGACTTGCCTAGCTAGACCACAGGTATGCGTTTTATTCAAATCTGTCATCATGATTTTGGTGGGATCAACTCGACGTCCTGCTCCCATACTCGCAATTACTTTATAGCCTTTGCTGATTGCCGTTGAAACTAAATTAACTTTGCAATTAAGGCTATCAATCGCATCCACTACATAGTCAAAAGGTTGAGAGAGTAAGTCATCCATATCTTCAGGCTTCAAAAAGCTTTGAATGACTTCAACACGACATTCCGGGTTGATATCCTGAATGCGCTGTTGCATAACAACCGCCTTGTTTTGTCCTATCGTAGAATTAAGGGCAATGATTTGACGGTTCATATTCGAAGCTGAAACATTATCATGATCAACAATTGTAAGCTTACCAACACCTGCTCTCGCCAGTGCTTCAATAACAAAACCACCGACACCGCCCACACCAGCAACAAGCACATGCGAATCAATTAATGATGCAACACCTTCTTCGCCAAATACTAGTAAACTCCGCTCAAATAATGGATTATTCATCATTTTATTCACACCTAATAATTGATTTTGCTGAAGCATAGGTCATATCAACCACTTCAGCAACATCGAGTTGCTTTATTGTTGCTATTCGCTTGGCAATTACCATTAACCTATCATAATGAGATAAATTCTGGCCATGCTTTCCATAGGGTGCATCCGTTTCTAAGACTAATGATTCAATAGGTGACTGCCGAACTAAACGTTCGTATTTAGTCGACTGCTTATTCAAAAGCTGCGTTCCAATTCCAAGCTTACAACCCAAACCTATAAACGGCTTTGCCTGCTCATAAGAACCTGAAAAACCATGCATAATTGCCCTAGAGACATTATGAGAACCAAGAACACTTCTCACTTCATCAAATGCCTTACGACAATGTATAGAAATACCAAGGCCGCACCTCAATGCAACTTCAACTTGATATTCAAAGACATGAATTTGTATTTCCTTACTATGGATATATTTAGAATCAAAATCCAAGCCTATTTCACCAATCATACTAAGGCTGTTCGTTAAGGCAATTGTACTTTTAAGACTACCCAAATGATTCTCTACAGAACTTTCATTTATAAACCAGGGGTGAATACCTATAGCAGGCAAAATGTTTGGAAATAAACGGCCGAGTTCTAGAGTTTTATCCCAATCATCAATTGATTTAGAAACAGAGAGAAGGGAAAGATTAGACAGTTGTTCGGTAATGACACTTAGTTCATTAGAATCAATATCTACGAGATGACAGTGTGAATCAAATATATTAGACATATAAAAAAGCCAGCTTTCGCTGGCTTCTTACTTAAGCTTCTTCAGCTGACTCCGCTTGTGGGCGATCAACTAATTCAACATAAGCCATTGGCGCATTGTCACCATCGCGATACCCACATTTTAAAATGCGAATATAACCACCAGGGCGAGACTCATAACGAGGTCCCAAGTCAGTAAACAATTTACCTACTGCTGCTTTATCACGTAGACGAGAAAAAGCAACTCTTCTGTTATGCACGCTATCTTGCTTAGCCAGAGTAATCAATGGCTCAGCAATCGTACGCAATTCTTTTGCTTTCGCAACTGTCGTTTTGATCACTTCATGTTCAAACAAAGACGCAGACATGTTTCTAAACATTGCCTTACGGTGTGAACTGTTGCGATTTAATTTACGACCACTTTTACGATGACGCATGAGTGTTTCCTTTAAATTATGCTGACTCTTTGCTGACCAAGCTTGAAGGCGGCCAGTTTTCGAGTTTTGTTCCTAAACCAAGACCTCTTTGAGCAAGTACGTCTTTAATTTCCTGCAAAGATTTTTTACCTAAGTTAGGTGTTTTTAATAAGCTTGACTCAGCTCTTTGCACAAGATCACCGATATAGTAAATCTGTCCAGCCTTCAAACAGTTTGCCGAACGAACGGTCAATTCTAAATCATCCACTGGTTGTAGATAAATTGGATCAAACTCGTTCTCTTCTTCTTCTTGTACAACAATCTCTTTATGCTTAAGATCAACAAAAGCAATTAGCTGGTAGTGAAGCACTGTCGCAGCTTGCTTAATTGCATCTTCAGGATCAAGAGTTCCATCAGTTACAACATCAAGAATTAATTTGTCTAAGTCTGTTCTTTGTTCAACACGAGCATTTTGTACTTCATAACTCACTGTTTGAACAGGACTAAAACTCGCGTCAAGCTTCAATGCACCAATTGATGATGAATCATCAGATTGTACAGCTGCACGATAACCAATTCCCTTCTCGACTTTTAAAGTCATTGACAGCTCAGCACCTTCGCTAAGATGAGCAATAACTAAATCTGGGTTCATAACTTCAGTATCATGATTTAGCTGAATATCGCCAGCAGTTACTACAGCTGGACCTTTCTTGCTTAGAGTTAATTCAGCTTCAGAGCTTTCATTTAATTTAATAGAAACCTCTTTTAAATTAAGAAGAATCTCCAAAACATCCTCACGAACGCCTTCAACTGAAGAGTACTCATGTAGCACTCCATCAATTTGAGCTTCAACAATCGCAGCTCCAGGCATTGATGATAAAAGGATTCTTCTTAGAGCATTTCCAAGCGTATGTCCAAAACCACGTTCTAATGGTTCTAAAGTGACACGGCTATGAAAACCATTTACTTTTTTGATATCTACTAAACGTGGAGTCAGTAGCTGCTCTAGCATTTCTTGCATGAGAAGTTATCTCCGTTTCAAAGGGTTACTTAGAGTAAAGCTCTACAATCAAGTTTTCAGAAATATCTGAAGATAAGTCTGTACGATCAGGTACAGATTTGTAAACACCTTCAAATTTAGATGCATCAACTTCTACCCAACCTACATTACCTGCTTGAGCACTTAGTTCAAGTGCAGCAGAAATTCTAGATTGGCTACGAGATTTCTCTCTTATGCTGACAACATCACCAACTGATACTTCATATGAAGGAATGTTTACAGCTTGTCCGTTTACTTGGATTGCTTTATGCGAAACTAATTGACGAGCTTCTGCTCTTGTAGATGCAAACCCCATTCTGTACACAACATTATCCAATCTTGCTTCTAGAATTTGTAAAAGGTTAACACCTGTAGATCCTTTACGGCGGTCCGCTTCTTTATAATAAAGACGGAATTTCTTTTCTAGAACACCATAAATTCTACGAACTTTCTGTTTTTCTCTTAACTGTGTGCCGTATTCAGTAACACGCTTGCGACCCGCACCGTGCTGACCTGGAAGCTGATCAATTTTACATTTTGATTCGATGCTACGAACACCACTTTTCAAAAAAAGATCAGTACCTTCACGACGAGACAGTTTGCATTTTGGACCAATATATCTAGCCATCTATCTACTACCTCTAAAATTAAACACGACGTTTCTTAGGTGGACGACAACCGTTGTGAGGAATTGGCGTTACATCAGCGATTGATGTAATTTTAAAACCAACACTGTTTAATCCTCTTACAGCAGAGTCACGTCCAGGACCTGGTCCCTTAACCATAACGTCCATATTCTTAACACCATACTCAGTCGCTAGTTGACCAGCTTTTTCAGCTGCAACTTGCGCTGCGAAAGGAGTGCTTTTGCGCGAACCACGGAAGCCACTACCACCAGAAGTTGCCCAACAAAGAGCATTTCCTTGACGGTCAGTAATCGTCACAATGGTGTTATTAAAAGTAGCGTGTACATGAGCAACTGCATCAGTTACTACCTGTTTGGCTTTCTTTTTAACACGAGTTTTTGCTTTTGCCATATCTATTCTCTAAATTATGCTTAACGCTTAATAGGCTTCTTAGGACCTTTACGAGTACGAGCATTTGTCTTAGTACGTTGTCCTCTTAATGGAAGACTACGACGATGACGAATACCACGGTAACAACCCATGTCCATTAGACGTTTAATGTTCATAGAAACATCACGTCTTAAGTCACCTTCAATTTTAAAATTCGTTACTTCTGCACGCAGAGCTTCTAACTGAGCTTCAGTTAGGTCTCGAACTTTAGTAGTTGGATCCAACTTTACAGCATCGCAAATTTTTTGAGCTGTAGTTTGACCAACACCGTAGATCGATCTTAATCCAATAACAATGTGCTTGTTCTGTGGAATATTTACGCCGGCAATACGAGCCATTTTGCGCTCCTTAACTATCCATCTACCGAAAAACGAGCAATTATACTCATTTTCACCTTAAATTACTAGCAGCAATTCAAAGATAAATGCAAGCATTTATTTTGAATTACCGTCCTTTTAAATTTGCTTTCTTCATCATGCTTTCATATTGACCAGATTGCATATGGGCTTGGACATTTGTCATGAAGTCCATTACAACTACAACAATAATCAGCAAGGAAGTTCCACCAAAATAGAATGGAACATTCCAATACAAAATCAAGAACTCTGGCAACAAACAAACCAAAGTAATGTAAATTGCTCCAGCCAAGGTCAAACGCCCCATGACAGAATCAATTCTTTCTTGTGTTTGCTTACCTGGTCGAATACCAGGCATATAAGCACCAGATTTTCTTAAATTCTCAGCAATCTCTTTTGGATCAAACACAATCGCAGTGTAAAAGAAACAAAAGAAAATAATTGCAGCAGCATATGCCAAAATGTATAAAGGCTGACCTGGCGACATAGTCGTCGCAATATCTTTAAGCCATCCCATATTTTCTGCAGAACCAAACCATCCACCAAGCGTTGCTGGGAACAGAATAATACTTGATGCAAAAATTGGAGGAATAACACCAGCCATATTCAACTTTAATGGCAGATGTCCTTCTTGACCACCATAAAGCTTTCTTCCTCGCATTTGCTGAGCATAATGAATCGGCAATCTTCTTTGACCGCGCTCAACAAAAACAACAAATGCAATGACAAGAAATACTAAAATCAATAGAACAAATGCTGTAATAGCATGCATCGCTCCAGTATTTACCTGTTCAAAAGTTCCACCTAGGGCCTTTGGCAGTCCCGCAACAATACCTGCAAAAATAATCAGCGAAATACCGTTACCAATTCCTCTCTCTGTGATTTGCTCTCCAAGCCACATCAAAAAGATGGTTCCACTTACCAATGTCGTTACTGCAATAACCTTAAACCAAACACCTGGTTCAACGACTACAGCCATTCCATTGATATTCTGTGATTCTAATGCGATAGCCACACCTAGTGCCTGAAAGGTTGCAAGAATAACCGTTCCATAACGCGTGTACTGCGTTATTTTGCGACGACCTGCTTCACCACCTTCTTTTTTCAATTGCTCTAAAGATGGAGACACTACTGTTAACAACTGCATAATAATCGATGCAGAAATATAAGGCATGATACCTAAAGCTAGAATTGATAAACGCTGAAGGGCACCACCAGAAAACATGTTAAACATGTCAAGGATTGTGCCCTTTTGTTGTTCGAACATTGCAGCTAATGCAACAGGATCAATCAATGGAACAGGAATATGTGTTCCCAATCTGTAAACAATCAACGCGCCTAACACGAAAAATATTTTTCGACTAAGCTCATTGGCTCCAGAATTGTCAATTGATCTCGTTTTCATAATTAAGCTTCTACTGTTCCACCAGCCGCTTCAATAGCAGCTTTTGCTCCAGCCGTCGTTCTAATACCTGATAACTTCACAGCTTTTGTGATTTCACCAGTTTTAACAACTTTAACTGATTTAATATTTTCGCCAACCAAGTCAGCAGCCTTAATTGCAGCCAAATCGATTACTTCAGCATTAACTTTAACCAAATCATCTAAGCGTAACTCTGCAACAAAGCGGGCTTTTCTTGATGTAAACCCGATTTTTGGTAAGCGACGCTGTAAAGGCATCTGACCACCTTCAAAACCGATTTTTGGCATACCACCTGAACGTGACTTTTGACCTTTATGACCACGGCCAGCCATTTTTCCGTTTCCAGAACCTTGACCACGACCTTTACGCTTAGCATCTGCTTTTGCGCCTTCTGCAGGCTTTAAAGTATTCAAATACATTTTAAGCTCCCTCTACTTTTAGCAGATAGGAAACTTTATTGATCATGCCACGATTTTCTGGCGTATCAATAACTGTTACCGTCTGGTGCATTTTTCTAAGACCTAAACCAGCTACACAAGCTCTGTGAGCAGGTAAACGTCCGATAGTACTTTTGACCAAAGTAACATTCAACGTTTTCTTATCTGACATTTTACTCACCTAAAATTTCTTCAACTGTTTTACCACGCTTAGCGGCAATCATTTCAGGACTACTCATACTGGTCAACGCGTTAACCGTAGAACGAACAACGTTAACAGGACGTGTTGTTCCAACACATTTTGCCAATACGTCTTTTACGCCCGCCGCTTCAAGTACCGCACGCATTGCACCACCAGCGATGATTCCCGTACCGTCTGAAGCTGGTAATAAAACAATGTTCGCAGCGCCTTGTTTAAAGTTGATAGGGTACTGAAGAGTTGCTCCATTCAAATGAACATCTCTCATGTTACGACGCGCCTTTTCCATTGCCTTTTTAATAGCAACAGGAACTTCGTTCGCCTTACCACTTCCATAACCAACACGACCTTCACCATCACCTACTACAGTAAGCGCAGAAAAACCGAATACTCGTCCACCTTTTACCACTTTAGCGACACGGCGAACAGATACCAACTTTTCAATAAGACCGTCTTGACCTTCTTGCATTTCTCTTGAAGACATCGTTATCCCTTCTCTTAAAATTGAAGACCGTTTTCACGGGCTGAATCTGCTAGTTCCTGAATACGACCATGGTACTTGAAACCGGATCTATCAAATGCAACAGATTCAACACCTGCCGCTTTTGCTTTTTCAGCAATAGATTTACCAACAAGCTTGGCAGCATCTTTGTTACCACCAAAACTGATTGCTTTCTTTATATCCGCTTGTACCGTTGAGCTTGCAGCGATAACAGTAGAACCATCCGCTGAAATAATTTGAGCATAAATATGCTTAGGTGTACGGTGTACACACAAACGAGCCACTTTTTGTGCAGCAACTCTTGCTCTAATTTTTTTCGCTCTACGTAGTCGGGTAGTTTTCTTATCCATATAATTTCCCAACCTTTACTTCTTCTTAGCTTCTTTACGAAGGATCCATTCATCAGAGTACTTAACACCTTTCCCTTTATAAGGTTCAGGTGGACGATACCCTCTAATTTCTGCTGCTACCTGACCAACAACTTGTTTGTCAGCACCTTTAACAACAATCTCAGTTTGAGTAGGCGTTTCAACAGTAATCCCTTCAGGCAATTCATGATTGACTGGATGAGAAAAACCAAGAGTAAGGTTTAATACTTTACCTTGTGCCTGCGCACGATAACCAACACCAACCAAGGTCAGACGTTTTTCGAAACCTTCTGTTACACCAACAACCATATTACTGATGATAGATCTTGCAGTACCAGCTTGTGCCCAACCGTCTTTAGCTTCTGTTTTTGGAGAAACATTTACAACGCTATCGTTTACATCAACAACAACAGCATCATTAAAAACTTTGATTAACGCACCTTTTGATCCCTTAACAGCAACTTCAGTACCATTAACTTTGATCTCTACACCTGCAGGTACAGCAATAGGAGACTTAGCTATTCTTGACATTGCAATCTCTCCTTATGCTACGTAACAAATAATCTCACCGCCAACTCCAGCATTTCTTGCTGCGCGGTCAGACATAACACCTTTTGAAGTTGAAACAATTGCAACTCCTAGGCCACCGATAACTTTTGGTAATTCGTCTTTGTTTTTATAAACACGAAGACCTGGACGGCTTACACGTTTAATACTTTCAATAACAGGCTGTCCATTGAAATATTTCAAATCAAGAGCCAATTCAGACTTACCATCTTTTTCATTTACGCTATATGCAGTCACAAAACCTTCATCAGCAAGTACTTTTGCAACAGCAACTTTTACTTTTGATGATGGCATTACCACATTTGAATGACCAGCCATTTGGCCATTTCGAATGCGAGTCAACATATCCGCTATTGGGTCAGACATACTCATATTTAATTATCCTTACCAACTTGCTTTTCTTAAACCAGGTACATCACCTTGCATTGCTAACTGTCTTAGCATGTTACGTGACAACCCAAACTTTCTATAAACACCGTGTGGACGACCTGTCAAACGACAACGATTTTGTTGACGAACAGGAGACGCATCTCTTGGAAGCTTAGCCAGCTTTTCAATTGCATCCATACGCTCTTCATAGCTTAAATTCATATCAACAGAGATCTTTTTAAGCTCTGCACGTTTTGCTGCATATTTAGCAACAGTCTTTGCACGCTTTGTCTCTCTTGCGATCATTGATTGCTTAGCCATAGAAAACCTCTATTACTTTTTAAATGGGAAATTAAAGGCTTCTAAAAGAGCTTTAGCTTCATCATTCGTTGAAGCAGTCGTAGTAAAGTTAATATCCATACCACGAATCTTATCTACCTTTTCAAATTCAATCTCTGGAAAGATAATTTGCTCTTTAACACCTAGGTTATAGTTTCCACGGCCATCAAATGCATTAGCATTAACACCCTGAAAATCGCGTACACGAGGCAATGCAATATTGATCAAACGATCTAAAAACTCATACATTTTTTCGCCACGCAACGTAACCTTACACCCTAGTGGATAGCCATCACGCACTTTAAAGCTCGCAACAGACTTACGCGCAAGCGTTTTAATTGCTTTTTGACCAGTAATCGTTTCCATATCCGCAACAGCGTTATCTAGAAACTTCTTATCTCCAATTGCTTCACCTACACCCATATTAACCGTGATTTTGGCTAATTTTGGCACTTGCATTGAAGACTTATAACCAAACTTCTCCATCAACTGAGGAAGAACTTGATCTTTATAAACATTCTTTAATCTTGCCATATCTAAACCTACTATTAAGCGTCAACCGCATTGCCATTGGATTTAAAGAAGCGAACTTTCTTGTCGCCTTCCACTCTAATACCAACACGATCAGCTTTTTTTGTTTCAGGATTAAACAAAGCAACATTTGATGCATCAATAGGCATTTCTTTAGTAACAATACCACCTTGATCACCCGTCATAGGATTTGCCTTAACATGTTTTTTTGCTAGATTAATCCCATCTACAAGTAGCTTACCGTTTTGCATAACTTGGGAAACTGAACCTTTCTTTCCCTTGTCTTTGCCTGTAATAACGATAATCTCATCACCTTTTTTTAGACGATTCATGATTAATTCCTTATAAAACTTCTGGAGCTAATGAAACGATTTTCATAAAACGATCGTTACGAAGCTCACGGGTAACAGGGCCAAAAATACGAGTTCCAATTGGCTCTAGTTTAGCGTTCAAAATAACCGCAGCATTGCCATCGAATTTAATTTTTGAACCATCTGGACGTCTTACACCGGAAGCAGTTCTAACAACTACTGCGTTGTATACATCACCCTTTTTTACTTTTCCACGTGGAGTTGCTTCTTTAACAGCAACTTTAATGATATCCCCGACACTAGCGTAGCGACGCTTTGAACCGCCCAGCACTTTAATACACTGGACTCTGCGTGCACCACTGTTATCAGCAACATCAAGCACAGTTTGCATTTGAATCATGATGGAACTCCATCCAAAATTATTTTATAAACAACACAAAAACCACCAAAATAACTAGTCCCTATAAAATATAGGCTTGGCTAAAATGGCGGTTTAAAAAATTTTGCGTATTATATCAAAATTTTTACATTTAACAACTCTTATTTATAGAGCTGCCTTTTCATCAACGTTAACAAGCATCCATGACTTGCTTTTTGACAACGGCTTGCATTCAGAGATAGTAACTTTATCTCCTACACCAGCAACGTTATCTGCATCATGGGCCATCAACTTAGTAGACTTTTTAACGAACTTTTTGTATTTAGAATGTTTAATAAAACGTTCAACAGAAACAACTATAGATTTCTCCATTCCGTTACTTACTACAACACCCTGCACTGTACGTGCTTTCTTTTCTTGACCAGCCATTCTTACTTACTCACTTTTTCACGAATGATGGTTTTAACTTTAGCAACAGAACGACGAACTGTTTTCAATTGCGCAGTATTTTTCAACTGACCAGTCGCATGTTGCATTCTTAAATTGAATTGCTCTTGAAGAAGTTTTACTAACTCATCTCTAAGCTCTTCAACAGATTTAGTTTTCAATTCTGCAGTCATTTACATCACCGTTCTTGTTACAAATTGTGTTTTAAAAGGTAGTTTTGCTGCCGCTAATTCAAAAGCTTCACGCGCTACAACCTCATCAACACCTTGCATTTCATAAAGGACACGTCCTGGTTGAATCTGAGCAACCCAGTACTCAACAGACCCTTTACCTTTACCCATACGAACTTCCAAAGGCTTGTTCGTAATAGGCTTATCAGGAAACACACGAATCCAAATTTTTGCACCACGACGAACCTTACGAGTCATAACTCGACGACCCGCTTCAATTTGGCGTGAAGTCATACGACCGCGCTCAAGCGCTTTCAAACCAAACTGACCAAAGCTAACTTTGTTACCAACGTTCGCTAAACCACGGTTACGGCCTTTATGCACTTTTCTAAATTTTGTACGTTTTGGCATTAACATAATTAGCTATCCTCTTAATTACGTGCTTTCTTAGCTTTCGTTTGCTTTTTCTCATCACTCACCATAGAGATTTTTTCAAGTTTTTCACCCTTAAAGATCCAAACTTTAACCCCAATTTTTCCGTAAGTGGTGTCAGCTTCAAAAGTAGCGTAATCAATATCAGCACGCAAAGTATGAAGAGGAACACGCCCTTCTCTATACCATTCTGCACGCGCAATCTCAGCACCATTTAAACGACCTGAAACATTTACCTTAATACCTTCCGCACCAAGACGCATTGCATTTCCAACCGCACGCTTCATCGCACGACGGAACTGAATACGCTTTTCTAGTTGCTGAGCAATACCTTCAGCAACAAGCTTAGCATCAAGCTCAGGCTTCTTAATTTCTTCAATTGAAATATTTACTGGCATACCAGTTTTTGCAACCAAAGAAGTCTTCAATTTCTCAATGTCTTCACCTTTTTTACCGATGACAACACCTGGTCTTGCTGTATGAATTGCAATACGAATACCGTTAGCTACGCGTTCGATATTAATTTTGCTTACTGAAGCATGCTTCAGTTTTTGGCTTAATTCTTTACGAATTTCAATATCACTGATAAGAAAATCAGAATAGTTTTTACTATCTGCATACCAGCGAGCATTCCAATCTTTGGTAATTCCTAAACGAATCCCAATAGGATGAACTTTTTGACCCATTCTGACTCTCCTTACTTATCGCCAACAGTAACTGTAATATGACTTGTGCGTTTAAGGATACGGTTTCCGCGTCCTTTCGCTCTAGCTCTCATTCTTTTCATAATAGGAGCTTCGTCAACGTAAGCAGAAGTTACTTTTAATTCATCAATATCCGCGCCTTCATTATTTTCGGCATTAGCTATTGCTGAATTTAAAACTTTACTCATCAGTTCAGCTGCTTTTTTATCACTAAAAGCTAGGATATTCACAGCTGTTTCAACATCTTTACCGCGAATCTGATCTGCAACCAGACGTGCTTTCTGCGGAGAGATGCGGGCAAACTTATGTTTAGCACTTACTTGCATTACTTGTCTCCTTATCTCTTCGCTTTCTTATCTGCTGCATGACCACGATAAGTACGTGTCATGGAAAACTCACCTAACTTGTGTCCAACCATGTTTTCAGAAACATATACAGGAATATGCTCTTTACCATTATGGACAGCAATTGTTAGCCCAATCATATCAGGAAGAATAACTGATCTTCTTGACCATGTTTTGATTGGACGCTTGTTACCAGATTCTTGTGCCTCGGTCACCTTTTTTGCAAGGTGATGATCTACAAAAGGTCCTTTTTTAACTGAACGTGGCATTCTGTCCTTCCTTATTTACTATTTCTACGACGTACGATCATATTATCAGTACGCTTATTACTACGAGTTTTCTTACCTTTGGTAGGAACACCCCATGGTGTAACAGGGTTACGACCACCAGATGTACGACCTTCACCACCACCATGCGGGTGATCAACAGGGTTCATAGCAACACCGCGAACAGTCGGACGAACACCTCTCCAGCGCGTAGCACCAGCTTTACCTAGTTTTCTTAGCGCATGCTCAGAGTTACCTACTTCACCAATAGTTGCGCGACATTCTGCAAGAATTTTACGCATCTCACCAGAACGAAGCTTAACCAAAACGTAAGCACCATCACGACCAGCAATTTGAACAGATGCACCAGCACTACGAGCAATTTGAGCTCCCTTACCTGGACGCATTTCCAAAGCATGAACAACAGTACCAACAGGAATGTTACGAAGTGGAAGCGCGTTACCAGCTTTAATTGCTACCGCTTCTCCCGACTCAATCACATCACCAGCCTGCACGTTCTTTGGCGCGATAATATATGTACGCTCACCATCAGCATATTTTAGCAATGCGATATGAGCTGATCTGTTTGGGTCATATTCTAGACGCTCAACTGTTGCAGGAACACCATCTTTACTACGCTTAAAATCGATTAAGCGATAATGTTGTTTATGCCCACCACCTTGATGTCTAACAGTAATACGACCATTAGAATTACGACCACCAGATTTTGATTTCTTTTCCAATAACGCTGAATGTGGCTTACCTTTATGTAAGTTTGGTTCAACAATATTGACTACGAAACGACGACCAGGAGAAGTCGGTTTTGATTTCTTAATAATAGCCATCTAAATAACCTCCTTATTCCGCACCAACAAAGTCAATCTCTTGACCAGGCGCAAGGCGAACAACAGCCTTTTTGATATCGTTTCGCTTACCAACACGACCTTTAAAAACTTTTTTCTTACCTTTGATGTTAATCATGTTCACTGATTGAACTTTTACATCAAACAAGCTTTCAACTGCCTTTTTAACTTCAGGCTTAGTCGCATCTGGAAGCACTCTAAAAATATATTGCTCAGCGGTATCCGCTAAGATTGCAGACTTCTCGGAAACATGAGGAGCCAACAATACCTTTAGTAAACGTTCTTGACTCATCCTAAATTCTCCTCAATCTGCTTAACAGCTGCTTGTGTAACTACCACTGACTGAAAACCAACCAAGCTAACAGGATCCAATGAACTGACATCACACACATCTGCATGATAAAGGTTACGACATGACAAATATAAATACTCATCAAAACCTTCAGTCACAATCAAAGCATCATTAACTTTCAAAGAAGCTAGCTTAGCATTAAATTCTTTAGTCTTTGGCGCATCAACTTTAAAATCATCAACCACAACCAAACGACCACTTCTTGCCAACTCTGAGAAGATTGAGCGCATTGCGCCACGGTACATCTTCTTGTTCACTTTTTGAGAGAAATCACGGTTATGACCAGGGAACGCACGTCCACCACCAACCCAAATAGGGCTTCTTGATGTACCTGCACGCGCTCTACCTGAACCTTTTTGAGCCCATGGCTTAGCACCACCACCACTAACTGCAGAACGATTCTTTTGCTGTTTTGTGCCTGAACGAGCACCAGCCATATATGCAGTCACTACCTGATGTACAAGCGGCTGATTAAACTCAACACCGAAAACAGAATCAGAAACGCTCAAAGCACCTGATTCTTTTCCGCTTGATAATTCAATTAATTTCAAATCCATCATGCCCACCTTACTTAATTGCTTTGCGTACGATTACAGTACTGCCTTTCGCACCAGGCAATGCACCTTTGATCAAAAGCAATGAATTTTCAACATCAACTTTAACCAAATCCAGGTTAAGCGTTGTTTGCTTTACATCGCCCATATGACCGGCCATCTTCTTGCCCTTAAATACACGACCAGGAGTTTGGTTTTGACCAATAGAACCTGGAGCACGGTGAGACAATGAGTTACCATGTGTAGCGTCTTGCATCTTAAAGTTGTGTCGCTTAACACCACCAGCAAAACCCTTACCTTTTGTTGTTCCTGTAACATCAACACATGTTACATCTGCAAATTTCTCTACAGTAATTTCAGAACCCAATTCTAAACCTTCAATGTCAGAATCTTCTTCAAAACGGAACTCCCACAAACCAAGACCAGCCTCAACACTTGCTTTCGCAAAATGTCCAGCTTCTGGCTTACTAACACGACCAGCATGCTTTTTACCCATAGTTACTTGAATAGCTTTATAACCATCAATAACATCATTCTTGATTTGAGTAATACGATTAGGAGCAACTTCTACAACCGTTACAGGAGTAGATACACCGTCTTCGTTGAATATGCGAGTCATACCAATTTTGGTACCTACAACACCTATACTCATAACGTTACCTCATTATTATTTACATTAATCATTTCGATTGATGATTAACTTACACTTCGAACTAACGAAGTTCCAATTGAACATCCACACCAGCAGCTAGATCTAACTTCATCAAAGCATCAACTGTTTTATCAGTTGGATCAACGATATCTAACAAACGCTTGTGAGTACGAATTTCGTACTGATCACGAGCATCTTTATTTACGTGCGGAGAAACCAATACTGTAAAACGCTCTTTACGAGTCGGCATAGGAATTGGGCCACGAACTTGCGCGCCAGTTCTCTTTGCTGTTTCCGTAATTTCACGTGCAGACTGATCAATTAAACGATGATCAAACGCCTTTAAGCGAATACGAATATTTTGAGTCGCCATAACAATTCTCATATAACAAAAAAAAGAAAAGCAGCGGTTATTAAAAACCACTGCTCAGTAGAGGGTGCGGATTATAGCAGTAAATAATTAATTTTACAATTAATTTTCTTACTGCTTATCCTCAGATTTTATATTGCTTTAAATTATTCAATAATTTTAGCAACAACACCTGCACCAACTGTACGTCCACCTTCACGAATCGCGAAACGTAGACCTTCGTTCATTGCGATTGGGTTGATCAACTCAACTGTCATCTGAACGTTATCACCTGGCATTACCATTTCTGTTCCTGCTGGCAATTCACATGCACCTGTTACGTCAGTTGTACGGAAGTAGAACTGTGGACGGTAACCGTTGAAGAATGGAGTATGACGTCCACCTTCATCTTTTGATAGCACATACACTTCAGCTTCGAACTTAGTATGTGGTGTTACTGTACCTTTGTGAGCCAATACTTGACCACGTTCGATATCTTCACGCTTAGTACCACGCAATAGGATACCAACGTTATCACCAGCTTCACCTTGGTCTAGAAGCTTACGGAACATTTCTACACCAGTTACAGTTGTTACTGTTGTTGGACGAATACCTACGATTTCGATTTCTTCACCAACTTTAACAACACCTGTTTCTACACGACCTGTTGCTACCGTTCCACGACCTTGGATTGAGAAGATATCTTCTACAGGCATTAGGAATGGCTTGTCAGTGTCACGCTCTGGCGTTGGGATGTATGTATCTAAAGCGTCAACCAAATCACCGATTTTTGCTTCGTACGCTGGGTCACCTTCGATTGCTTTTAATGCAGAACCCATGATTACAGGTGTATCGTCACCTGGGAATTCGTACATATCTAGAAGTTCACGAACTTCCATTTCAACCAATTCTAGCAACTCTTCGTCGTCTACCATATCAACTTTGTTTAGGAAAACAACGATATAAGGTACACCAACCTGACGTGACAGAAGGATGTGCTCACGAGTCTGTGGCATTGGGCCATCAGCTGCTGAACATACTAGGATTGCTCCGTCCATCTGTGCCGCACCAGTGATCATGTTTTTAACATAGTCGGCGTGACCTGGGCAGTCTACGTGAGCATAGTGACGCGTTTCTGATTCATATTCTACGTGTGCTGTAGAGATAGTGATACCACGTGCACGCTCTTCTGGTGCGTTATCAATTGCAGCGTAATCTTTTACGTCACCACCAAATTTCTTACCTTGTACGATTGTCAAGGCCGCTGTAAGAGTTGTCTTACCATGGTCAACGTGACCAATCGTACCAACGTTTACGTGCGGCTTACTACGTTCAAACTTTTCCTTTGCCATTTCTCAAAGCCCTTTAAATTAAAATTAAAATTAACCTTTTTTCGCTTTCGCGATAATTTCTTCTTGAATGTTTGATGGTGCATCATTGTATTTCAAGAAAGTCATACTGTAGTTGGCACGACCTTGAGTCAATGAACGCATCTGGTTTGAATAACCAAACATTTCAGAAAGTGGTACTTCTGCCTTAATTGACTTACCAGTAGGAATATCATCCATACTCGAAACCATACCACGACGACGATTCAAGTCACCAATAACGTCACCCATATACTCCTCGGGAGTCGTTACTTCTACCGCCATAATTGGCTCAAGAATAACCGGAGATGCCTTTTCAACACCATCTTTAATCGCCATACCGCCAGCAACACTAAATGCCATTTCGTTCGAGTCAACATCATGATAAGAACCATCATACAAGTCAACTTTAACATCAACTATAGGATAACCAGCAATAACACCAGACTCTAACTGAGCTTTACAGCCCTTTTCGACAGCACCGATATATTCACGAGGAACAGAACCACCAACAGTCGAGTTAACAAATTCAAAACCTGAACCTGGCTCTAGTGGCTCCATACGAACCATAACATGACCATACTGACCACGACCACCAGACTGACGAACAAATTTCCCTTCAGCTTCAACCGCCTTCTTAATGGTTTCACGGTAAGAAACCTGAGGCGCACCGATGTTAGCTTCAACACTGAACTCACGCTTCATACGATCTACAATGATATCCAAATGAAGCTCACCCATACCTGAGATAATCGTCTGATTAGTCTCTTCATCAGTATGAACACGGAAAGAAGGATCTTCTGCCGCAAGTTTCTGCAACGCAATACCCATCTTCTCTTGGTCAGCCTTCGTTTTCGGCTCAATAGCAATCGAGATTACCGGCTCAGGGAATTCCATACGTTCTAGAATAATCTTGTGATCCATATCACAAAGCGTATCACCTGTTGTAGTATCTTTCAGACCTACAGCACAAGCAATATCCCCTGTGGCCACTTCCTTAATCTCTTCACGAGAATTGGAGTGCATTTGCAACAAACGCCCAACACGCTCACGCTTCTCTTTAACAGAGTTGTACACAGCACTACCCGCGCTCAACTGACCAGAATAGACACGGAAGAAAGTCAGAGTACCCACATAAGGGTCAGTCATAATCTTAAACGCTAATGCAGAGAACGGCTCATCATCTGAAGACTTACGCTCAGCTTCAGTACCATCTTCTAAAATACCTTTGATTGCAGGAACATCCAACGGAGAAGGCATATAATCAAGAACCGCATCCAACAAAGTCTGTACACCTTTATTCTTAAAGGCTGAACCACAAAACATTGGAACGATTTCTACATCGATACAACGCTTACGAATACCGAACTTAATCTCTTCTTCTGTTAAGTCGCCTTCTTCAAGGTACTTATCCATCAGCTCATCATTAGCTTCAGCAGCAGCTTCCACCATTTTTTCACGCCACTCGTTGGCTTCGTCCACCATCTCTGCAGGAATATCTTCATAGGTAAATTTCATACCCATGTTCTCTTCTTCCCAATAAATTGCCTGCATCTTGACCAAATCAACAATCCCTCTAAAGGAATCTTCAGCTCCAATCGGCAATTGCATAGGTACTGGATAAGCTCCCAAACGATCAACAACCATCTGCACAACATTCAGGAAGTTTGCACCTGCACGGTCCATCTTATTTACAAACCCCATACGCGGAACACCATACTTATCCGCTTGGCGCCACACTGTTTCAGACTGCGGTTCAACACCAGAAACTGAACAAAAACAAGTTACTGCACCATCAAGTACACGTAGCGAACGTTCCACTTCAATTGTGAAGTCAACGTGGCCTGGAGTATCAATAATGTTGATTCTGTGTTTTGGATAGTTTTTCGCCATCCCATCCCAGAAACAGGTTGTTGCAGCTGAAGTAATGGTAATACCACGCTCTTGCTCCTGCTCCATCCAATCCATCGTTGCTGCACCATCATGTACTTCACCGATCTTATGTGAAACACCTGTGTAATACAGGATACGCTCTGTTGTAGTAGTCTTACCCGCATCAATGTGCGCCATAATACCAATATTGCGGTAATCTGCTAAAGGGGTTGTACGAGCCACGTTTTTAACCTTTTAATTTATTCTATAAAACAATAAAGGCTCTATAAAAGAGCCAATGAATTTACCAACGGAAATGAGAGAAGGCTTTGTTCGCCTCTGCCATACGATGTGTATCTTCTTTCTTCTTGATCGCAGAACCTCTGTTCTCAAGAGCATCTGTTAACTCGCCAGCAAGCCTCAACATCATGCCTTTTTCACTACGCTTACGCGCAGCTTCAACAAGCCATCTCATTGCAAGCGCAACCTTTCTTTCAGGACGAACTTCAACAGGAACCTGATAAGTTGCACCACCAACACGACGAGATTTAACCTCTACCATTGGCCCAACATTCTCCAAGGCTTCTTTCAACAATGCAGCTTGGTTGCCACCTTTCTTACGATCAACAACAACATCTAATGCGTCATAAACGATTTTTTCTGCAACCGCTTTTTTACCGCTAACCATAATCATGTTAACGAACTTAGTTAACGTAGTATCACCAAACTTAGGATCTGGTAACACTTGTCTTTTTGGTATTTCTCTTCTTCTTGCCATTCTTAACTCTTCCGGTATAAATTTACACTATAGTTGCAAAACATATGTTAAGGATTAATTAACCCTTAGGACGCTTCGCACCGTACTTAGAACGACCTTGTTTACGTCCATCAACACCAGCGCAATCAAGTGATCCGCGAACTGTATGATAACGTACACCAGGTAAATCTTTTACACGACCACCGCGAATAAGGATCACGGAGTGCTCTTGCAGGTTATGCCCTTCACCACCGATATAACTAGAAACTTCATATCCATTGGTCAAGCGAACACGTGCAACTTTACGTAGGGCAGAGTTAGGCTTCTTAGGGGTTGTTGTATAAACACGCGTACAAACACCACGACGCTGAGGACATGCTTCAAGCGCAGGAACGTTAGATTTTTTAGGCTTATCTTTACGCGGCTTACGCACCAACTGGTTAATAGTAGCCATTAATTCTTACTCCATTTAAGACTTTGCTCGTAATAAAAAAATTGAGGGTATTTCACCCTCATAATAAGGTTTGAGGATTTTAGAGATCAAAACCCTCATTGTCAAGCATAAGTTTATGAAATGTTTTAAATATTCATAAACTCAAAACTTAACTTTCTTCAGACTCATTAATTACCATATCAACTTCTTCAACAACCTCTTCTGTTGTTGTTTCCATAAATACTGATAACTCTCTCTGAGTTTTTTCACTGGCCTCTTTTCTTGCTTGGTGATAGGCAAAGCCTGTACCCGCAGGAATTAATCGACCAACAATAACGTTTTCTTTCAAGCCAACAAGCTTATCAACTTTACCACTAACCGCGGCTTCGGTTAATACACGAGTTGTCTCTTGGAAAGATGCCGCTGAGATGAATGATTCTGTTGCAAGTGATGCCTTGGTAATACCCAGAAGCACACGCTGATACGTTGCTTCTACCTTACCTTCTTCTCTTGCTTTTTCATTCATTTCAAGTACACGTGCATATTCAACTTGCTCACCCGGAATCAGGTTCGTATCACCTGGTGCAACAACTTCAACTTTACGCAACATCTGACGAACAATTGTCTCAATATGCTTATCGTTGATTCGTACACCTTGTAAGCGATAAACATCTTGAACTTCATCAACAATATATTGCGTCAACTTTTCAACACCCAGCAGTCTCAAAATATCATGCGGGTTTGGATTTCCATCAGCAACAATATCCCCTTTTTCGACACGCTCACCTTCAAACACATCTACTGTTCTCCACTTAGGAATAAGGGCTTCATGCTGCTCACCGGAATCTTGGTTAATAATTAAACGCTGCTTACCTTTAGTCTCTTTACCAAAACTAATAACACCAGAAACTTCAGCCATAATCGCAGGCTCTTTAGGCTGACGCGCCTCGAATAAGTCTGCTACTCGTGGTAAACCACCAGTAATATCTTTTGTCTTAGAAGATTCCTGAGGAATTCTTGCCAAAATATCACCCGCACCAATCTCATCATCTTTAGAAACAACGATGATCGAGTTTTCCGGCAGGTAATACATCGCAGGTGTTTGTGTTCCTGGGAAGAAGGTTGGCTCACCTTTCTTATCAACCAATTGAATATAAGGTCTAGCTTCTTTAGATCCTAATGCGCGATCTTTTGCACTTTTAACAACATGCGTTGTTAAACCTGTCAACTCATCAGTATGCTCTTCAACGGTACCTTCAAAGTTACCAAATTGAACTTTACCTTCCGCTTCAGTAATAACAGGGTGCGTATGTGCATCCCATGTTGCTAGCACTTCTCCAGCATTTACTGAATCGCCATCTTTTACATTCAGCATAGAGCCATATGAGATTTTGTAACGCTCTTTTTCACGTCCCATTTCATCCAATACAGATACTTCACCTGAACGAGAAGTTACGATTAACTGCTTATCAGTGTTAGTTACCGTCTTAAGGTTAGCGTACTTAACTTTACCACGGTGTTTTACTTCAATTTGACTCTGCGCTGCTGATGCTGACGCAGTACCACCGATATGGAAAGTACGCATCGTTAACTGAGTTCCTGGCTCACCAATTGATTGAGCAGCCATTACACCAACTGCTTCACCTAGGTTTACCAAATGCCCTCTAGCCAAATCACGACCATAACACTGCTTACAAATACCAAATTTAGTTTCGCATGTAATAGTTGAGCGCACTTTAACCACATCAATACCTGAATCATCGATTAGCTTAACTAAACGCTCATCAAGTACTGTATCTTTTTCTGCCAACACTTCACCCGATGGTGAAATTACATCTTCAACAACAGTACGACCTAGGATACGATCTTTCAATTCCTCAACAACATCGCCACCTTCAACATGTGAAGTCATAATGATACCTGCATCAGTACCACAATCATTCTCTGTAACAACCACATCTTGAGCAACATCAACCAAACGGCGTGTTAGATAACCAGAGTTAGCTGTTTTTAGCGCCGTATCTGCCAAACCTTTACGCGCACCATGTGTCGAGATAAAGTACTGAAGTACGTTTAGACCTTCACGGAAGTTTGCTGTAATCGGTGTTTCGATAATGGATCCATCTGGCTTCGCCATAAGACCACGCATCCCACCTAGCTGTCTCATTTGAGCTACAGAACCACGAGCTCCAGAGTCTGCCATCATATAAACAGAGTTAAATGAAGTTTGTTGAACTTCTTTACCGTCTGCATCAACAACAGTTTCATACTCAAGCTCTTCCATCATTGATTTAGTAACCAATTCATTGGTATGAGACCAGATATCAACAACCTTGTTATAACGCTCACCTTCAGTTACCAGACCTTGAGAGAATTGGTTCTGGATTTCGGCTACCTGAGCTTCTGCTCTAGCAATAATTCCTGTCTTCGCATCAGGAATCAACATATCGTCAGAACAGAATGATAAACCTGCAAGCGTTGACCATTTAAAACCTGCGTACATCAATTGGTCAGCAAAAATAACTGTTTCTTTCGGACCAAGAATACGGTAACAGGCGTTCAAAGCATTTGAGATGTTTTTCTTCGTCAAGTTCAAGTTCAGTAAATCAAAACTTAAGCCTTTTGGAAGAATTCTCAATAGCAATGCACGACCAGCAGTTGTATCAATAATCCCTTTCTTAACTGATTCAACACCAGTATCATCAATAACAACTTGCTCAATCTTCAACTTGATTTTTGTATGCAAATGAACTGCTTTCGCATCTAGCGCTCGCTGAACTTCAGACCAGTTTGAGAAAGCCTTACCTTCACCTTTCGCATTAATTGCTTCACGCGTAATGTAATAAAGACCTAGAACAACGTCTTGCGATGGCACAATAATCGGCTCACCATTCGCAGGTGATAACAGGTTATTCGTAGACATCATCAGTGTTCTTGCTTCTAACTGCGCTTCCAATGATAACGGTACGTGAACCGCCATTTGGTCACCATCGAAGTCAGCATTAAATGCCGAACACACCAACGGATGCAAGTTAATCGCTTTACCCTCAATCAACACTGGTTCAAATGCCTGAATACCAAGCCTATGAAGTGTCGGTGCACGGTTAAGCAAAACAGGATGCTCACGAATAACTTCATCCAATACATCCCATACTTCCGGCAACCCTTGATCTACCATCTTCTTAGCAGCTTTAATAGTGGTCGCTAAACCACGTTTTTGCAATTTACTAAAAATAAATGGCTTAAATAATTCCAATGCCATTTTCTTAGGTAAACCACATTGATGTAGTCTAAGTGTAGGACCAACCACAATTACTGAACGTCCTGAGTAATCAACACGTTTTCCAAGCAAGTTCTGTCTAAAACGACCTTGCTTACCTTTAATCATATCCGCAAGCGATTTTAACTGACGCTTGTTCGTACCAGTAACAGCACGACCACGACGGCCATTATCCAACAATGAATCTACAGACTCTTGAAGCATACGTTTTTCGTTACGAACAATAATATCTGGAGCCATCAAATCTAACAGACGCTTCAAACGGTTGTTACGGTTAATAACACGACGATACAGGTCATTCAAATCTGAAGTTGCAAAACGTCCACCATCAAGAGGTACCAACGGTCTTAACTCAGGAGGCAACACAGGCAATACATCTAAAATCATCCACTCAGGCTTGTTACCTGATTGCAAGAATGACTCAATCAACTTCAAACGTTTTGAAATTTTCTTTTGCTTAGTTTCAGAACTGGTCGCTTCCATTTCCTCTCTAAGTCTAGCTGCGTCAGCAGCCAAATCGATAGATTGAAGCATTTTCTTGATGGCTTCCGCACCCATTTGTGCTTCAAACTCATCACCATACTCATCCATCGCATCTAAATATTCTTCTTCATTCAATAACTGCCATGGCTCAAGAGGTGTCAAACCTGGATCAACAACCATGAAAGCTTCAAAGTAAAGTACCGCTTCGATTTCTTTCAATGTCATATCAAGCATCAAACCGATACGTGATGGCAATGATTTCAAGAACCAAATGTGCGCAACTGAAGTTGCCAAATCAATATGCCCCATTCGTTCACGACGGACTTTTGATTGCGTAACCTCTACACCACATTTTTCACAAATAACACCACGGTGCTTCAAACGCTTGTATTTACCACACAAGCATTCGTAATCGCGAATAGGCCCAAAGATTTTTGCACAGAACAAACCATCTCTTTCAGGCTTAAAAGTTCTATAGTTAATGGTTTCTGGCTTTTTAACTTCACCAAAAGACCAAGAACGAATTTTCTCTGGAGAAGCAAGTGATACCTTGATGACATCGAACTCATTCGATACATTTTGTTTTTTTAGAAAACCTAATAAATCTTTCATTATTCTTGCTCCAACTCAATATCAATACCTAATGCACGGATTTCTTTACGCAATACACTAAAGGACTCAGGAATACCTGGTTCCATGTATTCATTGCCATCCACAATGTTTTTATACATTCTGGTACGTCCATTCAAATCATCTGACTTAACTGTCAACATTTCTTGCAATGTAAAGGCTGCACCATATGCTTCAAGTGCCCACACTTCCATCTCCCCGAAACGCTGACCACCAAACTGTGCTTTACCACCCAATGGCTGTTGCGTAACCAGACTGTAAGGACCAGTTGAACGAGCATGCATCTTGTCATCAACCAAGTGATTCAATTTCAGATAGTACATATAACCAACTGTTACTGGGCGATCAAACTGCTCACCAGACACACCATCGAACAATACCATTTGACCCGACTCAGGTAGATCGGCAAGGCGAAGCAATGCTTTGATCTGACCTTCTGAAGCACCATCGAATACTGGTGACGCCATAGGCACACCTTTTCTTAAGTTGGTCGCAAGTTCAATAATTTCTGCATCAGACAAAGCATCAAAATCTACGGATTGACCTTGAGTTTCGTTGTAGATCTTGTGCAAGAATGATTTCAACTCTTTAATATCTGCTTGCTGCTCTAGCATTGCATTGATTTTTGACCCTAAACCTTCAGCGGCAAGCCCTAAATGCGTTTCAAGAATCTGACCGACGTTCATACGTGACGGTACACCCAATGGGTTCAAACAGATATCAACAGGGCGTCCAGTTTCATCGTAAGGCATATCTTCAACAGGACAAATACGTGAGATAACACCTTTGTTACCATGACGACCAGCCATCTTATCACCAGGCTGAATACGACGCTTAACAGCCACGTAAACCTTAACCATTTTAGAAACACCTGGCTGAAGATCATCACCTTGAGTCAACTTCTTTTTCTTCTCTTCAAATGCAGCATTAAACTCTTCTTTTTTAGAAGCCAATTGCTTTTCAAGAGATTCAAGTTGAACTGCTAGATCTTCATTCTTAACATTTAGACCAAACCACTTATTTGGTTCCATCTCATCAAGTGCCGCCTCAGTTATCTTCTTACCATTGGCAAGCGCTTCACCGTCAAGCATTACTTTCACACGAGCAAGCGTATCCTGTTCCAAGATAGAGTATTGTTCATCAATATCTTTACGAACCTTTTGAAGCTCTTCTTCTTGAATAGCTAACGAACGCACATCTTTCTTCACACCTTCACGCGTAAATACTTGAACATCAATAACCGTTCCCTCAACCCCTTTACCAACACGTAAAGAAGTGTCCTTAACATCTGATGCTTTCTCACCAAAGATCGCTCTTAATAGCTTCTCTTCTGGTGTCAATTGCGTTTCACCTTTTGGCGTTACCTTTCCAACAAGGATATCTCCTTGTTTGACTTCAGCACCAACATAAACAATACCGCAATCATCAAGTCTAGAAAGTGCAGCTTCACCAACGTTTGGAATATCCGCTGTAATTTCTTCAGGCCCTAGCTTTGTATCACGAGCCAGACACGTCAACTCTTCGATATGAATCGTTGTATAACGATCTTCTTGTACAACTCGCTCCGAAACCAAGATCGAATCTTCAAAGTTATAACCATTCCACGGCATAAATGCGATACGCATATTTTGACCGATCGCCAACTCACCTAAATCAGTAGAAGGGCCATCACCAAGCACATCACCACGTGAAACAATTTCACCAGCCTTAACGATTGGCTTTTGATTAATACATGTATTTTGGTTAGAACGCTGATACTTAATTAGGTTGTAGATATCAACACCAGACTCACCTTCAGCAATCTCATCCTGATTAACACGTACAACAATACGTGCTGAATCAGAAGATACAACTTCACCACCACGCTCGGCGATAACCGTTACACCAGAGTCAATTGCAACTGTTTTCTCGATCCCTGTTCCAACAAGAGGCTTATCCGCTCTTAAAGTTGGAACGGCTTGGCGCTGCATGTTTGATCCCATCAAGGCACGGTTAGCATCATCATGCTCAAGGAACGGAATTAATGATGCTGCTACAGACACGATCTGCTTTGGCGAAACATCCATGAAATCAATATCTTTAGATGATGCCAAAATCGTTTCATTCTTATGTCTTGCAGTAACCAAGTCGTCTAACAAATTGTTTTTATCATCCATGTTAGCACTTGCTTGAGCGATAACATATTGCGCTTCATCAATTGCCGAAACATATTCCACTTCATCTGTTACATGACCATCAACCACTTTACGATAAGGAGTTTCTAAGAAACCATACTTGTTCGTTTTAGCATAAATAGCCAATGTATTAATCAAACCGATGTTTGGACCTTCAGGTGTCTCAATCGGACATACTCGACCATAATGCGTAGGGTGAACATCACGCACCTCAAAACCAGCACGCTCACGCGTAAGGCCACCTGGCCCTAACGCCGAAACACGACGCTTATGCGTAATTTCTGAAAGCGGGTTAACTTGGTCCATGAACTGAGACAACTGACTTGAACCAAAGAACTCTTTAATTGCAGCAGAAACTGGCTTCGCATTAATCAAATCCTGAGGCATTAGCCCATCAGATTCAGCTTGATTCAAGCGTTCTTTAACTGCTCTTTCAACACGAACTAAACCAACGCGGAAAGCATTTTCAGCCATTTCACCAACAGCACGAATACGACGGTTACCCAAAGTATCAATATCATCTACTGTGCTTTGACCATTACGAATATCTAATAATTCTCTTACCACATCGATAACATCTTGCGGCTCAAGAACTGAACTACCTTCGTTTTCTGTACGACCTAGGCGACGATTCAACTTCATACGACCAACAGCAGACAAGTCATAACGAGCATCATCAAAGAACAAGCTATTAAACAAAGCTTCAGAAGAATCCTTTGTTGGTGGCTCGCCCGGACGCATCATTCGATAAATTTCGATTTGAGCTTCTAATTGTGACGTTGTCCCATCCAAGTTCAAAGTATCAGAAATATAAGGACCATTTTCTAGCTCATCTACATAAATGGTTTTGAACTTAAGTCCTTTCATCGACTTAAATGTTTCAATTAATTCAGCAGTAACTACTTCATTTGTTTTCGCAACCAACTCACCAGTTGACTCATCCATAATACCTACAGACAAAACTTTCCCAAGAACGAAATCTTCTGGTACTTCAAGTGTCTTAAGCTTTGATTCTTTGATTTTTTTGATTGTACGAGCAGTAATTTTCGCACCTGCTTTTACAATAACATCATCACCTGAAGCAATATCAAACACAGCTGTTTGACCTTTTAATTGCTCAGGTTCAACATTCATTATGAATTTACCGTTTTTCACAGAAAACTGGGTATGCTCAAAGAAACTATCTAGGATTTGTTCATTGTTATAACCCATCGCTCTCAAGATAATTGATACAGGTAACTTTCTTCTTCTATCAATACGAACGAATACACAGTCATTATGATCAAATTCAAAATCTAACCAAGAACCACGATAAGGGATGATGCGGGCATTAAACAGGACTTTACCTGAAGAGTGTGACTTACCGCGATCACTATCAAAAATAACACCAGGAGAACGGTGTAACTGAGTAACGATAACACGCTCAGTACCATTGATAACAAAAGTACCGTTATCAGTCATTAAAGGTATATCACCAAGATAGACTTCTTGCTCTTTAACATCTTTTACAGGACGCTTTCCAGCTGGCGCATCCTTATCAAATAAGACAAGACGCATTTTCACGCGCAATGGTGAAGAATAAGTCACTCCACGCTGCTTACATTCTTTAACGTCAAACTCAGGCTGCCCCATGTTATAACTAACATATTCTAAGTCCGCTGTACCAGCAACACCGTGAATTGGAAACACTGATGAAAAAGCAGCATGCAAGCCGCTCATCGCTCTTTCTAGAGGCTCTTTGTCAATTTGCAAAAACTCTTTAAAAGATTCCTTTTGTAAAGATAAAAGGTAGGGAACTTCAAGAATTGAAGCACGAGTTGAAAAATCTTTACGGATACGTTTCTTTTCTGTTAAAGAATAGGCCATTAATTTTCCCGTCCTATGATGAATGAGATTACGAAAACAGATGTTTTCAAAAAATGCATAAAACTGTAAAAACAGTTAACAACTATTAATCACACTTTTACACACTACAAAAACGGCAAAAGGCCGACGCAAAAAACGCCAGCCAATTGTCGCTATTTCAGCCGAAGCTGTTAAGTAATTACTTAACTTCGACTTGGATACCAGCTTCTTTAAGATCGTTAGCAAGTGCTTCTGCTTCTTCTTTAGAAACACCTTCTTTAAGAGTGAATGGAGCAGATTCAACTGCTTCTTTCGCTTCTTTAAGACCAAGACCTGTAGCACCACGAACAGCTTTGATCGCAGCAACTTTGTTATCACCAGCACCAGTAAGAATAACGTCAAACTCAGTCTTCTCTTCACCAGCACCAGCACCACCATCACCAGCAGGACCAGAAGCTACCATCGCAGCAGCTGAAACGCCGAATTTTTCTTCCATTGCTTCAACAAGTTCAACAACTTCCATTACTGACATGTTAGCAACAGCTTCTAAAATATCATCTTTTGTAATTGCCATTTTTATATTCCTTAAATTTTGTTTTGCTTATGCAGCAACTTCTTCTTTTTGTTCTTTAACCGCAGTTAAAGCACGAGCCAATTTAGCAACAGGCTCTTTCATAACAAATAGAAGTTTAGCAACCGCTTCATCATATGTAGGTAGAGCAGCAACAGCTGACAATTGCGAGGCATCCAAAACACCTTCACCAATCGACAGTGATTTCACCACTAAAGCTTCGTTATCTTTTGCAAAGTCTTTGAAAACACGTGCCGCATTCCCTAGCTCTTCACCAGAAAATGCAAAGACAAGCGGACCAACAAAACCGTCAGCCATGTCTTCAAACTTAGTACCTTGCACTGCGCGACGTACTAGCGTGTTTTTAACAACACGTACTTGCACGTTCGCATCACGAGCTTTTGCACGAAGTTCAGTTAATTGTGCTACTGACAACCCACGATATTCGGCTGCAACGATTGAACCAGCACCAGCAACAATTGCTGAAACTTCTTCAACGACAGCTTTCTTACCTTCAATATTGAGCGCCATATAACTTCTCCAACAAGGTTCATTTCTAAACCATCCATCTACGTAGGCTTTAAACTATTAAGAAAGTAACTTATACCTTCACCTACGGTCTGCGATGGGCACCCAAAAACTAAGCAAGACTTAATTTAAGGTATCCCAAACCGCATTCTTACCCCTGCAAAACAGGGGTAAAAATTTCTTACAACGTTGACTGATCCAACTCAATACCTGGACCCATCGTGCTAGAAACAGAAACTTTCTTCAAATAAGTTCCTTTAGCAGACGCAGGCTTAAGCTTGTTTAAACCTTCAATCAACGCATTTAAATTTTCTTTCAACTTATCTGCATCAAAAGTAGCTTTACCGATAGAGGCATGAACAATACCAGCTTTATCTGCACGGTAACGAACCTGTCCAGATTTTGCATTCTTAACAGCTGAAGCAACATCAGGTGTTACCGTCCCTGTTTTAGGGTTAGGCATCAACCCACGTGGACCAAGAACTTGACCCAACATACCAACGACACGCATTGCATCAGGAGAAGCAACAACAACATCAAAATCCATCATGCCGCCTTTAATTTCAGCAGCCAACTCATCCATACCTACAAAATCAGCACCAGCATCTTTTGCAGCTTGAGCATTCGCTTCACCAGTAAAAACAGCAACACGAACATCTTTACCTGTACCGTTAGGAAGAACTGTCGCGCCACGAACAACTTGGTCAGACTTACGAGGATCAATCCCTAATTTAATTGCAACATCTACAGACTCTGCAAATTTTGAAGTTGCCAATTCAGACACAAGCGCCAAAGCTTGAGCGGCGTCGTATGATTTTGTTGAATCAACTTTATCAGCGAACAACTTTTGTTTTTTTGTTAACTTTGCCATATCAATTACCCTTCAACCGTTAAGCCCATACTACGAGCTGAACCTGCAATAATGTTTACTGCAGCATCCAAATCGTTTGCGTTCAAATCAGCCATCTTAGCATTGGCAATTTCTTCCAGCTGAGCACGAGTAACCGTACCAACTTTATTCAAGTTAGGCACACCAGAACCCTTTTGGATACCAGCAGCTTTCTTCAACAAAATTGAAGCTGGAGGTGTTTTGGTAACAAACGTAAAGCTCTTATCACTGTAAACAGAAATAACAACAGGAATAGGAAGACCTTTTTCCACTGATTGAGTCTGCGCATTAAATGCTTTACAGAACTCCATAATGTTCACACCATGCTGACCTAGAGCAGGACCAACCGGTGGACTAGGATTTGCATTTCCCGCAGGAACTTGCAACTTGATATAGGCATCAATTTTCTTTGCCATTTTCTTTCTCCTTGTGGGTACAAACGTCTATTCAACTCCCCAGGGTTACAAAAACTTAAACTAGCTTTTTTCGACTTGAGTAAATTCAAGCTCTACAGGCGTAGAACGCCCGAAAATCAATACTGACACTTGAAGCTTGTTTTTGTCATAATCAATTTCTTCAACAACTGCTTCAAAGTCTTTAAACGGACCATCAATAACACGAACCATTTCACCAGGCTCATAAATAACTTTAGGACGTGGCTTATCAACACCATCAGAAACCTTCTGAAGAATGCGATCAACTTCTTTCTGAGAAATAGGCGCTGGTCGATCTGAAGTACCACCAATAAACCCCATTACCTGAGGAACACTCTTAACCAAATGCCAAGAATCTTCAGCCATTTCCATCTGAACCAAAACATACCCTGGAAAGAACTTACGCTCTGAAGTACGCTTTTTACCGTCACGAATCTCAACAACCTCTTCAGATGGAACTAAAATCTCTCCAAACTTATCCTGAAGACCAGCTCTTTCAATGTACTCACTCAAGCCTTTCTTTACTTTATTCTCATAACCAGAATAAGCATGTACGACATACCATCTTTGAGCCATTTCAACCACCCTGTCCTGTTAATAGCTGGACAATCCATAAAAACAACATATCAACCAGCCACAAAAAGATACTCATTACAATTACGATAGCAAACACAATCAAGGTCATCTGAACAGTTTCTTGACGAGTAGGCCAAATAACTTGTCGAACTTCTTTCTTTGCATTAGACAAATATTTAAACGCCGCCTGCCCTTTCTCTGACTGATAGAAAATAAAGCCAGACAAGGCTGCACCTGCCAACATACCTAAAACTCTAACTACCGCATGCGCATCCGAATAAATATAGTAACCAGCCAAACTAGCAATCAAAACCACTAGTGCTGTGACGTTCTTTATCTTTTCAGAAACGGTGCCGCTTACATCTTTTTCTAGTTTGTGACTCATATAATGTTCATTTCTTTAAACATGAAACAACCTGAAAAATTCAGGTCGTAGAAATTTGGCAGGGGTAGAGGGATTCGAACCCCCAACACCCGGATTTGGAATCCGGTGCTCTACCAATTGGAGCTATACCCCTAGAATTTTTCGCTTAGCGAAAAAAGGGGGGATTATACAATCCCCCCTCTCTTTTTTCAAGTGCTATTTAATTATTCAATAATTTTAGCAACAACACCTGCACCAACTGTACGTCCACCTTCACGAATCGCGAAACGTAGACCTTCGTTCATTGCGATTGGGTTGATCAACTCAACTGTCATCTGAACGTTATCACCTGGCATTACCATTTCTGTTCCTGCTGGCAATTCACATGCACCTGTTACGTCAGTTGTACGGAAGTAGAACTGTGGACGGTAACCGTTGAAGAATGGAGTATGACGCCCACCTTCATCTTTTGATAGCACATACACTTCAGCTTCGAACTTAGTATGTGGTGTTACTGTACCTTTGTGAGCCAATACTTGACCACGTTCGATATCTTCACGCTTAGTACCACGCAATAGGATACCAACGTTATCACCAGCTTCACCTTGGTCTAGAAGCTTACGGAACATTTCTACACCAGTTACAGTTGTTACTGTTGTTGGACGAATACCTACGATTTCGATTTCTTCACCAACTTTAACAACACCTGTTTCTACACGACCTGTTGCTACCGTTCCACGACCTTGGATTGAGAAGATATCTTCTACAGGCATTAGGAATGGCTTGTCAGTGTCACGCTCTGGCGTTGGGATGTATGTATCTAAAGCGTCAACCAAATCACCGATTTTTGCTTCGTACGCTGGGTCACCTTCGATTGCTTTTAATGCAGAACCCATGATTACAGGTGTATCGTCACCTGGGAATTCGTACATATCTAGAAGTTCACGAACTTCCATTTCAACCAATTCTAGCAACTCTTCGTCGTCTACCATATCAACTTTGTTTAGGAAAACAACGATATAAGGTACACCAACCTGACGTGACAGAAGGATGTGCTCACGAGTCTGTGGCATTGGGCCATCAGCTGCTGAACATACTAGGATTGCTCCGTCCATCTGTGCCGCACCAGTGATCATGTTTTTAACATAGTCGGCGTGACCTGGGCAGTCTACGTGAGCATAGTGACGCGTTTCTGATTCATATTCTACGTGTGCTGTAGAGATAGTGATACCACGTGCACGCTCTTCTGGTGCGTTATCAATTGCAGCGTAATCTTTTACGTCACCACCAAATTTCTTACCTTGTACGATTGTCAAGGCCGCTGTAAGAGTTGTCTTACCATGGTCAACGTGACCAATCGTACCAACGTTTACGTGCGGCTTACTACGTTCAAACTTTTCCTTTGCCATGATGCAAACTCCGTTAATAACAGCGACTGAAAATACAGACACTACATAGAATTAAATTGGAGCTCTCAACCAGGATCGAACTGGTGACCTCATCCTTACCATGGATGCGCTCTACCAACTGAGCTATGAGAGCAAATAACAAAAAGGCCCTCCCTATCGACTTTTCCAAATCAACAAAGAGAGCCTCATAAACTGGAGCGGGTAGGGGGAATCGAACCCCCCTCATCGGCTTGGAAGGCCGAGGTAATAGCCAATATACGATACCCGCAAATGTAAACAATGGTGGAGGGTGGTGGATTCGAACCACCGAAGGCTGAGCCAGCAGATTTACAGTCTGCCCCCTTTGGCCGCTCGGGAAACCCTCCTGAATTGTTGGGGCGTATTTTAATTGAAATGACTTTTGTGTCAAGTTAAAAAAGTGTTTTTTCCAAATTTATTTCTTAAGCACATCCTTTTCACTCAACGTAAACAAATATGCACTCTTTCACCCGACTTTTGAATAGTTAAAACTCCAACCTATCAACCAACTTACTCAAAGCTTCCAGTACGCTACTCAAACCTATTGCGCCTATACAAATAACCTGTGAGACAATCGGCACGCCGCCTTGAATATCAGATTATGGTTTAGGATATTCCCATCTCTCGCGCCAACTTTAATAATTCCGTTCGATTTTGCGCACTGGTTTTACGATAAATTTCTTTTACATGAAACTTCACAGTATCAACCGAGCGATTAAGCTGCTCCGCTGCGCTTTTCATTGTGTGGCCTTGCGCAATCAGTTTTAACACAGCCGTTTCCTTGTCACTCAACTTCGGCACTTCATCTAACTCTCTGGCATGATGATTCATCAGCTTACGTGCTAAAGCAGGTGATAACGCAGCCATCCCTCTCCATACATCATGAACAGCATCAGACAAACCTTGCTGCGTTTCCGTTTTTAACACATAACCATCTATCCCCATTCGCATCGCTTTGAAAAAGGTTTCGTCTTCATCAAAAACGGTGTAAATCATGACTTTTGACTCAGAGTTCAAGCCACGAATGGCTGGAATCAATTCAACACCCGCACCATCAGGCAACTCTAAATCTAAAATATACAGTTCAATATCTTCTGATAGTACCCCTCTCGCTTCCTGGATACTTTTAACTGAAGAAACTTCCATCTCAGGAGATGCTTTTTTTAACGCCTCTTTTAAAAACGTTAGGTGCTCTTGACGATCTTCCACCACTAAAACTTTCTTAAACACCGACTGCTTCCCCCTCTTCCAATGGAAATGAAAAGCTCAATATAAACACCCCAGACTCTTCAGTTGCATTCATCTCTCCATGAAGCTCATTCACGCGAGCCTCTATATTTTTCATACCCAGCTGATTAGATACTTCTGTAAAACGCTTTTCAATAACCTCGTTTTCTATACGCACCTCCAAACGATGACCAAACTGATTCACCACCACTTTGACATTATCTGTATCCGAATGCTTCGTTACATTACAGCCCGCTTCTTTCAATATCTTCAGTACATTACTCACCACTTTTGCCGTCACAACATCCTCTGAAGAAATGTTCTTTTCATACCACTCAAGATTGATATCATGCAAAGACATGCGTTCTCGCATCTGTGCTTGCGCTGTCGTCAAAAGATCTTGTAACAACATCTCCTCATCAGACAAAGCGGACAAAATATTTTTAAGGGAATTCATTGCACCATTAGCCAACTGTACCTGCCCATCGCCATCGACACTTCGCATAAGGGCAATCAAGTCCTGAGTTAACTCGTCATGCAAGTCGCGTCTAATTCTCTGACGCTCTTCTTTCACCCCCAGCCACCTCTGTTGTTTGGACGCCTCTACCTCTCGGGCAACATACAAAACGATCTCAACCCATTGTAAATCTTCAGCAGTATAGGTTTGCCCTGACAACTGAGGCTTCAATAAGTAATAGGCCTGTCCATTTAACGTAGGCAGTAAAAGCTCACTGGACTCAAGATAAACCTTCGACTTCGGTTTACTGATTTTCTGATAACTTTGCGGCTGAAAACGCTGCAAAATAAACTGAATATAGACATCTTCCATCCGACGCAAAGAAGATGCCTGAAACATAGGAACAAGCTGTTTTATTGCCTGTAGACACAACGCTTCCGATGGACGACGTTTCCACACAAGCCAAAGTAATAACAAAATAACCACACTTGCCACTACCAGCCCAAATGCCATCATCGTCTCAACAGAATTTTGCAATTTTCTAACCCTACAGTTTTTTGCCATCAATCAATATTTCTTAATTTTACCGTTTTCTCACCAGAAAGATGTCGCGAGTTTCATCACCATTTCATGGCTAGACTGATAAAATCATCTCATTATTTTCAGCCATGAGAAACCGCTTTGGAAACGCATTGCAATCTTGACGCTTTCAGCATCATTTACCAAGACGATGATTTTGTCGCCATCCACAAACCCGCAGGTTTATTGGTACACCGTTCTCCCATCGACAAGCATGAAACCCAGTTTGCCGTGCAAATCACTCGTGACACTATTGGCCAGCAAGTCTTTCCAATCCATCGTCTGGACAAACCTACCTCTGGCCTACTGCTTTTTGCACTCAACCCTGATGCGGCTCGCAATCTCAGCGACCAGTTTATGGAACATAGCATTGAAAAAACCTATGTCGCCCTATGCCGAGGCTGGACACCGGAAAACGGTGATATCGATAAGCCACTTAAATATCACAAAGACAAGCTTGCCGATAAAGACAAACGGGCTGAAGACATACTGCAAGATGCGTTCACACATTATGAACGCCTAGCAACCACCCAGGTCGAACACAAAATGGGACGCTTTGAGTTTCAACGCTACTCACTGGTCAAACTACAACCTAAAACCGGACGTAAACACCAACTTCGCCGCCACCTAAACCATATCAGCCATCCCATTATTGGCGATGTACAACATGGTGACAGACACCACAACCACTTCTTTAACCAATGGCTTGGGCAACACAGACTCTACCTTGCAGCCACGTCACTACAATTCACCCACCCAACAACGGGCGAGACCATGACGCTTAACGCCCCTTTGGAAGCCAGCTTCACCAACACCTTAAATAAGCTTTGGCCCAATCAAGAGCTGAATCCCATACTGGATTGATTTCTTTCACCCCCTACCCAGCCTGGCAGATTTTTGTCACAATACAGGCAACATTCAAAAAGACCAAAAACTATGACGCCTTCAAAACCAAATCTATCCGAACATTGGAAAGAACTCCTCGCCTTTGACCAACAACATATCTGGCACCCTTACGCCAAAATGCCGGCTGACACACCTGCGATAGGCGTTGCAAGCACCCAAGGATCGGTTATCACCTTGGCGGACGGTACAGAATTGGTCGATGGCATGTCATCTTGGTGGGCAGCGTTACACGGCTACAACCACCCAAAAATCCAACAAGCCATGCATGAACAAATCGACATCATGCCGCACATCATGTTTGGTGGTTTGACCCATGAACCTGCGATTGAACTGTCAAAGCGTCTAGTCAAACTCACCCCCGAAGGGCTGGATAAAGTTTTCCTAGTCGATTCCGGCTCAGTGGCAATGGAAGTCGCGATTAAAATGGCGCTGCAATATTGGGTAAGCAAAGACCAGCCAAACAAAAACCGGCTACTCACGGTTCGCAACGGTTATCACGGTGACACCTTCGCCACCATGGCTGTATGTGATCCCGTCAATGGCATGCATAGCTTGTTTTCAGAAATCCTGACGCAACACTACTTCGCCCCTGAACCGGAAATGGGCTTTGATATTGAATCAGACAATCAGGACATCAACTCACTGAAAACCATGCTTGAAGAACATCATAATAATATCGCTGCCGTGACCATCGAACCGATTGTGCAAGGTGCGGGCGGCATGCGTTTTTACCGCCCGGACTATCTCAAACAGTTACGCCAGTTGTGCGATGAATACGGTGTGCTATTGATTGCCGATGAAATCGCTACCGGCTTTGGTCGCACCGGAAAGTTATTCGCGTGTGAATGGGCGGGCATCACGCCAGATATCATGACGTTGGGTAAAACTCTAACGGGCGGGCACATCAGCTTAGCCGCCACACTGGCAACGACAGACGTTAGTGACACTATCAGCAGCAATGTCGGCGACCTCAATCCCGGCTTACTGATGCACGGCCCCACCTTTATGGGCAACCCACTCGCCTGTGCTGCCGCTATCGCCAATATAGATGTTTTAATGAACTCACCCTGGCAGGACAACATTCAACGCATTGAAGAGCACTTTACGGAGACGCTATTGCCACTTAAAGAACTGGAGGGTGTGGCGGATGCACGTGTACTCGGGGCGATTGGCGTGATTGAGCTGGAAAGAAGCGACCTTGGCCCACAAGTTCAGGCAAAAGGGATTGAAAATGGTATCTGGCTCAGACCTTTCGGCAGACTGGTTTACACCATGCCGGCTTATAATATTTCTCAGTCAAACTTATCCAAACTGACATCAATGCTCACATGCACTTTAGGTACAGTTATTGCAAAATGAAAATCTCTAAACATAACAATTCTCATTACCTTGAGCTACAGAATAAGAGTGTAGAAATAAATCACTATTGCCATGATTTTGACGAAATTGAGCACTACTTGGGGGCTCAGTTTCTAATAGAAAATAACGATGCTTGCACCTATTCAGATATTGCAGATATAGAGCTCAATAAATACCCTAACTCTCTATGCCTTAGTATTGACGTAAAAAATAATACTTACGAACCTTTTTTTCACTTCCTAATAGCAAAAAGAAGCAATAAGATATTTTTGAGAGGTTATATCAGTTATTCAATAGATAATTTCCAAGACAGCATACACCCCAAGAAAATAGCTGACTTAACCAAAACCAAATTAAAAGAACTTAATGCATTTAATATAGAAGGCCCAATACTAGAAGATAGCTTTTATTTTTTAGAATTCTCTATAGAGTTATCGCAACAAAGCACTCTTGAACAGGAAGTCTTGAGAATTTCTACCTTTTTGGCTAATGCTCAAACCACTCTAATCAGCCAATTTAATATTTTTGAGGGAATAACAACAAAAATCAATCTCCCTAATGAATACAAGCATACCTTTGGTCAGTATTTAGCTTATTTCGGAGAGTTCCTAGCGGACTTGGGCATTGATGCTGATACATCTATAACTACAAAGAAAAATGAACTTCTGTTAAGCATAAACCCAAACAACAAAGACGAAGCAATTGAAAATATTTATTTAGCACTCGCAAGCTATCTTTCTCTTGCCGATGACGACTCTGAAACATTCCTAATTCCGACCCAGGAAAAGTCATCCGAGATGAAACTTCAGCAATTAATGTCTCAAGTTAATCACTTGAAATCGCAACTTAAAATGATTGGGCACATCGCTTCTTTACAAGAAAAACACATTAACCTTTTAGAAGCTTCAGCTCCAAACAACCAAACGGTTTTAATTAACAATGAAAGCAAAAACCAAATCAAAAAGAATGAATACTGGGAACCTGTAAAAGGAATAAAAATTACAACATACAAAGGAAAGTTTTTTGAAATTGATATTCCTACATTGATACGGAAATTCACAAAAAATAACTAATCTAATTTAGTTGCTATCGCAACATAAGAGTCCACAGGCATACTACCTTTGATTTCAACAGACACCTCGGCAAATCCTGTTGACTCCAACAGCGCAACTACATCTTGCTGCGTATAGCGCAAAAAGACTTCTTGGTTCAACTGCATCTGGTCGATTTGCGCTTTATCTCTAAACCCCATCACGAATAGCCCACCCGGTTTCAACACTCGTAGAATTTCTTGTAAATGTGGCTCTGGTGGATGCCAGAAATATAGGGTATTGCCCGTCACCACCTTGTCGAAATGATTGTCTTCATACGACATCAGGTCACTACAACCTTCACACAACTCCAGACAACCCGATTCAATATGTGGCTGATTGCGAATCGTTGCCTGCTCGATCATGGTTTTGGAAAAATCAATACCATGCACTTTGCCTTCTTCTATACGTTCGGACAAATCCGCTAACATCACCCCAGGACCAAAACCGATTTCAAGAATGCAATCGGTTGATTTCACATCCAACTTTTCCAGCATAAAGGCATTCAAAGCAGCATTACCATGCACAAACATCGGCTGTAAAACATATTTCCCCAAAAAGCCAGTTGGCTTTCTCGCTTGGTGCGCCAAGGTCTTTTCCGAGACCAAATACTTGATAATCCTCATGAGGCGACTAAACATTTTAGGTGACATTTTTTAAACTCCAGAAAACAAAAAAGCCACCGATTGGTGGCTTTCTTTTGGTGATACTTGAAACCAATCAGGCTTCAATTATTTCATAGCTATGCGTCATTTCGGCTGTTTTTTCCAGCATTTTGGAAACAGAACAGTACTTTTCGGCAGACAACTCAACCGCACGAGCGACTTTCTTTTCATTCAAGTCAGTACCCGTAACAGTAAAGTGCAGATTGATTTTGGTGTACACCGCAGGTACGGCATCGGCACGCTCTGAGGTGATTTCCATTTGGCAATCCTTGACGTCTTGCTTGCCTTTTTCCAGCATCATAATCACATCGATACCGGAGCAACCACCCAAGCCCATCAATAAAAGTTCCATAGGGCGCGAACCACGATCTTCCCCGCCGACTTCCTTTGATGCATCCATCATGACCTTATGACCAGTTGATGAAGTTGCTTCGAATGCTTTACCGCCTTTCCACTCTACTTTGATCGACATATTCTTTCCTTTTATTCCTGAGCATCTTCGCTGTGATCTATCAAGTCTTCGACCACAACCACTTTTGGCTTAGGATAATAGTTAAATTCCGTTGCAGATGCAATGGTGTAGGCACCCATCTGCTTCGCAATCATAATATCGCCAACCGCTAAATCAGGTAGTTCGGCATCTTCATCGACTACGTCAATAGAATCACAGGTCGGCCCGGCCAAAACACTCGGAAAGAAATCACCCGTTGGGTCAATTGGCTGCAAAGGTGCAATCGGATATTTTGCGTGATCGTAGATCTGACCACTCAAAGCACCATAAACACCATCATCCAAATAGTACCAAGTACGCGCGCCACGCTTTGCCTTACCAATAATGGTCATGACTTCAATCATGGAAGGCGCGGAAATAAAACGCCCAGGCTCTGCAAAGACCTCAATACCTTCTGGTAACTCTGCCAAAGCATCCATAATCGGCACACAGAAATCCTGAATCGGCATGACTGGGCCTTGGTAAGAAACCGGAAAGCTTCCGCCAATATCCAGCCACTTCCAATTGACATCGGTCATTTCGCTCATCGCTGCAATCGATGCATTGATGGCATTTGCCTGCGCCATCGGTGACAAAGACTGCGAACCAACGTGGAAAGATAAACCAGATATCGTCAAACCATTATCCACCGAAAAATCTACCAGGCTGGGTAGCTCTTCTAGCGCACAACCGAACTTACGGGACAAATCCACCACGGCATCTTGGCTACGGAAACTGACACGCACCATCAACTCTACTTGGTCTTTATAAGGCAAGAACTTACTCACCTCTTCCAAGTTATCGACAACAAATCGTGTACAACCAAATGCCAAGGCATGGCGGATTTCTTTGTCTTTTTTAATCGGGTGGGTATGAATACAGTCCTGACCTTTAACCCCAAGACCTTCAACCAAATCGACTTCACCAGAAGTCGCCAAGTCAAATTGCCCGCCCAATTTTTTCAAGCGCTTAATCAATGCTGGGTGAGATAAAGACTTAACAGCATAAAACAACTTCACGCCAGGCAAAGCTTCTTGCAAGGCGTTGTATTGGTATTCCACTTCCTGTAAATCAAGCACCATAAAAGGGGTTTCGTGCTGGCGCACCAACTCCTCAAGCGAAGCTCGATCAAACTGTTCTAGTTCATCAGGGTGACTTTGTTCAGCAAAGTGCTGAACCAACTCTTGTGAGTCCATTACTTCATTACATCCAATACATATTGCGGTAAGGCGAAAGAGCCTTTGTGCAATTCAGGTGTATAAAAACGTGTTGTGATGCCAGACGCTTTGAAACGCTCTGCAATCACTTCTTTTGACACTTCTTTCAATGCCAAATTATCCGTTGCCCATGCAAATGTCATGATACCGCCAACATAAGTTGGTACTGCGCCTGAGTAGAAGCTTGCTTGCTTGAACAAAGGAGACAAACGTTTGAATGTCGTCGTCACTTCATCGGTCTGCATAAAGCTCACACCGTTTTGCGCCACGAACACACCTTCTTCTGTCAGGCAGTTTTTAATACCTTCATAGAAGCGAGACGTGAACAATACTTCACCCGGCCCCATAGGGTCAGTCGAGTCGGAAATAATGACATCAAATTTCTCTGTGCATTCGTTAACGAAATCTACACCATCGGCAATGACGATATTCGCTTTTGGGTTATCGTAAGCACCAGCAGAATGGTTCGGCAAATACTGAATACACATATCAATCACTTGTTGGTCGATTTCAACCTGAGTGACAGACTCCACTTCTGGGTGTTTCAATACTTCACGTAAGATACCGCCATCACCACCGCCGATGATCAGCACTTTCTTCGCATTGCCATGAGCAAACAAAGGCACGTGCGTCATCATTTCATGATAGATGAACTCGTCTTTTTCAGTGGTTTGAATCACACCGTCCAACGCCATCACCGTACCCCATTGGTCATTTTTGAAAATAACCAACTTCTGGTGTCCAGTATCCACTTCAAACAACACTTCGTTCATTACGAACTGCTGTCCCCAAGTTGGGTAAAGGGTTTCCAGATAATTATTCGCCATCTTTTTCTACCTCACCTCGTAGCATGGTATCTAATTTTACTTCAGATGGTGTAAAGGCTTCTCTCAAGACTTCAATCGCTTTTTCAGGCTCAGAGTCACCACACATAAAGACATCAAATGCCGCGTAGTTTCTTTCAGGCCAAGAGTGAACGCTGATATGAGATTCTGCCAAAACGGCAACACCAGAAATCCCACCATTTGGCGTGAAATGATGCAAGTGAATGTGCAACAAAGTTGCCTTGGCTTTTTCAACACCTTCGCGAAGTGCATCTTCCATGAGTTGCAAATCATCCAAACGGCTTGCGCCCCAGAAATCAGCAATCAAATGCGTACCGGCAAAGGTTTTGCCATTACGACAAATAAAGTGATCCAGCGTTTGGTCTTCTACTGCTTGATCATGGGTTGGCCAAGTGTCATCGATAACCGTTGTTTTTTCAATAACTTCGAAATGGTCATTACTTGTGACCAAAATATTTTCTGCTTGTGGCATTAGGAGGATACCTTTATAAAACACCCGCATGAAATTAGAAGTGAATACGGATGAATGATTAATAACAATTCAGATAAACAAAGGCTAGTTCACTGAACCCCAACCACGACTTGAAAAGCTATCTTTTCTATCGTGAGGTTTAACCATTTTTCTTTCTGTTTCCTTCGGTCTGACCGTTAGGTTTCTGTGTGAAAAAGGAGAAGCGTATTATTCCCCTTTTAAAAGGATTTGCAAGTTATTTTTTTATGAATTTTTATATATGATGCAAAAAATATTGCCTATGTATTTCTTTATTGAAAACAACTAATTACAGGACACTTCTTAGCACCTAACTGAATAGCATCTGTTTTTTGCATATCTAAAAGTGTCGATTTAATATTTTCATCATTAGGTGCTGCTTTTACACCACACTTGGCTGCCAATATTGCCGCATCCTGACACCCATAGGATTTTAAAATATAGGCATAGTTATTCCACAGCTGAACATTTGAAGAAAACCTAGGCAAAATACTTTTCATATTCGAAATAGCTTCTGCAAAATCTTTTTGCTTATATTGTAAATTGGTCAGCGCAATCCAGACGTCTGGTTGATCGAGCCAGTGTTTTGTTGCAGCTTGATAAGCTACTTTTGCTGCCTGTATTTTCCCTACTTGTTCCAAATCATAAGAAGCTTGCAGCCAGTTTTTCACGTTTGCCGTTTTTGGAATGTGATTGGGTTGCGTAATAACTAGCCCCCAATATTGGGATTTCCGCCAAGTCTGTTCGAAATTGGAAAAACTGGTTTCCCATCGCTTGGTTGTTGCCGAACGTAACACAATAGATTCATGCGCCAAATCATATCCGACTACCACCGAAAAGTGCCACATGGGAAAGGTATCAAAACTTAAGTTCTGTAATACCAGCACTGGATTACCGGCACTCACTTCCGACAATAAATCAGACATTTTCGGTGCTAACGGGTATGCAACCAATCCATACTGTCGAGCCGCTGCAACCATCTCAAGCTGAAAACTTCCTTTTCTATTTGGGACATAAACTTTATCTGTCAAATCATCTGGCTTGACCGACTGATGTCGATAATTGAGCACAGTTGCTAAAGCTGCTGGCCCACATTGATATTCTGATTGAGGAAAAAATGGAACCTGCGTCAATTCTGCTTTGGCAGGCAAATCTTCAGGCATATTTTTTTCGAGTAGCCTGGTTTGAGGAGCAATTGCACAGCCCTGTAACAAAAGAGCTAAAACGAAAACACCCGACAGAAACCGGGTGCTTTTGAAAGAGTGAAATACAGCCACGCCTTTATCTTACTGGTTTAATAAATGGGAATATATCCGTAGCGCCAATAACATCTGTAATTACAAATACAATAAATATTAGAACCACTATCCCTAATACATCGCCACCTGCTGGCATCGCTTCCATTTTGTGGTTGATTTCAGAAACTTCCTGATCGGTCATAGAAGCAACACGGCTTTTCACCTGATCTGGCGATACTCCCATAGAGACCAACTGTTGTTTTACTTCATCTCGGTCAAGAAATGCCGCTAATTTTACTCGTTCATTGACCATAGATTGCTGATGCAACATCTCACCAGTACCAATCATGGCAGCCTGAACAGGTAGTACAAAACTAGCTAGCAAAGTCAAAATCATGCTTAATGCAATTGTCTTTCTCATGGCAACCTCCTTATAAAGCTTCCGATTTAAAAGTAACACTTATATTATTTTTGCACAATGCAATTATATTAATGACTTACTGACAATCTGCACAAAGACTCCTTCTCTTTGTGGGTAGATGGTAATCAAAGAATCAGCCTCTAATTATGACTCGCCAGTACCGAAATTATCCGCGACATAATCAATGTCTTTGTCACCACGACCAGACAAATTAAGCAGCATGGTACAACCTGGTTGTTCTTTGGCTTGCTTCATCGCCCAAGCAACGGCATGCGAACTTTCCAATGCTGGAATAATCCCTTCCATGCGTGACAACTTATAGAAAGCATCCAGCGTTTCGTCATCGGTCACGGCATGGTAGTTCACCTTTCCTGCTGTTTTGAGGAATGAATGCTCTGGGCCAACCCCTGGGTAATCCAAGCCGGAAGCAATAGAATGCACCGGTGCAGGGTTGCCTTCTTCATCTTCCAGTAGCATACACTTGAAACCATGGATCATTCCCGGCTTACCGTAAGTCATGGTCGCCGAGTGCTCACCCAGCTTGGTACCACGCCCCAATGGCTCGACACCGTTTTTGATCACCTTATCGTCATCCATAAATCCGGCGAACAAGCCCATTGCATTGGAACCACCCCCAACACAGGCACCGACATGATCCGGCAATTCGCCGGTCATTTCCAGATACTGCTCACGCGCCTCAAACCCGACGACAGACTGGAAATTACGCACCATCAATGGGAAAGGGTGTGGTCCAACTACCGAACCGATAGCAAACAAAGCGGTATCCGCTTGAGGCACATAAGATTGGAACGCGGAGTCAACTGCTTCTTTCAAGCTGCGACCACCAAAGCTTACTGGCACCACCGTCGCGCCTAAAAGTTTCATTCGCGTGACGTTCGGTGCTTCTTTGGCAATGTCGATTTCGCCCATGTGGATTTCACATTCCATCCCAAAATAAGCCGCTGCTGTCGCCAAGGCAACACCATGTTGCCCAGCTCCCGTTTCGGCAATCAGCTTAGTTTTACCCATGTGTTTCGCCAATAAGGCTTCAGCCATACAGTGATTTAACTTGTGGGCACCAGAATGATTCAGGTCTTCACGTTTCAAATAAATATGCGCACCAACTTCTCTGCTCAAATTGTGGGCGTAATAAACAGGTGTTGGTCGGCCTTGGTAGTGTTTGCGAATATACTTTAGCTCATTTAGAAAATCTGCCGAACGCCCCAGCTCTTGGTAGGCTTTATTGATTTCTTCAAAATGTGGAACCAGCTCGGGCGGTAGAAAAGCTCCACCAAAGTCACCAAAGAACCCTTCTTGATTCGGTTGATTTTTTAAATAAGACACCTGTTATCTCCTCTTGAATATCAAATCACTTTTACTAAGCGTTTTAAAAGGATACACAGAATAAAAACAGACTGCTAGAGATTTTTTAGAGTGGAATTAACAAGAAAAAGTTGGAATAAATACGGATGACTTGATTAATAACAATTCAGATGAACAAAGGCTAGCTCGCCCATATCACAAGCACTATTTTTACCGTGAAGCTTAAGAATTTTTCTTTCAGCCCCCTTCAGTTAAACCTTGGGGGGTTCTGTAAAACATAGAAGCGACTACCTCACGCCATAAGAATGCTTTTTGTCGCGCATAAACAAATTTAGTTCAACTTAAAACTAGGTAAAAACTCCTTTAATTATAATACTCGAGCATTTTTATTAATTGAACCAAAGGAAGTTTTGATGAAAAAGTTTTTTATCGGTGCTTTGACTATTGTTTCAGCCATGTCTTTATCAAATATGGCTCAAGCAAAGGAAAGTAACTACTATTTAAAGGCTGGCGTTGGCTTTGAAACAACACAAGCAGTTAGCGCAAAAGACAAAGAAACCACTTCAAGCACAGTTTATAACTATGGCTACAACTATGAATCGGAAAGTATTCAAAACTATAGTATAGATCTAGGACTCCGCGTAAATAAACTCTATACACTTGAAGCTGCTTACCAATATACACCTGAGTTCACAATTACCTCTCCTTCTGTTGAAGTAAATGGCACTCTTAAGACTCAGTACAGTACAAAGACTCAAATCAATTTATCAACCTTGATGATCAAAAACCTATTTAGTTTATCTGAAGCTTTTAAACTGAACTGGAAAACCAAACCTTATTTAGGCTTGGGAATCGGCATGTCAAGCTACTCCAATAAAACAAAAAGCTATAACAACGGTACTCAAGTGAGCGAAATGGAATCCAAGACCGATACGAACTTTGTTTACCAAGGCCTAATTGGAGCTACTTATCCGCTAACTAAAAAATTAGATATTGACCTGTCTTATGCCTATACCAATTATGGCAAAATAGCATCCAGCGAGAAAGTTATTAACAGTAGCAACCAAATGACAGCTATCGACAAACCTACTTTAACCTCTAACCAGCTCCATATCGCTGTCAGATACGACTTTTAAGCTTTTCTTTAAGTTGCTAGCTTCCATGCATTGCCAGGAAGCTACGCAAATCATTTTCGAAACAATTCAGCCAGCTTTTCGCCTGGATTATCGGCTCGCATAAAGGTTTCACCAACCAGGAAACTGTTGACCTCATGCTCACGCATTTGCGCGACATCGTCCGGTGTTAAAATACCGCTTTCTGTAATCACAATACGATTATCAGGGATCATATCCAGCATTCTAAAAGTGGTTTCCAAAGAAACATCAAACGTATGCAAGTCACGGTTATTGATACCGATCATCGGTAATGGCAACTGCAATGCGCGCTCCATTTCTTCTTCGTTATGCACTTCTACCAAAACATCCATCCCCAATTGCAAAGCGGTTTGCGTCAGTTCATACAGTTGCGCATCACCAATGGCCGCGGCTATCAGCAAAATGCAGTCAGCGCCAATGGCACGTGCTTCATAGACTTGATAGTCATCAACGATAAAGTCTTTACGGATAATCGGCAGGTCGACCGCTTCGCGCACGGCTTGCAGGTATTCATTACTGCCTTGGAAAAAATCACGATCAGTCAGCACTGACAAACAGGCTGCACCATGTGCTTCGTAGCTTTTGGCTATTTCAACTGGATCAAAAGGATCACGCATCACGCCTTTACTTGGAGAGGCTTTTTTAATTTCTGCAATTACTGCAGACTGACCTGCATCTAGCTTAGCACGCATGGCTTCAGCAAAACCCTTAGCAGGCGACATCATCATCGCTTTTTGCTTCATCTCGCGAAGAGAGATTTTTTCACAGCCTTCTTGGATTTCTTCAAGCTTACGGAAAATAATTTTCTTTAGAATGTCTGGGGTTTGGTGCGCTTTCATTACATAACTCTTTATTGTTCTTTTTTATTAAAATCTGCCAGGCTGGGGTATTACCTTACAACTAAAAGGCTTTGGTTTTATTGATAAACTCATGGAATTTAGCCATGACCTTACCCTCAGCAATCAGACGTTTTGCTTTCAACACACCTTCGGCATAATCTTCTGCTAAACCAGCAGTATAAATTGCAGCACCAGCATTTAAGCAAACGATGTCTTTGGCTGCGCCATCATCATTGGCAAACACGGCAGTAATGATATTGACACTTTCCTGTGCGGAATCAATCGCCAAATCATCCAAGTTCACGTGATCCATATCATAGTCATAAGGATCAATTGTCCATTGGGTAATTTTGCCATCTTTTAGCTCAGCAACATGGGTTAAGCTGGCAATAGAAATCTCATCCATCCCATCTTCGGCATGAACGACCATCACTCGCTTAGAGCCGAGTGCTTGTAACACTTTAGCAAAAGCTACCAATAAATCTTTGCTATAAACACCCAACACTTGATTGGGTGCCGCTGCAGGATTAGCCAATGGCCCTAGTATATTGAAAAGCGTTCTAACACCCAGCTCTCTGCGAACCCCAATAACATGCTTCATCGCAGAATGATGCGCAGGCGCAAACATGAAGCCAATACCCAACTCTTTCACACACTCAGCAACTTGTTCAGCAGACAAATCCAAGTTCACACCTGCTGCTTCCAGCACGTCGGCACTACCGGACTTTCCGGCATTAGAACGCCCACCATGCTTAGCGACTTTTGCACCGGCTGCTGCTGCAACGAATGCGGAAGCGGTAGAGATATTAAAGGCGTTAATACCATCGCCACCCGTACCGCAGGTATCGACCATGTGCTCTTTATCTTCGACTTCCACTTTAGTAGATAGACTTCTCATCACTTTGGCGGCAGCGGTCATTTCGTCAATGGTTTCGCCTTTTGCTCTTAGAGCAATCAGAATAGCAGCAGTTTGTGCATCGGTGGTTTCCCCAGACATAAGCGCATTCATCACCATTTCCATCTGGTCAGACGAGAGGTCTTTGTGATCCAATAATTGATTCAATACATCTTTCACATTCATTGAATTACACCTCTATTTTTCCAGTTTTTTGTTCTAAGAAATTTTTCAGCATGGCATGACCCTGCTCAGTCAAAATGGATTCGGGATGGAATTGAACACCTTCAATCGGCAGGGTTTTATGACGCACTCCCATGATTTCATCAAAGTTGCCATCTTCATCTTGTGTCCAAGCAGTCACTTCCAAACAATCCGGCAAAGTCTCTTGTTCAATGACTAATGAGTGATAGCGTGTTGTTTGCACGGGATTCGGCAAGCCAGCAAAACACCCTACATTGTGATGGTAAACGGGAGAGGTCTTACCATGCATCACTTGCTTGGCGCGAATGATATTACCGCCAAATGCTTGACCGATAGACTGATGCCCAAGACACACGCCCAAAATCGGCACTTTTCCCGCAAAGTGATGAATCGCCTCTACTGAAATACCCGCTTCTGTAGGCGTACATGGGCCGGGAGAAATCACCAGGTAATCAGGGTTTAGCGTCTCAATGGTTTCTAAATCGATTTGGTCGTTGCGATGTACCTCTACCTGCTGACCTAGCTCACCAAAATACTGGACTAGGTTGTAGGTAAAGGAGTCGTAATTATCAATCATTAATAACATATTCTTTTCTCCGGCTAACTAACGATGCCCAGCATCAGGGTTGGTTGCTTTCAAACCATTTTGAACAAACTCGACGGCTTTAAAAATTGCACGTCCTTTATTCATGGTTTCATCCCACTCTGACTGAGGCACAGAGTCAGCCACAATACCGGCGCCTGCCTGCACGAATAACTTCTTATCCTTAATGACCGCAGTACGAATGGCAATCGCAGTATCCATATTGCCATGCCATCCGAGATACCCCACTGCGCCGGCATAAACACCGCGCTTAACCGGTTCCAGCTCATCGATAATTTCCATTGCGCGAATCTTCGGTGCACCAGAAACCGTGCCCGCTGGGAAGGTTGCTCGCAACACATCCATCGGGCTCATACCTGGTTTCAGATCACCATTTACATTGGAAACGATATGCATGACATGAGAATAACGCTCGACAATCATCTTTTCGGTTAACTCAACACTACCCACTTGTGCAATGCGGCCGACATCATTTCGACCCAAATCAATCAGCATCAAATGCTCAGCCAGCTCTTTTGGATCTGACAATAAATCGGCTTCCAACGCCTGATCTTTTTCAGGTGTTGTACCTCGACGACGTGTCCCAGCAATAGGCCGCACTGTGACTTGATTGTCTTCTAGACGCACCAGAATTTCAGGCGACGAACCAACGATTTGTAATTCACCCAAATCCACAAAGAACATGTAAGGTGATGGGTTTAAGTGGCGTAATGCGCGGTATAAATCTAAGGGTTCATGCTCAAAATCAACCGACATCTGCTGTGAAAGAACGATCTGCATCGCATCACCTGCAAGGATGTATTCTTTGATACTGGCAACAGCTTGCTTAAACGCTTCTTCACCGAAGCTCGAATGAAAGTCTTGTTCGCCAAGCAACTCGGAAGGTTCTGGTTCGCTAGGCACTGGCATAGGCGTACGAATAAGGTCGGCTATTTCAGTAATTCGCACTTGCGCTTTGGCTTCCGCATCGGCTTTAGATAGGTCTGCATGAACAATAATATGAAGCTGCCCGCTCAAATTATCGAACACAACCACTTCTTCGGACACAAGCAAGACAATATCCGGTGCGCCAATATCATCACGCTCTGGCACGGAATTCTTGAGCTTTGTTTCCATATAACGCACAGCGTCATAACCGAAATAGCCAACCAAGCCACCGCTGAATGCAGGCATGCCCGCTTCAGGATAAACATTAAAACGATTTTGAAAAGCTTCGATCCATGCCAAAGGGTCATCCGACACTTGCTGCTCTAAAATGTCATCGCCATCAAGTAAGGTGATTTGCTGCCCCTTAACGACCAAGCGTTTTGAGCAGGGCAGCCCGATAATAGAATAACGACCCCATTTATCTCCGCCTTGAACCGACTCAAACAAGTAGCTCTGTGGCTGGTTTGCCACTTTGTGGTAAACACTTAATGGGGTTTCATAATCGGACAGCATGGTATGCATGACCGGAGTGGTTTTGTAGCCTTGGTTAGCCAAGCGGCTAAAATGTGAATTGCTCATTGTGTGATCTCTTAATTAACTGTTTCGAAGTTTTGTCTGCTGTCTTTCATACCTTTTAAGTCGCCAAAGTTGCCACAAACCCTGTACTGAGCACCATAGGGGTTTGGTCACAACAATGAAAAGCGCTTTTATAAAAGACATATCTAACAAGCTTCCTTTTAGTTAATTTTGAATCAGTTTGCCGCTTCTAAATAGTTCGGCAATTCCATAAAGGAATCCATCACTGCATCAGGGGTGTAGTCACGGATATCTTCACCATGATTGTACCCATAAGTCATACAGAAAATATGGAATCCTGCTGCTCTAGCCGCTTTAACATCAGAGCGAGAATCGCCGATCATCAAAGCATTTTCAGGCGCAACGCCTAATTGTTCTGCCGCGAATAATAACGGCATTGGGTGTGGTTTTTTCTCAGCACAAGTATCGCCGGAAACGACCACTTCAAAATGATCATAAAGACCTTTATCTTTTAGCAATGGAACAGTAAAGGCTTCAGCCTTATTGGTAACGCAAGCAACACGGTAACCCTGAGCCTTCATCCATTCGATACCTTCAACAACACCTTCATAAACACATGAACGTTGTGAAGTATTTTCTTTATACAATTCTAGGAAAATTGGATATGCTTTATCCATCAAGTTTTGATCAGGCATCCCTTCAACTGAGTTAATCAAGGCTCTTTCAGTCAAACGCTGAACGCCATTACCAACCCAGTCTCTAACCGCTTCTTCACCGCGAACAGGCATACCAAGTTGCTTCATCATTTCATCAACACAGTAAGCCAAGTCCGGCACGCTATCGATAAGCGTACCATCCAAATCAATCAATACAAATCCGGGTTTAATTTTTTCAATCGACATCTTTTTTCCAATTCTTAATTAGGTTTACAACCTAGCGATTGTGACTGCTTATTCAATTGTGCAGCTCACCTGACAGAAGCTTCTGCCTTGCAAATTCTTTGTTGTTTTAAATGGCAAAAACGCCAGCAAGGCTGGCGTATCTCATTTCTCGCTCAAACGTATGAACGAGGAGTTCAGTGGTGATGCAGCTAATGCGTTACCAATGAGCTCCGCAATTAAGCCTTAGCTAGCTCTTCGCGCATCTGCGCGATCACTGTATCGTAACGGTTCGCATCAGAAGCATTTGCTTTACCAAAGATACCAGAACCTGATACAAACGTATCACAACCAGCTGCTGCAACTTCAGCAATGTTTTCAACCTTAACACCACCATCAATTTCCAAGCGAATATCACGACCTGATTCATCAATCAGTTTGCGAGCCGCTCTCAACTTTTCAAGTGCTTGAGGGATGAATGCCTGACCACCAAAACCAGGGTTAACAGACATAATCAAAATCATATCAATTTTATCTAGCACATGCTCAAGATAGCTCAAAGGGGTTGCTGGGTTAAATACCAAACCAGCTTTACAACCTTCACCTTTGATCAACTGCAAAGAACGATCAATGTGCTCGGAAGCTTCTGGGTGGAAAGTAATATAATCCGCACCAGCAGAAGCAAAATCGCCAATCAACTGATCAACTGGCTTCACCATCAAATGCACATCGATTGGCGCTTTTACGTCTTCACGAACCATGAAGTTTTTCAAGGATTCACAAACCAATGGCCCAATCGTTAAGTTAGGTACATAGTGGTTATCCATTACATCAAAATGAACAACATCCGCACCTGCTGTGATAACGTCTTTTACATCTTTACCCAATTGCGCAAAGTCTGCTGACAAAATAGAAGGGGCGATCCAGTTTTCTTTTTTAGCCATGATTTAATCCTTAGCATCTAAACTTGTTAAAAAATTTCATTAATTTTAACAGAGACCATCGAATTAAACCACGATTTCATCCTACTATTCACGCAAGATTTGCCTTGTCATTTCAAGTCAAAAGCCTATAAAAGATTCTAATATTTAAAAACCGCCCGAATAGGGTTTAAATTTGTGATAATAAGCAAAAATTTAAGGTACTAATGGAAATACATTCATGGAACATTATCCTGGTCTAAAAGCGGTTAAACGCGGCATTCGAATGACTGAGGTCATCGGCCTAATCATCATCGCAATTGCAACAGTAATTGCCGGTGCTAATGAAGTCATCAGCATGGTACAGGCAATGAAAGTCACTCTTGCCGATTTGCTTTTAATGTTTTTGTACTTAGAAGTTTTGGCAATGGTCGCCATTTACTTGGATTCAGGAAAGCTACCGATCCGATTCCCGCTTTATATTGCGATCATCGCTTTGGCTCGTTACCTTATCCTTGATATGAAAAATCTGGGTAGCATGGAAATTATTGCTATCTCTGGCACAATGGTCTTAATTGCCCTTACCGTTATTATTATTCGTTATGGTCATTTAAAACTTCCATACGACGACCGTAGCAATTTAGAGCGTAGCCTTATGAATGAAAGCAAAGTAAAAGACACTGATCAGGAAGCGACAAAATGAAATCTTTGTATGAATCCCAACTTACCAGCCTTCCTTTAATCAATAAGGGCAAAGTCCGTGACTTATACGACGTAGATGACAAACACTTGCTGATTGTTACAACTGACCGTATTTCTGCGTTTGACGTCGTGCTTCCTACACCGATTCCTGGAAAAGGCCGCGTACTGACCGACACCGCTATCTTTTGGATGAAGAAGGCAATCGACATCCTTCCAAACCAACTGGCAGATGATATCAATATTGCAGACATCCTAACGCCTGATGAGCTTGAACAACTTCAAGGGCGTGGCATGATTGTTAAAAAGCTTAAACCATTGCCAGTAGAAGCCATTGTTCGTGGCTACCTAGTTGGCTCTGGCTGGAAAGAATATAAAAAGAACCAGACTGTTTGCGGCATTTCCCTACCAGAAGGGCTACAAAAAGCCGAGAAACTACCGGAACCACTTTTTACCCCATCAACTAAAGCCGAAATTGGCGACCATGATGAAAACATCTCTTATGATGAAGTCGTTAAACTGATTGGTGCCGAGAAAGCTAAGAAAGTAAAAGACTACAGCTTAGCGCTTTACAAGATGGCATCTGAATTTGCAGCAGAACGAGGCATCATCATCGCTGATACAAAGTTTGAATTTGGTGAAGATGAGAATGGTGTTATCCACTTAATTGATGAAGCTTTAACACCTGATAGTTCTCGTTTCTGGCCTGCAAAGACTTATCAAGTCGGCAAAAATCCCGATAGCTTTGATAAGCAATATATTCGAGATTACCTTGAGTCATTAGATTGGGACAAAACAGCTCCTGGCCCAGAACTTCCAGAAGAAGTCGTTGATATGACCCTACTAAAATATCAAGAAGCGCAATCACGCTTAATGGAAAACTCATAACTGAAAATCTACCAGGCTGGGTTAACGTAATTGACTGAGATGACAAGCCAATCAAATAACAAAGGTTTTTTTATTACCGGTACGGATACCGAAATTGGAAAAACCTTTGTTACAGGTTCTATTGGGCATACACTCCACCAAGCCAATATTGCTGCAACACCTCGCAAACCTGTTGCATCAGGATGTATCACCCAGGCTGACGGCTCCTTGATTTCTGAAGATGCACTTTTTTTGCAGTCGTCTTTTAAAACCCCTGACAGTTTAGAACAAATCTGCCCTTACCTTTTCGAGCAAGCAGTCTCTCCAAAACTGGCTATGGAGCTTAACAATTCTCCTCTTAGCATTTCTGATCTTGCAGTAAACTGTCGCATAACTAATAACGATGACATTGTTTTTGTGGAAGGTGCTGGTGGCTTTTATTCCCCCCTAGCAATGGACGGACTTAATGCAGATTTAGCCGTTATGTTAGGACACCCGGTTATTCTGGTCGTTGGGGATCGTTTAGGGTGCATCAATCATGCATTACTAACGATTGAAGCAATTCAAAATAGAGGTCTTAAGTTAGCTGCGGTAGTTATCAACCAACTACATCCAAGCAAACAGTTTACGCAAGGCTTAGAGAACCTAGTAAGCGTACCGATATTCTCCTGCCCTCACTCAGAATCAGGAAAACCTGCAACACTTCCTAATGAACTGGTAGAACTGTTAGTCAGCGCTTGATCACAAAACCTTCTTAATCTTCAAAAACATCAATAGCAACGCAATTCCCACCAAGGCTGACAGTAACATCAAAGGCCAGAGTTCTGTTGCCATCCCCCAGCCAGATGCAATTGTTACGTACTGACTACCGACTTGTTCATTCAGAGATAAATCACTAATCACCACATCCGTGTAATACAGCAATAGTAACGCCAAGCCTACAACAACGCCAACACACATGAATTCTTCCCCTTTAATCTCCAGAAACAAAAAAGCCCGATAAAAATCGGGCTTTTAAGTTTGAACCAAAAATGATTCTCTTAGTTAATGCGCTGATCCAAAGAACCAGAAGCATAACGTGCTTGCATTTCTTCAAGACCAACAGACTTGATCTTAGAAGCATGACCAGCACATCCGAAAGCTTCAAAACGAGCTTTACAGATTTCCAACATTGCATTTTCAGCAGCGTTGAAGAACTTACGTGGGTCAAAGTTAGCTGGGTTGTCATGTAAGTGCTTACGGATTGCACCAGTAGATGCCATACGCAAGTCAGTATCGATGTTAACTTTACGAACACCGTGCTTGATACCTTCAACGATTGCTTCAACAGGTACACCATAAGTTTGACCCATATCACCACCGTAGTTGTTGATGATTTCCAACCACTCTTCTGGAACAGAAGAAGAACCGTGCATTACGATGTGAGTATCAGGAATACGTTTGTGGATTTTAGCGATCTGGTCGATTTTAAGAACATCATCAGAAGGCTTAGAAGTGAACTTGTAAGCACCGTGAGAAGTACCAACCGCAACAGCTAGTGCATCAACGTTAGTGTCTTTAACGAACTGAGCCGCTTCTTCAGGGTCAGTCAATAGCATTGAGTGATCTAGTTCTTCATCAGAACCGTGACCATCTTCTTCACCCATCTTACCAGTTTCTAGAGAACCAAGGCACCCTAGCTCACCTTCAACAGAAACACCACCAGCGTGAGCGATCTTAACAACTTCAGCAGTGATGCCAGCGTTATATTCGTAAGATGCAGGAGTCTTCATATCTGATTCCAAAGAACCATCCATCATGACTGAAGTGAAACCAGATTGGATTGCACGCAAACATACACCCACATCTGAACCGTGATCCTGATGCATAACAACTGGAATATGAGGATACATTTCAGTCGCAGCTTCAATCATGTGACGAAGCATTGGCTCACCAGCGTACTTACGTGCACCAGCAGAACCTTGAAGGATAACTGGAGAATCACAAGCATCTGCAGCACGCATAATTGCGCGAACTTGTTCCATGTTGTTTACGTTAAACGCAGGCATACCAAAACTGTTTTCTGCTGCGTAGTCCATCAATTCACGAAGTGTAATCATCGCCATGTGCGAGACTCCTCTATTAGTTTAAAAATAAATCATGTCATTCTAACAAGCTTTCTGCTTATTAAAAAGTTAAAAAACTTACGTTAAAAGCCCTTAAATTAAGGAACTTTTACAATTTCCATTTGGTTTGTACCACCCATTTCACCACGGGCCTGCCCACGCGTCAGAATCACCAAATCACCCGATTTTGCCGTTCCTTTAGTAGCCAGTTCTTGCAAAATATTTTGCTGAACTTCTTCATCCGTCATACCGGTATAGTCAACACTTGTTGGGTAAACACCACGATACAAAGTTACTTTTCTACGTGTTTCAATATGCGGTGTTAGCGCAATAATCGGAATACCAGAACTAATACGAGACATCAATAATGGCGTATTACCTGATTCCGTTAGGGTTGCTATACACTTAACATCAAAATGGTTTGCTGCATACATAGCTGCCATCGCAACAGTTTCATCAACTGCTGTAAACGACTCATCCATTCGGTGAGTAGATGAACGCACTGTACGACTCTTCTCAGCTTCATGTGCGATATTGGACATGGTTTCAATAACCAAACTAGGTGAGTGACCTGTTGCCGTTTCACCAGACAACATCACGGCATCCGTACCATCCATAACAGCGTTGGCAACGTCAAATACTTCCGCACGAGTCGGAATAGCATTTTCAATCATCGTTTCCATCATTTGCGTTGCTGTGATGGTGACACGATTTAATTGACGTGCGCGTTTAATCATTTTCTTCTGCAGTGCAGGTAGCTGAGCATCACCCACTTCAACACCTAAGTCACCACGTGCAATCATGATAACGTCAGAAGCCAGGATAATACTATCCAACGTAAAGTCGTCGTTTACGGCTTCAGCACGTTCAATCTTAGAAACGATACTGCAATGTAAGCCCGCTTTTTCCGCTAGGCTTCTACAATATTCAACATCATCGGCAGAGCGTGGGAAAGACAATGCTAGATAATCTGCTTTGATTTCCGCAGCTGTCAAAATATCTTCTTTATCTTTATCTGTAAGTGCAGATGCCGACAAACCACCACCTAAAAGGTTAATCCCTTTGTTGTTAGAAAGCTTACCACCGACAACAACAGTAGTGAAAACGCGCTCACCTTCAACCGCATCAACATCCAAAACAAGACGTCCATCATCCAATAGCAGACGGTTTCCAGGCTTAACATCGTACGGCAGACTCTTATAAGTCAAACCAACTTCGTTTTTGTTACCTTGGTGAGGGTCAACATTATTGTCCAATGCAAACTTAGCGCCAGGATCTAAAAATACAGCTCCCTCAGCAAAACGTGCAATACGAATTTTTGGTCCTTGCAAATCAACAAGCACACCAACTTCTCTGTCTAGCTTAGCCGCTATTTCACGGACATTATTTGCTCTTTCGATGTGCTCTTGAGGATTACCATGTGACATGTTGATACGCACAACATCCACACCAGCTTTAATCATCTTCTCTAGCTCGCCTTCTCTGTCTGTAGCAGGCCCTAAAGTAGCAACGATTTTGGTACGTCTTAATCCAGATGACATTTAATTTTCTTACCTTTTTTCTTCTTTCATCCACTTCTATTCAGAAAGCAAGATGACTCGAAAAATACACACCATCAACAATGATTGAGGTTTATTTTCCGAGACACCCTCTCGCCTTTCTTAAATAAGATGGAATCAGTTGTTATTAAAAAGACCAACCACTGTTGTGGTTGGTCATTACACTCAAATTACTTAGCTGCGTTTTCTAACATTTCAACTGCAGGTAGTTTTTTACCTTCCAAGAACTCAAGGAAAGCACCACCACCAGTAGAGATATAAGAAACCTTATCTGCAATATCGTACTTATCAATTGCTGCTAGCGTATCACCGCCCCCAGCAATAGAGAAAGCTGAAGATTCAGCAATCGCCATAGAAATCGCTTTAGTTCCTTCACCGAATTGATCAAACTCAAATACGCCAACAGGACCATTCCAAACAACCGTACCAGCGTTTTTAATGATAGTTGCCAGTTCAGCGGCAGAATCAGGTCCGATATCGAAAATCATGTCATCATCAGCAACATCAGCAACATTCTTAGTCTCAGCAGCAGCAGACTCAGAGAATTCTTTACCGCAAACAACATCTGATGCTAGTGGAATTGCCGCTCCGCGAGACTCCATGATTTCGTTTAATTTTTTACAAGTTGGAATCAAATCAGTTTCTGACAAAGATTTACCAACGTTATAGCCAGCAGCTTCGATGAAAGTATTCGCGATACCACCACCCACAACTAACTGATCAACTTTCTCAGATAGAGACTCAAGAACTGTCAATTTTGTAGAAACTTTAGAACCACCAACAATCGCAACCATTGGGCGCGCTGGATTGTTCAATGCTTTACCAAGTGCATCTAATTCAGCTGCCAACAATGGTCCTGCACAAGCTGTATCAGCAAATGCACCTGCACCATGAGTAGAAGCTTGTGCACGGTGAGCTGTACCGAAAGCATCCATTACATAAACATCACACAATGCCGCGTATTTTTTTGACAATGCCTCGTCGTTTTTCTTTTCACCAACGTTGAAACGAACGTTTTCAAGCAGAACCACTTCACCATCTGCTACATCAAAACCACCATCAAGGTAATCTTTAACAAGACGAACTTCTTTACCTAGCTTAGCAGACAAATCTGCAGCAACTGGTGCCAAAGAGAATTCTTCAGCATATTCACCTTCACTAGGGCGGCCTAAGTGAGACATTAGCATCACTTTCGCACCTGCATCAGCAGCCATTTTAATAGTAGGCAATGAAGCACGGATACGTGCATCAGAAGTTACTTTCCCTTCTTTAACTGGAACGTTCAAATCTTCACGGATCAATACACGCTTACCAGCTAAGTCTAGGTCAGACATCTTAATTACAGACATAGTGTGTCCTCTTCTTTAAGGTTTAAACACTACCCTCTTGGAGGGCAATATTGGATTTAAATAATAAGTTTTGAATATTAAATTTACATTTCAATACTAAAAAAATATGGAAATGAAAAGCCAATACTGAAATCATGAATTAGAAAGGCGAGAGTTAATCTCGCCTTTCACTTCAGTAAAACTGAATTAGTTGCTACCTACATGCTCAACAACGCGCATCATGTTACAAGTGTAACCATACTCGTTGTCATACCAAGCAACAACTTTAACAAAAGTAGGATCTAGAGAAATACCTGCTTTCGCATCAAAGATTGATGGGTGAGAATCTCCACGGAAATCAGTAGAAACGTTCGCTTCTTCTGTATAACCTAGAACACCAGCCAATTCACCTTCTGAAGCTTTTTTCATCGCTGCACAGATATCATCGTAAGAAGCATCTTTTTCCAACTCAACAGTCAAATCTACAACAGAAACGTCTGAAGTTGGTACACGGAAAGACATACCAGTCAACTTACCGTTAAGTGTTGGCAAAACTTTACCAACCGCTTTAGCAGCACCAGTTGAAGAAGGGATGATATTCTCAAGAATACCACGACCACCACGCCAGTCTTTCATAGAAGGACCATCAACAGTTTTCTGAGTTGCAGTTGCAGCATGAACAGTTGTCATCAAACCACGTTTGATACCGAAGTTGTCATTAAGAACTTTAGCAACTGGTGCCAAACCGTTAGTCGTACAAGAAGCCGCAGAAACGATTGCTTGACCAGCATATTCGTTATGGTTAACACCATATACAAACATTGGCGTATGATCTTTAGATGGTGCAGATTGAACAACTTTCTTAGCACCAGCTTCAATGTGCGCCTGACAAGATTCTTCAGTTAGGAAGAAACCAGTACACTCGATAACTAAATCAGCTCCAACTTCGCTCCACTTTAGGTCAGCAGGGTTACGTTCAGCAGTGATGCGGATCGTTTTACCATTAACAATCAAGTTACCATCTTTAACTTCAACTTCACCATCAAAACGACCGTGAACAGAATCATACTTAAGCATATAAGCCAAATATTCTGGATCCAACAAGTCATTGATTGCTACAACTTCAATATTTTTGAAGTCTTTTGCTGCAGCACGGAAAGCCATACGACCGATACGGCCAAAACCGTTAATACCTACTTTAATTGTCATTATTATTTACTCCTAAATTTTGCCGGCATCATCGCTGACGCCGACCTGAGTTTCATTTAACTAAAATTATTTACCAAGAACGTTGTTTGCTGTTGCAACAACGTTTTCAACTGTGAAGCCAAACTCTTTAAACAGTTCACCTGCAGGAGCTGATTCACCAAATGTTTTCATGCAAACAATTCCGCCTTCAAGGCCAACATACTTGTACCAAGACTCAGCAACACCTGCTTCAATCGCAACACGCTTAACACCAGGAATCAATACAGAATCCTTGTATGCTTGATCTTGCTCATCAAATGCATTTGTACAAGGCATAGAAACAACACGAACGTTTGCATCCATTGCTTCAGCAGCTTCAACTGCCAAACCAACTTCAGAACCAGTCGCAATAAAGATAACATCAGGTGTACCTGCGCAATCTTTAAGCACATAACCACCTTTTTCGATGTTCTTAACTTGCTCAGCAGTACGCTCCATTGGCGTCAAGTTTTGACGAGAGAATACTAGTGCTGTTGGCGCGTCACCGCGTAACATTGCAACTTTCCAAGAAACTGCAGATTCAACTGCATCACATCCGCGCCATGTTTGGAAGTTAGGAATCACACGCATAGTCGCCAATTGCTCTACTGGCTGATGCGTAGGACCGTCTTCACCCAAACCGATAGAGTCATGTGTAAATACATAGATCGTACCGATTTTCATTAATGCAGACATACGTAAAGCATTACGCATGAATTCCATAAACATGAAGAAAGTACCGCCATAAACTTTGAAACCACCGTGAAGAACCATACCGTTCATCATGTGAGCCATACCGAATTCACGTACACCCCATGATAGGTAGTTACCTTTAGGGTTTTCATGATTTACTTTAACAGTCCCTGACCAGTTAGTTAGGTTAGACCCTGTCAAGTCAGCAGAACCACCGAACATTTCTGGTAGCAATGGTCCCATTGCTTCGATAGCGTTTTGAGAAGCCTTACGCGAAGCGATGTTTGGCATTTCTTCTTGAGTCTTAGCGATGAACTTATCCATTTCAACTTCAAAGTTCGCAGGTAAGTCACCAGCCATACGACGCTCAAACTCAGCCGCTTCTGCTGGGAATTCTGCACGATAAGCTTCAAACTTAGCGTTCCAAGATGCTTCATCTTCAGCACCTTTTGCTTTGTGATCCCAACCTTCATAAATATCTTGTGGAATAACAAATGGCTCATGCTCCCAACCTAGGTTTTCACGAGTCAATTTGATTTCTTCATCACCCAAAGGTGCACCATGACAGTCATGCGTACCACATAGATTTGGTGAACCAAAACCGATAGTTGTACGAGTACAAATCAAAGTAGGCTTGTCATTAACAGACTTCGCTTCACGGATTGCTTTATCGATTGCTTCTGCATCGTGACCATCAACATCACGGATAACGTGCCAGTCGTAAGATTCGAAACGACCTGCAACATCACGCTCCATCCAATCAGAAATATGACCATCGATTGAAATATCGTTATCATCCCAGAAACCGATTAGCTTACCTAAGCCCAAAGTACCTGCCATAGCAGCTGACTCATGAGATAAACCTTCCATCAAACAACCGTCACCCATGAACACATAAGTGTAATGGTTAACAATATCGTGACCTTGCTTATTGAATTGCGCCGCTAGCGTACGCTCTGCGATTGCCATACCTACAGCATTGGTAATACCTTGCCCTAGAGGACCAGTAGTCGTTTCAATACCATCTGCATAACCATATTCTGGGTGACCTGCAGTCTTAGCATGAAGCTGACGGAAGTTTTTGATATCTTCCATACCTAAGTCAAAACCAGTCAAGTGCAATAATGAATAAATCAACATAGAACCGTGACCATTCGATAGTACGAAACGATCTCTGTCAGCCCATTTTGAATTAGTAGGGTTAAACTTCATGTGGCTATTCCACAATACTTCGGCAATATCCGCCATCCCCATTGGTGCACCTGGGTGACCAGATTTGGCTTTTTGTACCGCATCCATGCTTAGTGCACGGATAGCATTTGCTAGTTCTCTACGAGTTGGCATTGACAACTTCCCTCAAGTTAAAAAAATTCGGTATATACACGGGTTATGTATGGGTTTAGTAATACTTAAAAAAGCGGGTGTTTTAATCGCTCCATAACCGTTTTGTAAAATTTTGGACGGACATTTTCGCTTAAAACGCAAAAATCATCAAGTTTTCTTATCTATATCAAGATGTTTTTAATTTGTTGCAACAAACAAAAAACCACTCAAAATCGCCTTTTAATAGGCTAATCACCCTATATCACAAAAATATGACATTTTTTTATCAGATACGAGATTTACGAATCCTCTATTTTTTCTAGGCTAACTAAGCCAAACACAGAAAAGGAGAAGCGTCACATCATCAGAATGAAAGACACTTGTGTCTGACGAAAATCCCATATTTAAAAGATTGATTGTAAAGCCGCAAAAAACTTATTGAGAAGATTACAAACTACTAGACAAGAGAACCAGTGGATACTTAGATAACGTCATTGCTATGGCTCAACATATTCCTCGTGGCATACTAGCTACTGAAACCATGCAAAAAAAAAGAGCTACACCAATGCAGTTAATTTAATTAAGGGCTCTAGCGTATAGAAAGAAGCCAATGGTGAGGCTTGCCCACCGATTGAAATGGATTAATTCGCCGCAACCATCCATGGAGCACAGGAAGAACGAACAACGTTAAACCGATTCTTGTGGTTCAACCTTATGTGAACGATGCATCCATCGCTCATGCACCTCTTCATACAGCGACAACACGCTGGGGATCACCAACAGAATCAATAACGTCGAAAACATTAACCCGAAAGCAATCGCCGCCGCCATCGGTATTAAGAACTGCGCCTGCAAAGAAGTCTCAAATAGTAGCGGTGTCAGACCTGCAATGGTCGTCAATGACGTCAGCAACACCGCTCGAACTCTCTGCACTCCAGCCTCTTCTAGAGCCTGATTGATTGCCATCCCTTCTTCGCGTAGCCGCTTGTAGAAACTGACCAAGATAATCGAGTCGTTCACCACGATACCGGACAAGCCGAAGAAACCGAACAATGACAAAATCGTCATATCCAAGCCCATCCACCAATGCCCCATGATTGCACCGATCAATCCGAATGGAATCGCCAGCATCACCACCAGCGGCCAGCCGTAAGAACCAAACACCCAGGCCAACACGATATAAATCAAGGTCAAACCGACCAACAAACCGATCTTCATATCTGCAAGCGTCTCGGCCTGATTGGCGCTTTGGCCTTCAAACGAATAGCTGAACCCATACTTGGCTACCAGTTTCGGTAACGTATCTTTTTTCAACTGAGCCAAAATACGGTTGGCATTATTTCTCGTATTATCGACTTCGCCAATCACATTGACCGCCAAATGTCCATCGACATGGCGCATCACATCAAAGCCCTGCTGACTGCTCCACTTCACGATAGACTTCAATAACACTCTCTGTCCATCTGGCGCGGTCACCATCATCGAATCCAAGGTCGCCAAGCTGTCCTGCTCTTTGCGAGGATACTGAACCCTGACCTCCACTTCATCCTCACCTTGAGTATAGATTTGCGCCAAGCGACCGGAAAACGCATCCGACAACTGCTGACCGATACTGGCATAGGTAAAGCCTAATGCTTTACCTTGTGGTGTCAGGCGATAAATCATCTGATCACGGCCATAAGGCAAATCATCGCGAACACCACTCACCCCAGGAATCTGATCCAATACCTGCTGCACCTCCAAGGAAGCCTGCTTTAACAGGTGCGGTGAAACCCCCCACATCCTAACATCCAAATCACTGCCCGGTGGCCCCATTCTTGGCGCTTCAATCGACAACACATCCAATCCGGGAACGGTTCCGGCATTTTTCTGCCAAGCACGGATGAACTGCGCGTTTCGGGTTTTTCGCTGATCCGGTTCTTTCAGTTCGATATTGACACTACCGAAATTCGACCCTTTTTCCGAACTGGACTCGTTGTAATGAACCACTGCCGTTTTAACAATACCCGGCTCCAATTCCTTTTCTGTTTTGCGTAATGCTCGATAAACCTGGTCAACATAGGCCGCCGTGACCTTCGCCGGGGTACCCGCGACAAAGCGCACATCCGCCGTCAACTTGATAGACTCCGGTGAAGGGAAGAAAACGAACGCCAAACGACCGCCTGCTAACAGACCAATCGCAAAAATCATCATCGCCAGCGTGATGGCAATAGTAATCGCCCTATGAGCCAGTACCCAACGGATCACCGACCGGAACTGGTGCTCACGGAAATGATCTATGGTTCGATCCAAACGATAACGCACACTGCCCGGCTGAGGTGGCTTGACCTTCTTGAAGGCACGCCGCAAATGACCTGGTAAAATGGTAAAACTCTCAAACAAAGAAGCGATAATGACCGCAATAATCACCAACGGAATCGCAAACAGGATTTTGCCCATTTCTGCGCCAATCATCATCAGGGGTAAAAAAGCTGCAACCGTGGTAATGGACGAAGCCGTTACAGGTGCTAGCATGCGATGCGCACCCCCTTCAGCGGCTTGCAAGTCCGGCTCACCCTTCTCATGATGCGCAAGCGCATCCTCACCGACCACAATGGCATCGTCAACGATAATCCCCAGCGCCATAATCAGCCCGAACAGGCTGACCATATTAATACTGCCTCCCGCGAGATACATAATCATCAAAGTCGCCATAAAGGACACTGGTATCCCGACCGCCACCCAGAAGGCGACCCGTCCATTCATAAAAAGATACAGAATCAATATCACCAGAACCAACCCGCCGATCCCGTTGTTGACCAGCAACATAATCCGCTGATTCACCAGCGACCAGGTCTCGTCATAAACCTTGAACTTCACGCCTTTGGGTAAAGTCGGCTTGGTTTTTGCCAACCACTGCTGCATGATTTTAGAAGACTTGAGCGTATCCCCTGTTTCAGAGCGCATTAAACGCATCTCAATCGCCGGGTGCCCATCTACCGTCAAATAAGGCGCATTTTTTACCGGGCGTTTCTGCACTTGCGCTAACTGCCCCAAGGCAACCTTTTCGGTTCCTTTAGAAATGACCGTCAAACGATCAAACTGTTGCTCGCTCCGACCCTGGTTGATTGCCCGTAAATCACGAATACTATCCTCATCGCCAACCGATCCCGCTGGAATATCACGGCTCATCGCCGCAATACGACTACTCACATCTCCCAAGGTCAATCCATACTGTTCCAACTTACGCTTGGGCACATTAATCGACATCTCATCAGTGGGCAGTCCATCGAATTCGACTTTATCGATCCCTTCATCAAGCAATTGCCGCTCAAACTGACGCGCCAAATGACGTAATTCTGTCAGATCTGCCTTATCCCCAATCAACAACAAACGTGCGATGGGTTCATAGCGAACAAAGCGTTCGATGACCGGTTTCTCGGAATCTTGTGGCAGGTTGCGGAGCTCCCGAACCTTTTGATTGACTTGATCGATCGCCTCGATCATGTCGGTACCCTCTTTGAATTTCAAAGTCACCGCCGACATCCCCAAAGCAGAGGTTGAAGTCATCTCATCAAGATTATCGATATTTCTCAACACTCGTTCGATAGGGTCGGTTATCGAACGCTCGACATCCTCACCATTGGCTCCTGGCCAAACGACTCTGACCTGAGCATAATCGAGTTCAAAATTGGGGAAAAATTGCACATTCAACTTCAACAGGGCGACAATGCCCATCAAAACCATAATGAGCATTAATAGATTCGGCGCCACCTTATGACGCGCCAACATACCGATAAAACCAGTCGATTTAAATTTTTCGTGACGTGGGTGATAACCGGCAAAATCTTCCGGATGCTCTTCCGGAAGTCGATGATGTTCAGGTTCGTTTTTCTGCGTCATTTCAGGGTTCCATCACAGACACTTTCAGACCAGTCACGGCATTCGGTAAATGGGTGATTGCAACCTGCTCGCCACTTTGAACACCGCCTTTCAGTAGCACCCAAGTCTGCCCCTTAACAGGAGTTTCCCCTAGCACCTTGACCTTTCGGCGCTCCAACAAACCGTCTTTGACAACATACACTCGGCTAGAGCCATACAACGCAGAATAAGGCACCGCAAACCCGTTGGCTATCGGCTCACGCCGCAAACGCACCTGCAACAGATCCCCCGGGCGCACACTCTTTAAGGTTTTGGGCAGCGAAAAATAAGCATTCAATCCACTGGTTGATGCCTCTCCTGCCAGACGTTTCAAATGCAACTCATAACGTTGTCCATAGGAAAGATAATCGGCGGTAAATGATTGGCCTTGTTGCATCGCGGCATAAACATCTTTGACTTCAGCGGCAGGAATCGTTGCTTTCAACTCCAAACTATCCAACCCATAGAAGCTCAACAAAGCTGTTCCGGGCGAAACACGGTCTCCTGCTGAAACTGACACCTTGGAAACTCGGATCGCATAAGGCGCTACCAACTGACCACGCTTCAAATTAATTTTTGCCTGTTGAAAATTGGCCTCGGCCTTGGCTAAGCGCGCTTTCAACTGGGCGACTTTCAGTTTGTTTTCTTCTACCGACAGGTTTGCATTCACCACTGACAGCTTCTGCTTTAACCGAGCTTCCTTAGCGATGTCCAACGTAGATTTTGAGGCAAGGTCTTTCTTGATCAGCTCCTGGTTACGCTTGACGTCTTCTTCACGAATGGCAAGTACCTTCCTTTCATTGTCGAGCTTGGCTTGATTTGATTTGTAAGCCAGTGCTTGCAACTGAAGTTGCGCACGCGTGTCTTCGACATCCGCTTTGGCAATTTGATAAGGCAGCTGAATATCCGCATCGGACAAGGCTACGAGCTTATCCCCTTTTTGGACTTCATCACCGTCTTTCACCGAAACTGCAGCCACCACACCCGATACCGGTGCAGCTGCCGTCACCATCGATGTCGATTCAACCGTGCCATACAAAGATTGCTTTGGCACAACCTGCCCCACCGACACTTTCATCGCTTCAATCGGCCAGACTTTCTGTTTGATTTCTACTGGCGGCGGCTTAGGCTTGGTGCTGACCATATAGGCAACGATCACAACCACCAGCAAAATAATCAGAATCGCTACAAAGGCATTCTTACTTTTTGAAGCCCCTATTGTCGGTAATTTCACAAACCTATCCTTTACGTCTACGTAAGAAAACATGAAACATTCTTAAAACGGCATTATAGCGATAAACAGGCCAATTCCTATCCAAAAAACCGCTATCCGATAAATCAAACCCAGCTTTCAATACTGTCTTAAGATTATTTAATTCCTACTTAAAAGTATACTAGCGATTAGTAAACTCTAATATCCATTAACACTTTTATTTATTTTAGGAAGAATTCACATGGCTCATGCACTGATCAAATCTATCGCCATTACCGCTGCGCTTGCAAGTTCGACGAGCGCATTGGCCAATCCCGAAACTCAGCAGCTAGACAAACAAAGCATGGCACTGGCCAAGCAATTTCTCGGCAAGTTAAAACCTCAACTGATGCACGCCATGAAAAACGGCGGGCCGGTACATGCCCTGTCTTTCTGCAACACCAAAGCCCCGGAGATCGCCGCCGACCTCTCAAAATCCAGTGGCTGGCATGTCAATCGCGTGAGCATGAAGCCCCGCGGCGCAACCGCCACGCCTGACAAATGGGAAATCAAAGCCCTGAAACATTTCGAGGCAGAGAAAATGTCCGGCATTCCAGTCAAACAAATGGCTTACAGTGAAATCGTTGACATGAATGGCAAAAAAACCTATCGATTCATTAAACCGATTCCAACAGGTGGCGTCTGTCTAGCCTGTCACGGCACTCATATCGCACCAGCTGTTCAGCAGAAACTGCACGAACTTTATCCTCGTGATAAAGCGGTTGGATATCACATAGGTGATATTCGAGGTGCGTTTAGTTTCTCAAAAACACTATAAACACCTAATGCGCAATTGGGCTTAACTGCCTGATTGCGGCTTTCCGTCCTCTTCAACCGAATCTTCTCGGTTTTCCATCTCCCATTGGTGATGCTCAGGATCAAGCCGGATACTCACAGGTTCTTGATGAATCAACACGTCGGCATTTTCAAACACTTCTAACAGAGCTTGCGTCACTTCTTCCGTAATGCGGTGGGCATTAACCAAACTTAGATGGTCGTCCAACTCCAAATCCAGCTGTATAAAAATGGTGGGGCCTGAACGATAGGTTCTTAAATCATTAAACCCTTCCACCTCTACATTAGCCAACACAATATCGCGAATTTGATTGCGAATGGCTTCTGGTAACTCATGATCAAGCAATTGATTTGCCGAATGGATTGCCAACCGAATAGCTTGCCAGCCAATCCACCCCCCAATCAATAAACCAAGCGTGGAATCTATCCAACCATAAACTGACAACAGCAAACCGATAAGTACGGCTAGGTTAGCGATCCAATCAGAAAAATAATGTAGTGCATCAGATTCAATCGCGGTTGACCCTGTCTTACGGACAACATACCTTTGAAACAAAACCAAACATGAGGTCAAGAACAATGATGCCAACATAACCCAAGCACCCAAATTCGGTTCCTGAACTTCAACCGGATCAATCAACCTTTGTATTGCATGAAGCATCAGATAAAGTGCCGAGCCGGCAATAAAAACGCTTTGTGCCAGCGCAGCCAATGGCTCCGCTTTACCATGCCCAAAACGATGCTCATTATCGGCGGGCTCTTGTGCCAAACGCACCGCAAACAAAATCATCACGGATGCAACAATATCAACAGCAGAGTCCAGCAAAGATGCCAAAATACCAACTGAACTGGTCTCCATCCAAGCAAAGGCTTTAATCACCAGCAGAAAAACCGCTACTGAAACAGAAGCATAGGTTGCAACCCTTACCAGTTTTAGTTCTTTCATTTGCATTCCCTAGTCCCTCAGCTACCCAGCCTGGCAGATTTTATCAATTTATAATTCTGCTTTTTCAGCAGAGTAAGCATCCATATACGCCTGAATCAACTCAATGCGCTTGCGCTCAATCGCTTCGGAAATGGCAGCTCCCTGCACGCCTGTTGCGATAATCTCTTGATTATTAACCTTTGATCCCGCTTGCGCTAACGCCAACCAAAAATCTCGCTGAGGATAAGGTCGGTTTTCAAACCCTAATCGCCCCCTAGCATCGGCTTCACAAGCCGTCAACAACAAAGACAACTCTGTTGTTTGTTTAAACGCTTTGGTTAAATTAAGCAGCTTAAGGCAAGTTTGCGGCTTTAAGTGCGGCTGCCCCTCAGAATCCAAGACCTTATGCACAATGCCATGATATTCCGTCACCTTCAATGCAAAATTCAGTGTATTTTTTGGCAGTCGATAGCGATTCGCCATCGCCTTCACCAAAGACAGACCACCTTTTTCATGCCCATGGTGTTTAGGCCAAAGCTCTTTGGGCGTAATCCCTTTACCAAGATCATGCACCAAAGCGGCAAACCGGACATTCAAATCATCCGACAAGCTTGCGGCTGCATCCAACACCATCATAGTATGAATCCAAACATCACCTTCTGGATGATGCTTAACTGGCTGGGTGACATCATGCAGTTGATACAACTCGGGAAACAACACTTCTACTGCCCCGACTTGATCTAGCACTTCAAAGAAGATACTCGGCTTTGCTGTCGCAAGCGCCTTAGCAACTTCTTGCCAAACACGTTCAGGCGTTAAATCAGATATTTCTCCCGAAGAAACCATTTCTTGCATCAGTGTTCGCGTTTCGTCTGCAAGCACAAACCCAAAAGGAGCAAGCTTGGCGGCAAAGCGAGCAACGCGCAATACTCGTAAAGGGTCTTCAACAAAAGCATCCGACACATGACGCAATACCCTTGCCTCAAGGTCTTTTACACCACCATAAGGGTCAATCAACTCCCCATCATCGTTTTGGGCTATGGCATTAATGGTTAAATCCCGACGAATCAAATCCTCTTCCAAAGTCACGGAAGGGTCGGCAAACACTTCAAAGCCGTGATAGCCTTTGCCAGCCTTACGCTCTGTGCGAGCCAGAGCATATTCATCTCTTGTTTTGGGATGCAAAAACACGGGAAAGTCCTTACCAACTTGCTGGTAACCTTCCTTAATAAGCTCATCAGGTGTTGCACCAACAACAACCCAATCATGTTCATGCGGCTTTAATCCGAGCAACGTATCTCGCACAGCACCACCAACCAAATAGATTTGCATCCGTTTTTTCCGTTTTAACCTAATTCAAAATCTAATTTTCTAACCCATAAAGACAAAAAAACCCAGCCCAACGACCAGGTTTTAACATTTCACCAGAGCTAAACTCAAGCAAATAACGTTCGCTTTATTCAGCGCTTTTCTCAGAATCCGTTTTACAGGTGCTCGCACCAAACAATAGATACGCAGGACACCATCCCATGATCCCGGTAATTAGCGGAATCAAACCGACAAGAGCCCACCAACTGCTCATTCCCATACCAATCAACAGTATGATAATACCGACAAGAATCCGTAATTTTCTATCAAGTCCACCTACATTACATCCCATTTTAATGCTCCTTTTGGTTTAGACCTTAATTTTTCGAAGCGTTCGTTTGAAAACGAACACCTTTCGTTATCATATACCAACTTTTAGAAAAGCCTCAATGAAAACCATGCCTCTCTTTATGGAAAGACTATTGAAATCCACATATAAAAAAAGCGCCGATGGCGCTTTTTCATCTAAAGAGAAAAGATCGTGCTATGCCAAGTCGTCGTGGTTACGACCCGCTTCTTGACGCAAGAAATGATAACGATCACGCACCTTAGTTGGTAACAAGTAAGCAGATAACACCTGTTCAATACTGCGCGGTACAAAACCAAACTGATTCGAGAAATCATTATCTGTCACTTGATCGATAGTCAGGCCGTCCAATAACACTGGGCTTACCGATTTAATCGGCGCCAGAACGCCTAATTTCACCATCAATCTAGCATTCATTTTGCACATTGGAAATATCAACGCAGATTCTTTGCCCAACAATTCAGCAACCAATTCAGCCAACTGACGAACACTAATGCGCTCTTCACCTGCGACTTCTACTTTTTGTCCATAAGTGGTTTCGTCATTGATAACTGACACCAAGGCTTTTGCAAACTCTCCAACCGCAAGAGGCTGAACCAGCGTAGAAGCGTTGACTACAGGTAAGAAAGAAATCAAATTCAATTGCTTACGGAACTGAGTGGTTACACAATCTCCTTCACCCAACAACAGACTGGTACGCAAAATGGTATTTTTAGTATTCGACGCGCCTAAAGCAATTGCATCTGATTCGCCCAATTGCTGTAAGCGTGAGTTTTCCGCTTTGGTTGCATCCGCACCCAGTTGAGACAATGAAATCACGCGTTGCGCAGAAGATAATTCAACCGCTTTTTTCACTTTTTGGTTAGCGACAACCAAATCTTTTGTCGGAACAGCTTCAATACCTGCTGTTAGATCTGCTAATAAATTAACGACGACATCCACATCTTCCAAAGCAGATTTCAAAACCGCTTCATCTTGATAGTCCTTGATAGCAAATACTTTGGTATTTGGGAAAAGCCCATAGTCACGGAAGCGCTCAGGACGGCGCACACAAACGCGCACCTGATAGCCTTGCTTTGACAGCTCATTAACAACTGAGCGCCCAACAAACCCGGCGCCTGCTAACACTACGACCTTTTTTCCAAACATCTTTTTTCCTTTGTTCTTAAACCCGCATCACTCTGCGAAAAGGTATTCTTTATAGAGACTGCCTTATTTTATTCTTATGCAAGCAGCCAAAAAGCGGCGGATAAGCATAAAAAAATCAACGAGTAAGGTCAAGCAATTATTCGCATAAACCCGCAGACTAGACATTCACTTTTACAGTTAAAATCGTTAAAATAGCGCGTTTCCTATAATCATAACCCACTGACACAACCCCATTGAGGCAAACCATGGCACAAACAATTTCAGCATTCAAAAGCCCGAAAAAAGAGGAACTTTACCTCTATGTTTTGCAAGAAACAGAGTTAGAGGAGCTACCGAATGAACTTTTTGTCATGTTTGGCGAGCCTGTACATGTACTTGATTTTGAACTAACAGCAGAGCGTAAATTGCCACGAGCAGATGCAAAAGAAATCCTCAAGGCAATTGAAGACAAAGGCTACTATATGCAAATGCCGCCTAATGAAGTTGAAAAAATATCAGACATGACACCTCCACCGGAACACCTAGACAATATTTTCTAGCCGAGGTCACGGACGCCAATTACGTTAACTACCCCAGCCTGGCAGATTTTAATCACAATGACTTATCTCCTGCCAAACCAGTCAACTTCTGGACAAAAAACGAATAACCGACAAATTTAGTCGGTTATTTACAGTCTTTATATTTACAATAAAGATTAACTCGCTAAAATAAGACTTCAAGATTCAATCTCTTGCCAAGACTAACGCTTTTGGGCAAGGGCAACTCGAACAACTAACTAAAAAGGATGGACACATGGCTTTCACGCTTCCAGATCTTCCATATGATTACGATGCATTAGAAGTTTCCATTGACGCACGTACAATGGAAATCCACCATACTAAGCACCACAACACTTACATCACAAACCTAAACAATGCGATTGCTGGTTCTGAACTTGAAGACAAGTCAATTGAAGAGTTATGTGCAAATGCGGGTTCTATTTCTCCTGCTGTGCGTAACAACGGTGGTGGCCATTGGAACCATTCTTTCTTCTGGAACATCATGACTGGTGACAGCATGGGCTCGCCAACAGGTGCTTTGGCTGACGATATCAATGCAACTTTCGGTGGCTTTGACGCTATGAAAGAAAAGTTCAACACTGCTGGCGCAACACGCTTCGGTTCAGGTTGGGCTTGGTTAACAGTTTCTGCTGACGGTAAGTTAGAAATCTCTTCAACACCTAACCAAGACAACCCTCTAATGGATGTTGCTGACGTTAAGGGGACGCCAATCCTAGGTCTTGACGTTTGGGAACATGCTTATTACCTACGTTATCAAAACCTTCGCCCTGCTTACATGCAAGCTTGGTGGGACGTGGTTAACTGGAATAAAGTCTCTGAGCTTTATACCGCTGCAAAAGCTTAATTGCTTACGCTATAAAAAACCGGCAGTTGCCGGTTTTTTTATGTCTAAAACTTTGCAAACTTCACATTGCTCTCGATAACCAAAAATTTAAGCCCGCCCAAACTGTTCCACATAAATGGGCTTGATAACATAAGCATTCACCCCTGCCACTAAAACAACCAACATCAAACATAATCCGTTCGATTATTTGTACCTACATACCAGCCTACTTTGTCAAAGTAACGCACCCGAGAGATATTGTCCGTGGCCTTATTGGAGACAACTCACCCCTTACTTCTCTGCATGAAAATACAACTCTCAAGATTTAACGATTTTATTACAAGTTTTATTCTGGACGATTCAACAAAATTTAAGGTATATTGCGACTAACAACTTCACATGGCTTAATCGTCCAGCTCAGGTATCACCCCATGAAAAAACAGCGCTCATTGCCATATCTACAGACTTTCTTAGCTGTCATTTTTTTAAGCATTTCTCAATATGCGTTTTCAGCTGCGCCAACAAGCATTAAAGAGGCGATCGAAACCCAGCAACGAAGCCAGTCTGCTATAGAAAACATCGATGCCAATAAACAAATTGTTCGCCCTGGCAGCACGCCGCTTTCAACATTACTAACCCTCAAAGAACTCGTCAAACAGAAAAAATATGAAGAGGGAACCATCTATCTGGATTTGCGCTATCTGCCACAAAAAGTAAAAAAAGTCGGCGCCCCCAAATTGCTCAAACAATTAATGATTATCTGGCAGCAACAAAACCTTCTTGATCTAACGGCTGTCAGTAATTCGCCAGATGGCATGCAAAACGACGGGCTACCTCCCTATCGCGACCTGATTGGTTACCTAAAAAGCACCAAAGGCAAAATACCGGTTTACCTGCAAAAAGTGCCCGATCCAGCTGTCGGTTATCTCTGGAAAATATCTAACCGCACATTGATAAAAGTCCCTGCACTTTGGTCTGAGTTCGGCTACCCAAGTTGGGCTACCACCATCGCTAACTACCTACCTGACTTTAAGTTTTTTCATATGGAAAACTGGCAATTTGTTGGTGTGGTTTTCATTGTTGTGCTGAGTTGGTATGCCATCAAACTTCTAACGACTTTCTTCGGATTCATTTGGCTAAAGCTCTACCCTGAAAGAACTGCTTTCCAGCATTTTCTCGTAAATGGACTCCGTTTCGCAGTCACTATATGGTTGTTGCAATATGGCATTAACCAGCTTGGGCTATCCCTACAAGCCAAAGTTGTTTTAACATCTGGCATTCTAGACTACTTAGCAATCATGTTCTTAAGCCTAGGCATTATCGAACTGATTGCACAACGCCTTATCAACAAACTCAATGAAAAATTTTCTCGTGCGCTGATCCGACCCCTGTCCACAACCGTGAAAGTATTGGTCGTTATCGTACTGATTCTTAGCTGGCTAAGTGATGCCGGCTATAGCCTCACTACTGTTCTAACAGGGTTAGGGATAGGATCACTAGCCATTGCTCTGGCTGCACAAAAAACGCTCGAAAACGTTTTTGGCGCCTTTACCCTCTATATTGCCCGCCCCATCAAGCCGGGCGATTTTTGTAAGTTTGGCGAGATTACAGGAACAGTGGAAGAAATCGGGCTACGTTCAACCCGCATCCGCAAACTCAATCGCTCCATCGTGCATGTTCCCAACTCCATTTTTGCTTCAAAAGAATTGGAAAATTACGCCGAAATTGATCGTAGACTTTATAAAAAAGAACTCCGCGTTAGGCTTGATACATCCGTTGAACAACTCAGGCTGCTACTCATCGCACTGAGAGAACTCATTATCTCTCATCCTAAAACACTGGATATCGCAGCCAGAGCACGCTTTGAAGAAATTGAACGCGATGCATTTTTGATAGTAGTCAACGCCTATGTCAACACAAAGTCATTGCCTGAATTGAAGGCTATCGCCGAAGATCTGAATTTCCATATTCTTGATATATTACACAAGCTCAATATTCGCCTTGCCACGCCAGAGCAACGCATTGTTATCACCAAAGGACACCCCATCCCTGAAGACGTGCAAAAAGAAGCTGAGGCAAAAATTCAAGAACTGATTGAACAAGAAAAACTACCTTTCCCTAATTTTTCCGATGACGAAAAGGCAGCAATTAAAGATACCTTGGCCTATCCACCACCGGGCAGCCCAAAGAAAGAAAAAACCGAAGATTCATAACGAATATAGGAGAGCTATACATGGTCAGCTTAACCACCCCTGTTTGCGATTTTAACCAACCTGCAATTGATTTTGATCTACCTGGCATTGATGGTCAGATGTGGACTCTTGAAAAAGCAAAAGGGAAAAATGGGTTACTGATTATGTTTATCTGCAACCATTGCCCTTATGTCAAAGCCATTCAAAAACGTTTAGTTGAAGATACCCGCATCTTACGTGATGAGTACGGCATTAACAGCATCGCCATTATGAGTAACGATCCCAATGAATATAAAGAAGATTCTTTTGAAAACATGAAGGCCATCGCCGAGCAATGGCGATTTCCATTTCCTTATGTTCTGGACGAAACACAACAAGTCGCTAAAGCTTTCGGCGCGGTTTGCACCCCCGACTTCTTTGGTTATAACGCTGAGCTGAAACTACAATATCGTGGTCGCCTCGATGAATCTCGAAAAGAAACCTCTCCTGAAGGCGTAAAACGCGACTTACTCGAAGCAATGAAACAAGTAGCACAAACCGGACAAGGGCCTTTAGAACAAATCCCTTCAATGGGGTGCTCGATCAAATGGAAAGCCTAGTTTTGGTTGACTAAAGATGCAACGTTATCTTTCTAATTACAAAAGTCTCATTTCACTCACTGGTCTGGTGATTTGGCTAACAGGCTGTGCGACTTCTCCTCCAAGACAAGCCAGTTATCCTATTCATCACAGCCACAGCTATACTCAGCTTAAAACGGACTTTTCCAACACCAAAGCGGTGAGAAAAAAGCTATTGCGAGAATATTCAAAATGGAAACAAACACCTTATCGTTATGGCGGGGAGAGCAGAAAAGGCATTGATTGCTCAGGTTTTGTCCAGACGACTTTCAAGCAACAATTTGGTTTATTATTACCCAGAACCACCAAGCTGCAGGTTAAAACCGGACACTATGTCCCCATATCAAAACTTAAACCTGGTGATGTGATTTTCTTCAATATTGGTTTAGGGGTTTTCGACAGCGGTCATCACAACGGTATTTACCTAGGCAACCATCGATTCATGCATGCCTCAAGTAGTGAAGGCGTCACCATTTCAAATCTGGACAATTCATTTTGGCGCCGCCATTACTGGACAGCCCGCCGAATTGCTTACACCAGCAAACGCTAGCTTTTACCTACTTCCGCACCCAGCCTGGCAGATTTTGTTCATTTTAATTAGTTTGTCGCGATTTGATATTGCAGAAATTTCATAAACTTGACACAGACTAAGCGTTACTCACTAAGCCCTAAACTGGTACAATACCGCATTTACTTTAACCCCTGTCAGAGAAGCAATGAACACAGAATCAGCCGTCAAAAAAACAAACAAAAGCAATGCGCAACTCATTTTTATTGATAAGCGTAACCAGCCCATCAAAGAATACATTGTTGCCGTTGCTGCTTCAGACGGGCTTGATATCAAAGGTATTCAAGTCATTGCCTCGCCTGCCAAGGGAGAAAAAGCCCTATTGAGTGCTACGCTTAAAATTCCATCGCTTGAAGCATTGGACTTTAAAGATGCCAAGATCGTCGATAGCATTTTGCAAAACTTTGTCGTGAAAGATGAAATCATGAGCGTGGACACTTTTATTGAACGTGCCAGTGAAGATGACGATGTGCGCCAATCCTTAACACGTTCTGTTAAAAAACTTCGCAGCAAACTTTCGGAATTAATCGCTGAGTTTACTTCTTCTGAAGTTGTTAACCTTCTGCAAGAAGGGCGCAACGATGCGCACTTCAAACTGAAAGAACATGACAAAGAACTAAAAGGCAAAAAAATCTATTGCATCGACATTGAAGCAACCGATGTGTCCACCAGTGATGATGCCGATGTCATTCAAGTTTCTATTTGCGACTTGGAAGGCAAGGAAATCCTAAACCAGTTAATCAACCCTGGTTACGATATCCCTGAAAACGAAAAGCACAACATCACGACTGAAATGGTTCAGGATGCACCTTCTTTAACAGAGGTGTGGGACAGCATTCACCAGGCACTACTCGATGCCGATGTGGTATTGGCATACAGCACCGAATCCGACTTTGCCTATTTACAAAAAAGCGCTGAGAAAAAGTCACTGCCATTTGATCTAGACTATAACGCTTGGCTTGATGTCGCCAAACTGGCAACTGACCTGGTTGGCGCAATGCGTTGGCAGTCCGAACAAATGTATTGGTTCTACAAAACGCCAAAATTAACTGTCGCTTATGAAAAGATTTTGAACAAACCTTTCCCTGGCGATGCTCACGATGCTTTGGCAGATGCACAAGCTACCGCTGAACTTTTCAATGCAATGCTCAGCCTTGGACGCAAATCACAAATCAAAGCGAAAAAGCCAGAACCAGTGAAAAACACCATTTCCAACAACTTGTTCGCCTCAGCTTTTGCACAGGCAAAGCGTACAAAATAAGTTCGGGAGCTATCCAAATGACTACATCGTTTAAATCATTAGAAAAAGCACATCAAGGTGACACTTTTGACTGGGCAGAGCTAAAGTCTCAATTAAAGTTTGATGATAAAGGGCTAATACCCGCTATCGCTCAACAGCATGATACAGGCGAAGTCTTAATGATGGCTTGGATGAATGCTGATTCTATTGCTGAAACGCTAAAGACCGGACGAGTTTGCTACTGGTCTCGCTCACGCCAATCTTACTGGCGTAAGGGTGAAGAATCAGGGCAGATACAAGTTTTGAAATCCATGCGTCTTGACTGCGATGGCGACACCATTTTGCTACTGGTGGACCAAACCGGACCAGCCTGCCATACAGGACGAAAAAGTTGTTTTTATACTGAAATTTCACCGGAGTCGGCAGTTATCTTGACTGACCCTCTAATTGACCCAGAAACGCTTTATGCGAAAAAAGAAAAGTAACGCTCTTTATTTTACAAAGCTAAGTAGTTCAACGTAAAATGAAAAGCGAACCTTGGAAAACAGGCTTCAATTATGCAAATTGAAAACATGTCACCATCTAGTTTTATCGACTTTAAAGTCAGCACCTTGAAGCTGATTTTATTGTTGGGTGCCGCTATAAATTTAGGTTACACCTTCTTTGCGTTTTTTTACTTTGCAGAAGATCAACGCTTTTTAGGATGGAGTCATTTCGCTTTCTTCTTGGAAATGCTGCTGCTCTATCGTTATTTCAAAAAACGTCCTGACACCGCACTTTCCATTTCCTTGATTTTGGCTTTTTCTGGCTTTGTGTTTTTTTGCATCATGGCGTTATTGGTGCCAGAAAATAGTTTTCGTTTGATCTGGTTTCTACCGCTAATCATCTTTAGTTTCTTCTTTATTAATGCCATAACAGGTCTAAGTATTTTAATACTCACTTTATGTTTTGTGCTTTTAGCGCAGAGCTATCTACCGACCTATTTATCGGAGGATGCGCTGTATTCATTGATCCTTTGCTTAATCGCTATTGGAATTTTGGCACATCATTTCAGTAAGCAAATTCATTCTTATGAAACCGCCATCATCGAACAAAATCAACAACTGCAAAACCTGGTTACCCACGATCAAATGACGGGCGTACTAAATCGCCAAGGGTTACTGGATGGTTCAGAACAATATTTCAACCTTGCCAGTCGTCACTATATCTCCGCACTTTGTTTAGTGGTGTTTGACGTAGACCACTTTAAGCTCATCAACGACAACTATGGTCACCTTGTTGGCGACAAATCCATTAAGCTTATCGCTAAACTCGTTAAACGGGCACTCAGAAAAAGTGACTTAATTGCTCGCATGGGGGGCGATGAATTTGTACTTTTATTGCCGGAAACCAATGCACGACAAGCTGAAAAACTGATGATAAAAATTCAGAACCTACTATCAGAAACACCTCTGACTGTTGGTTCAGACGAGATATATATGAAGTTCTCTGCGGGTATTGCCCAGCACAGTCCACAGCACACTTCCTTTAAAGAACTTTTTAAAACAGCAGATGAAGCTCTTTATAAAGCCAAAGAGCGCGGTAGAAACCAGTTCTGCATGGCTGAAAGCGATGACGAAATGTCAAACTAATTCGGACGTAACCAAAGCCACTTCTCTCACCAGCATAGTGGCATAACTTCCTGCTGGGAGTGTAAAACTCAAAACAAGTCTGGTTTGGGTAAATTCTAGGCCATCTTGCAGCTCATCAGCCACACCACCTTCCGCTACGCCCTCCAGTTGCCAGGACAAGTCTTGAGGCAAAACGCGTAATGCACGACGCTCTTGTTTTAAACCGAACTTCTCCAAGCCCGTTTGCCACAAAGGGTAGTTCGCCATAATACTTTGTTCAAGCTCATATACCTTGGCTGTTGCTAAACTTTTTCCTCGCCCAGTTAAGGAGCCAGTTGGATGAATATCCAATTCTGTCACACGCTGCTGAATTTCAACATCCACTTCCGATACAAAACATTTTTGCGACCCTTGCAATTGGAACACATCACCCTCAATTGCCTGATTCCATGTATTTTGTTGAATACGCTCACTCAACTCTTCATTAAACATCCAAGAACGCGCAGCAGACAGGTAAAGCGATTTTTGATGACGCTTAGGTTTAATCTCACCATTAAACAGACGTGATGCCTGCGCTAGGTTCTGCATATCATTGCCAAAACGTTGCTCACCGAAATAATTTGGCACACCATGCACTTGAATGGCTTTTAGGCGTTCTTCAATTTGTTCAAGTCCACCTTCAACATTATTCAATGTGATTTGAAAACGGTTACCACTCAACCCGCCAGTTTGCAGCTTTCGGTTATGTCGAACAGCCTTTAACACCCTGACACCAGGGATAGATAATTTTAAAAAATCAGGATCGGGTTTTCCCGGTAAATGACAGCTCATCCACTGATAAGTTATGGCATGACGATCCTTCTTACCCGCCACCCCCATTTCCCGAGAGGTAATGCCAATATAACTGGCGATTTGTTTGGCAACCCAATCAGTGTTTTGACCCGTCTTTTCAACCCATATCCATAAATGCTCACCTTCTCCAAGCAAAGAAAAAGCAATTTGCTCTTCAACTCTAAAATCTTCAGGAGAAGATTTTAGAGTTGCTGTTACAGCAGGCTTACCATAAGCATAGGCCAAGGCATTCATATCAAAACAAATGTTTTTTTCCGACATTTTTATTTCCATTAAACCGACACAAAAAAGCCCGGTGCAGTACCGGGCTTATTCCAAACTCGTCCTAGCTTTAAACAGGATTACAGGTTTTTAAACAAAGCTTGAGCAATTGGCAATTCTTTACCTTCAGGCTTCTCGTCATAAATCTTGATGAGTACTTGACTGATATTACCTGGTGTCATGTAATCTTTAATCATCTGACGCGCACCCATAGGAGAATCTTTATTGATGTAATTATACAGATTTCTCAACATGCATTTATTATCGGGATCGGAAGCCAAAGGTCGAATGGTATTTCCACCACTTAATTTAAAGTTCTGTTGCGTGACGATCACTACGGTATGGTAATAATCGGAAGATATTGGCTTATCAAAACAAATCTGCAACATTCGATCAAAATTACCAGACCCCTTATCAATATTATCAACCAATTTTGCCGACACAATTTTTACTGGATCTTTAGAACAGCCCGATAAAAACATGACTGACGTTAACAACATTACCAAAGCAACCCAAGCACTGCGTTTCATCACCAGACTCCTTCCTTTACGCAAACTGACTAGCTTCATAAACCAAATTGAACAATTCAGCAATTCCGCGAAATAACCTTAGCAGAAAATCTATGGAAATTCGAGCTTCCAAGACACTTCAGCACCATCAACCACTCTAAGCAGTTTGTTGAATACCGGCTATTTGCCAATCCCCTTCACCTGCAGTCAAACGTCGAATATGCCAGATTTCATTAAAGGCATGGGCAAAACCACCCTGCTCTTCAACAATAAAGCCAGAAAAGCGCACACTGACAATGAAATAATTGCCATCAACAACCGTATCTGCAATATCTGCTCGTAACTCGTCAACCTGAGTAAAGTTAGCGGCCATATCAACACCTTGCATATCTTTTTCAAGTGCATCTATCAGCTCAGGTGCGCAATAAGCACGAATTTCCGTCAGATCTTGTGCATCCCAAGCCTTTTGTACTTCAACAAAATGGTGCTTTGCGTTCTCAAGAAAATCGTCTTTGTTAAACCAGCTTGGCATTTCTTCTACGCTCTGGGCATCATCCGAAATAGCTGATCCTATCATTGAACCCTGCAAATTGTGACTTGGTGCTGTTTGAGGGTTTTGCTCATATTGCTGCTCGTAAGATTCACGATAGGCAGGTTGACCAGCTTCGCCCGCTCTTTGATCATAAGAAGAGGTATAAACAGGCTGCTGACGTCTACGGAAGAAACTCATCAGTACAAAAGCAATTAAGATAAAAATCAAAATATCAAACGGCTGAATACCTTGAAAACCATCACCGAATAACATCGCAGCTAATAAACCGCCCGCCGCAATTCCCGCCAAAGGCCCCAACCATCTAGAGGCTCCGCTTGCTGGTCTTTGACCAGCAGATGCTTGTGGTTTTGCTTTTTGATAGTTAGGGGATGCTGGTCGTTTACTATATTGCTGAGGCGCAATTTTTTTCGAGTAGCCATAACTACCACCAAAGCCGAAACGTTTCGCTTCTGCTACCTGAGCAAAAGCAAGAAATGAAACCAAAGTCATGATGAGTATCAATGTTCTTTTCATATTATTCTATTTCCTCTGAACTTGAACCAGTTAGCTTACAGATTTACGCTACAAAATCTACCAGGCTGGGTAGATTATTATTTAAAGATTCATCTTTTTACAGCATCTAATTCAAACACAAAAGACATTTAAAACCAGCAATACATCATATTTTTCAAATATATATATTAAATAAATACCCCTAAAATACTTGCGTATATTTAAAGATTGAAATTTAATAGAAGTGTAGGCTGTTTACAAAAAAGCTTTAAACTTAATTAAAAATCATTAAGCAAAGTGCCAATGATGCTTATATTTAATTGAACTTCATAATCAAAGTTCCAAGGTTTTTTATATGGAAGTAGATGTACTAAAAGGACTTAAGAGATTACAGAAAGAGCCTTCTATTCCTGTACCTTTTAAATCTCTCCACGATTTCAACCGCTGGGCTGATGAAGTTCACCCTCTCTTAGCATTTAATATGTACCATGCTCAAAACTTCAAAAAAGCTAGACAAAATGCTAATAGCCAAGACTCTTCTGAAGCCTCCAAACATCACTCTGAACATATCAATAACGCTATCCGAATAGTCAACAACGCAATTTCTGTGCTGGAGAATAGACAGCAAGAACAACCTAAACCTAGTTGGACTCAAAAGCTTAAAGCACACTTCATTAAATATAGTGTCTTGTTAACTTTTGTGAGCTTTTTATCAGGTGCGGGAGCCATGCATTTACTTAACGCCAAAGCATTAAGTAATCTAGCTCAAGCGAATAAGATAGCTATGTGCGAAATTAAAAACACGAACAGAGTGCTTAGCGACCATGAAAAGGTTATTTCCTCTCTCGTGGAGCAATTAGTAAGTTATAACAAGCACCTTCCAGATGTTAAAGAGATTAATGCCGTCAATAAAATCCGGGATGATATCGAAAAAGAAAACCTGTCTTATGACAAGAAACTAAAACAGTTACAAGACAAATGCCGCATCTAAAAGTGAAGTGTAACTACTTCTTTACACAACGGGAAATAGTGTAATCTTTACCTTGTTTAACTTTATCGTAGTTACCAAACACTTCCATAAAATTACGCTTCATATATTGTCTTAGACCGTTAATCGTCACCACAACAAACTGTCCACCCGGCGCCAGATGCTGATGCACGTCATGCAAGATGATCGACAACATTTCCTTACCGACTTTTGCGGGAATATTCGACACCACAGTGGTGAAAACCTTATCTTTTGGTACGGCACTCAAACCATTAGACAAATAAGCTTTGGCATGACTTAAGCCATTTTGCTGAGCATTTTTATTCGCATAATCGACTGCAACAAAATCTTTGTCCACCATATGCACTTCACCTTGTGGTGCATGCGCTGCAATCGTCACTCCGATAGGACCATAACCACACCCAATGTCCAATGCAACTTCACCTGGTTTAATATCAAGGTATTTCAATAACAAGTCTGTACCCGAATCGATTTCTCGTGGTGAAAAAATGCCCCAAGTTGAATTAAAGGTCAATGCATGCCCTTTGAGTTCTGTTTGAAACTGTATGTCTTTTTTGAGTTCGTCAATTGTGCTCACTGTACTGCCTTAATATTTTTTACACCGCAAACAACTAAGAAAATAGTCGTCAAAAGATTCGGAAAAATCCGCCAAGTAACCGACTAGCTGATAAAATATCCGCCACTGGTTACTTGGAAATTTTCACGTTGAAAATATACGGTTCTCCTAAGTTATCGAAAATTATACAGGATTCCCCATTTAACGCTCGATTCATCAAATTAATGGTGTCGAACTTTTTAAAGTTTTTATGCATTCACTCAATAAACGTCAACTCGAAGCTGTTCTCCATGTACACGCACCCGCCTTGGTGCTAGCAGGTGCTGGCTCGGGTAAAACTCGCGTAATTACAGAGAAAATAGCTCACCTGATTCGTAAGCATGACATCAAACCCCACAATATCTATGCCCTGACTTTTACCAATAAAGCAGCGCGCGAGATGAAAGAGCGTGTCACCAAGTTATTAAAGAATGATCCTTCAAAAGGGTTAAATGTTTCAACTTTCCACAACCTTGGGTTGAACATCATTCGCCAGGAATATAAAGCGCTGGACTATAAATCGAACTTCTCGATTATGGACGCGACAGATACCAAACAGATCATAAAAGACCTGTTGAAAAAACAATCACTCGATGAAGAAGCGTTGGAAAATGCGCAATGGGACATTTCTAGCTGGAAAAACGCCCATATTTCACCGCAACAGGCATTAGAACAAGCTGAAGATAACCTTCAACAAGCACGCGCCGTTTTGTACGACCTGTACCAACAACAACTCAAGGCCTACAACGCTGTGGACTTTGATGATTTGATTGGTTTACCGGTGAGACTGTTTGATGAAAACCGTGAAATCCTCGACAAGTGGCAAAACAAAGTACGTTACTTACTGGTAGATGAGTATCAAGACACCAATGCAGCACAATATGCCCTGGTTAAACAACTGGTTGGTATTCAAGCGCGCTTTACCGTGGTTGGTGACGACGACCAATCCATCTATGCTTGGCGTGGTGCGCAACCGGAAAATCTGTCACTTCTAAAAGAAGATTTCCCGAATCTTGAAGTCATCAAGCTGGAACAAAACTACCGTTCTTCAAACCGCATCCTTCATTCTGCAAACGCTTTGATTGCTAATAATCCACACGAGTTTGAGAAGAAGCTGTGGTCTGAAATGGGTATGGGCGACATGATTCGTGTCATTGCCTGTAATGATGAGAACCACGAAGCCGAGCGCGTCATTTCCGAAATCATCGTGCACAAATTTAAAAACCGCACCCAGTTCAAAGACTATGCGATTCTGTATCGCGGCAACTTCCAATCACGCCTATTTGAGCGCGCGCTACGTGAGCAAAACATTCCTTATAAGTTATCGGGCGGCCAATCATTTTTTGATAAAGCGGAAATCAAAGACCTTTTGTCTTATTTGAAATTAATCGTCAACCCAGACGATGACGCTGCTTTTCTGCGTATTGTAAATACACCTCGCCGTGAAATTGGGGCTTCTACATTGACTAAGCTGGCAAGCTACGCCACTCAACGCAATGTAAGCTTGTTCGATGCCACACAAGAGCTGGGCTTGAGCACAGTATTGGATGATAAAGCACTAAAACGTGTCAGTTATTTTGGTGGGTTAATCCTCAAATGGATTAAGGACTCCGAAACATTGGAAGGCACTGAAGTGATTGAGTTCATTCGAAAACTGAATGAAGAAATCGAATATGACAACTGGTTAAGAGAAACTTCCAATACACCGAGACAAGCGGAAAAACGCATTGAAAACACGCGCGACCTTTTCCAGTGGATTGAGCGCATTATCGACAAGGCCAAAAACGAAGACGATGAAGACATCAAACTCGAAAAAATCGTTTCCTATATGACTTTGATGGATATGCTTGAGCGCAATGAAGAAGAAGTGGAACAAAATGAAGTCACTTTAATGACGCTTCATGCCTCCAAAGGTTTGGAGTTTCCACACGTATTCCTCATCGGCATGGAAGAGGAACTGTTACCTCATAAACAAAACCTTGAATCGCCTGGACTCGAAGAAGAGCGACGTCTTGCTTACGTAGGCATTACCCGAGCACAAAGAAGCTTGACCATGACTTATGCGAAAAAGCGCCGCAAATACGGTGAAGAAATGCGCTGCGAACCTAGCCGATTCTTACATGAACTGCCAGAAGAATTGCTGGAATGGGAAGGCAAACCGGGTGTCGTCGTTTCCGAAGAAGAGAAAAAACAAAGCGGCAATGCCGCGTTAGACAGTTTAAAAGCCATGCTGGCATCAAATGGATAAAACATCCTCCAACTAGAAATGAAACCAAAGGAATAACTTCATGATTTCCCCGTTTCAAATGGCACAACTCCCAGAAATCCATTTTGGCTGGGGCTGCCGTCAACAACTTACCGATAGCCTTTCCAGTTACGCCTCTATCGTCCTGATTTCCAGCCACACCCTAGCCCAGCCTGGCAGATTTTCATCAGAGCTATTGGAACAACTGCAACACCAAGGAACACGTGTCGCGTTATTCTTGGTTTCTGGCGAACCTTCACCCGAAACGGTTGATGCTATTGTTGATGCCAGCCCAAGTAATGCTCAAGCGGTGGTTGCCATTGGCGGTGGTAGTGTTTTAGATGCTGCCAAAGCCGTTGCTGGCTTGATACCCAACGGCAACTCTGTCATGAACTACCTTGAAGGCGTTGGTAAGGGCGAGCCATTTGACGTGGAAACTCTGCCTTTTATCGCAGTACCAACAACAGCGGGTACAGGCAGTGAAACCACAAAAAACGCTGTGCTGTCTCGACTTGGTCAGTTCAAGAAATCTTTCCGTGACAATAAGCTACTGGCAAAAGACGTTTGGCTTGACCCCGAACTATTGGTAGGCTGCCCACAACCCGTCCTGTACAGTACGGGGATGGATGCTTTCACCCAACTATTAGAGTCATACACCACCCTAAAAGCAAACCCAATTACTGATGCTCTCGCTTGGCAAGGGATGACGCTGTTTAAGGGCGCGTTTGAACTATTGGATAGTGACTCGGATAACGACAAACAAACCGGTTATGGCAACTTAATGCTAGCCGCAAGCTTATCAGGTATTACTTTGGCAAATGCAGGGCTTGGTGCCGTCCATGGTTTAGCAGGACCCATTGGTGCTTTTTTTGAAGCTCCCCATGGCATTGTCTGCGCAAGACTTTTAGCGCCTATTACCGCTGCCAATATCAAAAGTTTGCAACAACAGAACGATGAAACAGTACAAAGCACCTTAATAAAGTATGCACGTATCGGTCGTTTGCTTTCTGATGAGAAACAAACAGAACCGACCAATGAAACGCTTAATACTGATTTATTAAAATTAATCGAAATATTGCAACATATGACAGAGCGTTATGCGCCTCAATCACTTGCTGAATATGGCATAACACCTTGTCAGCTTGACCCTGTTATTGCCAACTGTCGTGCAGGGAGCATGCTAGGCAATCCAGTTGTATTATCCGATACTCAATTACTTGACGCGATATATGAGTCTTTATAATCCAAAAGCACTGTAAAACGCTAGATGCTCTTAGTACTTTTAAGTAGAATAACAACCGATACGTCTTTTATTCAGGTATAAAAAAATTATGTTACGCACCCTTCCATTGGTTTTACTTTGTAGCTTTCCCCTTGTCGTCACAGCTCAAGACGCCGAAAATAACTTTTCCAACTCTCCGGCAATGAAAACACTACTGGACAATGACGGGAACGTTAAAAAAGACATCAATGAATACAAGGACTTAGACCAAGACGGCGTGCCAGACAAGGATGACTTTTGCGCCAATACTGCAAAAGGAACCAAAGTCGACAAACGTGGCTGTGAACTGGACAGCGATGGGGATGGTATTTTTGATAAAACAGACCAATGCCCAAATACCTCACCGGGTGTATCCGTTAACTTCCTTGGGTGTGAAGGCGATGAAGACAAAGATGGAGTGCTTGATAGCAAAGATAAATGTCCCGGCACCCCTCTGGGCGTAAAAGTGAATCAATACGGTTGTAAAATTGACAATGACAAAGATGGGGATGGGGTTATTGACTCACTCGATCAATGTCCTAACACACCGAAAGGCTATATCGTTAACAAGTATGGCTGCCCACCAAAAACCAAGGTTTCCATTCAAGTTATTTTCCCAGTAGGTACATGGAACATTCCTTCAAGCCAGAAAGAACAACTGGAACGAGGTGCAAGTAAACTAAAAGAGCTACAACCTGATGAAGCGGTATTGATTTCCGGCTTTACTGACAGTAGTGGTAAAGCTGAAACCAACTTGAAACTATCATGGGAAAGAGCGAATAGCGTTAAAGATTACATTCTGAGTAACTTCAGCTACCCGAAAGACAAGTTCTACGTTATTGGCCGCGGTGCGCATGACCCTATCGCATCAAATAAAACCAAAGAAGGCAGAAAGAAAAACCGACGTATCGAATTTGAAGTACTAAAACTTGATAAGATACCTGAAGCGGCGCGAAAAAATATTCCTCAAGCAATGAGATTGAAAAAATAATCAGAGTAAAAAGGGGCAAGGATGCAGCGGTTTATAATTGGTATAGGGGTCATAACACTAAGCCTATACTTCATAAAATTAGCCGATGCATCTAGGGCTCCTGAAGTTGTCAGCCCTGCTGAAATTCAAAAAATCAAACAAAAGTACGGCATGCTTGCCGCCAACCGCTTAAAGGCATGGCAATCATTGGTTAATGATGCCTATGGCAAACCAGAAAGGTTGCAGTTAAGCATGGTAAATAACTTTTTTAACGGTGCAAAATACGTTTCGGATCAGAAAAACTGGGGCAAACAGGATTACTGGGCAACCCCGATCGAAATGTTAACGAAGGACGCTGGTGATTGTGAAGACTATGTCATCGCCAAATACTTTACCTTAAGAGCACTCGGAATCTCCGATAAAAAACTTTACCTGACTTATGTTAAAGCCATTAGATTACGGCAAGCGCATATGGTTTTAACCTATTTCAAGAAACCAAAATCCATCCCCCTTGTTCTTGACAACCTAAATACCCGAATCAAAAAAGCAACACAACGACCAGACCTTGTCCCGATATACAGTTTTAACGGTAGTGGTCTCTGGCTGGCAAAACAACGCGGCAATGGAAAAGCCGTACAAGGTGGCAATAAACAACTCGAACAATGGCAAACACTGCTCAAAAAATTAGATAAGAGGAGTTCATCATGAGCTTAAGCAAGCAAATGATTTTATTTATTTCAGGCATGTTGATGATTCTGTTAATCGGAACTTTTATCCTGAACTTTAACAACACCAAAACATTCTTAGAGCATCAACTGAAATCTCACTCTCAAGATACTGCAACTTCACTTGGGCTTTCTCTTAGCTCCGTTGCCGATGGTGATGATACCTCCTCAATGGAAACCATGATTAATGCAGTGTTTGACCGAGGTTACTATTCTGTGATTGCACTCTACGATGTAGATGGCAAGCTTATTTACAAACGCACGAATACCGATAGCATTCAAGGCATCCCCAACTGGTTTATCCACCTTATCCGCATCACTACGCCAAAAGCTGAAGCACTGGTGCAAACTGGCTGGGTTCCTGTTGGCAAACTCAAGGTCGAAAGTCATCCTGGCTACGCTTATATTGAGCTTTGGAAAACCACGATCACCCTGATTATCTGGTTTACTCTTGCTGCGATCCTTGCCATTGCCTTGGCGATTTATGCGTTAAAAATCATGTTAAACCCGTTGAAAAAACTTGAGAAACAAGCTGAAGCGATTGTTAAAAAAGAGTATCTCCTACAGAAAGAGATGCCAAACACCACTGAATTCAAGCAAGTGGTTTCAGCTATGAACACCATGGTTCATAAGATGAAAGACGTGTTTGACAGAGATGCAAAAATGTCTGAAAAGTTACAAAAAATCGCTTATCAAGATAGTGTTACAGGTCTTTCAAACCGCCTACACTTTGAAATGAATATCGACACACTGATAGACCCAAAAAATGAAGCGCTTCCTGGCTCTATGGTTTTAGTGCGCATCCAGAACTTGAAAGACATCAACGACCAATTTGGTTATCCAATCGGTGATAAATTCGTCAAATTACTTTCGGCTGAGCTGACTAACAACCTTAATTTCAAAAATGCATTAAAAGCTAGATTGAACGGAACCGAACTAATTTCTGTCATCCCTAACAGTCAAATAGAAACCATTATTGAAAAAACAGAAGCTTTTTTAGCGGCCTCTCATGCAATACTTGATGAACTGAATATATCAAACGATTACTTAAATATTAATGTGGGCATTATTCACTATGAACCTGGTCAAACACGAGGGGAGTTATTAACCAATCTGGATATTGCAGTAGCGCAGGCAGCTCAAAGAGAACCTAATAGCTACTGTTATACTGCGAATGAAAAAGCCCCATCGGATGAACAAATTTGGCATGACACTATTGAGCTTGCCATGAAAGAAAACCGTTTCGTTCTTTTCCAACAGAGTGCTTACTCTGCTGATCGCCAAGTTCACTCCAATGAACTATTAATTCGCATGAAAGATAACAATGGCGAATTACAATCAGCAGGGTTCTTTATGCCTACTGTTATTAGGTTGCATAGAGAAAGTGAAATTGACCAACTGGTGGTAGGTTTGGCAACAAGTTTTATTGATAAACACCATCAAGGCTTTTCCTCTCGTTTATCAATAAATCTAAGTGGCACTACGCTCGAATCTTCAAAAGAAAGAGAAAAACTATTAGCTGAAATAAACCAAGTTAACCGCAAATATTTTGCATTTGAAATTTCTGAGACACTCATTTCAGATGCAAACCAACAGGCTTATCAATTTGTAAAAGATCTCGGCCAACAAGGCTTCCAATTTGGTATTGATAACTTTGGTTCTCAGTTTAGCAAACTTTCTTTCTTGCAGGACTTACGACCTGACTTTATCAAGTTAGACATGTCATTTACACATGTCATCGAAAAAGACGAACAAACCCGCTCTTATGTATCAAGCTTGATCGAAATGTGTAAGAGCTTGGATATACTGGTCATTGCAATGGGTGTCGAAAATAATGTTCAGCGTAAGGCATTTGAAGAACTGGGCGTGAGCACTTTCCAAGGTTATTTGTATGGCGCACCCAAACCGCTGTTTTCCCCAGAATAAAAAAGGTATATACTTTAGGACAATTTAAACTATGTCGGATACCACTGGATCAAACACCTTGAATAATGAAACCGATAAAAGTCTGGATTTAGAATTTCATGACCCTTTGCTAGACTGCTTGGTTCTTTATTGCAAAACGCAAGGGCAAAACCTATCCAGTCATGCCTTAATAGCAGGACTTCCTATAGATAATGGAGAGCGCCTCACGCCCGAGTTATTTACCCGAGCTGCTGAACGAGCGCAGGTTCAAGCAAAATTCGTACAACGACAGTTGACGGACATTCCTTCATTAGTTATGCCATGTATCCTAAACTTAAAAGATGACCAAGCCTGCATTTTAGAGTCTATTACAGATGGCCAAGCCAGTATTATCCTGCCTGAAATGGGAGGTAGCCTCAAGACCGTTCCAGTCAGCGAACTCAAAGAAAGTTACCTTGGTTATGCCATTTATCTTGGCAGTAAAGTAACGCAAGCGAATAAAAAAGAAAATCTGGTTACAAAAAACGAAGGCCATTGGTTCTGGCATACTTTCTGGGACAACCGTGCCATTTATCGCGATGTACTCATTGCTTCTATTGTCATCAACATTTTCATTCTTGCCAATCCGCTCTTTGTCATGAACGTTTATGACCGTATCGTCCCTAACAATGCTGTTGCTTCTTTATGGGTACTGGCAATCGGCATCAGTGTCGTTTATATGTTCGACCTGTTACTCAAGTCGTTACGCTCCTATTTCCTAGAAATAGCTGGCAAAAAAAGCGATGTCATCATGTCATCGAAACTATTTGAGCAGACACTCGACTTAACGATGGAAAACCGACAAGGCTCTATTGGTGCTTTTGCCAACAATCTTAAAGAGTTCGACAGTATCCGAAACTTTTTCACCTCCGGCACTATCGCCTCTATTGTTGATTTGCCTTTTGTAATTATTTTCTTACTCGTCATTTTCTACATTGCGGGGCCAATTGTATTGGTTCCGATACTAATCATTCTCGTGATTCTGCTATACAGTTTGATTATGAAAGATCGGATTATGAGCAGCATTGAAGCAACCTATGAAGCCTCTGCACAAAAAAATGCCGTGTTAATAGAAACCCTAACCGCTATCGAAACCATTAAATCTCTTGGCGTTGAAGCTCGTTCGCAATGGAAATGGGAGCAAGCCGTTGGCGAGATTGCAAAAGCCAGTATCAAATCAAAAATGATGCAAAGCTCTATCGGCAGAATGACAGGCTTCATGCAGCAAATGAGTACCGTATTCATTGTGCTAACAGGTGTCTACATCATCAAAGATGGAAACCTCACCATGGGGGGGCTAATTGCCACGGTTATGCTCAGCCAGCGTGCCATTGGCCCTATGGGACAGTTTGCCAACCTAACCGCTTCTTATCAGCAAACGCGCACTGCACTCAACTCACTGAATGAGCTGATGAAAAAAGAAACAGAGCGCCCTGTTGGTAAACGTTTTATCCAACACCCTGTATTTAACGGAAAAATCGAATTTAACCATGTCAGCTTCACTTATCCTGGAGATGCTAAACAGGCTTTACACGATGTTTCATTCAAATTGGAACCCGGTGAAAAAGTGGGCATTATTGGTCGCGTGGGTTCAGGTAAAACAACGATTGAAAAACTAATTCTCGGCTTCTACAAACCCGACACAGGATCAGTGCTCATAGATGGAATCGACATTACTCAACTTGATCCTGCTTCACTTAGACACAATATCAATTATGTCCCGCAGGAAGTGACACTTTTTAGCGGTGATGTCCGTGAAAATATCGCCTATAAAGCACCCTACATTGAAGACGATAAAATATTACATGCCGCAAAATTAGCCGGGGTTGATGACTTCATTAAAACCCACCCTTCCGGTTACGGCTTAATGGTAAGCGAGGGTGGAACCTCTTTATCTGGCGGACAAAGACAAAGCATTGGTGTCGCACGTGCACTTTTATTACCCGCTCCAATTTATCTATTTGATGAACCAACAAATGCGATGGATTCTAGTACTGAAATGACACTAATTCAGCGCTTAAAAGCAAATACGATTCAAGACACCATGATTGTCGTCACTCATAAAATGAGTATCCTGCAATTAGTAGATCGTTTGATTGTATTAGATAATGGAAGAATCATAGCCGATGGACATAAAGAAACCGTACTGGAAGCTCTAAAATCGGGACAACTGAACAAGCGAGTAAATGAAGATGTTTAAGAAATTTCTTGCGCTAGGAAAACAGGTAAAGTCCACCAAACAAATTAAGCAAACTGAAGTTGCCGAATCTGATTTGGAGTTCATGTCAAGCTTAAGTCAGGCCGCCCTAGAAAAACCGACTATCGGGTCGCAAGTCATGGTTTGGCTGATTTTCTTAGTAATTGTGTTTTTAGTTGTTTGGGCAAGTTTTACAAGTTTAGATAAGATAATTAGAGGTGAAGGTAAAGTTGTCCCTTCGAGTCAAATTCAGGTAGTACAAAACTTGGAAGGCGGGATTGTCTCCAATCTTTTCGTTAGAACAGGGGACAAGGTTCGCAAAGGTGAAACTCTATTAAAGCTCGACAATACCCAATACTCCAGTAGTTTTGGAGAAGCAGAAACCCAAAAATACGACTTAGAAGCGCAAGCCGAGCGCCTCAAAGCTGAAGCTTTTGATAAGCCATTTATTGAAAAATACCCTTCGGATGATCCGAATGTGACGAGAATGTTCGACCGAGAGAAAACGCTTTACTTGAACCAGCTCAATCAGCTGAAAACCAACATCCACATTCTCGAACAACAAATTGTTCAACATCGTTCAGAACTAGAAGAAGCTCACAACCAATCCAAACAACTAAAAAAATCTTACGAGTTACTGCAAAAAGAAATTCAGATTATGGCCCCGCTGGTCAAGGAAGGGATTGCTTCTCAAGTGGACTTACTGAAAACAAGACGTGATGCGAATGATGCTTATACCAAGCTTGAATCGACTCGTATCTCTATTCCTAAACTTGAATCAGCTGTTAGAGAAGCGGAATCCAAGCAGAAAGAAGCCAAACAAGACTTTCAAAACAAAGCACAAGAAAAACTCAACGAAGTCCTAGCTAAGCTAGAACAAATTGAAAACTCACAAACGGCTATCGAAGATAAGGTTCGCAGAACCAATATCCGTTCACCTGTAAACGGTGTGATTAATCAGCTGATGGTTTCCACTATTGGTGAAGTGGTCAAGCCGGGTAGCGATATTATCAAAATCGTACCTGATGATGCTTCTTTGGTATTAGAAACTAAAATTCAGCCTTCTGATATCGGGTTTGTTTACCCAGGTTTAAAAGCCAAAGTAAAATTTACGGCTTATGATTTTTCGATTTATGGTGGCTTAGAAGGTACGGTTGAGAACATCTCGGCGGATACCATCGTTGATGACAAAGGCAACAGTTTCTATATTGCCAGAATCAAAACCAATAAAAACCACCTAGGAACCGATAAAAAGCCGCTTTACCTATTGCCAGGTATGCAAGCCACGGTAGATATTGTTGTCGGTAAACAAACGATTATGGATTACTTAATTAAACCAATTATCAAGGCCAAGGACTTGGCATTAAGAGAGTCATAACTAAAAGTTTTTTATGGCTCAATTAAAAAAATAGGTACAATAGTCGCATTCAGACAAATATAGTAAAAATACTTAACCAATTACTGAAAAGTACCCAATAATGACGCATTTACTGCTTTACACAACTGATGAAAATAGCATTAACAATACCTCAGTAGCAAAAAGTCAGGATTGTGATGTTATTTTTGATTTTGAAGAAGCTTTAAGCTATGTCCCATCAGAAGTGATGATTCTAGTGGTACTCAACCCACTAATTGATAAGGAAAGCATACAAGCTCTTATCGCTCGGGAATATCCGATTATATTATTATCTAACTTGCCAACCACAGAAGAAGCTTTGGCATGGTTTGCGCTGGGAGTGAAGGGTTACCTTAATTTATATGCAAGTGAAGAGAGAATTCGTCAAGCAATTGACGTAGTAGAGTCCGGTAATATCTGGCTAGGCCAAAACGTAATGCAAGCACTCATTACCCAAGCAACTAGCCAACCCCAGGTTTCCGAGGGCTGGAAAGAACTGGTCACGGAACGTGAAGATGAAACCTTAAAATTAGTCATGCAAGGCTTAAGCAATATGGAAATCGCCGAAGCCATGCATATTAGTGAACGAACTGTCAAAGCGCACATTAGCCATTTGCTGGAAAAGTTTTCCGTCAAGGATCGTTTGGCCTTGGTGCTGTGCATTCAAAATTGGCAAACTTAAATATAACTATGAAATACAAAAACGCACTTTTTTATTTTCATCTCAGCCTTATTTCTGCTGTCATGCTCATCAGCCCGGCTGCTCATGCATTGACACTCAAAGAAGCGATTGAAGATGCCATTGTCCATAACCCTGAGTTCCGCAAAGAGGTCAAAGCCTTAAGAGCAACTCAAGCACAGGTAAGGTCTGCTGAAGGAGGGTATTATCCCAGCATCGATTTAAGTGCCGGTATTGGATATGAAGAGGTTAAACAACCAACCATCAACACCGAAGGCAATGGACTTGAACGCCAGGAAAGCTCAATCAAATTGACGCAAAACTTATTTGAAGGCTTTGCCACAGAAGATGAAGTTAAACGCCAAAAATATCGTCAAGACTCTGCTGCGTTCAAAGCACAAGCCGCCGCCAATACCATTGCTCTGGACATGGCCAAAGCCTATATCAACCTACTCAAAGAAAAAGAACTGTTAAAGCTGGCAAAAGACAGTCTGGATACGCACCTCAAAATTCACGACCAAATCCTAAAACGTAATAAGGCTGGCGTTGGAAACCAAGTTGAAGTTGATCAAGCAGAAGCACGTCTTGCTTTAGCACAATCCAATTTGGGTTCAGAACAAAACAATTATTATGACGCTCTAGCAAAATTCCAACGCATTTTAGGAAGACAGCCGGGTAATTCTTTGATAAAACCAAAGTTTAAATACAACTTGCCTGCATCACTAGATACCGCTACTCAAATTGCATTAAAAAACCATCCAACGCTTGAATCTGCCAATGCAGACATAGCCTCAGCTAGAGCTCAATATGATGCGAGTGGTAAAAATTACTACCCAAGCATCAACCTAGAAATTGAAAAAACTTACAACAACAACCTAGCAGGACTTAAAGGGCAAAATAATGACCTGCAAGCCATGCTGAGGTTAAAGTACAACCTATATAATGGTGGACGTGACTCTTCTGAAACCAAACGTACTGCATCAGAGTATTTGCGAGCTACAGAAGTAAGAAACAACAGCCGTCGTCAGGTAATTGAAAATCTTCGTTATGCATGGAATGCTTATAAGTTTATAGGCCAACAACTGCCCTATATCAATAAACATATCAAACTGACGCACGAAACCCTAATCGGTTATCGCAAACAGTTCAACCTAGGGCGCCGCTCTTTGCTGGATTTACTGAACACTGAAAATGAATATACCAGCGCACTGCGCACACTGATTAATAATGAATCAGATCAATTGATTGCCAAATACCGTATTTTGGCGGCAACTGGTGATCTGTTAAAAACCCTATCTATCCAATACAGTTTTGTTGACGCTGAAAAGCAATACAATAACGAATAATCTAATCAACTGGCAGTTTTTATAAAATCTGCCAGGCTGGGGTAGGCTCGACTATTACGGTCTTTCTGCTAATTAGCTCATAACTTTAGTTTACATGCACACTAATAGCTAACCAGATTTGCCACAAGCCCATCAGCATAATTAAAGCTCCTGCTGTGCGTCTGACTTTTTGGTTACGCGACCAACGCGTTAAAAAGAAAGCAAAAGATCCCATTAACAGCAAATTAGGCAAGGTTCCCAAGCCGAACGCCAACATAACAGCACCCCCTTGTAACGCCCCTCCTGAAGAAATTGCCATAATCAGCATGCTATAAACCAAACCGCAAGGTAGCCACCCCCAAATAAGGCCATATAACCAAGCCTGGTAAAGAGATTGAACGGATGTCATTTTTGATACCAAAGGCTGTAGTCGTTTCCAAATTAAGCTGCCAAGCCTTTCAATGACTACAACACCATTCCAAATGCCCGCAACATACAACCCTAACAAAACCATAAACACACCCGCAAATGCCTGTAGTGCTTGCTGTGCAGGTAAAAAAGTTGCCAAAGACGTTACCGTATGTCCTAGCCAACCAAATAAAACACCGATTAAGACATAACTGGTAATACGACCTAAGTTGTAGGCAAGCTGATAAGGAAACATACGCCAAAGACTCAACTGAACCTCAGGCTTCAAATTAAATGACAAAGTGCCGACTACACCGCTACACATACCTAAACAGTGCACGCCCCCCAAAATGCCAACCATTAATGCCGTCAACAACAATGATTCATTCATACAACGTATCCAGTCTTCATGACAACTTGTCCAACTTTCGGTAAGACAAGGCTTCAGCGATATGATTCATAGAAACCTTATCATCCTGCGCCATATCAGCAAGAGTTAAGGCGACTCTCAACACTTTATGATAACTACGAGCTGACATACCCAATTGATTCACCGATCTTTCCAACAAACTTAAGGATGCCTCATCTGGCTCAACCCTTTCTGTAAGTTCTTGAGAGGTTAAGGCCGCATTCAGTTTACCCTGTCGATCCAACTGTCTTTGATGGCAGATGGTAACGCGCTCCTTAACGTTTGCTGAGGTTTCACCCGACTGAACTTGCGTTTGACTCAATTGTTGAAAATCCACAGGAGAAACTTCAAGATGACAATCAATACGATCTAACAATGGCCCAGATATTTTTCGTAAATAGCGATTTATTTGTTCCGGCGTGTCTTTACAGCGCCCTAAATGGTCATCGCTAAAGTAACCACTAGGTGTAGGGTTCATAGCACATATGAGCTGTACATTTGCCGGGTAAGATACCTGTTGATTCACCCTTGAGATTTCCACTTTTTTCGTTTCCAAAGGTTCTCTAAGGGCTTCCAGAACATTCCGATTAAACTCCGGGAGTTCATCTAAAAATAAAACAGAATGATGCGCCAATGACAAAGCGCCTGGTTTAGGCACAGAACCAGAACCACCGCCGACTAAGGATGGTGCTGTTGCCGTGTGATGCGGTCGAACCAGGTTTCTTTTGAATAAGGTTTCTCCCGCAACCGGTTTACCGGCAAGGGATCGAATCGTAGCTATTTGCATAGCTTGCTGAGGGGTTAAGTCTGGCAACAAAGTAATCAAGCGTGATGCCAGCATACTTTTACCTGACCCGGGAGGACCAACCATTAATAAAGAATGCCCGCCAGATGCGCAAATTTCCAACACACGTTTTGCCTGAAACTGCCCTTGAATGTCAGCAATGTCTTCTTGGCCAATCGAAAAGTCTTCCGTACTTTCCGGTATAACAACTTCGTCACATGAAGTCAGGTCATTTTCACCAGCAAAGAAAGCACACACATCTAATATATGCCCAGCTGCCAAAACCTCAGCTCCTTCAATCACTGCGGCTTCTGCTAGATTATCTCGCGGTAAAATAAGAACTTTTCCAGCCTCTTTTGCTTGAAGCACTGCTGGCAAGACACCTTCTACACGGCGTATTTCACCATTTAAACCCAGCTCTCCGATAAACTCAAACTGCATAAGATCTTTATCGGTGTGCAACTGTTGAGATGCCAACAAGATACCTAAAGCAATCGGTAAGTCATAGCGACTGCCTTGTTTAGGAATATCTGCGGGCGCCAAATTAACAGTTATACGTTTGGGTGGGAGTTGAAAACCGCTACTAATTAAAGCGGAGCGCACTCTGTCTTTACTTTCTTTGACCGCAGCTTCCGGCAAGCCCACCAAAGAAAATTGCGGCAAACCGTTGGTTACATGTACTTCCACCTGAACAACAGGCGCTTCCATGCCTGAGGACGCACGTGTTTCCAAAATGGCATAATGCGGTAACACGGGCTAAATTTATTCCTGACTCTCTAGTGCGGCAACCTTAACTTCCAAGGCTTCAAGTTTCTGACGTGTTTTAGCCAATACAGCGGTTTGCACATCAAATTCTTCTCTTGAAACCAAGTCCATTTTTTCAAAGGCTCGGCTCAAACTGGCTTTCAAGTTTTTCTGCGCTTGCTCTGGCAGTTCACCAAAACCTTGAGGCAAAACTTTAGATACCGTTTCTACCAAAGATGCAATCTGTTTCGAATCCAGCATAATGTCTCCAAGTTAGCGATACAACCGTAATTTCAGTCTTTACGGCATAATTTATTAAGCTAAAAACTATACTCTATATTCCTATCCAATACCATTAAATTGCTAGAGCTATTCAGCTAAACGTCATCTTTTAAAAGAGGTTCAAATCTATTCTTAACGCAACGGTTTTGTGTAAAATAAGAAAATATTATTCGTAATCCTTAAGGTCTAGCATGTTACTTGATATTAACGACGCACCTGAAAAGTCTATTCGCATCTTCAATCAGTTAATCGATATTTTTGAAGAACAGTCAATTAACCCATCACCGCTAAATTATTTTATTTGGTACGAATACTACAAAGGCGACAATCCAAAGTTCCGTCAGGAAATGGATAAAATCCTCAACGACCCTTTCGGCTACCATGATCGCTTAGGCAGACGCCTTTACGATGAATTTTTCGCTGATGACGACACCGCAGACAATGAATTCGATAAAGCACTCAAACGCTTAATCGGTTTAGTCATCAAAAAAATGAATATTTGGAGCGACAAGCTTGCCGAACAATCTAAGCAACTTGATCAATGCGCTACATCTTTGAATGACCCAAATATTGATGCCGAAACACTAAAAGCACTCACACAAACCGTCCAAACTACGGTTAGCTCAATGCAAACTTCAAGCGAAGATCTGCAAAAAGAATTGATGTCGAGTAATGAAGAAATCACCCGCTTACGTAAACAATTGATTGATACAAAAGCTCAAGTCATGATGGATGAACTGACCGAAGTCGGTAACCGAAAAGCATTCAATATCGCTATGGCAGAGATGATGGACACAGCACAAGCTAACGGCACGCCAGACAGTCTTGCTCTAATCATGACGGACATTGACCACTTCAAACGCTTTAATGACAATTTCGGCCACTTGGTCGGCGACAGTGTACTTCGCTATTTTGCCAACCTAATGAAAAAAACCAAGCAAGAAAACGAAACCATTTGCCGTTACGGAGGTGAAGAGTTCGCTATTATCGTTGCTGATACCGACTTGGAATCAGCAGCTGAACGCGCCGAAACGATTCGTCATGACATAGAAAATGCTAAATTAAAAAGAAAAGATTCTGCAAAGGAACTAGGAAAAATTACCGCTTCTTTCGGCATCGCTATTTATAAAGGCATGGAAGAGACGGTTGATGAGTTTATCAAACGTGCTGACGATGCACTGTACCTAGCCAAAGAAAAGGGACGCAATCAAGTTAAAACAGAATTAGATTTGGAAGAAACTTCGTCCTAGCACAAACGCAAAAAACGCCATCCAACCGATGGCGTCTCACTTAAAGTTTCAGATTTTTAATGTATTCAAGCATTCTATTTCTTAGTACGAATTAATAGCGTATCCACACCTAGCTTTCTCAGCTCATTGCGTTTACGATTCATCACAAGACGATCTGTAAAAGGCCCTAAACGCAGACGATAATAGGTTTTGCCTTTCGACTGGATACTGGATATTTTCATGACCTGATCATGCTGTGCCAAACGTTTTTGCTCTCTTAATGCTGCATCTTGTTCGGTAAAGGTTCCTGCCTGAATATAGTAAGGCGTAGGCAACTCAATCGAAATCGGCACTGCATTCACTACCACTTCTGTTTGCGCCAAGCCGTGATAAAAGCTGTAATGAATCTTATGCTCATCTTCCTGTGCTTTCGGTACGACAGCCGCTTCAAACGCCGGCTTTTCAGCCGTTTTTTTCGTTTCTTCCGGTTTTGCTACCTGTTCTTCAGATTGAGATTTAGAAGCTGCTTCAGCGATTTGCTGAGCATCGCCCGATTTCACACCCTTATGAGCAAAGTGCTGTACCACAAAAAAACCACCCAACAAGCCAACAGTGATAACACCTGCCACCAACCACACCCACTTCATTGACGAGGCAGGCTCTTCTTCTCGCTTTTGAAGTTGAGATTTACGCTGGTAAGGCTGCTTTGCTGTAAAGTGCTTTTGCTTGTAGTCGCGTGCCATAGAAGCTAGATAAGTCTCATTACATGCTTTCCGGTGCGGAAACACCCAATAATCTCAAACCGTTTTTCAATACCTGTCTGACCGCCGTGATCAAAACAAAACGTGCTGTGCGTAACGCTTCGTCTTCAACCATAAACTGACATGCGTTGTAATAAGAGTGCAGTCCATTCGCCAAATCTTTCAGATAATAAGCAACTTGGTGTGGCTCATAAGTTTGCGCAGCGCGCGCAATCATCTCAGGGTATTTAGACAACAAGGTTGCCAAGTCAGTTTCATGTTCAGAAGTCAATAATGAAAAATCTGCCAGGCTGGGGTCAACACCCGTAACATAGCCTTTTTCCGCTGCTTGTTCAAATACACGACAAATACGCGCATGAGCATATTGAATGTAATAAACCGGGTTTTCATTGGATTGCGATTTTGCCAAATCCAAATCAAAATCCATATGCTGTTCAGACTTACGTTGAACGTAGAAAAAACGCGCTGCATCCGAACCAACTTCATCACAAAGCTCACGCAACTTAACAAACTGACCAGAACGTGTGGACATCGCTAATTTTTCACTGCCACGATACAAAATCGCAAACTGAACCAACAACACTTGCAACGCATCCGGATTAGTTTCCATCGCCTGCATTGCCGCTTTAACTCGAGGTACATAGCCATGGTGATCCGAACCCCAAATATCAATCAGTACGTCAAAACCACGTTCCAGTTTATTAAAATGATAGGCAATATCTGATGCAAAATAGGTTTTTAGCCCATTATCACGCACCACAACACGATCTTTCTCATCTCCGTACTCGGTTGATCTAAACCACAAAGCACCATTTTTCTCGTAAATTTTATCTGCGGCCTGCAACTTTTCAATCGCTGCATCAATCACACCAGAATCCATTAATGAACGTTCTGAAAACCAGTTATCAAACTCAACACCAAATTCCGCAAGGTCTTCACGAATATCAGACAAAATAACAGTCAATGCTTGCTGAAAAACAATTTCATACTTTTCAGCCCCTAACAAAGCTTTTGCTTTCGCAATCAAAGCATCGATGTGCTGATCTTTATCACCGGAAATTACATTACCATCAGCGTCTTTCACTTCATCAGCAGCTACGCCATCAAAGACTTCACTTGCATCAACTTTAAAAGCATCATCATGTTGATGCCAAAGCTCTTCAGCAATTTTAACAATGTAATCGCCCTGGTAACCGTTACTTGGAAAATTCAATGACGCGCCACCCACTTCCAAATAGCGCAACCAAGTGGAGGCTGCGAGAATATCCATTTGACGACCCGCATCATTTACATAGTATTCTCTTGATACTTCATAACCTGCTTCCGCTAAAACATTGGCGACACTTGCACCATAAGCCGCACCACGACCATGCCCAACATGCAAAGGCCCCGTTGGGTTTGCCGAAACATATTCAATTAGCACCGAACGACCATTACCAACATCGCATTTCCCAAAGTCATCACCTTTTGCCAAAACGTCAGGTACAACATCAAATTTAGCGGCTTCTTTGACAAAAAAGTTGATAAAGCCAGGCCCGGCAATTTCGACTTTTTCAACCACGTCAGAAGACGGTAAAGCCTCGATAATCATTGCCGCTACGTCTCTTGGTGGCTTGCCGACGACTTTTGTCAACATCATTGCCAAATTGGTCGCATAATCACCGTGTGACTTATCTTTGGTATTTTCCAAATGAATTTTTGGATGCGTGTCTTGTGGAAGAACACCCGTTTGTTTTAAGGCATCTACGACTTGAATCAGTAACTCTGTCACCTGTTGCTTCATGGCACAACTCTTTAAAAAATCTATGATAAAAATTAGCCGCTATTTTACTCAAATTAACAGCTAAATATGCGGCTAAATTCAATTAGAAAGCTTGTGATCTCAAAAATATCGTTCATAACGACACCATCTCACAAACAATTTATATCAATAATTTTTATAATAATTTCATTAATTTAAATCGAATTAACCACCGAAAATCGCTATAATTATTAACGAAAGTATCTTAGGCAGAATGGAATCTAATGCAATGCAGCACGTAGCCAAGGCTCAAAACAAATTTGTCTTGTTTTTGATTGCAGTTTTTATTTTGATTGCTGCCTTTTCTTGGTTACCCAAATCTATATGGGGTATCGAAAACCCATTTCAGTCCCTTGCTCAATTCTCAAACCTGATCTTAATCATTGCTTTCGCACTCAGTTATCAAGCCTATAGAAACACTGCAAAAAAGCTGCTTGAGCAAAATGAAGCGAACAAAAAAGAGCTGAAAAATATTCGCAAAGCCCATAAAAAAGAAAAAGACCGCCTTACTATTATTTTAGACAGCAGTCGCATCGCTTATTGGGAATGGAATATCAAAAAAAATACGGCTTTCTTTTCTGATTTATGGCAAGAAATGATTGGCTTTCCTAATCATGATTTTCCGCAAGACTTACACGCCTGGCAAGCACGTATCCACCCTAGTGATCAAACAAGTGTACAAAAGAAACTTCTAAAATTACTGAGTAATCGTTCAACCGCTTATGAAGATGTTCATCGCGTAATGAATAGTGATGGTGACTATATCTGGGTATATGATCGAGGCCAAACCCTGCTTTCCCCTCAAGGCGAAATTGAACGGCTGATTTGTGTTCGTCTTGATGTGACAGAGCAGAAAAAAATCGAAGAAGAATTAACGCTTGATCGTATTTTGCTGGACTCTACGAACGAAGCGATTTCCATTACCGATAAAAACTTCAATTTTATCCGCACCAACCCCGCCTTTCACAAGGTTTTTGGCCTTAACGAAAATGAATTGAAGCAGTTAACCCTCGGCACCTTGCTCGATAATCTGCAAGATGAACCGCCTATCGACATCTTGTCGAAGCTGGAACAGCATGATGAATGGCGAGGAGAGCTTCTCTTACACCATGAAGATGGTAAATTGGCACGAGCCAGCCTGGTAGATATTCACAAAGTCTGTCATGAAACCACTGAGAACACCCATTACACACTGGTTTATACCGACATCACTCAGCTAAAAGCTACACAACAAGAACTGGATCACTTAGCACACACTGATATCGTAACAGGACTACCCAATAGAAACTTTTTCTATACTGCGTTAAAGAAACAGCTACAGAACGCCTCCCATACTGACGAAAAATTTACCATTATGTTTCTGGATTTAGACAACTTTAAAACCATTAACGACACCCTTGGTCATGGCATAGGGGATTCTCTACTGAAGTCCGTTAGTAACGTTATTTCAGAACAAGTCGCCAAAGACACTATTTTGGCAAGAGTTGGCGGGGATGAGTTTGTTATCTTGTGTAAAACCTACACAACAGAAGAACAATTAGAACAGGTCGGTCAGCGCTTAAATCAGCTACTGGAACAACCTTTTAAATTAGGTGGACACGAGGTCAGCATTGGTTCCAGCATCGGTATAGCGATTTATCCAGATCATGGTGCAACGCAAACCGAACTACTACAAAATGCCGACTTGGCAATGTATCAAGCGAAAAGATCCGGTAAAGGCCAGCATCGAATCTTCGATTCCAGCCTAAGCGAACCTCTTCAATAATCTACCAACCTAAAACTAAGACTTTTTCTTTGGTGCCGCTTTTTTAGCCGTTGTTTTCTTTGCGGTTGTTTTTTTGGCTGGCGCTTTCTTTGCAGGTGCCTTTTTTGCCGCCGCTCGACCACGTTTCTTCGGTGCAGGTGCTTCGTCCAAACGCTTCTGACACTCTTCCAAAGTCAAAGTATGTGGATCTTCGGTTTTCGCAATTTTGGCGTTTTTCTTAGTGGTAACATCCGTAATATAAGGCCCCCAACGACCTTTCAAGATAACTACATCTGTCCCCTTGAATACACGAACAATCTTTTCGGCTTCGGCAACTATCTTCGCCTCAACCAAAGCCATAGAATCTTCTAAGGAAATCGACAGTGGGTCAAACCCTTTGATTGGTGCATATTTCTTAGGGCCATATTCCAGATAAGGTCCGAAAGGCCCTTGTTTGGCAATAATTTCTTGACCTTTTTCTACTGAGAAAACCGTTCCATCAATGGCACTTGCACTAAAACTTTCGGTCGCTTCACCAACGACACGCGGCAACTTGAACAGCTCCAACGCCTCTTCAATTTTAATCGTGTCCATTTTTTGCCCTGCAACCAAACTGGCAAAACGCGGTTTTTCATCATTCTCGCCATCACCCAGCTGAACATAAGGTCCAAAACGTCCAATTTTGACGAACATAGGTTGTCCACTTGCCGGATCATTACCCAACAAACGTGATTGCCCAGCTTCTTCTCTGGAGACATCTTCTGCAGCTTCTACTTTAGGATGGAACTGTTGATAGAAATTCTGCAACATCTGCTGCCAAGACTCTTTGCCTTGCGCGATGACATCGAATTCATCTTCAACATTCGCAGTGAATTTGTAATCTAACACCTCACCAAAATGCTTCACCAAAAAGTCGTTAACAATACCCGCAATATCGGTTGGGAAAAGTTTGTTCTTTTCGCTACCAGCCATTTCGGTTAACGTTTCTGCTTCTAGACCTGAAGCCGTCAAAGACAACTGACGATATTCTCTCGGCTGACCCTCACGATCTTCTTTCACCACATAACCACGTGCTTGAATGGTATCAATGGTTGGTGCATAGGTAGATGGTCGCCCAATACCCATTTCTTCTAACGTTCTAACCAAGCTTGCTTCGTTATAACGAGCTGGCGCACGTGAAAAGCTCTGGCGAACAATTAGTGAGCCTAGGTCAAGTGATTGACCGATTTGCATTGGCGGTAAAATACCTGCTTCTTTGTCACCATCGGAGTGATAAACTTTTAGGAAACCTTCAAACTCAACCACTTCACCTTTCGCCACCAATTTTTCATCTGGCAAATTAGAAATAGCAATATCAACTGTCGTACGTTTCAAACGCGCATCTGACATTTGCGATGCAATCGCACGACGCCAAATCAACTGATATAAACGCTGTTCATTTCTTTCACCTGAGACTTCAGACACTGAAAAATCCGTCGGACGAATGGCTTCATGCGCTTCTTGCGCATCAGCATTTTTTGTTTTAAAACGTCGGGATTGAGAAAAAGCTTCACCATATTGAGCGGAAACCACTTGGCGAGCACTTGCAATCGCTTCTTCGGACAAGTTCAAAGAATCCGTACGCATATAGGTGATTTTTCCAGACTCATACAATCGCTGAGCAACCGACATGGTTTGCTTAACAGAAAAACCAAGCTTTGCAGCTGCTTCTTGCTGCAAAGTAGAGGTGGTGAATGGTGGTTTCGGAGATTTCTTCGCTGGTTTTTCTTCTAGATTGGCAACCGTCAATTGCCCTTGCGATAGCGTCTTTAAAAAAGTTTCTGCTTCTGCTTCAGTATCAAAAGCGGCATTACGCTTAACTTCAACTTCACCCACTGACTTTTTCTGTTCGTCTAATAACGCTAAAGTGCCTTGCAGACGGAAAACAAATTCGGATTGGAACGCATCAACTTCTCTTTCACGCTCTACAATCAAACGAACGGCAACAGACTGTACACGTCCGGCAGAAAGTCCTGTACGGATCTTTTTCCATAAAATCGGTGAAAGTTCAAAACCTACGATACGATCAAGAATACGCCTTGCTTGTTGGGCTTCAACTAAGTCCATATCTACTGTGCGAGGCTCGGCAATGGCTTTTTGAATAGCTGACTTGGTAATCTCATGAAATACGATACGCTTGGTTTCAGCAACATTCAGATTCAAGGCTTCCGCTAGGTGCCATGCAATGGCTTCCCCTTCGCGGTCCTCATCCGTTGCCAGCCAAACCGTTTCTGCGCCCTTGGCAAGTTTTTTCAGTTCGGTAACTGTTTTCTTTTTATCAGGCGAAACCTCGTACTGCGGCGCAAAGCCATTAGGAATATCAATCCCCATGCCTTTTTTCTGAATATCGCGAATATGGCCATAGCTTGAGCGAACGGTAAACCCTTTACCCAAATATTTTTCAATGGTTTTTGCTTTGGCTGGTGATTCCACAATCACAAGATTTGTCATAAATATCGTATCTCAAATAATGTCTTTTTATTAGAGTGCAAAAAAAAAAGTTGAAATGCAATCTATTAAATGTATTACCTTAAAAATTAGCGTATTCTAATATCATTCCGTTTAATTATTTGATTTTTTTATCAATTTATTCCCAGCATTTTTAGAATGTATAATGAAACAATACGAATGATTTAAGAAATGAATGCTTCATGAAACTCAAAAATCTTCTCATCGTCGAAGACGAACCAACCAGCCTCAAACTACTTGAAATCTTTCTGAAGAACGAACCTTTCCGTTTGACGATTGCGCGAAATGGCAAAGAAGCTTGCCAAATATTAAAAGAACAAACACCTGACTATTTCCAATGTGTGATTTCAGATATAAATATGCCTGAAATGACGGGGCTTGAACTTTTAAGAACCCTTAAAGATGACCCAGACCGTAAACATATTCCAGTCATTCTACAAACCGCGGTTTCCGGTGAAGAAGACATTAAAAAAGGGATTGAACTGGGTGCTTTTTATTACCTACTCAAACCAGTCACCAAAGAAACCTTACTATCTCTAATTACTGCTGCGTTACAAGATTATGAAAACTATCTTGAAGCCTCGCGATCTTTAACTGAAAACGCCAAACCTTCGCCCTTATTAAAAAGCGGCCAATTTACTTTTAAGAACCTTCAAGAAGCAAAAAATTTAGCGCAATTTTTGGCATTAATGACCTCTGATCCTGAAACGATTGCAATGGGGTACCTTGAACTCATGATCAATGCCATAGAGCATGGCAATCTCGGTATTACTTATGACGAAAAAACCGAGCTTGTCGCCACTGGCGAACTGCAAAATGAAATAAAACGGCGCCTTGCTTCAAATGAATACAAAGATAAATTTGTTACTGTTGAGCTCAGCCGGGACGACGAAAAACTGGCAGTAACCATTCAAGATATGGGCAAAGGCTTTAAATTCGAGGAGTATATGGATTTCTCTTTAGACCGCGCTATGGATAACCACGGGCGTGGCATTATGATGGCAAACAAGCTAAGTTTTGACGAATTAAACTATAGCAACAATGGTAATACAGCCACTTGCATTACCTCTAAAACCCAATAGCTTGCCACCTAAAGATTTATCCAACACTTGCGTTATTTCAATCTACGCCAACGCCCTGCTGACATGGCCTCTATTTCTCCCGTCACTTCCAAAATCAACAACTGACTTTGAATATCCGAAACAGGCCACTTACTGAGTACCGCCAACTCATCCAGACTAACCGGTTCGTACTCGATCCACTGTAACAAGCTTTTCTCTTTTTCCCGCTCAGTAGCTTTATTATCTCGTACGTCCACTTGAGACGTATCGGGCAAAACGTTATCCAATAAAGACAACTGAATCAAACTGGACAGATCTTCCAACACATCCTGACCCGACTCAGCAAGCTTCGCACCCTGTCGAATCAATTGATGACAGCCTTTCGAGTGCGGACTGTTAATTGACCCCGGCACGGCAAACACTTCTCGCCCCTGCTCCATCGCTAGCCGAGCCGTAATCAACGAACCACTTTTAAGCGCCGCTTCAACCACCAACACCCCCACACTCAGCCCGGAAATAATACGATTCCTTTCAGGGAACTGATGCGCCAAAGGTTTCGTACCCAGCGGGTATTCAGACACGATTACCCCAGCCTGGCAGATTTTATGTGCTAATTCTCGATTAGAAGCTGGATAAACCCTGTCCAAACCTGTTGCCACAACAGCGATGGTAGTACCTTGCGTCTTATCCGATGCCGCTTCATAAGCGGTCAGCGCACCTTCATGTGCTGCTTGGTCAATACCACTTGCCAAACCACTGGTGACCGTCATGCCCACTTTTATAAAATACTGTGCAAAATCCTTGGTAATACCAATGCCGTACTTAGTGGCATTACGACTACCGACAATACCGATTTGAGGATCTTTGAGCAAATTCACCTGCCCCATCGCATAAAGCAAAATAGGTGGGTCAGAAATTTCCGCTAACATCGAAGGATAACGCTCATCACCAAGACACAAAATATGATGATTTTCTTCTTGCGCCCAATCTTCTGCTTGCTGAACCAGCTCGTCTATTTTCGAGTCAAATAAACGTTCAAACTGTCTTGGAGTTAACAAATCAGCGGCTTGCCAATCTGCTTGAGATGCTGACATGGCTTGAGAAATCGAACCAAAACGAGCCTCAATCGCATCAAGTTTGATTGCTTTCACTTTTGCAAAATGGAGTTTTAAAAAATCTCGTCTTGCGGCATCAGCCTTAGTGTTTGGAGTGTTTACTGCAGAGCTAGTCATGAAAAAGAAGTCAAATCCCGGAAATCAATTCCTATCAAAATAACGCCAGAATAACGAATAGGCTATAATAAGTTTCAATTAAAAATCTTCAATAAAAACTTAACTCAGTATATCAATTATGTCACCGCTCGATATTGTACTTTACCCAGATGAAGGTCTTCGCGAAGTCTGTGCGCCAGTCGCGGAAATGAATGATGACCTCGATAAGCTCATCGATGAAATGTTTTACACCATGTATGACGCACCCGGCATTGGTCTGGCTGCACCGCAAATAGCCGTGCAACAGCGATTAATTGTCGTCGATGTATCAGAAAACCAAGACGAACCTCTTGCGCTTATGAACCCTGAAATTCTTCAATCCGCAGGTAAAATCACCTGGGAAGAAGGTTGTCTGTCGATTCCAGGCGTTTATGGCAAAGTGGACCGTCCTTCAGAAATTTTGGTTCAAGGTATGGATCGTGACGGCAAAATCATTGAAGTTGAAGCCAAAGACTTACTTGCCGTTTGTATTCAGCATGAAATCGACCACTTAAATGGCAAGCTGTTTATCGACCATCTTTCTGGCCTTAAGCGCACACGTGCCTTACAAAAATACAAAAAAGAACTTGCCGAAAGAGCAAGTGAGAGAAACGCTGAATGACATCCCCTTTACGCATTGTTTTTGCTGGCACACCAGATTTTTCGGTTGCTCCGCTTAAACGCTTAATGGCTTCAGAACACGAAGTCATCGCTGTCTATACCCAACCAGACCGCCCAGCAGGGCGAGGCCAAAAACTGACTGCTAGCCCTGTTAAACAAGCAGCCATAGACTTTGATTTACCTGTTTACCAACCACTAAGCTTAAAACCGGAAGACGTTCAATCCGAATTAGCAGCCTTGAATGCAGACGTGATGATTGTGGTTGCTTACGGTCTAATCTTGCCAAAAGCTGTTTTGGAGATGCCTCGTTTTGGTTGCTTAAATATTCATGCCTCCCTTCTACCAAGGTGGCGCGGAGCAGCACCGATTCAACGTGCTATTGAAAGTGGCGATGCTGAAAGCGGTGTCACCATTATGCAAATGGATGTTGGCCTTGATACTGGCGATATGCTCACCATTTTAAAAACACCGATTACTGCTGACGACACTGCACAAACACTTCATGACCGTTTGAGTGAACTGGGGTGTGATGCTTTAATGCAAACCCTGCCTGACATTCAAAACGGCCACTTAAAACCGGTCAAACAAGATGAAAGCTTGGTCACCTATGCAGAAAAGCTCAATAAAGCCGAAGCGGAAATCGACTGGCAACTGCCCGCCAGCCTGATTCAACGCAAGGTTCAAGCGTTTAACCCTTGGCCAGTTGCTTTTACCCAATACCAAGGCAAACCCTTGCGTGTTTGGCAATCACAAGCCATTTCTACGCAAGATGCACAAAATCTGCCAGACTGGGGTACTGACGTTCAGCCAGGACAAGTGCTTCAAGTTGAAAAACAAGGCGTTGATATCGCAACAGGCGAAGGCGTATTGCGCATCACACAACTGCAAGCTTCCGGCAAAAAAGCCATGAATGCTTATGACTTTGCTCAAGCACGAAACCTAGTCGGTGAAGTCTTCGGAGCAACTGCCGAATGAACGGTAACCAACCGAACAGCCGCTACGTTGCGCTAAAAATGTGTCTAAACGTAATCGAACACGGGCGCTCTTTAAGCCAAACCCTTGGGGAAGGATTGTCACAATTTTCCGACCGTCGTGAGCGTGCTTTTACGCAAAACTTAGTGCTAGGCACTTTGCGCTGGCAAGAACGCTTAGCAGCGATTCGGGCGCACTTATTAAAAAAACCGCTCAAAGCAAAAGACGAAGACGTCAATCAACTGATTCTATTAGGGTTGTACCAAATTCTGTATCTTGATACGCCGCCTCACGCTGCGGTTTCGGAAACAGTTACCTTAACCGCTAAGTTGAAAAAACCTTGGTCAAAAGCCCTCGTAAATGGTGTCTTACGCAGCTTTCTTCGTGATGCTGAGAGTATTCAAGCCGAAGTTGATCTCAAACCTGCATTTAAATACAGTCACCCGCAATGGTTTACCAAAACCATGCGTAAAGCCTACCCTGATGATTGGCAAGCAATTCTAGAAGCCAATAATCAACCTGCACCTTTAAGCCTGCGTGTAAACAAGCTTTATCAGACCCGAGAGGCTTTTAAAGCTGAGTTGGATGCTTTATCAATTGCCAGTCATGAACATGACTTTTCGCCGGCTGCTCTTGTTTTAGAACAAACTCTTGATATCACACAACTGCCTAGCTATGAAGACGGTGGATTCAGTGTTCAAGACATTGCCGCGCAACAAGCTGCTTATTTACTTGACCCTCAACCAGGCGAACACATTTTAGACGCCTGTGCCGCACCTGGCGGTAAAACCACACACTTGCTGGAACAAGCGAATAATCAATTAAAGCTACTCGCACTGGAAAAAGAACCGGAACGCATTGAACGCTTATCGGAAAACCTGCACCGCTTGGAGCTTGACGCCGAAGTTGAAGTAGGCGATGCTTCTCAACCATCAGACTGGTGGGATGGTCAGCTTTTCGATAGAATTTTGTTGGATGCTCCTTGTTCGGCAACCGGTATTATCCGCCGCCATCCTGATATAAAATGGCACCGAACACTGGAAGATGTAGAAGAACTGGTAGAAATCCAAGGGGCTATTTTAAAAACCCTTTGGTCAACACTGAAACCTGGTGGTAAATTGCTTTATGCGACCTGCTCGGTGCTACCGCAAGAAAACGGCTTACAAACACAGGCATTTTTAGCCGCAACACCGGATGCCAAAGAAATTCCTATTGAACGCAATTGGGGATTAAAGCAAGACTTACCGGGGAAACAAATCCTTCCTGGTGAAGCCGGTATGGATGGCTTTTATTACTGCCTACTAGAAAAAGCAGAATAACACTCTAAACAAATGAACAATAAAAGGATAAGGGAGGAAAGATGACGCATCGCCACACACTTACCCCCAAAGTCCGTTCTCTTTTCTTTATGATCCTGTTTAGCCTACCCTTTACCCTCTATGCCCAATCTCAAACAGAAGACGGCGAACAAATACCTGCCGGACAAATTCGTATCACTCAGCTTAATGATTTCCATGAAGAGCAACAACTCAAAGCCGATGCTCAAATAAAAATCGCCCTGTCACAGCGTATGCAGGACGCATTACAACATGAAATTCCGCTAACATTTGAAACTGAAATAGAACTAGATGAACGCTTTAATTTTCTCGGCATCAACCTAACGCGCAACCGAGTACACATTCTGTACAAAACAAAGCTTTATTATTTCACTTACAACCACCTCTATTTCATTACCAACTTAAGAAACAAGCAAACCCAATCTTTTGACAACCTAAAGGAAGCGCTTAACACGCTAGGCACGCTAGACAGTTTTACGGTAACAAACCTTGCTGAACTACACCCAAATACGAGATATACGTTAAAACTACGTTTAAAGTTCGACTCCTGGGATTTGCCTTCTCCACTTTTGATCGAAACCTTGACCTCTAACGATTGGCACTTGTCTAGTGGTTGGCATGACGTTACGATTGAATCTCCGAGCAGTTGGTACTAATCATGGCAAATCGCAAAGGTTCTTTACTTATTAAGCAGTACGGCTGGCTAGCGGTTATCAGCAGCTTGCTGCTCATCTCATTGATTGTAATGAGTCAAATTCTACAAAGCGCATCGCAATTTGCACAGGTTTACACCTCGCTATTATTCGCCAGTTTTGTTGGGATCGCTGTTCTCTTTGCCATGCTGATCAAGACGTTAAAACGTCTAAAACGCAACTATCGACGCCAAATACCTGGTACCAAAATCACTGCTCGATTAACCTTTTTGGTCAGTTTAATTATTGGTGTTCCACTGCTGATTACTTATTTTTTCTCCATTACCTTTGTTAACAAGGGCATTGACCAATGGTTTGATGTTAAAACCGACACCGCTCTAACCAATGCAGTCAAGCTGGTCAAAATTACATTGGATGATCAAACACGCAACCATCTTAAAGCCACTTTACAAGCTGCGGACCTCTATCAAAATGCTTTGTCGGTTACCCCGGTGCTCACTATCAATAAGTTACGCAAACAGTTTAATATTCGTGAAGCGGCACTTTATACTTTAAACGGCGAATTGGTTGCTTACAGCAGCCAAACCAACGACACCGATCTTCCTAAAACACCATCTGCAGGCATTTTCCAACAAATTCGTAATGATCGAACCTATGCTGCCATTGAAACCCTAGCGAGCGTCAATCACAGCTACCAAATCATTCGCATTATGGTGCCAGTGTATGACATTTTCACCAATAAAAAATACGCACTGCAAGCAGTTTACCCAATTCCCGATCAGCTCAGTAGTTTGGCTGACACCGTTAGACTCTCTGCCAGCCAATACAAAGAGCGTTCTTATCTCAAAACACCGCTTAAAACCAGTTTTACCGTTGTACTAACACTCCTTTTATTCCTCACCATGGTAAGTGCCATACTCTTTATCATTCAGGTATTTGAAAACATGGTGCGCCCGCTACAAACTCTAGCAAAAGGAACGAAGGCCGTTGCCGAAGGCGATTACTCCATTGCCATGCCCATTGAACAAAATGATGAAATGGGCCAATTGATTCAATCTTTTAACGATATGATTCAGCAGATCGCCCGAGCACGAAATGAAATCAAATTCGGTCATCAACAAACCGAAGTACAAAAACTCTATTTACAAGCGATTATCAAAAACCTAAAAAGTGGTGTCTTGACGCTTGATAAGAATATGCGGTTAAAAACCATAAACGATGCCACTAATCAGATTTTGAATGCCGACCTGTTTAAACATCTGGGCAAACCATTAAAAGAAGTACTGGCGTTTGACGGCAACCAACATTTAAATTATTTTTTTGACGAAGTTTTCCCGATTTTCGACAAGTCCGATAAGCCATGGAGTGAACAACTCTCTTTTAACTGCAAAGAAGGTGAAAAAATCCTGCAAATACATGGTTCAACCCTTCCCAGTTTGGATCAAAAACTGGGTGGTTACGTTATTGTTATCGAAGACATTACCGAGCTGGTTCAAGCTCAACTCCATGCAGCCTGGAGCGATGTCGCCAAACGCCTTGCTCACGAAATCAAAAATCCGCTAACCCCGATTCAACTCTCTGCCGAGCGTCTCAATTACAAACTTACAGACAAACTCGATGATGGCGATCAAAAGCTCCTTAATCGCATGACCGATACCATCATTGAGCAGGTTGATGCAATGCAAAACATGGTACAAGCCTTTACCGAATACGCAGATACCCCAGATCTGGAACTAAGCCGATTTGACCTTAACGACCTCATTAAAGACATCACCAGTATGTACCAAGACCCCAAAGCCAATTGGCAGGTTCGTTATGATATAGATTCACATTGCGGTATTATCCAAGCGGATGCTGCCAAACTACGCCAACTACTACACAACCTGATTAAAAATGGCATAGAAGCAACCGAACAAACTGAACAACCTCTAATTCTGGTCACCACACATTGTCAAGAAACACAGGTAGAAATCAGTGTCAGTGACAATGGTCCAGGTATTGCGGAAAAAACCCGCAACTGGATTTTTGAACCCTACGCCACCAACAAGCCGAAAGGAACCGGGTTAGGGTTAGCCATTGTGAAAAAAATTGTTGATGAACATCTGGGAAAAATTCAGGTAAAATCAGATGTAGAACAGGGAACCAAATTTATCATTACCTTGCCCTTAAACCCGAACCTTTAAGCCTAGGTAAAATCAGGTAAACGAGAACACATGAAACCCGGCAAAATTCTGATTATTGACGACGAAAAAGATATTCGTAATCTGATGGAAGAAATTTTCACAGAAGAAGGCTATCAAGTAACCACCGCCGCCAACGGTCAACAAGCGCAAAAAGCTTGGCGGGAACAATCAGCGGATTTGATTTTTCTCGACATTTGGATGTCAGATATTGACGGCATTACATTGCTCAAACAAATGATCGACGAGCAAGTTCTGGAAAACAGCTGCGTTGTTATGATGTCAGGCCACGGTACAATCGAAACTGCGATTGAAGCCACTAAACTTGGCGCTTACGATTTCCTTGAAAAGCCTTTATCTCTTGCCAAGCTACTCATTACCGCTGAACGAGCGATGGAGCACATCCAACTCCATCAGGAAAACCGACACCTTAAACAAAAAATCCCTGATCAAATTTTGCCTGTTGGCAAAAGTAAAGTGATTAACGAACTGAGAAGTACCATTAAGCGCCTGGCAAAATACACCATGCCAATATTAGTTGTGGGCGAATCAGGTACAGGAAAGCACCGACTAGCGGAAGCCGTTCACAAACTAAGCGACCGCAAAGATCATAAAATAGTCGAAATCAACGGTACAGACTTTGATGATCAAGAACGTCTCTTGATTGGAGAAGAAACAAACGGCCAAATATTCAGAGGTGAGTTCGACCGTGCCGATGGCGGTACTTTAATTATCTCCAACCTAGAAGCCTTGAGCGATAGAGGGCAAGATTGCTTGGCGCAACTTATTTTCCACAATAGCTATACTCGCTTAGGATCTGATAGAAAAATTCAGCTCAATGTCCGAGTTATTGCACTGTCCGAAGTTGACCCTACTGAATTGATTAAATCAGGAATCATCAGAGAAGACTTGATGCATCGCTTAAATGTAATGCCAGTCTATGTGCCTTCGCTCAGACAACATACGGAAGATATTCCTGAACTGATTGATTACTTTGTCGATTTCTTTTTGTCGACGGAAGGCTTAAACTATCGAGAATTCGACTTGTCTGCAAAAAACGTTTTGCGCCAATATAGTTGGCCAGGCAATTTTAAAGAACTGAAAAACTGCATCCAACGCCTATTAATTTTAGGTGATGGCGAAGTCACGGATACCGAAGTAAAAAAACTGCTGGAAAGTAATAGGCAAGAAAGTAGCTCATCCTTGGCGACAGTGGATACTTCTATGAATTTAAAACAGGCGAAAGAACGATTTGAAGCCGCTTATTTGAGTCAAATGCTGAGAGAAACCAGCGGTAATGTTACTGAAACCGCAAAACTCTCAGGCGTGGAGCGCACCAACTTGTATCGCAAGTTGAAAATGCTCAATATCGATCCGAAAAACCCGAAATAAATACATGAACGAATTGTAATAATTATGAATATCATTATCTTAGGCGCCGGGCAAGTCGGTACGTCACTAGCCGAACTCCTCTCTGACGAAAACAACGATGTTACCGTCGTTGACCTAGACCAAAGTCGTCTGCAACAGCTTCAAGATCGCCTTGATATACGAACAATTAGTGGTCATGCATCGGATCCAGACGTGCTGATACAGGCAAGTATCGAAGATGCCGATATGCTAATTGCCACCACGCAAAACGATGACACCAATATCGTTGCCTGCCAGTTGGCACATGTCATGCACAAAACACCGACAAAAATCGCTCGCGTTCGTAGTCCAAGCTTTTTAAATCACCCAGAATTATTCGACCGTAATCAAAACACCGATGCCATTCCAATTAACATGCTCATCAGCCCAGAAAGCCTGGTAAAAGATTACATCCTTCAGTTAATCGCCTACCCTGGTTCTTTACAGGTTGTAGATTTCGCCGACTCAAAAGTACGAATCGTCGCCATTCGAGTCCGTTCGGGAAGCTTACTGGTCGATAAAGAAATTCGAGACATCAAAAACCACCTTCCATCAGGTATCGAGACACGCATTGTTGCCATCTACCGAAAAGGTGAAGTTGTGATGCCCGTTGGAAGTGCGAAAATACGTGAAGATGACGAAGTCTTCTTTATGGCTGTGCCTAGCGCCATTCCAGCCATTGTAGAAGAATTGCGTCGTTACAAACTACGTCCATCGCGTAACATTATGATCGCAGGTGGTGGAAATATCGGCTACAACCTTGCAAAAGAGCTTGAAAGACAGCATCAAGTCAAAATTGTGGACCACAATATAGAGCGCGCCAGAACCATTGCCGAAACGCTGGATGAAACCATCATTATTCATGGTGACGTCGCCGACAAATCCCTTCTTATTGAAGAAAATATTGATGAAATTGACCTTTTCCTTGCTGTCACCAATTCGGATGAAGCAAATATTATCTCCGGCATGCTGGCGAAAAAACTCGGTGTTAAGCGTGTTATCGCGCTTGTAAACAATCAATCCTATATTGATTTAATTCACCTAAACAGTATTGATGTCGCCATCTCAGCAGATCAAATTACCACCAGTCATTTACTACACTATATGCGTCAAGGTGATACCGTCAAAGCATTTACACTAAGACGCGGTGCTGCCGAAGCAATGGAAGTCATCGTGCATGGAAGCGAAAACACTTCAAAAATCATTGGTAAGCCCATTGGAGAAATTGACTGGCCAATGGACATCACCATTGGATGTGTCATTCGAGAAGATCAGGTCATGATGGCTCATCGAGACATTGTTATTGAGGCAGAAGACCATGTAGTCCTGTTTCTGACCGACCGTTCTCGCGCGAAAGAAGTTGCAGAAATCTTCTCGCCAAAAGAAAGAACCAGCTGGTTCTAAACATATAAGTCCGAAAATAATGCACACTAAACTCATTCTAAGAATTGTTGGCTTACTTTTAATGGTGTTCAGCTTAACGCTGATACCGCCTATTCTGATTGCCTTAGTCTATCAAGATGGTGGTCTAGATGACTTTATCAAATCTATGATTGGCCTTTTCTTATTAGGCGTGATTATGTGGTATCCAACACGTAATAATCACCATGAGCTAAAAATTCGTGACGGCTTTTTAATTGTGGTTATCTTCTGGACGGCACTGGGTTTCGCTGGGGCGATTCCAATGTATTTTGCATCCAATACTTTTATGCCGCCAACGGATGCCATTTTTGAGTCTTTCTCAGCTTTAACAACCACTGGGGCAACCGTACTGACCTCGCTAGATACACTTCCTCACGCTATTCTCTGGTATCGCCAACAACTCCAATGGCTCGGTGGTATGGGGATTATCGTTTTGGCCGTTGCCATTCTTCCAATGCTTGGTATTGGGGGGATGCAGCTATATCGTGCCGAAGCACCTGGCCCGGTTAAAGACTCCAAATTAGCGCCGCGTATTTCCGAAACCGCAAAAGCGCTCTGGCTAATCTACTTAGGGCTAACGCTCGCTTGTGCCTTTGCTTATTGGGTGGCAGGCATGAACTGGTTTGATGCTTTTGCACATAGCTTTTCGACCGTAGCCATCGGCGGTTTCTCTACACATGATCTAAGTATTGGCTATTACAATAATGTCGATATCGAAATTGTAGCAATGGTTTTCATGTACCTAGCTGGGATTAACTTTGCCCTACACTTTACAGCTTTCCGAAACATGTCGAATCGACCTTATTTGAGTGATCCAGAGTTTAAAGTCTATACCGGCATCTTGCTTATTGGTATCGCAATCAGCACCCTTTACTTGCACTACAAAGGTTTCTACTCCGATTGGACAGAATCGTTACGTTATGCAGCTTTCCAAACCATTTCTATTGCCACAACGACCGGTTTTACCAATGCCGAATTCGCCATCTGGCCGGCATTTTTACCTGTCATGTTTATTTTCATGAGTTTTATCGGTGGCTCTGCTGGTTCAACCGCAGGGGGCATGAAAGTCATCCGTTTTATTTTGCTAGCCAAACAAGGTAGCCGAGAAATAAAACGTCTATTGCATCCAAACGCCATTATGCCAGTTAAACTCAATGGGAAAGCGGTGCCAGATAGAGTTATTAGTGCCGTTTGGGGATTCTTTTCACTTTACGTGGTTTCATTCATCGGCCTGATGGTTCTTCTGATGATGCTTGGGATGGATCAAGTCACCGCATTTTCGGCCGTTGCTGCCACCATCAACAACCTTGGTCCAGGCTTGGGTGATGTTTCAACCAACTACCAAACCCTTACATCTCCTATGAAATGGGTATTAACCTTTGCGATGTTGCTAGGTCGTTTGGAAATATTCACTCTGCTCGTGCTCTTTACTGCTGCATTCTGGAGAAAATAAACCACACTTATGAATACCGCAGAAAAATGGGATCAAAAATACCTAAACCATGATCCAAAGCAACCTGTCATACCGGCTTGGGTATTACGCCAGCACCCAGAACAGCTTCCTCTAAAAGGAAAGGCGCTTGACCTAGCTTGCGGCCTTGGTGGTAATGCACGCTTTATGGCGCAATGTGGTCTAAGCGTTGAAGCTTGGGATATTTCAGATATAGCTTTGACCGAATTGAATAACTGGGCAGCAGTTAATCGTCTACCCATTAAACCAACTCTATGCGATTTGGATCAAATGCTGTTGCCTTACCAACAGTTTGATGTAATTACCGTCAGCTTTTATTTAAATCGACAATTGTTTCCTCAAATTGAACAAGCCCTCAAACCGTGCGGTAAACTTTTTTACCAAACCTATTTGGGTCCGATTCAAGACAATGCACCCAGCAACCCAAACTTTTATCTTAAATCTTCCGAACTCGGCAAAGCGTTTCCGTCACTTGTGACCGAAGTTTATGGCGAAGGTTTATTGCCCACGCTAGCCAACACAGCAGCTCCCAACCATGATGACAAAAACTCCAAAACAACACGTCAGGCATGGTATATTGGGCAAAAGCCGTTGAATTAATCTTTAAGCCTTAACGTAGAAAAATCTGCCAGGCTGGGGATAGCATAAACTGGCATTTCACTCTTATCTTACGTTTACCGTCGTTTGGAAGCTTCATGATGCAACTGCAATCACCGCAACTGTTGGTCGGTTTTTTACTCGCCATTTTCGGTACTGCTTTATTTTCTTTAAAGTCCATCTTTATCAAGCTCGCTTATGCACAAGGGCTCAACACCGATAGCGTACTGATGCTGCGCATGGCAATTTCTTTACCTATTTATCTGGGCATCATTATTTGGCTAATACGCTATAAACCAATACACAGAAATGAGCTCAAAAATCGCTTTGTCAGCATTCTAGTCCTTGGATTCATGGGATATTTCCTATCGTCTTGGCTAGACTTAAAAGGTCTTGAATACATCACTGCTCAATTGGAACGGTTGACACTATTCACCTACCCAATCATCACAGCCATTCTCGGTGCCATATTTTTTAAAACGCCCCTGACGCGCAAAGTAATTTTCTCGTTAATCATTACCTACACCGGACTTTGGGTGGTGTTTATTGAAGAATTGGATGTTTTTGGAAATGAAACGATTTGGGGAACGCTATTTGTATTCTTAGCGGCACTGAGTTTTTCTATTTACGTGCTGTTCGGAAAACAAGTCATTACCGCTATCGGCAGCTTGTGGTTTACCAGCTTGGCAATGACAGCTTCCAGCTTATTTGTACTGGCGTACTACTTTACCTTCTTCGATTTTTCCGCATTGACGACTACTGAAGAGGCTTGGTTGTGGCTGTTTCTCTTAGCGGTTTTCAGCACGGTCATTCCAAGCTTTATGATTGCGGAAGCTATCCGTCGCATTGGCCCAGCACAAACCGGTATCATCGGCACACTCGGCCCAATTATGACTATCTTCCTTGCTATCTGGATTCTGCACGAGCCCTTTACGGTCTATCATGCTATCGGTATGATTTTGGTGACGCTTGGTGTGACATTACTAACTTTCAAAAAAACCAAATCAAAAACTTGATGGCTTTAGCTTTATGGTTCGCGTTTATAGATGTCTTTAACACCTTCAGGTGGGTGACGATAACGTTTGTAGTTCCAGTGATATTGCGTCGTTGAAACTATTTCGATTAGATGTTCAATACCAGCATTCAACGCAGTCGCTGCCGTCAAATCATCTTGCGCAGCTATTGCTTGCTTATCCGCAGGCAAAATATGAATATGAAAACCTTCACCATTTGGCAAGCGTTCTGCTGACATATAGACCAACTCACAACCTGTTTTTGCTGTGAGTTTAGAGACTAAAGTCATGGTTCTAGCGGGGTGTCCATAAAAAGGTGCATAAACCCCACCGACTTCACCTGGATCTTGATCCGGTAAAATACCAGTAACTTCATTTTTTTTAAGTGCTCTAATCAATTTCATCACACCACTACGATCCGTCGGTGCCAACTTGGCTCCTGTACGACCGCGCACATCAACAATAAAACCTTCAAGAGATACTATGTTCGGTGGCTCATACAAATTGGTGGTTTCATACCGATTAGATAAATAAAGGCCAATAATTTCCCAGCTCCCAAGGTGCGGGCAAATAACAATAACGCCTCTTTTTTGAGCAAAAGCTTTATCCAAAACATTCTGACCACTAACCTGTTTTATCAACGATAAGACTTTGCCTTTTTCCCACAACCACAATGGACCTAACTCAGTCGCCGTCTTGCCCAGTTGAATCAAATGTTGTTTCACCAAAGATTGAATGTCACCCGGTGCTAATTGAGGATAGGCTGTTTGCAGGTTAATTCGAGTAACTCTTTTTGCGCCGCTAACAGACTCGGGCAACCACCAAAGCAAATAACCGATACCAGCACCTAAGCGGTGATTTATTGGCAACGAAAACCAGGAAAAGAATTTTAACAGGCCAATAAAAACGCGACCTTGCCAATCCATCTTCGCGTACTTAGCCATCTGTTTTCCTCAAATCCGCTTCACCAGCATGATTGTCATCCGCTATTAATGGCTGCATTGCCGTCCAGAGGTTCGCATAGAGGTGTTTGTTATGCTTTTCTTCGTCCAGCAACAGTTCTTTCATGCGCTGACGTTCCTGTGGCTTGGCGTAACATGCCGGGCAATTATCGGGAATCACCGGCAGATTTGCAGATTTGGCAAATTCTCGCGTTTGATTTTCTCTAACGCGCACAAAAGGGCGAATGATACGAATGTCTTTTTCATTATTCAGATAGTGCGCTTTCATCGTACGCAGCTCGCCCGCATTGAATGCAGACATAATGAAGCTTTCCGCCAAATCATCCAAGTGTTGCGCCAATGCCAATACGTTATAACCTTCTCGACGGCACACGGTATAAAGCTTACCGCGCTTTTGACGCGCACAGAAACTACAAAACGAATTGCCCTTCATGTGCGCATCTGCCAGTGCAACCAAATCTTCTGCCTCGTAAAAATACGGGATACCCATTTTCTCGGCTACCCAAGCTTTTAGTGGCGAAGGATCAAAACCAGGAATTTCGGGATCAATGGTACAGGCCGCCAACTCAAACTTCACCGGAGAATGACGTTGCAAATGCTTTAATACCGCCAATAACGCCAAGGAATCTTTACCGCCAGATAAACCCAGTAAGACGTGATCGCCTTCCTGAATCATCTTGTATTGTGCAATCGCACGACCAACCAGCTTTAGGATTGACTTAGGTGGCACAATCCAGTCTTTGGTACGTTCTTTTTTGGATAGTTTAGATGTGCTTGAATCCATTGCGTCAGCGTCCGAAATTGCTTCGGCAGCCACTTCTGACAATTTTTCAACGGAGGATTCAACAGACAAGGATTCTGACATAACAGGCTTCATTTCATTTAATCCGCATATTTTACCGCAAACGGTTTGTAAAATCTGCCAGGCTGGGTATCTTTACCTCTACCCCAGCCTGGTAGATTTTAGTCCTTCATAGGTAAAACCAACGGCCAGTCGCTAACACCTTCCGTTGGTGGAAGTACACGAACTGAAAAATCATAAATAGCTTCCACAATTTCTTCGTTTAAAACTTCTAATGGAGAGCCTTGATAATGAACCTGCCCCTGTTTCATCAACACCAGTTGATCAGCATATTGCGATGCCAAGTTCAAATCATGTAAAACCATTAACACGCCCATACCATGATGATCTGCCAATTGGCGAGCGACCTTAAAGACCAAATGTTGATGAGACAAATCCAAACTAGACGTACATTCATCCAGTAACAAATAACCTGGCACCGTCTTTTGAAACTGCATAGCTGACAAAAGTTGTCCGACCACTCTAGCCAACTGCACGCGTTGCTGTTCGCCGCCTGACAGCGTCAAATAATTACGCGTTTTCAAATGCTGTACATCAAACATACTGAGTGATTGTTCGACCATTTGTTGTAACTCAATACTGGACAAGGCATAACGCTGCCCCATTTCCACCACTTCTGTCACCGTAAACGGAAAATCCAACTGTACAGACTGCGGCATTACGGCACGACGCAAAGCCAAGGTTTCAGTAGAAAGCACATGCAATGGATCTGAATCCATCAACACTTCTCCACTATGAGGAGACAACTCACCAGATAAACATTTCAACAAGGTTGATTTTCCAGCACCATTCGGCCCCAAAACGGCAATCAATTGTCTCGGCTGCAACTCAATAGAGACCGAATTCAAAATAGTCTTCGACTCCAGAGTCAGTTTTAAATCGATAGCCTTTAACATTTGCTTACCTTATCCATCCGTTTCATAACCCAATACGAGAACGGTTTTTTACCAACAACCAAAGGAAAAACGGACCGCCAATGGCTGACATTAAAATGCCAATCGGTAGTTCTGCCGGTGATAACAGGGTTCTTGCCAGAATATCGGATAACAATACCAGCATACCGCCCATCAAAGCACTACCGGGAATCACCCAGCGATGATCTGGCCCCAAAACCAATCGAACCAAATGCGGTGCAACCAAACCTACGAAACCAATCAAGCCACTCACGGAAACTGCAGCTCCCACAGCCAACGCCGTCAAACCAATGGTCACTCGTTTAAGCTGCTTAACGTTAAAACCGCTTTGATAAGAAACCGACTCCCCCATCAAAAAACTGTTCAGCGAACGGGCAAAAAACGGCAATATCACCAACGCCAACAAGGTTGGTACTGTCACAATCACAACGTCCTGCCAAGTAGCGCTCGCGAGCGAGCCCATGCTCCAAAAGGTTAACGAACGAAGCGCTTCATCACTGGCAACATAAGTCAGTAAGCCTGTTGCCGCACCCGCAATGGCATTAATGGCGATACCGCTCAACAACATCAAACCAACATCAGTTCGGCCATTACGTGTCGAAAAGCGGAAAATAATAATGGTCACCAATATTCCACCGAGAAATGCTGCCACTGGAATCGCTAACGAGTGCAACCAACCCGTCCAGGATTGTAGCCAAGTGCCTCCTAGCACGATCACGGTTACCGCTGCCAGGGCTGCACCACTTGAAACCCCGACCAGAGCTGGATCGGCAAGCGGATTGCGAAACAACCCTTGCATGACGGCACCTGAAATCCCCAGTGCCGCACCAACCATCACACCCAACAAAACTCTGGGAAACCGAATATCCATTATCACTAAATGCGCGGTTTGATCACTTGTCGACCAGATATTCGACCAAACCTGTAAAGCTGATAACTGCATTGATCCGGTTATTAATGACAGGAGGCAGACAGCCAATAAAGTCGCCGATAATACAAGCAATAGAGTTTTGGGAAAGGCTCGCAAACCTTGCGTTGACGTTGTCATAGGTTCAAATTAGTATACAAATGAAATTTTAGAATTAAATGCATTGTAACCGAGCTCATTCCAGGCACTCAAATAAATACCCACCAGATAAATCATGTGCTTCAAGAATTTGTCATGGTTTGCATGATGAAATATCACTGGCATTTACCTAAAATGATGATTCACATAACTTTCTAAGGAGAACTAAGGTGGCGCAAGAACAAGAGAAAAAGCCACTTGCATCCGTTTATCAGGATTGCATGGCATTTATAAGCGAACACCGCTCCGCTGTTTTAGCAACGCTATCAAGCGAAAACATGCCTGAAGCCAGTTATGCTCCTGTTCTGGTGCACAATCACTGTTACTATATTTTGATTTCTGAGCTAGCAAACCACACGCAAAACCTTTATAAAAACCCCGCTGTTAGCCTGCTGTTTATTGAAGATGAACAAAGTGCTGAAAATCTATTCGCTCGCAAGCGCGCAACCGTGAAAGCGAGCGGAAAAATTATCGCCAGAGATTCAGAAACTTGGAATACTGTATTGCCCAAAATGTCCGATAGATTGGGAGAAATGATTGATTTCCTACAAACCTTAAGTGATTTCCACTTATTTGAGTTACAACCAAATTCAATTAACTTTGTGCGAGGCTTTGCCCAAGCCTATACCTTAGAAGGACCTGACTTAGATACAGTAACACACCGAAAAGGAAACAAAGAGGGTCAAGGGCATGGCGAAGGCACGCTAGACGAAAATATTTAGCCAAAAAATTATTGATCTAATAATTTAGTCAATTCTCTGTGCCAGGCATCTGAAAGTGCTGGATGCTGAACGGCAAGTGCCAACAAATCCATATCACCGGTTTGCGCATTGCGCGTTTGTACACGATGTTTTGCCAAAAATAATGATTGAATAGAAATCGCTGGATGATCCGCTGCCGGTTCAGGATGGCGCAAAGAGACCGAGTCATTAATTTCTAACTTACCCGTATTCAGTACACGACAATAAAAACCAACCCGACCACTCTCTGCATAGCGCTTTAAAAACTGCGGGTCTTGCGTAATCTCATTCAGCTTCCAACAAGGTGAACGCGGCTGCGTTACTTCCAAAACGACTTCGCCTATTTTCATTTGATCGCCGAGTTGAATTTGGGTTTCATCCACATCAGATAAAGTTAGGTTTTCACCCAGAAACCCAAACCCCTGATGAATTTCAAACAATGCATAATTGCTTTGAGGAATGCACAGCACCGCTTTATCTTCACCACCATGCGCGCCAAAGTCAGCTTGTTCATCGCCCACCAATCCTGTTGGTGTGATTTCAACTTGACCTTCTACTGGACTCTTCAAAATGGCGGATTCTGTTCCATTGCGCCAAGGATAAGGACGCTTTTGCCCAATATTGAGTGATAATATTTTCATAGTGCAACTTACTTCCTTAATCATGCAAATAGGATCGGCAGATTTTCGATGACGAATTCAGCTTCTCTGTTATGATTCTTATCATACAAAAACGACAAGTGGTTGATGAAACTTTTGGAACACTTTGCTATGGCTAATTTTTTTACTAAGTTTCTATCTCGCCAATCTAACGCTTGGTTAATCGTCAGCCTGTTATTGCTCAGCACTCTGTCTCAATCCACATTGGCATCAAGCCAAACACCCCAGCTTTCTATTATTGGCTCACTATCCATTGATCCTGACAATATCAGTGGCATGGTAAAAACCGACCGTTTTTTGGCTCTCGCCACCGATGAAGGGACAAAAATCCAAATTCTTCCTAAATCAAAAGATGGCTATCTAGCAACGCCCAACGGCGTAATAGACCTTAATCAAACGCATACCAAAATCAAGGAGTTTGACCTGGAAGCACTGGCCTGGCAAAGCCCTTATCTTTACGCTATAGGGTCACATTCGAAAAAACGCAAAAAACTCAAAGCCTCTTTGAAGACAAAAGAAAACCTCAACCGTATCACGCCGATTATTGATGAACCGGATCGTCGAGTTCTTTTTCGTATAGAGCTAAATAAACAGCTTAAAGCGGCGCATATCGATAAAATCAGCCTGCTAGGCAACCTTCATAACCAACCTATTCTCGCTCCGTTCTTGGCAATCCCCAGTAAAGAAAATGGTATTGATATTGAAGGCTTGGCCGTGCGCTCACATAAAGGTAAAACTCAGCTTTATGTCGGCTTTCGAGGCCCTGTATTAAGAGGCAATTTAACCCCTATATTAAAGTTAACGTTAGATCGAAATGCCTTCAAAGTAAGCAAAAGCAAACTCTTACTTGTTAACTTGCAAGGATTGGGCATCAGAGATATGCAAGCGACTGACAATTCTTTTGTTCTCCTAGCTGGCGCCGTCAATGAAACACCCAAGCGTTTTGTGCTTTATGATTGGTCAGGCAAAACCACTTTTTCGCCATTACATGAAAAGCTGATCTTACCAACCGATAGAGGGAACCCTGAAGCCATTGCCATACAAAATCTACCAGGCTGGGGTAAAGGGACTTGGGTTGCAAGAGATGGCGCAAAAAATGGAGCCATTCGTTTCTACCCTTTTTAGCCATAAAACCTTACAAATAGTAAGTAATAACATTTCCTAAGTCCTTAAAATTGTTGCTATTTCGCAACAGGTTGTATTTTTTATTTTTTGCGATCAACATTTCATTGAATTCTCACCTTAGACTTCTACAATGGACATCCATAAACTAAAAAGTATTTTGAAAATGTTGTCCCTCCCCCTTGTTGCTCCTCAGCACAAACGTATGAAAAAACTGTCGCTGTTAATCGCCGCAACTTTTCTCGGAGGATGCCTTGCAACTACTTATAGCTGGGCAGCGGACGATATGACACGTCTAGATTTTTCGATTGCCGAGCAAAGCAAAGCGCAAAAAAACAAGCAAAACGACTCACCAAATTACTTTTACCAACAGCAAACCACTGGACAAATCAGTACATTTTCAAACTATCAACTCAACAACTGGTTTGACTTGGAGTTGGATATGAAAGCGCTGAAAACGCGTATTGATCCATCACAAACCATACTAAATCCAAAATCCTATTCGGCCTTTGCAAACTTTGGTCATGCAATTGATGTTTCCAACGAACGTTTTCGTCCTTTTGCTAAGGTAGGGTTGGGGTATGACGAGAATCCTGCGACTTCTTTCAATCCCAACTATATTGAGAGCAACCGGTTTAACAAAACCCAAATCCAATTTGGCCTTGGTGTACGCTACTCAAGACAAAACTGGAAAAGCTTTGGCGTAAGCTTCAGTTATCAATCCAACTCTCAATTGCTTGAACAAACGCTGAGTTTACCGACTGATAGCTTTCAGAAAAAAGATTCTATTGATTTGAAATTCGACTTTGGCTTTTAATGAAGCGCTCCTGATTGAGCCCTTCATCAATTTAAGTCAAAAATGGACTAGAAAAGCGCAGGAATGTTTTTATACAAAATAAATGCGCCAATTAAAACCAGGAATACCGCAAAAATTCTTTTTAACTTTTCCTGATCAACGCGTTGGCTAACATACTTACCAACCCAGCTCCCCGCTATACCAATAATAGCAAAAACGAACAGTACACGCCAGTCCAATGCCAAATTACGCTCATCTAACACGCGTAAATGCTCAGCAAAACCGACAAAAGAATTCATCGCAATAATAGCAAGACTGGTTCCCACAGCTAGACGCATCGGCAATCCACCTAGCAACACCAGAGCAGGAATAATCAAAAAACCGCCGCCTACTCCAACCAACCCAGTTACCATACCGACCAATAAGCCATCGGAAGCAATTTTGTACAACGCACGTTCAGCATGCGGCTTATCGGCATCTCCCACCTTTACAGGCTTGAACATCAAATAAGATGCCGACAAAAGTAATACCGAAAACACCAACATCTGAAAAACACTCGATACAAAATGTCCTGCCCAAGCACCGATAAATGCACCAAGCATTCCAGGCACACCAAACAACATCACCGTACGCCATTGAATTAAACTGTGACGCGCATAGGTCATTACCGAAAAGACGCTAATAAGACCAACAATCAACAAAGACCCGGCCATAGCAACTTTTGGCTCTTGCCCTACCAAATAAACGAGTACTGGAACAGTCAAAATTGAGCCGCCAGAACCTAGCAACCCTAAACTCACCCCAATAAACAAAGCGCCAATCCATGCCAAAGTCATTTTTAATCCTTCTTGCTTCTATCTCTTTCTCAAAAACACACCGCTTTCGATATGGTGCGTGTACGGAAACTGGTCAAACAATGCTGATTCAACGATCTCGTGCGTTTTCTCAATCGACACTAAATCTCTTGCCAAAGTTTCCGGATTGCAGGAGATATAAATAATGTAATCAAACTCAACGACCATGCTACGCGTCAAATCATCCAAACCTGCTCTTGGTGGATCTACAAAAATTGTTTTAAAGTCATAACTCGCCAAATCGACATTTGCGAGGCGGTTAAAACTCTGTCCTTGCAATGCTTGCGAAATCTCTTCCGCAGCCATCTTCACCACCACCAAGTTTTCTACCTGATTGGCTGCAATATTGAACTGCGCCGATTGCACCGACGTTTTGGAAATCTCGGTGGCCAACACGCGGTTAAAGTGCTCCGACAAGGCAATGGAAAAGTTTCCATTACCGCAATAAAGCTCAATCAAATCCGTTTGCGGGTCAACATAGCTTTTCGCCATGCGTCTTGCCCAATGCAGCATCTTTTGCGCAACACCAGCATTCGGTTGAGTAAAACTGTTTTCTACCTGCTGGTAAATAAAGGTTTTATCATCAACCTTCAATTGCTCAGTCACATAGCCTTGATCAAGCAGGATTTTTTGTTTACGTGCTCGCCCGATAATTGATGTAACGCCCAAATCTGCTTTCAAAGCCTCCGCGGCACTAAGCCACGCTTCATCTTCGGCAATGGATCTGCGATAAATCAACGTGACCAGCATCTCGCCACTTAAAGTAGCTAGAAAATCGACCTGAAACAACTTTTGACGTAAAACCGGCATCTGCTCAATTGCTTGCATCAGTTTCGGCATTAAAGCATCGATGGACTCTAGCGCCATAGGACAACGATCGACTCGCACTTTTTCCTTGGTTTCGGAATCAAACATGATGTAGAAGGTTTCATCTCCTTCATGCCACACGCGAAACTCCGCTCTCGCACGGTAATGCGCAGGCGTCGACTCAAAAATTGATAATTTTTGTAAATGGGGAATCAGCACCTGTAACCGATTTTTCTTGTCGGTTAATTGTGCCTCATAACTCTCGGGGAAAACCTGACAAAGCATTGAAGATAACTTAAAAACTTAACTATAAAGCGCGAATTATAACAGATTGCACACTTTGAGTTAGGTTGCAAAAGCAGGTAAAAACGTTGAAAATGGCCCCAAAAACAGACAAAACCAACGGCGGTGACTTAAGAGCAACAACTCTTATTTGTTTTTTGTTTCAAACCAGCTCAATAAAACCATAAAATTAATATGGTTTATATACAATATCAGTGAATTTCGATATCATTCCCGCCGCCAACAGAACAACCAGGTAAATGATTAGGCATAGGAACATGGATGCGCCACCGCCTTAGCAACTAAACCTAGAATTTTAAGGACGTGTGGAAGTGTTGAATTTACTCAAACAATTCGTAATAGCGCAAAGACGTGCTGAAGCTTTTGCCACTGAGCAACACCTACAGCTTAACGATAAAACAACCATCAATCTTATCCACTATCTTATTGAACAGATGGAGCAATACAGCAATTGGAAGGATCAATCCACTAAGTCACTTTTGAGCTTTGTCATTTTGCAAACAGCTTATCGTTATTATGTACTTCCCGATCGCCTGTTAAACCATTGTCAAAAACCTGAATTCGCAGATGAGTATGCACACGAAAGTATCCTACCTACTCTAAAACAACTGGCGGACACTCTTGCATTTTATCAATCGGTACAGATTCAAAATCCCATTCCGGAAAACGACTTAGAGAGCATTCAAAATCTTACCAACCGTTTATTTGCTATGTTGGCGGTCAATTTCCCTTCGCAACTAAAAGACTTTGAAGCGCATTGGGCTGGCAGTTTACCGATATTGAAAAAATTTGCCCGTGATGAAAATGAATATGAACCCGTCTTTTCGCCAACACACCGACAGTTTTTGGGTGCTGTAGACAAAACTCAATGCATTTTTGCCCAAACAGGCAAGTACTGGGGAGCAGACGAATGGGATAATGAACTGACATTCGAACAAAACATTCAACGTTTTGCCGAAGGTTTTTTCCGTTTTATGACCTTTGGTAAAAAAGAAAAGTTCAAAGGCTATGCATTGCGTATGCCCGCTTCTTTCAGTGACAGCGTCGATGAGCTAGCACAAACCGTTGCCAAATTTTTATCCGCTCTCAACAAAATCGATCCAACGCACTCGGACTGCCTACAACAAGATATAGAAGTTAAGGGCTGGAAATATTCTTGGGCAGGAGAAAGCTTATTCTTAACCGCGTTTGGAACTTGCTACCCATTAAAACACGCTCGAAATCCTTATGGATTCGACTACACTTATTTCTTTTTCCAGCCAGACTTTGTCTTGCGAAATCACCCTGGGTTAACAGACGGCAAAGAGCAACAATCGCGCGAACGCATTCTGCAAAACTTCGCCCGTAACAATATGGCTTACAGCAACGAGGGCAAAGAAAAAGAAGTGGAACGCTTTATCCGTCCCATGCATGCTGAAGATCCTGCCGTACGTTGGTGGCAGTACCTGTAAGACCATCTCCCCAGTCTACTTCGAGCTTATTTAGTGAAAAAAGTGAGAAGCACCGACAAGGTAATTAAAGACGCAAGCGTAGAATACAAAACCGTTTGCGCAGTCACCAAGGCTTCTCGTCGATAATACTCTGCAAGCATGAAAGGTCCGGTTCCTGTCGGCAAAGCTGCAAGCAGAATCGCCATCATCGCCAGCTCATGATCCATATCGAACACACCTAGTGCCAGCCAGGCCACCAACAATGGCTGACCAATCAACTTAATTGCCGTCAGCACCCAAGGCGTGACTCGACTTTGAGTCGAACTCTGGCCGGAAGCTACCTTGGCATCCGCCAAAAACAACCCCAAACTCACCAATGCCGCCGGACTGGCTGCATTGCCAAGAAACTTTAAAAAAGTCTCGATACTTTGCGGCAAATGAATGGATGCAGCTGCGACAATCACGCCAGCAATTGGTGATAAAATCAACGGATTGAGAAACACCGCTTTCAACACCTTTTGCACCTTGAGGTGTAAAGAAACTTCCGACTGTAAGCCTGCCTCTATCAAGATAATGGCTGTGGCAAAAACGACACTCACTACGATAATACTGGCAATGGTCGTCGGTACATGGCTGGATGCACCAAACACCAAAAGCAGCAAAGGAAAGCCAATATACGCCGCATTAGAATATGCTGCAGAAACGCTGTCTATGCTTGCATCAGCAAGCTTATGCCCCTGCTTTAATCGCCACAATAAAACCAGCGCAAAAACACTCATTGAACCAATTAGGTAAACACTAATAAAGTCGGGTAAATATAGATCAGACCAATGGCTGTTCGCCATAATATCGAACAATAACGCTGGCAATGCCAACCAAACGACAAAGCGACTCAGCTCACCGGCAGCAGTTGCACCCATTACTTTGGTTTTACGACTGATAAACCCAGCCGCAATCAAACCAAAAATCGGCAATAAAATTGAAAAAGTTCCAAGCATGAAAAAATCGAATCAGAATTAATGTTTAACAATCTGCATAAATTAGCAGACACGCTTTAAAGCCGCAATGCAACGCGCGACAGAAGCAAGTGTAAAGACGCATAAACAATCTACCCCAGCCTGGCAGATTTTATCAATTAATCTATTCACCAACACGCAAGATTAGGAAGTCTCTCAGTATTCGGTTAAAATACGCGCTTTAATTGATGACCTAATTTAAGTGGCAAAATGACAACAAAAACTGAAAGACTCCAACAACTTAAATCCTTACTTAACGAACGTGTCGTAATTCTTGATGGTGCAATGGGCACCATGATTCAAGGTTTGGAGCTAACGGAAGAAGAGTTTCGCGGTACTCGCTTTGCCGATTATCACATGGACATCAAAGGCAATAACGACATTTTGGTCATCACACAACCAAAACTCATTCGTGATATTCACCTTCAGTTCTTACGCAATGGCGTCGATATTGTCGAAACCAACTCATTCAACGGCACCACCATCGCACAAGCCGATTACGACATGCAAGAAGTCGTCACCGAACTCAATCTGGCCGCTGCTAAAGTAGCACGTGAGGCTTGTGACATTGCCGAGCAAGAAGATGGCAAACCGCGTTTTGTTGCAGGTGTTTTGGGGCCGACGAACCGTACGGCATCTATTTCGCCTGACGTAAATGATCCAGGGTTCCGCAACACCTCCTTTGACGAACTGGTCATTACTTATAAGCAGGCAACCCATGCTTTATTAGAAGGCGGTGTTGATACCATCCTGATTGAGACCATTTTCGACACACTCAATGCCAAGGCTGCGATTTTCGCCGTGAAAGAAGTAGAAGACGAAGTCGGCTATGAAGTACCGATTATGCTTTCCGGTACGATAACGGACGCGAGTGGTCGTACCCTTTCGGGTCAAACCACAGAGTCTTTCTATAATGCCGTCGCACATGCCGAACCACTTTCAGTTGGTTTGAACTGTGCCTTAGGGCCGGAAGAATTGCGCCCTTATGTGGAAGAACTCAGTCGCGTTTGCGAAACCTATATTTCCATTCACCCAAATGCAGGTCTACCTAACGAATTTGGTGAATACGATGAAACCCCAGAACAAATGGCTGCGGAAATTGCTGTTTGGGCAGAAAAAGGCTGGATCAACATTATCGGCGGATGCTGCGGCACCACCCCAGATCACGTTGCCGCGATGGCTCAAGCCGCCCAAAAACATCCTCGCCGCCAGTTACCAACTATTAAACCAGCATGTCGTTTGTCCGGCTTAGAACCACTAAATATCGACGACAGCTCTTTGTTTGTCAATGTTGGTGAACGAAATAACGTCACAGGTTCAGCAAAATTCAAACGCCTGATTATCGAAGACAACTACGATGAAGCAATTGAAATCGCCGTTAAACAAGTAGAAGACGGCGCACAGATTATTGACGTGAATATGGATGAAGGCATGCTAGATGCCAAAGCCTGTATGACACGCTTCCTGAACTTACTGGCATCCGAACCGGAAGCGTCCCGCGTACCGATTATGATCGACTCCTCCAAGTGGGAAGTCATCGAAGCAGGTCTAAAATGCATTCAGGGTAAAGGGGTCGTCAACTCCATCTCTCTGAAAGAAGGCGAAGAAGCGTTTATCCACCATGCCAAACTGGTTAAAAAATATGGTGCTGCTGCCATTATCATGGCGTTTGACGAAGACGGTCAGGCTGACACCCTAGAACGTAAAATCGAAATCTGTTCGCGCTCATACAAAGTATTGACCGAAAAAGTCGGCTTCCTGCCACAAGACATCATTTTCGACCCGAACATTTTCGCGGTCGCCACCGGGATTGAAGAGCACAACAACTACGGCCTGGACTTTATCAACGCCGTCACCTGGATTAAGCAAAACCTACCTTATGCAAAAATCTCCGGTGGCGTGTCGAACGTCTCGTTCTCCTTCCGAGGCAACAATCCGGTTCGCGAAGCCATTCACTCGGTATTCCTCTACTACGCCATCAAAGAAGGTATGGACATGGGGATCGTTAATGCAGGACAAATGGCGATTTACGACGACCTGCCAGAGAAGCTACGTTTAGCTGTCGAAGACGTAATTCTCAACAAAGACCCTGAAGCCGGTGAACGCCTGCTGGAAGTGGCTGAAGAGTTCCGCGGTGATGGTTCTGCTGCCAGCAAAGTTGCCGATTTATCTTGGCGTGAAGCTTCTGTTGAAAAGCGCCTTGAACACTCTTTAGTGAAAGGCATTACCGATTTTATCGAAGACGATACCGAAGAAGCTCGCCAAAAGCTCGGCGCACCGATTAATGTTATCGAAGGTCCATTAATGGACGGCATGAACGTGGTTGGTGACCTGTTCGGATCTGGAAAAATGTTCCTGCCGCAAGTAGTGAAGTCCGCACGCGTGATGAAACGTGCTGTTGCTTATCTTGACCCCTTCTTGGAAGCGGAAAAATCTTCGGGGCAGGTTCAAGGCAAAATCGTGATGGCGACCGTTAAGGGTGATGTACACGATATAGGTAAAAACATTGTTGGCGTCGTACTACAATGTAATAACTTCGAGGTCATCGACCTTGGTGTCATGGTGCCTGCGGAAAAGATTCTTGATACCGCCATCGAACAAGGCGCGAATGTCATTGGTCTTTCCGGTTTGATAACACCATCACTGGAAGAGATGGTCAATGTCGCCAAACTGATGAAAGAGCGTGGCATGAACTTACCGCTACTCATCGGTGGTGCCACCACTTCTAAAGCCCATACTGCAGTAAAAATCGAACCACAATATGAACACCCTGTGGTTTATGTCAAAGATGCTTCACGTGCCGTGGGCGTGGCACAAAGCCTGATTTCTAATGACTTAAAATCTGACTTCGCCGCCAAAATCCGTGCTGAATACGAGCAAGTGCGTGAAGAACGTAAGGCACGTGCCAAGCAGGTCAAGCGTATCTCCATCAATAAAGCACGTAAAAATCCATCTTTAACACTAGATGCTTGGCAAGATTACACCCCAACAAAACCTAAATTCTTGGGCACAAAAGTACTAGAAGATTATCCACTGGAAAAACTGGTTGAACGTTTTGACTGGTCACCTTTTTTCCAATCTTGGGAACTGCATGGCTTATACCCTCGCATTCTTGAGGACAAGGTTGTCGGTGAAGAAGCGAAAAAACTTTTTGCCGATGCACAGGCCATGCTGCAAAAAATTCTCGACGAGAAATGGCTTACTGCCAAAGCGATTTATGGCTTCTACCCTGCCAATCGCGTGGGTGACGACATAGAAATCTATAGCGATGAAACTCGCACTAAAGTCATACACAAACTTCATCACCTTAGACAACAAGCCGAGAAAAAACGTGGCGGTGCTAATGGTTGCTTATCCGACTTTATCGCTCCGAAAGAAACTGGCGTAGCAGACTATGTAGGCTTATTTGCCGTCACGGCCGGTATCGGCATTGACGAGCATGTAGAGCGTTTTGAAAAAGCGCATGATGATTATAATGCGATTATGTTAAAAGCCTTGGCAGACCGTTTGGCTGAAGCTTTTGCCGAAAAATTACATGAAATCGTTCGTAAAGAAGACTGGGCTTATGCCGCTGATGAAGAACTGACCAATGAAGACCTGATTCGAGAACGCTATCAAGGGATTCGTCCAGCAGCAGGCTACCCTGCCTGCCCTGACCACACCGAAAAAGGCACTATTTGGGAAATCTTAAAACCAGACGCAGCTATCGGCCTTGAAATTACCGAAAGCTTTGCCATGACACCAACGGCTGCCGTTTCCGGCACCTATTTTGCGCACCCTGATGCCAAATATTTCGGTGTCGGATCTTTAGGTCGAGATCAGGTAGAAGACTATGCCCAACGTAAAGGCTGGAGCATTGAAAAAGCTGAAACCTGGCTAGCGCCAAACCTAGGTTACGACCCGGAAGATTTTGCGAACTGATCCAGCCTCAGAAACATGGAGCACTCTACTGTCAGAGTGCTCACTTACCCAGCCTGGCAGATTTTCTTTGACCTCTATCTCAAAAACAATTTTCTGTTTTTAGCATAAATCCTCTCACACAATTTGTGATAGAGTTCATATCAGAACAATAAAAATATCGGCATAACCAAAGGAGGACACGATGCGTATCGGCACTAATTCAACACTTTTCTGCGGTTTATTATTGAGCTTGGTTTCGCTTATGCCACTTTCCGCTCAGGCTCAGGAACTTGACAATAAAGAAGCTCTCCAAGGCATCACCGAAATCCATACACTTTATGACGTCAGGAAATCGAACCCCAACGTCATGCTGGCTTACCTGAAAGGTATTGAGACCAATCATAAAAACTTGCTCAAAGAAGGTGTAAAACCAAATTTAAGAGTGGTGTTCATCTCCAGCGCGGTGAAGTTCATTACGACCAAACCTTCGGAAGAAGTCGAATTCCAACACGCTGAAGTTTTGCCGAAAATTAAAGCTCAGATTGCTCGTTTGATTAATTTGGGCGTCAAGATGGAAGCTTGCTCTGCAGCGACCGCTTATTTCAAAGTCGATAATGACACGTTATACCCAGGCATAAAACCGGTTCGCTCCGGCTTTTTATCCGTAATGGGTTGGCAAGCACAAGGTTACGCTTTGGTGCCAGTTTATTAACATAATCTGGCGCCCCTTATCTATTGTGCTTTTGTTTGAATATAAACTGCTACCAAACAAAGTCACGATTTAATCCTAAAAATAGCGCTGTCATTTGGTTATAATTCGCAAAACCACTAATAAAAAATGGTTTTTACCATGCTAAACCAAACAAGGACTCCCTAGTTAATGAAGTTCGACTCAAACATTAAAATTGTTGCTGTGATTTCGCTGCTTCTGGTATTTCTATCCATTTCAATTTCATTAATTAACTTCTCGGTTTCCTTAAGCGCCAAACAAAAAGAGCTGAAAACTCGCTCTTTGCCGCTGTCTGTCGATAATATTTCCACCGAAATACAGCGCAATATCATCCAACCAAACCTAATCTCATCGATTATGGCACATGATACTTTTGTCAAACACTGGCTTGTGTATGACGAACAAGACACAACAAAAATTCAAAGTTACCTAAAAACCATCCAAGAAAAATACGGTATGTTCGTGACCTTTCTGGTTTCCGAAAAAACACTCCGCTATTACTCTCAAAAGGGCTTCATTGAGAAAATGAGCTCCGACAAACCGGACAACAAATGGTATTTCCGGTTTAAAAACGAAAAAAACAATCATGAAATCAACCTGGATTACAACGACAAATTCAGTAACAGCATGATTATGTTTATTAACCATAAAATATTTGATAATTCTGGAAAACTGATTGGGGCTACGGGCATTGGCATGCGCATGTCTTATATAGACTCTATCCTAAAGCACTTTAGAGAGCAGTATCAATTTACCGTATTTTTTATTAACAAGGATGGCAAAGTAATTCTTAGAGAGCGAAAAACCAACAAGCTCTCTAGCATCAACGATATTCCAGCTCTCGCTAAACTAAAAAATGACATTTATGCTAATGAAAAAAAGGTGTTGGAATATACCCAACAAGGCCAGCATTATTTATTGAACACCCAATATATACCTGAGCTCGGAGCATACTTGCTGGTACAAGCCGATCTAAACGACTTTACCAAACAGGTGCGAAAAACCTTTTATCTCAACCTATCTATTTCCTTGATCATTACCCTTGTAGTGACACTCTTTATCTTGACCGTTGTGCGTAGCTATAACCGTAAACTAGAGTTTTTCGCCCACAACGATCCAATAACACATCTCAAAAATCGCCGTTCGTTTAACGAATATTTTGAAAAGTTACTTCCTATTTCTCAAAAAAGCGGACACCCTCTGAGCCTAATCTTTTTTGATGTTGATGACTTTAAGGAGATCAATGACCAACTAGGCCATCAAATTGGTGATCAAGTGCTTGCTCGGATGGGAGAAATTCTCCACAACCTATTCAAAGATGGTAATCTCATTGCTCGTTGGGGTGGTGAAGAGTTTATTATTGCCTTGGCAAATACATCTCTCACAACAGCTGAATTCACAGCAGAGCATCTTAAAAATCAAATTGAACAAGATGATGCTCTGATTAAATTGAGAAACAAACCTATCACCATCAGTGTGGGCGTAACAAGCTGTCGTGTTGGAGATAGTCCTGATAGCATTTTCCACCGACTTGATGATGCTATGTATACAGCAAAGAAAACCGGAAAAAATAAAGTCATCACGGATTAATCTCAATCTTTGATATTATGGTGAAGCCGTCGACAACCATGGCACAAAATTCAAACCCGAATGTCTGGAACAGCTGCTCCCCCCGCACTGAATAGTATTAAATAGCGCCTATCTCAAAGCTAATACATATACCCAAACACCGTGTTTGATATAAATCAAACAAAGTATATATTTACAAAAATATGAAAACTTTTCCTCACCAGAAATTAAAAAAATATTTCTCGACTCGCCTTTTACCTACTAAAACGGTTGTCGCTAACTAGCAAACCCTAATCCTTCGTTAAAGTATCAATCCCTTTTATAAGGATAAAAATTTTTTTCTTAGCGCAAAATTTTAAGAGTTGCTACTATGCTTATGTTCTCGGACTTTCTGAGTAATGAAACTTTACTATAAAAATAGTTATCTAAGGATTTGATAATGAAAAAACTATTACTTACCTTCGCAGCAGTCACTTTCGCTCTATCATCAGTTTCTGCTTTTGCAGCAGCTACGCCACACAGCAAGAAAAAACAGACAACTCTAGGTTTGTATGCTTCTCCTCAAGAAGCTTATGACATGAAAATGAAAGACGGTAACAAGGTTCTTTTCATCGATGTTAGAACACCTGCAGAATTAGAGTTTGTTGGTACACCTACTGTTATCGACAAAAATATCCCTTTAGTTTATCGTGATTTCTCTAAATACGATGCTAAGAAAAAGCGTTTTGGCACTGTAAAAAACAAGCAATTCGTTTCTGAAGTTGAAGCTTTGGTTAAAGCAAAAGGTCTTAACAAAGATAGCAAAATCATCTTCATGTGTCGTTCTGGTGACCGTTCAGCAGTTGCCGTTAACATGATGGCCAAGCATGGCTTTACTCACGCTTATACTCTTGTTGGTGGTTTCCAAGGTGGTCCAAACAAAGCTGACCATGGTAAGCGTAACAAAGTGGGCTGGATGAATGACAACCTACCGTTTACTCAAAAGCTAAAGAAAGACATTCTTGAACTAAAATAATTTCAAGACGTTTTTTTGTTTAATAAAAAGGAGCTTAAGGGCTCCTTTTTTATTATTAAGAATCTCCTAATACTCTTATACGAATAAAAAATAGTTTTATTCCATAAAATTTTCTTATATCAAAGCAAAAAACCTCATTTTGCACATGGGTTTCTGCCGCCATAAAATAGCTTTACATTAGTTGATTTTATGAAGGTGACGCACATGCAAATTGTCGTTTGGAGCCCTTGGATTGCAGGTCTAGCAATTGGTCTATTTGTTATTTTTCATTTCTGGTTAATGGGTAAACCAGCCGGTTGCTCTACTGGATATGGTAATTTCTGTGGTTTGATGTTTAAAAATGTTGAATATTTCCGCGTAGGTGAATACTCAAAACTAAACAATTCAAGACTCTGGTTCTTAATTGGTATTCCATTTGGTGGTCTACTAAGCGCCCTTTCCTCTCCTGAACCTTGGCATTTCAGTTTCGACATGGGTATGTATGACAGCATTTTTCCTCAAACGGATGCGGGGCGCGCTATCTGGCTAATTTTAGGCGGAACCCTTTTAGGGTTTGGTGCTCGTCTAGCCGGTGCGTGCACAACAGGCCATGCTTTAGTAGGTGGTGCAATGCTAAACCCACCAAGTTTGCTCGCCGGTGGCATTTTCTTTGTTAGCGCCTTTATTACTACACGCTTACTTTTCGGAACCTAGGAGAATCACCATGCACAAACTTCCAGCGAAAGACGGTATCCGTAATTATATTGTTTCATTTGGCTTCCTTTACCGTAACAACTTTTTTGGACTCTTAACGGGTATTTTATTTGGTTTTCTAATGAGTCATGCAGGTGCAACCACTTATGACTTTCATGCCAAAATGTTCTTATTTGAAAACTTTCAATTAATGATTGTCATTGGCACAGCCGTTACAGTTGCCATGATTGGAGTACTGATTCTAAAACGCTTAAAGGTTCGTGCTATCGCGACAGGTAGTGAAGTGGATTTTGTAAAAAAGCCATACCAAAAAGGTTTAATAGTTGGCGCCATGTTATTTGGAATTGGCTGGGGGATGAGTGCCTCCTGCCCAGGCACCATCCCTGCAATGATTGGCGAAGGTAAAATCGGAGCTATCTTCGCATTGATTGGACTCCTTATTGGAACAACGGCATACGGCTTACTACAAACCTACCTAATGATGGCTCGCAGACATAAAGCTTTAAATCTTGACGATGAAAACAAAGTACCCCCTTGCCCAGACAATAGCTGCGGTTCTTAATAAAAACTTTCCATGAGTTGTGGCGACCAAAAGGTCGCCTTTTTCATTTAAAACGCCAATTATTTCAATCAATTAACAAAAATCGTTCAGGTTTTCAGTATAATACGCTCTTTTAATTTTCCAGAGAGCGCTCTTAATGAAAGCAGACCATATCCGCAATATTGCGATCATCGCCCACGTTGACCACGGTAAAACTACCCTAGTTGACCAACTTCTCAAACAATCCGGCACCTTTGACGATGTTCGAAAAGACCTTGGCGATCGCGTAATGGACTCCAATGATCTGGAAAAAGAGCGTGGTATCACCATCCTTTCTAAAAACACCGCTATCAACTGGAATGATTTCCGCATCAATATCGTAGACACCCCAGGCCATGCTGACTTTGGTGGTGAAGTTGAGCGTATTTTGTCGATGGTAGACTCTGTATTACTACTGGTTGATGCGGTTGAAGGGCCTATGCCTCAAACGCGTTTTGTAACGGAAAAAGCACTCCAACAAGGCTTAAACCCGATTGTTGTCATCAACAAAATCGATCGTCCTGGTGCTCGTCCTGACTGGGTATTGGATCAAACTTTCGATTTGTTTGACCGCCTAGGTGCAACTGACGAACAAATGGATTTCGATGTCATCTATGCTTCAGGTTTGAACGGTTTTGCAGGACATGATGAGTCTGTTCGCGAAGGGGATATGACGCCTATTTTTGAAACAATTGTTGAAAAAGTAAGTCCACCTGATGTCGATTTCGAAGGCCCTTTCCAAATGCAGTGTATCTCTTTGGATTACGACACTTACAAAGGCATTATCGGTACTGGTCGTATCAAACGTGGATCAGTCAAAGTAGGCATGAACATCACGATTATTGATAAAAATGGTGCTAAGCGTAACGGAAAAATGGGCGAAATTTTTGGTTACCTAGGTCTTGAGCGTGTCAATGTTGATGAAGCTCACGCTGGTGACATTATCGCTTTTAGTGGTTTAGACCCTCTAAATATTTCAGACACGCTTTGTGATCCAACTGCCGTTGAAGCGTTGCCACCATTAACAGTTGACGAACCGACTGTTAGCATGACTTTCCAAGTCAATAATTCTCCTTTTGTAGGACAAGAAGGTAAGTTACTGACTTCTCGCCAAATTCGCGAGCGTCTAGACAAAGAGCTACTAACCAACGTTGCGTTGCGCGTTGAAGATACTGAAGATGCGAATAAATTCCGTGTTTCAGGTCGTGGTGAACTTCACTTGTCTGTATTGATTGAAACCATGCGTCGCGAAGGCTTTGAAATGGGTATTTCGCGTCCTGAAGTTATCTTCAAAGAAGTTGATGGTGAAACACAAGAGCCTTATGAAAACCTAACCGTTGATGTGCCTGAAGAAGCTCAAGGAACCATCATGGAAAAATTGGGACAACGTAAAGCTGAAATGCAAGACATGGTACCAGACGGGCATGGTCGCGTGCGTATTGACTTCATCATCCCTTCGCGTGGTTTGATTGGTTTCCGCACTGAATTTATGACAGCAACGCAAGGGAACGGTTTGATCTTCTCAAGCTTCTCTCATTATGGTCCTAAGTTTGCAGGCACTTTGGGTGAACGCACCAATGGTGTATTGATCTCTATCGGCCAAGGTAAAGCATTGACCTTCGCTCTATTCAACCTACAGGATCGTGGTCGTCTGTATATCGGTCATGGTGAAGAGGTTTATGAAGGGATGATCATTGGTCTGCACAGTCGCGCAAACGACCTAACTGTAAACCCTCTAAAAGGGAAGCAGCTAACCAACATGCGTGCATCAGGTACAGATGAAGCACAAGTTTTAACACCACCAATTCGCTTCTCTCTTGAGCAAGCACTTGAGTTTATCGATGACGATGAGTTGGTTGAAGTCACGCCAGAAAGCATTCGTATCCGTAAGAAATTACTTACCGAAAACGAGCGTAAAAGAGCTGGTCGTTCTAAAGCTTAATTCACTTGCTTATAAAAAAAGCCCGCGGTTGCGGGCTTTTTTTGTCTCTCGAAAAGATTTACGAAGGAAATAAAACATTCAAAACAAAGATGAGAACTATCAACAAAACCACTAAAAAAATCGATGTCGCTAAACGTGATTTATTTAATACATGAATACGTTTTCGAACTTTCTTAGGAAATGGCAACTCACCTTTGTAGATTTTTACAGCTTTAATAAATTCTTGAGATAGAGGTTTTTGAAGGGCTTCTGCAATCTTTTCTGATTGCCAATTGGGGTAGTCAGACAAGGCTTTGGCAAGTGAGTGCAAATCACAATGCTTCAACTCCAGTTTACGTTGCTCCAATGGCATTTTGACAAGCTTACCTATCCATTCCCTGTCTAGTTCCGTATCAAACTGCTTTTTGGCCATGACTTTCCCTTCGAATACATCACTTATTTTAGTGTATAGAATTCAAATTAAGTTATCGGCCTTTCCTCTCAAATCTTAACTTTAATTCAACACTTCTGCGCCCTGTTCGGAAAAACTATCTACAACCTTATCTATGAACTTCAATTTACCTTTAACAATATCCGTCAGAACAAATGGATAGGCATCATCATGCCCCATGCTTCGACTTAAAGCATTCATCACCTGAGCAACTCTTGCCCACTCCGAATACCAGCTATTAAAGTCATTTACCTTTGGCTTATACACACTCAGACCGTAACTCACTGCGGTTTCTAGAGTATCAACTATATGCATATAGTGAGCCCATGTCTCTGCCCAATCTTCAAATGGATGACTGCTTGCATACATAGAAATATACTGATGACTGCGAAACTCAGGGGCACCGTTTTCATAATAACGCTTAAGCGCTTCATCATAGTCTTGACGCTCGTCACCGAACAATTCTCTAAAGGCTTCCAACCTTTGTTGGTTATTAATCAACTTATCCCAATAATAATGTCCTATCTCATGTCGAAAATGGCCAAGAACCGTACGATATGGCTCCCCCATCTCTTCTTTCATGGTGTGCAAAAACCCCTCATCGGCTTCCGCAGCATTTAATGTTATTTGCCCATGACTGTGTCCGGTCAAAACATGCTCCAAGGCCACATTAGGATTGGTTCGTTTATCTTCCAGAAAATCAAACGACAATCCATTAACCACTTGTCGATAATTCTGAATAGGCAAATTCAACAACAAGAGCGTGGAAAATAAATGACGCTTTGCCCGCTCAAGAATACGCCACCTTTGCGGATTTTTCGGTACATTCATGTCTGGAATCGTCCGAGTGGTTTGACATGAAATACATTGGCATGCCGCCTCATCGGTGACCAACCAATTGCAATTGATTGGATAATGGCGATTATCACAGGGTTTCAACACCACATTGGTATTGGAACCATCCTGATAATGTGGCAAGAACCCTTGTTCACTTAACTCTCCACTCCACATACTCTGAATCAACGGATCATAAGCCAAGTCTCGACCACAACTCTCGCAGAATAAGTTGTTAAAAAAAATCTCTTGCCCACAGCGGCAAAAAAAACGCTTCACAGCAACTTACTCCTTATTGAATATTTTTCATATCTGAAACTGCTTCCACTTCTGGATAAAACCAGGTCTGATAACAAACACTATGAATAGCGGAAATAGCCAATTGTATTTCATCCAAATAATCATGTAGCGTGCTTGATCCAGCCTCTATTTCTGGCGGTTGATGAATCAAATCTTGTAATTGCTTAATCACCATCAAAACCTTTCTTGAGTTTGGCAATGAACTGGATAACTCATACAGCCTTTCAGAACAATATTTAAGAGAGCGGAATTGCTTGTCATCATACACCAAAAACTCAATGACAGAATTCCCGTTAATCTCAATTTGCACGGTCTGACGATACATGAAATAAATACCAATGGATTTCAAGATATTTGCCCAAAGAATACTGCCATACTGTTCCACTTCTTCAGGATTGTCTTCTTGCGCTGCAAAATAACCACCAACATCCAAAATACGAGAAGTCATATCCGCACGCTCAATCAATTGCCCCAGCATCAAAAACCTGAATGCGGCATTATCAGCCATCGTTCCCATCAACATGCCGGAAATCGCCTGACAAGCACGAATCACCTTCTCCAATAACGCATTGCGACGGCTTCTCACCTGAAGGTCATCAATATTGTCCTTAACATACAAATAGATCTCATTGATATACACCCAAGCCTCTCGTGGCAAAGAGTCTCGCGTTGTGCGAATATTCTCTCTCGCCCACCACAAAGATGAAATCAGCGAGGCTGAATTGTTTCTATCGCCCAACAGCATCCACATACAATTCTTCTCGGTACGCGCATCATAATGCTCATCGAAATAATCTTCACTGCTGGTCAGCTCTACCAAGGTATACCAGTTCAACTTTACCGACTTAGGTAAATCAAACATCAACTGAGAATGAATTTTTGATAATCTTGCCGTATTCTCAACACGCTCCACATATCTGGCCAACCAATACAGGCGCTCTGCAACTCTAGACAACAACATTACACGCCCTCCTTTTTAACGATCCAAGTGTCTTTACTGCCACCCCCTTGAGAAGAGTTCACTACCAACGACCCCTTCACCAAAGCAACGCGTGTCAAACCACCCGCTGTGACATAGGACTTTTCACCCTGCAAAATAAAAGGACGTAAATCCACATGTCTCGGCTCCACACCTTCTTCGCACAGTGTCGGCACAGTCGACAAAGACAAGGTCGGTTGCGCCACGTAATTTCTAGGATTTTCTTCAATCAACCCTCTAAATTTTTCGATCTCTTGCTTATCTGCCTTGGGTCCGATTAACAATCCATAACCGCCAGACTCATTTGCCGGTTTCACCACTAATTCTTCAAGGTGCGCCAACACATATTGACGGTCTTCCTCTCGACTACAAAGATAGGTAGGAACATTCGGTAAAATGGGCTCTTCAGCTAAGTAGAAACGAATAATGTCTGGCACATAAGCATAAAGCACCTTATCATCCGCAACCCCACAGCCTGGCGCATTAGCGATTGCCACATTACCAGCCTTCCATGCCCGCATCAAGCCTGGCACACCCAAAGCAGAATCCGGGTTAAAAACTTCAGGATCTAGAAAAGCATCATCAATACGCCGGTAAATCACATCGACCTTTTGCAACCCATCAATATTGCGCATATAAACACAATCATCATCCCCGACAACCAAGTCACCACCCTCGACCAACTCCACTCCCATTTCATGAGCTAAAAAGGAATGTTCATAATAGGCAGAGTTGAAAATACCTGGCGTTAAGACAACAACTTCGGGCTGAAGGGTGTCGGTCGGACACAAAGAACGTAGCATTGACAATAATTCATAGGGATACTGATTCATTGGTAATATACAAATATCGCGAAACACATCCGGCATCACCCCCTTCATCACAGCGCGATTTTCCAACATATAAGACACGCCGGAAGGCACCCGAAGATTATCTTCTAGCACATAAAAATTACCGGAACCGTCTCGTACCAAATCCGAGCCACAAATAGATGCCCAAGAATGATGTTTCAACTTCATGCCATGACACTCAGGACGATAATCTTTAGAAGAAAGGATGATTTCAGAAGGAACTATGCCTGCTTTTAGAATTTTTTGATCGTTATAGATGTCTTCAATAAATAAATTGAGCGCTTTTAATCTTTGTTTTAGACCACATGAAACTTGCTTCCATTCGTCTTCATCGATGACTCTCGGCAAAAGATCAAACGGCCACAATCGATCAATATTGCCTTCATCACTATAGACCGTAAATGAGATGCCCATCTGCGCAATCGTTGCTTCCGCATTTTTTTGAAGCTCTCTTAAATCGGAAAGTGATAAGGTTTTTAGATGCTCTACCAGCGCGGAAGCGGCCGCCTTAGGTTCCCCCTTATCACAAAGAACCTCGTCATAGCCTGTGCCGACTTTGTACTTTTTGAGTTCTGCATGCATTTCCTTAACTCCTCGTGGAACAATTTAAGGAAATAAAGCAAATGTTAGGCTAATGAAAACAAGTAGTTATCTAACAATACGTTAGCGAATAGTTATCAGGAAAAAGTGCGCTCATTCAAAGACAGTGCTTCAAAAGAAACTGGTATTGCACCAATTTAAATGCTTCTAAAAATAAAAAAGCCCGAGCATAAATGCTCAGGCTTTGAGAATGTGGTGCGAGCGGAGAGACTCGAACTCTCACACCAAAGGCACCAGAACCTAAATCTGGCGTGTCTACCAATTCCACCACGCTCGCGAATGTGGTGGCCACACCTGGAATCGAACCAGGGACACAAGGATTTTCAATCCTTTGCTCTACCGACTGAGCTATGTGGCCATTTTTTGAATTTGCGTATTATAGAGAGGGGCTTTCTGAGTGTCAAATACTATTTCAAAAATATTGAAATTTCCGCTAAAAATAAGGTTCTGTATAGACTCTCAGCAACTCACTACGCTATTTCAGCGTTTTCCCATCCTTGGTTAATGAATCTTTCGATAACGCCATCCCTATCCCACCTGAAGCAGTATAGCCATTCATTGTCGATCAACTGACGAACGACTTCATGCTCTTCGGCGACTTTGGCGATAGCGTCTCTTGGCGCATCGATATAGACACTTAAACGAAGCGGTTCATGCATCCATTGCTTACCATCGTGGATGGACTGCATCGGCAGACCGATTCTCAGGTCGCCACCATTACCTTCAAATACCCCGATACTACCATCAACAACGTTATGCAACACCTTGTTACCACTACCGTAAACATAGTTATCACAAACGGATGCATAGTATTGCAAGTTGATCCAATTAGTCACCACCATCGGTGCAGTCATGATTTGAGTCAACAATGATCCATCAGCATCCTGTTGCCAATCGTAATCATGTAAGAAGGCTCGGCCTTGTAAATCCAATCCTCGGGTACGACTTCTTGGTGCAACGATAAACGAGGCATTGCCAGACAAGCCCCATTCAGGTCGCACCTGAGACCAATCTTTTGCTCTGCGTCGAATAGACTTGTAGATATCATCTGCTTCCATATGACTAAGATCCATTCGCATCGCTCGTTCTTGCATAGATAGCTCAGAAGCACGTTCAAACCAATTCTGAATGACCTCATCAGGCGCCTCTGAACCATAGAAGGTAAAGCTATCTGTCGTCGTGTTATGCATCGCACCAACAAAACGCGTATTAGCGGGAATCTCGATGCCTTGTTTCTTCAAACCATGACGAACCGCTTCGTCGTTTAGCAAGAAACTCAATACTCGAACATTTATCTCACCCGTTTGCCCGCCACAAGCGCCACAATCGTAACTGGCCGCATGGGGGTTGTTGCAACTGCTGCTGCCATGACCAATCAACATAACGGTTTCCGCCAAGTGACGATCCAATCCCAAGCCATGCAAAATACCTGCCGCCAGCTCTACTTTCTGATCAAGACTCAACGCCTCATTATCACGCATCAACTCAAATTCATCTGACATCGGCAGGTGATTAATCGGATGTTCATGGTCTTGTGGAAACAAGCTGTTTCGCAACAGCTTAAACGCATAAAGCAATCCAGTAGATTCAACCATACTGAAGGTTGCCGGTGCCGCGATTCCCCACTCTAACCAGCGCGCTTTTTTATTAAGCGATTTTTTCGTTGCCTCTCCTTGCGCCTCAGGCATCAAGGGTTTTACCTGAACGCTAGGCTTCAACAATGCAGGCAATTGTGGACGCGAAACGTCAGTGCCAACTGGCTGATAAGCAATCGGCAACCCGAAGAACCCGGCATAACCAATGGTTTCGATGCTTGCATCCTGAGCTTCTAATGCACGACGAATGACCTCAGAACGCACATCAATACAGAATGCTGCCTGTAACTTAGGTTGTTGTTTCTCTGCGTCGACATCAATTGCCGCCGCATGTTTCAACTGCTGATTCAGGTTAGACTGGTAAGCAATCTCGGCTGCTCTTTGCCAAATCCACTTTTTCGCTTGCGCAGCTTTGTGAGTGGTGACCAATTCCGGCAAAATATTCATTTGATGACGCCACATAACCCGCAATTCATTAAAGGCCGCTCGGTCATGAAACTTTTGATGACGCCAAAGCACACGCTCCCAAGCGATGCGAATGGCTAGCAAATCCATCATCAAACTGTTTTCGTCCGCGTTTAAACCATCTTGCCATCTCAAATAAGCGACCCATGACGTCCAACCGTTAATATCTAATAACAATGCATGTGCATAATCTGACACACAATCATCAGACACGCGCAGAACGGTTAAAGCCTCAGCAATCAAGTCTTCTGCCGACTCAGGTAAACTCATAAATTGCTCGGTCAAGCCATCTTCCGCCATCAGGATTTCAATCCCTTTGTCTTGACGGGTAGTGGCCAACCATTCGCTATACAAACCTTGATAGGTTTTCGCATAGGAATCTTCACGCATACGAATACGGAAGAAATCCGCACAAAACTGGCTGATTTGATGGGTAATTTCATCACGCCAAGCCATTTTGTACTTACGGTCACGCCCACTGTCCACGAAGTCACTGACATTGTGCCAATGGGTATGCTCGTCGTCTTCCAACAAGTAACGTTCAAGATTTTCGACGGAATAATCCACTCCCAGCTCTTTAACGGCTTGCTCTAAATGATGCGGCAAAAGGCTTTCCATCCAAATATCCTGAAAATAAGATTTTGGCATCAAGCATTGTGCCTGGCTTAGAGCAGTCAACTTTGCGGAGACTTCTGAAAAATGCTGATCGCGCATTTCCCACCAAGGGTTAACCGCAACCAGTTCGTCCAGCGGCCAGGTGGGCGCGATTTTCGCACAGGCTTTTTTTAGCTCAATTTTTTGCTTGTCAGTTAAATTCGGTGCCAAGGGTTGCGCTTGAATTTGTACTGACTCTTCTGCTGATTTATGCGTCAATTTCATCAGTGAAACAACTCCTCTTTTGGAATCTGTAATTTTTTCGGCTTGAATCTAACCGGCAAGCGTGTTGGATAGATTCTCAAATTCAACCGTGTTACCAATTCATCGAGATAGAACCCTGCGTAAAACGCACGGCGTACCTTTTTCATCCAAGGCAAATCTTGGTGGTAGCGCAACAAAATATAACCTGCCATAAAGGCAATCAAGAGGGTTGCTATCCACAAGTCTCCTTGCCAGCCAACACTGGTCGGCAAGTTGGGAATCAATAAACCTGCACCGTTCTTCTGCAAGATATAAACTGCCAATAAAAACACCGCCAAAAGGCTCATTTCAAACAGGCTTGTGGTTGATAAACGCCCACGTCTTTCCGCTATCAATAGGGTTAAAGCAATGGCAAACAACAACCATGGGCTATAAGGTTCAGGTAAATTAAAGGCCAAGATCATGCCCACTACCAGCGCCAGCGAAAACAACCCGGCAACCCACCACTCTAATCGAGTTGGTGGCTCGGCTTCTGACAGGCGACGTTTCATACTTGCTTCAACCTCAGATCCAGAGTTCAAGAAGGCATAAGCTTTGTAGCAAGAGTGCGCGATAAGATGTAGCAATGCCAACTCAAACAATCCAAGTGCGCACTCAACCAACATCAAACCCATTTGCGACATGGTCGACCAAGCCAAACGGACTTTGACTGAAGCACGCGTCATCATCACCAATGCCGCTAAAACGGTCGTTATGCCACCGACAATCAACAACATCCACTGAGCAATATCAGACTTCACAATCAAAGGGGCAAAAACAATCAATAGATAACCACCCAGATTGATAATGCCGGCATGCAGTAGTGCCGAAACCGGGGTTGGGGCTTCTACAACTTGAATCAACCAACCATGCACAGGTAATTGCGCGCATTTGATTAATGCAGTCAATGCCAATAACAATGCGGCCAAATGATCTAGATTTGTGAGATGTGTCGACACTTGTATGTCTTGATAGATGTCACTAATGAACCAAGTGCCATGCTCATAATGCAGAATCAATACTGCGCCGAGCAAGCAAGCCTCAGCAATTCTGGCGAAGATATATTTTTTATATGCAGCCAATACCGCACGTTGACGGTTAGGATAAAAAATCAACAGACGATGCAGCCCCAAGGTAATGGCAATCCAGCCAATCACCAATACCAGCATATGGTTGGTGGTAATAACGGTCGCAACTGTTCCCAGGATTACCAAAAGCCAGCGCAAATAGCGCTTTTCTTCTTCAAGGTTTCCAGACATATAAACACGCGAATAACCGATATTGATAAAACCAATAAAAGTCACCAACCCTAAAACCAAAATACTGGCGTTAGATGTCACTAGCCAATGTTCGCTGCCACCTAAGTTAATCCATTTAAAGTAGAGCGCCGCTCCCAATATCATTGTCATCACTAATCCCATGAAACTGACAACACGCGCTAACTGCCAACGTGCTTTCCTTTCATTCATCATGGCAACAACGAACAAGCTTAATGGTATAAACCATGTCATCAGGGTTCCGATCCATTGCAAGCTCATAAAAACTCCTTTCATCTTATATTTGGTTCAGACTGACTCGTTGCTAAAACCAAACAATGTCCAACAAAAAAGCTGACTGAAAAAATCCTTTTTAAATATTAGGAGAAGTTGTCATGAATGAAAAATTGGGAAATCGTATGCAATCTATAGACTCTGGGAAATGGTTACCAGAAGGGCTTATACAAAAAAATTACCGTGCAGGAAGCACTCTCCACTTATCAAGAAATTCAAGTAGATTAAAATAGGAAAAACAAATGGAAATACAGCGCTTAGGCAAACAAAGTATTTAGTTTTTTTTCAAAAACCTAAACGCTGTCGATCTGAAAAGTTATACGCCTTCAAGCTTAATATAATTAGTTCCCTCTTTCTTCAAGAAGTCCAAGAATTCCTCAGCGAGTAACGAACGTTCCTTTCCTGCTGGGTAAACAATATTCCAATTTTTCTCAATCGGAAAGCCTTCCACATCCAGTTCGGCAATAGGGCCTTCTGCGTTTTCCAGGTAAAGCGCGTGCTTTGACACACAGGCAACACCCAGTTCACCAACAACACAATGTTTGATTGCCTCATTGGTTTTCATGGTAAGACGTTCGTTCACCTTCAAGTCTTTTTCCGTAAAGACTTTTTCAACGGCTAACCTTATGCCCGAGCCAGCTTCTCTCATAATAAAAGGTTCTTTCGCCAAACGCTTCAAACTCACTTTTTTGCCAACCAATGGATTATTCCTATTAGCAATAATAACCAATGGGTTTGGCGCAAAAGGAATGACTTCCAAATCCAAATTACTCGGTGGAACCTGACCTAGAATATAAAGATCATCCAAGTTCTGATCAATACGTCTTAGCAAAACTTCTCGATTGCTGATGGTCAAATCCAAATCAATGTCTGGGTACTTCTTGCAAAACTTACCCAAGGCAATCGGCATAAAGTATTTTGCTGTCGAGACAACCGAAACCCTTAAACGCCCTCGTTTCATGCCACGAAAATCATCCAACATGATTTCAAGATTAGAGAAATGGTTCAATACCTCACGGCAACTACAAGCTACCTGATTACCGATTTCGGTTAGATAAATATTGCGCCCGATTTGTTCATACAAAGGCATACCAATCGCTTCAACCAAGCTTTTGACCTGAGCCGATACGGTAGGCTGCGTAAGGAAAAGCTCTTCCGCTGCGCGGGTAAAGCTTAAGTTACGTGCAACAGACTCAAACACTTGTATTTGCCTAAGTGTTGCGTGCCTGATTAAAAAGTTATTTTGTGGTGGTAAAACATCACTCATAACATCACCTTATATTGACTCCGATAACTTGGAGTACACCTCTTTAGTAAAAATTATTTATCGCTTCGGCAAGTCAACCGCTCAAGGGCTTCTCTTGCCGCTCTTGCTGCTTCAATGACATCTGCTTCTTTTCCAGACATCAATAAACGACCATATGCACCAACCGCTCTTGCCTCGACCAGCGTGACGTTGGCCGCCTTTTCCGCTTCATTTGCGGCCAGAATAATGTAACCTGCCGGCTCCGTTTCCATAATAAACATGCTTTGCCCAGGCAGAATCATCGATCCTTTTCGGTTATCCCGGTTGATGAGCGTTGCATGGTCTGCTGTGACGCCGCGAATGATTTCATTCCACATAATGACGCATTTCTGACGATCAAATTCGTGGGTGTTGAGGTGGCTCAAAATCTTTTGACCCGCTTCCAACACATCACTCTGGTCTCGATGATGAACTACCATCGAACCATAAGCACGCTCAACAATCTGCTGACCTAAGCGTACATTCGATGCCTTCAATGCAATATCGGACATACGATGCACCGCCATCCCTGGTGCAACCTCAATCCAAAGGGATGAATCCCCCGGCACAGGCAAGAACCCTAAGGAAGCCGTTGCCATATAAGACGCCAACTGTGGTTGAAGTGAATCCAAGAAAACATAAGTACGCAATTCAATCATGCTTGCACCTTTTGCTTTAATTGATTCAAAACCATCTGTACAGCTTGTGCCCTATGGCTCATTCTATTTTTTATGTCTAGGGGGATTTCCGATACCGCTTTCACCAAATTCGGTATCCACATTACATCATCGTAACCAATACCCTGTTCGCTTCTACGCTGCATTAAAATCTCTCCGTACCAATGTCCAACGCCGACCAAGGGCATCGCATCTTCGGCATGTTCCACATAGACTACCGCGCAACTATATCGAGCTCTGCGTTGTGCATAAGGTAGCCCTGCCATTTGCTCTAATAACTTTTCAACATTCTGTTCATCTGAAGCTCGGCCTGTTGTGCCAGCTGCATAACGTGCCGAAAAAATGCCAGGCTGGCCACCCAGTGCTGTCACCTCCAAACCCGAATCATCCGCTATGGCTGGCAAACCCGTTTGAGCACTGGCATACCTTGCTTTCTTTAAAGCATTTTCTAAAAAGGTCATGCCATCTTCTTCAACGTCTCCATTAAAAAAAGACTGCTGAGGTTTACACTCAAATCCTTCCGAAAAAATCATCGGGGAAATTTCAGCAACCTTGTGCGGATTGTTTGTCGCCAAAACCATCATCAAGCTTCACCATCTAAACTGATCTGAAACAAAGCTTCGGAGCATGACGTTTTTTTCTGCTCATCCTTGCTTAAATGCTGGTTCAAATTTGCTTGTAACTGGGGATAGATGCTCGCCTTTACGACAACCATAAAAACCAATCTATTTTGGTATTCCCCATCTTGCATCTGAATATCGGCTATCGACTCCTCGGAGTGAATCACGTAATTATCCAAGCCAGTTTCGTTCAAAATGAAAACAATCTTTTCCTGCAAATTTTTTTCAGCCAAAATCTGAATCATCTTTTCGTCACGCGCCAGCAATGAAATAGATTGGTCCTGTTCTTTTGATTCTGCTTGTTTCTTTTCCATCTTGAAGTGCCATTTCTCTTCATGGCCATCTTCACGCTCAATCCAATCAATCACTTCAACCAACCTTCAAAATTCCTAAACTGAACAAAATAATAGGCAATTCAATCATTTAGAACAAATCGAATTCCAAATACCTATCATAGACTCTTGTCTATCATTCATCTCTCAAACCCCTACCCAATAGGGTTTCTTTATCTCAAAATGGGTAAAAAAAAGGCAGACCAGCGTCTGCCTAACTATGACAAAGACTTAAATTGTCATAAGAGGTGAATTAATCTGGCCAAACTCTTCTACGAGAAAAACCCTTAATTTGATCTGCTATATGCGATGATGACGACTTTTCTGCCTTTACAGCAGATGAAGATACCTTATTTTCGACTGTCGTCGTTTCATTAGCAGATTTTGTATTTTCTACCTTAGCTGCCTGGCCATTTGCCTGCGCGCTTGGCTTTGTAACATTACTTTTAGTCGTTGCTGCAGGTCGTTTTGCCGCCGTTTGAGTCGTATTCTTTGTCGTGGTCATAAACAACCTCCTTAAGAATTATTAGCGAAACGCTGATAAGCTTCGTCCATACCTTTTGCCAAAGCGTAATCAACTTCTTTGAGCTCATTACTGGTTGAATAGATAATCACCGAAACATGCTGAGTGCCAAAACTGACATTAGGATGATGTTCCAGCTCATCGGCTTTGTCAGCCAATACATCTAAAAAACTTCTCAAGTTATCGTAGTTGTCAAACTCAAACCGAGCATCCAAGCTGGCTGGTTTGGCTTTCACTTTCCAACGTTCGTTCATAAAAAGCTCCTATTTGGCTGTTGCTGCATGGTCAAAGATTGATAGTATTCTTCCAACCAGGACTGCACTCTCTTCAACTGAGATTGCTCTTCTTCCAGAAGTCGATTGAATAACATCAAATCTTCCTGAGCACCAAAATTCGCACAATATTGTGAAGCTTCTGAATAAAGCTGAATGAGAGCAAACTCTCTTTCTTCACAACTTCTCAGTGCTTCAACTATATTCGATGCCGGTCCCGCCGGGCGTAAAACACTTCCTGATGGAAGCGCACCTTGCGCAACCATGCGATCAGTAATTAAATTCGCATGTTGAAACTCTTCATTTGCCAAAGTCACAAAACTTTCTGCATATGAGATTTCTTGACGAAATTTCGCCAGGGAAGCCTGTGCGAGGTAATGCTGACCGGCCGAAAACTCCAAGCTCAGTGCTCTACCCAAGTACCCAAGTATTTGACTGTTCGCCACAGCCGTTTGCGCTTGAGGAACTTGCGGGTATGCGCCTGCACCTGGCATCACCGAACCTGGCATTCTTGGTGAATAACGCATATTTCCCTCCTAACTTCATAATCGAGGGTTAAAAATTTAACCCTCTTACTCCAATTAGCTACGGGTTGCGCCGTTACCAACTGTCAAAACAGGTTCAACTTCTTTGTGTGGGCGAGCGATGATGTGCGCTGCTACCAAACCGTCACCAACACGTTCACAAGCATCTGCTCCTGCACGTACTGCTGCGTTTACTGCTCCGGTTTCGCCACGTACCAATACTGTTACGTAACCACCACCAACGAACTCACGACTTACCAAACGAACTTCTGCTGCTTTTGTCATTGCATCTGCTGCTTCAATCGCAGGTACCAAACCACGGGTCTCAATCATGCCTAAAGCAATACCATATTCCGTACTCATAGCCTTTCTCCTTTAAGATAAAATTCTTGTGCCCGCTTCAAGTGCTTGGTAAATACAACGTTTCGGGGCGTTGCATCTTCAAGCGCTCAAAGCGGTTACAAATTACTTCTGTTCAACTGTTAATACTGGCTCAACTTCTTTGTGTGGACGAGCAATGATGTGCGCTGCTACTAAACCGTCACCAACACGTTCACAAGCATCTGCTCCTGCACGTACTGCTGCGTTTACTGCACCGGTTTCGCCACGTACCAATACTGTTACGTAACCACCACCAACGAACTCACGACTTACCAAACGAACTTCTGCTGCTTTTGTCATTGCATCTGCTGCTTCAATCGCAGGTACCAAACCACGGGTTTCGATCATGCCTAAAGCAATACCATATTCCGTACTCATAGCCTTTCTCCTTACTAAATAAAGTAACTAAATTATTTCTGATCAATTGTTAAAACTGGTTCAACTTCTTTGTGTGGGCGAGCAATGATGTGCGCTGCTACCAAACCGTCACCAACACGTTCGCAAGCATCTGCTCCTGCACGTACTGCTGCGTTTACTGCACCGGTTTCGCCACGTACCAATACTGTTACGTAACCACCACCAACGAACTCACGGCTTACCAAGCGAACTTCTGCTGCTTTTGTCATTGCATCTGCTGCTTCAATCGCAGGCACCAAACCACGGGTCTCAATCATGCCTAACGCAATACCGTAATCACTCATAACTTTCTCCTTTGAGTTGCTCACTTTTTTAAAACTTACTTCTATTCTGATTGCCAGTCATCAATGATGCCGCCAACCGTTAAATCCGTTAATAACCGTTTATCTCCCGCTGCATCTCTTGCTGCGGAGTTGGCGATGGTGAATACCCAATCACCCGGTTTGACGTCTATCGGGTCCATTGCAACCAATGTTGCGCCGGTAGATACACTTTCCAAAACCTTAATCGGTAGATGCCCTAAGTCGTTCAAACGACTGGTCAATACCAATGCTTGTTTAACTTGATGTATTTCCATCTTCAGGTATCTCCCACTTGTCTATAATCCCGACAATCGTCAGATCACTGGGATAACCTTTCACCCCAACGGCATCACGTGCGGCAGAACTCCCAACACACAACACCCAGTCACCAGGCTTACAGCCGATTGGATCAACTGCTACCTGAGGGGCACCACCCTCTTTTTCTCTTACCACCAGCAGAGGTTTGTGCTCCATCATTGAGATGCGGCTGGTGGAAACCAATGTCTTATCGACTTTAAAAATTTTCACCCTTAACCTCCTTTCTAAGCGGTTCTTTGCGAGGCAGAAAAATCTGCCAGGCTGGGTAGTTTTTCAGCCGGCTGACAACCGATAAAATCTCTTAAGGTCGGCAGGGTTTGCAACAATCCTGATGCCGACAGCTCTTGATAACGGTTGTGCAAGGCTTTCTCGATGCGTATTGCTTTCGCTTCCGCTCTGTCTTTAGAGCCAGGAACACGTCCGTCATAATCGCAGCGAACAATGATTGGAATCGGTAAGCCTTTTTTGACATTCAGACCTTTAAAAATCTTGATACCTACATCCACGTCATTCACACCTTCTTCTACCGTATCAAGGAAGCTGTAATAGCTCAGATTGCGAAGCTGTACTTCTTCAAAACCATTACCTACCCCAATAAACCTTTCCGCATGACCAATATCGCTATAGCAACCGTTTTCATAACGGTTCACGTAGGCAATCTGCGAAAAATTGTTTGCTATCAACCAGGCAATCAATTGGTTTACGCCCGGCTGCGGCATGGTCGAACTTTGTTTGAGGTTGCAATCGTCGATTGCATTCTCAATCGTTTGCTTTGCCTGGTCTGCCGACAAGCCAGCTGTTTGCTGATATAACTTGTCGGTTTCCACAAAGCGGTTCAAACACACTTTGCCTTGCTCGTTCGGGATGTGGATCTTCAAACTGTCATCATCGGTATTCATCCCGATCAACAAGGTTTGAACCGTTGACCCACAACCGAAACGATTTTCAATTGCCTGTCTAAAATCTTTGAGTTTTGTTAATGCAGCCTCCGCTGCTTTTTGGTCATCACTCCCGTGTGCTGCACAACCTTGATGGGTTGGGTCGGCCTTGGAAAAGTGATACACCGCAATCTTTAAATAACGCGTCGGTTCTTCAGCCGCATTTGGCTTACCTTCTCTGAACCGCGTGTGTTCAATAAACACCCAGTTTCTAACACTTTCGCTGATGTCGAACAAAGCACCCGCATGGGCCTTTCTTCTGACCGCATCGTAAGGCAGTCTGAGTACATAACTAATCAAATGTGCAAGACGTCCATCTGCACAAGGCGCAACGCCTACTGCATGAAAGCCTGCTTCTCTAAAAATGTGTTCGGCTTCTTGTTTTCTCTGACCCATCAAAGGATCGTTGATATAGAAGTCTTCCGACATTCTTAAAAATTGTGCAAAGAGGGTTTTGGCATACAGCGCCTGAAACGTTTGCTGAGATTGTAAATTCAACCCAGACAACCACTCTTCTTCCGTAAGCTTTACACCCAACTTTGCAAATAATTGTTGGTTAGCCCAACCGATAAAATCGGTTTGGCCACGCTGCGTCAAAATCTCTTTCAACACGGGTTCGATGTCATCGAAACGTGCTTTGATATCAACTTCATAACGACGCAACAATTCATTTTGTGCTTGGTTAACCAAAGCATGGGTGTCTATCAGAGTCTTCGAAGCTACAACGCTATCCTCAGCAATAATCGCAGGCGCCCCATGAGCAGTTTTTTGTTGCCCCTGCGGTTGCTGCCATTGAGGATTTGGCGCTATCGGCTTCCAAAACAATGACCTTTGACGATGTGTTTGTTTTAACCTATTCATCAATACACCCAACTTCTGTTACGCTCTCGCACCACCGGACAGGGTCACTTTCGCGCCTGTTTCGGTATTACCTGATGAGCCTGTAACCGGACTCATTGGCACTTCACCCATAGATCCTGGATTGAACTGAGTAGCACCCATTGGTGATTGTCTAGAAGCACCTTTGATTGACGAATTACGTTGCGCCGCCCAAGGGCCATCTGTTCCAGTCACTTTTGAGCCTCTATCCCAACCGTTTCCAGTGATTTTAGAGCTGTCATCTGCTTGCACTTTAACCATCGGTTCTGCGGCTGCTTGTGCCATTGTCATCGGAAAATCCGATTCCCCTGGTTGAGCTGCACTTGAAGGACCACATAGCATGGCTGTTTGCTCATTACCTTGATAATGAGTTCCCGTCACCAATTCACATGCGCCTTTTTGTGCACCGGTTAATCCAACAGGTCCTGGCTGTACACCAGAAATCGCAGGATTAATGCCTCTTGGTTGGCGAACCTTCATCTCATTTTGCTGATCAACAGAACAAAATTGAGATTGTTCCGAACCTGTGTAAGGCGTTCCCGTTACCGCTTGGCAATCTCCTGCTTCCGCACCAGTCATACCGTAGTAAGCACCGCTGCGATCACCAGTAACCTTTTGACCACCGCGAGTTCCAGAAGCAGTTACCTTTGTCGCCGTGTCAACAGCGGGCATTTGGCATAACGCCTCTGCCTCTTCAACACTTTGATATCCAGTACCCGTTACTGACTTACACGTTCCTTTTGCAGTACCCGTTACCGCTTGTAGGCTACCTACTTGCGTTCCGGTCGTGGTATTGCCTTTCGCTGTCTGTGAAGACATCACTTTCTGTGGTGCTTTCGCTGGCGTTTTAGGTGTAATCGAAGTCGATTGAGACTTACGACTGTCACCACCAGTAATCTTGCTACCACTATTCTGCTCCGACTGAGACATCACCGAAAAACCGGTTGCCTTAGCTTTTGCAGGCGCTGTCCCACAAAACATCTGACTTTGGTCGGCTGGCAAGTACTCTGTACCTGTTACCGCTGAGCAAGTGCCTGGTTCGTTACCAGTCATTTTTTCAGCTCGACCTACGCCTGTTGACCCGCTTACAACCTGACCACGAGTGGTCTGAGTTTGCGTTACCTTGGCAGGTTGAGCTGTCGGTTGAGTATTACAGTTACTGTTAAACTCTTCAGACCCCAAGTACTCTGTTCCGCTAACCAATTGACATGCACCAGTTTCAGCACCTGTGAACTTATTAGCACCTTGACCGACTTGCGTCCCTGAAACGGTTTGACCACTTAAGGTCTGAGACTCACCTACTTTTTGAGGAAGGGTCTCACTGTTTCTCGGCTTGCGAGTTGGTCGCGAACTACCTGTCGAACAAACCTTGCCACGCGAGCATTTTTCTGCACGAACTTGCTTAGCAATATCACGTGTAGAAGCTTCTGGGTTGGCCAACTTGGCTTTTGCGCCTGATTGACTACCACCCTTAGACGTAAATGCAACTTGTCCAGCTTTACCTTTGGCTTGTGCCTGACGGTAAGCTTTCGATTGAAGTCTTCCGCTTGGCTGCACAGCAGCTTCGGGTTTAACCGCTGTACGACGATCTTGTCGCTTAGCAGGCTTGTCCGCTTTCGTCTGACGGGGCTCGATAATCGGCTCTTCAGACTTCTGCTTTGCTTTTGCCTTAGGGTTAGGCATTGGCTTTGCCGCATCAGCCGCACTTTTTCCGTTCTTCTGTTGCTGTCTCTTCAACTTAGCCGCTTCGCGACCTGCCGCTGATGCTACAGGAGCAGCAGCTACAGAAGTCACTTCACGACGTGGACGAGACGATGGAGAAGACACAGATTCTGCGACAACCGCTGGCTCAGGTGCTGGCGCGGGCTTACGCGATGCTACTGGCGCAGCAGACGTTTGACCCCCTTTTCCTTTTACCTGTGCTTTGCGGCGCGCAATGGCTGCGGCTCGACCGCTTTGAGCATTGTTTGCACTCATGCTAAAGCCTCCTATTTCGTCTTTATGACTCGTTTAATCACTCGTTAATCCGTTTGGTTCCTGTGCGAATTACATTCCGCGAGGACGGTAAACTACAAAGTTATGCCCTTGGCACTGCGTGTAGTTGTCATAACCAATCAAACGAATCAAGTGATTTGGGTAAGCTTGACGACATGCGTCTAGCTCAGCCAATACTTCGTTTGGATCACGTGTACCAAACAATGGAAGCTTCCACATACCCCAGTAATGTGCTGAAGCATTTGCTGGATCTTCGTGTTCTAGTGCTGGCGTCCAACCTTGGTTGATGATGTAAACGATCTGATCGTAAACTTCGTCAGCCGTCAATTCTGGAAGGAACGAGAATGTTTCCAGCGTGTACTGTGTACGGTAATCATCTGTTTGCATTGACATTTTTATCTCCTTGTATTGTTAGGATTCATTCAAATAAGGCGTGGCTTAGCCCACATCCAATTTGTCAACGGTATCGAACTCGAACTTGATCTCTTTCCAAGTATCTAGAGCAACTGCTAATTCCTTGCTGTTACGTGCAGCATCTCTCAAGATGTCTCCACCTTCACGTTCTAGATCACGACCTTCGTTACGCGCTTTAACACAAGCTTCTAGAGCCACACGGTTTGCCGCTGCACCCGCTGCGTTACCGCCTGGGTGACCTTGCGTACCACCACCGAACTGAAGAACTGAATCATCGCCAAAAATGTTAACCAATGCTGGCATGTGCCATACGTGGATACCACCTGAAGCAACCGCCATAACACCCGGCATTGAACCCCAATCTTGGTCGAAGAAAACACCACGTGAACGGTCTTCAGGAACGAAAGACTCACGAAGCTGGTCAACGAAACCTAACGTCGAAGCACGGTCTCCTTCCAACTTACCAACAACCGTACCTGTATGTAGATGGTCACCACCAGATAGACGTAGACACTTAGCCAATACACGGAAGTGAATACCGTGGTTAGGGTTACGGTCGATTACTGCGTGCATTGCACGGTGAATATGAAGCAACATACCGTTGTCACGACACCAGTTTGCAAGCGTAGTGTTTGCAGTGAAACCAGCAGTCAAGAAGTCATGCATGATGATTGGTTGACCAAGCTCTTTTGCAAACTCAGCACGCTTCATCATTTCTTCAACAGAACCTGCGGTTACGTTCAAGTAGTGACCTTTACGCTCACCTGTTTCCGCAGTTGCTTTATCTACCGCTTCAGCAACAAACTCAAAACGATCTCTCCAACGTTGGAAAGGCTGTGAGTTGATGTTTTCATCATCTTTAGTCAAATCTAGACCACCACGAAGACACTCATAAACTGCACGTCCGTAGTTTTTAGCAGATAGACCTAGTTTTGGCTTGATAGTACAACCCAACATAGGACGACCGTATTTGTTCAATTTGTCACGCTCAACCTGAATCCCTGATGGTGGTCCACCACAAGTTTTGATGAATGCCATTGGGAAACGTAAATCTTCTAAACGTAGTGAACGTACGGCTTTAAATCCGAATACGTTACCAACCAATGAAGTCAATACGTTAACCACTGAACCTTCTTCAAATAGGTCTAATGGGTAAGCGATGAATGCGTAGAACGCGTTCTTATCACCTGGTACATCTTCGATTCTGTATGCACGACCTTTGTAGAACTCCATGTCTGTCAACAAGTCAGTCCAAACTGTCGTCCAAGTACCCGTTGATGATTCTGCCGCTACAGCAGCTGCTGCTTCTTCACGCGGTACACCTTCTTGTGGAACAACTTTGAAACAAGCCAATAGATCTGTATCTAGAGGTGTGTAGTCTGGTGTCCAATAAGTCAGCTGGTAATCTTGTACACCAGCGTCAAACGTTTTACTCGCCATAAAATGCTCTCCTTGTTTTTGGAGTTGAAATGAATTCGAGAGCAATCTTAAGTAAGAAGGTGATCTATTGACTAATTGAAAGAAACGATAGAAAAGATTGAGCAAAATCTATATATAAAAGGAATGAAACACATATAAGGCATTGAAATAAAAAGACTTTTTAACCTATAGGCGAAACTATAAAACTCAAGAAAACACGAGATTTTTTTGTAACTTTTTTGCTTGTTTTTGCATTTTTTTAGAAAACACAATTTATTATCGCCAGATTTTTCACTGTTGGGTTTGATCAAAACAGCAGTTTTTCAACAGTAAAAACTGTCTTAATTTTTTACCTAAAGAGCCATAAAAACAAATAGAAAATCTCTGTAGAAAATAACAGACGTATCAGAAAACGTTATAAATCAGATTAAATTAGATAAGGTAGCAGTATGAAACGTAGTTTTTCAGCCTCAATGAGCCAATTTTTTGTTGATAGGCAGGATTCGGGCATCATGAAACTAACCCAGACTGGTAGATTTTGAAAATCTGCCAGGCTGGGGTAGCTTCAAGATCATTGAAAAATATTAAATTTTGACTCTATACCAAAGTGCATAAAGCGCAGGGATAAAGAGTAGTGTTAGCAATGTACCTATCCCGATTCCGCCAATCAGTACAAAGGCCAATGGCCCCCAGAAGGTATTGGTGGTTAAAGGAATAAATGCAAACACAGCCGCAATGGCTGTCAGCAATACCGGACGAGAGCGACGAAGTGTCGCATCTATCAACGCTTCTTTTGGTTCCATGCCGGAACGTTGATTTTCATCAATTTGACCGACCAAAATCAGTGTATTTCGCATTAAAATCCCTGCCAAACCAATTAACCCAAGATTCGCCACAAATCCAAACGGTTGCGAGAACAGAAGCATGGCTGTAACCGCACCAATCAATCCCAAGGGAGCGGTCATCAACACCATGAAAGTACCTAAAAAACTGCGCATATTGAGCATAATCAAGGTCACCATTAACAACACCATTACTGGCATCAACTTGGTAATGGAAGCCTGTGCTTTGGCGGATTCTTCAACCGAGCCACCAATTTCAAGGTGATAGCCTTGAGGTAGAGTTTTAATCAAAGGTTGTAAAGTTTTCCAAATAGCATGGGTAACATCAGGCGGCTGTGCACCGACGACCTCAGCGTTGACATTAATATACGGCATACGATTGCGTCTTTTTAACACAGGGTTTTCAAACACAACCTTTAACTCAGCCACCTGCTGCAAGGGAACTTTTTTCCCTCCAGCAGTCTCTATAGCAAGATTTTTTAAGTGATCAAGCAATTGAGAATCTTGATGCAAACTAAAATTGGTGATTTCAATTTGACGTGTATTTTCACGCACAGTTGCCTGCTGTGTGCCTTGCAATGCTGTTTGTAACTGACTAGAAAGGCTTTGAGGGGATAGCCCTAATAGCGCCAAACGGTCATTGTCATATTGCAATTGAATCGTTGGCGTTTTTGTTCCCCACTCCAGATTTGGCGTGCGAATGTGCGAATTGGTTTGCATGATTTTGCGCACCTTTTCACCTATCTGACGAAGCATATCAACATTCTCACCCATCACTCTAAAAGTCACCGGCCAGATGACTGGTGGCCCGTAAAGCAAAGTATGTACACGTACCCTAGCCGCAGTAAATGCCCCCTGTTTTAAGTGGGCTTCAACACGTTTTTTTAATTGCTCTCTCGCTTTTGCGTCTTTGGTGACAATAATGATTTTGGCAAACGCCGGATCAGGTAACTCAGGATTTAAAGCCAAGAAGAAACGAGGTGCACCTTGACCGATATAGCTGGTCATGGTTTTTACTTCCGGCTGCTGTCTTAGATAGTGCTCAATGCGAAGTGAAAGTTGATTGGTGACTTTTTCGCTCGTCCCTTCCGGTAGATTAATATCCACCATTAGCTCAGGTCGATCAGAAGACGGAAAGAACTGTTTCTCAACTTTTTTATTCATGCCGACAACCGCCAAGACAAATAATAATAAGGTGACCAGCACGACACTTTTACGGTTGTGAACGCAAAAGGTAACAATGCCCAATAACTTCCGGCTAAAGAAATTATGCGGCAGACTATTATGAGAATGAATGACTTTAGGCGTTGGCAGTAATTTATACCCTAAATAAGGGGTAAAGGTGACGGCAACCAGCCAAGATAACAATAATGCAAAAGCCAAAATCCAGAAGATATTCCCTGCATATTCCCCAACATTGGATGCGGCAAAACCGATGGGAACAAAACCAACCACGGTCACCAGTGTTCCAAACAACATAGGAGAAGCGGTCACCGACCAAGCATAGGCTGCCGCCTTGGCGCGCTCCATACCTTCTTCCATTTTTACCAACATCATTTCAATGGAAATAATCGCGTCATCAACCAACAAACCAAGCGCTAAAATCAGCGCCCCCAGCGTGATCCTATCTAGGTTTTTATCGGTTAATTCCATTAAGAAAAACGTCAATGCCAAGGTCAAGGGAATCGCCAAGGCGACGACTATACCTGCACGTAGCCCAAGTGCCAAAAAGCTTACAACCATCACTACCAGAACGGCCATAAAAAACTTCAACTGAAAGGTATCAACCGCTAATGCAATGGCATCGCCTTGGTTGGTTACCTTTTCTAACTTGACCCCTTTAGGCAAACGAGATTGAAAGGTTTTTTCAAATTTGGATAAATTATCAGACAGAGTCAAACCGTTTTCACCCGGTTTCATCACCACGCCCAACATCAAGGTCTGCTTACCTTCATTACGAATTAAAAACGGGCTAGGGGTGACAAATCCACGGCTAATCTTTGCTAAATCTCCCAAGTGCAACAACTGTCCCTGTGCCATAACGGGTAAATGCTTTAACTGCTCGACCGTATGAACGGATGCATCATTACGCACATAGACTCTCGGCCCATCGGTTTCGATAAACCCTGCGGGCACAATGGTTTGATATTGAGAGACATTGGCTAAAACCTGAGCTTGCGTCAACCCTAGTTCGGCTAACTTATTCTGATTGAATTCTATAGAAATCCGTTGCTGTTGTTCACCCAGCAGATTTACCTTCTGTACCCCATCAACCTGCAACAAGGCATCGCGAGTATGCTCGGCTGTTTGCACCCATTGAGAATAGGTTTGTTTGCCTTGGGTTAAGGCATAGAGTGTGAAATACACATCCGAAAAGTCATCGTTGACAAAAGGCCCTAGCACTCCTGACGGTAAGCTACCGCGTAAATCTAGCATACGCTTGCGAACTTGATAAAACTGATCTTGAACCTTATCAGGTGGCGTGTAGTCCTTAAACGTCACCAACATTTGAACCTGTCCCGGGCGAGCCGTGGTTTCCACTCGGTCAAAATATTCTACTTGCTGTAACCGTTTTTCAATCGGGTCAGCAACCTGATCCTGCATTTGCTCTGCTGTTGCACCAGGCCATTTTGCTGACACAACCATTACTTTAATCGTAAAGCTAGGGTCTTCCGCTCGACCCAGCTTAATAAAAGACAATGTTCCTAGAATCAAAGAAACCAATAAAAAATAAAGTGTTAGCGTTTTATGCCTAACAGCCAGCTCAGACAGGTTCCATTTTTGCATCATTACATAGCCTCAACCAAACCAGAATCGGCGCTATCATCCTCTTTTTTGACAACCTCAACAGGCATACCTTCGGTTAGCAGATGCACACCATCGGCAACTATTTGCGAATCCAACGGTAATCGAGCCGTGTGCAAGGCTTCAATCACTGCATATTGCGCGCCCATAGAAACCACCTTGACCGCTACACCATGCACCTTGCCATCTTTAATCAACCAGACTCTCGGCTGATTGCCTGTATCGATTAATGCACTTACAGGTACTTGCAGCAGATCATTCAAAGTCTGTTTCACATTCAATTCAACAACCGCTCCCAAAGGCAAGGGCTGCGAGCAATCACTCAATGTAAAATAGGCTTTATATTGGAGGGTTACCTTATCATTTATCGGTGTTTTTGCTCTTAAAGCTGCATGACAAACACCAGGCTGGTCGACACCTTTTACCTCAACCTGAGATAAATCTGCGTGCGTGCGATTGGTCGGTAAAAAGACAACGGCTTCATGAGCTCCTGTTGCCAAAGTCAGCAAAGGTTGACCTGCTGAGACTACTTGGCCTGCTTCAACATCCACATTGGTTAATATGCCGGAAGCCGGTGCTTTGAGTTGACTGTAATTGAGTTGACGCTGTGCTAGATCCAATGCCGCCTGCATTGCCAAAACCGATTGTTTTGCGGCTATTTCAGCGGTTTCCGCTCGCTGCAAATCCTGCTCGCTCACCAATTTGTTTTTATACATTTTGGAAAGTCGATTACGCTCACGTACGGCATTTTGATGGTCTGCCTGAGCCTTGCTCAAATTTGCTTGAGCCTGTTTTAACGCTAAGGTTAAATCTGCTTTATCCAAAGTAACAAGCGTTTCACCTTTAGAGACTTTTTGACCCACTTCAATTAACTTTGAATCAACTTGTCCACCCACACGAAAACTCAATGGGATGGCAAAACGACTTTCAATCTGACCAGTCAACTGCCAACTTCGGGAAGAGGCTACTTCAACCTTAGTTGCCGTCACTGCCTGCATTTTAACGGGAAGCTTTGATTCTGCTGAATTGGCTATTGGCGCAAGCACCATACTCACCGCTACTATTAGGCCGTACAAGCCAGCTCGCATGAAAACATTTCGCTGCATTTTTCCCCCGCACATAACAATTTTATTTTTGGTACTTGCATTTAATACACCAAGACTGTTTGCCATATGGCAACTTATCAATCCATTGATGTCTATGCAATCTCTATTACTATTTATATAAACGGCTATAAATCATTTACACGCTGTCAATTTTAAGCCACAAAAAGGCCTGATATTGCGCTTTTAACAAAAAAAAATTTCTTTGCTAAATCTACCCTTCTTCTCCCCTTTCCAAATCCCAAAAATAGTGAAAAACATGACTAAAGACTGACTAAAGACTGACTAAAGACTGACTAAAAGATTAATAAAAATTGGATTTTTATCTAAAAAAAATTAATACTTAACAAATAAAGCCATTAAATATGACGCGATTAAACAAACAGTTGTACAAGTTAATATATCCAAAGACAAGGTATCCATACAGACAATAAAAAGACTAAAGAGATTTTTAAAACTTGTTCTACCAATGAAGGGAAGCGAGTAAACCCAGCAAGGAGCAGGCAACATGAGCATACGTATTCGTTTGATTTTAATGGCAACGCTAGCATTGGCCGTCGTCATTATTTTGTTAGGCATCAATATTTTTTCAATCCAAAAACTGGATGAAGTTTTTGCAGCACAAACAGACTTAAAAGAGTTACGCATTGACGTACTTACTTTAAGAAAACACGAAAAGGATTTTCTGGCTCGCTTAAACTGGAAATATGTTGATAAACATGCTCAAGTTGGAAACTCATTGATGAAAAAAATCGATGAGTTTTCGAAAAATCCTTTAGGTAAATCTCAACCAAAAGCTCTAAACAATTTCAAGAAAATTTCCAATGAGTATCTGCAAACCTTCCTAAAACTGGCTCAAATGCACAAAGACATGGGGCTGGATGAAAAGCTTGGGATATACGGGCAGTTCCGAGATGCCGTTCATAACGTCGAACATATTTTAAACAATGCTTCCAAAAACAGTGCTGATGGCTACAAACTGGCAAAAGACATGCTGATGTTGCGCCGAAATGAAAAGGATTTCATGCTTCGACTTAACCTGAAATATCAGGGAAAATTTAAAAAGAACTACGCCATTTTTATTTCAGATTTAGAGGCATCTGATCTCCCTGCATCAACCCAAAACCTCATACGCAGCAAAATGGAAACCTACAAAACACTATTTTTCAAAGTGGTGAAGGGTAATGACGAGCTCGGCTTAAATGAAAAATCCGGTCTACAGGGGCAAATGCGCAACATTGTTCACTCTTTGGGAGCCATTGAAGCTAAGATGATTACAGCCGTTAATCAAGCGGCCAATCAAACGAAAAAAACCTATGAGCTGATTTCCATCCTGGTTTCTGCTTTTTTTGCCCTGCTACTGCTTGGCTTCATTTTTATGACCTCGAGAAATATTTCCAATGGCTTAAACCTGATTCTGAACGGCATCAAAAAAACCGATGAAACCAGTGATTTTGGCCACCTGATCGAAACCAAGCGCAATGATGAATTCGGCAAAATTGCACAAATCTACAATCGCTTATTGCAGAACGTGCACAATAACTTTGAAGATGTAAACAAAGTCATGCAAACCGTTGCCAATGGACAATTCAATGAAAGAATTGATAGCGACCTTCATGGCGAGTTTGCGACGCTTTCTGAAAACGTCAACCATGCTCTTGGCACGCTCGACTTTACCATGCAGGAGCTGGAAAATATCATGGTCGCGCTGGGCAATGGTGACTTCAACGCACGGTTATCGGATCAAATTGCCGGCCCACTCCGCACACAAGTCAACACAGCGATGAGCAAAACGGAAAATGTCCTGACTGAAATAAATAGCATCATGAGCAGTATTTCAAACGCGGATTTTTCAGAAGAATTGACGGCTGAAGTCAAAGGCCAATGGCTACCAATGAAATCTGAAATCAATCATGCGATTTATGAGCTCAGAACGGCTTTCAAAAATATTAATGCTGGTATCAGCACCTTGGCTGAAGGAGACTTGACCGTTCAACTACCGCGTTCGGATAAGGGAGAGTTGAAAACACTAACGGAAAACTTCAATGCGAGCATTCACGATCTGCACAATACCGTCTCAGAAGTTATTCAAGTGACTGAAACCGTCACCAATGGAATCAACCAGATTTCTGAAGGCAATGTTGATCTTGCAAGCCGAACACAAGAAGCGGCCGCCATGGTTGAACAAACGTCCGCGGCAATGGAAGAAATGGTTTCCACAATTGAAAACAACTCCGAAAACACACAAAAATCCAGAGAGTTATCAGAACGCTCAAGCAAGATTGCAACGGATGGTACCGAGATCATGCATCAAACAATTGAACGCATGGCCACCATTCGAAAATCCAGTGACGAAATCGCAGACATCGTCAACATTATCGACTCTATCGCATTCCAAACCAACCTACTTGCTCTGAATGCTGCTGTCGAAGCCGCAAGAGCTGGAGAGCACGGAAGAGGGTTCGCTGTTGTCGCGGGTGAAGTTCGCAACCTTGCTGGGCGCTCATCTAAAGCAGCGAATGACATCAAAAATCTGATTAATTCTTCTGTTGAAGAAATCTCCCAAGGTGCAGAGCTGGCGGAAAAGTCTGGCGAATCTCTTGACCATATCACTCAAGCAATTCAAGAAGAGATGGACATGGTTTCTCAAGTTGCCAATAGCTCCAAGGAACAGGCGATAACGGCTCAAGAAATTGGTAGAGCTGTTTCCCAAATGGATTCAACCGTCCAACAAAATGCCGCTCTGGTAGAGGAAATTGGCGAAACCAGTACCCAAATCGTCGCTGCGGCTAAGCTGATGAAAGAAAAAATCGATCAATTCAAAGTCAATCAGACACCGGCTCTGGAAAACAAACAGTCTGTGTAATTACAAAGCACTCTGGCTGGCCCTCGGTTAGCCAGCCAAGAATATTTGAAAGCTTTAGCTTTGTTACTCTATCTGCTTATCTCCAACATCTGAAGAGACCATAACTGAAGGCGTAGAAACCACGGAGCAAGTTAAAGCACTGCTCGAGACCATTGTCATCTGATACAGGATTTTTATTATGAGCGCCTACAACCAATAAGCTATTTTCTATCTCACGAAAAACAGGTAAAGTAACTTTATAACGCGCTGAATGGACTCAAAAAATGTACTTTAGAAAAAATGTATGGCTGATCTTTTATGCCATAGTGGTGGTCAGTACACTTGCCCTTATAGCAATGACCTATAACAAATATCAATCCATAAAAACGCAACAAGACTTGGAAAACACTTCCATTGCCCAATTGTTGTCCCAGTCTTTTCGAGCCACACTTATACAGAATGAACTGCTATTAGATGTGCTAGGCAGCCGCCTGCTTGAAAATGACCTTTATAAGAACCATCACAAAACCCACCTTCTGCTTAAAAAAATGCTGGCGACCAAACCCTCTTTGGCTGGCTTTGGCCTATTAACACCGGATGGCAACTACATTGCGCTGAGTGGCAATATGGACAATCTATCCAAAACGCCAAACCTTTTAAAACAGCCCGAGTCTCACGATTCATTCAAAAAAACACTAGCGTCCTCCAAAATGGTCTTAGGCCGTACCTATTACTTCCCACCCTTGAAGTCATGGGTCATTCCCTTACGCAAAGCATTGCACGACAAGGATGGTAAGGTCGTTGCTGTCATGACAACAGGCATACGCTTAAACAACACCCAATTTTTAGGTGTGAATAACTTTGCGGACAACAAACATGCTGTTTTCATCAATGCTGCCAATCGTTTCCGGCTCTATGCTAGTGGTGCGAAACCAAGCCAATTTCAAATGCTTTACAACGAACCCGTCAAAGGCGAGCTTGTTAAACACGCTGCGCAAGTGCTGGCAAAAAATTACAACACAACCCTTGAACAAGTCTATCAAGCAAATAAAAGTCGTGTATTTTTAATGACTGGTCGCTCCGACTTCTTGCAGCAAAAAGCTCATTCAGTAGCCGTTTACGACCCAACCTATCAAATATGGACTTTCTTTCTTCAACCCGCTTCGAATACAAGCAACAAACTGCTAGATGCCCTTTTCCAATATGTCATTATCTTTGCGATCACGAACCTGGTTATATTCTGGCTGTTCTGGATTATTTCGAATTATGAAGAACGAATTAAAAAGCAACTGGTCTATCAGGCGAACCATGATCCTTTAACCGGTTTATACAGTCGAAACTACCTCGAAAAAGAGCTTTCACCGACTGTAGACCCCCGACAATTTTCTGTGTTATTTATCGATTTGGACAACTTCAAAACCATCAACGATAATTTTGGACACAAAATAGGCGATCAGATTCTTTCTGAAGTGGCGAGGCGCTTGGCTGTTTTCGTAGAAAAAGGTGAATACCTTATTCGATTTGGTGGAGATGAGTTTTTACTGTTTATTTTTCAAGAAAGAGACGAGCAAACTATTGCCAGAGAGGTTATCGATGCCTTATCACAACACTACTTTGTTGAAGGGATGCAGTTCATTTTGGGGGCTTGCATTGGTATTGCCCATACAGACTCCAAACAAATACCGATTGAAACGCTGATTTCTCAAGCGGATATTGCCATGTACGCTGCTAAGCAACGTAAAAACGCGATTGAATATTTTTCAGATGCTTTATACCAAAAAAGTGCCCGTAAAATGCAAATTGAGCAACAGCTCAGAACCGCACTGCAAAAAGACGAAATTTTCATCATGTACCAGCCGCAACTGAAAGCAGATGGCTCATTGCATGGTGTTGAAGCGCTTGCCCGTTGGAACAACGAGGTATTAGGTCTTATTCCACCAGACGAGTTTATACACATCGCCGAAGAAATCGGCTTAATGCCAGAAATGGGCCGGTATATTGCTCAACGTGCGATGAAGGAAATCTGTGCGCTACAGGACAAGTTTTCACTGACGTTTAAGCTCGGCATTAACATATCTGTTAAACAATTCCTTGAACCTCAATTTTTGGATCAATTTCAAAGCTGTCTTTCTCACTGTTCAATTAACCCAGTTAACCTGACGCTTGAAGTCACTGAATCGGTGTTTATCGAAGAAATAGATACCCTGCTACCTTTACTTTATAAACTCAAATCCTTTGGAGCAGCCATTTCGTTAGATGACTTCGGAACAGGCTATTCCTCTTTAAACCTTCTACGTCAACTGCCTTTAGATGAGCTCAAAATAGACAAAAGTTTTGTGGATCACATCCAAGAGAATGAAAAAGATCAGGGAATGGCTTCAACCATTATCAATATCGCTAAAAAAATGGATGCTCAACCGCTTGCCGAAGGCATTGAAAACAAGGAACAATTTGAACTTCTTAAACAATTCGGCTGTGAAATTTTTCAAGGTTATTATTTTTCAAAACCCTTAACCATAAGTGATTTAGAAGAATATTTAACTCACCATTTTTCTAATGAAAATAATTTGTGAAAACTTCAAATTCTAGCTGTATAATTCGCCGCCCTTTGTCAGTAACCGGTAAATAATTCAATTCTTCAAAAACGCCAAAGGGACAATTGACTTAGATTCTCGTCTAGCGTATGTTCAACCTTGACACCACTCAATTTTGAGGAATTTTCTATGAAAATCGCCATCTTATCCCGTGAACCCGAACTTTATTCTACGCAGCGTCTTGTTAAAGCTGCTGAAGAGCGTGGTCATGAAGTAGAAGTAATCGATGCTTTACGCTGCTACATGAATATCACATCTAACAACCCTCACATTCACTATCAAGGGCGAATATTGGATGATTTTGATGCGGTGATTCCTCGTATCGGTGCTTCTATTACCTTTTATGGTACGGCAGTATTGCGTCAGTTTGAAATGATGGGCGTTTATCCATTGAATGAATCCGTCGCAATTGCGCGTTCGCGAGACAAACTCCGAAGCTTACAGCTACTTTCCAGAAAAGGCGTCGGCTTGCCGGTTACCGGTTTTGCGCATTCACCAGATAATGTCGACGACCTCTTACAAGAAGTTGGTGGTGCACCTGTCGTCGTGAAACTGCTTGAGGGAACACAGGGTGTAGGAGTTGTTTTAGCAGAAACGCATTCGGCAGCGGAAAGTGTTATACAGGCCTTTCATGGTTTAAAAGCGAATATCCTGGTACAGGAGTTTATTGAAGAAGCGAAAGGCGCCGATATCCGTTGCTTTGTGGTAGGCGGCAAAGTGATTGCTGCAATGAAACGCCAAGGAAAAGAAGGCGAATTCCGCTCCAATTTACACCAGGGCGGTTCAGCGACGCTGGTTCGCATTACACCACAGGAGCGTGCAACCGCTATCCGGGCTGCAAAAGTCATGGGGTTGAATGTATGCGGTGTTGACCTTCTGCGTTCTAATAACGGGCCTTTGGTTATGGAAGTGAACTCATCTCCAGGACTAGAGGGGATTGAAGCATCTTCGGCAAAAGATGTGGCAACGATGATCATCCAGTTTATTGAGAAAAATGCCAAGCCTCACAACACCCGAACCAAAGGCAAGGGTTAACAATAGGTTAACGCGGATATGCAAAAGAACACTCCTATCACCATTGGCGGCATTACCGTTCAACCTGGAGAGCGTAAAACCATCGACCTTGTGGTCGGTAAACTTTACACCCACAGTGAATTAACCATGCCTGTCCAGGTATTATGTGGTCGTCAAGCCGGCCCGGTTTTGTTTGTTTGTGCTGCGGTTCATGGCGATGAGCTAAATGGCGTGGAAATTATTCGTCGCCTACTAAAGGTTAAATCACTCAACAGACTCAAAGGGACTTTAATCGCCGTGCCTATCGTCAATTTGCATGGTTTTATCCATCATAGTCGCTACTTGCCTGACCGCCGAGACCTCAACCGTAGCTTTCCAGGTTCAGAAAAAGGGTCTGTTGCTTCGCGAATGGCGTATTTATTTTTAAATGAAGTGGTCGCACAATCAACGCATGGAATCGACATACATACTGGCGCCATCAACCGCACCAACCTGCCTCAAATTCGCGCAATGCTAGATGATCCTGAAACACTTAATCTAGCACAAGCGTTTGGCGCACCACTTATTCTGAATAGCGAGTTACGCCCTGGTTCATTGCGCGCAGCTACCGTTAAGAAAAACATTCCCGTACTACTTTATGAGGCCGGCGAAGCTTTAAGGTTTGATGAGGTATCCATTCGTGCCGGTGTTCGAGGTATTATCAACGTGATGCGCGAACTGAATATGATTACCAAATCAAGAACATCTCAATCATCTGGTGCATCTGTTGTAGCGCGTTCAAGTTTTTGGATGCGAGCACCTCATAGCGGTATTTTCCGTTCTCTTGTACCCGATGGTAAACGAGTCATTGCCAATCAAACGCTTATGGGCATTGTTTCTGATCCCTTCGGCGAATCGGAAATTGAACTCTATGCTCCGAATAACGGTATTGTTATCGGTCAAATGCGTATGCCGTTAGTGAATGAAGGAGAAGCCTTGTACCATATTGCTAAGTTTGCTCGAAGCGATATTGCTGCCGACGTTGTGGATGAATTTACCGAAGAAATCTCTGACGAAGCCCCTTATTATTCAGATGATTTTCCGGTAATCTGATAGAACAATAAACTCTGGACGAGAAACATGATTGAGCTGACATTTTCCAAACTCCCCCTTATGCATTTGCTGCTGAGTATTGTTATCTTGGTCGGTCTGGTTATAACAAACTGGGCATCCAGCAAACTTTTACTTTCATTGGGTAAAAACAAAAAAGTGCCTCTCATCAGGGTTGTGCATGTGCGCAAATATTTCCGCATCATTGCCTTCTTAACAGCGGTGATGCTGTTATTGGCTGTTTGGGGTATCGATTACCGTGGACTTTGGGTGTTTGCGTCATCCATTCTTGCTGTACTGGGTGTTGCCTTGGTCGCGCAATGGTCGATTCTGTCAAACATTACCGCTGGTGTTATTTTATTTTTTGCATTACCGATACGCATTGGCGACGAAGTAGAAATCATTGATGGTGCGAACAGCCTTAAAGGCAAGATCGTTGAAATCAATATTTTCCACGTCTTACTCAAAGATGAGCATGGTGATCTGCTCACCTACCCTAATAGCTTGATTTTGCAGCGTCCTATCCGAAAAATGGTCATTGAAGCAGCTCAAACAAAGGTTGATAAGAAAAATACTTTTGTCGCTAAAATACGAAGTCGCTTACAAAAACGTAATGAAGCTGATTAACAACTAGGCTGGGGAAAAGGCTTTACCCCAGCCTGGCAGATTTTAAATCTCTGACAGTTCTTTCTAAAGAACCTCTTCGCCATAGAATTTTCGGTAATAGCGAATCACCAGCATCTTGACTATATCGTTGAATACAAACCATATCATCGCATATGCCCAAATACCAATTGCCCACTCCCAGCCGATAGGCGTCATCAGATCAAAGCCGTAAACGGCCAACACCGTACCGAACACCGCACTCGCTAAACTCGCCCAAAAAAGTTGTTTGGAGGGTCTAGGTTGTTTGTAGAACCAATCATCAATACGAGTATTAAAAATCGTGCCATGCCCCGCGACCACCAACTTCAGGAAGAACAGCGTCTGTATAAATTCCAGCGTCAGATGCATTTGGGTCATGGTAATCCAGAACAACATGAACGAAGACAAGACCCCTGCCATCCCCATCCAAAAAGACAAGACCAACACCTCTTTCATATCCCAACGAACAGGTTGGGTTCGCACCTTGGTGTTGTCATAGGCAATGGTCAGGATCGGAATATCGTTGAGCAAGGCAAGCATAATAATCATCAGTGCCGTGATCGGATAAAACTGGAACACCACAATCGCCAAGGTCATAAAGATAATGACGCGTATCGTTTCAGCGATACGATAAATGGTGTAGCTCTTCATCCGCTCGAAGGTAATACGAGCCTGCATGATGGCGTCGTTAATGACACCAATCCCCGGTGCAGTGAGGACAATATCCGCCGCGGCACGTGCCGCATCAGTCGCCCCCGGTACAGCAATACCACAGTCAGCCTTTTTCAGTGCTGGCGCATCGTTGACGCCATCCCCCGTCATACCGACAATATGATTCGCTTTTTGCAGAACATCAACGATTTTGTACTTATCTTCGGGGATAACCTCGGCAAAAATATCAACTCGCTCTATCATCTCCAAAATGCTTGATTCATGTGTATGCAAAAGTTCTTTATCCAGCTGACTGGTATCAAACTCTTGCTGAAGGTCATCCATAACCTGCTGTGCAAAATCTTTAGATGCCTTCATATCTGCTAGAGGCGTTAAACGATGGTAAATGGCTTCCGTCAAAGTCGTCAGTAAGTTTTTCAGCGTATCTTCTGTCGCACCCGTCAACTGTTTTGCCCGGATAGATTGTTTCGGAAAACCTAAAATTGTTCCGGTTTCGCGGGCAATAGCAAGGTTGTCTCCGGTGACCATCTTAGGGTGAACACCATGATCTCGCATGCTTTGCAGCACTTCTGCCGACTCATCTCGAGGCGGATCATAAAGTGGAATCAACCCTAGAAACTGCCACCCCTCATCCTGATTGAGTGTTTCCAATTCGGCATGAATAGCGGTTTTGGCAACCGCCAATGTACGATAGCCCTTTAGCGCTAACTCATCAATTGTTTCGTTAATATTGGCTTGCTCATCATCATCCAAGCCACACATTTCCAGCAGAATTTGCGCAGCCCCTTTCGAGACTTTTTGATAGCCATCTTGCGAGCGAACCATCGCTTCTGTGCGTTTACTGACAGGGTCGAAAGGGATAAAACTGACTTGTTCAAACTGCGTTAAATCGACTTGTGAAAACTCGGTTGAGAGGTAATCGTAAATCGGCACCTCAATCGCATCGTTATTTTCTTTTTTCGAGGCTAAAGCCGCGGTTAAAAACAAAGTTTCTTCAGAAATTTCTTTATAGTTAATCGGCTGAATCACCGACATTTTATTTTGGGTTAGCGTTCCCGTCTTATCAAGACAAAAAACATCGACGCCTGCCAGCTCTTCTATTGCCACTAAACGACTGACAATCGCTTGTTTCCGAGCCAGGTTCATCGCACCCACTGCTAGAGTGACCGACAACACCGCTGGCAAAGCAACAGGGATTGCCGCTACCGTCAAGACCAACGCAAAACGAACCACCTCCAGCATGTTTTCGTGATTGAGAAATGCTGAAACCAGAATAATAGCGATCATCAAAATCGTAATGCCAATCAAGAAGTTACCCACTTTGATAACCATTTTTTGGAAATGGCTCACTTCATGCAATTGCGCATTAGCAACCAGAGCAACCACATTATAGAAGTTGGTTTGATTGGCGGTATTTACTACAACAGCAAGCATTTCGCCCTGCTTAACAACGGTATTGGAATAGGCAATCTCGCCCACTTTTTTGGCGACGGGTAAAGATTCACCCGTAAGCGTGGATTGGTCTACAGAAATAAAATCGCCTTGAATCAGCTGAACATCGGCAGGGATGACGTCTCCGATTTTCAGTTTGATGACGTCGCCTGGTACCAAATCCTTGAACAGGACTTGTTTGAACACACCATCACGTCGGGTCATGATTTTATTTTCCAGCCTCTGCTTCAATGCGCTAATGGCATTCATAGCACGGGCTTCCTGGAAGAAATCGATAATGGCGTTAACAAACAACAGGATGGTGATGATGGTGAAGTCTTCCCATTTCTGAACGATGGCAGACATCAACGCAGCCGCTTCAATCATCCAGGGAATTGGCCCCCAGAAACGCTTTAAAAAACGTTTATAGGCACTTTCCGTTTTTTCTTGGATTTCGTTATAGCCGTAGGTTTGCAGTCGATTTGTCGCTTCCATTTCGGACAAACCTTTTTCAAGAGAGGTTTCTAGCTGTTGCAGAGTTTGCGAAACGTTTTGCGATTCATAATCATTGGTTGATTTCATGGTATGTCGCCTTTGCTGAAAAGTTTTCCAGTACGCTTAGCCTATAGCGTCAAACCAATGCTACAGGAATCCCATAAAGAAATGAAGGTATTAGGTTAATTGTAATGATGTTGACAGACTAATACGAATTGCACCAGCCTGCCAGAGTTTTAACTTTAAAATTCTCCCCACTCATCGTCATTCCCTTTTACGACTTGTAAAGGTGTCGGGAGTTGGTGGGATGAGTTCGATGGTTTCTCAAACTTCTTAGGCAATGCTTGGACTTTAGAGATTGGTGTCGGAGCTGTTCTAGTCGGTGATTCTGAAACCTTTGAGGTTGTGCCTGTTTTAAAATAAGACATATCTTTTGACAGCACTTCCGCTTGGTCACTCATACTTTCGGCCGCCGCAGTCGTTTCTTCCACCAAGGCGGCATTCTGTTGTGTGACCTGGTCTATCTGACCAATTGCCTGATGAACCTGACTAACCCCTTCCGCTTGTTCTTCAGAAGCCTTCGCTATCTGCTCAATCATTTTGGTGACAGAATCAATCGATTCATTAATGACACCTAACACTCCGCCCGATTGTGAAGCCAATTCTGTTCCTTGGTTGATGCGATTTACACTTTCGTCAATCAAGGTTTTGATGTCTTTTGCCGCTTCGGCAGACTTTTGTGCCAACGAACGGACTTCACCAGCAACAACGGCAAAGCCACGGCCATGCTCGCCAGCTCTGGCAGCTTCAACCGCAGCATTTAGCGCCAGCAAATTGGTTTGGAAAGCAATACCATCAATCAAGGTGACAATGTCGGCAATCTTGTGACTGGATTCCTGAATCTTTTCCATGGCATCAATTGTCTGCCCCATTACTTCTGAGCCTTGAGAGGATTGCGTTCTAACTTCAGACGCGAGTTTTGCCGCATCCATCGCACTTTGCGTATTGGCTTGCACTGCAGAATTCATCTCATCCATGGTGGCAGACGTTTCTTCCAATGCTGCCGCTTGCTCCTGAACGCGTTGGCTTAAATCCGTCGCCCCTTGCGACACCTCTGAAGCTGCCGTATTAACAATACCAGCGGCTTGCACAGCCTTCGCAACCGTATCGCTCAATTTACCAATCGATTGATTCATCGCATCAGACAAAGTTTTCAGATCACCTCTAAACTCGCCTTGGCAACTCTGTGTCAGATCACCCTCGGCTTGCGCCAGAACCACTGTAGCAATGACATCCATCGCTTGTTTCAAACGAACCATAGAGTCGTTGATTGCATTTTTCATCTCAAGCAATTCGCCTCTTGCCTCAGCCTCTACCTGATGATTGAATTCACCTTCGTTCATCGCTGCCATTACACGGCTAATATCAGAAATAACCGTACTCATTGCGTTCATTGATTTATCAACCATTTCACGGAAAGCAGCCTCTACACGGTTGTCCATCCGAACGGAGAAGTCACCGTCATACAATCCTTCCATGACCTTTTTCAATTCAGACATGGTAAAGGCAACGCTCTCAGCACTGGCATTTACCCCGTCTTTCAGAACCAATAAATCTCCCTTAAGATCTGCCTGAACACGTTGAGCAAAATTCCCTTTGGCAATAGCTTGCACCACATGATTCGCTTCCGTTACAGCTGTTTGTGTATTGGTTAACATATCATTAACCGAATGCGCCATAGCACCGATTTCATCTTGTCTGCTTTCATCTGCACGAATTGAGAAATCACCTGTTTTGGTAATTTTAGCCAAGCGTGATTCAATGGCATGCAAACCTCTTGAAACCGAACGAGGAATCAGTGTAGCGATTAGTGCCGAAATCAATACGATCAACAGAGAAATACCAATTGAGAATTCAATAATTTGTTTGTTGAGAAGAGTAATATGTTGTCCGATACGTTCCTGTTCATCGCGAATCGAAACTTTTACTTTCTCAGACATACTGGAAATATGATGGCCTGTTGCATCCAACTGATGTTCTACTAAGTGGCTAATTTGATTCGTGGTTTGTACCAATTCTGACAATGCCTGTGCATAGTCTTTAATTTGTGACTGGAGGATTACTGTCGAACCTTTAGCTGAGGTTTCTAGATAAGGTATTAAGGCAATCAAATCCGTTTGTAACTGCGCTAAATCTTTCTGCGCCAGATCAGCGTCAGAAGCTTGTTTGGTCTGAATAAATTTTGCGGCATGCAATCTTGCTTCAAGCAAATCATGCATTGCGGACGTCGCTATAAATGCCGCCTGATCGTTATGCATTTTCTCCACCGTAAGTAACATATCCTTCATGCGCTTAGTCATGCTAGAGCCTTTGACATCAAGCGTATCTTCCACCAATTGATGACTTTGCGTCATCAGGGATTTCACTTGTTCAAAACCCTGTTTGTACTCTGCCAAATCTTTATCTATTGCTTGAATGGCTGCTAAACGTTTAGGTTCCGAAATTTCACGATGGGCTTTGCTCAATAAATTCGATGTTTTTTGAAATGCACTATTAAAAGTTTTAAGCTCAGACGCTTCGCTAGAGTCTAAATATCTTTGTACAGACAAACGCATATCCAACATATTGGACTGGATACGAGCTGCTAAAACTGAGTTACTTGAAATATGACGAAATTCGTTAAACCCGTCGGCCGATTCGTTGATCTTAGTGACACTAAACCAAGATAGACCAACAATCATAATAATCAGAACAGCGAAACTCCAAATAAGTTTTGCTTTAATGGTTTTAAACATTGCACCCCCAATATATAAATAGCTCTATCTAAAGCATTAAATAACCTTATTAGATTTTACGGCAAAAAGGCAGGGGATTTTATGAACACACCATGAATGAAGCATGGTCAAACAATGGTTATTACAAGGGAGCACAGGCAGCTCCCAGAAAGGCTTTATAGACTCAGCGTTCTAACTGGATTAAAGGCGTGTTTTCTTTATAAACTGTTGTGCCGGTTGGTGCATTGATTTTCTTCACTCGGGCATTGACAGGGGATTTAATCACAAAATACTTTGCCCAAGCCAGGTAATACTCTAAATCTGCTTTTGCTTTCTGAAAAGCTTGGTTAGCCAGATCATAGGCCAATTGTGCCGCATCTCTTTCGCGCGTAGCTGTCACAGTACGATCATACAAATCCAAAGCCTGATCCAGATTGATTTTTTGATCTGCTAACTTTAATTTCGCCATCTGAAGTGATGCTGTCATTGAGCGCAATTTCGCTTGATAACGCGTATCATCAATCCTCATCAAAAGCTGCCCTTTTTTCACATGTTGACCAGGTTTAACCGACACCTGAATGACCTGACCAGCAACTAAGGCACCTATCTGTATCGTTTGAGCATAGGCGGAAAAACTTAACCCAGCCCACACAAGGCCTGACACAACCAAAGTTTTCAAAACAGAAAAATGAAACACTTTCATAAAAAACCCTTTTAAACGACCGCCCCATCAATACAAGCGGAATTGAATGTTTAACGATACTTATCTAACGCTATCGCTTGTCCAGTTAAATAGCCCAGTTTTGCCCAATCTAATGCATACTGAAAGCTTGTCATAATTGTTTGATAATTTGCCTCAGACAAACGTACCATGGAATCCCCAAGGTCCGTTTTTGATTCATTTTCATAAAGACCACGACTATAGTCTAAATATAAATCTGCATAGTTCGAAAAAGCAGTATTTTGCTTGCGTTGCGCCTTATTTAACTGCAATTTGAAGTAAACATCCGCCACCTGATCTCTCAGCGACTGCTCCATGGCTTTAACATCTGCTTGAGCCTGCATCATTTTTGCACGCGCTTCGCTCATTTTTGCCGACTGGCTGCCGCTATCATATAACGGATAATCCATCGATAAATCAAAACGCCAACGACCTTCTCTTTGATACTCATAGCTTGATAATTTTCCACCCCAAGCATCAACTCTAAATGTAGGTTTATCTCCAGCTGACTGACTCTCCATCTGATAGTTAGCGGCCTTTAATTTCAGCTTTAGACTTTGTAATTGCAAGTTATTTGCCAAAGCTTCTTTTTGATAATCATCTAAAGACTTTAAAGGTCTTTTCAGCAATCCTTTCAAGCTTGGAAACTTCAATTTATCAGGTAAATTCTGTGGCTGGCCTAAGAGGTTTGCCAAGTCGGTACGTGTCCGTCGCTGCTCATACTCCGAATGCATACGTTTAACGTAGGACTTTTCATATTCTGCTTGCAGGCGACTGTACTCAACATCTGATATTTGCCCCAACTCATGTTTATCTTTGGCCTTATCCATCGTCACATAGACGGTCGCCATATCTTCATTATCGATTCGATACTGATAGTCCGACAAAATCACATTAAAAAATCCCTGCATCAAACGCAGTTGGAACTGAATAACTTGATCTTGATTTAACTCAGACTCAGCATCCGATAAAGTCAACTGAGAGGATTGAGCAGCCTCTGTTTTGCCGAAATCATAGAGTTGCTTGCCAACATGCAATGCGAGCAAATGGTTGTCTTGTGTTTCGTTAGCATACTCACGCCAACCTAAGCGCCCCATTAAATCCAATTCGACGCCATCCGTCGCTTTGGATTGTTGGTATTTTGCCAACGCTTGTTGTTGCTTTGCCTGACTCAAAAGAACTTGAGGGCTGACGCTATGCGGCAAATTCATAATGCTTTCAAGAGTTAAGGGATCGGGTAAAGTTGTCTGCGGAACCACCTGCGTTTGCGACATTTTTTGCACTGGTACGGCAGGGTTAGCAGATACAGGTGTTGGCGCTGTTTTATCTTCAGCCGCCATCGCTGGCGCCACGGCGCACAACAGCAATACAGAAAAATAAATAGGCTTTAAACCTTTTAAATTCGTCATAGTCAATGTGATGTTATTGAAGATCATAGAGCACCTTTTATTTAGGGTGCTATTGATTTCATATGTTCTCTTTTATAACGGGTAAACTTGGTGGTTTTATAAGCGCCATCCACAATAAATTGACCCATCAGCATAAATTCTTGTTTGGTACGTGTTGGCCCGGTATAGCGTAAAATTCGCTTACCTTCTAAGTTGACAAACATCAATACAGGCGTCGCTCTAACACGGTATTTTTTTTCAGAGAGCTCTTGTGAAGTGCCGGTCGTACCGTCAAAGTCGGTCATTTCGTTTGACCCTTCAATATCAATCGAAAAAGCCAAAAAATGCTTTTTGTAGTACTTAATGACATCCGGCTGATTCAGAATAGTGGTTTCCATACGATGACAAAAAGGACAATCACTCATTTGGAAAAACAAAAAGATACCTTGTTTACCTTCTTCTTTAGCCGTTTCCAGCTCATCCTGAAGGTTACCAAAAGTCTCGTCAAAGAAATCTGCAGCCTGACTATAGCCCGGTGCTAATGCAACCAATAAACTACTCATCAGAATTAACGTTCTAACCGAGCTTTTAAACCACTTTGTCATAATGTCACCTTTGCCAATATCTCGAAAATGCATATCCACTTCTAGTTAAACGGAATAATAGAGCATTCTATTCCTTAAACCGTGAAGTCATTGTGGAAAACCAACGGTAGCTTACTTGAGTCCATTCACGAAAACACCTGGCAGGTAGTTTACAACGAGTACTCCATCTGATTCAAACTCTTTTACTAACACTTGTTAGTTTTTTAAACAATTAACCTAATTTAAACAAAAACCTTCTTTGATTGCGCATTTTAGATAGCCGACCTAATGCATCTAACCTACCCTTTCTTTATTAAGATTAAGGATAAATTTATGCCATTTTTTAAAGAAAGGGACCCTATTCGTAATATTGGACTATTGGCCGGTTTTTTTAGCTGTACGTCTGCTATAGCTGCGCAACCAACTGTACCCGATGCAGGTTCTTTATTAAGAGACCTTGAAAAAAACACGCCTCAACAAGCACCTGCAACAGATCATAAAAGCCAACTACCAGCTCCAATGAAAGACACTGGGATAAAAATCAAACTTCAATCTGTCGAATTCAAAGGGTTTGAGAGCTTAGCGACCAACAAAGAACTGCAATCACTTGTCAAACCAGCCATAGGACAAAAACTCGGATTCAACGGATTACAACACTTGGCTGATCTTGTTACCGAATACTTGGTAAACAAAGGCTTTTTTCTCGCGTTTGCCTATCTGCCAGAACAAGACGTCAGTAATGGACATTTAATCATTACTGCACAGCTTGGCCAAATTGAGTCTAACGGAAAATGGTATAGAAAGGACAAAGGCAAAGGGATCAACCTATCTAGTGAGCAAATTTCAGGTACCTTGAACTATAACTTAAAACCCGAAACCCCCAGAGCAATTCGCGTTGGGCTTATGGAAAGAGGGCTATTGATTTTCAATGACCTATCCGGCGTTAAAGCAACCTCAACACTGGCTAGAGGGTCAGAACCTGGCACGACCCGAATGAATGTTCTATTGAAGGCAACGCCCCGCTATACAGGTAACGCCTGGCTAGATAACTATGGCAACCGTTACACGGGCAGTGCACGAGTCAATGCGCTCGGAAAAATCAACAATGTCAGCGGCATAGGCGATCAACTGAATGCAACCGCCTCGGTTACGCAAAATCTAAAATATGCCAGGCTGGGGTACCAAGCGCCAGTTGGATACAGTGGCTTAACCGCCAATGCCAACCTAAGCTTTATGAACTACACCTTGGGAGAAGACCTATCCAATTTAGGTTATAGCGGTAGCGCAGCAACCCTCTCCGGCGGATTAAGGTATCCAATTACACGTTCTCGCCAAAAAAACCTTTATGCCAGCGCCACACTTGACTACCAATCTTTAGAAGACAAACAAAACGCTGCCACTATTCGTGACCGAAAATACACCAATTTGACCCTAGAATTAAACGGCGACAACTGGGATCGTTGGCGCGCTGGCGGCTTAAACAACTATGGCATCAGCTTGACGCTAGGTGACCTTGATCGAAAAGGGAACCAGACTGACTACAACTACGATCAAAGCACCGCAAAAACCCAAGGGTTCTTCACCAAGCTCAACTTAAATGCTTCACGCCTACAAAAACTGACTCATCGTAGTAGCTTGTTAATGAAAGCAAATCTACAACCCTATGCATCAGGCAACCTAGATTCATCTGAAAAATTCAGTTTAGGCGGGCCCAATGGGCTTAGAGCCTATCCGGTCGGTGAAGGAACGGGAGATTTGGGTTGGTTGCTTTCTTTAGAAGGGCGTTATGACCTCCCCAAATCATTTATTCCCAACAGTAAGCTTCAATTGCAAACCTTTATTGACACTGGTCATGTCACCTTGCAAGCAAACCCATGGGCTGGCTATGTGCCAGCCAACACCAACAAAACCAATGACTATCAGATGTCAGATTTCGGCATCGGCGCAACCCTAAGCCAAGCTGGGCGTTACAGCCTGCAAGCCAGTTACGCTTGGAAACTCAATGACCAAGTCAATGACCGAACCACCACTGGCAAAGACACCGAAAACCAAGCCAATAGCGGACGCTTTTGGCTACAAGCCATTGCCTGGTTCTAAGGAGATAACATGAAACACGCTAACCATAAACTCAAACGCCCCTCAATGAACCACACTTATCGTTTGGTGTGGTCGGATGCTCAACAGATGTTTATTCCCGTAGCTGAAGGCTCTTCGGCAAAAGGTAAGTCTCATGTTGCGTTGACACTGGCAACACTTTTGTTGGGTTGTTCGTTGAATGCTTATGCCATTGATTCCTCTGCACTACCTACTGGTGCGAACATCACTCATGGGTCGGCGGCTATCAGTCAGTCTGGTAACACCCTAACCATCCAACAGAACTCTGATAAGTTGATTACTAACTGGAATACCTTCAATGTCGGTGAGAATGCGACGGTGAACTTCGTTCAACCGAGTATCTCTAGTGCGTCATTGAACCGTGTGTTGGATAATAATCCAAGTCAGATTCTTGGGCACCTGAATGCGAATGGTCAGGTTTATCTAATCAATCCGAACGGCATTGTGTTTGGGCAAAACGCTCAGGTGGATGTTGGCGGCTTAATCGCCTCAACTCTGAACATCAGTGATGATGACTTTTTGAACAATAAACTGCAGTTCTCTAAAACGGACTTGAATAACGGTACCATTAAAAACCTTGGTTACATTAAAGCCCATGGCGGGATTGTCGCGCTTATCGGTCAGCAGGTTGATAATCAGGGAACGGTCTTATCGAACCAGGGCAATGTCGCTTTAGCGGCTGGTGATCAAGTCACCTTAGACTTCAGTGGTGATGGCTTGATGAAGGTGTCGGTGGATAAGGGGGTTGTGGATGCGCTTGTTCATAACGGCGGCCTGGTTCAAGCCGATGGTGGCTTAGTGGTGATGACCACTCAGGCACGTAATGATATCTATAAAAACCTAATCAATAACGATGGGATTGTTCAGGCACAAACCCTGGCGTCAAAAGATGGCAAGATTCTGTTGTTGGGGGGCATGACCAACGGCACGGTGACGGCTGCGGGCACCTTGGATGCCAGTGCCCCCACAACTGGAAATGGTGGGTTTATTGAAACTTCTGCGGCAACGGTTAAGGCACAACCTGATTTAAAAGTTACCACTCAAGCACAAAACGGTCAGACAGGTACTTGGTTGATTGACCCAAGAGACTATACCATTGCGGCTTCGGGTGGCAATATGACCGGAGCACTGTCAAGTTCAATCCTTGCAACAAGTAACATGTACATTCAGTCGACTTCCGGATCAAACCCTTCCGGTAATGGCGATATCTTTGTGAATGATACGATAACTTGGAGCAGTGGCAATTCATTACAGCTGATTGCACAACGCAATATCACCATCAACTCAACCATTAACGCTCGTGGCGGTTCAGGCGGAGATTTGTACTTAGAATATGGTCAAGGCTCAGTCACCTCCGGCAATACTGCAACCTATAGCATCAATGCACCAATCAACCTTCAAACTGGGTTCAATTTTTGGACGAAACAGGGTTCGGACGGCGCACTAACCGGTTGGAGGGTAATTACCGCTTTAGGCGCAGCAGGTAGTACCACCGGCAAGGACTTACAGGGCATAAGCGGTAATCTTGCAGGCAACTATGTGCTCGGTGCTAATATAGATGCCTCTGCTACCAGCTCTTGGAATGGTGGAACTGGGTTTTCTGCAATAGGAACAGTTTCAACACACTCATACTTTACTGGAAAGTTGGATGGCTTAGGCCACACCATCAGTCATCTAACCATCAATGACTCGTCCTCCAGTGCAAAAGGCATATTTGCTACTACTTCCGGAGCCACCATTCAGAATTTAGGGCTAGCTAACTTTAACATTACCGGAAGCGCTAATATTGGAGCCTTAGTTGGCTATGCTATGTCAACAACCATTTCAAATGTTCATGTGTCAAACACTCAAATTACAGCCACGGGCACAGCCAATGCGGGTGGTATTGCAGGGCAAGCAATCAATAACGGCAAAATATCACACTCTTATGTCGATAACACGGTAAACATCTCTGCGCCACTTGCAAGTAATGTCGGTGGCCTCGTCGGAAATAATGCCAGCAGAATCAATGAGTCCTACAGTCAAGCACAGGTTAAAGGTAAAATTTCCGTTGGTGGACTAATCGGCAAAAATGCTAATGCCATTAAAAACAGCTATGCGACGGGTAGTGTGAATAGCACGAATGGATATGTAGGAGGACTGGTTGGATTAAATGTGCGATCTTCAGACTGGACTACCACGGGCAGCATCACCAACTCCTATGCCAGTGGCTCGGTGACGTCAACGGCAACTACATATGTAGGTGGTCTAGTGGGGCAACTCTCTCAAGGAACAGTTTCCAATAGTTTTTGGGATACCTCCGTCACGGGTATATCCAGTGGAACAGGTACAGGACTAACCTCTACCGAAATGAAAAACCCATTTAAGTTCATCGACGCGGGTTGGGACTTCACCAATATCTGGGGTAAATCTAAAACGGGAAACAACAGTAACTTAATGGTGTTGAAGAATTTCGACAACACCACCTACAATTACTATGTCCGCACCAATAGCAGCTCCCAAACCTATGGCAGTTGGAACGCCAGCCCCTTCTCACTTGATGGGATTGGGGCTTCCAATGTTACCGCCTCAGTCACAACGCGGACGAATGCAGGGCAATATAATTTCAACGACACAGGTGTAGTGAACTACAGTTACAGTAAAGGAGCAGCGGCTGATTATTACTTTAACTATGGCACCGCAAAACTCACGATTGCAAAACGCTTACTGACTCTTAACTATCAAGTTGCTAATAAGACCTATGATGGCAATACGTCTGCAACTGCTTCCTTCACCGACAACCGACTCACTAATGATGTGCTGTCGATTCAAGGCACCGCTAACTTCGTTGATAAAAACGCGGGGAACAATAAAACCGTTAATATCAGTAATATCCAATTGTCGGGAACGAATGCTGGTAACTATTACTTAGCATCCACCAGCGCGACGGCTTCGGCCAATATTTTGGCGAGCAATCAATCAACAAATAATTCTTCAACGACTAGCCCAAGCGATTATCCGAAGCTTGATCCAAGCAGCAATCAGAACACCGCTTTTAATCCAGCAGATTTCTCCAATCAACCAGACAGTGCCCCAGCTCCGAATCAGACAATTAACACTCGTTCCGGCACTTCCTTCTTAAACGGCCTTGAAAACAATTATCTTTGGCGAGACCAGCGCCAAAATCCGACAACATTGAACATCTCGGGAAAAAAATGGGCTGTTAATTTTATGCAGGTCGGTCATCAGATGATATTGATGTCTCCACAAAATGAACCTTTCTCTTCTGCGGATTTACCTGAGGTATTAGAGCAAAGCAATTATCAGGATGCGGACCATGCAAAAAAAGTGGTATTCCAATTGACTGACAAAGTGGGTAACCCAATTAATGTAACAACCCATATCACTAGTGATGGTAAAGCCATTATTGATGTACCAACTCAACTCGGAAACACCTTTAAAAAAGAAGAACTTTCTTTAGTCTCGTTCGAGGCACTTAAGCAGTTGGGCGTTGATATGAGCAAAATCAGTCAAATTATTCTAAACAAAGTGGTGATTTAATAGTAGTTAACCTAGCGCGTTACCTAAAGTTTGAGAGGGTTTTTCGCCAAAGAAAGAAAAGTAGTCTTTTGAAAATTGACTGAGATGATAAAAGCCCCACTGTGTAGCAATTTCAGTGACTGTTACATCCGATCGAACAGGGTTCAACAAATCAGCCCTCGCACGATTTAAACGTTCAATACGGATGTAGGAAATTGGGGTCAAGCCATACTCTACCTGAAAGTAGTATTGCAGGGTTCGAGCAGACACTTGAAAGTATTCACACAGGTCAACGACAGAAACATTCTCTCCTTTGTGTAAACACTCATCAATATAGTGTTTTGCCTGTGTGATGATATACGACCTTCGATACCAATCTTCCATATCCAATGCATTGCCGCCAATGACAGAATCACAGGCATCCACAGCCAGAACCAGTTGATCAAGGAAAGGCTTTCTCATCTTGAGCAGGTCTTGGGTGTTGATTGTCTGACTCGCGAGAAATTGCATAACCCGAACAGACTCTGTGAGCTTTTCGATATGTTTGGCGCCTTGAAAAACCTGAAGGAAATGAGGATTGAGTTGGAAAAAAGGCTCATTTACTGTCCGAAGCTTTTCCATGAGCACATCCTGGCTTAACTTCACATAGATTGTCTCAATATCTTTCGGCGCTAAAATATCCGCCTCGGTGTCAGCCGGTAACAGATAAAGTGCGGACTTAGAGGAACCTCGATACTGTGAAAATCGCTCTAAATTGTGTTCGTTCGCAATAAAGGATAAGGTGCAAACCCCTTGCGGTGTCACTGCACTTTTGACAACATCCTGGTTTTGACATTCGTTAACCAGCAGAAAACTGCCTAAGTCTACTTCTCTATAATGTCCGAGAAAACGACCAGAACTGATTTGACGGCAACTCAGCGGTAGCCAACGTTGAAGCGCGGCTTGTTCACTGGCATCATGGATTTCACAATCCTTGAAAGTCCATGGTGGTGGGTTTAAGGGCATAAAACAAACCTATAGTGGCTGATACCCGTTTATGTAAAAACCCGAGTAATACTAGGTTATTAGTTTACTACCCTTTCAAATAAACCCCAATAAAAACCTCAATAAATATTTGATAAATAATTGTTTTTGTCCACTTTAGGCCTGACTCATATCTAGTCGTTGGGTTGTTTTTGAAGGTTTGGAACAGCAGGCATCAAAAATGCGACTATCAACCCAGTCAACATACCAAATGCAACTGGGTAGACCTCTGGCATCCAGTCAAAGTAAGAGAAAAGTACAAACGTAGAAATTCCCGATAAAATTGTGACTACTGCCCACTTTTGACCCATAGGCTGCTTCAGCGCCAGCCAAATGATCAGAGGCCCAAATGCAGAACCTAACAAGCCCCAAGCATCCAACACCATTTTGAACACAGTTTGATTGTTGGAAATAGCTATCAAGACGGCGGTCACGATAATACTGAACGTCGCGAACTTGGTTAAATACAAACTGTTTATCGGTTTTTGCGTCAAATCTCGTGTTAAAGCAGCCGAGCAGGAAAGTACCAACGAATCGACTGTTGACATGGTGGCAGCAAATAACGCAGCCAACATCAGTCCTGCAAACATTTTCGGCATCAACTCAATTGCCAGCGTTGGCAAGGCCAACTCCGCATCGAACCCTCCAGTCGTTGGAATCAACAAACGACTTAATAAACCAACGGTAACCGTCAATCCATAAAAAGCGATAAACCAAGCATAATAGTAAGCTTGCATTTCACCTGGTTTTCTTTCTGGATGTAGCGTCATAAAACGGATAACGATATGGGGCTGACCGATTACACCCATGCCACCAAACACCCAACCTATAACGAATAAAATTGCTGAAATACCAGTCATTCCCTCGGGAAACCAGTGCATATAATGAGGAGACACAGCGTGTAATTGCGACAAAATTTCCGGCAAACTTCCTAAAGCAGTGATTCCGAAAAATACCATCAAAATCATACCGGTAATCATCACAACCGACTGAGCCGCATCCGTCCAGATTGAGGCTCTCAACCCACCCGCCAAACTGTAAGCAAAAATAATGGCTGCGGCCAAGAAAATCCCGGTTTGCGAAGACCAGCCCAGTAAGACTTGTGTAGCTTTGGTACCGGCTTTCAATTGTGCAGCGGCATAGACAACCAAAAAAACAATCGTCAACAACCCAATCAATTGTCTTAATCTATGTCCCTTTGGCGATTGATGATGCCCCATCCAGTTCAACAACAAACCGCCAAAGGAATGCACGCCATCTTTTTGGGCATGATTTTGAATCGCACCGACTGTCGTGCGTTGTGCGAGCATATCCCCGACAATCCAACCAATCATCAACCAAATCGATGACAACCCCATACTGTAGGTTGCACCAATCATTCCGATAAACATAAACCCACTATTGTTGGTAGCGACTGCGGATAGTCCGACGAGCGCTGGATGCACTTGTTTACCTGCTACAAGATAATCCTCTGTGGTGTTTTTGGAAAAGAAATAGGTCGCCACCCCAATCAAAAAGAACAGGCCAAGAAAAAAGAGAAAGGTTATTAAAATCATAATGCCGTACTTTTAGGTTTTGGGTTGTGGTGTGTCTGACTCGCCTTGCACATTTTCACCACCAATACTCAATAGTTCTTTGAATTTTGGATTGTCGAGTAGACTTGCAAATATGGGATCATTGACGACTTCGTCTGCCATCCCTTCGGCATCCTTGAGCGCTTTTTCAAGATTTGATAAAGCTTCATTGGGTTGATCAAGTAAGGTATAGGCACCTGCAAGCTGATAGAACGCATGCTTGTTTTCCGGATCAACACTCAATGCCTGATTACACAAATTTATCGCCCATTGTGGTTCATCCATTTCTAGCGCAACGTCGGCCTTATAGGTCATGGCTTCACCATTTTCCGGATCCAACTCCAAAATCTGGTCATAGATATCCAAGCGATTACTCAATATCTGTTCCTGGCCGGCTTTCAACCAGAGACTATGAATATCCTGATGTTGTTCCAGCTTCTTCTGCGCATTGTAGATACCGACGGATTTCTTTTGTAGGTCTTGTTCCAGCTTAGCTAACCGGCCTTCATACTGTGACACCACCGCATTAACTTTAGAATCCGCAAGGTTAAGTACTCGCTCCTTAACTTCCCGTAAAGAAGTCCAACCAACCAGTAGCAACACCGAACTGATCCCGGCGATCAAATAAAAGAAATAGGTGACAGTATCCGTCGCATAGTTGACTGCACGATTGGTTGCCGTTAATTCGCGATCGGTAACTTCTTTGGTCATATCCACCCGCAGATTATTCATATCGACACGCAATTGCTTAAGGTCATCCAATACATACCTTTCAATAAACGGCGTATATAAAGGTTTTTTCAGGTGATCGACCGCTTTTTCCACCTGTTTATCTTGTGCAGATGATGCAACCTTAGCTGACTGCGCAGAAGTATCTGCCGCCAAAACAGCATTACTCATCATGAGTAAACCCGCTAGTAACATCCCTGTTTTAATGACACTATTTAGTGTTCCCATATCGCTTTTCCATGATTATGAACTTCGATTAAACTTTCATGCAGTCGTTTAACCGCACGCTCAAAATCTTGCTCTCTGACCAAAAATTGCATCTCTACCTGACGTAAGTTTTGATGCAACGCTTGAATATTGATATCCGCTTCATATAAGGTCTGTACCGCTTTTGCCAATAGACCTTTTATACGCATATCACTACCCATGGCAGAAACTAAAGAAACCTTACTAGTCGAGATTTTTGCCGTAGGTAAACGTTCCCCTAATTGGGTAGCCAAACGCTTAGTGACTTTCAAAGAAGCTTGTAAATATAACGTGATGGTATTGGCATTAAAATCTTTGGTCAAAACTTGGCATTTCATACGTTGTGTAATGTCCAAAACAGCTCTTTCATACTCGGCTTGCTGACCCATCATTTCCGGATCAAAGATTTCTAATGCGAGAATCTTGTGACGGCCAGCAATAATTTCCACTTGAGGGAACTGACTGACATAATCTTCTCGAATAATCGTACCGTGATGGTCTGGCTCAAACGTGTTTTTAATCAGCAGCGGAATCTGCGCTTGGCGAAGCCCTTTCGCCGCTTTTGGATGAATAGCTTCCATACCCAGATTTGCCAATTGGTCTGCAATGTCATAATTGGTTTTACCAATAGGAACCGCTTGATCTTCACCCACTAAGCGTGGGTCTGCACTACTCAGGTGATACTCTTTATGAATAACCGCTTGGGTCGCTTGACACAAAACAGCAATACGACTGAACGTCATTTCACTATAACCACGATCAAACGTATTCATCAGATCTTCTTCACAGTGCGCATAGCCGGTGACAATCGGCAACACTTTGTCAAAATCTAGATCACAAAGCTTGTTACGAATCACTTCATCCAATGGCAGTTTTTCATCATCCTGCCAGCCAGTTAAATCAACCCAGCATGTATTGACACCTTCGGCTTGCAAAAGCTTGGTCAAGTTCCAGGCACTATGCGCTTCCCCAATACTGGCAAGAAGCTCTCGAACCGTGAGCAAATGATCGTCTAATGTAAAATGTCCATGAAGACAAAGGTTCTGCAAGTGTGACAGCAATTTCTCGGTGTGCTTAATACGCTCAATAATGAATGCATTTGCTGATGCTTTTAAATCTGCATCCTCAAAAAGTTCATCATTAAATGCCTGCATTTTCTCCGACAGAGCTTCCAAAGCATCTCGCCAAGATATTTCTTCATCTTCTAGGCCATCATCATCTGCATCATTATGCGCAAACAATGCGTAAACACCCGGTTGCCCGGTCTTTTTGTGCTCAAGAAGATCATTCGTCATGCCGCCATAGGCGGACACAACAAGAATGCGTTGATAAGGACTCTCAGGATAAAGAACAATATTGTCCCGAACCGCTTGATAGTCACTCATCGACGTACCGCCGATTTTCTCGACGCTTAACAGCCTACCGTCAGATTGTTCTTTTTTTTGTGACATGACGAGTGATTATTCCTTTACCAACAGGTAAGAACCATCTTCATCATGTTGTTCACGCCCAGTAACTGGCGGATTAAAGGCACAAACAAGACGAAGTTCAGATCCTTTATTTGCACTCAGGATATGGCGGTCATGCTCGTTTAATGCGTAAATCGTTCCTTCACGAATAGGGTGAGTAATGCCCGTAGCTTTATCATAAATCTCACCTTCTCCGGCAATACAATAAACCGCTTCCAAATGGTTTTTGTACCAGAAATGGCAAACTTCACCTTCTTTGATAATGGTGTCGTGGAAAGAAAAACCCATACCGTCTTTTGCCAGCAATAAGCGACGACTGGTCCATTGTTCGGAATCAACATCCGCATCTGTGCCGATAATGTCATCATATAAATTTCTTACAATCATGGTTTTCTCCTATTTTTATAGAGTAAAAATTCGTTGTTAATAGTAGGTATAAAAATTAAGCTTTTGACAGCACTTTTGTCGTGGCTGATTCCAAAATATCAAACCCTTCGTCGATCAACTCTGGGGTGATAATCAATGGACCTAAAAACTTAATAACTTCACCATCGGCACCTGCGGTTTCTACCACCAAGCCATCGTTAAAGGATTGTTCACAAATACTCGACGCAAGTTCTGGATCTCTAAATTCAGCTCCCCAGATCATGCCGTGACCACGGATCTCACGAATCGCTTTTGGAAACTTCAATGCAAGGCTCTGCATACGCTGTTGCACGTGATCTGACTTTTGCTTGATTTCTTTGCGAAAATCTTCATTCGACCAATAATGATCAATTGCCGCTTTTGCTGCGACAAACGCTAAGTTGTTACCACGGAAGGTTCCCGAGTGCTCACCTGGACTCCACTTATCCAACTCAGGCTTCATCAATACAATCGACATAGGGTGACCAGAACCAATCGATTTCGACAAAGTCACGATATCCGGCACAATACCAGCACGCTCAAAACTGAAGAAATCACTTGAACGTCCGTTACCTGCCTGAATGTCATCAACAACCAATAGGATGTCGAAGTCATCACAAACTTTACGTAAATCTTTTAGCCAGGGTTCTCCGGCAACGTTAATACCACCTTCTGCCTGAATGGTTTCCAATACAATCGCCGCAGGTAACTCAGTACCACTTGACGCATCTTCCAAAATTTTTCTCAAATACGCGATGGTATCGACCTTATCGCCTAAATAGTTATGGAAAGGTACCTGAGTGGTATAACCAGGCACACCATAACTTTCATCGTGGTAATAGCTGTTACCAGTAATACTTAACGACCCCATCGACATACCGTGGAAACCGTTAGTGAAAGACATTACTTGTTTACGCCCTTTGACCTTACGAGCGATTTTCAGCGCCGTTTCAATCGCGTTGGTACCAGTTGGGCCGACAAACTGGATTTTGTAATCCAACTTTCTTGGTAGCATGATATTGTTAACGAAAGACTCTATAAAATCGCGTTTCGCAACAGTCGCCATATCAAGTGCATGACCAATACCGTCACGCTGTAAGTAGCCAATAACGGCTTCATTAATGATCGGGTTGTTATGCCCGTAGTTCAAAGCACCAGCACCCGCGAAGAAATCGATATAACGCTTACCGTCTTCTCCCCAGATTTCAGCCATTTTCGACTTGTCAAAAAGTGTTGGAAAAGAGCGAATATACCCTCTCACTTCCGATTCATATTTACTAAAGATACTGAGATTTTCAGCTGTCATATTAATATCCTTTTCTATTCTTGCTATGGAATAAAGTTTTAAATTTATAATTGTGATTACTGACAATAAGTCATTAAATTTTGATGATTTGGCGCAGCTAATCTATAAAGCTCTTCATCTTCATGCCCCAAGCCAGAAAAATGCACTTCTGTCAGAAATGGCTCTACGGAAATCTCTAACTTTTTACTTTCAGCAAAACCTTTAAACAAAGCTTGAGAAGCTTTATTAGAGGGGCTAATGGTGCACTGTATTTCAGTGACATAACTGTTTTGCTGGTTTTCCAAAAGCTGAATCAACAGACGCTTAGCCATACCTTGCCCTCGCGCCCTTTCATCAACCGCAACCTGCCAAACGAATAACGACCTTGGTTCTTGCGGCAAATAATAAGCCGACACAAACCCAACCAGATCACCATCTAATTCTGCGACAACACAGGTGTCTGCAAAATGTGAGGCCTGAAGAAAGTAGAGATAACTTGAGTTTAGATCCAACGGCGGGCAACGTTGGATAAGGCGAAAAATAGCTTCACCGTCTTCAAGTGTGGGTTTTCTTAACCGAATAGGATTATTCATTGTTGAATTAAGTGGTTTGGTATGACTCTCCATACAGATAAGCCTTATTAGTTGAGTTGCGTTTAGGTTCAGCAACCAATCGCAGCAATAGAGAAGCAATAACAGACGTCACTATTGGCTTGGAGACTATGGTAATTAAGCGGAAAATAAGCTTCCTATTCGATTTCGAATAAGCAAAATCTAACAAACAGGGGATTGGCTTATGGCTTGACCATACGATTGATTCCTCCGGACGTGTCCTTTGGATTAGACTCGATTCTTTTTGACATAAAGAAATGCCTTGCAAAGAATCTAAAGAAGAAAAGCGCCTAGAAAAGTTCCACAGGATTGTATTTTGGAATTTCTTACCTGCCGGTGATCGTTCACTTGCAAGCAGTGCTTTTAAAACTGAGATAATTTAACCTTTTGGGTTATTTAATTGCTGCGCATTGTACCAAATAACGCCTCATACCGCAAGTTTTAGGGAAAAATTCATATTTTTGTCACAAAAAATACACCCTTTAGTAAACATGAAATCAAATTTAACAATTAAAAATATACAAATTAGGGACGAAATAACATCTCTAATAACTAAGCATAGTTTCTCTTATGGGCTTTAGGGTAAGCACACTAATGATGCTACATGTAGCAATTGCCTAACCCAAGTTTACACACCCAAACATAACCTTATTTCCAAATCACAATATTAATAGCTAAAAACTATCACTATGTTAAAAACATTTAATTTTACTTAATACAACACCTTCTCTAAAATGACTCCTGAAGCTATGTTTTTTCATCTATACACAATTTATTTCTAGGAGTTTTTATGCCGTTTGAAAATCGCGAAGGACAAAAAGTACCAAGTGTTGTTTGGCCAACCCGCCAAGGTGGTGATTGGGTTAATGTAAACAGTGATGACATCTTTAAAGGTCGTACTGTCGTCGTTTTTTCACTACCAGGCGCCTTTACACCGACTTGTTCATCCACTCACTTGCCACGTTTTAACGAATTAGCACCTGTTTTCTTTGAAAACGGTGTTGATGAAATCGTTTGTATGTCGGTTAACGACACATTCGTTATGAACGAATGGGCAAAAGACCAAGAGTCTAATAATGTAACTTTGATCCCTGATGGTAACGGTGAGTTTACTGCTGGCATGGGACTATTGGTTGATAAATCTGACCTAGGTTTCGGTAAGCGTTCATGGCGCTATTCAATGCTAGTGAAAGATGGTGTCGTTGAAAAAATGTTTATCGAACCAGAAGTACCTGGCGACCCATTTGAAGTATCTGATGCCGACACTATGTTGAAGTACATCAACCCTAATGCTTCTGGTAGCAAGGTAGCAACTGTGTTCACTAAACCAGGCTGTCCTTTCTGTGCAAAAGCGAAAGCAGCACTTGAAGATGCGGGCATTCCTTATGAGGAAATTACTATTGCGAATGCGGGTGTGACATCTCGTACCCTTCGAGCAATCGCTAATGCGGATACAGTGCCACAAATTTTCATCGAAGGTGAATACATTGGTGGTTCTGACGATCTAGAAGCTTATTTAGCTAAATAAGCAGATCGCATACAAAATCTGCCAGGCTGGGTTATGAAGGACCTACTACCCCACCCTGGCAGATTTTCATCTTTCACAAACCAGGCGTTTTATTTCGAAGCCAGAGCCATTCTTTTAGCGACAAAAAAGATATCTCTCTGTCTCCGTGATAGAATTTCTACCCCAAATTAACCAAAACCTCTAACTAACTTGTCAGGAGATCACCATGCAATACGACTATGACTTAATCGCAATCGGTGCAGGTAGTGGCGGCTTATCCGTCGTTGAACGCGCCGCAGAATACGGTAAAAAATGTGCCGTCGTTGAAGCGAAAAAGCTGGGTGGTACCTGCGTCAATATCGGTTGTGTGCCGAAAAAAGTTATGTGGTTTGGTGCACATATTGCCGAAGCTATTCGTGATGCGAAAGACTATGGTTTCGATATTGAAAAGAAAGGCTTTGACTGGGCAGAGTTGGTTAAACGCCGTGAACAATATATCAGCAACATTACCACTTGGTATGGCGGTTATATGAAAGATAAAAACGTCGATGTCTTAGAAGGCTGGGGCCATTTCGTCAATAAGCACACAGTAGAAGTAAACGGCAAGCAGTATACGGCAGAAACGATTGTCATCGCGCCTGGCGGTAAACCGCTTATCCCTAATGAAACCGAAAATGCTGACTTGGGCATCACGTCCGACGGCTTCTTTGCTTTGACCGAGCAGCCGAAAAAAGTTGCGGTAATCGGAAGTGGTTATATCGCGGTGGAAATCGCTGGCGTATTGCAGGCTTTGGGCACAGAAACCAGCTTGTTGAGCCGTAAAGACTTAGTCTTACGCGGCTTTGATGACATGGTACGTGAAACCTTGACGGATGCGATGATCGAAAGTGGTATTCATAAAGAATATCATTTCAGTGTAAAAAAACTGAACCGTGAAGCTGATGGCACCATCAGCATCGAATCGGAAGACGGGCAACGTTTAGAAGGCTATGACCAAGTGGTTTGGGCGGTGGGACGTGAAACGCTTATCGAACCTTTAAAACTGGCGAACATCAGCCTTGAAGTGAACGGTAAAGGCTTTATCGACGTGAACGATAAGCACCAAACTTCTGTGCCGAATATCTATGCCATTGGTGATGTCACAGGCCAAGCACAACTAACGCCCGTTGCCATCCGCGCTGGACGCTACTTGGCTGAACGTTTGTACAACAACCAACCTGACATTAAGATGGATTTGAGCAAAGTCCCAACGGTGGTTTTCTCACACCCACCAATTGGTACCATTGGTTTGGCCGAACATGACGCCCGTCGTGAATATGGGCATGACAATGTTCAAGTTTATACGTCTGTGTTTACACCTATGCGTTATGCCTTTACCGAACATCAAATCAAAACCGCATTGAAATTGGTTTGTGTTGGTGAAGAACAACGTGTGGTCGGTATCCACATCGTCGGAGACGGTGCAGACGAGATGCTACAAGGCTTTGCCGTTGCTGTTCAAATGAACGCAACCAAAGCAGATTTGGACGCAACTATCGCCATTCACCCAAGTTCTTCGGAAGAATTGGTCACCATGCGGCCTATGATTTTGAAGTAAGATTTCTTCAGTAGTTGACCTAACCTTGTCGGATAAGTTGAATCCGACAAGCTGTTCCCTGTAGAATTGAGCTACCAAGGAATAGGTACCTACTATTATGTTGAACTTACATTCCCCTTTTGCTAGCAAGAAAAAGGCTTTACCCTCTCGACTGACAGAAAAGCAACTTGTCAAACGACTGGAATTACCAGAAGGGTCTGAAGTTACCCAGCTTGAAAATGCTTTTTATGACAGTACTCACGATATCTACATCATCCGTGACGTGGATGCCTCATCACCTTCCTGCGTTGTTAAAGTCCTCCGACCAACAGCCTTAAAAGAAAGTCGCTTTTGGGAATTGATGCATGATTGCTTCAATGCAGGACTAATCGCACAAACCGCCTGTTTCTATGCCACTTACCCTTTAATCAAGGAAATAAGTCCTTTAACAATTCCAACACTCAAACAGCAAATCATAGAACCAGACCTTCCCGAATCACCAAAAAACTCAGGCCTTTATCTAACCCAAGCTTACTTCTTGGAAGGCTCTGCCATTACAAATGTAACGCCAGAAATGGTACAAGATTTAGCCAAGCACATGGCCTGCTTACACCTGAGTGAGTCTGATCATTTCGGTACGATTGATGAGCCTATTGCTCCCTGCCTGCATGATTGGCCAAGCCACCTTAAGCGGGTTATGGGAAAACACATGGAAAATTCCCCTGAAATTCCGCAGTACACGCGGCAGCGCATATTGGCACAAATCGAATCTCAATTTCAAACAAATGAATTCTGTTTAATTATGCCGGATTTGCGTTGGGATCAATTTCTTGAAAAAGACAACAAACTCTTCGCGCTAACTGATTTAGATGCCATCGTTTATGGCCCCAAAGAGTTGGATTGGGTATTATTGGAATATTTGCTGTCGCCAACTCAAGCAGAAATGTTTTTACAGGAATACACGCAGTTTTTAGCCGTACCGGATCTGACTGAAGTCCGTGACGTTTATCGAGTTCTACTCTATATGATGAATGTACTCGGAGAAACCGATTTTGAAGCCTGGATGAAGCAACCGAAGTTATTCAACGCTCTCAGCTACTGATTTCGTTTGCGCTTGTCTATAAAGCTGCAGCCACTCAAAAAAGCCTATAATCACCATCACAACATACACCGCCATTAGCACCATAGTGAAGTAAAACCCGGTTTGCCAATACAATGCAATCGCAGCACCATCCACAACTACCCAATAGAGCCAGTTTTCCAACACTTTTCGCGCGGTCAAAATCGTCGTTAATACTGAAAACACGGTTACGCCTGCATCAAGATAAGGCATTTTAGAGGTGCCTGTGTGGATTAAATAGGCCGCTATCAAACCGCTGATCAACACACCGAAACCAATCAACAATAGATGAGTTTTCCAACTTAGGCGATGAATATCTACATGCGTTTCTTCTGTTTTCGGGCGACGCCAAAGCCAAAAGCCGTAAACCGCCATACCCAAATAGAACACATTCAACAACGACTGCAAAGGCAGTTGACCTTCCCAAAAGATGACGGTGTAAATCAACGTGCTTACAAACGCACAAGGCCAAGCCCAAATGGACTCCTTAATCGCCAATGTAAGGTAAGCCAAACCAAGCAAAGTTGCCACAGCTTCCCAGCCGGACATCGCCTGAGCGGATTGAATGATTTGGTCAATAAAACTCATTGGCGCTTATTCGCTACAAGCATCAATACGTGCTTTGGAGCGATCCGTACCAATCAACTTCAACACAAAAACCGTTTTGGGTTGTTTGGCCAAAACCGCTTCCACTTCGTCCGTCATCATCGACATCAAAGTACGAAACTCGCCAAACACCTGTGTGCTCATGGCATTACGTGCCACCCGTATGTCTTTGTGGGTTTCCAATTGATCGATAAAATCGATGATTGGCTGGCAATAATCTTCCTGCAATGGATACATAGAGATTTCAATCGATGCTTGCATGCTTTGCTCCTAAATTAGAAATAAATGCGCGTGGTCAAACCAAACTGTCTTGGATCACCCAAACGGATGTATTTTTTTGATGGCCCAAGCGGATTATAACTGGCATCTGTCGGCCCGTTGTAGAAGAAGAAACCGCGTGTTGCATAACGCTGATCGGTCAGGTTTTTCACCCACAAACTGACATCCCAGTTTTTCGCTTCATAGCCGACACGCGCATTGATGAGCTGATAAGGCTCCGATTTCGCGTTGTTGGAGTTACTGAAATAAAATGCATCCATCCCCGTGTATTCAAGGCGTGCGACATAACCATGACTACGATACTGCCCACCCACCAAGAACTGATAATTTGGCGCATGAGGTTGCTGGCGATTATCGATCGAGAAAGCGCCAGATGCAGAAGTCCCTTTAACCGTTGTATTCAACAAACCAAGATTGGCAAACGTTTTCCATTGGTTTGTCACTTGCCAGTCCATCTGACCTTCTAAACCATAGTTGGTCGCTTTATCAAAGTTTTCGGTATAGAACACATAGTTGTTACCCACATAGGTATAGCCGTCAAACTGTGGATTTTGTCTATCCATATAGAACAAGCTGACTTGGGTTTTCAAACGGTTATTCGCCAAGTGCATACGATGACCAACTTCATAGCTCATCGCCGTTTCAGTTTTGTAATAGGTCAAACTGGCTTTATTTGAAGGCAAACCTGGGTTAAATCCACCGGCCTTGTAACCTCTTGCAATAGAAACATATGCCGACTGGTGCTCAGACAAGGTACGAGTCAAACTGATGTTTGCACCGGTTAGGGTTTCATTCGGTGAAAAAGATTCCGGTGTATTGCTGGTGAATTTTGATTGATGGTTTTCAACACGCAACCCCGTAGTTAAAACGGTTTTAGCGCTCAAATGCGTATCCAGTTGCCCAAAACCAGCCAACTTGTTTACTGTGTAGTCGGTTTTGGTATCCACACCGTAATTATCGGTTGTGTGATTATTCTCTTCTAAATGAAGTCCATACAGCCCAAACAACCAGTCTGAACTTTTATTCAGAATACGCGCATTAGGCTGTGACACCCAACGAAGTTCCTGGCTAACCGTCTTACGGTTTTTGATGTTTTTATAAAAATAAGCATTATCCAAAACCGTTGTGCCATTCACATTAGTGTAATAGCCCGGATATGCCCAATCGCCATCATAGCTATATTCCATATCGGAATTGCCCGCTGTCGTGGTACTGATTAAGGTCGCTTGCTTTCCGAAATACTGGAACTTCACCACACCGGCATCTGTTTTCTGCGTGTCTTTACCTGGCTGGTTAGACAAAGTCGTAAAGGAGTTATCCAAAGACCAAGCATCATAACCATCATTGTAATCGGCATGCATCAAGGTCAAATCCAGCTGTGATTTTGCCGACGGGAAGAAACGTAACTTACCGCGCGCATTCAACTCATCATGCTTATTGGTGTCATTGCGGTTCAAATAAGCGTCATGGCGAAAGCCGTCATCATAGTGTTTTTGAATGGCTACACGATACTGTGGGCTGTCCTTTTTACTGTTAAAAGGGCCGCTAGTCATAACACCCAACTCCTTCATATTGTCCTGACCAACGGAAGCCTCAACCATACTTTCTTTATAGGGAGTTGGATCATTGGTCTGGATATTAATCAGACCAGCGATTGCGGTATCGCCATAACGTGTGCTTTGCGGCCCACGCAATACTTCTACCTGCTTGGCATCAAACAGATTCGACACCATGCCGATTCCACTGAAGTCGATACCGTCAATCGCCAAACCAACACTCGGGTTCGGTGCACCGGTGTAATCATCACGCTCACCCATACCGCGAATCTGGATATGCTTGGCACGCGCATCCTGTCCGGCAAAGTTGACGTTTGGCGTTTGCAACAACACATCTTCCAATTGATTTGCACCTCTGTCTGTCAGATTTGCAGAATCCATCACCGTGGTACTGACCGGCACTTTACTTTCTTCCGCACCACGCAAATCTGCCTGCACGGTGACAGGAGCCAACTTAGTTTCGTTGGTTTCGGTTGAATGGGTTTTATCGTCCGCATAAACATTAGTTGCCAAAACAGCAGCGGAGAGCAAAGAAAATGAGTATCGGATAAATGAGTTTGCGTTGTGGATTTTCACCAAAGCTTCCTTTTAAAACAATTTAGAACAGGAAGCAAAAGCGATAACGCGAAGATTCAACGTTTGACTAGAGACTGCCCGTTCCTACGCCAGTATTAACTGGATCAGGTTCAAGGGTCCCTATTCAGGTCTCAGGCCAACAACGGCCGCCCCTCGGCATCATAAAATTTGGATTGATTTAAATATCAATAAGTTGGCGCATTATAGAGTGGTTTGTACACTAACGCAAATGAAAAGCGCCTGACAAGATCTGCCAGGCTGGGCTTAGAAAGAGATTACTTAATTCGTGTCATTTTGCCTAAAGGCGATTCAACCGTATCTTTATCTAAAAAGATATAGGTTTGAGTCATGCCTTTTGCCATGCCGCTTTCATAGGTAACAAGCACTTTGTGAGGTTCGACTTTGTAGCTGGCTTTCTCAACAATTTTATTGGTTTCCGTTTCACCCTTGCGGAAAGTCATGACCGTATCGACAATACCCGTAACATGCCACTTGCCTTTTAATGGCCCGGGATCACTATCGGTAGAGGAACAACCACTTAAAAGGCCAAATATTAAAAATATTGTTAATCCCAAAATAGGCTTTATTGCAGACAATTTCTTCATGTTTTTAACCACTAATGTTTAGAAAATAGACTCTCGTCTATTTTCACTGATTTGGCGATATGAAAGTTTAAGAGAGTCTGACGCCTTTAACTTTGTCGTGAGAAAGGCTTTCGCTATTTGAATACTTTCGCTCAAAGGTTTACCTTTCGCCAAATATGTCGCTATCGCTGAAGAAAGCACACAGCCCGTACCGTGCGTATGTGACGTTCGCACTCTTTCGGCATAAAATGCTTCGGGCGATGCCTGCGGTTGAAGCAAATAATCCGTGCAATCATCACCCACCGAATGCCCGCCTTTAATGACGGCAGCTTTCACATTCATTTGCCAAAGCTGGTTTGCAATGTCGTTCATTTCTGCGTCTAAACCTAGATAAGATGAGGTCAACAGACTGTTTAATTCAGGAAGATTCGGTGTAATCACATCCACTCTAGGGAAAAGTTCTTTAATCAAAACTGCCAGCGCATCAGGCGATAGCAACTCTCTACCACTTGAGCTGACCAAGACCGTATCCAGCACGATGTTCTTTAATGAATATCGTTCAAGTATCTCTGCTACGCAGTGAACCACTTCGGCATTAGCTAGCATCCCTATTTTCACCGCATCAACTTCAACATCATCCAGCAAAACTTCTAACTGTTTTTGCAATGCCTCAACGGCAGTGGGAAACACCCCAAACACGCCTTGAGAGTTTTGTGCCGTTAACGCTGTTGGCACGCTCAGCGCATAACCACCCAATGCATGAATGGTTTTTGCATCCACCTGAATACCAGCGCCACCATAAGGGTCGGAGCCGGCAATAGTCAGTACCACTGGAGTTTTAGTCATGCGCTTTTCCTTGCCAAGATGTTTCAAAGACAGTAACCAAGTGTTTCAACTTTTCAACGTCAATGCGTGGATCAGTATTTGAAACCTGAACGGCACCAATCATCGCCACACCCTCCACACCAGTTTCCACCACTTTTGATAATTTGTCATCATCAATCCCCCCTATCGCCACGACTGGAATTTTAACCTTTGTCACCCATTGCGAAAGGCACGATAAACCCGTTGTTTCATAGTCCAACATTTTACTTTGGGTTTCAAACACTGGGCCTATGGCAATGTAAGATGGCTTAACCGACAGGGCAAAAGTCATTTCACTTTGCGTATGGGTGCTGATACCCAGCCTTATGTCTGATGACCGTAATTTTAGCCAATCCTTTTCCGATAAGGCCTCACAATCTTCTTGCCCCAAATGCACACCATAAGCGCCTAGGGCAATGGCTTCTTGCCAAGCATCGTTAATAAACAACCTGGCTTTGAATTGCTCAGCGAGTTTTATCGCTAGAGCAATTTCCGCACGCAAGGCATCGCCAACCAAATCTTTTATACGTAACTGCGCAGTTGAAATGCCGTTTTCAAACAACGTAACCAACTTCTCGGCTCGATCAACCAAAGGGTAAATACCTAAAGGCATTTCACCGCAATCAGGAAAAGGTTTCATGTGAAACTCCTAAAAAGATTAAAAATCTGCCAGGCTGGGTTTGAAACATCCTCCCCCCCAGCCTGGCAGATATTTACTTTTGATGCCAAAACGGCGTTCCTATAACCGGTGTGGAAGGCGAGGCAAAATCACGCTCTTGCATCGCACCCGATTGACGACCCAACCAACCAGCTTGCACAGCAGATTTAAAAGCGGATGCCATCTGTACCGGTTGCTGAGCCAAAGCAACTGCCGAGTTCAACAACACACCGTCATAACCCAACTCCATTGCCTGCACTGCATCCGATGGTTTGCCAATGCCTGCATCGACAATCAACTGTAAATCTGGGAAACGCTCTCGAATCGCTTTCAGATTATAAGGATTCATCAATCCTTTGCCTGAGCCGATAGGCGAACCCCAAGGCATTAAAATACGACAGCCTACTTCGACCAGCCGCTTCGCCAATACCAAGTCATCCGTCGTGTAAGGAAAGACTTCAAAACCATCCTTAACCAATACTTCAGCCGCTTTAACCAACTCGAATGGATCAGGTTGTAGGTTGTATTCATCGCCAATAACTTCCAGCTTAATCCAATTAGTCTGGAAAACTTCTCGCGCCATCTGCGCGGTGGTAATCGCTTCTTTGGCAGAATGACAGCCTGCGGTGTTGGGCAAAATCGCCAAGTCCAGCTCTCGAATCAATTGCCAAAAAGCTTGCCCAGCGGCATCGCCCGCAGCTTGTCGACGCAAGGAAACGGTAACGATGCCCGCACCGGATGCACGAATGGCATCCTGCATCACTTGCGGTGAAGGATATAGTGCTGAACCGATCAGTAAACGGCTATTCAGTGTTTTACCACCGATTTGCCACGGTGAATCTAACATTTTCATCCTCCCTGCATGGGGGCGACCACTTCAATTTGGTCACCGCTTTCTATTTGCTGTGTTTCATACTGGCTACGCGGCACAAACGTATCATTCATAGCCACGGCAAATCCCGTGTTCTCGTATCCCAATCGCTCCAAAAACACAGAAAGCCTTTCACCTGCCTCACACTGGATGGGTTCCCCGTTAAGTGAAACTTCAATTTGTTTTTCCATTAAATGGATTCCTTAAAACTTTGCTGAATGGCTTTTTCCGCCATTGCTGGCGACAATAAATAGCCGTGACGATACAAGCCGTTAACTCGTGCAATGCCTTTAGCAACATCAACTCTTGGCAAATTGTCTTTTAATGCTGGACGACAATTGGTCAATTGCTTAACAATACGCGCCTCACCAAAACCGCTGTGTACGCTGTAAACCGCTGACAAAAGCTCCAAACTGGAGCGCACCGACATCGGGCTTTTATCCTCGCTTTCAATCTCGGTCGCCCCCACCACATAGCGGTGATTCGGGCGAGGTACGATATAGATTCGATAACGCGGATGCATCAAGCGCACAGGGCGCGTCAAATTAACTTCTGGCGCATCGAGCCAAAAGACTTCACCTCGTACACCACGTAAATCCGACATCTCCGGCTTAGCTCCCAAACCTCGACTATCAAACGCCCAATCGAACTCGAATGCTTTATCCGCTACGATTAAACCTGATGAGACGGCTTTCACGGCCACCTGTGAATACCAAGTTACATTTGGATGCGACAATAAATACTCTGCCGATGCTGCCATAAAGGCTTGTGCATTCACCTGACCTTCCGCTGGCAAAAAAAAGCCTTTTTTGTGATGACTTAAATCTGGCTCCAGCTCTGCCAATCGAGCTTGGTTTAAGGTTTCAATATCTTCGGCAGCCGGCACTTTGGTACGAAGCTGACGAATAAAGCTTTCTAGCTCCGCTTCATCTGCAGGATGTGCAGTAATAATCGAACCTTTGTATTGAAAGGCACCAGTAGCGTCATCCAACCCTACTTGCGCCAGCAATGCCGGCCAAAGCTGAATGGACCTTTGACCAGAATCAAAAATAGCCGATTCTGCCGTCTCCAGTTCAGCAAAGGGGGCAAGCATACCCGCAGCGGTTAAACCTGCAGCATTTTCACCCTCCGGCGTATCCGAATCAAACAGCGTGAGATGGTGCCCCTGACGCAACAGCATCAGAGCCAGCACACGCCCAACCAAGCCCGCGCCTGCAATTCCGATATTCATGTGTATCGCCTATGCTTTTTTGGTGATATCTTTAACATTGATATAGACTTCACCGCCCTTTTCCATAAACTCAGCAGACTTCTCTTGCATACCTTGTTGCAAAGCTTCGTTTTCAGTCATACCTTGCGCCGCAGCATAATCACGAACGTCTTGTGAAATCTTCATTGAACAGAACTTTGGCCCGCACATGGAGCAGAAGTGTGCCACTTTTGCAGAATCTCTCGGCAAGGTCTCATCGTGGAAAGCTCGGGCTTTTTCAGGATCTAATCCCAAATTAAATTGATCTTCCCAACGGAACTCAAAACGTGCTTGAGACAATGCATCATCACGCGAACGAGCACCAGGATGCCCTTTTGCAATATCCGCAGCATGTGCCGCCAACTTGTAGGTAATCAATCCTTCTTTCACATCATCTCGATTCGGCAAGCCCAAGTGTTCCTTTGGCGTGACATAGCACAACATCGCCGTACCGAACCAACCGATCATTGCCGCACCAATCCCAGAGGTGATGTGGTCATAGCCCGGTGCGATATCCGTCGTCAGCGGTCCAAGCGTATAGAAAGGCGCTTCGTGACAGTATTCCAACTGCTTTTCCATATTCTCTTTAATCATGTGCATCGGTACATGACCTGGGCCTTCGATAATGGTTTGCACATCATGCTCCCAGGCGATTTTCGTCAACTCACCTAGAGTTTCCAACTCAGACAATTGCGCTTCGTCATTAGCATCGGCCACCGAACCAGGGCGCAGCCCATCGCCCAACGAGAAAGACACATCGTAGGCTTTCATGATTTCGCAGATGTCTTCAAAATGAGTGTAAAGGAAGTTTTCTTTATGATGGGCGATACACCATTTCGCCATAATCGAGCCACCACGGGAGACGATTCCTGTGACGCGTTTTGCCGTCATCGGCACATAGCGCAACAACACACCGGCATGAATGGTGAAATAATCGACACCCTGCTCAGCTTGTTCGATCAAAGTATCACGGAAAATTTCCCAAGTGAGATCTTCAGCAATCCCGTTGACCTTCTCAAGCGCTTGGTAAATTGGTACGGTACCGATTGGTACTGGCGAGTTACGCAAAATCCAGTCACGAGTAGTATGGATATTTTTACCGGTAGACAAGTCCATTACAGTATCCGCACCCCAACGAGTTGCCCACACCATTTTCTCCACTTCTTCGGCAATTGACGAAGTGGTCGCAGAGTTACCTATATTGGCATTCACTTTGACCAGAAAATTGCGCCCGATAATCATCGGTTCACTTTCTGGGTGGTTGATATTACATGGAATCACCGCACGCCCTTCGGCAACTTCTTTGCGTACAAATTCAGGGGTAATATCTTCTAATAAGTTAGCGCCAAAGTTTTCGCCCTTTAAACGTTGCTCACGCTCCGCATCGTTCAGATATCGACGAGTCATCTCGCGGTTTTGGTTTTCACGGATGGCGATAAACTCCATCTCAGGCGTGATGATACCTTGGCGAGCATAGTGCATTTGCGTGACGTTTTGGCCTGCTTTTGCTCTTAAAGGCTTGCGAACCAAGCTGGATGCACCGGCAATTGCAGTCTCCATTTGCGTGCGGTTTTTGTACCCATTGTCTTTCGGGTCGATAATACGTCCTTCATAGGCTTCAACATCACCACGGCTTTCAATCCAGCTTTTACGGATAGCAGGCAAACCTTTTGCCACATCAATATCCAGTGACAAATCGCTATAAGCGCCCGAAGTATCGTAAACACTAAAAGCCTCACCATTGGTTAGCGAAATTTCTCGCATCGGCACACGGATTTCAGGATGAATTTCACCCGGCACATAGATTTTTTGGGAGGCTGGAAGCGGTGTTCTAGTCAGAATTTCATTTGATGCAGGGAGTGCATCTTTAAAAGGTGTTTGTTTTGTTGTCATTGCGTTTTTCTCACTTAGTTCAAAAAGTGTTGGAAAAACCGCGTAATCAGAGTAAATAAAACCCTACCAAAACCTATATGATTCGGCACAATCAAGAGTCAATGAATAAACGATGATAATTTGGATCACTTTAATGCTTATTCATCTCTTCTTGATTGAAGGTTTATAAGTCATCAAAGTGGCGAGCCGGAACGGCTGTTTACTTGGAGTTCTCTTCCCTACGCTGGTCTTAACCAGTTCAAGTTCAACGGGTTTAGCTTGCGCAGTCTCAGCTTCGTTCAATTTCCAGATTTTAAACCTGAATTTAACGTCGCACCCCGAGAGATGTCGTATTAGCATAACAAAAAGGCTTCCCATCCACCATCTATTTTTCCCTTTCCAGAACAACATTTTCGATGAGATGCATTTGGCAGCCTATATGCTAAAATGCTTAATAGTCTAACAGTAGGGTGTTGCCTCTTATGTCAATCGTAAGAAAAACATATGTTGTTTTCACATTATTTGTCTTTACTGCCTTTCTCTTACTGTTTGGTTGTGATCGCCAACATGACTCGCAATTTGAACCCCTGTATTCTCAACACCCCCCACTTAAAAAAGACATTTTATTATTTGGTGTTCATCCGCTTCACAATCCTAAACGTCTATTTGAAGTCTACCAACCGATGATTGACTACATAAACCAACATTTGAATGGCGTAAAACTAAGATTGGAAGCTTCTCGCAGTTACTCAGCTTTTAATAAAAAACTATTTTCCGGCCATTTCGATTTTGCACTACCAAATCCCTACCAAACCGTCAAAGCAACTGAACACGGCTACCGTATTTTCGGCAAGATGGGGGATGACAATAACTTCCGAGGCATTATTCTGGTTAGGAAAGACAGTAATATTGAAAAAGTATCTGACCTGAAAGGAAAAACGATCTGCTACCCTGCACCAACGGCTCTAGCGGCAACAATGATGCCCCAATGGTATCTTTATCAACATGGCATCGACGTCAATAAAGATATTAAAAACCTCTATGTAGGTTCTCAAGAGTCTTCCATCATGAATGTTTATCTAGGCAAGGCTGCTGCTGCTGCAACCTGGCCACCACCTTGGCAGGCTTTTATAAAGCAGCGCCCCGAGGTAGCCCAGCAGGTTGAAGTCAAATGGCAAACACCACCACTGCCTAACAACGGCTTAGTGGTCAAAAATGATATCCCCGAAGCGCTTGTAAAACAGGTCAGTCAGGTTATTTTCAATTTGCAGAACACGGCAAAAGGTAAAAAAATCCTACAACGCATGGAATTAAGCCGCTTTGAACCTGCAAGTAATCAAACTTATGACTCGGTAAGAGTCTTTTTGAAAAAATTCGCGGCTGAAGTCCGCCCTATACGTTAAGGCCATAAAATGAAGGCAATCCTTAAGTCTTTTTTTAATCGAAGTATCCGAGAGCAACTAATTCTTGGGTTCGGCGTTGTTATTATTGGACTCATCAGTCTGTTCACTTTATCGGTAACGGAAGAAAACCGCACATTTTTAACGGAACAAGCCTTGAAACAAGCACAAAACAGAAGTACTTTGCTCGCCAGCAACAGTAGCGTCTGGGTGATGGCCAACGACTATGAAGGACTCGAACAGGTTATTCAAAACTTCCAAAAAATTTACGACAATGTGATTTATGTGGCCGTTATCGACATGGATGGCAAGGTGATTGCGCATACCGACCCTTCAATCATTGGCCAATATGTGTCCGACCCGATAAGAACACATTACCTCAAATCCATTCAGCCTCAATCCGAAAAAACCTTTACGAATACGTCAACCACTTTGGCTCAGAATAAGGGCTATATTGATGTGGCAAAACTAATTCAATATAACAATAAGAGGCTGGCTTGGCTTGACCTGAGAGTTGATCAAAAAGCCATCCAGAAAAACCTCCAATCCAACCTTAACAAAGCTATTATCTTCTCTGTGGCCGCCGTTATCATCGCAATCGTTTTTGCCTATGTCACGGCAAGCGGTTTTACCAGACAATTGCACCGTCTAATCGTCACCATGGTTGCTATTCGCCAAGGTAAGGAAGAAACGCGAGTAGAAGAACGAGGTGTGCTAGAAGTTCGCAAGCTGTCACATGAATTTAACCTTATGCTAGATGACCTCTACAAAAATGAGCAGCAGCTGAAAAAGGCCCAAAAGGATTTAGAAAAAGATATCGAAAAGAGAATCAAGGTCGAGAAAAAAATTAGAAAGCTCAATCAATCATTGGAGTCTAAAGTAGAAGAGCGCACAGAAGAGTTGAGCATTGCTAAAGAAAAGGCTGAAGCCGCAAACAATGCCAAAAGTCTATTCCTAGCCAATATGAGTCATGAATTGCGCACGCCGCTAAATGCCATTTTAGGTTTTTCCGAATTGATGCAAAACAACCCTGAGTTACCAAAAAACCTTCATTCAAACCTCTACATTATCAACCGTTCCGGCGAACATCTTTTAAACCTAATCAACGATGTTCTAGACATGTCAAAAATTGAAGCCGGCAGGATGAGTCTCGACTTAGATGATTTCGATCTAGGCAGCTTAATCATGGACATCATCGATATGATGCAAGTTCGAGCCAAAGAAAAGGCGATCACGCTCATTCTTGATCAAAGCTCCCGTTTTCCAAGGTTTGTGCATGGGGATGCGGCCAAAATTCGACAAGTCCTAATCAACCTACTCAGTAACGCCATAAAGTTCACCAACGAAGGCGGCGTCACCCTGCGACTGGATGCTTCACGCGAAAGTGAACAAGCCGACTTCAGGATTCATGTGGAAGTCGAAGATAGCGGTTCAGGTATCAAAACAGAATACCTTGAAAAGATTTTTCAGCCGTTTGAACAGCTAGCAAGCTCAACCGACCAAAAAGGAACCGGGTTAGGCCTGGCAATTACTCGCCAATTTATCGAAATGATGTCTGGTAATATTTCAGTAAAAAGCTCTCCCGGTCAGGGAACTTTGGTTTCTTTTGACATCACTCTTGCGCCAGCTCACAATAACATGGAAATTCAAGCAACAAAACTGTCGAAAAAAGTTGTTGGACTAGTCGATACCAGTCAAGAATGGCGTATTCTAATCGTTGAAGACCAGTTAGAAAATCAGCTATTACTGGAAAACATCCTTCAGATTCCGGGGTTCACTATCAAGACTGCTGCTAATGGTAAAAAAGCTGTCGAAATATTCCAATCTTGGCATCCGCATTTTATTTGGATGGATCGACGCATGCCGGTGATGAATGGTCTGGAAGCCACAAAAAAAATCCGGCAACTCCCTGATGGCAAAGAGGTAAAAATCGTGGCATTAACCGCATCTGTGTTTTCCGAACAGAAGCAAGAAGTGATCGAATCAGGTATGGATGATTTCTTACGCAAACCTTATCGTTCGGAAGAAATTTTCCTCTGCATGGCCAAACATCTACCTTTGACATATCGTTACAGCGATGAGCCCACCAACGTTGAAACCGTTAACGAGAGCGTTATGACGCCAGAATCTTTACAACACCTTGATAAAAACTGGCTTAAACAAGTTCATCAAGCTGCATTACTTGGCAAAACAGCAGATCTAAGCCAACTTATAGATGCCATCAGGCCGACAGATCAAGCTATAGCCGACGCCTTGTCGCAAATGCTGGATGCCTACCGTTTTGATGTGCTAGCTGACTTAACGAAATCGGCAACTTAATCTTATTGTCATGATGAAAAATACGCTAGAATTTAAACGAATACCCAATCAAAGGATGGTTTGTGGCTGATTTATTTGATCCTTCCAAACATGAAGTCTTAGTGGTTGACGATACAACAGCCAACGTTAAGCTTTTAGCTGAAATTCTTGAAGAACAGGGCTACCAGGTACGTGCCGCCATCAACGGCGAAATGGCTTTGCAGTCTATTGCGTTGAAAACGCCTGATCTTATTTTACTTGATATTAAAATGCCCGGAATGAACGGGTTTGAAGTAAGCAAACACTTAAAGTCAGCACCGGAAACACAAGCTATCCCGATCATTTTCATCAGCGCGATGAATGAAACAGAAGACAAATTGAACGCTTTTCGTGCTGGCGGACAGGACTACATGACAAAACCTTTTGCCAACGAGGAAGTCATTGCCAGAGTCCGAACCCACCTTCAACTTCATGACTATCAACAGCACCTTAAGCATAAGATAGAGGAAGGAGTTCAGGAAATCAGAACCCTGAACCAGGAGCTGGAAGCGACCCAGGGTGAAATTATCACTATGCTCGGCTCTACGATTGAAGAACGCTCCAATGAAGCTGGGCAGCACGTCGTTCGTGTAGCGGAATACGCTTATTTACTGGCTAAATTATATGGTATTGATGCAAAGACATGCGAACTGATTCGTAAGGCGGCGCCCATGCATGATATTGGCAAAGTCGCCATACCTGACCAGATTCTGAACAAACCCGGACCACTTACCATTGAAGAAAGAGCCATTATGGAAACCCATGCCCAAAAAGGTTATGACATCCTAAAAGGTTCCACACGATCAATCCTTCAAGTGGCGGCTAGCATCGCTTATCAACATCATGAAAAATGGAATGGTACGGGCTACCCTCAAGGACTGAAAGAAGAGGACATTGATGTCTGTGGTCGCATTTGTGCCGTAGCGGATGTGTTTGATGCCTTGGGCAATGATCGCGTTTATAAAGCCGCTTGGCCGTTGGAACAGATTCTGGATTATTTCAAAGAAGAAAGCGGTAAAAGCTTTGAGCCTAAAATGATTGATCTTTTCTTTCAGCACCTCGATGAATTCCTAGCGATTCGGGACAAGATTCAGGATTAGGTTCCTCCATAATTTGATCCCAGCCTGGTAGATTTTCATCCCAAACCCATCGACGAAGCCTGACTTTCAACTTAAAACTAGCCTTTGGTTTTATGTATGAATACGCCATTAAAGTCTTCTGGTGGCTCTTCAATATAGTGCTCACAACGCTCTATATAAATCTTATAGATATTTTGATTGGTTTTATCCGGCCAGCTTTCCAGGTCTTTAAGCATATCTATTGCCTCAACAAACTTCGCTTGTTTATATAGTGCAATCGCATGATGGTGCTTGTCCAGTTCTTCTTTCATTCGCCCTTCTGCTTGACCAAAGTCATGGACTTGCCAAACTTCAACTGGCTCTGTTTTACCTTTCACTGTAACCAAATCTAGAAAACGGAAGATATAGTCTTGTTTAAGTTGTTCTTTGGTGAAGTTGGAAATAGTGACTTTCGAATTATAAAATTTACACAAAGACTCTAAACGAGATCCCAAGTTAATTGCATCACCAATAACGGTATAGTCACTTCGCCCGGCAGAGCCCATTTCCCCCACAATCGCTTGCCCAGTATTCAAGCCTATGCCAATATCCAGTGGTGGCACACCGTTCGCATCAGACATTTTGACCACGGCTTGAAAACGCTCATCTTGACGAATTTTTTCATTAATGTCCTTTAACATAGCGATTTGGCGCAAGCTTGCAGCTACCGCTTTATCGGCATGATCTTTTACGTCTATCGGAGCATTCCAATAAGCCATAATGGCATCACCGATGAATTTATCTACAGTTCCTTCTGCATGGACGATTACGTCCGTCATTGGTTCCATATACTCATTCAAAAAGTGAATGAGCGTTTGCGGATTAGAGAGAGCTTCAGAAATATTGGTGAAGTTACGCACATCAGAGAAAAAGATGGTGACTTCACGCGTATCGCCTTCCATTACATTGCCAGCTTCATTTTTTAAGATTTCTTCCATAACTGCTGGGCTGACTTTGCTTGAAAGCTTGCCTCTCAACATCATTTTTTGACGTGTTTCGAAGAAGAAGTTGACCAGTAACGAGAAGAAGAATGCTGCGACTAATGCGAATACACCGAACAAGATATTGAACACTATACCTTCGGTAAACAGCATATGAAAATAGAAATAGTAAAGGCCTACTGCTTCCGCAAGAAAAATAGTAAATGCCCAAAGGGCATTCAAACGAATCAACAATAAATAAGACAACAGAAAAGTGACACTGATAACAAGCATGTCAGCAGCGATAATCCAGCTCGGGCGTGTTAGGAAATCGCCTTTTAGAATATTATCTATAACATTTGCGTGAGCTTCCACACCAGGGTAAACATTATCAAAAGGCATCGACCGCAAATCCAATAGCCCGGCCGCTGAGGTTCCGATTAAAATGAATTTGCCTTCCAGTTCTTTAGGGTCGACTTTATTTTCAAGAACTTTTGCTGCACTGATGTAATGAAAGGTATGCCCTGGACCACGATAGTTCACAAACAAGCGACCACCAGGATCTGTTGGGATAAACATCTTACCCAGCTGAATCGACTCAACTCCCAAGTCCGAATAGTTTACATAGACTTTATTGACTTGCGTTGCGATTCGAATCATTTCTAATGATAGCGAAGGATAAATCATGCCATCATACTTCATTACTAACGGAACACTCCGCACCATACCCGATTCATCAGGCACGTTATTAAAGAAGCCACTGCTATAGGCAGAATTCTGCAATATTGGAATATTGGCAAGCACACCTTCTGGCTTTAGCACATCGGTATTTTTCGAAAAGCCCCTTTCAATAAAAATGGCGGGAATATTAGGTGCATCTGCTCCAGGTGTAGGTGTGTTCATTTGAAACACATACCCCAAAATCGTCGGGGTTTGCGCCAAGGTCTTAGCCATGACTTGATCAAAATCGGGTAAATTTTTATCTGGAAAGTGATAGCGCTTTGCTAGGCGCGCTGGAGATGTTCTATCAGCTTCAGAGAAAACAATATCTAGCCCTACAATCCCCGCACCGTCATTTGCCAATTTTTGTAAAAGTTTGGCAAACAAATCGCGACTCCACGGCCATTGACCATACTTTTTTAAACTGGCATCATCCAAGTCAACAATCACCACTTGGCCTGTAGTAGGAATAGGGCCGCGTGCTAAAAATAGGAAATCTCTTAAACGATTGTCCAACGAAAGAAAGGCTTGAGGAATAAACAGGTATCCTCCCAAAAGAATGGTCAACCCTAAAGCTATGACACTAAAATGGGTAAAAATTTTCCATTTGCCGAGTCTTGTCATTGCACAGCCTTACAAAACAGCCCTAAGGACCGTCACCTTTTGCGGCATAGGAGCCGGATACACTAGCCGACCCTCCAGAAATTTTGGTGCCAGAAAGATTAAATGTTCCGGCAACGCCTTGTGCATTATTACCATACAATTGCCCGTTTAGGCTGCCGGAAATACTCGACATGCTTGGGGTATTTTTAGGCGTAAAATGCGTCACACTAATCCCTGAGGATGATAGGCTACCTGTAAAATTGTTATCCCACTTATTACCATTAATGGTCAGATCGTTGAGTGCGCCGCTTACAGCCTTAGTACCAAAATCCACTTGCATCAAAATTGATCCTGTCGTGTGCTCAGTACCTGAAATGGCTACTAAATTACCAGTATAAGCGGCGCTACCGCTAAAGCCATCAATACTTGCTGCTGGAGTTTGTGAAATACCGGACAATGGATTCGTAAAAGGCGTCGTTAACTGCGCCGAATTTTTATCTGCCCAATAACCATACTCATTATAATTGTCTTGACCTGCTACTACCTGATAAGGAATAGAGATAGTCGTCTGATTTATTTGTTCATCGGTTCCTGCGGGCAAATTTGTTTGACTTAATACGATGGAATTAATACTGCTATCATTAGTCTGACTCTCCAATTGAACATCACCTGAATTGTCATCATCTGTCTTTACATTCCCAACATTAAGCAGCAATGAGTCATGCCCTGCTTGAGCGCCACCAGAATCATCCGTTTGAGCTTGAATTGCATCTTCCAACTGCTCTTTGTCCGACTGCGGTGGATCTTTTTGAATCATTACAGTCTTAATGGTCAGGTTTTGTAAGCTCACACGCCCTGTTTTTGCATCATATTTTAAAGATTTACCTGCCGGCACATCGTAAACCTTTCCATTTGAATTCAGTTGCATATAGGTTGCACCGTCCAATGTCGAAAGCTGTGTTTTATCGCCATTGACACGAACAATGTAAATTGTCCCTCGAATACCAATGGTTGCAGTAGCGGTTTTGATCTTAAAACGCTGCTTAGCTATTGCGCCGATTTTACCTGTCATCGACTTAAACACGCCTTTAGAAAGGTGGAACTGTACTTTTGAGGTTTTAGCATCACCATAGACATATTGCGGTATAGAAAAGAGTGTGTTTTTACCAATGGTAACAATGGTTCTATCTTTAAAGATAAGTTGTACTTTAGTATTAGGTCCCGTTTTGATCTGATCTTTTTCCTCGAGAGCATCGCCCATATGGACCGGCAACTTTTGATCCGCCCTCAAAATATTCGCTTCTCCTTTAATGGCAGCTACCGTTGCAATAGAGGCATACGCTTGGCTTGACACAACCAGTAAAACGATCAATAAAATACGTGTGACCATTTGCCTTTCCTTTAAAAACGTTTTATCAGATTTAACGTCAAAGCGTTTTTCTGATATTCATAAATTTTAATATTGGAGTTATTTTTTATAACAGATAGCTTCAACTGTGCTGACAAAGTTTTCTGGAAATTCTTTGTTACCATTGCAGTTAAAGCCATCTTATTATTAACTTGATGCTTGCTTAGCCCGCTTAGACTTTTTAGCCAAAAATCATTTTCAGAATAACTTTTCTGTTGATATTCACCTGCTAGACCTAAACTTAAATTCTTTTGAAACATGTAGTTTACTCCCGCACGAGCGGTTATCGCTTGATAATCAACATTTACCGATGTGGAAGTACGTTGTTTTTGTTCCATTTCATACACACCTTGTCCATACCAGCTCCATAAAGCGCCCTCTCGTTTCTGATACAACACAGCCAACTGAGTGAATTGCGCATTACGATCTTTGTAGACGGATTGTTGATAATCTTTGTTTATAAACTTCAACTGAGCCGAAATATTCTGTGTCAGATTAGGCATATAACTGACAGATGGCGCTATGCCGTAAGACATCATATAAGGGTTTTTGCCATAACTCATATCGTCAAAATAGAGTGCGGCATCTGTTGTCCAACCATGTTTATGCCATGATAGCGCCGGCATATAACTACCGTATAAAATGTTGTAATCCGAATGGTTAGGAAGCCAGCGATTATAAAGCGTAATGTCATTTTTAATGGCAAAACCAAACTTCTTAGGATTATCATAACGATGGTTTAGCATCAACATTTGCTCACTTCCCCAAGCACCAATGTCAGAAGGAAAATTAAGCTTCCCTGAAGGCAGCTGAAAACTATCAGATTGCGGCGAATAATTTAGATTGGAATCATAAAATGCCGAACCTAACAGAGTGCCTCTAAGAGTATTATGAGGCTTATTATCTATCGCATTCATTCTCGCCAAATACACACGGATATTATTTTTTACTGTTTGCGGTGCATTTGAATTCAAAATTTCCGTTAAGTAACGCCTGGATTGAACAAAATCTCCCTGTTCATAATACAAACGCCCTAACTCCAATTTGGCACGCTGGTTATATGGGTAACTAATCAAAATACGTTCATAGGCGGCAATTGACTCATGATAGTCTTTAACAAAAAATGCCGAACGGCCTAGATAGTAGTTGTAATTAACATTGCCATAATCAGTTGAAACTAACTGTAAAAATGCCTGATAGGCAGCCTGGTAGTTTTTTTGTTTGTATAACGCTAATGCTTGAGGGTAATTAACTTCCGGTCTATCGACAGATGCTTGTTGGTCTTGTGCCTTTAGTGAAGTTGAAATTATCGAGCAAAATATAACCGCTAAAATCGCCGTTGCTTTCTTAAAATTCATACCTATTCCGTTATCCTACCATTATCTGCTAGCACCTTATTTAACAGCACTAAAAGACCCCTTAGCATTGCTCGCCGTTCCACCAGAATTTGGCGTTCTATTTACATCAAATATACCACCAACCCCTTCTGCATTCGGACCATAAAACCTTCCTTTCACAGTACCGGAGTAGGTATCAGGAAAGTCACTACCAGTGACCCCATCTGTAAGAGAAGTTGTACTAAACGAATAACCCGTGTCCGTGTTTTGATTAGTATTAATGGTCGCATTAGAAAAAGAGAAATTCCAAGCATCACCATTCAAAGTAAACTGAAGGTTCCCAGATGAAATCTGTCCATACGAAACATCCATGGTTACATTCCCTGAGACGTTACTGGTTCCCGATATTGCTACCAAATTACCAGCGTACCTTAAGGATGACTGCCCAGTAATAACACTACTTAATACTGATGGCGTCGTCGCAGCATAACCAGTTTTAGCCTCAGTGTATGGATCCGTTTTTTCTTGTGTTGTTTGATTTAACCAATAACCATAAGAGCTATAAGTATCTGAACCCGCAACAACTTTAACTGTTGTACTATCTGTTTTAACACTATTCGTATCCACATTCTGTGATGTATTTTCAGTTGAAGAAACAGTGGTTGCAACCGTTGAAGTGGCTTCATCCGAATCATTACTACCGTTTTCCGCAGTCTCAGTTTTTTTACCATCAGACGTTTGAGAATCAATCGAAACCGACGTTGTCGAAATATTTTGTATTGTCACTTGCCCTGTATCTACGTTATAGACGAGCTCTTTACCAGCTGGAACGTCATAGGTTTTTCCACTATTGAGTTCCATATAGGTTGCACCATTTAAAGTAGCTAAGCTTGTTTCAGAACCAATTACACGAACAATATAGGTTGTTCCTCGAATACCAATGGTTGAGGTTTTAGTTTTTATCTTGAATCTTTGCGGCGCAAGCTTACCGATTTTTCCCGAAATAGACTTAAAAACACCTTTGGCAAGATTAAACTGAGCCTTTGAGGTAGCCGCATTACCATAAACATACTGTGGAATCGAGAAATCAGTATTCTTACCGATAGTCACAATCGTACGGTCACTAAAAACAATTTGTACTTTTGTATTTACACCCGTTTTAATTTGGTCTTTTTCTTCAACAGCATCGCCAACTTTCATAACCAAAAGTTGATTATCTCTCAAAAAGTGGGCATCGCCCCTTACGGCAGCAACTTTTCCAATGGCTGCAAACGCTTGAATGGCAAACAACATGGTCAAAACAAAAATCATACTTCTTAACATGTCACCCACTCCCTAAAAACGCTTCAGGATATTAAAAGTGTAAAGGTTTTTCTGATATTTATAGACAGAGATGTTTGAGTCATTTTGTACTCGGCTAGCTCTAAACTGTGCAGTAAAGTTTTTATCTAACTCTTTTGCCAAAACCAATTCGGCATAGTAGCGATTATCATGTTCTTTTTTAGACGGTGCATTAAAGTATTTCAACAAACGGTCATTGTCCAAAAATTGCTTTGACTGATAGCCTAGTGAACCTGACAAACTAATATTTTTAGGGAGCAAATATCCTGCCCCCACTTTTAAGCCCAAAAGTTGATAATCAACATTAACAATTGTCGTTGGCGTTTTATCCTTAAGTTCGGTTTCAAGCGTTCCTTGTCCAAACCAAGAAAAAACAGGCCCCATTCTTTTTTGATACAAAACAGTCAATTGCACAAATTTTGAATTTTTTGCTTTCGTACTGCTCGTCTGATAATCACGTTTCAACAACTTTAGCTGCGTTGAAATATATTCAGTCATGTTTGGAATATAGACTGCCTTAGGCGTCAACCCATAAGAAACCATATAAGGGTCTTTACCGTATTTCATACCATCGACTGATACGCCAGCATCAAGCGTCCAACGATCTTTCTGAAATGATAGCGCTGGTGAATAACTGCCGTATAAAATGTTGTATTCACTGTTCCCCGGAGAAACTTTGTTGTAAAGAACCGCATCATTTTTCCATGCAAAATCATACTTATCGGGATTTTCATAACGATGGTTTACAAGCAACATTTGCTCACTTCCCCATGCACCTATATCCGCTGAGGAGGTTAGAGTGCCGGACGGCAATGTCATTTGATCTGATTCGGGAGAGTAGTTCAGATTGGAATCATAGAACACAGAACCAAGCAAGGTAGCTTTGACCGTATTACGCTTAGGTTTTTTACCATCTTCAGTCATACGAGCCAGATAGTAGCGAATGTTATTTTTAACAACCTGAGGGGCGCTGGACTTCAAGACTTCATTTAAATACTTGCGCGCTTCAGTATAACGATGCATTTTATAATAGGTTCGGCCTAATTCCAGCTTTGAACGCGCATTATTGGGATACATAATCAAAACACGCTCATAAGCTGCAATGGCTTCATTGTAATGCTTTACGAAAAAAGCAGAACGCGCCAAATAATAATTGTAATCAACATTAGTATAATCAGTATCTGCAAGCGCCATAAATGCTTCATAGGACGCTTGATATTGCTTATCTTTATAGAGTTGAAGAGCGGATTTAAAATCTACTGCCGCCAATACCTTAAAAGATGAAAACAAACAAATGCAGAAGAGATAGAAAGATATTTTCTTCATGATTAACTCTAAACTTTACAATTGATGAGCATGTAATTTGTTGATAACCCATCAATTGATGCGTAAAAACGCTATAAAATAATTACGAGTATATACCAAGAAAGAAAGATGCAGAACATTTATGTATGCATTTCGCATCACATAATGACATGAAAATACTGAGTTTTTTGGCGAGATATTTAACTTGCGATGATTCTATCAAACAATTGACTATATTCATTTTCGTCAATATTTAATCGAACACCAATATGGTTTTTATCGAACAAGTCTATACAGTGTTTCACCTGAGCGGAAAATAAAAAACTTTTGAATCCGTTTTTAACCGGAATGTCGAAATGCACTTCAACCGTATCATTAGGGTCAACTTGATACATGGCGATAAAACCCAAACCATGCTTAGAGAAGTCTGTCATAGTTGCGAAAACGGTAGATTCATTGACTTTCATTACAACTGGGCGGTTTGAGGCTACACGAATCGTACGCCTTTTTTCAGCCTGCTCCAATGATAATTTGGAATAAGGTGAATTGCCTTCCTTCGAAATCATTGAATCCATAAATTTGTCTCCGGTCAAAAATCTATATTTACTTTTATCTAATATTTTATATTTATCTTTACGGGGCCTATCTTAAAGGGCTTGGGCCTGTACAACAATTCAAAAAAACCTTACCTAGATAAATAAACATTATTTAAGAATTTAATAATACTTTAATGCATGGTAAAAATCCTTGCGAATTCAATCAACAACGCTTTAAACATAGAATACATTAGCCTAATGTCGATAACAAATTAATTCAAAAACGTATAATAAATGCACAGAAACTCTGAGGAAACAACATGACTTTAAGAAGCTATCACGACATTTCACCAAACCTAGCATCAGGTGCCTGGGTAGATGACTCTGCTGTTGTTATTGGAAAATGTGAACTCGGTGAAGATGTAAGCGTTTGGCCAAATGCAACTTTACGCGGCGATGTTAATGACATCAAAATTGGCGACCGTTCAAATATTCAAGATGGCGCTGTCGTACACACCACCCATCAATCCGATATCACAAAAGGCTCTCAGTGTATTGTCGGTAAAGACGTCACTGTTGGGCACAACGCCGTTCTACATGGCTGCATTATTGAAGATGAATGCCTAATCGGCATGGGAGCCGTAGTCTTGGATAATGCGGTGGTACAAAAGCATGTCTTAGTCGGTGCGAATAGCTTAGTGCCTCCGGGAAAAATTCTAGAAAGCGGTTACCTATATGTTGGCTCCCCCGTTAAACAGGCTCGCCCATTAACTGACGATGAAAAAGCATTTTTTAAGTATTCTGCAGCACATTACGTTAAACTGAAAAAAAGCTTTCAAACTGCGGTAAAAACCCTTTAATCCAGACAGTTTGACGAGGTTTTCCGCAAATTAAATAAAATATAATCATCATCCTGAGCGACCAAAAATGATTCTGTTACAACACACACTTTGGGGACAGCTGGTTTTAGTCTTACTCTTTAGCTTTTTAACAGGCATGGAGCTAAGGGACTATCACCAACAATTTCACGCAGATAACAAACAGTATTCTTTTGGTACCATCCGCACCTATGCTTTTACTGGGTTACTGGGATTTGTATTTTATTTAATCGATCCTTATTTGTACCTAGCAGGCTTTCTCGCTCTAACCTCAATTTACCTACTACTCTATTGGCAAAAGTTGCATGCAGAGCAGTCCAGCATTCTTAACTACCTTGTTTGGGCAATTACTTATAGCTATGCCCCTTTAGTGATGACACAACCATTGTGGGTTTTGGCAAGTGTGTTTGTGATCAGCGTACTGTTGCTAGGTTCTAAAACAGCCATACATGCAATGGCGGCAAAATTAGATGGTAGTGAAGTCACAACACTAGCAAAACTGGTGCTCCTGAGCGTGGTGATTTTACCTCTACTGCCACACGAAGTGATTAACCAATGGATTCCGGTTTCGCCTTTTAAAATTTGGCTCGCGGTCGTCGTGGTTTCCTCAATATCCTATTTAGGGTATATTTCGCAAAGATACTTCTTCCCGAATCAAGGCGTACTGTTAACGGGTATTTTTGGTGGCATCTATTCCTCTACAGCAACCACAGTGGCTTTAAGTAAAAAATCCGTCGACTATCCAAGACTCAGCTATAAAATGACTGCTGCCATTCTTGTGGCGACGGGTTTGATGTATTTAAGACTCTTAGGTATTGCAGCTGTTTTTAACTGGCAAGTTGCCTTAAACCTATGGCAACCCATGACTTTACTGGCTCTGTTAATTTTCTTGGTAAGTTTTGTTTTTGTGCGTTTAGAACATCGCCATGGAGTACAACATCAGATAACCAAAGATGAGCACCACAACCCCCTTGAGCTAAAAATCGCCTTTGTTTTTGCAGGTCTTTTTGTTTTGATGGCCGTTATCACACAAGCTATCACGCAGTATTTTGGCGAAGAAGGGTTACGCTATCTGTCGTTAATTGTTGGGTTTACGGACATAGACCCGTTTGTATTGTCACTGCTAAACGGTCAATACCATACAACAGGTGAAATGATTGCAAGTGCGGTACTCATTGCGGCGGGGTCGAACAACTTACTAAAAGCGCTTTATGCTTATGTTATTGGCGAACCAAAGTCAGGAACATACAGCGCAATCTGGTTGATTATTTTTGGGTTAATTACCATTGCGCTTGGCTGGTTTTATTATTAACCCTAGCAAGCCCAGACCCAGCCTGACAGATTTTGACAGTCTTAGAAACTAAGCTGAAATACTGTCTCGAATCTGCTGAATAATGCTGGCTGTTTCAGGGCGAACGCCTCGCCATAAGTTAAAAGCTTCCGCTGCTTGCCCCACCAACATTCCTAACCCATCCATAACTGTACAGTCTGGCTGATGTTGTTTTGCCCAAGCCATAAACACTGTCGGCTCAGCGCCATACATCATGTCGTAAACCAAACTATCCAGTTTTAAACAATCTTCTTGAATGGGCGGAACTTTATTCTCCAAACTGGCAGAAGTGCCATTAATGATAATGTCATAGCCTGGTTTCAAAGGAACTTCCTCCCAACCACTGGCAGTTATTGAAATGTCTCCGGCAAACCTTTGCGCCAATTCTTCTGCTTTAGCCGCTGTGCGATTTGCAATATGAACACAAATCGGCTGTTTTTCCAGCAGTGGCTGCAAGATGCCTTGTACCGCACCGCCAGCGCCTAAAATCAAAACCCTTTGGTTTTTGAACAGGCGCTTGCCATTTAGCTCTATATCATTAACCAGTCCAATACCATCGGTGTTGTCACCCAACACCTTACCATCATCATGAAACACTAGCGTATTTACTGCTTGTGCAGTTTGTGCTCTAGCGGTCAGTTCATCAGCAAAGTCAAATGCATCCAGCTTAAAGGGTACGGTGACATTCAACCCTTTATAACCTTTTGCCATGAGTTGACGTACGGCATAATTAAACGGTGTTTTCTCAGCGTCGATACGAATCGCTTCGTACACCAGCTCTTGGTTTGTCTGCTCAGCAAACAAACGGTGAATTTGTGGTGACTTGGAGTGAGCAATCGGATTCCCGACTACCGCATAGCAATCAATTTGATTCATAGGTTAGACGCTCAAGATTCTACTCTGCCAGCCATTGTGCTGCCACTTTCGCATAATAAGTCAGGATACCATCTGCACCCGCACGCTTGCAGCTCAATAAGGTTTCCATCACAACTGCACGCTCATCAATCCAGCCATTGATCGCTGCGGCTTTCAACATCGCATACTCACCACTCACATGATAAACATAAGTCGGTGCTTTAAATTCATCCTTCACACGTCTAACAATATCTAAATAAGGAACACCTGGCTTAACCATTACCATATCAGCACCTTCATTTAAATCCAACGCGACTTCATGCAAAGCCTCGTTGCTGTTAGCGGGATCCATTTGATAAGTTTTTTTATCCGCTTTACCTAGGTTACCCGAAGAACCCACTGCATCGCGGAAAGGCCCGTAATAAGCTGACGCATATTTCGCTGAGTAAGCCATGATACGCGTATTGATATAGCCGCTATCTTCCAAAAGTTCACGTATTTCGATAATGCGACCATCCATCATATCTGAAGGTGCAACCACATCCGCGCCCGCTTCAGCGTGGGATAAGGCTTGCTTCATCAACACATCAATCGTGTCATCATTTAACACATAACCTTCTTCATCAATAATCCCGTCTTGACCATGAGTCGTGTATGGATCTAAAGCAATATCTGTCATCACACCCATTTCAGGCACAACATCTTTAATTGCTCTAACTGCACGTTGCACCAGACCATCAGGATTATATGCTTCAACTGCATCCAAAGATTTCGTCTCGGCATGAGGTACAGGAAAAAGCGCAATCATCGGAATACCAAGCTCAAATAATTCTTGAGCCTCTGCCACTAAAAGATCTATACTCAGTCTCTCAATGTTTGGCATAGAGGCAATGGTTTCTCTCTTGTTAACTCCCTCAATAACAAACATCGGATAAATTAAATCATTCGCAGTCAAGACGTTTTCTCTCATCAAACGACGTGAAAAATCGTCTTTTCTCATACGTCTCATGCGGGTAATTGGAAATTGACGTTCAATCATGGACTGTCCTTTTTTTGATCTCTATAACGCAGAACGCGTGTTGAATAAGGTGCGGTAGATGATACTCTCATCTTCTAGCAAAATAAACCCGATAACACGCAAGTCAGCACCGAACAACTCAACTTAAAGGGGTTGAATTTATGTTAGATAATTTTGAGTACACCTTCTTCGACCTTCCGATTGCAGAAAAGTTTGTCGCTTTTGCAAAGGAACATAATATAGATGCAAATGTCCGCGAAGAAAAAACGCCACTTGATGAAACCTCCTATGAAGTTTCCGTACAAGGTTCAATGAACGATGAGCAAGCTGATGCACTTGAAGAATATTATTCGGACTTATTATTTGGCGAGCAAGCAGCCCAGATCGAAGGCAACAGTTCCGAAGGCGTTTTAGCAGATGCATGTGGTGTTCAGGTAAAACTAGAAAGCGGTCTTTACACAACCGTCGCTATAAAGCCGGAAATCATGAATAAAATTCTTTCTGTACTCACAGTGGACGAGCTTCAAGCTTTTCTAGCTCAAGTCGCAGAAGATATAGAAAATCCTAAGACAGGCCCCATCTGTAGCCGAAAAGACCTACCTCAATAGCAGGCTTTAAAACCCTACAAATAGAAAAAAGTCACTTGGGCATAAAAAAATTATATCAGGATTTGCTAATTTTTAGGGGTTTAGCGCTTGAACTTAACCCCCTTTAAACTTAATATAATCGTCCAGTAATTCCGTGGCATTATGTCTATGCAAAAATGGCGCGGGTTTAAAATAAGCTATATTAAATAGTAAACTCTTGAATCTGAGGCATTTTTGTTAAGCAGGGATGTCAATCAAGGAGCATTAAATGACAGATAAAATCGTTGAAAAGGTTGCGGTCCAAACTGAGGAATCTCGCAATCAAAGCCGTCGTGCTTTCCTAAAAGGAAGTGCAGCGGTAGCGGGTGGTGTATTATTCACCAAATCCGCTCTAGCTGACTCGGTTGATGGAGTCAATAAGTTCGACCCAAATAAAGCCGTCGCACCTTACAAAGGCGAAAAAGAAATTACAACTGTTCTACCTGATCAGATGGAACGTAAATCTCTTGGTTTTGGTGTTCGTAAATACCCATACGGTATGCCTTCTCCTTATGAGAAAGAAGTTCAGCGTCGTACGCTTGAATGGTTAACGCCTGACTCAATGGCGTCAATCACTATGTGTCCAATTCAAAGCTTGAACGGGATCATCACGCCAAACGGTCTTCACTTCGAACGTTACCACGGTGGTGTTCCAACTATCGATCCTGCAAAGCATCGTTTAGTTATCCACGGTTTGGTTGAGCGTCCTTTGATCTTCACTATGGACGATCTAAAGCGTTTCCCATCAATCTCGCGTATTCACTTCATCGAATGTCCTGCTAACGGTGCGATGGAATGGAAAGGTGTTCAGTTGAACTCTGTTCAATGGACTCACGGTATGATGTCATGTGTTGAATACACTGGTGTTCGTCTATCTGACCTTCTGAAAGAAGCTGGTATCAAGCCAGAAGGTAAGTGGATCATTCCTGAAGGTTCTGATGCTTCTGGTATGTCACGTTCTATCCCTGTTGATATGGCTATGGATGACTGCTACGTTGCTTACGCTCAAAACGGTGAAGCACTACGTCGTGAACAAGGCTACCCAATTCGTTTGGTTGTTCCTGGTTGTGAAGCGAACATGTGGGTTAAATACCTACGTCGTATCTATGTACATGATGTTCCTCTACAACACCGTGAAGAAACTTCTAAGTACACAGAGCTTATGCCTGATGGTACTGCACAACGCTTCTCATGGTACATGGAAGCAAACTCTGTAATCACTTACCCATCTCCAGACTTCAAAATGCAAGGTCCTGGTAAATACTATGTACGTGGTCTAGCATGGTCTGGTCGTGGTAAAGTTTCTCACGTTGATGTTTCATTCGACGGCGGTAAAAACTGGAAAGAAGCACACTTTACTTCACCTGTTCTAGATAAAGCTTGGACTCGTTTCGAAATTGAATGGGATTGGGATGGTTCTGAAGCATTCTTGATGAGCCGTACGACTGACGAAACTGGATATGTACAGCCTACAATGCCGCAAATGCGTGCAATTGAAGGTACAAACAACGTTTATCACCGTACAGCGATGGTAACTTGGAGAGTACATCCTTGGGAAGGTGGCAAAAACGGAGGCTTGATTCAAAATGTTCAGTACTAAGAAAACTCTTTTAGCAGCAGGTATTGTCTCTTTCGCATTTGCAGGTTCTGCATTCGCAATGTCTGGCAATTCTGGTAGCAACGCTGGTGATGCTTCAAAAACAGATGGCAAATATGCATCTAACTACAAAGAAATCATCGATGCGAATGGTGGTAAATACCTAGATTCAAAAGTTATCGAACAGATTCTTGGTAAAGACAACATGAACGGTCGTGCTGGTCTAGTCGGAAAGTTGGATCCAAAAAACCCATACTCTTTCGAAGTTGATGACGCTATCGACGGTGGTGACCACGGAAATGGTCAATGTAAGGTTCCTGCGGCTTTCGTAGATGTTCATAATGCTGCTAAGAAGCACTATTATGATGATACGACTTTCGTTGCAAACGGTTTTGGTACGCCAATCGCTGAATCTGCATTGAAAATCTGGAACATCTCTGTAGATGGTGACGGTAATGGTCTTCCTGATCCTAAAGTTGGTATGACTGTAGAAAAAGGTGGAGAAGTCTACGTTAAGTTCTGCGGTATGTGTCACGGTGAATTCGGTGAAGGTGCTAAAGGTTATCTTCCTCTAGCAGTTGACGAAAGCCTTGTTTCGACTGACCCACGTGCGCCAGCACCTATGAAAACTGTAGGTAACTACTGGCCGTATGCTACGACTTTGTTTGACTACATCCGTCGTGCAATGCCTTTCTGGACGCCAAACGCTCCATTTATCGGAGACGCTGGTTACATGGGTATGGTTGGTTACATCATGCAATCTAACTACATCCCTAAAGGTTATGACAAAGATGGTAACCCAGTACAGTTAGAAGATGATGATTTCTACAACTCTGTATTGCTAATGAAGCAAAACAAGTTCATGAAAAACCAAGGTAACTTCTTCTGTGATCACCGTCCAGTTGTGCACAACGCACGTTGCATGAAAGACTGTCCTGACTACATGGTTGGTGACGGTAAAGGTAATGCACATGACTTCGTTGAAGCACGTAAACTTCCTGATGGAAGCTTCCAGTACAACGTTCCACAACGTTTACATGAAGCACCTCCAGGTGTAGGTCACGCAGGAATGTAATCTAAACTTTTTAAGTTTAGGACCTAAAAAAAGCCCGCTTATGCGGGCTTTTTTATTATCTAAAGAATATAAAAAGCTCAACGAAACAAACCCTGTCTAAACCCTGACTTTTCATCAATAAATACTTGAAAAACCAATCAAAAGCCGTAGAATAGCCCGTTATTCCCAAACAGATATAACGTAATGGCTTTAATCGATCCCTTTAACAGAAAAATAGAATATTTGCGCGTGTCAGTGACTGACAAGTGCAACTACCGTTGTGGCTACTGTATGCCTGAGCAAGGTGCACATCCAGAAGGTCGACATACCGAATATTTAGACTTTGACGAACTTAGTCGCATTATCAAAGCATTTGTTGAGCTTGGTGTCACCAAGGTACGCCTAACAGGCGGCGAACCTCTGGTCAGAAAGGGCTTGGCTGATTTTGTATCAACCATTAGTCCACTAGAAGGCCTTAAAGAGATTGCATTATCGACCAATGCTCACTTTTTAGATAAACACGCTGTGGCTTTAAAAAAAGCAGGCATTACTCGTGCAAATATTTCAATTGACTCCTTAAAGCCTGCCTTATTTAAAGAAATTACCCGAGGCGGCGACTTGGAGAAAGTTCTTGCTGGTGTCGATGCCGGGCTAGAAGCGGGCTTAAACCCGATCAAGTTCAATATGGTTGTTATGAAAGGCACTAACGATAGTGAAATTGAGCGCATGGTTGATTACGGTTTGGAAAAAGGTGTAGAAGTACGCTTTATCGAAACCATGCCTATCGGTGAAGCCGGCATCAGTTTAATGGATCAGCACTACCCTATGGATGCAATTATGAAGCGCATCAAGGCACATGTTGGTACAGATCTTATCCCTTCAACAGGCAAGTCGCATGATGGTCCATCTAAGAATTTTATCATTAAGGGCACTGACACGCGCATCGGCGTTATTTCAGCAGTCTCCCAGCACTTCTGTGAGAGCTGCAACCGAGTTCGCCTAACAGCACGTGGTGTACTAGCATTATGCTTAGGCCAAGAAGACTCAGTTGACCTGCGCACTCCGATTAGAGAAGGCATTAGCGATGAAGGGTTAAAACAACTAATTGTGGATGCGATGCTAAAAAAACCAGAGCGCCATTTCTTCAATGAAAATGTCCATAATATTGAATTCCGTCAAATGGTTAGCCTAGGTGGCTAATCAAATAGGCAATTAAACTAAGGAACGCAAAATGTTAGAGATTTTATACTTTGCAAACTTTAGAGAAGTCTTGGGACAAAGCCAAGAATCTTTACCTTCTGATAACTTTAAAACCGTAGACTGTGTGCTAAATGCACTTGCAGATCGAGGTGAACAATGGAGAGTGGCACTTGCAGACAATACAAATTTGCAAATTGCCGTTAACCACGATGTCGCGGATCGTAGCACACAGCTAAAACCTGGCGATGAGATTGCCTTCTTTCCACCGGTAACCGGAGGCTAACACTTGAGCACTTTTCCTTTCATTAAAATTCAGCAAGAAGACTTTGATTTATCAACAGAGATCAAAGCCTTGCGTGAAGGGCATAAAGATATAGGCGCTGTCGTTTCTTTCATCGGAACTGTACGCGATATAAATGAAGGTGATGACATCTCAGTGTTGGAATTAGAACACTATCCTGGGATGACAGAAAAGGCTCTTGAAGCCATTCGTCTTCAAGCGCACGAGCGCTGGCCACTGCAAAGTAGCCTCATTATTCACCGCATTGGTGAAATGATGCCTTGTGATCAAATCGTATTGGTAGCGGTCAGTTCACGCCATCGTGAGGCTGCGTTTGAGGCAGCTCACTTTATTATGGACTATTTAAAAACCAACGCTCCCTTCTGGAAAAAAGAAACCTTTCCAGATGGCGAAACGCGCTGGGTTGATGCACGAGTTTCAGACAAAGAAGCGGAAGCACGCTGGCATCAAACTGTAGATAATGAGCAAACTGCTTAACAACGAAATTTAAACAAACAATCTGTCATTTCCCCGCAATCGCGGGGATTTTTTTGGAAGATATTATGAAAACTTTTGATGAAGCTTTAGATTACCTTATTCAACAAGCCCAACCAACAGATGGCCACTTGACTTTACCTATTGCAAAAGCGCAAGGCTATGTTTTAGCTCAAGATATCCGCTCAGAACTGAATGTTCCTTCTTTTGATAACAGTCAAATGGATGGCTATGCACTTTGTGCTGAAGACTTAAAAAACAATGATGTTTTTACCGTTAGCCAACGCATTGCTGCCGGTTCTCAAGGCACAAAACTTGAACCCAATACCATCGCACGTATCTTTACCGGCGCCCCCATGCCTGAAGGTGCTGATACTGTCGTCATGCAAGAAGACACTGAAGCATTTGGTGAAAACCAAATTAAGATTTTGACAAAATCTGCCAAGCTGGGGGATAACGTACGCGTGGTTGGTGAAGACATTTCCATTGGTCAAACATTGTTTGAAACAGGCCATAGACTCAACCCGCAAGATCTAGGGCTAATTGCTTCAATCGGCATTTCTCACATTCAAGTTTATCGCCCACTGCGTATTGCAACTTTTACCTCTGGTGATGAACTATTAGAGCCAGGGGAAACTCCCCAGCCGGGCAAAATTTTTAATGCCAATCGTTTTACACTATCAGGTGCGATCCCTCAGCTGGGGTTTGAATTGATTGATTTGGGTAAAGTTGAAGATAGCTTGGAAGCGACAATCGAAGCAATGAAAAATGCTGCCTCACAAGCTGATGTGGTGGTCACCACTGGTGGTGTCTCTGTTGGTGAAGAAGACCATATCAAACCGGCTGTCGACTCACTCGGTGCATTAGACATGTGGAAGGTTAAAATGAAACCTGGTAAGCCTTTAGCTTATGGAAATATTCTGGGCACACCTTTTATCGGTTTACCGGGCAACCCTGTTTCTGCTTTTGCAACCTTCTACCTTTTCGCTAGACCTTTCTTGCTAACCATGCAAGGTGCTAAAAATGTTATCCCTACTCCTTTATGGTTAAAGGCTGATTTTGATTGGACCAAACCTAATTTCCGTCGCGATTTCGCCCGCGGTAGATTGGTAAATGATGAGAAAACTCAAGAAACAAAGGTTGAGGTTTTTCCAAAACAGGGTTCTAATGTTTTGACCTCAACCGCCTGGGCAGACGGTTTTGTCGTTATTCCAGAAGATACAACTATCGCAAAAGGCGATAAAGTAGCTTTTTTTCCTTTTAACAGCCTGAGCTAGTGTGTCTGCACAATTCATTAAAAGACGCCAGGAATGCACATCCAAATAGTTTTCTACAAGTGTGTTCTTGCATTATGGTTAAAGTTAGCTGCCACAATCAATAGTTTCTGTGTTTTTTTGAAAAGCTAGCTTTAATCACTTACTAATCAAAATTTAACTTTAAAAATTCTATCACTACCCAACCTTACGTTTGTAATACAACCTTCTCGTTGAGCTGAGTTTTCTTTAAATGTAAATATGCAAATCGCGCCATTAAAGAAATCCTATTGCTTGAGTAAAGACTAACCGACCAGAAATAGTGTAATATATTGTTATCTTTAAAACTGGATGCAGGATTAATCCTCTATGCAACCCGTTTTTTACCCTATCGCGACATAAAATAAACGGGGTTTAGGGTAGAAATATAACTTTTTTGGGAAACGCTAGAGCAACTAAATAGAAAACCCAAAAGGCAACGTAAACAACAAAAATGGAAATGTGCAAAGTTACTGGCCACAGTTTTAGCCAAGCAACAACGCAATAAGGAAATATAAATGTTAAACACTATCCGAGTCAAAGCCTCAATTCCTATATTAGTCTTAGCAGCCTCAATTATTGCGTTACTGTTCATTTTCTCTGAAATGCTGGACATGCAAAAACGTTCAATCGAACTACAAGCCGACAAGTTTGTTAAAGCCATTTCATTAACCCTAAATGCCGATCGCGACCTTTATCAAGCAAAGGTAGCAGAACTAAATTTAGTGACTCACCTTGGTTCTGCAGAGAAAGCTAATGCGTCACGCAATGAAAATGCTCAGCAGGTTTCTGACCGTTATGCAGAATATCGTTCAAGAATGCAAGATTATCCTGATGTGCTCGCCAAGTCGTCGACCTTTAAATCTGATTTTAAAGCCTGGAAACAACAATCTGATAAGTTAGTCACGGCCATTGATAAAGTTGGCGAAGCCGAAATCATGGAACTACACAAAAATGCCGATCTTAGGTTTTCTGCGCTTCGAGATAACCTCGATAAAGCCGGCGAAGCAGCTTTATCAAAATCCGCCGAAATCCGGAAACAACTGGCAAACCAGGTCAATCAGTTCAAAAATATTGCCTTTTCAGTGTTCGCCATAATTTTGCTTGGTGCACTGTGGATTGGTTATTCCATTCCTAAAAACATTTCTAAGCAACTAAAAAACGCTGTTAATACCGCAAATGCGATCGCAGAAGGGGATTTATCCAGCACTATAGAGGTTAATACCTCTGATGAAACAGGGTTATTATTAAGCGCAATGAAACGCTTACAAGAAACAGTCCAATTGCTTTTGCATGATATGGACCAAATGTATCAAAAGCACCACGCAGGAGATATTGACATACACATTAATGAAGAAAAATTCTTGGGTGACTTCCGCAAAATGGCTCGTGGCGTGAACACTATGGTTGATGACCATATCTCCGTAAACAAAAAAGCTATGGCTGTATTCAAGTCTTTTGGTGAAGGGAATTTCAATGCCGATATGGAAAAATTACCTGGCAAAAAAGCCTTTATCAACGAAGCCATTGAAACTGTTCGAACCAACCTCAAAGCCATCTCTGCAGACACCAACATCCTCATACAAGCCGCAGTTGATGGCGAGCTTGATAAACGTGCCGATGCCAGCCAATTTCAGGGAGATTGGAAGCAAATGATCTCTGGAGTCAACCAGATACTTGATGGAATCGTGCTACCGGTTAATGAAGCGGTTAATGTCTTGATGGAAGTTGAACATGGCAACTTGACCAAAACCGTCACTGGTAATTACAAAGGTCAACTACATGAGTTCAAACAAACGGTCAACAATACGATCAGCAACTTGGCTGAGGTCATCAGGCAAGCTAATCAGGCTGCGCACACAGTTTCACAGGGTGCTCAGGAAGTTACACAAGGTGCTATGGATTTGAGCCAACGCGTTCAACAGCAGGCAGCCGCAATTGAAGAAACCTCGGCCACGATGGAAGAAATGACTTCAACCGTTAGGAATAATTCACAACTTACAAAGGATGTTTCTGAAGTGGCGAATGCCGTACAAAAGCAATCCAGCAATGGTTCTACCGTAATGAAACAAACAATCGAAGCCATGGGTGCTATTCAAGATTCCAGCCATAAAATCTCTGATATTGTTTCCTTGATAGACGGCATTGCCTTCCAAACAAACTTGTTGGCTCTAAATGCTGCTGTCGAAGCTGCACGTGCTGGTGAACATGGACGAGGTTTTGCCGTAGTCGCAGGGGAAGTACGTTCTCTGGCACAAAAATCAGCTGATGCCGCGAAGGAAATCAATACTTTAATCTCCGAGAGTGTCACCCGTATAGACCAAGGAACCTCACTCGCATCCGAGTCCGGTGAAGTGCTATCTGGAATCGATCAATCCATTGATGAAGTCACGCAAATGATAGAGCAAATTGCCCAAGCCTCCAATCAGCAGATGGAAGGTATAGAGCAAGTGCATAAAGCCATCAGTCAAATTGACGAAGTGACACAACAAAATGCTGCTTTGGTCGAGGAAACTGCAGCAGCCGCAGACAGTATGAGTGAACAGGCTAATAATCTAGAAAATGATATGGCATTTTTCAACACTGGTGAAGAATCAAAATTGATCCATAAACATGAGACCCCACCCTCAGAAAATAACGTGGCAAAAATTGAGCATAAAAAGACTGTTGCAACATTAAATGGATCTAAAAAAGTCGAAAACAAGTCAGAAACAACGAGTAAAGAAACTAATGCCTCTGGCGATAAATGGGCTGAATTCTAGTCTTTTTTATCAATTCAAGTCACGCCGAAGACGATGTCTTCGGCATACGTGATAGCTTTTTTGCAATCCACAAGCAACCAAAAATAAATACTTAATCCCTGCCATAAGAATTAGCATTACTTCCAAGTGTAAGCAACTTTCAGGAATGTAGAAAGTAAGTAATCCCATGCAATAATCATAGTGATTGTTTAAAATAGCCCATTATTTTGTATGTGAAGCCCTTCGGGAACACTCTTGACAAAATTCGAAACTTCAAACAGTGGGAAAATTATGACAGAACCAACACTTACTCATATTGATGAAAAAGGCCAAGCCAGAATGGTAGATGTGAGCGAAAAGGCTCATACAGAGCGTGAGGCTCGTGCCATGGCTGTAATCCACATGCTACCTAACACTCTCCAAATGATTATGGATGGCACTCATAAAAAAGGGGACGTCATGGCTACCGCACGTATTGCCGGCATTATGGCGGCAAAACGTACGCCAGACCTCATTCCTATGTGCCACCCTCTGATGTTAACCTCGGTTAAGGTTGAGCTTGAACCTAATGTTGATAACAACTGTGTTGAGATCGTCGCAATATGCAAACTGGTTGGTCAAACAGGCGTGGAAATGGAAGCTTTAACCGCTGCTACAACAGCTGCTCTTACGCTTTATGACATGTGTAAAGCAGTCGATAAAGGTATGGTTATCGACCAGGTACAACTATTAGAAAAGAAAGGCGGAAAAAGCGGTCACTGGACGCGATAATATTGTAAAGCGTCTGGCCCGTCAGGGTTAAAAATAACCTCAACACCCTTATTGCGATAAATCCAACGAGTAGAGCCGTCTGCATTTTCTGTCATGCGGTCTGGCTCACCAAATCTCAAACGAATACCACGTTCTGTCAGCTTATTCTTGGGTGCTAAGGTTACATTTCTAATAGTGTATCCCAGCAGCTTTTGAGCATCACCTTTCACTGGCGTAACTTGACGATTCCCTAAAGAATTAACCGTTGTTTTAACGCCTCTAGAATACATCTCATCTAACATTTGACCAGGTACATTTAAACTTAACGTTAAAGAACCGGTAATTGCTGCAACAGAGATATAAGGAAAAAACACTTCCGCTGTCTTATTGCTCTCATCCTTTTTGGAAAAAATTTGAACCTCGACATCCTTACCGAATAACTTTTCAGCATCTGAAACGGTTGACTTATTCAACGTCAAACCAAGTGCTTGTAAATGGTTATCAGCAGTATAATGGCTATTCCAAGGCAGTAAATTCTGATCAATTTCTTTTTCGCTAGGAACCAAAAGCAATAAAAGTGCGGTAAGACCTATTCCAGCTAAAAACACCCATAGAGAAATAGGCAAAATCGGTTTTGACGTCTGGCTCATACTTGTTCTCCAGCCCCTTTGTCATCTGAGTGAGGGGCTTTGTCCATTTGCTTTTGACCATCGTGAGAGACCTCATCATCGCCTTCTCCAAGCTCTTCATTGGCATTTTCATCTCTCGGTAGGTATTTGGCGATTTTAGGATCGATAATCCCTTTTCCGGCATCGTAAACGGAAATACCTGTTTGTAGAAAATTAATCAGTACTGTTACAAAAACAATCAATGCACCAAAGTACAAACCGATTTTACCGACAATAGAACTCGATGAACCATCATCGGTAAAATCATTCATCATCAAACCGCCACCAAATAGCTTGCCCATCAAACCAAACAACAAAATGATTGCAAACGCAGCTACATAAGCCATCAACAGACGTCGGCTTCTTCGCCATGCAAGCTGCCAATTAGCAGCAACAAACCAACTTTTCGTTTTTTCGACCGTTTTACCGTGAAAGTAAATATAGGCAATAACCATGGATGAAATTAACGGCACCAGAATAAAATAATAAGGGTTTCCATGACCAAGCTCTAAAGACACTTGAGAAATGGCTAGGTGCGTAATAATAACGTTGATATTGAAAATATGATGAGGCACTTTAGCCGCAAAAGTTTCATCAGATGTAACAGAATAATGCATACTTTTTCTCTTATATATTTTTTATGTAATCTTGTAATGCTGATATAACCTTGTTTAAGGTATCTTCAAGCTCATTTAACTCTTTTCCCTCAACAGGAAGTTCACCCGACTTGGCCATCTCTTCAATGTTTTTTGCCAACAGCGATAAGGTTGTTGCGCCGACATTTGCTGCACTTCCTTTCATAGTATGAGCATGCAAACGCAAACCTTCCGCATCCTGCGAACTTAGCGTTTGCTGCATGCCGATAAGATCATTAGGGGCAGTTGTAATAAATACCTCTAATATTTCTTTTAAATCATCGCCGATGACATCTCTCAACATATCGAGATGTTTAAAGTCTATCAATTCTGCCATCAAAGACTTCCTATCACTTTGACGTTAACACCTTGAAAAAGGCATCAGAATCCATTGGTTTGCCAAACTTAAATCCTTGGAATATTTGACAGTGTTTGCCTTGCAAGAATTCGACTTGGAAATCCTCTTCTACGCCTTCAACAACAACATTCAACTGTAAGGATTCTGCCATTGCCAAAATCGTTTTCACAATGGCTTGCCCCTCATGAGTACCTAAGTTCAACACAAAAGAACGATCCACTTTTATGGTGTCAATCGGGAAGCTCTGCAAATAGGCTAATGAAGAATAGCCTGTTCCAAAGTCATCAATCGACAAAGAAACACCCATTGCTTTCAGGCCTTTCAAGATAGATATGTTTTGATCAGCATTGCTCATAGCAAGGCTTTCCGTAATTTCCAGATCAATACAATTTGCAGGCAAAGACGTGTTTTGCAAAATACCCTGGATATCTTTCATCAAATCACTGTGTGTAAATTGGCGACCTGATAAGTTAATACCAATATGAACGCAGTCATATCCAGACTTTTGCCATCTTTCTGCATCTTTTACTGCGGTCTTCAGTACAAATCGACCTATTTCGACAATCAGCCCCGTACTTTCTGCTATCGGGATAAATATACCTGGAGAAATATAACCTTCTGTTGGATGTTTCCATCTTGCCAAAGCTTCTGCACCGATAATTTCGAGGGTTTTGGCATCCACCTGCGGTTGATAATAAACTTCGATTTCGTTTCTCTCTAAAGCCTTTCTCAAGTCGTTTTCCAGCATTAACTGAGACCGGGCTTCCGCATTCATATCTGACTGATAGAAAATAACCTGGTTTCCACCGGCTGATTTGGCCTCAGTTCTAGCGACGTTTGCATTGGCAATTAGCTCATTGGCCGAATCTTCGCCCTTCTCAACAACACACACACCCATAGAAAATGTGACAAAGTGCTCTTGTCCATCAATAACAAATACTTTAGACAAGTCTTGGAAAATACGATTTACGGACAAATGTAGCTCGGCAACATCTTTAGCGTAACGAATCAGAATCGCAAATTCATCACTACCTAAGCGAGCAATATCATCTTCCTCTCTGGTTACTCGCTTCAAGCGTAATGCAACATTTCGTAAGAGTGCGTCGCCGTTTTCTTGACCAAGGGTATCATTAATCTTTTTAAAGCGGTCGATGTCTAATATGACAACCGCGCTCATTGTTTGATAATTAACAGACTCTAGGAAATGCGATATGCGTCGATTGAAAAATGAACGATTCGCTAAATCGGTTAAGACATCATGATTTGACTGGTAATCAATAAGCGTTTCGGCTTTGTGCAAACGGGTAATATCCTGAACAGATCCCATCAACTTAATCAACTCATCATCTTCATAAATAGCTTCTGCCAAACAATCCACATGACTTATAGATTGGTCATGATGCATCACTCTAAAGCTAACTTGTATATCTTGATAGCCTTGGCTAGCATCTGCAATGGTTTGTTGAATTAAAGGAATATCTTTTGGCGCGACATTGGCAATAAACTGGTCTAGCGTGACATCCGCTTGGTTTGGGATACCAAAAATTTCAAATGCGGAAGAAGAAGCTAGCACTTGATCCGCCTTAACGTCCCACTCCCAATAACCCAACTTGGCAAGTTTTTGCGCATAAAGCATCTGCGCTTGCGTTTTTCTAAGTTGATCTTCAGTTAGTGAAGACTTTAAAGAATAACGCACCCGCTGCCCAAGCAACGTCCAATTGATCGGCTTAATTAAAAAATCTGTAGCGCCAGCATCAAAAGCCTGCTCTATCGACTCTAAGTCATCTTGCGAGGTTAGCATCAAGATGGGAACGGCCTGATCTGTGGTGTAGTTACGAATGGCTGTTGTCGCCGCAAAACCATCCATTACAGGCATCATAACGTCCATAATAATGAGGTTTGGCTTGTGTTCCATAAACACAGACACGGCATCACGACCATTGTCAGCCGTCAAGACCTTATAACCGGACTTTTCGAGAACTTTTTGCGTTGTTAACAAACTCGTTTGGTCATCATCCACTACCAGAATCACTGCCGAAGACATATCTAGATGAGTTGTTATCAACCTAAACTCCAAAAAAGCGTATCTGAAAGACTATTAGTGTAACGGGTTTCTCGTCAAAATAAAACGCTCTATCGCTTGAGCCTAGGCAAGAAAAACTTATATCTATATATAAGTAGTTATCAAGTGATTAATTGAAAGGTCACAGGCCCATCGTTAATTAGACTGACTTTCATATCAGCGCCAAAAATTCCAGTTTCACTTCCTGGATAAACATTATTCATTAATTGCACAAATTCGTTAAACCACGCTTCTGCCAGATGTGGCGGAGCACTAGTATGAAACCCAGGACGATTTCCTTTGGAGGTATCGGCCGCCAAAGTAAATTGCGGCACTAATAAGAAGCGCCCTTCTACCTGCTGAATATTCAAATTCATTTTGCCTTGTTCATCCGAAAAAATTCGAAATTTTAAAAGCTTATTCATCATTTTCTCAAGCGATGCTGAAGTATCATCCGGCTGAAAACCGCATAACACCATCAACCCTTGTTCAATCGCCCCTACGGTTTTTTCTTCAACTTCGACGCTGGCTTGAGTCACTCTTTGCAAAATACAAATCACTTTCGGCCTCAATCAACTTGGTTCAAGAGTTCATCTGTTGCCAATACAAGCTGCTTTGCAATCTCCAACTCCATTGCCGAGTGACCTGCATAATGACAAATAGTCAATTCTGCTTTGGGTAATTTTTCTGCCAGCTCATAAGCCTGATTCACTGGGCAGACCATATCATAATGACCATGAATGATTTTAGTAGGTATATGTTCGATAGGAGCTGTATTCTCCAATATCTGATTAGGCTCAATAAAAGCATGGTTTTTGAAGTAGTGACACTCAATGCGCGCCATTGCCAAGGCATGATAAGGGCTACCAAAATGTGAAACTATGTCTTCATCAGGTTGGAGCGTAGATGTGCGCCCTTCCCATACAGACCAAGCTTCCGCTGCACGCATACGAGCAACTTCGTCTTCACTTGTCAGCAATTCATAATAAGCACCAATCATGTCGTGACGCTTTTCTTCCGCTACAGGATCTATAAACTCTTGCCAAAAATCTGGAAAAAATCGATCTGCTCCCTGCTGATAAAACCATTTAACATCTTCATCTCGACATAAAAATATACCCCGAAGCACCAACCCTAAAACACGCTCAGGGTACGCCTCTGCATACAGCAAGCTAAGGGTTGATCCCCAAGAACCACCAAACAAAACCCATTTTTCAATGTTTAAATGACGACGAATTTTTTCAATGTCTTCAATCAAATGCGCAGTTGTATTATTGGTCAAACAAGCATGAGGAGTTGATTTACCACAACCACGTTGATCAAAAAGAATAATGCGATAACGTTCAGGGTTAAAAAAACGTCGATGCGTAGGACCATAGCCTCCACCAGGCCCGCCATGTACAAATAACATTGGAATGCCATTTGGATTACCACACTCTTCTAAGTGCAAAGTGTGTGTTTGATCTACCTGAAGACTATGTTGAACAAAGGGCTCAATATAGGGATACAAAACCGTTTCCAGCGACATTTATCTCTCCTGCAAGTGTAGTATATCTATCTAGCTAATATCTCTTTCAGTCCAATATTGCAGCTATTGCTGTAAGAGGGTTTGATCACTAAATGACTTATATCTTAAGATAAACTATAATATCTCGGATGAAATTTATTAAATTTTTAAGCCTTTTAGTCGTCTGTTTCAGCTTATTCAGCTGTCACCAAATAGAGTCTCAAGAAACTAACGAAAATCAAACGGCCACCCCCGTACCGGCTTTGCCTCCGTTAAAATCATTTGACAAGAACGCTATTGCAAAAGAAATTCTGTCTCCTGCGCCAAATTTTAGCAAAATACAGATTGGGGCAAAGCGTAAGCAAGCTTTTTTCAACTTTCTAACACCATTGGTTTACTACGCAAACGAACAAATTTTAGCGGACAGAGCTCATTTACTCTCTGTACTAAAAAGGGTTGAAATACTTACTGAAACTGACAAACAATGGCTATCTCAATTAGCAGAGCGGTACAAGCTAAAAACATTCGATCCTTCACAATCAAAAGACCGATTAATGCTCAAAAAACGTGTCGATATCATACCTATTCCACTGGCACTTGCCCAAGCCGCCAATGAAACGGCATGGGGAACCTCCCGTTTTGCGAAACAAGGCAATAATTACTTTGGCCAATGGTGCTATAAACAAGGATGTGGTCTTGTCCCGAAACAGCGTGATGAAGATGCCAACCACGAAGTAAAACGCTTTCAACATCCATTCTTTTCAGTACAGGACTACCTGAAAAACCTAAATACTCATGCAAGCTACCAATTGCTTCGCCAAATACGTTATCAGGAACGCCAACAAAACCGTAAACCTTCTGCCATCGAGATGACGCAGGGATTAATTAATTATTCCGCTAGAAAAGAAGTATATGTAAAAGCATTGCAACACATGATTCGTTACAATAAACTTTCTCGTTTTAACCAATATACCATTGCGGAAAACGCCCCCTCTAATTAGGAGTAAATTATGCCTTTGCTAGACAGCTTCACTGTAGACCATAAAATCATGAATGCACCTGCTGTTCGTGTCGCAAAAACCATGCAAACACCGGGAGGCGACACCATTACTGTATTTGATTTAAGATTTAACAAACCTAACGAATCAATGATGGGAGAAAGAGGAATCCACACCCTTGAGCATCTTTTTGCCGGCTTTATTCGTGCACACCTAAATGGTGATGGCGTTGAAATCATTGATGTTTCTCCTATGGGCTGTCGCACAGGTTTTTACATGAGTTTAATCGGTACGCCTTCTGAAGAACGCGTCGGAAAGGCTTGGCTTGAAGCAATGAAAGACGTACTAAATGTTGAGCGCATGGAAGAGATTCCTGAGCTAAACGAATACCAATGCGGTACTTATCAAATGCATTCATTAGAAGAAGCCAAAGAAATCGCACAAATGGTGATTGATCATGGCATTGGCGTTAACAAAAACGAAGACATTGCTCTAAGCGCAGAAACGCTAAAAGCACTGGGTAACGAGCTGTAAAATCTATTTAAGTAGACAACAACAGAAACTCTTCTTTTTTGCCACTCAAATGAGAACCATATGAAAATCGCAATTATTGGTGCAATGGAGCAGGAAGTCAGCCTGCTACGCTCTAAAATTCAAAATTTAGTTACCGAAATCCACGGCGGATTTGAATACTACATTGGTCAAATAAACGGTAAGGACGTTGTCTTACTGAAATCAGGCATCGGTAAGGTGAATGCCGCTATCGGAACGGCTTTGTTAATTAAGCTTTATGAGCCAAACTATATTATCAACACAGGTTCTGCGGGCGGCTTTCATACCGATTTAGAAGTCGGTGACATCGTCATCAGTGCAGCCGTCTGCCATCACGATGTTGACGTTACCCCTTTTGGTTATGAACTAGGCCAAGTTCCCGGTTCACCAGCTTGTTTTCTGCCAAGCCCCAGCCTGGTAGAAATTGCCAAGAACAGCATTGAAACTTTGGGAGAGGTTTCGCATATGCATGGCTTGATTGCCACTGGCGATCGCTTCATGCACCAGCCAGAAGATGTTGAAAAGACACGCTCTGATTTTCCTGAAATGATTGCTTGTGAAATGGAAGCTGCAGCGATTGCGCAAACCTGCCAAGCTTTTGAAGTGCCTTTTGTTATTATTCGTTCGCTTTCGGACATTGCTGGCAAAGAAAATGCCATCACTTTCGAACAGTATTTAGAAAAGGCGGCTACCCACTCAGCAAAACTTATTCTAGAAATGTTGAAAGAGATTCGCTAAAAAATGCCAGGCTGGGTAGGTTTAAACTTACCCCAGCCTGGCAGATTTTCCACTTATTGCAGCTGAGCACCTTGCAACTCGCGCATAAAAGTTTCTAAGCTACCAACCTCTTGCGCATAACGCATAATCACACCTAATACAGCCTGATCTTCGTGACGAGAAGCCATACGCGCTGCAAGCTGAAGGTCATGATCTGTGACGCCCCCTTGAAAAGCATTCATTTCTAACAGTGCTGCAACCATACCAACATTTTGCAACAAACAAGCTGCTTGCAACGGCTTAACGACTTCGCCTTCTGCATCTCTCGCAACTTCTTGCCGTGGTGAAACAAAATGCTCTTGAACCAACACCTTAGTCATCCAATAATTCATTTCAGGCTCTTCTTGGCTCTCCAAAACATTCATAAATATCTCGTTTGGATCAAGCTTATGCTTCTGAATCAGCGTCTGTACAATTTTTGTAAAAGGTTCTTTTGTCTGAGGGTCAAGGTTTAATAAGTTCATCTGTTTATCATCTCTTGTTCGTTTTGGGCATTTGTGCAGAGACAATAAAGTTTGTCCTTAAGACTAGAAAAAAACAATAAAGTTTGTCCCTATGGACTATGGCCTCAGAAGACAATAAAGTCTACACACTAATAGCATTATTTTAATATGTATTATTTTATAAAATGTGACTCATAACATTTATGTTTTGTAACCCCATACACAATATGGACGCCATAGCCTATCAATAGAAATAAAACATTAAGAGAGATTGTTCGTGATGCATGAAGAGATTCAACTAACCAAAATGCCAAAAGTCACAGATAGATTTCGCATTGAAAACGAATTACTTTACCAATGTATTGCTCATCCAATCGACGTCAATAACTCCATCTTTAAATCTAATTCCTTCCATTCTTATACCTCAACTAAAAATGGGCTAGGCTATGTTTTTTTGGCTTTTATTGTCAGGCAAGCGTTAGGTTTTCACCGATATCCATTCCTAGAGGATCGAATATTAAGCGACTGGCGTTATGGTCAATTCAAGGACGCCTTTTATACCGCTCTAGATATCTTAGATAGGCAGTACCAAGCTATTATTGACGAAACTCTTGAGCTTTATTCCTTTACCCAAGACATACTTCAACAATCTGGCCTATCTCATGTAACAATTTCAAGGGCTATAAAAGACAAATCTCACAGTTATCTCTATGCCTCACATGTTGCACGGTTATGCCATGAAGCTCTAAATAAGGGAGATAACTATATTCATGTAGAAATGGATATATTAAACGGGTTTGCTTCAGACACAACGTATCCAGGGTTGCTTATAACTCCGAGCGTACCCATTGCAGACATTTTGTGTTTTGCAAACATCATTGGATCGGCAAATGATCCAAAAGTAAAAACTATGGAACACAATGAGTGGATAGTTATAAATAGACACCCAAAAGGCATCGTAAAAATTCCATTAGATGCAATTCATTTCAAAGAAAACTTATTTGACATTGATAAGATTGAAATGAGCCTGCGTGACAGAAGATATGATGACGATTATTTACCAGTTGGAAGGTGTACATTAGGAGATAGGCTTTTTAGTTATAAACACCGTGACATGAGCAGAAAGCTTAGTTTCAAGGAACGAGTTATTGAAGCTTTCAGCTATTATCAAAGCCTCAAGAAACTTTAGAGCAAAGTTCCAATAGTGAGCTGATCTTTTTACACCAACCCAATCAAAAAACGACATCCATTGGATTACTCGTGAAAAACACTTCGATGTAAAAGATAGCAACACTTTGCTATTCTTCATCACCTCGAATAATTAATGGCATTGCTGCCTTATAAAAGGGCGCATGATATTGGCTAAATAAGTCAATTAAACTAGCATCACTTCCCGTTGCAAACAAGGTTACAGTTTGACTTTGTATTAATGTTCTCAATCGTCGCAAAAAGACTGATCCTGGCGTTAATGAAATCCCTTCACTTTCTGATACAGACATATCATCAAACTCTGACAACTTCTGGAATTCGTCTATATACAAAAGAACTCGTCTCCCAAGCAACTGTTCGCGTTCCAAAATAAAGCTAATTAGATTTATTAAAGAAGAACCTCCATTAGTTATATCAGGCTTAGGGATACTTAACTTTTCCTCCAGAAGATAACTATCAATTAAGTTTATAGCGGCCTCACAAAAATAATTTACCTCCCATAAATCAATATGAATAATGGTGATATCTTCTTCACTTTTGTATTGCTCAACCGCACTAAAAATTATTGGTGCTTTATCAACGGTTCGATTAGCTAAAATTATGGTGTGTTGACCGTCTCTCAGTCTTCGTTTGAGAGTTTTTACAGTGTTTTCAGACATAACTTCTTTACCAAAGGTGGTCATTGTATACCCACACTGATCGTTCACTATTGTTTGGAAGCATTTTCACATTATGTTTTGTATGAGTTTGTGTAGAACTTAGTTGTTTTGCTATTCTGCTATCGACATACCATGGTTTTTTTAGTTTTTTTCCTAGCTCGGACTCAATAAAGAAACAATTTCCCATGGCATATGATGAAGTTTTCAACCTTAGCGTTCTCGATTGACTAGAACAGCCATCATGCGTTGGCGCATAGAATGTTGTTTCGTCGGGAAACACTTGTCCTTTTACTGCAATGGCATAACTAGGATTAATTTGATCTATTTTTCTCTTGAGACCATTCGCATCTCTCATTACATCATCAATTTTTCTAGTGGAATATGTGCCGTCAAGAACGGATAAAAGCAGAACAGAATCATTCCAAATATAGCAGTGGTCATGATTTGGCATATTTGTATTCATTTCCATTTCAACCAAACGATGCACACTACGCATTATATCTGTAGCCATGGATTGTCCTCGATCTGCAATGCCTTTTATACCAACCAGATCAATATAAGTAACAATACTATTTTTCCATTCAGACATAATCTTTACCATTTAAGCTAGTTAGCTTTTTTTAGAAATTTCGTATAAAAGCGAGCGCTGCTTGCGATTTTTATTCATTTACCTTCTTAAATAAGTTCATTGATCTTGTTTCACACGAAAGCATCCTGACTCATCAATGAAAGCAAGCAAATCATATTTTAATATGCCCAAGTTGTCTGTTAAATGAAACTCAATCACTGAAAATGCATCTTCTTGCAACTTTGTGAAAGAACTGTGAACAACATTCTCACCCTTGAAATAATCAATCCATTTAGTAAAGGCATAAATCCATATAACCACTGTTATAGAATCATTCCACTTAGACCAATTTGTCGTGCTGGCCAATGGCTGAAGAATGTTACGCTTGGACTTATCTAAAATCTGCTTAAATGCTTTCAGGTGCTTAGTTTGGGCTTCTATAGAACTCATAGCAAACAAATAAGATGCGATTTGAGTAACCCTACCTTCTAAGTGTTTCTGGAAGGTTACATTTCCTCCAGAAAACTTCTCATTTAGATCATTAACCAGCTCACGAATCCAGACATCACAAATATCGTCATAGTCAACTCTGCCGCTTTCCAACAAAGGTTGAATTATTTCATCAAATAGCCAAGGTTCACTCCATTTAATTTGGCGCATATGACTAAGCAAACTTGTAACTAACAACTCTACATCACACTGCTTCATTTTTTGTGGCAGGATTTCAAATAAAGCCTGCTTAGTATCCTGAATTGTTTTTTGATGTTCATCTTGCTCTGGCAATCGACGTAACAACCAACCTAACACTTTTATCTTTTCATCTTGTGAATACTGTGACAAAAACTTCATCACATAGGCAGTACTTTGATCCCTGAACCTATGCAAAACTAGCTCCAACCCTAGAAAGCAGTGCCAATTCATCAAACTATTGGTACTTGCAGCCAAAGCTTTAAGGTGTCTGCCTTTAAAGACTCGAAATCCAATGGAAAGGGATATTTCAGCAACTATTTGCCCCATTACAGATACCCTTTTTGCATTTTTAGACGAAACTTCATTTTGAAGATGGCTGGTACTTTCTTCAACAAGGTTCACCAGCCTTTCAGGAGAATGCCTCCACAAAATGTTAATTGCAAAATATTCTCCCCAAGAAACAAGCGTATATCTCGTTACGCTATGAGTTTGAAAGTTTGGATCTGTCCTGTGAAAGAACTCATCTAGTGACTGTGTAAAATAACGTGGATCCATTATCTCGATTTTATTAGGACTGTTTTCATCCGGCACTCCAGAAATACTTTCTCGAAGATACTGGTCTAACAATAACAAGAAGCCCTCATCATTCGAACTGTCTATTACATGAGCTGACGTTGTGTACGCCAAAACTTCCCCAACAACATTCCATTGTGCATTGAATTGTCTTTCATCATACTTTTTTATGAAGGCATTTAACCCTGACACTTTATCTAGATTCAACGACATTCCCTCTACTAATCCTAGTTGCAGCATCTGATTACGAAGGGAATCTCCCATTAAATTTTGCAAAGATAGATTACCAGTCCATATTGCCAAGACATTCCCCGCAGCGGCTATATCTAAGAAAGACAATGGGCTTAATACTTTTTTCTGTTCCAATTCAGTTTTTTCAGAGTCGAATAACTCTTGTATAGCTTCATCCTGACTTAATGCTCTTTTAATTAATCTTTGGGAATAGGTCACTACCTTTTGCAGGGTGTCCATTGGAATAGGGGTAATTAAAAGAGGGTGGTTTTCAGTAGCTTTCTGAATAGAGTTAGAGATGTTATAACCAACAACAGGGAGTTTATTTTGATCGAGAACGATAATATAACGGTCATGAAGTGCGCTGGCTTTCATGCCATAAATTTTGAAGTCAATGGCACCAAAATATTGATGTAGTCTCTTACAAGATGCAAGTAAGTTCCCAATCCGGCGCCATCCAGAGTCCGTAGTTTTAACTTTAGTCTCTTTAGAGCATTTTCTTATTCTTTTACTTTGAAGTTTTTTAATGCTCTCATCAGTACGCAGCTTAAATATGCTTTTTTTAGTTGATCTTGCAGTGAAATGTTCAACTTCTTTTGCTAATGATGGCACAGTAGTAAAAATAATATATTTACTTTTCGATGAAGCATTTTGAGCAATTAATCCAACCCCAGCATCTTCAAAATATGGATCAAAATACAACACATAGTGACTACCATACTTTTGAATCAACTCTCTAAACCACTCTGCAAGACGAACAAAACCTTCCCCGTCGCTATCGCTCATTTTGTCAAAAAACTCGCTATCTGAGCGGGGAGGGCATAGAGTAGAAACTAAATTTTTTGTTTTTCTATTTACTTCAACCCATGGATCTTCTTTTCTTCCACCAACCAATACTTCATGTTTATTTTTTCTATCATTAATCACCTGCAAAGCATCCAAGCGTTTTTTAATATCTTCTTTGGGGTTTTTAATTTTACTTAACCAATTTCCAAGCGCTGCTGGATCGGTATTGGCCGAGCCAACAACATGAATAATAGAAGAAAACTCTCGAATATAACCGCCCTTCCAAAAACAACACAACTGTCCAACACCATCCGTAGAGTTTAGACGATAGATTTCGACTTCTGTGCTATCAACAATATTTTTCAAATGAGAAGGGACTTCAAAACAACACTCTATAAAGTCTTCATCGTCACGCTCAACAAGAGCTACCCTTGAAAGAATTACTTGATGATCATTCGTAATCTTGAGCTGCACAATATACTTTTGACTGGGCAGCGTCTGGACGTTATTTAGGCGTACTTTCATTTCATTTTGGTTACTTCGCCAGCTTACATCCAGTTGTTCAATCTCGTTCTTATCTAATGTTGGAAAAACAAGTAACTCAACATCACCTAATCGAACGGCATCTTCATTGGCAAAATTGAGGCCAGTCTCCTCATTTAACCTTTCCACAAAATAACTTATTATTTTTTCGCTATATAGCCCCAAGTTTTTTATAAGTTCATATTTACTCAGAGTTGAAATAGCTGCACACACAACTCCGGCACTTCCATGCGGACTTAGAATAGTATTTCTATCGTGTGAATCTCTATTTAGTAAAAATGATGATGGCTTGAGGATTAGATTCTTGCCTAGACTTGCAGTTCCAACCCTCTTTTCTAACCCTTTACTAAACTGAAACCCAAAAGTATCGCTAATCTTTTTCAGATCATTTCCAGCGGATAGTAACTCTATAAATTGCTTAGCAAAGCGGCTTTCGAAATAAAGTGAAACTCGAATCACTTGTGCTTTTATTTCGTCAAACGGCTTAAAGTTATCTTTTAATGGTGCGCTCCATTCATTTGAGCTAAAGTTATAAGGGAGGACTCTTCCATACAAAATGTGACTATCTATTTGATTATCTATTTTTATTTGCGCAATCCAAAGCTGGATAGCACAAGTCCCATCTTTTTTGGAAAATAGCTGGTCTAAATTCTTATCATTAATAATCTCTTCTACAGTCATCACGATTCAATTTCCTTAATCTTGACTCAAAAAACGAAGTTCAGTCAAAGGTTACTAAAATCTTTTTAATTATCTTACAGTTATCACTCACGAATTAAGTCACTAAATTGCATAACTAAGCTAACGACATAATCAAATTAGCTAAGAATCACCATATTTCACAACACATCTCATATGTTCGCAGTCTCGACAATTTGCATTAGAGAACTTTACCATCTCAACTGTAAATGCGTTTTTGTCTAAAACACCACTGCTTACCTGTATTGTTTGAGCATACTTCTGCCAATATTTATTAAGTAATCTTGGACGACTTTTCTTGAGGTAAAGATATACATGCTCCAACAAATATCGTTGCCCCATCTCCCTGTTAGAACTATAACTCTTGCCCAACATACGTTTTGCATGCTTCGTCTTCGATACATACTTGATGAAATTACTAAATGCATCAAAAAGACATGGGGCATGAATTAACTCATGCTCAAAAAACTCTTTTGTAAAATAGTTCTGAAAAAAGTTAGGTGATGACTTTGCTGATACTGGCAATTCACCACGCAAAGCTTGACTTAATTGCTCGACGGCACTACTTCTAGAGTTGACTTGTAAAATATACAGTGGCTTATTGTGAATGCTACAACTTGTATAATGAAACCAAGATTCTTCAATTATTCCATATCCAAGCTCTCGAATATGTTCTTTGATACAAGCATCACAAAAACGAATACTAACCGTTTTTGAAACCCTAATCATTGATGAATACGAATAATCTTTTTGAGTAAAAAAATACTCCAAATCCTTTCTAAAACCAAAATCATACTCGAACATTTTTTTTGGAACAGACGTAGCATGGATACGAAGAAGTTTATCTAGAACAGTCTTCTCATCTATAGATGGATATAGGTGCAGCGTTTCCGGCAAAACGGCAGGAAAAGATTTCCATCCACCTTTAGAGTTCACAATATTCGAGTAGTCAAAAATTCCATGTGTTTTATGAGCTCTAAAAAGGTAACTATGAAGCAGCTCATCATTTTGAATTTTCAACAAATTGTTGGCCTTTTCAACATCACTTTGTGTTGAATGCGCAAGTAAATGACTTGCGTGGTGCGCAAGTAAAAGACTTGCATGATGAGAGTTTTCAACTTAAATCTCAAGCTATTCAAAACGCTGTTCTCTCTGAGCATTTTCTTTAGCTTCTTCACTTCTCTTAACTTTCACTAAGTGATGAATGGTTTTCAACTTTTCTATTGCTGCTTTTCTAACTTCAGCTGAATCATTCGTCAACAGTTCCTCAAAAGCCTTAGCCCGAACTTCTAAGATGTCGGTTAAAGATCCTGACCAGCTCGAAGGTCGAATTCGAGCAGCTATAATTTCAACTATTTCCGTTTTATCCGCAGCTAAATCTATTAGCGTTTTTATCTGATCACTTAAACAAACCTTTTTAGGATTTTCTAATGGAGACACTTTATCTACAGGTATATAAATGGAAACTGCAGTAGCTACTTGATTAACACGCTCCTGATTCTTACCACACCATTGAACTAATTTTTCAATTTCTACTAAATTTAATGGGGAAATACTTCTATGTAGCTTTCCCCTAAACATCTCATAGGCACAATGATTATAATCATCTTCACAATGACCGACAAAGACAGAATCTAAAACTATTTCAGGGAATTTTCGAACAAGTACTTCAATAACTTTTTCCCATTCATAACTCCAAAGTCGGTATGAAATCATGCCTTCTACAAACTCATCAATTATGTCCTTAGCTACTTCATCTGATGTGGTGTTAAAGCACACATCTAATACATCGTCCAAATCGTCGAGCCTGAAATTTTTAGTTTCATCCCTGTCCCCTGTTAGAATATTTTTGAATGCTCTCAAACATTCTGAACACATAGAACTAATAGATTTATCTTTATGAATGAATCCCCTGAGAATGCTTATAACACTAAATGAACCTGATATTGACTGATTCAAAATTGACAACAGCTCTATTAATCTTGAATCAGGTATAGAGTCGCCGATGCGTCCATAACCTATTTGATTGAACCTCCATGCTTCAATCTCATCTTTTTGTGCTAGTTCTATAATTTTTTCCTCACCCCAAGACGTTAAAGGAATAGCATCTAATAGATGAATTGCATGTGGCTTTAACCCTGGCTGATCCAAAAATCTCGATTGAACTTCTTGAATGATTTCGGGAGCGGTTTCAAAAATGCCCTGAATAAAACCATAAAAAAAACCTGAATACTCAACCTCCAAACATTGTTGAGCTGTCATCAAGTCTATTACAAGATCTAATGCCTTCCTTTTATCCTTAACACCTATCCCAAACCCTTTTCCAAAATAATCAATGGAAGCAACCCTGCTTTCCCATAATTCGGGTATAAGATGGCGAATAATCTCTGGTTCGGCTGCTGCAGAAACACCCAGCCTTTCGACAGATAGAATTGCTTCTTCATATGACTCTTCTGAATACTTTTTTCCCTTGCCTTTGATTAAGTCCCATGGTGGAGTGAAAATATACGCTCGTATTTCCGAAATCAAGTTTTTAGGTGCCGAAAGCTTTTCAAGCTTTTCTAATCGCAACAAGATTTCTGGTGGATGGTTTTTACCATCAAAATATAAAGTCTCTTTTATGGACTGCCAAATTTCTGTCCAGTCACCATTATTGACATTATGAGTTATTAACTCTTCAAGGATATCAATGCAACCAGCAAAACTCCAAAGACTTCTAAAATTCTGAGCAAGTAAATCTTTCGCCCACTTTTCATGTAATTCATCCCCTGACTTCAACAAAGGCGATAAAAGAAGGGTAAATCCTTCATACCAATCATTCTGTTCTTTTCGATTTCTTGGCTCCCAGCCATAACTCATTGCTCTTGCGCCAAAATCAAATGCAGTTGTCGATGACCAGTGTGATGTTTGAAATGCTGAAGAAAACAGTTCTTTTGCAATTTCATTTTGCCTTGGGATGTCAGAGCACATTAGGTGCTTTAAAAAAGAACGTCTGCGTTCGGGAGTTGCCAACGTGCCAGATAAATATAAGGAGAATAACTCCCTCAAATGATTAACAATACTATTATGGTTTTCACCCTTCCTTTCGCTTTCTGCGAACTTCAGTATTAACCCTGCTGCTCGATCAAAATATTCATCGTAATAAGCAACCTTTCGTAACAACGTAACAAACGTAGAAAATTGCTTATTTTCTCTAGTGCAAAAGTTTGGTGTGCTTGAAGCGCGTTCAATGGTTTGTAAAAGCGTTTCAGGAAAAACAGGCGCTATATAACTAATAACTGCCAATTGTTGCGCATCGCAAGATCCCAAGTCATTTAAAGGTCCCCCTGGCAACATCCAGGTTTCAGCTAATTGCTGAGCTGGTTCGTAATCATGCAAATAACCCAACCTATGTGCACACGATTTCAATAGCCGGAAATTTTCAGATTTAAACAAATAGGTGTTGATATCTTGAAAATCAAGATACTGAAGTGCCCGCTTAGCAAGGCGATTTGCTAAAGCATGAGGCAAAATAGCTCTCCAGTCGCCCCTCTGTTGGGCGACTTGTCTTTGTAGTAACTCTGATTGACTACGACTCAGAGTTCGACGTTCCAACCCACTAATTTGTGCTAATGTTTCTAACTCATCGTTAAAGTCAGTTTTAGATACATTAAATGAATAGACAAGAGATAAAATTTCAGCACTTTCAAGTAGATTCTCGTCCCTTCCTTTTCGTTGATGGAATAGTCTTTGAAAAAGATCATCGTCTGAAAAGTTAATCAGACTTTCGTTCGCATCTACTTGACTAGCAAGAGCAATAGCAATTCGAGCATTACCTCCTGCAAATTCGGCTATGGTCCTTGCGTTCAATTGCCCTAATTCAGGAAACCTTCTTTGGATTAATTTTGAAACTATTTCATGACTGGAAGGTTCTATGTGAACTACCTCTGTTTCCTCCGGACGATCATCTGAAATGTCATATTCAATTGTAAGGAGGCTTAGCTTAACACCCTCAGATAAGGATACTTGTTTCTGCAATTGTCGATGCGCGTCAGGAGGGCAATTATCTAACACAACATACGCCGTTAAATCATTTGCCGTTAAATAAGAAATTAACTCTGTAGCTGTTGGAGTTAAGTTATTACCTAAGTCTGCATAAATAACATTGGCCATTGGTAACGCATCACTACCAACATTATCTTCAAAAAGCGCCTGGGCAAAACGAGTTTTGCCAACGCCTGACAATCCCGTTATTCGAACTACAGATCCAGCAACGGAAAGTTTCTGTCGGACTGTTTCAACTCCTTGACGAATAGAAACTGGAGACTTAGGGTTTAAATTGGTATCAAATACGCATGGGTGCTCATCTAATAAAAAGTCATCTATTTGATCTGCTGGTGTAGCTGCCCAACGACCATATGGTTTCCAGCCAGATAAGGGTTTACCTAACCTCAAACGAGCCCACAATGCTACCCCAGGAAAGCGTCTAAGCCATGAACACAAACGATCTCTTCCATAGAAATCTAGAAACAGGTCGTCTTTTTCGTCTAAATCACTAACTGCTGATGCCATTCCTAGCAGGCGATTTTTGAGCATGCTATCAGTACAATCATCTTTACCGCTAACAATGATGTAAGCTCCATTTACACATGCCAAATCTTTTATTACATTTTTAACATCACCACCATCCAGCATTTCTTTTGCACAAGCGGCTTGTCCCATGCTGTGTTTTTTTACTTGAAAGCCTGTATTAGGCCTTGGAACAAAGCCCATCTTATCGACAGTGGCAGCACCAGAAACACTAACATCAAGCCCTCCATCCGGTGCCTCTTGAGCGCCTCCCCATGAGACACACTTAGTCGAAATACTTTTTTGTGTCAGCTCGGCCTCACATAACCTAGCTACCAACTCACGTAAATCGCTATCGTTTAAATTCGAGATATCTGCTGGCTCAAGCTCAAAAAAAACCATTCCATTAAACCTTCTTAGTTATCTTAAGGCGCAAAATCTAACATGCACTTGCCTCTAAATAGTCGAACATTTTCATATAAAGCTCTAATTCAATTTTTCCCGCTGTTGTTTGAAAATAATTAAGATTATTTATCTGAGCCGACTTGATGTAATCAATTTCGTTTTGTACCAAAATAATGGGCATAATCGAATTTGTACCTAAGCACCTCTCATTCAATTTAGATATAACTTCTCTTGATCTATCTAAAACTTCTTGTGGAGTCCTATTTAAAGACTCTGAACCGTCCAATGTAAATGCAGAAAAAGAGCTAAGTAAAGATTCGTTAATGTCATTTTCTGGATCATACGGAACGTAAATCCCTAAGTTCATGTTAAATGAAGAGAATCGGTGATGACCTTGTATAGAGGAATAATCCTTTGTCGAAGGAAATATTAAGCCAATATATTTATGCTCTAAAAGAGCCGTCGTCAATATTTGTGGAAGAACATATTCGGCAACAAATGAATTTGTGAACTCTCTTGGGAAAGTACACAAGAACATCAAAACTGATTTATGAATATCTTTTGAAATCGTATCCCGGCCAAAACCAATGGTAGGGTCATCATATGAAATCTTACTTCTTGCTCCAAAAATTCCTGGCAAAGAATTTTCTACAATAATATTAATTCGATTCCTTAAATTAAATATTTTGGCATTGGAGTATATGTTGGCAGACGGCAAAAAAGCGGCCATTGACAAGTTGTCACAAGAGTTTTCAAGTTCTTTTTCCACTCCAAACGTAGAACTACCAAAGTAAAGCATTGGTTGACCACTTACACTAAATCTTTGGTTAGCAACTCTCTCCCTTTGTGAAAAGGGGATATGGAAATGCGCACGAACATCTGTTGTTTCAAAACTAGTGCTCTTTTTTCTAGCTCGAAAATATAGTCTTGAACTTGTAAATGCACCTTCTTTATCATTCAGTAAATCTTGTTGGGTTAAATATGACCAAAAGTTTTCAATGGCGACTTTTTGACTTTTACCAATAAAGTCTTCGTAAATTGAAATTATTTCATCAAATGCCTCATTAATAATGCTTTCCGAATTTTTCAACTCCGAAAGAAAATCGCCCGTCCATTTAGCCATCTCAGGAGAGTTATATGTTGCAGAGCAACTACACTCGGAAAGATTGACCATATCGCGAACACCCTCAATGAATTTCGACTTATAGGCTCTCATCTTGTTTTCAAAACGATCAATTCCGAACAAGCTGGTTTTTAATTGCTTTTGATAATCATCACGAAAAAAACATACAGGACAGGACAAAATAAACCTCCACCCAAAAAAATTAACTCAATTTATACATTAAGCGACATGTTATGTATTATCAACTTGTTTTACTTCTCTAAAACCGATTGTATATGCTCATAGTTTTAGGCAACTTATCTTTATTTTTTAATAGCCACCTATGACCAATAATCAGCTCCAATTTAGTCAATGATGGTTTTTCTACTGCTTTAGATAAAATATCTGATATTTGTGTTGCTAATAGCTCATCTCGTTTATTCCAGTCCACTCTGACATGCCTAGTGGGAGGGCTAGCATCAGGCAAATTTTGATAAAGCCAATTTTTTTCGTGCATAAATAACCAGGAAAATGCAGCATTATGCTTTTGTCTAATTTGCTGTCGAGCCCAATTGGGATGACTTTTGACTACCCTTAAAATTTCGGCTTTATACTTTCTTCGTTTAGAATGATATCGACATTTCTTACGATGCTCGACTAATCCATTTTCTGAAGAAATAAGCATTTCTATCGTTCCAATTGAAACATCAAATTGTGATGCTATCGCTCGTCGATGAAACCCTCTCCAAGCCATTTTGCGAGCACGAGCTTTTATTCTCTGAGTTAAAACTATTGGCTCTTTCAAAACATCAATATTATTTAATCCGGCTAACCTTTTGAGATAAGAGACACTTTTACCCGTTTTTCTAGCCACCTCGGCTAAGGACAATCCTTTTTGAAGGTATTGAATACAATTTTTTCTAGAAGAGTCTTGATAGTCTATGGAAGGCAATGAGGGTTCAAAATTTAACGTTTTTTGAGAAAGCTGGCTTAGGAAAAAATTAAATAGCAAGTATTTGAATGGATGCTGTGCAATGTTTGGTATGAATAGATTTGTTAAATAACGATAATCATTTTCATTTTTTGGTAAAAGACTATGGCTGTGAAAATCAATGGCTTGCACGCAGTCAAAAAAATCCTGACTCAATTGATTTCTTCTTATTCGACCACCTTTAGTTACATATCCACCACCAATCAATTTGTACTTAAGCTCTGCCAAATTAAATTTTTGGTTTTGTTCAGAAACACTTTTCAAAAATTCGAAACAATACTGAGACAGTTGACCATGCTTTTCATTGCAAAGAGTCGATTCTGACAAAAGTGGTAAAAAGCCTTTTTTTATGTGAGGCCGCTCAGGCAAATCAAGCTCAATTAATCTAACATTATGAACAGGGCAGCTCTCTATACCAGGTATTTGATGACTTCTGTGCCAATAGGTCACCCCATAGCTTTGAATGTCTTCCTCAGAGCAAACAGGACAATAATTTACAGTAACCTTTTTGGTCTCCCGAAAATTCGATAAACAGCTATGCCTAAAAGCCATAGCTCCCTCATTTTTTAAAAGAGAGTGATAAATTTTTTTTCCTGAGACAGGCATCAAGTAGATGAAAAGGGAGCCAAGAGTTTGATTCCGAAACAAATCATATGTATCTTCACCTGAAATTTTTGCAATCTCAGTCAAACCAACTGTAAGAAAAGGGTGGATACTCAATCTTGGATTTTGAAAAATTCGTTTCAAGTACTCTTTTTCGTTAAATCCCAAAACTGTTTGATGTCGAATCAATCTACTGTATAGAGTTTCGTCGGGGAGCTGATTCGGGAATAACATGTTTCTATCAGTCTCTTTTAAGTAAGCTGCTGAAGAGGGTCATCTAGAAGTAAATTGTTTTGCCGCAAATATTTCAATGGGTCTTCCTGATCAATGGCACATCTCAAAACGTCAGGCGATTGAATTCTTTCTATTAAAGCGACATCCTCTATTAACTCTCGAAGCCTAAAATGAAATTCGGGGTGTTGCACTCTTGTGACATCTGCTACAAATTTTTTGTTCGTCTCTACCTTAATTGCAGCATGTGATGATTCTTTTTGTGGTTCCATTTTTTTATTTCGTCTTGGCAATAAGTTTTGTTTTCGGAGCTCCAAAACTTCAGCCGTCTTAGATGAAAGTCCACAAGTTGTGGCATAAGCTTGCTCTAGAACAGCTTCTGTAATTCTTTCATCACCCGAACCAATCACAAGCCTTTGAGCATCTCTGTAAATTCTGTGAGCCAAATCAAGATTTCCAACAGACAATTCAAATAATTTGTTATTCAAACTCTCTGTCAATTCAGTGGTTACATTTGTCCAATGTAAATCCCATAACTCACGGACAAAATAATCCCATCCTTGACTTTCTCTTTTCAAAGGATGCATCTCAAAATAACCACCGCTTTCCGCTCTTCGTGCTGCTTTCAAGGTTTTAGCCAAAGTTGCATTAAATGGTGGGTTTGCACAAAATAATATTGGAACCCCTAGCTTGTTAACTAAACTGTGGAGGAAATTAAGTAAGTTGTTCTCTCCGCCAGTGCGCTTAAATACAAGCCTTTGCATTTCATCAATAACGAGCAGTCCCAAAAAATTTGATTTAATTTTTTGCTCAATTTGTCTCATTAACTTAGGAATAGTTGCTTCGGGTTTTGTCAGCTCACCTGAAGCCGCATCAATCATTGATAATATTTCCTCACAAAGCTCTCTCACACTCGAATTATTAGGGCAATCTACTTTTATCCACACAATTTGTCGAGTGAACTCCATTTGCTTACCCTGATAGGCTTCATGCTCAATAACATTAGGAAAATAGTTCAGTAATTGCTCTAGCATACTAGTTTTACCTACACCACTTTCTCCAATGAGAGTTATTCCGTCGGCTTTTGGTTCAAAAAAACCTGTTTTTGGCTCAATTTCAGGAAGTTCATCAATAGGATAATGTAAGTATTGCGCCGTGGTTGGTGTAAAAGGGTTCTTACTTGAGTAACCAGCTTTTATAGCGGATTCAATTGCTCTAAAACATTCATAATAAATTGGAAGAGGCTGCCTCAGAGATTTAAGTCTCTGAGTATATTCCTCCCTTACAAGGGGATCTGCGTGAAATCTAACCTCTTCATCAATTGCTGGATAGTGGGCAAAGGACTCCATCAGCGTTTCTGCACTCTGTTTTTTTGGCAATGCCTCAATAAAGGGATTACCCTGATGCTCAGGCAGTATCGCTTTATGGTATATAGCCTTCACCTTTCTCATAATCTCGCCACCTTACTTTTTCTTTCTCCGCGGAAGATAAACGACGCGATCATTTGACCTCTCATCATCCATTGCCTTTTCAGGAGTTGGCATATCTTTAACTTCAGAGACTTGATGTACTGTTTTTTTAAGTTCGTCTTCACGGTTTTGTCGAATTCCAGAAGAATCTACTAATTTTCGTTTACCGTCTCTCTTTAACCTTTTTTTGCCAACGGCCTCTTGTATACTCCTATTCGAGTCAAAATTTGAATCCAAATTTTCAGCAATATGTTTCGCTTTTTTATCCTTTAACCAATCTTGAACAAAATCCGCATCGATTAAGGAATTGCCGGCATACATTGAACTCCTTTTGGTCAAATCACACCTAACAAAGCTGGATGTCTTATCAAATCGAACATAAATATAGTCCGCGGTATTTTCATTAACTCTTGCTTCAACAGTCCAACGCCCATTAACTCTAGCAATACTTGCTAAGTTATTTTCAATCAACTTATCACAGCCATAGTAAATGTCGTTATAGAAAATACCATTTCTAGTAACACTTGCTTTATCTGCAGGGTAAAGCTGCCCAATCACATCTTCACGATTTGCTTTTTTTAGTGCATGTTGATGGTTTTTTAAATGAATTTTCCAAAAATTTAGTGGCGTCGGAGCTAAATCGTTTCTAATCAATGCATCGTCAATCGTTGCAAGACTATCGTAAATGGTCTTATTTAACTCTAATACTGCTAGTATTAATTCTTTAGTAAATTCTTTCAGAGTGTACACAGCTCGGCTTTTTGGATTTTCATCTCCTCGAACGACTTGCCTGCCACGAGTCGTTCCTAATAACTGATGTATCACTTTGCTATTAAGCAACCCAAACCTTCTTTCAACCATAGACTTGAAATCGCCTCTATAGGGCGGAGCAAATTGTAGTTCAGTAAAAGGGACTATAGTTTGCTGAGGTTGAAGGCCAATCATTTCTCCGTTATCGCACATCAATCTCAACGGAGCATGATGGCAAGGCCACTCAGCATCAACAATATCAACATCAAAACTTTTACAGTATTCCGCCTTTGGTAAAAAAGCATTGGCCAGTGCTAACCTTGCTGCTCGCCAAGAAGCATGGAACAGTGAAACATTTAATCCTACAATCATGCCACTAGCTCTATCCACAATCGAATAAATTGTTGGACGACCTAAAACTGCATTAGCTCGAAAACTTGAAACGATATGGACATCAGCTACTGTTGCGTCTAACTCAAAGCAACTACCAGGTACTTTCCATTCATCTTTAACGCTTCCAATGACCGCTCTGCTTTTTAAATTAATATGGTGCTCAGAATTTCTTTTGCGGATGATTTCATCTTTTGTGAAAAATTGGCGCTTCCAGTAACTAAATTGTCGAAAACTTGGTACAAGTGGGACTCGCCCTTTTAGTTTTGCCAACTTTAATTCTTCCGAATGATGTTTTTTTAAAAAATCTTCATAAACTTTTTTTAAAGCAGGGCCATTCACAATTAAGAAGTGTTTTTTCAAGTATGACTTGATGTTTTTTTTATCCACTGGTTGCAGGACATATTTTTCAGAAGTTGTAACGGCCAAGGTTCTAGTGCTCTTTGGTGCTCCTAGAGTACTACTTTTTGCAATTTTAGGCTTTCCTGGCGCGCCGCTATTCTGATAAAAGGGAAGTAACGCATTAGATGATTGTCCGAACTTCCAATAAAGAGTTAGTAATCGCGCTAATCTTTTTCGATAAGTTCCAACTTTGGTGGCATGCTCTGCAAGCCTAGAAATTTTTTTATTTTTGGCATATTCATAAATGAATTGGCTATCTTCTATTAATCCGCTAATCAAGTACAGATTATGATTTCTTTTCTTTAATTCTTTTTCCGATATTTCTGAGTCAGCTTTCTGCATGAAACTGGGCAATTCAAAATCAAATTTGATAATGGATTTATCGGTTATTGCTTCTTCAAAAAAATCTAGTGGCACACATAAAGGTTTGATTTCTGCCGTCTGATTAATTATTGGAAACAAGATTATTTCTTTTGTTTGAAAAACAACAGATATCACCCTGTATAAACCATCTTCCAAACCCAGCACATTTTTAGCATTCCAAACACTATTTCCAAGAATTGGCATATTTGGCCTCCTTCATGGAAATTAAAGACTGAATTTCAATAATTTCAGAGCTCTCAATTTCATAATCCAAGCATACCGATATCATCTTCAAGGCAATTAAAGACCTTAAAAGTTCAAGACCTTGCCCCGATTCAATATTTAAAAGTTGTTCAAACTTTTCAACCACATCCTTTTTTAAAAACTTCCCTATATTAAGAATAGCAAGCGCTCCCTGAAGAATAGAATCATCAAAAGCTTCTCGTTGTCTTATTGCGTGTGTAAACCAATTAATGTTTTTGCTCTGTAATTTTGTCTTTTCATTACCTGTAAATATCCAAAACTTAATACCCTGCAACTCCCACCAGACCCGTTCAATCTCAATTTTTTCAAGACTACGAGCAGACAATAACCCTTCAGGCTTTACTGAAACTGCTTCATAAAAAATTTCGTTTTCAATACGCCTCGTAATCAAAAAATCAGTTGTTAAGACAATTGGCTCTTTAGATACTGGATGTTTTGGGTGCTCAATACAAAGCAGTGAAGAAATACTTATAGAAAGAGGTAGAGGTATCAATGGAAACTGCTCTCGAATATCGACAACAGAATCATTAAACTCCAAAATATAGAATAGTTCTGTTTCAAGTGACGAAAGTGTGTGATGCACTCGTCTCGTTTTCAATCCGAAAATTTCTGATCTAGTGCCATTAGAGGGAACATCTTGAACCCTTAACCATGGTTTGTAATCCTGACCATTTCCCAAACCATATTTATGCTGCAAAGCGCGATTGAAATCTTGATTTGACTGCAATTTTCTTCTAGGCATAGAAGCTTATCCCATAGAGCTTTAACCTAGTTAAGTTTAACTTAAAAAAAAGAAGGGACAAACTTTATTGTCTCTTTTCGTTAAAAAGGACAAACTTTGTTTTAAAAGGACAAACTTTATTGTCTTTTCACAGCATTATACAGTTTGCGCCGCAGCAAATCCTGACGACCAAGCCCATTGAAAGTTATAACCGCCTAACTGCCCGGTTACATCCAACACTTCGCCTGTAAAATACAGTCCGGGTTGGTGCTTGACTTGGCAGTCCTTCGACTGAATCATGTCTGTATCCACGCCACCAAGCGTAACTTCAGCCTTATCATAGCCTGCTGTATCAGAAGGATATATCGCCCAATGCGTTAACAAATGCGCATAGTTCTTAAGCGTTTCATGTGAAACCTCTGCTAAACGTTCGGGCATTGGAAACTGACTTAACCAGGCTTGAGTAAACTTTTTTGGCCAAAATTGGTTAAGCCATTTATACAGATATTGGTTAGATTCTTTCAATGTCAGCAAGGATTCATAAACGTCCAGATTTGGCAGCAAATTAATCTCAATACCTTGTCCTGGCAGCCAATAATTAGATATCTGTAAAATTCCAGGGCCACTCAACCCCTGGTGAGTAAACAATATTGCCTCATTAAATATCGGAGTCTGTTTGCTTTCTGCTACCAAACCCACACTCACATCAAGCGCAATACCGCTTAATTGCTGGCAAAATGTTAACCACCTATTATCCAACAGCAAAGGCACCAAACCCGGCCGAGATGCGTTAACCGCCAAACCAAACTGCTTTGCTAGGCGATAGCCTAAATCCGTCGCCTTTAATTTTGGGAAAGACAAAGCACCCGTCGCCACAACCAAAGACTCACACTGAACTACGCCTTGCGAGGTTAATACCAAATAGCCTTTCTTATCGGATAGCGCAGAGACTTGCCGAATGTCTGTACCAAGCCAAAGCTCGACACCCGCCCAATCACATTCAGTTCGTAGAATTTGAATCAAATCGCCCGCTCTCTGAGCACAAAACAGTTTACCGAGCTCTCTTTCTTCGTATTCCAAACCATGTCGATCAACTAGGTCAATAAAGTCTTGTGACGTATAACGCGAAAGTGCGCTTTTAACAAAGTGTGGATTAGCGCAAATATAGTTATTAAAGGATGCATTAACATTGGTAAAGTTGCATTTACCGCCACCTGAAATTCGAATTTTCGCTGCCGCTTTAGGAGCATGATCCACCACTAAAACAGAGCGCCCGCGATAGCCCGCTTGCGCTGCACACATTAGACCCGAAGCGCCTGCTCCGAGGACAACAACATCAAATTGGATAGGTGAATCAGTCATATTGATTAGACTTGAGGATAAGGTTTTGAAATGGGTCACACAATAATTTCATAGGCATGTTTTCTAGCTTCTGCCTCCTGTTTCAAAACTTCAAGACCTTCCACAGCTAGTTTATTTACGCCTTCCACGCCCATTTCTATGCTGCGATTCCCATTCTCGGAAATAGTCGGCAAACTGAAAAGCCTTAATTCAGGAAAGCGCTCTTCAAAGGATTCCATAAACTCAACCCACTCCGATTCCTGCCCCCCAATTAGTCGAATGGAAAGCTCAATTCTAGGTTCTTGCTGCCAATCAGAATAGTAAGTATTGAGCACCCAACTCATCATCGGCTGTGCCATCATAGGGAAACCCGGCATAAAATAGTGCTCTTGAATAGAAAAACCTGGTACGCGGTTAAAGAAATTAGGAATAATTGCAGAACCTTTAGGGTACTCTGCCATATGTATCCGTTGCGGATATGCCTCTTTACCAAACTGTGCTTCAATCTCGGAGACGGCGTCAGGGTGACGTTCAAGCGGTAGTTCCAAAGCAGCGGCGGCACTCTGTCGGGTACGATCATCAGGTGTAGCGCCTATGCCGCCGAAGCAGAACACCACATCACCCGAAGCAAAACTTTCTTTTAGCGTCTGTACGAGAAAATCAGCATGGTCACCTACTATTTTGACCCAACTTATCGACAGACCTCTAGGCCGAAATAGTTCATTCGCTTGCTTGAGATGTTTATCTTGGCGCTTACCAGATAAAATTTCATCACCAATTATGATTAAACCGATGTTTTTCGACATAAGCAACCACCCAAAGTCTCAATATTCATAAATACACTAAACTGTATTCTAAACTTTAGTGTGAATAATTTGGAAAAAGCTTAGGCGTTTGAAGCAAGAGGGAACTGAATAACCATTCCTTCATCCAAAGCTTTAGGATGCCAGTCAGATAAAACTTTTGTTGCTTCTGACATCACTTCATTCTTTTTGAAAGGAGGTAAGTGCGTTAAATAAAGCTTAGGATGGCTTTCAAGCTTCTGCAAATCTTCAGACAAAGACTCTGGATAATAATGTTTGGCTGCCTTACTGATAACACTTTCACAGGCAAGATACTGGTCATCAACAATCAACAAATCAACCGGGTCATATTGATTCAGCGCATGCCAGAACTGATCATTTTTTGCACAATCGCCCGTAAAAGCAAAACTGCCCGAACCAGTTGATACTCTGAACCCTACTGTCGGAACCGTATGTTCCGCAGGCAACACTTGAAAACGAAAATCATCCAATACAAAATCATCACCGACTTTAATAGTATTAAACCTAAGCGCTGGATTTTCTGGCGTTGGTAGCTTGGCAAAATCAGGCCAAATCACACCGTTGAAAATATGAGCTTTCATCGCTTCTATCGTATGTTCGAGTGCAAATACTTCTACTGTGTGCTTCATTTCGCCAATAGTTGTATTCAACAAAAAAGGCAAATTACAAATGTGATCCAAATGGCTATGCGTTAACAGTACATAACGAATATTAAGCATCTGCTCCTGAGAAAGACGACTTGATCCCGTCCCCGCATCTATTAATACAGAGTCTCCGAGCAAAAAAGAGGTTGTTCCAGTTTCTGGTGAAATGCCCCCACTGGCTCCCAATACTGTTAATTTCATTAAGTTATGTCCACGTAGTAAAGCGTCTAGTCTCTATACTAGAAAGATCAAAATCTATAGTTATATTCACGTACAATTTAGCTTTTTTTTGACTTAAACACAACCAAATTCATATTTTAGATTCCTTCCTTCTTTTTCATTTTACAAAGGCAAACAAATATGACAAACTTATTGAGATTATTTGTATTCCTAGAAAATATAAGTAAATGAAATAAAAAGAGTTTCTAAAAATGAACACGCCGCTTTTAGACAAAATCAGCCAACTCAACCGTATTGGCATGGCTTTGTCTGCTCAAACCGATATTTCTAAGTTGTTGTGCGAAATCCTTACCAGTGCTCAACAATTGACAGGTGCGGATGGTGGCACTTTTTATAGAGTACTCAATGGTTCTCAGCTATCTTTTGACGTTGTCCAAAATACCAGCCTGAACATTGCTATGGGTGGTTCACATCCTACACATGTTCCTTTTCCACCTATGCAACTTAGACAAGCTGATGGGACAGAAAACCTTTCTGCCATTGCCTCTTACGTCGCGAATAAAGGTGAAACCGTTAACATTGAAGACATTTACTTTGCTGAAGAATTCGATTTTTCTGGCGCGTTGAAATTTGACCAAACAGTTAATTATCGCACCAAGTCTATGCTCACAGTTCCTCTAAAGAATGTTGATCAAGAGGTCATTGGTGTTCTTCAACTCATTAACTCAACGGATGAAGAAGGGAATGTCATTCCTTTCTCAGATGAATCCGAAAGTCTTGCCAAATCACTCGCATCCCAAGCTTCTGTGGCATTAATTAACAGGCAACTCATTGAAGAGCATAAAAGTCTATTTGAATCTTTCACCAAGCTGGTGGCCGATGCCATAGATAAAAAATCACCCTATACAGGTAAACACTGCCAAAGAGTGCCTGTTATTACCATGATGATTGCTGAAGCTGCAAACAACGTGAATTCCGGTCCTCTTAAAGACTTCTACATGAACGATACTGAGAAGTTTGAACTTGAAACTGCTGCTTGGCTACATGATTGCGGAAAACTCACTACGCCCGATTATGTTATGGATAAATCCACTAAGCTGGAAACCAAATATGATCGAATTGAACTGCTTAAAACTAGACTAACACTAAAAGCTTACCAGAACCTACTTCAAACAAATGATACAAGCCCAGAAGCCTTTGACTTTCAACGCAAAGCCTATCAAGCTATTTTTGAACAGCTTAAACGAATCAACAGCAATGAATTTTTAACCGATGAAGACAAGCTTTTTCTAGAAAACCTCTCCAAGGAAACTTATCTGTCATTGGATAAAGAGACCCTGCCTCTTTTAACAGAAGATGAGCTCACCAATTTAACCATCCCCAAAGGCACACTAAATGACGTAGAGCGTGAGCAAATGCAAGATCACGCTACAATGTCTATTTCTATGCTTAGCGTACTGCCTTTCCCAAAAGAGCTCAAAAATGTTCCAGAGTATGCGGGGGGGCACCATGAGCGCATGGATGGACAAGGTTATCCTAACCACCTAACCAGAGAGCAACTTTCGATTCCTGCACGCATGATGGGAATTGCCGATATTTTTGAAGCCTTATCTGCAGGTGACCGTCCATACAAAAAAGCAAAAAAACTATCTGAAAGCTTACGCATTCTCGGTTTTCTGAAGCTTGAAGGTCATATTGATCCTGACTTGTTTGACATTTTCGTGGAACAAGAAGTGTATATGGATTATGCTAAAAAGTATTTACAGCCTGAACAAATTGATGAAGTGGTGAAATCTGAAATTCCAGGTTATGGAAAATAACCCTTCTTTACACAATAAAAAAGGCGCTTAAAAGCGCCTTTTTTACTTCTAACCGAACACATTCATTACTCAAAGGCAACGTTTACACCAATATTTAAACTATCGTCCATATTTTGTGTATGTTGTTTAAATTCTACACTTAATTTGCGATACCCCACATAAGCAATAGCACTCGGTAAAATGCGGGCTTCTAAACGAACGTCACCCTGAGAAGCACTTTTTACATCACCAAAAGAAGTAATCGGTGGCGCATACAAGCCATCAAATCCAATTGCCATTGGCATTTCTGTAGGCAACCAATAACGACCATTGAATCCTAACATAGCGCCATAGCCTGTATTTGGTGAGGCATTATCATCTGCATAAAACAGCTTACCAGAGATTCCTAGCTCAAGGTTTTCACTATCAGCCATACCCTTTCGACTAATACTTCCAAACACATCTAGAAACTTATCGCCTGGACGATTAAAAAAGTAATCAACCCCTAAATTGGTAATTTCTTGAGCAGACTCTCTTAACGAATAAAGCCCAAAATTAGCGGCATCATTCGATAAGGATACATCCAGCCCCATATGTCCGTCATAATCCCCTGCCTTTGCTTGCAAAGATAAAATACCTAAAGATACAACGATAAAAGTTCTTTTCAATAGAGTTAAACTCATTTTTTACAGCCTTATTTATTTACTTCTTTCATTTGATCAACCGCGTTAGATACCTTATCACCCGTTTGTTGAATGCTCTGATTAGTTTCTTGCGCTTTGTTTAAAACATCATTTACAAAATCACGACTATCAAACCAATTAAAAGCGATGGATAAAGTACCAAATACAACCAATATGATTAACAAAAATAATTTATTCATAATGTATCCTTCATTCCCTCTGAGACGCTTGAGACTTGTTGACTCTATCTATGTAATTCATTGTCGCGTTAATAATAGCCTGTGCAATGTCTGCTGTAAATGCATCCATCGCTTGTTTTCTTGCATCTGATGTAGATTTAGCCATCGCAGGATATTCTTTACTTACGCTGGCAAACGTTCCGCCAAGATCATTAATCATTTCGGCATCTGCTACCAATGAGATTTTTTGCTTACCTTGCGCAACACCATCGTCATCAAACTCTAGGAAATACTTAATAATCAAATCAGGTCTACGTACAGATACAGGCACACCTTGCTTGATTAAAGACTGTTGTAAATAAATTTCAAAGGGCTTTGAGTCAGCAGTCGTGGCTTGTAAATTTACCATCAATTCATCGAACTTATGCGTAATGTAAGTGTTAAGCAGACCTGCTAATTCATCTGAATTCAAGCTAATTGGCTTCTTCAGAAACACTGAAAGTGCATCACGGGCTCGTTGACGCGTCTCTAGCGCCGGCAGTGCTGGTAAAACAGAGAGCAACTGTGCCAAATCTGATCCACGCTCGCTGACATGAATAAAATCATGTAATTTTTTATCCGCTGCCAACAAAGTATCGCCCAAACTTGAGGCTATGTCTTTTTTTGTCAGTTGAACCCAGACACTTAACTCTTTCGTTGCTTTATTTTCATACACCGCTTTGATCTTAGGCTGCGCATACTGAAGTGAGGGGATGCTATCACGCACTTTTGTTCTAATTTTGTGCTCAAACTCACCATAAGAATCTTCAACAGAGGAAAGCGTTTTTAAGTAATGCGCCTGCATCTCTGCATTAACCTGTTGGCGAATCTTATTAGCGCCCTTAGACAAAGCCAATGCTTTAGTTTGTTGTATATTGCCGTTTATTGGCAAAGTCACCACTCGATCATAACTGGCATTTGATTTAGGCGGCTTTAAGACCCAAGCTAGAGCTTTATTATCGATTGCTGCGTCTAATTCTCCAGTCGTTTTTTTATTTGATAACTGGGAACAAGCTGTCAAATTTAACAAAGCCAAAAGACCAATAACCAAAAGAAAATAATCGGAAAATCGATTCTTGTGTGCGTTCATATTCAAACTGTCCTTAAATCTTGGATTTAATCAACTTGATTATCCATAAATAATTGCTCTATATCATACCGAATTAATACGTAGATTTTCCCGTTTTATGAGTTGTTTTTAGCACTGCGCCAACTTCTCACATCAAAGCGTTCAGGGTGACATGCATCCATAAGAGAAGCAGGCAAAATCTGAACGGAACCCGACACATCCGCTGCTATCATTTCTGCCGCCAAAAACACTGACATCAAGCCTCTTGCACCGTGACCATTCGATACAAACAAACCCGATTGATATTTTTGTTCTGGATAACGGAAAACCGCATGCGTATGCGACTGAGAGTAGTAGACCTGCTGCGCCCATTTAAAATCTACAACTGGACCAATCATCGGTAAATGATCAGGTGTTGTTGGCCGAAAGCCAATTTTTCCTTGGACTAAAGATACTTCTAATGAAGTATCCGTATCCAATGCTTGGGTGAGCTGCGCCAAGTTTTCCTGATGAGCTTTTTCTGACATGTCATAGGATCGATCTGGCGCTTCAAAAGTAGCACCTGTCACACCAAAAATTTCATGCCCTTGTTTATCCACCTGCGCACGACATGGACAGGTATAGCCTTTATGGGTGACCGCTATTGCAGGTAGATTAATATGATCTTCTCTTGAGAAATGTGTCACCTGCCCTTTTACAGGACGAATCGGCAAGTGAAATTGCTCATTCAATTCATCACTCAACGCGCCAGTACAAAGCACCACGGCATCTGCGATATGATTAGATTTATCAGTTAAAATCTGCCAGGCTGGGTCGTTAGAATCTTGATTTTGACTAGCATTGCAGCTTATTTCAGTAACTGAATGCGCCCAATTTACCTTGATATTTGGATGCGAGAGGCATTTCTTTATCACAGATTGTGGTTCTATCCAGCCACCTTGAGGAAAAAAGGTTCCTGAATAGGCTGTTTCCATACCAAGCCGAGTACTCGCAGTATCTTGATCACACCAAACAGCAAAATCTTCTGGTAGTCCGACGCGACGAAAGGCATCCTGCAACCGCTTGAATTGCGTCTCATCCACCGCTAGCTGCATCAAACCATCTAAACTGCCATGAATTTCACCGGCTTCCAACCAAGGCAACAACCATTTTAAGGTCGTTTCAAACCCCTTTAGATAAAACTGACTTCGCAAGTTCCAATCTGCCGTAACCAATGGATGTACTGCTCCAGCGAGGTTTCCTGATGCTTGGGCAGCATTATCAGAAGGGCACCCCCACTCAGGTTCAGGCTCTGCATCAAGCACCGTAACCTTTGCACCCAAATTTGCTAATTGATAGGCAACGGCAGAGCCCGCCAAACCAGCGCCAACCACACAAATTCTTAAGTCAGAAATATCTTTCTTTAATGCCGGAACACGACTAAACCATGGCCACTTTGGTGAATAACGCCGCTCATGTAGCAATCGACCAAAACACATTTCGCGTTTATGCCCAAACCCGTCGTCCTTCTCAACCTCAAATCCAGCATCTTCCAGACCTCTACGCACCTCTCCAGCCACGGTAAAAGTAGCAAAAGTCGTATCCTTTTGGCTTAAACGGGCCATTTGTTTGAACAACTCAGGTTGCCACATTTCTGGGTTTCGAGACGGCGTAAAGCCATCCAAATACCAAGCATCCACTTTGAAATTACATTCTGGTAAACCCTTCAGGACATCACCAAACCAAAGCGTCAGCCTAACCCGACCATTAAATAACCAGAGGTCATGCCAGCCAGGTAATCGAAGTGGGTAGTTATTAACCAACTCTTCAGATAGCTCTTCTAATTCAGGAAAAGCGGCGTGAGCTAGAGATAAATCCTCTGCTTGCATTGGATATTTTTCAAATGAAACAAAGTGTAAATCCGGAACAGCCTTGGATTGCCCGATTTTCTGCCAAGTCAAAAGCGTTGCCAGAAAACTCAGACCAGTACCAAACCCCGTTTCGGCTATGCAAAACACCCCCAGCCTGGCAGATTTTCGTGATTTTTCAGGTTCGTGATAGGCGGCAAGGCGCTCGGCAATGTGATTGTGCTGCAGAAAGATATAATCGGTTTCTGCTAAGCCGTCATTAATAGAATAATAATGATCCTCAAACTGATCTGAATAAGGGGTTTGATTCTCCGCCCAGCGAATATTTGCATAGGGATTTAATTTTTCAGAAGCCATTTTTCACTTTAAACGAACCAGATTACAAATCAAATAACGCCTTTTAATACGGCTAAGTTTGAGCGTCACACTACATCTTTTCTAGCTTGGCAAAAGCCGTTACAAGCCATTTAAGACCAGCATGCTTAAAATTCACCTGCACTCGGGCATGATCTCCCGAGCCTTCAGTGGCAATCACCATACCTTCACCAAACTTCTGATGAAATACACGCGAACCTACCGCATAGCCTGTTTCTTCAATTTTTGCCGAGGCAAAAGGCGTTGCACCGTAACGTCCAAAGCTTTCACCGGATGAACCGTAATTTGAATTGGTCAGACGCACCGCCTCCACACATTCTGGCGGAATTTCTTTAATAAAGCGTGACGGCTGAGGATAAAACTCATTGCCATGCATACGACGACGGTTAGCGTAGGTAATGATTAACTGTTGCTCAGCACGGGTAATACCAACATAAGCCAAGCGTCGTTCTTCTTCCATGCGCAAGGCATCTTCTTGTGACTGCTGCGATGGAAATAATCCTTCTTCCAGACCAATCATTAATACCAAAGGAAACTCTAACCCTTTTGCCGAATGCAAGGTCATCAGTTGTACGGAGGACTCCCATTGATCTGCCTGTTGCTCGCCCGCTTCTAACGCCGCTTCAGCAAGAAACTCTGCCAGTGCAGATTCAAATGCGGACGTTTCCAGCCCTTCTGCTTGCGCTTCGGTTTCTACCCAAGGTGCCGCCTGAGGCGTGTCATCGGCTAAATTAGCCGTTGCATCTTCTACTAAGGTTTGCAAAGTATTTTTCGGCTTGAACTGGCTCACAGCATTAATTAATTCATCAATGTTTTCCAGTCGGCTTTGCCCTTGCTCAGATTTGTCTTTTTCAAAATGCATTTGCAAACCAGAACGCGAGACCACTTTTATGACAATGTCTTTTAAATCTTGGTCTTCACAAGCCTCAGTTAAATCGTCAACTAAGTTCAAAAAGCCGGACACCGCCGTTTTTGCCCTTGCGGTAAAAACGCCATCTGTCAGTTCTGCTGCAGCCTGCCAAAGCGAAACCTGTTGTTGCTTAGCCACTTCTCGAATCTGGTCAGCCGTTTTATTGCCAATGCCTCTTGGCGGATGGTTATAAACACGCTCAAAGGCGGCATCATCATTACGGTTAACAATCAACCTAAGATAAGCCAGTACATCCTTAATTTCTGCGCGGTCGTAGAAGCGTAACCCGCCATAGACGCGATAGGGAATTTTCGCCTGTAGCAACCCTTGTTCGATGACACGAGATTGTGCATTAGAGCGGTAAAGCACCGCTACATCACCACGACTACCGCCTTGCTGCTCCCAGGCTTCAACCTGATTGCAGACATAACGCGCCTCATCAATCTCATTAAAGGCTTCATATAATTTAATCGGTTGGCCTTCATCCCCGGCACTCCATAGGTTTTTACCCATACGTTCTAGGTTATGAGAGATTAAATGGTTTGCGGCCTTCAAAATCGTGCCGGTTGAGCGATAGTTTTGCTCCAAACGCACTGTTTTTACATCAGAAAAATCAGCATCAAACTGACGAATGTTTTCTATTTTTGCTCCACGCCAACCATAAATAGACTGATCGTCATCCCCAACGATAAACAACTTGCCTCTCGCCCCAGCCAACACTCTTAACCAAGCATATTGCAAAGAGTTTGTGTCTTGAAACTCGTCTACAAGAATATACTGATAACGCGCTTGATAATGCGCCAGTACTTCTGGATTTTTTAACCAAAGTTCATGGGCTCGCAACAAAAGCTCAGAAAAATCGACCAGGCCGGCTCTTTGACACTGCTCTTCATAAGCTTGATAAATTTGAACCATTTTGGCGACAAATGGATTATGTCCCGGGTCAATATGATGTGGACGTCGTCCTTCTTCCTTCTCACCATTAATAAAAGCTTGTACTTGCTTGTGCGGCCATTGCGCTTCATCCAACTCCATTGCTTTCAATAGACGCTTGATAACACGCTTTTGATCGTCTGAATCTAAAATCTGAAATGTTTGCGGCAGCCCCACTTCTCGGTAATGGGTTCTTAACAAACGATAGGCGATACCGTGAAAAGTACCCATCGTCAAACCTTGCGCTTGTGCACCGATAAGCGCTTCAACTCTTGCACGCATCTCGCTCGCAGCTTTATTGGTAAAGGTAACCGCAAGTATATTGTAAGGTGACAACTTCATCACCTCGGTTAGCCAAGCAATGCGATGCACCAATACGCGAGTTTTACCACTGCCGGCACCTGCGAGAATTAACGCATGGCGATTGTCGACCGTTACGGCCTCACGCTGTGCGTCATTGAGATCTTCGATTATGTAAGAAATGTCCATGTAGCTTCAGAAAGGTTATGTGTCTTATTTAGAATTTGCAGCCATTATAACAATGCCAGATAACAATGCCCGCTGAATTCCGAACAAAGAAAATCTTTGTACGACTTTAAGAACAGCCCCTACAAAAACTTTACTTTCTTACTAAATTGTCACAATTTTTTACTTGCACTATTTAAATAAACAATGTAATAATGGCAAAAATTTCGTATACCGCACCTCTGTAAGGTGCCTCAATAAGATAAATTCTTGTCGGTTCTGACGCCTTTTCATAGGTTTTCAATCCCCTTACTTAATGAATGTAAACTGTCAGCCGTACAAGTAAATTTTATATTTTTTAGGAGTATAAAAAGTATGAGCGATCATATTATTGCAACTAGCGATGCTAACTTTGAAAGTGAAGTGCTTCAATCAGATGTTCCAGTTTTAGTCGACTTTTGGGCTGAATGGTGTGGACCATGTAAAATGATTGCACCGATTCTGGATGAAGTTGCAACCGAATATGCCGGTAAAGTAAAAATTGCTAAACTAAACATTGATGAAAACCCATCTACACCACCAAAATACGGTGTACGTGGTATTCCAACACTTGTATTGTTCAAGAATGGTGAAGTTGATGCTACTCAGGTTGGCGCACTGTCTAAATCACAATTAAGTGCGTTTCTTGACGACAATCTATAATCCATTTCGTGGGCTTTGACCTTCAAAGCCCACAACTTCTCTTCAACCCCAAACTCTCAAAAACTTATCTTCACTAAACACTAAGAATTAACTATGAATTTAACAGATTTAAAAAAAATGTCCGTTTCCTCGCTATTGGATCTCGCCACTGAAAAAGGCTTAGAGAACCTAGCGCGCTTAAAAAAACAAGATATTATATTTGCAATTTTGAAATCTCACTCCAAAAGCGGTGAAGATATTTATGGCGAAGGGGTTTTAGAAATCCTACCAGATGGTTTTGGTTTCTTACGCACGGCAGATGGTTCCTACCTTGCTGGCCCAGATGACCTTTATGTCTCACCAAGCCAAATCCGTCGTTTCGGATTACGCAAAGGGGACACAATCCAAGGGAAAATCCGCCCACCAAAAGAAGGTGAACGTTACTTTGCCTTGTTAAAAGTTGAAAGAATCAACTTTGAAGATCCAGATGTTGCTCGTAAAAAAATTGCCTTTGAAAACTTAACGCCACTTCATGCTCAAGAGCGTTTGAAGATGGAGTTGGGAAATGGCTCAACTGAAGACATCACCACACGAATTATTGATATCGCTGCACCTTTCGGTAAAGGGCAACGTGGCTTGATTGTGGCACCACCGAAATCTGGTAAAACCGTTATCTTGCAGCAAATTGCACAATCCATTGCGGAAAATCATCCTGAATGTTACCTGATCGTTCTATTGATTGACGAACGACCAGAAGAAGTAACTGAAATGCAGAGAACCGTCAAAGGTGAAGTCATTTCCTCTACTTTTGATGAACCGGCTACACGTCACGTTCAGGTTGCGGAGATGGTTATCGAAAAGGCCAAACGTTTGGTTGAACACAAAACAGATGTTGTCATTCTGCTTGACTCAATTACTCGTTTAGCACGTGCTTACAACACAGTAGTACCAGCTTCTGGTAAGATTTTGACCGGTGGTGTCGATGCCAATGCACTACACCGTCCTAAGCGTTTCTTTGGTGCTGCACGTAATATTGAAGAAGGCGGGTCTTTAACGATTATCGCGACGGCCTTGGTTGACACGGGCTCTAGAATGGACGAAGTTATCTTTGAAGAATTCAAAGGAACGGGGAACATGGAACTTCACCTATCGAGAAGTATTGCAGAAAAACGCACCTTCCCAGCAATCAATATCGAGAAGTCCGGTACGCGTAAAGAAGAGCTACTCACAACGCAGGAAGAGTATCAAAATATTTGGATTCTTCGTCGTTTCTTGCATAGCTTGAACAACGAAATCGATGCGATCGAAACTTTAATTGACCAAATGAAAGTTACCAAAACTAACAAAGAACTCTTTTTATCAATGAAGCGATAACTGACCCTTGTCGGTAGCAAGTGATTCATTAAACATATTTTTCTACAAAATCTGTTGAAAATCACTTGCAATTTATGGATTTATCTCTATAATCTCGCTTTCTTTTTTAATATTTAACGAATGGACCGTCATCATGAAAGCAGGCATTCATCCAGATTACAAAGAAGTTGTTTTCCAAGACATCTCTACTGGGGAAACCTTTTTAACTCGTTCTACGATTGAAAAGACTTCTGGCGAGACCATCACTCTAGACGGTAAAGAATACCCACTAGTTCGTATCGAAGTATCTAGTGCGTCTCACCCTTTCTACACAGGTAAACAAACACTTGTGGATACAGAAGGTCGTGTTGAAAAATTCCGTCAAAAGTACGGTGTGCGCAAATAAGCGATTTACGAATCGACTTTTCAAAAAAGCCGCTTTTAGCGGCTTTTTTATTATCTTCAATTCTCAAATTCAGTCTCTTTTAAAGTTTTATTATCTATTTTGGTTTATGCTTTGCTTTAAAACAACATTGATTTAAATTCCCTGGAAGAACTTGCCATGAGAAAAAGCGTTACAGTTTCCTTGTTTGGCCTAGCTACTGTTATTTTATTTATCAGTCAACCTGCTTTAGCCAGCAGTCGATTTCTATCTGACTGCGCACCTACAAAAATCGATGTTTGGGCAAAAGCAGGATATGCCCTTAGTGGAGACAGTGTTGTTATTAACAACCGACGCTATCAATTGATCGGCATTAAAGCCCCTCAGCTACAGAAAAAGCAAAAATTCTATACCAGAGGTCAGCCTTTGGCGAAAGAAGCTCAAAACCAGTTAAATCGAATCCTTGCCAACCATAATATGGAAGTGGGCATCGAGTATGGTAAACGCAAAATGGACAAATTTAACCGTGGCCTAATCCATTTATATGTCAAAGAAAATGGTAAACCCGTTAGTGTCGAACGTCTAATGCTTGAGTCCGGTTATGTTCTTGCCGATTCTGAAACACCTAACTTTCTTCATCAGAAATGTTACTACGCCGCAGAAAATACCGCGCGTTCACAAGGAGTTGCTTTGTGGAAAGTCGCAAAAAATTATCCTAAGTTACACTACCCAATAGCGATTTCTAGCCAAATCAACACCGAAGATGAAGGTTTCCATATTTATAAAGGTAAAATTCTACTTGTTGAAAAAAGCTCGGAGAACTATATTCTAAACATGGATACCACAGGTATCCGCGTTCGCAAAGCCAATTGGGATAATTTTGATTTTGAAAAACTCAAAGCACTGCAAGGACAAACCATTGAAGTACGAGGTTATGGTTTTTTATATAAAGGTGCTATGTTTGTGACGATCAGCTCACCAAATGCCATTAACAAGTTAAATTCCGCTAATTAAGCTTCACCTTGATTTAGCACATTTTTTTACTTAGTCAGCCCCTCAGATTACCAAAATCCGTTAGAATATGCGTTTTGATTCTGAAAGGACACTTCTATCATGGCGGAATTGCAAAACGATCGCTTTTTACGCGCGCTACTGAAACAACCTGTGGACCGCACACCTGTTTGGATGATGCGACAAGCAGGACGTTATTTGCCAGAATATCGTGAAACGCGTAAGCAAGCGGGTTCTTTCATGGATCTATGTCGCAATAAAGAATTGGCTTGTGAAGTCACGTTGCAACCGCTAGAGCGCTTTCCACTTGATGCCGCCATTTTGTTCTCTGACATCCTAACCATTCCAGATGCTATGGGACTAGGACTTCGCTTTGAAACAGGCGAAGGCCCTGTTTTTGATAAACCAGTCAGAACCCTTGCTGATGCCAAAAAGCTATTTGTCCCTGACATGGCTTCTGATCTAGGTTACGTAATGGATGCAGTCAGCACCATTCGTACTGCACTAAACGGTCGTGTACCTTTAATCGGTTTCTCTGGCAGCCCATGGACATTGGCAACTTACATGGTAGAAGGTGGTTCCAGCAAAACCTATTCAAAAATCAAGGCTATGATGTACGACGAGCCAGCAACACTGCATCACATCCTAGATGTACTAGCTGACTCAGTTATTGCTTACTTAAATGCTCAAATTGAATCCGGAGCTCAGGCGGTACAGATTTTCGATACTTGGGGTGGTGTTTTAACGCCTAGAGACTATAAAGAATTCTCTTTACGTTATATGGCAAAAATAGTTGATGGTTTAAAGCGGGAAAATGAAGGCAAAAAAGTGCCGGTAATTTTATTCACTAAAGGTGGTGGTCAATGGTTAGAAGCCATGGCAGAAACTGGTTGTGATGCTCTAGGTCTTGACTGGACAACCGACATTGACGATGCACGTGCTCGCGTAGGCGATAAAGTGGCGCTACAAGGGAATATGGACCCTAGTATTCTTTATGCTTCACCAGAGCGTATTCGTCAAGAAGTGGCAACCATTTTAGAGAAATACGGTAAGGGCTCAGGCCATGTATTCAACCTAGGGCATGGTATCCATCCTGAAGTCGATCCTGCACATGCTGGTGCCTTTATTAAGGCGGTTACTGAGCTTAGTTCTCAATACCACAAGTAGCAAACACAAAAAAGCCCGATAAATCGGGCTTTTTATTTCCATCAACAACGATTCTAGTCTATTCAGTCAAATTTAAGCTTTCAGCAAACTCCATTGCCGCTAAATAACTTTGTGAAACCTCGCTAGGGGAAAAACCTTCCGGCAATTCAAAATCTATTTTTCCAGCTTCCATCGCCTTGACTGCTTTAAGCGCTAACCCCAAAGATCCTGAACCCTTAATAAGAGCTTCTTTGATTTTGTGATCAAAATTCAATTCATCTAACAAGGTTTGTAATGGCTGATCCATAATGGCATCCAAAGTGGAAAACAAGCCCACCGTGAAATAGCTGTCTTTTGATAAGTCGCCCACTCTTTCACCAATCAACTCACAAAATTTTGCGCGAATCAGTGACATTAAAAATAGTTCAGATGGCTTATCATCAATATTCGACAAAACTAAAACACTTGCCCAGCTTTGCAAACGCTTAAGACCAAACCTAACGACTGCATCATGAATTGAAGTCACTTCATGGTTTTTACCTGAAAGCGATGCCATCTTCAGCAATTTCTGGCTCATAGAAACGTCTTGCCCAATAATGCTACTTAGCTGATGCATATCAACATCAGGGTCGTATACATTAGACAAAAGCCTTAACACAGGAATCTTATTAGACGGTAAGCTTTTGCCCTGAATAATCTTAGGACGAGAAAAGAAATAACCCTGAAAGTAATCAAACCCGAGCTTCTGACAAAAATCGAACTGCTCACGAGTCTCAACTTTTTCCGCTAAAAGCCTTACGCCTCTTTCCTTCAAAAGAGGGACATGCTCAACTAATTTTTTCGGTCCGGTTTCTAGAATATCTACCTTAATAATATCGGCATAAGCTTCAAAAGGAACGGCATTTGGATGAAAAATATAATCATCTAATGCGATGGTAAAGCCTTCTCGTCGGAGTTTGTCAATTGCAGCTAAAACTTCAGCTGTCGGCTCTACGTCTTCCAATACTTCGATGACAACTTGCTTTCTTGGAAAAAACGGTCGATTTTCTCTAAGCAAAAGGCCTTCGGTAAAATTGATAAAGGCTTTTCGATCACCCACAACTGCCGACAGACCCATATCACCAAACAAATTCATGATGACTTGAGCAGTTGCACTGTCTCCACCAATGACTTTAGCGCGATTTTCTTCACTATTCGCTCTAAAAAGGAGCTCATAGGCATAGACATGCATATTCGTATCAAAAATTGGCTGTCGACCAATATAGATGTCGTTCATCTTATCCATGAGTATTTCTCTAATCCTGTTGACCTAACTTGAACATAATAGCATTTCAAACAAGAAAGAAAACAACGAAACCTACGTTATTTTACTGCATTAAATTCCTCTGGCATTTCAACATCTCCACCACCAAAAAGGAACTTCTGCATTTCTTCCTTTAGAAAGCTTTGTGCCTTTGGATCTAAGCTGGAAAGTCTATATTCATTAATTAAAATAGTTTGTTGCGCTAACCATTGTTTCCAAGCTTCTTTTGAAACGTTTTCGTAAATTTTTTGTCCCAGCTCACCTGGAAAAGGTGCAAAGTCTAAACCTTCTAACTCTTCACCCATTTTTGCGCAATGTACGTTTCTTGACATCATTTTTCTCCGTTTGTTCAATTAGTTTACGAATTGGTGCCGGCAATCCCATTTCTAAGGCTTGCGGTAAAGGCACCCATTGACCGGTCAAATTCCATTCTTTTCCTACTGATAACCTTCTAGGCTGAAGCATCAAATGGTAATGCGTAAAGCTATGCTTAAAGGTCGGCATTACTTCCAAATCTGCCATTTCAGTAGGCGAACTCTGACTATTTTGCTGATGCAAAATAGCGGTTAACTGCTGATCGTCATCAAATTGAGGTAAGCTCCACAACCCACCCCAAATACCTTTTTGAGGACGCTTTTGTAGAAAAACTTGTTGTTCATTATTCAATGCCAACAAGAAGACCGCATGCCGCGTCGGTTTTTCAATTTTTGGCTTTGAAACAGGATAGGAGCTCACTTTATCGAGCCTATTTGCCTGACAAGACGTTTTTACCGGACATTGTTCACATAGTGGCCGGCTGCGACGACAAATAGTTGCCCCTAAGTCCATAATAGCTTGCGTATAGTCATCAACGCGTTCTGTCTGCATCAAGTCTTCCGCTCGCTGCCATAGCTGTGCTTCGGTTTGCTTCTCCCCCGGCCATTTTTCAACCGCATCATAACGACCCAATACGCGCTTCACATTACCGTCAAGGATGGCATATTTTTTCTGAAATGCGATGGACAAAATGGCTGCTGCAGTTGAACGCCCTATGCCAGGCAAAGCAATAATGTCTTCATAAGCTTGAGGAAACTGACCATCATGCTCAGACATAATTATTTTCGCTGCTTTATGAAGGTTTCTGCCTCGAGCATAGTAACCCAAACCTGACCAATGCGCTAACACCTCATCTTGCGTGGTTTCAGCTAAAGCCTTTACTGATGGAAACGACGATATAAAACGCTCAAAATATGGAATCACCGTCTGAACCTGCGTTTGTTGCAGCATGATTTCTGACACCCATACTCGATAGGCCGATTTGGGATGTTGCCACGGTAAGTCATGACGACCAGACAGGTCAAACCAATGCAATAAATCGTCTGCAAATGACGTTGCTTGATTTGATGATTTTTTCAATAAACTCACAAGTCCGACCTTTAATCTCAATGCCCGGTTTTCGATGGGGTTTTTGATATAATAGCATTACAACAAATACGCGTTACACCATGGTAAAACCATGATAAACGTGGTGTTTTTTCCATTTTCTCTATTGACTATTGTAACTGACAAACATGATTGAAGACAGCTTAAACCCGCCTCTAGGCTCAGATGAATCATCTGAAAAACAACCTCCCATTGAAAAGAGACGTATCAAAAGTTTCGTTCTGCGCCAAGGTCGCTTGTCTCAAGCACAACAGGCTGCTATAGATTCGTTTTGGCCTAAATTCGGCTTAACCCTAAAGCCAGAACTGCTCGATTTAAATGCAGAATTTGGACGAGAAACAGACACCATTGTTGAAATTGGTTTTGGAATGGGACAAAGTTTATGCGCCATGGCGGAAGCAAATCCTGATAAAAACTATATTGGCATTGAAGTTCATCGCCCAGGTGTAGGCGCCATACTAAAAGTGATAGGTGAAAAAGGATTAACCAATATACGCGTATTCAATGATGACGCTATTGAAGTATTGGCGCAACGCATCCCAAAAAACAGTCTTGCTGCGGTTTACTTGTTTTTTCCTGATCCTTGGCACAAAACGAAACATAAAAAACGCCGTATTCTTCAAGAGACGTTCGCAAAAACCATTGCATCACACTTAAAAGAGGGTGGTCACTTTCACATGGCAACTGACTGGGAAGACTATGCTGAACAAATGATGCAAGTAATGACTGGTGCGGAGGATTACCAAAACATCTCTGGCAAAGGCGAATTTACCCCTCGTCCAGACTACCGCCCGCTAACCAAGTTTGAACAACGAGGACATAAGCTTGGGCATGGCGTTTGGGATTTAATTTTTGAAAAAGTCACCAACTAAACATTCAAGCTTTATCTACCCCAGCCTGGCAGATTTTGTAAAAATCTGCCAGGCTGGGGTAACTCAACTTTTCTGAACGCTTACTTAGTCAACAATTGCTGAAGACCGTTTAATAGCTTCTGTTGATTTCCAGGTGAATTGAGTAACCGCTTCATATCAACCGACCAACCGACCTGATTAAGTGGTCCTTTTAGCAAAACAGGCACTTCAATGCCTTTCAGGCTACTCAGGTTTTCTGGTGGCTTTTGGTAAGTCGTAAAGAGTTTTGCTGCAATCGTTCCTTGCGCCAAATTTAGTTGTCCGATACAAATGCTACTAAAACGCTCACTGGCCAGATTGCATTTTTTAAACTTCAACACCCCCTGTCTTATCAGAGCTTCAAAGGAGAGTTTTTTATAACTTGTTTCATCTTTAGGGCCTGACGCCTTACCTTCCAATAGTTTATTTAAATCCACACCTCTGACATTACCGGAAGTTGCTCGCGTTTCTATATGACCATTTAGATTCTGTCTTAATAAGTAGCTATTTACACCTTCTGTTTTGAAGTCAAACCAAGTATTTAACTCACCACTTAAATCAGAATACTGCCAACCATCAGTCAAAAAAGGCTTGAGTGCAATTTGCTCCATTTTCCCCGACCATTGATAGACAGGTGTCTTATCATTAACGTTAATGCTAAGCTTCGATGATAAATGACCTTGATACAAATCTGCGTCTAATGGTGCAAGATTAATCTGCCCGTTCTCAGCCGAGAACGTCAACGTTGCTTGATCAAACTTTAAACCCCACGACTGAAAGTTCTTTAATCTAACTTGGCCTTCTCCATGTAGTTCTTGTAAGGTTCTCACAGGTACGCCAACGGGTAAAAACGTTTCTTTTTTGGGTGATTCTACAATTGTTGCTGACTTGCTGTTGTTGGTCTTCTCAGAAGTGACCGCTTTCTTAGCCTTAGATTGCACTGGCTTGTATGCTACATAGGTTTTCAGATTAAGATTATTTACATCTAAATCAAAATGTATGTCCGGTACTTTTTCATTAGGTTGCCTTTGGCTGAAAAGCTTTCCTTTTACCTCCGAACCATCTAACTTCATATCCAGTTTATCAATCATTAATTGTTCTGGTGTCTGCTCCCAATTCAAACTTAAAGAAAGTTGGGAAAGTGCGTTTTTATCCACAAAATCTGGAATGGCAATACCTGCATGACGTAACCATTTTTTTAAATGTATATTTTCTGAAGCTAAACTGCCTTTTACATAAGGTAAATTTCCATAGTTGCCAGTTAAATTCAACTTAATGTAACTTTCCAAAGAGGATACCGTGGCATCACGAACACTTAGCTGTTTTGTTACTTGATTCCAGGCAAACAACTTACCACTGGTTTCCATTTGCACCATGGGGACCTTCATTTTTCGAGGCAAACGCATAGAGATACTGCCCTGCCAATCTGAAAATTGCCATTCACTCAAATCCGCGTTAATTTTAAATTTTTGTGTGAGCTTTACATGAAATTTTGCTGGGTTTTGACCATTAGAATAATCAAATTCTGTAATCAAATTTACCAATCGATTCGGCGTGACATCAAATGCCATCAGATCAAACCCTTTGAGTCGATAACTTCGGTGAGCTTTGTCGTTTACTGCGTTGATTCGAGCATGTTGAACAATCAATGTTTTTAACTGCCAATGGTTATTTTGGCTCACATTGGCCACATCTTTTCCATTATTGGATGTCGGTTGAATATAAGCAACAGGCCTAAATTTTTTGTGTATGCTTGCCATGCCTATGCCAGCAATTTTTTGAAAAAATTGCCAGTTGGTTTGCCCTTCCGTATTAGTAATCAAATTAATAGTTGGATGCTCGACTTCTAAACCTTTGACTTCCATTCGTCGATGAATAAACAAATCCCATAATGAGAGCTCCATTTCTACCGCTTTGATTTCTGCTAAATCTGGTTTACCCTCAAACCCTTCCGGGTTCTTAACCTGGACCTGCTTCGCAGACAGCACAAATGGGATCACCGATACCTCTATCGAACCATCGATTTTTAGCTGCTGACCTGTTTTATCAAAAAATTCCTTCTCTATTGCGGGCTTGTATTGGTTGAAATCAACAAACTGCATTGCGCCCCAAAATCCCAAAAAGATGAGTAGAGGCAGCATCAGAAAAAACATAAATACACGTCTAAACCATTTAAAGAAAGGATGCTTGTCAGCATAACGCTCTTTACGACGGACAGCCTTAGACTTGGAAACGGATTGCTCGCTTTCTTCTGCCTGTAAACTTGTAGATTCTTTGTCGTTTGTTTGCGTCATGACTACCTCAAATACTGTCGGACTAATGAAAAGGAGATTGCATTGCCTATCTATTTCTTACTTTAGCTTATTAAGAATTCCTGAAGAACATCGTTTAAAAATCGTTGCCCCTCTGAAGTCAATTTTAATTGTTCTTGATCTGGTAACAACCATTGTTGCTGTACAAGTTTGTCAATGGAAGGCATTATGTTCTGCAAGGACAACCCCGTCCTCAAAACAAAATATTCTAACGGAATTCCATCCTGCAAACGCAGCGCATTGAGCATAAATTCAAAAACAGCATCTACTTCTGTCACTTCTGACGTTTTACCCAGTTTGCCGTCATTAATCATTTGCACATACCCTCCTGGCGAAGCAGGCATTTGGGTTCGCCAAATCTTTCCTTGCGGCGCATCCGTAATCTTGCCATGTGCACCAGCCCCTAGGCCTATATAGTCACCAAACTGCCAGTAATTCAGGTTATGAGTACATTCGTGTCTGTTTTGTGCGTAAGCGGAAACTTCATAGTGATGATACCCCTTCTCACGTAACAACGACTGGCAAGCTAACTGCATTTCCCAAGCCAAGTCTTCTTCTGGCAAAACAGGCGGATTTTTATAAAACGGTGTGTTGGGTTCAAGTGTCAATTGATAGTGAGACAAATGCGGCGGTGCAAGAGTGATAGCCGTTTCCACATCTGAAATAGCTTCTTCTAGCGTTTGATTGGGTAAGGCGAACATCAAATCCAAGTTAAAATTGTCAAACCCCGCAGCTTTGGCAGCCTCTACGGCACGATAGGCTTCTTCGGATGAATGGATACGACCAAGTGCTCTTAACTTATCATCATTAAAGCTTTGAATCCCCATTGATAGCCGGTTCACTCCTGCTTGGCGAAACCCTTCAAACTTTTTAAAATCGACCGTACCAGGGTTGGCTTCCAATGTAATCTCAATATCTGGCGAAAAGCCCAACAATGCCCTTAATTGAGACAAAAAGCTATCCAGCCCTTGCTCTGAAATAAGGCTAGGCGTTCCCCCACCAAAAAATATAGATTGAATAGGTCGCCCCCATACACTTGGCAAGGTTTGCTCAAGCTGTCGTATCATCGCAGCAAGATAACTCTGCTCTTGGTCACCACCTAAAGTATGTGAGTTAAAGTCACAATAGGGACACTTTTGGATACACCAAGGGTAATGCACGTATAAGCTTAAGGGTAAAGGCTGGGTAAAATTCAAGTAAAACCTCTAATTGGAAGGGTAATCTTAGGAGGTTTATTTTAACGGATTTGTATGACAGAAAGGTTGAATCAACTTGTCTAGATAAACACAAGTCTTGTTTCTAATATAGTTTGTGAATAAGGATTGGGCTAAAAATCACCCAATCACACATGGCAAATTATGCGGTAGTATTGATATTATTACCCAAATTCGCAGGCAACCCCTTGCTAGAAGGTGCTGCTGAAGGTACAGATTCAATCAAAGCCAATACACCTTGAGACTGAACATCCATCGCTTTTTTCATCATCGAAATTTGAACATCTTGATGAGACGATCCTTGCTGCATCGACATTGCCAAAGAAACAGCTTGGTTAGGTGAAATATTCATCATTCTCTCCTTAAGCCAAAAGAATGCTAAAAACAAATTAGTTCTTAACAAAACCTTTATCGGCTCAAGTTAGAAAAACTTTAGTTTCATATCAAATCTTATTTAAAGCTCTAGTGAGATGATTTAGTTCAATAACGGCTAGATAGCTTATAACTCAGAACTAACTTCTGTCTTCTTTTCCAGTTGAAGGATCGCTTCCTTGTAGGTTAAGGCCGCTTTAGACTCTAGGCCTTCGGCTTCATAACACTTAGCGAGTACATGAAAAGTTTCAATTTCAGGTTGTAGAGTTAAGCTACGCTTCAAATAAGCATGTGCTGCTCCCCAAAACTGACTCATGCAAGCTAAACGCCCTAATGTCAGCAATAAAACAGGATTATCTTCTTTTCCTTTTAACCAGCCTTCGGCCACTTTAAAGCGGTCAAATGCCGGGCCAAATTGAATGCGTCCATATTGGTAAACCAAACGGTCGCTCCATTGCTGTTTGATGCTTTTGGCAATTCGTTCGGCTAAACCTTGTTCCAAGCCCCAACCCATGCGTTGTTCAACAAATTCAGCAAGGATATCTGACTCCAATTGTTGTTTGCTAGACAAGGTTTGCCATAGCGCTTCAAGCGCTTCTTCATTGTCCGCTGTTGCAACTTTACCAGCAATCATACGAATTTCTAAACGCAATAATTCTGCTTTATCCATGGCAGATGTTTTTCTAAGCCTTGGTAACAGCTCAGAAAGTGTTGGCCAATCTTCAAGTTGCTCGAGTAATTGAGCATACTCTGCCAGTAAAACCCGATTTTTAGGTTGTTGATCAACTAAGGTTTTTAAGATTGCTTGTGCTTTGTGAGGTTCGGTTTCTCGTAACAATCTTGCTTCCACCAAACCAATCGTATCGAAATCATCTGGATAGTGCATTCTGGCCTGCGCCAAATAATCATTACACCTATCTGCAGCCTGTTGGTTATGCGCCATCTTGGCGGCGCTCAAATAATTAACCAGTCCGGTAGGAGAGTCTTTTGCACTCTTAATGAGTTGCTTTTCGGCCATCTTCCAATCGCCATACTCTAGCGCAATCATCCCTTTTGTTAAAATCTTACCTGCCTTGTTCTGGCGTTTTAGAGCTCGCTTTTCACGCAGGTGTCTTGGCAAATGAATTAAAAATGCCCAAAGACGCACAAGAAAATAGAAAATCAGGATTGCAACGATTGATAGCACTATGGCAAATGACAAACTGGTTTCAATCACCCAATCATGCCAGACCATTGATAATTTGCCATTATCTTGCAACGCTAAAGACGTCAAGACCGTTGCGATGATAAAAAAGACAATCCACTTTAGGATTTTGCCCATCGTATTAACCTCCGACCACTTTCAAAGGTTGACGCTCAACAAATTTCAGATTGGAGATTGGTTGCAACAAACCATCAATATCCGTTTTATTTTCACTCAACTGACTGTCCACAAATTGAGTTAAAGCATTTCTACTCGATTGCAACTGTTGCTGTGAATGCGAGATAATTGCCCACTGTAAACGGTCTAACAACAGTGAAAACCGCTGTTTGATCAAACCCTGCTGTGCAATCTTCTCCGCTTGTGTGAGTACGTCTCCGTCATCTCGCTTACGCACAGAAAATAAAGACAACAGCTTTTGTTCTAACTTTTGCCAAATGGTCTCGTTAGAAGCTTGTGTGTCCGTTTCATGTGAAACATTCGAAACAGGACTGGCTTTTTCTTTTGGCTGCCAATTCGTAATCCAACTTTTCATTTTAGTCACAGCTTGCAAGGCCGAATCCGTAGAGGTATTCATATGACTTTGCAATGCTTGTTGATCCAAAGCAATCTGTGTCAGCAAGGTCGATTTTTCAGTTAAATCTGATTGCTCAACTGCCTTTTGCAAGACTGTAAGGGCGTTGGATGTTTTGTGTTCATCGCCTGTTAGCATCCAATCTGTATTAATTTGCATTGCCCAATGCTGAATTTGCATTGCCGACAATGTTGTTACAGGTTTTTTCCCCTCGTTATCAGATAACGATGTTAACTGATCCTTCAATGCCGTATTTTCAGTCACTAAATGGGCCTGACCATTATTCAGCCTAGCCAATTGACGCTTCATATCTTGTACATCTAACGACAGTTGCGTAAACTCATTTTTTTCCGTATTGCTTACAGATGCTTTTTCAGGAGTCGTCGATTTTTCAGTTCTATCTTGACCTGATGCTGGAATCGACTGCAATAAAGACTTAGATTGAAGCTCACCAACTTGTTGCTGTAACGTTCCTAGCTTAGACTCAAACAACGCAATAGACTCTATTTGCGTTTGCTCTTCTGGCGTTAAACCTTTTTTCTGTGCAACTGTTTCTGTTAAAGCTATCTGTTGTTTCTTGAGCGCTTTTAAGTCTGACTTCAACTGACCAACTTGTGCTTGTAGGGTATTTATGTGCTCTACCTGCCAGTCATTCTGGTTGTTTGTCCAAGACAAATACCCCAGTAGCGCCACAACAGAAATCAAGAACACCCATCCTAGCTTTTTAAAAATTTGCGTCATTCGATTGCGAGTTCTAGCGAACAAAGAAGGAGTAGGCTGAAAGGGTTCTTTATTTTGAGTATGCTTTTTATCGGAAGCTTGATGAGCATGATTATCTTTAGCTGAGTTTGCCTCCACATCAATAATGCGATGGTTTGCTTTTGGCGTAATAGGTTCTTGATCCTGACTCATGCTCTTCTATATCCCTCTAAAATCGTGGCATTTAGTATGCGCTTATTTTCTATAATCTTTATGAATTGTGGCCATTCATTTTTAATCAACCAGTTTAGCCGAGACGCTTTAAAGTCTCAACAACACCTTGATTACTTTGAATTTTGACCACCTCTATCCTGCCTAACCAGCCTTGCGCCCGGATTTCATTTGCTATGCGCTCGCTAAAGGCAATTAAATCCTGTTGTAGTAACCAGTTTTTTTCTTTCGATTGCGTTATTTGATCTGCCAAAGCAACCCAAGATTCAAAACTACTGGCCAATAAAACAGGATGTGCTGCTTGCCGAAACACTTGCCATGACTGATGACAAAACTCGGCGGCTAGACGGCGATAACCAACCCACTCGGACACTTGGGCGCCCTGCTGCTTTAAACTATCCGCTAAATCGGGCAAGCCCCCTTCACCTTTGATAATTAAGCACGCAGCACCCTGAAAATGATTAGCTGAAAACTCGGCCATGAGCGTGCGGGTATCGAACTTATTATTTGGAATTTTCGCATCAATCCCCAAGTTAGCTAAAGCCCTAGCTGTGGCCTTGCCTATTGCAAAACAAGTCACACTATCTGGCAAAATTATGGGGGTGCCGAACTTTTCCAACCAATTGTCAGCTAAGCTGTTCACCGCATTAGCACTGACAAAAAATATAAATTGAAAATCTGCCAGGCTGGGGGGGGCTGCTTTAATGAGATCAATATGAATACTAGGACAAAATAGGCTTTTGTAGCCTGCTTTCTCAAGCAATTCAGACAAAGCAACGGCCTGAGTGGCTGGACGCGTATTCAGTAACGTTGCTGTTGACATCTTAGTTCCTATTTGGCGTGAGGGTTTTCCTGGTAAACGGCTTGTAAAATCTTATCCGCTCCCTGAGCTAGCAACTTTTCACCAACCTCAACACCGAGTTTTTCTGGTGCTGAAATATCTCCAGTTGCCTCTGCTGTCAGCACTTTTGACCCGTCCAATTCAGCAACCAAACCTTTCAAATGGATTTTATCGCCATCCAACTCGGCAAAAACACCAATTGGCACTTGGCAACCACCTTCCAAACGATGGTTCATTGCTCTTTCGGCACGAGTTCTGATCTCGGTGTCGGAATGGTTCAGCACCTGGATAAGTTCCAGAACCTCTTTATCTTTTTCAAAATACTCAATACCCAAAGTACCTTGAGTGACTGCTGGCAAACAAACTTCCGGTGTAAACTCGTGGCGAATACGATCATCCAATTTCAAGCGCTGCAAGCCGGAAGTTGCTAATACGATTGCATCAAACTCACCTGCATCCAGTTTACCCAAACGAGTTCCTACATTGCCTCGAAGGTCTTTAACTGTTAGATCAGGACGTTTTGCCATCAATTGCGCTTTACGGCGTAAGCTAGAAGTACCAAGCACCGCACCCTCTGGTAAATCATCAAAACTTGCATAATTATTTGATACAAATGCATCTGTCGGTGTATGACGTTCTAAAATCGCACCAAGTGCAAATCCTTCAGGCAGTTCCATTGGCACGTCTTTCATCGAATGTACGGCAATGTCTGCATCACCATCCATCATACGATCTTCAAGCTCTTTGGTAAAAAGCCCTTTCCCGCCGATCTTTGCAAGAGGCACATCCAAAATCTTATCACCCTTAGTTGACATAGGAAGCAAGATTACTTCAAGATGCGAATGAGCTTTTTCTAGCTCAGCTTTAACAAATTCGGCTTGCCACATGGCAAGAGGACTTTTTCGGGTTGCAATGGTGAGCGTTTTTTTCATCTATCTGCCTATCTGTTTTGAGTGCAGTCATTTTACTGAATTCACACACTTTTTTCGATAAAATAGTCTTTTACATAATACAAACAGCATTTGCTTCGATTAAAAAGAGAACTCTCCACCTTTTATGCGTAAGTTTATTTTCAGTTTTATTTTTATCTTCAGTAGCGTTCATTGGCTATCAAGCTATGCAGATGAGACGAAAATCAGCTCTAGTTCAAAGCTGAAAACCATTCCTGAGTTAACAAATCTTCAAACTCTAGGACAAAAAGCGAAGCAAAAAAACTTACCAATACTTCTCGCTTTTGGTGCCAAGTGGTGTTCGTTTTGCCACCAGTTACGAAGTGATGTCCTCAACCCGATGATGTTAAGTGGTCGGTATGAAGGCAAGTATATGTATATGCGTTATGTGAGCCTGGATGATCGCAATCCTATTCCTGGATTTGACGGCAAACCGATTTCAAAAAATCAGTGGGCTGAAGGTTATGGCGTTGATTTAACACCAACCATACTATTCGTTGACGGCAACGGAAAAGAAGTTGCACCCCGCATGGTAGGTATTCCCAATATTGAACTTTACGCTGCAATGATTCACAAAGCGCTAAATACCGCCTATGAAAAAATGGGCAACTCAACTGTTATCCCAACCATGCCGGCAGACCTAAAGTAACGTTTGTGAACCCAGTTATTAAGGAAGGTCGAAGCCTGCTCGGCAAACTTTATTACCATTCTGTATAATAACGCTATTTCCATTTTGCCCAATTAAGAAGAACCTTCAATCATGAGTCAAGACAATCAAGTCAATACCGCTAAACTTTCCAGCGCTCGCTTTACTGAAGCGACAGATGCGTTTGTTGAAGAGTTTACCGCTTCAATCCAGTTTGATAACCGTATGTATCACCAAGATATTCAAGGATCGATTGCACATGCAAAAATGATTACTGAAGCTGGCATCCTGACACAAAACGAATTGGAAGACATTATTGGCGGCTTGACTCAAATTCAACAAGAAATTGAAAAAGGTGAGTTTCAATGGTCAATTCAGCAAGAAGATATTCATATGAATATCGAAGCACGATTGACGGCCCTGATTGGTATTACAGGTAAAAAACTACACACAGGTCGTTCGCGCAACGATCAAGTAGCAACAGATATTCGTCTTTATTTGCGTGATGAAATTGATGCTATCCTGCCAGAAATGAAGCGTTTACAACATGGCATTCTAAGCTTAGCAGAAAAAGAAGCTGACACCATTATGCCAGGCTTTACCCATCTTCAAACAGCTCAACCGGTTACTTTTGGTCACCACATGATGGCATGGTTTGAAATGATTAAACGTGATGTAGAACGCCTGCACGACTGTCGCAAGCGTGTAAACACCATGCCGCTTGGCTCAGCCGCTTTGGCTGGAACAACCTATCCTATCAACCGTCATTTGACCGCTGAGTTGCTTGGATTTGACCGTATTTCTGAAAACTCATTAGACGGCGTCTCTGACCGAGATTTCGCCATTGAATTTACTGCTTTTGCATCGACTTTCTTGATGCATTTATCCCGCTTCTCTGAAGAGTTGGTTTTGTGGTCGTCAGCTCAGTTCCAATTTATTGATCTGCCTGATCGCTTCTGCACAGGTTCATCAATCATGCCACAGAAGAAAAACCCTGATGTACCTGAGTTGGTTCGCGGCAAAACTGGACGTGTTTACGGTCACCTGATGAGCTTATTAACGCTAATGAAGTCTCAACCTTTGGCGTACAACAAAGACAATCAAGAAGACAAAGAACCCTTATTTGATGCAGTGGATACGGTTAGAGGCAGCTTAAGAGCATTTGCTGATATGGTGCCGGCGATTATCGTTAAGCGTGACATGACTTATGCTGCCGCAAAAAATGGCTTTTCGACTGCAACGGATCTTGCTGACTATCTTGTCAAAAAAGGACTTCCTTTCCGCGATGCTCATGAAGTAGTTGGTTTGGCCGTAGCTTATGGTGTAAAAAACAAACTGGATTTATCGGAAATGTCTTTAGAAACCTTGCAAGGCTTCCATCCTGACATTACTGAAGATGTCTTTGAAGTACTGACATTGGAAGGCTCTGTCGCTGCAAGAAATCACCTTGGTGGGACAGCACCAGAACAGGTAAAAGCTGCAATTGCGCGAGCAAAAGACTTTTTAAACAGCTAGAGACTCTTGTAAAAGGGTGAGTTAAACTCACCTTACACCTTCTCCTATGCCGTCATTTTTAGATTAGACAAGAACTTCCGATTGTTCTTCAGCTTCCTCGTCATCGGTTAAGTAACCGAATCTAATAACTTGATCTCGTCCACCATCTTTAGCTTGATATAGTGCTTGGTCAGCTTTGTGGATCAATTCCATTTCATCTCCAGCAGCTTGGTCTGGGTAAGCAGCTAAGCCTACACTAACAGTTACTTGAATCACTTGGTTATTCTCTTGAAACACTGTATCTTTTACTTGATGACGAATACGTTCGCAGATATTGAATGCATTAAGGCAGGAAGCACCATGAAGAATCATCAAGAATTCTTCACCACCATAACGCACAACAATATCACCTTCTCGAACGGTATTTTTGATAATCGCCGCGATCATCTTAATCACACGGTCGCCAACTAAATGGCCGTAGTTGTCATTTATTGATTTAAAATTATCGATATCAACCATTGCCAACGTCATATTATTTTGTTCGCGAATAGCTCTAGAGAAATCTTCTTTCAGCCTCTCCATACCAAAGCGACGGTTATAAACCCCTGTTAAACCGTCAACAGCGGCAAGCTTTTGGAATTTGGAGTGGATCATAGCGTTATTAATAGCCAACCCAATACTACGGCCAAACAACTGTGCCAATTGTTCTGTATGATCATCTGCAACATAAGCACCCGTAGCGGCAACCAACACACCTAAAACAGCCCCTTTAAACTCTATGGGTTCAATAAAAATTTCAGAGGGTCTAAAATGGGTTAGCACGCCATCTAACTCAATATTCGATGGCAATACAATGCGTTTGGTTTTAGCATCCTTCAAACATTTTTCAATGACGTCATGTTGAGATAAGTTTTCCGGCTCGAGAATGCCTTGAGAGGCAATAACATTAAGCTCTCCTTGACGAATGATTAGAAAAGCGCCCGCTTCAAAATTTGTAGACTGTATCAATAGACTAAGAGTTTCATCCGCTAACTTAGACAAATCTAAGTTTTCCGACATAATCTTAGAAAAACGTCCAAATACTCTTTCGACTTCGTGCGATTTAATCAAAGCATCAAGTAGTTGGTTATAGGCGCGCGCACTGATACCAACTTCATCATCCGAAGATACCTCTATCTGACACATCCCTTCTTCGCAATTAAGCGTATGATCATCAAATGACTTATTTTGTAAGCCATTTGCGATATCTTGCATTTTATGGGACAAAAGTTTGAGATGAGGACGAATAACCATCGAAATCAATAAAAAACTAATCAGCCCTACAATTTGACCCGCAACTTGAGAAACAATATAGAAATCTATTGTTAACACTTCCTCTGCATGAAAACCGTACCAAACTAAAAAGTGTGGGAATGCTAAACCGATAAAAACACCAATCAGCTGCATAAATAAGAACTGATCTAGGAAGATACTTTTAGTTAGTCGAGGTAATTGCATTAAACTTCTCTTTGCTTTGATGGTCTCTGGTGTTAGTCGTCAAACTGGATAACGGATCGAACACGCATTCCTTTAAAATGAAAATCGTTTAAACTCGTTAAATCAATCAAGCAAGCAATACCAGCGATGTTGTAGCCAACTTCTTCACAAAGATGGGCAGCAGCTTCCATTGAACCTCCTGTTGCAATCAAATCATCTAAAATTACAACTCTTTGCCCATCTCCAGCTTGCATCTCTAAGCTATCACTACCGTACTCCAAACCATATGATTTTTTTGCTTTTACATTCGGCAATTTTCCTGGCTTTCGGACTTTAATAAACCCCTTATTGTGCTTATAAGCCAAAGCAGAAGCAAAAATAAACCCTCTAGACTCAACGCCAACGAGGCAATCAATGTCATTCCATTCATCATCAGAGAAAAGTGCTGACATCGCATCAATAGTTTCATTAAAGTGCGTTTTCAGCAAAGGTGAGATATCTTGAAACAAGATACCTGGCTTTGGAAAGTCTTGAACAGCATCTAAATACTTGGCAAGATAATGGTTTGACATAGCTTCGAACCTCTTTATGAGCTAAAATATGGATAAATACATTTTATAAGATTATTCTGAAACAAACTGAGCTTTTACAAACAGAAACTTTTATTCAGGATTCAATAATACTTATCTTGTCCCATCAAAGGCTATATAGCTTATGGAATTGCTGGAAAACGATTACGAGCAGAAACTACTGATGGACCTCCCTCCTAATGCTAGGGATTTGGCTCAAGAATTATTGTCAACTCGTTCTTTAGGAGAGTTATTGTCATTAAGGGAAAGTGCTAACGCAGACAAAGATTTGCTGGCTTCAAAACATGTATCAGAACGTTATTGGTCAGATCTAATCAATGCGGCTATTCTAGCCAAAAGTACTTATTTTTTACCCAATCCAAAATTTTCTCAGGATGAAATCTACTTTTTAATTAGAGCTGCATCCAGCACAATCAACTATCCTATTAAACAGTCTGCTTTAAAAGACTTGATTAATTTTGCAAAAACAAAAGAAATGCCTGTTTTGGCAAAATGGTTAGAACAATTTTCAGACTTACTTCTTCAGAAAAATTAAGAAAATACTTTTTAGATAAGCTGCTAAAAACTTGCCATCAAAATTTGTTTGATACTGTTTTCAGATGCCAAACAACCATATCTCGCCGCTAGCCCAAACCAAAAGCGAGCTTGAATTAAGTTCTTAGGCATACCTTGCCCTTCTGCATAAAAAGAGCCCATTTTATGCTGTGCTGGACGGTGCCCCCTTAAAGCTGAAAACTGATATAGCTTGAATGCTTTTTGTACATCAACATCCGTACCTATGCCTTTTTCAAACATCCTGCCAAGATTGTATGCTGCGTAAGGATTCCCTTTCTGATAAGCCATATGATAATAGTTCATCGCTTTCATATAGTCTTGCTTGACAGGTTCGCCTTTTTCATACATTAAACCAAGGTTATTCTCCGATCGTGAATATTCCTGAAAAGCGCCATTTTCATAGAGGTTAAATGCTGAATCATGATTACCTTCTAACTCATACTCATTTGCTCTTTTAAAGAGTGCGAACAAGTAGTGATGGCTAGCTAAATCTTCAAGGGGGGTATTAGAAAGTTTTTTATTATGGCTAATAACTTCATCACGAATAAATTTAGGAACCAATTGATCCTCTAACCACTGCTTTAAATCTGCCAGGCTGGGTCTTTTTTCTGGCTGCTTCTGTGTCATCCAAATAATCAATTGACGCCAAAAATAAGGCAAGCTGTTTTCTTTTCGCATTGAATGGAAGGCGTGGGCATAAAGCTGCTGATAACGATCATGCTCTGCTTTAAGGCGATAAATATGTTTGCCTGTCATCGCAAAATACAAGGTGCAACCAAGTGCATAAATATCACTGGCTTCGCTTACTTTACCATTCATTCTCTCTGGAGCAGTGTAGCGTTGATCGCCAACTAAAAGTTCAGACTCATAACTACTTAACATTGGAATTGCATGATCCATTGCAAATAGATAGTAATGATCTTTGCCATCAAAGATAGATTCTGGACGAATATTGTTATGTACAAACCCAACACCATGGATTTTTTCTAGTGCGGAAATAATATTTTCAAGCAAACGTTTTGCTTGCTTTTCTGATACGTTTCCTGACTTTTTAACTCTGTCAAAAAGCGTTTTTTTGCCCACATAATCAAAGAATTGAAGATAATTGAAATGCACTTTTCGAATCTCATCAAAGCGGATAAAGTCTTCTTTGAATTGATTCAAATAGATAAGTAAATCTTTCTCTCGTTTGATTGCATAGTGATTACTAATATCATGTAAAACTCTGACCCATCTAGAGACAGGTTTATCTCCATCCATTTGCTTAACCTTATAGGAAGAAATCAAGCTGTTATCATGCAACAGCTTGGTTTTTGTAATATCTATTTGGTTTTCAAATGGGTTTTCTGACATGGTTTGCCTTTTAAACAATAAAAGCCTTCCCATCCCTGGGAACATTAGAAACAACTATTTCCTATTACGAATCACTATAGTCTACCTTATTATCATCAACTTGAATTTGAAGATTATTTGAATCATTCAGCCCCTCAAGCATGATATTAGCTACATTTGAACCAGCATCATCTTTAACCGCAACTTCAGTATTACCATCACTGGTTTGAGTAACGCTGACATGGTCTTTAAGGTACTGAGACAAACTGTCTTCAGTTACAGAATGATCATCGGCAATCACATCACTCAAATCCAATACGTCATTTTGTACATCAAAGTTTTGAATGGTGGTCGAGCCATCATTATCTACTTTAAAGTGATCCGCTTGATTAGTTCCAACAAACAAATCATCACCTGTATCTGCATACAGGAAGTTATCACCGGACGCATTCACTTCTGTTGTTGCCGTATCACCACCATTACTTTCCGTAGAAGTGACGGAAGCATGAACATTGTTCAACTCATCTGAAGTCAATTCTCTTGAAGAAGACAGCTTCACATCATCTGCAACTTTGCCATCATCCTGCAGTGCCACTTTATAAGTACCATCAGCATTTTCAGTAACGCCTGTACCTATTACACTGACAGAACCATCATTCGGTAAGCCAGAAACCTTAACATCGGAAAGTGTTTCTGAACCATCCGTATCCGTAAGGGCTGCCGAAGCATCCAAATCATACTGATAGTTGAATTGGTTACCAGAGTCACTTGGCGATGTACCAATAGTAACTGATGAATTGTTGAACTGGATGTTTTCAACATCATCTACCGTGACTTTAAATTGATCCAAAGACCATGATAATGAATTGCTGTACCCCATTTTCTCAATCGTATAAGTACCATCAGTGTTTGCTGTAACATCATAACGATAACCATTAGACAGCAATGTTGGGGCAACCTGTTGGGCGTCGTCAATAAATAATGTATCTGAACCAGAGCCACCGTTAATGACGCTGTCCGTACCATAGTTGTTCCAATCAGTTGGCATATTAATGGTGTCGTCCCCGCTACCCGCGAGCACAGTTTTATTATCACCTGAACCAACATTGATAATGTCATTACCGCTTGTACCAGTAATGGTTTCATTATTCGTCCAATAATTATGGGCGCTGTTGATGACTGTTTCAGGTGTTACCTGTGCAGAAACACCTGTAATTGTAAAGTCACCGGATGAATCTGACTTTATTTTGATGCTGTCAAATTCATGTGAGCTTGTCACACCGAATGAATAGGCTGTATTTGACGCACCTGTGGTTAAAGCATCCAACTCAAATTGGTCAACAATTTGACCGTTGCGATAAAGAATAACTTTCCCTTCATCGTGAGAGTCTTTGTAATCATCAATACCAATTGTCGCTGAATTCGTAGTTCCACCTAGGTTGTAAACCTCTGTTTCAGAGCAATAGTTAAAGTTATACATATGCGTATTTTCATACGTTTGAGTCACTGCAACTTGCTCAACACTGCCGATGGATAACGTTAATGTCGGTGCTGAAGCTGTGTCATCTACATTTACTTTAACGTCCACATTGACTGATGCAGTATCACCATCGGCATCCGCAACCGTTACCGAGAAGGCTTGGGTCACATCTTGGGTAAATTCATTTGAAGACGCTGTATAGGTATAGTTACCTGTAGAAAAGTCAAACGTCAATGTTCCCTTATCGTCAATTGCAACACCTGCATTTGGGAAATCGCTTGCAGTATAGCTAGTACCATTCACTTGAATACTTTGAATCGTGATGGTGCCATCCCCACCAGTGACATTATCAGCAACAGTACCGCTAGCAGATAATGTAATATTGTTCGCCAAGGTATCCGCTAACTGCGTCTCATCAGTAACAATCAGTGCCTCTTTTCCATCCTGAACCTGAACAATATCCAGATAAGTATCCGAAATGTTGCTGCCTACACCGACAACATTCAATTCATCAACATTTGAGTCAACGAACGATTTCCAATTTTGAATTGTGGTGTCGCTATCATCATTTACATAGTATTGGTTTTCATTCGGTTCACCGTCAGACAAGAAGTAAGCCACCGTCTTATCGGCTGAATGACCTGTAAACGAAATACCTCTGGTTGTATCTAATGCATCTTTGTAATCGGTATTGCTAGTCGAAACATTCAATTGTTGCGTTCCTGCATAAATACCTGATGATTTAAGATCGAGGGATTGAATATAGTTAACCGCATCTGAAGCCGACATCCAGCCAACATTCAATCCAGCCCCACCAAACAACGTCAGGTTCACTTCTGTAGTGCCCTGAGCTTGGTATGTCTGAATCGTATGCACCAATGCGTCTTGTGCTATTTCAAAACGGTTTTGATTTGAACCAGACACGTCATCTCTCATAGAACCAGATACATCTAGGGTAAATACAAGGTTTGTTGTCGATTGCTGAACACCGGATGATTCAAAGTCAATTGTTTGAGCTTCATCTGTTGTAACTGGCTTGCTGTCTACAGGAAGAACATTTACAGAAACTGTCGCTGTATCCGTACCACCATGTCCATCAGAAATGGTGTAATCGAACGTTGCAACGCCTACATAGCCACTTTCTGGCGTAAACGTAACTGTTCCATCATTGCCCAAGGTAACTTGACCATGAGCAGCATTACTTACCGAGGTGACAGATAAGCTATCTTGATCTGCATCGGTATCATTCGCCAATAGGCTACTGGTTGCAATTTCAACTTCATTGCCTGATTGAGTAGCATAAACCCCGCTCATGTCTGTCTCAGGCAATAAGGTTCCATTATCCAATGGACTATAGGATTGACCACCGTCCGAACTAATTTCAGGTTGGAATACATAATCACCACCCTGATCCCACCAAACAATATCAATACTATGGTAGCCGGAATCTGCAACCGTAAAGCTATCATGCGTTGTAGAGGTAGGCGATTGGTTGCCATCAACTTCAGCAACAGGTTTGCCGTCAATCAAAATTTGATAGCCATCATCAGCGTAAACTTTAAAGTTATAGTCACCCGCAGCCAAGTAAATAGAACCATATAAATGGATACCTCCATCTGAAGTATCGCCTGGATCATTACTTAAACTCGCTGCATCACTGCCTAAGAATTTCTGAAGATGTGTTCCTTGTGAAACATCGCCGGAACCTTGTTGATAGTCAATGTTTTGCGCCTTAAATGTCGCATCAGCAGTATTTGACTCTACTATAGATCTAAACTGCTCAGCACTGGATAGTTGTGTATCAACTCCATAGTATTCACCTTGCAACCCTAGGAACAAGTTATTACTCAACACATTTCCATCATCGTGTGCTTCTGGAGTAGCATCCACACTATAAGAGTGTGTTGCTGTACTTGTTACGGGGTTTCCAGCATCATCAGTGGAAGCAACACTGACAGTGAAGCTTTTATCGACATCCGCGGCTAGGTCTGAACCATTTACATTGACGCTCCAAGTACCATCACCCGAAACCGTTGTGGTGTACTCGTTACCATTAATAGTCATGGTAACCGCATCATCTGTAGAAACATCGCCTCCAGAAGCTGTACCTGTCACAGCAATGATATGACTACCTTCCTCAGTGTTAACAATATTATCATCCGTAATGCTATCAACAGAAACCGTACCCGCTTGAGCTTGAGTGTCTTTCTCAATTGTCGTTGAGTTAGTTCCTGTATTGCCGTGTTTATCACTAGCGGCAACGTTAACGGTTAAAGTTCCATCATTCAGTGAAGAAACATCAGCATTAACCGAGTAGTAACCATTTTGATAAACCGTAATCTGGTTTGCAGGAATCGTCAGCGTATTCGTACCATCGGAAATGGTTATCGAATTTACCTGACCGCCAACTTCGACATTTCCAGAAACAACAGCAGAACTCACTTCTGATGCAGATATCACATTATCACTATCCGATGTATTTCCATCTGTAGCAGTGACCGAAACTGTTGCTGTGAAATCCTTCATATAAACTTCTGTTGTAGCTGCACTAAATGTATTGCCAGCGACATCAGACCCTGAAACGGTCGCTTTCAATTCAGGAATAACGCCTGTTCCATTAGCTAAATCACTGCCTAAAACATCAATACTGAAGGTATATTCGCCATTTGAATTTGTATCAGAAGATACCGTACCCGTTCCAATTACATTTCCATCGAGAGTTAATGTAATGGTGTCACCAGGTTGAGCGTCTCCTTGAACATATCCTGTTACAGGCACTTTCACTCCAGGTTGTGATTCAGCTGAATTCAAATAGCCATCACCAGTGATAATGTCAACATCAACATTCGCATTGGCTTGAGTATCAAGGGTAAAGTTGACATTTGAGCTTGCCGAAGTATGACCTTCAGCATCAATTTGACGGACAGAAATGTTATTAACCCCTTCTTGAGGGTTATATTTTGCCGTCCAAGTTTGCCCACCATCAACACTATATTCAAGTGTTGCACCCGAGACCAAACCAGTCACTTTCAAAGTACCGTCATTTGTGATTCTATCAGTGGAACTCGTTCCCGTATCATGCTCTATATCGACATTAATGCCGTTTAATGTAAAGACTCCTGTTGAAACGTCATAAGTACCATCAGTAAATTTAACTTTCTCGATATTTCTTAATTCATCAACATCACCAACCCCATTTCCATCAGAATCAGTGCTTGCGCCTTCGGTAACAATTAAGCTACCAGTCGCGCTATTTGATAAAGCGTAATCGGCAAACTTACCATTAAATATAGCTGTATCAGTATTGTCGCCACCATCAACAACAAAATGATCGTTGGAGTCGTTACTACTAATCGTTATTTGGTCATTGCCTGACCCCATCATCACATAATCATCACTCGACTCGGTAACGGCAGCTGACCAATCTCCATGCCAATAATGCACAGCATCCGACTCTGGACTAGTGTTTCCGGCCGCATCAGTTTGTGTTGCTTTAAAGAACTCATTGTCGTTAATAGGCGTATTTGGCAAATTCGAAATATCCAATGTCCAATTACCATTGGCATCAACAATAATCGGAGATGTTGTTTCTACTGCCGTATAAGTCCACGAACCTGTGTCATTGCCGCCTGTTGTGCTACCTTCACGACTATAAACATTTATCGTCGCACCCGGTTCACCTGTACCATGCAAAATCACATTTGAGTAATTACCGTTAGTATCTGTGACATTTGTAATCAATGGCGCATCTGATGCCGTAGTATCAACTGTGTAGCTGTGAGTCGCTGTGCTCGTCACTGGGTTGCCTGCGGCATCCGTTGACGCAACACTCGCTGTGAAGCCTTTGTCGGCATCCGCGGCTAGGTCTGATCCGGCTACATCCACGCTCCAAGTGCCATTGCTTTGCACTGTCGCTGTGTACTCTTGGCCGTTGATCGTCATGGTCACTGTGTCATTTGCACTGATGTCGCCACCAGTTGCTGTTCCTGTCACGGCGATGGTTTGTCCACTCTCCGCGGCATTGATCACGTTGTCTGAAGTCACGTCGTTGATGGTGACTGTCCCTTTGTCCGCTGTGGTATCAACTGTGTAGCTGTGAGTCGCTGTGCTCGTCACTGGGTTGCCTGCGGCATCCGTTGACGCAACACTCGCTGTGAAGCCTTTGTCGGCATCCGCGGCTAGGTCTGATCCGGCTACATCCACGCTCCAAGTGCCATTGCTTTGCACTGTCGCTGTGTACTCTTGGCCGTTGATCGTCATGGTCACTGTGTCATTTGCACTGATGTCGCCACCAGTTGCTGTTCCTGTCACGGCGATGGTTTGTCCACTCTCCGCGGCATTGATCACGTTGTCTGAAGTCACGTCGTTGATGGTGACTGTCCCTTTGTCCGCTGTGGTATCAACTGTGTAGCTGTGAGTCGCTGTGCTCGTCACTGGGTTGCCTGCGGCATCCGTTGACGCAACACTCGCTGTGAAGCCTTTGTCGGCATCCGCGGCTAGGTCTGATCCGGCTACATCCACGCTCCAAGTGCCATTGCTTTGCACTGTCGCTGTGTACTCTTGGCCGTTGATCGTCATGGTCACTGTGTCATTTGCACTGATGTCGCCACCAGTTGCTGTTCCTGTCACGGCGATGGTTTGTCCACTCTCCGCGGCATTGATCACGTTGTCTGAAGTCACGTCGTTGATGGTGACTGTCCCTTTGTCCGCTGTGGTATCAACTGTGTAGCTGTGAGTCGCTGTGCTCGTCACTGGGTTGCCTGCGGCATCCGTTGACGCAACACTCGCTGTGAAGCCTTTGTCGGCATCCGCGGCTAGGTCTGATCCGGCTACATCCACGCTCCAAGTGCCATTGCTTTGCACTGTCGCTGTGTACTCTTGGCCGTTGATCGTCATGGTCACTGTGTCATTTGCACTGATGTCGCCACCAGTTGCTGTTCCTGTCACGGCGATGGTTTGTCCACTCTCCGCGGCATTGATCACGTTGTCTGAAGTCACGTCGTTGATGGTGACTGTCCCTTTGTCCGCTGTGGTATCAACTGTGTAGCTGTGAGTCGCTGTGCTCGTCACTGGGTTGCCTGCGGCATCCGTTGACGCAACACTCGCTGTGAAGCCTTTGTCGGCATCCGCGGCTAGGTCTGATCCGGCTACATCCACGCTCCAAGTGCCATTGCTTTGCACTGTCGCTGTGTACTCTTGGCCGTTGATCGTCATGGTCACTGTGTCATTTGCACTGATGTCGCCACCAGTTGCTGTTCCTGTCACGGCGATGGTTTGTCCACTCTCCGCGGCATTGATCACGTTGTCTGAAGTCACGTCGTTGATGGTGACTGTCCCTTTGTCCGCTGTGGTATCAACTGTGTAGCTGTGAGTCGCTGTGCTCGTCACTGGGTTGCCTGCGGCATCCGTTGACGCAACACTCGCTGTGAAGCCTTTGTCGGCATCCGCGGCTAGGTCTGATCCGGCTACATCCACGCTCCAAGTGCCATTGCTTTGCACTGTCGCTGTGTACTCTTGGCCGTTGATCGTCATGGTCACTGTGTCATTTGCACTGATGTCGCCACCAGTTGCTGTTCCTGTCACGGCGATGGTTTGTCCACTCTCCGCGGCATTGATCACGTTGTCTGAAGTCACGTCGTTGATGGTGACTGTCCCTTTGTCCGCTGTGGTATCAACTGTGTAGCTGTGAGTCGCTGTGCTCGTCACTGGGTTGCCTGCGGCATCCGTTGACGCAACACTCGCTGTGAAGCCTTTGTCGGCATCCGCGGCTAGGTCTGATCCGGCTACATCCACGCTCCAAGTGCCATTGCTTTGCACTGTCGCTGTGTACTCTTGGCCGTTGATCGTCATGGTCACTGTGTCATTTGCACTGATGTCGCCACCAGTTGCTGTTCCTGTCACGGCGATGGTTTGTCCACTCTCCGCGGCATTGATCACGTTGTCTGAAGTCACGTCGTTGATGGTGACTGTCCCTTTGTCCGCTGTGGTATCAACTGTGTAGCTGTGAGTCGCTGTGCTCGTCACTGGGTTGCCTGCGGCATCCGTTGACGCAACACTCGCTGTGAAGCCTTTGTCGGCATCCGCGGCTAGGTCTGATCCGGCTACATCCACGCTCCAAGTGCCATTGCTTTGCACTGTCGCTGTGTACTCTTGGCCGTTGATCGTCATGGTCACTGTGTCATTTGCACTGATGTCGCCACCAGTTGCTGTTCCTGTCACGGCGATGGTTTGTCCACTCTCCGCGGCATTGATCACGTTGTCTGAAGTCACGTCGTTGATGGTGACTGTCCCTTTGTCCGCTGTGGTATCAACTGTGTAGCTGTGAGTCGCTGTGCTCGTCACTGGGTTGCCTGCGGCATCCGTTGACGCAACACTCGCTGTGAAGCCTTTGTCGGCATCCGCGGCTAGGTCTGATCCGGCTACATCCACGCTCCAAGTGCCATTGCTTTGCACTGTCGCTGTGTACTCTTGGCCGTTGATCGTCATGGTCACTGTGTCATTTGCACTGATGTCGCCACCAGTTGCTGTTCCTGTCACGGCGATGGTTTGTCCACTCTCCGCGGCATTGATCACGTTGTCTGAAGTCACGTCGTTGATGGTGACTGTCCCTTTGTCCGCTGTGGTATCAACTGTGTAGCTGTGAGTCGCTGTGCTCGTCACTGGGTTGCCTGCGGCATCCGTTGACGCAACACTCGCTGTGAAGCCTTTGTCGGCATCCGCGGCTAGGTCTGATCCGGCTACATCCACGCTCCAAGTGCCATTGCTTTGCACTGTCGCTGTGTACTCTTGGCCGTTGATCGTCATGGTCACTGTGTCATTTGCACTGATGTCGCCACCAGTTGCTGTTCCTGTCACGGCGATGGTTTGTCCACTCTCCGCGGCATTGATCACGTTGTCTGAAGTCACGTCGTTGATGGTGACTGTCCCTTTGTCCGCTGTGGTATCAACTGTGTAGCTGTGAGTCGCTGTGCTCGTCACTGGGTTGCCTGCGGCATCCGTTGACGCAACACTCGCTGTGAAGCCTTTGTCGGCATCCGCGGCTAGGTCTGATCCGGCTACATCCACGCTCCAAGTGCCATTGCTTTGCACTGTCGCTGTGTACTCTTGGCCGTTGATCGTCATGGTCACTGTGTCATTTGCACTGATGTCGCCACCAGTTGCTGTTCCTGTCACGGCGATGGTTTGTCCACTCTCCGCGGCATTGATCACGTTGTCTGAAGTCACGTCGTTGATGGTGACTGTCCCTTTGTCCGCTGTGGTATCAACTGTGTAGCTGTGAGTCGCTGTGCTCGTCACTGGGTTGCCTGCGGCATCCGTTGACGCAACACTCGCTGTGAAGCCTTTGTCGGCATCCGCGGCTAGGTCTGATCCGGCTACATCCACGCTCCAAGTGCCATTGCTTTGCACTGTCGCTGTGTACTCTTGGCCGTTGATCGTCATGGTCACTGTGTCATTTGCACTGATGTCGCCACCAGTTGCTGTTCCTGTCACGGCGATGGTTTGTCCACTCTCCGCGGCATTGATCACGTTGTCTGAAGTCACGTCGTTGATGGTGACTGTCCCTTTGTCCGCTGTGGTATCAACTGTGTAGCTGTGAGTCGCTGTGCTCGTCACTGGGTTGCCTGCGGCATCCGTTGACGCAACACTCGCTGTGAAGCCTTTGTCGGCATCCGCGGCTAGGTCTGATCCGGCTACATCCACGCTCCAAGTGCCATTGCTTTGCACTGTCGCTGTGTACTCTTGGCCGTTGATCGTCATGGTCACTGTGTCATTTGCACTGATGTCGCCACCAGTTGCTGTTCCTGTCACGGCGATGGTTTGTCCACTCTCCGCGGCATTGATCACGTTGTCTGAAGTCACGTCGTTGATGGTGACTGTCCCTTTGTCCGCTGTGGTATCAACTGTGTAGCTGTGAGTCGCTGTGCTCGTCACTGGGTTGCCTGCGGCATCCGTTGACGCAACACTCGCTGTGAAGCCTTTGTCGGCATCCGCGGCTAGGTCTGATCCGGCTACATCCACGCTCCAAGTGCCATTGCTTTGCACTGTCGCTGTGTACTCTTGGCCGTTGATCGTCATGGTCACTGTGTCATTTGCACTGATGTCGCCACCAGTTGCTGTTCCTGTCACGGCGATGGTTTGTCCACTCTCCGCGGCATTGATCACGTTGTCTGAAGTCACGTCGTTGATGGTGACTGTCCCTTTGTCCGCTGTGGTATCAACTGTGTAGCTGTGAGTCGCTGTGCTCGTCACTGGGTTGCCTGCGGCATCCGTTGACGCAACACTCGCTGTGAAGCCTTTGTCGGCATCCGCGGCTAGGTCTGATCCGGCTACATCCACGCTCCAAGTGCCATTGCTTTGCACTGTCGCTGTGTACTCTTGGCCGTTGATCGTCATGGTCACTGTGTCATTTGCACTGATGTCGCCACCAGTTGCTGTTCCTGTCACGGCGATGGTTTGTCCACTCTCCGCGGCATTGATCACGTTGTCTGAAGTCACGTCGTTGATGGTGACTGTCCCTTTGTCCGCTGTGGTATCAACTGTGTAGCTGTGAGTCGCTGTGCTCGTCACTGGGTTGCCTGCGGCATCCGTTGACGCAACACTCGCTGTGAAGCCTTTGTCGGCATCCGCGGCTAGGTCTGATCCGGCTACATCCACGCTCCAAGTGCCATTGCTTTGCACTGTCGCTGTGTACTCTTGGCCGTTGATCGTCATGGTCACTGTGTCATTTGCACTGATGTCGCCACCAGTTGCTGTTCCTGTCACGGCGATGGTTTGTCCACTCTCCGCGGCATTGATCACGTTGTCTGAAGTCACGTCGTTGATGGTGACTGTCCCTTTGTCCGCTGTGGTATCAACTGTGTAGCTGTGAGTCGCTGTGCTCGTCACTGGGTTGCCTGCGGCATCCGTTGACGCAACACTCGCTGTGAAGCCTTTGTCGGCATCCGCGGCTAGGTCTGATCCGGCTACATCCACGCTCCAAGTGCCATTGCTTTGCACTGTCGCTGTGTACTCTTGGCCGTTGATCGTCATGGTCACTGTGTCATTTGCACTGATGTCGCCACCAGTTGCTGTTCCTGTCACGGCGATGGTTTGTCCACTCTCCGCGGCATTGATCACGTTGTCTGAAGTCACGTCGTTGATGGTGACTGTCCCTTTGTCCGCTGTGGTATCAACTGTGTAGCTGTGAGTCGCTGTGCTCGTCACTGGGTTGCCTGCGGCATCCGTTGACGCAACACTCGCTGTGAAGCCTTTGTCGGCATCCGCGGCTAGGTCTGATCCGGCTACATCCACGCTCCAAGTGCCATTGCTTTGCACTGTCGCTGTGTACTCTTGGCCGTTGATCGTCATGGTCACTGTGTCATTTGCACTGATGTCGCCACCAGTTGCTGTTCCTGTCACGGCGATGGTTTGTCCACTCTCCGCGGCATTGATCACGTTGTCTGAAGTCACGTCGTTGATGGTGACTGTCCCTTTGTCCGCTGTGGTATCAACTGTGTAGCTGTGAGTCGCTGTGCTCGTCACTGGGTTGCCTGCGGCATCCGTTGACGCAACACTCGCTGTGAAGCCTTTGTCGGCATCCGCGGCTAGGTCTGATCCGGCTACATCCACGCTCCAAGTGCCATTGCTTTGCACTGTCGCTGTGTACTCTTGGCCGTTGATCGTCATGGTCACTGTGTCATTTGCACTGATGTCCGCCACCAGTTGCTGTTCCTGTCACGGCGATGGTTTGTCCACTCTCCGCGGCATTGATCACGTTGTCTGAAGTCACGTCGTTGATGGTGACTGTCCCTTTGTCCGCTGTGGTATCAACTGTGTAGCTGTGAGTCGCTGTGCTCGTCACTGGGTTGCCTGCGGCATCCGTTGACGCAACACTCGCTGTGAAGCCTTTGTCGGCATCCGCGGCTAGGTCTGATCCGGCTACATCCACGCTCCAAGTGCCATTGCTTTGCACTGTCGCTGTGTACTCTTGGCCGTTGATCGTCATGGTCACTGTGTCATTTGCACTGATGTCGCCACCAGTTGCTGTTCCTGTCACGGCGATGGTTTGTCCACTCTCCGCGGCATTGATCACGTTGTCTGAAGTCACGTCGTTGATGGTGACTGTCCCTTTGTCCGCTGTGGTATCAACTGTGTAGCTGTGAGTCGCTGTGCTCGTCACTGGGTTGCCTGCGGCATCCGTTGACGCAACACTCGCTGTGAAGCCTTTGTCGGCATCCGCGGCTAGGTCTGATCCGGCTACATCCACGCTCCAAGTGCCATTGCTTTGCACTGTCGCTGTGTACTCTTGGCCGTTGATCGTCATGGTCACTGTGTCATTTGCACTGATGTCGCCACCAGTTGCTGTTCCTGTCACGGCGATGGTTTGTCCACTCTCCGCGGCATTGATCACGTTGTCTGAAGTCACGTCGTTGATGGTGACTGTCCCTTTGTCCGCTGTGGTATCAACTGTGTAGCTGTGAGTCGCTGTGCTCGTCACTGGGTTGCCTGCGGCATCCGTTGACGCAACACTCGCTGTGAAGCCTTTGTCGGCATCCGCGGCTAGGTCTGATCCGGCTACATCCACGCTCCAAGTGCCATTGCTTTGCACTGTCGCTGTGTACTCTTGGCCGTTGATCGTCATGGTCACTGTGTCATTTGCACTGATGTCGCCACCAGTTGCTGTTCCTGTCACGGCGATGGTTTGTCCACTCTCCGCGGCATTGATCACGTTGTCTGAAGTCACGTCGTTGATGGTGACTGTCCCTTTGTCCGCTGTGGTATCAACTGTGTAGCTGTGAGTCGCTGTGCTCGTCACTGGGTTGCCTGCGGCATCCGTTGACGCAACACTCGCTGTGAAGCCTTTGTCGGCATCCGCGGCTAGGTCTGATCCGGCTACATCCACGCTCCAAGTGCCATTGCTTTGCACTGTCGCTGTGTACTCTTGGCCGTTGATCGTCATGGTCACTGTGTCATTTGCACTGATGTCGCCACCAGTTGCTGTTCCTGTCACGGCGATGGTTTGTCCACTCTCCGCGGCATTGATCACGTTGTCTGAAGTCACGTCGTTGATGGTGACTGTCCCTTTGTCCGCTGTGGTATCAACTGTGTAGCTGTGAGTCGCTGTGCTCGTCACTGGGTTGCCTGCGGCATCCGTTGACGCAACACTCGCTGTGAAGCCTTTGTCGGCATCCGCGGCTAGGTCTGATCCGGCTACATCCACGCTCCAAGTGCCATTGCTTTGCACTGTCGCTGTGTACTCTTGGCCGTTGATCGTCATGGTCACTGTGTCATTTGCACTGATGTCGCCACCAGTTGCTGTTCCTGTCACGGCGATGGTTTGTCCACTCTCCGCGGCATTGATCACGTTGTCTGAAGTCACGTCGTTGATGGTGACTGTCCCTTTGTCCGCTGTGGTATCAACTGTGTAGCTGTGAGTCGCTGTGCTCGTCACTGGGTTGCCTGCGGCATCCGTTGACGCAACACTCGCTGTGAAGCCTTTGTCGGCATCCGCGGCTAGGTCTGATCCGGCTACATCCACGCTCCAAGTGCCATTGCTTTGCACTGTCGCTGTGTACTCTTGGCCGTTGATCGTCATGGTCACTGTGTCATTTGCACTGATGTCGCCACCAGTTGCTGTTCCTGTCACGGCGATGGTTTGTCCACTCTCCGCGGCATTGATCACGTTGTCTGAAGTCACGTCGTTGATGGTGACTGTCCCTTTGTCCGCTGTGGTATCAACTGTGTAGCTGTGAGTCGCTGTGCTCGTCACTGGGTTGCCTGCGGCATCCGTTGACGCAACACTCGCTGTGAAGCCTTTGTCGGCATCCGCGGCTAGGTCTGATCCGGCTTACATCCACGCTCCAAGTGCCATTGCTTTGCACTGTCGCTGTGTACTCTTGGCCGTTGATCGTCATGGTCACTGTGTCATTTGCACTGATGTCGCCACCAGTTGCTGTTCCTGTCACGGCGATGGTTTGTCCACTCTCCGCGGCATTGATCACGTTGTCTGAAGTCACGTCGTTGATGGTGACTGTCCCTTTGTCCGCTGTGGTATCAACTGTGTAGCTGTGAGTCGCTGTGCTCGTCACTGGGTTGCCTGCGGCATCCGTTGACGCAACACTCGCTGTGAAGCCTTTGTCGGCATCCGCGGCTAGGTCTGATCCGGCTACATCCACGCTCCAAGTGCCATTGCTTTTGCACTGTCGCTGTGTACTCTTGGCCGTTGATCGTCATGGTCACTGTGTCATTTGCACTGATGTCGCCACCAGTTGCTG